>NZ_JBMPPQ010000002.1:0-2552339 GCF_050471125.1 Streptomyces sp. RGM 3693
GGCCCGCACCGGCCCGCACGGCGGACCACCGGAGCGGCAGCCAACTGCTGGGCGGCGTCAGCGCGTTCCAGCGGCACACCGCCCCGCTGGTGCGCGAGGAGCTGGCCCGGCTGGCACGGGAGGGCCAGTGCCCCACCCAGCTCTTCCTGACCTGCGCCGATTCCCGGCTGGTGACGAGCATGATCACGTCGAGCGGGCCGGGTGACCTGTTCACCGTGCGCAACGTCGGCAATCTGATGCCGCCGCCCGACTCGGACGCCTCCTGTGACTCCGTGGGCGCCGCGGTCGAGTACGCGGTCGAGGTGCTGCGGGTCGAGTCGATCACGGTCTGCGGGCACTCGGGCTGCGGCGCCATGGCGGCGCTGCTCGACGCGGCCGGTTCCCCACCGTCGCCCGACGGGGCCACCCCGCTCACCCGTTGGCTGCGGCACGGCCGCCCGAGCCTGGCCCGTATGGCGCGGATCGGGCGGCTGGGCAGGGGCGAAGTCGCCCTCGCCGAGCGGCCGGTGACCGACGACCAGGAGCGGCTGGCGCTGGTCAACGTCCGGCAGCAGCTCGACCACCTGCGGGCGCACCCGTGCGTCGCCCGCCGGATGGCCGAGGGCAGCCTCACCCTGCACGGCATGTACTTCCATGTCGCCGAGGCCCAGGCGTACCTGCTGGACGAGTCCAGCGGGCGGTTCCGGGCGGTGCGCGCCGACGTCCCGGCAATCGGGGTCTGACCTGCTCGACATCACCCGAACGGCCCTATGACCGGCCAGATTCAGACAGGTCTACACCAATAGTTGTCCACAGCCCTTGTCAGGGTCGGTCGCGGGCTGATGAGCTATGGCCCGGGACACATCGCACGCCCTGGGAATGGGAGAAGTCGTGAGCAACGAAAGCCTGGCCAACCTCTTGAAGGAGGAGCGGCGGTTCGCACCGCCCGCCGAGCTGGCCGCGAACGCCAACGTCACGGCCGCCGCGTACGAAGAGGCCGCGGCGGACCGGCTGGGCTTCTGGGCCGAGCAGGCCAAACGCCTGACCTGGGAGACCGAGCCCACTGAGATCCTCGACTGGTCCAATCCGCCGTTCGCGAAGTGGTTCGCCGACGGCAAGCTGAACGTCGCCTACAACTGCGTGGACCGCCACGTGGAGAACGGCCTCGGCGACCGGGTCGCCATCCACTTCGAAGGCGAGTCGGGCGACAGCCGCGCGATCACCTACGCCGAACTCCAGCGCGAGGTCTCCAAGGCCGCCAACGCCCTGGTCGAGCTGGGCGTTCAGGCCGGCGACCGGATCGCCATCTACATGCCGATGATCCCGGAGACGGTGATCGCGATGCTGGCCTGCGCCCGGCTGGGCGCACCGCACTCCGTCGTCTTCGGCGGCTTCTCCGCGGACGCGCTGGCGACGCGGATCAACGACGCGGACGCCCGGGTGGTGATCACCGCCGACGGCGGGTACCGCCGCGGCAAGCCGTCCGCCCTCAAGCCGGCCGTGGACGAGGCGCTGACCAAGCCCGGCACCGAGGACGTCCGCAGCGTGCTGGTCGTCCGCCGCACCGGCCAGGACGTCGACTGGACCGAGGGCCGGGACGTGTGGTGGCACGATCTGGTCGAGCGCCAGAGCGAGCAGCACACCCCCGAGGCGTTCGACGCCGAGCACCCGCTGTTCATCCTCTACACCTCCGGGACGACGGGTAAGCCCAAGGGCATCCTGCACACCACCGGCGGCTACCTCACCCAGGTCTCGTACACCCACCACGCGGTCTTCGACCTGAAGCCGGAGACCGACGTCTTCTGGTGCACCGCCGACGTCGGCTGGGTGACCGGCCACTCGTACATCACCTACGGCCCGCTCTCCAACGGCGCCACCGAGGTGCTCTACGAGGGCACCCCGGACACCCCGCACCAGGGCCGCTGGTGGGAGATCGTCCAGAAGTACGGCGTGACGATCCTGTACACCGCGCCGACCGCGATCCGCGCCTGCATGAAGTGGGGCGACGACATCCCGGCGAAGTTCGACCTGTCGTCGCTCCGCCTCCTGGGGTCGGTCGGCGAGCCGATCAACCCCGAGGCGTGGATCTGGTACCGCAAGCACATCGGGGCGGACCGGACGCCGATCGTCGACACCTGGTGGCAGACCGAGACCGGCGCGATGATGCTCAGCCCGCTGCCGGGCGTGACGGAGACCAAGCCCGGCTCGGCGCAGGTACCGCTGCCCGGTATCGCCGCCACGGTGGTCGACGACGACGCGCACGAGGTGCCCAACGGCGCCGGTGGGTATCTGGTGCTCACCGAGCCCTGGCCGTCGATGCTGCGCACCATCTGGGGCGACGACCAGCGCTACCTGGACACCTACTGGTCCCGCTTCGCGGGCACGTACTTCGCCGGCGACGGCGCCAAGAAGGACGAGGACGGCGACATCTGGCTGCTGGGCCGGGTGGACGACGTGATGCTGGTGTCCGGCCACAACATCTCCACCACCGAGGTGGAGTCCGCGCTGGTCTCGCACCCGAAGGTGGCCGAGGCCGCGGTGGTCGGCGCCACCGACCCGCAGACGACCCAGGCCATCTGCGCCTTCGTCATCCTGCGCGGCGGTGCGGCCGAGGACGAGGGGCTCGTCGACGAGCTGCGCGCCCATGTCGGCCAGCAGCTCGGCCCGATCGCCAAGCCCAAGCGGATCCTGCCGGTCGCCGAGCTGCCGAAGACCCGCTCCGGCAAGATCATGCGACGGCTGCTGCGCGACGTCGCCGAGAACCGCGCCCTCGGCGACGTCACCACGCTCACCGACTCCTCCGTCATGGACCTGATCCAGGCGAAGCTGCCGAGCGCGCCCAGCGAGGACTGACGCGCCGGGCGTCGAATGACGCCACGCCCGCGGAGCACCGCGCCGACGTGCGCACGGAGGGGCACCGGACCATCGCGTCCGGTGCCCCTCCGGCGTTTCTCCAGGGCGGGCCCGCCCTTGCTCCCCCGGCGGCCCGGCGCCCGAAATGCCCGTAAAGTTGAGCCCACGCATTAACCCCTTGCACCCACCCGGTAGGGTTAGGGAGGCGTCAATGAGGCGCTAAGAAACTCTGGGTGCGCCGGGAAGTCTGGTCGGCAACTGCTACAGCCGTTCTCAGCTGCCGGAGGTCATCGCGTGACTGCGCCCAGCAACCGCCGCTCCATATTCCTCGGCAGAATGCCGCTACCGGAGCGGAACTTCATCGCCGAAGCACTGCGCACCGAAACCGTCGGCGGTGTCCTCCTCCTCGTCGCCGCCATCGCCGCCCTCATCTGGGCCAATACGCTCGGCGGCAGCTACGAGGCGGTCCGCGGCCTGCACCTCGGCCCAGCCTCGCTCGGCCTGGACCTCTCCCTCCAGCACTGGGCCGCCAACGGCCTACTCGCGATCTTCTTCTTCGTGGCGGGCATCGAGCTCAAGCGCGAACTGGTCGCCGGCGAACTCCGCGACCGCAAGGCCGCCGCCCTCCCGGTGATCGCCGCGATCTGCGGCATGGCGACCCCCGCCCTCGTCTACGTCGCCGTCAACGCCGCCGGCGGCGGCTCCCTCCAGGGCTGGGCGGTCCCCACCGCCACCGACATCGCCTTCGCGCTCGCCGTCCTCGCGGTCATCGGCACCTCCCTGCCGTCCGCGCTGCGCGCCTTCCTGCTCACCCTCGCCGTAGTCGACGACCTCTTCGCGATCCTGATCATCGCGATCTTCTTCACCTCGAAGCTCAACTTCCTCGCCCTCGGCCTGTCCGTCGTCGGCCTGGGCCTCTTCTACCTCCTGCTGCGCAAGGGCGTCCGCGGTTGGTACGTGTACGTACCGCTCGGCGTGGTGATCTGGGCCCTGATGGAGAACAGCGGCGTGCACGCCACCATCGCCGGCGTCGCCATGGGCCTGATGCTGCGCTGCCACCGCCGCGAGGGCGAACAGCGGTCACCCGGCGAGCACATCGAGCACCTGGTCCGCCCGCTGTCGGCGGGGCTGGCGGTGCCGCTGTTCGCGCTCTTCTCCGCGGGGGTGTCCATATCCGGCGGTGCGATCCACGACGTCTTCGTCCGGCCGGAGACGCTGGGCGTGGTCCTCGGCCTGATAGTGGGCAAGGCGGTGGGCATATTCGGCGGCACCTGGTGCACCGCCCGCTTCACCCGGGCCGAACTCAACCCCGACCTGAAGTGGCCGGACGTCTTCGGGGTCGCCGCCTTGGCCGGAATCGGCTTCACCGTCTCCCTACTCATCGGCGAACTGGCCTTCGCGGGCGACTCCGTCCTGACCGACGAGATCAAGGCGTCGGTGCTGATCGGCTCGCTGCTCGCGGCCGTCTTCGCGGGCATCCTCCTCAAGATCCGCAACAACAAGTACCGGCGCCTGTGCGACGAGGAGGAGCGGGACGAGGACCAGGACGGCATCCCCGACATCTACGAACTGGGCCAGCCCGCGTACCACTTGCGCATGGCCGCGATCCACGAGGCGAAGGCCGCTGAACACCGCCGGCTAGCCGAAATGGCTGCCGGCGGCCGCTCCGGGGACGATGGTCCGGCATGATCTGAGAGGCTTTGCATCCAGGCGAAGAGAACAGGGAGACGGCGATGAGCGCAGCCGAAGACGGTGCGGACCGCAGCCTCGGGCAGTTGGTGGCCACGGCGACCGCGGAGATGTCCGCGCTGGTGCACGACGAGATCGCACTGGCCAAAGCGGAACTTCGGCAGGATGCCAAGCGGGCGGGCATCGGCAGTGCCGCGTTCATCGTGGCGGGCGTCCTGGCGCTGTTCGCGCTGCCGGTGCTGAGTTTCGCGGCGGCCTACGGCATCCACAACCTCGGCCTCGGCCTCGCCTGGTCCTTCCTGATCGTGGGCGGCGCCTTCCTGATCATCGCCGCGCTGCTGATCCTGATCGCGATGGCCAAGATCAAGAAGATCAAGAAGCCGGAGAAGTCGATCGCCTCCGCCAAGGAGACCGCGGCCGTGCTGCAGAAGGCCAAGCCGCACCCGCGCCCGACGGACTTGGAGCACCCGGTCCTGGAGTCTGTGACACGCTCATCGGTATGACAGCCCCTGACAGCACCGCCTCGGTCGTGCGGCTCGGCCTCCCGGACGGGACCGAGGTGACACACCGGGACGTCGCGGCCAACGGCGCCCGTTTCCACATCGCCGAGATGGGCGACGGGCCCCTCGTGCTGCTGCTGCACGGCTTCCCGCAGTTCTGGTGGACCTGGCGGCACCAACTGCCCGCACTGGCCGACGCGGGCTTCCGCGCGGTCGCCATGGACCTGCGGGGCGTCGGCGGCAGCGACCGCACCCCACGCGGCTACGACCCCGCGAACCTCGCCCTCGACATCACCGGCGTCATCCGCTCCCTGGGCGAGCCGGACGCCGCGCTGGTCGGGCACGATCTGGGCGGCTACCTCGCCTGGACGGCCGCGGTGATGCGGCCCAAGCTGGTCCGCCGGCTCGCGGTGTCCTCGATGCCGCACCCGCGGCGCTGGCGGGCCGCGATGCTCGCCGACGTCCGCCGCAGCTCACACATCTGGAGCTGCCAGCGGCCCTGGCTGCCGGAGCGCCGGCTGACCGCGGACGACGCGGCCCTGGTGGGCCGGATGATCCGCGACTGGTCCGGCCCCCGGCTCCCGGAGGACGAGACCGTCGAGGTCTACCGGCGGGCGATGGCCATCCCCTCGACGGCGCACTGCTCGATCGAGCCGTACCGCTGGATGGTGCGCTCGATGGCCCGCCCCGACGGCATCCAGTTCAACCGCCGGATGAAGCTGCCCGTGCGGGTCCCCACCCTGCATCTGCACGGCTCCCTGGACCCGGTGATGCGCACCCGCAGCGCCGCCGGCTCCGGCGAGTACGTCGAAGCCCCCTACCGCTGGCGGCTCTTCGACGGCCTGGGGCACTGGCCGCACGAGGAGGACCCGGCGGCCTTCTCCACCGAACTGATCAACTGGCTGAAGGACCCGGAACCGGACCGCTGAGGGCCCACGGACCCACGCCCATCCCCCTGTCCCCATCGACACCACACGGTGACCGGCCCGTTCCACCACGTCATACGAACGCTCGTCTGACGAACAGCCAATTGCCTCCCGCATAGGCCAATTGGCCCTCGCCGGGGCGGTTACGGACCTTGGGCCACGGGCAGAGTCGAGGGTATGGGCTGGACGCACGACTACCGTGACGTGGCACGCAACCGCCGCAGCAGTGCCGCTGCAGTGGGCACGCAGGACAGGGGTACCCCGGATCTCGGATCCGGCGGGTCCCCCGACCCGGCGCACCCGATGGGCATCCCCCGCATCCTGCGCCGCAGAGCGCGCTGGATGAGCGCACGGCTGCGCCATCCCCGGGGCTGACCCGGCGCACTCCGCCTTCCCCGGCCGCCGGGCCGCGTCCCGTCCGCAACGGATCGGTTCGCGGCCCCGCGCCCGGCCTCAGATCGCGCAGCCCTGGGTGTCGACCGGCCGGCTCGCGCTCCGTCCCCGCACGGCGTCCTGCCGCACCTCGTCGGCCGTCAGCGCGTAGCCGGTGTGCGCGTCGTCCCTCGACTTGGCGAAGACCACGCCGTAGACCGCACCCCCGGGCGTGAGCAGCGGGCCACCGGAGTTGCCCTCCCGGACCGTGGCGTAGAGCGAGTAGACATCGCGGCCGACCGTGCCCCGGTGGTAGATGTCCGCGCCGTCGGCCTGGATGCGGCCGCGGATCCGGGCCGGACGGACGTCGTAGCCGCCGTTCTCCGGGAAGCCGGCGACGATGGCGCTCTTGCCGCTGCCGGCGTCCTTGTCGGCGAACTTCAGCACCGGCGCGCGGAGCTGCGGGACGTCGAGCACGGCGATGTCGCGCTCCCAGTCATAGAGCACGACCTTGGCGTTCACCGGGATGCCCTCGCCGCCCACCTGGACCGTCGGGTCGCTGACGCCGCCGACGACGTGCGCGTTGGTCATCACCCGGTGCGGGGCGAAGACGAAGCCGGTGCCTTCGAGGATCTTGCCGCAGCTGGGCGCCCGTCCGACGATCTTGACGATGCTGTGCCGGGCGTCCGCCGCCACGGGGCCGTTGGCCAGGCCCGGGTCCGGCGGGCGGACCGGCCGGATCGGCTCGTTGGAGAACGGCGTGAAGACCTGCGGGAAGCCGTTCTGCGCCAGTGCCGAGGAGAAGTCCGCGAACCAGGTGCTGGCCTGCGGCGGCATGACCTGGGACACCCCGAGCAGCACCTTGGAGTTGCGGACCTCCTTGCTGAGCGTGGGCAGCGACGTACCGGCCAGCGCCGAGCCGATCAGCCAGGCGACCAGCAGCATCGCCAGGACGTTGACCAGCGCCCCACCGGTGGCGTCCAGCGCCCGTGCCGGTGTCCAGGTGATGTGGCGGCGGAGTTTGTTGCCGAGATGGGTGGTGAGCGCCTGGCCCACCGATGCGCAGACGATCACGATGGCGACCGCCGCGATCACCGCGAAGGTGCCCGGTTTGGCGTCGTCGGTGACCCCGTTCCAGATCACCGGCAGCACGTAGACCGCGATCAGACCTCCCCCGAGGAAGCCGATCACGGACAGGATGCCGACGAGGAAGCCTTGCCGGTAACCGACGATCGCGAACCACACGGCCGCGATCAGCAGCAGGATGTCCAGGACGTTCACGCCGGACACCGTCTCACGAGCGCCAGTCGAGCGGGACCTGCTTGTCGCGGTCCCATGCGATCTCCCAGCCTGCGTAGTGCAGGATCCGGTCGATCACTCCGGCGGTGAAACCCCAGACCAGCGCATCCTCGACGAGGAAGGCGGGGCCGACGTGGCCGCTGGGGTGACGGGTGGTGACCCGATGTGCCGGGTCCGTGAGATCCGCCACGGGAACCGTGAAGACCCGGGCGGTCTCCCCCCGGTCCACCACGTCCACCGGACTCGGCACCCGCCACCACCCCAGCACGGGCGTGACGACGAAACCGCTGACGGGGATGTAGAGCCGCGGCAGCACCCCGAAGACCTGGACCCCGGCCGGGTCGAGCCCGGTCTCCTCCTGGGCCTCCCGCAGCGCCGCACGGACCGGGCCCGGCCCGTCCGGGTCACCGTCCTGCGGATCGAGCGACCCACCGGGGAACGAGGGCTGCCCGGCGTGCGAGCGCAGGGTGCCGGCGCGCTCCATCAGGAGCAGTTCGGGCCCACGGGCACCGTGCCCGAAGAGGATCAGGACGGCGGACTGCCGGCCGCCGTCCTTCGGCGGCAGGAAGCTGCTGAGCTGGCGCGGCTCTATCGTGGCGGCCGCACGCGCCACCGGAGCCAGCCACCCGGGCAGGCCCTCGGTCGTGACCGCGACCTCCCGCTCGGCCACCGCCCGGCAGGGATCCGTCGTCTCGTCGTACTGCTCCCGTGCACTCGTCATCCGCGCCCCCTTGAGGCTTACGTCGATGGGTCGGTCCCCCTGTGGAGTCGTGCTCGCCGTCGTCGCCCTATGAGGCCGCCAGCGGGAGCGCGGGCTGCCCCGGATAGTCGGTCGGCGGCTTCAGCCGCTGCCCGGGCTGCCCGCCCAGCTCGTACTTGAGCAGCTTCTTCGCCTTCTCCGGGTCGGTCTCGCCCTCGCCGTACGAGGGGCACAGCGGGGCGATGGGACAGGCCCCGCAGGCGGGCTTGCGGGAGTGGCAGACCCGGCGGCCGTGGAAGACCACCCGGTGCGAGAGCATCGTCCACTCGCTCTTGGGGAAGATCTCGGCGACGTCGGCCTCGACCTTCTCTGCGTCCTGCGCGGTCGTCCAGCCGAAGCGGCGCGCCAGCCGGCCGAAGTGCGTGTCCACGGTGATGCCGGGGACGCCGAAGGCATTGCCGAGCACCACGTTGGCGGTCTTGCGGCCGACGCCGGGGAGCGTGACGAGGTCCTCCAGGCGGCCGGGCACCTCGCCGTCGAAGCGGTCGCGCAGGGCGGTGGAGAGCCCGATCAGGGACTTCGCCTTGGCCCGGAAGAAGCCGGTGGGGCGGATCAGCTCCTCCAACTGCTCCGGGGGGATCGCGGCCATGTCCTCGGGCGTGGGGCAAACCGCGAAGAGCCGGGGGGTGGTCTGGTTGACCCGTAGGTCGGTGGTCTGGGCGGACAGGACCGTCGCGACCAGCAGCTCGAAGGAGTTGGTGAAGTCCAGCTCCGGGTGGGCGTACGGATACAGCTCGGCCAGCTCGCGGTTGATCCGGCGGGCCCGACGCACCATGGCGACCCGGGACTCGGGCTTACGGGCGGGCGCCGCCTTCTTGGCGGGCGCCGCGCTCTTGGCGGCTGCCTTCTTCGCCGCGGCCTTCTTCGCCGCGGCCGTCGTCTTCGCGGCGGTCTTCGTGGCGGCGGCCTTCGTGCCAGTGGTCTTCGCGGCGGTGGCCGTCTTCGTCGCGGCCTTCTTGGCGGCCGTCTTCTTCGTCGTCGCGGCCTTCTTCGCCGCGGTCTCCTTCGCCGGCTTTGCGGGGGTTTCGTTCACGACCGCCTCCTTCGCCTCGGAACGCGACGCGCCGGTCGCGGGCGCCGTCGGCTTCCGCGCGGTCATCACCCTGGAAGACGATTTGTTACTTTTGTCGGTATTCGAGGCGCCTGCGGGCAGCTGTTCGCCCACAGCGGAATCGCGCCCTGCGCTCACTCTGTAGGCCCCCAGTCCTCTGCTCTCACCGGCGTATTGGACACTCGGCCAGACTAAGGCCACCCACTGACATCCGACTCGATCACCAAGATTCGTGACCCCAATCGGCCCCCTGCCGTATGGCTCGGGCCACGGGTCCGGCAAACTTGTGATTGATCGCACTGTTTTGCATTCCGGCATGATGGGGACCACAGTCCTCCGGAGCATGTCGACAAGGAGAGAACTCGTGGACGACGTTCTGCGGCGCGCCCCGCTCTTCGCGGCGCTCGACGACGAGCAGGCGGCCGAGCTTCGCGCCTCGATGGGAGAGGTCACGCTCGCCCGCGGCGACGCCCTGTTCCACGAAGGGGACCCGGGCGACCGCCTGTACGTGGTCACCGAGGGCAAGGTGAAGCTCCACCGCACCTCACCCGACGGCCGCGAGAACATGCTGGCCGTCCTCGGACCCGGCGAGCTCATCGGTGAGCTGTCACTGTTCGACCCGGGACCGCGCACGGCCACTGCCACCGCGCTGACCGAGGTCAAACTGCTCGGCCTGGGCCACGGCGACCTTCAGCCCTGGCTGAATGCCCGCCCGGAGGTGGCCACCGCCCTGCTGCGCGCGGTCGCCCGCCGACTGCGCAAGACCAACGACCAGATGTCCGACCTGGTCTTCTCGGACGTGCCGGGCCGTGTGGCGCGCGCCCTCCTGGACCTGTCGCGCCGCTTCGGCGTGCAGTCCGAGGAAGGCATCCACGTCGTACACGACCTCACGCAGGAGGAGCTGGCCCAGTTGGTCGGCGCCTCCCGGGAGACCGTCAACAAGGCGCTCGCGGACTTCGCGGGCCGCGGCTGGCTGCGCCTGGAGGCGCGCGCCGTGATCCTGCTGGACGTCGAACGACTGGCCAAGCGCTCGCGCTGACGCCCCGCGTTCACGGCGACCACCCCAAGGGCCCCGCTCCGGCGGGGCCCTTGCCGTGTCCAGGGCGTGGCAGGCGACCGCCGGGTAATCGGCTCGCGGCCCGCCGTTCCGCCGCCCCATAGTGGGCGCCATGACCACCAGTGGGGATTCCCGGGGCACGGGCCTCGACCAGGACGGCTGCTTCGTGCGGGAGGGCTCCCTGGAACGGGTGCCCGCGCCGTTCGCGCCCGTCGTGGCGGAGCTGACCGCCCTGCTGGCCACCCGCTTCGCCCCCGACCGGCTGGTGAGCAGCTACCTCTACGGCAGCATCCCGCGCGGCACCGCCGTCCCCGGGGTCTCCGACCTCGACGCGCTGCTCGTCCTGCGCACGGACCCCACCGACGCCGACCGGGCCGCCGCCCGGGCCGTCGAGACGGAGTTGGACGCCGCCTTCCCGCAGATCGACGGCGCCGGGATCCTGCTGATCGCCGAGGAACGGCTGCTCAGCGCGGAAGAGCGGTACGACACGGGCTGGTTCGTGGCCTGTCTGTGCACACCGCTCAGCGGCCCGGACGTGACCGCGGCGCTGCCCCGTTACCGGCCCACCTCGCTCCTCGCCCGGGAGACCAACGGAGACCTGCACCGCCGGCTGCCCGGCCTGCGCGAGCGGGCCGCCGCGGCCACCACCCAGGAGGAGCGCAACCGGCTGACCCGAGGGGTCACACGGAACCTCGTCCGCACCGGATTCACCCTGGTCATGCCGCGCTGGGGCGGCTGGACCAGCGATCTCGTCGAGTCCGCTGAGGTCTTCGGGCACTACTACCCGGCGCACGCCGACCAGATGCACGCCGCGGCGCGCGCCGCCCGGCACCCCGCCGCGTACCCCGAACTGCTCGACGACCTGCTGAACGGGCTCGCCCCCTGGTTGGCCGACGAATACCTGGCCGTCCACGGGGCGAAGACCTTGCCGCCACAAGGGCCCTGACGCCCCCGCAGCGCCCCTTGGCGCCGCATGGGCAGGCCCCCGTCCGACCGGCCCTAGATCAGCCCGTGCTCGCCCAGGTATTCCAACTGCGCCCGCACCGACAGCTCGGCGGCCGGCCACAGGGAGCGGTCGACGTCCGCGTAGACGCTCGCCACGACCTCGGCGGGGGTACGGTGGCCGGCCTCCACGGCGGTCTCCACCTGAGCCAGCCGATGGGCCCGGTGCGCCAGATAGAACTCCACCGCCCCCTGCGCGTCGTTCAGCACCGGCCCGTGGCCCGGGAGGACCGTGGCGACCCCGTCGTCCACGGTGAGGGAACGCAGTCGGCGCAGCGAGTCCAGATAGTCGCCCAGCCGCCCGTCGGGGTGCGCGACCACGGTGGTGCCGCGCCCCAGGATCGTGTCGCCCGTCAGGACCGCCCGGTCGGCGGGCAGATGGAAGCAGAGCGAGTCCGCGGTGTGCCCCGGGGTGGACACCACCCGTAGCTCCAGCCCCCCGGTGGTGATGACGTCGCCCGCGCCGAGCCCCTCGTCCCCCAGGCGCAGCGCCGGGTCCAGCGCCCGTACGGGGGCGCCGGTCAGCTCGGCGAACCGGGCCGCCCCGTCGGCGTGGTCCGGGTGCCCGTGGGTGAGCAGGGTCAGCGCGACCCGGTGCCCGGCCCGCTCCGCGGTGTCGATGACGGCCCCGAGGTGGTCCTCGTCGAGCGGTCCGGGGTCGATGACGACGGCCAGGTCGGAGCCCGGCTCGGCGACGATCCAGGTGTTGGTGCCGTCCAGCGTCATCGGGGACGGGTTCGGGGCCAGGATGCAGTGGGCGCGCGCCGTGGCCGGCCCCGAGAGGACACCGCCGCGGGGCTGACCGGGGAGGGCGGCTGCTTCGGTCATGCGGAGGGACCTCCCGACGGGCCGGCGGGGCCCTCGTCCGCCGGTGCGATGTGCTTGGTGAACTCGTCGTGGCCCGGCCAGCTCAACACGATCTCGCCGCCCACGAGACGGGCGCGGGCCAGTACCGGCGTCAGGTCCTGCGCCCCGGCCCCGGACAGCGCCTCGGAGACGCTGGCGTACGGCTGGAGGGAGCGCAACGTGGAGATGGTCGGCGGCATCATCAGCAGTTCCCCCCGGTCGTAGCCGGCCGCGGCCTCCTCCGGGCGGATCCACACCGTGCGGTCCGCCTCCGTGGAGACGTTGAGGGCGAGCTGTCCCTTGGGGAGCGCGGCGACGAAGAAGAACGTGTCGTAGCGGCGCGGTTCGAACTCCGGGGTGATCCAGCGCGCCCAGGCGGCCAGCAGGTCGGAGCGCAGCACCAGGCCGCGGCGGGCCAGGAAGTCGGCGAAGGACAGCTCGTGGCCGACCAGCGCCGCCCGGTCCGCCTCCCAGTCCTCACCGGTGGTGTCCGCGACGACCGTGGTGGCGGAGTCGCCGGCGAGCAGCACCCCGGACTCCTCGAACGTCTCGCGCACGGCGGCGCAGACGATGGCCTGCGCGGTGGACGGGTCGACGCCCAGCCGCACCGCCCATTCGGCCCGCGAGGGGCCGGCCCACCCCACGGGACGCTCGTCCCGGGGATCGACGGAACCGCCCGGATAGGCGTACGCGCCTCCGGCGAAGGCCATGGAGGCGCGTCTGCGCAGCATGTGGACGGCGGGACCGCCGTGGTCGGTGTCCCGCAGCAGCAGGACCGTCGCGGCCCGCCGGGGCGCGGGCGGCGTCAGTTCGCCGTTCGTCAGGGCCCGGATGCGGGCCGGCCATTCCGGCGGATACCACTGGCCATTCGTCGTCGACGCCATGGCCGGATGCTATGCGCTCGCGTGCGGATGTTCGAGGGGTCCTCCGGGGAGCGGGCCCTATCCGGACGCGAGCGCACCGCTCGTGCCGCGTCAGTCGGCGATCTCGACCTGGATCTCGACCTCGACCGGGGCGTCGATCGGCAGCACCGCCACGCCGACCGCGGAGCGGGCGTGCACGCCCTTCTCGCCCAGGATCTCGCCGAGCAGCTCGCTGGCGCCGTTGACGACGCCCGGCTGGCCGGTGAACTCCGGCGCGGAGGCCACGAAGCCGACGACCTTCACAACCCGGACGATCTTGTCGAGGTCGCCGGTGACGGACTTCACGGCGGCCAGCGCGTTCAGCGCGCAGACCGCGGCGAGCTCCTTGGCCTGCTCGGGGCTGACCTCGGCACCGACCTTGCCGGTGACCGGCAGCGCGCCGTCCACCATGGGCAGCTGGCCGGAGGTGTAGACGTACGCACCGGAACGGACCGCGGGCTGGTAGGAGGCCAGCGGCGGCACGACCTCCGGCAGCTTCAGGCCGAGCGCCGCGATCTTCTCCTCTACGGCGCTCACGCCTTCTCCCGCTTCAGGTAGGCCACCAACTGCTCGGGGTTGTTCGGGCCCGGCACGACCTGGACCAGCTCCCAGCCGTCCTCGCCCCAGGTGTCCAGAATCTGCTTCGTCGCGTGCACGAGCAGCGGCACGGTTGCGTATTCCCACTTGGTCATGGGCCGAGCGTAATGCCTGTCCCGGGGGCTCCGGGTCCGCGACCCCTAGGGCACATCCCCGACGCCGTCCCTGACCGCGTGCGGGCGGATCTCCGGGTGTTCCCAGGCGTATCCCGTGCGTACGCGGGACGCGGACTGGTTAGGCTCCATGGCGTGAGCAGGCTCCATGTCGTCAGCGGCAAGGGCGGCACCGGAAAGACCACGGTCGCCGCTGCCCTCGCCCTCGCCCTCGCCACCGAGGGGCGCCGTACCCTCCTGGTCGAGGTCGAGGGTCGGCAGGGCATTGCCCAGCTGTTCGAGACCGAGGCGCTTCCCTACGAGGAGCGCAAGATCGCGGTGGCCCCCGGGGGCGGCGAGGTGCACGCCCTGGCCATCGACGCCGAGCGCGCCCTGCTGGACTACCTCCAGATGTTCTACAAGCTCGGCAGCGCCGGCCGGGCCCTGAAGAAGCTCGGCGCGATCGACTTCGCCACCACCATCGCCCCCGGCCTGCGGGACGTCCTGCTGACCGGCAAGGCGTGCGAGGCGGTCCGCCGCAAGGACAAGAGCGGCGCGTTCGTCTACGACGCGGTCGTGATGGACGCCCCGCCGACCGGCCGCGTCACCCGCTTCCTGAACGTCAACGACGAGGTCGCCGGCCTGGCCAAGATCGGCCCGATCCACAATCAGGCCCAGGCCGTGATGCGCGTGCTGAAGTCCCCCGAGACCGCGGTGCACCTGGTGACCCTCCTGGAGGAGATGCCCGTCCAGGAGACCGCCGACGGCATCGCCGAGCTGCGCGCCGTCGGCATCCCGGTGGGCGGCGTCGTCATCAACATGACCCGCCCCGCGCTGCTGGACAACGGGGATCTGGAGGTCGCCGCCCGCGGCGCCCGGGCCGGCATCGCCAAGGCGCTCTCCCAGGCCGGTCTGGGCGGCGCCCGGCGCGGCGGCCTCGCCGAGCGCCTGATCGACCCGTTGCTGGAGCAGGCGCGCGAGCACGCCGAGCGGGTCGAGCTGGAGCGCGCCCAGCACGCCGCACTGACCGACCTCGGCCTGCCCACCTACGAGTTGGGGCTGCTCCCCGAGGGAGTGGACCTCGCCGGGCTCTACGGCCTGGCCAGAGACCTGCGGAAACAGGGGCCCATATGACCTCCGACGACACGACGCTGGACGCCTCGGCCCCGTGGCTGGAGGTCGACGCCCTGATCGACGACCCGCGCACCCGCATCGTGGTGTGCTGCGGTTCGGGTGGCGTCGGCAAGACCACCACCGCCGCGGCGCTGGGGGTGCGTGCCGCCGAGCGCGGTCGCAAGGTCGTGGTGCTGACGATCGACCCGGCCCGCCGCCTGGCGCAGTCGATGGGCATCTCGGAGCTCGACAACGTCCCCCGCCGGGTCAAGGGCGTCGACGAGACCGCCGGCGGCGAACTCCACGCGATGATGCTGGACATGAAGCGCACCTTCGACGAGATCGTCGAGGGCCATGCGGACGCCGAGCGGGCCCGCGCCATCCTGGAGAACCCCTTCTACCAGTCCCTGTCGGCCGGTTTCGCCGGCACGCAGGAGTACATGGCGATGGAGAAGCTCGGCCAGCTCCGCGCCGGCGACGACTGGGACCTGATCGTCGTGGACACCCCGCCGAGCCGCTCCGCGCTGGACTTCCTGGACGCCCCCAAGCGGCTGGGTTCGTTCCTGGACGGCAAGTTCATCCGGGTCCTGATGGCGCCGGCGAAGGTCGGCGGGCGGGCCGGCATGAAGTTCCTCAACGTCGGCATGTCGATGATGACCGGCACCCTCAGCAAGCTCATGGGTGGCCAACTCCTCCGCGACGTCCAGACGTTCGTGGCCGCGATGGACACCATGTTCGGCGGTTTCCGCACCCGCGCGGACGCCACCTACCGCCTGCTCCAGGCGCCCGGCACGGCGTTCCTGGTGGTCGCCGCGCCGGAGCGGGACGCGCTGCGCGAGGCGGCGTACTTCGTCGAGCGGCTGGCCGCCGAACAGATGCCGCTGGCCGGGCTGGTGCTCAACCGCGTCCACGGCAGCGGCGCGGCCCAGCTCAGCGCCGAGCGGGCGCTGGCCGCCGCGGAGGCCCTGACGGAGGACTTCGCCGACCGCGCACCAGAGGACGCGGAGCCGCCGCAGGAGCCGTACGACGACCTCAACTCGCCCTCCAGCGAGGCTGGTTCATCGTCCGCGGAAAATCTTGAGCCGGACGGCATTGTCGATCTAGCCGGCGGGAAGACTGGATCACGTACCCCCGGCGGCTCCTCCCCCGCCGCCGCGGAGCAGGCGGCATCCCCTCCGGCCTCGGCAGCGCAACTCGCCGCCGGGCTGCTGCGGCTGCACGCGGAACGCATGCAGGTCCTGGCGCGCGAACGGCGCACCCGTGACCGCTTCACCGCACTGCACCCCGAGGTGCCGGTGACGGAGGTCGGCGCGCTGCCCGGTGACGTCCATGACCTCGCGGGCCTGCGCGCGATCGGTGACCGCCTGGTGCTGCGCCCCGGCAAGACCGAAGCCTGACCGACGCCACTGGCCAACGGCCCGCCGCCAGGCGGCGAACGCGGCCTACCCGACCGCCGCGTACTCGTCGTCGAACGCGTCGTCCGAGCAGTCCACCGGCAACAGGCCAGTGCTGCGCTCGTATTCCGTACGCGCCGTCTCCAACAGGCGACGCCATGACGTGACCGTCGGACGGCGGCGCAACAGCGCCCTCCGCTCGCGTTCCGTCATCCCGCCCCACACGCCGAACTCCACCCGGTTGTCCAGGGCGTCGGCCAGGCACTCCGTGCGCACCGGACACCCGGTGCACACCGCCTTGGCGCGGTTCTGCGCCGCCCCTTGCACGAACAGTTCGTCCGGATCGGTAGTGCGGCACGCTGCCTGTGCACTCCAGTCGGTTACCCAGCCCATGCTGGCGCCGTCCTCTCCCGAATCGAGGCTCCCCCACGGCGGCAAACGGCATATTCACCGTTGCCAGTTGAGGACGTTACGGAAGGCAGGCAGGGCGCAACACCCCCTTCGGGCCCAATCTTGAATGGCCCGAACGGACTATGCGTACGCGGCAGATCACCCAACGGAGTGACCGTGCGACATACGTCACTTCCCTCCCAAGCGGGACACTTCGCCGTGACAGCAAGGGATTTCTGGCGCACGGCGGACAAGTGGGACAGCGTCCGCGCCGGGAGCAGGGGTTGACGTACTGGGGAGAAACCATTCCGCTGCGGCAGATGGGAACAGGCTAAGCGAACAGGTGCGCCCCTGTCCGGCGAATGAGAACGTAGGGTGCCCTCATGGCTAAGAAGCGCGAGGGCGGGGGTCAATCCAAGACCCAGCAGGCCGCCAAGTTCCTCGGTGTCAGCGTCCTTGCCGGAGCCGTCCTCGCCGGGATCGCGCTGCCGGCCGCCGGAGCGCTCGGCCTCGCGGCCAAGACGTCCGTCGAGGGCTTCGACGACATCCCGGCCAACCTCAAGACCCCGCCGCTCAGCCAGCGCACCACCATCCTCGACGCCGACGGTGGCGAGATCGCGTCGGTCTACTCCCGCGACCGCACCGTCGTCGACCTCAAGAACATGTCGCCGTACGTCCAGCAGGCGATCGTCGCCATCGAGGACGCCCGCTTCTACTCGCACGGCGCCATCGACCTGAAGGGCATCCTGCGCGCGGTCAACAAGAACGCGCAGTCGGGCGGGGTCGCCCAGGGCGCGTCCACCCTGACCCAGCAGTACGTGAAGAACGTCTTCATCGAGGAGGCCGGCGACGACCCGGACAAGGTCGCGCAGGCCACCCAGCAGACCCTCGGCCGCAAGGTCAAGGAGCTGAAGTACGCGATCAAGCTGGAGGAGAAGCTCGGCAAGCGCAAGATCCTCCAGAACTACCTCAACATCACCTTCTTCGGTGAGCAGGCGTACGGCGTCGAGTCCGCCGCCCAGCGCTACTTCAGCAAGCCCGCCAAGGACCTGAGCCTGGAGGAGTCGGCGCTGCTCGCCGGCATCGTCCAGTCCCCGACGCGGTACGACCCGGTCAACCACCCGCAGGCGGCGACGGAGCGGCGCAACACCGTCCTGCGGCGGATGGCCGACCTGAAAAACATCACCCGGGCCCAGGCCGACGCGGCCGCCGCCCGGCCGATCAAGCTGAAGATCAGCCGCCCGCAGAACGGCTGCATCACCGCCACCGACGGCGCCGGCTTCTTCTGCGACTACGTCCGCGAGGTGCTGCTGAACGACAAGACGTTCGGCGCGACCCGCGAGATCCGTTCCAAGCGCTGGATGCAGGGCGGTTTGACCATCCGCACCACCTTGGACCGGCAGACCCAGAAGTCGATCCAGGCGTCGCTGAGCAAGCACGTCTTCGAGGACGACCCGGTCGCCAGTGCCTCCACGGTCGTCCAGCCGGGCACCGGCAAGATCCTCGGCATGGGCCAGTCCCGGCCGTACGGCTTCGGCACCAACCAGACCCAGATCAACCTCTCGGTCGACCGCAAGATGGGCGGCGGCGCCGGCTACCAGCCCGGCTCGACGTTCAAGCCGATCGTCGCGGCGGCCGCGCTGGAGCAGGGCATCAGCCCGTACCAGCAGTACTCCTCGCCGTTCAAGATGGCGTACCCGAAGCCGGTCCAGACCTGCACCGGCGAGTGGAACGGCGGCGGCACGCTCCAGAACGAGGACCCCAAGGAAGTCGGCCCGTTCGCCATGAAGGAGGCGACCGCGAAGTCGGTCAACACCTACTACGTACAGCTGATCAGCGACATGGGCATCTGCCCCGCGATCACGATGGCCCAGAAGATGGGGCTCCAACGGGCCGACGGCAAGCCCCTCAAGCAGGTGCCCGCCATGGCGCTCGGCGTCCAGGAGATGTCCCCGCTGACCATGGCCACGGCGTACGCCACCTTCGCCAACGAGGGCACCTACTGCTCCCCCGTCGCCATCGAGTCGATCACCGACGCACAGGGCAAGGCGCTGAACGTCCCGAAGACCGACTGCCGCAGCGCGATGTCCAAGAAGACCGCGGACACCGTCAACACCCTCCTCAAGGGCGTCGTCGAGGACGGCACCGGCAAGCAGGCCGGTCTCACGGGCCGCGACAGCGCCGGCAAGACCGGCACCACGGACAGCCGCTACGCCGCCTGGTTCGTCGGCTACACCCCGAACGCGGCCGGCGCGGTCTGGGTCGGCGACCCGCGCCACCAGCGCCAGATGTACGGCATCACCATCGGCGGCGTCCCGCACGACAAGGTCTACGGCGCCGACACCCCCGGCCCGATCTGGCGCGACCTGATGACCGGTGCCCTGGCCGGCCGCCCGGCCCTGACCCTGCCGACCGTCCCGATCGACGACCCCAACGCCAAGGGCGACGACGGCAACAAGGGCCAGCCGAAGCCCAACCCGAAGCCGAAGCCCGGCGGCGGTGACAACAAGCCCGGCGGCGGCTGGCACATCCCCGGCTTCCCCGACTTCTTGGGCGGCGGGAACGGCGGTTGGTGAACGGCCGGTCCGTCTGACCGCCCTCCAGAACGGAGAAGGGGCGCCCTCTTGGCGAGGGCGCCCCTTCGACGTCTGCGCAACGGCCGGCCGAGGGCGGGCCGTCGCGTACGGCCTCAGCCGGCCAGCAGCTTCTTCACCATCGCGGCGACCCGGCCGCCGTCGGCACGGCCCGCCACCTTCGGGTTGACGATCTTCATCACGGCGCCCATGGCCTTCGGGCCCTCGGCCCCGGCCCCGGTGGCCTCCGCCACGGCCTCGGCGACCAGCGACTCCAGCTCGTCGTCGGTCAACGGCTTGGGGAGGTACTCGGCGAGCACCTCGCCCTCGGCGCGCTCGCGGTCGGCCTGCGCGGCCCGGTCGCCCTTGTCGAACGCCTCCGCGGCCTCGCGACGCTTCTTCGCCTCCCGCGCAATGATCTTCTCGACCTCGCCGTCGGACAGCTCACGCGCCTCTGTGCCCGCCACCTCCTCCTTCTGGAGCGCGGTCAGCGTCAGACGGAGGGTGGAGGAACGCAGCTCGTCGCGCGCCTTGATCGCGGCGGTGAGGTCGTCCTTGAGCTTGGCCTTGAGCGTGGTCATGACGTTGAGTATGCCTCCACCCACCGACAACCGCCGCGCCTTTTCCCACCGCGCGCCCCGCCGCCGCCCACCCGCCGCCGCGCCGCGGGGGCCGCCCGCCGGCCCTCCGACCAAGATCGCCGCTCCCCGCCCTCCGCCCACTCTGCAACCATGGAGACATGCGCGCGCGATACGGAGTTCCCCTGTCCCTTGCCGCGGTCGGCGCGGCCGGCCTGGCCTACGCCGCCGGCTTCGAAGTCCGCTCCTTCCGCCTGCGACGCGTCACCGTGCCCGTACTGCCCCACGGCATGCGGCCGTTGCGCGTCCTCCAGGTCTCCGACATCCACATGGTCAGCGGGCAGCGCAAGAAACAGCGCTGGCTCCAGTCGCTCGCCGGGCTCCGCCCCGACTTCGTCGTCAACACCGGCGACAACCTCTCCGACCCCGAGGGCGTCCCGGAGACCCTGGACGCCCTGGGCCCGCTGATGGAGTTCCCCGGCGCCTACGTCTTCGGCTCCAACGACTACTACGGCCCCAAGCTGCGAAACCCCGCCCGCTACCTGGTCGAGAAGGTCCAGGGCCGGCACGGCCTGAACGGCAACACCCCCGCCGTCGGCGTCGTCCACAACCCCTGGGAGGACCTCCGCGACGCCTTCGACAGCGCCGGCTGGGTCAACCTCTCCAACACCCGCGGCCACCTCAAGCTGGAGGGCGCCGAGATCGCGCTGACCGGCCTGGACGACCCGCACATCAAGCGCGACCGCTACGCCGAGGTCGCCGGCGGCCCGGAAGTCGACGCCGACCTCTCGCTGGCCGTCGTCCACGCCCCGTACCTGCGGTCCCTGGACGCCTTCGCCGCCGACGGCTATCCGCTGATCCTCGCCGGCCACACCCACGGCGGTCAGCTCTGCGTCCCCTTCTACGGCGCCCTCGTCACCAACTGCGACATCGACACCCAGCGCGCCAAGGGCCTCTCCACCCACACCGCCGACGGCCGCACCTCCTACCTCCACGTCTCCGCCGGCTGCGGCACCAACCGCTACACCCCCGTCCGCTTCGCCTGCCCCCCGGAGGCCACCCTCCTGACGCTGACGGCGCGCGACTGACACAACGCCCCGGCCCCGGCCCCTCGTCTCAGGGGCCGGGGCCGCGTGCGACCTCGGCGGGCCGGCCTCCGCCCCCGGAAGCCACATCACGACCCAATCCGTGGTGACCTCCGTCACTTTGCCCCCTTCGGTGGCCCGCCCCGCCCCTCCAGCACCCCGCACCCCCGCCGACCCCGCCCGACAAAACCCCAGGTCAGACCCGTCTCCGTCGCCGACCGAAAGCGGATTTCACCTACGGGGATCAGTCCGCTAAAGTAGAGCTCGTTGCTTCGGGGTGTAGCGCAGCTTGGCAGCGCGCTTCGTTCGGGACGAAGAGGTCGTGGGTTCAAATCCCGCCACCCCGACTGAAGGAACAACAGATCAGGGGCCTGATCCACTCGGTGGATCAGGCCCCTGATTCGTTCCTGGAGATCGTTTGGGAGAAATCTGGGAGACGATCTTGTTCGGGCTCCCCCAGCATCTGCTGGACTGGGAGGGCTTCGGGCTCGCCCCGGTCGGATACGACGCCGCCATGTTGCTGGCCTACTCGCTGCTCGCCCCCGGATTCGCAGACCGCATCCGCGAGACGTTCCCGGTCTTGGCCACCCTGAACCGCTGCAGGTTGACCAGACAGTAAAGCCTCGTCGGCCGAAAAGGGCCGAGAGGGGACTCCATCCCCTATCGGTACGCCCGCAAGCGGCGGGAGACGGCTCGTGCGCGTTCTTGTATGGCTGTGGCGTGGGGGTCACCTGGGCAGCGCCCGCAGCGCCGTTGCGCGCAGCCGCTGTCCGTGGCCGATCCGATAGACCGGCGTGGCGCGACGGTCTTCCCTCTACGTGTTTTCGACAGGGCGTAGGGGGGCCACTCGGGCGGTGAGATTGGGGACCACCGTCTGGGCAACGAGAATGGGGACCACCCGATCTGATCGTGTGCGACATGCCGCTTTCGGCGTAATAGAGGTCTTGGGCCGTTGGCCGGTCATGCTGTGTGCGTTGGTCAAGGTCGTGTCAGGAGACCTTTTCGTGTACCGATCGCGTGAGTGGATCTTCGAGCGGATCCGCCGGGACCGCCGGCTGGATCCGATGGTGTCGCAGCGGACGCTGGCTCAGCGGTACAGAGTCTCGTGCAAGACGGTCGTCAAGACCCTCAACCATCCGGTGCCAACGGTGCGGAAGCCGCCTCTCGGCTCTCTCGACCTGGACACGAAGGGCGCCAAGCTGCTGTTCCAGATCTTCACCGAGCGGGAAGAACGCAAGGCGACCGCGGTCGCCACAAACTCCCCGTTCAACGAGTGGGAGGCGATCAACGAGCCGCGGCTCTGCGCGGCCATCGCTGACCGGATCACTTTCCGCTGCACCTTCATCCAGACCGGCACCGAGTCCCACCGGCTCCAGGCCACAGAAGCCGAACACCACACCGCCCGGTGAATCGCCCCTGTGTCATGCGAAATGAGGCCAGCGGGATGGAAGGACATGGCTATGGCGGAAGGTGAGCGGCAGCCGGACAAGGGCGTGGTGGACCGGTCGGAGGGTTTTGGCGAGCGGCTGCTCGGCCTGCTGCTGGACAGGGCGCGGCTGTTGCCACCGCAGCTGATCGCCCCCCTGATCGCGGAAGAGGTGGCCGGGATCGGCGGCCGTGACGTCTCCATCCTGCTCCAGGACTACGCGCAGGAGCTGTTGGTGCCGCTGCCTGGCAGGAAACTGCACGTGGGCCAGCCTGAGCCGGTGACCGGCTCCCCCGCCGGCCGGGCCTTCCTGCGCGCGGCTGTCGTCGAGGTACCACAGGCCGGCGGCAGCGTCCGGATGTATCTGCCCCTGCTGGACGGAAGCGACCAGGTGGGCGTCATGGCCCTGACTCTGGACGCCGTCGACGACGATGACCGGCGCTTGCTGGGCCGGCTCGCCGGCCTGGTTGCCGACATGCTGGTCACCAAGAATGCCTACACCGACCAGTTCTTCCTGGTCCGGCGTCGGGAGCCGATGAGCGTGTCTGCGGAGATCCAGTGGGGCCTGCTGCCGCCGCTGACGATGTCCGTGCCGCAGGTCGAGGTGGCCGGCATCCTAGAGCCCGCCTACCGCGTCGCCGGTGACAGCTTCGACTACGCCCTCAACGACAACATCCTGCACACGGCCGTCATCGACGCGATGGGCCACGGCCTGGACGCCGCCGCGATGGCGACCGTCGTCATCGGCGCCTACCGCCATGCCCGGCGCGTGTTCGTCAGCCTGGCCGAGAAGTACGCGTTCATGGACGATGCCATCTCCCAGCAGTTCGGGCCTGACCACTTCGTCACGGCGCAGCTGATGCACATGAACATCTCCACCGGGGAGATGGAGCTGGTCAACGCGGGCCACCCCGCGCCGCTGCTGATCCGGGAGGGCCGGGTCGTGCGGCAGCTGGAGAGCGCGACGACGCTGCCCGTCGGCTTCGGAGGCGAGGCGCCCCGGGTCAGAGAGCACACGCTTCAGCAGGGCGACCGGGTGCTGTGCTACACCGACGGCATCATCGAGGAGCATGTCGCCGGCGGGGAGCCGTTCGGCGAGGAACGCCTCATCGGCTGCGTCAACCGCCTGGGGGAAGAGCCGTCAGAGGGGCTGCGGGCGGACCTGCGCCGGCTCTCCCACACGCTGAAGAGGGAACGAGGCGGGCGCACCAGCGACGACGCCACCCTCTTCATGATCGAGTGGCACGGTGGCGCCGCCGACCACTTCGCCACCATGGAGTGAACCGACACCCGCACCATCGCTGCTCGATCCCACTGCCCGAGCGGCTCTCATTCACCCTGTCGAAAACATCCTTCGCCTCGCACCACGCCACCCGGGCGGCAGCACCGGAGCCTGCCCGGTCCCCAGGACTGCCGGCGGGCGGCCATGCGTTGGGGCGTGGCGAGTTGGCCAAGCGACGCAAGGCTCTCCTGAACCTCGGTGCAGCGGACGGGCCTGGTTCACGGTGCTGGCCCGGCCGCCGGGACAACGTCTGCCGTCGCGGGTCAGGTCGCGGCCGCAGCGGTGCTCAGCTCGGGCAGATCGGTCTCGAAACGCCGTTACGACGTGGCGCCGCGGGTGCGCAGTTCTTCGTTGATGCGCTGGGCTTCTTCGAGCTGGTCTTCGAGAATGACGATGCGGCAGGCGGCTTCGATGGGGGTGCCGGAGTCGACGAGTTCGCGGGCGCGGGCGGCGATGCGCAGCTGGTAGCGCGAGTAGCGGCGGTGGCCGCCTTCGGAGCGCAGCGGGGTGATCAGGCGGTGCTCGCCAAGGGCGCGGAGGAAGGCGGGGGTGGTGCCGAGCATCTCGGCGGCCCGGCCCATGGTGTAGGCGGGGTAATCGTCGTCGTCGAACTTGTCGGCGGGGCGGGAACTGCGAGGGGGCATAGACCTCTTCTTTCGGGGACGCGTCGAGGGGCCCGAGTGCCGTACTGGCACCCGGGCCCCGAGCTTTCAACACCATCTACCGGCTGACTGCGCCGGCTCTCTTGTTCCGCTGGTCCGCCTGGGAGGGCGGAGGTGCGGGGATCGCGAATACGTGACCGGGGACCACCTTCCAATCCGGGGCCTGCAGTACCCGAGCGGTGTTCTTCCTCGCCCGGGCGATCCTGATGGCGTCTGCTCCTTACCTCATTCGGTTGCTCGGTTGTACTGCTGGGTATCGCGGGTACTGCATGCGGCCCCTGGGGCCGCTCGGCCCGGCAGCCAGTGACGGAACCCACCATTTCCGGCCCCGCCACTCCACTGCCGTTCCGCATCCTGCCTGACCTGCTCGCACGGCAGTTCATCTCTGCCGTGCCCTCTTCGACTTCTTGGGTACGAGGAAACACTAACCCCCGCACGCACCCATGTCTACTCTCGGCGTGACAGATTTTCTCAACAGTCAGTGAGTGGGCTTCTGTCTCATGCACACCCGGAAGATTGCCATCCGAGTTGAAGACCGGCCCGGCGGCACAAGCTGAGCCCGGCGGCACAGCCGACCCAAGCGGGGCGTGAGCACGCGCCCGCGGCGTCGCCCGCTCACCAACGCCCTGCGTCACGGAGGCGGCCACTGCACCCTCGCACTCGGCGCAACCGCCGATGCAGCGAACGTCGCCTTCAGCGACCTCAACCCGGCGCCCCCGCGCGAACGCACCCCTGGCTCAACGGCGGCACCGGATGGCACATGATCCGCCGCCTCACCGACAGCGTCACCACCACCCCCGGCTCCGGGCTCCGGTCGGGAAAGTCCCCGATCGCGTGACAAGCAGGCGTCACACGGTGACGCCTGCTGAATGCGAACGCCACAGCGAAGTCCAGCGGCTGATCGACCAGCCCGACGCCCCTCGCGACGGAGACGACCTTCGGGCTCCTTCCCGGCGAGTCTGCCAAACGAGTTTTACTACACCCGCGACCGAAACCCGATTTCCTGATTCGCAACGCTTTCCGTAACGCCGCATTCCTGTAGCGGCAGCCAGCGACAGACCATATGCCGATGAGTCGCGGGACAACGCCAAAACGCCCTGATATCCGTCACCCCGAAACCGTCCGGCGGGCTGTATTCGGGAGTATCCTGAAATTACCGAGGACATTTCGCATAAGAGTCTCTGAGCTCCTGTCGTTCTCGGCGATTCACAACACCGGGCCGGCGTACACCGGCCCGGGGACAGGTCCGCGTTATGACCGCGACCATTCTGTATACGCCGGCGGTCGAGAAGCGGACCTTTTCGCTGCCGCTGCGACTCGCACTCGCCTCGACGGACACCCCTGGTGCTCTTCTTGACGGTGCCTGGTGGCCCCGCTCCCGCGACCTGGCGGCGGAACTTCCTGCGTTGACCGCGGTGCTGGATCCCCTTTGGGGGCGCATCACGCATGTCACGGTGAACCCGACCCAGTGGCCGGTCATCCCACGGAGGGTGCCCGTTGATGGGCACGTGGTGAGCGTCGGCTGGTTCAAGGCCGAGCAAGACCCTCACAAGCTGTTGCTGCTCTCCTACGCCGTCGGCCGCTGGGACCTGCTGGTGATTCCGCCGCAGACGGATCCGGCCATCGCCGCCTGGCTGATGACCGCGGCTACCGGTCCGCTGCGCAGCCACACAGCGAGTGATCTGCTAAAGAGGGCCGCATTCCAACGGATCATGACAGAAGCCGACCAGGCGCGAGAAGCGGTCTGGGACTCCGAGGGCGGCCATGGCGCCCGTGAGACCGCGCCAGCACGCTCGGCGTGAATCCTGAAACGGCCCCGGTGAAACCGCCGGGGCCGTCCTTTCAGGCGCAACACGTGAGAGTGCGCTACCCACAATCCACGGTACACCTGCAGGTAGCTTCCGACGTGATTCCGTAGGCTGACGCGAAGCATGAGCACATTCTGCTCGGACCTCAAGCGCCGACGACCGGGCTCAGCAGCCGGCAGCGCCCGGCCACCGGCAGAGTTCTTGCTATTCCGGATTACCGCGCCACTGCCCCCGGACACGGAACCAGAGTCCCGGAGCGTAGATCGAATCGACGACAGCGGCTTCGCCTTTGGTCACCCTCAGGATCCGCAATGCGCCGCACGGAAGCAGGTCGTACTCGTACGTCGCGGGCGACTCGCCCTCGGTGATGTCGTCGTAGGAGATATCTGCAACCGCCAGCTCCGAGTATTCCTTGGGGGGCCGGTTCTCCACCAGCTTGATGAACACGCTCATACCTTGACGATAGATCGCTCGCGGATTTCTCGCGTGACATGCCGCCTGCGGAGCAATGGATCAGGAGGATCCGACCTGGCAAGGGGCCGGCGATGGCAGGAGGTGAACGCTGGTCCCGGACGGGGGGCCCGGGCCGGTCGGAGGCGTTCGGGGAGCACGTTCTTGGGGCCTTGCCGGACCGGGGCACGAGTCTCCGCCGCATCCACCAGCTCGGCCGCCCGCTCCACCAGAGCGGCAGCCGGGTGCGGGACACAGCTTCCGCCCTCCTCTTGGCTGTTGGGCCTCGCTGACAGCCAGGGATCCTTGCGCTCTTCCGACCGCCGAGTTGGCAGCTGCGGGGCGGATTCTTTGCCCACAGCGGTCCGGTCAGGCTCGGGCCGGGTGCCCCAGCAAGGCCGACGCCGTCTCCAGTGGTGTGAGACCGGTCGGTGGCACGAGAGCGGCAGCCGGGCGGCACACGAAGCCGAGGCGGCTCAGGGCTCGGGTCACTTCACAGGCGGAGAAGTCACGGCGATCCTGCCCGGTGATGATCTCCCCGACCTGCTTGACGGGGTAATGGCGGCGACCGATGAGCACGGACTCACCCGTGACGGGTTCGGCTTTGATGCCCTTCATCGCATCCTGCACCTCGGTCTTGAGCAGGTCGAAAGGAAAGCGGGCGATGACGACGCGCATCGTGCCTCCACAAGGTCGAAGAGAAGCCGGAAACGGATCGCCGGCCCGGATGGAGAGGGATCAACGGGTGAGGACGACGACGCCCAGGGCGTGCCCGTCCTCACCGATCACGGGTGAGGCCCACAGCGCGCGTTGACGCATGGCGCGTTCCGCGTCGTGTGCGGACATCACGGGCGAAGTGAAGGGCCCACGGTCGTAGATGAGGTCCCGCAACCGGGTCTCCTCGGTGTACCAGGAGCCTTGGTGATGTTCTGTCATCTGGGAACGGGTGATCAGGCCCGTACACCGCCCGTCCTCGTCACGGACGAGGAGATGGTCGACACCGGCCCCGATGAGGACGGACAGAGCCACGTCGACGACCATGTCGTCGCCGACCTGTGGTCCCGGCGACGACATGACGTCGCCGGCTGCCTTGCCGGGGAAGTCCCCCTGGGGGTAGCTCTGCAGCATCAACGAAAGCCTCCGTGACGATGGTGATCCGACGAGCCGAGCGTGATCGTCCTGACCGGGCTAGGCGGCCGGGGCCTAGGAGGTCTGCCGCGCAGTCGGTGTCCCGGTACGGGCTGATCCGGCGGCACGACGGGCCTGGGCGGGGCGGCTGCGGCGGCCTCGCGTGGAGGAGCCGCTGCGCTTGGCGCGTTCGACAACTGGTGCGGCGATGGTGACCGGGGTGCCGGAGGGTGCCTGGGCGCCGGTGATGCGGCTCAGTTCGGCCTCGCCGGAGCGGACCTGGGTGGTCTGCGGGGTGATGCCCGCGTCCGCCATCAGGCGGTTCATGGTGCGGCGCTGGTTGGGCAGGACGAGGGTGACGACGCTGCCGGACTCGCCGGCGCGCGCGGTACGGCCACCGCGGTGCAGGTAGTCCTTGTGGTCGCTGGGCGGGTCGACGTTGACGACGAGATCGAGGTTGTCGACGTGGATGCCGCGGGCGGCGACGTTGGTGGCCACCAGGACGGTGACATGGCCGGTCTTGAACTGGGCCAGGGTGCGGGTGCGCTGGGACTGGGACTTGCCACCGTGCAGGGCCGCGGCGCGGACACCGCTGTTCAGCAGGTGTTTGGTGAGGTTGTCCACGGCGTGCTTGGTATCCAGGAACATGATCGACCGACCTTCGCGGGCGGCGATCTCGGTGGTGGTGGCGTGCTTGTCGGCGCCGTGGACGTGCAGCACGTGGTGCTCCATCGTCGTGACCGCGCCCGCCGAAGGATCGACGGAGTGGACCACCGGGTCCGTCAGGTAGCGCCGGACCAGGAGGTCGACGTTGCGGTCCAGGGTGGCCGAGAAGAGCATCCGCTGCCCCTCGGGCCGAACCTGGTCGAGCAGCGCGGTGACCTGGGGCATGAAGCCCATGTCGGCCATCTGGTCGGCCTCGTCCAGCACGGTGATAGCGACCTGGTTCAGCCTGCAGTCACCGCGCTCTATGAGGTCCTTGAGCCGTCCCGGCGTGGCGACGACCACCTCGACCCCGCCGCGCAGTGCGCTGGACTGGCGGCCGATCGACATTCCGCCGACGACGGTGGCCAGGCGCAGCTTGAGCGACCGGCCATAGGGGGTGAGGGCGTCGGTGACCTGCTGGGCCAGTTCCCGGGTCGGGACCAGGACCAGCGCCAGCGGCTGGCGGGGCTCCGCGCGCTGCCCGGCGGTACGGGCCAGCAGGGCCAGACCGAAGGCCAGCGTCTTGCCCGATCCGGTGCGACCGCGGCCGAGAACATCGCGCCCGGCCAGCGAGTTCGGCAGCGTGGCGGCCTGGATGGGGAACGGGGCGGACATGCCTTCCGCGCTGAGGGCCGCCAGCAGCGGCGACGGCATGTCCAGCTCGGCGAAAGCCTCGGCCGGGGGCAGGGCGGGAGTGTGGGTGACGGGCAGGGCGAACTCTCCCTGCAGTGTCGCGGGACGCCGTCCGGGGCCCCCGGAACGACCCGTGCCCGAGCGGTTCGGCCGACCGGAGCGGTAGCCGCCGCGGCCTGAGTCGGACGAGCGGGCAGAGCGGGAGTAGCGGTCATTCGTGCGAGCTGTGCGGTTCATGGAGAACCTTCCTCGATGCGGTGCGTCGAGGAATTCCCGGCGGCAATGGGCCGCCCACAAAGAATCGCAAGAACGAACCGATGAAATGAGATGGAACGAAGCGGGGCGGGAATATGTCGACCCTGCGCGCCGAAGCGGGTCCGGCAACGCCGTAAGGAAGAGCAACTGGCTGCCCGCCCGCACGCCACGTGCGCGGCCGTTGTGGGGCACGCGGAAAAAAGCAACGAGCTGGGGCCCGCACCCAAGGTGCGGGCCCCAGCTACGGTGCTACGCGTCAGCGTCAGGCGGGAACGATGTTCTCGGCCTGCGGGCCCTTCTGGCCCTGCGTGACGTCGAAGTTCACCTTCTGGCCTTCCTGCAGCTCGCGGAAGCCCTGGGCGGCGATGTTCGAGTAGTGGGCGAAGACGTCGGCGCCGCCACCATCCTGCTCGATGAAGCCGAAGCCCTTTTCCGCGTTGAACCACTTCACGGTGCCAGTAGCCATGTCATATCTCCTTCGGGGCAATGCCCGGAGCCCACACCGTGCGAGCTCCGTATCGCTGCGTTGATTGCCCGTCCGGAAAGAAACACCGGCAATACGAAAGCGCTCCGCCATGTACGACAGCGAGCGCGCTTGAAGTCTTGGGAACCACAACTGCAACTGAGATCGAAGGTAGCACGGTACTGGCGGCCGTGCGCGGCAGATGGTCCCGAAGCTTTCGAGAGCGTAAAAAAACCTTACTGCGGCAGTGGCCATTTCTGTAGTTGCGGCATGAGATATTCAGGATTCCGCTCGCCCGTATTCGAGCGGGAATACGTCGACCTCCTCGGCCACCACCCGGGCTCCGCAGGCACGAGCCGGGTACCCACCACGCCTGGCCGCACCACACCGCACAACCGTCGGGGACGGTTCGCGGCGCGACACGCCAGGAGCGGCGTGCCGGGTGAGATCGCGGGGCCAGGGCATGACGCCTTTCCCGCTCGGCCCGCTGGGCATCTCCGGAGTCATGAGCTCACGCAAGCAACCGTCCCATCTCGGAGGACGGGTGCTGGAGAAGCCGCGGCTGCGCAGTCTGAGGACAACCCGAGCGGGCAGCGGGACGGAAAACACTGCCCATAGGCCGACCCAGGGCAGCGGAGCCAGCCTGGCACGCGGCGCTCGGCCATTGCGGGCAGTTTTGATCCCTTTGCTGCAACCGAGGAAAAACTACACTGGCAGCAGTAGACATTCGTAGTTCGCATGGCCAGTTTCTGTCATAGCGGACGAAGCCTGAGGGCCGTCGACGAAGCCCGACTCATCGTCCCGCCGCGCTCCGAAGGCGGCCATCCCGCTCATCCCGCAAACGGGCCTTGCGGACCATGTCCATGACGTCCGCTGGTCGCTCGCGGACCACAACGAGAATCCCCGCAGTCCGAGCGCGCCGCAAGAGCCTGGCGTCCTGGCCCATGAGCACCCTCCACACTCGACTGTGAGCAGCCGAGCAGTAGCGAACAAGATCACGCAAACGTGCTGATGCAAAGCGACGCGCGGCCAGGGTGACACCATCCGCAGACCGCCTCGTGGGAGAAGTCTGGGAGAAATCTGGGAGATGACCTTCTCCCGGAAGTCCACCGGAACCGCGCGGGACCAATCGATGTCTTGTACGGCCCCATTCCGGGAGTCATTTGGCGGCCGCCGCTGGGGCGGCGGCCGCCAGGTGAGGTCAAGGGTCGAGGTCAGACCGGGTCAGCCGGCGAACCCCGGCACCACCAGGCCGGACTCGTACGCGATCACCACCGCATGGGTCCTGTTCTGCGCGCCGAGCTTGGCCAGCACGTTGCCGACGTGGGTCTTCACCGTCTCCAGGCTCACCGTGAGCGACTTTGCGATTTCCGGGTTGGACAGGCCGGTGGCCATCCACCGCAGCACCTCTTCCTCCCGGTCCGTCAGCGCCGCTCTCGGCAGCGCGGCGGCGGAGTCCAGTGGGCGGGCGGCGACCATCCGACGCAGCGCCGCGGGGAAAAGGATCGCTTCCCCCGCCGCCACCACCCGCACCGCCTCCGCGATCTGCCGGACCGGAAGCCGCTTGAGTACGAACCCGCTGGCACCCGCGCTGAGTGCGGCGGTGACGTAGTCGTCGTTCTCGAAGGTGGTGATCACCACGACCTTCGGCGGTTCGGCCGACTCGGCCAGCAGCTGCCGGGTGGCCTCGATTCCGTTGCGGCGTGGCATCCGCACGTCCATCAGGACCACGTCCGGGCGCAGCCGCCGCGCCTGCTCGACCGCCTCGACGCCGTCGGCGGCCTCCCCGACCACCTTGATCCCCGGCTGGGCCGCGAGCAACGTACGCAGACCGCTGCGGGTCACCTCGTCGTCGTCCGCGATCAGGAGGGTGACGGGGGTGCCGGCAGGGGTGGGGCTGATGGCGGCGCCGGTCGTGGCGGTGGCGCTGGGGTCAGGGCCGGTCATGCCGAGACCCGTACCGGCAGCCGGACCGCCAACCGCCAGTGCTGCGGCCCGTGCGGGCCGGCCTCGATCTCGCCGTGCAGCAGCCGCACGCGCTCGGCGAGACCGGGCATGCCGCGCCCGGACGTCGGGAAGGCGCCCGGGTCCGTGCCGATGCCCGTGGCCGCCTCGGTCCGGTTGATCACACGGAGCTCCAGTGCGTCCGACGCCGCCACCACCCGGACTTCGATCGGACCGCCCGCCCCGTGCCGCAGCGCGTTCGTCAGTCCCTCCTGAAGGATCCGGTACGCCGCGCGGGAGAGCGTCCCCTGCACCTGCGCCAAGTCGCCCGACAGCTCCGGCTCCGCCACCGCGCCCGCATGCCGCAACCGGTCGAGCAGCTCGGGCAGATCGGCCAGGGTGCGCGGCGGTGCGGTCTCCGCGGGCTGCTCGCGCAGCACGCCCAGTACGTAGTCCAGGTCCTCCAGTGCGGCCCGGGCCGACTCCTCGATGCTGCGCAGGGCGGCCCGCGCCGCCACCGGGTCGGCGGAGAGCACCTCGCCCGCCACCGCGGCCTGGATCGTGTTCGCCGTCAGCGTGTGCCCGATCGAGTCGTGCAACTCGTGGGCCAGTCGGTTGCGTTCGGCCAGCGCCAGCTCCCGCTCGGCCGCCAGCGCGAGCCGCTCGGCCGGCGACGGCCCCAACAGCCTGGGCGCCAACCACCGCAGGGCCTTCGTCACCACCACGCACACCACCGCGGCGAGCAGGACGCAGCCGAGCGCCGCCACCCAGCTCTGCCAGCCGGGCTCCGGCCGCACCGTCCGGCCGAACAGGCTCAGCCCCGCCTCGGCGCCGAACGGGAGGGCCAGGCCCCCGAGCATCAGCACTCCGCCGACCAGCGCTCCCGTCCACCCCAGCGCCACGTGCAGCAGCAGCCAGAGGGGAGTACGCAGGCGGTCAGCGCCGGATGGCCGCCCGGTACCGGGTGAGTTCGCGGGCCGGCGTACGGCCAGCGGATCCGGCAACGGCACCCGCAGCAGGCGGCGGGCGCACGCGATCAGCACCCGCCGCGTGCTGCGGGCCAGCCCCACCGCGCCGATCAGTACGGCCCAGACCAGGAGGACCAGAACGGCCTGCACGCCATAGGGAGCGGAGGGCCACAACCGTGTCGGCAGCATGGCGAAAGGCAGCAGTGGAAGGCTCGCCAATGCGCCGCAAGAGGCGAACAGCATGCCCGCGTACGTAGAGCCGCGCAACAGCGGCCGGATTCCCCAGATCATGATTCGGCCAGTATGGCCGCGCAGTTCACCGGGGGCCTCCCCCGATCGGGGGAGCATTTTCTCCCGCCTTCCCGCGATGCGCGTTCGCGGCTCCGGAAACCAGGATCGTGCCCTGAGCAGTTGACCGGAGGACGGCTGATGAATGCGCAAGGAAGAGACACGCAGGGAAGAGATACGCAAGGAAGAGAGATGTCGCCGCCTCGCACGGCATCGCATGGGACCGGTGCGGCAATACGCGCAGTGCGTCCACCAACAACTCACCAGGGACTGACCATGGTGCGCAGCACACGAATAGCGTCTCTCCTGGCCCTGTGCACCGTGGCGACTTTCGTTTCGGCGCCGGCACCCGCAACGGCCTTTACCGCCGCCGAGAAATCCGCGGCGCATCAGAATCCCCGTTGGCAGCGCTGTGGCACGGACCGTCCCGTCGCCTTACAGTGCACGACTGTCAAAGTGCCGCTGGACTACGGCGATCCCGGCGGTAGGACGATCGACATCGCGGTATCCCGGTTGAGGGCGAGCAGTGCGAAGGAGCGGCGCGGCGTTCTGCTGCTCAACCCGGGCGGCCCCGGGGGGCCGGGCCTGGATTTGCCGGTCGACCCGGCGGTGAAACTGCCCGAGAAAGTGAAGAGACAGTACGACCTCATCGGATTCGACCCGAGGGGGATCGGCCGCAGTTCTCCCGTCGGTTGTGGTCTGACCGACGCCGAGCAGGACGTGGAACGCCCGTACCAGGCCACGGACTTCGCGAAGGACGTGCAGTGGGCGCGTACGGTCGCCGAGAAGTGCCGGGCCGAGGCGGGTGAGGTCCTGCGGCACCTCACCACCCGCAACACGGCGCGCGATATGGACGTGATCCGTGCCGTGTTGGGAGAGGAGAAGATCTCCTATCTGGGGTTCTCCTACGGCACCTATCTCGGCGCCGTCTACACCCAGATGTTCCCCCGGCGAGCCGACCGCTTCGTGCTGGACAGTGCGGCCGACCCCGGGCGGTACGGGCGGGGCATGTTCCGGGCGATGGCGGAGCGGGCCGAGCCCGCCTTCACGCGGTGGACCGCATGGACCGCCCGGCGGCACGGGACGTACGGACTGGGCCGTACCCCGGCCGAGGTGCGCAGGACCTTCTGGGACCTCGTGGCCCGGGCCGACCGCGAGCCCATCGACTACGGCGGGACGCGCTCCACCGGTGTCGCCATCCGGGCTCAGCGCGCCGCGTTCTCCCGTATGCAGAAGGCCGCCGCATGGGTCGCCGGGCTGAAGCAGGCGGCCGAGGAGCAGGGCCCGTCCGGCGCGCCCGAGCGAGCCCCGGGGCCTCTCCCACCGGCCTCTGCCCGTGACGTTCCGTCGGACAATGCGGCCGCGGGCGCCTGGGCCGTCCTGTGTGGCGACACCCGCACGTCGTGGCCGCGTGACCCCGAGCAGTACCGGCGCGACGCGATCCGCGACAAGGCCCGGTATCCGCTGTCCGGCGATTTCGCGTCCAACGTCATGCCGTGTGCCTTCTGGAAGCCGGGCAGCGAGCCCGGGACGACGGTCAACAACACGGTCCGTGCGCTGATCCTGCAGAACGAATGGGACCTCACCACGCCCCTGGCCGGCGGCCGGGCCATGCACCGGGCCCTGCGCGGCTCCCGGATGGTCACCGTCGTCGGTGGCGAGGGGCACATCGTCAACGGCACCAACTCCTGTGCGGACAAGAGCGCCGCGGCCTACCTGACCACGGGCCGGCTCCCGGCCGGGGACCTCAACTGCCGGGCCGGCGGCTGAACCTCGGCCGGGCGGACCTCCCCGGCGGCTGATCGCGGCGGTGGTTCGATGGCGGGGTCCTCACCAGGCGACGGTCTGGCCGCGGTAGTCGAGGTATTGCAGGCCGGCGTGGCCGCGTTGGGCGTCGAGGGTCGTGACGAGGTGGGGGATGCTCTCGCTGATGGTGAGGCGGGCGTGGGGGCCGCCGAGTTCGGTCCTGACCCAGCCGGGCGCCATCAGGAGCAGCGTGCGGCCGTCGTCGTGGTGGCGGGCGGCGTAGCTGCGCATGAGTTGGTTGAGGGCGGATTTGCTGGCCCGGTAGATCTCGAAGCCGCCGCCTTCGTTGTTGGCGACGCTGCCTTGGCCGGAGGACATGATCGCGAGGGTGCCGTTCGGTGCGATGAGCTCGCCGAGCGTTTCGATGACCCGCATCGGGCTCAGCGCGTTGGTGATCATCACGCGGGTGAACTCCTCGGTCGTGATGTCCGCGGTGGTCTCCTCCAGGCGGTGGGTGACGCCCGCGTTGACGAAGAGCAGATCGAACCTGCGGACGGCGAGCCGGTCGCGGAGGGCCTGGACCTGCTCGGGCGCGTTGATGTCCACGTGCTCGATCTCCAGTCGCCCGCCGGCGGTTTCCTGCAGTTCGTGCAGGGCGGTGCGGGCCGGGCCGCGGACGGTCGCCACGACGCGGGATCCCCGGTCGAGGTACTCCGCGGCGATCGCGTGGCCGAGGCCGCGGGAGGCGCCGATGAGGAGCACGGTGGTGTTCGGTGAGATCGGGTTCATGAGTTCTCCTGAAGGCTCGTCGTCGTCCGGGCGTCCGCCTCGGCGGGCGGCTGTGGGAGGCCGTAGAGCGACTCGGCGTTGGTGTGGGCGATCTTCTGTTGGTCGTCGGGGTTGGGAAGCGTGTGCAGGAAGGCGGTGAGGGTCGCGGCGTCTAGTCGGTGGAAGGGGTGGTCCCCTGAGAGCAGGATGCGGTCGACGCTGGTGTAGGCCAGCGCATGGCGGAGCAGACGGGGGGTCAGCATGCCGCTGGTCGCGATGTGGACGTTGGTGGCGACGTAGTCGGCGACTCGCCGGTCGAGGTGGGTGGCGAGGCGGGAGAGGCCGTCGATGCGGTCAAGTGCGAACAGGAGCAGCTCGCCCCAGTGGCCGAGGACGATCTGTAGGTCCGGGTGGCGGTCGAAGGTGCCGCGCAGGATGAGGCGGAGCGCCGCGAGTCCTGCCTCGACGTGCCATCCCCAGCCGAAGGTGGCCAGCGCGAGGTCGAGGGTCGGGTCGAACCCGCGGTAGGACGCCTCTCGGACCGCGTCCGGGGGAATCTGGGGATGGATGAACACGGGCCGCCCCAAGGTGGCGGCGGTGGCCAGCAGTTCGTCGTGGGCGGGGTCGTCCAGCGGGCGCGCGCCGCTGCGTCCGTAGGACATGATCCCCACGTGGCCGGGCGCGTCCGCGGTGCGTTGGAGCTCGGCCACCGCGGCGTCCGGGTCGGACATCGGCAACGTCGTCATGGCCCTCAGGCGGGTCGGATGGCGACGAGCGGCCTCGCTGGCGCGGTCGTTCGCCTCGCGGCTCAGCGCCACCGCCTCGCGGGGCGGGAGCCCGTGCGTCCCCGGCGGGGCGAGCGCGAGGATCTGGACGTCGATGCCCGCCGCGTCCATCGCCGCAATGCGCTGCTCGCCGATGTCGAGCAGCGCGGCGGGGATGTCCCCCCGGTCGTTCCACGCCACGCTCTCGTCCCGTGCCCCCGCCGGCTGCGCGCGCAGTGCCCGGTCGATTTTCGTGGTGGTCCAGTGCTCTTCGATGGCGATGACTCTCATGACGCTCCTCCCTGCCGCTGGCAGCAGTAGCCGGGTACGCGTCGGGGACGCACGCTCGTGTGCGCCTTCCGTCGTGTCCGTGCGGGCAAGCCTCGGTCACGCGGCGCGCGCAGCGGCCCGGAAACGGCGCCTTCTGTAGGGTTGCCGCCATGGCGCGTCCGGTGATCGTTGATTCCGTCATCCTGGAGCCGGATGATGTGCGAATCCTTCGTGCCCTTCAGATTGATCCGCGGGTCGGATTCGCGACCGTGGCGACGGTCCTGGGGCTCTCCGAGCTGACCGTCGCCCGCCGCTACCGCCGCATGCTGCGGGCCGGGGCGATCCGGGTGGTCGGGGTGGTCGACCCGGGGGCGCTCGGGCAGAGCCGGTGGATGGTGCGCCTGCGCTGCCGACCCGGCAGCGGCACGGCCCTCGCCGAAGCGCTCGCGCAGCGCGACGACGTCAGCTGGGTCGCCCTGAGCGCCGCCGGCTCCGAGGTCACCTGCGCCGTGCGCTCGCGCTCACAGGAACAGCGCGACGACCTGCTGGGCCGCCGGCTCCCCCGCACCGCCGCCGTGCTCGACCTCCAGACATCGGTGATCCTCCGACAGTTCCTCGGCGGGCGCGGGCACTACTGGGCCGCACTCGCCGGAGTCCTGACGCCCGAGCAGGAGTCCGCGCTCGGGCCCGGCGGCCGGCCGTTCACCGAACGGCCGGTGGTGCGGGATCACCCGTCGCCGCTCGACGCCCATGACGAGAAGCTGCTCGCGGCCCTCGCCGCCGACGGACGGGCCAGTCTCGTCGACCTCGCAGCCGCGGCCGACCTCACGCCGGGTCGGGCGTCCCGGCGTCTGCACGCGCTGCTCTCCGGCGGAGTGGTCCACATCGACGTGGAGACCGCACCGCTGGCCCTGGGATTCCGGGCCCGGGCGAACCTGTGGATGCGGGTCCACCCGGCCGAGATCAAAACCGTCGGGCGGGCGATGGCGCAGATGCCCGAGGTGGGGTTCGTCGCCGCGGTGTCCGGTCCGTACAACCTCCACGCCGCCGTCCACTGCCATGACCTCGACCGGCTCTTCGAGTTCAGCACCGACCGGGTCGGAACGTTGCCCGGCGTCGAAGCCCTGGAGATCAGTCCCGTCCTCCGCCAGATCAAGCAGGTCGGAACCCGCGTGGACGGCGACCGCCTGAGTTCCGAAGCCGCTGCGGTCAGTGCGGCTGGGCGAAGTGGAGGAGTGACGTCTTCAGGGCGGTGACGAAGGCGTCACGGTCGTCCGGGGCGAGGCGGTCCAGTGACAGGTAGGGGTTGAGGTCCTCAAGTTCGACCAGCAGCAGGCGGCCGTCCCGTGTGCGGCAGGCGTCGACGCGCTGGATGCCGTGGTCGAGCGCGTTCCAGTCGACGAAGCACTGCGCGAAGGCCAGGTCGTCGTCGGTGGGCCGATACGGCGTCAGCGCCCAGCGCCGGTCGGCGTCGGGGGTGCGGAGGGCGTACTGGAAGGTGTGGTCGACGAAGTAGAAGGAGACCTCGTAGCGGAAGTCGATGCGCGGCTGGACGAGGACGTCGCCGCTGTCGAGTCCGTCCAGTCCGGCCAGGTCGTCCCGTGTGAGGACGCGCAGGCCGAGCGAGTCGGCGCCGGCCTTGGGCTTGGCCACGTAGGCGTCCGCGGGCGGGAGCCGGTCGAGGGTGTCGCGGCGGTCGGCGGTCGGGATGACCGGGTAGTCCGCGGCGCTCAGGTCGAGGAGGTATTGCTTGCCGGCCATGTCGGCCTTGCCGGTGAGCGGGTTGTAGACGCGTACGCCGTGCGCCAGCGCCCGGGTGCGGAAGTCCTCGTATGCGGCCTGGTAGTGGAGTACGGGGCCGCTGTTGCGGACGACGACCGCGTCGAAGCCGTCCATCAGCGCGACCGCGTCCCGGGGATGGCAGAGGGCGACGGTGAAGGTGTCGCGGAGCCGGGAGCTGAGGAAGACGTCCTCGTCGCCGTACCGGCGTCCCTGGGCCTCATAGGTCAGGTCGGTGACGTACAGGACGCTGGGCTGGGCGGACGGCATCGTTCTCCTGGGGCTCGACTTCCGTCAACCTATCTGCCCCTGTTTCCCCCCTGTGTGGGGGGACCGGCTCAGGCGGCCGCCCGGCAGCCGCCCTGCCGGACCGGGTCGCCCGTCAGCCGGCTGGTGCTGCGGACCGCCGTCCGGGGCATCGCCTTGAAAGGACGCCCATGCGTTCCGCAGACAGCAAGCCCGTCGCCGTCGTCGTCGACGGCTATTCCGCCGGCAACTTCTACCCGGCCGCCTTCGCCCGGCTCGGCGCCGATCTCGTCCACGTGCAGAGCACGCCGGACCTCATCACCTCCATGGCGCCGCCCGCCTTCTCCGACTACCTGGCCAACGTGATCGGCTCCGACGAGGCGGAACTCGTCGAGCAGCTCCGCGCCTACGACCCGGTCTGCGTCGTCGCGGGCCAGGACGGGGCCGTGCCGATGGCCGACCGACTGAGCGAACTGCTGGCGGTCCCGTCGAACTCCGCGCCGTTCGGCACCGGTCCCTCCCCTCGTGGGGACCGGTGCCGAACGGCACAGGCGGCGTCGATCCGCGGGTGGGCGGATCGAAGATGGCCGGACTGTGGTCGGCGTGAGAACGGTCCGTGGTGGACCGACTCGTCGGATTCCTCCGCGCTCGTGCGCCGAGATCCGCACCACCAACTCGTGACTCCGGCAGCAGGTGGGTGAGAACGTGCCCCAGGGGTTGTCTCGCCGCGCGCTGAGCTGGTGGCCTGTCCGGGTAGTACCCGATTTGCTGCCCTGCTGCGTGGTGATCCTGCCAGCTGTGGCTTCCACGGAGGAGATTCCGGCGTCAGGACAAGGGCTTTTCCCCAGGTCAGCCAGTTAAGGTGAGTTTTCCGGTCCGGATGTCCAGGTGCGGGGGAAGTAAGGGGTGGAGACCTTGAGTTCCGACTCAGGGGCACGCACAGCCTTCGCGGAACGTCTCGCGCTGCTCTACAAGGAGGCCGGTAACCCGCCCCTCAAGAAGGTGGCCGAGGCGGTCGTCCGGCTGCAGCGGGTCGACGAACGAGGGCGGCCCGTGCGGGTGTCCGTGCAGCGGATCAGCGACTGGCGGCGGGCCAAGAACGTCCCCGCGCAGTTTGCCGCGCTCGCGGCGGTGCTGCACATCCTGATCCCCGAAGCCCGGCGCACACGCCCCGCGCCGGTGTCCGCGGGACTGTACGACGTGGCGCAGTGGCAGCGTCTGTGGGAGCGCGCGGTCGCCGACCCGGTCGGCGACCGCACCGCGCCGTCCGCACAAGAAGAGGAGCGCCCCCCGGCCGAAGCCCCTGCCGTCCCCGGCGTGTGCCCCTACCGGGGCCTGGCTTCGTACCGTCAGCAGGACGCCCGGTGGTTCTTCGGTCGGGAGCGGAGCACGGACGCCCTCGTCGCGCAGCTGCGCGCGGCGGAGAAGACGGGCGGTCTGGTCATGCTCGTGGGCGCCTCGGGGGCGGGGAAATCCTCCCTGCTGAACGCCGGGCTGGTGCCCGCCTTGGAGAACGGCGCGCTGGGCGACGGGACGGGCCAGGGCCGGGAGGTCCTCCAGCTCGTACCGGGCGGCGACCCGCTCGCGGAGCTGACGCACCGGATCCCCGAGCTCGCGCCGGTCCTGGCGGCCGCGGACGGGCCGGCGGCCGAGCCGCCGGACCTCTCAGGCTTCGCGCCCGCGGTGCGGGCGGCGACCACGGCCTGGGCGGGGCGCGGCGCGTCCGCCGCGGCCCGTCCGGTCGTGATCGTGGACCAGTTCGAGGAGGCGTTCACGCTCTGCTCCGACGAGGCGACCCGACGCACGTTCATCCAGCTCCTGCACGCCGCGTGCACATCCACCGACGCCGGTGATCCCGCCCCGGCGCTGGTCATCCTGGGCATCCGCGCCGACTTCTTCGAGCAGTGCCTCGGCCATCCCGAACTGGCCGACGCGCTGCAACACCGGCACATGGTGCTCGGACCGCTGACCTCCGCCGAGCTGCGCGAGGCGGTGACCGGCCCGGCCAAGGCCGTGGGTCTGGAACTCGAACCGGGGCTGGCGGAGCTGATCATCCGGGAGGTGAGCGCGGACGGCCCCGGCGGGACGCACGACGCGGGGGTGCTGCCGCTGCTCTCCCACGCCCTGCTCGCGACCTGGCAGCGGCGGAAGGCGGGACGGCTGACGCTGGCCGGATACCGCGCGGCGGGCGGCATCCAGGGCGCGGTGGCGGCGACCGCCGAGCGGGCCTGGTCCGGCCTCGACCCGTCGGCGCGGACGGCCGCGCGCCTGCTCCTGCTGAGGCTGGTCCGGCTGGGCGAAGACACCCAGGCCACCCGTAGGCGGGGGACCCGGCGCCAACTGGCGGCGGAATCGACGGATCCCAACAAAACGGAGGAATCCCTCGAAGCGCTGGTGCACGCCCGTTTGGTGACGCTCGACGCGGAGGCCGTGGAGATCACCCATGAGGCGTTGCTGCACGCCTGGCCGCGGCTGCGCGACTGGATCGACGAGGACCGCAACGGCAATCTGCTGCGCCAGCAGCTGGAGGAGGACGGCCGGGCCTGGGAGGGCTCGCACCGCGACGCGTCCCTGCTCTACCGGGGTTCCCGGCTGGCCCAGGCCCGCACCTGGGCGGAATCCGCCGGCGACCCCTTCCTGACCCGCAGCGCGGTGGAGTTCCTGGCCGCTTCGGTCCGGCTGCGCAGGCGCACGGTCCTGCTCAGCCGGGGTGCGGTGGCGGCCCTGGTCGTCATGGCGATGCTGGCCGTTGGTTCGGCGGTGGTCGCGTGGCAGCAGCGGGACGACACCGTTTTCGAGCAGGTGCTCGCGCAGGCCGACCGCGCCCAGTACACGGATCCGTCCCTGTCGGCGCAACTCGACCTGGTGGCGCACCGCATGCGGCCCTCCGACGAGGGCACGAACAACCGGCTGTCCTCGATCGTGAACGCACCGCTGGCCACGCCGCTGCTGGGCCACACCGGCGCCGTCTACCTGACCTCGTTCAGCCCGAACGGGCGGGTCCTGGCCACCGCCAGCTACGACCGGACCGTACGCCTGTGGGACGTGGCGGACCCGACCCGCCCCAAGCCCCTGGGCAAACCCCTCACCGGCCATACGAGCTGGGTGAGCACCGCCGTCTTCAGCCCGGACGGGCAGACCCTCGCCAGCGCTGCGGACGACGGCACGATCCGGCTGTGGGACGTGCGGGACCCCCGCCACCCGGTACCGATCGGCGCGCCGCTCGCCGGCCATGACGGCACGGTCTACCTGCTCTCCTTCAGTCCGGACAGCCGCACGCTGGCCGCCGCCACCGAGGGGCGCACCGTGCGCCTGTGGGACGTCGGCGACCGGCGCCGGCCGACGGCGCTGGCGACGTTGACCGGCCCCACCGCCGCGGTGCGCTCCGTGGCGTTCAGCCCCGACGGGCGGACGCTGGCAGCCGGCGGCGACGACAACACCATCAGGCTGTGGGAGATGACCGATCGGCGGCATCCGACGCCGATCGACACGGTGCTGACCGGCCACACGGCCACGGTGCACTCGGTGGCGTTCAGCCCCGACGGCCGCACGCTGGCCAGCGGCAGCGCGGACGACACCGTCCGGCTGTGGAACGTGGCCGACCCGGAACACCCCGCTCCGCTCGGCGCGCCGCTCACCGGCCACACCGGCGCCCTGTGGTCCGTGGCGTTCAGCCCCGACGGGAGCATGCTCGCCGCCGGCAGCGCGGACAGCACGGCGAGCCTGTGGAACGTCAGCGATCCGGCGTACCCGTCGCAGGTCGGCGAGTCCCTCGCGGGCAGCAGCGGTGAGATGTACGCCGTGGGCTTCAGCCCCGACGGGCGGACCCTCGCCACGGGGAGCGGCGACAGCAAGGTGCGGCTGTGGTCGATCCCGACGTCCAACATGGTCGGCCGGATCGGCGCGTTCCGCCCGGACGGTCGGGTGCTGGCCACGGCCGCCCGGGACCAGAAGGTGCGCCTGTGGAACGTGGAGTCGCCCAAGCGGCCGGTGGCACTGGCCGAGCCGTTCCAGTCCGGGAAGGGGGGCAACGTCTACGCGCTGGCGTTCTCCCCCGACGGCCACACCCTCGCGGTGCGGACGGGAAACCCCAGCCCCGCGGTGCAACTGTGGAACGTCACCGACCCGACCCGACCGGTCCCCTACGGGCCGCCCCTGGCGCTGCCGATCCGCTTCGCGGGCCCCGACACCGTGGCCTTCAGCCCGGACGGCCGCACGCTGGCGACCGCCTACGACGACTTCACCGTGCAGTTGTGGAACGTCAGCGACCCGTCCCACCTCCGCCGGCTCGGTCCGCTCCTCACCGGTCACCAGGGCTACGTCAACTCCCTCGTCTTCAGCCCCGACGGCCGCACGCTGGCCAGCGGCAGCGCGGACGACGCCATCCGGCTGTGGAACACCACCGACCCGGCGCACGCCACCCTGCTCGGCGAGCCCCTCGCGGGACACCTGGGCCCCGTCAACGCGCTCACCTTCAGCCCGGACGGCCGCACGCTGGCCAGCGGCAGCGACGACGACACGGTCCGGCTCTGGAACACGACCGATCCGCGCAAGGCGACCCGCCTGGGCTCCCCCCTCACCGGCCACACCGAAGCGGTCGTCTCGCTGACGTTCAGCAAGGACGGCCACACCCTGGCGAGCGGCGGCAACGACAACACGGTCCGGTTCTGGAACGTCGCGAGCCCCTCCAGGGCCGCTGCCATCGGTCAATCGACGAGCCCCAACGCCAAGACGGGCAATTTCTTGTCGTTCAGTCCGCAAAGCCACCTGCTCGGAGTATCGAGCGGCGCCGGCACCGTCCGGCTGTGGAGCCTGGACACCGACGAGGCAATCCGACGCATTTGTTCGACGACCCGGGGTGTTCTGACCCCGGAGAAATGGCACGACTATCTCCCTCACCTCTCGTACGCGCCTCCGTGCGGCGAGTAGCCGAGTAGGCAGGTAGCCGGATAGCCGGGCCGCCGGCTATCCGGTCCGGGGCGCGGCGAGCCGCCCATTCCGACGCGCCGGGCGAGGCGTGGCCGATCGGCTCCGCCGCGCCCTCGGCCCTCCGTTCGCACCCCGCGCCCCGCCGAAGTCCGTGACACCGGTCACAACTCCGCCCGACAATTCGGCAGTTGACTCCCGTCTCGGAGCCAGTCTTGCTACGATTGGCCACAGCCCGATCGCTGGTGCATCCCCCGTCGCCAGCGATCGGGCGCTTTCATGTCGCGCATGTCCCACATGACCCGGATGCCCTGCGCGCCGTACGGGAGCCAGCGAAAGCACGCCTTTCCCTTCCGCGGCATCCCACTGCGCGGGGCATTTCGATAGCGCGGACCGACGATTCCGCATTCAAACAAAAGGCGTCTCTTCTCCCCCTCTTTGCCTTCCCGGAACGCCCGACTATCTCCGGGAGCCCGGCCCCCTAACTCGTACGCACGCACGCGAGATCCCGCAGGCACATACGGACTCACGCACGCTCACTCCCACTCACCCGGACTCACCCGGACTCACCCGGACTCACGCAGTCCCATACAGCCTCATGCGGAGGCATGCGGAGGCAGGCGGCCTCAAGCAGTCTCCTCAGGCACAGTCGGGGCGGGCATGATCGTGGGTAATCGGGCCGGTAAAGCTACGGACCGTCGGAGGGCGGCGCGCGTAGGGTCGTTCTCCGTGACTTCTGCGAAGAGTTCCGAGACGAGTCCGAGTTCCGAGACGACGGCGGGGCCGGTGGCGGCTGCGGGATCCGCAACGGCCTCGGGCGCGGCAGGGCGGCGCGCGGACGACGCGGTGTCGAATCCTTTCTTCTCGCCGAGTGCACTCCCCTACGGGCTACCGCCCTTCGCCCGTATCCGGCACGAGCACTTCCGGCCCGCCTTCGAGCGGGGCATCACCGAGCAGCTGGCCGAGGTGGCCGCCATCGGGGCGAGCCCCGATCTGCCGACGTTCGAGAACACCGTGGCGGCGCTGGAGCGCAGCGGTGCGGTGTTGCAGCGGGTGTCCGCGGTGTTCTTCAACAAGACGAACGCGGACACCGACGAGGCCACCCAGGAGCTGGAGGCCGAGATCGTGCCGCGGCTGGCCGCCCACGAGGATGCGCTGCTGCTCGATCCGGCCCTGTTCGCCCGCCTGGAGACGCTCCATGACGGCCGTGACGGGCTGGGGTTGGACGGTGAGCAGCTGCGGCTGTTGGCGCGCCACCACGCCGTACGGGTGCGGGCCGGGGCGCGGCTGAACCCCGAGCAGCAGCGGCGGCTGCGGGCGCTGAACGCCGAAATCGCCATGCTCTGCACCGAGTTCCGGCGGAACCTGCGGGCCGATACCGCGGCGGCCGCGCTGGTGGTGGACCGCGCCGAGGAGTTGGCCGGGCTGCCCGCCGACGAGATCGCCGCGGCCGCCGAGAACGCCCGGGCCCTCGGGCACGACGGCGCCTTCGCGCTGAGCCTGCTGAACTTCACCAACCAGCCGCAGCTCGCCGCCCTGGAGGACCCCGCGCTGCGGGAGCGGCTGCTGGCCGCCTCCATGGGGCGCGGCGGCGGCGCCAATGGGGCCGTCGCGGTCACCGTGGCCCGGCTGCGGGCCGAGCGCGCCGCCCTGCTCGGCCACCCCCACCACGCTTCCTGGCAGGTCGCCGACCAGACCGCGGGGACGACCGGCGCCGTGGAGGAGATGTTCGGGAAGCTGATCGGCCCGGCCGTGGCCCACGCCGAGCGGGAGGGTGCGGCGCTGGAGGCGGCCGCCGGCGTTCCGGAAGTCCCCGCCGCCGACTGGCAGTTCTTCGCCGAGCGGGTGCGGAAGGAACGATTCGACCTCGATGCGGCGGCGCTGCGCCCCTATCTGGAGCTGGAGGCCGTCCTCCGGGACGGCGTCTTCCACGCCGCCACCCTGGTGTACGGGGTCACCTTCACCGAGCGCCCCGATCTGGACGCGTACCACCCGGACGCCCGGGTCTTCGAGGTGCGCAACGCCGACGGCAGCCCGCTCGGCCTGTACCTCGGCGACTTCCACGCCCGGGAATCCAAGCGCGGCGGTGCCTGGATGAACGAACTGGTCACGCAGTCAAACCTGTTGGGGCAGCGGCCCGTGGTGGTCAACAACCTGAACATCGCCAAGCCGGCGGCGGGCGAGCCGGTGCTCCTGAACTGGAGCGAAGTGACCACGCTCTTCCACGAGTTCGGGCACGCGCTGCACGGGCTGTTCTCCGATGTCCGCTATCCCCTGCTGGCGGGCACCGAAGTGCCGCGGGACTTCGTCGAGTTCCCCTCGCAGGTGAACGAGATGTGGGCAGAGTGGCCGGAGGTCCTGGCCCGTTATGCCCGGCACCACCGCACCGGGGAGCCGATGCCGCCCGAACTGCCGGCCAAGCTGCGGGAGGCGGAACGGTTCGGCGAGGGGTTCGACAGCGTCGAGCACCTGTCCGCCGCCGTCCTGGACTGGGCCTGGCACACCTTGCCCACCGCGGAACTGCCCGGTACGGACGGCGTCGAGGCGTTCGAGGCGGCCGTGCTGGAGCGCCACGGGCTGGCCCACCCGGCGATCCCGCCGCGCTACCGGACCGGCTACTTCGCGCATGTCTTCGGGGGCGGCTATGCGGCCGGGTACTACGGGTACCGCTGGGCGGAAGTCCTGGACGCGGACACCGTTCGGTGGTTCCGGGAGAACGGCCGGACGGTCCGCGAGAGCGGCGAGATCTTCCGGCGGGAGCTGCTCAGCCGGGGCAACAGCGTCGACCCGATGGTGGCGTTCCGCGCGGTGATCGGCCGCGATCCGGACTTCGGTCCGCTGCTGGAGCGGCGGGGCGCGGCAGTCGCGGAGTAGCCGACGGACGCCGGGGGCCGGGGGCCGCGCCGGGCCCGCCGGCACCCCGGCGCCGGCTACTTCCCGTCGTCCGCGGCGGCCCGCCAGGTGACCGGCTGCGCACCGTCACCGCTGCCCTGGAAGGTCAGCGAGGCCGGCAGGTCTCCCTTGGGCAACATGTGGATGGTGCACGCGGTCGCCGTGGCGCCCGGCTTGAGCATCTTGTCGGGCACCGCCTCGGGGCACTGGCTGACCCCGGGGCCGCCGATGTCCAACAGGAGCATCTTCCGGGCCTGTTGGCCGCTAACACTGCTCAGCACCACGCTGTCGTTGAGGCTCGGGAGCAGGTCCCGCTTGCCCGTGTTCCGGTACTCCACCGTCACGTAGTACGGGACGAGCTTCTTCTGGTCCGCGCTCAGGTCGAAGCGGCTCAGATCGGCCAGGGAGCCGGTGCGGACGCTCTTCGGGGTGGCCAGGACGGTCGCCGTACGGCTGTCGCTGTCCGTGGTGACCGCGTCGGCGGGCTGGTGCGCGGGCAGTACCCCGCGCGCACCCTGTTGGGCGCCCCCGACCTGCCACAGCAGGGTGTCGCCGCCGTCGTCCTTGTAGGAGACGTTCCCCGGCTTCAGCCCCTTGGGGAGCATGAAGATCTGGCAGAACGCGGCGGTCTCACCGGCGGCCAGCTCGGCCTTGCCGGAATCCTGGCACTCGGGCGGCAGACCATTGCTGGTGGCCAACGGGTCGGTGCGGAACAGCGAGACCTGCTGGCCGGCCTGGCCGTCCACCCCGTTGACGGAGAAGTTCCGCTGCGGGGACAGCTGGCTCACCGTGCCCTTGCCGGTGTTGGTGTAGGAGACGGTGAGGTAGTACGGGACCATTCCCTTGAGGTCGTCGTCCAACCGGATGTGCGAGAGGTCCGAGGCGTGGCCGAGCGCCAACCGGGTCGGCTTGAGCCGCAGCGGGCGCGCCTTGTGGTCCGAACCGGTCCAGGTGCCGGTCCGGGCCGCGGACACCATCGGCAGCGGTTTGGCGGGCACCACGGCGGGGGACGCCCCCGGGCTCGCCTTGCCGCCGGACGCTCCGCCGCATCCCACGGCCAGCAGCATCAGCACGCTCGCGCCCGCGGCGCCAGCTATCCGTCTCCGTACGTGCACGGAAACCCCCGTTGCAGAGTCGTTCGTCATTGCCCGCGTCGGCACGGATGGAGGTCGCGCTCGAAGTGGTCCTTCGCAGTGGCCCCTTGGGGCGGCGGACCGCAATCGGCCGAAACCGACCGGGCCGTCCGCCACATTAACCGGCCCGGTCCTGAGCCGCCCCGGCGGGCCTGACGGGCCGCCTCCCGCCTCCCGGCTCCCGGCTCCCGGCTCCCCCGCCCTCAGCCCGTCCGGTACCGCGCCCTCAAACCGCCGGCTTCGTCGCCTTCAGGGAATACATCAGCGGGATGCGGGGCCGGTCCTCCGGGAAACGGTAGAAACCGTCCTCCCCACGCCGCAGCACACCGAAGCGCTGAAACAGCGTCATGTCGTGCTCGTGCAGGAACTCGATCCGCAACCCGGCCCGCGCCACCGCACTGACCACGTCGCCCAGGGAGTGCTGCCATTCGACGCTCCTGTTATGGACCGTCTGCGCCGAGAAATCCGTATAGCTGCCGGAGGTCTCCTCGTCCCACGCCTCGCGACGGAAATAGTCGTGGGCGACGCGCGAACCGGTCTCCTCGTCCAGTACGTCGCTCAGCGGGTGGAATTCGGCGAGGTAGAGGAAACCACCCGGCACGATCAGGGACGCGGCGGTCTCGGCCCAGCCGACCAGATCCGGCAGCCAGTTCACCGCCCCTATGCCGGTGTAGACGATGTCGTACGCGGGGTCGGGCACCGCTTCGGCGGCGTCATAGACGTCGGCGGCGACGAAGGCCGCGCGGTCCGGGCCGTAGCCGAGTTCGGCGGCCAGGTCGCGGGCCGTCTCGACGGCCGGTTCGGAGAAGTCCAGGCCGACGACCCGGGCAGCGCCGCGGTGCGCCCACGACAGCGTGTCCTGACCGAAGTGGCATTGGAGGTGCAGCAGGCTCCGGCCGGTGACGTCCCCGACCTCGGCGACCTCGAAGTCACGGATCACATCCCGGGTCCGCCGGAATGCGTCCTGGTCGTAGTAATCGCTCACGGTGTGGAGCGGAACGCGCTCGTCCCACCTCGCACGATTCACCTCACGCCAGTCATCGGGGCCCCTCTGTTCTCGCATAGGGCGAAGTTATCCACAGCCTGACGGCCTCGCCAACGGAAATTCTCCCGCCGGGCGCAGAATGGCCCCATGACTGACGAGACCACAGGCCCCGGCCGCACCCCCACCGATCCGTCCCCCGCCCACCCCCGTTCCGCCGACGCCGCGGTGGAGTCGGCGGCGCCGAAGACCACGGGCCCGCAAGCGGGCACGACGGGCACGACGGGCGCGACGGACGGCATGCCGGCCTGGGAGCAGCGCTTCCGCGCTCCGCGGATCGGGCTGCCGGACTGGGCCGAATACGCCCCGGCCCACTCCCTGTTCGTCTCGAACGCCACCGGCACCTTCGAGCTGTACGCCTGGGACCGCGCGACCGGCACCCAGCGGCAGGCCACGGACCGCCCGCACGGCACGACGGACGGCACGCTCTCGCCGGACGGTGAATGGATCTGGTGGTTCTCCGACACCGACGGGGACGAGTTCGGCGTCTGGATGCGGCAGCCGTTCACGGGCGGCCCCGACGAGCCGGCCGCACCGGGGCTCGACGCCTCTTATCCGGGCGGCCTGGCGATCAGCCGGGACGGCACCGCGGTGATCGGCCGCTCCACGGACGAGGAGGGCTCCACGATCCACGTCGTACGGCACGGGGAGCCGCCGGTGGAGATCTACCGGCACCGCGAGTCAGCGGGCGTCGGCGACCTCTCCCACGACGGCTCACTGATCGCCATCGAGCACACCGAGCACGGCGACGCCATGCACTCCGCCATCCGCGTCGTACGCCCCGACGGGTCGACGGTCGCCGAGCTGGACGACACCAACGGCGGCACCGAGGAGCTGGGCCTGTCGGTGATGGGCTTCGCCCCGGTGGACGGCGACAGCCGGCTGCTCGTCGGGCACCAGCGGCGGGGCCGCTGGGAGCCGATGGTCTGGGATCCGCTGACGGGCACGGAGACCGCGCTGGAGATCGACCTGCCCGGCGATGTGGCCGCGGACTGGTATCCGGACGGCTCGGCGCTCCTGGTGGAGCACGAGTACCAGGCCCGCAGCGAGCTCTGGCGCTACGACCTGGGCACGACGGGTGGTGCGAGCGCCACGGACGCCCCCGGCAGCGCCCTGAGCCGGGTCGACACCCCCGCCGGCACGGTCTCGGGCGCCACCGCCCGCCCGGACGGGACGGTGGAGTTCCTGTGGTCGTCCGCCGCCCAGCCGCCGGAGGTGCGGTCGACGGACGGCACGGTGGTCCTGGATCCGCCCGGTATGAAGGCCCCCGGGTCGGTTCCGGTGACCGACGTCTGGGTGGACGGCCCCGGCGGCCGGATCCACGCCCTGGTCCAGCAGCCCCCCGGCACGGGTCCCTTCCCCACCGTCTTCGACATCCACGGCGGCCCGACCTGGCACGACAGCGACTCCTTCGCCTCGTCGCCGGCGGCCTGGGTGGATCACGGCTTCGCGGTCGTCCGCGTCAACTACCGGGGATCGACCGGTTACGGCCGGGCCTGGACCGACGCGCTCAAGCACCGCGTCGGGCTGATCGAGCTGGAGGACATCGCCGCGGTGCGGGAGTGGGCGGTCGCCTCCGGTCTCGCGGATCCGGAGCGCCTGGTGCTCGCCGGTGGCTCGTGGGGCGGCTATCTGACGCTGCTGGGCCTGGGCACCCAGCCGGACGCCTGGGCGCTGGGCCTGGCCGCGGTCCCGGTCGCGGACTACGTCACGGCGTACCACGACGAGATGGAAGCCCTGAAGGCCATGGACCGCACCCTCCTGGGCGGAACCCCGGAGGAGGTCCCCGAACGCTTCGAAGCGTCCTCCCCGCTGACGTACGTCGACGCGGTGCGGGCCCCGGTCTACATCTCCGCCGGCGTCAACGACCCCCGCTGCCCGATCCAGCAGGTCGAGAACTACGTCCAGCGCCTGGAAACGCGCGACCACCCGCACGAGGTCTACCGCTACGACGCCGGCCACGGCTCCCTCGTAGTCGAAGAGCGCATCAAGCAGGTCCGACTGGAACTCGACTTCGCCCGCCGCTACCTGGAGACGGCACGGCCGGCGTCGAACGAGCAAACGAGCGGCCGAGTGGCCGAGTAGCCGCGATTCGGGGGGTGGGGGTGGGTGGGGGGGGGAGGGGGGAGGGGAGGGGGGAGGGGAGGGGAGGGGAAGCCCCCCGGGGGAACGGCCCCCTACCTGCCCGCCGGCACTTCGTCCCCGGCCGTGACGCCCCCGCCCCCGCTCTCGCCCCTGCTCTCGCTCTCGCCGGCCACCGCCCCGTCCGGCCCCTCCGGGAGGATGCCCAGGGCGGCGTCCTTGGCGGCTTCCGCCTCGCGGCGGACCAGGCGGAACCACATGAAGACGACGAAGCCCGCGAAGACGAACCATTCGCCGGTGTAGCCGAGGTTCTGGAACGCCTTCATGTCCAGGCTGCTGCCCTCCGCGGCGGCCGGCGGCACGGCGTGCAGCGGGGCCGGCGGGTCGGCGAGCGTGATCCAGGCGTCGTAGATGCCGTACGGCACGATGTTGACCAGCGACGCCGCGCTGATCATGCCGAGCTGGCCCTTGGGCAGACCGCCGCCCGCCTGGACCCCGGATGTGCCTTCGTTCTCGGACGCCTGCAGCGCACCGGTCACCGTGACCTCGCCCTTGGGCGGCACGGGCACCTTCGCCGTGTCGGCCTTGGCGTTCGCGTCACCGGGGAGCCAGCCGCGTACGACCGGCAGGGCCTTGCCGCTGTCCGTGCGCAGCAGGGTCAGGACGTAGAAGCCCTGCTGGTCGCCGTGCTTGCCCTGAAGGGTGCGGTCGGGGACCAGAAGTTGGTGCTCGGTGTCGTAGCGGCCTCGGGCGCTGGCCTGGTGACCAGAGGTGACCTGGTCGACCGGCAGCAGGCTCTCCAGCGGTCGGGGAGCCGCGGCCTTGGCGTCGGCGGATCGGTTCTCCTGCTGCTGGTGTGAGGCGACCCGGGCGTCGAAGCGACTCAGCTGCCAGCTGCCCATGAAGATGCAGAAGGGGATCGCCAGTACGGCGAAGACGTTGATTCCCCACCACCGCGGGGTCAGCAGGAACCGGTACACCCCACCAACGGTACGGGGCCTGCACCGCACGGCCGCACCGCCCCCTCCCCACCGCCGCCCCGCCCACGCGACCTGGGCGGATATCGGCGAACACGCCACCTGACGGCCCGGCACCCGCACCGACCAAACGACGACTCGTCCAGACCGTTCAGGACAACGGCAGCGAGAGCAGCGACTTCGGCAAGAGCGGCAAGAGCAACGGCCACACGACAACAGCCGCAGCCCCACAACCACCAACCACCAACCACCAACCACCAACCACCAACAGACCAGCGGCAACGGCCCCTCGCCAACAAGCCCTCACCGAAAGGCCCGCCCCGGCGCCGCACCGGCTACGGCGCCGCCAGGGGTGCCGTGCGGTACACCGTGCCGGCGCACGCGTCCGCGATCTTGGCGTCGGCCGCCACGGGCTCGCCCGCCTCCGGCGTATGGGTGAGGAGCACGCCGCCGGCCGCCGCGCCACCGTCCCCGGTGCCGTTTCCGCCGCCGGCCTGGCCTTCGGTGCCACTGCCGCTGCCGCTCGTCGTCGACGCGGCGGCCGGCGACTCCCCAGGCGCCTTGGACGGGTCGGGCGTCGGCGACGGCCGCGGGCTGACGCATCCGCTCGGACCGCCGCCGGCCGCCGGGATCCAGGCGAACTTGACCTCGTACGCCTGCCCCGGCTTCAGCACCAACTGGTCGGGGGTGGTCGCCGGATCGGGCAGCCCGGTGGCGTCGTCACCCGAGGTGTGGTCGACCACATGGATCTTGTCCGGTTTGGTGGAGCCCTGCGGCGTGAGGTCCACGGTCCCGCCGCCCTGCACGGAACAAGCGGAATCGGAAGTGTTCACCACCCGGAACGCGCCGTAGACCCGGCCCGACGAGTCGGCCGCGCCGACCGTGCCGGTCCCCTTGCCGAGTTGCTCACGCCCGCAGACCGGCGAGGTGACGTCCATGGTCGTATCGGGGGCGGGTGTGCCGACTCCGGCGCCGGGGCCCGTACCGGGCGTCTCGGTGCCCTTGCCCACTGTGCCCGGCGGGCGGTCCGCGTCGGGCTTCCCCCCGCTCTGGCCGGTCGGGCGGGTACTGGCCTGCTCGGTGCCTTCGCCGTGTGCGCCGCTGCTGTCGTGCTCGGCGCTCCGGCTGCTGGCGGCGTTGGCCGGGCGGTCCCCGGGGGCATCGCTGAAGCTCGCGACGTGGACCATCGCCGGGACCGCGGTACCGCCGAGCAGCACCGCCGCGGCCGCGCCCACCAGGGCATGCCGCCGTCGCTGACGACGGGCCGGGACCGCCCGCCGCAACTGCTCCAGCGCCTCCGGCGCGGGCTCCAGGTCGGCGACGCTGGACTGCAACAGCCGCCGCAGATCGTCCTCACCGCCGAACCCGGCACCACCCTCACCAAGCCCAGCACCAGCACCAGCCCCAGAGCAGGAACCGGAACCGGAACCAGAACGGAATTCGGACCCACAGGAACCAGACCCAGACCCAGAACCAGACCCGACCCCAGGCCCGGAAGCCGAATCGCCCCCAACCCGCGCCCCGAAGTCGTCCTCCCGGCCGCGCCCCTCATACGCCCCACCGACCCCCCGGCCGGCTTCATCCCCCCAGACACCCCAGGCATCATCCCGAGCGCCCTGGGCGTCCCGGACCTCCCGGACCTCCCGGGCTTCCCCGTCGTCCCAGCTGCCCTCGTCGTGCCCAGCGTTCCCCCGGCTGGATCCTGCCGCACTCACGCCGGAGCCTCCATGGCGACGCGGAGAGCCGCGATCCCCCGCGAGCCGTACGCCTTGACCGAGCCGAGCGATATCCCCAACGTCTCCGCGACCTGAGCCTCCGTCATGTCGGCGAAGTAGCGGAGCACCAGCACCTCGCGCTGACGGCGCTGCAACCCGCGCATCGCCTTGATCAACTCGTCCCGTTCCAGCAGGTCGTACGCGCCCTCCTCGGCGCTCGCCATGTCGGGCATCGGCTTGGAGAGGAGCTTCAGCCCGAGGATCCGGCGGCGCAGCGCGGAACGCGAGAGGTTGACGACCGTCTGTCGCAGGTAGGCCAGGGTCTTTTCGGGGTCGCGTACCCGGCCGCGGGCGGAGTGCACGCGGATGAAAGCTTCCTGCACGACGTCCTCGCAGGAGGCGGTGTCGTCGAGCAGCAGCGCCGCCAGGCCGAGAAGCGAGCGGTAGTGCGCGCGATAGGTCTCGGTGAGGTGGTCGACTGTGGTGCCGGCTGCCATCGCGTCGTCAGTGTCCCCACGCTGCGTCGGGAGCTGCGCGGGGCGTGCGGCGGACCAGGGGGCGATCACCGGCATGCCCCCGGAAACGCGTGGGCGTGGCGGGCGCACTGCCGCGCCTGCCGCTCCCGCCGGGACGATGGTGAATCCGAGTACCTCTGCCACGCCTGTTGGACACGCTTCCCCCCAAAAGGGTTGTACGCACAAGGCACCGCTTGCGGCGATGCGTCAAATGCCCTCATGCGCACCAGCTCTTCCCAAACACCCCAATTGCCCTGATGCGACAGCCCTGACGCCATCGCCCCGCCACCCCAGGGCCCCGGAAGCGGCCCGCGAACACCGCGGCCCACTCCAGGGAGTGACCCCAAAAGACGCCACCCGTCGGCCGCCGGTTGCAGCACCACGGGAAGCGAATGATCGAACAGAACATCAGCCCAGATCAAGCGGCTCGAACCAGCACTCCACACACGAAATCTTCACACGCCCCGCAAAGTATGTCGCAGGCGGCCAGCCCACCGCAGCCACTCCCCCCAACTACCGCGCCCACTACAGAGGAGCGACGAAAATAGCGGCACAGACCCGAGCCACAGCCCCAAGGCACAGAGCGCAAGCCTCCCCCGCCCCTACCCCCGCAGCTCCCCCGCCACCAACTCACCGATCTGCGCCGCGTTCAGAGCCGCCCCCTTGCGCAGGTTGTCCCCGCACACGAAGAGCTCCAGTGCGCGCGGATCGTCCAGCGACCGCCGCACCCGCCCCACCCAGGTGGGATCGGTCCCCACCACGTCCGACGGGGTCGGGTACTCGCCCTCCGCCGGGTCGTCGCACAGCACGACGCCGGGCGCGGCCGCAAGGATCTCGTGCGCACCGACGACCGTGACCTCGTTCTCGAAGCGCGCGTGCACGGCCATCGAGTGCGTGGTGAGCACCGGCACCTGCACGCAGGTCGCGGTGACCGGCAGTTCCGGCAGCCCCAGGACCTTCCGGGACGCCTCGCGGATCGCGAGTTCCTCCGAGGACCAACCGTCCTCCTGGAGCGATCCGGCCCACGGCACGACGTTGAGGGCGAGCGGCGCCGGGAACGGCCCCAGGGTGTCGCCGACCGCCCGCCGCACATCGCCCGGCGCGGCGCCCAGTTCCGTACCGGACACCGCGGCGAGCTGTGCCCGCAGCGTGTCGGTGCCGGCCTGTCCGGCCGCCGACGCGGCCTGGTACGAGGAGACGATCAGTTCGCTCAGCCCGTACTCGGCATGCAGCGCGCCGAGGACGACGATCATCGACAGGGTGGCGCAGTTCGGGTTGGCGATGATGCCGCGCGGACGGATCCGTGCCGCGCACCCGTTGACCTCGGGCACGACCATCGGCACGTCCGGGTCCCCCCGGAACGCGCCCGAATTGTCCACCACGACCGTGCCCTTGGACACCGCGACCGGCGCCCACTGCGCGGCGACCTCGTCCGGCAGGTCGAACACCGCGACGTCGATGCCGTCGAAGGCGTCCTCGCTCAGCCCGACGACCTCGACCTCTTCGCCCCGCACGGTCAGCTTGCGGCCGGCCGAGCGGGGTGAGGCGATCAGCCGGATCTCACCCCAGATGTCGGCCCGCTCGGAGAGGATCCCGAGCAGGACGCGGCCGACGGCACCGGTGGCACCGACGACCGCGAGGTGCGGCTTGGCAGCCGGGCGGGCCCCCGCCCCAGCCGAATCGGCGAGGGACGGGCGGCCAGCCTCGGCCGGAATCATCGTCCGGTGCCGCCGTAGACGACCGCTTCGTCGGTCTCGCTGTCGAGGCCGAAGGCGCTGTGCACCGCCTGGACGGCCTCCTTGACGTCATCGGCACGGGTGACGACCGAGATGCGGATCTCGGAGGTCGAGATGAGCTCGATGTTCACGCCCGCGTTCGACAGCGCCTCGAAGAACGTCGCGGTCACGCCGGGGTTGGTCTTCATGCCCGCGCCGACCAGCGAGATCTTGGCGATCTGGTCGTCGTAGCGGAGCGAGTCGAAGCCGACCGCGGCCCGGGTCTTCTCCAGTGCCGCGACGGCCTTGCGGCCCTCGGCCTTCGGCAGCGTGAAGGAGATGTCCGTCAGCCCGGTGGAGGCCGCCGACACGTTCTGGACGACCATGTCGATGTTGACCTCGGAGTCGGCGATGGCACGGAAGATCCGCGCGGCCTCGCCCGGCTTGTCCGGGACCCCGACGACCGTGACCTTCGCCTCGGAGGTGTCGTGCGCGACGCCCGAGATGATTGCCTGCTCCATCGGCCTGTCCCCTTGCGGTTCGTTGCTGACCCACGTGCCCTTCAGCCCCGAGAAGGAGGAACGGACGTGGATCGGGATGTTGTAACGGCGTGCGTACTCGACGCAGCGGTGCAGCAGCACCTTGGAGCCGGAGCTGGCCAGCTCCAGCATGTCCTCGAAGGAGATCCAGTCGATCTTCCGGGCCTTCTTCACGACCCGCGGGTCGGCGGTGAAGACACCGTCCACGTCGGTGTAGATCTCGCAGACATCGGCGTTCAGCGCGGCGGCGAGCGCCACCGCGGTGGTGTCCGAACCGCCGCGTCCCAGCGTCGTGATGTCCTTCTTGTCCTGGGACACGCCCTGGAATCCGGCGACGATGGCGATGTTGCCCTCGTCGAGGGACGCCTTGATGCGGCCCGGCGTGACGTCGATGATCCGTGCTTTGTTGTGCACGGAGTCGGTGATCACTCCGGCCTGGCTGCCGGTGAAGGACTGTGCCTCATGGCCGAGGTTTTTGATCGCCATCGCCAGCAGGGCCATGGAGATCCGCTCTCCGGCGGTCAGCAGCATGTCGAACTCGCGCCCCGACGGGATCGGGGACACTTCCTGCGCGAGATCGATCAGCTCGTCCGTCGTGTCGCCCATCGCCGAAACCACCACGACAACCTGGTTGCCGTTCTTCTTGGCCTCAACGATTCGCTTGGCGACGCGCTTGATGCCCTCGGCATCCGCAACGGATGAGCCGCCGTACTTCTGCACGACAAGGCCCACGTGCGCTCCTCGCAACTGTCTCTGCGGGAGGGGGTCCCTCCCGGACCCCCTGACATGGGGGTACTGCGGTCGGCTCAGTCTAACGAGCGGGCGGAATCCGCCCCGCTACTACCACATCGTGAGACACAAAACCCACGCTTTGATCAACTCGCTCACCATGGCCACGCTCGTGAAAACGCCCGATGAGCACGTCGAACGCGGTCCGTGAACGCCGTGTCCCTCGCTGGTTCCAGCGCGGTGCTCCGTCGCACCGGCTCGGCGTGCACCTTCCCGCTCCACACCCGGGCACACGGAACGTAACCCAGCTCACACCTCGCACACCGCTCAAGCGTACGGCGGCGCGAGCGCCGGTCACACCCCCCGCAACCCCAGCGGACCGGCGATCTCCGCCGCCATGACCTTGCCGGCCTCCTCGGCGAGCCGGTCCTCGTCCCCGGCGGCGGAGGTGTCGGTGTCCAGCCCTTCCAGCGCGTCCAGCGGCTGGTCGAGGCGTACGTGGGCGACCAGCGACTGGAGCGCCCGTAGGGCGGCCGAGGCGGTCGGGCCCCAGTTGGAGAGGTAGGAGAACTGCCACCACCACAGGGCCTCGGTGACCCGGCCCGCCCGGTAGTGCGCCAGTCCGTGCCGCAGGTCGGTGATGACGTCGGCGAGATCGTCGGAGATCCGGCAGGCCACCGGCTCGCTGCGCGGCACGTACGGGTCGAAGACCTCGGAGTACACGTCCACCGGGTCGAGCAATCGCGCGAACCGCTCGCGCAGATCGTCCGCGTCCACCTCCGGACCGGTGTCCGGTTCGTACCGCTCGTCCGGAACGATGTCCTCGTGGGCGCCCAGCCGGCCGCCCGTGAGCAGCAGCTGGGAGATCTCCAGCAGCAGGAAGGGCACCGCGCTGTCCGGCTCGTCGCCCTTGGCGACCTCGGTCACCGCGACGATGAAGCTCTCGATCGAGTCGGAGATCGAAACGGCGAAGTCGTCCGGGTTCTGTGTCGTGTCATGCAGCGTGGCGTCAGACATCAAGAAGTCTCCTCCCTTCGAAGGCCCGCCCGAGCGTGACCTCGTCGGCATACTCCAGATCGCCTCCGACCGGCAGCCCACTGGCCAGTCGCGTCACTTTGAGGCCCATCGGCTTGATCATGCGGGCCAGGTACGTGGCCGTGGCCTCGCCCTCCAGATTCGGGTCGGTGGCCAGGATCAGCTCGGTGACCGTGCCGTCCGCGAGCCTGGCCAGGAGTTCCCGTATCCGCAGGTCGTCGGGGCCGACGCCCTCGATCGGGCTGATCGCCCCGCCGAGGACGTGGTAACGGCCGCGGAACTCCCGCGTCCGCTCGATCGCCACGACGTCCTTGGGCTCCTCCACGACGCAGATGACCGCCAGATCGCGCCGCGGGTCCAGGCAGACCCGGCACTGCTCCTCCTGCGCGACATTGCCGCACACGCTGCAGAACCGGACCTTCGCCTTGACCTCCATCAGCGCGTTCGCGAGCCGGCGGACATCGGTCGGCTCGGCCTGAAGGATGTGGAAGGCGATCCGCTGCGCGCTCTTGGGACCGACGCCGGGCAGTCTGCCCAACTCGTCGATCAGGTCCTGGACCACGCCTTCATACACGGAACGTCTTCTCTCTCTTCTGCCGTGCTGCGTACGCTAGTTGGCTACTCCTCAGAAGGGGAGGCCGGGGATGCCACCGCCGCCGCCCAGCGCCTGGGCGAGCGGACCGAGCTTCTGCTGCTGGATCTTCTGCGCGGTGGCGTTGGCGTCGCGGACCGCCGCGAGGACGAGGTCGGCGAGGGTCTCGGCGGTCTCCTCGGCGGAGTCGGTGTCGACCGCCTTCGGGTCGATCACCAGCGCCTTGAGCTCACCGGAGCCGGTCACCGTCGCCTTCACCAGGCCACCCCCCGCGGAACCCTCCACGGGCGTCTCGGCCAGCTCCTGTTGGGCGGCCGCGAGATCCTGCTGCATCTTCTGGGCCTGCTGGAGCAGCTGCTGCATATTGGGCTGACCACCGGGGATCACGACATGGCTCCTGCCGTACGACAACGATTGGTGCGGTAGCCCGAGCCTACGTGTTTCCCGCGCCTGGCGCCCTACGCCGTAGGGAGGAGCACTGAGGAGCACTGATGTACCCGGTACGCCCCTGGGACGGGCCGGCGGCCACCCTCCCGCCCAGGTGCGCGGAGCGCGGTCGGAGCGTGACGCTCCGCCGCCGGGGCCGCGCCCACCAGCGCTGACGCACCGCCCCCACACCGCCGCTCACTCATGGCCGCGTGCTCAGCTCGTGGCCGCATGCCACTCGGTGCCGCGGGTCACTCGTGGTCGCATCACTCGTTGTCGAACTCTTCCAGGACCGTCGCGCCCAGTTCGCGCACGATCAGCTCGTGCCCACTCAACGCCGAGTCGACGAGGTCCGGGTCGTCCTCCGCCGGCATGTCGTACTCGATCGACATCGGGGGTTCCGGCGCGGCGTACGAGGGCTCCGCCGCCGGTCCGCCCTGGCCGCCGCCCGTGGACGGCGACGAGGCCACCGCCTCGCGCGCCATCCGGGCGCCCTGACCGCCACCGGATCCGGCACCGCCCGACCCGTACGACTCGGGCGCCGCCGGGGCGCTCTGCCGGGCCGGGGCCTGCGGCGCCGCCGGCTGCGGCGCACCGCCCCCGCCGCCGAAGCCGCCTCCGCCGCCCCGGGCACCGCCGGCCGGCGGATTGGCGCCACCGGACGGATCGACGATCGCCTCGACCCGCCACTGCAACTGGAAGTGCTCGGCGAGCACTTCCTTGAGGACGTCCTCACTGCCGCCGTTGGCGAAGCTGTCCCGGGCCCCGGCGTTGGGGAACCCGATCTGCAGCGTGGTGCCGTCGAAGCCGGAGACCTGGGCGTTCTGGCTCAGCAGGATCCAGGTGAAGCGCCGGCGGCCTTTGACCGCGTCCAGGATCTGCGGCCAGAGCTGCCGCACCTGCGCGGCACCCTGCGCCGCCCCACCGGACACCGGCCCACCGGCCATCGACTGACCGGGCCCCACCGGGGCGGGAGCGCCACCGCCGCTGGACACGGGTGCACCACCGGCCTGTGCGGGGGCACCGCCACCGGTCCCGGACGCCGCCGGCGCCCCGGTCGCCGCCGGTCCGCCCTGCCCGGGCGCCACGGCCGACGGCCAACTGCCGGGCTGCCGCGCCGCAGCGCCCTGCCCGGCGCCCGCCGCACCGGCACCGCGGCTGCCACCGGGCCACGCTCCGGGCCGCGCCGCGCCACCCTGCGGCGCAGGGGCCGGCCCGGCCTCCTGGCCGCCCGGCGCACCGGTCTGCGCCGCGCCGTAGGCACCGCCCCCGGCCGGCGCCGCACCCGCGTCCCCGCCTGGCCCGGCAGCAGCCGGAGCAGCAGGGCCAGCAGGCGCAACGGCCCCCGCAGGGCCCACCCCCGGGCCCCCGCCGGGCACCGGAGCCGCGCCCGAGGCCGCCCCTGCGCCCGGGCCGCCCGTCGTTCCACGCACCGCGGCCCGCGCCGCCGCCGGTCCGGACGGTCCGGGCGGTCCGGCAGCCGGCATCGGCGGATGGGCCTCCGCGCCCGGCGCATACGCGACCGCGGGCCCGCCGGACTCCACCATCGCCCCGCCGGGACCAACGCCCCCCGTGCCACCGGCGCCACCAGCCGCCCCGAGCCCGCCGCCCAACGCCATCGCCGCCGCACCGGCGCCGATCCCGCGCTCCAGGCGGTCCAGCCGCGCCTGCATCGACCGCTCGTCGTCGTACGCCGCGGGGAGCAGCACCCGGGCGCAGATCAGCTCCAGCTGGAGCCGCGGGGAGGTGGCCCCGCGCATCTCCGTCAGACCGGCATTGACCAGGTCGGCGGCCCGGCTCAGCTCGGCCGCCCCGAACACGGACGCCTGGGCCGTCATCCGCTCCACGACATCGGCCGGGGCGTCGATCAGCCCCTTCTCCGCGGCGTCCGGCACCGCCGCCAGGATCACCAGGTCCCGCAGCCGCTCCAGCAGGTCGGCCACGAACCGCCGCGGATCGTTCCCCCCCTCGATGACCCGGTCGACGACCTCGAAGGCGGCCGCCCCGTCCCCGGCCGCGAACGCCTCCACGACGGAGTCGAGCAGCGACCCGTCCGTGTACCCCAGCAGCGACGTCGCCATGGCATACGTCACACCGGCTTCACCGGCGCCGGCGAGCAGCTGGTCCATCACCGACATCGAGTCACGCACCGAACCGGCACCGGCCCGCACCACCAACGGCAGCACGCCGTCCTCGACCGGGATCTCCTCCCGCCCGCACACCTCCGCGAGGTACTCCCGCAGCGTCCCGGGCGGCACCAAGCGGAACGGATAGTGGTGGGTCCGCGACCGGATCGTCCCGATGACCTTCTCGGGCTCCGTGGTCGCAAAGATGAACTTCAGGTGCTCCGGCGGCTCCTCGACGACCTTCAGCAGGGCGTTGAACCCCGCCGAGGTCACCATGTGCGCCTCGTCGATGATGTAGATCTTGTACCGGCTGCTGGCCGGCCCGAAGAACGCCTTCTCCCGCAGCTCACGCGCGTCGTCGACACCACCGTGCGACGCCGCGTCGATCTCGATCACATCGATCGAGCCCCGGCCGTTCCGCGCCAGGTCCACGCACGAGTGGCACTTCCCGCACGGCGTCGGAGTGGGACCTTCCTCACAGTTCAAACAGCGCGCCAGGATCCGCGCGCTCGTCGTCTTGCCGCAGCCGCGCGGCCCACTGAACAGATACGCGTGGTTGACCCGGTTGTTCCGCAACGCCTGCTGCAGCGGGTCGGTCACGTGCTCTTGCCCGATGACCTCGGCGAAGGACTCGGGGCGGTAGCGGCGGTACAGCGCAAGGGACGACACGCATACGACGATATCGGGCCCCACTGACAACCGGTCGCCCCGCAAACGCAAGCGCCCCTCACGCACCCGCCAGAGCCGACCTACCCTTGCTGCCTTCCGGCCCTGGGGGAGTTCAGTCAGATAGCGCCACGTGAGGGGCTGGGCCCCACATTAGCGGATCCCCACCCCAAGAAACGAACCTGCCCCCCACCGGCCTCCCCCTCACCCCCTCCCCGACCCCCTGGCCACCCCTCCCGCCAGATCGTGTTCGCGAGCACTCCCCAACGTCTTGTATTGTTTGCGGCGGAGGATTCGCCTAGTGGCCTAGGGCGCACGCTTGGAAAGCGTGTTGGGGGCAACCCCTCACGAGTTCGAATCTCGTATCCTCCGCCAGTGCTCTCACCGGGCACGATGTCGAAGGGCCCCACCGTTCGCGGTGGGGCCCTTCGACGTTTCGTCCGAGCCCCCACCGGTTACCTCCCGGTCCTGGGGCCTGCCGACCCGGCGGCTTCGCTTCGGCGGCGTCGTGGGGGCGAAGGCTTCACCGCCTCCTTAGCCAAGGAGCGCCGGCTGTCCTGGGGAGTCCTCGGAGTGGCTGACGTCCGAGCGGGGCCGTGTGCATGCCAGCAAGGGAAGGGGGACGGGAGGAGAGTAGGAGCAGGGCATGAGGAGGGCATGAGGGGGACATGGCGGAAATTCGTGTTGGGGGTTTTCGCGGTCCGGTGAATACCCCCGCTCCTTTACGGCTGCCGGTCACCGAGCCCTATCGCCGCGGAACAGTTCAGGCGTTCCACCGGTCGCTCCCTCTGTTCAGCGCCCCATCTGTTCAGTGCTCGACCTTTTCAGTGCTCGATCTGTCCAACGATCGTTCTGTTCCGTGATTGATCCGTTCGGTGATCGGTCCGTTCGGTGATCGATTTGCGGTGGTCGGGTTTCGTGAGGTGGAAAGTTCTGGGCCGGCCGTGGGGTCATCTGAAGCTGCCGGCGCGGTCCAGATGTCGGTAGACGCCCAGGCCCCAGCCACCTCCGGCGGATGCCACGGCCACCGGCGACGGCGCTCCGAAGAACTCCTCGCACGCCCTCATCACGCCCGGCGACTTCGGCTGCGCCGGATACCTGCCGTCCGCCCCTGGTGCGGAGGCGTCCGCGTAGTCGTCGAGGACGAGCACCGACCCCACTGAAAGGCGCGGTACGCAGGCACGCAGACAGGTGAGATGCGTACCGGCCGGCGTCCAGGTAGCCGAACGCGATCCGCTCCGGTAGGTGGTGGGGCAGCGTCTGGTTGAACCAGCCCTCGTGGATGACCGGTTGGGGCAGTCCCCAGGTCTCGTGCAGACTGCGCACCTCCGTGGCGCAGGCGGCGAACTCGCCGGCAGCCAGATGGTCGCCGTCGTGCGCTCCCGCTTCCGGTAGCCCCTGGAAGGCGTCGTAGGTGTGGATCACCCGGTCCGAACAGCCCTGTCCCTCCAGGACGGCCCGCATCCACGCGGTCATCCCGCCGCGGAAGCAGCCGAACTCCACCACAGCTCCGGGGACGCCGGTGGCCACCACGCGCGACAGCTCCCGTTCCACCACCGGCATCCGCCCCCGGTTGACGGTCCGCGGTCGCTCGCCCAGCTGGGCCTCCCGCAGCGCTCCACGAACATCCGACATGTCCCACCGAACCTCTCCGCCATAGGAATGCCACCGCCACATCGTTCAACGTCGCTCGGCTCCGGCATTGTGCTTTCTCGCCATGCATGGGCAGCGGGAAGCGCACAAAAACTCACGGTCTCCCGCTCAACGAGGAGCTGAGCGATATCGCCTCAGCTCCAACGTCAATGCGCCACTCGCCTCGTACGCCTTCGGGAGGATGCCGTTTCGGTCGCGTAGCGGGCGAACAGGGTTGCCGTGGATTTGTAAGCACCTCCATCATCGAACGTTCATTTCGCGACGTTCTGGTGCCTGCGCGTTTAGTCCCTTCGTCGACACCAGCACGCTGAGCCCCGATCCACCGGTCGGTGATCGAGGCGGGCGGGGGCCGGGAACGAGGAAGTGCCTTGTGACCTGCGATGATGGGAGTTCTTGAGGCTTCCACCACGCACGATCGACAAGGCACTTCCGGGATGCGATCTTCTCACAGCACGGCGAGGGTTTCCGCACGGTTCGATGATCCGAATCTGGTCGCGTACGGTGGGCTGGCCCCGGTGGTGCGCCTGGCGGAGCGGTGCGGGTTGCCTCGGCTGGCCGGGCAGTTGATCCGGCTGCCGAAGAACCGGGACGGCACCGGTGCGTTCGCCGCGGCGAAGCTGATGACGCTGATCGCCGGGATGGTGGCCGGGGCGGACAGCATCGATGACATGGACCGGTTGCGGCACGGTGCGATGGGGAAGCTCTTCGGCGGGGTGCGTGCGCCCTCGACGCTGGGCAGCTTCCTGCGGTCCTTCACTCACGGGCATGTGAAGCAACTGCACGCGGTGGCACGGCGGTTCCTGCCCGAACTGGCCGCGCACACCCCGCTGCTGCTCGGCATCGACACGGTGGCCTACGTCGACCTGGACGACACCATCAAGCGCACCTACGGCTACGCGAAGCAGGGCACCGGTTACGGCTACAACAAGGTCAAGGGGCTCAACGCGCTGCTGGCAGTAGTCTCCACGCCGATGGCCGCCCCGGTGATCGCGGCCAGCAGGCTGCGCAAGGGCGCGACCAACTCGGTGCGTGGTGCGGCTTCGTTCGCCGCTGAGGCGATCCGCGCTGCGAGGGCCTGCGGCGCCGGTGGTCTGGTGGTACTGCGGGCGGATTCCGCGTTCTACGCCGCCGAGGTGATCGCCGCCTGCCGGTCCCTGGGCGCGAAGTTCTCCATCACGGTGCGGATGAACGCCTCCGTCAAGAAGGCGATCGCGACGATCGACGAGGACGCCTGGAGGCCGATCAAGTACCCGAAGGCGGTGTGGGACCAGGAGGAGCAGTGCTGGATCTCGGACGCCGAGATCGCTGAGGTCACCTACACCGCGTTCACCTCGAAACCGAAGAAGCAGCAGGTCACCGCCCGTCTCATCGTCCGCCGTGTCAAGCGCCTCAACCCGGACGCGGCCCCGCAGGGCCAGGGTGAGCTGTTCACGCTCTACCGCTACCACGCCGCGTTTACCGACTCCCCGCTGCCGCTTGTGGAGGCCGAAGCCGATCACCGGCGGCACGCTGTCGTCGAGCAGGTGATCGCCGATGTCAAGGGCGGGCCGTTCGCGCACGCACCCTCCGGCGACTTCCAGGCGAACGCCGCCTGGCTGGCGCTGGCCGCCTGCGCCTTCAACCTGACCCGCGCCGCGGGCACCCTGGCCGGCACCTTCCACGCCAAGGCGACCACCACCACCCTGCGCGACCACCTGATCAACGCCCCGGCCCGGCTGGCGCGTTCAGCCCGCAAGCTGACGCTGCACCTGCCCGAACACTGGCCCTGGAAGGAGGCGTTCGACAATCTCTTCGCCGCCGTGCACGCCCCACCCCAAGCGGCCTGACGCCCCATCCGACCCGCCCGCGAGGGCCCGACACCTGTGGACATGTGGAAAAGCTGGGCAGACCAGCGGACACCCCACACCCTCCACCGGATCAACCAACCTCAAGGACCCGAACCCACCGAAACGATCACTCCGGAATCAAGCCGGTGGATCGGGGCTGAGCTGTGCGTCCGTCAGCCAGTACGAGGGAGGCTGCCGACGGTCCAGCCGCAGCCGGTCGAGGGTGCAGATGCGACGCTCCGCGCAGAGCTGCTAGGCGCCCAGCACTTGTCGCACGTACTGCGGAATCGTCAGCTCTAGTCGCCGTTCGACGCAGCTGACGCAGTTCGCCGCCTCCCACTCAACGCCGTCGCTGGAGGCGCATACATCGAGGCAGTGCGCACCTGCACACCGTTTTCTACGCGACATGGAGCCGTACTCCAGGCGCACGGGGAAGGCGACTGAAGGCTGGGGGCTGGTCTCGCGCGGGGCGACACCGCAAGCTCCGGGGCCACGCCAACGGAGCAAAAACAGTCAATGAAGATCAATAGAGTTCAGTAAATTATCAATGAAGATCGCGATTATCCAATAATGACACAGTTGTATGCACTGCATGGAATCTGGCAGCGACTACAGATGCACTCCTCTACCATCCATTGAAACAGAGCTAGACTCCCAACTACTCCTCTTCGGACCTCCGAGAAATTAACGCAAAGCACGGAACGGAAGGACAAGTCATGCCCGCGGAAGACAGCAGCGAGCCACGCACGTATACCGAAACCATCGAGGTGACGCCGGACAGGTGCTCGACATGGATGGAAAAGCGGACATGCAACCGTGTCCCCTTGAAGCGGTCCAATGTGGACAAATTCAAAACCATTCTGCGAAATAGGCTGTTCCGCACCACGCATCAGGGCTTCGCGCTGGACTGGCACGGTTGCCTCATCGACGGACAGCACCGCGCCGCTGCCATTATCGAAACCGGCGTTACGGTGACCGCACAGGTCACATACAACCTCAGCCCGGACACCTTTGCCGCAATCGACGGTGGTCGCGTCCGCTCAGCCGCCGACTTCGTCGCGCAGATTACGGAGATGAAGCAGAGCAACGCCAACGTCTACGCGGCCGCGCTGAAGATCCTGGCCAACCGCGCAGCGGGTCTCCACTGGATGAGGTGGACCAACGGGCGACTGACCCCGGAGCAGCTGCAGGACTTGGTCCCCAGCTGGCCGGTCGACGAGGAGCGCATCGTTCGTATGGTCGGCAAGGGAAAGCAATGCCATTCCAGCGCAACAGGATTGATTGTCGCATTCAAAATCATTACCGAAGTGTGGCCGGAGAGTATCGCCGACCTCTTCTTCGACGGAATCGGATCGGCCTGTCGCGAGTTTGTGGGTCGGGATCCTCGCGCCACCTACACGAACACCATGATCAACGTCAATCGCGGGGTCGTGAGCAGGGACAGCGTTCAGCAATCGGCGCAGGCCATCAAGGCATTTAACGCCCTGGTGTCGGGCGAATCCATTGGCACGCTGAAGAAGATGAAAGCGGCGGGTGTGAAGATCGTCAAAGATCGGCGAACCGGCAAGGAGATCCAGCAGGAGTACCTGGCGGATCGCTATCCGGAGGTAATTCAGCCGGCTATCAATATCAGCGACACGTGGCTCGAGAATGTCGGCGTCGAGCCGAACGGATAGATGTCTCCTTCCGCAACTGGGCGGCGAGGGTGCCCACATCCGATCTGTGGGCACCACGCAATCTTCCGCCTCGTTTCCTTTCAGGTGCCGCCTGTTGCCGGCCGCTCCGGCCCGCTACGCGGCGGGCGCACGATGCAGGTGCATCGCACGATTTGGCAACTCGTCAACACCTCATGAGGAGTCGTAGCCTGGAGGTAGGCGGTTGATTCGGCTGGGGCGGGCGGCCGGGCTTCTGGGGCGCGGGCCGGAGCGTCGGGCGACGGAACGGTGAGCACCCATGGCAGTGGCGTACGAGCGGATCGCGGACGAGCTTCGTACTGCTATCCGTGGCGGCCAGCTGAGGCCCGGGGACCGGCTGCCGGCCGAGACGAAGCTCGCCGAGGAGTTCGGTCGTAGCGTGCCGACCATCCGGGAGGCGCTGCGTGCGCTACAGGACGAGGGGCTCATCGAGAAGCAGCACGGCATCGGGAACTTCGTCCGCCGTCCGCGTGCCCTCGCGCGGCGCAGCAATCTTCGGCACCAGTGGGAGAAGGACCGGGCGCGGGCGCCACTGGAGCGGCGGGCGCAGACCGGGGCCACCGAGCACGACACCGGCCTCCGGGTCGGCGATCTGGTTTTCCGCGCGCGGTACCGCGAGGTCGAGGCGACTGCGGCCCTCGCGCAGGCGCTCGGCGTCCCCGAGGGGACGGCGCTGCTCCGGCGTAGTTACCGGACCCGGTGCACCGTCGAGAGCGCCCCGTTCAGCCTGGTCACCTCCTACCTCGTCCGCGACATGATCGTCGGCAATCCCGACCTCCTGGACGAGACCAAGGAGCCGTGGCCGGGAGGCTCGCAGAGCCAGCTCCATTCCGTCGGGATCGAGCTGGACCGCGTCGAGGAGCACGTCACCGCTCGTCCGCCGACGCCCGAGGAGGCCGAAGAGCTGGAGTTGCCGCCCGGGACGTCGGTGCTGGTGCTCCGGAAGGTCTCCTACGACACCGATCGCCGCGTCGTGGACGTCACCGACGTCATCCTGCCCGGCGACCGCACGGAACTGGTCTTCACTACTCTCCTGGAAAGGTGGTGAGCCGTGCGTCGGCGCATCATCATCGTCACGGCCGTCCATGCCCCCTCCGCGCCGTATTTGCCGGACGCCTACGCGTCGCTCTGCCGGCAGGAGCTCCCTGACGGGTGGGAGTGGCATTGGGTCGTCCAGGAGGACGGCATGAGCGCGGAGGTCGCTCCGCACGTTCCGGACGACCCGCGGGTGACTTTCCGTCAGGGGCGGCCCGGCGGACCTGGCGTCGCGCGCACCATCGCCCTGGCGCAGGCGGAGGGCGAGTACGTCAAGGTCCTGGACGCCGATGACCAGTTGCCGCCCGGCGCGCTCGCCCGTGACCTGGCCGTCCTGGAAGGCGATCGCAGCCTCGGCTGGGCGACCTCGCGCGTCCTCGACCTGCTCCCGGACGGTTCGACGGTCGGCTTCGAGGGGGATCCGGCGCCCGGTCCGATCGAGCGCGGCGCGGTCCTCGACTTCTGGAAGGCGCACGACTACCTGGCGCCGGTCCACCCCGCGTCCCTGTGTGTCCGCCGCGATCTGCTGCTGGCTCTAGGGGGCTGGATGGCGCTCCCGGCCTCCGAGGACACGGGGTTGCTCCTGGCGTTGAACGCCACCAGTCGCGGCTGGTTCTCCTCTGAGGTGGGTCTGCTGTACCGGAAGTGGCCCGGGCAGGTGACCAGTCAGGCGTCGCACACCGATGCGGCCGAGCGGGACGCCCGGATGGCCGTTGTGGAGGCCCGGGCGCGTCAGCTGGCCCGCTTCGAGTGGCGTTTTCCGGCCAATGGCTAGTCGCGTGTGGGGGGTTGGGGCGGCTTCGGTGCCGGTGGTGCCTTCGGGGTCGGCAGGGGGCGGCCGCCGGTGTGGGATGCGTCTCCTTGCTGTCCGTCGGGAGGTCTCGTAGCGTCGCGGACATGTCTTCCGCCGGGCTCCGTCCTCCGCCGTCCGAGACGCACTTGGTGCCCCCGCCGTGGACGCCGCTGCTGTTGGCGTCCCGCTGGTGGGTCCGCCATGGGTGGGGCCTCGGCCTGAAGCGGTTGATGTTGCGCGAGTGGCTCGATGTGGGGCTGCGGCAGAATCCGCGCCGCGATCGGGTGGTGCGGACCCGGTACGGCTTCCGGGTCCGCATCGGCACGACGGAGGATCTGATCCAGCGGTCGATCCTGGTGCACGGGTGCTGGGAGCCGCAGGTCAGCGCGTTCATCGCGGCGCGGCTGAAGCCCGGCTCCGGGCTGGTGGACGTCGGGGCGAACCTGGGGTACTACTCCCTGCTCGCCGCCCAGCTGGTTGGCCCGGAGGGAATGGTGGTCGCCGTCGAGCCGGCCCCCGACATGCACAGTGCGCTGCGGGCCAACATTGACCTGAACGGCTTCTCCCACGTACGGGCGGTGCGGTGCGCGATCACGGCGGAGCCGGGCGAGGTCCGGCTGTTCGTCCCGCACGCCGGGAACCTGGGCGCCACGAGCCTGATCCAGCCCGAGCGGCACGAGGCCGAGCTGCGGGTGCCGGGCCTCCCGATGACCGAGGCGGTGACCGCCGAGGAGTTCCGGCGGGCCCGGATCATCAAGATCGACGTCGAGGGGGCCGAGGGGACGGTGCTGGCCAGCCTGGTCCCGCTGCTCGACGAGCTGCCGGCGGACTGCGAGATCGTGGTGGAGGTCAGCCCGGACCGGCTGGCCGCCTGCGGGACGACCCCGGACGAGGTCCTGGCGCCCTTCCTGGCACACGGCCTGCACCCGTACCGCCTGGTCAACTCCTATATGCCGGAGGACTATCCGGCGATGTTGCGACAGCCGCGCCCACCGGTCCGGGTGCGCGGACCGGTGACCGAGCAGATGGACCTGGTCCTGTCGCGGGTGGACGCGGACGCGCTCACCTGACCGGCCCGCGCCCCGGCCGCGCCCCCGCCGCTGCCCGGCCTCGGGCACGGCCTGAGCCACGCTCTCCGGCGCGGTCTCCGACGCGGCCTCAGGCGCGGTCTCCGGCGCGGTCGCGGTCGAAAGGCAGGTCCAGCATGCGGATCGCGTTCCCGCGGAGCAGTTTGTAGGCCACGTCCTCCGGGAGGTGGCCTACGTGGTCGGCGGCCACCTCCTTGGTGTGCGGCCAGGTGGAGTCGACGTGCGGGTAGTCGGTCTCGAAGGTCGCGTTGTCCACCCCGACGGTTTCGATCGCCTCGACCCCGTGCTTGTCGCGGAAGAAGCAGCAGAAGATCTGTCGGTAGTAGTAGGTCGACGGCGGTTCCGGGATCAGGTCCTTCACCCCGCCCCACGCCCGGTGCTCCTCCCAGACGTCGTCGGCCCGCTCCAGGGCGTACGGGATCCAGCCCATCTGGCCCTCGCTGTAGGCGAGTTTGAGCCGCGGGAACTTCACCAGCACCCCGCTGAAGAGGAAGTCCATCATCGAGGCCATCGCGTTGTTGAAGGAGAGCGACGCCTGGACGGCGGGCGGTGCGTCCGGGGAGGCGGCCGGCATCTGCGACGACGAGCCGATGTGCATGTTCACGACCGTCCCGGTCTCTTCGCAGGCCGCGAAGAACGGGTCCCAGTAGCCGGAGTGGATGGACGGCAGGCCCAGGTAGGTGGGGATCTCGCTGAAGGTGACCGCCCGGACGCCGCGGGCGGCGTTGCGCCTGATCTCGGCGACGGCGAGGTCGATGTCCCAGAGGGGGATCAGGCACAGCGGGATGAGCCGGCCGCCGCTGTCACCGCACCACTCCTCCACCATCCAGTCGTTGTACGCCCGGACGCAGGCCAGTCCGACCTCCTTGTCCTCCGCCTCGGCGAAGGTCTGCCCGCAGAACCGCGGGAAGGTCGGGAAGCAGAGCGACGCCTCGACGTGGTTGACGTCCATGTCCACCAGGCGGGCCTTGGGGTCCCAGCAGCCGCGCCGCATCTGGTCGCGGGTGATGCCGTCGAGCGTCATCTCGTCGCGGGAGAAGCCGACGGCCGCGATGATGCGCTTGTACGGGAAGAGCAGCCCTTCGTACTCCCACCAGTCCGTGAGTTGGCCTTCCGGGTCCGTGGTGAAGCGGTACTTCCCGCCGACGTACGCCAGCTCGCCGATGCCGGCGGTGAAAGGTTTCGGGCCGCGGTCGCGGTACTTCCGGGGCAACCAGGTCTCGAAGAGGTGGGCCGGCTCGATCACGTGGTCGTCCACGCTGATGATCCTCGGCAGCTCCGCGGTGCCGTTGGTGCTGCTGTTGCCGCTGGTCACGCTGTACCCCCAACTGCCGTGCCGGTGAGTCACGCCGGTCCGGAATCTGACGACCCATCAGTTCGGAGGTTAGGAGCTCGCCCTTGCAACCACAAGGGAGGGCCGGAAACTCGACCTCTTGCGCGATCGGCCGACCTCCGCTGAACTGACGGACCATCAGATAGCCAGGGAAGTGAGAGGGGCAGCTCGCATGCAGACGATCTGGCTCACCGACGCCGAATGGCTCGCCGTCCTCCGCATCGGTCTCGGGCTGTGGTGGCTGGAGAGCTGGCGCCACAAGGACAAGAAGAGCTGGTTCGCCGGCGGCGGCATCGACTGGGCGGCCGGCGTCGCGGCCAAACACCGCTGGTCCGTGGTCCGGACGGGCTTCGACCGCGTCGTGAAGCCCCGGCCGCGACTGATGGCGTACGTCGTCGCCTACGCGGAGCTGGCGCTCGGGCTCGGCTTGATCATCGGGCTGTTGACCCCCGTCGCCCTGATCGCCGGACTGGTGCTCAACCTGATCTACCTCGTCCTGATGATCCACGACTGGGCGGAGCAGGGGCAGAACCTGATGATGGCGCTGGTCTCCGCGGTCGGCTTCTTCGCCGTGTCCTGGCAGAGCTGGTCGGTGGATGGCGCATTGGGGTTGTTCTGGTGACGGGGGTGTTCCCTGGGATGGGGGTGTTCCTGTGACGGGGGCGTTCCCGTAGTGGTGCGGTTCCTGTGACGGGGGCGTTCCCGTAGTGGTGCGGTTCCTGGGGCGGGGCTGGCTCGTCTTACATCCAGCCGGCCGCCTCGGCCGCCGCCACGGCTGCCGCCTCGTCCGCATCCGCCGTCCGGTTCAGCGCCTCGTCCCGGCCCCGCGCGGCCTGGCCGGCGGCTGCTCCACCGGTCATGGAAGCCTTGATGGCGGCGCGGTAGGCGACGTCCGAGAGGTCACCGGCTCCCGCGTGGGACTGCGCCACCTTGGCTACGACGGCGGCCGCGGCGGCGGCGTTCCGTGCGCAACGGGCGTCGGCCGCGGGGTCGAGGGGAAACTCGGGAAGGCGCGCGAGGGCCTGCGCGGACAGCCGGACGGCGTTGGCCGCCTTCGCGGTGGGGTCCTTCGGCACGACCTGCGCATCGTCCTCGGCGATACCGGCGTAGCGGCACATCGCCGTGGCCCGGTCGATCGCGCTACGGCCGCGTGCCAGATGCCGCTTGCGCAAGGCGTCCCCGTCCCCGGAGGCCGACGCCTCGCCGTGGCGCTCTCCGCCTGCGTCGCGTGCGGGGTTCTGCGGCGCGTCGTCATGGGATGTCCTCATGGCCGTCTCCTTGTCCGTCGAGCGCCGCGAAGGGATCGGCCGGTCGGCGGGGTGCCGTGACCTGCCGAACCGGCGGGCGCGGCCCGAGCCGTAGGCGCCGGCAGGGTGACACGTCCGCCGCGAACACACCAGAGCACTGCGCGGGGCGCCGAGGGACGTCCCGTTGGTCGTGGGTGTGGTGGCCGCGTTAGAGGAGCAGCGCATACCGGCCGCTCTAGTGCCCCGAGTCGGGCCTCCCCCCTGCGAACAGTTCCGCGTACAACCCGCCGCGGAGGAGGAGTTCGGTGTGGGTGCCCGATTCGGTGAGGTTGCCGTCGTCGAGGACGAGGATGCGGTCGGCGGTGGCGGCCAGGTCGAGGTCGTGGGTGATGACGAGGGTGGTGCGGCCGGCGGCGAGGCGGTGGAGGGGGGTGAGGATGCGCTGGGCGGCGAGGGTGTCGAGGCCGGTGGTGGGCTCGTCGAGGATGAGGACCGGGGCGTCGCGGAGCATGGCGCGGGCGATGGCGATGCGTTGCAGCTGGCCGCCGGAGAGCGCGGCGGTGGCGGGGGCGATGACCGTGGCGTAGCCGTCCGGGAGGGCGGTGACGAAGGCGTGGGCGTCGGCGGCCTGGGCGGCGTGGACGACTTCCTGGTGGGTCGGGTCGGGGCTCTCGCGGCCGCAGGCGATGTTGCGTTCGATGGTGTCGTGGAGGACGAGCGTCTCTTGGGGGAGCAGGGTGATGTTGCGGCGGAGGTCGGCGAGCGGGAGGCGGTCGACCTCGATGCCGTCGAGGCGGATGGTGCCGGCGTCCGGGTCGTAGAAGCGCAGCAGGAGCGCGGCGAGGGTGGACTTGCCGGCGCCGCTGGGGCCGGTGACGACCAGGAACTGGCCGGGGTGCGCGGTGAAGGAGAAGGCGTTGAGGGCGTTGTGGTGCGGGGAGTTGGGGTAACGGAAGGTGACGTCGTCGGCGGTGACCTCGCCGTGGGCGCGGTACGGGAACGGGGTGGTGCGGGCGGGTGCCGGATCGGTGACGGCGGGTCGGGCGTCGAGGATCTCCAAGAGTCGGTCGGCGGCGGCGGTGGCGGCGGTGGCGGTCAGACCCAGCTTGCCCAGGGAGCGGATCGGCGGGTAGAGGTAGCCGATGAAGGCGGCGAAGGCGAGGAGCTGGCCGAGGGTCATCCGGCCGGCGGAGATCTCCCAGGCGCCCAGGCCGATGATGGCCAGTACGCAGAGGGTTTCCAGGATTTCGATGAACTGGTCGTAGAGGGCGTTGAGGCGGGCGCTGGCGACGGAGGCGCGCAGCCAGCGCAGGGCCTCCCGCCTCAGGCGTTGTTCCTCGTCGCGCTGGCGGTTGTACGCCTGGGTGAGGACGACGTTGACCAGCGTTTCCTCGACGACGGAGGTGAGGGCGCCGTCGGCGGCCCGCTGGCGGCGGGAGACGTCGCGGAGCCGGCCGGTGAAGCGGCGGGTGGCGGCGAAGAAGATCGGGGCGGCGACGAAGGTGGCGAGCGCCAGTTCCCAGCGCAGCAGGAGTGCGGCGGCGCCGTAGAAGAGCGTGCTGAAGACGGCCGCGCAGGCGCCCACCAGCCCGCTCACCACGAGGCTTTCGATGGCGTCGACGTCACCGGTCAGCCGTTCCACGAGGTCACCGCGGCGGTTGCGTTGGAAGAAGTGCGGCGGCAGCGTCTGGAGATGGGTGAAGACGCGGGCGCGCAGGCGCAGCAGGAAGCGTTCCGCGGTCCAGGCGGCGAGGGAGTTGCCGAGGTAGCCCGCCACGGCGCCGATGACCGCGATCGCGAGCCACATGCCGGCGGGGTGCCAGAAGGCGCTGACCGAGCCCTTCGCCAGGGCGTGGTCGGTGAGTTGGGCGAAGATCAGGATCGTGACGGTCTCGGCGAGGGCGGCGAGGATGGCGCACAGTCCCACCAGCAGCATCCAGCGGCGGTCGCCCAGGGTCAGCGGCCAGAAGCGGCGGAACGCCTCCACAGGGCCGACGTGGCGGGTCAGGATGGGGGCGTCGGTGGGGAGGTGGGTGGGGGTGGTGGGGGTGGTGGGGTGGGCCGGCTCCGGCCCCGTCTCCGGCCCCATCTCCGGCCCGGGTGGCGCGGATTGTGCTGTCGGGCGCGGGCGTTCGGGGGTCGGTGCGGGCGACGGCCCGGCGAGCGTGGCCGTCTTCGTCCCTCGGCCGCGGGGCGTCGGCGTCTCCCGGTCGTTGGCCGTCCCCGCCTTACGTCCGTCGGCCGTTCTGGGGCCGCGGGCGCGGCGGGAGGTGCGCAGATGCATGGTCACGAGGTGTAGTGCGGGCCGGTGAACCGGGTGACGGCAGCCCACGAGGCCGGCTCGCGTGCGATACGCGAGCCCGCCTCGGGCTGTGTATCAGGTCCCTAGGCCCGAATCACATGTCACTGTCACTGGTCGTCAACTGTCGTTCGAGGTAAGGACAACAGATGAGGACAACAGGTCGGATGGACGGATCAGAACCTACCGACGAGGAAGAAACCACGGCCGCCGTGGCCACGGTGGCCATAGCCCCCGCGTCCGCCGTACCCGCCGTATCCTCCGCGTCCTCCGTAGCCGTCACCCCAGTCTCCGCAGCCACCACCGTGGCGTCCGCGGTCGTTGTTGCGGTTGCGGGGGAAGAATGCCCTGAAGGTCATCTTCGCCTCCTATGAGAGGAATGGCGCCGCAGCTTCCCGGACCGTGCTCTGGTGGCGATTCGGCGCTCCCGTCGGGGCGTTCCCTAACGGTTTCGTTCCGGCGGAACGTTCTCGCCGCGACACTTTCGACACTACGACGGACACTCGGCACCAACAAGTACCTTTGCGTGAAAATTCAGGCAAAACAGGCAGGTCACTGTGGGTGTCCCGGCGCTTGCCGATGGTCCACGCGGGCCACCCGGAACGCGGTGGCGGCGTCACGGGCGCCGCCTCCGACGCATCAGGAACAGGGCCGCGGCCGACACGATGACCACGCTGCCGGTACCGACGCTGATCAGGACCTGCTGGACGCCGTCGAAGGCGAAGCTGGTGGCGACGTTGACGACGAGGGCGACGGCCAGTGCGCACCAGACCAGGGCTTTCAGGGCGTTCATCGGTGGCGTTCCTTCCGGGCGTGAGACGGGTCCGGGGCCTGGGGCCGGGGACCCGGGGCGGTGCACAACAGGGGGCTGGGGCGGGCGCGGTCACCGGTGCGGACGCCATGTCAGCAGCGGTGACCCTGTGCGCTCGGCCCGTCCACCACGATGCCCGGCGCGCGGGCCGGCGACGAGGGAGCGCACCCCCTGATCAGGGGTGTAGCGCGCTACACCCCCGGGGTTGGGGCCGACCCGGCCGTGCCCGCCGGTACCGTCGCCTAGCCCGTTGGCCATCTAGCCTGTTGGCCATGGGGGGCGGGGCGGGGATGCGGACAGCGGTACGGCGGGCGGCGCGTGCCACCGGCCAGTTGACGGCGGGGGCGGGGCTGGCGCTGCTGTCGTACCTGTTCTTGGCGGTGCTCCTGTTCACCGCCGTGGCGACGCTCATCGTGATCGGCGCGGGGGTGCTGCCCGAGACGGTGCTGATGCTGCGCGGGATGGCCGGGTTCAAGCGGCGCCGGGTGGCCGCCTGGACGGGCGAGCCGGTCCCCGCGGCGTATCTGCCGTTGCGCGGCGGGCTCGGCGAACGGGTGCGGACGGCCCTGTCGGATCCCGGGACGGTGCGCGATCTGCGGTGGCTGGTGGTGCACTTCGGCTACGGCTGGCTGCTGGCGTACGTCTGCCTGCCGCTGTGGGCGCTCGGGCTGGTGGTCGACGGGGTGTGGTGCGGGCTGTTCAGGCGCCGGGCGGTGGTGTTGCCGCTGATCGGGCGGCTCGCCGACCTCGACGCGGCGTGGTCGCGGGCACTGCTGACGCCGACACCGGAGGCCCTGCACACCGGCCGACTCGCGGAACGCGTCGAGGAACTGACCGTCACACGGGCCGGCGCGGTCGCCGCCCACGGCGCCGAACTACGGCGCATCGAACGGGATCTGCACGACGGCGCACAGGCCCACTTGGTGGCGCTGTCCCTGCGGCTGGGGCTGGCGCGCCGGATGTACGACGCGGACCCGCAGGCCGCGCGCGCACTGCTGGACGACGCCCAGGACCAGGCCGAGGAGGCCCTCACCGAGCTGCGGCACGTCGTCCGCGGCATCCATCCGCCGATCCTGACCGACCGTGGACTGGCCGGTGCGGTACGGGCCTTGGCGGCCGGCAGCGGTCTGACGGTGGAGGTGCGCGAGAGCGGCCGCACCCAGGCGCCGCGCGCCCCGGCGGCGGTGGAGGCGGCCGCGTACTTCGTGGTCGCGGAGGCGCTGACCAACGCGGCCAAGCACGGCGGGGCGGACCGGGCGGCGGTCGAACTCACCCGTTCGGCAGGGGCGTTGCGGGTCCGGGTGCGGGACGAGGGCCGGGGCGGCGCCCGTGAGGGGGGCACCGGGGCCGGCACGGGCTCCGGGGCCGGCGGCACCGGGCTGCTCGGGATGCGCCGGCGGGTCGCCGCCCTCGACGGGACGATGGAGCTGGTGAGCCCGGTCGGCGGGCCCACCGTGATCGAAGTGGAGCTGCCGTGCGCGTGGTGATCGCCGAGGACAACGCCTTGTTGCGGGAGGGGCTGGTCCTGTTGCTGACCTCCGCCGGGCACGACGTGGCGGCGGTCGCGGCCACCGGACCGGAGGTACTGCCGGCCCTGCTCACCCACCGGCCGGACGTGGCGGTACTGGACGTGCGGATGCCGCCGGGGTTCCGGGACGAAGGGCTGCGGGCGGCGCTCGCGGCGCGCAGGGAGCTGCCCGGGCTGCCGGTGCTGGTGCTGTCGCAGTACGTCGAGGAGACCTACGCCGCCGAGTTGCTGGGCGACGGCGCGGGCGGGGTCGGCTACTTGCTCAAGGACCGGGTGGGCCGGGTGGACGCCTTCTTGGACGCGTTGGAACGGGTCGCGGGCGGCGGTACGGCGCTGGACCCGGAAGTGGTCACCGAGTTGTTGACCCGCCGCCGGGACGATCCGCTGGACTCGCTGACGCCGCGCGAGCGCGAGGTGCTCCAGTTGATGGCGGAGGGCCGGGACAACTCCACCATCGCGCGTCTGCTGGTGGTCTCGGACCGGGCCGTCAGCAAGCACATCGGCAACGTCTTCGCGAAGCTGGGGCTGCCGCCGAGCGACAGCGGGCACCGCCGGGTGCTGGCCGTGCTGGCGTATCTCAACCGGCGTACGGAGAAGGCGTAGACGGGCCATCGGGCGACCGACCCTGTGCGGGCGGGAACCGTGCCGCGCGGGCCGGTGGGCCCGGTACGGCCCGAGCGGCCCGAGCGGGTGCCGGGCGGGTGCCGGGCGGGTGCCAGGCGGGTGCCAGGCGGGTGCCAGGCGACCGCACCCCGGTCCGGTCACCCCACCGCGACCGCGCCCTCCCCGTCCCCCGACGACGACGCCTGTTCCGACCCCTGCCCGTCTCGGTCCCCCTGTCCCTGCTCCGCCCAGATGATCTTCCCGTTGGTCGTGTAACGGGTGCCCCAGCGGCGGGTGAGCTGGGCGACGATCAGCAGGCCGCGGCCGCCCTCGTCGGTGGTCCGGGCGTGCCGCAGATGCGGGGCGGTGCTGCCGGTGTCGAAGACCTCGCAGATCAGGGCGGCTTCCTGGCGGATCAGCCGCAGCGTGATCGGGCCGCTGCCGTGCCGGATGGCGTTGGTGACCAGTTCGCTGACGACCAGTTCGGTGGTGAACCGCAGCGGCTCCAGCCCCCACTCCGTCAGCTGCCGCCCGGCGAGGTTGCGGGCGCCGGCGACCACGGCCGGGTCGGTGCCCAGGTCCCAGGAGGCGACCTGGCTCGCGTCCAGGGCGTGCGTCCGGGCCAGCAGCAGCGCGGCGTCGTCGGACGGTGGCTCGGTGAGCAGCGCCGTCACCACGTTCCCGCCGATCTCCTGGAGCGTCGCGCCGGGCGCGGCGAGGGCGCCGCCCAGCCGGGCCATGCCCACCCCGATGTCCCGGTCGTGGGTCTCGATCAGGCCGTTGGTGTAGAGCGCCAGCAAACTGCCCTCGGCCAGCTCCAGTTCGGCCGATTCGAAGGGCAGCGCGCCCAGGCCGAGCGGTGGTCCGGCGGGCAGGTCCGGGAACTCCACGGCGCCGCCCGGGGCGAGGACCGCGGGCGGCAGATGGCCGGCACGGGCCATCGTGCAGCGCCGGCTGACCGGGTCGTACACGGCGTACAGGCAGGTGGCGCCCAGGAAGCCCTGGAGGGTGGCGGCCGTCTCGTCGTCGGCGGCCGCGCCGCCGTCCCGGCGGGTCTCCATCAGCCCGATCACCAAGTCGTCGAGCCGGGCGAGGAGTTCGTCCGGCGGCAGGTCCAGATTGGCCAGGGTCCGCACCGCGGTCCGCAGCCGGCCCATGCTGGCCGCGGCGTCGAGGCCGTGCCCGACCACGTCCCCGACGACCAGCGCCACCCGCGCCCCCGACAGCGGGATCACGTCGAACCAGTCGCCGCCCACCCCGCTCGGCGCGTCCGCCGGGAAGTACCAGGACGCGACGTCCAGGGCCGCGCCGCCGGCCAGCGCGTGCGGCAGCAGGTTGCGCTGCATCATCCGGGCCGCGGTGCGCTCGCGGGTGAACCGCCGCGCGTTGTCGAGGCAGACCGCGGCGCGGGCGACCAGTTCCTCGGCGAGGCGCACGTCGTCCGCGCCGAAGGGCCCCAGTCGCCGGGACCGGACGAAGGTCGCCGTGCCGAGGGTGATGCCGCGGGCCCGGACGGGTGCCACCATCGCCGACCGGAACCCGTAGGCGCGCACGATGTCGGCCCGCCGCGGGTCCTCGGTCACCCAGGGGCTGTCGGCGTGCAGCAGCGGTTCCACCACCGGTTCCCCCGACAGCAGGCAGCGCGCCATCGCCGACGACGGCGCCCGCCGGACCGTCTCGCCGACCGCCAGCGCGGCCTCCGGACACCCCTCGCGGACCGACCGCTGCCCGGTCCGCCGCATCGTCGGGGTGCTGTCGACCGGCCCGGGGACCGGTTCCTCGCCGCGCAGCACGGAGTCCAGCAGATCGACGGCCACGAAGTCGGCCAGCGCCGGCACCGCCACGTCGGCCAGTTCCTGCGCGGTCCGCGTCACGTCGAGGGTGCTGCCGATCCGGGCGCTGGCGTCGTTCAGCAGCGCCAGTCCTTCCTGGGCCCGCCAGCGTTCGGTGACGTCGATGACCATGTACCAGATCCCCACGCACCGGCCGTGCGGGCCGGCCAGCCGGAAGAACGACGCCGAGTAGGCCCGTTCCTGGGTGGGATCGGCGTAGGTGGGGCTGCGGAACTCGTAGTCCATCACCGGGTGCCCGGTCTCCAGCACCCGCCTCATCCGCTCCTCGAACGCCTCCGCCTCCAGTCGCGGCAGTACCTCGCCCACCGTGCGCCCCAGCCGCTGCTCCAGCGGGATCAGGCGCTCCAGTACGGCGTTCACCCAGACGTAGCGCAGCTCGGTGTCGAGGACGGCCATGCCGACCGGTGCATGGGCCAGAAACGGTTCCAACATCAGCTGGTTCACCCCGCCGCCGGGGACCCGCCACTCCTCCAGGGCGACCACCGACCACCGCCCGGCCCCGGCTCTCCCGTCGTCGGTCGAGGCGAGCACCGGCGAGACCTGCACCGCGAGCTGGATCGCCCGCCCGTCCCGGTGCCGGGCCGCCACCGACCCGCTCCAGCCGTCCTCCGCCCAGTGCGCCACGGCGGCGACCCGGGCCGCGTCCCCCGGTACGGCCAGCAGCTCCACCGCGTCGTGCCCCAGGACCTCCGCCGCCGGGTACCCGAGCAGCCGTTCCGCCGCCCGGGTCCAGGAGACCACCACCCCGTGCCCGTCCAGCTCGGCCGCGGCCGCCGTGGCGAGGTCGCAGGCCCGGCCCGGCCCCTCGTCCGCCCCGTCGCCCGGCCTCTGCGGCCGGTCATTCTCCGAGGTCATCGCATCGCCAGTCCGTCGCAGCCTGTACTTTCCGGGGCGCTGCCGTCTCCGTGGCGCGGGGCCGGTACGGTCCGCCGCCGGCGGGCGCTCGCCGGGCCGGTGGTCCACCGGCGTGCTCGGCGGTGTCGGGGGCGGCCGCCGTGTCCTTCCCGCCGCGCCCACACTCTGCCCGCTACGCCCCGCCTTGCCCATTTTAGGAGCAATGCGAAGGCGAAGCGGAGGGGAGCACCGCGGCAGAGCAGAAGCGGAGGGGAGCACCCCGAAAGCGGAGCGGTGCCGCGGTGCCGATCAGCTCCCGTCGATGGTCGGCGGCGCGGGCAGCGGCCCGCCCTCCGCGATCCGGCACCGGGTGGGGGTGGGGTCGTCGCCGGGTAGGGGTGGGTTCGTCGCCGTACGGGTCCCAGTCGGTGGCGGTCAGCAGCAGGCGCAGTACGACCGCGGTGTGGATGCCGGTGACGCCGGGGATGCGGGCGATCGGCCCGTCGACCAGGGAGAACAGCTGATCGGGGCCCGGCACGATCAGCTCGGCGACGACCTCGGACGCGCCGGTGGCCACGTCCACCGCGCGGACGTCCGGCCGCCGGGCCAGTGCCAGTGCCGTCTCGTGCAGCCGGCCGGGGGCGCAGCGGCCGTCGGGTTCGACGACCAGGCCAGGCCCTCGCCGAGGTGCTCGGGCACGAGGAAGGCGGTGAAGCGGACCAGGCCCGCGGCGATCAGCCGGTCGAGGCGGCGGGCGACCGTCCGCTCGTGCACGCCCAGGCGCGCCCCGACGTCGGCGAAGGCGGCGCGCGGTTCCCGGGCCAGGATGCGGATGGCGGCGTGATCCAGCTCGCCCAAAACCTCCGCGTCCCGGTTGAGCGGCCGCCGGTGACACGGGGGGGGGAGGCTGGAGGCTCCCACCCACCGCCCCGGGCCGGGACGGAAATCCGGCCACTCGCCCGAGGGGGCCGGTCACCCCGGCACGGCCGACCACCAACCACCCGCCGCCCCCACCACACCACCGAACCCCACTCCCCCCTCAGCCACCTCCGGACAACGCGGCCCCGTACGACTCACCACCGGCAGGAAGAACACCGGCCGCGCCGACCACTCCACCCACACCCCACCGCAGTTGAGCGCCAGCCCACACGGCTCCCCCCGGTGCAACGCGGCAATGGCCCCCACGCGCCCGCCGCCCTGCACCCCGCTCAACACCCGCCGCCGCGCCCGCCCGGCCAGCCCACCGGCCATCCTCCGCGCATCCGCCCCGATCGCCCGGGCCGCCTGCGCCGGGCTGTCCACCGCGAACGCCACCCGCGACGCGACGATGTCCGCGTCCAGCGACCGGTACACCACCCGCTCGCACCAGATCCCCGGCGTCCCCACTCCCCGCGTCACGCCGCCACCTCCAGCGACGCGGCGACCGGCCGCGCCACCAGCGCATACGCACACCCCTCCGCATCAACGACGGTCAGCGCCACGGCACTTCCCCCCGCCAACGCATGCACCGCCCCGCCGAACTCCCCCGCACCGTCCAGCCAGGCCCGCACCCCACCCTCATACGGTGCCCCTAACTGCTGCGCCACGTGCACGGCCCGCCGCCGGACCCACCCCACCGCCCGACGCGGCGACGACGACGCCAGCCCGCCCAGCTCGATCGCCACCCCGTCCGGACACCGCACCGTCACCTCCGCCCGATACCTCACACCGCCCCCACCACGGCCAACTCCGCCCACACGACCTTTCCGATGCCGTCCGGCACCACGCCCCAGCCACTTGCCAAGGCGTCCACGAGCACCAGTCCACGCCCACATTCCGCGTCCTCCTCCACGTCGTCCTTCACCACCGGCTCTTCCGCACTCCCGTCCCGCACCTCCAGCCGCAGCCGCCCACCCCCGTCCGCCAGCACGAACCGCACCCCGACCCACGCCCCATCCACCGCCGCCTGCGCCCGCACCGCATTGGCAACCAACTCGGACACCAACACCCCAGCCGTACAAGCGAGTTCGTCCGCTACGCACCACTGCCGCAACAGCCGCCGCAGTTCCCTACGAGCCCATCCAGCGCTCCGGGGCTCACTCGGTATGCGGTAGGCAACGGCGGCGGAAACGACGGGGGCGAGTCGAGCTACTACGGGCCGAGCGCGTGCGGACATGGCTATCCCCTTGGAGCGCATGACGGAGTTGCGAGATCACTCGACGGTGAGCAACTCAACACACCGAGTGACTACGGGACTAGACTGCTCCGGACGACTCCAGATTGCAACCGACCAATTGGAACTTGTCCCAACTCACCTCGTAGGGGCTAGTGTTCTGCGTACGCACACGTCGAGAGGGGGGCCTCATGGCCGGGACACAACCGCCGGTGTGGCGGCGCCGCCTTGCCGGCAAGCTGGTCGAGTTCAGGGAGCAGGCAGGGAAGACACCAGAAGAGGCCGCCGAGCGCATCGGCTGCCACCGCACGAAGATCAACAGAATCGAGAACGCCCGCCTCGGGATCTCACTGGGTGAGCTGCGCGATCTGCTGACGTATTACGAAGTGGACGACCCCGCCGAGGTCGACGGCATGGTGGAGTTGGCTCAGCGACGCCGAGAACCTTCCTGGCTACGCCGCGCGGCTCTCGTGCGTCCTTCGATGAAGGACCTCGTCCACTACGAGGAGACCGCTTCGTGCATCCGGTCGTTTCAGAACAACCTCATCCCAGGGCTGTTGCAGACACCTGACTATGCCCGCGCCATCCTCTCCGCACCTCCGTCCGCGCTCGGGCACGAAGGGATAGAGGCTCTGCTGGAAGCGCGCGTAAAAAGACAAGAGGTGCTGGAGCGCGCCAATCCGCCGCGCTTGCACGCAATACTGATCGAGTCCTCGCTTCGAGTTCAGGTAGGCGGCCTCTCGGTGATGCGCCGCCAGTTGGAACACCTTGAGGCCATGGCAGACCATCCCGCGGTCGAGTTGCAGACCATCCCCGACCAGGCAGGCGCTCACGGCGGACTGAACTGTGCGTTCGTACTATTCAGCTTCCCCAACCCCGCGTATCCCGAAGTCGTATCGGTGGAGCACCGCACCGGCATGCACTACATGGAGACCCAGGACGAAACAGTGCAGTACGCGACGATCTTCGAATCGCTCCGGTCGATCGCACTGGGCCCCACGGAAAGCATCGAATTGATCGGCCAGGTGCGGAAAAGCCTCTAACAGGACCCGCGCCAGAGAGGTAGCTAACGATGAGCACCCAAATCTCTGAGAACCACACGTGGCAGAAGAGCAGCTACAGCGGCACGGGCGGCAACTGCGTCGAGATCGCTACCTGGCGCAAGAGCAGTTACAGCGGCGACGGGGGCGAGTGCGTAGAGGTGGCACACAACGCCCCGGGAACCACCGCCATACGCGACAGCAAGGACACCTCAGGCCCCCACCTGACCGTCGGCGCCGGCGCCTGGGACTCGTTCCTCACGTCACTGAAGAACAGCGCACCCGCGACCATCTGAGAACGCACGGGCACGGCATCGCCGGAGCCCCGGACCCGCCCACCGCGGCCCGGGGCTCTCCCGCCTCCCCGACCCTCGATGGCGGGTGTCCGCCTCGCATCGTGAACTGCGCCGCCTCGCAACCTGATGCCCGCCTTCGCCCTCTTCCTGGACGACGGATCGATGTGGTCGAACCGGCCCAACCGTTGCTTGTCGAAGGGGAATCGATGTTCCGCAACGCAGTCCGGGCCCTGAGTGTCGCCGCTCTTGTCGCGGTGCCCTCGCTGGGAACGGCCGCAGGGGCAGCGGCCTATGGAGTAAGCCCGGCTCCGTCCGGGAGCCCGTCGGCAGGCATCCGCCTGGAGTACGACGTACCTATGGGCAGGCTCCTGGTCTCGGGCGACTCGGAGCCCGAGTTCCGCGTCGAAGGCATGGCGCCGGGCTGGGACAGGGTCGAGGTCACCTCCCCGGCCCTCGACAAGCCGATCATCCTGGTCCCCCTGAAGAAGGGCGCGAGGGAGTCGAGGGTGCTGGGCTGGTCCGGTATCCGGTCGGGTCTGCGCGCGGGCACCTACCCGTTCACGGCGACCAGCCACGGCCGTACGGTCGCCACCGTGAGCCTCAAGGTCGCGGCGGAGGGCCCGGCGGAGATCCGCCGGTTCGTCATCGGCCCCCAGAAGGCGTTCAGCGACGCACCCGCCCCGATACGGCCAGGCACTGATGTCCGGGTGATCCTCACCGTTCAGGGACCGGCATTGGGAGACTCCCTGACCGTCAGGTCCCCCGTCTTCAGCGACGCTATGACCATCACGACGAACAGCGCTGACGATCCCGGATGCAAGTGCGACGATGGCGGCGGCACGGTCTACGCGGGCCACGCACGTGTGCGTGAAGACGTCCCCGAGGGCCGCTACACGCTCACCGCGGTCAGCGACCACGGCAAGCGGATCGCCAAACAGCACGTCACGATCGCCGGCGCACCCGTCGAACACGGCCCTTCCTGGATCGTCCCCGGCGCCGTCGCGGCCGGGGCGGCCCTCGCCGTAGGTGGAGTGATCGCGGTGCGCCGCCGCTCACGCACGACCGCGTCGTCCGAGTAACGGCAGAACGCCCCCGCAGCCGCACCCCCCTCATCCAGGTGGGCCGCCTCAGTTTCCCGTTCTCTCAACTGTGGTCCCTTGGCCCTCGGGTCACATCCTCGGGAGCATCAAGCAGGACATCAACCGACAGGGGGCAGCCGGTGAAGCTCAAACAGCTCGCTAGCGACTGCGATGAGGGGCCGTGCCCGACCGTGTGGGAATTAGAGGGCACGGAGCAGGTGCTGGTACAGGGCTTCAAGGCGGTCAGGGCGGGCCGGCCCCGGCGCCGAACAGTCCCGGGGTCACCCGCCCAGCCCGCTCACCTCGAATTCCGCTCGGCGCAGCCCACCCGCCCCCTCGTTACCCGGCCGCCGCCCCGATGGCCCCCACCATCCGTGCCCCCGACGTCCCCAGTCCCGAGGGGCCCGGCAGCCAGCCGGGGGCGCCGGGGCGGTGGCGGAGGTGTTCCGGGCGGTAGCGGAGGCAGCCCTGGTGCCAGGTGAGGATGCCGGCGAGCCAGTTCTCCAGTTCCTTGACGTAGCCGTCGAGGATGGCGCGGGCCTCGGCGGAGAGGTTGAAGTCGTCGTAGAGGATGGGGAGTTGGTGGGCGGCGACGTGTTGGAACTCGCGCATCCGGGAGGTCATCAGGTCGTGGACGATGGCCAGCCCGGTCGGGTAGTCGCAGTCGAAGAAGTTCTGTACGACGAGGATTCCGTTGTGCACCTCGCCCTCGTACTCGATCTCCTTCTGGTACGAGAAGACGTCGTTGAGCAGGCAGGCGTAGTCGGCGGCGGCGTTCTCCAGGGAGCGCATCGGGCCGCTGCGGTAGATCTCCGGCGGCACCTGCCGGCCGTGGCCGAGCCGGCTCAGGCTCATGGTGAGGTCCGAGCCGAAGGTGGCGCGGCGCATCTCGATGTAGTCGACCGGGTCCGGGACGCGGTGCAGCACCATGTTGTCCAGTTCCCAGAGCCAACTGGCCGTCATCGTGTCGATGGTGGCCTTGAAGGTGCGGCGGGCGTCCGGGGTCAGCGGTCCGGCCGTGCGGTTCCAGAGGTCGACGAGGGCGCGTTCGAGGGCGTTGGCCGGTTCGGGGGTCGGGTCGGACGCGTCGACGGGCATCAGGGCGGAGAGGCGTTTGGTGGTGGCCATGGCGCCGGCGACGTCGCGGGTCCGGCCGAAGACCGCGGGGTAGTAGTCGTCGGCGTAGGTGCCCCAGGTCAGCCATTGGGTGCCGAGGTCGAGTTCTTCGAGGGTGGCGTCGGGGTGCAGGCCGGCCGCGCAGAGGGCGAAGTCGAAGCGGAGCAGGGCGTCCTCGTCCCAGATGTCGGAGAACGGTACGCCGGGCTGCGGCTGGAGCAGGCCCATCCGGTGTGACCAGGTGACGACGTTGCGTCGGGCCGCGCCCAGGTGGGGGCTGAGCGTGGTGGTGAACGGCATGTGGAAGTCGGGGAGTTGGGAGGGTCCGACCGGCTGGTGGGGGGTGTGGGTGCGGCGGCGGAGCCGTTGGGCGCCGGCGGTGCGGAGGGCGGTCGGCAGGTCCGCGGCGGAGGTGCCCAGGCCGAGCGCGCCGGTGACCAGCGCGCCCAGCCCCTGGGTGCCCAGACCGCCGAAGACCAGCGGCGACCAGGGGGCCGCGGTGGCACCGGGCTCGCCCGCCCCGCCGCCGTTCATGTAGCGGCTGGAGCGCATGTGCCACTCGTGGCCGCCGGACTGCCAGTCCTGGAGGCCCTTGGCGTACGCGAGCACGGCGGCGCAGCCGGCCGGGTCCAGGCCACGGTCGACGAAGAGCGTCGGCAGTTCGGTGAGGACGGTGTCCTCGAACTGCTGCAACCGCGAGGTGATCAGCTCGTTGACCGCGTCCGCTGCCTCCTGGGTGGAGCAGTCCAAGAACGTCTCCAGCACCAGGACGCCGTTGCTCAGCTCGCCCTCGTCCTCGGTCTCGCGCTGGTACGAGAAGAGGTCGTTGCGGAGGTGGACGGCGTCGGAGAAGGCGTCCTTGAGCACGCGGAGGGGGCGGGAGTCGGCCACCGCCGCCGGCACCTCGGCGCCGGTCGCGTACTCCACCAGCCCCGCCGACCAGGGGGCGCCGCCCACCTTCCGCCGCATCTCGATGTATTCGACGGGGTTGGAGATCCGGTTGATGTTGATGTTGGAGAGTTCCCAGAGGGATTCGTTCAGGAGGTTCTCGGTGCTTTCGGCGAACCGGCGGCGCCAGTCCAGCGACATCGCGGGCACGGTGCGCCGCCACAGGTCCGCCAGCCCCGCCTCGACCTGGTTGGTCGGCTCCGGCATGGGCGTGTCCAGGTCCATCGGCATGAACGCCGGCAGTCGGTCGAGGTACGCCTTCCCGCCCTCCCGGTCCAGGGTCCGCTTGAACTTCTCCAGGAAGTGGTCGTCGAAGAAGAAGACCCAGACGTACCAGTCGGTGACGAGGTTGAGCGCCTCCTCGGAACACTCCGGGTGGGTGTAGGCGCACAGCAACGCGTAATCGTGGGCGGCCAGATCCCGCTCGTCCCAGATGCCGGAACCTTCCAGCATGTTCATCTGCCGCGCCCACTGCTTGGAGTGCGCCCGGGCGGCCTGAAGATGCGGGTTCAGCCGCGCCGGATGCGGCATGTAGAAGTGCGGCAGGACGAATGGCTGCGACGTGGGCTGCGACTGTGACTGCGTCACCGTTGGTGGCCTCTCCCGATACCGGTGCCCCTCCGTACGGACGGTGTGTACGGAAGGAGGGCGCACGAAAGCACCCCCTCTGACGGCGCCAGCCCTACCCCGGGCCCCGACGCCCTAGACCTGTGCCGTCACACCCGCGCTGAACTGGCACTCTTTCGGGTTGAGTTGGCCGGGAGGGGGTGTAACTCGCGGGGCGCGTGGGCTATGGGGGGACGCTCATGGACGACGCGGACGGTCCGGGCCGGGCCCTCGCCGGTCACCGCCCGGTGCCGCCCCGGGCCCGGCGCAGCGCCAGTGCCGCCAGCGTCTCCGGGGCGCCCGCCTGGCCGCGGATGCCCGGGAAGGCGTTGATGTCCACGATCAGCGGGGCACCGACGCCGAGGTGAAGGATGTCCACGCCGTACACCTCCAGGCCGAAGACCTCGCCGGCGTGCAACGCACTCTCGATCCAGGCGGCGGGGAGGGCGGCGGGCGGCAGCGGCTGGTTCGGGCCGCGGCCGCCGGGGGACAGTTCGGAGCGTCGGCGGGCGGCGAACGGCTGCCCGTCCACGATCCACAGCTTGTGGTCCCAGCCGCTGTTGGCGGTGAACTCCTGGACGATCACGGGTTCATGGCGCCAGACGGCGGCCAGCTCCGCCAGCTCGGCCGGGGTGTCGACGCGCGCCACGAGGTCGTGGCGGCGGCTTTCGCGGCTCTTGAGGACGAGGGGGAAGTCGAGGTCCGCCCTGGAGGCCACCAGCGCGTCGACGGTCGCCACCCGCACGGTCTCCGCGAACGGCAGCCCGGCCGCCCGCGCCACCTCCGCCATCGCGACCCGGTCCTGGCACCGGGTGGTGGCCGGGACGGAGTTGACGACGGGTACTCCCTGGCCTTCCAGGCGGGCGGCGAGGGCCAGCGCCGCCGGCGTCCGCGCCTTGAGCAGATAGACGTCGGCGGGGGCCCCGGGCGCAGCGTCCCCGTCCGCCGCGGGGCGCGTGTCGCCCGGATCGACGAACTCCACCCGGTGCGCGTCCCGCCGCAGCACCGCCGCGGTCGCCGTCAGCAGTGGGTGCCCCGGATCCGCGCTGATCACCCCGACCCGCACCCCGGTCCTTGCCCCGGTCCGTGCTCCGGTCCTCACCGTGCGCCCCCGACCGCCTCCGCCGCGGGCCACGGCTCGCGCTGGTGGCCGATGAAGGGCAGGCCGGTCGCCAGTTCGCGCTCGCTGCCGTGGCGGGCCAGTCGCAGTACCGCCGCGGAGACCCGGGCTACCGCGTCCGGCACCTGCCGGAAGCTCGGGAAGTCGTTGATGTCGACCACGACCGGTCCGTCCGGCCCCAGCAGCACGTCCACCCCGTACAGGTCGAGCCCGAAGACCGTGCCGACCTCGGCGGCGATCCGGGCGACCTCGGGCGGCAGCGGCACCTGCCGTTCCGGCACGGCCTGGCCGGGGTGCAGCGGGGAGCAGCGTTGGGTCGCGTAGAGGTCGCCGGCGACGCAGTAGACCTTCAGGTCGGTCCCGGAGTTGGGGACGTAGGGCTGCGCGATCAGCATGCCGTCGCCCGTGCCGGTCCCGTCGGACGTCGCCTCCGCAGCCTCGGCGGTCAGCTGCCCGGGCCGCTCCACCAGCCGCACCGCACGCCCCGAACTGCCGTCCGCCGGCTTCACCACCAGCGGGTACTCCGCCTCCGGTATCCCGGCGAACTCCTCGGCCCGCGCCGCCGCGTACGTCATCGGCACCGGCAGTCCGCCGGCCCGCGCGACCACCGCGGCGAGTGCTTTGTCGCGCACGCCCCGTATGGCCCGGACGTCGTTGACGGTGGTCAGGCCGGTGGTCGCGGCGGCCTCCAGCAGGGTCAGTCCGGGCCCGCCGGAGACGGTCTTGAGGACCCAGGCGTCATGCCGGCCGTCCGCCACGACCTCGGACAACTCCGACATCCGGATCAGCGAGCGGCCCGGCAACATGACGTCCACCTGGTGCCCCCAGGCCCGGAGTTGGGCGATCACGTCCCGCGGCATGCCGTCGTGGCGGTACTGCTCCTCCACCAGGAAGCAGAGTCTCATCGATGCACCCTTGTATCGCCGCACGTCCACCCGTATCGCCAACCCGTCCGCCACCTCCGGCGCACGTCCACCCCGTGTCGCCGTACGCACACCGTCCGCCCGGCGGAAACATGACGCACCAGGATCCCATGCGGCGATCAAGCGGTCGGTCGTGGCCCGGCCGCCGCCCCCGAGGTCGTGTTTCGGCGACGTTACGCCACCGGGTGGGACCTCGGCACACGCCGTGAGCTGGGACGCCGTCCACCCCTCGGGGGGTTGCGCCACCCACCCCCGACCTCCCCAAATCCCGCATGTCGAAAGCCTTGTTCCGCTTTATGGCTGGTCCTAGGGTCGGGCCCCCCGGCGCGGCCGGCCCGTTTCCAGGGCCCGGCCGCGCCTACGTACGCGGTGACGGAAGCAGGCGAGCGGGTTGGCGAACGAGCAGCGGGGCCACGAGGCCCAGGAGGCCGGGACGGACCACCCCGGCGGGTGTCCGGGCGTGGACCCGGACGGCATACGGAGCGCGGGCACCCAGGACGGGCCGCCCGGAGCAGCCCCCGGCGCGGCACCCCGAGCGACGCCCGAAACGACACCCGAAGGGCCCGAAGCGACGGCCGAAGGACCCGCAGCGACACCCGAAGCGCCCGCCCCCCACGGCGATTTCCGCCGCCGCGGCTTCCTCGCCGGCGTGGCCGGACTGGCCGGCGTCGGCGCCAGCGGGCTGCTCGGCGGAGCGGGCGCCGGCACCGCGTACGCCCGGTCCGCGACCGCAGGGGCCACCCCGACCCCCGGTTCCAGCTCCGGCACCCGTACCGAACCCCGCCCGGGCGCCCACCCCGCCCTCCGCCCCGACCAGTTGACCGGCGCCCGCCAACTCCTCGTCCCGGAAGTGGTGCTGCTGCCGGACGGCCCGGTGCGCGACCACGCCGTCCTCGTCGAGCACGGCACCTTCCGCGAGGTCGGCCCGGCCGCCCGCCTCCTCGCCGCGCACCGCGACGGCCCCGCCCCGGTCCGCCTCGACGGCCACCTGCTGATGCCCGGCTTCGTCGACGCGCACCACCACCTCACCCAGAGCTTCGGCAAGGCCCAGTCGTTCGGGCAGCCGTCGGAGATCTTCAAGACCGTCTGGGAGCCGCTGGAGCACGCGCTGGACCAGGAGAGCGCCTACCTGTCGGCCAAACTGGCCGCGCTGGAGGCGCTGCGCGGCGGCTTCACCACCGTCGCGGACGCCGGGACCCGGGCCCCGGTCGACGTGGCGGCGCTGGCCAAGGGCACCGAGGAAGCCGGTATCCGCTGCGTCCTGGGCAAGATCGTCTCCGACGGGACCGGCGGCCCGGCCCACCTCGCGCGCTGGCACGGCCATCCGCTGGTCCATCCGTCCCTGGCCATCGCCGTCCCCGAGGACGCCACCGGCCCGGTCATCAAGCGCACCGCCGACCTCTGCGCCGAGGCCGGGGCGGTGCTCCAGATCCACGTCAACGAGCATCTGGCGTCCGTGGAACGCTCGTTGAAGAGCGTCGGCCGCCGCCCGGTGGACTATCTGCACCACCTCGGCGCCCTCGGCCCGCACACCCTGGGCGCGCACGCCACCCTCCTGACCCCCACGGAGATGCGGCAGCTGGCCGACACCGGCACCGCGGTCAGCTACAACCCGGTGGCCAGCGCCTGGAAGGGCAACGCCGTCGCGCACGCCACCATGTGGGCCGCGCTGGGCGTCCGCTTCGGCACCGGCACGGACGGCACCCGCGGCGACGGCTTCCGGCTCGTCGACACGGCGGAGTCGGCCCAGCGGCTGACCTACGGGCTGGCCTCGGGCGACTCGGTGTGCGGCGCCGGGGACCTGTGGCTGGAGCACGCCACGGCGGGCGGCGCCGACGCCCTCGGACTGGGCCGCGTCACGGGGCAGATCGCCGTCGGCAAGGCCGCCGACTACCTCCTCGTGGACCTGGCCGTCCCCGAACTCACCCCCTCCTACGACCTGCGCTGGGAGCTCGTCCGGCTGGCCGGCCGCGACCAGATCCGCGCCGTGGTGGTCGCCGGCCGGCTCCGCCTCTGGGAGGGCTGGCCGACCGACTGGGACGCCCGCGCGCTGGTCGCCCGCGCGGCGGAGGTGGGCCCGGAGGTCGTCAAGCGGGCCAAGATCCAGCGGGTCGAACCGCGGTAGGAACGCGGACAGGGCGAGGAGCACGGGCGGGGCGCGCCCGGAACGACCGGGCGCGCCCCGCCCGGCGTCACTCGCCGACGCGCACGAACCGCCAGCGCTGGGAGGCCGATCCGTTCGCCGGCTCCACGTGCAGCTGCTCCCGCCCCGACGCGTTCAGGGTAGCCATCCACGCCCCGCGCACGCCCAGTTACTTCGTGTGAGTTAGGCGTGCGCCCTTGGCGCTTCCACGCGCTCCCCCTCCGGCATCCACCGGAAGATCGCCCCCGCCGCGACCGCCACCCCCACCGCCAACGACAGCATCGCCATGTGCAGCCCGGATGTGAAGGCACCGATCACCGCCGTCCGCAGCTCACCGCCCCGGCCCGGCAGCCCCCCGAGCGCGGCCTGTGCCGCCGCGACCGTCGTCGGCCCGCCGGGCCCAGCCAGCGGCGCCGGCAGCCGGGCGGTGAACACCGCGGCGGTCAGCGTCCCGGTCACCGCGATCCCCAACGCGCTCCCCAACTCCCGCGTCAGGCTCTGGAGTCCGGACCCGACCCCGACGGCCTCCGGCGGCAGCGCGGACATCATCGCGTGCGAGAGCAGCGGCGTCGCGGTGCCGCAGCCCAGCGCGGTCAACCCGGCCCCGACGGCGTACAGCGCGTACGGCGTCCCGGCGTCGGCGGCCGACACCGTGGCCAGCCCACCGGCCAGTACGAGCATCCCGGCGGCGACCGCACCGCGCCGCCCGCACCACCGCTCCAGCACCAGTCCGCACCGCGGCCCCGCCAACAGCGCCGCCGCCATCGGCAGCAGCCGCACCCCGGCGCCGAACGGCCCGTACCCCTTCGCGTACTGGAGGTACTGGCCGTTGAGGTAGAACAGCCCGAACATCCCCAGGAACAGCACCGCCATCCCCACCGCCCCCGCCCGGACCGCGGGCCGGGCGAACACCCGGGGGTCCAACAGCGGCCGCACGGAGCGCAGTTCACACCGGGCCCAGCCGGCCAGCAGCAGCCCGGCCACCCCGAGCGACCCGAGCACCAGCGGGCTCAGCCACCCCGCCCCCGGCCCGCTCACGATCCCGTTCAGCAGGGCCAGGAACCCACCGGTGAACAGGGCAGCGGCCAGCGGCGCGACCGGCCCCGGATGCCGCTCCGCCACCGGCGCGACCACCGCGACCAGCACCAGCGCGGCCAGCGCCACCGGCACCACGCACACGAACAGCGCCCGCCAGCTCCCGTACTGGATCGCCGCGCCCCCGCCCACATTGCCCAGCACCGCGGCCAGCCCCGTCATCGCCGCCCAGACCGCGATCGCCCGGCGCCGCGGCCCGTCCGGCAGCCCGTCCACCAGCAGCGCCAGGGTGTTCGGCAGCACCGCCGCGGCCCCCACCCCGCTGATCATCCGCCCGGCGATCAACACCCCGACGTGCGGCGCCACCGCGCACACCGCCGAACCGACGACGAACACCCCCATCCCGCCCAGCAGCGTCCCCTTGCGCCCCCGCCGGTCGGCCAGCGCCCCGGCCGGCACCAGCAGGCAGGCGAAGACCACCACATAGCCGTCCACCACCCACACCACGGCCCGCGCGGACGGGTGCAGCGGCCCGGCGGACAGGTCCGGGATGGCCAGGTTGACCGCCGAGACCATGCCGACGACCAACGTCACGCACAGACACATCGCCACGGTCACCGGCCCCCGCGGGGCCGACCGGTCCGGCATCCGACGCACCCTCACCCCTCCCGGACCCGGTCCATCCGCGCCCGCAGCGTCAGCCGGTCCCCGCGCAGGTGGATGAACTCCAGGTCGGCCGGCCGCCCGTCCGCCAGCCGCGTCAGCCGCTCCACGGCCAGCACCGCGCCGCCGCCCGGCATCGCCAGCACCCCGCAGGTCGCCGGATCCCCGACCACCGCCCGCACCGCCACCTCCGCCGACCCCAGCGGCCGCCCGGCCGCGCTCTCGATCAGGTCGAAGACGTCCCGGCTCTCCAGCCGCTCCCGTCCGAGCGCGAGCAGCGGCTCGCCCACGTCGGGGATGAGGTACGTGCAGTCCAAGGACAGCGGCATCCCGTCCACCCGCCGCAGCCGCTCCAGATAGACCACCGGACCGCCCGCCGGCAGCTCCAGCCGCCGCGCCACCGCCCCCGGTGCCCGCACGGTGCGCGCCTCCCGCACCTCGTTGACCACCGTTCCGTGCCGCTGCAACACCTCGGCCAGCCCGGACAGCTCCCCCAGCGGATGCTCGTAGGTCCGGCCGACGACGACCGTCCCCACCCCGCGCCGCCGCTCCACCAGCCCCTCGTCGCGCAGCAGCCCCAGCGCCTCCCGGACCGTGTTGCGGGTCGTCCCGAACTCCGCGACCAGCGCCCGCTCATCGGGCAGCACACCCCCGGGGAACGCGCCCCGCAGCACCTGCCCGCGCAGCACGTGCGCCACCCGCCGCGCCCGATCCGCCCGGGTCAGCCCGTCCCCGACCGCGCCACCCCGGCCGTCCCCGCCGTCGTTCGCGTCGTCGCCCATGCCCGCCCTCCTCGCCCCGCCGCGCCGCGCCGCCTGTGATGTGCCCCGACGGGCGACCGCCGGGCCCCCGACGCTAGGCCAAGCCCCGTTTCGGCGGAGTTACGCCACCCACACTGACCTGCACAAACGTCTGACCTGCGGATTTCCTGCCGGGGTCGAGCGCTGCGCCACCACCCGCCGGACCCCGTTACCGTGACGTGCGATCCCGCGACCCGGGGGACCGGACGGGAGAGGAAGAAAGGGCCGCCCCATGAGCACCAAGTCCGCGCCGTTCGACGAGCTGGACCGCAAGATCGTCGCCGCGCTGATCGAGAACGGCCGGGCGAGCTTCGCCGAGATCGGCTCGGCCATCGGCCTGTCCCCCACCGCCGTCAAACGCCGGGTGGACCGCCTCCGCGAGAGCAACGTCATCACGGGCTTCTCCGCCACCGTCCGCCCGGCCGCCCTGGGCTGGCTCACCGAGGCGTACGTGGAGGTCTACTGCGACAGCGCGGCGCCGCCCCGGCGCCTGGCCGAGGTCGTCCGCAACCACCCGGAGATCGCCGCCGCGATGACCGTCACCGGCGGCGCCGACGCCCTGCTGCACGTTCGGGCCACCGACGTCGAGCACTTCGAGGAGGTCCTCGAACGCATCCGGACGGAGCCCTTCATCCGCAAGACGATCAGCTACATGGTGCTCTCGCACCTCCTCCCGGACAGCCCCGAGGCCGGCGCTCGCCGCTCCTCCGAGGACGCTCGGGACCGTCCCCACCCGCAAAAGCGCGCAGCAAACCAGCGGTAACCGTCCCGTACAAGCAGCATTCCTGCGTATCTGCGCAGCATTCATTTCTTGTGGCCAGAATCGACCGCTCCGTACCGTGAATTGCCCCCGGTGACGCCCCATAACGGTCCGTCACCCGGTGGGCAGTGGCAACGGATCCCAGGAAGCGGAGGCCCTTTCTGTGCCCACCACCCAGCCCGGCGGCGCGCTGCTGAACGCGGCGCACCGCACCCCCCGTGCCCGGCGCTACCTCCTCTGCCGGCCCACCCACTTCGCCGTCGAGTACGCCATCAACCCCTGGATGCGCGAGGACGCCGACGTCGACACCGCACTCGCCGTCCACCAGTGGGAGAACCTGGTCCGCGCCTACCGCGACCACGGCCACACCATCGAGACCGTCCAGCCGGCCCCCGGCCTCCCCGACATGGTCTTCGCCGCGAACTCCGCGGTCGTCGTCGGCGGCCGCGCCTTCGGCTCCCTCTTCCACGCCCCGCAGCGCCGCCCGGAGTCCCGCGAGTACGAGGTCTGGTTCAAGGCCGCCGGCTACGACCTCTACCGTCCCGAATCCCCCTGCGAGGGCGAGGGCGACCTCGTCCCCGTCGGCCGCTACCTCCTCGCCGGCACCGGCTTCCGCACCACCCGCGACGCCCACGCCGAGGTCCAGGAGCACTTCGGCCTACCGACGATCAGCCTCCACCTCACCGACCCGTACTTCTACCACCTGGACACCGCCCTCTTCGTCCTCGACGACGGCCTGACCGCCGACCCCGGGCGCCCCGACGGCGGTGCCGCCGTCGCCTACTACCCCGAAGCCTTCTCGCCCGGCAGCCGCGAGGTGCTCCGCCGCCTCTTCCCCGACGCCGTCCTCGCCACCCGCGACGACGCCCTGGCCTTCGGCCTCAACTCGGTCTCCGACGGCCGCCACGTCTTCATCGCCCCCCAGGCCACCGGCCTGATCGACCAACTCACCGCCCGTGGCTACGTCCCCGTCCCCGTCGACCTCTCCGAATTCCACAAGGCCGGCGGCGGCATCAAGTGCTGCACTCAGGAGCTTCGCCCATGACGCACACGTCCATCGACGCCCGCCGCTCCTCCGCCTCCCTCATCGAGGCCGAGGCCCCGGTCCTGGCCCACAACTACCACCCCCTCCCCGTCGTCATCTCCCGCGCCGAGGGCGTCTGGGTCGAGGACGTCGAGGGCCGCCGCTACCTCGACATGCTGGCCGGCTACTCGGCGCTCAACTTCGGCCACCGACACCCGGCGCTCATCGAGGCCGCCCACCGCCAGCTCGACGCCCTCACCCTGACCTCCCGCGCCTTCCACCACAACCGCCTCGCGCAGTTCGCCGAGGGCCTGGCCGACCTCACCGGCCTGGACATGGTCCTCCCCATGAACACCGGCGCCGAGGCCGTCGAGAGCGGCATCAAGCTCGCCCGCAAATGGGCCTACGAGGTCAAGGGCGTCCCCGCCGACCAGGCCACCATCGTCGTCGCGGGCGGCAACTTCCACGGCCGCACCACCACCATCATCAGCTTCTCCGACGACGAGGACGCCCGCGCCGGCTTCGGCCCCTACACCCCCGGCTTCCGCACCGTCCCCTACAACGACCTCGCCGCCCTCGAAGCCGCCCTCGACGACACCACCGCCGCGGTCCTGATCGAACCCATCCAGGGCGAGGCCGGCGTCCTCATCCCCGACGACGGCTACCTCGCCGGCGTCCGCGCCGCGACCACCCGCGCCAACTGCCTCTTCATCGCCGACGAGATCCAATCCGGCCTGGGCCGCACCGGCACCACACTGGCCGTCGAGCACGAGCACGTCACCCCGGACGTCGTCCTCCTCGGCAAGGCACTCGGCGGCGGCATCATCCCCGTCTCCGCGGTCGTCGCCCGCCGCGACGTGATGTCCGTCCTCGGCCCCGGCCAACACGGCTCCACCTTCGGCGGCAACCCGCTCGCCGCAGCCGTCGGCACGGCCGTCATCGACCTCCTCTCCACCGGCGAATTCCAAGCCCGCGCCGCCGAGTTGGGCAAGGTCCTCCACTCCGGCCTCACCGACCTCCTCGGCCACGGCGTCACCGGCTTCCGCACCCGTGGACTCTGGGCCGGCGTCGACATCGACCCCGCCCTCGGCACCGGCCGCACCATCAGCGAACGCCTCATGGCCGAAGGCGTCCTGGTCAAGGACACCCACGGCTCCACCATCCGGCTGGCTCCGCCCCTGACCATCACCGAGCCCGAACTGACCTCGGCCCTCGGATCCCTGGGCCGCGTCCTGGCCTAGAAGGCCGATCACGATCTTGTCGAGGGGCTGTCCGGTCGTAGGCCGGCGGCCCCTCGGTCCATGCGGTGGCTGAGGTGATCGTCCAGGCGCTGCCCGTGCGGGTCGGTCCAGGAACGCGAACGCAGTCCCGCCCGGGACCAACTCCCGGCAGCAGGCCCACACATCCGGCCCCCGGCCCCCTACGCGGCCAACCCGTCACGCCGACAACTCCAGCCCCGCACCGGGAAGTTCGGAGCGAGAACCACGGCCAGCGCGGCGTTCACATAGCGAGATGTCCAGCTCGGAATGTGAGCGGCCGTTCTTCGCGTTGACCCTCATGAGAACTGTGCACGTTCGCACTTGAGCATGGGGGTCGTGATCCGTGGATCTGATGATTGACGGCAAGGTTTTTCTGATCACTGGAGGGACCAAGGGGCTCGGACTGGCGGCCGCGCGAGCCCTTACCGCGGAAGGGGCCCGCGTGGTCGTGTCCTCACGCACTCAGGAAGCCGTGGAGAAGGCGGTTGTGGAGCTGGGTGGCCCAGAGCACGCCATCGGTCTGGTCGCCGACAACAGCGACCCTGAGGCGGCCGACCGAATGACGGCCGCCGCCCTCCAGCAGTACGGACGTCTGGATGGTGCGCTGATCAGCGTGGGTGGGCCTCCGACGGGGCCCATCACCACCATCACCGACACCCAGTGGCGGGAGTCCTTTGAGTCCGTCTTCCTCGGTGCCCTACGCGTCGCACGCACCGCTGCCCCGGTACTGCCCGCCGGAGGCTCCATCGGCTTCGTCCTGTCCTTGTCCGTGAAGGCCGCCTGGCCGAACATGAGCGTGTCCAACGGGCTGCGACCAGGACTCGCCATGGCGGCGAAGACCCTGGCCGACGAACTGGGCCCACGCGGCATCAGGGTCAACGGCTTCGTAGTCGGCTCCATCGCCACGGACCGCCTCACCCAACTCGAACAGGCCACCGGCAACCCCGACCAGGCACGCACGCAGCGAACAGCCGAAATACCGCTGCGCCGGTACGGCACACCCGAAGAGTTCGGCCGCCTGGCGGCGGTCGTGCTGTCGCCGGTGGCCTCCTACACCACCGGCAGCATGATCCACATCGATGGAGGCGCCCTGCGATCCCTGTAACAGGCGACCGACCGTCGAGACCTGCCCTCACTGGCGCCCGTGGCGGGATCGTTCGCCGGAGCACGGGCCGTAGCAGACGGCCCACGGGCTCTTCCGCCGCCGGCAGCGTGACGGCGTGGGGCGTACTGGGCTGGCCCTCCTACAGGCACGGGCCCCCTCGCTCACGCGGTGGGGCCCGTACCCAAGGTCTTCAGCAGTCTTCTCAAGCGTGCGGGTCAGCCGCCCTGGCCGGCGCTTCCGACCGGGCCGACCTTCACCGGGGAGCCGGAGCCGTTCGTGACGGGCAGCGAGCCAGCACCCGGCCAGGGCAGGCTGACCGACTTCGTCTCGTTCGGCGGGGTCACCAGCAGCCCTGTGATGCGGACGCCGGAGCCGCCCGACGTGTTGAGCGGGTAGTTGATGCCGAAGGCCACCGACTTCCCGCTCTTGAGGACAATCGAGGTGGCCTGCTCACCACTGCGCTTCGCGGACAGCGCCCCCGCGTTGGTCTTCAGGTCGACGCCCGCGTACCCGGAGATCGCACAGTCCCGGCCACCGGTGTTCTTCAGTTGCACCGCGACGGTGCCGTCGGGGTCGCCGGTGATGGTGCTGTCCGTCGCCGTGATCTTCAGCTCGTCGGTGCGGCACTTGCCGGCCTTACCGTTCTCGTTGGAGCCGGCCCCGGCGGCCGTACCCTGCCCACCGGAGCCCTTCCCGGCGGAGCCCTTCCCGCCGCCCTGATTGGCCCGTGGCCGACGAGCCGGACGAAGCGGCCGCGCCGCCGGCCGGAGTGGCAGACGAAGAGCCCTGCGCGGCACCCGAGTCCCCGCCCTGGCACGCCGTCATCAGCGTGACTCCTCCCCCTCATGAATGAGGGGGCTTCTCGCTATGCCGGTTGAGGCTCGCGACGGACCAGCCCGGCCCGTAGAACGTTCAGGGCGCCCACCGTGTCCGCGTGCGCGATGTGGTCGCAGGCGATGCAGTGGAACTTGTCCTGTGTGGGCCGGTTCTCCTTGGCGGTGTGCCCGCATTCGGGGCACCGCCGGGAGGTGTTGCGGGGGTCCACGGCCATCACTTGCCGCCCGGCACTCTCAGCCTTTGCGTTCAGGATCGCGAGGAACACCCCCCATCCGGCATCGGAGATCGAACGGTTCAAGCCCGTCTTGGCGGCGGCCCCGTTGGGCAGGAAGCTGCCCGGCGTCTCGGGGTCGAGCTTCGGCGTCACGGTACGTACCATCATGCCCACGACACATCACCCAACCGCCAGCCCAATACACCCCGTTGAGTCACGCCGCCAGCGCTGCAAGAGCCCATAGACCGCCCGCAACGGCCCGCACTCCGGCGAACGATCCTTCACCCCACACCGAGACCATCACGCCCCAAGGCAAGACACAGAAGCCACTCCTCAAACACGACCTAACTCCCCCCGAACACCCCACCTTTCACGGCATCCACGAACGTGCTCCACGCCCCCGCCGGGACGACGATCGCCGGCCCGTGCGGGGCCTTGGAGTCTCGGATAGGGACGCCGGTGGGGTACTGGTCGAGCACTTCGATGCAGCTGCCTCCTTCGGACCCGCTGTAGGAGGACTTGCGCCAACCACATATCAAGGCGGCGCTCTGGATGGTGTGTTCAGTCATGGTGTCCGAAATCCTTCGCTGTCGCTCTCATCAAGGCAATTGACTCCGCCATCGGCAGGGCCTCGCCCATGGCGAGAGCGTATGCGCCCTGCAACCGCTCGACCACGGACGGGGAATCATGCACCTTGCCGATGGCCTGACCCTCGGAATAGGCCGCCGGGGGCTGGTCCTCGAACCACATCAGAGACAGCATCCCCTGCAACAGGGGATACACACCGCGACCCAGTGGCAAGACGTGTACCCGCACCCGCTGCGCTTCGGCCAAACGGACAATGTGCATGATCTGGCTCGCCATGACCTCCGGGCCACCAAACGGGCGACGTAGCAACGCCTCATCAAACAGCGCCCACGCTTCGGGCGTTACCGGATTCACAAGGACCTTCGCGCGCCCCAGGCGTGTGACGAGCAGTCGGTCACGCTCCTCGTCGCCTCGGGACGGGTATGCCGCATCCAGAACCGCACCCGCATACTCCTCCGTCTGCAGGATGCCGGGCACATACGACAGCGCGTACTCCCGGATCACCGTCGCCTGTCGCTCCAGGTGCAGCGCCGCCTCGAAGTAGTCGACCACCGCCGAGTCGTCCTGTGGCAAGAAGCTACTCAGCACGTTCCCCGTGTTGAGAGCGCTGTCCAGCCTCCTCGCGTCCTCCTTGGAAGGAATCCGCCGACCAGCCTCAATGTGGGCAATATGCGTCCGCGTCATGATCGCCGAATCGGCCAACCGTTGCTGCGTCAGCCCCGCCAGCTCCCGTTGCTGCCGAAGCCACTCCCCATACGTATTGGTCATGCGTGCGTACCCCCTCGTGACTTCAACACCGTCACCGTCGGTCTATTGCGAGCTTACGCGCAGTGACACAACGCTGGTGGGGAATCCACAGGCCCGCCCACGACGCACCCGGAGGCGAACTCGCCATGACCTACGACCCCGACAACCCCCAACAGCCGGGCTCCGACCTCCGGTTGCTGCCCTGGTCCACCTGGGACGGCCGACCTTGCTACCTGGCCGCCTCCGGAGACGGCAACGGCTACCTCTCCCGCAAGGCAGACCGCATGGAGGCCCAACAAATGCGCAACGCCGCCAACGCCTTCACCGACGCCCAAACCGCCCTGCGCAACGAAGCCGCCGGCCCCCTCCTGCTCCGCCTGACCCTCATCCGCACCACGGCCGCCCTCGCCAACACCCTCCGCATCGCCGACAGCCGCCTCGGCCGCCTCCCGGCGCTCTCAGGACACGACGAAAAGGATCAAGAGAAAGGCGTGGGGCGCCACTAGCAAGGGGGCAAGAACCGGCCCCGTTCCTCCCCGGCCTACCGCCTCACGGCCAGTTGACGATGGCCATGGAGACGACGAACAACCCGACGATCGACAGCGGGGCCATCAGGGCGAACATCGCCCGCCGCCCGGCGTTCCGCCGCTCCCAAGGCAGTCCCCAACTGGCGAGGAGCAGCGCAGCCGGCATCAGAAAACCGACCTGGAGCACCGAGATGGCAGTCGAAATACTGGAGTCGAACCCATGCGCCTTCTCGCCACTGCACGCATCACAGGCCATCGCTGAGAACCCAGCGAAGACCAGGGCGAAGAACCCCACCACCACCGTGACCACGGTCGACGCCAACGGCCCCACCCAGGCATAGGAGTCCCGTTCCACGTCCAACGGCAGCGTCACATCTTCCATGCCCACCAGCCAACCCCGTGCCGCTACCCGCCCACATGAGCCCGCGTACTCATTCGCCCCCCACTCGCCCCCTGCTCACCCCAGGCGTCTACAAAACAGATGGCATGTTCACCATTCACGAATAGGCATTACGGATGCCCAAGAAGGGAGAGAATGGCATCGATTGCACCATCCATCGAATCCACTTCTCTTCCATTAGCGCCTGGGTCCGTGGATTCGACTCGGTAATGCCCGCCACGGAGCGGCGTGACGGAGATTTCTCCAGCAGTCCGGTCCGAGTAGTCTTTGGCGAGGCGAAGAACGCCGCGGCTAAAAGCTGGGAACAGCGTACACAATTTGCCGTTCGAGTGGATCTGGCGCAATAGAGGTCGAGCGGATGAGAACTGCTCATCCGCAAGGAGCCGAATCCATTGAAATGAAACCGGATCACCGGCTTCCCGTGCCTCCGCCAGATCGTCATAGTGCATGAACGAGAAGCGAGTTCTCAACTCCTTAAGCCCTACCCCTCGCCGCCACGCTTCAAGCACCTTGATTACCGTGAGGAGGTCATCGGTACCACCGCCCGCCCATTGATGGCCGTCGCCCTCGATACTGATGGAGAACCAGCGCTCTTCCGCCCCCAGGAAGACCAATATAGGCCCTCGCTCCGATTTAACCTCCGCAGTGACAAATCGACCCTGCCGAGATTCAGAAGCGGGTCGAATTGACCCCAACTCGGCTCCATTCTCCATGGAGATTCGAATAATCGCTGATGTGAGACCTCCATAGTGGACCAAGTCCGGGTACAAGTCGACGTTCACGGCCGACAAGACTTCCGAACACGCCCCATCTTTTTCTGGCATGTGACCACACCTTTCAAATCCACACTGGAGCCGGCATAGTGGACTCCATAATAACAAGACAGGGCAGTGCTCCCCAAGAGAGAGTCAATCACCTCAATCAAAGAACGGAATCACCCTCCCAAATTCACCCCAGTCAGGTTCGGGAATATTGATGGCCTTTCCATCGCGATCGTAGAACTTGACCGAATCCCACTCTCGATATCCATGCTTCACTGACCTAGCTATCCATCCCATCTCTTCCTCTGTTGCGTGCGGAGCTATCCCCTTCTCGTGACCCAGACCCCTTTTGGCCATGCCCTCAAATCCGCCAGAGAATCCCTTCATACTCACGTGAATTTTCACTGAACCGTCCTTGATGGCATCCAACACTGGCCCCCGCCATTCATCAGCAGAAAGACCCATGAAGTGCTTGAGCCCTCTCTGTTGGGCAAATGCCTCGACGCCATGATGCTGGTACCCAAGGGCCACCTCGCAGGGCGTCAGGCCGAGAGGGTCTGCCCACGCATGTGGGTTGGCCACGTAGGCGGCCGGGTTGGGGGATGGCTCAAGCCCGAGAGGGTCGAGAGTGAGATAGCGGCCGCTTTGGGCATCGAACGTGCGAAAGTAGTTGTAGTGAAGCTGCGTCTCTGGGTCGTAATACTGACCCGGGAACCGCAACGGCGTATAAGCAGTGGCATCTCCGTTCCAGGCGGTCGTACCCCAAAGCGTTGTTTGAGAACGCCACGCGACATCGCCGGATTCGCATACGAGTTCAGTCGGAGCACCAACAAGATCTGTGACGATGGAAAAGAAGCGCTGATCAATAGCCTGTTGGGATGCTTGAGAAAATTCTCGAGCATCGCCCTTGCGCTCAGTTTGAGTTAGGGGAGTGACTCCTTGGTGGTCCCAAGTGAGAGCAACGACCCCTTCCGCACCAGGCACGTAGGCGGATTGTTCGGCAAGTGTGGTTCCATCCCAGACGAAGTTGGTTTGGTCGATGACCGTTGCGCCGTCGACGGCCAGGCGTTGTTTGGCTATTCGGCGGGAAAATGGGTCGTGTAGGTAGCGCCAGGTGACACCGTCAGGAGTAATGACTGAACTGAGGTGGCCTTCGGTGTTCCAGGTGTACCGCCACGCATCCGGCTTGCGGGATATTCGCGCTTTCTGACGCAGGGTTACCCGGCCCAACGCGTCGTGCTCGTACCGAACACGCCCCGCCCGAGTGATCCGCGTGCCCTCATAGGCGCGCTCCCCCCGCGCCGAAGCGTTCGGATGCTGGTCTGGCCAAGACGCATACGTCTGGTTGCCCGCCGCGTCGTAGGCGTAGGTCTCCGTCCAGTCAGTGGCGGTGACGGCGGTGACGCGGCCGGCGCGGTCGAGGTCGAAGGTGCGGCGGCCGGTGTGGGAGTCGTCGATGGCGGTGAGGTGGCCGTCCGCGCGGTAGGTGTAGGCGCGTTGGAGGACTCGTTGGACCTCGGCCTGGGCGGTGCCGGTGGGGTCGGTGGCGGCGGTGGTCAGTGACTGGCTGGTCAGGCGGCCGGTGGGGTCCCAGGTGTGGCTGAGGTGGAGGGTGCCGCCGATGGTGCGGGTGAGTTCCTGGCCGGCGGCGTCGTACGCGAAGGACAGGGGGTGGCCGGCGATGTCCATGCCGGTGCGGTTGCCGGCAGCGTCGTAGGTGTAGGTGGTGGCGTGGCCGGTGGGGGTGGTGCGGGAGGTACGGCGGCCCAGGACGTCGTAGGTGAACGTCATGGTGCGGTCGTTGACCGTCTCGGCCAGGACCCGGCCCAGGGTGTCGCGGGTGTAGGTGACGGTGGCGTCGGGGTTGGCGGCCTGTCGGAGGTTGCCGGCGGCGTCGTGGACGTAGGTGGTGACCAGGCCCGCGGCGTCCTTGGTGGTGATGCGGCCCAGTGCGTCACGGGTATAGGTCGTGACCTCGCCCAGGGCGTTGGTGCGGGTGGCGAGCTGGCCGGCGGCGTCGTGGACGTAGGTCAGGGGGCGGTCGTCGAAGTCGGTCTCGGATATCAGGCGGCCGGCGCCGTCGTAGGCGTAGTTCCAGGTCAGGCCCTGGGGGTTGGTGACCTGGGTGAGGCGGAGTTCGGTGTCGTGGGCGAACTCGTAGCGGACGCCGTCGGGGTCGGTGCGGGCCGCGAGCAGGTCGAAGTGGGTGTACTCGAAGCGCGTCGTCTGCCCGACGGCGTCGGTGTGGGTGAGGCGGTTGCCCTCACCGTCGTAGGTCCACCTCTCGGTGGCGCCGGTGGGGTCGGTGCGGGCGGCGAGATTGCCCCCGACGGTCCACTGGAGGTGGGTGGTTGCGCCCAGGGGGTCCGTTACGGACGTGGTGCGGCCGAAGGCGTCGCGGCGGTAGTGAGTGGTGTGGCCCAGGGGGTCGGTGACCGCAGCGGGTAGGCCGGCGGCGTCGCAGTCGATGCGGGTGGTGTGGCCGAGGGCGTCCGTGACGGAGGCGAGGTTGCCCCGGGCGTCGTGGGTGTAGGTGGTGGTGGCGCCCGCGGGGTCGGTGGTGGCGACGCGCTGGCCGCGGGCGTCGTAGGTGTGGGTCCAGGTGGCGCCGTCCGGGCCGGTGACGGTGCGGGGGTTGCCGTGGGCGTCGTAGGCCGTGGTGGAGGTGGCGCCGTCGGGGAGGGTGACGGTGGTGGGGCGGCCCGCGTCGTCGTAGGTGAAGCGGGTGGTGCGGCCCAGCGCGTCGGTGGTGGAGAGGACGCGGTGCTTGCTGTCGCGGGTGGTGCGGGTGGTGGCACCGGTCGGGTCAGTGGTCGCGACGATCTGATGGTGGTCGTTGACCTGGTAAGTGGTGGGCTGATCCAGGGAGTTGAAGAAACGGTTGGTGCACAGGCCCGTTTGCGGGTCCGGGTCACCCCAGACGTAGCGGGCGCGGAGGTGGCCCGCGATGCCGCCCTGTGAGGTGCAGCGGTCCGCCTCGTCGTAGGCGTAGGAGTAGCTGCTGCCGTTGGTGTCGGTCCAGGAGGTGATGCGACCGGCGTCGTCGTAGGTGAAGCAGAGGGGGCGGTCGGTGGAGGGCTTGGTGACGGTGGTGAGGTGGCCGAAGGCGTCGTAGCCGTAGGTGACCAGGAGTTGGTCGCTGCCGTCGGGGGCGGCGCCGGCCAGGTGGAGGGCGGTGATGCGGTCGCCCTCGGTGGTCAGCAGGAGACGGTAGCCGGCGCTGTGGGTGATCGCGGTGGGCGTGCCGTCTTCGGTGTAGTCGAAGGTCTGGTGGTTGCCGTGGCGGTCGGAGATCTCGTCGAGGAGGGCGAGGTTCTCGGTGTAGGTGGTGAAGTAGCGGCGGATTCCGGTGACCGGGTCGACGAGGAAGTAGTCGCCGTCGGGGGTGCGGGCGAGGGGCGCGCCGTCGCCTTCGAGAGGGAGGGTCGGGACGCCTACGGCCGGGTGCGGGTAGAGGAGGAAGTTGCCCTCCTCGCCTATGAGGATGACGCCCTCGGCGTCGATCTCCAGGCGCTGGTCGAGGGTGCTCATCCACGTGCGGCCGAACCAGCGGCCGGTGCGGTAGGACGACTCGAAGGTGCGGGTGAAGGCGAGGGGGAGGCTGCCGGGGAGGGAGACGTCGGTCTGCGGCAGGATCATCCGGCCGGTGGCCAGGTCGATCGGGTCGCTGCCGAAGGTCTTGCACCAGGCGGTGCGCAGGCGGTCGCGGACCGTCCGTTTCCCGCCCTCCTTGGCGGCGTTACGGGCGGCGCCCTCGAGCGCGTCCTTCGCGCCCGCCTTCACCGCCCCCTTGGCCAGCCCGCCGGCCCCTTTGCCCCCGACGAGGTTGCCGAGGAACGTGCCGTACGCCTCCATCGGGTCGCTGCCCCAGCCGGAGCCGAGCATGCCCTTGGCCGTCTCGACGGGGTGCAGGGGCGCCTGAGCCAGCCCGAGGAGGGTGGTGGAGACGTTCGCGGCGTACTGGAAGGGGTGGGCGATGTTGTAGGGGTCGAAGGGGTTGACCTTGCGGGCGAGGTTCAGGGTCTCGATGCCGGCCTTCGCCACACCGCCGAGCAGGTGCATGTGCTCGATGGCGAACGCCTTGCCGCCGTCCTTCAGGCCGGCGCCCGCCAGATCGGTGAACTGCGGCTTGTCGGGGGCGTGCGCCAGGGCGCCTTGGATGGCGCTGCGGGCCCGCTCGGCAGCCTCGTCGCGCTGACTGCGGGCGTTCTTGACCATGTCCTGTGCGGCTTCGCGGCCCTCGGCGCCCGGGTCCACGAAGTCGCCGGGCGGGGTGGGCTGCGGGCCGGCGTCCTCGCCCCGTTGGACGGCGGCTTCGTAACGCTCGCCCTGCGCCACGTACGCGTCGACCTTCGACTTCCAGGACTGCAGGGCGTTTTCGCGGTCCTGCTGGGCCTGGCGGTACTTCTCGATCGCCTCGGAAGCCTTGCCCTGCGCCCATGAGACCGTCTCCGCGTACGCCTTCAGCGCCTTGTACGCGTCGTCGCAGGCGTCGGCGGCGTGCATCCACTGCTTGGGGTGCATCTCGAACGCCTCGCGGAAGGCGTCGGCGGCCTGGCCGCTCCAGTGCTGTCCGGAGCCCAACTTGCGCATTCCGTCGGCAACGCGGTTGAACGCCGCCGCGAAGTCCTTCAGGTGGGAGACCGTCTCTTCGAGCTTCGCGACGTCTCCGTGGATGAGCTGTGTGGGGTCCTCGGTCTCGTCCAACTGTCGCTCGCCGACGTGGGCGCCGAGCGCGCCCGCGAGCTTGTCGCCGCCCGAGCGGACCGAATCCGCGGCGCCGTCCGCACCGACCGCCTCCAGGCCGTCGCCCAGTTTGTCGGCGCCGTACTCGACGACCTTGCCGGCGCCGCGCTCCACGGCGTCCGTGAACTCGCCCATCCCCTCGGAGACCTTGTTGAGGCCGTCTCCCAACAAGCTCACTTGTCACTACCCCCGGGTGTCTGATGCGGCTCCTGGAGCTTCGCGGTGGTCTCGGTTGGATCCTCGCCCCCGTTGGCCAGGCGGTCCGGGAGCGAGGTCACCTCGTGCCCGAACTGCCGCGCGGCTTCGCTCGTCCTCCCGTAGGACTCGTGCGAGGCCGCCGAATTCGGGTCCCAGTCCCAGCGCGTGTACGCATCGACGGTGTCATTCTTGAGCTTGCTCCAGGACGTCCCGTGCAGCTCTTCCGCCGACTTGTTCGGGTCGCCGACGGCGGCGTTCAGCCCCTGTTTGAGGAGGTCGGAGGCGTACTGCTCCTGCTCGTAGTAGAGACCGGCCGTGATCCCCAGCTTCTTGGAGAAGTCGTTGGCTTCCTGCATGAGGTTGTAGACGCCCCAGCCCCAGCGGTCGCAGAACGAGGAGAAGACCGCCGCCAGCCCGTCATCGCCACACTCCGCGGCGTCCAAGGACAACTTGTCGAAGCCTCGGCCGAGTTGGGCCTCGATATCGAAACCCAACTCCTTTAGCTCGTCCGTCGCAGCGGTTATGCCCTTGGTGAGCTGTTCAAAAGCCTCCGGATCAGCGCGGTAGCCGCTTCCCTCGATAAGCCCCATGGACGATCTCCCCCTAGGCGTGCGTGGTGCCCGACGTATCGGCAACTGAGGCCGTGGCTATGCCGTTGTCCATGTCCACCGCGACGTGGTCCGGAACGATTCCGGACACCGGCGGAAAAAGCATGCCCGCTGCGCTTCCGGCGTCCAGAGCCACGCCCGCTGGCCCTTCGATGGCCGGGATCAGCACGTCAAGGATCCGGGCGCCGGACACGGTGAGGTACTGCCATTCCGTCGCCGGCTCGCTCCCACGGGCCGCGGCAAAACGGGACAAGGCACCCTCGTCGCTGAAGGCGTAAAGCCAGCGAATTCCGTCCATATCAGCGGCGAGAATGGCGTCGTTGACCATCGGGAGCATGACGACCGTGCGCCGGAATTCGCCGACCAATGCGGCCGGATTCGGCCGCGCTTCATGGAACGCCGCCACCTCGTCCGCCAATGGCATGGCGAGCCCCTCCCCCGTCGTTGTTCAGCTCGTCCGCTGGAACCACTTTGGCATACGGCACTGACAACGCCGCCGGGAGATCTCCCCAATTAAACCGGCCGGGAGTTCTTTTTTCGTTCAAGTATTAGGAGTCGTCCGTAGATACCTCGACCAGTGCCTCGGCCGCCGTGCGGGCCGTGCGGGCGGGGTCCGGTGCGCCCGTTATGGCGGCGCTCGTGATGGCGCCGTCGAGGAGGAGCGCCAGTTGGCCGGCCAGGGCGGTGGGGTCGTCGTGTCCCAAGGGTTCGACGAGGCGGGTGAGGTAGGCGAGCAGGGACTGTTTGTGGTCGCGGGTGATGTGGGCGACGCCGCCCGAGGCGGCGCCCAGTTCGCCGTAGGCGTTGATGAAGGCGCAGCCGCGGAAGTCCGGGGCGGCGAACCAGGTGGCGAGCCAGTCGAAGACGGCGAGGATCCGGGCCGCCGGGGCGTCGGGGTTCGCGTGGGTGTCCACGTAGGCGGCGAGGTCGGCCCGCCAGCGGGCGTCGCGGCGGCGCAGGTACGCCTCGATGAGGTCGTGCTTGGCCGGGAACGTGCCGTAGAGGCGCTTGAGGGACACGCCGGCGGCGGTACGGAGTTCGTCCATGCCGACGGCCTGGATGCCGCGCTCGTAGAAGAGCTTTTCCGCGGCGTCGAGGATCCGTGTCCGCACCTCGTCGTGGTCCGTCACAGGGTCCTGCCTTCCGTTGAGAACGAACGTTCTCTACCCTAGTCGAGGCGAGCGGAGAACGAGCGTTCTCCAGTGCTCTGGTTCTCTCGTCCTCCAGCTGCGCACGGTCATGCCACCCGCCACCGACAGGAGTCGCGCCATGTCCGATACACCCAGCTCATCCGCCTCATCCGCCTCATCCGCCTCATCGACCTCAACCGCCACGTCCTCGCCCCGGCCGCCGTTCCCCCCGTTCGACGAACAGAGCGCGCGGCAGAAGGTCCAGGCCGCCGAGGACGCCTGGAACACCCGCGACCCCGAGCGGGTGGCCCTCGCCTACACCGAGGACTCGGTCTGGCGGAACCGGGACACCTTCCTCACCGGGCGCGCCGAGATCGTCGCGTTCCTGCGCCAGAAGTGGGACCGGGAACTGGACTACGCGCTGCGCAAGGAACTCTGGTCGTACGCGGGGGACCGGATCGCGGTGCGGTTCCAGTACGAGAGCCGGAACGCCAGCGGCCAGTGGTGGCGGAGTTACGGCAATGAACTGTGGGAGTTCGACGCGTCGGGGCTGATGCGGCGGCGGGAGGCCGGGATCCACGACGTCCGGATCGAGGAGGCGGATCGGCGGATCTTCGGGTCACGGCCGGAGGGGGAACGGGGGCTGCCGATTCCGTTCCGGTGAGGATGCGCCACCTTGGGATGCACCAATTTGGGGTGCGCCACCTTGGGATGCACCACCTTCGGATGCGCCCCCTTCGGATGCCCCGTCGTCGCCGTCCCGTTGGCCCACGGCTCGTAGCGCCTCCCCCAGGACAGCGACGCCCTCGGTCAGCTCCCCGGGCGTGCGCGCCGCGTAGCCGAGCACCAGGCCCGGCCGTCCGTAGGGCCGCTGGCTGTGCCAGGACAGCGGCTGGACCTTGACGCCGCGGGCGAGCGCGGCGGCCGCCAGTTCGGTGTCGGGCGGGGTGGTGGGCGGGAAGGTGATCGTCAGGTGCAGGCCGGCCGCGGCGCCGTGGACGGCCGCGGCCGGCAGGTGGGTACGGACCGCAGCGATCACCGCGTCCCGGCGGGCCCGGTGGCGGCGTCGCACCTGCCGTATCAGACGCTCCAGTTCGCCGGATTCCATCAGGTGGGCCAGGACGAGCTGTGGCAGCGCGGCATTGCCGAGGTCGGCGAAGCGTTTGGCCGCCACCAGCGCCTCCCGGTAACGGGGCGGGGCGAGCAGCCAGCCGATCCGTAGGGCGGGGGCCAGCAGCTTGGAGACGCTGCCCGCGTAACAGACGTGGGCCGCGAGGAGGGAGCGCAGGGCGGGGACCGGGGGACGGTCGTAGCGGTGCTCGGCGTCGTAGTCGTCCTCGATGATCAGGCCACCGGTGTCGGAGGCCCAGCGGAGCAGGTCGCGGCGGCGGGCCCCGCCGAGCACCACGCCGGTCGGGAACTGGTGGGCCGGGGTGAGGAGGACGGCGCGGGCGCCGGTCGCCCGTAGGGCGTCGACCCGTACGCCGTCCTCGTCCACCGGGACCGGTGGGGTCGCCGCGCCCCAGTGGTGGAGGTGCTGGCGGGCGCCGAGCGAACCGGGGTCCTCCACCGCGATGGCGTCGACGCCGTCGCCGTGCAGCACCTGGGCGATCAGCCCGAGCGCCTGTGCCGTACCGGCGACGATCAGGACATCGGCGGGGTCGGCCCGGATACCGCGGTTGCGGGCCAGCCAGTGGACGACGGCCCGCCGCAGCTCGGGGGTGCCGCGCGGGTCGCCGTAGCCGAAGGCCGCCGACGGGAGCCCGGCGAGCACCGCGCGTTCGGCGCGCAGCCAGGCGGCGCGGGGGAACGAGGCCAGGTCGGGCACACCGGGCGTGAGGTCGATCCGCGCGGGGGCCGAGCGGAGGGCGTCGAAGATGTCGCTGCCGGGTGGGGCGGCGAAGAGGGTGGGAGTGGGGGCGGGGCCCTCCGTGCCCGCACCCGTCGTGGTTGCCGCGCCGGCCGTCAGCGGGGCGGCGACCACCACCGTGCCGCCGCGCCCCCGCCCGGCCACCTGGCCGTCCTCCCGTAGCCGTTGGTACGCCTCGGTGACCAGGCCGCGCGAGACCCGCAGGTCGGCGGCGAGCACCCGGGTCGCGGGCAGCCTGCTGCCGACCGGCAGCCGGCCGTCCGCGATGGCCCGCCGCAGCTCACCGGCCAGCCGCTCCGCCCGGCCCCCGACGGGCACCTCCCCGATCCGCAACTGGAGGAAATCGGAGCCGGCTACAGCCGCGGACGGGCCGACTACGCCCCCGGGCGTTATGGACCCCTCAACCGCACCTTCTTTGGACCTGTCCACCGGACCATTCTCCCGCGACGGTGATCCCATGAACGCGCACGCCCCAGCCCAACTCCCCTCCCCCGCCCCGGTATCCGAGGTCCACCCATCCGAGATGCCCGGAACCGATGCCCACGCCTCCCCTGCCTACGCCCACCGAACCGACGCCCACGCCTCCCCCGCCTACGTCCACGGCTACTCCGACGACGAGGCCCGCCGCCTCGGCGACCAGGCCGACACCCTGGCCGCACTGCTCCACGCCGGGACCGCCTATCCGGACGGGAGCCATGTCCTGGAGGTCGGCTGCGGCGTCGGCGCGCAGACCGTCCACCTGGTGAACGGCAGCCCGGGCGCCCGCATCGCCGCCCTCGACCGTTCCGCGTCCTCCCTCGCCCAGGCCCGCGCCCACCTGGCGACGCACGCCCCGGACGCGACGGACCGGGTCACCTGGCACCACGGCGACCTGCACCAACTCCCCTTCCCCGACGCCTCCTTCGACCACCTCTTCCTCTGCTTCGTCCTGGAACACCTCCCCGACCCCGTCCGCGCCCTGACCGAACTGCGCCGCGTTCTGCGCCCCGGCGGCACCCTCACCGCCATCGAGGGCGACCACGGCTCGGTCGTCTTCCACCCGGACAGCCCGGCCGCCCGCCGGGTGATCGGCCACCAGGTCCGCCTCCAGGCGGCGGCCGGCGGAAACGCCCTGATGGGGCGGCAGTTGCACCCCCTCCTCAGCGCTGCCGGTTTCGCGGACGTCGCCGTCCGGCCGCGCACCGTCTACGCCGACGCGAGCCGGCCCGGCCTCGTCTACGGCTTCACCCGCCGGACCTTTCTCGCCATGGTCGAATCCGTCCGGGACGAGGCCCTCGCCGCCGGGCTGACCACGCCCGCCGACTGGGACCGCGGCATCACCGACCTACGGCGCTCCGCGGACCCCGGCGGCAGCTTTCACTACACGTTCTTCAAGGCCGTGGCCGTCGCGCCCGCGGACGACCCGCAGGGCCGGGCCGACCCGGTCAGCACTCCCGTAGCGCGGGCAGTTTCTCCCGCGTCTGCTCGTCGTGCTGGCAGGCAGGCGAACAGCTTGATCCCGGGCGCCTCCAGCGCCGCCAGCTTCACGTAGTCGAAGGTCAGCGCCCCGACCGTCGGATGCAGGAAGGCCCACCGGGTGCTTCCGAAGTCCGCGAGGTGGTGCGCCTGCCACCAGGTGCCGAGCCCAGGGCTCCGCGCGCAGAGTTCCTTGGTCAGTCGATCGCATCGTGGATCGCCGAAGCGCTCGCCGGCGTCCGCCCGGAACGGGGCGACGAGGTCCCGCGCCTGCCCCTCCCAGTCCACCAGGAGCATCCACATCGCCGGGTCGCTGCTGCTCCCGCTGCTCCCCGACCCGGCGGCCCGCCGCGGCCGAGGGCCGGCGCCGGCGCACCACCCGACCGCTCCGGGAGCACCCCGCCCGGCCTCCTCGTCGCACCACCTCAACGGCGCACCAACTCGCCGCCCTCCCGCCATAGGCCGCCGCGCGCCGGAGCGCTATGGTCAGAATCCAAGAACGAACGGGGGAGGGCAGCGGTCGATGGCCCGGGATGAAGCCGTGATCGGCTGTACCGGAGTACTGCTGATCGGCACACGTGGAGCTGCCGGACCCGGTGAGGTTCTGGTGCGGATCCGAGGTGGCTCCGAGACGTTCCTCGCCTGGTCCCCCGAGCCCCTGCCTGTGGGGGCGACCGTGCTCGTGATCGAGTCCCGTGGCAATCGCCAGGTCAACGTCATGGAGTGGGCCGATCCGTTGGACGCGTCGGCCGGTGATCCCGGCGACGCTGGTTGAGGAGACAAGTGATGTTCGGTTACCGCGTTCCTGCCCCTGATCAAGCCATGCTGATCTCCGGTGGCAGGCGAGGACAGGGCGGGGCGCCCTTCCGGGTGGTGACCGGCCACGGCAAGTTCGTGCTGCCGGTCTTCCGCAAGGTCCGCTTCCTGACCCTGGCGATGTGTGAGGCCGAGGTCGCCGAGAAGTGCGTGACGAGGCAGGGCATCGGCCTCACGGTGCGCGCCGTGATCGCGTTCAAGGTCGGCAACGACACCGAGAGCATCGTCAACGCCGGCCAGCGCTTCCTGTCCGACCAGGACCAGATGGCGGTCCTGACCGGCCGGATCTTCGCCGGCCATCTGCGCTCCATCATCGGTTCGATGACGGTCGAGGAGATCGTCACCGAACGGCAGAAGCTGGCCACCGAGGTCCTGGAGACGTCCAAGACCGAAATGGCCAAGATCGGCCTGACCGTCGACTCGTTGCAGATCCAGTCGATCGACGACGGCGACACCGGCTACATCGCGGCGATGTCCGCCCCGCACAAGGCCGCCATCCAGCGCCAGGCCCAGATCGCCCAGGCCCAGGCCACCCAGGCGTCGGTCGAGGCGCAGCAGGAGGCGGCGCGCAACCAGGCCGAGTACCAACGGCAGACCGCCGTGGTCCAGGCCGAGTACAACGCCGAGGTGGACCGCGCCCAAGCCCGTGCCGCGCAGGCCGGCCCGCTGGCCCAGGCCCACGCCCAACAGGAGGTGCTGGCCGCCCAGACCGAACTCGCCGAGCGCGCGGCCAAGCTGCGCCAGCAGGAACTGGTCGCCGAGGTCGTCAAGCCCGCCGAGGCGGAGGCCGAGCGCATCCGGCTGCTGGCCCTGGCCGAGGCCGAGCGGATGAAGATCCAGGCCGAGGCCGCCGCGTCGCACGACCGGGTCGCCCTGGACCGGATGCTCATCGACCAGCTCCCGCAGATCGTCAAGGAAGCCTCCGCGGGCCTGGCCAACGCCAACGTCAACGTCCTCAACGGCACCGACGGCCTGGGCGAGATCGCCGCCGGCCTGGTCGGCCAGGGCCTGACCATCCTCGACTCGGTCCGCCGCAACCTCGGCACCCCCGACGCGTCCGGCGGCACCACCGCCCAGAAGGGGTCCACCGGGACCGGCAACGGCACCGCCCGCAGCGGCCGCGTCGAGATCGAGTAGCCCGCACGCCGGGCGGCGCTACCGGCCACCGCCCGGCACCGGCACCACCGGTCACCACCCGGGGGCGGGCCGTCACCCGGCTCGCCCCCGAGCGCGGGCGCTACGCCCCGCGCCTCCGCGGCCGCGGCTCCTCCGTGTTCATGTCGCGGACGTGGACCACGAGGCGGTCCAGCACCGCCTTCGTGGTGGCCAGTTCGGCGTCGTCGAAATCGCCGAGGGCCTGACGCAATCCGGCCAGTCTGGCCGCCTTGAAGCTCTCCAGGACGGCCTTGCCGTGCGGCGTGATCGCGACCCGGCGGGCCCGCCGGTCCATCTCGTCCGGGGTGCGCTCGACCAGGTCCTGCGCCACCAACTGGCTGATCTGCCGGGTGACGTGCGGCGGCTCGACCATCAGCTGCGCCGCCAGGTCACCGACCCGGCTGACGCCTCCGCTGTCCTCCAGCGCCATCAACAGATACAGGTCGGAGCGGCCGACCGTGATGCCCGCCTGGCTCGCGTGGCGCTCGTGCGCCCGCGAGCGGGTGAGCAGGTAGGACAGCGTGGCCAGCACCCCTTGCAGGGCGGCGGTGGAGTCCTGGTGGGGCGCGGGGTCCGACATGGGGGCACTGTAGCGGGCACCGGTTCCCGAATCCGTCGCGGTCCGTACCAGGATCCGGCCGCCATCGGGCCTCGCTACCACGCCGCCTGCGGTTCGCCCTACGGATCGCTCCACGGACCGCCCCGCGCCCGCCCGTTCCTCCGTCCACCCGCCCGTTCCTCCGCCCGTCCGCCATGCAGTTTGAGCCAACCTCGGGCCGGCCGTAATCCGTCCTTCCCTCCCCCGCCGGGCCTGCGTTAGCGTGGCCACAACTTAGTTACCTAAGTTAGGTAATTAACTCTCACGCGGAAGGACCGGCCGCATGACGACCGCAGAACGCACCGCTCCCCCGAAGCCCCTCACCGTCCCGGCCAGCCGCGCCCCCGGCTGCCCGTTCGACCCCGCCCCCGCCATCACCGACGCGGCGCGCGCCGAACCGGTCACCCGGGCGACCCTCTGGGACGGCTCCCCCTGCTGGCTGGTGACGGGCCATCAGAACGTCCGGGCGGTGCTCGGCGACCCGCGCTTCAGCGCCGACGCCCACCGCCCCGGCTTCCCCTTCCTCACCGCCGGCAACCGCGAGGCCCTCGGCACCAACCGGACCTTCCTCCGCATGGACGATCCGGAGCACGCCCGGCTGCGCCGGATGCTCACCGCCGAGTTCGTGGTCAAGAAGGTCGAGGCGATGCGCCCCGAGGTGCAACGCCTCGCCGATGACCTGCTCGACCAGATGACCGCCGGACGCACCTCCGGCGACCTGGTCACCGACTTCGCACTGCCGCTGCCGTCCCTGGTGATCTGCCTGCTGCTCGGCGTCCCCTACGAGGACCACGAGTTCTTCCAGGAGCGGAGCCGGATCCTGCTCACCCTGCGTTCCACGCCCGAGGAAACCCGGGCCGCCCAGGACGAGTTGCTGGAGTACCTCGTCCGGCTCGCCCGGGCCAAGCGGGAGAAGCCGGACGACGCCATCGTCAGCCGGCTGGCCGCCCGCGGCGAACTCGACGACACCGAGATCGCCACCATGGGACGCCTGCTGCTGGTCGCCGGCCACGAGACGACCGCCAACATGACCGCCCTGTCCACCCTCGCCCTGCTCCGCAACCCCGACCAACTCGCCCGACTGCGCGCCGAACCCGCGCTCATCAAGGGCGCCGTCGAGGAGCTGCTGCGCTACCTGACGATCGTGCACAACGGCGCCCCTCGGGTCGCCACCGAGGACGTCGTCGTCGGCGGCCGCACCATCCGCGCCGGCGAGGGCGTCCTGTGCATGCTCAACTCCGCCAACCGGGACGCCGAGGTCTTCCCCGACGGCGACGCCCTCGACGTGGCCCGGGACGCCCGCCGCCACGTCGCCTTCGGCTTCGGCGTCCACCAGTGCCTGGGACAGCCGCTGGCCAGGGTGGAGCTCCAGATCGCCGTGGAAACCCTGATCCGCCGGCTGCCGACCCTGCGGCTGGCCGTCCCGTACGAGGAGATCCCGTTCCGCGGCGACATGGCGATCTACGGGGTCCACTCCCTGCCGATCGCCTGGTGACCTCCGCCCCTCACCCCCTCGCACCACCCCCAACCACCGCCCACCACGCACCACTTGGGAGCACCATGCGCATCCACGCCGACCAGGAGAAGTGCTGCGGCGCCGGTAGCTGCGTCCTCGCCGCACCGGACGTCTTCGACCAGCGGGAGGAGGACGGCATCGTGATCGTCCTCGACCCCGAACCGCCCACCGCGCTGCACGACGCGGTCCGCGAGGCGGCGGCCATCTGCCCCGCCGCCGCCATCCTGGTGACCGACTGACCGACTGACTGGCTGGTCGGCTGGCCTACGGGCGACGGGCCGAGGGACCGACGGGCCGACCGGCCGCCCCTCGCCCCGCGCGCCCCGGCTCCCGCACTCCCCGCGGACCCCGGGGCGCGCCCACCGAAACCCGTCCCGGCCAGCCGAGGTGGCCCTTCTCCCGACCGCGGGGCCGCCGCCCCTACGCCACCGCGCTCGCCGCCAGCCTCCGCAGCGCCGCCTCGGACGGCGAGCCCGGCGCGGCGTGGTGGGTGACCAGCATCTGCTCCGGGTCGGCCGCCACCACCAGCGACTCGTAGGACAGCGTCAGCGGGCCCACCAGCGGGTGGTGCAACTGCTTCACGCCGAAGCCCTTGTCCTTGACGTCGTGCCGGGCCCACAGCCGCCGGAACTCCTCGCTCTGCCCGGCCAGTTCGGTGATCAGTCCGGTCAGCGCGGGATCGTCCGGCATCCGCCCCAGCTCGCGGCGGAGCAGCCCGACCATCACCTCCGCCTTGCCCTCCCAGTTCACGTAGAGCGCGCGGACCGCCGGGTCCAGGAAGACCTGCCGGGCCATGTTGCGCCGCTCCGGGGGCATCGCCGGGAAGTCCCCGAACAGGGCGCAGCCGAGCCGGTTCCAGCCGATGATGTCCAGCCGCCGCCCCACCACGAACGCCGGGACCAGCTCCAGCGCGTCCAGCAACTGCCGGCACGCGGGCCCGACCCGTTGCGGCTGGCGGGCGGCCCGGACCCGCCGGGAGACCGGGCGGACCAGATGCCGGAGGTGGTCGCGCTCGGCCGGGGTCAACCGGAGCGCGGTGCCGAGCGCGTCCAGTACGGCGTCCGAGACGTTCGGACCGTGGCCCTGCTCCAGCCTGATGTAATACGCCACGCTCACCCCGGCCAGCTGCGCCAGCTCCTCGCGGCGCAGTCCCGGCACCCGACGGTGACCGCCGCGCTCCGGCAGCCCGACGTCCCCGGGCCGCAGTCGGGCCCGCCGCGAGCGCAGGAACTCGCTCAGCTCGGTGCGCCGGTCCACCCCCAGGTCACCGGCGGGCCCCGGCCGGCCCGCCGCACCACCGGGCCCTTCGGGTTCGCCGCCCCCCAAGGTGGTTCCGTCAGTAGTAGGCACACCATTCATATGTTCAAGAGTGCACTGGTTAGGACATGCGGGACGACGCATTCTCGGTGGCATGACGCACACCTCTGTCGCCGCGTATGCCGCATCCGCACCGAAGGCACCGCTGGAGCGGACCACCATCCCGCGCCGCGAGCTGGGTGCCCACGACATCCTGATCGACATCAAGTTCGCCGGCATCTGCCACTCCGACATCCACACCGTGCGCGCCGAGTGGGGTGACAACGGGAACTTCCCGATCGTCCCCGGCCACGAGATAGCCGGCGTGGTCTCCGCGACCGGCCCCGAGGTCACCCGCTACCAGGTGGGCGACCGGGTCGGCGTCGGCTGCTTCGTCGACTCCTGCCGCACCTGCGAGAACTGCCGGGCCGGCCTGGAGCAGTACTGCACCGGCGAGCTCGGCACCGTCAACACCTACGGCGACACCGACCGGAACGGCGAGACCACCTACGGCGGCTACGCCACCCACGTGGTCGTCGACGAGAACTACGCGCTGCGCATCCCCGACGCGCTCCCGCTGGACGCCGCGGCCCCGCTGCTGTGCGCCGGCATCACCCTCTACTCCCCGCTCGCCCACTGGCAGGCGGGCCCCGGCAAGAAGGTCGCCGTGGTCGGCCTGGGCGGCCTGGGCCACATGGGCGTCAAGATCGCGCACGCCATGGGTGCGGAGGTCACCGTCCTGAGCCAGTCGCTCCGCAAGAAGGACGACGGCCTGCGGCTCGGCGCCGACCACTACTACGCGACCAGCGACCCGGCCACCTTCGAGGCGCTGGCCGGCACCTTCGACCTGATCGTCAACACCGTCTCGGCCAACCTGGACATGGGCGCCTACCTCGGCCTGCTGCGCACCAACGGCACCCTGGTCCAGCTCGGCGTCCCCGAGCAGCCGCTGCCCATCGCGCCGTTCGCGCTGATCGGCGGCCGCCGGTCGATCGCCGGCTCGCTGATCGGCGGCATCGCGGAGACCCAGGAAATGCTCGACTTCTGCGCCGAGCACGGCCTGGCCTCGGACATCGAGGTGATCAGCGCGGACCAGATCAACGAGGCGTACGAGCGGGTGCTGGCGAGCGACGTCCGCTACCGCTTCGTGATCGACACCTCGACGATCTGAGCCGCCGTGCCGATCCGACGAACTGATCCGCCAATCCGACGATCGCACTGACCCGTCGGATCCGGGCAGGTGAACGCCCGGGGCCGCCCCCACAGGCCGCCCCGGGCGTTCCGCGTGCCGTGACCCCTGGCACTGCACCGAGACTCTACTTGGAAATGGTACCCATTTCCATATAGCCTCCCTTCCGACCGGCACCCACCCGATCCCCGGAGGCCCACCACCATGGCCGTGCCCAAGCGCAAGCTCTCCCGCAGCAACACCCGCCACCGCCGCGCCCAGTGGAAGGCCAGCACCCCCCAGCTGGTGCCGATCACCATCGACGGCTCCGTCTACCAGGTCCCGCAGCGCCTGGTGAAGGCGTACCAGCTCGGCCTGATCGACCCGAAGGGCTGACCGGCCGTGCCGCACCCCCGACTGCCCGTCACCGTGCTCTCCGGCTTCCTCGGCGCAGGCAAGACCACCCTGCTCAACCACGTCCTGGGCAACCGGGAGGGCCTGCGCGTCGCCGTGATCGTCAACGACATGAGCGAGGTCAACATCGACGCCGCGCTGGTCCGCGGCGGCGACGCGGCGCTCTCCCGCACCGAGGAACGCCTGGTCGAGATGACCAACGGCTGCATCTGCTGCACCCTGCGCGACGACCTGCTGACGGAGGTCGACCGGCTGGCCCGGGCCGGCCGCTTCGACCACCTGCTGATCGAATCCAGCGGAATCTCCGAACCGATGCCGGTCGCCGCGACCTTCGCCTTCCCGCGCGACGACGGCGCCACCCTGGGCGACCTGGCGCGCCTGGACACCATGGTCACGGTCGTCGACGCGGCCAACTTCCTCCCCGAACTCGCCGGCGGCGACGCCCTGGTCGAGCGCGGCCTGGACCAGTACGAGGACGACGAGCGCACGGTCAGCGACCTCCTGATGGACCAGATCGAGTTCGCCGACGTCCTCGTCCTCAACAAGACCGACCTGGTCGACCCGGCCACCGCGGACCGCCTCGGCGCCACCCTCGCCCGGCTCAACCCGGCCGCCCGGATCGTCCCCGCCCAGCACGGCCGGGTCCCACTCGCCGAGGTCCTGAACACCGGCCGCTTCGACCTCGAACGCGCCCAACAGGCACCCGACTGGGTGCGCGAACTCAACGGCGACCACGTCCCCGAGACCGAGGAGTACGGCATCTCCAGCACAGTCTTCCGGGCCGACCGCCCCTTCCACCCGGGCCGCCTCTGGCAGTTCGTCACCACACGGTTGGACAGCGGCGACTACGGCGACGTCCTCCGCTCCAAGGGCTTCTTCCGCCTCGCCACCCGGCCCGGCATCACCGGCCTGTGGTCCCAGGCCGGCGCCGTCGCCCGCTTCGAACCGACCGGGGTGGACACAACCGGGGTGGACACAACCGGGGCGGACACGACTGGGGCGGATGCGACCGACGGCCGTGCCGAACCGCTCGACCCCTTCGAACCGCTCGGCCCCTCCGGCCCCTCCGGCCAGGAACTCGTCTTCATCGGCACCGACCTGCGCCCGGAGCCCCTGCACGCCGCACTGGCCGACTGCCTCCTCGCCCCCGACGAGCCGCTGCCCACTACGGACGACGACCCGTTCCCGGCCTGGGCGGTGCACGGCACCGACGACATCTGCGCACACGAGCCCGAGCCGGGGACCGGGACCAGCACCGGGGCCGGGACCGGGACCGGGACCGCGCCGCCCCCCTCGCCCGCGGCGGCCGGATAGCCGCACGGGATCACGAGGTACGGTCGCGGAGGCGGTGCTGGCCCGCGAAAAGTTTTTCGACCCGGGCGGCAACCCCGTCCCCGGCCGCACGTCGTCTCGGGTGAGGGCGCCTTAGGGCGCCACCGTCGACGAACTGGAGCAGCCGACCGTGAACCCGTCCCGTACCGCTCGCACCTCTCGTACCGCCGGCCACCGGCTGCGCCATTCGGCCGGTGCCGGCCTCCTGGCCGCGATAGCGCTCACCGCCGTCTCGACGACCGGCACCGCCTACGCCGCCCCCGCGTCCGCACTCGCCTCGGGCCCGGCCTCCAGCGCCAGCCCCTCCCCCGTCCCCACCCAGCCCCCGGGCCACAGCGCCACCCCGTCGCCCGTCCCCACCCAGCCGCCCGGCCACGGCGGCAGCCCCTCGCCGGTCCCCACCTACCCCCCGGGCCACAGCGCCACCCCCTCGCCGGTCCCCCCGGGCCACAGCGCCACCCCCTCGCCCGTCCCCAGCCGCCCCGGCAGCCGCCCCGCACCGACCCCGGCCGGCGGTGACGACAAGCAACTCGCCAAGACCGGTGCCTCCTCCGGGACCACCCTCGCACTGGGCGCCGGCGCGGCCGTCCTGATCGCCGCGGGCGGTGGCGCGCTCTACGCCGTCCGCCGCAACCGCGCCTGACCCCGACCGGGTACGCCCGAGGGAACGATGGCCCACTACGCCCCGCACCCGGCCCCGACAGGGTTCGCCCTGTCGGGGCTCCGGCGCGCCGCCTGGCACCGCCTGCTGCGCGCCGTCCGCCGCGATTCGCCGCCCCGCCACTCCGCATCCGTCCACCAACTGCCAGTCCCCACACGGCAGTTGACGTACGAACAGGACGGCGCACCGCCCCCGGAACCGTCCCGCCCCACCATCACCGAGCTCTACCACGCCCACCGGCTGAAAATGGTCCGGCTGGCCGTCCTCCTCGTCGACGACCGCGCCACCGCCGAGGACGTCGTCCAGGACGCGTTCGCCGCCCTCTACAAACGCCACGGCGAACAGCTCGGCGAGGTCGACAACGCCCTCGCCTACCTCCGCACCGCAGTGGTCAACGCCGCCCGCTCGGTGCTGCGCCGCCGCCGCACCGCCCGCGACTACACCCCGCCGCACGAGGCCGACGCGCCCTCCGCCGAGGAGCGGGTGGTCCTCGACGAGGAGCACCGCGAGGTCTTCGCCGCGCTCGGCGGGCTCACCGCCCGCCGCCGCGAGGTGCTGGTCCTGCGCTACTGGGGCGACCTCACCGAAGCGGAGATCGCGGCGACCCTGGGCATCAGCCGCGGCGCGGTGAAGTCCCTGGCCAGCCGCGCCCTGGACGCCCTGGAAAAGATCCTGGAGGAACGGTCTTGAGTACCCGCGACACCGCCCCCTGGGACACCTGCGCGGATCGCCCCGTCGAGGACCGGCTGCGCCGCGCCCTCACGGCCCGCGCCGACGCCATCGGCGTCCACGACCTCCGCCCGGCGGCGCCCCCCGGCCCGCACCTCCGCCGCAACCGCCGCCCCCGCCCGGCCTTCCTCACCCGCCTCTCCCCGCGCCGCCTCGCCCTGCCGCTGGCCGCCGCGGCGACCGCCGCCGTCGTCGCCCTCGCCGCACACCTCGCCACCGCCCCCGACCACCCGCCGGCCCCGCCGCAGCCGGCCGCCCCGCCGAGCCCGGCCCCGCCGACCCCGCGCGGCACCACGCCGGCCCCGTCCCCGTCCCCGTCCGCCCCGGACCGGTCCACGGAACCCGGCCGCGGCCCCCTCCCCAGCTCCCCGGGCCGCCCCTCCGGCCACCCGCCGCACAACACCACCCCGCCCGTCCCCACCGCCCGGCCGTCCGGCACCCCCACCGGCCGCGCGGCGCACGGCGCCACCCCCACCCCCTCCTCGTCCGCCTCGCCCCCGCCCACGGGGAAAGCGACACCCAGTGTTGGCTGACCGACCCTTGCCCGTCCCGTCCTCCCGTGCCCGACAATCGTGCCCATGCCCTTCCGGCCCGCACCCCCGACGCCGGCCCCGCCCCGGTGCACCACCGCCGCCCGCCGCGCCCGAACCCTCGCCGCCGTCGCGCTGACCGCCGCGACCGCCCTCCCGCTCACCGCCTGCCAGGACGGCACCGGCTACCGGGCGGACGCCGCCGCACGCGCCGTCTCCCGCTCGACCAGCCGCGGCGACCGGGGCGGCTGCACGCCCGACATGCTGCGTTTCCACGCCGGCGCGGAGCCGCACCGGACCCGCCGCATGCTGCTCACCGTCACCAACATCTCCGACCGGACCTGCACCTTCGCCGCCCAGCCCTACCCCCTGCTGCACTTCGGCGACCGCCGTCCCGGCCCCCTCCGGCCCCTCCCGGACAGCCGACCGCGCACCCCGGTCGCGCTGCCGCCCGACGGCACCGCCCACGCCGAGGTGATCACCGCCGCCACGCCCGGCGGATCGGGTGGTCGGAGCGCCCCGCGCAGCACGGCCGAAAAGGCGTCCCAATTCGGCGTCGCCCTGGCCGCCCGCACCACCCCCGCCCAGGTCGGCGTGGACGGCCGCGCCCCGGTCCGGGTGGACCCGGACGCCGCCGCGGTCACGTACTGGCAACCAGGCCCGGCGCCCACCGGGACGTGGTGATCCGGCCATCCCTCAGGGCACCGTGCGGCCGACGCGGGCGGACGGACGAGCGATAGCCCGTTCGTGCCGTATCAGCCAGCTCATCACCCACCAATGATCCAATTTTGCCGCGATTGATCGCCTTTGCTCCACCGCTTCCTGGCTGCGCCCGGTGCCCCCGGCCCGGTAGGCTTTCCGTGTGATCTTCAAGCGCATCGGAAATGGGCGGCCGTACCCCGACCACGGCCGGGAGAGCACCCGCCAGTGGGCGGACGTCGCCCCGCGCCCGGTACGCCTCGACCAGTTGGTGACCACCAAGCAGCAGCTCGACCTCGAAACGCTGCTCGCCGAGGACTCGACGTTCTACGGCGACCTCTTCGCCCACGTCGTCAAGTGGGAGGGCGACCTCTATCTGGAGGACGGCCTGCACCGCGCGGTGCGCGCGGCCCTCCAGCAGCGCCAGGTGCTGCACGCCCGCGTGCTCGAACTCGACAACTGACGACCGGACGCCGCCCTAACCACCGACACGGCGCAGGCGCCACCCGAATTGGCCCACTCGGGTTTCCCTCACACAACGCACTGATCATCTAGTAGGCACGGCACACGCCCGGCACTACGCTGCGGCCATGAGCATGCTGACGCCTCCAGGAATGGGCGGTAAATACCGCATCAAAGGCGACAGGTACCCGCGGATGCGCCGCCCCCGCCACCGTCGCCGCATCATCCTCAGCATCGTGACCGGCGCCTGTGTCCTCGGGCTGGCCGGCTGGGGAACTCTGCAGCTCATCGACGTCTTCGGCGGCCAGGGCAGTACGGCCCAGGCCGCGCAGGACACCAGACATTGCCCGGACAGCGCCGCGGCCGGCCACGCCAAGGCCACCCCGCCGGCCGCCAAGCCGCCCGCCCCGGCGTCACTGACCATCAACGTCTACAACGCCACCCCGCGCTCCGGCCTCGCCAAGCGCACCGCCGACGAACTCCAGAAGCGCGGCTTCAAGATCGGAAAGGTCGGCAACGCCCCGGCCGCCTACGACAAGAAGGTGCCGGGCACGGGGATACTGCTCGGCCCCAAGGCCGCCACCGCCGGCCCGCTGAAGGTCCTGGCCACCCAGCTCGCCGGCGCCCAGCTGAAGACCGACGACCGCAAGGGCGCCGACCTCGACCTGATCATCGGCGGCGCCTTCCAGGAGCTCACCGCCCCGCAGGACGCCGCCAAGGCCCTGGCCCTGCTGTCCCGCCCGGCCCAGGCTCCGGTCCCCGCGAAGTGCTGAACGCCGCGGGGCCCCGCACCACGACGTGATGCGGGGCCCCGCGGTCTACCGGTACCCATCGGGGCGCTCCCGCCCCGGGCACCTCTGGCTCAGCCGGCCGTGCCGTACATCCGGTCGCCCGCGTCGCCCAGGCCCGGCACGATGTAGCGGTTCTCGTTCAGCATCTCGTCGACGGCGGCGGTGACCACCGTCACCGGCGTACCGGCCAGCTCGCGCTCCATGACCTCGACGCCCTCGGGCGCGGCCAGCAGGCAGATCGCGGTGACGTCGTCCGCACCGCGCTTGATCAGTTCCTTGATCGCCGCGACCAGCGTGCCGCCGGTGGCCAGCATCGGGTCGACGACGTACACCTGCCGCCCCGACAGGTCGTCAGGCATCCGCGTGGCGTACGTGTGCGCCTCGTAGGTCTCTTCGTTGCGCACCATGCCCATGAAGCCGACCTCGGCGGTGGGCAGCAGCCGGACCATGCCGTCCAGCATGCCCAGCCCGGCCCGCAGGATCGGCACGACCAGGGGACGGGGGTGCGACAGCCGCACGCCGGTGGTCGCCGTCACCGGCGTCTCGATGTCGACCTGCTCGGTGCGCACATCACGGGTGGCCTCGTAGGCGAGCAGGGTGACCAGCTCGTCGGCGAGCCGCCGGAAAGTCGGGGAGTCGGTGCGCTTGTCGCGCAGAGTGGTGAGTTTGTGCGCCACCAGCGGGTGGTCGACGACGTGGATCCGCATGACATCGACATTAACCGAGCCACCAGGCCCCGGCGCCCGCCGTGCGCCGCCCACGCTCCGGCACGTGAGCGACATCTCTCACAACGTCCGCACGACGCAGCGCCGAAGACACCGCGCAGACGCGATGTTTCTGCCACGATTCCGAAGGGGCGGGAAGCAGCGGCGTGCAGCCCCGCCCCGCCCGGCCCGGCACGCCCCTGACCAGTGGGAGAGTCACGGTGTATTTCACCGCACTGCTCGCGCGCACCGAAGACGGGTGGGAAGCGAGCGATACAGAGCTCGACAATGTGGAAAGGCTGACCGATCTGGCCGACCTGGCCCGAGCGGCAGCGATCGACGACACGGTAGTGATCCTCATCGAGCAGGAGGACGCCTGGTTCGGCGTCGTCCGGGTCGACGGCGAGGAGGACCCGAGGGTCTTCGTCTCCAACGCCGCGATGGCAGCCAGGAGCTCGTACGGCGCGATGCTGACCGACGAGCTCCTCGGCCGTGACGACAGCGACGAGGACGACCTCGACCTCCTCGACCTGGACGGCACCGAGGACGGCGAACCGGAAAGGGAGGACGAGGACCCCGAGAGCGCGGAGACCGACGAGGCACCCGTGGCCCGCGGCCCGCTCGGCGACCCCAAACTCCTGGAGGACGTCGGCGTCAGCGAGCGGCAACTGCTGGCCCTCGACGGCGACGCCCTCGGCGAGATCGCCGACGCCCTGGGCTGCTCCGAGCTCCTGGAAGCCGTCCGCTGACCCCGCCGGGCCCACGCACCCCGGGCCCGGCCCCACCTCACCGCCCCGTCCCCGACACTGGGGACATGACCGTCCCTCCGCCCGCCTCCCTCCCCTCCCCCGCACCCGACCCGCTGCGCGACCCCTGGACCGGGCCGATGCGCCGGGCGCTGGCGGAGGCCGCCCGCGCCCCCGGGACCGGTGACGTCCCGGTGGGCGCCGTCGTGCTGTCCGCCGACGGCACGGTCCTGGGCACCGGCCACAACGAACGCGAGGCCACCGGCGACCCCACCGCCCACGCCGAAGTCCTCGCCCTCCGCGCCGCCGCCCGCGCCCACGGGGAATGGCGGCTCACCGGCTGCACCCTGCTCGTCACCCTCGAACCCTGCACGATGTGCGCCGGCGCAATCGTCCTGTCCCGCGTCGACCGGGTCGTCTACGGCGCCCGCGACGCCAAGGCCGGCGCCGTCGGCTCCCTCTGGGACGTGGTCCGCGACCGCCGCCTCAACCACCGCCCCGAGGTCATCGCCGGCGTCCTGGAAACCGACTGCGCCGCCCTGCTCACCGCTTTCTTCCGCGACCGCTGACCCGCCCGCGCCCCACACCCGGCAATCCGATTTCGGCGCACGGGGGCCTTTGGGCTAAGCTCTCTCTCGGTAGCGTGTCCGAGCGGCCGAAGGAGCTCGCCTCGAAAGCGAGTGTGGCGCAAGTCACCGAGGGTTCAAATCCCTCCGCTACCGCCAATAACACCCCCCTGAACTGCGGAAACGCAGATCAGGGGGGTGTTGTGCGTGGTGCTGCGCGCCGACCCGCCACCACGGCAACCGTCCCGCCTCTCCCAACTCCCCCAACTCCCCTGAACGCCAACGAAGTTGGTGCCGCACGGGGAGGATCGCCCCACTGCGGCGCCGGGAGGGTGCCCACAGCGGCAGGCTCACGGGTTGTCGGCTCCGCCGGATCCTGAGAGTTCGACTCGGCCTCCCCTTGCTGTCGCACGCGCCCTGCTAGTCTCTCCATACCAAACATTTTGGTATGGAGAGGCGGGGCAGGGTGAGCGCGGAGAGATCGGCGTGGCTGGACCAAGGCTTGACGCTGCTGGCGGAGCAGGGTGCCCCGGCGGTCACGCTGGAGCGGCTGTGCGAGCGGATGGGCATGTCGAAGGGCGCCTTCTACCACCACTTCGGATCGATGCCGAAGTATCGGACTCGACTGCTCGACCACTTCGAGGCCAAGTGCACCACGACGATCATCAACGGAGTGGAAGCGTCCGACGCACTGCCGGCCCGGGAGCGGCTGGACAGGCTCATGGCGGAGGCGACCAAGGCGGCCGGCCCCTCGCTGGAGGTCGCGATGCGGGCCTGGGCGAAACAGGATCCGGAAGCGGCGCGGGTGCAGGAGCGTGTCGACGCGACCCGCATCGGATATCTGCGTGAGCTGTGCGAACAGGCCGGTCACGGCCGACCGGACCAAATGGCCAAGCTGCTCTATCTGCTGTTGGTCGGGGCAGAGCACCTCCTGCCCCCGCTCCCGAAATCAGAGCTGCGCGGCATGTACGAGTTGCTGATGCCGCTGCTGGACCGGCCGGCCTCCTGACTCGGCAGGCAACCGAGGTAGGCCCCCATCCGGAAGGAACACAGCGTCATGAATGCCTCCGCACGCCCGGAATCCCGTCAGTCCAACGCCAGAGGTCTCCGCCGCTGGGTGCCCCGCCTGATGCTCGCTGCCGCCGTGGTGCACATGACGGTGGGCGTCGTCGCCGCCTACTCGCACTGGAGCGGCATCGTCTCCGACGGGCTGTGGAACACGGTCCGCAACGACGACGACGCCCGCATGACGGCCCTGTGGTTCATGGTCAGCGGGATTGCCTTCTTCGGTCTCGGACTCCTTGCCAGGAGGTCCGTGATCGTTACGGGCACGGTGCCCGCGGAGACCGGATGGATCCTGCTGACGCTGGGAATCCCGGTGGCGGTGCTGGAACCGGTCTCGGGTGGCTGGTCGTTGATCGCCATTGGGGTGCTGGCCGTGGTGATGTCGCGGCGTGACCGTTTCACGACGGGTTTTTGACCTGTCGGCCGCTCAGTGAGCGGGAGAGGCAGTCGCGTCGGGCGCGGTCTCACGGAATGCCGCATGGCCGCGCCCCGGGCGGCTCACTCGGCCGCGATCGGTCCGAGGTAGGTACCGCCGGAGACGTCGATGGTCTGGCCGGTCACCCAGCGCCCCTGCGACCCCGCGAGGAAGCCCACTACGTCTGCGACGTCCTCCGGTTCGCCGATCCGTCCGAGCGCGGTGATCGCCTCAAGTCCGGCGACCGCCCCGGGAACCGCGGTGTAGGGGGCGATCAGGTCGGTCAGCACCACCCCGGGTTCGACCGTGTTCACGGTGATCCCACGCCGGCCCAGTTCGTTGGCAAGCGACGGGCCGAGCGCCGCCAGCGCCGCCTTGGTGACGGTGTAGCCGATCTGGGCGGGGTTCGCGATCCGGGTGGCCGCGGAGCCCATGTTGACGATCCGTCCGCCGTCCCGCAGCAGCGGCAGGGCCCGCTGGACCACGAAGATCGGCGTGCTCACGTTGACCGCCAGCAGCCGCTCGAACTCCTCCTCGGTGAGCTTCCCGATCGACGTGACCGAGTGGATGCCCGCATTGTTGACCAGGATGTCCAGGCCGTCCGCGCCGTGGTCCGCCAGTCCGGCGATGAGCCCTTCGAACAGTCGGTCCACCGCACCGCTCTCGCCGAAGCGGGCCTGCACCGCGAACGCCCGGCCACCGGTCTCGGCTATCTTCGCCACGGTCTCCGCGGCGGCCGCGTCGTTGCCGCCGTAGTGGACCGCGACCAGCGCCCCCTCGGCGGCGAGTCGCAGGGCGACCGCGCGCCCGATCCCGCGCGAGCCGCCCGTGACCAGTGCGGTCCTGCCGTCCAGTTCGCCCATGATCGCCTCTTCCCTCGTCATGCCCCGGCCGAGTCCGGTAGCGGTTCAGTGGCCCGTGCGCATGCGGTTCGCCTGCTCCGACACTGCCCACAACTTCACTGTTGCAGAAGCTAGTTAAGCGCGTGTGCTGATGCGGCGCCCCGTGCGCCCGTTCGTTCGGGTCAAGGCCGCTGGCGGCGGACGCACTCTGGAAGCGCTCCTCGACGATCTGGACCGCCGTCGCGGCGCGTACGCGTGTGCCGTGGCCGGCTGAGTCCTCACTCGGGTGTCGGGCCGCCCGGCGTCGGCTCCGGCCCGGCCGCGAAGACTTCCCGCCAGCGTGTGGCCGAGGTGACCAAGTCACGGCCGACGTGGGTGAGGAACTGGCTCATGGACGCGAGGCGTTGCCCGGAGGGGGTGGTGGCGCCGAGCGTGTCGGCTCCTCGGTGGGCGGCGTCGGCGAGCAGCGCGTTGACGTTGGCACTGGCGAGCATGGCCCGGAACCAGACGTCGTCGTCGATGACGTAGCGCTCGTGCCGCTTTCCGGGGGTGCGTTCGCGCCGGATCAGTTCCTGTTCGTCCAGGTAGCGCACGGCGGAGGAGATGGAGGCCGGGCTGACCCGCAGGCGTTGCACCAGTTCCGCGGCGGTGCGGCTGCCGGCGTCGGCGGCGTACAGGCAGGCGAGCACCCGGGAGGCCATCGCCGGCAGCCCGGTCTGGATCAGTAGCGCGGTGAACTCCTTCTCGAAGTCGCGCACCCCCGGCCGTTCGGACCCGTCGGTCCCGGTCTCGGCCGATGGGGGCGTCGGGGCGGCCTTGTGGCGGCGAGCGCGCCGCTCGGTGGCCTGGTGTGCCTGGTCCGCGCGGTAGCCGGTGGGGCCGCCGTTGCGGTTCACCTCCCGGGTGATGGTCGATGTCGGCCGGTCCAGGCGCCGGGCGATCTCGGTGTAGGAGAGCCCTTCGGTCAGCCCTGCCGCGACGGTGCGGCGTTCTTGCTGACTGAGCCTGCTTCCCGGCATCGGTGTTCTCCCTGTCTCGCGCTCCGGTGTCCGGCGCCAAGTGTGCATTCAGAGTCAGATCATTGCAACAGCGAGGTGAGTGATGGTGCATTCGGCGACAGGGTCATTGCACCAGTATGAGTCTGTGACCTGCATAGATAGTGGTCAGGATGAGATTTAGTGTTGACCGTTTGGTGAATGCACCGTAGCTTTCAGTACGTACTGAACGCTCGTTGCGGCGCGGTCGACACCGCCTCGCACATCCGAAGAGGGGTACCCCATGAACACGATCCAGGACGCTCTTGAGCAGGCCGTCGCCGCGGGCCTGCCCGGCATCGTCGCCGAGGTCCGCGACGGCGGGCGCAGCTGGTTCGGCACGGCCGGCGTGGCCGACCGCGCCACCGGGCGCGCCCGCACCCAGGAGGAGCAGTTCCACATCGGCAGCCTCACCAAGGCGTTCACCGCCACCGTGGTCTTCAAGCTCGTGGACGAGCACCGGCTGCGCCTGGACGACACCGTGGAGCACTGGCTGCCCGGCCTGGTCCAGGGCAACGGCAACAACGGGCGCCTGATCACCGTCCGGCACCTGCTGCAGCAGACCAGCGGCCTGGTCAACTACGCCTTCGATGACCCGGACATGATGAACCGTTACATCAGCACCGACTACCTCAAGCACCGGTTCGACCAGTGGACCCCCGAAGAGCTCGTGCGGATCGGCATGAAGTACCCGCCCTACTACGCGCCGGGCACCGCCTTCCGCTACTCCAACGCCAACTACATGCTCCTCGGCCTGATCATCGAACGGGCCAGCGGCAGCACCTACGCCGAGGAGCTCTCCCGCCTGCTCTTCCGCCCGCTCGGCCTGACCGGGACCTACCTCCCCGGCACCGAGACCATCATCGCCGGGCCGCACTCGCGCATGTACACCAAACTGCCGGCCGGTGACCCCGACGCCCAGGTCTACGACGTCACCGAGCTGAACTCGTCCCTGGGCTGGGCCGCGGGCGGCATCGTCTCCTCCACCGGCGACCTGGGCCGCTTCTTCGCCGCCCTGCTCGGCGGCGAACTCTTCTCGCCTGCCCTACAGGCGGAGATGTGGGCCACCGTCTCCACCGAGGGCGCGGGCTGGATCCCCGACACGCGCTACGGCATGGGCACCTTCGAGCAGACGCTCCCCAACGGGGTCACCGTCTTCGGCGGCGGCGGCGCCCTCAACGGCTCGTGGACGTACGTGATGGGCACCCGCGACGGCAAGCGCCTGGTCGTCTGCAACGTGAACGGCGACTGGGTCAACCCGCTCGACGCGTTCTTCGCCGTCCTCGAAGCGGAATTCCCCGCCGCCGGGAAGTGACGGGCGGGACAGGTCGAACGCTTCGGCCGGGCGGACGCGGTAGCCCTGGATCCCCTACGGCCCGGCGTCAGAGGTCGAGCGGGGTGACCTCTGGGGCCGCTGGGGGGCTCGTGGGGAGGCCGAGGGCCAGGTTGCCGACGTGGCTGAGGTGGGCGCGGTGGTGTGCGGGGAGGAAGGGGGCCGTGAGGGGGGCCTCCATGCGGCCGGTGAGGCAGGAGGCCAGACCCAGGTCGGTGGCGGTCAGGGAGAGGGTCTGCATCAGGCAGCCGGTGTCGCGGTAGATGAGGCTGAGGGCCATGCCCTCGTACTTCCAGGTGGTGCGGGCCGCCAAGGAGACCAGGCAGAGGCTGACCGGGGGTGCGGAATCCAGCAGCGCGGGGTCGGTGACGGTCCGCTGCTGGAAGGCGGCCAGCTCGTCGGTCCAGGGGGTGAGCCGGTGCAGGGTGTGCGCGAACGGGTCGTAGTGGTGGGCGCCGGCGGGCAGGCCCTCGACGGCCCGGGCCAGTAGGTAGATCTCCAGGCTGTGGCGGGCGCCGCCGGAGGGTGCCGGGCGCTGGGTCTGCTGGTACGACCGAGGCGCCAGGTGGCCGCGGACCCGGGCGGCGCGGGCCAGTAGGGCGCCGAGCAGCGGCAGCGGGACGGGGTCGGGGGCGTAGCCGCGGACGCTGCGGCGCGCGGCCAGGACGTCGGCCAGCGGGCGGCTGGGGGCGTCGGCGCCGTCGGGGAGGGCGATCACCGCGTCGGCCTCGGGGTGGTGGAGGCGGGCCGGTGGCGGGGTGCCCCGGCCGGCGGCGACGTCCGGACCGTGGCCCGACCGGGCGTGGACGGCGCGTTCGTACGGGGTCCAGCCGGCGCCGGGGCCCCTGGTGCCGTTCTCCGCCGCGTCCGGCGCGGGCGGGCCGCAGCGCTGGAGGATGCCGGCCGCGGTGAGCCGGGCCAGCAGCGCAAGTACGTCGCCGCCGGGGGCGGAGTGCCGCCAGCGGGTACGGAGTTGGTCGGCGGTCTGCGGGCGGTCGAGTTGGTTGAGGAGGTCGACGAGGGCGGGCTTGGCGGCGAACTTCCGCCAGCTGCCGCAGTCGACGAGGACCGGGCCGCCGCCGTCCGCCCACTCCAGCAGCAGGTCGGGGTTGCGGCGGTAGTGGTACGCGGTGTCGTCGGGTGCGCCGTTCAGCGCGCTCGGGGCGTTGTGGACCGTGGTGTCGTCCATGGGGTGGTTCCCGCCCTCCGGCAGGTCGTCGGCGGTCGAGGGGTGGCGGTCGGCGGGCGTCACAGGAACGGCAGTGGCCACGGGTTGAGTTGGTCCTCCGTCAGTGCGGTGGTGCGGACGCCCATCGCGACCGGGGCGTGGCGGACCCGGGGGCCGCCGCGCCGGTGGAAGTCGCTGCGGAGGGTGAGCGGACACAGGCCCGGGACGACCGTGCGGACCACGCTGACCCCGCATTCGGCCACGTCGATGGGGGTGAGGTCGACGGCGATCGCCTCGTGGCCGCGGGCGGCGAGCCGGCGGACCGCCTCGGCGACGTCGTCCTGGAAGCTGCCGGCCGGCCGGGCCGCGGGCAGCGGGTGCCGCGGGCCGTCCGCCCAGAAGGCGAGGTGGTGCTGCCGCTCCGGCGCGCAGTAGTAGAGGCAGAACTCGCTGAGGCTGCTCAACGCGGCGTCGGCGGCCGGCACTTCGCCCTCTGCGAGCCAGATGCCGGCGCCGGTCCGGCACAGGCACGCCTCCTCCAGCGCGCCCAGCAGCGCGGTGTGCGGGTCGAGGTCGGCGCGGGCGGCGTGCACCACGATCGGCCGCTGCGCGGTGCCCTCGGCGAAGCGCACGGCGACGGCCGGGATGCCCAGGTCGGTGGTGAGGTCCTTGCAGGTGACGGTCGCGCCCTCGGCGGTGATCCGGTCGACGATGCGCCGGGCGGGCCCGTCGGGGAGGTCGGTCAGGTCGAGGCTGGGCAGGGTGAGCCGGTTCTCCCAGAAGACCAGGGTGGCGTCGCGTTCGACGCTCTCCATCAGGCCGCCGAGGACGGCGTGGTGGTACGAGCCGCCGGCCGCCAGCCCGGTGGAGATCGGGTCGAACCACGGCTTGTGGGCGCGCGGGAAGCGGTAGGGCAGGTAGACCGCGCAGGCGGGGAGGTACCGCGGGCGGCCGGTGGTCAGGGACGTCCCCGCCACCCAGTCGATCGCCACGTCGGGGTCGAAGGGCGCGTAACGGCGCTGTGCGGCGTACTCCTTGGCGGAGCCCAGCGGCAGGCTGCGCGGGTCGACCGCCGTGTCGCCGAGTTCGGCGAGGGTGGCGCGGACGAACCGGTCGGGGTCGTACACCCCGGCCGCGTACCGTTCCAGGGTCTCGCCCACCGCACAGACCCGGGCGTTGACCGGGTCGCTCTTGACCGCCCCGCCGCGGGCCTCGGCCGCCACCGGGGAGAACCACGTGGTGGTGATCATCCCGGCGGTCCGCGCGTAGGTGGTACCGCCCTCCGGGCCGTCCGTCCCGTCCACCCGCAGTTCGGGCACCAGCCCGGTCAGCGGGTCGACCGCGCCGCGCATCAGCCGCCAGCTCTCCCGGGCGTCCACGGTGGCCGTCTCGTCACGCTTGGGCGGTACGGCGGCGGGGCCGCATGCGGGGCAGCCGGGGGTGTGGAACAGGGTGTGCGGGGTGCGTTCCCAGGTGGCGTGGTCGAGTTCGGTCAGTTCCGGGGGGCCGGTGGGCGCCTCGGGGGCGGCGAGCGCGGTGAGGACCTCATGGGCCACCGCCCCGGCCGCGACGGCGGTGGTCGGCCACGCCTCGCTCTCCGCCGCGCCCAGCAGCAGGTCCAGCGGCAGACCGGCCACCGGCTGCCAGGTGTGGTTGGCCCGGATCCGCCGCACGAGGCAGACCGGGCAGGGCGTGCGCGGCGGGGCGAGGGTGGCGAGCAGCAGCCGCGTCGGGGTGCTCAGATACGTCACGAGGGGCGTGCCCCGGTCGAGGACCAGGCCGGTCCAGCGCCGGAGTTCGTCCTCGGGGAGGCTCAACGGGAGCACTGCGGCGACGGGTTGGTCGGCGCCGTCGGCCGGTACGGTCCGCATCCCGGCCCGGGTGAGGAGGGCGGCCACCTCGGTGGCCAACGGGCCGTCCCCGGCGACCGCGACCGGCCGGCTGCTGCGGTCCGCGCCGTCCCCGTAGAGCGGGTGCGGCAGCCGCCCGTCCCCGGGATGGGCCAGACCGCGGGCGCGCAGCCCCTTGGCCACCCGCTCGGGCACCGCGTCGAGGGTGACCGTCCCGTGGTCCGCGCCGTGGTCCGCGCCGTGGTCCGCGCCGTGGTCCGTCCCGTGGTCCGTGCCCCGGTCGGTGCCGTTGCCGGGCAGGTGGACGGGGACCCGGAGGGTGCCGGTGCTCGCGCAGACGTAGAGGTGCGCGCCGCGGGCGACGAGCCGGACGTCGCGGCGGAGGGTGAGCGGGGAGGTGGGCCGGGGAGTGGGCCGGGGGGTGTCCAATGCTGTCCGCCTTCGGGGAGCCGTGGGGTGGGGCGCGGAGGCGCCTCCCGGCCGGTTCGTCGCACCGGCCGGGAGGCACGTTTTCTCGTTACTCCGCGGACTCCGAGTCGTCGTATTCGGTGACGAAACAAAGGCAGCTGTGGCCGGCGAAAGCCGTCTCCGACTCCGGAATGGCCATCTCCTCGAACAGCTCGTCTTCCTCGGTCATGCGGATTCCCCTTTCCGTGGATTTTTCAATTACCCCATGAGCCACACCCGCCATCGCTCCGGGTGAGCGCTCGACAACCATTGCCGCGGACCACGGCAATCCACGTCAAGAAAAACCTATGAAATGACTCAATCCCCCATTAGTACGATGATGTGATGGATTCAATGACGCCTTATTTACGCCACTGAGCTGCGCTTTCTCGAATCGCCCGAGGAGGACGCGGAAGCCCTCGCCGACGCAAGCGCGCGAACCGGCCGCGAGCCACCGACCAGCCTTTTCCGGTCACCGAGAAATTCCCGAAAACGCCCGAAACAGAAAACAAAAACGGGGGCGACCGGAGCCCGTTACGGACTCCGGCCGCCCCCGCGTGTGCGGTCGGCGCCGAAAGGCTGACGCGATCCGTCAGTCCCGGCGGCGGAAAGCCTTCCGGATGAAGTGCACGATCATCCAGATCAGCAGGATCACGATGACGATGATGACCACGATGATCACGATCAGGAAGATGCCGAGCTTCTTGAAGAAGCCCATCTTCTTCTTCGGCTTGGCGTGGGACGTGAAGGACGTCTGGTGCGTGAGGTGCGTGACGTGGTGGTAGCTGCTGTGCGTGCTGTGCCGCCACTTCATGGCGGCCGCGGGGGCCGCCTCGACGCGCTCGGCGGCGTCGGCGGCGGCCGTCCGCGCGCCCGACGCGGCCTGCGGGGCGGCCACGGCGGCCGGGTGGGCCGCGGCGGCGTCGGTCAGCCCGGCGGCGGCCGCCGGACCGGCCGCGACGGCCAGCAGGCCGAACAGCAGCGCCAGTACGGCCATCGGGCGACGCCCCACGGTCCGGCGGACGGACGTGTGCGGCGAACCGGACTGCCGGTGCGCGGAGTTGGTGAGCTTCGGTCGCATGGGTTGCTTTCCCCCTCGTACGGTGCGTTCAGCCATTATGGGCGGGTGCGGGCATCCCGGCGGACGTCTCGACCTCCAGCAGGGAGGCGCTCTGCCGCTCCCCCTCGAAGGCCGCGCGACCGCCCCGCAGGCCGAACAGCCGCTTGCCGAACGCGATGTAGAGCACCGCGAGGATGTTGATGACCAGGGTGGCGATCTTGATCCAGCTGACCTTCTCGGTCAGTTCGTAGATCTCCAGCGGCAGGAAGGCGGAGGTGGCCACCACCGCCAGGTACTCCGCCCAGCGCTTGGCCATCCACAGGCCGACCCCCTCGACGATCTCCACCAGTGCGTAGGCGAGCAGCAGCGCAGCCACCAGGACCAGAGTGGAGTGCTGGTAGCCGAAGGTCTTCCGGATGGTGTCGACGACCGGGGAGTGGTCCAGGTCGTAGTGGAAGTGGACGGCGATCGGGCGGACCACGTCCAGGTTCTTGTCGAAGAACTGGCGGACCGCGTCCTGCTTGTTGCTGAACTGCCACACCGCGAGCGCCGCCAGCACGACGAACACCCCGCGCAGCGCCCGTTCCACGGCCAGGAACCGCAGGATGAACAGATCCCGCAGCGCCTTGCCGCGCGGCACCAGGGGGGCGTCGGTGGCCGGCCCGGAGCCGTGCGGCTCACCGAGCACGAAGTCGCCGCAGCGCAGACAGCGCCAGGCCGTGCCCAGGGCGGTGCTGGCGTGCAGTCTCGCCTGGAGGTGCTCCTCGTGCGGGAGATAGGTGATGTGCCCGCGCCGCGCGCAGGTGCGCCGGTCCCAGTCGATCTTCATCGTCGGAGCCCCGTTTTCCTCTCGTCGTTCCGCGCGGGCTCGTGCCACGGCGGTCGGCCGCCGCGGACCGGCCCGCGCTCCGTGCCGACCGATTGTCGCGTACATGGCGGAATCGCCGGCGTACGGGGATGCCTTACGGGAAGAGGGACGAGAAGAACGGTCCTGAGGTTGCCGGGAAAACGGTCCGGACCGGTGCGCGCGCCCGGCGCACGGAGCGCGGGGCGGGGGCGGGGTGTTGGCCGGGGGAGGCGGGCCAGGGGGCTGGAACCGCCTCCCCCGATGAGGACCGGGCCCCGATGTCCACACCGCGCTGTCAGGGGGCGCGCGGCACGGACCCCGCAGTGGGGCACTGATCCCGGGGCCCCGCGGATTCCTGCCAGATCCGCCGTGACCCGTGCTTCCATACTGCCGCCCGCGGGCCGCCCCAACAGGCGGACAAAGGGCCCTCCTTGGCGGGCCTTTGGTCCATAAGGCCCATGTGAAGGGCGGGGCCGGCCGGGCCGCTCCGCCTGCCCCGGTCGAACACCTGTGGTTACACTCGCCCGACCGCACCGGCAAACGGGGCGGCCACGGGGGCCAGGGGGTCCGCGGGGGACGCCGTAGGGGCGTAGGGACCTGCCGTAGGGGAGACGGAACTGATGGCGACGGCGAAGAAAGTCGCGTTGTACCTGGTCATCATCTTCGTGTTCTGGACGATCATCGCCACCCCCAAACGGGCAGCCGGGCTCGTCCAGATAGGCTTCGAGGGCATCTCGACCGCCGCGCAGAGCGTCGGCCAGTTCATGACCCAGCTGGTCAGCTAGGTCCCAGTCGGCCCGCCGGACCGGCTGCGCATCGTCCCGCCGCACGGAGGCCGCTGTGATCCGCCACCTGGTCCTGTTCAAGCTCAACGAGGGCGTCTCGCGCGACGAGGAGCGGGTGCAGGACGGCGTCCGCGCCTTCGCCGCGCTGGAGAAGGAGATCCCGGAGCTGACGTTCTGGGAGTGCGCCTGGAACATCACCGACCGCCCGATCGCCTACGACTTCGCGATCAACTCGGCCGTCGCCGACACCGACGCCCTCAAGCGGTACATCGAGCACCCGGCCCACCAGGCGGCTGCCGTCCAGTGGCGCGAATTCGCCACCTGGGTGATCGCTGACTACGAGTTCTGACCCCCTCCGGCGCCACCCGCGCCGCGACGCCCACCCCGGCCCCTCGCCCCCCGTAGGCGAGGGGCTTCGCCGTGCGCCCGGGCCGCCCACCGCACCCCCCTCGCGCGCGACCCGCGCGCAACCCGCGCGCAACGCCAACTCTCTCTTCAACACGGCGTTATGGGGTGCTTGCACACAGTGCACATGTCTTGTGATGCTATGACCGCTTTTGCCGGATACATGCGATACGCGATACATGCTGCGATATATGCACTGTGAAGGGTGGCGTGACCGTGACGGCCCGTACTGCGCCAAAGGCTCCGGCCCGCGAGAGCCGTAGCGCGGACACCCGGGCGCTGACGCAGGTGCTCTTCGCCGAGCTGGTCGGCCTGGAACCCAGCACCCCCGAGCACTCCCGCGTCCGTGCCGCACTGATCGAGGCCAACCTCCCGCTGGTCCGCTACGCCGCGGCCCGCTTCCGCAGCCGCAACGAGCCGATGGAGGACGTGATCCAGGTCGGCACCATCGGCCTGATCAACGCCATCGACCGGTTCGACCCGGAGCGCGGCGTACAGTTCCCCACCTTCGCGATGCCGACCGTCGTCGGCGAGATCAAGCGCTACTTCCGGGACAACGTCCGCACCGTCCACGTCCCGCGCCGCCTCCACGAGCTGTGGGTACAGGTCAACGGCGCCACCGAGGACCTCACGGTGCTGCACGGCCGCTCCCCCACCACCGCGGAGATCGCCGAGCGGCTGAAGATCGGCGAGGACGAGGTACTGGCCTGCCTGGAGGCGGGCCGTTCGTATCACGCCACATCACTGGAGGCCGCGCAGGAGGGCGACGGCCTGCCCGGCCTCCTGGACCGCCTCGGCTACGAGGACCCCGAACTGGCCGGCGTCGAGCACCGAGACCTCGTACGGCACCTCCTCGTCCAGCTCCCGGAGCGCGAGCAGCGCATCCTCCTGCTCCGTTACTACAGCAATCTGACGCAGTCCCAGATCAGTGCGGAGCTCGGGGTTTCGCAGATGCACGTGTCCCGGCTACTGTCGCGGAGCTTCGCTCGTCTGCGATCCGCAAACAGGATCGACGCCTAACCAGCATGGGCGACCCGTTCCTGCACAGATATGTCGACAAGACGCTACAGCGTGTTGCCGACATGTGACATTCTGCAGGAACCGCGTTTGCCGTGGTGCTGCCTCCGGTATTCAGGTGGAGGCATAACTCCTCGGTCCGCCTGGGCCGGGGACGCCGCAGCGACCCGTCCGCGACCTCAAGGGGGTGGCATGTCCGTAGAACTGGGCAGCTCAAAGGTGCTTTCAGCGATTCCCGCGCCGGCACCACACGTGCATGACGACGTCGACGCCATCAACACCCGCTCGCTCTCCCGGTCCCTGTTCCTGCGGCTCGCCACGCTCGACAAGGACTCCGCCGAGCGCGCGTATGTGCGCGACACACTCATCGAACTGAACCTCCCGCTCGTGCGCTACGCGGCTGCGCGCTTCCGTAGCCGCAACGAGCCGATGGAGGACATCGTCCAGGTCGGCACCATCGGCCTGATCAAGGCGATCGACCGTTTCGACTGCGAACGCGGGGTGGAATTCCCGACGTTCGCGATGCCGACCGTGGTCGGCGAGATCAAGCGCTTCTTCCGTGACACGTCCTGGTCCGTGCGCGTCCCGCGTCGCCTCCAGGAGCTGCGCCTCGCCCTCACCAAGGCCAGCGACGAGCTCTCCCAGAAGCTGGACCGCTCGCCGACCGTTCCCGAACTCGCCCTGTGCCTCGGGGTGTCGGAGGAGGACGTCGTCGACGGCCTGGCGGTGGGCAACGCCTACACCGCCTCCTCGCTCGACTCCCCCTCCCCGGAGGACGACGGCGGCGAGGGCTCCCTCGCGGACCGCCTCGGCTACGAGGACACCGCGCTGGAGGGCGTCGAGTACCGCGAGTCCCTCAAGCCGCTGCTGGCCAAACTCCCGCCCCGGGAGCGCCAAATCATCATGCTGCGGTTCTTCGCCAACATGACGCAGTCGCAGATCGGCGAGGAGGTCGGCATCTCCCAGATGCACGTCTCCCGACTGCTCACCCGCACGCTGGCGCAACTCCGAGAAGGGCTGATCTCGGACTGAGGAACGGTCCGCCGAGGGGCAACGGCGACAGCCCATCCGGGCCGCTCGGCGGACAGCAAGAGGAGACGGCACCGCGCTCTCGCGGCACGGCCGGCTCCGCCCTCACCGGTCGTCGCGTGCCGTGACCCCACTGTCGGCCGTCTGCCGTGACCCCTTTCCGGCCCCGCGCCGACCCACGCCGACCCGCACACCCCTCTCCACACCCACCTCTTTGCACGCACCTCCCCACGCCCACCTCTTCACACCTGACGCTTCGTCAGCGACACTGTCGCCCAGCCACCGCTGGGAGGTGTCCGCACGATGCGACGCACCACGCCTGTTGCCCACGTTGCCTCCGCCTCGGCGGCCGTGCTCTGCCTGGGCGTCCTCCTCACCGGCTGCGGCAGCGCGGCCGGATCCGGCTATGCCGCGGTGGGCGCGGCAGGCCCCTCCGACGGCACCGCACCGACGAAGCCCGCACCCCCACCGGGCAGCGTCGAACTAACGCCCCTGGACGGCGACGGCGCCGGCACCCACGACTCCGGCCCTGCCGGCTCCCCAGGCTCCTCCGGCCACCCCGACCCGGCCGCCCCAGGCCCCTCGTCGGGCACAGCGGGCCACACGCCGTCCGGTACCCCCGGCACCCCGCCGACCGGCCCGCCCGGATCCCCCACAGGGCCTTCCACGGGCCACGGCAGCGGCGGCGCCCCCGGCTCCACCGCCCCTTCTCCACCCGGCGGTTCCCCCGCTCCACCGCCCGGCGGATCCCCCGCGCCCGAGCCGCCCTCCCCCACCATCCCGGCCGGCCCGGACGCCCCGTCCGGCCTGGTGGTCGGCAAACCCGCCCTCTCGGACACCGACGTCCGCTGGTGCCAGCGGATCACCATCGACTTCCTCAACACCGGCGACCGCCCAGTCACCGCCGGCACCGTCACCTTCGGCAGCCACGTCATCGGCGCCCTGGGCATCGACTGGGCCACGCTCGACTCCACCCACCAACTCCCGCTCCCCCTCGCCCCCGACAAACCGGCGACCGGCACCTGGCGGGTCTGCGTGGACGCCTGGCGGGTGCCGCTGGGGATGCACCTGGACACCAAGGACGTAACGTTCAAGTGGAAATGACAGGACGGTAGTTAGGGGCTGATTCCGGTCGGCCGCCATCACTACGCCTCGATGTCGTATTCGAGGACGTACGCGGCCGAGTCCAGGATCATCTGTACTGCGGCTGACGGCCCTCGCCCTTGGCGGTCATACGCTCTCCTCACTGTGAACGGCCGGAGCGGGGCGCACTACGGCGCGGGGCTGACGTGTCAGGCCGACAGGCGCACCTCGTGCCGCGTCCCACGGCCTTCGGCGGAGACCCGCAGTCGAAGTCGGTCGATTCCGGGGCGGTCGGCGGCCACGTACTGGTCGTATGCCCGGACGACCTCGTCCCACAGCTTCCTGGCGCCGTACTGGGCCACCGCGAAGGTCGACGTCTGCCGGCCGTCGTAGTCCACGCTGGCCCAGCTCGTCGCCTGATCGTCGGCCAACCACAGCCGGGTATGGGCCCCTTCCGCCTCCGTGTCCCACGAATGCCACGCTCCCGGCACATGCAGGCCCACGTACATCTGCGCATCGAGGTCGTTCCCGGCCACCGACCAGGGAGAGAGGCGGGTCGTGGAGCGTTCGGGGTGCTGGCCGTCGCGCAGTAGATCGCGGTGCAGTTCGACGTCGGCCTGCTGGGCCCGCATCAGCATGAAGGAACCGTACGGAGCGAGGGCGCCCTCGGCCGTACCGTCTGCCTGCTTGGTGGCGACGAGGGTGCCGTAGTTGCACCACGCGGTGTCCCACGGGGTGACGATGCGGCCGCCTGCCACGACCTGTTCCAGCCAGGGGAGCGGCACGGTCCTGACGGAGCAGGTGGCGATGATCGCGTCGTACGGGGCAGCCGGCCGCCAGCCGCCCGCACCGTCCGCGCAGTGCACCTCCGGCCGCTGGCCGCTCGCCCGCAGAGCCTGCTCGGCCCGGCGGATCAGCCCTGGATCGACGTCGAGCGAGGTCACGTTCTCGGCGCCGAAAAGGTACGAGAGCAGCGCCGCGTTGAACCCGGTGCCCGTACCGATCTCCAGCAACCGCTGTCCGCGCCGGCCGCCGAGGGCCATCAGCATGCGTACCACCATGCTGGGCATCGAGGCGGAGGAGGAGGGAACGAGGTCCCCGTCGGGCAACTCGGTGAACTGAGTGACGAGCGGGACGTCGCGGTAGGCCGCGCGCCACCAACGATCGGGCTCCCGCGCGCGGTCGCACGCCTCGTAGCCTCCCTTGCCGTCGCGCAACCACAGCGTGGACGGCAGGAAGAGATGACGAGGCACGGCGCGGAGGGCCGCCCGTAGTTGTGCGGGGACGGGCGCACCCAGTTGTTCGGCGATCTGCTCCAGTAGAGCGCCGATGGCCTCGTCGGGCACTGGACGGGACACGAACGGACCTACTTCGGCTGCGGCGGACGACCTGGCTGCTGACCGTCGTCTCCGATCGGGGAACGGTGCTTGCCCACGGTGCGCCTCCTTCGTCGGGTGTCAGGTCCGCCGGAGTGTAGGCCCGCGGTTGAGGCAACGACAGGGCGCATTTGCCGGATGCGCCACGGTCCCGGTGAGCGGCCCCCGCTTCCGCCGGATTCCCCACCCGAATGGCGATGAGTCCGGTGCCGCGCGGCGGTCGATACAGATGACGGCCCCCGGGCCGCCGATCCACCGACCACGACCGTCCGGCCATCCGGCCACCCGGCCCCACCACCAGGAGCGCGTCATGCCGAAGATCACCCCCAACCTCTGGTTCGACACCCAGAGCATGGAGGCCGCCGAGTTCTACTGCTCGGTCTTCCCGAACTCGAAGATCAAGAACGTCACGCACTACACCGAGGGCAGCCCGCGCCCGGCCGGCACGGTGCTGACCGTCGAGTTCGAGCTGGACGGCCAGGAGTTCACCGCGCTCAACGGCGGTCCGGAGTTCACCTTCGACGAGGCGATCTCCTTCGCCGTCACGTGTACCGACCAGAAGGAGATCGACTACTACTGGACCAAGCTCTCCGAGGGCGGCGAGGAGGGCCCCTGCGGCTGGCTCAAGGACAGGTACGGGCTGTCCTGGCAGGTCGTCCCGGAGGGAATGGCCGACATGCTCAACGATCCCGACCGCGCCCGCGCCACCCGCGCCATGCAGGCCGTGATGAGCATGAAGAAGCTGGACCTCGCGGCCCTGAAGGCGGCCGCCGACGGCGAGGGGTGACGGGATCAGCCTCGCGGCGACACGACAACGGCCCCCGGTCGCGGGGGCCGTTCTGCTACTCACTCCGCGCAACAGGGTCAGCGGGAAAGCGTGTTGCCCTTGACTGCCACGATGAAGGAGGAGAAGGACGTAGCGGGGAAGGCGAGGACCGGACCCTCCACGGTCTTGCTGTCCCGAACCGGGACGACGCCGTGCGAGGGCACGAGGTTGGTGGCGACCTCGATGCACTGGCCGCCGTCGGATCCGCTGTACGAGGACTTGAACCACGCGGCGACGGCGAGATCTATGCCTGCGCTCATGAGGTGAACTCCTTGTGCAATCCCTTGACCATGGCGAGCGAATCATCCGGAGACAAGGCGTGCGCCCGCAATCGATCATAGTTGCGCACGGCGGTCGCGACAGTTGGCTCCCTGTCGTAGAGCTTTCCTCCGAGTGGTCCATCCGAGTAGAGGATGGTGGGCTCGGAGTGGAACGTGAGCAGAGTGAACGGCAACACGTGCGCCGCAGCAGCCCCGGCAGCGAACGTGATCACTTGAATGTCGATGCCGGGGCTCTCGGCCGAGGCGATCAAGTGCCCTAACTGAGCGGCCATCACTGCGGGTCCGCCGACGTGCGTTCTCAGGCACGCCTCGTGCAGGACCACCCACAGTGTTGGCGGGTATCCCTGGGCCATCACGGTGCGGCGACTTATGCGGGCATCGACCTTGCCCTTGATCACGTCCGCTGGCGCGTGCGGGTGCCCAGCTCGGAAGATCGCATGTGCGTACGCCTCCGTCTGCAAGAGGCCCATGATGCCGTGGACCGAGTAGTCGCAGATGCTGGCCGCCCTCTTCTCCTTTTCGAGGTACGAGACGAACCAGCTCGGGTGATCGGCCTCATCAAGTCTCTTCAACAAGCCTGCAAACAGGCCGTTTGTGCCGAAGGCCAGGTCGCACCCGCTGGCGAACCTCGCGCTGGGCATCTGCTTCCCCGCCTCCACCATGCTGACGTAGCCATCGGAGTAGCCCACAGCCTTGGCCAGGTGCTTCTGCGTGAGCTTGCGCCCGAGCCGTACGCGCTTCACGTCCGCCCCGAAGCGTTGAAGTGGATTGAAGTTCTCCGGAGCCGTCGCCTCATCCAACGCCGTGACCTCCTGCTTTTGCGACCAGACACCGCGGTGCAGCGCAGAGTAAATCTCAATTTTGCAACTGAACTTCGCCCAGCCTATTGGAAGTTAGGCCCATCTGGTGACCAATTGACTACACCCGGTACACAGCCGGGTGACCAAGCCGACGCCAGACCACTCGCCACACGCGAGACCCCCGCGACCGTTGCTGGACGGCCCGGGGGCGTGGCCCTCAACCCTCAGGAGGTTGACGACAGTGCTGCACACTATCCGAACGATCTTCGAAATTCTGCTGTGCCTGTTACTGCCCGCCCACGGCTGCCACCGGGCGGCAGGTCCGCGTCCCACCGCACGACGGGAACGCCGCGTGCAGCGGGGCCGGCGGCGGGAGTTGTGGCTGGCGGTGCACGGGATCGACGTCGGTCCGCGGCGGCTGCACGGGGTGGAGGTGGCCGCCCGATGAACGCCATCGACGGCGCGCGGCTGCTGCCGTGGACCAGTTGGGACGGGAAGCCGTGCTACCTCGTCCGCGGCAACGGGACCGGATACGTCTCCCGGCTCGCCGACCGGGTCGAGGCGGAGCAGATGACCTCGGCGGCCGAACTCATCGAGGACGCCTACCGCATCCTCGCCGACCGGACATGGACACCCGGCGAAATCCACCTGCTGGCCGTCGAGTTGAACGACCGCCTGGCCAAGGTGCACCGGGTGTCGGAGAGTCGGGGCGCCCGTCTGCTGCTGTTGGAGGACGCGGAGGACGAGGATGACCTCGACGCGGAGGACGGGAGCGACGGAGAGGGAGAGCGCGAGGGCGACTTGTGACTTCCCCCGACCGGACAAGCCGTGAGACGGGACAGCGCCTGTCCCGGCCGAGCCGACGGGCTCGGCCCACGGCCCCGGTCCGTCCCGCGGGGAGCGTCCCGGGCGCTCCCCTGAAGGATGCCGCGGTGGGTCCGCCCGCGCGGTGAGGGAAATCGGTCCCGCCCGGTGAGCATGAGCACCGGGCGGGGCCGCGCCATGCAGGCCGTGATGAACATGAAGAAGCTGGACCTCGCGGCCCTGAAGGCGGCCGCCGACGGGAAAGGGTGACGGGATCAGCCTCGCGGCGACACGACAACGGCCCCCGGTTGCGGGGGCCGTTCACTTCGGTAGCTGGTAGCCGACCAGGTCAGGTGGTGGTGAACCCCCCACGCCCGACTGCGGATACGAAGGATGACCAATCACTCGCTGAGAAGAGCAACGCAGGGCCTTGCGGGTACTTGGAATCTCGCACGGCAATCGCCACATACGCAGTGCCGGTCAAGTCAGCGGCCTCAACACACTGGGACTGGTCGGTGCCGCTGTAGCTGGACTTGAACCAGGTCGCCTCCGTCAGATCGCCGGCGCTCATTGCTGCCTTACCGGTCATGGAAGTTTCCCTTCATGTACTTCTTGATCACGTCTTGCGAGTCATCAACAGGTAGGGCGGCTTCGTAAACGGCGTCGAACGCTGCCGAGAAGGCGCGGACGTCCTCCGGTTGCTCCAGAAAGACGCCTCCCCGGATGTGGTCGATCGTCACCAGCGAAGGCCAAGGGTGCCGGAAGTCCATGATCGTCATGTTGCTGGTCAAGCCTGAGTGAACAGGCGCGTCCAGAGGCATGACGCGGATGGAGATGTTGTCGCGCTCCGACATGTCCAGCAGGCTCAGGAGCTGATCCCGCATGACGTCGGACGTGGAGCCTGAGCGGGCATGGAGTGCGGACTCATCGATCACCGTACGCAGTGCTACGGGGCCGGCGGCTCTGGTCAAAACCGCCTTTCGAGCTTGCCGAACCTGCACGAGCGCATCGGCGTCCCGCTGCGTCTCCGCGCGGGGAGAGCTGGAAATAATGGCGTGGGCATAGGCAGGCGTCTGAAGCATGGCGGTGATCAACTGCGGGAAGTAGGCGCGGATCTGCGTCGCCTCTGTCTCCAGCGCGATGCTGTCCGCGTAGGCCCTCGGGAGTATGTCCGAGTAGGCCGCCCACCACGCCCTGACGCTCGACTCCGCGGCCTGGCTCAGCTCGACGATGACTTCCGAGTCACCAACTCCGTACGCCCCCAGAAGCCTTGCGACGTCCTCCGTCTTGATCTGGTACTGGCCGGTTTCCACTCGGGACAGCCGAGTGCTCTCCCATCCGACACACGATGCGGCCTGCACCAGCGTCATTGCGGATTCAGTGCGGTAGTGGCGCAGCATCCTCCCAAGTCTGCGCCTCATAACCGGCGGTGACGTCTGAGCACTGGTCATGTGCGCAGTCTGGCACAACATTGTCAGCACCCGGATAAGAACAAGCGTTCAGACGTTCCTGCGGATTGGATCCGCAATATTGCGGATCCATTGCAAACAAGAGCAAGCTGTCAGCAGGGCGCTTGACTGCGCGTCACAGCAGCCTCGATAACTGGCGCCGTAATTTCGCCAAGGATCCCGGCGCTAGTCAGCTCGCCAAGACAGATCCCGCCGCGCAAAACCCCCGCGACGTTGCTGGAGCGGCGTACGTCCGGGGGCGTGGCCCTCAACCCTCAGGAGGTTGACGACAGTGCTGCACACTATCCGAACGATCTTCGAAATTCTGCTGTGCCTGTTACTGCCCGCCCACGGCTGCCACCGGGCGGCAGGTCCGCGTCCCACCGCACGACGGGAACGCCGCGTGCAGCGGGGCCGGCGGCGGGAGTTGTGGCTGGCGGTGCACGGGATCGACGTCGATCCGCGGCGGCTGCACGGGGTGGAGGTGGCCGCCCGATGAACGCCATCGACGGCGCGCGGCTGCTGCCGTGGACCAGTTGGGACGGGAAGCCGTGCTACCTCGTCCGCGGTAACGGGACCGGATACGTCTCCCGGCTCGCCGACCGGGTCGAGGCGGAGCAGATGACCTCGGCGGCCGAACTCATCGAGGACGCCTACCGCATCCTCGCCGACCGGACATGGACACCCGGCGAAATCCACCTGCTGGCCGTCGAGTTGAACGACCGCCTGGCCAAGGTGCACCGGGTGTCGGAGAGTCGGGGCGCCCGTCTGCTGCTGTTGGAGGACGCGGAGGACGAGGATGACCTCGACGCGGAGGACGGGAGCGACGGAGAGGGAGAGCGCGAGGGCGACTTGTGACTTCCCCCGACCGGACAAGCCGTGAGACGGGACAGCGCCTGTCCCGGCCGAGCCGACGGGCTCGGCCCACGGCCCCGGTCCGTCCCGCGGGGAGCGTCCCGGGCGCTCCCCTGAAGGATGCCGCGGTGGGTCCGCCCGCGCGGTGAGGGAAATCGGTCCCGCCCGGTGAGCATGAGCACCGGGCGGGGCCGCGCCGGCGGTGGGGTGCCGGGCGAGGCCCGTCGGGGCGCCGGGCGGACGGTGACCGTCGGGCGAACTCCCGCCGCCTGCCGGATCGTTGGCCTCAGGCCACTTGGGCTGTGGCCGCGAGGACCAGCTCGCGCAGGGTGACGCGCTGCGGCTGCTGGTACGCGAAGCCGATCGCCGCAGCTACGTCTTCGGGGGCGAGCACCTCGATGGAGTCCTTGAACGCCTGGTAGTCGGCCTTCACCGCCTCGTCGGTGGTGTGCGAGAGCAGCTCGGTCTCAACGGCTCCCGGGGCGATGGTGACGACGCGGACCCCGTGGCCCGCGACCTCCTCGCGCAGGCTCTCGGACATGCCGTGCACGGCGAACTTGCTGCCGCTGTAGACCGTGTGGTTGGCGTAGGTCCTGCGGCCCGCGACCGAGCTGACGTTGATCACCGTGCCGCGGCCGCGCTCGATCATGCCGGGCAGGACCGCACGTACCCCATGGAGCAGACCCCGCACGTTGACGTCGAACATCCGCTCCCACTCGTCGGCCGGCTGCCTGGCCACCTCGCCCAGCAGCATCACGCCCGCGTTGTTGACGATCAGGTCGGCGGGGCCGTACAGCGCCTCGGCTTCCCGGACGGCCCCGGTCACCGCCTCGGCGTCGGTGACATCGACGGACCTGGCGAGGGTGTCGGGGAGGCCGAGCGCCTCGATCCGCTCCACCCTGCGGGCCAGCAGCAGGAGGGGGTGGCCGAGTGCGGAGAGGGTACGGGCGGTGGCGGCGCCGATGCCCGAGCTGGCTCCGGTGATGACGGCGAGGGGCTTGGCGGCGGTGTGCAGGTCGGTGTTCATGTCCTCAACCTTGATCGTCCGGCGGACCCCGAACAACAGCCGGTTCCGCAACGATCGATAACCTGATGGTTATGGAACGCCGCGACGTCGAGATCTTCCTGGCCCTCACCGAGGAGCTGCACTTCGGCCGCACCGCGCAGCGCCTGCACGTCTCACAGGCCCGGGTCAGCCAGACCATCAAGCAACTGGAACGGCGCATAGGCGCGGCACTCTTCGAACGGACCAGCAGGCGCGTGGAGTTGACGTCGATCGGGCGCCGCCTCGCGGACGACATACGCCCCGGCTACGAGCTGATCAAGGAGGGCGTCGAGCGGGCGGTCGCCGCGGGACGCGGTCTGGCCGAGCCGCTGCGCGTCGGGTTCAGCAGTCCGCTCGCCGGTGAGCTCGTACTGTTCGCCGCCTCCGCCTACCGCGAGCGGCATCCGGCGGCCGGCGAGGTCCTGCTGCACGAGACCCCGCTCGCCGACCCCTTCGGCCTGCTGCGCTCGGGCGAACTCGACCTGCTGCTCGCCCAGTTCCCCGTCGTCGAACCCGATCTGGCCACCGGTCCCGTACTGATCTCCGACACCCGCGTGCTGGCCGTCTCCACCCGGCACCCCTTCGCGAAGCGGCCCTCCGTCCGGGTCGATGACCTCGCCGGGGACAAGGTGCTCAGCCTCTCGGGGCCCGTACCGGAGTACTGGCTCGACCATCTCCTGCCGCGCACGACTCCGGCGGGCCGTCCCGTCGAGCGTGGTGAGCGGGCAGCGACCCGGCAGGAGCTCCTCGCCCTGGTCGGGGCGGGGCGAGGAGTACATCCGGCCGCCGCGCACGAGGTCAGGTACTACGCCCGGCCGAACATCGCGTACGTCCCTTTCGACGACGCTCCCCCGCTGGAGTACGGCCTGGTGTGGCGGGCCGCGGCGGACACCGGACGCATCCGCGCCTTCGCCGAGGCGGCAGCGGAGACGGTGCTGCGGCAGGGCGGTCCGGGGGACGTCTGCGCGGAGTGCCGCTGATCCGGCCCGGATTCAGACCCAGGCGCTCAGCCCAGTGCCAGCCAGGCCGCGCCGGCCACCACCACGAGGGCGACGATCACGCCGACGATCAGGCCGACGCGCGGGCCGCCGGACGCCTGCTGGGGCGCGGGGGCACGGCGGCCGCCCTGCGGGGTGCCGCCCTGCGGGGTACCGCCCTCGTCGACGAAGGCTTTGAACATCTGCGTGCTGCCCGCCGGGTCGTAGTTGCCCTCGGCCTGGTTCTGCGGGTTGGTCGCCATGGGCAAGGACCCTAGCGAACCCGGGACTCGGGGGCACCCCTGGGGCGCGTATCCTCCGCGGGCGGGCGCGAGCGCGGGCTGGAAAGGGTGGACGGCCCCGCCTACGGAGCGCAGATCGGCTGGTCACAGAGCGGAGGCGGGTCACCTACCGGGTGGCGCGTGACGCGTACATGGCGTGAGCGTCCGGGTGGGCACGAGGGGCAGGGCGGCACAAACGCCGCGTACACCTTGGCGGGCCGCCCATTTACCGCATTGACCAGCACCTTTACGCACGGAAACGGCTTTCATGGCTCAGTCATGGGTCAGACTTTGCCATTCTCGTACCCGCATCCGCGCCGAATCGTTTGCCTTCAGCAACCAACTTTGCCTATGGTTGCCCCAAGCAACAAAACAACCGCGTAGGTTGCGCAGGTGAAGAGGCGTGGAGGAGCCGGTGGCCGCTCACAGTCAGTACGAAGAGCTGGCCCGGCAACTCAGCGCCATCGGGGCCGTCAAGCGGGAGATGGGGCGGATCCTGCCCCAGGACTGCCCGCCGGCGTCGGCCGGGCTGCTCACGCTCCTCGACCGGCACGGCGAGATGCGGATGAGCCAGCTGGCCGAGCTGCTCGCGATCGACATGTCGGTGACCAGCCGGCACGTCGCGCACGTCGCTGAGCGCGGCTGGATCGAGCGCGAGCCCGATCCGGCGGACAAGCGGTCACGGCTGCTGCGACTGACCCCGAGTGGCAGGGAGCTCCTGGCGGAGCTTTCCGAGCGCTACACCCAGACGCTCGCCCGGTATTTGGACGACTGGACCGACACCGACGTCGGGCACCTCATCGAGCTGCTCGCCAGGCTCCGCACGAGCTTCGGCGACTGCCGTACCCGGGCGCATCACGACTCCCCCGCCACCACCCGTACCCCCGCAGCAGGATGAAAAGGAAGTAAAGGAACTACATGGCTACGACCTCACCAGCCGGTGTGCGGGGCGGGCATGCCAAGCATGGGGGCGGCCACGGCGCTTCCCATGACGGCCCCATGACGCACCGTCAGATCATGGAGGCGCTGTCCGGGCTGCTGCTCGGCATGTTCGTCGCCATCCTGTCCTCGACGATCGTTTCCAACGCGCTGCCGCACATCATCCACGACCTGGGCGGCGGCCAGAGCTCGTACACCTGGGTCGTCACCGCGGCACTGCTGTCGATGACCGCGACCACACCGCTGTGGGGCAAGCTCTCCGACCTGTTCAGCAAGAAGGCGCTCGTCCAGGTCGCCCTGATCATCTACGTCGGCGGTTCGGTCGTCGCCGGTCTGTCGCAGAACACCGGCATGCTGATCGCCTGCCGTGTGGTGCAGGGCATCGGCGTGGGCGGTCTGTCCGCGCTGGCCCAGATCGTGATGGCCGCGATGATCTCCCCGCGGGAGCGCGGGCGTTACAGCGGCTACCTGGGCGCGACCTTCGCGGTCGCCACCGTCGGCGGACCGCTCCTCGGCGGCGTCATCACCGACACCAGCTGGCTCGGCTGGCGCTGGTGCTTCTACGTCGGCGTGCCGTTCGCCATCCTCGCGCTGGTCGTGCTCCAGAAGACCCTGAAGCTCCCGGTCGTCAAGCGCGAGGGCGTCAAGGTCGACTGGGCCGGCTCGTTCTTCATCGCCGGCGCGGTCACCCTGCTGCTGGTGTGGGTCACCCTGGCCGGCAAGAACTACGACTGGATCTCCTGGCAGACCTTCGCCATGGTCGGCGGCGCGATCGTGCTCGCGGTGATCTTCGTGATCGTCGAGTCCAAGGCCAAGGAGCCGCTGATCCCGCTGCGGCTGTTCCGCAACAAGACGATCACGCTGGCCACCATCGCCTCGCTGTTCGTCGGCATCGGGATGTACAGCGGCACGGTCTTCTTCTCGCAGTACTTCCAGCTGGCCGAGGGCAAGACCCCGACGATGTCCGGCGTCATGACCATTCCGATGGTCATGGGCCTGTTCCTCTCCTCGATGATCTCCGGCCAGATCATCACCCGTACCGGGCGCTGGAAGATCTTCCTCGTCAGCGGCGGTGTGCTGCTCACCGCGGGCCTCGGCCTGCTGGGCACGCTGCGCACGGACACCCCGTACTGGCACGCCGCCATCTACATGGCGCTGATGGGCCTCGGCGTCGGCATGATGATGCAGAACCTGGTCCTGGCGACCCAGAACCAGGTGGCGCCGCAGGACATCGGATCCGCCAGCTCGCTGGTCACTTTCTTCCGTACCCTCGGTGGTGCCGTGGGCGTCTCGGCGCTCGGCGCGGCGCTCGCCAACCGCGTCACGCACTACGTGACCGACGGCCTCACTGCTCTCGGCCCCAAGGCCGCCGCGGCGGCGAGCCACGGCGGCGGTAGCAGCGACGGGATTCCCGACCTGTCGACGCTGCCCGCCCCGATCCGGTCGATCATGGAGGACGCGTACGGGCACGGCGTCGGTGATGTCTTCCTCTACGCGGCTCCGTTCGCCCTTCTCGCCCTGATCATCACCCTGTTCATCAAGGAGGTCGCCTTGCGCAGCAAGTCCGGTTCGGAGCGCGCCCTCGCCGGAGACGGCGACGGCGACGCGTCCCAGGCCCCCGTGGCCGCCGCGGCACCGGCCCCGCTGGCCGCGTCCGCCCCCGCGTCGGCCGCCGGGGTCGGGGAGCGGGAGCCCGCCCTGGTGGGTGCCGCCCCCTCCATATCCGACGACGACGGTCTGCACACCCCCTCCTGGGCCAAGCCGGCCCCGGCGGCCCAGCCCCTGGCGGCGTACGCGTCCGCCGGCGGCGGTGACGCCACCCCGACCGGTTCCTCGGTCCACGGCTTCGTCCGCAACGCCGAGGGCAACCCGGTGCCCCGCTCCGCCGTCACGCTGATCTCGCTCAGCGGCCGGCAGTTGGGCCGCTCGGTCGCCCAGGCCAACGGCTCGTACGCGCTGCAAGCGCCCGGCGCCGGCTCGTACGTCCTGATCGCGGCGGCCGACGGCCACCAGCCGCAGGCGTCCACGGTCGTCATCGGCGAGGCGCCGCACGGCTACGACATCCTGCTCAGCGGCACCAGCGGCCTGACCGGCCAGGTCCGCAACGCGATCACCGGCGAACCGGTGGGCGACGCGATGGTCGTCGTCACCGACGTCCGCGGCGAGGTGCTCGCCACCGGCCGGACCTCCGCCGAGGGCACCTTCTCCTTCGGCGAACTGGCCCCCGGCACCTACACCGTGGCGGTCAACGCGGCGAGCTTCCGGCCCACCGCCCAGCCCGTCGAGATCGGCGGCCAGGGCACCACCCGGACCGAGATCGAGCTGCTGTCCGGCGCCCGGGTGCAGGGTGTCGTCCGGGCCGGGGCGGACCGCGCCCCGCTGGCCGACGCCCGGGTCACCCTGGTCGACGCGGCCGGCAACGTCGTGGCCACCTCCACCACCGGTGCGGACGGCGCCTACGCCTTCACCGACCTGGACGCCGGCGACTACACGGTCATCGCGAGCGGCTACCCGCCGGTCGCCTCCGGCCTGGCCATCAACGCCGGCGGGCTGGACGGCCACGACGTCCAGCTCGCCCACCCCGGGGACTGACCCCGGACCCGGGCCGCGCGACCGCGACGGCCCGGGCGACACACCCCGGACCGGGGCGCGCATTGAGCGGAGACGCGCCCCGGCCCGGACCCGGGACTCCGGCGGCGGCGCTGCGCACAGGCAGGGGACGGCCTGCACGCCGCCGCCGGAGTCCACCCCTCCACCGACCGGCCGGGGAACGGTACGCACCGGGGGCCGGACCGGGACCACCCGGGCCCGCAGGGCCCGACGGACCACACGCTCACACGGACACACGCACGGACAGGCACGGCACGTACCCGCACCACACGGCACGTACCGGCACTGAACGGGAGAGGCACGTAAATGACTTCGACGGGCGCGGGAGCTGCGGGAGTACGGGCGCAGGTCCGCACGCGGGACGGCTGGGCGGTACAGCACGCCGTGCTGACCGTCACCGACATGACGGGCGCGCAGGTGTTGCGCGCGTCCGCCGACGAGGACGGCGCGGTGCGCAGCGCGGAGCCGCTGCCCGCCGGCCCCTACACGGTCATCGTGACCGCCGTCGGCTACGCACCGGTCGCCTCCAGCGCGATCGTCACGGCCAGCGGCCGGATGGACGTCGGCAACATCGTCCTGGCCCGGCAGGGCGGCGTGGAACTCCCGCCGCCGGGCCCCTGGACCATCGACCCCATGCACTCCACGGTGGCCGCGGTCGCCCAGCACCTGGGCATCTCCAGCGTGCACGGCCGCTTCACCGAGTTCAGCGGCCGGATCGACATCGCCGAGGACGTCGAGAAGTCCCGGGTGGAGGCGGTCATCAAGGCCGGGTCGGTCGACACCGGCAACGGCATGCGCGACGGCCACCTGCGCAACGAGGACTTCCTCAACGTCGAGGTCTACCCGCAGATCACCTACCGCAGCACCGGTCTCGAACCGGCCGGCCCGGACCGCTGGACGGTGCACGGCGACCTCTCGCTGCACGGCGTGGTCCGCCCCGTCGACCTCGACCTCAGCTACCTGGGCACCGGCCCGGACCCGTGGGGCGGCGTCCGTGCCGCCTTCCGCGCCACCGCGGAACTGCGCCGCGAGGACTTCAAGATGAACTACAACCAGGTCGTGGCCGCCGGTATAGCGGCCATCGGCACCACCCTCAAGGTCGAACTGGACATCCAGGCCGTCCAGGGCGAGAGCCTGCCCATGGGCTGATCAGCCGTCCGAGCGGTGGCCGACGCGAGTCCGTGCGCGTCCACGCCAAGGGGCGGGCCCCGGCGATTCTTTCGCCGGGGCCCGCCCCTTCGGCTACGTCCGGAGCACCGCACGCGGCTCCGGGGCGGTGGCCGCGGTCTCCCACACCGTCAGGAAGGCCAGCCGCAGACAGGCCGCGAGCGCCGGGTGCTCGATGACCAGGGCGGTGGTGGAGTCCGCGCCGGCCACCGGGTCGGGCATGTCGCACAGGACCACCGAGGCGTCGGCGATGACGAGTTTGAGGGGGAGGTCCGCGGTGAAGCGGGCCTCCTCGCCGGCTTCCGCGAAGCTGCGGACGTTGGCGAGCATGCCGGCGTCCTCCAGGGCTCCGGAGGAGTAGATGGCGCGGATGGTCCCGCCGGCCCGGTGCAGCCGGCGGGCGGCCGCCATCCCCTCGGCGTTCTCCGCCGGAGCGACGAACGGCGGCTTGCAGAAGCTCAACAGCTCGCGGCGGGCCTGCCGTTGGATGTCGGCGAACCGTTCGGAGATCGCCGTCGGGTCGCGCAGGATCTCCACGTAGTCGAGCGGGTCGCTGTGCCCGCGGCCGTCTGTCCACAGCGGCTGGAGGGACGCGGCCAGGGTGTCGGAGGCGCGCTCCAACCGTTCCAGGGACTCGCGTTGCAGCGCCACCAGCCGGGCGACGGCCAATTCCGGGGCGACGGCCGAATAGGTCGCCACCCGTCCGGGGTGCGTATTGGCCAGTCGCCGCCGGACCAGCGCGTCCAGCACGTCGTACACCCGCTGGCGCGGTACGTCCGCCTCGCGGGCGACCTCGGCCGCCGTGTACGACTCCCGCCTGATCAGGGCGAGATAGACCCGTGCTTCGTAGCGGGCCAGGCCCAGCGCGACGAGGTTGCCCACCGCGTCCTCTTCCAACTCCATGACGCACCAAGGTATCGGGCCGCGCCGCCGGGCGGGCGGGTGTCCGGCGGGCCACCAAAAGCGGACCAGAAGAAGGCTTTGCCGTAACCCGGTGTCCCTTTGACGGTGTGTTCACTACTTTCCTAACAAGCCACCACTGACCGGGGTGGCACCATCGAGTGCACGTGCGCGACGCACCACCGGATTCGTACGGAGTCCACGGGGGGCCGGACGTCATGCCTGTGACGTGACGGGGCACCGTGCGGAGGTCTGCGCGCCATACCTCCGCATCAGCGCCTGTCATGTGCGTGACATGCCGTCCGGACCGCGCGACTCCGCGGATCCGCCCCTCAGCACCACCGGCACCACCGCACCACCGGCACCACTGCGTTTTGCACCGCACCCGCACCCCCCACCCGGCGTCCGCGGACCGTCGGCCGCCGGTTCCTCTCTCCCCCCACGGAGGTCACTCCCTTGCCTTCCCTGCGACAGAGCACGGCAGACAACGGCAGAACGGACCGCACCGGAGGGCTGGCGCGCCGCGGCGTCCCGGCCCTGCTGTCGGCGGCCACCCTCGTCATCGGCGGCCTGATCGCCGCCGCCCCGGCGGGCGCCGCCCCGGCCCCGATCGCCCCGCACGCGTCCCCCACCGCGTCGAAGACCACTTCCGTCCCCACCCACCGCCTGTGCGCGGAGCCGGCCAAGCCCGGCTACATGGCCTGCAACGCGGTGGCCCGGACGGACGTGAAGCAGAGCCTCGCGCTCGGCCGCCACCTCACCCCGTCCGGCTTCGGCCCCAGCGACCTGCAGAGCGCCTACAACCTGCCGAAGACCGCCGGTTCCGGGCAGACCGTCGCGATCGTCGACGCCAACGACGACCCCAACGCCGAGAAGGACCTGGCGACCTACCGCAAGCAGTACGGCCTGCCGGAATGCACCACCGCCAACGGCTGCTTCAAGAAGGTCGACCAGAACGGCGGCACCAAGTACCCGGCGCCGGACGCCGGTTGGGCCGGCGAGATATCGCTCGACGTCGACATGGTCAGCGCCTCCTGCCCCTCCTGCCACATCCTGCTGGTCGAGGCGAACAGCGCCAACATGGACGACCTGGGTGCGGCCGTGAACCGCGCGGTCACCATGGGCGCCAAGTTCGTCTCCAACAGCTACGGCGGCCCCGAGGACTCGACCGACACCACCTCGGACGACAAGTACTTCAAGCACCCGGGCGTGGCGATCACCGTCAGCTCCGGTGACAGCGGCTACGGCGTCGAGTACCCGGCGGCCTCGCAGTACGTCACCGCGGTCGGCGGCACCTCGCTCAAGAAGGACAGCGGGACCCGCGGTTGGACCGAGTCGGTCTGGGGCACCACGGCGGGCGGCGAGGGTGCCGGCTCCGGTTGCTCCCAGTACGACGCCAAGCCGTCCTGGCAGAAGGACACCGGCTGCGCCAAGCGCACCGTCGCGGACGTCGCCTCGGTCGCCGACCCGGCCACCGGCCTCGCGGTCTACGACAGTTACCAGGCCAGCGGCTGGAACGTGTACGGCGGCACCAGTGCCTCCGCCCCGTTCATCGCCGGCGTCTACGCCCTCGCGGGGGCCCCGGGCGCGTCCGACACCCCGGCCTCGTACCCGTACACCCACGCCTCGGCGCTGAACGACGTCAGCAGCGGTGCCAACGGCTCCTGCTCGCCGTCGTACCTGTGCACCGCGGGCAAGGGCTACGACGGCCCGACCGGCCTCGGCACCCCGAACGGCACCGCGGCCTTCATCAAGTAACCCACCCACCGGCGGCCTGACCCGGCCCCGCGCGGTCCCCGGACCGCGCGGGGCCGGTCGGGGGCCGCCCCACCGACCGTCGCAGTCCGGCGCCCGCCCGACGAACCGGACTGCGACCCCCAACCAGTGGGCCCGGACCGTTCCCGACCGGTCCGGGCCCGCGCCCGTACCAACCTGGTGGCGGTGTGACATGACCCAGTCGTGCCCGGTCCGGACGCCCCGGCTCTGCGGGGCGACCCGGCCGAAGGCCAGCAACAACCCCCGGCCCTGCGCACGGACCGAACACCCCGAGGGGCAGCACATCGACCGGCAGGGCGTCGCGTGGTCGGAGCGGGCGGACGCCCCGTGGCGGGCGGACGCCTCATAGCGGGCGGACGCCTCGTAGCGGGCGTCCGGCACGCCCGGACGGACGCGCCTACTTGACTCCTCCTCCTCGTAAACGAGGGGGATTCCTAGCTCACGTTGCCTGCGGACCGGCGGGCGTGCAGGTCTTACACGATCAGCACCAGCCGGGTTGCAGACCAGCCCGGGCCAGCATCACGCGGGCGGAGTTCTTGTCTCGGGGCGAGACGGCTCCGCATGCGGTGCAGGCATACGTTCGTTCCGAAAGAGGGAGTGCGTGCTTGGTTCTCGCTCCGCACTGTGCGCAGTCCATGGTGGTGTGCGCGGGGTGGACAAGGTGCACAATGCGCCCGTGCTTGCGGGCCATCTCGACCAGGGCCGCCTTCGTCGCCCCGATCGCGGCGTCGGCTGCTTTGCGCGCCATGGTCGACTTCGCCAGGAACTTCGGGCGGAAGTCCTCGACGGCCAAAGCATCATGGTCACGGACGACCTTCTTGGCCCACTTGCGGCCGGTGTCCTGCCGCTGACGGGCCACCTTCTTGTGAAGCTTGGCAGTCTGCAGCTTCGCCGCGCGGTAGCCCTTCGATGCCGCCTGACCCTTGGCCGGCCTGCGGCGGGACATCATCCGCTGGTAGCGGGCGAGTTTCTGCGCGGCTGTGCGGCCGTGCTGGGCGTGGGGAAGGTCGTGTGCGTCGCTGGTGGTGGTCGCGGTCTCGCAAACGCCCCAGTCGATGCCGATCACACGCCCGGTTTCGGGAAGGTGCTCGGTGGTCGTGGCGACGACGAACGACGCGTACCAGGCTCCGGTGCTGTCGCGGTACACACGTACCGAACTGGGTGGCTTGGGGAGGTCCCGCGACCATACCGGCCGTACGACGATGCCGCTGGCCAGGTGCAGTCGTCCGTCTTTGAGGCGGAACCCGCGCCGGGTGTAGTTGAGCGTGGCAAGCGCCTCGCGCTTCTTCTTGTACCGGGGCATCCCGGCCCGCTGCCGCACCGGCAACCGCGCCTTGATGTCCCCCAGGGCCTTCGCCCGCGATGTGGCGAAGTCGCGTATGAGCTGCTGCTGAGGAACGCTCGCGCCCTGTGCCAGCCATGGTGTACGCGATCGGGCTTCGGTCAGCATCCTGTCGAGCCGGGCCGGACCGCACGTCACCTTCTCGCCGGTCGCCTGGTTGTGCGCGTGCACGGCCTTCGACTTGGCCACGGACTCGTTCCAGATCCACCGGCACCGGTCCCACTCCGCTTCGAGCGCGGACCGTGCACCGGACGACGTACGCAGGCGGAAGGTGTAACGAGCATGCCCGGAACCCTCCACCGTCTGCGCTGCAGTCGTCATAAACCCGAACCTACCTGGGAGGACTGACAGTTGAGAACAATCGATCTCAGCGGGCTCGCTCACGCCCATTCGGGATGGACGCCGGATCACCCTGACGGCGATCCCGCTACCCCTGCCCTGCTCCGCAGGAGTCCGATTCCTCCCCGCCCCAAAGGACGGGGCGTCCTCGGAGGGATCAGGTGACTGCCTGGACGCGCCGTTCCGCCCCGCGCGATCGGTGTACAACCACGACTACGCGGCCGCGTCGTTCTACGCGTCACCGCGCTGCTCGGTCCGCGTCGGCGCACTGGAACCCGGCGGCGCGGCCCGGTCGGTCTCCCTCGCCAGCTGGCGCTGAGGCCGCGGCGGCGCCGGTGCCCTCACCGGGTGGGGGCGCTTCAGTCCGCCTGGCCGGCCCGCATCGCGTCGATGCCCGCGATCTGGAGGTCCAGGGCGAAGGCGAAGTCGCGTTCGAGCATGTCGCAGGCGTTGCCCTCGCCCATGGCGTAGCCGGCGCGGCTGGAGAGCTCCCGCATCTCGACGAACTCGGGGCGGTCCGAGATCGCGGCGACGACCTGGGTGAAGTAGTCGTCGAGGCTGATGCCGGCGGCGCGGCAGCGCGCCTCGTGGAGGGACCGGATGGTCGCGAAGCCGTAGACGAACTGGAAGACCGAGGCGAGCGCGCCGGAGGTGTGGTCCGGGCCCAGCCCGCTGCGCGCCATCACGCGCAGGGTGGCGTTGGAGAAGGCCGTGGAGTGCGGCCCGATATTGATGACCTCGCCGAGCAGTCGGGGCGCCCAGGGGTGGCGCAGCAGGACGTCGCGGTAGGAGCGGGCCAGGCCGCGGAGTTGGTCGCGCCAGTCGACGGCGTCGTCGGACGCGTCGGGGAGCGTCATCTCGCCGGCCACCGCGTCCACGGCCAGTTCCAGGAGGTCGTCCTTGGTGTCGACGTACCAGTAGAGGGACATCGCGGTGACGCCGAGTTCGGCGGCGAGGCGCCGCATGGAGAACTTGGCCAGCCCCTCGGCGTCGAGCAGCCGGACCGTCGCCCCGACGATCTTCTCCAGGTCGAGTCCGGCCGGCTGCTCCGCCTTCCTCCTCAGCGGAGGGCGTTCGGTCAGCCAGACGCTGTGCGGCCGCTGCTTGGCGCGCCCGTTCGTCGCTGCTGCCATGGCGCCCCTCCTCGGGTCGTGCGGGTCGTGCAGGTCGTGCGGGCGGTGGGGGCCGCCGGACCGGACGGGACGGGTGTGACGTCCCGTCCGGTGTCGATGCTATTCCGCCGGGGCCGGGGCGGGGCTGGGGCCGGCGCCCTGGCCTGCGGTCTCCCCGCCGCCCTGGGCCTCGGAGCCGCCCGCGCCGCTGCCGGCCCGTTCCGCGCGGCGCAGCAGGACCGCGGCGAGCATCCCGCCGAGGAAGACGGCCACCGCACCGACCAGCTGGCTGGTGCCGATACCGGACGCGAAGGCGTCGTGGACGGCGGTGCGCTCCTCGGCCGTGTGCGTCCGGGCGAGGGCCGCGGGGAGTGAGCCGGCGCCCGCGGCGACCAGCGGAATCAGCGCGGCGAAGCGGGAGTTGAGGACCGCGCCGAGCACCGCGACGCCCAGGCCCTGGCCGAACTCCATCAGGGTGCCGTTGACCCCGGCGCCGACGCCGGCCTTGGCGGGCGGGATCGCGGACATGACGGCATTGGCCATCGTCGGCATCGCGATCGCCACGCCGATGCCCATGATGATCAGGCCCGCCAGCAGGCCGCCGTAGCTGTGCGCGCCGAGCAGCGAGATCGCGGCGAGGCCGACGGACAGCAGGGTCATACCGGAGACGATCATGCCCGGGGTGCCACCGAGGCGGGGCGCCAGCCGGGCGCTCAGGCCGGTGAAGTTGATCAGCACGACGGTGAGGGCGAGCGGCGCCATCCGCAGACCGGCGTCCAGCGGGCCGTAGCCGAGCACCAGTTGGAGGTGCTGGGTGAGCAGGAAGATCGAGCCGCCCATCCCGAAGGCCACCAGGATGCCGCCGGAGACCGCGCCGATGAACCGGCGGTTGCGGAAGAAGTGCATGTCCAGCATGGGGTGCGGGATGCGCAGCTCCCAGAAGGCGAAGAGGGCCAGGCCCACGATGCCGATCGCGGCCGAGACCAGCACCCGGCCCGACGTCCAGCCGGTCACCGGACCGGAGATGATCGCGAAGACCACGCCGACCATGCCGATCATCGACAGCAGGGCGCCCAGCATGTCCGGGCGCTCACCACCGTGGCTCTTGGACTCCGGGACGAGGGCGAGGACGGCCACCAGTGCTATCGCCGTGACCGGGAGGTTGACCAGGAACAGCGAGCCCCACCAGAAGTGGTCCAGGAGCGTGCCGCCGATCAGCGGCCCGGCGGCGAAGCTCAGGGAGTTCACCGAGCTCCAGATGCCGATGGCCTTCGGGCGTTCGGCGTCGTCGAAGATCTGCATGGTGACGGCGAGGGTGGTGGTGACCAGCAGTGCGCCGCCGATCCCCATCACGGCACGGGCGCCGATCAGTTGGCCGGGCGATTGGGCGAGGGTGGCACCCAGCGATGCCAGGCCGAACAGCGCCAGGCCGACGACGAGCATCTTCTTCCGGCCGTAGCGGTCGGCGGAGTTGCCGGCGATCAGCAACAGGCCGGACTGGACCAGCGAGTAGGCGTTGAGCATCCACTGGACGTCGGCGGTGGTGGCGCCCAGCTCTTCGGTGAGGGACGGGACCGCGACGTTCAGCACGGTGTTGTCGAGGACCACCGTGAGCTGCGCGAGGCAGATGACGGCGAGGATCAGCCAGCGGGTCGCGGGCCGGCCCGGCGGCTGGAGTGTGGTGGCGTCGGGGGCCACGGCGGACATACGAGCTCCCTGTACGGTGCGAGCGGATGACTTACACCGTACAGGGACTCTTATACGCCGTACATCTGTTTTCGGCCGGGGTGGTGCCCCCCGCTGCTACGCCTTCCGCTGGGTCAGGTCGTAGAAGGTGGCGCCGCCGACGGTGACCTTCTTGAAGGTCTTCTCGATCCAGGCGCTGATCTGCGTCGCGGGGCCCTGCTCGGCGCGGCCGCCACCGGGCATCCCCTGGCCGCCGGCCTGCTTGCCCTCAGCACCGCCCGGGGCGGCGCGGAACATGCCCCGCTCCCCCACGATGAAGTAGTGGATCTTCCCCTCCGCCACGTAGCGCTGGAACTGGGCGAGGGTCGGCGACGGGTCACTCCCGTTGAAGCCGCCGATCGCCATCACCGGCTTCTGGGTGGCGAGTTGGTAGCTCGCGGCGTTCTGGGAGCCGACGGCCGCGGCGGCCCAGGTGTACCGGTCGGCGTTCCGCTCCACCAGGCGCTTGGCCTGGTCGCTCACCGAGGCGCCGTTGAGCAGACCGCCCATACCGGCCGCCCCGCGCGTCCGGCCGCCGTGCCCCTTGGTGCCACCCGGCTGGCCGGGGCCGCCGCCCATCTGGCCGGCGCCGGGGAAGCCCTGGCCGCCGGGGAAGCCCTGGCCGCCCTTGTTCCGCCCGCCGGCGCCGCCCGGCAGGACGATCTTGTTGCCGCCCTTCCAGAACGTCCGCCCCCGACCGCCGCCGGGGAAGTTCCCGCCGCCCTGGACCGCGGGGCCGGCGGTGATGATCGAGCCGCCCTTGGGGGTGTTGATGGTGTCCAGGCTGTACGCGAGGGGGCCGGCCAGCGCCGTCGCCACCCCAAGCCCGGCCGCCACACCGGCCACGACCCCGGCCCGCCACCGCGCCCGCCCCGGCACCCGGCCGTCCACCGGAACACCGTCGACCGGACCGCCGTCCGCCGCACCGCTGCCGGCCGGATCGCCGTCGGCGGGCTCGCCGTCAGCCGCCGACCGTGCGCCCGTCCCTGCCGTCACCAGCAGCCCGAGCGCCGCCAGCAGACCGAGCACCAGCACCGCCCACCGCAGCCACGGCAGCCACTGCGGCGACCGGTCCAGCAGGACGTACGACCAGACCGCGGTCACCCCGACGACCAGCGCCAGCACGCCCCGCGCCAGCCGTCCGCCGCGCCGCCACAGCAGCACCGACCCCATGCCGACCAACGCCGCGATGTACGGGGCCAGTGCGACGTTGTAGTACTGGTGGAAGATCCCGGACATGAAGCTGAAGATGGTGAACGTCATCAGCAGCGCGCCGCCCCACACCAGGAACTCCGTCCGCTGCGCCGCCTGTTCGGCGGCGACCGCGCGCCGCGCCCGCCACAGCACACCGACCGCGGCGATCAGCAGGATCAGTGCGGCGGGCAGCAGCCAGGAGATCTGACCGCCCATGTCGGAGGAGAACAGCCGGGTGATCCCGGTGGCGCCCCAGCCGCCGCCCATACCGCCGCCGCGGTGGCCGCCCCCGACGCTGCCCCGCTCGTTCCCGTCGATCCGCCCCAGGCCGTTGTAGCCGAACGTCAGCTCCAGGAAGCTGTTGGTCTGCGAACCGCCCATGTAGGGACGGGCCGATGCCGGCAGCAGCTCGACGATCGCCACCCACCAGCCGCCGGACAGTACGAGCGCCAGCCCGGCCAGCAGCAGTTGCCCCAGCCGCCTGCGCACCCGGACCGGCGCGCAGCACGCATAGACCACGGCCAGCGCCGGCAGGATCAGCCACGCCTGGAGGGTCTTGGTCAAGAAGCCCAGCCCGAAGCAGACCCCGGCCAGCACCAGCCACTTCGTCCGGCCCGCCTCAAGGGCGCGCAGCACACAGGCGACCGCGCACACCATCAGCAGGCACAGCATCGCGTCCGGGTTGTTGAAGCGGAACATCAGCGCGGCGACCGGGGTGAGCGCCAGCGACCCGGCCGACAGCAGCCCCGCCGCCGCCCCGAAGCGGCGCCGCACGGCCGCGTAGAGCACGCCGACCGCGGCGACGCCCATCAGCGCCTCGGGCACCAGGACCGCCCAGGAGCTCAGCCCGAAGAGCCGCACGGAGAGCTCCATCGGCCAGAGCGAGGCCGGCGGCTTGTCCACGGTGATGGCATTGGCCGCGTCCGAGGAGCCGAAGAAGAACGCCTTCCAACTGACGCTGCCGGCCTGTACGGCGGCCGAGTAGAACTGGTTGGCGTACTTCGACGCCGACAGGTCCCAGAGGTAGAGCGCCGCGGTGACCGCCAACAACGCCAGCAGCGCCGGCCGGGCCCAGCGCGGGTCCTCCGGCCGCCCCCGCACGACCCGCTGGGCGAAGCCGCGCACCGCGGCCGTCCCGGGGGCGGACCGCGGACCGTTCCCCGGCCCTTCCTCCGACACGTGGTCCGCTGCTGCCGGCTGCGGGGCCATCGTTCGCTCCTGCTCCGTATGGGGTGGACGGGGGCTCATCGCGCGCTCCTGCTGAAGTCGTTCCGGTCGTGCGCGTCCTGCGCACCGAGCTTGTTGTCGTGCTCCCCGGGCCGGCCCTGCCCCTCCCCGGCCGCGCGGCCCGCCGCCTCCCGCCGCTCGCGCTCCGGGAACACCCAGGCGCGGAAGAGCAGGAAGCGCAGCACCGTGGCCGCGAGGTTGGCGGCCACCAGCACGGTCAGCTCACTGCCGTGCGAGGGGTTGACGGTGGCGGAGTCGAGGGCCGCGAGCGACCCGCTGGTCAGCGCCAGTCCGATGGCGAAGACCACCAGGCCCTGCGCCTGATGACGGACCGCGCGCTCCCGGCCCCGCACCCCGAAGGTCAGCCGCCGGTTGGCGGCCGTATTGCCCAGGGCCGACACCAACAGGGCGGCGGCGTTGGACACCTGAGGCCCCACGCCGAGCCGGAAGAGGGTGTAGAGGCCGAGGTAGAGCAGCGTGCTCAGCGCCCCCACCACGGCGAACCCGACGACCTGCCGGGCCAGCCCGCCCGGCACCCCGAAGAGTTCCCGGTCCCGGGGGTCGTCGCCGAACGGCCGGGCCAACCGGTCCAACGGCAGCGCACCGGTCGCCAGCGCCCGCCCCACCCGCCACACGCCCTTGAGGTCGTCGGTCGCGGTCCGCACGAGGTGCACGGTGCTGTCCGGGTCGTCCACCCAGTCCACCGGCACCTCGTGGATCCGCAGCCCGGCCCGCTCGGCCAGCACCAGCATCTCGGTGTCGAAGAACCAGCCGGTGTCCTCGATCATCGGCAGCAGCCGCCCCGCGACATCGCCGCGGATCGCCTTGAAGCCGCACTGCGCGTCGGAGAACCGCGCGGCGAGCGAGCCCCGCAGGATCAGGTTGTAGGTGCGCGAGATGAACTCCCGCTTCGGCCCGCGCACCACCCGCGCGCTCCGGCTGAGCCGGGACCCGATCGCCAGGTCCGAATGCCCGGAGATCAGCGGCGCCACCAGCGGCAGCAGCGCGTTGAGGTCGGTGGACAGATCGACGTCCATATAGGCCAGCACCGGCGCCTCGGACAGCGACCACACCGTGCGGAGCGCCCGCCCACGGCCCTTCTGCTCCAGCCGTACGGCGGTGACGTAATCCATCTCGTCGTCCAGCCGGGCGGCGATCCGGGGCGTGTCGTCGGTGCTCGCGTTGTCCGCGATGGTGATCCGGAACCCGTAGGGGAAGGTGCGGACCAGGTGGTCGTGGAGCCGACGCACACAGGGTTCGAGGTCCTTCTCCTCGTTGTAGACGGGGACCACGACATCGAGGACGGTCTCGATCTGGCCCGGGCGCAGATGCTCACGTGGCGGCAGGGAACCCAACGGCGTCGGGCCCGGCGGAGGCGTCGTCATGCCCACGACGGTCGCCAAGGGGCCTGTCACGGCCGTGTGGTGAGGCTGTGCGCGGGCTGTGAGATCAGCGGCCGCGCGCCCTACCCGGACGCCCGCCCGGCCCCCGGCAGCGTCACCGTGAACACCGTCCGCCCCGGGACGCTCGCCACCACCACCGTCCCGCCGTGCGCGGCCACCACCGCCTGCACGATGGCCAGCCCCAGCCCCGTACTGCCCCCGCTCCGACCGCTCCCCGCGGTCCGCGAACGGGACGCGTCGCCCCGCGCGAACCGCTCGAAGACATGCGGCAACAACGCGGCCGGAATCCCGGGCCCGTCGTCCTCGACCTCCAACTGCACCGCGTCCCGCACCACACCAAAAGGACCTGACGCCACCGGCGCCGACCCCACCGGCACTGATCCCACTGGCCCCGCCCCCGCACCGCCCGAGGGCTCCGCCCCCGGTCCCACCCCACTCGGCCATGACCGCCGGACGGTCCGCACCCGGGCGGTCACCGTCGTGCCCTCCGGCGTGTGCGTCCGCGCATTGGCCAGCAGATTGACCAGGATCTGGTGCAGCCGGTCGGCATCCCCGCACACCAGCGCGGGGACGGGCGCTTCCACGTCAGGCAGTTCCAGACGCCAGCGGTGGTCGGGGCCGGCCGCCCGCGCATCGCTCACCGCATCCACCACCAGCGGCGAGAGATCCACCGTCCCGTACGAGAGCGGACGCCCGGAATCGAGCCGGGCGAGCAGCAGCAGGTCCTCCACCAGGCCGGTCATCCGCTCCGCCTCGGACTCGATCCGCCCCAGCGCATGCCGGGTCTCCGGACCGGGCCGCTCCTGCCCGCGCCGGGTCAGCTCGGCATAGCCCCGGATCGACGCCAGCGGCGTCCGCAGCTCATGACTGGCATCGGCGACGAACCGCCGCACCCGCGTCTCGCTCTCCTGACGCGCCGAGAGCGCCGATCCCACGTGCCCCAGCATGCGGTTGAGCGCGGCCCCGACCTGCCCCACCTCCGTACGGGCATCCGCCTCGGCCGCCGGCACCCGCACGTGCAGCGCCACCTCGCCCTGGTGGAGCGGGAGTTCGGACACCCGGGTCGCGGTCGCGGCGACCCGCCGCAACGGCCGCAGCGCGATCCCGACCATGGTCGAGCCCGCGATACCGGCCGCGACCAGCCCGGCGAGCGTCACACAGCATTCGATGAGCACCAGCCGCCCGACCGTGTCGTTCACGCCGCTGAGCGGCATCCCCAGCACCAGCACGCCGTCCCGGGAGTACTGCATCCGGTACGAGCCGAGCCCGGGCAGATCCGTACTGTGCGGCTTGCCGTCCCGGGGCATCCCGTCCAGCACGGCGAGCTGATCCGTACGCAGCGAGGTCAGCCGCTCGGACGGCAGCCGGCTCGTCGAACGGTTCATCCGCGCACCGTCGTCGAGCCGCCCACCGGGCCCGACCCGCGCCCCCACCGACCCGAAGGGCTGGCCGGGCATGGCCACGAACTCCAGCCCCTGGTCCCGCAACGGATCGTGCGGCCGCGGCTCCTCCGCCCGCGTGATGCCCTCGATCAGCTGACGGTCCAACTGCCCCTGCAAATACGAATGCAGCGCAATCGCGGTGACCGTGCTGATCACCGCCCCCACGACGGCGATCAGCACCACCGCCGACACCACCAGCCGCGTCCGCAGCGTCCAGCGCCGCCACCCACCCGACCCGAAAACACCGAACCCGAAACGGGACCGGGTACGGGTGGTACGGGAACCGGAACGGGAATCAGCCGAGGAACCGGAAGGGGAATCGGATGCGGAATCGGAACCGGAACCGGGGCGGGAACCGGGGCGGGAATCGACCCCGGGCGTCGCCGCGACCACGGAAGAGCCCACGGCCCGCTACCCGGCCGGTTTGATCAGATAGCCCGCGCCCCGCCGAGTGTGGATCATCGGATCCCGCCCGGCGTCGATCTTCCGCCTCAAGTACGAGATGTACAGCTCGACGACATTGGCCTGCCCGCCGAAGTCATAGCTCCACACCCGGTCCAGAATCTGCGTCTTGCTGAGCACCCGCCGCGGATTCCGCATCAGATAGCGCAGCAACTCGAATTCCGTGGCGGTCAGATGGATGTCCTGGCCGTCCCGCCACACCTCATGGCTGTCCTCGTCCAGCACCAGTCCGCCCACGGTCAGCAGCGACTCACTGCGCTCGGCGGCCGCACCCGCCCGCCGCAGCAGCCCGCGCAGCCGGGCCACCACCTCCTCCAGGCTGAACGGCTTGGTGACGTAGTCGTCGCCGCCCGCCGTCAGCCCGGCGATCCGGTCCTCGACCGCGTCCTTGGCGGTCAGGAACAGCACCGGCACGTCCGGCACGTCGTTCCGCAGCCGGCCGAGGACGGTCAGCCCGTCCATGTCCGGCAGCATCACATCGAGCACCACCGCGTCCGGCCGCCAGCTCCTGGCACACCGCAGCGCACCCGCGCCGTCGCCCTCCGCCCGGATGTCCCAGCCCTCGTAACGCAGCGCCAGCGACAGCAGATCCGCCAGCGAGGACTCGTCGTCCACGACCAGAACCCGCACCGGACTGCCGTCCGCCCGCAACAACTCCGGCTGCCTGCCGGGCCCCTGCCCGGGCGTCTTGCCGGCCGCCCTCCTGGAGGACGAGCCCGCGGCCGGCGCACGGTACGAAGCTGAGGACGTCGACGAAGTCAGGGTCATGCCAGGCAGCCTGACCTGGGCCTCTGAAAGCTCCCTTGCCGGTTTCTGTGAATCTCCTGAGAATCTCCCCTCCCTTCGGTCAAGGCCGCGGCCACCCAATGGGACGCGCCCACTGGTCCGCGTTCGGCCCCCAGGCCCATCACTCCCGCCCCATCAGGCCACCCCGTAACGTCACCCCCCATGACCCGACTCCTGGCCATTTCCGGCAGTCTCCGCGCCCGCTCCACCAACGGCGCCGTCCTGCGCTCCGCCCTGGAACTCTTCGACGGCCCCACCGCCACCGCGGACATCGGCGCGCTCCCGCACTTCAACCCGGACCTGGACGGCGAGGGCGCCACCCCACCGGCCTCCGTCGCCGCCCTGCGCACCGCCGTCGCCGGCGCCGACGCCCTGCTCATCGTCAGCCCCGAGTACGCCCACGGCGTCCCCGGCGTCCTCAAGAACGCCCTCGACTGGCTGGTCAGCAGCGGCGAATGCGTCGACAAGCCGGTCGCCGTGATCACCGCCTCCCCGTTCCCCACCGGCGGCGACCACGCCAACGCCCAACTCCGCGAAACCCTGCGCATGATGACCGGCCGGGTCATCGCGGACGCCTGCCGGGAGATCCCCGCCATCGGCCCGAAGATCGACCCCGTCACCGAACGCGTCACCGACGGGCCCACCCTCGCCGACCTCCGCACCGCCCTGACCCACCTGGCCACCGCGACCACCAAATCCGCCGAAGCCACCGAAGCCACCGCACCCGCCGAAGCCACCACCGCGGACGCCCCCACCGCCCCATAACGGGAACCGGAACGCGAACGGGAACCGAAGCCGAAGCCGAAGCCGAGGCCGGAACCGGAACCGGAACCGGAACAAGAGCCGAAGCCGGACCCCGCCCCGCCCGCCGGCTGCTCCAGCCCGCTACTCCAGCCCGAACAACCGCGCCCCGTTCCCGTAACAGACGGCCCGCAGCCACTCCTCCCCCAACTCCAGCCGCGCCAGCACCTCCAGCGCATGCGCGTACCCGTACGGCATGTTGGGGAAGTCGCTCCCGAACAGCACCCGGTCGCCCACGTCCAGCAGACGCCCCCGCTCCGCCCTCGGGAACGGCGCGGCCTGCTCGACGAAATCCGTGAAGACCATCGTGGTGTCCAGGCACACCCGGGGATAGCGCGCCGCCAGCTCCAGGAAGTCGACGTACTCCGGCATCCCCATGTGCGCGATGACCAGCCGCAACCGGGGGTGCCGGGCCAGCACCCGGGCGATCGGATCCGGCCCGGTGTGCTTGGCCGCGACCGGCCCCGACCCGCAGTGGGCGACCACCGGAACCCCGGCCTCCGCCAGGAGGCCCCACACCGGGTCCAGGACCGCATCCGCCGGGTCGTACCCGCCCACCTGCACATGCGCCTTGAAGACCCGCGCCCCGCCGGCCAGTTCGTCCGCCACGTACTTGGCGACCCCGTCCTCCGGGAAGAACGTCGCGGTCCGCAGGCAGTCCGGCGTACGGGCCGCGAAGTCCGCCGCCCAGCCGTTCAGCCAACGCGCCATACCGGGCTTGTGCGGATAGACCATCGAAGTGAACGCCCGCACCCCGAAGCCCCGCAGCACCGCCAACCGCTCGTCCTCCTCATAGCGGTAGGCAATCGGCCAGCGACGCCCCACCAGCGGCCCGGCGGCGTCGAAATACGCCCAGACCTTCGCCATCACCCGCTCGGGCATGAAGTGCGTGTGCACATCGATCAGCCCCGGCAGCCCCAGCCCCCGCCAGAACTCCCCGACCCGCCCGTCCCCGTCCACCACAACACGCCCCGCCATACGCCCTCCCACACACCCACTCGCTCGCCCACTCGCACGCCCACGCAGGCGCCCGCCCCACCAGCGCCCCACACAACCCCCACCCGCCCCTCAAAACAACCCTTCCTGCTCCCCTCCCCGCTGTCCGCCCCGCTGCCGGTCCGCCTCCGGGGCCCGCCGCACCGCAACCATCGTCACCCGCCCCCGGGCCGCCCCCAGCACCCACCCGGACAACACCCGCGCGTCCATGACGGCGATCACCCCGCCCGCACCGCCCCCGTCAGCTGCCCCTGCACCGGCCAACCGCAGATACACATCCGCCCCCGCCCCGGCCACGACCTCGCCCACGACCTCCGCCCCGGCGACCAGCCCGCCCAGCTCCGCGACCCCGCCCGCCGGTACCCGCGCCAGCCCGAACAGCTCCGTGTGATCCGCACACGCAAAATCCACCGGCTCCAGCGATTCCGGCCAACCGCCCAACTCCCGTGCCGCACCGTGCAGTTCGGCCAATTCAGCGGCCCGCTCCGGCACCGGAGGCAGCGCCCCGCGCGCCGCCCGCTTCGCCTCCTTCGCGAACCGGTCCGGAATCCCCAGCGCGCTCCCCAACAGCGCCTCCGCCCGCCGCGCCGCCATCAGCGGCCCGCGCCCCAGCCAGGCGTACGCCACCGCCCCCTGCTCCACCAACCGCGCCGCGCCCCGCTCCGCGGCCGTGATCCCCACCTTGACCAGACCGGGCCCGAAGTACGCCAGATAGACGCCGTACGGACGCGGATCATCGGCCATGGTGTCCGCCGCCACCGACCGCGACCGGTCCAGCTGCGCACACCGCGGGCACTGGTCCTTCACCCCCTCGCCGTCCAGCACCGCGCCGTACGGGCAGACGAGCCACCGCCCGGCCCGCCGCACCCCCAGGCACCGCCGCTCCCCGACCGCCGCGAACGCCAGCGCCTTCCCCGGCGGCAGCAGGCTCACCCGCTCGGCGCCCCGCTCCGCGCAGTACCAACCGAGCCGCTGGCCGAACCGCCCCGCCGGCCCGGCCCCCGGCCCGCCGCCCGACCACCGCGGTCCCGTACAACGCCACACACCGTCAGCGTACGACCGCCCACTGACAACGCCCCGGCCCCGCACCCGCCACCCGGACCACACCACCGCCCCACCGGCACCGCCGCCCCACCGGGCCCACCAGCACCAAGACCGGCACGGGCACCGACATCAGCACCGGCACCACTACCCCACAGCCTCCACAGCCTCCATCGCCCCCGCCCCCGCCCCCGCCTCTGCACCCGCCCCCCGGAACGTGCTCCGATAGGCCCGCGGCGACACCCCCAGCGCCACCTGGAAGTGCTGCCGCAGCGACGCCGCCGTCCCGAACCCGGCGTCCGCCGCGACCCGATCCACCGTCAGTGCCGTCTCCTCCAGCAACTGCCGGGCCCGCTCGATCCGTTGCTGCGTCAGCCACTGCACCGGCGACAGCCCCACCTCCTCCCGGAACCGCCGGGTGAAGGTCCGTACGCTCATCGACTCCCGGGCCGCCAGTTCCCGCAGGGTCAGCGGCCGGTCCAGGTGTTCCAGCGCCCAGGCCCGCGCCGCGCCCGTCGACGACACCTGCGGCTCCGGTACCGGCCGCCGCACGTACTGCGCCTGCCCACCCTCCCGGTGCGGCGGCACCACCGTCCGCCGCGCCACGTCGTTGGCCACCGCCGCCCCGTGATCACACCGCACCATGTGCAGGCAGAGATCTACGCCGGAAGCGACCCCGGCCGCCGTCAGCACGTCCCCCTCGTCGGTGTACAGCACATCGGCGTCCAGCTCGATCTGCGGGAACAACCGCCGGAAGTCATCCACCGACCGCCAGTGCGTGGTGGCCCGCCGCCCGTCCAGCAGCCCGGCCGCGGCCAGGACGAACGCCCCCGTGCAGATCGACGCGATCCGGGTCCCCGGCCGGATCCGGGCCAGGGCGTCGGCCATCGGCGGGCTCAGCCGCCCGTCCCGCTGCTCGGTCGCCGGGTCGTAGTCCATCCCGGACGCCGGCAGAACGACGGTGTCCGCGGTCTCCAACGCCTCCGGACCGTGCGCCACGTTGACCGTGAAGTCGGCGTCGGTGCGCACCTCCCCCGGCTCCAACGCGCACGTCACCACCTCGTACAGCTCCTCGCCGGACGCCGCCCTGGCCTCCCCGAAGATCCGGTGCACGATGCCCACTTCGATGGGCAGCATCCCCGGCCGCACCAACACCGCCACCCGGTGCCGCCGCCGTTCGCCCCGGTCCGGCTCCCGCTCGCCCACTCGTACCCACCCCATGACCCGATCCATGGCCCCATCCATGGCCCGATCCTTGCACACCGTGACCATCTGGCCACTCGTCCGCCGTCCGCCCCACCCCGGAGGGTGGGCCCCATGAAGGTCCTCTGGCTGTTCGCCCACCCCGACCACCGCTCCCTCAACGGCGCCCTCAAAACGGAAGGGCTGCGCACCCTCGAAGCCCACGGCCACCAGCACCAGGTCTCCGACCTCTACGCCATGAAGTGGAACCCGGTGGTCGACGCCGCCGACTACGACCACGACCCGACCGACCGCCTCCAGGTGGGCGCCGCCTCCGAACGCGCGTACACCGGCGGCCGGTTGAGCCCCGACATCGCGGCCGAACAGCAGAAACTCGCCTGGGCCGATGCCCTCGTCGTCCAGTTCCCCCTGTGGTGGTACGGCATGCCCGCGATCCTCAAGGGCTGGTTCGACCGCGTCTTCGTCAAGGGCTTCGCGTTCGGTCGCACCGACCCCGCCACCGGCCGCCCGCAGCGCTACGGCGACGGCCCGCTGACCGGCAAACGCGCCCTGGTCATCGTCACCGCCGGCGCCCGCGCCGCCACCCTCGGCCCCCGGGGCGTCAACGGCGACCTCAACGACCTCCTCTTCCCCCTCCAGCACGGCGCCCTCTGGTACACGGGCATGTCCGTCGTCCCGCCCCTCCTGATCCCCGGCGCGGACCGCACCACCCCCGACGCCTACGCCACCGCCACCGCCCGCCTACGCCACCGCCTGCTCACCCTCCCCACCACCGACCCCCTCCCCTTCCGCCACCAGAACACCGGCGACTACGACGACGACCTCCTCCTCCACCCCCACCTCACCCCCACATCCCCCACCGGCCCCTGGGCCCACTACACCGCCCCGCCCCCACACCTCTGACCCCACCCCACACACACCACAGGCCCCGCCGATTCCTCGACGGGGCCTCCGACCTGCTGCTGCGGCATTCGGCCGACGGTTCTACCGGGCCGTTTCCGTCCAGGTGACCGGCAGCGCGTGCACGCCGTAGATGTTCATGTCGGTCTTGAGTTTCACCTCGGCGGCGGGGATGGCGAGCTCAAGGGTCGGGAAGCGACGCAGCAGTCCCTCGAAACCGACCCGCATCTCGATGCGGGCCAGTTGCTGGCCGAGGCATTGGTGGACGCCGTGGCCGAAGGAGAGGTGACCGCGGGCCTTGCGGTGGACGTCGAGGGTGTCGGGGTTGTCGAAGCGCTGGGGGTCGTGGTTGGCGGCCAGCAACGAGACGACGACGGTCGACCCCTTGGTGATGGTTTCACCGCCGAGTTCGATGTCCTCCGTGGCGTAGCGGTAGAAGGTGTCGCCGACGGCCAGGTAGCGCAGGAGTTCCTCGACGGCGTCGGGCAGCAGATCCGGGTTGGCGCGCAGTTCGGCCAGCTGCTCGGGGTGCTCCAGGAGCGCGAAGGTGCCCAGTGCCAGCATGTTGGCGGTGGTCTCGTGGCCCGCGAGCAGCAACAGGAAGGCGATGCCGACCAGTTCCTCGATGCTGAGGTCGTCCTGGCGGGCCAGGTCGGACAGGATGTCCTCGCCGGGTTCGGCCCGCTTGCCCACGACCAGTTCGGCCAGGTACGCGGTTATCGCGCCGTACGCGGCCATCTTGTCGTCGAAGTTCACCTCCCTCTCCATGAACTTGGCGGAGTTGGCCTGGAAGTTCTCCCGGTCCGCGTAGGGGACACCGAGCAGTTCACAGATCACCAGCGAGGGCGCCGGCAGCGCGAACTCCTTGACCAGGTCGACCGGCGGGGTCAGCCGCGCCAGCTCGTCCAGTTGCCGCTCGGTGATCTCGCTGATGCGCTCTTCGAGCTGCTTCATGCGTTTGACGGTGAAGGCGCCGGTGAGCTTGCGCCGCAGCCGGGAGTGGTCCGGCGGGTCCATGCTGATGAACAGGCCCGGCACCTGCGGAGACGGCTCGGTGGCCGCGGGCATGCCGGGGGTCTCGAACGGCACGTGGAGGATGCCGATGTCCTGGCGGGAGCTGAACCGGGTGTCGGCCATGAGCTGGCGGACCGCGTCGTAGCCGGTGACCAGCCAGCCCTCGTGACCATTGGGGAAGATCAGGGGACTGACCGGGCGCGCCTCGCGCAGCTGGGTTATGCGGCGGGGCGGGTCGAAGGGGCTCGCGTCGCGCTCCATCGGGAGGCCGTGCGGGATGGGAGTGGTGTCACTCATCGGTTTTCCTCTCGTGGCGGTCGGTGCGGCCGGACGACGGCGGATGACCGCGGACGCCGCGGCCGCCTTAGCGTAGGCATGACAGAAGAACCCATGGAGCCCTCCCGTTCAATGGCTGAACTAGCAAGAGAATGGGGCGAGTTGAGGAGAAGACGAGAGGCGCGGGGGCGCTCAGGGCTTGGCGCGCCGAATGTCGATGTTGCCGTGCCGGGTACGGGCGCGGACCTCGACGGTGTCCTCGGCCTCCTCCGGGGACTCGGACGCGGTGAGCGTGTTGCGCACCTGACCGGAGCCCGAGCTGACGTCGAGCCAGGCGGCCGTACCCTCGCGGACACCGACCTCGATGGCTCCGTAGGAGGTCTCCAACTGGACGTTCCCACGGACCACTTCGGCCACCCGTAGGGTGCCGTGCGCGGTGGTCGCGGCGACCGAGCCCTCGGCGCGCAGGATGTCGATGTCGCCGTTGGCGCCACTCACCCGCAGCTCCCCGGTCGCGGCGCCGACGGTCGTGGTGCCGTGCGAGTTCTTCAGGGTCGCGGGTCCGTCGACGAGGCCGACCCGCAGACTGCCGGAGCTGGTGCTGATCTCGGCCATGCCCTCGACGCGGTCCACGCTGATCGAGCCGTGCGACGCGGTCAGCCGCAACGGTCCGGTCGCGTCCAGGCGCACATCGCCCGAAGAGGTCTTCACCCGGACCTCGCCGAGCCGGCCCTCGCCGAGCACCTGGGCCCAGGCACCGGTCATGTCGATCCGCGAGCCCGCAGGCAGGTCAACCGTCACATCGACGGTGCCGGTGCGCCCGAGCAGATAACGCTGCTTGGGCGTCCTGATGGTCAGAACACCACTCGCGTACGTCACCTGGGTCTGCCCGGCATCCCGCACGTCCGCGTCCCGCTGCGGATCGCGGGGGCGCACCTCGACGACCGTGTCGAGGCGGTCGCCCGCGGTGAACTGGATGGATCCGGCGTCCACGTGCGCCGTGACCGAGATCGGTTCGGGAGTGTCGAAAGAAGGCATGGCTGTCCCGTCCTCTTGGCTCTCAAGATCGCCCCCGCTGCTGGGGACGTGATGTGGGTGAAGCGGCGTGGGTGAAGCGGCGTGGGTGAAGTAGCGTGGGTGAAGTGGCGTGGGTGAAGTGGCGCGAGCGCGGACGCGGCTAGCGCACCCAGCCCTTGAAGTTCTGTCCGACGGTGCGGGCCTTCTCCGTCGTATGCGGCCGCGTACCACCGTCGACCGCCGCCGACACGGCGCGCACCAGCCACGCATTGACCGACAGGCCCTCGCGGTTCGCGGCCTCCTCGGCACGCGCCTTGAGGCGGGCTGGCAGCCGCAGATTGACGCGGGCGGTGCCCCCCTCGTCGCCGTCCGCGGGAGGCGGCGTCGCCAGCGGTTCGACGGGCGCGGCCGCCGCTTCCGACCGGCCACTGTCACCGGGCGGCAGCGTCACCACGAAGTCGGGATCCAGCCCACGCAGCCGTACGTCGACCGAACCGGGGGCGAGCTCGCGGGTGATCTCGTCCATCGCGGCGGAGAGCACATTGAGCATGGTCAGACGGGTCGCCGACTCCAGCGGAGCGGTGAGCCGCTCGGCCAGCTCACGGGCATCTTCCCCGCCGGCTTCGGCAGCCACCGCGAGTTCGCGCCGCAGAGTGTCAACATACGGAGTGAGGTCCATGACGCCATGATGACACCACCATGGCACCACACACAAGCACCAATGACACCTAACGTGGCGCGAACCCCAGAACGACCCCCCTGACCTGGCAAAAAACAAAAGAATCAACCTGCGCCATCACGGCACCACGCGACACCACGGCCGGCACCCCGGTAGCCCCCGCGGTCCGCTACCCGACCGCGACTCAATCGCCCCTGCCCCCAGGCTCGTTGCTCGCCGATGGCGGCAGACCACGGGCCGAGTGCCGCTCGCCCACAAACCTCCCGCTCACACCGAGGTCGGCCCGCGCCTGTTCGTGAAACTGATTGATCGCCCGGAACGTCGCAGCGTGAAGCTCACCCCACTCATCCAACGCCCCCTCGACGGCCCCTTTGGCTTGCCGTCCGCACGCGGCCATCGCTTCCTGTAGGGCGTGGGCCGCATCGACCACGGCGTCCCCGGCCAACAACATCACCCGCTCGAAGGCAATCGCTTGTACGCGCCCCGCCTCAGTGAGTTCCGCCCGCAAGTCCTGCTCACTTCGAGGAGTTCCCCGCGTCCCCTCACGGACCTCATAGAGCACCACATTGGCGCTGATCGTGGCACGGACCTTGCTGACGTAATCGGCGTACGCAACGAACTTCTTCTCATCCCACCGAACACGCCGAGTCTCCTGCCGCTCGCTCCGCTCCGCCAAGTGATTCGCGACATACGTCGTCAATGCCCCAAGCAGCACGGCAGCGACAGTCACCAACTGCGTGAGTGCATCCACCCTGTCCGCTTCTGGCCGGTTCCCACATCGATCAAGCCCCTGAGCCTATGCCTGACTTCAGCATGGGAGACGGCGACGGCACGACACCCCAACCCATCGCCCCCGTCGCCCCTTCCCCCCAGCGACCCCACCCGCACCCGCACCCGCACCGACCGACCCGGTTACTGCACTTCACTGCCGCACGGCACGACAAAGCCCCCGCCCGGAGAACCCGGCGGGGGCTTTGACTGCTGTGCGCTCGGCAGGATTCGAACCTGCAACCTTCTGATCCGTAGTCAGATGCTCTATCCGTTAAGCTACGAGCGCTTGGCTTTCCGGCGGTTTTTCTTGCCGGTCGGCGTTGCGGGAACAACATTACATGACCTGCGCCGTTAGGCGAAATCTGATTGCTGCACCCCTGCTGACCTGCGGAAATGGCCGTGAGCCCGTGAGTGAGGGGACAGGCCGGCCAGGGCGACTCCTCGATGATCCGGACGAAGTTCGGGCGGGTGTACTCCGCTTCGAAGCGCTCCAGGACGTCCGCCTTGACGTTGCCGAAGGTGGTCTGGGGGCGGTGGGCCAGTCCGGCGTGGAAAGCGCGCAGGATGCGGGGCTTGAAGTCGGGGCGGGGGTGGGCGGCGACGACGGCCTCGCGGGTCTCCCGGGGCAGGGTGTCGTAGCCGATGCCGAGGACGTCGAGTTCGACGCCGGCCGTGACGAGGGCGACCTCCGGGGCCATGCGGTGCGGGATCTCCGGGGTGGTGTGCAGGGCGATGCCCTCCCAGACGAGGCGGGCGCGGTCCTCGGGGATGCCGCGGGCGGTCAGGAAGGCGCGGGCCTCCTCGGCGCCGTCGATCTCGAAGCGCTGCTGGGAGGTGCGGAACTTCGCGGTGAGGCCGAGGTCGTGGAAGAGGGCACCTACGTAGAGCAGCTCGGGGTCGAAGGTGAGGTGGTGCCGGCGGCCGTGGTGGGCGCCGAAGAGGTAGACGCGGTGCGAGTGGTGGTAGATCAGGTCGTCGGCGACGTCGCGGACCAGTTCGGTGGCCTCGCGGGCCAGCCGGCTGTCCGGGACGGGGATCCCGGCGAGGGAGCGGGAGGAGGGAGAGGGGGAGGGGGTGTTGTTGGGGGCATGGGGGGAGGGTCGCGTGGCGGGGGTGGCCGGCGCCCGGTGTGTGCGGGCCAGGGGGCCCACAGATGGGGACATGCGGGGGTGCGCCGGCGGCGGTCAGCGGGTGGTGGTGTGGAAGCGGGAGCGGTAGGCGGAGGGGGTCACACCCAGGCGGCGGAGGAAGAGGCGGCGGAGGGATTCGTCGCTGCCGATGCCGGTGCGGCGGGCGGCGGGCGGCGGGCGGCGGCGGTGACCGTCTCGCCGTTCGCGAGGAGGTTCTGGGCGGCCTCCAGGCGTACCGCCTCGACGTAGCCGGTCGGGGTGGTGCCGGTGTGTTCGCGGAAGAGCCGGGTGAGGTGGCGGCGGCTGACGCCGGCCCGGGCGGCGAGCGCGGTGTTGGAGTGGTCGGCGGCCGGGTCGGCGGCGATCACGTCCAGGAGGGCGCGCAGCGCGTCGTGGCGGGGCCGCGGTGTCCGGGCGGGTACCGAGAACTGTGACTGGCCGCCCGGCCGCTGCATGAAGATGACCAGGTCGCGGGCGACCTCGCGGGCCAGGTCGGGGCCCTCGTCGGCCTCCACCAGGGCCAGTGCGAGGTCGATGCCGGCCGAGACCCCGGCGGAGGTGAAGAGCTCGGCGTCCCGGACGTAGAGCGCGTCCGGGTCGACGGTGAGGGTGGGGTGGCGGGCGGCGAGGGTGGCGGTGTGGCGCCAGTGGGTGGTGGCCCGCCGCCCGTCGAGCAGCCCGGCCCCGGCCAGCGCGAACGCCCCGGCGCAGACCGAGGCGACCCGGCGGGAGCGCCCGGCGAGGGTGCGTACGGAGTCCAGCAGGCCGGGAGGGAACCGGCCCCGGGTGAGTTCCTCGGCTCCGGGGACGAGGACGGTGTCCACCGGGCGGCCGGCGACATCCGGGACCGCCGCGTCGACGACCAGGCGGGTGCCCGAGGCGGTGGTGACGGTCCGGCCGTCGGGGGAGCAGAGGTGGATCGTGTAGTGGCCGCCGAGGCGGGCGGCGGCGCTGAAGACCTCCAACGGGCCGGTGATGTCGAGCAGTCGGGCGCCTTCGAAGGCCAGCATCACGAGGGTGCGGGGAGCGGGACCGGGCCGCTCGGGCGCGGACCGGGGCGGGGGCGACGACCTCGGCAGGGACATGACCGGCAGCGTAGGCCGGGGGGCCGCGGGCGGCGGGCGCCGGAGCCCCGCCGTCCCGGTGGCGGTCGCGGGGCATAAAAAATCGAGCCCGGTCGTGATCGACCGGGCCCGGGGTGATGCAAGAGCGGAGGCGGAGGGATTTGAACCCTCGATGGGTGTTAAAACCCAAACCGCATTAGCAGTGCGGCGCCATAGACCGGACTAGGCGACGCCTCCACACACCTGACGCGCGTGAGCGCGATGTGGCGTGACCAAATGATGACACAGCTCGGTGGCCTGTCACCAATCGCCCCCTACGGTACTCGGCCCGCGGGCCACCCGGCAAAGACGTTCCTGCGGCGCAACGTCGCGGGCGGCGGAGCGTTAACGAGTCGGGGCGGCACGGACGCACGCGCGTCGTGCGCCCCCGGCGGGTACGGACCGCGTGCCGCCGAGCCCTCCCGCACGGGCCGGTGCCGCGCCTCGCGGACCGCCCGCCCTCCTCCTCAGGAGCCCGTGATGTCCCGTCGCCGGATCCCGTCCCCGTTCCGCTCCCGGTCGCTGCCCCGGTTCGCCGCGGTCCTCGCGGCCGCCACCGCCGCCGTGTGTGCGGTGCCCGCGCTCGCCGTGGCGCCGGCCGCCTCCGCCGCTCCGATCCCGATCCCGTTGCCGTTGCCGTACCACCACGACGTCCTGCCGTTCCTGGGCCACGGGGCGCCCGACGCCGGGGCGCTCGGTGGGCGGCGGGGGGACCACCTCAGGATCACCGTCACCCGCTCCGGTTCGGACCGCACGGACGGCAGGTTCGAGCTGTACTGCCATCCGCGGGGTGGGAACCACTTCGACGCGCGGCGCGCCTGCGACCGGCTGGACCACATGACGCGGTGGGGCAAGGACGAGTTCGCCCCCGTGCCGCAGGGTGCGCAGTGCACGATGATGTACGGCGGTCCGGCGCGGGCGCACGTCAGCGGGACGTGGGCGGGGCGCCCGGTGAACGCCGACTTCCGGCGCACCAACGGGTGTGAGATCGAACGCTGGAGCCGCTTCGAACCGATGCTCCCGTCGACCGTTTCCTGACCCAGTTCGTGCCGGAGTAGCGCGCCAGGTCAGGACGAGGGGCACATGTCGGGCGTGCGGCGAGTCGCGTCGGAGCGCGGCATTACGTGGGTCGTCATCCGCCTCCGCGTCTCCGGCATGTGCCCGTAGACTCCATCCCAGCGATCCGCCATGGTGGGTCGGCAAGGTGCGGTAACAGGGAGGAAGCGTCGCGTGAGCAGCAGGCCATCCCGAGGCGCTGCTCGCCTCGCAGCCATACTGGACGCCCTCCCCGACGCGTTGTTGCTGGTCAACTGCAACGGCACCGTCGTCAACGCGAACGCCATCGCCCTGGAGATGTTCGAGACGCCGGGCACGGCCCTGGTCGGTCGTGGCCTCCTCGACCTGCTGCCGTCCTTCGACTCCAAGCGGATCCCCGGTTCCATGCGGCGCCGGGACGAGGACGTGGAGGAGCGGACCCGGCCGACGCGGATGGTCGCGCGGCGCACCGACGGCACCGAGTTGCTGGTCGAGGTGACCAGCGCCAACTTGGAGGACGGCCGCACCCCGTACGAGTCCGCCTTCGAGGCCGCCTACGCCGACCACCGCAACGGCTACACGGGCGACGAGCTGCTGATGCTCGTGGTGCGGGATCTGACCGGGACGTTGGACACCGAGGCCGAGCTGGCGCGTCAGCAGCGGCAGACCGAGATGATCCTGCGGGCCGCGGCGGAGGGCGTGGTCGGTGTCGACTCCGAGGGCCGGGTGGTCCTCGTCAATCCGTCCGCGGCGCAGATCCTCGGCTACCGGGCGAGCGAGCTGGGCGGCAAGGAACTGCACCCGCTGGTCCACCACTCGCGGGCGGACGGTTCGTCGCTGCCTTGGGAGGACACCCCGCTCGCCGACACCCTCAAGTCCGGGCGCAAGCACCGGGTGCGCGGGCAGGTGTTGTGGTCCAAGGACGGCCGGTCGGTCGCCGTCGATCTGACCACGGCGCCGGTGCGGGACGGCGACCAGTTGGTGGGCGCGGTGATGACGTTCACCGACCGGCGGCCGTACGACGCGCTGGTGGCGCGGCACGCACAGCTGCTGGCCGTCGTGGGGCAGTCGCTGCGCGGGCCGCTTGCGGAGCTGGGCAGTGAGCTGAGCACCCTCGCCTCCGATCCGGCCGGCCAGTTGTGGCCCGAGGCGAACCAGATCCTGCACCACCTCTCGGCCGGGCACGCCCGGATGACGGCGCTGGTCGACAACGTCCTCAGCTACCAACGGCTGGACTCCGGCAAGGACAAGCTCCACCGCACCAAGGTGTCGCTGGACCAGGTGGTCGCGGCCGGTGTGGAGGGCGCGGTCGAGCTGATCGGGCCGGGCCGGGCGCAGTTCGCGGTGCACGCGCCGCCGATAGCGGCACTGGTCGACGCGGAGCGGCTGGCGCAGGCGCTGTCGCACCTGATTGCGGACGTCGCCGGGGTGGACTCCACGGGTCGGCGCCCGGCCGGTGGCGGTACCGCCGGGCCGGGCGGACGTCCGGTGCCCGGCGACTCGACGATCGTGGTGGCGGCGGCCAAGCGCGGCGAGGTCGTCCGCATCGAGGTGCGCGGGCCGTTCGGCGGTGGCGATCCGGTGCACGGGCCGATCGTCCGCGGGATCGTGCGGATGCACGACGGGTTGATCCAGACGCACAAGGTGCCCGGTGGTTCCGGCGCCGGCGGCAGCGCGTACGTGCTGGAGCTGCCGGTGTTGATCGACGAACCGGCGCCGGCGGCCGACGAGGCGGCGGCCGAGGGTGCCGACGCACCGGACGGCGACGCCGACCTGGCCGACGGGGACACCGCCGCCCCGGGCGGTCCGGGGACGGACGGCCGCGGGCAGCCCGGCGCCGGGGAGCCGGCCGCGGGTGCGGAGGCGAAGAACGGTACGAGCGGCGGGCAGCCGACCGGACGGCGGCGGGCCCGGCGGACGGGCGCGGAGCCGGGTGCCGCGGCCGACGGTACGCAGGGTGCGGGGCTGCCGGCGGGCGCCGAGGCGGGGCCGCCGAGCGGTCGTCGCCGGGCGCGGCCGGCGACGGAGGGTTCGGCGCTGCCCGCGCTGGCGTCCGGGGCCGCTGACGGTGCCCCGGTCGGTCGGCCGGCACCCGGTCTGACGCCCGCGGTGAGCCCGGCACTCGGGCCGGTGCCGCCGCAGGGGCAGCCGCAGGCACAGCCCCAAGCAGCACAGCCAGCACAGCCTCAAGCACCGTCCCAGGCACCGTTCCAGGGTCAGGCTCAAGGGCAGCAGCGGACGCGGCAGCAGGGACCGCAGGCGGGGCAGCCCCAGGGTGCGGCTCCGGGGCACCTTCCGGCGCTCGCGCAGGGACCCGTACCGGCCGCCGGCCGCCGGGCCCGACGGACGCTGGCCGAGGCACCCGAGCGGCCCGGCGAGCCGGACCCGGCCGGCGCCGCTGCGCACGGCGCGGGCGCGTTGCAGCAGTCCGGCGGGCGGGCCGCCCAGGCCCCGGCCGGACCGCGGTCGCCGTTCGCGCTGCCGCCGGCCGCGGCGGACCGGGCACCGCAGCCGCCGGCCGCGCAGTCGGCGCTGCCCGCGATCGCCGGCGGGGTGCCGGTGCCCGCGCAGGCCCCCGGCCAGCCGGAGGCCGGACCGCAGGAGACCGGCGGTACGGGGCGGCGCCGGGCGCGTCGTCCGGTGGCCGGTGGCCCGGAGGCGACCGCCGGCACCCCGGCCGAGCAACCGGCCGGCGCGGCCGACTCCCCCGACGGACCGGGCACATGGGACGCCGAGCCGACCGGCCGGCGGCGCGCGCGGCGGGCCGCCGCCGAGGAGCGCGCGGCCGCGGCGATGGCCGACTCCGAGGCGTCCGGCACGTTCGTGGCGGGCCCCGAGGGCCTGGTCGCGCAGCCGTCCGAACCCGCGGGCCCGGTCGTGCCGGCCGAGGCGACCGGCACGGGCACCGGCACCGCACCCGGCATCGCGGATGCCCCCGCGCCTTCCCCGGTCACGCCCACCGGCCGCCGCCGGGGCCGCCCCAGCCCCGCCGAGGGGGCCCCGGCCGCCCCCGCCCCCGCTCCGGGCCCTGCGGGCGGGCCGGTGCCGCCGTCGGGCGCCGCCGTGCCCCCGCAGACCCGGCAGCCGTTGCCGCCCGCCGAGGACGACTCCGGGCACACCTCCGGGCGGGCGTTCAGTGTGCGCACGCTCGGCCAGGGCGTGCCGTTCGCCCAGCAGTTGGCCGATCCGCAGCGTCCGGCGCCGCAGCCCGGCGCGGTCCCGCCGGGGAGTACGAGCACGCCGCCGGGCGGCACGTCCACCGGCTCCGGTCGTCGGCGCAAGCTCGCCGCGCCCCCGCCGGAGGACGAGCGCGGCTCGGCCGCCGAGGCCGCGACGCCCGGTGCCGGTCCGCACCAGGCCGCCGGTCCGCAGCCGGCCGCCCGGCCCAAGCAGCCGGGGCCGCAGCCGCACCTCATGGACGCCAGTGAGGGTCGGGCGTTCGCCATCTCCGCGCCCGACGAGGGCAGCGAGGGTCCCGAGCCGTTGGACGGGCCGAACGGCGCAATCGAGGTGACGGACCGTCAGCAGCCGCCGATGGACGACGAGTTGCCGCCGGAGCCGCTGGACAACCCGCGTCGGCTGCTGGTCTGGCCGGCGCCCGACGTCGCCACCCAGCAGGCGCTCAGCGACCGCGGCTACCGCCCGGTGATCGTCAACTCCCGCGAGGAGGTGGACGCGCAGATCGCCGCGTACCCGGCGGCGCTCTTCGTGGACCCGCTGACCGGGCCGATCACCCGTACCGCGCTCCAGTCGCTGCGGCAGGCCGCCGGTGCCGCGGAGGTGCCCGTCCTGGTCACCGCCGGGCTGGGGCAGGCGACCCGGGACGCCGCGTACGGCGCCGATCCGGCCGTGCTGCTCAAGGCGCTCGCCCCGCGGGACAGCGAGAACCAGCCGGCGCGGGTGCTGCTCATCGAGCAGAACGACGCCATCGCGGGCGCGCTGACCGGATCGCTGGAGCGGCGCGGCATGCAGGTCGCCCGGGCCGGCGCGGACACCGACGCGGTCGCCCTGGCGACGCAGTTGCGGCCCAACCTCGTGGTGATGGACCTGATGCAGGTGCGCCGCCGCCGGGCCGGCATCGTGGACTGGCTGCGCGCGAACGGGCTGCTCGACCGCACCCCGCTGGTCGTCTACACCGCCGCCGACCTGGATCCGACCCAGCTGCCGGGGCTCGCCTCGGGGGAGACGGTGCTGTTCCTGTCGGAGCGGTCCACCAGCGCCGAGGTGCAGAGCCGCATCGTGGACCTGCTCGCGAAGATCGGCACGAACTAGCCGGCCGACCGGCCCACCGGACAGGCGCCGGGGCCCGCCGGAATCACCCGGCGGGCCCTGCCGTCCGGTCAGCCCAGCAGCGTGACGTCCAGTTCGCCGTCCGCGTACTGCCGCCGCAGCACCTTCTTGTCGAACTTGCCGACGCTCGTCTTCGGCACCGACGGGATCACCGCCCACCGCTCCGGCAGCTGCCAGCGCGCGATCCGCTCGCCGAGGAACGCCCGCAGCTCCTCGTAGGTGAGCGCCGAACCGTCGGTCAGCACCACGGTCGCCAGCGGCCGCTCGCCCCACTTCTCGTCCGGTACGGCCACCACCGCGGCCTCGGCGACCCCCGGGTGCGCCATCAGGTGGTTCTCCAGCTCGACCGACGAGATCCATTCGCCGCCCGACTTGATGACGTCCTTGGCCCGGTCGGTCAGGGTCAGGTAGCCGTCCGGGGTGATGGTGCCGACGTCGCCGGTGCGCAGCCAGCCGTCGGGGCTGAACTTGTCGGCCGGGCGCAGCGGTTCGCCCTGCGCGCCGCCGTAGTACGCACCCGCGATCCACGGGCCGCGCACCTCCAGTTCGCCCGCGGCGGTGCCGTCCCAGGGCAGTACCTCGCCGGCCGGGCCGATCAGCCGGGCCTCGACGGAGGCCGGGAAGCGGCCCTGGGTGGCGCGGTAGGCCCACTCCTCCTCGTCGCTCACCCCGGCCGGCGGGTGGGAGACGCAGCCCAGCGGCGAGGTCTCGGTCATCCCCCAGGCGTGCACCACGCGGATCCCGTGCCGCTCCTCGAAGCCCCGCATCAGTGCGGGCGGGCAGGCCGAACCGCCGATGACGACGGTGTGCAAACAGGCCACGTCCCGCTTGTGGGCGTCGAGTTCGGCCAGCAGGCCCTGCCAGATGGTCGGGACCGCGGCACCGATGGTGGGCCGGATCGTCTCGATCATCTCGGCGAGCGGCGCGGGCTGGAGGAAGCGGTCCGGCATCAGCAGCGAGGCGCCGGCCATGAACGCGGCGTGCGGCAGTCCCCAGGCGTTGACGTGGAACATCGGCACCACCGGCAGCGCGATGTCCCGCGAGGCGAGGGCGAACGCCTCCGCGGTGTTGACCTGGAGGGAGTGGAGGTAGAGCGAACGGTGGCTGTAGACCACGCCCTTGGGTTCGCCGGTCGTGCCGGAGGTGTAGCAGAGCGCCGCGGCCGCCCGCTCCTCGATCTCCGGCCAGTCGTAGTTCTCCGGCCGGCCGGAGAGCAGGTCCTCGTACTCGTGGATCTGGGCGTGGCTGCCGGCCAGCGGGGCGCGGTCGCCGGGGCCGACGACGATCACGTGCGCCACCTGGGGCAGCTGCGGCAGCAGGGGCGCGAGCAGCGGGATCAGGGTGCCGTTGACGAGGATGACCCGGTCTTCGGCGTGGTTGACGATCCAGGCCAGCTGTTCGGCCGGGAGCCGCAGGTTCAGCGTGTGCAGCACCGCCCCCATGGACGGGATGCCGAGGTACGCCTCCATGTGCTCACTGTTGTTCCACATGAGGGTCCCGACCCGCTCCGCGGCTCGCACCCCCAGGGCGTCGTGGAGCGCGTGCGCGAGCTGCGCGGCCCGGCGGCCGATATCGGCGAAGGTGCGGCGGTGCGGCTCTGCCTCGCCGGTCCAGGTGATGACCTGGGCCTTTCCGTGGACCGTGGATCCATGGGTCAGGATTCGCGAGACCGTGAGCGGTACGTCCTGCATCGTGCTGAGCACCGAGTGCCTCCGCTTAGTTACGGGCGGGTAGTGGTGCTGCGATTGTCGATGCATACCAGGTGGTATGTCACGTCTCCATGGCGTGTTCTTTTCCCTACCGGCCGGAAACGGCCGGGAACGCGTCGGCGGGACGCGTTCCCGGCCCCGGCCAGGTCAGTCCCACTGCTCGTCCGCGAGGGAGCTGACCGGCTGCGGCTTGCCGATGACGGCCACGGCGATGAAGAAGTTGATCTGGCCGATCGCGATGGTCAGGGTGGCCAGCGCCTTCTCGTCGTAGTGCTTCGCCACCTCGGCGTACAGCTCGTCGGAGACGCGCTCCTTGCCGTGCGGGGCGGGCTGGAGGGTGGCCTCCACCAAGGCGAGGGCGGCGCGCTCGGCGTCGGTGAAGTACGGGGCGTCCTGCCAGGAGGAGACCGCGGTGATGCGCTCCTCGGACTCACCCGCCTTGCGCAGGAAACCGGTGTTCAGGATCGTCAGGTAGGTGTTGCGGACGATCTGCCCGGCGCGCAGGTGGATGAGGTTCATCGTGGTGCGCGGCACCGAGTGGTTGCCCGTGGCCCGGAAGAGGGCGGCGCTGACGTCGTTCAACTCGGGTACGAACTCGGCCGGGTTGGGCATCCGGGAGAGGGAGGTGTTCGTCATGGCTGGGCTCCTTCGTTTCTGCCTGGTTGGCGTCTTCACTCCCCTGACGGGTCGACGTACACAGATGTGACCGGAATCCGGAAAACTTCTCTGGCACGCCTCTGACCTGGGGAAATTTCGGCCCTTCCGAGGCGGCGCCTGGGCGGCGGTCATTGGACTACCTCCGCGGGCCGCTCGGAAGCGTGGGCGCGGCCGGTCGTGCCGCCCTCCGCGCGGCCTTCGTCCAGCGCGAACCACACCCGCTTCCAGCCGTCGGAGCCGGTGGGCCACACGACGCCCCACCCGGACGCCAACGCGTCGACGAGGCACAGCCCGCGCCCCGACTCATCGCCGCCGCGACCAGCGCCGAACGCGGGGCGCAATTCCGGACTGGCGTCCCACACGCTGACGTTCACCCGGGCCGGACCGAGTAAGACGTCGAGGTGGATCGTGCGGGTGCGGGTGTGCAGATGGATGTTGGTGACCAGCTCCGAGACGAGCAGGCGCGCCGTCTCGGATGCGGGGGCGTGTCCGGTGAGAACCAGCAGCCTCGCGACCATCTCCCGCGCGACCTTGGGGGCCGCGGAGCTGCTCGGCACGCTGAAGCGGTACGACTCTCGGACGGGGTGGTGCGACAGGGGAACGGGCTTTTCGTCGACCGTGCTCATGGTCATGTCTCCTCACGAGAACGTGAACGCCGCCGCTGCCGTCCGTGGCCTGGTCCATCCCCCGGAGCCCAATGGGCTTGCAAATGGCTGCACTTCGGGTCTTCCCGGCATGCGGTGCGCCGTTGCGAGGACCGTAGGGCACAACAGTGGGACGTCGCAACAGTGTGACGGCCGTACCAACTCTTCGGGTGGACCCGCGACACTGCGGGGCGGCACACTTCTACGCACAGAACAGGGAGGGGCCCATGCCACCGAGGAGCTACCCAACCGCCCGCCAGAAGCGGTTGGGCGCCGAGCTACGGAAATTGCGCGAGCGCGCCGGCATGTCCGGGACCGAAGCCGCCGCCTTCCTCGGTGGCGAGCGAGCACAGATCAGTCACATCGAAAGCGCCCGCTACGGGGTCAGCGCTGAGCGCGTTCGCCGCCTTGCCGCGCACTACTCCGCCACGGACAAGCACCTCGTTGACGCACTCGCCAACATGGCCGAGGAACGCAGCAAAGGGTGGTGGGAGGATTACCGCGGAATACTGTCGCCAGGATTCCTCGACGTCGCCGAGCTGGAACACCACGCTCAGTACATCCGCGCCATCCAAATGCTGTACGTCCCCGGAATCCTCCAAACGGAAGCGTATGCACGCGAACTGATCCGCGGCGGCGTTACCGAACTTCCGACCACCGAAGTGAACACCCGCGTCGAACACAGAATTCGACGACGCGACATCTTCGACCGGCCAGCGCCAACGCCATTCGATGCGTTCATCCACGAGGCAGCGCTACGCATGCGCTACTGCGCGGCCGACACCATGCAGGACCAGCTCGAATTTCTCGTCGAAGTCTCCCACTGGCCGTCAGTGAAGATTCGCGTCATCCCGTTCGCCGCCCAGGTCACCAGCTCGGTCGAATCGATGATGTACGCCGGGGCCATCATCCCGGCGCTCGACACCGTCCAGCTTGACAGCGCGTTCGACAGCGGCTTCCTGGACGCCGAAGCCCAGCTTTCCAGATACCGGTCCCTGCTCGATTCAGTCGAATCGATCTCACTCAACGCGAACGAGTCAAGAAAATGGATCCAACGCATCGCACAGGAAATGTGAGTTCACCGACATGACCGACGCAATCAACTGGCAGAAGTCGTCTTTCTCCGGGCCGCACGAAAATCAAAGCTGCATCGAACTGGCCCCCGTCGACGGCGAAATCAAGATGCGCGAGAGCGACGATCCGGAGGTGATCGTCACGACGTCCGTGGAGAAACTTCGCGCGTTCGTCCTGGGCGTCAAGGCCGGCGAGTTCGATCACCTGATCGCCTGACGCGGCACCCACGGCCCCCCATCTCTGCAGGTGGGGGGCCTTTCGCGTATCCCGGCACAACTTAGGGACGTCACACTGTTGCGACGCTTCGTCGAGTGGCGCTACCGTCGCTGTGCGTCGCCGCGAGGAGTCGATACACGGCAAGGCCCGGCTCTTTGCGCGCCGCAACTCCCCTGCCCTGACTGGTCCCTGGCCCTAACGGCCGCCGCACCAGGAGACTGCCCATGCTCTACACGCCGCCGCCCTCCGCCTGGCCGGCAGATCCCAAGCCACACCCCGACTGCGCCCGGTGCCGCGAACTCGCCAAGGGGCGCGCCGATGCCTACCGACGCGGCGACTTGAGCGCCGTATCCGACGGCAACGTGCTTCTGCGGCACCACCTCCGCGAACGCCACCTCTGATCCCCGCTCCTCGACGCGGTCGACCGCGTCGGCATGCCTCGTCCGGCCTCCCGCGACAGACGTTCGGGGCGCCGCTCTCGTCCATCAGCGGACCACACCGAGAGAGAACCACCCATGGCCTTCCCCGCCCAGCCGCAACAGCCCGCCCTGGCAGCTGAGTTACTGCGCCGCATGGCCGCCGACCAGCACGCCCGCGGCGTCCGGGAGGACGGCAACCAGGTCCCGCCCGACTTCGCACGGATGCGGGCCCTCGACGCCGAGAACGCGGCGGCGCTCCGGCGGATCATCGGCGCGCACGGGTGGCCGGGACATTCCCTCGTCGGGACGGAGGCCGCCAACGCCGCCTGGCTCATCGTCCAACACGCGGAACTCGACCTCCAGTTGCGCTCCCTCGACCTGCTCGCCTCCGCCGTCGAGCAAGGGGAGGCCACGCGGCAACAACTGGCCCTGCTCACCGACCGTGTCCTCATGCGGCAGGGAAAGCCACAGCTGTACGGCACGCAGTACCGGGACCTGCGCGACGGCCACGGATACCAACTGTGGGAGGTGGCCGACCCCGAAGACCTCGACGCCCGCCGCGCGACCGTCGGTCTCGGCCCGCACTCCGCGTACGCCGCGGCCCTGCGCGACCTTTTCGGCCACTACGGCATCGGCGGGCCCTCCGCTCCCTGACCACGCGGTCACCGCAGCAGGTCCCGCTTCGGTGTCACCGCCTGGAGGACGAGGACCGAGAGGTCGTCCTCCACCGGGCCGGTGCCGAAGTCGTGGGCGGCCCGGCGGACGTGCTCCGCCAGGGCCTTGGCGCCCAGGCCGAGGCCGTCCCGCAACACCTCGACCAGGCCGTCGTTGTCGTCCAACTGCCAGTTGCCGCAACGGCGTTCGGTGACCCCGTCGGTGACGCAGAGCAGCGTCTCGCCGGACGCGAGGACGAAGGTGCTGGAGTGGTACTCGGTGCCCTCGTCGATGCCCAGCAGCATCTGCGGGTCGGAGGCCGGCTCCACGACGCCGTCGGCGAACATGTGGAGCGGGGGTGGGTGTCCGGCGCTGGCGACCGTGCAACGGGCCCCGGGGGCGCCGGGATCGACGGTCAGTTCGCCGTAGAGCAGGCTCAGGAAGCGGGATTCGGCCCGCTCGCCGCCTTGTTCCACCGCCTCCGCGCTCTCCTCGGCCATGGCCAGATTCAGTCGCCCGAGGACCGATTCGACGCCGTGGCCCTCACGAGCCAGCAGACGCACCAGATGGCGGGCCAGTCCGGTCACCGACATCGCCTCGGGGTCCTTACCCTGCACGTCCCCCAGGAGGAAGCACCAGCGACGGTCGCCCATGGGGAAGACGTCGTAGAAGTCGCCGCCGACGGTCTGCCCCTCACCGTGCGGCTCGTAGACGATCGCGGTGTCCACGCTGGGGATGCTGGCCAGCGAGGCGGGTAGCTGGCGGCGCTGGAGGGCCAGGCTGATGGTGGTCTGCCGGGTGTACTGACGGGCGGTGTGGACGGCCTGGGCGACCCGGCGGGCGACGTCCTCCACCATGCGGACAACGGTGTCGGTCATCTTCAGCTTGCCCGCCCGGCCCAGCAGCAGGAGGCCCTGGAGTTCGCCGCGGGCCACAAGGGGAAAGGCCAATGCCGACCCGCCTGACGAGGACGCACCGGCGTATTCCGGCCAGGGCCAGGGGGTGCCGCCGGGCCCGGCGACGTCGGTCGGCGGGTCGCGCTCCAGGTCGGTGCGGAGCGGCCCGATCCGTCGCTCGTCTACGTGCCAGACCCGGGAGAGCGCCATCCCGCCCCCCTCGACGCTCAGCCAGATCGCGCACCAGTCGGCGAGGCGGGGCACCAGCAGCTGGGCGGCGAGCGCGGTGACCATGTCCTGGTCGAGCTGGCCGGCCAGCAGTTCGCTGGTCTCGGCGAGGAACGAGGGGCCGCCGCGGTCGACCCACTCGGCGGCGTTGCCGTGCGGCGGGCCGTCGTGCCCGTGCGGCACCCGGACCGGGGTCGCGGCGCCGTGCGGACGCCGGGCCGGGCCAGCCTGCGCGGCCTCCGTCTCGCCCACGGTGGCCTCCAGGCGGAACCAGACCGTCTTGGTGGACTTGCGGTAGGTCACCCCCCAGGACTCGGCGAGCGCGCTGACCAGCTGGAGGCCGTAGCCGGGCTCGCCACTACGGGCGTCCACCCCGCCGCGCACCACGCGCGAGGGATGGCGGTCGGAGACCTCCAGGACGACGGCGACGGTGGCCGGGCCGGGCGGCCCGGTAGCGCCGCCGGGACCGTCACCGCGAGCCGCCGCCGGGCCGTGGCCGCGGCCCGCCGCCGACTTGCGCCCGTACTCCAGCCGGCAGGTGACGTCGATGTCGGTCCCCGCGTACATCACGGCGTTGGTGACCAGTTCGCTGACCAGGAGGACGGCCTGGTCGATGAACTCCTGGCTGATCGCCGCCGCGCCGGGGACGGCGGCACGGGCGGCCGCCCGTTCGGTCAGCAGGGTGCGCACGAACCTGCGGGCCCCGGCGGCGGCCAGCTGGTTCGCCGGCAGTCCGGTGCGGGACACCGTTTCGGTCTCTTGCGGGGCCGTCGTCCGCGGGGACAGCGAGGTCACTGCGCCCCCTGATGAATCTGGAAAGCAACTCATTACGGGCGCTTTATACTATGACATATCTGCCAAATTCGATCAGTTCCGGACCGTCTTCGGGACCGCGCCGGGACGGCTCCGGGACGGCTCCGGACCGCCCCGGGACGAGCCGGAGGGCTCTGCACCAGCCGGCCGGCCCGGCCCCCGTCCGGTTCACGTTCGGTCTCGATCACTGGGGGGATGGTGTGCCATGGCGCCCGACCCGACCCGGCCAGAGTCCGCGGCGTCACCCCCGGACGCCCGCCCCGACGGCCAGTGGGTGCGCACCAGCGAGCTGCGCCCCCTCCTGGCCGCCATGAACGCCCTACGGGACGGCGACTTCACCGCCCGCACCGAGCTCGCCCCGGGCGACCCGCCGGCCGACGGCGTGCTGGCCGGCATGACCGACGTCTTCGCCCAGATCGTCGCCCGCAACGCCCACCTGGCCACCGAACTCCAGCGACTGCGCCGCGAGGTCATCCGCCAGGGCCGACTGGACGAGCGGATCAGCGCCAGCCCCGGCCAGGGCGGCTGGACCACCAACGTCGAGGCCGCCAACGCGGTCCTGGAAGCGGTGGTCACCCCGGTCGCCAAGGCCACCCGGGTGCTGGACTCGGTCGCCGACGGCGACCTGACCCGCCACGTCGACCTGCACGACGGCAGCCGCCAGCTCCGCGGCGACCTGCGCCGCCTGGCCAGCTGCGTCAACCGCGTGGTCGACCAGCTCTCGCTGTTCACCGGCGAGGTCACCCGGGTCGCCCGCGAGGTCGGCACCGAGGGCCGGCTCGGCGGCCGGGCCAAGGTGCAGGGCCTCTCCGGCAACTGGCTGAACGTGACCGAGGCGGTCAACACCATGGCGGCCCGGCTGACCGCGCAGGTCCGGGACATCGCGGTGGTGACCACGGCGGTGGCCGGCGGCGACCTCACTCAGCAGGTGACGGTCGAGGCCACCGGCGAGCTGCTGGAGCTCAAGCTCACCGTCAACACCATGGTCGACCAGCTGCGGGCGTTCGCCGACGAGGTCACCCGGGTCGCCCGCGAGGTCGGCACCGAAGGCCAGCTCGGCGGCCGGGCCCAGGTCCGCGGCGTCTCCGGCGTCTGGAAGGACCTCACCGACAACGTCAACCTCATGGCGTCCAACCTGACCTGGCAGGTCCGCAACATCGCCCAGGTGACCACCGCCGTCGCCAACGGCGACCTCAGCCAGAAGATCACCGTGGACGCCCGCGGCGAGATCCTGGAACTCAAGTCGACCATCAACACCATGGTCGACCAGCTCTCCGCCTTCGCCGACGAGGTCACCCGCGTCGCCCGGGAAGTCGGCACCGAAGGCCAGCTCGGCGGCCGGGCCCAGGTCCGCGGCGTCTCCGGCGTCTGGAAGGACCTCACCGAGAGCGTCAACTTCATGGCGGACAACCTCACCACGCAGGTCCGCAACATCGCCCTGGTCGCCACCGCCGTCGCCGAGGGCGACCTCGGCAAGAAGATCACCGTCGAGGCGAAGGGCGAGATCCTGGAGCTCAAGTCGACGATCAACACCATGGTCGACCAGCTCTCCGCCTTCGCCGACGAGGTCACCCGGGTCGCGCGCGAGGTCGGCACCGAGGGCAACCTCGGCGGTCAGGCGCAGGTCCGGGGCGTCTCCGGGGTCTGGAAGGAGCTCACCGACAACGTCAACTTCATGGCCCTGAACCTCACCTCGCAGGTCCGCAACATCGCCCAGGTGACCACCGCCGTCGCCAACGGCGACCTCACCAAGAAGATCGACGTGGACGCCCGCGGCGAGATCCTGGAGCTCAAGGACACCGTGAACACCATGGTCAAGCAGCTCCGGGCGTTCGCCGACGAGGTCACCCGGGTGGCCCGCGAGGTCGGCACCGAGGGCCGGCTCGGCGGTCGCGCCCAGGTGCACGGCGTCTCCGGCGTCTGGAAGAACCTCACCGACAACGTCAACTCCATGGCGGACAACCTGACCTCCCAGGTCCGCAACATCGCCGAGGTGGCGACGTCGGTGGCCCGCGGCAACCTCTCCAAGAAGATCGACGTCGACGCCCGCGGCGAGATCCTGGAACTCAAGACGACGATCAACACCATGGTCGACACCCTCTCCTCGTTCGCCTCCGAGGTGACCCGGGTGGCCCGCGAGGTCGGCAGCGAGGGCCAACTCGGCGGCCAGGCCCGGGTCGAGGGCGTCTACGGCACCTGGAAGCAGCTCACCACCAGCGTCAACGAGCTCGCCCTCAACCTCACCACGCAGGTCCGGGCGATCGCCGCGGTGACCAGCGCGGTCACCCAGGGCGACATGTCCGGCTCGATCACCGTGGACGCCCAGGGCGAGGTCGCCGCCCTGAAGAACAACATCAACCTCATGGTCGCCAACCTCCGCGAGACCACCCGCGCCAAGGACTGGCTGGAGTCCAACCTGACCCGCATCGCCGGCCTGATGCAGGGCCACCGCGACCTGGTCGAGGTCGCCGACCTGATCCTGCGCGAGCTGACCCCGCTGGTGAACGCCCAGTTCGGCGCGTTCTTCCTGGCCGAGGCGGGCGCCGCACCGGGCGAGGGCCTGGAACTGATCGCCGGCTACGGCACCGGCCGCGCCGAAGGCCGCAGCAGCCTGCCCCGGCTGCGGATGGGCAGACCCGGCTGGGGCCTGATCACCCAGGCCGCGACGGAGAAGAAACGCATCCTCGTCGAGGCCGTCCCCACCGACTACCTCACCATCAGCTCCGGACTCGGCGCCGCGGCCCCCGCCAGCGTCGTCATCCTGCCGATCCTCTTCGAGGACCACGTCCTCGGCGTGATCGAGCTGGCCTCGTTCAGCCGCTTCAGCGATGTCCACCTCGCCTTCATCGACCAGTTCGTGAACACCATCGGCGTCTCCATCAACACCATCATCGCCAACTCCCGTACCGAATCCCTCCTTTCGGAATCCCAGCGCCTGACCGTCGAACTCCGCCAACGCTCCGACGAACTCCAACTCACCAACGCCGAACTGGAGGAAAAGGCCGCACTCCTCGCCACCTCCTCCCAATACAAATCCGAATTCCTGGCCAACATGTCGCACGAGCTGCGCACCCCCCTCAACTCGCTCCTCGTCCTCTCCCGCCTCCTCGCCGACAACTCCGAAGGCCATCTCAGCCCCCAGGAAGTGGAATTCGCCGTCACCATCCACCGCGCCGGATCCGACCTGCTGCAACTCATCAACGACATCCTCGACCTGTCGAAGATCGAGGCCGGCCGGATGGACGTCCACCCCAAGGCCCTGCCGCTGAAGAAACTCCTCGACTACGTACGGGCCACCTTCCGCCCGCTCACCGTCGACCGCGGCCTGAGCTTCGACGTCCGGGTCGGCGACGACGTCCCCGCGGAACTCTTCTCCGACGAACAACGCCTCCAGCAGATCCTCCGCAACCTCCTCTCCAACGCGGTGAAGTTCACCTCCACCGGCGGCGTGGAACTCATCGTGGAACGGGTCCCCGACCACCAGTGCAGCCAGTTCGAGGAGGTGTCCCTCCGCACCGCGGAAGCCGTCCTCGCGATGTCCGTCAAAGACACCGGCATCGGCATCCCCCTGGAGAAACTCGACGGGATCTTCGAGGCGTTCCAGCAGTCCGACGGCACCACCAACCGCAAATACGGCGGCACCGGCCTCGGCCTCTCCATCAGCCGCGACATGGCCGCGCTGCTCGGCGGCCGCATCAAGGCCGAGAGCCAGGTCGACGTCGGCTCCACCTTCACCCTCTACGTCCCCGCCCGTTACACCGGGCCGTCCACGACACCGGCCACCAGCACCACCTCGGGCGCCGGCGGCCGGGCCCCCGTCCTCTTCCCCTCGGAAGCCGACGGGCCCGCCGCCGCGGCCATCGGTCCGCCGACCCCCGCGAACACCGCGTCCGCGGCCCGGCCCACCCACACCGCCCGCCCGGTCCTGGCCGAACAGCTCACCGCCCCACCGGTCACCGCCACTCCCGCCCCGGGCGATATCTTCCCTGGTCAGGATGGTCTTGGCGCCCACGCGGCGATCCGCCCCGGGGAGAGCGGCGACGTGACCTGGCCCGAGGCCACCCGCCTCAAGGACTGGCTCAGCGGCCGGCCCGGACGGGTCCTCGCCAAGCGCCGGATCCTCATCGTCGACGACGACATCCGCAACGTCTTCGCACTCACCCACGTCCTCGGCCGGGTGGGCATCAACGTCAAATACGCCGAGAACGGCCGCGAGGGCCTGGAGGTCCTCGACCAGACCCCGGACGTCTCCCTCGTCCTGATGGACATCATGATGCCGGAGATGGACGGCTACGAAATGATCCGGGCCATCCGCCGCACCCCCCGCTTCGCCGACCTCCCGATCGTCGCCCTGACCGCCAAAGCGATGCCTGGCGACCGGGAGAAGGCCATCGAGAGCGGCGCCGACGACTACATCCCCAAACCGGTCGACGTGGACCGCCTGCTGTCGGTCATCTGCGGACTGCTGGACCCGCCCGCCAAAGCGGTGGCCGACTCCACACCGGCCGACCCAACGCCGGCCGACCCAACGGCTCACCCGCCGAACGACACCCCCGACGACGGAACGGAAGGGCCGCAGCCATGACCCCGCCCCCACCCGACACCGCGCCCATCCTCATCGTCGACGACATGGAGGAGAACCTGGTCGCCCTCGAAGCGGTCCTCAGCTCGCTGACCCCGAAGGTCGTCCGCGCCCGCTCCGGCGAGGAGGCCCTGAAGGCCATGCTCCGCGAGGAGTTCGCGGTCGTCCTCATCGACGTCCTGATGCCCGGCATGAACGGCTTCGAGACGGCGGCCAACATCAAGGGCCTGGACCAGACGAAGGACGTCCCGATCATCCTGCTGACCGGCGCCTCGGTGGACCCCAACTACGCCTACCGCGGCTACACGGTCGGCGCCGCCGACTTCCTCATCAAGCCCTTCGACCCCTGGCTGCTGCGCACCAAGGTCAACGTCTTCCTCGACCTGTACCGCAAGAACCACCAACTCACCTCCCAGGCAGACCAGTTGAAACGTCTGCTGACCGGTAGCGGTGAGGGGCCGACGTCCACCGAACCCCGTCGCCCCGAAGTCGGCGAGGGCGAGCCCCACCGGTCCGGGCCCCCCAAGCCGGAGACCACCGCGACGCCCACGGCCGGCGACGAGGCCCGCCTGTCGGACATCGCCAGCCGCCTCGTCCAGATCGAACTGCTCCTCCGCGACGCCCGGGACGCCGAGTCCGCCGGCCTCGCCGACCGCATCGCCGCCCTGGAGGACTCGGTGGAGCGGCTGATGGCCGGCCGCGAGGTGTAGGGCGCGCCTGACGGGCATGGGGCGCGTCACCCTCGACAACGGCGTCACCGTCTGGGGCAAGACCGGCTCCCTGCCCGGGTGGACCAACGGCCTCTTCGCCACCCGCGATCTGACACGCCGCGTGGCCTACTCCCTCAACCCCACCGGCACCGCCTCCGAACGCCCCTACGTGATGGCCGTCCTCAACTCCGCCTTCAAGAACGCCGGTTGAACGACCCAGGGCCCCGGCCCTGGGGCCCCTTCCGACCCTGATCCACCGGACAGGCCCTAGCTAGGCGGCGATGCGGCTCAGGCCCAGGTCCGCCAGCTCCTGGTCCTCCCGGAGTTTGGCCAGGGCGCGCGAGACCGCGCTCTTGACCGTGCCGATCGAGACCTCCATGACCTCGGCGGTCTGGGCCTCGCTGAGGTCCTCGTAATACCTGAGGACGACCATCGCGCGCTGCCGCGCCGGCAGCCGCATGATCGCCCGCCACATCGCGTCGCGCAGCCCCTGGAGCTCGGCCGGGTCCGGCGCGGGGACCGGGTCCGGCTCGGGCAGCTCGTCGCAGGCGAACTCCTCGACCTTGCGCTTGCGCCACTGGGAGGTGCGGGTGTTGATCAGCGCCCGCCGGACGTAGCCGTCCAGCGCCCGGTGGTCCTCGATGCGCTCCCAGGCCACGTACGTCTTGGTGAGCGCGGTCTGGAGGAGGTCCTCGGCGTCGTTCGGGTTCGAGGACAGGGACCGCGCGGCACGCAGCAGGACCGGCCCCCGGGCCCGTACGTAGGACGCGAACGACGGGAACGTCGCAGGCATCGAGGCGCTTGTGCACACTGACGTGGTCATGTGTTCCACGCTAGAAGCGGGAGCGGGGCGCAGGCGTCGCCCCAAGGTGCCGAAGCGGAGTCCGTCTCAAGTTGTAGGGGTGGGGCCTGCCGGACCTCCTCAGGGGGGAGCGCGCCGGGCGCTCCCCTAGGGGCGGGGCGGTCGCCGACGCCCGCTGGGCTACCCCGCCCGCCCCAGTACCAATCCCGACGTGGGCACGCCGGTGCCCGCGGTGACCAGGACGTGGTCGGGGGTGCCGGCCTGATTGGCGCTGCTGCCGCGGAGCTGGCGCACCCCCTCGGCGATGCCGTTCATACCGTGCAGGTACGCCTCGCCGAGCTGGCCGCCGTGGGTGTTCAGGGGGAGGGCGTCGGCGGCCACGAAGTCGGCGGCCTCACCGCGGCCGCAGAAACCGAACTCCTCCAGCTGCATGAGGACGAAGGGCGTGAAGTGGTCGTAGAGGATGGCGACGTCGATCTCGGCCGGGGTGAGGCCGGCGGTGCGCCACAGCTGGCGGGCGACGACGTTCATCTCGGGGAGGCCGGTGAGGTCGTCGCGGTAGAAGCTGGTCATCTGCTCCTGCGCGCGCCCGGCGCCCTGGGCCGCGGCGGTGATCAGCGCGGGCGGCTGCGGCAGGTCGCGGGCCCGCTCGACGGAGGTCACCACCAGCGCCTGCGCGCCGTCGGTCTCCTGGCAGCAGTCCAGCAGCCGCAGCGGTTCGACGATCCAGCGGGACGCGGCGTGGTCGGCCAGCGTGATCGGCCGGTCGTAGAAGTACGCGGCCGGGTTGCGGGCGGCGTGCCGGCGGTCGGTGACCGCGACGTGGCCGAAGGCGTCCGGGGTCAGACCGTAGGTGTGCAGGTAGCGCTGGGCGGCCATGGCGACCCAGGAGGCCGGGGTGAGCAGGCCGAAGGGGAGGTTCCAGCCGAGTGCGGTGCCCTCGGCGGACGGTTCGCGCTGCTGCACGCCGGCGCCGAAACGACGGCCGGACCGTTCGTTGAACGCGCGGTAGCAGACCACGACGTCGGCGAGCCCGCTGGCGACCGCGAGGGCCGCCTGCTGGACGGTCGCGCAGGCCGCGCCGCCCCCGTAGTGGACGCGGGAGAAGAACGTCAGCTCGCCGATGCCGGCCGCCTGGGCGACGGTGATCTCCGGATTGGTGTCCATGGTGAAGGTGACCAGGCCGTCCACGTCGTCCGGGGTGAGTCCGGCGTCGGCCAGGGCGGTGTGCACGGCCTCGACGGCGAGTGTGAGTTCGCTGCGCCCGGAGTCCTTGGAGAACTCGGTGGCGCCGATGCCGACGACGGCGGCCCGGCCGCCGAGGGAGTCGGGGCGGTGACGGGTCATCGGGCGCCCGCCTCCAGCTGGACCGTGACGGTGCCGGTGACGTGGTTGCCGAGGCCGTTCGCCCCCACGACGTGCACCTGGACCGTCTCCCCGTCGACGGCGGTGACGGTGCCCCGCAACACCATGGTGTCTCCCGGGTAGTTGGGCGCGCCGAGGCGGATCGCGACCTTGCGCAGGACGCACCGCGGGCCGAAGTGGTCGGTGAGGTAGCGGCCGACGAGGCCGTTGGTGGTGAGGATGTTCATGAAGATGTCCGGGGAGCCCTTCTCCCGGGCCGCCTCGGCGTCGTGGTGCACGTCCTGGTAGTCGCGCGAGGCCAGCGCCCCGGAGACGATCAGGGTGCGGGTGACGGGGAGCGTGAGGGGCGGGAGTTCCAGGCCCGGGTGGGGTGCGGTGGCCCGGTCCGCGTCCCGGGCGGCGTCGGTGGTCATGCCTGCGGCTCCTTGGTCAGCAACGCGCCCAGTTCTTCGAGGAGTTCGGCGCCGGCGCCCAGATAGGCGTCGAGCTGCCGGCCCCAGAGGAAGTGCCGGTGCACGGGGTGGTCGAGGTCGGCGCCGATGCCGCCGTGCAGGTGCTGGCCGGTGTGCACCACCCGTTTACCGGCCTCGGCGGCCCACCAGGCGGCGGTCAGCGCATGCGTCACGGCGTCCAGGCCGGCGTCCAGGCGCCAGGCCGCCTCGTAGGCGGTGACCCGGATCGCCTCGGTGTCCATGTACGCCTCGGCGGCCCGCAGTTGGACCCCCTGGTTCGTGGCGAGCGGGCGGCCGAACTGCTCACGGGTGGTGGTGTGCGCCACCGCCCGGGCCAGCGCGCCCGCGCACACGCCCGCCTGGAGCCCGGCGAAGGCGGTCCGGGCGACGGCGAGCACCTCGTCGTGGGCGCCGTGGGGGTGGTGCGCGCCCGGACCGCCGAGCGGCTCGGCCGCGGCTCCCTCCAGCGTCAACCGGCCCGCGGACCAGGGCGCGGTCGTCGCCACCGGCTCGACGCCGACGCCGGACTCGTCGGCCCGGACGAGCCACAGTCGGCGTTCCGCGTCCGGGACCAGCAGCACCGTGGCCTCGCACAGCCAGGGGACGACGGGTACGGTCCCGGTCAGCCGGGCCCGCCCGGAGTCCGCCGGCGGTCCGGCGGCGACCGGCCGCGGCCCGCCGGCCCCCGCCGCCCGCGCGAACGCCCCGGTCGCCACCTCCGTCCCGTCCCGCAGCCCCGGCAGCAGCCGCGCCCGCTGCGCCGCGCTCCCGTGCGCGCCGACGGCCAGCAGCCCGTACGCGCAACTGGCCGCGAACGGCACCTGGGCGGTCGTCCGCCCCTGCTCCTCCGCCATCAGCACCAGGCCCAGCAGCCCGGCCTCCTCCACCGCGCCCGGCAGTCCGGCCGCGCACAGGGCCTTCCACAGGTCGGCGTCGGCGGACGTGCCCAGGGCGGCCAGCCGCTCCGGTGTGGACAGGTCGCCGAAGATCTCCGCCGCCAGGTGGCCCGCGGCCCGTTGCTCGTCCGTAGGCGTGAAGTCCACGTCAGCCCTCGCCTCCCGCGCCCGCCGCCCCGGCCGCCGGCTCCGCCCCGGCCGCCGCGTCCGCGTCCGCCCCGGCCCGGAAGACCGGAAGCACCAACTCCGTATCCACCCGCAGGAATTCCAGCCGCACCGGCATCCCGATCCGCACCCGGTCGTACGGCACCCCCACGACGTTGCTGACCATCCGCACCCCCTCCGCCAGCTCGATCAGCCCGACCGCGTACGGCCCCGCCGCGCCGGCCGGCCCCTCGGGCGCGGTGAAGGCCGGGAAGGGCGGGTGGTGCATCACCACGTACGAATAGACCGTCCCCGCGCCACTCGCCTCGACGGTGTCCCACTCCGCCGCACCGCAGCCGTTGCACCCGGGCAGCCAGGGGAAGCGCAGCGTGCCGCAGCCGCCGCAGCGCTGGATCAGCAGCTTGTGGTCGGCCACCCCGTCCCAGAACCCGGCGTTGTCCCGGTTGATGACCGGCCGGGGCCGCTTCCCCCGGGACGACCCGTCGGGGCCCCGCCCCTTGGAGCCGCGGCGCGCCGCCGGCGCGTACTTGAGGATCCGGAAGCGGTGCGTCCCGGCCGCCTCCCCGTTCGCCCGGATGTCCATCCGCGTGGTGACGAAGTGCCCGGTGCCCAGCTTGGTGGTCTTACACGCCGAGACCGACTCGATCACCGCGTCGAAGGTGATCACGTCCCCGGGGCGCAGCGGTCGCAGGTACTCCTGCTCGCAGTCGGTGGCGACGACCGCGGTGTAGCCCGCGCCGTCGAGCAGGGCGAACAGCTCGTCGTGGGCGCCGCTGCGGCCCTGGTGACCGGAGAGCCCGCCCATCGTCCACGCCTGGAGCATGGTCGGCGGGGCGACGCCGCCCGGCCCCCGGTAGGCGGGGTGGGCATCGCCCATCGCCTCGCACCAGTGCCGGATCATCGCCTCGTTGACCGGGTCCTTCCCCACCCCCCCGGTCGCCGCCGACCGCCCTTCGTACGCCTTCAGCGCCCGCTCGTACGAGGCGTCCGCCCCCGCACCGTCCCGCACCGGGGTCTCCTCGTCCCCACTCACCGCCGCCGCCCCTTCCGCATGCCCAGTCGCATCGTGGCCACGATCTCCCGCTGCACCTCGCCGACCCCGCCCCCGAAGGTGTTGATCTGTGCGGCGCGGTTCATCCGCTCCAACTCGCCGTCCCCGTAGGCGCCCGGCGAGCCGGCCCGGATGAGCGCGGTGTCGCCGACCACCTCCTGGCACATCCGGTAGACCTCGACCGTGCTCTCGGTACCGGCGAACTTGACCCCGCTGGCGTCCCCGGGGCTCAGCGTCCCGGCGCCGACGTCGCCGACCAGCCGCCAGTTGAGCAGCCGGGTGGCGGCCAGCCGGGCGTGCGCCTCGGCGAGCCGGGACCGCACCCAGGCCCGGTCGGCGGGCCGCTCCCCGGTCTGCGGGTCCGGCCTGCCGGCATGGGCCAGCGCGGCCTCGTAGGCGTCCTCGGCCTGCATCCCGATGGCCGCCAACGCGACCCGTTCGTGGTTGAGTTGATTGGTGATCAGCCCCCAGCCGGCGTTCTCCGCCCCGACGAGGTTCCCGTACGGGACGCGCACCCCGTCGTAGTAGGTGGCGGTGGTCATCAGCCCGCCGACCGTCTCGATGGGGGACCAGGAGAAGCCGGGTGCATCGGTCGGCACGAGGATGATCGAGATGCCGCGGTGCCGGGGGGCGTCCGGGTCGGTGCGGCAGGCGAGCCAGATCCAGTCGGCCTGGTGGGCGTTGCTGGTGAAGCTCTTGCTGCCGTGGATCAACCAGTCGGGACCCTCGGGGCCACCGACCGACCCCTTGGGGCCACCGACCGCCCCCTTGGGGCCAGCGCCGGACCCGTCACCACCCGGGGCGCCGACGCCCTCCCCGTCCCCCGCTCCCGCCGCCCGCACCGCTCGCGTCCGTAGCGACGCCAGATCCGTGCCGGCCTCGGGCTCCGTGTAACCGATCGCGAAGACCAGTTCGCCCTTGAGGATGCGCGGCAGGAAGAAGTCCTTCTGGCGCGGCGTCCCGTACTTCATCAGCGTCGGGCCGACGGTGTTCAGCGTGACCATCGAGACCGGGGCGCCCGCGCGGTACGCCTCGTCGAAGAAGACGAACTGCTCGTCGGGCCCGCGCCCCTGCCCTCCGTACGCGGTCGGCCAGCCCAGGCCCAGGAGGCCGTCGGCGCCGATCCGGCGGAGCACCGTGCGCTGGGCCACCGGGTCCGCGACCGGCCCGTCCGGCAGCAGGTCACGGAAGTAGGCGCGGAGTTCGGCGCGCAGTCGCTGTTGGCGCGCGGTGGGGGCGAGGTGCACGTCGGCGGGCCTTCCTTCGGGTGACGGCCGTACGAACGAGCGAGCGGGTTTCTGACTGTCCGTCAGAAACCCGCTCGCTGTCAAGGTCCGCGCGGCGAACCCCAGAGCGGCTCACTGGCCCGCCGCGCGGCGCCTCGTATCACCCGCCGGTCAACCGCCGCACCCGAGTGCGGCGGACCGGCTCACCAGATCTGGTTGAAGTCGACGTTGGCGTTGTCCTGGTCGATCACGGTGAAGCCGTGGCCGTTCACGCTGGCGGTGTTGTTCTGGTTCGACGCGCCGGCGCCGTTGGCCACCTGCTGACCGGTCGTGGAGTTGCCGTGGTTGTCGTGACCGACGCCGGTGCCCATCTGGCTCGTGGCGGCCGAGCTCGACCCGTTGTTCGCAAAGCCGCCGTTGTCGGCCTGCGCCACACCGGCGCAGAGCGCCGCCGCGAAGGGCAGTGCGAGAGCGACAGCGATGACACGGGCGGTACGGGTGCTTGCCATGTCTTCCTCCTACGGAAGGCAAACTTCTAGCTTCTGACCTGATGGATCCGATAAATCCGATAAAGGGGCCCGGCCTGCGGGACCCTCCCCCGGACGGGGTCCCCTTCCTCCTGGTCCCCCGCTCCGGACGACCGGTCCCGGCCGGTCCGTAAAGCGCTAACTCCATGTGTCCACCGGGTAGTTGGCCGACCACCGCGGTACCTGCCTCGACGTCGCGACCTCAGGATTGCCCACCGATCCGCAGCGAACCCGCAGCGAACGACCGATTCCCCCGCAAGCATGAGGAACCCCGGGTAAACCCCGACGCCCCCACTCGCGCCCCCGCGCCACCCCCGCGCGCCGCAGTGATCCACTACGGCCCAGTCGCCCCTTGAGAACCACCCGTCACCCGGCGCCCCAACAGACCCGGCGCATACGTGATCTTCGCCGCACGCCCACCCCATCCCCCTTCCCTTCATCGAACATTCGTACGAAAATAGAGCCATGGCCACGCCCCGACGCCATATCGCACCGCCCACCGCACACCCGGCGGCGGCCACGCTCCCGCCCGCAGCCCCCGCCGACCTCCGGCCCGACCCCCGCCCGGCCCTCCGGACGGCGCCCCACACCTCCCCGACCCCGGCCCCCGCCCTCGCCCCGGCGGACGCCCACCACACCGCCCTCGCCCACGCCCTCCTCGCCGCCGAGCGCGGCTACCCCGTCATCCCGCTGACCCGCGGCAAACTCCCCGCCCTGCGGTCCCCGCACCACGACCACGGCGCGCCCGATACCCGCGATGACCTCGCCGCCCCGCCCTGCCACGGCGCCTGCGGCCGCCTCGGCCACGGCGTCCACGACGCCGCCACCGACCCGCTCGCGATCCGCCGGATGTTCGCCGCCGCCCCGTGGGCCACCGGCTACGGCATCGCCTGCGGCCGGGCCCCACACCACCTCATCGGCCTCGACCTCGACACCAAGCACGGCGCCGACGGCCGCACCGCCCTCCGCCTCATCGCCGAGGCGCACGGCTTCCCGCTCCCCCCGACGGTCACCGTCCTGACCCCCAGCGGCGGCCGCCACCTGTGGTTCACCGGCCCGCCGGCGCCGCCCGTCCCCAACTCCGCCGGCCGGCTCGCCCCGGGCGTCGACGTCCGCGGCGCGGGCGGCTATCTGGTCGGCCCCGGCTCCCTCACCACCCACGGCCGGTACGTCCTCGCGCCGGACGCGCCCCGCCGCCCCGCCCCGGCCCCGCACGCCCTGCTGACGCTCCTACTGCCCCCGCTCGGCACCCCGCCCGGCCGCCCGCACCCGTCCCCGTACGCGGACCCGCACGCCCGCCCCCAGCAGCCCGCCGCCGCCCTCCTCCGCTTCGTCCGCGCCGCCCCCCGGGGCCAGCGCAACACCCGCCTCTTCTGGGCCGCCTGCCGCGCCTACGAATCCGGACTCGGGGCAGAACTCGCCGAACGCCTGGTCGCCGCGGCCCGCCACACCGGCCTCCCGGAGACCGAGGCCCGCGCCACCCTCGCCTCGGCGGCCCACCGCTGAGCGCCCGGGGCGGACGGCCCCGGGACCACCCGCGCCGCTACCCGACCGGCTTCCGCGCCTCGATCAGGAACCGCGTCGTATGCGCCACGAACGCCCCCTCGCGGCGGATCAGCCGGTCCAACTCCCGCAGCTGCTCCCGGTATTGCTCCACGGTGAATCCCGGCACCATCCACACCACTTTCCGCAGGAAATAGACGACGGCCCCGATGTCGAAGAATTCGGTCCGCAGCGTTTCGTGCCGCAGATCGACGACTTCCCAGCCCACCGCTTCCGCCGCCCGCCGCGCGTCCTCGGGATGCCGGGCCCGCCGCACTTCCGCCGGCTGCGGCCCCAGGAAATACTCCACCAACTCGAACACACTGGCCGGACCGACCTGTTGGGAGAGATACCTGCCGCCCGGCCGCAATACCCGGTCGATTTCCTCCCACCACACCGTCACCGGATGCCGGCTGGTCACCAGGTCGAACGCCGCGTCACCGAACGGCAGAGGCGGTTCGTCCGCGTCCGCCACCACCACCGCACCCCGCGGATGCAGCAGCGCGGTCGCCTTGGCGACGTTCGGCGGCCAGGACTCCGTGGCCGCCATGACCGGCGGAAACACCCCCGCGCCGGCGAGCACCTCACCGCCCCCGGTCTGGATGTCCAGCGCCGCCGACGCCCGCGCCAGCCGCTCCCCCATCAACCGCTGATACCCCCACGAAGGCCGCTGCTCGGTGGCCCGCCCGGCCAACCAGGAAAAGTCCCAGCCCGCCACCGACACCTCAGCGGCCTCCGCCACCAGTTCCTCAAAAGAACGCTCCATCCCCCCACCCTCACCGCCCCCCACCCTCCCTGCCAGCTATTTCTCCCCGCCGACCCCCACACGCCCCCGCGCACCATTCCCCCGCGCCGCCTTCCCGCCCTTTTCGGCCTTGCCTCCCGGCCGCCCCAGAAACACCCCACCCAGCACCAGCACCAATCCGCACCATTCCCGCCCACCGAGCGCCTCCCCGGAAAGCGCCGTCCCCAGCAATACCCCCGTCACCGGATTGAGCAGCCCGATCAACCCCACCGTCGCGGCCGGCAGCCGCCGCAACCCGGCGAACCACGCGGCGAACGCCACCGCCGTCGCCACCACCGTCACATAGCCAAACCCCAGCAACGCCCGCCCGTCGAGCACCGGCGGCGCCCCTTCCACCACCACCGCGCACGGCACCAGCAGCAGCCCACCCGCCACCAACTGCCAGGCCGTGGACGCCAGTACGTCCACCCCGGCGCCGTCCCCCGAACTCCACCGCTTGGCCAGCACATAGCCCAGCGACGACATCCCCATGGCCCCCACGGACGCCAGCACCCCGACCGGGTCCACCGCCGCCGACGCCGTCAGCAGCATCAGCCCGACCCCGCCGGCGCCCACCGCCGCCCCGGCCAGATGCGCCACCCGCGGCCGCTCACCCACCAGCCCCCACGCGATCAACGCCATGACCAGCGGCGACAACGCCATCACCACCGAGGCCAGACTCGTCGGCAACCGCTGCGCCGCCACGTAGACCAGCGCGAAGAACCCGCCCATGTTGAGCACGCCGAGCACCACCGACCGCCACCACCACGCGCCCCGCGGCAGCCGCCGACCCACCGCCAGCAGCAGCGCACCGGCGGGCAGCGCCCGGATCGCCGCCCCGTACAGGGGATGGCCGTCCGGCAGGAACTCATGCGTCACGAAGTAGTTGGTGCCCCACGCCACCGGCGCGACGGCCGTCAGCAATCCCCACCGCAAAATACCTTCCATGGAAGCTAAACTACCTTCCAAGGAAGCCATAGGCTCCCCCCATGCCCGAAATCCCGCCACCCCCACCCCCCGACCACATCTCCCGCATCCAGGCCGAATGGGCCCGCGAACGCCCCGACCTCGACGTCAGCCCGCAGGGCGTCATCGGTCGCCTGCACCGCCTCGGCGCCCTCCTCACCGACCGCCTCTACCTCGTCTACCGCCGATACGGCCTGAGCGAGGGCGAGTTCGACGTCCTGGCCGCCCTACGCCGCGCCGGCGAGCCCTACGAGCGGGCACCCGGCGAACTGGCCGCGCACACGATGGTCACCACCGGCGCGATGACCAAGCGGATCGACCGACTCGAACACGACGGCCTGGTCACCCGCCGCCGCTCGGCCACCGACGGCCGCGGCCGCGTGGTCGCCCTGACCGAAGCCGGCCGCGACCTGTTCGACCGGGCCTTCACCGACCACATGCACAACGAGCGCACCCTCCTCGACGACCTGAACCCCGAAGAGGCCGCCCAACTGGAAGCCCTCCTCACCACCTGGCTGGCCCGCGTCGAACCCCCACGAGCAACGCCCTGACACCCACCCGCCAACCGGGTGAAACCCCCCACAGCGCCCGCGCCGTCCCCACGGAATCGAACGGATGAGCGGTATCCTTCCGTTGTGGCTGACAAGCAGAAGACCTACGACTTCCCCCAGGACCTGCGGGAAGCACAGCTGGAGCTGCACCAGGTCCGGTCCGCCCTCGCGGACCTCTACCAACACCTGCCGTGGTCGATCGAACCGCTCCCCGGCTGGACGCACACCAAGGAAAACGGCCACTTCCACGAGACCGAACGCCCCGATTCCCCGGGCTGGACCGACGAGGAACAGGCCCAGGTCTCCGAGCTGCGCACCCGCCAACTCACCCTCGCCGAACGCGTCGTCACCCACCCCTTCTGGGCCACCTGCGACGACACCCCCGCCGCCCGCTCCGCCCTCAAACACCTCCACGCCCAGGAGGAAGAGTCCGAAGAGCGCCAGGCCCTCGGCGAATAACCCCACCGGACCGCCCACCCACTCTTAAGCGAGAGCCGGTCCGCACGAACCAGCGGCATCCCTTTCGGCTTAAGCTAGAAATGGACGAAGTTGGTGAGGTCATCCCCCTTCTCGATGCTGCGCGCCCACGCCGCCCCTTCAGGCCAACTCCAGGTTCCCTCCTTTTCGTTGAAACGCACTTTCATTTCCTCCCCTTCCCAATCGGCAATAGCCGCATCAATGACCACGCCGGGCGACAGTGCATTTTCAACGACAACCCCCTTCTTAATTTCAGATTCTTCGGCGCTTGATTGAGCGATAAAAAGAATCACTTTCTCAACGGGTTTGAATGTAGTCATCGCCTCATTTGCGAGGGGGTTCTCGCAGTAGGGGATTGTCTCCATAGGGGTGCCGGCCACCGAGACTTCTCCGGCCATACCAGCCCGGAGCCCCTTCCCTGCTTTATTGACTACGGCGATATGCGTAGGATCGTCGTACGCCAATTCCTGCCCAGACCCCTTTACCGAATCAACTACAAACTGCTCCCCGCACTGCAGTTCACGCGGGCTATACGAAGTGAGAGGCTCCTTGCCTTGGCGAGCCTTGGCGACATAAACCCAGCTTCGGGTATCCCACTTGATCGAGGTCCTGGTTACATACTCAGCATGAAACCAGACGAGTGGCTTACTCTGCGGATGATTATCGCCTGCCGCCTTGAATCCATAGAGCTTTGGTAATTTAGCGCCCGAGCCATCATTACTAGCGTCAACAAACAAGGTCACTTCATATTCAGCCATGGTCGACACCACTCCTTCAGATCTACCCAGCCCCGGCGCCACTGCCACGCCAAGAGCCAGCGTGGCGCCGGGGATACGCGACTAAGCCGAGTGCAGCAGCATTCTGTGCTGCTGCGCCGAGACCAAGTGTTGGGTGATCGGATCATCCTGCGTGATCTTCTTCGCCCACTTCGCCTTTTCGTCCCACTTCCACGAGTTTTGCGTACTGAAGCTGACGGTCCTCTTTTCGGCGCCGGTCAGGTCGATCAGTACGCCAGCCGAGAAGGCTTTCGTAATGACAGCACCCTCGTCGATTTCCTTCGTTGCGAAAATGAGCAACACCCTCTCGACGGGCATGAAGGCGTTTGTCCCATCCGCGATCATCGTCGATGTGCAGAGTGGGCGAAACTCGTCTCTCACCGAAGGCTTCTGGGCGATCCCCACTCTGAACTTCGTCGAGAGAACCCTGTTGGTCACAGTGATGGGTTGCTTGGGATCCGGATCCCCGATTACGCTGCCCAGACACTTTTTGTCTTCGACCTTGAAGGTCTCCCCCAATTCAATATCCTCCGGGTGGTACGTGCTGATCGGGCCCGATTGGGCGAAGGGGGACGCATACGCCTGATACTCCGTATGCCAAGTGATGTCGGTGTTGGTGCTGTAGGAGTTGTCCGCGAACCACACGACAGGCTCGGCATCGCCTGACGTCTTCACTGCCTTGAACCCGTAAAGGGTGTACTTGTCCATCTCCTTGATGGAATCCGAGTCGATCGTGACACGCACGGTGTAGTCGGGCACAGTGGATCCCTTCGGTCAGGCCGCACATCGGCCGCTCGTCCCAACTAGATCCCGCTGGAAGGCAAGGCACACCTCGGCGACGGTCAAACGGGTGGGGAATTCCGAACCCCCGGATCAGTCAGCAAACCGCTTCGGGTGATCGGCCATCCTTACTTCTACGGCAGCCCAACCGGACGTTCGCGGCCTCTAATCCGGAGGACGGCCTTATGCCTTACGCGCGTAACGACGCAGAGCCAGTCGGTCGAGGGAAGCAGACCGCATGCGGGAAGATCAGCGAGGAACGGAGAAGGCCCCCGACCGGGATTTCCCTGGTCAGGGGCCTTCTTCCTGCGGAGGCTGTGGGATTTGAACCCACGGTGACGTTGCCGCCACGACAGTTTTCAAGACAATGCCCGCGGACAAAGCGCCAGGCACCTGGCCTGCACAGCAACGGCTAGTCGGTGGCATTTTGCCTTGCCGCGTCCACGCCTCGTCCACAGGGCGTTCCCCCGGTGGTCTGACTGGTCATGCCGCGCGCTGAGCCTCACGCCCGTGCTCCAGGTAGGCCACATTTCCTGTGGTCCTGGCTTGGACGGCAGCCTCGATCCGCCGCGCGAGCCGAGGAATCGTGAGGTCTGCCAGGGCGGAAGCAGGGTGGAAGTCGTACGAGCCGATCTCTGATGACTGCAGTTCGATCCGTCCCCGCAGCTCTGGGGCCAGGACTCCGCCATCGAAGATGTAGAGGACCTTGTCGCCCTCCGTCGGGCTGGGAGCCCAGTCCACCGCGAGGAGTCGCCCGATCTCCGGCTCGATGCCCAGTTCCTCGCGCACCTCCCGGATGCACGCCTGGCGCGGAGACTCGCCGGTCTCGACATAGCCTCCCGGGATCTCCCGGTAGTCCTTGTACGTCGGCTCAAGCATCATGACCCGCCCCTGGTCGTCAAAGAACAGCGCGCCCGAGGCCATTCTCGGGCGCGCCATCTTCGCCTCGTGCTCGTTGTCGCTCATGCGAACGAGCCTAACCAGCTCACACCACCCGCAGCCTCTCCGCCAGGTCAGCAACCGGCTGGCTCGGGCGTCCTCGGGTGCCGCGGACCCAGCCGAGGACGAGATCTCGGCTCATGTAGTGGTGCCTGACCTGTTCGGGCGCGAGCTGCTCGGCTTCCAGCACTGCGGCGAGTGCCTCGTCGGTACGGTTCCACGCGCTGAGGGCCCGTGCGACCTCCAGGATGTGCCGCACGCGCCGCTCCACCGGAAGGCCGCTGGTGTCCACCTCGGGCCCGAGCTCTGCCGCGATCTGCATGTCACCCAGCTCGCCGGCCGTGGCTACCCGGTGGATCGCCACGTTCGTCGGGCCAAAGGCCGTCCACATGTGGTTGGCATCGGTGCCGAGCCGAGTGGCTGCACTCCCGGCTTCCCGGAGGAATTCCTGGGTGGTCGCTCGATCCTCCGCTCGGGCCGCTGCCATGGCCCCGGTCAGGAACAGCGTCCCGTACACGGACAGGTACGCCGGCGTCGGCTCGCCCAGTCCCGGTTCGAGGAATCCGGCCGCGTCCCTCACGAGCTGCGCGGCCGTCTCGAAGCGCCCTGTGGAGAGCAGACAGTGCGTCACGGATCGGAACAACGACCCAATGATCACGTTGTTGCCACTCAGCTGCGCTGCACCAAGCCCCCGGTCTGCCGCCATCCATGCCAATTCGTTCTCGCCGAGCTTGCCCAGCACCATGGCGGCGCCCTGGTAGGTCATGGCCAGCAAGCCGTTAGCTTCGTCGCGTTCGTCCCCAGTGCAGGTGCGAGCCGCGAGCAAGGCGTCGGCCAGGAGCGGTGGGAGCTGGCGGGCTGCGAATCCGTAACGCGAGTCCTGGTAGGCGTCCCAGACTTCGCCAACATCCGACCGCAGCGCCGTCAGCGTCGGAGGTTCGCCGTCGGCCGGCCTCCCGATGAGCGGGGTGAGGAGCCGGTAGTCCATGAGCGCTTCGCGAAGGGCAGGCACGGTTCGCTGGCCGCTGTCCTTGGACCACTCCAGTAGGGTCGGCTCGCCGATCAGGTCTCCGATGGACACGTCCAGCGCGTGAGCGAGCGCCCGGATCACCGAGAGGCGATCGAGTTCGATGCGGTTGTTCTCTGCTTTCCCGAGCCAGTCAGCCGTGCGGCCGACGAGACCAGCCAGTACGTCCTGAGACAGACCACGGCGATGGCGGTACCAGGCAACACGCTCGCCGGTCGTTAGGTGCTGCGTCATTCCTCGCATGGCTTCAGCCTCAGCTCAGTTCGGAAAGGGACCCCGGAAGGATTTTCCGGGGTCTCCCGGGACCAGCGCCATAGCGTCGAAGGCGTACAGAGTGAGACACGCTGAGACGGCAACAAGGGGGAAGAGTCGTGGGTTTGACGGCACGCGAATGGCAAGAGGTAAAGACCGCGATCAGTGAGCTCTCTGCCGAGGTAGATACGTTGTCAGAGAGGGCGCAAGAACTCGCGACGACGCTCATTCAGAGCCCTTCGGCCCCTCCAGCTGGCTCAGGCGCTCGTCGAGACGAGCCAGGTGAGTCCGGATGCCCTCGATCTCCTGCATGATCGCCACGAACTCCGGGCTGGGCTCGCCGGTCTCCGGCTCCTCGGCCTGGCTTCTGACGAAGTAGCCACGCGTCGAGTCTTGACGTGCGAGGCCGCGCTGTTCGAGCAGCTGCAGCGCCTTCGACGCGGTACCTGCAGCTACGACAAAGTCCTTCACGATCGCGCGGACCGACGGCAACTTCGCACCCGCCTTGAACTTGCCTGACTCGATGTCCCTCTGAAGGGCATCCGCAATCTGCTCGTTCACTTGGCGCGAGTCATCAGCGGTTGGCGTCATACGGCGATGCTATCCGCCTCTTCCACCAGCTCAACCGGCACGCACAACACAACCTGTTGTATTGGTTGTATCAGTCGTGCTAGAACAGTCCCAGTGCTGGTCACCCCGTTCGGGGCGGCAGGAAGCAGCACGACATTGCTTTGACCTGCGGAAACGCGGGGTGCGCCGTCCGGAGGGACCCGGTGACACGGGCCTGAAGGAAGCGGTCGTTACTTGAGAACTCCACAGCGTGATCCACCACCGCTACACCGGCCGTGATGACACCGGCCGGAGGTGAGTGGAGACCCGTCGGTCAGGGTGATGCGTTTACGCGTTGCTCTGGGCCATTCCGGCGATCCGCAAGGGCACATTGCTTGCGGGGAGGGGTGAGAGCTGCAGAACTGGCCGACGCAAAAGAACGACGCGGCACCAACATTCCGTTGCGACGACGTCCGGGAGGGGACTCCCCGGACCGAGCGCGGCCCGCGTCCATGTGAGACCCACGGCCCCTGGTAGGGGCTACCGCGCAGCTTGCCAGCCGCGCCCAGATTCTCCTGAGCACCAGTGCTCACAGTCCTCGACACCCCCGTTTTCGGGCAGGGGTGCCGGGGGCTGTGGTCGCTCGTGACGAGAGACCACAAACAGGTGCGGGCCCCGGAGTTGCACCTCCGAGGCCCGCGCACAGGCCACCTGAGTTGGAGGCAAACCTGTGGTTCCCATTTTGGCATTCCTGATCGCTGTGAGGTCCAGTGATTCGGATCAGATGGATGAGTTCCTTCGTCGCGCCCGGCAGGCCGACACGCAGCGGGCCGGGGGTGGTTCCCGGTGAGCGATATCGCTGAGCAGCAGGCCGCCGACGCGCTTGCCCAGCAGCGCATCGAGTCGGCCCGGGAGGCCGCGGAGGCGACCGAAGTCGCCCGGCAGCAAGCAGCGGTGCTGCGGGGCGAGGCCCAGTGAGCGAGCCCGAGCCGCAGCACGACCGCGCTCCCGACACCACCGACGAGATGCCGTCGCTGCCCCAGCGCGAACCCGGCGGTTCCCTGTAGCCCCGGTCGTGCCCAGCCCGGTAGCCAGGGCCCGCATCACGCACTTCGCGGCGATGCGGGCCCTGGCCCGTCACGGCGTCCACCATCCGGTGGCCCGCGCTCTGCTCGCCGCGGCAGCCGGTGCCGCCGCAGGCGCGTACGCGGCGGGCCACCACGTCCTCGACCTCCACACCGCATCCCTCCGAAGGGAACGCTCATGAAGTCGCGTAAGGGTTACAAGATCATCGACGCCGACGGGTTCGGCTGGCTGGGCGACTGCCCCCGGGGCCTGGTCGAAGCCCAGGCCGCTGGCCTGACCGTGCGGATGCTCCGCATCTACGGGACCGGTCGCTGGCCGTGCTCGTCGTGCAAGCACCGCATCCGCCACTGACGGCCAGCCCCTGGCCGATCAGCCCTGATGGTCGTCAGGCCGGGTTCGACTCCCGGCCAGGGCACTCACCACCTCACCCGCGCTCATCCGGCGCGGGCCTATCTGACGGCGCGCGGCCCCGGGGCGCAATCCCGAGGCCGCTGAAGGGCCGTCGACCTGAAAGGACACCACGACCCATGAGCACCATCATCGCACTCGCCCCCGATCCGGACCGTGAGCCCACGGCCGCAGAGTTGGACGCGATCGCCGCCGAGACGCCGCTGATTGAGGCGGAGGTCGAGCTGCTGGACGCGCAGGTCCGGGCCCTTGACGGTCTGGTGACGGAGTTGGACCAGCAGCGGATCCGGCGGGCCCGGCGCAAGATGCTCGCGGCCCGCCGCGACTTGTCCAACCGCGGCGCCGGCGTGGCGCAGACGGGCGGTGCGGCATGACGCACAGCGCCCGCCTGACCAACACGGACGGCACGTGGGAGATCTACGTCGTCACCGACAGCCCCTATCCCTGGGACTGGCCGACGCACAAGTTCGGCGCTGCGGCGGCGATCCCGACGCTCGCCCAGCGAGACAGGGCGCTCGCGGCTCTCGGCTACGAGGTGGCCCCCCGCGCGGAGTGGGAGTGGCAGGAACTGCCCAGCGGCTACATGGACTCCGTGGAACTGCTGGCCGCGCTGCAGGTACAGCCCGCAGGGACGGGGGTGGCGGCATGAGTGAGTCCTTGAGCCCCGCCGAGCACCTGCAGGCGGCTTCCGAGGCGGTGCGCCGGCACAACCACGCGGCCATGGCCGGTGGGTACGACAGCACGCCCGAGGTCAGCCGCGCTGCGGTTGCCTTGGTTGAGATGTGCGCGCGGTTGCAGCAGGCGACCGAGCACATGGATAGGCGTGTGCACCGCGATCTGGCAGCCGGCCTGCTCGCCCCGGATGACGGGACGGTGCCCGAGGAACACGCACACGGCGCCGCTGTCGCGCTCCTGGACGCACGCGGGGCCCTGTCCGATCTGCTCGGCGATCTCCAGGTGGCCAGCGGCCATCTGTGGCACCTGGGCATGGTCTACGAGCCCGAGGAGGATGACGCGTGATCCGCATTGTTACCCGGGCCCGCCTCGCCGCCCTTGAGCAGGCGGTCGAGAGCGCGCGCACCCGTGCCCAGTCCTTCGGGTGCCCCGCCGACAAGTGGGGCCCGGCGACCAACAAGCCCGCGACCGCGGACCCCTGGCGCACCGTCTCGCTGTCGCGCTTCGCGGTCGAGGACAGCGGTGATGCCGGATGATCCCCCAACTCACCGCACTGCTCCCCGGTGCCCCGACCTGGGTGTCCTGGGCCGCCCCGCTGGCCGGCTTACTGCTCGCTCTGGCCCTGGTCACCTGGGGTGTTGGGCGGCTGCGGAAGTCGGTGTGGCTGTCCGGCATCGGCCCGCAGGCGATCGTGGCACTGGGCGGTGTCGCCGTCAGCGTCTTCGGCCTGTGGGGCTTCGCCACCGAGACCGTCCACCTGCCCAAGATCCTCGCCATCGCGTTCATCGGGGTGTTCGACGCGGCGGAGATGACGCTGCTGGTGATGCTCTACCGCACCGCCGACCCCAAGGTCGGCTGGACGCGTGAGCTGCACCTGATACATCGCACCGCCTGGACTCTGGTCGGCTTCTCCGGCGCCATGAACGCCATCCACGCGCCGAACTGGTGGGCCCGGCCGGTCCTGGCCGCGGTCCCGGCACTGGCCGCGTGGCTGATCGAACTGCAACTGCGCAGCAAGCTCCACACCCCCGATGTCGACGACACCGACGCCCGTCCCGGGCCGGCGCGGCTGGTGGCGCTGTTGTGGCAGCACGCCTGGTCCGCACTGTTCGCCCTGTGGGGCCTGGACGCCAACACCTCGTCCTCCGCGATCGCGCGCTCCGCCATGGCGCAGCGCGCCGCCCGGCGCCTCTACCGCTTCCGCCTGATCCTGAACGCCGAAGTCCCCGACGGGCAGCGTGCGAAGCGGCGGTCGGAGCGGAAGCGGGAAGGGTTGCAGGGGCGGGCGCAGAAGGCCCTGGACCGCGCGGACATCGCCACCGACCGCCGCCAGGCGCTGGCGATGGCACGGCGGATGGTCACCCTCACCGGCGTGGAAGACCTCGCGCGGCTCGACTACTCCGACCCGCACGTCGTGCTGAAGAAGATCGAGGACCTGTCGGTCACGGCGTCCGTGGAGCGGATCGAAGCCTCCGCGCTCGCTGAGGAGGCGGAGGCTGCGCGGCAGCGCGCGGAAAGCGCGCGGTGCGAAGCCGAGGACGCGCGGCAGCGCGCGGAAGACGCGCGGGACCGCGCGGCAGAGGAATTGAATGCCGCGCGGAAGGAACTGGCGGAGGTCGAGGAAACCCGCGACGCGATTCTGAAGGATCACGACGGGGTGGCCGGCGCGGTGGAGGCTGCGCGGCAGCGCGCGGCAGACGCGCGGCAGGCCGAGCAGGACGCGCGGCAGCGCGCGGAAGCCCTCATCACCGCCGCCACCACCGAAGCCGACCGCCTCACAACCGACGCCCAGAACGCCTGGAACCAAGCCCAAAACGCGCTGACCGAGCAACGGCAACAGCTCGACTCTCTGGTCGCGCAGTGCCGTGATGCTGAGGACCTGGCCAAGGACCGTCAGGACACGTTGGAGCAGGTCAACCGGGAGATCCAGGAGGCCACTCTCCTCCATGACCGGCTGCGCGGCGAGCTGGACGCCTTCGGCTCTCAGGCCCCCGAAGCCGCCCGCACGGGCGAGGGGACGGTGTTCCGGTCAGAGGCCAAGCAACAGGGCTGGGAGCACTACCTCCAGGTCATGACCACCACCGGCGGCCAGGTCGAGCCGACCGCCGCCGAACTCGCCGACCGCTGCGGCATCCACGTCGGCAACGCCCGCAACTGGCTCAAGGAATTCCGTGCCGCGCGCGCCGCGCAGCTCGCCGCGCGCGAACCGCGCACTGCCGCGCGCCTGCCGCGCGCCGCCACTCTTGAGGGAGCTTCCGCATGATCGCCCTTGTTCGTACCCGCACCCTGCGCGCCCTGCGCGACGCCGTTTCCCAGGCGGAGACGGAGACCGCTGCCGCCCGTGCCGAGGCCGCACAGCAGCAGTCGAGCAGTGAGCTCGCCACCGACTCCGCGATCCGCGCGGAGACTGTCCTGGAGGAACAGCGCGCCGCGCTCGCCCAGGCCGCCGTCGACGTCGCCCGGCGCGAAGGTGAGCTGGAGACCCTGCGCGCCCAGTCCCTCCTCGACACCGAGGACCGGCAGGCGCTGCGGACGCTGCTGCGTACCGTCCGCAAGCAGAACGCCCGGGCCGACCGCGTCTACGTCCTCTTCCGCTTCGGCGAGCTGCACAGCGTGCACGCCTCCTGGGACGCGGCGGAGATCGCAGCCGAGGCGGAGGGCGCCCCGCGGGACGGATGGACCTCGCCCACCACGTGCTGCGGCGGATCCCCGACCCCGGCCTCCGAGGTTGCCTGGCGTATCCGGCTGGTCCCGCTCGGAGGCACCCGGTGAGCACTGTGCCGGTCTACCGGTGGCGCCTCGGCCCGGATGGCCTGGCCACCCGCCGCCAGCTCCGCGCCCTCGGGCTGCGGCCCGGCGGCCAAGACGTCGCCGCCCAGCTCGAACGGCCCCGGCGCCGCCGAGGCCCACTGGTCGCCTACCTCTACCGCATCGACCTGGCGCTGCCGGTTCGGCCGATGACCCCGGCCAAGTGGGCGGCGGTGCGACGGGCGTTGGCCGCCCGCCGCACCTGCCCCACCTGCGGCCAGGACGCGGGCTACACCCTGCCCACCTCGCTCGGAACTTGCCTGATCTGCGCGGATGTTCCCGCGCTCGCCGCTTGAACGGAGACCCTTGATGTCCCGCAAGACCGTCTCTCGCCTCGTTGTGACCGTCGCCGTCGTGCTGGGGGTGGCCGATGCCGTCTCCATCGGCTCCAAGCTGGCCGCCTACGACGTGCCGCTGTCCCTGATCGTCGCCTGCGCGCTGGCCTGCCTCGCCACGACCGTGTGGGCCGTCGACCTCCTCACCAAGGCGTTCGCCTCGACGACGTACCGGTGCCCGGATCCGGCCTGCTCCTTCACCGTGCGCGTCCGGCACGTCGACGCCGTCGAGAACCGGCGCTGGCAGGAGACCGCCGCCGAGCACCCCAGCCACCACTACCGCGGCTGACCTGCGGTCGCAGCGCCGACCAGTCAACGAACTCAAGGAGATCCACTGTGACCAGCCAGACCGTCAAACAGCAGGGTTCCCACCACTGGGTCATGACCCTGGAGCTGCCGGGCCGTGCGATGAACACGCTCTACGGCACCTTGACCCCGCCGCAGGGTGCTACCCGCCGTGACGTGTTCATGGGCCTCAAGGCCGAAATCGCCGAGGAGAGCCCGGAGATGGCGCACGCCAACGTCGTCTTCTTCTCCCTGGAACGCAACGCACTCTGACCTGCTGCCCGATCTGGTGCCCCCGGTCGCTTTGCCGGGCCTCCGGGGGCACCTCACTCCGTGAAGGGAGCACCACCATCATGTCGGAAGCCACGGTCCACACCGTGACAGAAGTCCCCGTTCAAGCCACCGCACCACCACTGGCCCCACCCGCTGCTTCGCCGCCGGCGCCGTTGCCGGGTCGGCCGCTTGCGGCTGCCGGCGCGAACGCCATAGGAGCCGTCGTCGCTGGTGCGATGGCGATCGGCGGACCGGTCGGCCTGGCCGCCACCGGCGCTGCGGCCGGAGCCATCGGCGTCGGCGCACTCGTTGCCCGCCGGCGCGCCGCGGGCCCGCGGCGCGGCACGCGGTCCCCCCTCCGTACCCCCGGTGTCGCGGGCAGCCGCGGCGTGGCCGGTCAGCGGTCGCCCTTGGCGTCCGGCGTCGGTCGTATGGGGCGGTCGAGTGCGGGGGCGGTGCGGGGTGGAGGGCGCGGTGCTTCCCGCCGCGCCACCTCGAACGTCGCTTCCACGCCTCAGTCAGGAACCCGCCGAGCACCGGCAGGCCCCTCGGCGGCCAGGGCCAGCGATCCGCGCACCGGCAGCCGTATTGGCCCCGTCCCGTCCCCGCGCTCGTCGTCCGGCAGGTCCGGCCGGGGTGGTGCGGGGGTGCAGCTGTCGAAGGCGCCCCGTGGGCCGCGGTCGTCGTCCGGTGGACTGTCGCGTGCCTCGCGGGCCGCTGCTGGCGGTATGGCCCGTGGGGTGGCCCGGTGGCAGGCGGGTGCGCCCAAGCGCACCGCCCGTGCCGAGCAGCGCACCACCCGCCGCACGGACCGGGGCACCGCGAAGGCATACAAGAACGCCGGCATGACCCCGCCCGGCACTGCCCCCAGGTCGGGCAGGACCCGTCGGGCGGAGTCCTCGTCGGCGCGGCGGGGGCAGGTCAGTGCGGCGCAGGCCAAGGCGCTGCGGCGTTCGGCCGCCCGTCATGGGGTGCGGATGGGTGCGAGTGCGGTGCTGGCCGGCGGTGTGGGGCTGGCGTCGGGCATCTGGAACTGGCGCCGCCCCGGCGTTGCCTCTCGGCACGTGAAGGCGGTGTGGCTGCGTCTGGCCAACCGTGCCCGCCGGATTCGTGAAATCCGCGACGCCGCGATCCTCGGCAAGGGCAAGCCCGGCGAGACCTCGGTTCCGGGCGAGACCGTCAACGACCCCAAGCGGCCTACCGAGAAGCCGCGTTCGGCTCCGGGCAAGGGCCGCTCGGCCCGTCCCGTCACCCTCGATGCTCCCAAGGGAGGACCCGTGTCCAAGACCAGCACCCCGGGCCTGGCGCGTCTGTCGGACGCGGCGGAAGTCATGTTGCAGGCCGCGTCCACCTTCGATCCCGAGCAGATGAGCGAGTTCGAGGCGCTGATCGACGACCTGCCCGAAGCGATGGCAATGGTGCAGGAGACGATCCGGGTCCTGGCGGAGCTGGCTGACGAGAAGCTGCCGGTCGAGCAGGTCGTCACCGAGGAGATCGGGGAGGGCTACCGGGCCATGAACCGCGTCATCGACGCCCTGGCCGAGGTCGGCACCGTCTACCGCAAGGCCCACGCCGCCGACATCGAGCGGCATGAGAACCCCCGCAAGGGCATCGAGGGCGAACGCAAGTGGAACGTCTGACCAGCCCCTGACCCGCTCTCGACCGACGGCCCCCGCAACTGCCCTGCGGGGGCCGTCCGCTTGGAAGGACACCATGGCCAGCAAGAAGAACGCCACCACGACGCGGGTGGATTGGAGCGCCGGGCACGGCATCGTCTCCGGCACCCTGAACGCCACCGCCGGAACCCTGGTTACCACCGCCCTCGCCCACACCGCCCACCTACCCGCCGGATGGATGCTCGCCGCCGGCGCGGCCGGGGCCGTGGGCACCACCATCTCCGGCATCCGCAACCGCCTGACCCGCGCCACCACCAGCTTTCGCGCCGCGTGCTGGCTGGCGGCCGGCACCTGGTCCTCCTGGGCCCTGACCTCCGGCGGCCCTACCACCTTGTCCGCGCTCGGCTCCCTCGCGGTGGGCGGGATCACCGCGGGCACGCTGGCGGCGGGGTTCGCAGCGCACGAGGAGACCGAGCAGGCCCGCCGCATCACCCTCCTCGGCCTCGGTGTGCGCCGCGCGCTGGCCGAGGAGTGGATCGACCGCATCGCGCGGGTGTGCCGGGTCGAGAACATCGAGATCGTGGCGATCGAGCACTGGCCCACCGGCATGGGCTACACCGTCGAAGTCAAGCTCCCCGAAGGCGGCGTCACCCGCAAAGCCATCGCGGACCGCACCGCCGCGCTCGCCTCCGACCTGGACCTGCCCACCGGCTGCGGCCTGGAGGTCCACGAAGGACTCTCCCGGCGCCTGGTGCTGCTGCGGGTGACGACCAAGTCCATGGCCGGCACCGAACTCCCCTACCCCGCAGCGGAGATGGCGCAGGTCACCACGGTGAACAACCCGGTGCCGCTCGCGCTGCTGTCAGACGGCGGGAAGGCGGAGTTGGACTTGCGGCAGGCGTCCACGATCGTGGCCGGCGCCACCGGCACCGGCAAGACCAACTGGCTCCACAACCTCATCGCCCGGCTGAACCAGACCAACGACGTGCTGGTGTGGGTCATCGACCTCAACGGCGGCTCCCTCGGCCTGCCGTGGCTGCACGCCTGGCGCGAAGCCCAGCAGCACACCGAAGGCTCCCGCTGGGCAGAAGCCGACATCCCCGCCCCCGGCGTGGACTGGGTGGCCAGCACCCCCGCCGAAGCCACCCGCATGCTCAAGGCCGCCGTCCGCATCGCCAAGCAGCGCAAGGTCGCCTACCAGGACCACATGCGCGCCGAGGACGACGACAAACTGCCCGTGGGCCCCGACCTGCCCGAAATCATCATCCTCACCGACGAAGGCGCCGAGGTCGCCGCCACCCGCGAGGCCCGGGAAGTCCTCAAGGGCATCTCCGAGGTGATCCGCATCGCCCGCGCGATGGCCATCCGCGCCGTCGTCTCCGCCCTGCGCGTCACCCAGGACGTGCTGCCGGACCCGATGGTCCGCAAGATGGCCTCCAACCGCGTATGCACCGGCGCCACCGAAGATGCCGAGCTGGGGCACTTCTTCGGCTGGCGGGCCATGACGGTGGAGGACTCCTTCGACGGCCCCGGCTCCCTCCAGGTCGGCACCGACGGCAAGGCCCCGCAGAAGGGCCGCCAGTGGCGCATCACCCCCTCGCTCATCGAGGAGATCTGCGCCGCCACCGCCCACCGCCGCCCCACCCTCGACGCGCCCTCCCTGAAAGCGGCCGGAGAGGACTACGAGCAGCGCTGGTCCCAGGAGCGCTGCGGGCACCTCTTCGGCCTCCAACCCGCCACCAGCACCACCACCAGCAGCGGCAGCGGCAGCGGCGGCGGGGGCGGGGGCGAGACGACCCCGCGCACCTGGCGGGCCACCGCCAACTGGGATGCCCCCGAGCCCAAGAACGGGCCGCCGCAGGCCGAGGGAGCGCCGCGGGACAAGGAACTGGAGGCGCAGTTCCTCGACATCGTGGGTGCCGGCCTCACCGACGAACCCGCCTCCGGGCCTGGCACCAACTGGTCCGACCCCTCCACCTGGGCCCCGGGCCGCAAGAGCGCCGACGCCAAGCCCGACGCCCGGCAGGCTGCCCTGAACCTCCTGATCGCCGCCGGACCCGAGGGCACCGGCGCCTCCGCCATGGAACGGGACCTGAAAGACACCTACGGCACCCGCCGCCCGGTCATCCAGCGCTGGCTCGGCGAATGGGCCGAATCCGGCGAAGCCGTCCGCGTCGGCGAAGGCAGCAAGGCCCGCTACGTCCACCACACCCACGCCCCCAAGCCCCCCACCGAGGGCTAACCAGCTCGCCTGTCTGTCACCTGTCGCCCACCCCCCGAGGCGGGGGTTCGGCGTGTCATCTGCGGCCTGTCCCCTGTCTGACCTGCGCGTTACAGGTGACAGACAGGTGACAGGTGACAGACAGATGACAGGCCGGATGACAGGCCCACACCGCACCACCGGCCGCCCACGAACGGGCGGCCGGATGCGTCCTCCACACCCTTCCAGGGAGTCGCCCCATGGCCGTCACGATCTCCGCTGCCGTCCTCTTCGGACTCGTCAGCCTGGTCCTGATACGCACCCGCTACGTCCAACTCGGCTCCGCGCTCGTGCTGTTCCTCTTCGGCTTCTTCATCGCCAGCACCGGCGCCAGCAAGCCCATCACCGCCGCCTGCCAAGCCATCGCCCAAGCCCTCACCCACCTCACCGCCTAACCGCCCGGCGCCGGGCAGAAGGAGGACCCCATGCACCCCGAACACCCCACCCTGCCCCCGCAGGACATCCCGCCCGGCGTCCAGGAAGTCATCCTCCCCTCCGGAGAACGCGCCCTGGCCTACAGCACCGGGCCCACCACACCGCCCCCATCCGCGGTCCCGGCGCCGACGGTCGCTCAGCCGATCCCGGCCTGGGCCAAAGCCACGGCACTGCTGGCGCCGACCGTCGGCGGCGGCATCGCCCTGGCCACGGTCGGCCTGTCCGCCGCGGCCCCCGGGCTCGTCGCCGTCAGCCACGTCCTGTGGTCCACGGTGGCCGCCCTCGCCGCCGGCGGCGCCGCAGCCGCCGCGGTCATCGGGCGCGTCCGGGCCCGGATCACCGCTGCACAGCGCGAGATGCAGCGCCCGCACATCACCCAGCACATCACCTCAACCGGCCTGTTCGGCCGGGCCAACGGCACCATCAACCACCGCTAAGGAGACGCCTCGTGTACGAGGACGACGACTTCATCGACTGCGAGCTGTGCGCGCCGAGCGACGACAGCGAGCCGTACCCCTACGCGCACTGCTGCGGTTGCGGCGCGGACGGCTCCAGCCAATACACCGACTGCACCTGCGACTGACACAGGGAGACACGCATGTCCATCGGAGAAGTCCCGGTCACCATCATCGGCAACCTCACGGCCGACCCGGAGTTGCGCTTCACCAACAACGGTGCTGCCCTCGCGAAGTTCACTGTCGCCTCCACCCCGCGCACCTACGACAAGGCTAGCGGCCAGTGGACGGACGGCACCGCCGCGTTCTTTCGCTGCGCGGCCTGGCGCCAGCTGGCCGAGCACATCGCCGACAGCCTCACCAAGGGCTCCCGTGTCGTGCTCTCCGGCCGCATCCGCCAGCACAACTGGCAGACCCCCGAAGGCGAGAACCGCTCGATGCTCGCCGTCGAAGTCGACGACATCGGCCCCTCCCTCCAGTTCGCCACCGCCACCGTCCAGCGCACCCCGCGCAACAACCCCGCGTCAGCCAACAACGACCCCTGGGACATGGCATCCGCCGACCGACCGACCCCGAACGCCGCGGCGCCCGCGGATCCAGCCGCCGACCAGCCTCCGTTCTAACCCACCGCACACCACTCTCACCTGCAAAGGAGTGCCCAGCATGACCCAAGCTTCCCGAACCGCGTGGCAGCAGGCCCTCGACGGCCTCAACGCCCTGGTGGACGCTGGCGTACCGGTCCACATCGAGCCGGATGGCCACATCGCCAACCCCCTCGGCGACGAACACATCGAATGGGACCCGGCAGCCCAACGCTGGCGTCTCGTCCACGACGAGGACGACACCTACGCCGTCACCCCGCCCGCTGCCCGCGACCTGGTCGCCATGGGCACCGAGACCATCACCGGCGACGAACTCCCCCTCGCCCACAGCGAGTAGATACGCCCGGGGCGACCGCCCCATCTCGCCAAAGAAGCGCGGTCGCCCCGGCATCCAGCACCAACCAGAGAACTGGAGTCATCCAGCATGACGCATGACCCCCGCTCCGCGCTGCTCGCCGCAGCACTGACCGCAGCAGAACGCGGCTGGGCCGTGTTCCCCCTCCGCCCCGGAAACAAGCGCCCCGCCCTCCACAGCGAAGCCCGCTGCCCCGGCACCGGCCCCTGCGCCACCGGTCACCTCAAATGGGAGCAGCGCGCCACCACAGACCTGGCCCGAATCCAGGCCGCATGGTCCGCCGGGCCCTACAACGTCGGTATCGCCACGGGCCCTTCCGGGCTGCTCGTCGTCGACCTCGACGTACCGAAGAACAACAAGAAGGACGCGCCTTGCGGCGCGACGACCTTCACGGCGCTCTGCGAGCGCGCCGGCCAACCCATGCCCGCCACCTACACGGTGCGGACGGCAAGCGGCGGCCAACACCTGTACTTCGCCGCGCCATCTGGTGTCCGGCTGACCAACACTGCCGGGGCCCTAGGTCCGCTGGTCGACACTCGGGCCTGTGGCGGATACGTCGTCGCCGCAGGCAGCACCACCCTGACCGGACCATACGAAGCGACCAGCGATGCGGCGGTGGCCCCGCTGCCGGCATGGCTGCTGCAACTGCTCCAGCCTGCGCCCGCCCGTCCCGTGGCACCCCTGCACCTGCCTGCTGTGAGCGGGAACCGCGCGGCGCTGGCCGCACTGGACGCGGAGTGCGCGGTGGTCGCCGCAGCACCCGACAAGCAGCGCAACAACGTGCTCAACCGGTGCGCCTTCAAGGTGGGGCGGTTCGTCGCATGGGGCGACCTCCCCCGGCACGTGGCAGAGGACGCCTTCCAAGCGGCTGGAGAGGCGCGGGGACTCACCGCTGCGGAGTGCCGCGCCACGATCCGCAGCGCCCTGGACAGCTCCCTCCGCACCGCCCGACACCGGGATGCGGCATGAGCGCCCCGCCCCCTCCCCCTTTGGAAGGCCACCTGGCCACAGCCAGGCCGCACCCCGCCGAACCGGCCCGCACCACGACCAGCCGTAGAGCGCCGAAGGACGCCGCCCGAAGGGCGTCCTCTCAAGGTTCTGACCCGCAGCCGACGGGCGACGGACGCTACCCCGTCGCCTGGCTGCACATCACCGCACCCCGTGGCGCCGTGCCCACCGCCACCTCCAAGTGCTGCTGCGGCCGGGACCGAAGCGCGGTCGGCCACACCAAGGTGCTGGCCCTGATCGAAGACCACCAAGCCCACCGCGACACCTGCACCTGGCGCCACCCCGCGGCCCACGAGACAAGGAAAGCCTCATGACCGACTCCACCGACCGCATCGACGGCGCCGCCCTCCTGGACGAAGTCGAGCGCTTCCACCGGCGCTTCAACAAGTTCCCGCGTGAAGCCGCCTACGCCGCTGTCGCCCTGTGGGACGCCCACGCCCACCTCTTCGACTGCTTCGACAGCACACCGAGGCTGGCGTTCCTCTCCCCAGAACCCGGCAGCGGCAAGAGCCGGGCTCTGGAGATCTCCGAGACCCTCGTTCCCCGGCCGCTGATGACCGTCAACCCCTCCGCCAACGCCCTCTTCCGCGTCGTCTCCGCCGACGAAGGCCGACCGACCATCCTTTTCGACGAGATCGACACCATCTACGGCCCCAAGGCCAGCGGCAACGAGGAACTGCGCGCCTTCCTCAACTCCGGCTACCGCCGTGGCGCCAGCAGCCTGCGCTGCGTCGGCGACGGCTCCAACCAGACCGCCACCCCCTTCCCGAGCTTCTGCGCGGTCGCCATGGCCGGCCTGGGCTCCCTGCCGGACACGATCCTGACCCGCTCCGTCATCATCCGCATGCGCAAGCGCGCCCCCAACGAGAAGGTCGAGCCCTACCGGCAGCGCATCCACGAAAAGGAAGGCCACGCCCTGCGCGAGCGCCTCGCCGCCTGGGCCGACCAGGTCCGCGACCAGGTCACCGACGCATGGCCCGAGCTGCCGGAAGGCATCTCCGACCGGCCCGCCGACTTGTGGGAGCCCCTGCTCGCCGTGGCCGAGGCGGCCGGCGGCACCTGGCCTGAGCGCGCCCGCGCGGCCTGCGTCGAACTGGTCGCAGCTGCCAAGGACGATGACCCGGCCTCTATCGGCGTCCGCCTGCTCACCGACCTACGCGACCACGTCTTCCGCGGCGCCGACCGCATGCCGACCGCCGCCATCCTCGCCATCCTCCACACCCTGGAAGACGCACCCTGGGGCGACATGAACGGCCGCCCCCTGGCCAGCCGCAGCCTGGCAAAGATGCTCGGCGACTACGCCACCGCCGACAACAAGCCCGTCAAGCCCCGCTCCGTCCGCACCTCCAGCGGCGTCCCCAAGGGCTACTACGCGGAAGACCTCGCCGACGCGTGGCTGCGCTACTGCCCGCCCCCTTCCCCCACATCCGCTACGTCCGCTACATCCGCTACACCGCAGGTCACAGGGGGTTTTGATGTAGCGGATACGAGCCGTGTAGCGGATAGCACCGCCACACCCCACCTGACCGTCGCCCGCACCGCGTAGCGGAACCTATCCGCTACATCCCACGCATCCGCTACACAAAACAGGCCCCTGACCTGCGATGTAGCGGATGTAGCGGATGTAGCGGACCTCCCAGAAGAGGGAACAGGAAGCCCCCGGCCGTTTCCCGAAGGAGACATCACTGTGCCCAGCTCCAAGATGCTCAAGCTCGCCGCGGTACTCGAAGAGATCGAGATGTCCCGCGCGGCCTTCTACCGGATGAGGGCCCGCGGACAGGCGCCGAGGATTTACAAGCTCCCGAGCGGTGAACTCCGCATCCGTCGCTCTGACCTCGACGCCTGGTGGGCCCAGCAGGAAGAGCGATTCGCCGTCTGATCCATCCAACTCAGCGGGCCCGGCAGGAAGTCGGGCCCGCTCTTCGTATCTCCGGAGTCTCCCCTGCTGACCTTCGAGTTCAAGATGTATGAGATCCGTGTACGGCCGCAGTACCCGAAGCCCTACCAGGTCCGCTGGGTGGTTGGACCGAAGTCACACGCCAAGAGCTTCCGTACCAAGCCCCTGGCCGACGGGCGGCGCTCTCAGCTGATGACCGCCGCCCGGAAGGGCGAGCAATTCGACATCGAGACGGGCCTCCCCAAGTCCGAACTCGTCGCCCTCCAGCCTCAGCTGACGTGGTTCGACCATGCCAAGGACTACGCCGAGATGAAGTGGTCCGAGGCGGCGTCAGCGAAGGGCCGGGCCACACGTGCCGATGCTCTCGCCGCCATCACCGCCGCTCTGGTCAAAGACACGAAAGGAGCCCCAGCACCGGCAGTGCTGCGGCGGGCGCTGACCGGCTACGCCTTCAACTTCTCCGAGCACCGCACGCCCCCGCCCGACCGCCTCTCCGCTGCACTCACATGGCTCTCGGCCAAGGCCCTCCCCATGTCCGGGCTGGAGGACGACTCCGAGGCGATCCGCGCCGCGCTGAAGGCCCTGAGCACGCTGCTCAGCGGGAAGCGGGCAGCAGCAACCACGATCACGAACCGTCGGACGGTCTTCAACAATGCCCTCCGGTACGCCGTGGAGCGCAAACGCCTCATGGCCAACCCGCTGCCGTCCGTCGACTGGTCTCCGCCGCCGACTGACGACGAGATCGACTTCCGGTACGTCCCGAACCCGGGGCAAGCAGAAGAGCTCATCAACGCCGTCGGAACGCTGGGCACTCGCGGCGAACATCTCCAGGCGTTCTTCGCGTGCATCTACTACGCGGCCACGCGGCCTGCCGAGGCTATGAACCTCAGGAAGAGCGACTGCACCCTGCCCGAGGACGGGTGGGGTGTCCTGCTGCTCTCCGGCAGCGCGTCGCGGGTAGGAGCCGCCTGGACGGACGATGGCAAGTCCTACGAGGAACGCGGGCTGAAGCGTCGGGCTCGTTCGTCCGTGCGCGACGTGCCGATCCCACCGGAGCTGGTGAGGATGCTGCGTGCCCACATCGACCGGTATGGCGTGGCGCCGGACGGGCGGCTGTTCCGAGCGGCCCAGGGCGGGGTCGTTCTCAGCAAGGAGTACACGGACCTCTGGCAGGAGGCTCGCAAGGTGGCACTCACTGCCGAGCAGATCGCTCACCACTTCGCCGAGGTGCCGTACGCCGGGCGCAAGGCCGGCATCTCCCTCTGGATCACGTCAGGCGTCGCCCCGACCGAGGTGGCCCGTCGCGCGGGCCACAGCGTGGCCGTCCTCTACAAGTTCTACGCCAAGGTGCTGGACGGGCAGCGGGACCAGGCCAATGCGCTGATCGAGCGAGCGATGCGCTCCGAGAAGCCGGAGGTCTCGGGCCCCTGATCCCCGTCCACGCCCCGTCCACACGCGCTGGTCAGCGGTGCACCAGACCGAGCGAAGGTGAGACAGGAAAGCAGGTGGGCGGGGCACCGGATCACACCGGAAACCCCGCCCACCTGCACGTTTTCTCACCTGCGCGGAGGCTGTGGGATTTGAACCCACGGTGACGTTGCCGCCACGACAGTTTTCAAGACTGTTCCCTTAGGCCGCTCGGGCAAGCCTCCCCGCGGCACCGGAGTGCGGTGTCGCGGGGATCAGACTAGCGCGTCACTTGTCGCCCGTGCGCTGTCCCAGGGTGACCTGAGTGGTGTGCTCCTTGCCGCTGCGCTTGTAGGTGAGGGTGACGCGGTCGCCGGGCCTGTGCTGCCAGATCTCGCTGATGAGGGTCGGGCCGCTGTCGACGACGGTGCTGTCGAGTTTGGTGATGGTGTCGCCGGGCTTCAGGCCCGCCTTGTCGGCCGGGCCGCCCGGAGTGATCGCTTCGCTGCCGTTGTTGCCGGACTGGGCGATGGTCGCGCCGTCGCCGGACTCCCGCATGCCGACCTGGACGCCTATCTGCGGATAGACCGGCTGGCCCGTCTTGATCAGGTCCTGCGCCACCCGCTTCGCCTGGTCGATGGGGATCGCGAAACCCAGGCCGATGCTGCCGGACTGGCCGGATTCGCCGCCGAGCCCGCTGCCGTTGCCGGCCGACTGGATCGCGGAGTTGATGCCGATGACGTTGCCGCCGGCGTCCAGCAGCGGGCCACCGGAGTTGCCGGGGTTTATCGACGCGTCGGTCTGGAGGGCGCTCATGTACGAGGCGCTGCTGCCGCCGCCGTCGCTGGAGGCCACCGGGCGATCCTTGGCGCTGATGATGCCGGTGGTGACCGTGCCGGACAGGCCGAAGGGCGCGCCGATGGCGATCGTGGCGTCGCCGACCTGGACATCAGCGGACTTGCCGAGCGGGAGCGGGTTCAACGTGGCGCCGGCGGCGTTCTTGAGCTTGATGACGGCGACGTCGTAGCCCTGGGCGTGGCCGATGACCTCGGCGTCGTACTTCTTGCCGTTGGAGAACGTCGCGGTGAGCCGGCCGCCGTCGGCCGCGCTGGCGACCACGTGGTTGTTGGTGAGGATGTGGCCCTGCTTGTCGTAGACGAAGCCGGTGCCGGTGCCGCCGTCGCCGCTCGCGCCCTGCGCCTCGATCGTGACGACGCTGGGCAGCGCCCGCTGCGCTATCCCGGAGACGGAGGTGGGCTTGCGGTTCAGCGCCTCGGGGTCGCCGGAGGCGGAGACCGTCGTCGAACCGCTGTCGTTGCGGCCCGCGGCCCAGTAGCCGATGCCACCGCCGACGCCGCCCGCGACCAGCGCGGCGACCAGCACCGCGGCGATCAGGCCGCCGCTGCGCTTCTGCGGCGGCGGCTGGTGACCGGGCACGGCCCACGGGTCACCGCCACCGCCGAGCGGGGGCGCGCCCCAGCCGCCGGCCGGACCGTGCCCGGCCGCGGCATACGGGGCGGCCGGGGCGGCCGGGTGTTCCTGGTGGGCGGCCGGGGTCGGGGGGAGCGGCTGCGTACGGTCGTGTTCGACCGGGCCGGCGGTGCCGGGCTCGGCGGCGCGCGGTGCGTAGTCCGGCGGCGGGGGCGCCGCGGGGGGCGTGGCCGGCGCGGCCTGAGTCGGGTCACCGGAGGCGGGCGCGGGGGCGCTGTCCGGCTGCGGCCCGGTCGGCGGCTTGGCCTCCGACGGGACGCCGGCTCCCTCGTTCTCGGTGCTCACAGCTCTCTCCTCAGTCAGCTCGCTTCACGGCGGTACCGGCCCGACACCGGACCCCGGTATTCCAGCATCCGGGATCCCGCGGTATTCCAGCATCCGCGATCCCGCCGCTCCGGGCGAGTCCCGGCCGTCCCGTCGGTGGTCCGGCCATCCGCCCACCGGCCCGTCCGGCCGTCTCCCGGCCACCACCGCCCAGCCGTCCCCAGCCTTCCCCATGGCCCGTCAGAGCACCGTAAGCCGAACCTGTGACTTATTCCCCTCGATGTGGGGCAAGCGACAGCCGATGCGTCATATGCGGCCTTCCCCGACATGCAACACACGACGGATGCACCGGCCCCGGCCAACGCCAACGCAGACACAGACACAGACACAGACGACGCAGACGTAGCTTCAGCTAGCTTCAGCTACAGGAGTTGCCGCAGTCGCAACGGACACAGTGGCGAGCGCCCGACGCCCGGCGCCCGACGCCCGGCACCCCACGGACCCGGCGTCCGGACATACCGGCAGTCCAGCGGTCCCCCGACCCCTCGGCCCCTTGGCCCCTTGGCCCCCCGGTCTTCTTCCAGGCGGCCCAAGGGCGACGGATGGCACGATAACGCGGTGACCTACCCACGCCCCGCCGAGGGCGCCCGTCCGGGCCGTCCCGCCATCGCCGTCGTGGCCCACCGCGGCGCGTCCGAGGACGCACCGGAGCACACCCTGGCCGCCTACCGAAAGGCGATCGAGGACGGCGCGGACGCCCTGGAGTGCGACGTCCGACTGACCGCCGACGGCCATCTGGTCTGCGTCCACGACCGGCGGATCAACCGCACCTCCAACGGGCGCGGGGCGGTCTCCGCACTGGAGCTGGCCGACCTCGCCGCGCTGGACTTCGGGTCCTGGAAGGACGTCCTGGAGGGCAAGGGCGGCGTCCTGGAGGACGTACAGGGGGCCGACGGGCGGCTGGTGACGACGGACGAGGAGCCGGACTGGCAACAGGAGAACGCCGAGCGGACGTCCGTACTGACCCTGGAGCGGCTACTGGAGCTGGTCGCGGACGCGGACCGGCGGGTCGAGCTGGCCATCGAGACGAAGCATCCGACCCGCTGGGCCGGACAGGTGGAGGAGCGACTGGTCGAGCTGCTCGCCCGCTTCGGCCATACGAAACCGGCCACCCGCGACTGGACGCCCCCGGTCCGCGTCATGAGTTTCTCCGCACGCTCCCTGCACCGCGTACGGGCCGCGGCGCCGGAGATCCCCGGCGTCTATCTGATGCAGTTCCTCACCCCCCGTCACCGTGACGGCCGGCTGCCGCCCGGCGTGGGCATCGCCGGCCCCGGCGTACGGATCCTGCGCGCGCACCCGGAGTACGTCGCCAGGGCTCACCGGGCGGGCCACCAGGTCCACGTCTGGACGGTCAATGACCCGGCGGACGTGGAGTTGTGCCGCGAATTGGGCGTGGACGCAATCATTACGAACCGCCCCAAGCAGGTACGAAGCCAACTCGGCCTTAGGTAAGGCTCATCACAGGGTGTGCACCGGCGCATTCGGCCCGTATGTGTCGGTGTCGAGTGCGTCACTGTGTGCCGGTTGGCCGGTTTCCGGTCCAGTCCATTGGGGCATCCATCCCGTGGCGTGGGGCAAAGGAGGTCTCGGGGGTGGCGTTGATGGTGGCACAAGAGGTGCCGACGTCGTCGATCATGGCCGTACCCCATGGTCCAGCGGGTGTGGGCATGGCCAGGCGACGCATGCGAGAAGAGCTGTTGGCAAGTGGAGTTCAGGACACAGTCGTCGATGACGCGGTCCTGGTCCTGTCGGAACTCCTGAGCAATTCGTGTCGCCATGCGCGTCCGATATACGAGGACCGAACGTCGGATTCCGCGGCGGGGAGCGCCTCCGACGGCGCGTCAAGGACGGGCCGGGGCACTCCTCGGGGCTCCGTCCACGACGGTTCCCCGGCGACCGGACCCGCCGCTTCCGTGCGCGCCGCCTGGCGCATCGACGGGCAGGGGCGCCTGATCATCGCGGTCACCGACGGCGGCGGCCCGACCCGTCCGGTTCCGGCCACTCCGTCCATCACCGCCCACGGCGGGCGCGGGCTGGCGATCATCCGCTCGCTCGCCAAGGACTGGGGCGTCCGCGACACCGCGCCCGACGAGGTGACGGTCTGGGCCGCACTCTCCCTCCAGGGCGCTTTCGCTACGCGCGTGGATCTGACCGCCGATCTGCCCGCCGGCCTCGGGCCCGAGCTGCCGTCCGACCTGACGGCCGGGCTTCCGCTCTCACTGCGGAAGGTCCCGCGCGACCGAACGCCCCGCGCGGCCCGGAACGGTCGCCGGCCGGGCCACGGCCCGGCCGGCTTGGCCTTCGCGGACCTCGACGAACTGCCGTAACGGGGCGGCGCCGGGCCCTCCCCGGCGACGCGACGGAGCAGCGTGCGCCCGCCGACGCCGCACTCACGCCGACGTACCCACCGCCCTTACGGCGATGTTGGTGGCGTCGCGGGCACCGGTCTCCTTTAGGCTCGCGCCGGAACGCGTCCGAACCACCAGGAACCACCAGGAGACACCGTCACCATGGCCAAGAAGCGCCGCCCCCAGCCCCGGGCCGCAGCAGTACAGATCAAGGACGCCGAGGTGCCGGTGGTCGGCGCCCGCGAGCCCTGTCCGTGTGGTTCCGGCCGTCGTTACAAGGCCTGCCACGGCCGGCAGGCGGCGCACGCCGCCACCGAGTTGGTCCGCCGCCCGTTCGAGGGGCTGCCCGGCGAGTGCGACTGGGTGGCGCTGCGCGAGCTGGTGCCCGCGGCCACGGCCGAGTTGCCCCTCAAGGGCGGCCTGCCCGAGGGCGTGCCGTCGGTGACGCTGGCCACCGTGCTGCCGATGGCCTGGCCCGCGCTGCGCCGGGACAACGGAGCGGTGCTGCTCGGCCTGCAGAACGACACCTCGTCCGGCGACATCAGCCGGGACCTCGCCGACACCCTCCAGCGGGCGCTGGTCACCGAGCCCGGCCACCCGGTCGCCGCCGGGCGGGCCCCCGCCGACGGGCCGCGGCTACAGGACCTGCTGGACCCGGACGCGCCTTTTGAGCCGACCGTCCACACCGGCTTCGAGTTCTGGGTGGAGAACGCCGAGAACGCCTCCAGCGAGGTCGCCGCCTCCCTGGAGCGGGCCAACGCCGCGGCCATCCCGACCGCCCGGATCCCCGGTCTGGAGGGGGCGTACTGGTGCGAGGCCCCGGAGAAGAACCACCTGCGCTGGGTCACCTCGCACCCCGAGGAGCAGCTGCTCGACGCGCTCGCCCGGCTGCACGCCGCCGGCACCTCCTCGCTGGGCGAGGGCACCCGGCTGGTCGGCTCGTTCCGGGCGCACGGCCTGGTCGTCCCGGTGTGGGACCTGCCGTCCTCGATGAGCGCCGACGACGTCGCCGGCCCGGCCGCCGCCTTCGGGGAGCGGCTGGCCAAGGCGCTCGCCACGGACACCCCGCTGACCGCCGAGGAGCGCCGGGCCCGCGGCGGGCTCACCAACCGTCAGGTCACCCTGAGCTGATCGTGCGCCCGAATCGATCACGGACATGACGCCCGTCACAGGCCCCGCGGCAACTCCCCGTACTTGCCGGTAAATACGCGTCCGGAAATCCACGATCGAATTTGCGAACCGCCGATCTCTTGTTACGGTTCTAGGAGCCCGGTCGCTGGTGCATCCCCCGTCGCCAGCGACCGGGCCTTTCCATGTCCGGGTCACGGCCGTCCGCCGCCGGACCGCCGCCGCCCCGCGGCCGGGCCCTCAGCGCCCCGAACTCCCGCCGTCCGGCACCCAGTTGCCGCCGGAGCGCAACAGCAGCCGCTCCCCCGCCGGATCCGAGAACTCCGCCACCGCGCCGTACGGCAGCCGCGTCCCGCGCACCGTCGGGCCGTCCGGCGTCTCGCATTCGCCCGGCGTCCCGTCCGCCGGCACCACGCAGTCCGCCTGCACGCTCCGGCCGTCCGGATGCAGCAGCGTCAACGCGGCGCGCAGCGGTTCACCCGTGGCATTGCGGAAGAAGGTCCGCGCCCAGGTCCGGCCGGCCTCGGTGAGGACGCAGGTCTGGGCCGTGATCCCCGGCCGGGCGGTGAGTTCGGGGCCACAGTGGGTGGTGCGGCCGCCGGCCAGGAGGGGGCGGGCCAGGTCGGTGAGCGGACCGCCGGCCGCGGCGGGTGCGCCCGGGGTTCGGGAGGCGTCCGGGGCCGCCGGTGGGAGAAGGGTGTCCGCCGGGCCGGCCGTTGCGGCGGCCAGAGGGACGGCGAGGGCGAGCACGGCGGTGCCGGCGAGCCCGATCAGGCGGAGAATCCGCGCACGCTGCATGGGACCCACTTGCGAAGGTGACGAGGTATGCCGGGGAGGTGCCGCCCGCGGCGTGGCGGGCGGTGCGCCGAACCTATCGGGCGACAGGGGTGGCACCGGGTGCCCGCGGACGCGATTCCCGTAAGTACCAGGGCAGCTCATACCCTTACGGGTGAACCGGACATGCGCGTTTTCCGGCCACCCGTGGACGTACGCGGGGGCAGTGGCTCAGTACGCGAGCCGGCTGCCGCCGTCGGGGGTGTTGGTGCTCGCCATCACCAGCGAGTCGACGATCGTGGCCACCTTCGGCAGCCAGGGTGCGGCCTGGGTGGTGGCCGGCGGGCGCTCCCAGCGGACCTTGCCCGCGCCGGTCGGGGACGGCGGCAGCACGAGGTAGCCGCCCCCACCGTGGAACCGCAGCGAACTGGGCACCCAGTCCTGGGAGCTCAGCAGCTCGCCCAACTCCGGCAGGTCGTACGGCGACACGAGCAGCGACCAGCGGGTCGGGGTGGCCACCACGGGGCCGGTGCGGACGCCGAAGTGGTCCAGCGCGGCCAGTGCGCGGGCCCCCGCGACGGCCGGCAGGCTCACCGCGCAGGGCGCCCGGCCGCCGGTCGCCAGGACGATCGGCGCGTCCGGGCGGTTGCTCCACCACCAGCGCACCATCCGGGCGTCGGTGGTGGCCGCCAGTAGTCCGGGGTCGAAGGGGTGCGCACCCGGCACCACGCAGTCGGGGTCGGGGCAGTTGCAGCGGCGGGGAGCCCGCTCGCCGAGGCCGAGCCGTCCGCCCGCCTGTTGTCGACCGGCGGGCCGCAGTCCGACGCCCGGGAGGACGGGCCACTGCCATGCGGTGGCGCAGTGGAGCGCCGCGCCGAGCAGCGCCGACCTCCCGCTGCGCCGGAACAGGGGCTTGCGTCGCCTTCCGAGGATCTCGCGCATGAGCGCTCGTTCCTTTCCGTTACGCCGAGGGTTTGGTCCTTCGCACTGCATGCCGATGAGCTTGAACACCGTTGGTGCATGCCGTTCGCAACTGCCGTCGTGCTGCTCCGGGCCGGTACGGGGTGGTGCTTCGTCCCGGTCGTGCGGTTCGGCCGGCCGGCCTGATTCTGCGACCCGGAGGTCGTTCGCGCATCAATCACCACACGTGGCGATCCGGTCACCGCGTGTACGAGGCAGCGCATCACGCCGTACACCGGGCGTGGAACGTGGCGGAGGGTGGCGCGCGCATGGCGCTTGCGCTTCCGGTGGTGCCATCCCGCCACTGGGGAGTGCGTCGCGGTGGTCGCCGTATAGGACGCCGGCGCCGGCCGGAGAGTTCCGGTGCGGCCCCAACTCCCCCCGCACCTATCCGAGTACGTACCCGCCACGGTGAATATGACGCGCTGCTGATCGCCGCCAGGAGACCTCAAATTGACGCCCGTGGGGCCGTTTTCAGGCCAATCTACAGACCTCGTTGACACCACAAACCCCAAGGGGACAGTGCTGGACATCACATCGCTGGTGCGTGTACATGTGGAGGCATTGATAGCGGAGCAGCATGACATGGGGGTTTGCGATGCTATTGGGGACATTGAGCGGACAGCAGTACCGCACAACATCACTCAACAAAAAGCCGCACTCCCTGTCACATCGCGGCCTGAACTGGGGTTTTTCCGGGCGCGACGTGGGTTGTCGGCCATGAGCGCCCCTCACGTCCCGAAAGTGGCTGGAATCGAACCAGCCCTTCCCGCTCCCGCGCACACTACCGACCCTCGTGTGACGGCTGCTTCTGCCGATCCCTCCTCCGGCACCTCTGTTGACGGCCCGTCCGGCGCCGCCGACGCCGATCAGGACGACGCCCGACCCACCGCCCCGGACGCCGCCGCCGGCCTCTCCACCGTGGACCGGATCGCCGCCGTCCAGGACCGGCTGGCGGGCTGGATCTCCGACCTCAGCACCCTGCACGACCTCACCGAACGACTCGCCCGCACCCGCACCTTGGACGACGCGCTCCGCGAACTGCTGCGGGCCGGCGCCTTCCTCGTCGGCGCCCGTCGCGGACTGGTCGTGCTGGCACCACAGGACGGGCTCGGCCCGGAGACCACCGTCGGCCTGGGCCTGGGCCACGCCGAGATCGGCCACATCGAGACCGTGCCGCGCCGCGCCCTGTCGTACGCGCGGATACTGGACGGCCTCCCCGAGCCCGGCGCCGGCGACGACGCCGGGGCCGAGGCCCGTACCGAGATCGCCGAGCCGGACATCCCCGGGGAGAAGGACCTCGACCCCCGGCTGCGCGAGGTCGCCGCCCGCCTCGGATACGCCGCCAGTTACGCCGTACCGCTCAGCGCCGGCCCGATCGGCCGGCTCGGCGCCGCGGTCTGGCTCTACGACGAACCCGCCGAGCCCGGTGAACGGCGGCGCCACCTCGTCGGCCTCTACCGCGCACACGCCGCCGAGCACCTCGCCCGGCTCCTCGAACTCCACCGCAGCCAGCAGGCCGCCCGGACCCTCCGCGACGAACTGCTGCCCCGCCGGCTGCCGCGGATCCCCGGCGTCCGGCTCGCGGTGCGGCACGCCACCGGGCCGCGCGGCGGCGGCGACTGGTACGACGCGCTCCCGCTGCCGGACGGCGCGCTGGGGCTGGCCGTGGGCTCGGTCACCGGGTCCGGACCGAGCGCGGTGGCCGCCATGGGGCGGCTGCGGGCCTCGCTGCGCGCCTACGCGGTCATGGAGGGCGAGGACCCGGTCGCGGTCCTCTCCGACCTGGAACTGCTGATGCGGCTGACCGAGCCGGCCCGGAGCGCCACCGCGCTGTTCGCCTTCACCGAGCCGCCGCCCGGCGCGCCCGGCGGGCCCCCGGTGCCGGCCGGGATCGGTGGCCCGGCGCCGCGCAAGATGGTGCTGGCCGGGGCCGGCCACTGCCCGCCGCTGGTCCTCGGCGACCTGCGGGCGGAGTTCGTGGAGACCTCGCTCTCCGCGCCGCTGGGCATGCTGGCCTGCTGGGAGGCGCCGAGCGTGGAGATCGAGCCGGTCCCCGGCGAGACCGTGCTCCTGTACAGCGACGGGCTGCTGCACCGCACCGGCGAGCCGATGGACCGGGCGTTCGCCCGTCTGCACTCCGCGGCCGCCGGTGTCCCCCGGGCCAGCCGGCACGACCCGGAGGCGGTGGTGGACCACGTCGTGCGGGTCATGCTGCCGCAGGGTCTGGACGACCCGTCCTCGGAGGAGGACGTGGTTCTGCTCGCGGCGTACTTCGAGGAGTAACGGCGTCACCGCAGGTCACGAGGGGTGGGCGCGGCGGCGTCCACGCCCCGGGCCGGCCGTACCGGGCAGCTCACCACGTCCGGCCCCTGGACCGGATTCCGCTCGCACTTACGATGGAATCCGGTTCAGTCTGAAAAGCCTTAAAAGGAGGCATGGTGACCGACGAGCTCACTCCGGAGACCCCGGACGAGGAAGAGCAGCCGATCAAGCAGCGCAAGAACGGCCTGTACCCGGGCGTATCGGATGAGCTCACCGAGAACATGAAGAGCGGCTGGGCCGATACCGAGCTGCGCGACCTGGAGCCGATCGAGCAGGCGGCGCACGCCGCCCGCCGCCGCGCCGCGCTCTCCGCGCGCTTCCCCGGCGAGCGCCTGGTGATCCCGGCGGGCGTCCTGAAGACCCGCTCCAACGACACCGAGTACCCCTTCCGGGCCTCGACCGAGTACGTCTACCTCACCGGCGACCAGACCGACGGCAGCGTGCTCGTCCTGGAACCGCGCCGCAACGGGGCCGACGGCCACGACGAGACGCTCTACCGCCTGCCCCGCTCCAATCGCGAGAACGGCGAGTTCTGGCTGAACGGCATGGGCGAGCTGTGGGTCGGCCGCCGCCACAGCCTCGACGAGTCCGCCGCGCTGCTCGGCATCGCCTGCAAGGACATCCGCGAGCTGGCCGGCCTGCTCAAGGAGGCCACCGGCCCGGTCCGGGTCGTCCGCGGCCACGACACCTCCATCGAGGAGGCGCTGCACGACAAGGTCACCGCGGAGCGGGACGAAGAGCTTCGGGTGTACCTCTCCGAGGCGCGCCTGGTGAAGGACGACTTCGAGATCGGCGAGCTGCAGAAGGCCGTCGACTCGACGGCGCGCGGCTTCGCGGACGTGGTCAAGGTCCTGCACAAGGCCGAGGCCACCAGCGAGCGTTACATCGAGGGCACCTTCTTCCTGCGCGCCCGGGTCGAGGGGAACGACGTCGGCTACGGCTCCATCTGCGCCGCCGGGCCGCACGCCACCACCCTGCACTGGGTCCGCAACGACGGCGCGGTCCGCTCCGGCGACCTGCTGCTGCTGGACGCCGGCGTGGAGACCACCACCCTCTACACCGCGGACGTCACCCGCACCCTGCCGATCAACGGCCGCTACACCGACCTCCAGCGCAAGATCTACGACGCGGTCCACGAGGCCCAGGAGGCCGGCATCGCGGCGGTGAAGCCGGGCGCCGCCTTCCGGGACTTCCACGACGCCGCCCAGCGGGTGCTCGCTGAGAAGCTGGTGGAGTGGGGCCTGGTCGAGGGCCCAGTGGAGCGCGTCCTGGAGCTGGGCCTCCAGCGCCGCTGGACCCTGCACGGCACCGGCCACATGCTCGGCCTGGACGTCCACGACTGCGCCGCGGCCCGCACCGAGGGCTACGTCAACGGCACGCTGGAGCCCGGCATGGTGCTGACCGTCGAGCCCGGCCTGTACTTCCAGGCGGACGACCTGACGGTGCCCGAGGAGTACCGCGGTATCGGCATCCGGATCGAGGACGACATCCTGGTGACGGAGGACGGCAACCGCAATCTGTCGGCGGCGCTGCCGCGCCGGTCGGACGAGGTCGAGGCGTGGATGGCGGAGCTGCTCGGATAGGCCCCGCGCGCACGTGAACGGCGCGCCGGGGCGGGAGGCTCAGTCCCCCCGCTCCGGCGCGCCGTCGTGTTTCCCGCCGTCGTGCTCCGCGCCGTCGTGCTCCGCGCCGTCGTGACGCCCGTCATCGTGCTCCGCACCACCGTCCGGCCGGCCGTCCCTGCCGTCCCCGGTGGCGTACGCGCCCGCGCGGGCCGCGGCCCAGACGGCGGTGGCGGCGGACTCGGCGAGGCCGGGCTCCACGGGGCGGCGGGCGATCAGGATCCGGTAGTAGAAGGGCGCGCCGAGCGCCGCCATCACCGCCTTGGGGTCGGTGTCCGCGGGAAGCTCACCGCGTTCGATGCCGCGCCGCACCATCGCCCCGGCCAGTATCAGCCGCTCGTCGAAGAAGTCCCGCAGTGCGGTGGCTGCCTGGGGGTCGCGGGCCGCGGCGGCGACCACCGCCTCGATCAGGCCGCGGGTCCGGGCGGCCCCGTAGAAGCGTCCTATCCCGCGGGCCAGCGCCCGCAGGTCGCCGGGGAGGGTGCCGGTGTCCGGCAGCGGCACCCCGCTGCTCATGTCGGTGAGCAGTTCGCAGACCAGCTTGTCCACGCTGCGCCAGCGGCGGTAGAGGGTCGCCAGGTGCACTCCGGAGCGCTGGGCCACCCGTTCCATGGTGAGCGTGGCGAAGCCGCCGTCGCCCAACTCCTCGAAGACGGCGGTCAGTACGGCGCGGCGGGTACGCGCCGTACGTCCTCCGGGGCGGGTCTCGCCCGGAGCCTGATGCGCGGTCGTCACAGCGGCTCCGTTACGGGGGTCGTGGTACGGATCGCAGCGCGGATTGCAGTGCGGGTTCTGGCCAAGTATTGTCCAGGACAGATTAACGCGAGCAACTTCGCTTTAGTCGTGGTGCCGCGCTGGTCTCGCTGGGAAAGGGGACGCCGCGGGGGAGGTCCTCCTCCCGCGAGACCGCGCCGCTCACCCTCACTCATCAGTGATTTCCAGCCATTTTTGAGGCTTTCCCGGGTTTCCCGGGTTGCCCGATCCGGCCCGCTCCGTCCGGCCCGTCCCGGCCCGCTGGGGCGCGGCCCGCTCAGCGCAGTCCGTGCCGCCGGGCCACCATCCGCTCCACCGCCGCATCGGGCAGCAGCCGCCGCAGCAGGAAGACCGCGGGGGCGTTGCTGCCGACCGCGTAGTGCGGCCGGGGGCGGGCCGCCTCGACCGCCTTGAGGACGGTGGCGGCGACCTTCTCCGGCGGGATCCCGTGCGCCTCGTTGGCGTTGAGGGCGGCCAGCATCGTCCGGTACTCGTCCGCGAACGGCGAGTCGTCCGCCACGTAGTGGGTGCGCCGGTCGCTGATGCCGGTGGCGATCGAGCCCGGTTCGACGGTGGTGAGCGCCACGCCGTAGGGCGCGACCTCCCGCCGGGCGGCGTCCGTGAAGCCCTTGAGCGCGGCCTTGGAGGCTACGTAGGAGGAGCGGTAGGCGAGCGGGAAGCTGGCGAGCATGGAGCCGATCATCACCACCCGGCCGTGACCGCGCTCCCGCATCCCAGGCAGGACGAGCTGGGTGAGCCGTACGGCGCCGAAGACGTTCAGCTGGAAGAGCCGGCGGACCGCCGCCATCGGGAGCTCCTCGAACGGCCCGTTCTGGCTCTCGCCGGCGTTGTTGACCAGCACGTCGACCGGGCCCGCCGCGACGGCGCACGCCTCGATGCCCGCCTCGTCCGCCAGGTCGAGCGGGAGGTAGCGGACGCCGGGCAGCGGCGCCGCGACCGTCGCGGGGTCGCGGCTGGTCCCCAGGACGCGGTAGCCGCGGGCGACGAGCGCCGCGGCCACCGCGGCGCCGATGCCCGAGGAGGCCCCGGTCACCAGCGCGGTGCGCCCGCTCACGCCAGGCTGCGGGCCAGCGCCCGCCCCGCCGCGCGGCCGGAGAAGATGCAGCCGCCCAGGAAGGTGCCCTCCAGCGCGTTGTAGCCGTGCACCCCGCCGCCGCCGAATCCGGCGACCTCCCCGGCCGCGTACAGCCCGTCGAAGGGCGTACCGTCCGGGCGGACCACCTGCGAGTCCAAGGTGGTCTCCAGACCGCCCAGCGTCTTACGGGTCAGCAGGTGCAGCCGGACCGCGATCAGCGGGCCGTGCGTCGGGTCGAGCAGCCGGTGCGGCCGGGCGACCCGGGTGAGCTTGTCGGGCCAGTACTCCCGCGCGTTGCGCACGGCCATCAGCTGGAGGTCCTTGGAGTAGGGGTGCGCCACCGCCCGGTCCCGGGCCACCACTTCCCGCTCGACCGCCGCGTAGTCGAGGGGCGTCGACGGCTCGACGGCGTTCATCCCGGCGACCAGTTCGCGCAGGGTGCGGCGGACGACGAAGTCCTCCCCGTGGTCCAGGAACGCCTGGACCGGGCCGGGCGCGCCCTTCTTCATCCGCGCCAGCGCGAGCTTGAGGTCCTTGCCGGTGATGTCCGGGTTCTGCTCGGAGCCGGAGAGCGCGAACTCCTTCTCCACGATGGAGCGGGTCAGGATGAACCAGGTGTGGTCGTGGCCGGTGTGGGTGATGTGGCGCAGGGTGCCCAAGGTGTCGTGGCCGGGGAAGAGTGGCGCGGGCAACCGCCGGCCGGTGGCGTCCAGCCAGAGCGACGACGGGCCGGGGATGATCCGGATCGCGTGGTCGGGCCAGATCGGGTCCCAGTTCTTGATGCCCTCGGTGTAGTGCCACATCCGGTCGCGGTTGACCAGGGAGCCGCCGGCCCGCTCGGTGATCTCCAGCATCCGCCCGTCCACGTAGGCGGGCACTCCGGTGATCATCGACTTGGGGGCCGGGCCGAGCCGGTCCACCGGCCAGTTCTTGCGGACCAGTTCGTGGTTGCCGCCGATGCCGCCGGAGGTCACCACCACCGCCTGCGCCCGGAACGCGAACTCGCCCGCCGCCTCGCGCGCCGAGGCCACCCCGCGCGGCAGGTCCGACGGCTCCAACGTGGTGCCGCGCACCCCGACCGCCGCGCCGTCCTCCACGATCAGCTCGTCGACCCGGTGCCGGTGCCGGAAGACCACCAGCCCGCGCTCGGCCGCGGCCCGCACCGGCTCGGCGAAGACCCGGACCACCTCGGGGCCGGTGCCCCAGGTGAGGTGGAAGCGGGGGACGGAGTTGCCGTGGCCGGTCGCCAGGCCGGCGCCGCGCTCGGCCCAGCCGACGGTGGGGGTCAGCCGCAGCCCGAGGTCGTGCAGGTAGCGGCGCTTCTCGCCGGCGGCGAAGTCCACGTACGCCTGCGCCCACTGCCGCGGCCAGTGGTCCTCGCGGTCCCGGTCGAAGGCCGCCGAGTCCAGCCAGTCGGACAGTGCCAGTTCCGGCGAGTCCTTGATGCCGGCCCGTCGCTGCTCGGGGCTGTCCACCAGGAACAGCCCGCCCAGTGACCAGAACGCCTGGCCGCCGAGGTTGGCCTCGCTCTCCTGGTCGACGACGAGCACCCGGCGCCCCGCCCGGGTGAGTTCGTAGGTGGCGACCAGACCGGCAAGCCCGGCTCCTACGACGATGACGTCGGCGTCGTCGCTCATACCGCCACCTCGTTGCGCTCGCTCATGGGAGCTCCTCTACGGTTCCGCGGCGGCCGCCGACGCCCGGCCGACAACCTTGTCGCGTCCATGTCCGTAACAACCGATACAGGAACGTATCCGATGCGCCAGGGCCGCAACAAGGACCACCGGGGCAGCACGGCGGCGGACAACGGCCGAACCACTACCCCACCGCCTCAGGTCCGGCTTCTACTATGACCTGGACATCTGAGCGGACGTACTCCGTCGTCGTCACCACCGGCAGCGGCCCGGTCGGGCGGCCGGAGCGAACTGGGGGACCTGTCGTGGGCTTCATGGACCGCGTACGCGGCGAATTCATCGACATCATCGAGTGGACCGACGACAGCCGGGACACGATCGTCTGGCGCTTCCCGCGCTACGAGAACGAAATCAAGATGGGCGCCAAGCTCATCGTGCGCGAATCGCAGGCCGCGGTCTTCGTCAACCAGGGCCGGATCGCGGACGTCTTCGCGCCGGGCATGTACGAGCTGCAGACGGGCAACCTGCCGATCCTGGCGACGCTGCAGGGTTGGAAGTACGGCTTCCACTCGCCGTTCAAGGCCGAGGTCTACTTCATCACCACCCGGCAGTTCACGGACCTGAAGTGGGGCACGCAGAACCCGGTCACGGTGCGGGACCCCGAGTTCGGCATGGTGCGGCTGCGGGCGTTCGGCGGCTACGCGGCGCGGGTGTCCGACCCCGCCAGGCTGATCACCGAACTCGCCGGCACCGACCCGCAGTTCCGCACCGAAGAGGTCGAGGAGTTCCTGCGGCAGCTGATCGTGGGGCGGCTCGGCACGCTGCTGGCCAGCTCGGGCATTCCCATGCTCGACCTCGCCGCGCGCCAGGCCGAACTCGGCGACCGGCTGGCCAAGGCGCTGACCGACGAGCTGGCCGTGTCGCACGGCCTCTCGATCCCGAAGTTCATCATCGAGAACATCTCGCTGCCGCCCGAGGTCGAGCAGGCCATCGACGCCCGTAGCCGCATGGGCATCATCGGGAACGTCGACAACTACGCCCGCCTCCAGTCGGCGGACGCGATCCGGGACGCGGCGAACAACCCCGGCGGCGCCGGGGAGGGCGTGGGCCTGGGGCTCGGCATGGCCGCCGGCCAGCAGCTGGCGCAGGCGTTCGCGCCCCAGCAGGGCCAGCAGCAGCCCTACGCGCCCGCCGCCCCGGCCCCGGCCCCGGCTCCCGGCGGCGGTGCCGTCCCGCCGCCGGTGCCCGGTCAGCAGCAGCACCAGTGGTACGTGGCCGTGGACGGGCAGCAGCAGGGCCCCTACGACCACGCCACGTTCACCGGGCACATCGGCTCGGGCGCGGTCCGGACCGGGATGCTCGCCTGGCGCGAGGGCATGGCGGCGTGGCAGCCGGTGGAGAGCGTGCCGGAGCTCGCCCAGCACTTCCGCGCCACTCCGCCGCCGCTGCCGCCGCAGGTCTGACCTACCGCCAGGAGTCCGTGCCCCCATGAGCTACCAGCCGTATCAGCCGCAGCAGCCCTACCAGCCGCAACAACCCCAACAGCCCTACCAGCAGCAGCCCCCGCAGCCGTACCCACAGCAGGCGCCCCAACAGCCGTACCAGCCCCAGCAGCCGTACCAGCAGCAGCCGTATCAGCAGCCACAGCAGCAGCCGTACGGGCAGCCGCAGCAGCCGCCGTATCAGCAGCAACCGCCGCAGCAGCCCTACCCGCAGCAGGCACCGCAGCAGCCCGAGCAGCAACAGCCGCAGTCCTACGCGTGCCCGAGTTGCGGTTCCACCGCCGAGTACGCCCCGGGAACGAACGCACTGCGCTGCCCGAACTGCCGCTTCGAGCAGCCCATCGCCCCCCTCAACCGCGAGGTGCGGGAGCACGCCTGGGAAGAGCTGGCGACCCTGCCGACCAAGCCGACGGCGGCCGGTGGGCAGGTGCTCCAGTGCCCCGGCTGCGGTGCGACCAACGAGACCAGCGCGCTCTCCGGCCGCTGCCAGTTCTGCGCCACGCCCATGGTCGCCTCGGCCGCCGCTGACCGGATCGTGCCCGAGGGCCTGGTGCCGTTCCGGGTGGACAAGCGCAACGTTCACGACAACCTGGGCAAATGGGCCAAGTCCCGCTGGTTCGCGCCGAACAGCCTGAAGAAGGTGAACTCGGCGGAGACCCTGCACGGGACGTACGTGCCGCACTGGACGTACGACGCCGCGACCGCGACCGCCTACCGCGGCGAGCGCGGCGAGGAGTACACCGTCGGAACCGGCGACAACAAGGAGACCAAGGTCCGCTGGTACCACGTCAACGGCACGGTCCAGCGCTTCTTCGACGACGTCCTCGTCCCCGGCGTCGGGCACGTCCCGCCGGACCGGCTCCAGGCCCTGGAACCCTGGCCGCTGAAGCAGGCGGTGGCGTACCAGGAGGCGTACCTGGCGGGCTTCCGAACCCTGCGGTACGACGTGGAGCCGGAGTCCGGCTTCCAGAACGCCCAGCAGAAGATGGCCAAGGTCATCGAGGCGGACTGCAAGCGGGACATCGGCGGTGACCGGCAGCGACTGCACTCGGTCAACACCAACTACGGGTCGGTGACGTACAAGCTCCTGCTGCTCCCCGTGTGGTTCGCCTCCTACGTCTACAACGGCAAGCAGTGGCAGGTCATGGTCAACGCCGAGACCGGCGAGGTGAGCGGGGACCGCCCCTACAGTCCCTGGAAGATCGCCTTCGCGGTCCTCATCGCGGCGGTGGTGGCGACGACACTCGCGCTCGTCTTCAGCCGGCACCACTGACGGCCCGTCCGGTGGATCAGGGCCGAACAGGCCCTACCCGCCGGCAACCGGAATCGGGGCCCGCGCGCCGCTCACGACGCCCTCGGGAGCGGCGCGCCCGCGCGCCATTTGAGGATCGAATGGCGGGAGGTGGGGGCTGACCTGCGGCTTTGCCGCGAAATCCCTACGGACCAGGGAAAACTACGCTCGGTAGTTCTCACTGGTCCGCAGGGTTTTTCGGTGCGTTGTGCCCTGGGTGTGCCCGCTGGAGGCACGTCTGCGAACGGCACGGGCACGCGAAGGGGCGACTACTCGGCGGCGCCCGCGCAGCAGCCGTCGCTGACCACACCCGCGTTCGGGTCGGCGCTCTTGCCGAGGGTGTCGGCGTCGGCCTTGACGACGTAGACCTCCCAGGGCTCCTTGCCGGGGCCGTGGACCCAGACCTTGTCCTGGAGGGCGTAGCAGCAGGAGGTGTCGTTCTCCTCGAAGGTGGCCAGGCCCGCGTCCTTGAGGCGTTCGGTTGCGGCGGCGACCTGCTCTGTGGAGTCGACTTCCACACCGAGGTGGTCAAGGCGGGTCTCCTGTCCGGGCTCGCCCTGGATCAGGACGAGTTTCAGGGGTGGCTCGGCGATGGCGAAGTTGGCGTAGCCCTCACGGCGCTTGGCGGGTTCGGTGCCGAACAGCTTCGCGTAGAAGGTGATCGACGCTTCCAGGTCGCTGACGCGCAGGGCGAGCTGGGCACGGGACATGGCATGCCTCCGCAGTTTGCATTGAAATCTATCGATGCAATGTTGCGCCTTGCATCGAAGACCATCAACATAGACGCATGTCGAATCAAGAGCTTGAGGTGCTCGGCCAGGATGGCGCGACCGATGCCTGCTGTCCGGGTCTGCTCACGGCCCCCCTTGACGAGGGGCAGGCCGTGGAGCTGGCGAAGGTGTTCAAGGCGCTGGGCGACCCGGTGCGTCTGCGGCTGCTGTCGATGATCGCCTCCAGGGCCGGCGGCGAGGTCTGCGTCTGCGACCTCACCCCCGCCTTCGACCTCTCCCAGCCGACCATCTCGCACCACCTCAAGCTGCTGCGGCAGGCCGGCCTGATCGACTGCGAGCGGCGGGGTACGTGGGTCTACTACTGGCTGCTGCCGGAGATGACCGACCGCCTCGCCGGCATCCTCACCCGCCCTGCGGGTGATCCGTTGCCCGTTCGCGCCGAGGCCGCAGGGGGCTGCTCGTGAGCGCCCCCACACCTGAGTCGGGGGTGGCCGGCCGCCTGTCGTTCCTCGACCGCTACCTCGCCGTGTGGATTCTGGCCGCGATGACCGTCGGGCTGGGCCTGGGCCGCTCAGTGCCGGGCCTCGGGGACGCGCTGGCCAAGGTCACCGTCACCGGCGTCTCGCTGCCGATCGCGCTCGGCCTGCTGGTGATGATGTACCCGGTCCTGGCCAAGGTCCGCTACGACCGGCTCGACACCGTCACCCACGACCGCCGCCTGCTCCTGCCGTCCCTGCTGCTGAACTGGATCGTCGGCCCGGCCGTGATGTTCGCGCTGGCCTGGCTGTTCCTGCCGGACCTGCCCGAGTACCGCACCGGATTGATCATCGTGGGCCTGGCCCGCTGCATCGCCATGGTGATCATCTGGAACGACCTGGCCTGCGGCGACCGCGAAGCCGCCGCCGTTCTGGTGGCTCTGAACTCCGTATTCCAGGTGATCGCCTTCTCGGCGCTGGGCTGGTTCTATCTCTCTGTCCTCCCCGGCTGGCTCGGCCTGGAACAGGCCGGCCTCAACGTCTCCGTGTGGGAGATCGCCCGCAGTGTCCTGATCTTCCTCGGCATCCCACTTGCTGCCGGCTACCTCACCCGCCGCTTGGGCGAACGTGCCAAGGGCCGCAGCTGGTACGAGTCCACGCTCCTGCCGAAGATCGGCCCGTTCGCCCTCTACGGGCTGCTGTTCACGATCGTCGTCCTCTTCGCCCTGCAAGGCGACGCCATCACCTCCCGCCCCCTGGACGTCGCCCGCATCGCCCTGCCGCTGCTGGTCTACTTCGCCGTCATGTGGGCCGGCTCCATGGCGCTCGGGCGTGCGGTCGGCCTGGACTACTCGCGGGCGACGACACTGGCGTTCACCGCCGCGGGCAACAACTTCGAGCTGGCCATCGCCGTCGCCATCGCCACCTTCGGCGCATCCTCCGGACAAGCCCTCGCCGGCGTCGTCGGCCCCCTCATCGAGGTACCGGTCCTCATCGGCCTCGTCTACGTCGCCCTATGGGCCCGCCGCTTCTACACCTCCCCCCTCGCCGTACCGCAGGAGGAGTCCACCCATGCCTGACACCGCCGCCCTGCCGTCCGTCCTGTTCGTCTGTGTCCACAACGCCGGCCGCTCCCAGATGGCCGCGGCCTTCCTCACCCACCTCGCGGGCGACCGCGTCGAGGTACGCTCGGCCGGCTCCGCTCCTGCCGACACCGTCAACCCTGCCGTCGTCCAAGCGATGTCCGAGGTCGGCATCGACATCTCTGCCGAAGTGCCCAAGGTGCTCACCACGGAAGCCGTCCAGGCATCCGACGTCGTGATCACGATGGGCTGCGGGGACACCTGCCCCGTCTTCCCCGGCAAGCGCTACCTCGACTGGCAGCTGCCCGACCCCGCCGGACAGGGCATCGACGCCGTCCGCCCCATCCGCGACGAGATCGAGCAGCACATCCGCGGGCTGATCGACGACATCACGTAACGGGGCGAGGGCTTAGCCCCTAGGCTGGACGCCCGGACCGGGGGGGTGGCCTTGCTGTACAGCGAACGCCATGAACCGCACAACTGCGCCGATTGCACGCCTGATGGTCGTGTACGACCTGCCGGCTACCGCTCTGACGAGGGCGAGCCGAAGTGGGCGGGCTGGCCGAACGGCGCGATCATCATTCATGACGAGGGCAAGGCGCACCTACCTGGGTGTGCCCACCTGAGTGACAGCGTCATTCAGGCCCCAAGGTTCGGCTGGGTGACCGATCCCGCTCCAGGCGCGTGGCGGCGGCTGTCAGCTTCAAACCCGCTACGGCCGACCGCGGGCAATATCGGCCTCGCTGGGATCAGCCGTTGCGAAACGTGTGACGCAACGCAGTAGCCCAGCCCCATCCGTGGCACTACTTCCGTTCGCAGAACAGCCGGTAATGGCCTACTCGTACGCCCAGGCCCGACCGGTCTGCCGGTACTCCTCTACGGGGATCGGCTGTACCGCGGTCCGCATCCGGGCCGTGTACAGCTGCCCGTCGAGGTGGTCGATTTCGTGGTGGATGAGGCGGGCGAGGCCGCGTTCGTACACCGTGGTCACGGTCTGACCGGTCAGGGTCGTGGTCTCGATGGTGATCTTCAACGGGCGGGGGACGAGGCCCCGAACGTCGAAGAAACTCAGGCAGCCCTCGTACTGCTCGTCCATCTCGTCTGAGCAGTCGGTGATCCGCGGGTTGAGCAGGATGATGGCGGGGGCATCGCCGGGTGGTTGAACAACGGCGGCGGCGCGTGCGATGCCGATCTGTGGGGCGGCGATGCCCATGCCCTTGGCGAAGGGGTGGACCTGGCCGATTCGTTCCATGGCAACGAACAGCCCGTCCACGACGCGTTCGGCCTCGTCGCGCTGGGCGGGCAGATCGAAGGCGCGGGCCGCTTCGGCGAGGATGCCGGCGCCGCGCTGGACGACGCCGAGGTCTCGCATCTGCTGGCTGGGCCGCACGTCAATCACCTGAACTCCCCTTGATTTGTGTCGGGTTCGGGCCGTGCCCGGAACCGCCATTCCAGACGGTACCGAGCGTGCAGGGCGGGTGTGGTCGTGATCCATGCGAATTGCCGTAGGTCGCCGTCGTCGCTGCGCACGGGAGGGGTGCGTAGCGGGGAGGCTTCGGCGGTCATGGAGGTCTCGGTGCCCCATACTGCCGGGTCGAGTTCGGCGGGGAAGACGAGCTGCACTTCGAGTTGCTCGGTGGGGAGGCGAACGGCCCTCTGGAACCAGTTGCCCCACTTGTCGTCGCCGACGGTGTAGGCGTACTCGATCCACACGGACTCGCCCGGGTAGAGCGGGAAGCGACCGTGTTCGTTGTCGAACAGGAGCCAGACTTCCTTGAAGGCGTCGCGATCGTGTTTGGCCTGCCAACGCATCGTCTCGCCCCGGCAGGTGGCGATGAGGTCGAGTTCCTCCCACGTCAGCGGGTGGGCTCGGTAGTGGGCGTTGGACCGCTCGGGGTCACCGGGGTAGCGGTCGACGGAGATGCGGATCAGGTAGCGGGTCACCGGTTCGTCTCCGGTGTTTCGCAGGAGTCGCCGCATGGTGAGCCGGTAGGAGTGGCCGTCGTAGTGGAGCCGGGCGGCGTCGTGTTCGACGACGAGGGCGGAGCCGGTGGCGTACGGCTGCTCGGGCCTGCGTGGGGCCGGCGGAGCTGCGGGAGGACGCCTCGTACGGGTCTCCCGAGTTTTGGCTTGCTCGTAGTCGCACCAGCGTCGCCAGATCGCCTTGCCGGCGTTCAGGGCCTCGTCCGCGAGACGTGCGAATTCCTCACTGGGCTTGTGCCGGCCGGACTCCATGTGGCTGACGTACGACGGGTCGAAGCCCATGGCCTGCGCTAAGGCCCGCTTGGACATGCCGCGCACTTCCCGCCACCGCGCGACCTCTGCCGCGAAGTTCTCGGCCGCCTGCTCGACGGTGATCTCCTCGTCCTGCGCGTCCATCGAAGCCCCGCCCCGCGTCCTCGTTGGTGAGCATGAATGAACCGTGAGTGATGCCAGTTCATCATCCCGTCACGGCTCGCGTCGCCGATTTCCTTCCCTTACCGACCCGGATCGATCCCTCCGGGCAGATGAGGGAGGCGACGCATCATGCGCGTGCTGTACCTGCTCAACATCTCCAACCCCGACCGGCTGTCCGCGGATTCGGGGTGGATCTTCGCGGATCTGCTCACCCCGGCCCTGGCGGACACCGGGGTGGAGGTGACGGTTGTGGCGCCGGCTCCGGCCGGGGATGGCCGCTGTGGCTTCCACCGGACCAAGGTGCCCGGGACCAAGTACCGGGCCCGGTTCGCAGGCGACATCGACGAACTGGTGGACCTGATCCACCAGACCCGTCCGGACGCGGTCGTGGCCAACCAGATCGAGGAGGCCCCGGCCGTCCGCACGGCCCTGCTGGAGGCCGGATCGGACGCTGTGCTGGCCGGCTACTGCCACTACCTGCCATTCTCCTTCACCGGCGGCGGTCAGCTCCTGCTCGACCCCTCCTTGAACGACGCGGGCCTGGGCCGGCCGGTGCTGCTGGCGTTCGCCGCCGGGCTGGCGGCCTGCGACCGGGTGATGGTCCACTCCGCCACGGCCGCCTCCTGGACCTCGGCCGCAGCCGCCCGCATGACCGTGGATCTCGGCGACAAGCTGCGGGTGGTGCCCGCCCCACGGGACGAGCGCCTGGTCCGCGACCCCGCAACAGCCCGCCGCCAGCAGGACGTCGGGCCGATCGGCGTCTACAACCACCGGCTGTACGCGCACTACGGCACCGAGCAGTTCGTGAACCTCGCCCGCGACCTGGTGGCTTCCGGCACCGTCCGACTGCGGGTCATGGACCTGTTCGGCAAGCGCCGGGCCGAGCGAACGGGCCTGGACAACAGCCCCGAGAAGATGCGCGAGAAGCTGGCCGCCCTGCCGCACGTGCAGGTCGTCTCCGACCGGGGCGACCGCGTCCGCTACAAGAACCTGCTGGCCGGCGCCCGCTTCGGCATCGCCCCGTTCCGCCCCGGCTGCCCCTGGTCCATGTCCGTGATCGACTGCCAGGGCATGGGCCTGCCGGTCGTCTCACCCCGGCTGGGCTGGCTCGCCGAGCACATCGACCCCGAGCTGTGCTTCATCACGCCGGCCGAGGCCGTCGCCCTGGCCGAACGGCTTGCCACAGACGACGAGTTCCACGCTCTGCACGCCAAGCGAGCCCACGCCTCCACCGCCGACTTCGCCCCTGCCCTGGTCGCCGCCCGCTACCTGGAGGCCCTCACATGACCGAGTTCGACGCAGTCTTCCTCTCCTACGACGAGCCGATGGCCAACTCCCTCCACGCCCGCGTGCAGCGGACGCTCGGCGGCACGGTCAAGCGCCTCCACGGCGTGCACGGCATGCGCCGGGCCTACCGGCTGTGCGCCGAAGTCGTCGACCGCGAACAGTTCTTCCTCGCCGACGGAGACTTCGCCATCGACACGGGCTTCGACCCGGCCGCCGTCGAGCCGCTGGACGAGGGGGTGTCCATGCGGGTGTGGCGTGCGATCAATCCGGTCAACGGGCTGGCCTACGGCTACGGCGGGCTGAAGTTGATCCGCCGCAGTGCGCTGCGCGCGATGGGCCAGGCCGTGGATGTGCTCGCGGCCCTGCCCGGCCGCATCGAGTTCGCCGGGCAGACCGCGGGCATCACCAGGTTCAACCAGAGCCCCTTCCATGCTTGGAAGGCCGGTTTCCGCGAGTGCGCGATGCTCGCCCGCGGCAGCGAGTACGGGATGGCCGACGGCGACGCCCGCCAGCGGGTGGAGGCATGGACGACGAGCCGAGACGGGGAGTTCGCCACGTACGCAGCCGCCGGGGCCCGCGACGGCGTCGCTTTCGCCCACGAGTCTGCCCACGACCCGCAGCGGTTCGACGGGCTCAACGATCCGTCCTGGCTGCGGCAGCGGTTCACCGTCGCCCACGGTGAACAGGCGGTGTCCGGATGACCGACCGCCCCCTGGTGCTTATCGAGCCGTACGCGGACCGCTCGGGCGGGCACCACCAGCGCACGCTGGTGGCCCTCGCCCACGCCCGGCCCGGCAGCCTCGTCATCGCCCCACACGGGATCACCCGCGAGGCGGCCACGGCTTTGCGCGAGGCCGGCGCCCGGCTGGTGACGGCCCCGGCCGGGCTCCGGGCGGCCTGGCTGCTGGCTGCCTCCTGCCTCGTGACAGGGCTCTCCGCTGCCGGGCAGCGGGCCTTCCGCTCGCGCCGCTGGCCCCGCTTGCTGCGGCGGCTGCCGCACCAGATCACTCTGGTTGCCAGGTGTCTGACCGAGGCGTCCGCGCTGCGGACCGCCTGCCGTCTGGAGCCCGGCGCCGATGCGGTGGTGATTCTGACCGCGAGCGAGGCCCTGCACGGGGCGGCAGCCCTCCTGGGCGGTCAGCCGCATCTGCGGTTCGTGCACGAAGCGGTCACCAGCGAGGACTCTGTCGTGCGGCTGCTTGGCCGCCTTGCCCGCCGGGGTGAGGACCGGGTGATCGCGGTGTACCCGACGAAGGCTGTTGGCGATCGGTTCGCCGCGGCCTTCCCCCGGCTGCCCGGGGTGGTGCGGGCCTTCGCGGTCGACGACGGCTGCCGCCTCACCGACGCCGAACGCGAAGGTGGCCGCATCGCCTTCGACGCCATCCCCACCGTCGAAGCCGTGGTGTGCCTGGTGGGCGGCTGGTGGCCGTACAAGGACATCGCTGTCATCGACACCGCCCTCGGCCGCCTGAAAGAACCGCTGCACCTCGTCGTCGCAGGTGCCCCACTCGACGAGGCCGTACTGGAGCGTTGGCGGGCCTTGCCCAACCTCCGGCTGCACACCGTGCCCGGCCCCGTCGCGGAAAGCGTGCTGCGGTTGGTGTACGCCGCGTCCGACGCTGCCCTGGTCACCCGGCATCCCGGAGTCGGCAAGGAATCCGGGCTCGTGATGGATGCGGTCCGCCTCGGTGTCCCTCTGATCGTCTCCGACCACGACCCGGCCCTCACCGCCCGCCTTCGCGGCCAGCCCTGGGCTCTGACTTTCCCCGTCGGCGATCCGGACGGCCTCGCCGACGCCCTGCACACCGTGGTCCGTCAGCCGCCCGAGCGCCCTGACACCGAGGCGCCCCGACTGCTGGGGATGTGGGCGGCTGCCGAGCAGGCCGACTTCCTCACCCGGACCTTCGCCTCCCTGCGTACGAAGGAGTCCCGATGCTGAGCACACCTCCCGCCCTGATTGCCGTCATCGGACCTGTCGAGGTGCCGCTGCTGGCCGCCTGGATTCGCCACTACCGGTGGCTGGGCATCGAGCGGTTCCTGATCGCCTTCCACTTCCCCGAGCACGTGCCCGACCGGCATCGGCACGAACTCCAGGCCGCCTGCCGCGAGCTGGGCGTCATCCCAACCGGCACCAGCACCGGCCCGTGGCACGAGCACACCAACACCGAGCTGCGCGATGCTCTGCGCCACATGGCTGGTCCGGGTTGGCACCTGCTCGCTGACGCCGACGAGTTTCACCAGTACCCCGCCCCTCTCCTGGAGGTCATCGCCCAGGCTGAGAAGTCCGGGCACCGCGTGATGGGCGGCCTGATGCTCGACCGCGTCGCCGCCAGCGGACACCTGACCGGCTGGAGGCCCGAAGGCGGCCTCGATCTCGCCTATCCCCTCGGCGGCCACCTCACTCACCGGCTCCTGCACGGCGACCCCAGAAAGATCGTCCTCGCTCGGCACGACGTCACCGTCGCCTCCGGAAACCACCGGGCGCCCGGCCACCGCCCGGACGCCGACCGCATCTGCGCGGTGCACCACTTCAAGTGGCGCTCAGGCGTCCTGGACGACCTCCGCCGCCGGGTCCAGCACTTCTCATCCGGCACCTGGAAAGAACAGAGCCCGGCCGTGCGCGACGAGGCCAGCCGGCTGCTGGCCCACGTCGGGCAACGCGGCGGCGTGATCAACATCAGCGACCCGCGGCTCGCCTTCCGCCGGGTGAACCTGGACCGGATGCCCTTCGGTTGGCCCGCCGAGGCCCGCAGCATCCTCACCAGCTGGCGGCCCCACGTGCCCACCGGCCAGGATTAGAGACAACGCCCGCGTTCGCGCACGCTCGTCGCGGAAAGGATGACCGCCCCGTGCCCCTCGCCGTTCTCCTGGCCGGCATCACCGGCTCCGGGAAGACCACCGCCGCCCAGGCCCTGGTCGACCACGGCTACATCCGGTTGTCCGTGGACGAGGAGGTGCACCGCCTCCACGGCCGGTACGGCGTGGACTACCCCGAGCACACCTACTTCGAGCGCGAACGCCCCGTCGTGGAGGCGATCCGGGAACGCTTCGCCAAAGAGCTGGCGGCCGGGCACGACGTCGTCTTGGACCATGGTCTGTGGCGCCGCGGCGAGCGCGCCACCTGGGAGCAAGCCGCCCGCGAAGCGGGCGGCCACCCCCTCGTGGTCTACCTCCCCGCCGACCGGGAGGAACTGTTGCGACGCCTCGCCGAACGCAACCAACGCGAGGATGCCAACGCCCTCACCGTCACCCCCGAAGCCCTCGACGACTTCTTCGCCCGCTTCGACCCTCCGGCCGAAGACGAGGAAGTGATCGTCTACACCGGAGATCTGGGCAAGCTCGTGGCCACGCTGTCCGCGGCCAGGCAGAACTGAAGCAGGCCCGTGGCCGCTATCGGCGTCGACCGCGCTCCGCAGACCGTTCGCTCACCGTCGTAGGCGCGGGCTGCGGTGCCTGCACAGTGGGCGTGGTGCTGCGGGCGCTTCGCGTGCGTGCTGCCTGTGCGCGCCTGTTCGGCTGGGCGGTGATGCGCCAGTTCAGGACCTCGGCCGGGCGTTCGGCGGTGTCGAGTTCTCGGCGACCGGCCACTTCGGTCAGGAGCTGGCGGGGGTTGTGGCCGGCGGTTTCGGCGCGCGCGAGGGTAGTGGTCAGGGCAGGCCAGGCAGGGTCGGCGAGGATGCGGTCTGCGTGGTCGGGGATGGCTTGTCGCACGGTGGCCTTGAATCGTTCGGCGGTCTGGGGGCGTGGGGCGCGGCGGGTGAGATCTTCCAGGACAGGCTGGGCGGCCTGCTGGTAGCTGGCCTGCAGGTGGAGAAAGGCTTGCTCGGCTGCTGCTGCCTGCTGCTCGTGGCCGCGCTGGGCGTGCCATGTGGCGGCGGCGCGGGCCAAGTGGACGGCGGCGGAGACCAGGGCGATAGCGAGTCCGCCGGGAATGTTGGGGGCGTAGGCCAGATCCTTGGCGGCTTGGCGCAGTTCGTTAGCGGCCTGGTGGTCGGCCCGGATTACCGAGCGGCGGGCGCGGTTGAACGCCTTTGCTGCCGCTTGCAGTTCGGCCTGGTGGGGGCCGGGTGCGGCGCGGGCCAGGTTGTGGAGGGTGTCGCCGAAGGCGTCCAGGTGGCCCTGGGCCACGGCATCATCGTCCGAGTCGAGGACCGTGTGGGCCGTGCGCACGGCGGTCTCGGTACGGCGCCACGAGTCGGCCGGGTCCGCCACCGGTTGCGGACGGTCGGGCACCTCCTGGGTGGGGAGGCGTTCGGTCAGGCGGTTGTAGGACAGGTCGGGGGCGAGTTTGGAGCCGCCATACCAGATGGTGTCGCCGGGGGCGGCCAGGCTGTAGCCGTCAACTTCGCCGGTCTTGGCGCTGACGCGTGGCTTGACCTGGATGCCGAGCGAGGTCAGGACGCTGAAGTAGTCATCGATGCTGCGTACGGCGGCGGCGACCGCGTACGCCTGCTCGCGCAGCCACTCCCGCGCGGTCACCTCCTGGCCTTGGCGCTCGGCCTTGGCCCGCTCCGCCCCGGTGGGGGTGCGCGGGGCAGTGAGGTCCCCGGACTTGAGGCGGCGCAGCCCGAACTCGGCCTCGATCTTGCGGCATTCCTTCTGTGCCCGCCAGCCGTCGCGGTTCGTACGGGGGCGGCGGCCGTCGGCGCGGACGGTGGTGGCCAGGATGTGGATGTGGTCCTCCGCGTGCCGCACGGCGATCCACCGGCAGGCTTTCTCATCGCCGTCCGGGGCGATGCCGGTGGCGGCGACGACGCGGCGGGCGACCTCGGCCCACTCGGCGTCGGTCAGGTAGCGGTCACCGGGCGCGGTGCGTACCGGGCAGTGCCACACGTGTTGCGGTGGCTGCTTGCCGAGTTCGCGGGTGCGCAGGTCGACGCGGTGGTCGAGGCGCTTGGCGAGCTGGGTGTAGGTAGCGTTCGGGTCGCGGCCGGGGTCGGGGGCGCCGGCCATGTCCCAGGCGGCCACGATGTGCGGGTCGGTGTGCTCGTCGCGCCGGCCGGGCCCGAAGAGGTAGTTGATCAGGCCGCGGGTGTCGGAGCCGGTGGAGACGTCAGGCACCATGGCTGCCGCCTTCCGCCACGAGCTCGTCCATCAGCTGGTAGCTGCGCTCGACGGCCCGGCTGACGCGGTTGAGTACAGCCTCGATCCGGTCAGGGATGGTCCCGCCGTTGATGGCCACGGTGATCTGGTTGAGGTTGGTGCCGATCCGGTTCAACGCCTTGGTGTGGGCCTCTACGGCCTCCACCAGCGGGCGGATCGGATCGTCCTCCGGACTACCCGCCATGTTCGCCTTACCGAGCGCGACCGCGAGGGCGGCATCGCCGACGAACCCAGCGAACTTCTGACCGCGCTGCTCGGCCGCCTCGTCGATAATCCGGACCGCGGTCGGGGTGAAGCGGATCTTCTTCTCCTGGTCACGGTTCTCGGTGGTGCGCTTGCGGTTCATCCGCGCGGGCAACACCGGGGCATCGGGCTCACGCCACGAGGGCTGCTCGACAAGGGACGGACGGACGTCTGCGCGCGGTTCAGCCGGCAGCGGCTCGGCATGTGGGGCGGAGGCGTCGGCGACAGGCGCGGCGCTGGGCTCGGTCGTCCCCTTCCCCGGCTCGGGCGCCCGCTGGCGCCCGGCCTCCCCCTCCGTCACCCCAGGGGCGGGGGCAAGCGCGGACGAAGCCTCGTTAGAGGCTCGTTCGCTCCAGCTTGCTGCTGTTCGTCGGGCCAGGCCGAACCATCCCCGGCGGCGGGAGAAGGGGGGGCCGGTGTCGTTGTCAGTGTGCATGGTGGTGCTCCAGTGGCAAGGGGGGTGGGGCTGTGTCACGTCCGTTGCATCCGTCGCATGCCTGGTCAGCGCAGGTACGGACACAAGCCCAGGTACGGAGAAGAGCGTCCCGGCAAGAAAGTCCGTCCCCGCGCTGACCTGCGCGGGGACGGTTGCGACGCACTGCTACGGACTACGCCCCTGGTGGGATCAGAGAGTTCGCTTCGGCCCGGCGGGACCGCCTGGCGGGCCGACGGGCAGCGAACCCGCCGCGGCGGGCGGCTTGCCCTGGGCCGGACGGGCAGGCGCGCCGCCGTGTGCGGGCTCGGGTGTCGCCTCGGTGAGGTGGGGGCAGTGGCGGGCCCAGGCGTCCAGGAACCGGTTGCGCATGTACGCCTTGGCCTGCCTGCCGCCCGCGAAGCGGTAGTTGGCCGGGCGGACGTCGAAGTCCCGCAGCAGGAAGCCCAGGTGGTGGGCGTTCAGTCCCTTGGTGCCGTGCTCCGCCCACGGGGCATCGGCGTCCTGGATCAGCGCGGCGACCAGGTCCTGGCTGGACAGGGCCTCGGGGTTGTGCGCCCGCTCGAAGATGCGGTGGATGTCGCGCAGCAGCCGCACCTTCACGTTGGTCTGCTCGTCCTGGACCGCCTCGAAGCGGGTCATGGCCACGCAGGCGGCATGGGCCTGGGCGGGCCAGTGACCGCCGGCCAGGTCGGCGATGATGACCAGCGGCTCCCAGGTGTCCGCCGCCCGGTCCTCCACCGGCATCTGCGGCACCATACGGGCCGCCGTGCTCCGCAACGGCCCCAGCCAGGCAGCCAGCCGGCCACGCAGCGCGTTGAGTTCAGGCGCCGCGTATCGCGAGCGGAACGGGGCGACCTTCTCGTTTGGCTTGCGCTTCTGTATCCGCAGCACGACCGACCGGTCCGTGATGGTGTCGGGCAGGTCACCGATCCCCGCGATCGCGGCCATCGCGAAGGTGGGGAACGGGGTGGGCTTGTGTTCCGGACCGGAGATCCGCCAGGCGGGCCGGTTGCGCTGATGGCCCGCGTTCAGCAGACCGCGCAGGATCTCGCTGTCGCCACTGGCTTTGGGGCCGAAGATGGTGTCCGCCTCGTCCACCAGCAAGGTGGGCGGGATCTTGCCGATGGTGCGGAAGATGACCGCCGGAGAGGTGTTCACCGTCATCATCGGGTCGTGGACGGTCTCGTAGAGCACGTCCAGCACGCGGGACTTGCCGCACCCCTTGGTCGCACTGATCACCGCGAGGCGGGGCGCGTGCTGCAGAGCGGTCTGGATGTGGGTGGCCGCCACCCACAGCGTGACCGCGGTCAGCGCCTCCTGGCTGGGCAGCACCACGTACTTGCCGATCGCCGCCCGCAACTCATCCAGCAGCACGGCCCCGTCACCGGCCGCCACGGCTTCGGCACCGTCACGGTCCCCAGTGCCCGATCCGTCATCGGGGACCGTGACGTGGGGATGCACGGGACCATCGGTCCCCAACGGCGTGTGCGCAGCACGGTCCCCATTGCGGTCCCCTGGTGCAACGTGCACATCCTGGGCACCGGTCCCCGTTGTCACGCCGCTGGCCTGCGCGTTTCCAGCAGACGGGGAGATCGGGGCCGTAGCTTGCGGGGACCTGGAATCGGGCACATCGCGGGGACGGTCCCCAGCCGCCGTATCAGCGGCACGCCGGTCCCCGCGTGCGGCCTCGTTGGCCGAAGGCTCAGCAGCCTTCGCTACAGGCGACGGTGTATCCACCTGGTTCTCGCGGCGCCAGGGGATGCCCTGGCCGGGGACGGCGGCGGTGGGCCAGATCGTGGGGGATGTGTTCTCCGTGGTGGTGGACGTAGAGTCCTCCATAGACGTTCCTCTCCGGTGAGGGGCAGGACGGGCAAGGTCCCGTCCCTCACCAGCTCGTTCGTTCAGGGATGGGCGATCGGTTGGGGAATCTGAGGCCCTTGGCGGTGGCTCGCCGGGGGCCTCTCTGCTGCCCGCGTCAGGTGCGGGGTCAGGCCGTGAGGTCGTACGCGGTCTGGGCGTTCAGCCACGCATCCACCTCCTGCCAGCGGTAGCGCAGGTGCCGGCCGACCTTCAGGACGTTCGGCCCGATGCGGCGGTGGCGCCACTGGTAGAGGGTCTTCACCGGCACGCCGAGGTAGATGGCGACCTCCTCCGGCGTGGCCAGCGGTGCACGGCCCGCACCACCGGCATCGGCTGAGGGTCGGGGGTTTCGGGGCATGGGACTCCTTCACGGAAATGGCGGGATGGACAAGACAGCCACAGGTTGCCTGCGACGTCCAGCGGCATTATGTGGAAATTCCACGGCCGCACCAAACGGCTCTTCGCCGAGTGGAACCAAAACCGTAGACCCGAATCCCCGGTTGCCGAAATCACGCCAGAAAGCGAGGGGCCCTGTCCGGTTTCTCCCCGGATCATCACCGTTCCACTGGGCATGCCAGCTTGCATCAAAGCACCAGGCCAGGACCACCACGAGCCCTCATGCAAGAGGACATCAGACGCCCCCGGTTTTCGCGGCGCGGGACCATACCATGGAAATCCGGCTTCGCCGAGGCGCCCGAATAGCCAGCGCCAGCAAGTTTTCTCGGATGCTTGAGTAACCCCTTGCCATGGCCGGTCTTTTCGAGTTACAGCTATCCGTCATGGCTACCCGACCAATTGAAATAGGACCCGCAGGAATCCGAACCGCGCGCAATATCGAGCGCCTGCGCCTCGCGCGCGGCCTCTCCCAGCAGCAGCTCGCCGATCGCTGCACGGCTCTGGGGCGCCCACTTACCAACGCCGCCGTCAGCCGTACCGAGCGCGCCCGTCGCCGCTGCGATGTCGACGACCTCGTCGCCATCGCCACCGCCCTCGGTGTGCTGCCAGCTGCCTTGCTGCCCTCGTGGACAGCCCACGGCACCGTGTTCCACTCCGCAGCCCAGCCCCTCAACCGCATGCAGGGGGCCCTCCTTGGCTGAGGTGTACGACCGCTGGCACAAAACCTTCCCGAAGGAAGGCGAGGCGGAATGCCCGGAGCACAAGGGGAAGGTCCCCTCCGCCGACCACGGCAAGGGCAGGCGCTGGCAGTTGCGCTACCGCGATCCGTTCGGCAAGCAGCGCAAGGAGAACTACGACCGGAAGGTCGACGCAGAGGCGGCCGGCGCAGCAATCGACAACGACCTGCGCACGGGCAAGTACGTCGACCCGACGGCGGCGAAGAAGACGCTCAAGGCGTACGCCCGCGAGTGGCTCGACGACGCGACCGCCGGCATCGGCACGGTGGACGCGTACAAGGGCATCGTCCGCAACCACATCGAGCCGCACCTGGGCCACCTGGAAATGCGCGCCCTCAACCGGCCTTCGCTCATCCAGAGTTGGGTGAAGAAACTTCAGGGTGCGGGCCTTGAGGCGTCCACGATCGGCCTGGTCAATTCCGTGCTCTCCGCCATGTTGGACGCCGCCGTCGAGGACGGGCTCTTGCCCAAGAACCCGTGCAAGTCCAGCTCGGTCAAGCTACCCAGCAAGCCGAAGCGGAAGATCATCCCGTGGAGCCTGGACCGCGTGCACGCGGTCAACGCCGCGCTGCCCCACCGCTTCCAGTGCGGCGGCAAGCTGGCGTTCGGCTGTGGCCTGCGCCAGGGCGAGGTCTTCGGCTTCGACGAGGATGAGCTCGACTTCGACCGCGGTGTGGTCCACATCAACCAGCAGATCAAGCTGGTGCGTTCGACGATGGTGTTCGCTCCGCCCAAGGGCAACCGGCTCCGCACCGTCCCCATGTCGGACCGGCTCGCGGCCGCGATCAAGGCCCATATGAAGGAGTACCCGCCGGTGCCAGTGACCCTGCCGTGGATCAAACCCGACGGCGAGCCACGCACGTACCGGCTCCTCTTCACCGACGAGCAGGGGCGCGCGTACCACCGCAGCGTCTTCAACCAGTACGTCTGGAAGGGGGCACTCGCCGACGCCGGAGTCATCCCGCCTCGCGAGAAGGGCTCGCCGCGCTACGCCGCCGCCCCCGACGACGGGATGCACGCCTACCGCCACGCCTACGCGTCCGTCCTCCTCGACGCCGGCGAAAGCATCAAGGCGCTGTCCGAGTACCTCGGCCACTCGGACGCCGGCTTCACACTGCGCACATACACGCACCTGATGCCGAACAGCGAGTCGCGTACGCGACGGGCGATGGATGCGGCGTTCACTCGGGCGGACACAGATGCCGCGACCGCAGCGCCCCCATCCGCTGAGGGCACACCTGGCACGACGGCTTCCTCCGCGGTGTGCCCTGCCTGTGCCCTGTCCGCCTGAATCCGGGCTGTGAAGGCCGCCCAAGAATGCCCGCCTGTCATCTCCGGTGAGCGGGTTTCAGCAGGTCAAAGCCATGTGGCCGTAGCCGACCGGCTACGACGCCATCGGAAGCGCCGCCCCCTCGCGCCACTTGAGGATCTTGTCGAAGCTGACCACCGCGCCGGAGCTGCCGGCGCGGTTGCGGTACTGGACGTGGTCGGTGAGCGCCTCGATCAAAAAGAGCCCCCGGCCGTCCTCGGCGTATCCGGGGGCCTGCGCGGGGGCGGGGACGGGGACCGGCGGCAGTGCGCGGTCCGCGGCGGTATGCGGCGGAGCGGGACGGTCGAAGCCGGGGCCGGAGTCGGTGACCTCGATGCGGCAGGTGTCGCCGTCGATGTAGGCGGTGACGCGGTAGTCGTCGGTGGCGTCGCCGCCGTGCTCGACGGCGTTGGCGCAGGCTTCGGAGAGGGCGACCGAGAGGTCGTAACAGATGTCCGGGTCGACGCCGGCGGTCTCCATCGCGCCCAGCAACAGCCGTCGGGCGAGCGGCACACTCGCGGCCTCCCGCCGCAGATGGAGGGACCACCAGATGCTCATCGCTCCTGCCTCCTGGACGCGGCTCGACATACCGATACCTATTGCCGGGCCGCAAGGTCGGTAAGCATCCCCGGGACGTGATACCGCTCATTCGGCGGATGCGGAAAGTGAGCGCACAGGTGTAGGCGTGGTGCCGGGTGCGCGCCTCCGCGCGCCCGTTCCGGGACTCCGAACGCCCCTGGCAGGCGCCCCTGTGAGCCGGCCGTGTCGTAGCCGCCGAAACCCTGCCGTACGCGGCGAACGGGGGCAGTGGGATGATGGCGGCCGCCATGACTGCCCCCTCCGTCCCCACAGCGCGGGCGGCCGCCGATCTGCGGCTGCTACGGGCCGCGGTGTTCACCGCGGCCTGCGTCACGCTGTCCGCGGCCGGGCACATGGCCGCCTCGTTGGCCACGGTGCCGCTGTGGACGCTGGGGCTCGCCGCGGTCGCGGTGTTCGCGGTGGCGGCCCCGCTGGCCGGCCGGGAGCGCTCGTTGCCCGGTATCGCGGCCGGACTGGCGGTCGGACAGCTGGCGCTGCACGCACTGTTCGCGATGGGGCAGCACCCGATGCCGGCGCTGTCCGGGCGGGCGTCCGGCCTCTCCGACCAGGCGGCGGTGGCGCTGGCCCGGCACTTGACGTGCGGGTTGGAGGGCGTGCGCCTCGACGGCAGCACGGCGCGGCAGTTGCTCGGCCCCGGCGGGATGGACCTGGCCGGCGCCGCCGGGCTGGTCGACGCCGGCGGGCACCCGATGGGCGGCGCCGACGTCCCGATGATGGCGCACTGTCTGGCGCCGTCGCTGCCCATGCTGCTCGGGCACCTGCTCGCCGCGCTCGGCCTCGGCCTGCTGCTGCGGCGCGGTGAGGCCGCCCTGTGGCGGCTGGTGCGGCTGTCCGCCCCGGCGGCGCGCGAGGTCGCGGCACGGGCGCTGGTCGGCGCGGTGCGCCGGTCGCTCGCGCTGGTCCGGACGCTGCTCGCGGCCCTCGGTACGGCGCAGGAGGAATGCCTGCGCGCCCCCTCGGCGTACGGGGACGAGCACAGTCCGCGGGATCCGGCGCTCCAGCACAGCGTCATACGGCGCGGCCCACCGACGGTCGGTCGCCTGGCCCTCGCGGCCTGACGCCACGCGCAGCACGCTCCCGGGGAACCGCGGGGACGGACGGCGGCGCGCGGCGGCAGTGCGCGCCGAGGTCGAGCGCCGCACCACGTCACCCCGCAGTCGTTTTCCTCCCTTCTCCTCGTGGAGCGTCCACATGGTCAAGAAGTCCGGTATGTCAGAGATTTCGGGCGGCACGCCGTCGTCCTCGGCACCCTCGTCGTCCTCGGCGCGGCGGTTGGTCCGCCGGCTCCCCGTCGTCGGCGGGATCGCGGCCGGCAGCGTCCTGCTACTGGCCGGTCCGGCCTTCGCGCACGTCACCGTGCAGCCCGGCACCGCCCCCAAGGGCGGCTTCGCCACCATCAACATCAAGGTGCCCAACGAGCGCGACAACGCCTCGACGGTGAAGGTCGAGGTCTCCCTGCCGACCGACCACCCGCTGGCGTCCGTCATGCCGCAGTCGGTGCCCGGCTGGAAGGTGGACGTCACCAAGTCCAAGCTCGCCAAGCCCATCGAGATGGAGGGCGAGAAGATCAACGAGGCCCCCTCGAAGATCACTTGGACCGCGGACGGCAAGGGCATCGAGCCCGGCCAGTTCCAGCAGTTCCCGCTCTCCGTAGGCCAGCTGCCCAGCGACGCCGACCAGCTCGCCTTCAAGGCCCTCCAGACGTACGACGACAAGGAGGTCGTGCGCTGGATCGAGCCGGCCAAGCCCGGCGGCCAGGAGCCGACGAACCCGGCACCGGTGCTCAAGCTCACCGCCGCCGACACCCAGGGCGCCGACCAGGGCCCGGCCGACGGCAAGAACGGCGCCAAGGGCGACACCACGGCCGCCCAGGCGTCCACCAGTGACACCACGGCACGGGTGCTGGCCGTCGGCGGGATCGTCGTCGGCATCGTCGGCGTCGCCTTCGGCGTGCTCGCCGGCCGGCGCCGCAACGCCTGATCCGTACCCCGCCGCCGGACGCGGCCGGACCGGCGCACCCACACGCCGGTCCGGCGTCCTTCGGCAGACCACCCCGACCCGAGAACACCCCTGACACCCACCGGCTCAGCGCCATGGAAATACCGGGACACATCCGTCATGCATAGAAGAAAACTGCTGCTCTCCGCCCTGGGAGCGACCGCCGCCCTCGGCCTCACGCTGACCGCCTGCGGCTCCGGCGACGGCTCCGACCAGCCCGTCGCCCAGGTCTCCGGGGGGACGGCGGCCAAGCCGATCGTCACCCTCGACACCCCGATGGAGAAGCCGGACCTCACCCTCACCGACGCCGACGGCAAGCCGTACGACCTGCTGGAGAAGACCAAGGGCCACCCGACCCTGATCTACTTCGGCTACACCAACTGCCCGGACGTCTGCCCGACCACGATGGCCAACATCGCGGTGGCGGTGAAGCAGCTGCCGCAGGCCGAACGCAGCGACCTCCGGGTGGTCTTCGTGACCTCCGACCCGGAGCGCGACACCCCGGCCCAGCTCAAGAAGTGGCTCGGCGGCATCAACAAGGACTTCATCGGGCTCACCGGCCCGTTCAACAAGATCCAGCAGGCCGCCCGCAGCGTGAACATCGGCATCGAGGCGCCGGTCAAGAAGAAGAACGGCGACGTGGTCTCCACCCACGGCGCCCAGGTCCTGCTGAGCTCCCCCAAGGACGACAAGGTCCATTGGATGGGAATGCAGGAGGCCACCGCCGACAACTACACCGCCGCACTTCCGAAGATCACCAAGGGACAGAACCCGTGACCCGCCGCACCTCCCCCCTCGCCCCCCTGGCCCCCGTCAGCCGCCGAATAGCCATCGGCTCCGCGCTCGCCCTCACCGCCGGTCTCGCCCTGACGGGCTGCGGCGGCGGGGACGGCAAGCCCCAGCTCTCGGTCAGCGGCGCCTACATGCCGCAGCCGGTCACCCAGGACATGGCCGGCGCCTACTTCGTGGTCAAGAACAGCGGCTCCACCGCCGACAAGCTGACCTCGGTCACCAGCGACCTGTCCAAGGACATCACCCTCCACAAGACCACCGGCAACAAGATGGAGCAGGTGGACTCCCTGCCGGTGCCCGCCAATGGGGAGCTCACGCTCAGCGCCGGCGGCACCCACACGATGTTCATGGGCCTGACCCGGAAGCCCACCGCGGGCCAGAAGGTCACCGTCGAACTGCACTTCGCCACCGCCGACCCGGTCAAGGTCGAGGTCGAGGTGAAGCCCGCCGCCTACCGGCCGGGGAAGTGACGGCCTCCGCACCGCCGCGGACGCCGTGAGGAAAGGGGCCCGGCAACGGGCCCGGTGAAGGAAACGGACACTCATGCCAACGGGAAGGGGAGCGCGCACCATGGCCCTCACCGGCTTCCGGCCGCGACGGCTACTGGTCGTCGTGGCGGTGCTCTTCGGCGCACTGGTCGCGGGTATCGCACCGGCCGCCGCGCACGCCGCGCTGACCGGCAGCGACCCCGCGCAGGGCTCGGTGGTGGCGCACGCCCCCGAGCAGGTCGCGCTCACCTTCTCCGAGGGCGTGGCGATGGGTGACGACTCCCTGCGCGTCCTGGACCCGCAGGGCAAGCGGGTGGACCGCGGCAAGCTGCGCAATCTGTGCAGCGGGAGCACCGTCAAATACGGGGCGGGGCTGCCGCCGGGGCTCCCCAACGGGACGTACACCGTCGCCTGGCAGGCGATCTCGGCGGACAGCCACCCGGTGTCCGGTGCCTTCACCTTCTCCATCGGGGCGCCGTCCAAGACCACCGCCGCCGTTCCCCAACAGCAGGTCGGCGGCGGCCTGGTGGGTGCGCTCTACGAGATCGCCCGCTACCTCGCCTACGCCGGGTTCGTGCTGCTGGCCGGCGGCGCGGCGTTCGTGGTCGCGTGCCGGCCGGCCGCCGCCCGGGTGCGGTCCGTGCAGCGGCTGGTAGTCCGCGGCTGGGCGGTGCTGACCGGCGCCACGCTGGCGATGCTGCTGCTGCGCACCCCGTACACCGGCTCCGGGAAGCTCGCCGACGTCTTCGACCTCGGCGGGCTCCAGCAGGTGGTGCTGTCCAAGCCGGGGGCCGCGTTGCTCTCCCGGCTGCTGCTGCTCGCCGCGGCGGCGCTGTTCGTGGCGGTGCTCTTCGGGGCGTACGCCCGGGTCCACGGCCCGGACTCCGACCGGACGCCGGCCCGGGACGCCGCAGACCCAATAGACCCAACAGACCCAACAGACGCCACAGACGCCGCGAAGGCCGAGGACGCCGAGGACACCGAGGACACCGCCAAGCGGCGCACGGACCTCACGTTCGGCCTCGCGCTCGGCGGGGTGGTGGTCGCCGCCGGGCTCGCCACCACCTGGGCGATCGCCGAGCACGCCTCGACCGGGCTCCAGCCCGCCGTCGCGATGCCCGTCGACGTCCTGCACCTGCTCGCGGTGGCCGCCTGGCTCGGCGGGCTGGCGGCCCTGCTGGTCTCGCTCTACTGGGGCCCGCCGGTCGAGGCAGACGCCGTCCGCCGCTTCTCCCGGATGGCCTTCGGCTCCGTCCTGGTGCTGGTCGCCACCGGCACGTACCAGTCCTGGCGGCAGGTCGGCTCCTGGCGCGCGCTCACCGACACCTCCTACGGGCAGTTGCTGCTGGTCAAGGTGGGCCTGGTCGCGGTCATGGTGGCCGTCGCCGGACTGTCCCGGCGCTGGACGGGCCGGCTGACGGCCGCCGGGGAGTCGACGGCCGGTACGGAACGGGGGACGGGCCCGCACGACGCGGCCACGACGCCCGAGCCCGTCGCCGTCGCCGCCTCCCCCGTAGAAGCCGACGCGGACGTGGCCAAGGACCCGGGCTTGGCGGCGACCACCGCCCCCGCCGACCCGGCCCGGGTCGCCCAACTGGCACGCCAGCAGGCCGCGTTGACCACCGCTCGGAAGAAGCGGATCCGGGACGCCGACCCGGTGCGGCGCGGGCTGCGGCGGTCCGTCCTGACCGAGGCCGCCGTCGCGGTGGTGCTGCTCGCGGTGACCACCGCCCTGACCACCACCGAACCGGCCCGCACCGCGGAGGCCGTCAAGGCCGCCTCGGCCGGGCAGTCCCCCGACGCCAACCAGCCGCGCGTGCTGACCGTCCCGTTCGACACCGGCGGCGCGAACGGCAAGGGCTCCGCCCGCCTCGACCTCGACCCCGGGCGCAGCGGCGGCGGCAACGAGCTGCGGCTGCGGATCGCCGACCCGTCGGGCAAGGCCCGGGACCTCCCCGAGGTGAAGGTCTCCTTCACGCTCGACGCCAAGAAGCTGGGGCCGCTCCCGGTCACGCTCCGGCACAGCGGGACCGGCCACTGGACCGCGAGCGGCGTGCAACTCCCGGTGCCGGGGCGGTGGCAGCTCTCGCTGCTCGTCCGGACTTCCGACTTCGACCAGGTGACCGAGACCAGGAACGTGACAATCAACTGATGAGCAAGCAGCAGGACGCCACGGACACCATGCAGGACGACGGCACCCGCCCACGGAGCGGGTCGACCGTCGCGGACGGCACCACCGCGGACGGCACCACCGCGGAGCTGTCCCGCCGCCGCCTCCTGGGGACCGTCGGTGCGGCCGGCGCGGCCGGGCTGGTCGTCGGCGGGGCCGGCGGCGCCCTCGGTGCCTCGGCCGCGCAGGCCGACGCCCCGGAGGCGCTGAGCACGATCGGGGCGACCGAGGTCCCGTTCCGCACGACGGGCGCCAAGCACCAGGCGGGCATCACCACCCCGTTGCAGGCCAGCGGCCACCTGGTCGCCTTCGACCTGGCGGCCGGCGCCGGTCGCAAGGAGGCCGCCGCGCTGCTGCGCCGCTGGTCGCGGACGGCCGAGGAGCTGATGGCCGGGCGCACCCCGCAGGCCGACACCGGTGTGGCGCTGGACGCCGGGCCGTCCTCGCTGACCGTCACCTTCGGGCTGGGCCGCAGCTTCTTCGACCGGACCGGTCTGACCGGACGCCGCCCGGTCCAGCTCGACCCGCTGCCCGCCTTCTCCGCCGACGCCCTCGACCCCCGGCGCAGCGAGGGCGATCTGTGGGTCCAGATCGGCGCCGACGACGCGCTGGTCGCCTTCCACGCGCTGCGGGCGCTCCAGAAGGAGGCGGCGGGGGCCGCCCGGCTGCGCTGGCAGATGAACGGTTTCAACCGCACGCCGGGCGCCACCGCGCACCCGATGACCGCCCGCAACCTGATGGGCCAGGTCGACGGCACCAACAACCCCAAACCGTCCGAGCCGGACTTCGACCGACGGATCTTCGTCGGCGCGGACACCGCGCAGGAGTGGATGCGCGGCGGTTCGTATGCGGTGGTGCGCCGGATCCGGATGCTGCTCGACGACTGGGAGAAGCGTTCCCGCACCGAGCAGGAGCGGGTCATAGGGCGGCGCAAGGACAACGGCGCCCCGCTGACCGGCGGCACCGAGACCACCCCGATGAAACTGGACGCCACCGGCCCCGACGGGCTCCCGGTCATCCCCGCCAACGCCCATGCCCGGATCGCCGCCCCGGAGGCCAACCAGGGCGCGGCGCTGCTGCGCCGCCCGTTCTCCTACCACGACGGCTTCCGCGACGACGGCGCCCCGGACGCCGGGCTGCTCTTCGTCTGCTGGCAGGCCGACCCGCTGCGCGCCTTCACCCAGCTCCAGCGGAAGCTGGACCGCGGCGACGCGCTGTCACCGTTCCTGCGGCACGAGGCCAGCGGCCTGTACGCGGTGCCGCCGGCCCCGTCGGACGGCGATTACGTGGCCCAGCCGCTACTGGAGGGCTGATCGGACCCGGGGCCGGCCGGGACCACTCTTCGGAACGCGTCCGCCCGGCACCGGACCGCTCGGTATCGTGGCAAGGGCAGGGCGAAAGACGGCGGGGTCTCCCGCAAGCACGTGAGGGAGTCCACGGCATGTCGGCCAGTCGCTATACCTATCTCGGTCCCGCGGGCACCTTCACCGAGGCCGCGCTGCGCACCCTCCCGGAGGCGGCGACCAGGGAGCTGGTGCCGATGGTGTCGGTACCGGCCGCGCTGGACGCGGTCCGGGCCGGGGAGGCTGCGGCGGCGCTGGTGCCGATCGAGAACTCCGTCGAGGGCGGTGTGACCACCACCCTCGACGAACTGGCCTCCGGCGAACCCCTGATGATCTACCGCGAGGTGCTGCTGCCGATCGCCTTCGCGCTCCTGGTGCGCCCGGGGACGACGCTGACCGACGTGAAGACGGTGACCGGGCACCCGGTCGCCCAGCCCCAGGTCCGCAAGTGGCTGGCGGCCCAACTCCCGGACGCCGTCTGGGAGTCGGCGGCCTCCAACGCGGACGGTGCGCGACTGGTCCAGGAGGGCCGCTACGACGGCGCGTTCGCTGGCGAGTTCGCGGCCGCGACGTACGGCCTCACGCCGCTGGTCGCCGACATCCACGACGCGCAGAACGCCGCCACCCGCTTCGTCCTGGTCGGCCGCCCGGCCCGGCCCTCGGCGCCCACCGGGGCGGACAAGACCTCGGTGGTGCTGTGGCTGGCCGCCGACCACCCTGGTGCGCTGCTGGAGTTGCTCCAGGAGTACGCGGTCCGCGGGGTCAACATGATGCGGATCGAGTCCCGACCGACCGGCGAGGGCATCGGCCGGTACTGCTTCTCGGTGGACTGCGAGGGCCATGTCACCGATCGGCGGGTGAGCGAGGTCCTGATGGGCCTCAAGCGGGTCTGCCGCGACGTGCGGTTCCTCGGCTCGTATCCGCGCGCGGACGAGGTGAGCGCGAACGTACGGCCGCAGGTGACCGACTCGGCGTTCACCGAGGCGTCGGACTGGCTGGGGCGCTGCCTGGACGGACGGGGCTGAGCCGACCGTCCCCGTGCCCCTCGGGTTACAGGCTGTGACCTGCGCCTTCGGCGGGACCGAAAGCGCCATTCCGGAACGCCGTCCGACGGGCGCGGTAACTGTCCACAAAGTTATCCACAGGCTCGCTTCTCGACCTGTGGGTAAGTCGACATCCGAGGCGGACAGGGTCGACATATCTCCCTAGTGACCCCACATCCATGCACAGCCGCCCACAGTGGATCACCCCGGACCTCGTCAGCACAATTCCCACGACCAATCCTTTAGGGCGAGGTAATCCCACACGAAAGAGTGTGTGAACGGGGTTTGGGCTAAGAATCCATAGTCGAGCATTTCGGGCGCAGAATGATCAATTCCGGCTTCCACAGATCTCACACACAGGCTGTGGATAAGAATCGCCCCACACCCTCCCCCTGTGGACAACCCGGTGGGCAGCTGGGCACAACCCCGGGGACCGGCCACCGGAAGCCCGGAATCCGCTGCCGCGAATGCCCCTTTTCATGGCATGAACCAGGAATTCCGCAGGACCTTACGATGCGTTACGACGACCGCCCGAGAGGGCTCCCGGACCCGATTCCCCGCCATGGAATAAATAACCCCAAAACGGGCAAATGGTCGCACCCGCGAATATCACGTCGAGTGCCGGCTGGCGGCCCCGGTAGCCTGGTGGGGTGATTGACCTTCGCCTGCTTCGTGAGGACCCCGACCGTGTGCGCGCCTCCCAGCGCGCCCGTGGAGAGGACGTCGCGCTCGTCGACGCACTCCTCTCTGCCGACGAGCGGCGCAGGTCGTCCGGCGTCCGCTTCGACGAGCTGCGTTCCGAGCAGAAGGCGCTCGGCAAGCTCATCCCCAAGGCCAGCGGCGACGAGAAGGCCGAGCTGCTGAAGAAGGCCGGCGAGCTGGCCGCCGCCGTCAAGGCCGCCGACGCCGAGCAGGACGAGGCCAAGGACGAGACCCAGGCGCTGCTGCGGAAGCTCGGCAACATCGTCCACCCCGACGTCCCGGTGGGCGGCGAGGAGGACTTCACGGTCCTGGAGACGCACGGCACCGCCCGTGACTTCGCCGCCGAGGGCTTCACGCCCAAGGACCACCTGGAGATCGGCGAACTGCTCGGCGCCATCGACGTCGAACGCGGCGCCAAGGTCTCCGGCTCGCGCTTCTACTACCTCACCGGCGTCGGCGCCCTGCTGGAGCTGGCGCTGGTCAACGCCGCCATCGCACAGGCCACCGAGGCCGGCTTCACGCCGATGCTGACCCCCGCCCTGGTGCGCCCGCGCGCCATGGAGGGCACCGGCTTCCTCGGCCAGGCCGCCGAGAACGTCTACCACCTGGAGCGCGACGACTTCTATCTGGTCGGCACCTCCGAGGTCCCGCTCGCCGCGTACCACATGGACGAGATCGTCGACGCCGAGCAGCTGCCGCTGCGCTACGCCGGCTTCTCGCCGTGCTTCCGCCGCGAGGCCGGCACCTACGGCAAGGACACCCGCGGCATCTTCCGGGTCCACCAGTTCGACAAGGTGGAGATGTTCTCCTACGTCGCGCCGGAGGACGCCGAGGCCGAGCACCAGCGGCTGCTGGAGTGGGAGAAGCAGTGGCTGACCGGCCTGGAGCTGCCGTTCCAGGTGATCGACGTCGCCACCGGCGACCTGGGCGCCTCCGCCTCCCGCAAGTTCGACTGTGAGGCGTGGATCCCGACCCAGGGCAAGTTCCGCGAGCTGACCTCGGCGTCCAACTGCAACGAGTTCCAGGCCCGCCGGCTCTCGGTCCGGATGCGGGAGACCATCGACGGCAAGCCGAAGGTCCGCCCGCTGGCGACGCTCAACGGCACGCTCTGCGCCGTCCCGCGGACCATCGTGGCGATCTTCGAGAACCACCAGCAACCGGACGGCTCGGTCCGCGTTCCCGAGGTGCTCCGCCCCTACCTGGGCGGCCGCGAGGTGCTGGAGCCCGTCGCCAAGTGAGCTCCTCGACCCCGGCGGGTTCGCCGCTGCCGTACAAGCTCATCGCAACGGACCTCGACGGGACGCTGCTGCGCCACGACGAGACCGTCTCCGAACGCACCCGCCGGGCGCTCGCCACGGCCACCGCGGCGGGTGCGGCGCACATCGTCGTCACCGGCCGGGCGGTGCCCTGGACCCGGCACATCCTCGACGCCCTCGACTACCAGGGCCTGGCGGTGTGCGGACAGGGCGCGCAGGTCTACCACGCCGGCGAACAGCGGCTGTTGACGTCGGTGACCCTGGACCGTCAGCTGGCCGGCCTCGCGCTGTCCAAGATCGAGGCCGAGGTCGGCCCGCTCCACCTGGCGGCGAGCCGGGACGGCCTGGCCGGCGAGGTGCTGGTCGGCCCGGGCTACCAGGTCCAGGAAGGCCCGCTGCCCAACGTCCTGATCGACGACCCGGGCGAGCTGTGGACCGCCCCGCTCAACAAGGTCTACATACAGCACCCGACGCTGGACGACGACGCGCTGGCCCGCGCCGCCCGCCAGGTCGCCGGGGATCTGGTCGGCGTCATGGTCGCCGGGCCCCACATCGTCGAGCTGCTGCCGCTGGGCCTGACCAAGGCCACCGGGCTCTCGCTGGCCGCCCGCCGTCTGGGCATCACCGCCAAGGAGACCGTGGCGTTCGGCGACATGCCCAACGACGTCCCGATGTTCGCCTGGGCCGCGCACGGCGTGGCGATGGCGGACGCCCACGACGAACTCAAGGCCGTCGCCGACGAGATCACCGCCTCCAACGAGGACGACGGGGTCGCGGTGGTGCTGGAGCGGCTCTACTCCTGACGGCCCCCGGGTGGCGGCTCCGGCCCTTCCGCGCCGCCACCCACGCCCGTCGCGTCCCCGTCCGTCGCGTGCCCATCCGTCGCGTGCCCGTCCGGTGCACGCTCAGCCGGTGTGCGCTCATCCGGCGCATGTTCGGCCGGTGTGCGCTCCAGCACCGCTTCGACGCGCGCCGCCGGGGTCAGTGGCCAGGACGCGAACCCCAGGGCCAGCGCTATGGCGTGCCCAAAGTCGGTGAAGGTCGCCCCGGTCACCAGCGGCACCCCGAAGAACCCCAGCAGGACGACGAGGTAGACGTAGCGCCAGGGCGAGAGCAGCCGGTACGTCAGTGTCCCGGCCGCGGCGGCCAGCCCGTAGGAGACGCCGATGTCCACGACGTGGGTCATCGAGCGCGGCAGCTGGTGGCCCTCGATGGCGAGCAGCACCAGCTCCTGACTGGCCAGGGTGGCCGCGACGTGCGCCGCGCCGACGGTCAGCAGCCAGCGCCAACTCCCCATCCACCGCTCGACGTTGGCGTGCACCAGCTCGAACATCACCGCGTAGAGCAGGAACGACCCCGGCTGCTCGATCCAGAACCCGCTGATCAGCAGCGAGGGCAGCGGATGCTCGTTCAGCTCGTGGATGTTGCTGCTGTTGCGGTGGAGGAGGAACTGCTCCAGCCCCTCGGAGGCCGAGGCGATCACCAGACTGGTGATGCCGATGATCAGCAGCCAGATGTGGGTGCCGGGCGTCGACCGCACCCAGTCCAGCACCCCGTCGCGGGCCCGGCGCGCCAGGACACGGGGCGGTGGTGGTGTCATCGGCGGCTCCTCGGAGCGGCGGGGCCGAGCGCGGCGTACGGGCCGGGCCCCTTGAGGTGCCGGATCCGCGGCGCGGTCTCCATGGTCCGGACGCCCGGCAGTGCCGCGATCCGGGTCGTCAGGTAGGTGTAGAGCGCGCTGGTGTCCCGGCACAGGACGGAGGCGAAGAGGTTGTGCGCACCGGTGGTGGCGCCGGCGAAGGCGACCTCCGGGTGTTCCGCCAACGCCGCGCCGGTGGCGGCGAGTTCGGCGGGTGCGACGGACAGCCACAGGGCGACCATCACCCCGTACCCGAACAGCCGCAGATCGTAGTCGACGTCGTAGTACAGCACGCCGTCCGCGCGCAGCGCCTCCAGGCGGCGGCGGACGGTGGTGGGCGACCAGCCGGTGGCCGCGGCGAGTTCGGCGAGCGGGGCCCGGCCGTCCCGGCCGAGCGCCTCGAACAGCCGCCGGTCGGCGTCGGAGAGCACCACCGGGGAGGGGGGTTCCCCCGGCGCGAACGAGGTGGCGGGCTTGGGCGAGGGCGGCCGGGGCGCCGGCGGGCTCAGCCGGGCGGCCTCCTCGGCGGTCAGCGCACCGGACTTGCTGACCATGCTCTGCGGGCCGCCGTAGAACTCGTGCAGCAGGCAGTGCGCGGCCACCCCGACCACGCTCGGGGTGCGCGGCAGCTTCTGGAGCAGCAGCGCGTCACTGTGCTCGCTGCTCGCCGACCGGCAGACCACGGCGATCTCGGTGCCGCCGGACATCAGGCTCACCCAGGACGTGTCCGGGCGGCGGGCCAGCGCCTCGGCGATCGGCAGCGCGGCGTCCGGCGCGCACTCCACCCGCACCAGCCACTCCACCTCGCCCAGCGCCCGGGGCTCGGCCAGCCCCAGCACCCGGAACGCACCGGAGCCGCGGTGCCGGGTGTAGCGCCGGGCGACCGTCTGGTCGGAGACCCCGAGGACCTCGGCGATCCGGCTGAAGGGGGCCCGGCCGTCGATCTGGAGGGCGTGGATCAGCCGGCGGTCGAGGTCGTCGAAGGGCGCGGGCCGGCCGGCGGTTCCGTCGGTTTTCACCGTTGGAGGCTAACCCGTGTCGAATTGCGTCGCCGGGAGCGCCGTGGCTGGGGGAACGAGCGGTGCGCAACGGAGAGTGGGCCCTCGTCCGGGCGCCCTGCCCGGGAACCCACCCAAGCGCACCACCCAACGGAGGACATGATCATGCGGTACGCACCCGGGAACGCTCCAGACGGGGGCGGCGGCGGCCGTAGCGGCACCGGGCCCGGCGTCAGCCGCCCCGGTGGGGCCGGCGCCCGCACCGGGAAGTGGTGGCCCCTGGTCGCCATCACCCTCGGCAATTTCATGCTGCTCGTCGACGTGACGATCGTGAACACCGCGCTGCCCCGGATAGCCGACGACCTGGGCGCCTCCTTCACCTCGCTCCAGTGGGTGATGGACAGCTACGCGCTGGCCCTGGCCGCGCTCCTGATGGTGGCCGGCTCGGCCGCCGACCTCTATGGCCGGCGCCGCCTCTACGTAGGCGGGCTGGCGCTCTTCGCGCTCGCCTCGCTGGCCTGCGGGCTGGCCCCCGGCGCGGAGTTGCTGGTCGCCGCCCGGGTCGTCCAGGGCATCGGCGCGGCGGCGATGTTCGCCACCAACACCCCGCTGCTGATGGCCGCCTACCAGGGCCGGGACCGCGGCGTGGCGTTCGGCGTCTGGGGCGGCACCAGCGGCGCGGCCGCCGCCGTCGGCCCGGTCCTGGGCGGGCTGCTCACCGAGTGGACCGACTGGCGGGCGATCTTCCTGGTCAACCTGCCGCTGACCGCCCTCGCCATCTGGCTGACTCTGCGGCACCTGGGCGAGTCCTACGGCGACCGCGGTGCACGCATCGACTGGCCGGGCGCCACGTCCTTCACGGTGTGCGCGGGCACACTGACCTACGGGCTGATGCGCGGCGGCGAGCACGGCTGGACCGAGACCGGGACGCTGGCCGCCGTGGGGGTCGCCGTCCTCGCCCTGGTGGTGTTCGTGGTCGCCGAGCGGCGCACCACCGGCCCGCTGCTGGACCTCCGGCTGCTGCGCCGCCCGTCGTTCGCGGTGCTGATGGTGGCGGCGCTGTTGATGCAGGCGGCGGCCTTCCCGTACCTGACGTTCGTGGGGCTGTGGACGCAGGACGTCCTCGGGCTGAGCCCGATCGGGGCCGGCCTCGCGGTGACCCCGATGGCGCTGATGTCCCTGCTGGTCGGCGTGTTGGGGGGCCGGGCGCTTCAGCGGTTGGCGCCCCAACTCCCGCTCGGCATCGGCCTGTTGCTGATCGGCGCGGGCGGGCTGCTGCACGTCGCGCTGCTCGGCACCGGCGCGAGCTGGCCCGCGCTGGTGCCCGGCCTGGCGGTGAGCGGACTCGGCGTCGGGGCGGCGATGCCGGTACTGGTGTCGGCGGCGCTCGGCGCGGCCCCGCCGCAGCGGGCCGGGATGGCGAGCGGGGCGGTGAACACCTTCCGACAGCTGGGGTTCGCGTTCGGGATCGCGGTCCTGGGGACGGTGTTCGGCACCGCGCTGCGGGACGCCGGGGTCCCCGCCGGCGGCCGGGACGCGCTCGCCGCCGGCTACCTCTCCGGACTGCGGGACATCACGCTGGTCTCCGGGCTGGTGGCGCTCGCCACCGGTCTGCTGGTCCTCGCGGTGGTCCGGCGCGGCCCGCGGACGGACGACGGACGGCCGGGCGGCCCGCCCGCGGACACGGCGGCGGCCACGCCAGGTGCGGGGCACGACGACACCCGGCCGCGCTCGGGGGCGCCGGCGGGGGCGTGACACCGGCGGCCCTTACGGGGGGGGGAGGACGTGTACGGGGGGGACGTAGGGGCGGGTCCGTTCGGACGGGTCCGTGGGGGCGGGTCCGTTGGGGCGGATCCGTAGGGGCGGGGCCGTAGGGGCGGATCCGTAGGGGCGGGTCGGCACCCGGAACCGTACGGCCGTCCACGGTTCCGGGTTGCCGCCCTGGGCCCTGTGACGATCGTCCCGGGGCGGCGCACCCAAGTCAATCCTCGGGTTTCCTTCCAAACTCCTTAGCTTCAGCTTGGGTTGGCGGAGGGCCGCGCACTAACGTGGCCGGGTGACCCTCGATGATCTGCGTGCCTTCGTGGCCGTCTGCGAGGCCGGCAGCCTCAGTGCCGTCGCCCGCGACCTCGGCTGCACCCAGTCCGCCGTCAGCCAGCGCGTCAAACGCCTCGAACGGGAGGCCGGCATCGACCTGTTGGAGCGCCGGCCGCGCGGGGTGGCACCGACCGCCGCGGGCCGCATCCTGCACCGCGCCGCCGCCGACGGCCTGGGCGGACTGGACCTGGCACTGCGCCGGCTGGCCGACATGCGGCGGGGCGACGGCGGGACGGTCCGGGTCACCACCGGCGCCACCACCGTCCGGCACTTCATGTCCGACGCGGTGGTCGCCTTCCGGGAGCGGCGCCCGCACGTCAACCTGGAGTTCCACACCGAGAGTTCCAGCCGCCGCTGCTTCGAGGCGGTCGCGGACGGCGACTCCGAACTGGCCTGGATCACCATCGGCCCGCCCGTACGGGGCATCGAGCAGCATCCGGTGATGGGCCTGCCGTGGGTGCTCGCGGTCCGCGCCGGCGATCCGCTCGCCGCCCGCGACCACCTCACACCCGACGAGCTGGCCGGCCTCCGCCTCATCCGGCTACCGGAGAACTCCACGTCCCGGATGCGCCTCGACGGACACCTCGGCCACCAGGACGGCGCCCCGGCACCGGATCCCGCGGTCCCCGGGCCCAGCACCACCAGCGTCGCCGACTGGGACACCGCACTGCTGCTCGCCGAGCTCGGCGTCGGCCCCGCCGTCGTCCCCCGCCTCCCCGGCCACCGGGCCACCGCCGGTCATCCGGGCCTGCGGCTGGTGCCGATCCCGGCGCTGCCGCCGCTGACGACCGGGTGGGCGGTACGGCAGTGGGCGGCGCTCAGCCCGGCGGCGGTGGAGTTCGCCGAAACGGTGAACCGGTGCCTGGTGGAGGGGACTTCGGCCCCCGTGGCCGGGCACCGGTCTCCGGCCACGGCCACCGCTACCGCCACGGCCGCCCGCACCGTCCCCGGGCCCCGTGCCGACCTCAGGCCCGGACTCAGGCCCGGACTCAAGCCCGGACTCAAGCCCGGACTCAAGCCCGGATGACCGGTTCCTGAATCTCGGTGACCCACTCCTCCTCGTCGTCCGGGCACTCCAGGTACAGCTCGCGGGCGTACCCGGCCGAGCGGTAGCCGTTGCCGTCGATCCAGTGCGCGAGGTGCTGCGCGGTCGGCACGATCCGGCTCATCGGTCCGCGGTGGACGACGGTCGCGGCCAGGTCGAGCCCCGGCAGCGTGACGGTGTCGAAACCGAGCCCGGCGGCCGGCGCACCGGAGGAAGCGGAGGACGCGGCGGAAGCGGAGGCGGAGGCGGCCCCCGCCCCCTTCCGCTGCACGGCCTTCGCCAGCTCCTCCTGGCTGATCGCGACCCCGGCGTGCACCACGACCGCGTCCACCGCGCCCGTGCCCTCGGGGCCGGCGTCCTCCGGCGCGGCCTCGTAGTACGCCAGCCCGGGCCCGGTCGGGGTCACCCCCGCAGCGGCCAGCCGGCGGAACAGCTCCGCGTAGAGCGGTGTGATGACCGGGCCGATGTCCTCGGGGCCGTAACTGGCGGCGATACCGCTGAGCTCCGCGAGCAGGACCGGTTCCGTGCGCTTGAGCACCACGTCGTCGGCGGACATGTGTCCCTCACTCTCGATCGTTCGGAGCCGCGCCTCGACCTGCCCCAGCCGGGCCTCGGCCGCTTCCCGCTCGGCCGCCAGCTCCGCCTGTCGCAGCCGCAGCATGCCGCGCAACTCCGCCGCACCCACCTGCTCGTCAAGGATCGCCGCCACCTGCTGGAGGCTGAATCCGAGGTCCTTGAGCGCGATGATGCGGTTGAGCCGGGCGAGCTGGGCCGCCGCGTAGAAGCGGTAGCCGGTGACGGGGTCGGTACGGGCCGGCCGCAGCAGTCCGATCGCGTCGTAGTGACGCAGCATCCGGGCCGAGACGCGGCCGTACCTGGCGAAATCTCCGATGCTGAACATGACGCCTTCCAGTGGAGTGGTTTCCACAGTGTCAAGGTCAAGGACGGCCGCAACCCCACAGTCGGCGTAGGGGGCGGGGTCACGGTCCGTTGCCCGTCCGGGACCGCTCCGCGACCGGATCGCGCCACGGTGCGACGTGCCTCGGCCAGCAGCGGCAGCATCGCGTCAAGTCCGGTCCGAAAACCGTCAACGAAGCGTCATGGAGCGGCAAGGCGCCCCCCGCACCGGGCATAGCGTCTGTGCCGAGCCCCGGCGCACGCGTAGTCCACCGGTCCGGGGCCGCCGTCCCGTCGAGGAGCAACGCCGTGTCCCACCATCTCCACGCGGAAGACCCTGAGCCTGCTGATCGTGTCCCGGCCGGGCCTCTCTTCGTTCCCGTCCGGCCGGGACCCGCGGGCTGTACCGCCCGCCTGTTCCGCACCCCGCTCGGCGGCCGCACCGCCGTCGGCTTCACCTCACCGCAGCGGCTGGCCGAGGTTCTGGGCAGCGGCCAGCCCTGGGTGCGGCTCTCCGAGCCCGCGCTGCGCGCCCTGGCCGAGCCCGTCGGCGCCTCCACCGTGACCGTCGACCCGCGCTTCAGCCCGGCCGCCGTCCGTGCGCCCCAGCTCACCCCGGACGTCGCGCGGGACACCCGTGACCCGCGGCTCGCCCGCGATGTTCCCCGGGACCCGCGCTTCACCCCCGACGTCCTCCGCGAACCACGCTTCGCCCCAGGAATCCCCCGTGTTTCCCGGAGCAGCCAGCTACGGGCCGTTTGAGAAGGGGCACCCCACCATGAGCCACACGACCCTGCCCCGGACCACCCTGACCCCGCAGACCGCGACGCCGCCCGCACCGCTCCCGACGGCCAACCATCCGGCCCCGGCCCCGGCCCCGTCGCCGGCCCCGTCGCCCACCCTGGACCACGGCCTGGACCACGGCCCGGACCACGGCTCGGACCACGACGCGGGCCACGACCCGGACCAACTCGCCATCTGGCCCGCGTCCACCGTGCCGCTCCCTGAGGACGACCTCGCCATCGGCGGCGTCCCGCTGACCGAACTCGCCGACCACTTCGGCACCCCCGCCTACGTCCTGGACGAGGACGAGGTGCGCCGCCGCTGCCGCGCCTACCTCCGCGCCTTCCCCGACACCGACGTCTACTACGCGGCCAAGGCGTTCCTGTGCCGCACCATGGCGCATTGGGTCGCCGAAGAGGGCCTGGGCCTGGACGTCTGCTCTGCCGGTGAACTGGAACTCGCCGTCACCACCGGCTTCCCGCCGGAGCGGATCGTGCTGCACGGCAACGCCAAGAGCCCGACCGACCTGCGGACCGCGCTACGGCTCGGCGTCGGCCGGATCGTCATCGACAGCACCTCCGAGATCGCCCGGCTGGCCGCCGCGGTCCCGGTGGGCAGCCGGCAGAAGGTGCTGATCCGGGTCGTCCCCGGGATCGCCGCCGGCGGCCACGCCAAGATCCGCACCGGCACCGACGACCAGAAGTTCGGGCTGTCCCTCGCCGATGGTTCCGCCCAGCACGCAATCACCCGCGTCCTGGGCCAACCGCGCCTCGAACTCGTCGGCCTGCACTGCCACTTGGGCTCCCAGATCACCGCCGTCAAGCCGTACCTCTCGGCCGTGCGGCGCCTGGTCGGCCTGCTGGCCCGCGTCCACGAGCAGCACGGCATCACCCTCCCCGAACTGGACCTGGGCGGCGGCCACGGCGTCGCGTACCGGCCCGGCGAGCCCGCTCTCGACGTCGCCGGACTCGCCACCAAGATCCGCGCCGAACTGGCCGGCAGCTGTGCGGCGGCCGGCCTCCCAGTACCGCGACTGGCCGTCGAACCGGGCCGCGCCATCGCCGGCCCGGCGGGCGTCGTGCTCTACCGGGTGCTCTCCGTCAAGCGCACCGGCTCCCACACCTTCGTCGCGGTGGACGGCGGGATGAGCGACAACCCGCGGCCCGCGCTGTACGGGGTGCGTTACGCGCCCCGGCTGGTCGGGCGCCGCTCGGCGGTCGCCACCGAGCCGGTCACCGTCGTCGGCCGGCACTGCGAGGCGGGCGACATCCTCGCCTCCGACGTCCACCTGCCCGGCGACATCCGCCCCGGTGACCTGCTCGCCGTCCCCGTAGCCGGCGCGTACCACCTGTCCATGGCCTCCGGCTACAACCTCGTCGGCCGCCCCCCGGTCGTCGCGGTCACCTCGGGCCACGCCCGGCTCCTGGTCCGCCGGGAGTCCCTGGCGGACATCCAGGAACGCGACATCGGCCTCTGAGGGGGTCGGCCGTCGGCTTCTCAGGGGGTCGGCCGCCCCTCTGACTGGTCCGGCCGTCGGCCTCCCGGAACCGTTGCGGGCCCTCGGACCCCGTAGGCCCCGTAGGCCCCCGGGCTCGGTTTGCCCCGGGCCGCCCCCGTGCTCGGGGTCGGCCGGGCCCGGGAACGCCCCCGGTGATGGTGCTCACTCAGGACTCCACCACCGGGGGCTCCAGCATTGGGGGCTCCAGCATCGAGGGCTCCAGCATTGGGAGCTCCAGCATGGGGGCTCCAGCATTAGGGCACCGGGTCCACCGGCGCAGATCGCCACCCACCAGAGGCCGCCCCCACTGCAGATCAATTTCCTGCACCGCGCATCAGCCGCCCCCCCATTAGCTGCACCATGAAACAATCAGTTGTAGGATGACTGGGCAACCGGGCAAACGTGCGAGGCTGAACCGTCGGCAGGCGGGCAGACAGGCAAGCGGGCAGACAGGCAAGGCGCACGGTCGCAACGGATGCGGCAGACGCGGCACGCTCCGCGTACGCGGCAGACGCCGGATGCACGGCGGACGCGGCGGACGCGATGGACGCGATGGACGCGATGGACGCGACGGCTCCACGGCACTCGACGACTCCACAACGAACGCACAGGAACGGGCACGGGATCAGGGCGATGGCACTCAAGGCAGCAGGACGGCAATCCCTCGTCGACACCGTCGTCGAGGCCCTCCGCTCCCAACTGGCCGCCGGTGAGTGGCAGGTCGGCACCCGCATCCCCACCGAGCACGCCCTCGCCGAACAGCTCCAGGTCGGCCGCAACACCGTCCGCGAGGCGGTACGCGTCCTCGTACACGCCGGGATGCTGCGCTCGCGCCAGGGCGAAGGCACTTTCGTCGTCTCCACCGCGGACCCGGCCGAGGTCATGCGCGGCATCCAGCGGGCCGGCATCCGGGACGTCCTGGAGCTGCGCATCGCCCTGGAGGCGGAGGCCGCCCGGCTGGCCGCGCTCCGCCACGAACCCGCCGACCTGGAACGGATGCGGGCGGCCCTGGACGCCCAGGCCGAACTGGAGGACACCGAGGGCCAGCCGCACTCCGGCAGCCTGGAGCTCTACGCCGACCACGACATCGCCTTCCACAAGGCCGTCGTCGAGGCCGCGCACAACACCGCGCTGACGGCGACCTACGGCTGGTTCAGCAGTTCCGTACGGGAGGCGCTGGTCACCGCCCTCGATGACCAGGCGATGCCGAGGCTCGTGCACGGCGACCACCACGCCGTCCTGGACGCGATCGCGCACGGCGACCCGGACGCCGCCGAACGCGCCACCCGCGCGCTCCTGGAGAAGCCCAAACGGGCCGTGGAGGCCCTCCTCGCCGGCGAATGACGCCCGGCCTCCGCCCTCTTCCCCCGTCCTCCCCCTTCTCCCCTCCCCTGCCCTCCCCTTCTCTCCTCCCCTGCCCTCCCTCTTCTTTCCCCAGTACGAGTGCACGATTGGCTAGGTACGCACGCATGTCAGGGACCGAATCGACTGCCCCGGTCGACCTCATCGACGCCGAGGAAGACCTGATCCCGGCCCCACCGGTGGCCGCCGCCCGACGCCGGCTACGGACCCACCCCGCCCTCCTCCTCACCGGCATCGTGCTCGCCGCGGTGAACATGCGCGCGGCGCTCGCCGGGGTCTCGCCGCTGCTCAACGAGATGGCGCAGCACTTCCACCTGGCCGCCACCACCAGCAGCCTGGTGACCACCATCCCGCTGGTCTTCATGGGCCTGGGGTCGGTCATCGCGCCGCGGCTGGCGCGCCGTTGGGGCACCGAGGCGGCGCTGTGCGGTGCGCTGGTCGCGCTGTGCGGCGGCATCGTGCTGCGCATCGCGCCGCCGGTCGCCGCGCTGTTCGCCGGCTGCGCGGTGGTGGGCGGGTCCATAGCCCTGCTCAACGTCCTGATGCCGGGCCTGATCAAGCGGGACTTCCCGGAGCGGGCGGCGAGCATGACGGCGCTCTACTCGACCGCGATGATCCTCGGCGCGACCGTTTCGGCCGCCTCGGCCGTCCCCCTGGAGAACGCCCTCGGCAGCTGGCAGGGCTCTCTGGTCTCCTGGGCGCTCCTCGCCGCCGTCGCCGCCCTCGTCTGGCTTCCGCAGGCCGTGCTCGCCCGCCGGGGCACGCACCACGGCGAGGCCGCGGCGACGCCCGCCCACCCCACCGGACACGGCCCGAAGCTGACCCGCTCGCCGCTCGCGTGGCAGGTGACGCTCTTCATGGGTTCGCAGTCGCTGATCGCGTACGTGATCATCGCCTGGATGCCGACGATCTTCACCGACCACGGCATGGGCAAGAGCGAGGCGGGGCTGGTCTTCGCCTTCAGCACGCTGCTGCAGATGGCCGGTTCGTTCGTGGTCCCGACGCTCGCCGGCCGGATGCGCCGCCAGCGGCTGCTGGGCGTGGCGGTCTCCACCCTGATGGCCTGCGGTGTCACGGGGCTGCTGATCGCCCCGGTGGCCGGCGCATGGCTGTGGGCGGCGGTACTCGGTGTCGGCCAGGGCGGCGCCCTCGGTCTGGCCCTGACGATGATGGTGCTGCGGTCCGGCGACGCGCACACCGCCGCCCGGCTCTCGGGCATGTCCCAGACCGGCGGCTACCTCCTCGCCGCCGTCGGCCCCTTGGCCCTGGGAGCCGTCCACCAGGCCACCGCCGGCTGGACCGTCCCGCTCCTCCTACTGCTCGCCGTCTGTGCCGGCCTCGCCCTGCTGGGCCTGGGCGCAGGCCGCGACCGCCGCATCGGGGAAAACGCCGCGGCGTGAGCCGGGGGTGCGGAGCGCGCCGCAAGGTGAGCCGAGGGCTGGGGCGGTAGCTGGGGGGGCGGCGGCTGGGACCGGGGCCGGGCCGGGGCCAGATCGGGGCCGGGTCGGGGGCCGTCCCCGCCGTATCTCCCCCGTTCCGCCCGCACCAACGGTCTAGCGGAAGGCAGCGGCCCCGGGCCGCCCCGCGCGGGCGCCGGCGCCCGGCCCGGCGCCCGGCTGACGCCGGGTCCTGTCCCGCCATCAGATGCGATCCGGTGTGACGAGACGACCCCACATCACAGCCGGCTGCCCTACCGTGCCCCCATGAGCGATGTGCAGCACACCGGTCGCCGGCCCGGACCGCGGCTCTCCCGCATCGGCTGGCTCATTCTTGTCGCCGTTCTGTGCGTCGTGGTCGTCCTCGCCGTGCTGATCGTGCCGCGGCTGCTGCGCGAGCGGCAGTACGGGCAGCTCACCGTTCCGGAGGGGCAGCGGGCCTCCCAGATCTACGCGTCCGCCGACCACGCCCTGAACGTTCCCGAGGGCACCACCGCGCAGGCCGCCAAGACGGCGCACCTGGACCTGCCCGCCGAAGCGAAGGGCAACCCGGAGGGCTACCTCTTCCCGGCGACCTATCCGCTCCGCAAGGACACCACCCCGGCGTCGCTGCTCTCGTACATGGTCAGAACCGCCGATCAGCGGCTCGCCGCCGACCGCATCACCGCGTACCGCACCGTGGTGATCGCCAGCATCGTGCAGGCCGAGGCGGACCGGCCGGCCGATATGGGGAAGGTCGCCCGGGTCATTGACAACCGGCTCGCCAAGAAGATGCCGCTCCAGATGGACTCGACGATCAACTACGCACTCGGCCGTAGCACGCTCCACACCAGCCACGCCGACACCCGCACCAACAGCCCTTACAACACCTACAAGTTCGAGGGCCTACCGCCCACCCCGATCGACAATCCGGGTGCCGACGCGCTGAAGGCTGCGGCCGCGCCGCCCGAGGGTGACTGGCTCTACTTCGTCACCGTCACACCGGGCGACACCCGCTTCACCGCCAACTACCAGGAGCACCTGCGGAACGTGCAGGAGTTCAACAACGCGCAGAAGGAAACCGCCGCCGGCAACGCCGCCACCGGCGGGTAGCCCTTCCGCCACCGGCCCTCACCGGCCTCACTGGCCGGCCGGGCCGCACCGGGGCGCCTGCCCGTGCCCACCGGACAGGCCCTGAGGTCCTGTCCGGTGGGGGTCGCTCACTCCTCCCCGGCCAGCGTCAGCGCCTTCAGCCGGCGCGCCGCGTACCAGGTCGCCCCGACGGTGACGACCACCAGCAAGCAGACCGCGAGCGGGAGTTGGACCTCGGAGCTGAGGGCCCCCTCGGCGCCGACCTTCTGCCCGATCGCGAGCGCCCACTGCTGGACGCTGAGGGTCCGCGCCCCGGGGACGACGTTCCCCACGAACGCCTCCCAGACCAGGGCGTAGACCAGCCCGAAGACCACGGCGTGCCGGGTGATGGTGCCGAACAGCAGGAACAGGGCGCTGTAGGCGACCGAGGCGATGGCCGCCGCCACCGCATACGCCACGGCTATCTGCTGGCTGTTGCCGTTGAGGACGAATCCGGCCACCAGGACCGGTACCGCCGAGAACACGGCGGTCACCCCGATCGCGACCAGCAGTTTGGTGATGATGATCGTCGAGCGGCGGACCGGCTTGGCCAGGAGGTAGACCACCGAGCCGTCGTCGATCTCCGGCCCGATCGCACCCGTCCCGGCGATCACACCGATCAGCGGAACCATCGTCCCCAGCGCGAAACCGCCCAGGATGCCGCCGGCCGTGGCGTCATCGGCGCCGGTCAGCGCCCGGACGACCACGGAGATCACCACCAGGAGGGCGGGCAGCGCGAAGAGGATCAGGGCACGGCGCCGGCCGAGCAGCGCCCGGTAGGTGAGCCGGGCGACGGTCGGGTGGAAGAGCGCGGCCTTGGGCGCGGCGGCGGGCGCCGGCGGGGCCATGGGAGAGGTCGTGGACATGCTGCCTCAGGGCTCCTTTCTGGCCTCAGGCCGCTACGAGATACGAGAAGACGGATTCCAGCGACTCGTCGGAGGGCGAGACGGTCAGCAGGCGGATGCCGTGGTCGCGGGCGACCCGTGGCAGGAGTTCGGTGAACCGCCCGAAGTCGACGGCCTGGATGCGCAGTGCGCCCTCGACGACGTCCACCTCGATACCGGCCGTCGAGGGGTCGGTGATCAGTGCCCCGGCCAGCGCCCGGTCGTTGTCGGACCGGACGAGGTAGCGGTGCGGGCGGTCGGTCATCAGCCGGCGGATCTTGCGGAAGTCACCGGAGGCGGCATGCCGGCCGGCCACCACCACCTCGATGTGCGAGGCCAGCTGCTCGACTTCTTCGAGGATGTGCGAAGAGAACAGGACCGTACGGCCCTCGTCGCCCATCTGTCGCAACAGCTCCATCAGCTGCATCCGCTGCCGCGGGTCCATGCCGTTGAACGGCTCGTCGAGCAGCAGCACCGACGGGTCGTGGACCAGCGCGGAGGCCATCTTCACCCGCTGCCGCATGCCCTTGCTGTACGTCGAGATCTTGCGGTCCTGGGCGTACTCCATCTCGACCGTGGCCAGCGCCCGGGCCGCCGCGGCCCGGCCGAGGCCGTGCAACTCGGCGTTGGCGAGCACGAATTCACGGCCGGTGAGGAAGTCGTACATCGCCTCCCGCTCCGGGACGAGGCCGATGTGGCAGTAGCTTGCCGCGTTGCGCCAGATCGTCGTCCCGTCGAGGGTGACGGTGCCGTTGGAGGGGGCGAGGAAGCCGCCCATCATGTTGATGAGGGTGGACTTCCCGGCGCCGTTGGGACCGAGCAGGCCGGTGACGCCGGGGGCGATGGTCATGGTGATGTCGTTGACGGCGACGACGTTCCCAAACCAGCGCGAGACGTGGTCGATACGAAGAGTGCTCATGGGCGCAGCCCATTCCTTGAGGGGTGGCGGTCGGGCGACGGGTGGGCGCTCATGGGCGCAGCCCATTCCTTGAGGGGTGGCGGTCGGGCGACGGGTAGGAGGTCACAGGCCGGCCTTCCGGTAGCGGCGCATCAGCAGGCCGTAGCAGCCGGCTATGACGAGCAGCGTGACGAGGAGGTAGACGACTCCGGCGCCGGTGGACGGCGTCAGCCCGTTGGGGAAGGAACTGGTGCCGCCGAGGAACGTGGACTGCACCCCGTCGATGAGGGTGATCGGCGAGAACAGCCCCAGCCAGCCGACGGCGGCTTCGCTCCCCTGGAGGGTGGCGATGCCCTGGATGGCACTGACCGCACCGTACGGAATGGTGAGCACGGCGATCACCGCGGCGACCCCGAAGCCTCGGCGCGGGGTGAGCGCCGAGACGAGCAGCCCTATCCCGGCGAACAGCAGCGAGAGCAGCGCAACGCAGACCAGCCCCTGCCCGAACTCCTTGGTCTGGTCGAGGAAGTCCAGCTTCCCCAGCAGCGCCCCGACGTAGAGGATCACCAGCGGGGCGGCGGTGAGGATGAACAGCGCGCTCGCCATCGCCGCGAACTTCGCCACGACGTAGTCGGCTCGCTCGATCGGCCGGGAGAAATACAGCGGGGTGGTCTTGAACCGCAGGTCGCGGGAGACGGACTGCGGGGCCTGGGCCGCCAGATAGAGGCCGATGACAGCCTGGAGGAAGATGGCGTACCGGGTGTAGCCGACCGGGAGGTTGCTGGCCTTGGTGAACATCGTCACCGCGACCATGATCCCGGCGGGCAGGCACATCACTCCGAAGAGCAGCATCGGCAGCACCTTGCTCTTCGCCGACCGCCCGAGGCCGTACGCACCGCGCAGGCTCTGCGAGAACAGCGACCGTCGAGCATAGGCACGGCCCAACCGGGGGCCGTCGTAGTGCCGGTAGCCGATGTTGTGGATGTATGCGCCGCCCGGCGTGGTTTCCGTACTCATGCTGCGTCTCCTCCGCCCACGGTGGTGGGCCGACCGGTGCCCTGCCCCGCCGTCGCATTCCTCTCCGTCGGTGCGGCGCCGGCCTGCGCCGCCGCACCGGCCGCCGCCTGTGCGTCCGCGTCGCGGAACACCTCGGCGATCTGGTGCCGTCGCTGTTCCATCCGCACCAGGCCGAGCCCCAGCCCGGCGACGGTGTCGCGCACCAGGTCGTACGTCTCGTCCCCGGACGCCTCGACGAGGAGGACGTGCCCGGGGGAGGCCAGCCCCTCGGCTCCGGGTGCGCCGGTGGTCACCACGGCGCCGGCCGCGGCCAGGGCCGTGCGCAGCGCTCCGGTGCCGTCCGGGTGGACGTCGGTGTCCGTGACCTCCACCGCCAGCGAGGTGGTGACCTTGGTGAACTCCGTGGTGGAGGACGAGCGCAGCAGTTTGCCGCCGTCGATGACGACGACGTGGTCACAGGTGCGCTCCAGCTCCCCCAGGAGATGGGAGGTGACCAGGACCGAGATCCCGAAGTCGGTGTGGACGCGCCGGATCAGGCCGAGCATCTCGTCCCGACCGACCGGGTCGAGGCCGTTGGTGGGCTCGTCCAGGAACACCAGCTGCGGGTCGTGCACCAGCGCCTGGGCCAGCTTCACCCGCTGCTTCATGCCCGTGGAGTAGCCGCCGATGGGGCGGTACCGCTCCTCGTAGAGCCCGACGTGGCGCAGGGTGTCGGCGGTGCGCTCCCGGGCCGCGGTCGGCGGCAGGCCGGACATCCGGGCCATATGCACCACGAACTCGGTGGCGGAGACGTCCGGTGGCAGGCAGTCGTGCTCGGGCATGTAGCCGACCCGTTCACGAATGGTGCTGCCGTCCTTGGTCACGTCCAGTCCGAGGACGTGGGCGGTCCCTTCGGTGGCCGGAGCCAGCCCGAGCAGGATCTTGATCAGGGTCGACTTGCCGGCACCGTTGGCACCCACCAGGCCCGTTACCCCGGGGGCGATGTCAACGGAGAGCCGGTCCAGCGCGGTCACCCTCGGGTACCGCTTAGTAAGGCTTTCGGTCACGATCACAGTCACGTGTTCGACGGTAGTGGCGGCCGCCACATCCGTCGTCAACCCCAGCGGTGGTCTTCGTGTACCCCTGGGGTACGACATGCCCGTAGGGGTTCTCCTGCTTCAGCGGCACAGGAGTCAGGGTCGTGCCGTGTCGTTGGCCTCGCCGGCCGCACACCCCTTGACGCAGCCGCCGGTCATTGTCACATTCATCAGTGGCAAGTTACGGGCACGTACCGCGATGAAGCGCTTACGGACGGACGGTTGGCGATGGCCTCAGTCACCTCAGCGACCTCAGCGACCTCAGCAGCAACGGGAGAACTCACCGCCGAGCTCCGGGGATTCCGGGAGGTACAGTGCCTCGCCTACGCCTGCGCGGAAGCGGTGGCCGCCCAGCTCAAGCCCGGGATCACCGAGCGCGCGGCGGCGCGGATGCAACGCGAGTGGCTGCGCGAGCGCGGCGTACGGGACTGGTTCCACCTGCCGTTCGCGTGGTTCGGCGACCGCACCGCGTTCGTCAACTTCCGGGTGCCGCTGCAGTTCTTCCCCACCCACCGCGAACTGGAACCGGGGATGCCGTTCATCCTCGACATGGCACCGGTCCACAACGGCTTCACCGCCGACATCGGCTACTCCGGCTGCCTGGGCCTCAACCCCGTGCACGACCGGCTCCTGGCCGACCTCGAAGCCCACCGCGAGCTGATCCTGCGCGAGGTCCGCGAACGCCGCCCGCTGCGCGAGATCTACCAGGACGTCGAACGGTTGATGGTGCGGCAGGGGTACGCCAACCGCCACCGCGCCTATCCCTTCGGCGTCATCGCGCACAAGGTCGACCGGGTACGGCAGCGCCGTTGGTCCCCCACCCTCTTCGGGTTCGGCACCCAGTCCCTCAAGGGCCTCGCCTCCGACGCGCTGCACGGCCACCGGGAGGGCTGGTCCCCGCTGTGGAGTCCGTACACCTTCTCCGACCACCCACCGCAGCCCGGGCTGTGGGCGGTCGAACCCCACCTCGGCTTCCGTGGCACGGGGGCGAAGTTCGAGGAGATCCTGGTCGTCACGGACTCCAAGGACCCACAGGAAAGCGCCTTTTGGCTGGACGACGATCTGCCGCACGTGCGGCGCTGGCAGGAGGAGAAGGCCGCGTGAAGACGGGACGTGGACGGGACGAGCACCAGGCCCGGGGACGGGACACCGGACGGCCGACAGCGGCCGGAACCGGGCTCCCGGAGGCCCGGGAGCGCTGGGTGCGCACCGGCGGGATCGAGCTGTGCGTCGCCGAGCTCGGCGATCCGGACCGGCCCACGGTGATGCTGGTGCACGGCTATCCGGACAGCAAGGAGGTCTGGTCCGAGGTCGCCCGCGGCCTCGCCGCACACTTCCACGTGGTGCTCTACGACGTCCGGGGCTGCGGCCGCTCCACCGCACCGCGGCCGCTGCGCGGCGGCTTCACCCTGGAGAAGCTGACCGACGACTTCCTGGCTGTCGTGGACGCGGTCAGCCCCGACCGGCCGGTCCACCTCGTAGGCCACGACTGGGGCTCCGTCCAAGCCTGGGAGTTCGCCACCGTGCGGCGCACGGAGGGCCGGATCGCCTCCTTCACCTCCATGTCCGGACCGTCCCTCGACCACTTCGGCCACTGGATCAAGAAGCGGCTGGCGCGCCCCACCCCCGGACGGGCCGCCCAACTGCTCAACCAGGGCGCCAAGTCCTGGTACGTCTACCTGCTGCACACCCCCGCGCTGCCCGAACTGGCCTGGAAGGGCCCGCTCGGCAAGCGGTGGCCGGGAATCCTCCAGCGGGTGGAGAAGGTCCCCGGCGGCGACTATCCCACCGCCTCGCTGCCCACCGACGCGGCGCACGGCGCCTGGCTCTACCGCGACAACGTCCGCGCCCGGCTGCGCCGCCCCCGCCCGGACGCCTACGCACACTGCCCGGTCCAGCTCATCACCCCGACCGGCGACACGTTCCTCTCCCAGCGGCTCTACGACGACCTCGACCAGTGGGCGCCCCAGCTCGTGCGCCGCACGCTCCCGGCCAAACACTGGGTGCCGCGCACCCGCCCCGATCAACTCATCGCGTGGATCGGCGAGTTCGTCACCGCCAAGGAGGAGGGCGACCCGGCGAAGGACATCGTGGCCTCCGGACCGTACGCCGACCGCTTCGGCGGTCAACTGGTGCTGGTGACCGGCGCGGCCAGCGGGATCGGCCGGGCCACCGCGTTCGCGTTCGCGGAGGCCGGCGCGCGGATCATCGCCGTCGACCGAGACGCCGAGGGCGCCGCCCGCACCGCCGACCTGGCCCGGCTGATCGGCGCACCGGAGGCGTGGGGCGAGGCCGTCGACGTCTCGGACGAGGCCGCGATGGAGAAGCTCGCCGACAAGGTCGACGCCGAGTACGGCACCGTCGACGTGCTGGTCAACAACGCCGGCATCGGCCTCTCCGGCTCCTTCATGGACACCACCACCGAGGACTGGAAGAAGGTCCTGGACGTCAATCTGTGGGGCGTCATCCACGGCTGCCGGATCTTCGGCAAGCGGATGGCGGACCGCGGCCAGGGCGGCCACATCGTCAACACCGCCTCCGCCGCCGCCTTCCAGCCGTCCCGGATCCTGCCCGCCTACAGCGCCTCCAAGGCGGCCGTCCTCATGCTCAGCGAGTGTCTGCGCGCCGAGCTGGCCGGACAGGGCATCGGCGTCACCGCCATCTGCCCCGGGCTCGTCAACACCGGCATCACCGGCACCGCCCGCTTCACCGGCGTCTCCGCCGAGGAGGAGAAGCGCCGCCAGGCCAAGGCCGCGCGGATGTACGGGATGCGCAACTACCCGCCGGAGAAGGTCGCCGACGCCCTCTTGCGCGCGGTGGTCCGCAACCAGGCGGTGGTCCCGGTCACCCCCGAGGCGCGCGGCGCCCATCTGCTGTCCCGCTTCACCCCACGGGCACTGCGCGCCCTGGCTCGTATCGAGCCCCCCGTGTAACCGGCCCGCACCCTCGCCCCACGGCCCGCACCCGGCGGGCGGCCGGGCCGGACACCTCCGGCCCGGCCGCAGCCCCCGAGATCAGGAGAACCACGCACGTCAGGAGCAGTCGATGAGCGCACCACGCCCCCAGGAACACCACCCCATCGCGCCCCGCCGGGTCGCCTTCGACTGGCGCGGGACCCCGCTGCACTGGATACCGGACGAACCCACCGCCACCCATGTGATCAATGTGCTCCACCTGCTGCTGCCCGCCGGTGAGCGGTGGTTCGTCAAGGTCTTCAAGGAGGCCCTCCCCCTGGTCCGGGACGAACAGCTCCTCAAGGACGTCAAGGGCTTCATGGGCCAGGAGGCCACCCACAGCGTCCAGCACTCCTACGTCCTGGACCACCTGGCCCACCAGGGCCTCGACACCGGCCCCTACACCCGGCACGTCGACTTCCTCTTCGAGTACCTGCTGGGGGACCGGCCCCCCTTCAGCGTCCCGATCCCCGAACGGGAGTGGCTGCGCTTCCGGCTGGCCCTGATCGCCGCTATCGAGCAGTTCACCGCAGTGCTCGGCAACTGGGTCCTGGCCGCCGACGACCTGGACCGTGCCGGCCCCGACCCGGTGATGCTCGACCTGCTCCGCTGGCACGGGGCCGAAGAGGTCGAGCACCGCGCGGTCGCCTTCGACATGTACCAGCACCTCGGCGGTGAGGAACCCGCCCGCTATGCCCGCCGCGTCCTGGCCATGGGCGTGACGGCCCCCGTCCTGCTCCACCTCTGGTCCTGGGGCGCGGCCTACCTCCTCCGCCACGACCCCCAGCTGACCGCCCCCGCCCGCTACTCGCTGCGCGAGCACAACCGCGCCGTCCGCAAGGGGCTGCTGCCCACCTGGCGGGAACTGGGCGCGGCGATACCCCGCTATGTGCGGCGCTCCTACCACCCCTCCCAGGAAGGCTCACTCCGTGCCGCCCTCGCCTATCTGGCCGCCTCCCCGGCCGCCCGCGCCGCAGCCGGCGCGTTGGGCCGCGCAGCACTCCAGTAGCGACCGTCCGTACCGGACGCCGCAGGTGCCGGGACGTCGTACGAACGTCGGGTGTCACGGGAACACCGGCGCCGTGGGCGCGTGCCGCCTGCCGGGGCCCACCTCCCCGCAACGGAAGCAGCCGGCCCGCCCGTGCCGCGACTGATGTGTCGGCGGGCCCATCTCTCGCTCGGCGCACCGAGCCGACCCGGCGTGCCGAGCCATCCCGCACCGACCGTCCCCTGAGGCGGCCGCCCCGCCCAGGCGCCCCGCGGGGCGGCCGTATCGTGGCACCGCCGCACCCGGCCCATGGCAAGGCCAACGGTGGCGCGGTCGACGTCCACGGCACGCCCGGCCCTCGGCACGGCCGCCCCACAGGCAACCGCCATGAAGGCAGTCATCCGGTGATGGCTGACCGGCAAAACGGCCTCCTCGACGAGGCGGCCGCCCCGTAAGGAGCACCGCAGTGACGACCGAGCAGCCGCCGACGGCCGAGTACCGCATCGAGGACCTGGCCCATCTCAGTGGCGCCACGGTCCGCACCATCCGCGCCTACCAGGACCGAGGACTGCTCCCCCGGCCCGAGCGCCGCGGCCGCGCCAATGTGTACGGCGACACCCACCTGGCGCGGCTGCGTCAGATCGCCGACCTGCTGGACCGCGGCTACACCCTCGCCAGCATCAAGGAACTCCTCGACGCCTGGGACGCCGGACGCGGCCTGGGTGGCGTCCTGGGCCTGGTCGCCGAGATCGACGGGCCATGGACGGACGAGCAACCAACCCGCATCAGCCGCGCCGACCTCGACTCCGCCTTCGGCGGCACCCCCAACGAACAGGCGGTGACCGAAGCCGTAGAGCTCGGTGTCCTGGTACGCGTCCCCGGCCGGGACGGCGAGTTCCTGGTCCCCAGTCCCCAGGAACTCGCCGTCGCCGCCGAACTGCACTCGGCGGGTGTCCCGCTCCTGGCGATCTCCGAACATCTGCGAGAGGTGCGCGGCCAGGTCGAGCACATCGCCTCCCGTTTCCTGGACTTCACCACCGAGCACGTCTTCCAGGCGTTCCTCAACCATCCCCCCACCGAGGCCGGGACGGCGGAAGCCACCGCGCTGGTACGCCGGCTCCGGCCGCTGGCCCAACAGACCATCGACGCCGAACTCGCCCGCGCCATGCGGACACTGGCCACCCGGTACATCCGTCACCACCTCACCGAGGCCCTGTCGTCGGGCCGGCCGGAGCCCGACTGCCGTGCGGCAGACGGACCGGGCACCGACGCAACGGCGCCGGCCGGGCAGGGCGACGGGGGGTGGCCCGTCAAGTGGACCGAGGCCGGACCGAGGCCCCAGCCGCTCTCCGCCACCGGACCGGGGGCCCACTCGACGTCAGCGGTCGCTCCGGAGCCGGAGGGCACCACCGGGTCGGTGGCCGCCCCTGAACCGGTGGCCGCCTCAGAACCGGTGGCCGCCTCGGAACCGGTGGCCGTTCCGGGGGCGGCGGTGGCCTCCGGACCCGCCGCGGACCCCCGTCCCGCGACCGACGCGGAGGCCGTGCTGTTGCCTGTCGAGGCCGTTCAGGCCGTACGCGACCTGGTCGGCCCGGAGCACACGGCCGCCTTCATCGCCGCCGCCGCACAACGCGAGGTGCAGGCTCGCGCCATGGACGCCCTGACCGTGGCCGCCCGTGCGCCCCAGCCCTCCGAGGAAGGCGCCCCTGGGCGCTGAAACGGCCCGCAGGTGCCTCCGGGCAGCCTCCCCTTGCCCGGTCTCTCGCCTTCCCCCCGTGTCTGCCCTTCTCCGGGCTTTCTCCGGCCCGCCTCAGCTTGCTGCCCTCTCCAGTTGTCAAAGATCGAGCGGGACGTGCGCCGCCCAGCCACCCCTTCGGGTTCTGTCATACGGCCGGATCCGGGAGCCAGTTGCCGTGGAATCCGTAAGGGACCCGGCGGGGCAGGGAGACCGTTGCGACCGGGCCGACGGCGAGGTCCTCCGCATCGAGGATCACCAGATCGCTGGTGTCGGTGGTCGCGTCATAGACGTAGGTGATCAGCCAGCCCGGCCCACCCGGACGGTCGTCAGCCGGGGCGAACACCGCCTCGCCCGGGGTACGTCCCGGGCCGAAGCCGTACCGCACCACCGCACCGGTCCCCAGGTCGTAGCGGAGCAGGGCGCCGGGTATCGCGCCGGTGCCCGGTCCCTCAGCGGCTGTGACATGGCCGAAGCGGGCGGCCTGCCCTGCGAGCCGGTCGTCCAGCCGGGGGAACTCGCCCAGGTGGTCGTCGATTTGTTCCTCGGCCACGGTGCCGGAGGCGAGATCGATCGTCCAGCGCCACAGGCAGGGCGCCGCACGGCCGTCCATCGTGGCGTAGCGGGATACGTAGAGGACGATCCGGTGCTCGCCGTCGTCATGGGCGTTCAGCGAGTGGAAGACATAGCAGGGGTCGATGGGCAGCCAGCGGACCTCGCCATGGGGATCGTCGCGGCGCAGCACGCCCAGGCGGGCCCCGTACTCCGGATCCCAGCTGTACGGCATCCCGACGCGGTTACGGTCGTGGACCATCGGCAGGTCCATGAAGATGACGTGGCGGGCCGTCAGATGGAAGTCGTGCATCATCGTGGCGGCGGGAACGTCGATGGGGCGACTGACGACCAACTCCCCTTCTGCATCGGCTCGGTGATAGGCCAGATAGGGCAGCTTGGAGCCGCCGTAGCCGAAGAAGTGCAGCTCACCGGTGGTTGGGCAGGTTTTGGGGTGGGCGGTCATGGCCGTGGTGAGCCGACCGCCGAAGTCATGGGGACCGACCGTCTCCAGCTCGTGCCCGGGTCGGCAATCGATCTCGTAGGGAAAGGACGACTCGACGAGCGCCAGCGTGCGACCGGCGTGCCGGACGATATGGGTGTTGGCGACGCCGGCGGCCAGATTGCGGCGGCCCTGCGCGTCAACGACGCGAATGCCCTCGGCGAAGGTCGAGGTGCGGACCCAGCGGTTGTGGTAGGAGAGGGCCCGGCCGCCCTCCAGGCGCACGCCGTGGACCATGCCGTCCCCGAAGAACCAGTGGGGGCTGTCGGCGTCCTGCGGGTTGGGGCCGTTGCGCACATACCAGCCCGTGAGCTCCGGCGGAATGGTTCCGGTGACCGGGAGATCGTAGGCGGTCAGTTCGTCGGTGACCGGGGCGAAGTTGCCGGCCAAGTGCGGTGGCGGAGCGGAGGATTCGGATACCGCAGTGGACGGGGTGGTGGTCATGAGGTCAGACCTTCCTGAACGTCGAGCCGCGGGCCGGACTCCCGCAGGAAGCGGGCACGAGCCCGGTCCGGGTAGGCGGCGGTGAACCGGACGGGAAGAACGAATCCGGCGACCTGGACGAGGATCGAGCAGACGTCGCCGAGGCCGTAGGCGGCTATGAGGGCCTGGGCGATCGCGGTCAGGGTGAAGGACAGCGCCCAGGCCGCGGTGATGACGACATTGATGCGCCGGAACAGCGGGGTGTCCCAGACCTCGGGCGGGGCCATCCGCCGGGCGATCGTCATGGTGAAGGGGCGCTGGACGGCGATCGACACCCAGGCGATGAGGGCCAGCCAGCCCACCGACAGCGCGCTGCCGTATGCCTTGAGGCCACTGTCGGGGTGGGTAAAGGCCACGACGGAGAGGCCGGCGAAGTAGACGATGGTGCCGTACTCCAACAGCCGGGCCTCCAGCGAGAGCCCCGCGGCACGGTCCGCTGTCAGCAGCGCCACCGAGACCACCAGCCCGGCGAGCGCCCCCCACTGCCAGCCGACCGCGGACACCCCCGCGAAGACCAGCCATGGAACGAAGCTCCGCAGGTAATTCATGATCCCCCCATTTCGGTCGCGTCCGATGACCACGGACGACTGCTCGACGGTGCGCCGGACCGACGGGCCCGGCAGCAGCGTGCGACCTGGGTTCAGGTCTTCCCCGCCCCAGCGACATTCCAACTCTGACATGTCGAAGTTGGAAAGTCCACCTTTGACATGTCGATTGTGGAAGGTAAAGTGCGAGTCATGAGCCTGAGACATGCGGTGCTGGGCCTGCTCTCCGAATCCCCGGCGAGCGGCTACGACCTGATGAAGCTGTTCAACGCCTCGCTCACCAGCGTCTGGCCGGCGACCCAGAGCCAGGTGTACGGCGAACTCAACAAGCTCACGACCGCCGGCCTGGTCGAGGTCTCCGCCCACGGCCCGCGCGGCCGCAAGGAATACGCGATCACCGACGACGGCCTGGCCGAGCTGCGCCACTGGCTCACCGAGGTCGCACCCAGCGGCCCGCAGCGCCACGACGACCTGCTGCGGGTGTTCTTCCTCGGCATACTCACGCCGCTGGAGGCACGCACCTACCTCCTCACCCAGGCCGAGTCCGCCGCCCGCGCGCACGCCGCCTACGAGCAGGTCGACGAAACCGCCCAGTGGGACGACGAAATGATCTCTGTCTACGGGCGGATCGTGCTGGAGTGCGGCCTGCGAGCGTCCGCGACGATGGAGGAGTGGGCTCGCTGGGCCGCCGATGAGGTGACCAGCGCCAAGGCCAGGAAGGCCAGTGAGCTGGCCCGCGCACAGCTCGGTACGGGGCAGACGGGACAGAACGAGCACCCGCCCCCGGAGCAGCCCAGCGAGGCGTGAGGTCCGCGCCGGACCCACCGCTGACGGCGGCCGCGCACCGGGCCCCGCGCGTCCGCCACCCGAATCTCAGCTGCCGCGGCCACTGCACCGCGGCATGCTGAAGGCATGAACCACCAGCGCTCCGTGCGCATTTCGAAGTACCTGGCGAAACACCTCCGCCATGAACCGGAGCGGATCGGCATCACCCTCGACGCTGAGGGCTGGGTGCCGGTGACGGAACTGATCGAAGCCGCCGGGCGGCACGGTTTCCCCTTCTCCCGAGCGGAGTTGGAGGCCGTGGTCGCCGACAACGACAAGCAGCGCTACGCCCTGGACAACGGCCGCATCCGTGCCAATCAGGGCCACTCCGTGCACGTCGAGCTCGGGCTGCCGCCGGCCGTACCTCCGGGTTTCCTCTTCCACGGCACGGTGGCACGGAGCGTTGCCGCCATACGGGAGGAGGGGCTGCGGCCGATGTCCCGGCATGCCGTGCACCTCTCACCGGACCGCGAAACCGCGGTCCGAGTGGGCGCCCGGCGCGGCAAACCGGTCGTGCTGACGGTCGACGCGGGCGCGATGCACCGAGCCGGCCATGTCTTCCACGTCAGCGCCAACGGGGTCTGGCTGACCGGCCGTGTGCCGCCGGAATTCCTCCGCTTCCCCGGCTGACCTTCCCCCTCGGAAAACCCCCAGGACTGACCTCCCCCTCAGGAAACACGCAGGTCAGAGCCCAGGCGCTCCCCACACCGGGAACCATCGGGAAAGATCCTTCTCGACCGTCAGATCGTCCCCGAGCATCGCCCGTACCTGGAGTTCGAGCGGGTTGTCGCGCTTCTCTTCCTCGCCGAGCCGCGGCGCGAAGGGATAGAACGTGCCGCGTTTGTAGAGGTAGACCAGCGCCAACGACCGCTGTCGCTCATCGCGGAACCCGAGCAGTGAGCAGAGCAGCTGCGGACCGAACCCCGCCTCTTCCAGGGACGTGTTGACCGCGTGCAGATCGTTGACCAGGCCCGCCACGTCCTCCGGAGCGTGCCGGACCAGCAGCCACGTATAGCCGTACGCGTCCTGTGTGAACTCCACCGAACCGTCCAGCAGCGCTCGCGCCTCCTCCTGGATGCGCGAGAACGTGCCGCCCTCGACGCTCGCGAAACACACCGACCCCAGCCCGGTGGGGGTGAATCCGGCCGCGGCCTGCAAGGTGACCGCGGCGGACGGCAGCGCGAAGAGCTGGTCCAGATCGGGGCGTACCGGCTTGCTGCGGCCGAGGATGGCGTCCAGAAATCCCATGCGCGGCTTACTCCTTGATCTCTTGCTCCGGTGACGCGGTGGCATGTTTCACGGGAAACGTCGCCACGCGTCGGTCACTGCCGTCCGGCCGGTCGCCGCCGTTCACGGCCGCCCCAGCTGCGCCGCTATGCGTCCCAGCTGGTCGAGCCGCTGCTCCAAGGTGGGGTGCGAGGACAGCAGCTGGCTGAAGCTCTCCTTGTTGAACGCCGGGGCGAAGTAGAACGCGTTGAACGGCTGGGCCTTGCGGAGGTCCTCGGTCGGGATCCGCGCGATCTGGCCGGTGACCTTCGTCAGGGCGGAAGCCAGTGCCGAGGGACGGCCGGTCAGTATCGCGGCGGCCCGGTCCGCGGACAGTTCGCGGTAGCGCGAGAGCAGCCGGGTGAGCAGGAAGCTGATGGCGTAGACGACGACGCTGACGGCCGTGACGATCAGCACGGCGATGGCGGCGTTCTGGTCCCGGTTGTTGCGCCCGACACCGCTCCACAGGGCGGCGCGGGTGATGATGCCGGCCAGGACGCCGAGGAACGAAGCGATGGTCATCACCGCGACATCCCGATGGGCAACATGGGAGAGCTCGTGGGCCAGCACGCCCTCCAGCTCCTCCGGCTCCAGCCGCCTGAGCAGCCCCGTCGTGGCGCAGACCATGGAGTTCTTCTGGTTGCGGCCGGTGGCGAAGGCGTTCGGCACATCCGACTCGGCGATCGCGACCCTCGGCTTGGGCATGTCGGCCAGGGCGCAGAGCCGGTCCACGGCGCCGTGCAGCTCGGGTGCCTGCTCCGGCGTGACCTCGTGCGCCCCCATGCTGAAGGCCGCGATCCGGTCGCTGAACCAGAACTGCGCGACGAACATGGCCCCCGCGATCAGCAGCACCACCACCCAGGCGCCCTTGAGCAGCACCACCAGCGCACTGACGACCACGACGTACAGCAGCCCGATGAAGAACATCGTCATGACCATGCGCGAGGTCAGCCCACGGTCCGGGGCGAATCGGGTCTGTGCCATGGCTCCTCCACAACGCACCGCACTTCGCGCAGTGCCCCGGCCCGGTCGCGCACCGACTTCGTCCGCGCGACGGGCCCCGCACACTGCGCCGCTGCCCTAATTCTCCCTCTTGATGGCTATATACCGGGTAAAGCCCCGGCCGGATGCTGAGGTAAACCAGGACGTACGGCGCGGATGCGCCGCTATGCGCCGAGCTGCGCCAACCCCTCGGTGGCGATCCGCTCGAAGACCGTCGGGTCGGCCGCGAAGACCGAATCGGCGATCGGCCAGTGGATGACCAGCTCGTCGATGCCCAACTCGGCGTGGCGGCCGGCGAAGTCCACGAAGGCGTCCAGGGAATCCAGCGGCTGGTCCGGGGTGAAGCCGGTCAGCATGATCTTCTGGAGTTCACCGAGGTCCCGGCCCTGATCGGCGCACGCCTTGGCCAGCCCCTCGATCTGCCGGCGGATGGCCTCCCGCGACTCGGCCGGGGTACCGCCCGCGTTCGACACCTTGGGGTCACCGGTGGTCACCCACGCCTGGCCGTAGCGGGCCGCCAGCTTCAGCCCGCGCGGGCCGGTGGCCGCCACCGCGAACGGCAGCCTCGGCCGCTGCACACAGCCGGGGATGTTGCGCGCCTCATCCGCGGAGTAGTGGGTGCCTTCGTGCGAGACGGCGTCCTGGGTCAGCAGCTGGTGCAGCAGCGCCGTGAACTCGGCGAAGCGGTCGGCCCGTTCGCGCGGCGACCAGGGCTCCTGGCCGAGCGCGGTGGCGTCGAAGCCGTTGCCGCCAGCGCCGATGCCCAGCGTGACGCGGCCCTCACTGATGTCGTCGAGCGAGATCAGTTCCTTGGCGAGGGTGACCGGGTGTCGGAAGTTCGGCGAGGTGACGAGGGTGCCCAGGCGTATCCGGGACGTCGCGGCGGCGGCCGCGGTCAGCGTCGGGAGGGCGCCGAACCAGGTCTGGTCGCGGAAACTCCGCCACGACAGGTGGTCGTAGGTGTACGCAGCGTGGAAGCCCAGCTCCTCGGCGCGCTGCCACGCCTCCTTCCCACCTTCGGACCAGCGGCGGACGGGCAGGATCACAGTGCTCAGTCGCATATCCCCGAGCGTACGGCGGCGCCGCGGAAACCCCGTCCGGCCGCTTCCGCACCGGGCGCCTGCGCACCACCCACCGCACGCCTGTACGCGTCGGTACGCGAAGATGGCCCCGTGACTGATGCCTCCGCCACGCCGCCCCGGCCCACCCGGCTGATCGCCACCGACCTCGACGGCACCCTGCTGCACGACGACAAGACGGTCTCCGACCGGACGATCGCCGCGCTCGCCGCCGCGGAGGAGGCGGGCATCGAGGTGTTCTTCGTCACCGGGCGCCCGGCCCGCTGGATGGACGTGGCCAGCGACCACGTCCACGGCCACGGCCTGGCGATCTGCGCGAACGGCGCAGCTGTCGTCGATCTGCACCGGGGGAACCGGTTCGTCGAGGTCAGCCCCCTGGATCACACGGTGGCGCTCGACGTCGTCCACGCCCTGCGCGATGCGGCCCCCGGCACCACCTTCGCCGTCGAGCGCACCAGTGGCATCCACTACGAGCCGCAGTACCCGCCCTTGCTCCTCGACCCGGCCGCGGTGATCGCACCGGCCGAGAAGCTCCTCGCCGAGGGCTTCGCCGCACCGTCGAACCCCGGTCCGGCCGACGTTGCCGACACCGACGGCCCGTATGCGGCCGACGCCGAGGCGACCGGACCGGGCACCACGGGCGCCACCCCCGCGGGCGGCGGCAGCATCGCCTCCGAACAGCCCGTGCTCAAGCTGCTCGCGCACCACCCCGAGCTGGACCCCGACGCCTTTCTCACGCTCGCCCGGGCCACCGCGGGCCACCTGGCGTCCTTCACCCGGTCCAGTCCCACGGCCCTCCTGGAGATCAGCGGCCTGGGCGTCAGCAAGGCCGGCACCCTCGCCCGCTGCTGCGCGGAACGCGGGATCTCACCGGACGAGGTCATCGCCTTCGGGGACATGCCGAACGACATCGAGATGCTCACCTGGGCCGGCACCTCGTACGCCATGGCCAACGCACACCCGGACGTGCTGGCGGCCACCACGCACCGTACGGAATCCAACAACGAAGACGGCGTGGCCGCTGTGATCGAAAAGATCCTTCAGGAGCGTTGAGAACTGCCAGGGGCCTGAGAACTGCCAGGGGCCTGGCGGCTGCCAGGAGCGTGGAGCTGTCATACGCGGTGAGACCGCTCCAGGAACGGCAGGAGAGCGCCGGCTGACACGGCCCCGTGGTTTCACGTGAAACCACGGACTCTGTCCGGCCCGGGCTGTTTCACGTGAAACGACGAGCGCTTCTCAGGCGCACATGTTTCACGTGAAACAGTCAACTCCCGGAAAAGGAACGCTGTTTCACGTGAAACAGCACGCCCTGCGGAGAGCAGCCGCCCGCCGGCCCCTCTCCCCCTACAGCGGCGCCTCCCACGACACCATCGTCCCCCCGTCGCCCTCTCCCAGCCCAGGACCGTAGGTGCTGGACCCGCCCAGCGATTCCGCCCGCTTGGCGAGGTTCTTGAGGCCGCTGCGGCGGCCGCCCCGCGCGATACCCACCCCATCGTCGGCGACGGTCATCCGGACACCGGGGGTACCGTCCGGCAGGCTGATCGTCGCGTCGACCACCACCTCGATCCGGGATGCCTCGGCGTGCCGGAAGGCGTTCGACAGCGCCTCCCGCAGCGCGGCGATCAGGTTCTTACCGGCCAGTTCCCCGACCCGGGAGTCCACCGGACCGACGAACCGCGCCGACGGTTGGAAACCGAGCGGCACGGCGGCGGTGCCGATCTCCCGCAGGACCCGGGTCCGGAGCCCCGACGGCGCCTCGGCCGGGCTCTGCTGAAGAGCGAAGATCGCGGTTCTGATCTCCTGGATGGTGACGTCGAGTTCGTCGATGGCCTTGCCGACGCGTCGGGCCACCTCCGGCACCACGGTTCTGCGCTGTGCGCTCTCCAGCATCATCCCCGTCGCGAACAGCCGCTGGATCACGAGATCGTGCAGATCACGGGCGATCCGGTCACGGTCTTCGTAGACCGCCAGCCGTTCCCGGTCGCGCTGCGCATCGGCCAGCACCAGCGCCAACGCGGCCTGTGCGGCGAACTGGGTGGCCAGGGTCCGCTCGGCGGCGGAGAACGCGCGGGCGCCACGGCCCCGCGGCGTGGCGAGGGTGCCGAGCACCCGACCACCACTCTTGAGAGGCAGCATCATGCTCGGTCCGAACCGCGGCGCGAGGGCGGTGACCATCCGCGGATCACTGGCCGAGTCGTCGACGAACACCGGCTCACCAGCCAGGAGTTGCTCGGTCACCGGACTGTCGCGCGGGATCTGGGTCCCCATGATCCCGGTCGGGTCGTCGGCGGACACCGCGACGATCTCCAGTCCGCCGTCCTCGTCCGGCAGCAACACGATGCCGGCCGCCGAATCCGCCAGCTTCCGGGCCTGCTCGGCGACCACCGCGAGCGCGTCATCGACATCGCTGCCGGCGAGGAGCTCGGTGGTCACCGCCACCGAACCGTCGATCCACCGCTCCCGCTGCCGGGTCGCCGCGTACAGCCGGGCGTTGCCGATCGCGATACCGGCCTCGGTGGCCAGGACCCGCACCATGTGCAGGTCCTCTTCGCTGAACTCCCCGCCGCGCTTCTCGGTCAGATAGAGATTGCCGAAGATCTCGCCCTGGACACGGATCGGTACCCCCAGGAACGACCGCATCGGCGGGTGCCCCGGCGGGAAGCCGGCCGAGCGGGGGTCCTTGGTGAGGTCGGCCAGCCGTACCGGCTTCGGATCGTGGATCAGCGCGCCGAGCAGGCCCTTGTGACCGTCGGGCAGCGCACCGATGCGCTCGTGCTGCTCCCCGGTCACGCCGTAGGTCACGAAGTCCGACAGCCCCTCCCGGGCGTCGTCGATGATCCCGATCGCGGCATAGCGCGCATCGGCGAGCTCGGCGGCGGTCTCCACGATCCGGTCCAGGGTGATGTGCAGGTCCAGCCCGGCGCCGACCGTACGCATCGCCTCCAGCAGCTGCGGCACCCGCGCGGTCAGCTCGGACGACAGTCCCTGGAGGCTGCGGGTGGCCTCGGTGGCGGCGTCCATGGGGTCCGGGCGTCCGCCGGCGCGTGCGGTGTCCGCGGGGTCTGAGGGCGATCCTGCCGTGACTGCCATGTCCCGAGCCTAATAAGGGCTCATTTCCGGGGAAAGTTCAGCTATCCGGCGAAGCCCGGCCCCACAGGGGACGACCGGGCCGCACTCACCTGTGCCGCGTGCCGAGGGGCCGACCAGCCCGCCGTGACAAGCCGCCCCGGTCCGTCATGCCGGCAACGCCGGCGCTCCGGCAGGCACTCCCGCGGGCTCCCGGCCGACGTCCTCGGCCGTGCTCCCACCCCCGGCGGTCACCATCCGCGGGTACGCCGCATCCACCGCCCGCTCGCGCTCCAGCATCCGCCGGAACGGCCCGTCGGCCGCGGCCAACTCCGCGTAACCACCGCGCTGCACCACCCGGCCGCGGTCCAGGACCAGCACCTCGTCGACCGCGTCCAACCCGGCGAGCCGGTGCGTGATCAGCAGCGTCGTCCGGCCCTCGGTGGCGGCCAGCAGATCGGCGGTCAGTGCGTCGGCAGTGGCCAGGTCGAGGTGCTCGGCGGGCTCGTCCAGCACGAGCACCGGGAAGTCCGCCAGCAGCGCACGCGCCAGGGCCAGCCGCTGCCGCTGGCCACCGGACAGCCGGGCGCCGTGCTCCCCGACCATGGTGTCCAGGCCGTCGGGGAGCCCACGCACCCAGCCCGCCAGCCGCGCCCGGCCGAGCGCGTCCCAGAGGTCCTGGTCATCGGTGCTGCCCGGGCCGCCGCTGCGGTCCCGCCGGGCGAGCCGGAGGTTCTCCCGCAGCGAGCTGTCGAAGAGGTGCGCGTCCTGTGCACACAGCCCGACCAGCCGCCGGACCGCGTCGCCGGCCATCTCCTGGGCGTCCGTCCCGGCCAGCGTGTACGCCCCCGACTCCCGGTCCAGGAAGCGCAGCAGCACCTGCGCGAGCGTGGTCTTGCCGGATCCGGACGGGCCGACGACGGCGAGCCGGCGGCCCGGTTCCAGGGTGAAGCCGACACCGTCCAGCGCCGGGCGGTCCTGCCCGGCGTAGCGCGCGCTCAGGTCGCGTACCGCCAGGGGGAACGGTGCGTCGGGCGCGGGCGCGGGGGCGTCCGGCTCACGGACCGGCGCCGGCGCGTCCAGCACCTCGAAGACCCGCTCGGCGGCGTGCCGGGTGCGGCGGCGGTACTGCGCGGCCAGCGGAAGCCCGGCCACCGCCTCGAACGCGGCGAGCGGGGTGAGCACGATGACGGCCAGTTCCACGCCGGCCAGCCGACCCGTGTGCACCGCCTGGATGCCCACCACCGCGGCGGCGGCCACCGTCAGCCCGCACAGCAGCGCCGAGAGACCGGCCCCGGCCCCGGCCGCGGTGGCCGAGCGCGACGCGATCCGGGTCAACTCCCGGTCCGCGCGACGCACCCCTTCCGTACGGGCCCCGAGGGCCCCGGCGACCGTCAACTCGGCGGTACCGGTGAGGAGATCGACGACGCGGGTGGAGAGCACCCCGCGGGCCGGCGCCAGCCGGCGCTCCGCACGCCAGGCCAGCGCGCTCGACAGCAACGGCACCCCGGCACCGGCGAGCAGCAGCCCGACCGCGAGGACCGCCCCGGCCTCCGGCAGCAGCCAGCCGGTGAAGGCGACGGTGCCCACGCCGACCAGCAGTGCCGCCCCGACGGGCAGCAACCAGCGCAGGAAGTAGTCCTGCACCGCGTCGACGTCCGCGACCAGCCGCGACAGCAGATCGCCGCGGCGACGCTCCTTGAGCCCGGCCGGGGCCAACCGCTCCAGCCGCCGGAAGACGGCCACCCGGACATCGGCGAGCATCCGGAACACCGCGTCGTGCGCGACCAGCCGCTCGGCGTACCGGAAGGCCGCCCGCCCGATACCGAACGCCCTGGTCGCCGTCACCGCCACCATCAGATACAGCACCGGCGGCTCCTGCGAGGCCCGCGAGATCAGCCAGCCGGAAGTCGCCATCAGGCCCACCGCGCTGCCCAACGCGAGGCTGCCGAGCAGCAGCGCGAGCCCCAAGCGCGCCCGCCGGGCACGCGCCAGCCCGCGCAGCCGCCCCAGCGCAGAGTGCGCGGAGCCGGCAACGGCGTCGCCGCTCCGGTCCGGCCCGACAACCACCTCCGGGGTCGGCCCGGCAGGGGAGTCCGCACCGGCGTCCGGGCCCGACACGGCGGCCGCCCCGTCCACCTGCTCCACCTGCGGCTCCACCTGCTCCGCCGGCTCGGCGGCCACCTCGGGCGCCGCCAGCCGCACCGTCCGGTCGGCCACCGCCAACAGCGCCGGCCGGTGGACGACCATCAGGACCGTGCGCCCGGTCGCGAGCCGGCCCACGGCCTCGACCAGGGCCTGCTCGGTCTCGCCGTCCAGATTGGCGGTGGGCTCGTCCAGCAGCACGATCGGGCGGTCGGCGAGGAAGGCACGGGCGAGCGCGATGCGCTGCCGCTGGCCGGCGGAGAGCCCGGCACCGGATTCCCCGAGCCGGGTCGCCGGGCCGTCGGGCAGCGCGTCGACGAAGTCCAGCGCCCCCGCCTCGCCCAGGGCCGCGCGGACCGCCGCGTCATCGGCGTCCGGCCGCACCAGCCGGACGTTCTCGGCGATCGAGCCGGCGAAGAGGTGCGGATGCTGCGGCACCCAGGCGATCCGGCCGTGCCAGTCGTCGGGAGAGAGGCCGGCGATGTCCTCGCCGGCGACGAGGACCCGCCCCTCGGACGGCTCGGTGAAGCCGAGCACCACACTCAGCAGCGTCGACTTGCCGGCACCGGAGGGGCCGACCAGCGCAACGGTTTCCCCGGGCCGGACCTCGAACGAGGCCGCCGGCAACGAAGCGGCGGTGCGCCCGGGATGGCGGACCACCAGCCCCTCGACGGTGAGCCCGGTGCCGTCCGGCGCGGGCGCGGTACCGGGCGTCCGCGGCCGGGTCTCCAGTACGGCGAAGATCTCCTCCGCGGCCGAGAGGCCCTCGGCCGCGGCGTGGTACTGCGCTCCCACCTGCCGCAGCGGCAGATACGCCTCGGGCGCCAGCACGAGCACCATCAGCCCCGTAGAGAGGTCGAGTTCGCCGTGCACCAGCCGCATGCCGATGCCGACCGCGACCAGCGCTACCGAGAGGGTGGCGAGGAGTTCGAGCGCGAACGACGAGAGGAAGGCGATCCGCAGGGTGCGCAGGGTGGCCTGGCGGTATTCGCTGGTGATCGCGCGGATGGAGGCGGCCTGGGCCTTGGCCCGGCCGAAGACCTTGAGTGTCGGCAGCCCCTCGACAACGTCGAGGAAGTGCCCGGACAGCCGGGAGAGCAGCCGCCACTGGCGGTCCATCCGCGACTGGGTGGCCCAGCCGATCAGGACCATGAAGAGCGGGATCAACGGCAGGGTGATGACGATCGTCAGCGCGGAGATCCAGTCCCCGATGACGATCCGGGCCAGCACCGCGACCGGCACCACGATCGCCAGCCCCAACTGCGGCAGATAGCGGGCGAAGTAGTCGTCGAGGGCGTCGATGCCGCGGGTGGCCAGGGTCGTCAGCTCCCCGGTCCGCAGCTCCAACGTGCCGGCGCCCGCGGCCCCTTCCGTACGGTGGACCGCTGCCCCGGGCCCGAGAGCCGCCGCCCGCTCGATCAGTCGCGTCCGCAGTTCGGACTTGACCGACGCGCTGGCGCGGTGCGCGGCCAGTTCGGTCAGCCAGGAGACCAGCCCCCGACCGACGGAGACCGCCGCGAGCAGCGCCACCGGTGTGACCAGCGCACCGAGGGGGCGGTCGTGTTGGAAGGCTCCGACCACGATCTCCGCGATCAGCATGGCCTGACCGATGACCAGGCCCGCTCCGGCAAGCCCGAGCACCACCACCGCGACGAGGAATCCGCGGGTGGCGCGGGCGTATCGGAGCAGGCGCGGGTCGACCGGTTTCACGTGAAACCTTCCGTTCTCCCGAGCCCCGCCCTGGCAGGGCGGGGCGGGGCGGGACTCAGCTAGTGGGCTTCGGCGAGGTGCTGGGTGCCGATCCGCTTGCGGAACACCCAATAGGTCCACCCTTGGTAGAGCATCACCATCGGCGCGGCGATCCCGGCGCACCACGTCATGATCTTCAGGGTGTAGGGGCTGGACGAGGCGTTGGTGACCGTGAGGCTCCAGCTCTCGTTCAGCGTCGACGGCATGACGTTCGGGAAGAGCGTCAGGAACAGCATGGCGACCGCGGCCACGATGGTGATCCCGGAGAAGGCGAACGCCCAGCCCTCACGCCCGAGTTTGTTGGCCCCGAGCGCGGCGACCAGCGCCACCACCGCCACGATCATGGCGACCAGGCTGCTGGCGTCCCCCTTGTCGGCCTGGGTCCACCCCAGGAAGCCGACCGCGAGCACGGCGGTGATCAGTCCGAGGACGCCCGCCATCCTGCGCGCCCGCCCCCGGATGTCACCCACGGTCTTCAGCGAGGCGAACACCGCACCGTGGAAGGTGAACAGCGTCAGCGTGACCAGACCGCCGAGGATCGCATACGGGTTGAGCAGGTCGAGCAGACCGCCGACGTACTCCTTGTGGGCGTCGATCTTCACGCCGCGGACGATGTTGCCGAAGGCCACCCCCCACAGCACCGCGGGCAGCAGCGAGGTCCAGAAGATTGCGTGCTCCCAGTTGCGCTGCCAGCGGTCCTCGGGCCGCTTGACGCGGTACTCGAACGCGACACCGCGCACGATCAGGCAGACCAGGATCAGCAGCAGCGGCAGGTAGAACCCGGAGAAGAGGGTCGCGTACCAGTCCGGGAAGGCGGCGAACGTCGCGCCGCCCGCACTGAGCAGCCAGACTTCGTTGCCGTCCCAGACCGGTCCGATGGTGTTGATCAGCACCCGCTTCTCGCTCCGGTCCCGGGCGAGCAGCTTGGTGAGCACGCCGATCCCGAAGTCGAAGCCTTCCAGGAAGAAGTACCCGGTCCAGAGGAAGGCGATGATGACGAACCAGACGTCGTGGAGTTGCATGGTCGCCTCCTAGTACGAGAAGGCCATCGGCCGGTCGGCATCGGTGGGGTCGCCACCGATCTTGGTGGGTGGGTTGAGGTCGGAGTCGGTGAGCTCCTGGGGTCCGGCCTTGATGTACTTCGCCAGCAGCCTGACCTCGACCACGGCGAGGATCGCGTAGAGCGTGGTGAAGACGACCAGGGACGTGATCACCTCGCCCTGCGTGACGCCCGGCGAAACCGCGTCGCGGGTGCGCAGCACGCCGTAGACGACCCAGGGCTGACGGCCCATCTCGGTGAAGATCCAGCCCCACGAGTTGGCGATCAGCGGGAAGCCGAGGGTGACGAAGGCCAGTCGCCAGTACCACTTGGCCAGACGGTCACCCAGCAACATGTTCTTGGTGAGCGCGAGGTGCGGCGCTTCGTCCTCACCGGTCCGTAGCGCGGGCGCGAGCCAGAACTTCTTGCGGGTGAGCCATAGCCCGGCCAGACCGATGACGAAGGACGTCATCCCGAAGCCGATCATCCAGCGGAAGCCCCAGTAGGTGACCGGGATGTTGGGCCGGTAGTCGCCGGGCCCGAACTTCTGCTGCTCGGACTTGTTGACGTCGTTGATGCCGGGCACCGGCGAGGAGAAGTCGCTGTGCGCAAGGAAGGAGAGCAGACCCGGTATTTCGATGGCGACCTTGTTGTGGCCCTTGGCGACGTCGCCGTACGAGAAGACCGAGAACGGCGCGGGCGCGGCCTTGTCCCACAGCGCCTCGGCCGAGGCCATCTTCATCGGCTGCTGCTTGAACATGACCTTGCCGAGCGAGTCGCCACTGACCGCGGTGAGCAGGCCCGCGATGACCAGCGTGACCAGCCCGAGCCGCAGCGACGTCCGCATGACCTTGACGTGCTTCTTGCGCATCAGGTGGTACGCGGAGACGCCGACCATGAAGGCGGCACCGGTCAGGAAGGCCGCGGTCAGGGTGTGGAAGACGACGACGAGGGTGGTGTCCTGCGTCAGCACCTTCCAGAAGTCGGTCAGCTCGGCCCGCCCGGTGACGTGGTTGTACTTGTAACCGACCGGGTGCTGCATCCAGGAGTTGGCGGCGAGGATGAAGTACGCCGAGAGCACGGTGCCGATCGACACCATCCACATGCAGAAGCAGTGGATCTTCTTCGGCAGCTTGTCCCAGCCGAAGATCCACAGGCCGATGAAGGTGGACTCGAAGAAGAACGCGATCAGGGCTTCGAAGGCGAGCGGCGCACCGAAGATGTCCCCGACGAACCGCGAGTAGTCCGACCAGTTCATACCGAACTGGAATTCTTGGACGATGCCGGTGACGACACCCATCGCGATATTGATCAGGAACAGTTTGCCCCAGAACTTGGTGGCCTTGAGGTACTTCTGCTTACCGGTTCGCACCCATGCGGTCTCAAGTCCGGCCACCAAAGCGGCGAGGGAGATCGTCAGCGGGACGAACAGGAAGTGGTAGACGGTCGTGATGCCGAATTGCCATCGCGCCATAGTCTCTGGCGCCAACGCCAGTTCCACGTCGCTGCCTCCTTACGTCCTTGCGTCGCCGTTTCACGACGGCTATGTCCCTTTTGCGCGGCATAAAGCGGCACATACCAGGACGCGAGCTTGTGAACGCGTTCACATTCACAAGCATTATCTCCCATGCCGTTCACGCCTTGAGGAAGGGGGGTACGTGACTGCGGTCACGCTCGAATCCATGGCTCGTAAACGCTTATGCCGAGGTTATGTGCGCACCCTTCCGCACCGCTTCAACATATTGTTGAATGCGTCGCCATGAAGATCCGCATCTCCTGGCCCGCCGGGCACGTGACCGCCACTCTCGACGACACCCCGACCGCCACCACGCTCCTCGCCGCCCTGCCGATCCAGGCCACCGCGCACACCTGGGGCGAGGAGGTCTACTTCGACACCGGGCTCGCCCCCGCCCTGGAGACCGACGCCCGCCAGGTCGTCGAACCCGGCACGGTCGCCTTCTGGACCGAGGGCAACGCCCTCGCGCTCCCCTACGGCCCGACCCCGATATCCCGCGGCGACGAGTCCCGACTCGCCTCCCCCTGCAACGTCCTGGGCCGTATCGACGGCGACCCGCGCGCACTGGCCACCGTCCGCGGCGGCGACGCCATCCACGTCCAGAAGGTCTGAGGCCACAGACGCCTGAGGCCGCGGGTCCGACGGGACCCACGGCCTCAGAGAACTCCGCCGCTGGACGGCACACTGCCTTCCAGCGGACCGGAAACCGACTACAGCGCCTTGCGGAACTCCTCCGCCGCCTGGAGGAACAGGTCCATCGCCGGCTTCTCCCCGATCGTCACGCGCACGCCCTCCCCCGCGAACGGCCGCACGACCACCCCGGCCCGCTCGCACGCCTCGGCGAACTCGGTGGTCCGGTCCCCCAGCCGCAGCCAGACGAAGTTCGCCTCCGACACCGGGACGGTCCAGCCCTGCGTCACCAGCGCGTCGTAGACCCGGGCCCGCTCGGCGACCAGCGCGTCGACCCGCTCCATCAGCGCCGCCTCACTGCGCAGCGACGCCACCGCGGCCTCCTGCGCGAGCTGGCTGACGCCGAACGGCACCGCCGTCTTGCGCAGCGCGGCGGCCACCTCCGGGTGCGCCACCGCGAAGCCCAACCGCAGCCCCGCCAGGCCGTACGCCTTGGAGAAGGTGCGCAGCACACACACGTTGGGACGGTCGCGGTAGAGCTCGATCCCGTCCGGCACCGCCGTGTCGCGGACGAACTCGCGGTACGCCTCGTCCAGCACCACCAGCACATCGTCCGGCACCCGGTCCAGGAAGGACTCCAGCTCCGCACGGCGCACGACGGTGCCGGTGGGGTTGTTGGGGTTGCAGACGAAGATCAGCCGGGTCCGTTCGGTGATCGCCGCCAGCATCACCTCCAGGTCGTGCACGTCACCGGAGGTGAGCGGCACCCGCACCGACGTCGCACCGGAGACCTGAGTGATGATCGGGTACGCCTCGAACGACCGCCAGGCGTAGATCACTTCGTCCCCGGGCCCGGCCGTCGACTGGATCAGCTGCTGGGCCACGCCGACCGACCCGGTGCCGGTCGCCAGGTGGTCCACCGGCACCGAGAAGCGGTCGGCAAGCTCCGCCATCAGTCCCGTGCACGCCATGTCGGGGTAGCGGTTGAACGATCCGGCGGCCGCCACCGCGCTCTCCAGGACGCCCGGCAGCGGCGGGTAGGGGTTCTCGTTGGAGGACAGCTTGTAGGTGACCGGACCGCCGGTCGCCGCCGGCCGCCCCGGCTTGTAGGTGGGGATGCCGTCCAGCGCAGCACGCAGCCTCGGGGTCTTCTCGCTCACCGCAGGTCCTCCTCAACCGTCCCTCTCGACTCCAATACTGCACACCTTATGAGGATTGCCCCGTCCGGCGTCAGGCCCTAAAGGGACAGTCCTTCCGCGGGCTCCACCGTGGCGAGCGCCGGGCGCGCATCCCGGGGGGAGCGCTATGCAGCACCCCACGCGCCGGTGGCTCGCGCCGTGGCGCGCATCCCTCGTCAAGGTGACTTGAGACCTCTTCGAGACCTGGGCGGATCGCCAGGCGGAGCACCCATCCCTCCCATAAAATGATCACTGAAATACGCAACACCCTTGCATTGCAAGGTAATTGATGGCATGTCACCATGCAGAAACGTGCCTTCTCGCCGTCGTCGTCGCTCACCCGCGAATGGCCGTACCGAGCCCTACTATCGGCTCGCCATGACAGCAGCAGGGAAGCACCAGGTGGGCCGGTCGACCGGTCGCCGACTGGGACGCGCGGGCATCCGGGACGTGGCCGCCGCAGCCGGTGTATCGATCACGACTGTCTCCGACGCGCTCAACGGCAAGGGCCGGCTTCCGGATGCCACCCGTAGCCATGTCCGCGAGGTGGCCGATCGGCTGGGCTACCGCCCGTCCGCCGCCGCCCGCACGCTCCGTACCGGCAAGTCGGGCCTCATCGGCCTGACCGTGACCACCTACGGGGATGAACCTTTCACCTTCACCGAGTTCGCGTACTTCGCCGAGATGGCCAGAGCCGCCACCTCCGCCGCGCTGGCCCGCGGCTACGCACTGGTCATCCTGCCCGCGACCTCCCGGCACGACGTCTGGTCCAACGTCGCACTCGACGGCACCGTCGTCATCGACCCGGCCGACGGCGACCCCGTCGTCACCGAGCTCGTCCGACACGGCGTCCCCGTGGTCTCCGACGGCCGCCCCGGCGGCTCCCTCCCGGTCACCGGCTGGGTCGACAACGACCACGAGGCGGCCGTCCTCGGCCTGCTCGACCACCTCGCCGAGGCCGGCGCCCGCCGCATCGGCCTGCTCACGGGCACCACCACCGACACCTACACCCGCCTGTCGACCACCGCCTACCTGAGCTGGTGCGAGCGGATCGGCCAGGACCCGGTCTACGAGTCCTATCCCGCGTACGACCCGCGGGCAGGCGCCGTGGCCGCGGACCGACTGCTGGCCCGCCCGGACCGGCCGGACGCGGTCTACGGGCTCTTCGACCCCAACGGCACCGATCTGCTCGCCGCGGCCCGGCGCTACGGTTTGCGGGTACCGGACGACCTGCTGCTGGTCTGCTGCAGCGAGTCCACCGTCTACGCCACCACCGAGCCGCCGATCACCACGCTCTCGCTGAAACCGCGGCGCATCGGCACCGCCGTGGTCCAGATCCTGATCGACGCCATCGAAGGACTCGACGGCAGCTGCCCGGTCGAACAGGTGATACCGACCGACCTGATCGTGCGAACCTCCTCACAGCGCCGCTCCCCACGGACGACGGTCAGCCCGCCGCGGGGCCCGGCCGGCGACTGAGTGCGCCCCGGCACGGCGGCCCGGGCGCACCGGCGAGCTCCGGGCGCCCGCTCCGCCGAGGAAAAAACAGGGTGATCCCGGGAGAAATCCATCGCGAACGCCGGGCTTCGCAGGATTGATCACCCCCGGGTGCGTCACAACCCGCGAGCGGCGTTCCTATGATGGGCGCACGACACTGCGGACCGCCGTCGACCAGGCAAAGGTCCGAGAGGTGCACGGCGGCGCAACGGTGGAGGGGTCGATGACTCAGGGGGCCAGTCAGGGACCCATGGTGTGGACCATGGGGGCACAACCTCCGGCATCCGTTCCGCCGCCCGCGGCGCCCTCCGGAGCGCCGGCCGGACCGCCGCTCCAGGCCCCCGTCGCACCCCCGGTGCAGATGCCCGAGGAGTACACCCCGACCGCTCGCGACCTGCCGGTCATCGGCCGTACGGACACCCTCATCGACCACCCCTCCGTGCTGCCTGCGCAGGAAGCAGCCCCCGCGGCCGACGGCCTGGGCCCGCTGTACGTCGTCGGCGACGTGCACGGCTACTACGACGAGCTGCGCGCCGCGCTGGAGGCCGAAGGGCTGATCGACGCCGACGGCACGTGGGCGGCCGGCAACGCCCGGCTCTGGTTCCTCGGCGACTTCACCGACCGCGGCCCGGACGGCATCGGCGTCATCGACCTGGTCATGCAGCTCTCCGCCGAGGCCGCGGCGGCCGGCGGCTACTGCAAGGCCCTGATGGGCAACCACGAGCTGCTGCTGCTGGGCGCCAAGCGGTTCGGCGACACCCCCGTCCAGTCCGGCGCCGGCACCGCCTCCTTCCAGGCGGCCTGGCTCCTCAACGGCGGTCAGAAGACCGACATGGACCGGCTGGAGGACCACCACCTCCAGTGGATGGCCCGCCTGGACGCCGTGATGGAGGAGGACGGGCATCTGCTCGTGCACTCCGACACCACCGCCTACCTCGAATACGGCGACTCGATCGAGGCGGTCAACGACACCGTCCACGACGTACTGACGCGCAGCGACGCCGATGAAGTCTGGGACCTCTTCCGCAAGTTCACCAAGCGGTTCGCCTTCCGCGACGAGGCCGGCGCACAGGCCGTCCGCGAACTGCTCGACGCCTACGGCGGCAACCGCATCGTGCACGGCCACAGCCCGATCCCGTACCTGCTGGGCGAGGTCGGCGCGGAGGACGGCGAGGGCGAGGGAGCCGCGGTGGCCGGTCCGCACGTCTACGCGGACGGCCTGGCCATCGCCATGGACGGCGGTGTCACGATGGCCGGAAAGCTGCTGGTATGCCAACTCCCGCTGGCCGGCTGACGCTTCAGTCAACGGTCCAGCACCACTCCGGCGGGTGACCGAGCAGGACGGAATCCGGTCGCGGCAGTACGCAAATTCCGCAAACTCTCTGTCACCCCGCGCCGGAGGCGCTCTACCATCGGTCTATCCGTAGCAGGCTCTCCTCCGTTTCCGCCCGGCGCCCGGCCCAGGCCGGCCCGTACGGCCCTACGGAGCTTCGGGGGATCCACATGAACAGCGCTCCGCACCTGCTGAACGAGGACCGCGCGGAATTCGCGCGGATCCTTGATGAGGCGCTGCGTACCGCCGAAACCCGCCCGGACGAGCTCACCGCCGTCACCGGAAACCGGCTCAGCACCGAGCAGTTGCGCATGATGGCGCTCAGCGCGACCAGCGCGATCGCCGCCTGCGCGACGGCCGAATACGAACGCTACATACAGCTGCGCACCGCGCTGCGCGCACCGGCGTCCGCCGTTTCCGGCGCCGGTGGGGGCGGTCCGTCAGCGGACCAGACCTCTGACGAGCGCACCGGACCGGCCACCGAGGACGACGAGGCGGCCACCGAAACGGCCGGCTTCGGGCTTGCCGCGATGGCCACCGTCCTCGTGCCGGTGCTCGCCGGGATCGCGGCCGTGCTCTTCCTCGTCATCGGCTATGCGCTGCGCGCCGTCGATCCGGATCCGGCCGTCTCCCGGCCGCTGGTCAGCGTCGGCTGGGTCTTCGCGGGGCTGGCCGCGGCCGGCGCGCTGGTCGCCATGGGCTGCGTGGTCGTCACCGCGCTGCGCAACGGCACGGCGCGGGACGCCGCGGCCGAGGAGCGGGCCGCCGCGCTGGACAGCGCCCACGACGCCTGGCGGCAGGCCCTCCTGGACCGCGGGCTGCTGCCCTTCCTCCGCGAGGCCCTGGCCGATCCCGCGGCCGACCCCGCGGACGATCCGGTCCGGTACGTCCCCCGTGCCGTGCCGGCGCCCGAGCGCCGTACCCCCACGCTCGGCTACACCCGCCCGCGGTTCACCAGTCCCGACGCCGGCACGTCCTGGTCCCGGCCCCGCTACTCAAGCCCGGACTTCACCAGCCCGGACTACGGCGGTCCGGAGAACCGGCCGGAGTAGGCGCCGGCGCGGCGGCGCGGCGATGCGTCGTGGTGCCCGGCGAGGTCAACGGACGGACGGCCCGAAGGCGCACGCGACGCGCGTCTTCGGGCCGGTCCCGGTCCGTACTGCTGAGCGCTCCACCCGGTCGGATCGGTCCGCTCGGTCCGCTCGGTTCGTTACGCCCGCGCTGTCCGTTCAGTCCGCGATCGGCAGGTAGACGCGGTTGCCGGCCGCCGCGAACTCCCGTGACTTCTCAGCCATTCCGGCATCGGCATCGATCGCCAGGGCGCCGCCGTGCTCGCGACGGATGTCTTGGGAGATCTTCATCGAACAGAACTTCGGCCCGCACATCGAGCAGAAGTGGGCCGTCTTGGCCGGTTCCGCGGGCAGCGTCGCGTCGTGGAAGGCGCGGGCGGTGTCCGGGTCGAGGGCCAGATTGAACTGGTCCTCCCAGCGGAACTCGAAGCGGGCGTCGGAGAGCGCGTCGTCCCATTCCTGGGCGCCCGGGTGCCCCTTGGCCAGGTCCGCGGCATGGGCCGCGATCTTGTACGTGATGACGCCGGTCTTGACGTCGTCGCGGTCCGGGAGGCCCAGGTGCTCCTTGGGCGTGACGTAGCAGAGCATCGCGGTGCCCCACCAGGCGATCATCGCGGCGCCGATACCGGAGGTGATGTGGTCGTAGGCGGGCGCGATGTCGGTGGTGAGCGGGCCGAGCGTGTAGAACGGGGCCTCCTCGCAGATCTCCTGCTGGAGGTCGATGTTCTCCTTGATCTTGTGCATCGGGACGTGGCCCGGGCCCTCGATCATGGTCTGCACGCCGTGTCGCTTGGCGATGGTGTTCAGCTCGCCGAGGGTCCGCAGCTCGGCGAACTGCGCCTCGTCGTTGGCGTCCGCGATGGAGCCGGGACGCAGCCCGTCACCGAGGGAGAACGTGACGTCGTAGGCGGCGAGGATGTCGCAGAGCTCTTCGAAGTTCGTGTAGAGGAAGGACTCCTGGTGGTGCGCCAGGCACCAGGCCGCCATGATCGAGCCGCCGCGGGAGACGATGCCGGTCTTCCGGTTGGCGGTGAGCGGGACGTAGCGGAGCAGCACACCGGCGTGCACCGTCATGTAGTCGACGCCCTGTTCGGCCTGCTCGATGACGGTGTCCTTGTAGATCTCCCAGGTCAGCTCCTCGGCCTTGCCGTCGACCTTCTCCAGCGCCTGGTAGAGGGGGACTGTGCCGATGGGCACGGGGGAGTTGCGGAGCACCCACTCGCGCGTGGTGTGGATGTTGCGGCCGGTGGAGAGGTCCATGACCGTGTCGGCGCCCCAGCGGGTCGCCCAGGTCATCTTCTCCACCTCCTCCTCGATGGAGGAAGTGACCGCGGAATTGCCGATGTTGGCGTTCACCTTCACCAGGAAGTTCTTGCCGATGATCATCGGCTCGATCTCCGGGTGGTTGACGTTGGCCGGCAGCACCGCCCGGCCGGCGGCGATCTCGTCCCGTACGAACTCGGGGGAGACGTTCTCGCGGAGGGCGACGTACTCCATCTCCGCGGTGATCTCGCCACGCTGGGCGTACGCGAGCTGGGTGGCCGGGACGCCGGCCCGACCGCGGCGCGGCTGACGCGGCCGGCCGGGGAAGACCGCATCGAGGTTCCGCAGGCCACCGCGCGGTGAGGTGTGCTTGACCCCGTCGTCCTCGGGACGCATCGGGCGGCCCGCGTACTCCTCGGTGTCGCCCCGCGCGATGATCCAGTTCTCCCGCAGCGGCGCCAGACCGCGGCGGACGTCGGTTTCGATATTGGGGTCGGTGTACGGCCCTGACGTGTCGTAGAGCGTCACGTCCTTGCCGTTGGTGAGGTGCACCCGCCGGACCGGGACCTGGAGGTCCGGACGCGATCCGGAGACATAGCCCTTGTGCCAGCCGATCTGCGGCTTTTCGCCGTCGGTCGAGCCGTTTTCAGGCGTGCGTGCATCCTGCAGAGTCATGTAGACCCAACTCCCTACGCCGGCATTACCCGGTAACAGGTTCGGCGGTCGACGCAGCGGCTTCCGTCATCCGGTGTTTCACGTGAAACACCGCTGGGACGGAGGTCAGCGCCCTCTCAGCCCGGTGCTCCGAGCTCCCGCGATTGCAAAGGTGCCACCACGGTAGCGGCCGATGCCGCGGTGTGAACAGGGGGCCCGCGGGTTCTTGCGATGATCGGGCGGTGAGCCCTCCCGAAGCCCAGCACCTCGCCGCCGGCCATGCGCACACGCACAGCCACGGGCCAGCCGCCCCCGTCTCCCGGCATCTGCGCAAGGTCATCGCCGCCGTCCTGATCCCGTTCGCGGCCGCGGTCGCGGTCGGTCTGATCGTCCTCTGGCCCGGTGGCGCGCCGCCCCACAAGCCGTCGGGGGTGGGTTTCGACCAACCCACCGAGAAGGCCCGGGTCACCAAGGTCGAAGAGGTGAACTGCGCGGCGGTACATGCCGAGCAGCAGCCGCAGCCCACTGCGCCCGGGGGCCAACCGCCGGCCGGCGGCGCGTCCCGCGACAAGCCCTGCGAGCAGGCGACGGTCAAGGTCACCACGGGGGAGAACGCCGGCCGGACCTTCCAGACGGTGGTGACGCCGGACGCCCCGCGGCACTACACGACCGGGCAGGACGTGGTCGTTTCCTACTCCCCCAAGGCGCCGAGGGATCTGCAGTATGCGGTGACCGACGTCGACCGCACCGTTCCGATGTGGGTGCTGGCCGCGATCTTTGCCGTTGCGGTGGTGATCGTCGGACGGCTGCGCGGGGTGCTGGCGCTGGTGGCGCTGACCACCAGCTTCGGCCTGCTGACGCTGTTCATCCTCCCGGCGATCCTCCAGGGCTCCGATCCGCTGGTGGTGGCGATGGTCGGCGGCAGCGCGATCATGCTGATCGCGCTCTACATGTGCCACGGGCTGACGGCCCGTACCTCCGTGGCGGTGCTCGGCACCCTCGCCTCCCTGCTGCTCATCGGGCTACTGGGCTCGATCTTCACCCGCTGGGCGCTGCTGACCGGCAACACGGACGACACCACCGGTCTGGTGCACGGGCTGTACCCGAACATCGAGATCCGCGGCCTGCTGCTGGCGGGGATCATCATCGGTTCGCTGGGGGTGCTCGACGATGTGACGGTGACCCAGACCGCGGCGGTCTGGGAGCTGAAGGAGGCCGATCCGTCGGCGGGTTGGCGCAAGCTGTACGGCGCAGCGATGCGGATCGGGCGGGACCACATCGCGTCGGTGGTGAACACCCTCGTCATGGCCTACGCGGGCGCCGCACTGCCGCTGCTCCTGCTGTTCTCGATCGCACAGAGCAGCGTCGGTACGGTCGCCGGCAGCGAGGTGGTCGCGGAGGAGATCGTCCGGACCCTCGTGGGCAGCATCGGGCTGGTCGCCTCGGTGCCGGTGACCACGCTGCTGGCAGCCCTGGTGGTTTCGGCGGACCGTCCGGTGCCGGGCGGGACGGCGCGAGTGCCGGCCATCGGGGGGCGCGGCGGGCGGCGCGCGGCGCACGGGCGACGCCGTAGGCACTGAGCGCGCAGCGCGGAAGCGAGAGGGGCCGGGGCGGGGGAAGGGCCGGGTGGGCGAGGGGTGTTGGGGCAACAGGGCAGGGACGATCGGCGGCTTGCCGGGCGGCGGTGACAGGGGGAGTGAACGGGCGGGTGGTCGGCGGGATCAGCCGGCCGGAGCCTCCGTGAGGATCCGGTCCAGCGCGGCCTCCAGGGTGTCGCAGACCTCCTCCTTGCCGAGCGGAACGATGCGGTCCGTGCGATCCAGGAAGGCGATCAGCGGTGGTGCGCTGGCCCGGAAGAGAGCCCGCTCGGCGCCGACCTGAAGGCTGATGTAGACATCGCTGAGGTGCTCGGGGGAGGACGGCTCGACCCGGACGTCCCCCTCGCCAGCCGGCCGGCTCAGCCCGTCCAGCAGCAGCTCACGGCCGAACACCCAGGTCACGGGCGCATCCCCGGGGAGATCGAAGGTGAGCCGGACGGCGTAGGGATCGGCGCTGTCGAATTCCAGCTCCACCGGGATCCGGAAGGCGAGCTCCTCCGAGACGAGGAAGCTCATGATCACTTCTGCCTGAACCGTGTCGTTCATCAACCACTGCCCCGCGCTTGATCGGAGATGGCCGGGAATCATCCCTGGAAGCCCTATTGACGCCATCGTCGGTCACATGCAGGCAGATCACAAGGAGTGAGTTTTCAGATACTGATAGAGAAGGCGAGTGTCGTTAGTACCGTCTCCGCCATTTTCCGTAGTCGCTCCGTAACTGCATGCAATCGGTGCACTTCTGTCGCGGGAAGAGAAACCGCCAGTGTCGCGGCGGCGGAGCCGACCCGGACGGGAATCGCCGAGCACACCGTGCCCAAGGCATATTCCTGGCGATCATAGGCAACTTGACCGCGACGCACCGTAGCCAGCCGATTCAGCAGATCACCCTCGGAACGCACCGAAAAGGGCGTCATCGACTGCACCGGATAGCGGACCAAGTGCTCTTTCCGGGACGCTTCGTCAAGCTGCGCCAGGAGGCACTGCCCGATCGCATGGGTGTGAGCGGTGGAGCGGAAGTCGGCCCACTCCTCGACGGGCGGCCGCGCCGGATCGTCGGTTATCGCCACCACCTCCACCTCGCCCTCGCGGTAGACGGCGAAGTAGACGGCGGCGCCGAGTTCGCGGCCCGCCACGGCCAGCGCGTCGGCCAGCCGCCGGCGCTGCCGCCGCCGGGCCCCCGCCCGACCGATGGACTCGGCGCCCTCGCCGATGACGAAGACGCCGTTCTCCCGGCGCAGATAGCCCTCGTGGGTCAGCGTCCGCAGCAGGTGATAGGTCGTGGGAAGCGGAAGTTGGGCCTCCCTGGCCAGTTGCTTGGCGGGCGCCCCGTCGGCGTGCGTGGCCACCGCTTCCAGGAGCCGCAGCGCCCGCTGCACCGACCCGATCAGGGTGGGGTGCGTGCCGGATTCGTCGTTGCCGATCACCAACGCAACCCCCAGGTCCGAGCGCCATGGTCCCGCGGCCCCGGCCACGGGATGCGCTCCCGCGGCCGTGCGTCTCCCCTGACGTCCGACGCGATGCCCGGCCCGATCGCTCGGTATTTTCCGGAACGTCAACGTCCGGAAGACGCCTGCGTCCGCACTGTAACCCGGGCGGTCCGGCACCGGAGCCGAAAGTCCGGGAGTTAACCCGGCCTTGAGCGCCTCCCCGACCCCGATGGCACTAAGGAGCAAGGTGCACACTCTTGGTGAGCAGGTGGAACGCTGTGGACGCCGACCGTACGGGAATGACCGGCGGACCGGATTCCGATCCCCGTTCGGCCTCGCCGCGGGAGTGTCGAGCACCGGCCCCGAATGCCGGACGCCCTGCTCCCGGGCGGGGGCAGGGCGTCTTCGGACGGTGCGGGTCGGAGTACCGGTCGGTCGGGGGCTCGGCCTACCAGTCGCTCTTCGACGAGGACGAGGACCCGGTGAACCTGCGCACGAGGTAGATGACACCGGCGATCAGGGCCGCCGCGATCAGCACCTTGAAGAGCAGGCCGATCAGGAAGCCGAGCGCAGCGGTGATCAGTCCGCCGAAAACGACGATCAGGATGACGGGCACCACGACCCAGGTGACCCACCACGGAAGCCCTGCGAGTATCCCCTTACCAGCCACTGCTCTGCCCTTCTTTCTGTCTTACGCGCTGTTGTCGGCCTGTGCCGCTCCGGTGGCACCGGCCGCGTGCTCCGCGTCCGTCGCGCCGCGTCTCCGGTCCCCTGTACACCAACGATGCTAGGGCGCCGGAGGCCGCCGCGGGGGCCTGGCAGCCCCGGCTCTCCCCTGAGCTGACCCCTACGGGTTCCGGGGTCCGGCCCTCAGCTTTCGGGCGGAGAAAACACCACCACGACCCGTAGGTCCTCGCTGATGTGGTGGAACTTGTGGGGCACCCCGGCGGGTACGTAGACCACGCTGCCGCGGGCCACCGACTCCGTCTCCGTCCCCACGGTGATCGCGCCATGGCCGCTCACCACCAGGTACACCTCGTCCTGGGCGTGCGGCTGTTGTGGGTCGACGGCGCCGGCGTCCAGCGCGTACAGCCCCACCGACATGGTGCGTTCCCGGAGGAACTGCAGATACGCGCCGTCATTCGCGACCCGTTCCGCTTCCAGTTCATCCAGTCGGAAAGCCTTCATCCCGTTCGCACCTCTCACCTGTCAGCAGTCGTCTGCGACGATCTCACCATGAAGCATTTTCTGGTCAAGACGCTCGCCAACGCCGCGGCCCTGGCCGTGGCCATCTGGCTCCTCAAAGGCATCACGCTCACCGGTGAGAACACCGGCCGCAAGGTGCTCACGCTGGTCCTGGTGGCGCTGATCTTCGGGCTGGTCAACTTCCTGGTCAAGCCCGTGGTCAAGGTGCTCTCCTTCCCCCTGTTCATCCTCACGCTCGGCCTGATCACGCTGGTCGTGAACGCGCTGATGCTGATGCTGACCTCCTGGGTCGCCGGCAAGGCCGACCTCGCCTTCCATGTGGACGGCTTCTGGACGGCGCTGCTCGGCGGCGTGATCGTCTCCATCGTCTCCTGGGCGATGCACGTGCTCCTTCCCGACAAGGACTGACGCTTGACCACCTGCTACCGCGTCTGCTTCGTCTGCACCGGCAACATATGTCGCTCGCCGATGGCCGAGTCCGTCTTCCGTGCCCGGATCACCGAGGACGGACTCGACGCGCTCGTCGAGGTCGACAGCGCCGGCACCGGTGGCTGGCACGAAGGCGACGGAGCCGACCCCCGCACCGTCGCCGTCCTGCGCGCCGGCAGCTATCCGACCACGCACACCGCCCGGCAGTTCCGCGCCTCCTGGTTCGCCCGCCGCGACCTGATCATCGCGCTCGACTCGGGCCATCTGCGCGAGCTGCACCGGCTGGCCCCGACCGCCGAGGACGCCGCCAAGGTCCGGCTGCTGCGCGCGTACAGCTGCCGGACCGGCCCGGCCACGGACCCCGCCGACCTCGATGTGCCGGACCCCTACTACGGCGGCTTCGCCGGCTTCGAGGAGTGCCTGGAGATGATCGAGACGGCCTGCGACGGCCTCTTGGAGGCGGTTCGCGCCGAGGTCACCTCCGGCGCACCCGGCCCCGCCGAGCCACGGCCGGGCCTGCACCACCCCCACCACAAGGAGAGCGCATGACCGGCGACGGCACCCGCGCGGTGCGGGCCGGACTCCCGGAGCCCAAGGCCCATGAACCAGCCCTTCCCGGCCCGGTGTTCGCCGCCCACTTCCACCTCCCGGGCGAGGCCACCGGCCCGTATACGTACGGCCGCGACACCAACCCCACCTGGACCCGGCTGGAAGCCGCCATCGGTGAGCTGGAGTCGCCGGACGAGCCCGCCCACACCGTCACCTTCGCCTCCGGGATGGCGGCGATCACCGCCGTGCTCTTCTCCCAATTGCGCACCGGCGACGCGGTGGTGCTTCCCGGTGACGGCTACCAGCTCCTGCCCGCCGTCCGCGCCCGCCTGGAGAGCTACGGCATCGAGGTCCGCACCCCCCACCGCCCCTCGACGCGTGCTTCGCACACCCCCGTTGATGCCGCCCTCGACGCTCAGCTCGGCATCCTCGAAGGGGCCCGGCTGTTGTGGATCGAGACGCCCTCTAACCCCGGTCTGGACGTCTACGACATTCGCCGGCTGGCGGACGCGGCGCACGCCCGCGGTGCGCTGGTCGCGGTGGACAACACCCTCGCCACCCCGCTCGGCCAGCGCCCGCTGGACCTGGGCGCGGACCTCTCGGTCGCCAGCGGCACCAAGGCGTTGACCGGCCACGGCGATGTCCTGCTGGGCTACGTCACCACCCGGGACGCGGCGCTGGCCGATGACGTCCGGCTGTGGCGCAAGACGGTCGGCGCGATCCCCGGTCCCATGGAGAGCTGGCTCGCGCACCGCTCGCTCGCCACCCTGGCGCTGCGCGTCCGCCAGCAGGCAGACGGGGCACTGGCCCTGGCCACCGCGCTGGCCGATCGCCCTGAAGTCACCGGGCTGCGTCATCCCGGTCTGCCGTCGGACCCGTCGCACGCGCTTGCCGTCCGCCAGATGCGGCCCGGCCGCTTCGGCTGTGTGGTGTCCTTCGTCCTCCCGGACAAGGCGTACGCGGAGCGGTTCTTGGCCGCGCTGACGCTGGTGGACGACGCGACCAGCTTCGGCGGCGTACGGTCCACCGCCGAGCGGCGGGCCCGCTGGGGCGGCGACGACATACCTGAGGGCTTCGTCCGCTTCTCGGTCGGCGTCGAGGAACCGGAGGATCTGGTCGCCGATGTCCTGCGAGCGCTGGACGCGGCGAAGGCGTAGCACTGTGGTGCCGTGCCGCGGGACGGCCGATGGGCCCGTACGCACCGCGGTCGCTCGCCGCAGGCACCTCTGCACGGGAACGGCCGGCAGGGTATCCCCCCTCGTCACCCTGCCGGCCGGCGGTTCCCGTGAATCCGGTCCGGACGTTTCACAGACCGATGTTTCACGTGAAACGAACCGCTTCAACAAGGCTAGTTGACTGAGCGTCAGTGTCCAATCACGCTAGCGACACAGCCCTATCGACAAATTTATAGTTGGCCCGCGACCAGGCTTCCGAGGGGCGCAGGAGGTACGCGATGGATCTGGCACTGCTGCGTACCTTCGTCACGGTCCACCGCGCCGGCTCGTTCACCCGGGCCGCCGCGCTGCTCGGGCTCTCCCAACCCGCGGTGACCAGCCAAATCCGCACGCTGGAACGCCGGTTGGGCCGCCCGCTCTTCGTCCGCTGCGCCCGCGGCGTCACCGCCACCACCTTCGGCGACGAACTCGCCCACAAGATCGCGCCCCACCTCGACGCCCTCACCGAGATCACCGAGGCCGGACTGGACCAGGACTCCACCACCCGCACGCTCCACCTCGGCGGCCCACCGGAGTTCACCGCCGAGCGCGCGTTACCCGCCCTGAGCCCGCTCATCGCCCAGGGCCTGTCCATACGCACCGCCTTCGGCGCCGCCGACGAGCTGCTGAACGGTCTGGCCGCCGGGCACCACGATCTGACCGTCACCACCACCCGGCCGCGCGGCGGACTGCTCACCGCCACCCCGCTGTGCGACGAGGAACACGTCCTGGTCGCCGCGCCCCGCTGGGCGGCCCGACTGGGCGGCCCCGGCGTCCTCCAGACCCGCGGCGTCCGCGTACTGGACCCGGTCCCGTTCGTCGAGGTCCACGAGAGCCTGCCGTTGATCGCCCGCTACTGGGCAGCCGTCTTCGACGCCAAACCCACCGCCGCCGCCACGGTCGTCGCCAGTGATCTGCGGGCGGTGCTGTCCTGCGTCGCGGCGGGCGCCGGGCTGGCCGTCCTGCCGCGCTACCTGTGCGCCGAAGCGTTGAACAGCGGCACGGTGGTCGCCCTCCTCGACCCGCCGGTGCCCCCGCTGCGCACCTATTTCCTGGCCGTACGGACCGGGACGCTGGGGCTGCCGCACATCGCGCGGGCGCACGAGTGGCTGCTGCGCACCGCGGCGAGCTGGTGACGTGGACAGTGGGACGAGGGGGGTTTCACCAGGCCGTGACTGCGGCATCTGTCCCCTATGACCGTACGGCCAGTCGTCAAACGCACCGCCCGCGCGATCCTGCTCGACGGAGCGGATCTCGTACTGATCAAGCGCACCAAGCCGGGGCGGTCCCCGTACTGGATCACACCGGGCGGCGGCGTCGAGCCGGCGGACGCCACGGTCATCGAGGCCCTCCACCGTGAACTGGACGAGGAGCTGGGCGCCAAGGTCACCGACGTGGTGCCGGTCTTCGTCGACACCGTCGAGCACCTCACCGACGGCGGTGTGGACGGCGTCAAGGTGCAGCACTTCTTCGTCTGCCGGCTGGACTCGATGGATCCGTCCCGCCGGCACGGCCCCGAGGTCGAGGAACCGTGCGGCGAGTACGAGATCGTGCGGGTGCCCTTCACCCGGGTCGGGATCGCCTCGGTCGAGGTCGTCCCGCTGTCCCTACGGCACTACCTGGACGGCAACATCGAGGGCGTGCGCGCGATGCACGCCCCCGATCTGGGGTAGGGCCGGTCCGACCTCGGATCCAGGGGACCGCCCCTGGGGCTCCCGGGGCCGGTGGTCCCGGGGCGCCACCCCGGTCAGCCGTCGCGCCGGTCAGCCGTCACGCCGGTCGAACCAGCCGCGGAACTCCGGCGCGTCCTCGGCGGCCCGGCGCGGCTGGGCGCGGGCCAGCACCTTCTCGACCCGGTCGAGGAACTCCCCGTTCAGCTCCACGGCCAGGTCGTCCCGCGACGGGCGCGGGCCGGGCACGGGCGCCGGGCCGGCTCCGTACCCGGGCTCCGGGACGTCCTCGTGCAGCCCGCCGCGCAGATGCTCATGGGCGTGCTGCGGCCGCTGGAAGGGCGTGCGCAGGTCCGCCTCGGCGGCGGACCCGAAGAAGTCGCCGCCCTTGCGCTTGACGTCGTCGGTGCCCCAGGCTCGGGCGCCGCGCTCCTTCGCCGGGACCTTCTGCAGGTGCGGGATGTGCTTGGCGCAGTGGATGTACGCCTCCTCGACCTCGGCCATCACCCACAGCTGCGCCCGGCGGCCGGGAATCGGGTCCACCGGGAGGTTCGGGTAGTGGACCCGCATGTCCTCGTCCAGCACCACGCGGGCCCGGCCGTTGATGTGCAGACCAATCCGGTCGCGGGTGAAGTCGATCATGAGGATGCCCAGCCGCGGGTTCTCGGAGAGATTGCCGATGGACGCCATGACGCCGTTGCCGCGGTACTCCGGGTACGCCAACAGCCGGTCGCCCAGCACCTGCACGAATCCGGGCGGCCCGGCCCGGAAGGTGGAGTCGCACTCGCCGTGCCGGTCCGCCGTGGCCAGGAAGAACATCTCCTGGCGGGCGACGAACTCCTGCATCCGCACGTTGAGGTGGTCCAGGACCTGGTCCGCGTAGAAGCGGTCGGCGCGCCCGGACGTCCCAAGTCTCTGCTGCACCAGGTGCTCACCGTCGCTCCCGGGGCGCTCCGCCGGTAGGCGCAGCTCCCGTCCCTCCGTCGGCCGACCGTATTCACCTTCGCCTGCCAAGACTTCAGTCTCCCGTCGATACCAGCTCTTCGATGGAGTCGTGCCGTATCCGCTCGGCCGGAATACCGACCCCCACCAATGCCTCCACACCGCTACGGATCAGTCCCGGCGGTCCGGAAAGATATGCCTCGTACTCCTGGTACGGGCCGTACTGCCGTACTGCATCGGGGAGTTGACCGGTGATGGTGCCGGGCCCGCCCCGGGTGCCCGGCCCGATGGCGACGACCGGGCGGACGGAGAGCCAGGGGTGGGTCTGCTCCAGGCGCAGCATGGTGTCGATGTCGTACAGGTCGTGTTCGCTGCGGGCGCCGTAGAAGACCTCCACCGGGCGCCGGGCGCCGTGGCCCGCGACGTCCTCGATCAGCGCCTTGATGGGCGCGATGCCGGTGCCGCCGCCGACGCACAGCAGGCCGTTGCCGGTGGAGTGGTCGACGGTCATCGAGCCGGCCGGCGCACCGAGCCGCAGGACGTCACCGGGTCGGGCGCGGTGCACCAGTGCGTTGGAGACCCAACCGGCCGGCACCGCCTTCACGTGGAACGAGAGCAGGCCGTCCGAACGCGGCGCCGAGGCGAAGGAGTAGTGCCGCCAGACCCGCGGCCACCACGGGGTCTCCAGGCTGGTGTACTGCCCGGCGCGGAACGGGTACGGCTGGTCCGGCCGGACCGTCACCACCGCGGTGTTGGGGGTGCGCAGCTCGTGCGCGACGACCTCGGCCTGCCACCAGGCGGGGGCGACCGCCTCGTTCTCGGCCGCCGCGTCGATCATGATCTGCGAGATCGCGATGTACGCGCGCACCCACGCGTCCTCGGCCTCCTGGCTCCAACTGGAGGTGGCATAGCGGGAGAGCGCGCTCAGCAGGCACTCGCCGACCGCCGGGTAGTGGTCGGGCTGGGTGCCGTACTTGCGGTGCCCGCGGCCGAGCTGGGAGAGGTACTGGGTGAGCACCTCGGCGTTGTCCACGTGCTGGGCGGCGGTGAGCAGCGCCTTGAAGAGCCGGTCGCGCTGGGCGTCCATCGAGGCGGGGAACAGCGCCCGCAGATCGGGGTGCTGGACGAACAGCAGCGCGTAGAAGTACGAGGTGACCTTGTCGGCCACGGGCTCGATCTCGGCCATGGTGCGACGGATGAGGACCGCGTCGGGAGAGGCCGCCGCGTCGGACGAGCCGGTGGCTTCCAGTGTGGCGAGGGTGGGCTCCGGGGCGGACGGCGCCGAGGACGCCGGCGGTGCGGGGGAGGCCGAGGGGGCGGAGGCGCTGGCGGGGGCCGAGGGGGCGGAGGTGGCAGAGGTGCTGGCCGGGGCCGGGGGTGCCGCCGGGGCTAGGGGTGCCGCGGGAGCCGGAGGAGCCGGGGGCGCCGGAGGAGCCGGGGGCGCCGGAGGAGCCGGGGGCGCCACAGGGGCCCAGGGGGGCGCAGGGGCCGGGGGCGCCACAAGGGCCGAGGGTGGCGCAGGGGCCGAGACGCCAGACGGGGCGGATCCGACCGCCGTGGCGGGTGGGACGGTTATGCCGAACGCGTCGAACGGGTTCCGTGTGACCGGCTCGTGGACCGGCTCCGGCTCGGCCTCGGGGCGCGGGGCGGCGGGTGCGGGCTGCTCGGCGTAGGCGTGGGCATCGGGCTGACGGGCCGTCTCCCACTGCGGCTGCGAGCTCTGTCGCGGGACCCGCTGCGGCTCCCGCTCGGCGGCGGTACCCACCGGGCGTATCGGATTCACGGGACGGCTGGGTATCCGTTCCGTTTCGACGTGTTCGCCCTGGTCGTTACGGCCATCCTGCGTCGATTGCTGCCCGTCCTGGCTGTTTTGCCGGGGCTGTCGATCTCCGGAAGATTTTTTCGACGGCGGAGTGAACCAACCCCAATCGCCGCTGCTGCCGCCAGAAGAGCCGTTATCGGCCGACGTGGTGGTTGGAGCGTCCATGGTCTGCCTCGCCTCGAACGTCTTTCGGTTGTCTTTGCCGTTCCGCTGACCGGAACCGCCCGGAATTCCCCCGCCCTGTCCGGAATTCTTAATCGAATCAAGCGATTCCGGCAACATCCCCTAAAGCGGACACCTCTCACTTCCCTACGGCAAGCGGTACAGATGCCGTACCGTCAGCATGCCACTCCACCCCATCCCACCGGACAAACAGCCGGAAGTCCGGGTGACACGGGCCGCTTCCCCGCTAGGCTGACGAGCTTTGCCCTGCCGTCCACGCGCCCGCGGAGACCGTCACCCCCGCCAAGCCGGACTCGACCATACCGGCAGTAGTTGAAACCACAAGCCCCGATCTGGGAACACTCAGCGCGCCTTCGCCAATATCAGTGATCCTCCCCACAGACAGCAATTTCCTTGTGCACAGCGGACGAATCCACCGCAGAAAGCGCCCGGCCTGACGAATTACTCGCCGGTACGCACTAGTTCGTATGCCTCGCGCAGATCACGCCCCGTGTACGCATACGTGGCCAGGTCGCTGACATGGTGATCCGCATTCACCGCCACCGACTTCGGTACCACCGCGAAGAGTTCGGCGTCCGACATCGAGTCGCCGTACGCCACGCAGTCCCCGCGGGTCAGCCCGTACCGCGCGCAGAGATCGCCCGTGATCCGTACCTTCGCTGACGGCGAGAGAATGCCGGCCGGTTCCAGCGGTTCCCGGATCGGCACCGCGGGCCACCGGGAGCCGTGCGCGGTGTCGACGCCCCATGCCAGCAGCCGTTCGACGAAGAAGCCCGGCGAGAGGGAAATCACGGCACATCGCTCGCCGCGGGCCCGGATATCGGCCCAGACGTCCCGGATGCCGGCCAGCCACGGCGCGCCCTCGAAGGCCGCCGCCACCTGAACCTCGGTCAGGTCCGCGGCCCACAGCGCGCACGCCCGCTGCGCAAAGCCCGCCGGGGTCAGCTCACCGGCCGCGAACGCCCGCTCCAAAGCGGCGATCTCCTCGTCCAGCCCGAGCTGCCGGGAGATCTCAACGGCGGCCGCGGACCCGTGGAGCAGGGTGCCGTCCATGTCGAACAGATGCAGCTTGCTCATGGGCGGAGCCTAGAACCCGCCCAAGAGGCCGGTGCGGGCGGGCGGGGGCCGGACCGTACTCGCCACCGCGTACGCTCGGATACTCCCGCCGTCAGATGTACCGTCACCCGCCGCCCCGCCACCGTGGAGGCATGCAGCTGCGCCGGCCCGCCCGTAGGGCCCTTCTCGTCGTCCATGTCGCCGTGTCCGTCAGCTGGCTGGGACTCACCGCCGGACTCCTCCTCTTGGGCGTCACCGGTTTCACGGCCGGCGCCACGGAGACCGCCGCGGCCGCCTACCAGGCGATGCAGCTCCTCACGGACGACCTGGTGCTCCCGGTCGCCGTGGCCTCGCTGGCCAGCGGGGTGGCGCTATCCCTCGGCACACACTGGGGGCTGGCCCGGCACCGCTGGGTCCTCACCAAGTTCTGGCTGACCCTCCTGGCCGTCGGGCTGACGGTGCTCGCGCTCCGCCCCGGCATCGCCCGCCTCGCCGCGACGGCCGCCGCCGGCCACCCGGCACCCGATCCCGGCCTCCTCGTCGCGCCGGCGGTCGCCTCCGCCCTCTACCTCTTCCTCACCGCGGTCTCCATGCTCAAGCCGTGGGGACGCACCACACGCGGCGGCCGACCGCGCGGGGCACGGTCGGCCAGGGGCCGGGAGCGGGTGGGCGTCCCGTCCTGAGGGGTCCTGGTGGCGGGCCCACGGTCATACGGCCCTTAGGTGGCGAGCGGGTCGGCCTCCAGGACGACCGGCCGACCTCCGGGACAAGCGACCGACCACCAGGACAAGCGACCGGAACGCTCAGCTCCGCGCCGCCGGGACCGCCTCGTCGACGGCCACTGCCGGACCGCCCGCGGCCACCACCCTGCCGCGGCCCGGCTGCCGGCGCTCCAGGAAGGACGCCAGCACGGCCACCCCGAGCGCCGCGACGGTCATCAGCGCACCGACCCAATTGGGCGCGGTGAGGCCCAGCCCACCCGAAATCACCAGACCGCCGAGCCAGGAGGCCAGCGCGTTGCCGAAGTTGAAGGCCGCGATGTTGCCGGCCGAGGCCAGGGTGGGGGCGGCGGCCGCCTGGTCCAGCACCCGCTTCTGCAGCGGCGGAACGGTCGCGAAGCCGAAGAAGCCGATGAGCGCGATGGTGACGATCGCGGCGATCTTGTGGTGCGCGGTGAAGGTGAACGCGGCCAGCACCACCGCCAGCCCGGCCAGGGACGCGTACAGCATCGGCATCATGGCGCGGTCGGTGAACCGGCCGGAGATCAGGTTCCCGCCGACCATTCCGAGGCCGAAGACCGCGGTCAGCCAGACGACGGAGGACGGGGCGAAGCCGGCGACCTCGGTCATCATCGAGGCGAGGTAGGTGACGGCCGCGAAGACCCCACCGAAGCCGAGGATGGTCATCAGCATCGCCAGCCCGACCTGCGGGTTGCGGAAGGCCGCCAGCTCACGGCCGATCCGGGCGGCCGCCTTGGCCCGCTGCGCCGGGACCAGCCTGACGATGCCGAGCAGCCCCAGTACGCCGAGCACGGCGATCGCGTAGAAGGTGGTGCGCCAGCCGAACTGCTGGCTGAGCAGGGTGCCGGCCGGTACGCCCACGACGTTGGCCACAGTCAGTCCGCTGAACATCAGCGAGAGCGCGGCGGCCCGCTTCTCCGGGGCGACGAGATCGGCGGCCACCAGCGAGCCGATGCCGAAGAACGCGCCGTGGGTGAACGCCGAGACCACTCGTCCGGCGAGCACCAGCCCGAAGGTCGGCGCAACAGCAGTGAGCAGGTTGCCCACCACGAACAGGCCCATCAGCAGCATCAGCATCTGCTTCCGGGTGAAGCGGGTGCCGAGCAGGGTCATCAGCGGTGCGCCGACCACCACCCCGAGGGCGTAGACGGTGGTCGCGTAGCCGGCGAGCGGAATGGAGACACCGAAGTCGGCCGCCATGTCGGGCAGCAGGCCCATGACCGCGAACTCGGTCGTTCCGATCCCGAAGGCTCCGATGGCGAGCGCCAGGAGAGCAAGAGGCATGACGGTTCCTTCTCCTTGATTTATTGCATCCATTCTCAACCGGCGTCCACAATAATTGCAGACGCGCTTTATTTGCAAGCGCTGGATATTTCAGATGTGCCCTATCCTGGGCGTACGACCAATGAGGAGGTCTGCGATGACGCAGCGGAAGCGGGACACGGCCACCACGCAGGAAGCGGCCGCCGGGGGCCTCGCCCAGGGCTGGTGCGCACTCTCCTCCCTGCACGGCCGCATCGAGTCACACATCGAGCGCGCCCTCCAGGCCCGGCACGACCTCAGCGTCCGGGAGTTCTCCGTCCTCAACGTGCTCAGCCAGCAGCACGACGGGCCCGGCGGGCACCTCCGGATGCACCAGGTCGCCGACTCGGTCGTGCTCAGCCAGAGCGCCACCACCCGCCTGGTCACCCGGCTTGAGGAGCGCGGGCTGCTCTCGCGCTACCTGTGCCCCGACGACCGGCGCGGCATCTACACCAACGTCACGCCCGACGGGCTGCGCCTCCTCGAAGAGGCCCGACCCGCTCATGACACCGCGCTGCGCGAGGCCCTCCAGGACGCCGCCAAGCGGCCCGAGCTGGCGCCGCTGGTAACGGCGGTCGAAACGCTGCGCACCTCCGCGTAACGGTCTGGACCGCCACATTCCCGCCCAGGGTCACCGGACGGACCGCCCGGTGACCCTGGGCCGCCCGGGGCCCGCGGCGTAGGGTCGCGCCCATGAGCGATCTTGAGATACGCCGCGCCACCGAGGCCGACCTGCCCGCCATCGTCGCGATGCTCGCCGACGACCCCCTGGGCGCCACCCGCGAATCCCCCGACGACCTGACGCCCTACCGCGCCGCGTTCGCCGCCCTGGACGCCGACCCGAACCAGCACCTGGTCGTCGCCGACCGGGACGGCCGCGTGGTCGGCACGCTCCAGCTCACGGTGATCCCCGGCCTCGCCCGGCGCGGCGCCACCCGCACGATCGTCGAAGCGGTACGGATCCACGCCGATGAGCGCGGGGCCGGCCTGGGCACCGTGCTCATCGAATGGGCGATCGCGGAATCCCGGAAACTCGGCGGCCAGCTCATCCAGCTCACCTCCGACGCCACCCGCGTCGACGCGCACCGCTTCTACGAGCGCCTCGGCTTCGACGCCTCCCACCTGGGCTTCAAGCGGCAGCTCTGACGGGTCGGGAAGCGGTCAGCGGCGGTCCGGGGGAGCGGTCCGGCGCGCCCGGTGGGCCTTCTGCCGGCAGGCCCCGCCGCAGTACCGCGCGGGCCGCCCGGTGCGCGCCACCGCGAGCACCGCACCACACACCGCACACCCGGTTTCGTTACGGACCGACGACCCCACGACCGGCAGTTCCGTTACGGTCCGGTCGGCACGGAGCCCATCGAGCATCAACGTCGTCATCCGGCCCGCCGGCGCCGCGCCGGGCTCGGTGTCCGCCCCCACCGGGCCCGGGCCGACCGACCGTCGGCGCTCCATCGCCAGACACCCGGTCAGCAGGGTGCGCACGTCCGCCAGATCGACGTCCGCCCTTACTGCGCCCGCCTGTTGGGCCCGGGTCAGCAGGACGCCGAGCGCCACCAGGAACTCCAGCTCCGGCCCCGCCGGCCCCTCTGCGACCGGCCCCGGACCGAGCTCTCCGGCCGCCTCCAGCGCCTCGCCCAGCGCCCTGTTGGGGGCGGACAGCCGCACCACCGACGCCAGGAAGCGGAAGAACACCCCGCCCGGGTCGTCCGCCTCGGCCAAGTCCCCCGCGGTATCGGCGAACAGCCGCAGCCGGTCCCTGACCGCCGCCCTGAACAGGGCTTCCTTGGAAGGGAAATGGCGGTACACGGTGCCCGCGCCGACCCCGGCGCGCCGGGCGATCTCATCGAGCGGGACCTCCAACCCCCGTTCCGCAAAGGCGGATCGGGCCGCCTGGAGCACCAGCGCACGATTCCGCCGGGCATCCGCGCGGGTGGGCGTCGGCACGCCGTCCGCCCTCCGCACCCCTCCTGAGACCACCGAGCTCCTCCGCGTTCCACACCCGGAAGAACAACCGGGCCGATCGTTCCGATTCTACGAGGGGTTTAAAACATGCGTGCGGATCGCCACACGGGGCTGGCGGGCCGGGCCGAGAGCCGCGGGGTGGTGGGGGATGGCACGGGATGGCGCGGGCCGGGCCCGAAACCGGGGCCGAGACCGGGGGCGAAGAGGTGAGGGGAAGGGGTGGGGCGAAGAGGGTGAGGCGGAGGGGCGGGGCAAAGGGGCGGTGGGGCACGGGGGTAGTGGGGCGAGGAGTCGGGGACAACGGTGCGGGGCACCCGGGCGGGAGGCACCGAACACGCCGCTCTCCGCAGCCCCGCCGTCCGCAGTCCGCAGTCCGCGGTCTCGCGGTCCGTCCTCGGCCCCCCGTCTCCGTCCTCTGCACCCGGCACCCGGCAGCAAAAAGGGTGTGGTCTGTTTCACGTGAAACAGACCACACCCGTGGCACTCCTGTCGAGGGTGCGTCCAACGGCCGAGGACGCCTCCGACGGGTCAGCGCACCCGCACGACTCAGGCCGCGGCGAGGGCCTCATCCCATGCCGCGCCGGCCGCCGCAGCCGCCGCGTCCTCGTCGACCGCCACCCCCAGCGCCCGCAGGCCGGCCGCCAACGCCGCCAGCGAGGCCAGCACCACCGCACGGTCCGCGGCCCGCCCGTAGTGGTTCACCCTGATCATCTCCGCTGACAGGGCACCGGCGGCGGCCTGTACCGGAACCGCACCGTCGGCGGAGAGCGCGGCGGACACCACCTCACGGGCGTCCACCCCCGCCGGCGCGCGGAGCGTGGTGGCGGCCGGCGCCGCGTGCTCGTCCCGGATCACATACGGCACCGGGCCGCCGAGCACCGCGACACCCGCCCGAACCGCCGCGGCGGCCGCCCGGTGGCGGGCGATGACCACCTCCAGCCCTTCCATCTCGATCCGGTCCACGGCCTGCTCCAGCGCCAGCATCTCCAGCTGTGCCGGGGCGTGCGGAAGAGCGGTGCGCCCGGCGTCGATCCAGCGCTCCTTCCAGTCCAGCAGCGAGAGGTACGAGCGACGCGGCGCCTGCTCATTGGCAGCGATGCGCTCCCAGGCGCGGGCGCTGACGGACACCGCGGAGACCCCGGCCGGTCCGGCCAGCGCCTTCTGGCCGCCGATGACGCACAGGTCCACTCCCCATGCGTCGGTGAGCAGCGGCTCGGCCCCCACCGAGGCGACCGCGTCGAGCATCAGCAGCGCCCCGTGCTCACGCACCACCGCGCCGATCTCGGCGACGGGGTTGGTGTTGCCGGTCGCCGCCTCGGCATGCACCAGGCTCACGAAGTCGATCTCGGGGTGCTCGCGCAGCGCGTCCGCCACCTGCTCGGGGGTGACCGCACCGGTGAACGGCGCGCTGATGGTGACGACCTCGGCGCCGCAGGAACGCAGCCAGCCACCGAACGTCTCGCCGTAGGGGCCGGTGACGATGTTGAGGGCGGTGCTGCCGGGCCGGACGGCCGAGCGGATGCACGCCTCCAGGGGCAGCAGCGCCTCGCCCTGCGTCGTGACGACATCGCAGCGGGTGCGCATCAGCGCCGCGACCTTGTCCTCGATGCGCGCGAAACGGGCGGCGTCGAGCGGAGGCAGGTCGAGCAGAACCGGGGTGTCGGCGTTCGCAGTCACGGCAGTCACAGTGGCCTTCCAGCGGTAGCGAGCCGCGCACTGCGGCGGCTCCTGACATCTCGCTCGACTGTACGTCCGCCCGCAACACCCCCGCCGGACAGGCCCGAGCGCTCGCTCTGGCCTCGACTCGCCCGCCACGGGGGACCCGACCCACGCGGGCCCCCGCTTCCGTACGTCACATCCCGGTCAGACTCCCCGCCAGCCCTCGGGGTCCACTCCGCCGGGCACCGGACCGGCGGGCTCGTAGGGCCCCCGGGTGAAGACGAAGGTCCCCAGGTCGAGGTGGGTGACCGTACCGTCCGGTGCCCGAACCACCCGCAGTGTCTCGCCCGCGTAGTAGCCGTCCAGCCCGGTCCAGGTGCCGTCGGCCGCGGCCTGGAAGCGCGAGCTGCGGCCGTTGCCGGACAGCGAGACCAGTTCCAGTCCCCGCGCGCACGTCAGCCGCAGCGCGAACGGGCTCGCGCCCCAGTACCAGGGTCCGGTCAGGGCCAGCAGGTCCTCGTCCACCGCCCCCGGAAACGGTCGCCACGGCTCCGGGATCCGCGGCTCGTGATGGGCCACGATCTCCAGAAAGTCGGCGGCCACCGCGCCGATCGGGACTCCGGAGGTGCAGTTCGCCAGCGCGAGCGCGGCCGTGTCCTCCGCCGGATCGGCCCACAGCACCGCCAGGAATCCCGGCATCGACCCGGTGTGGCCAACCAGCAGGCGCCCACTCCGCCAGACCAGCTGCGTCCCCAGGCCGTAGCCCGTGTCCCAGCCATCGCCCTCCGGCGGCACCGCGGGGGTCTGCATCTCGGTCAGGCTCGCCCCGCTCAACACCCGCTCGTCGCCCCGCAGTAGGAACACCGCCCACCGGCACAGGTCCTCCGTCGTGGACCACAGCTGCCCCGCCGGCCCCATCAGCCCGGTGTCGTGCGCGGGTTCCGGCAGCATCACGTCGGCCCAGGGATGGACCGCCCAGCCGCCCGCATGCGGCATCTCCGGCCGCACCGTCGTCCGAGCCATGCCCAGCGGCTCCAGCACCTCGCCCCGCAGCACCTCGCCCCATGGCACCCCGTCCCGCAGCCGCTCGACCAGCGCCCCGAGCACCGCAAAGCCAGGGTTGGAGTAGTGGTGCCGCCGCCCCGCCGGGTGCAGCCGCGGACGCTCACCGAACAGATCGGCCGGCTCGGGCCGAAGCTCACCGGCGGTCCGCTCCCACCACGGCCCACGGGACTCGGCCGCCAACCCCGCACTGTGTGACAGAAGTTGGGCGATCGTCACCTCGGGTGCCGGGACGTCCTTCAGGTGAGCCCCGATGGGATCGTCCAGCTTCAGCAGCCCCTCGTCCCGCAGCCGAAGCACCAGCACGGCCACGAAGTTCTTGGTCAGCGAGCCGATCCGGTACTGCACATCGCCGTGCGGCACCTCCCCGTCCACCGAACTCCGGGCCCCCGTCCAGACCACCTCGCCACCGCGGACGACCGCGCCCATCATCGACGGCGCCCGCCCCTCGGCCTGTGCGACCGCCAGCCGCCGCAGCAACGCCCGTCGCGTCTGCGGCATCAACTCCACATATTCCTCGGCGGAATCGACGGCGACGCCACCACGCGGGACCACCTCATGCGCCCCGCCCTCACTCGACTCGGGCTCTTGCGACTGCGCAGACTCCACGACCGTCATGACGCTCCTCAACGCGACTTCCCACCCGGCAGAACCAGCTCAGCCGGCCCATGGCAGCGGCGAGCAACCACCCACCGCGCCGCCATCCTGCCCCGGCCGCTACCACCGGCGCCTCCATGTTTCACGTGAAACGGCCACCACGCGCTTCACCCGGCATGCCACGACTCGCCCTCACCGCCGGGCACGGTTTCACGTGAAACAACGGCACCCTGCTCAGCCCGTCGTTCCACGTGAAACAACACCCTCTGCCAGCCCGTCGTTTCACGTGAAACATCCGCACGCTCAACCCCCGTCACGACATGGCCACTGCCCCCATCGCCCGCTCCACCGCGGCCTGTTCCTCCTCAGGGAGCCAGCGCGCCGCATGCACCATGTGCAGCGCGCTCCGCAGGCGCACCCGGTCCTCGTCCGTCCCGAGGTACCCCAGATACGCCGGAAGCGTCAGCCCCAGCGCCTTGAGGTCGCCCCGCTCGCACCACGCCGCGAACAGCTCCCGCACCGGCCCCTCGACGCCCTCGTCGAAGCGCCCTCGCGCCGCGGCTCCCTCATCCCCTTCGGCGGCCGCGGCGGCCGCGGTGTCCCGCAGCCCCTCCGCGATCGCGCACCGGTTCCAGTCGCCGTACTGCCCCTCGGGCGCATCGGCCACCCGCTCCGCCGCCAGCACGAAGTACCGGTGGGCGGAGGCAAGTCGACCGAGTTCCCGGTACGCGTTCCCCATGTTCACGTACAGCGACGGATAGAAGCCCTGCACCCGTTCGTCCCCGACCAGGTCGGCCCGGTCCAGGCACTCCTGATTCCAGCGCAGCGTCTCCGCGGGCGAGCTCTGGTGTCGCGCGAGATAGTGCGCCGCGATGCACGCCTCGTAGTCGTCGCGGGCCCCCTCCCACGCCTGCTGGAAGAGTTCCCGCGCCGCCTCGGCACGTCCCTCCGCCTCGGCCTGCATGCCGGCCACGCACAGCCGCACCATCGGCAGTTCCGGATCCATCCGCCGCTTTCTCCCTCAGTCACCGGTCGCGCCCGTCCTCCGGGCCTCCGTACCGTTTCCGCTTCCGCGCCGTGCCGCTCCGGCCGCGGCTCTCTTCCGCCAGCCCTCAGCGGCCCCGTACCGGCATCACCACCGTCGTGAAACTCCCCTGGTCCGCGGAGCGGACGACGACCGGCTGGTCCGCTCTCGCGATCTCCAGCAGCGCATCGGGCCCCACCCCGGCCTCCAGCACCGGCACCAGGACCGCCGGGTCGAAGGCGATCCGCAGCCCGGGCCCGGTACGTACCGCCCGCAGCCGGACGGGTCCGGTCTCCCCGCCCGACACCTCCAGCACTCCTTCTGCGGTGCCGTCCGCTGCCGTCCCGACCGTCAGCGACACCACCGCGCCGCCCCGGGCCGCCACCGCGTCCCGCAGCCCGACCCGATCCACGATCACCCGGTGCCGCACGGCCGCCAGCCCCGCCAGCATCAGCCGGTAGTCCGGGAACTCCCCCGGCTCGCCCACTCCGGCCTTCCCGTCGCCCGGCGCCCCCGCGTCCCAGCGCTCCGCTCCGCTCCGCAGCCGCACCCGCGCGACACCCGAGGCGTCCGCCGCGGCCGGGAATTCCACCTCGACCGCCAGCTGTCGCACCGCCCACTCCGCCATCCGACATGCGGTGTCCGCCGTGAGCAGTACCCGCCGCGGACCGCCCTCGCAGACCTCCGGGCGCAGCACCCGCACCGCAAGGCGGTAGCGATCGGTGGCCACCAACCGCACTTCCCCGTCGACGAGTTCGAGCAGTACGCACCCCAGCACCGAGTGTTCCCCGACCGTCGCACCGACCGCCGCCGCGGGCCCCACCTGCCGCACCGCGCTGGCGAGTTCCGGCCCGTCCACCCGCGCCCACGCGGTACCGCCGCGGTACGCCGGCTCCCCGGACGCCTCCCGCAGAAAGCCCTCCACCACGGCCCGTGCCTCGTCCGCCGCCCGCAGGGTCCGCTCCAAGTGGGCCCGCAGCACGTTCCGGGCCATGTCCTCGGGACCGTCGAGCACGGTCTCGACGTCCACCAACGGCAGCCCCGCGGCCCGCAGGTGGCGCAGCCGTACCGCCCGCGCCAGCTGGCCGGCCCCATAGCGCCGGTATCCCGTGGCGGCGTCCACCCGGTCCGGCCGCAGCACCCCGCAGTCGTCGTAGAAGCGCAGCGCGCTCGGCGTCAGGCCCGCCCGCCGGGCGAACGCGCCGATGCTCAGGAGTTCCCCGTCGTCGTCCATGGCCGCGATTCTCGGACTTCGACCAACCTGAAGGTCAAACCGTCCGCCGGGGCGGCCGCCCCGGCGCCGCCCACCGGACCACCACGTCAGAGCGTCTTGACCGTGCCACCGTCGATGACGTAGTCCGCACCCGTGATGTTCCCGGCCACGTCGGAGAGCAGGAAGGTGATCAGCGCCGCCACCTCCCGCGGCTCGGTGATCCGCCCGCTGGTGATGCCGAACGCCTCCGGGATCTGCTGGAGGAACGCCGCGTGCTCCGCCCCGGCGCTCGCCGCCACCTTGCCGCCGAAGCCCTCCGGGTCCTCCCAGAGGGCGGTCCGCACGATGCCCGGCGAGACGGTGTTGATGCGTACGCCCTGCGGACCGAACTCCTCGGCCAGCGACTTCCCGAGGGCGGCCAGGGCCGCCTTGGCCGCGCTGTAGGCGACCGGGCCGGCGGCGGGCAGCCGGGAGTTGATGGACGACACGTTGACGATCGCGCCGCGGCGCTCGATCAGGCTGGGCAACGCGGCCCGGCTGGCGCGGACCGCGCTCAGCAGGTTGAGATCGAAGACGGCGCCCCACTGGGCGTCGTCGGTGTCCAGGAATCCGGCGAGCTCCACGGCGTCCCCGGCGCCGACGTTGTTCACCAGCAGGTCGATGCCACCCAGCTCCGCGAAGGCACTGTCCATCAGGGCGGCCACGCCGTCGACGGTGCTCAGGTCGGCGGAGACCGCGAAGGCGCCGGCCTCCTTGAGTTCCGGGGTGATGGTGCGGGCCGCCCCGACGACCCGTACCCCCTCGTCGATCAACGCGCGGACGGTGGCCAGTCCGATCCCGCGGCTGGCGCCGGTGACCACGGCGGTCTTGTCGGTGAGGTTGAGCTGCATGACACTCCGATCCTGAATCCAGTTCTTGAACTTTAGGTACAAAATTTGGGCAGCACGCATCCACCGCCCAGCCCGGGAAATCCCAGCAGGTCAGAGGCCGTCGATCGTCGCGTCGATCACCCTGGAGAGCCGCTCCGGCCCCTCGGCAACCCGCCCCAACAGCCGGAGCCCGACGACCGTGGCCAGCAACAGGCTCCCCATCGCCCGCGCATCGCGGTCGGGCGCGATCTCGCCGGCCCGCTGCCCCTCCTCGATCAGCGCACGGAACGCCTCTTCGGTCCGGTCGAACATCCGCCGCACCAGCTCGGTCGCGATCTCGTCCGCCCCCGCGAGCTCCGCCGCGGCATTGACGGCCAGACAGCCGCGGCGGTCCGGATCGGCGAGATCCATCTCCACCAGGAGGTGCAGCACGTCGCGCAACCGGTCCTTCACCGGCCCGGTGCCCCCCACCATCTCGACCAGGGCCTGCGCCTGACCGTCCCGGTAGCGGACCAGCGCCCGCTCGAACAGCCCGTGCTTGCTGCCGAAGGTGTTGTAGAGACTGCCCTTGCCGATGCCGAGCGCATCCACCAGGTCCTGCGGCGTCGTGGCGGCGTACCCCTTGCGCCAGAACACCTGCATGGCCTGCTCGACGGCGGCGTCCGGATCGAACTGCTTCGGCCTTCCCATGTCCGAGACTGTAGCACTTTTCTTGACCTACAGGTCAAGAAAAGCCGGGCAGCGTCCGCACCCGGCGGTGCAAAGTCGATGAACCCACCCGAACCGCGGCGGCGGTGACCATGGGTGGGGATACCCCCCTGCTCAAGCAGGGGGCCCGTCCCAATGCACCGAGCGTGCCGGAAACGACAGAGTCCAGGCATGAACTCCTCTCGGCTCACTGGAAGATCAGCAAAGCGCGCCGCTCTCGCCCTGGTGTGCGCCGCGACCTTACTGGCGGCGACCGGGTGCGGCGACAAACAGTCTGCTTCCCCGCCTGTCACCCCCGCCGCTGCCCAACAAGCGGCACGCGGTTCGGTGGTCTCCGTGACCCCCGTGGCGGACCTGGACGCCAAGGAGGTCGCGGCCCGCCTGACGAAGACAGGGATCAATGCGGCACAGGTCCGCTACGGCGTACGGGCCCACCGGATCGTGTACCGCACCGTCGACACCACCGGAAAACCCACCACGGCCAGCGAACTGGTCGCCATGCCGAAGAACAGCGAACGCGACCTTCGTGTCGTGTCCTGGCTGCACGGCACCGAGGTGTACCGGGGAGAGGTGGGCTCGGTGAACGACGAATCCCACGACCGGACCACGGCGTTCCTGTTCGCCTCGACCGGCCGCGCGGTCTCCGCCCCCGACTACCTCGGCCTGGGAAAGGGCCCCGGAATCCATCCGTACGGGAACCCGGAGGCGACCGTCACCGCTTCGGTGGACGCGTTGCGGGCGGCCCGAACGTTCGCCCGCCGGGACGGCCGCGGCCTCGACCGGCGCGTACTCATCAGCGGGTTCTCGCAGGGTGGACCCGCCACGATGATGCTCGGGAAGGCCCTGCACCAGCGCGTCGACCCGTACTTCCGAACGGGCGCCCTCGCCCCGATCTCCGGCCCGTTCGACCTGAGCAGTTTCGAGGCCGCCGCGGCAAACGACAAGGTCAACCGGTCATCGCTCTACCTCGCGTATTTCGTGACTGCATGGCAGCGGATGTACGGCCTCTACGACACCCCGGACCAGGCATTCCGCGCCCCTTACGACAAGTCGGTGGAGACGCTCTTCGACGGTAACCACAAGGCGGAGCAGCTCGCGGCCGCACTGCCGAAGACCTCGAAGGAACTGTTCACCAAGGAGTTCCTCCAGAAGGTGCGCAACCCCACGGGGAAGCTGCAACGGCAACTGAAGGTGCTGGACAGCACCTGCGACTGGCGGCCCGAAGTCCCGGTGCACCTCTTTCACGCCCGGGGCGACAAGGACGTCTTCTTTACGAACGCCCAGCACTGCCGGCGTCAGCTGATTGCCAACGGGGCCGACCAACAGCTCACTGATGTAGGGGAGTTCGACCACTCCACCACAGTCCTCAAGGCCCTGCCCCAGGTGGTGCACGAGTTCGACGCCGCCCGCTGAACCAGTCCGCGACCGGGCGGCGGCCAAAACGAGAGCCACCCCATGGCCGAAGCCGAACGCCGACACTCGACGCGTGGCCACAGCGAGAACCTGCCACCACGCACAGGACCAAGTGGCCATCCGACAGCGTCAATGCGACAGGGCACGGTGTCCTGTCGCGGCACGTCTGGCGGGTGGCAGGTTCGATGCCGTCATGATCGGTCTCAAACTCGTGGCATCTTCCTCAGCTGGCCCTTGGTGTGTGTCACGCCAGGTTTGCCAGATCTCAGGCCAGCGTCGGCCCCGGTCCGGAGCGACGAGCCCTGTCGTGCGGGCCCGCGTTCGGACTTGACGCGGTGGGTGGTCATCCCGTCCATCCGGTGTGGTGCAGCCAGTCCTCGAAGGTCATCAAGTCGGGGTGCAGGCGGCGCAGGAGGTCGATGTCCCGGTCTCGGGCGTAGAGATCACGGTCGGCGAAGAACTGGAACATCGCCGCGTAGTCGTGGCTGAAGTCGGGGACGGCGGCTCGCAGGTCGTCGTGCGGCATCGGGACGTAGGCGCTGGGGGTGCCCGTGACCTGGGTGAAGGTGGCGGCGATCTCGTCGCCGGTGAGGCTGTCGCCGATCACCGCGAGGTCGCGGGCGCCCCAGGACTGCCAGTTGTCGAACATGTGGCCGGCGAACCAGGCGATGTCGTCGAGGGCGACGAGCGGGTAGCGGGCGGCGCCGAGGGGGAGCCTGAAGGTCAGGCCGCCCCGGCCGTCCAGTCGGGGGGTGAGTCGGTCCCGCAGGTTCTCGAAGTACGGCGCCGTGGTCAGTACCGAGACGTGGTCCGTGTACCAGCCGTCGGTCTCCTTTCGGAGCATTTCCTCCGACCGCATCAGGCCGATGTGGGCGGCGACGGCGGCTTTGCTGTCGAAGTGCGGGACGGGGTGGCCGGTCAGGGACACCGCGCTGTCCAACGAGGACCAGATGAAACGCTCCACGCCGGCCCGCTCCGCGGCGGCCAGCAAGTGCAGCCCTTGCCGATACTCACCCACGGCGCTGCCCGTCGCGAAGAAGTCAGTGTTGGCGAACACGCGGTCGGCCTGCCCGATCAGGACCTCTAGGGCCGCCAAGTCGGAGCGGACCAGTCGCACGCGGTCGGGCGCGGTGGCGGCGAGTTCGGTGGCGTGGGCGGACTCCGGGTGGCGGGTGGGGACGGTGATGGTGGCGTCGGTGGTGGCCAACAGGTGTGGGATCACGTGGCTGCCCATGGCTCCGGTGCCGCCGACGACGAGGACGTGGGTCATGGCGTTCTTCCCTGGTGTGCCAGAACGTGTTCGGCCACCTGGGCGTGGGTGGCAACCCAGACGTCGCCGGACTCACGGAGGTGGTCGAGGATCTGGCCGACCATGCCCGCGAGGAGCGGTCGGCCTCCGACGTGGGCGTGGACGGTCAGGCGGAAGACGCCTGGGCCGGGGGCGGCGAGCATCTGGTCCAGTAGCTCACGGTGCAGGTCGCGGTAGACGTACGGGCCGGCCGCAGCGTCGCGGACGTCGGAGTAGTCGCTGTGCATGAGGGAGACCAGAGGACCGTGAGCGGTGGACAGGACCTGCGGGAGGTCGTGGTCGCCGTGGTCGCCGGTCCAGCGGTAGCCGGCCTCGGCGAGCAGGCCGGCAGTGTGCCTCGAACCGGTGGCGCGTGGGCTCATCCACCCCGTCGGGCGAACGCCGGTGACTCGGCGAAGGATGTCGGTGCAACGACGGATATTGGTCCGCTCGGCATCGACATCGAGCAGCGCGGGCACCACGTCCTGGGCCCAGGAGTGTGCGGCGATCTCGTGACCCGCCTCGTGCACCGCCATGACGGTCTCGGGGTGCCGCTCGGCCACCAGTCCATTGACGCCGACGGTGGCGGGCAGGTCACCGAGGACGTCGAGCAACCGCCAGATGCCGGTGGTGACGCCGTAGTCCGCCCAGGAGGTGCTGTGCGTGTCGTCGATGCCGGACAGCGGCCACGCCGCGGCCATCGGCGCGTAGGCGGGCCAGTGCCCTGGCGACCACAGCTCCAACGCGACGGTGACCAGCGCGACGACCTTCCGCCCGCCCGGCCAGTCGGTACCTGCGCTCATTCGGTCCCCCTGCTCGGTAGCTTCCGCCGTGGACGCTAGTGAGGCGGTAGGTACCTCCAAGTTCCTGGCAGCGGGCTACCGTCGGGGCATGCGTGAGTACTCCGGCAGCGTCTTCCTCGCCGACTGCCCGGCTCGGCTGGCGATCGAGATCATCGCCGACAAGTGGGCGGTGGTCGTGCTGTTCGCGTTGAGCCGGGAACCGTGCAGGCACGGCGAGTTGGTCGACCTCATCGGCGGAATCTCGCGGAAAGTGCTGACCCAGACGCTGCGGCGGTTGCAGGGGTACGGCCTGGTCGACCGCCACGCCGAGGCCGGGAAGGTCGAATACGTGCTGACAGACTTGGGCCGGACGCTGGTGAGGCCGATCGCCGTGCTGACTGAGTGGGCTCACGAGCACGGCGCGGCCGTGGTGGAATTCCAAGAGTCCGAAACGGACCAGGTTTCCTCGGCCTCCCCCGCACGTCCCGCCACCGCCGTTTGAGCGCAGCCGGTGCTCGGCACGGAATGCGGGCGATAGTCGGCGACGCATGACCGGCTGCTCGGCGCGGGGCCGGACCAGAATCACCGTCACCCGAAAAGAGCGAAAGCTCCGACCAGTGAGTCCCACCACGCCGGCATGAGTGCCACGGTCGTGCCACCGCGACTGAGACTGTGCCGCGAAATCCGAGACCCTACAGGTCACCGGCTCAGGTCTGCGCCATGTCCACGAAGCGCGAGTAGTGCCCCTGGAAGGCCACCGTGATCGTCGCGGTGGGACCGTTACGGTGCTTCGCCACGATCAGGTCGGCCTCACCGGCCCGTGGCGACTCCTTCTCGTAGGCGTCCTCGCGGTGCAGCAGGATGACCATGTCGGCGTCCTGCTCGATGGACCCGGATTCACGCAGGTCCGAGACCATCGGCTTCTTGTCCGTACGCTGCTCGGGGCCACGGTTCAGCTGCGAGAGCGCGATGACCGGAAGCTCCAGTTCCTTGGCCAGCAGCTTGAGGTTTCGGGACATGTCCGAGACCTCCTGCTGACGGCTCTCGGCCCGCTTGGAACCGCCGGACTGCATCAGCTGGAGATAGTCGATGACCACCAGCTTCAGTTCGTTCCGCTGCTTCAGCCGGCGGCATTTGGCGCGGATCTCCATCATCGAGAGGTTCGGCGAATCGTCGATGTAGAGGGGCGCGGCCGAGACGTCCGGCATCCGGCGCGCCAGCCGCGTCCAGTCGTCGTCCGTCATGCTGCCGGAACGCATGTGGTGCAGCGCCACCCGGGCCTCGGCGGACAGCAGACGCATCGCGATCTCGTTGCGCCCCATTTCCAGCGAGAAGATCACGCTCGGCAGGTTGTTCTTGATCGAGCAGGCCCGCGCGAAGTCCAGCGCGAGCGTCGACTTACCCATGGCCGGACGGGCCGCGATCACGATCATCTGGCCCGGGTGCAGGCCGTTGGTCAGCGCGTCGAGATCGGTGAAGCCCGTCGGCACACCGGTCATCTGACCCTGCCGCGAGCCGATCGCCTCGATCTCGTCGAGCGCGCCCTCCATGATCTCGCCGAGCGGCAGATAGTCCTCGCTGGTCCGCTGCTCGGTGACGGCGTAGATCTCCGCCTGGGCCTTGTTGACGATCTCGTCGACGTCGCCGTCCGCCGCGTATCCCATCTGCGTGATCCGGGTGCCGGCCTCCACGAGGCGGCGCAGCACGGCCCGCTCGTGGACGATCTCGGCGTAGTACTCGGCGTTGGCGGCCGTCGGTACCGACTGGACCAGGGTGTGCAGATACGAGGCGCCGCCGACCCGGCCGATCTCACCGCGCTTGGTGAGCTCCGCCGCGATGGTGATCGGGTCGGCCGGCTCGCCCTTGGCGTACAGGTCGAGGATCGCCTGGAAGATCAGCTCGTGGGCGGGGCGGTAGAAGTCGTCGCCCTTGAGGACCTCGACGACGTCCGCGATGGCGTCCTTGGACAGCAGCATGCCGCCGAGCACGGACTGCTCGGCATCGAGGTCCTGCGGCGGGACCCGCTCGAAGCCACCGGACCAGGAACCACCGCCGTCGTCGTCGCGCTCCGGACGGTCGCCGCGCCCCCGGCCCTTGCCGTCGCTCCGGCGGGAGCGGGCGGCCGGCAGCAGGTCGCTGGGACCGGAGTCCGCCCAGGGGTCCTCCATGGGCTCGGGAATACTCACCCCGGCACCTCCTCCCGTCCGCGAGGCGGACCTTGCTGTGCGGTTCTTTCTTACGGCACAGCGCTGACAATCGAGACGCCCGACTCCGGTTACGGCGCGTCGAGTTCGGACGGGTCTCATGGTCGGAACAGGCGGCGGGTGCCGGACCACGGTAGGCCCGCGAGCACCGTCCGCCAATCTGGTTATCCACAGGCCGTGTGGATGACCGCCTCATAGCTGTGGAGAAGTCCCCTCATCCTGTGCACGGGCCGGGGGAAACTTCTGTGGACAAGCACACAATCACGCCATCCACACCCCTCTGACCTGGGCTTTTCTCGTCCATAGGCTGTGGGAGAGAAAAACTTCGGCAACCTGTTCATGATCGCCGCAAACAGCACACAGAAGGCACCTCCCCACAGCGGAAAGTAAGGAGCACAAGACAGTTGCATCTCTTACCTGTGGACGATTAGATTGCCCCTCATGACACAGGCCCCCGCGACGCCACGGCGCACCCTCCGCCACCATGACCGCGAGATCATCGCGCTGGCGCTGCCCGCCTTCGGTGCCCTGGTCGCGGAACCGCTGTTCGTCATGGTCGACAGCGCCGTCATCGGCCACCTCGGCACCCGCCAGCTCGCCGGACTCGGCGTCGCCGCCGCCCTCCTCACCACCGCCGTCTCCGTCTTCGTCTTCCTCGCCTACGCCACCACCGCCGCGGTCGCCCGCCGGGTCGGCGCCGGCGACCTCCCCTCCGCGATACGCCAGGGCATGGACGGCATCTGGCTCGCCCTGCTCCTCGGCGCGGCCGTCATCGTCGTCGTCCTCCCCACCGCACCCTGGCTCGTCGAAGCCTTCGGCGCCTCCCCGGCCGCCGCCCCGTACGCCACGACCTACCTGCGCATCAGCGCGCTCGGCATCCCCGCGATGCTGGTCGTCCTGGCCGCCACCGGGGTCCTCCGCGGCCTCCAGGACACCCGAACTCCGCTGTACGTCGCCGTCGGCGGCTTCACCGCCAACGCCGCCCTCAACGTCGGACTGGTCTACCTCGCCGGACTCGGCATCGCCGGCTCCGCCTGGGGCACCGTCATCGCCCAGTGCGGCATGGCCGCGGTCTATCTCGCTGTGGTGGTCCGCGGTGCCCGCCACCATGGTGCCTCACTGCGCCCGGACGCCGCCGGGATCCGGGCCTGCGCCCAGGCCGGCGTCCCGCTGCTGATCCGCACGCTCTCGCTGCGTGCGGTGCTGATGATCGCCACCGCGGTCGCCGCCCGGCTCGGCGACGCCGAGATCGCCGCCCACCAGATCGTCCTGTCCCTCTGGCAGCTCCTGGCCTTCGCGCTGGACGCCATCGCCATCGCCGGCCAGGCCATCATCGGGCGTTACCTCGGCGCCGGAGACCGTGCCGGCGCCGGCGCCGCCTGCCGCCGCATGGTCCAGTGGGGCATCGCCTCCGGCATCGCCCTCGGCGTGCTGGTGGTGCTCGCCCGGCCGCTGTTCATCCCCCTCTTCACCACCGACCCCGCCGTCCGGACCCCGCTGCTCACCACTCTTCTGGTCGTCGCGATCACCCAACCGGTCGCCGGCATCGTCTTCATCCTCGACGGGGTCCTCATGGGGGCGGGGGACGGGCCTTATCTCGCCGGAGCGATGGTCGTGACGCTGGCCGTGTTCGCCCCTGCGGCCCTGGCCGTCCCCGCCCTCGGCGGGGACGGCCTGGTCGCCCTGTGGTGGGCGATGGCCCTGATGATGACCGTCCGGATGCTGACGCTGTGGCTGCGTACCCGCTCCGGCCGGTGGATTGTGACCGGGGCCTCCCGGTGAAGCACCTCCCGAATCCGGGCCCCATGCAGATAATGACCTTGTGCGCTCGCTTGCCAGGAAATCCGTCCTGCCCCTGACGCTCGTCATCGTGGGGGCAGCCGCAGTGGTGGGCTACGCAGCGGAGGAGACCCACCCGACCAGAGCCACCGGCGGCCACACCGGTTACGGCAAGTCCGGCGCGCCCGGCCAGGCGCCCCAGGACCAGGACCCCTCGGCCACCGCCCCGCCCCAGAACGGCAGCGCCTACACCCCGCGCAGGACCGAGGAGAACGGCCGGATCGGCGCGGTCTTCGAGAAGGACGACCACGGCGCCCACTTCTGCACCGCCAGCGTCGTGCAGAGCCCGGGCCGGAACATGCTGATCACCGCGGCCCACTGCGCCTTCGACGCCGACGCCGGGAAGCCGGTGGACGACCTGGTCTTCGCCCCCGACTACCGCAACGGCGACGAGCCCACCGGCCTGTGGAAGGTCAACAAGGTCGTGGTCGACGACCGCTGGGCCAAGTCGCAGGACGAGGACCTCGACGTCGCCTTCCTCACCCTCGACACCAAGGACGGCAAGGAGATCCAGGACGTCCTCGGCGGCAACACCCTCGGCATCGACCGCGGCTTCGACAACGAAGTCAAGATCACCGGCTATCCCACCAGCCGGGACACCCCGATCTCCTGCCAGAACCGCACCACGAAGTTCAGCGACACCCAGATGCGCATCCAGTGCACCGACTTCGAGGGCGGCACCAGCGGCAGCCCGTGGCTGGCCGACTACGACCCCAAGAGCCACACCGGCACGGTCATCGGCGTCCTCGGCGGCCACGAGGGCGGCGGCGACCAGGACGACGTCTCCTACGCCGCGTACTTCGACGAGGACGTCGCCAAACTCTACGAGCGTGCCCAGGACGAGGACTGACCCCCGCACCGCACCGCCCGCTCAACGCGAAGGGCCGTACCCCGTGACGGGGTACGGCCCTTCAGCGCTCTGCCGTGAACTGCGCTCAGGCGGCGATGACCTCGACGCCGAGCTTCGCAACGACCTCGGCGTGCAGACGCACGGAGACCTGGTGCGCGCCCAGGGTCTTGATCGGCGAACCGATCTCAACGCGGCGCTTGTCGACGTCCGGACCACCGGCAGCCTTGATCGCCGAGGCGACGTCGGCCGGGGTGACGGAGCCGAACAGGCGGCCCGCGTCGCCGGCACGAACGGCCAGCTTCACGTTGACGCCCTCAAGCCGGCCCTTGACCTCGTTGGCCTGCTCGATCGTGGCGATCTCGCGGATCTTGCGACCGCGGCGGATCTGCGCAACGTCCTTCTCGCCACCCTTGGTCCAGCGGATCGCGAAACCACGCGGAACCAGGTAGTTACGGGCGTACCCGTCCTTGACGTCCACGACGTCACCGGCGGTGCCGAGGCCAGAGACCTCGTGGGTGAGGATGATCTTCATGAGTCGGTCACCCTTCCCTTATCGCGCGGTGGACGTGTAGGGCAGCAGCGCCATCTCACGGCTGTTCTTCACGGCCGTGGCGACGTCACGCTGGTGCTGAGTGCAGTTACCGGTGACCCGGCGGGCACGGATCTTGCCGCGGTCGGAAATGAACTTCCGCAGCAGGTTCGTGTCCTTGTAGTCGACGTAGGAGATCTTCTCCTTGCAGAACACGCAAACCTTCTTCTTAGGCTTGCGCGGAGGCGGCTTCGCCATTGTCTCTCTCCAGTTGAGTTCAAGAAGTATGTGCTGACGCCCTCAGGCCCCAGGCCGTCCTCCGACCTCGTTTCACGTGAAACGAGCCGTTTCACGTGAAACACCGACGGAGGAACGCATCGCCCGGACCTAGAAGGGCGGCTCGTCCGAGTAGCCGCCGCCGGAGCCGCCGCCCCAGCCACCGCCGCCGCCTTGGCCACCCTGGCCGCCCTGGCCACCGCCAGAAGGACCACCGGTCGCCCACGGGTCGTCGGCCGGAGCGCCGCCGCCCTGCTGACCGCCGCCGGGGCCACCGCCCCAGCCGCCGCCACCCTGGCCACCGCCCTGACCGCCGCCCTGGCCACCGCCGAAGCCGCCGCCCTGGCCACCACGACCGCTGGTCTTGGCGACCTTCGCTGTGGCGTTGCGCAGGCTCGCGCCCACTTCCTCGACGTCGAGCTCGTAGACCGTGCGCTTCACACCCTCGCGATCCTCGTAAGACCGCTGCTTGAGACGGCCCTGGACGATCACGCGGGTACCCCGCGTAAGGGACTCGGCGACGTTCTCCGCCGCCTGACGCCACACCGAGCAGGTCAGGAACAGGCTCTCGCCGTCCTTCCACTCATTGGTCTGGCGGTCGAAGGTGCGGGGAGTGGACGCGACGCGGAACTTCGCGACCGCCGCACCGGACGGGGTGAAGCGCAGCTCGGGGTCGTCGACAAGATTGCCGACAACCGTGATGACGGTCTCGCCTGCCATTAGGGGAACCTCTCGGCGGGTGTGCTGCTGGCTGCTGGTGTTGCTGCTACTCGAACCCGGTTACCGCTGGACGCGTACGCGCTCAGTGGGTCTCGGGACGGAGGACCTTGGTCCGAAGAACCGACTCGTTCAGGTTCATCTGACGGTCGAGCTCCTTGACGACCGCAGGCTCGGCCTGCAGGTCGATGACCGAGTAGATACCCTCGGGCTTCTTGTTGATCTCGTACGAGAGACGACGACGGCCCCAGGTGTCGACCTTCTCAACCTTCCCGTTGCCCTCGCGGACGACGGAGAGGAAGTTCTCGATCAGGGGGGCGACAGCGCGCTCCTCAAGATCGGGGTCGAGGATGACCATCACCTCGTAGTGACGCATGGTGAACCCACCTCCTTTGGACTCAGCGGCCACGGTCGTTCCGTGGCAGGAGGGTCGTGATGCGTTTCCGCGCCCGGCCCGCCGGAGTATCCGGACAGACATGTGCGCAGACCGTACAGAGTACCTGCCTCCGTGCTTCCGGTTGAAATCCGCCCGCCGGACCCCCCAATCTGGAACACAACGGGTGTGAGCGGCGTTACAGTGCGCCGCCCTGTCAGTGGAGGTGCCGTATGGCACAGGCAGTACGGACCCAACGGAATCTGCTCGCGCTTCTCAACAGCGACGGCCAATCCCATCCCGTAGAGAACACTCTCGCGGTCGTGACCTTGGTGCTCGGCGCGATTGCCGCCCTCACCGCGTTCTCGCCCACCCTGCACCTGGTCAGTTCCTGGGTGGGCCTGATCGGAATCGGAACGGGCCTGTGGGGCCAGTACATCTCCTCGACAACGGCTGAACGCTTCCTGCTGATCATCGGACTCGGTGCATCGGCCGTCGGCTTCTACATCGGCCTGGCGCACGGCGGTCTCTTCGGCGGCGTGATCGGCTAGCCCGCTGCGCTGCGGCATACGGGGCCCGGCCCCGTACGGCCCAGACGGGGTGCTCCCCGGTCACAGTAGGCTTCGGCGCGAGAGCCGGAGCCCCGACCATGGGGACACACCAGCCGAGGAGCGCCCCGCATGAGCCTGACCCTGAGGACCATCAGCCGAGAGCAGCATCTGGCATACATCCAGAGCCTGCCCGCGGCGAGCCACATGCAGGTCCCGGCCTGGGCTGACGTGAAGGCCGAGTGGCGGTCCGAGAGCCTGGGCTGGTTCGACGCGTCCGGCGAGCTGGTCGGCGCCGGGTTGGTCCTGTACCGCCAGCTGCCCAAGATCAAGCGGTACCTGGCGTACCTCCCCGAGGGCCCGGTCATCAACTGGTACGCGCCGAATCTTGAAGAGTGGCTGCGGCCGATGCTCAGCCACCTCAAGCAGCAGGGTGCCTTCTCCGTGAAGATGGGCCCGCCGGTCATCATCCGCCGCTGGGACTCCACGGCGATCAAGTCGGGCATCCAGAGCCCCGACGTCAAGCGGCTGCGGGACGTCGAGGCCAGCCACATCGAACCGCGCGCCTTCGAGGTCGCCGACCGGCTGCGCCGCATGGGCTGGCAGCAGGGCGAGGACGGCGGCGCCGGCTTCGGCGATGTGCAGCCCCGCTACGTCTTCCAGGTGCCGCTGGCCAACCGCGCGCTGGAGGACGTCCACAAGGGCTTCAACCAGCTGTGGCGCCGCAACATCAAGAAGGCCGAGAAGGCCGGCGTCGAGGTCGTCCAGGGCGGCTACGAGGACCTGGCCGAATGGCAGCGGCTCTACGAGATCACCGCGAAGCGCGACCAGTTCCGGCCGCGCCCGCTCGGCTACTTCCAGCGCATGTGGTCCGCCCTCAACTCCGAGGACCCCAACCGCATGCGGCTCTACTTCGCCCGCCACAACGGGGTGAACCTCTCCGCCGCGACCATGCTCGTCGTCGGTGGGCACGTCTGGTACTCGTACGGCGCCTCGGACAACATCGGCCGCGAGGTCCGGCCCTCCAACGCGATGCAGTGGCGGATGCTGCAGGACTCCTACGCGCTCGGCGCCTCCGTCTACGACCTCCGCGGCATCAGCGACTCGCTGGACGAGAACGACCACCTCTTCGGCCTGATCCAGTTCAAGGTCGGCACCGGCGGGCAGGCGGCGGAGTACCTCGGCGAGTGGGACTTCCCGCTCAACAAGTTCCTGCACAAGGCGCTCGACATCTACATGTCGCGCCGCTGACCGCTCCACCGCACCGTCCGTACTCCTGACACACCCCAGCCACGAGAAAGGTTCCGGGCCGGCCATGGCGCTCACCCTCTACGTCGACACCGCGCGCTGGCGGGCGCATCAACAGAGCGTTCTCCAGCAGTTCCCCGGGCTGGTCCCGGTCTGCAAAGGCAACGGCTACGGCTTCGGCCACGAGCGCCTCGCCGAGGAGGCCACCCGGCTCGGTTCCGACATCCTCGCGGTCGGCACCACCTACGAAGCGGCCCAGATCAAGGACTTCTTCAGCGGCGATCTGCTGGTCCTGACCCCGTTCCGGCACGGCGAGGAGCCGGTGCCGCTGCCCGACCGGGCGATCCGCTCGGTCTCCTCGGTGGAGGGCGTGGGCGGGCTGGTCGGCGCCCGGGTCGTCATCGAGGTCATGAGCAGCATGAAGCGGCACGGCGTCAAGCCGGAGGACCTGCCGAAGCTGGCCGCGGCCATCGAGGACGTCCGGCTGGAGGGGTTCGCGATCCACCTGCCGCTGGACCGCGCCGACGGCTCCGACTCGGTCGACGAGGTCATCCGGTGGATGGACCAGCTGCGCGCCGCCCGTCTCCCGCTGCACACCATGTTCGTCAGCCACCTCAAGCCCGACGAATTCACCCGCCTCCAGCAGCAGTTCCCGCAGACCCGCTTCCGCGCACGGATCGGGACGCGGCTCTGGCTCGGCGACCACGACGCCACCGAATACCGCGGCTCGGTGCTCGACGTCACCCGCGTCGCCAAGGGCGACCGGTTCGGCTACCGCCAGCAGAAGGCGGCCTCCGACGGTTACCTCGTCGTGGTGGCCGGCGGCACCTCGCACGGCGTCGGCCTGGAGTCCCCCAAGGCGCTGCACGGGGTGATGCCGCGCGCCAAGGGCGTGGCCCGCGCCGGTCTGGCGACCGTCAACCGCAATCTCGCGCCGTACGTCTGGTCCGGTAAGCAGCGCTGGTTCGCCGAGCCCCCGCACATGCAGGTGTCGATCCTGTTCGTCCCGGCGGACGCCCCCGAGCCCAAGGTGGGCGAGGAACTGGTGGCCCACCTGCGGCACACCACCACGCAGTACGACCGCCTCGTGGACCGCTGAGCCACCCGGCCCGGCACTCACCAACGCCAGGGCCCGGTGCTGCGGGAGGTTCCGCGGCACCGGGCCCTGGCGCGTTTCCGCCGCGACACTCAGTCCTGTACGACGCCCCAGCGCACCCGTGGCGCCCCCTCGAAGTGCACCGCGTGCCGCGGCTCGTGGGGTGCCCGCCCGAGCACGAACACATCGGGACTCCGGTCCAGGACGCCCCCCGAGGGGTCGTCGTCGCCGTCCTTGCGGACCACATCGCGCTCCGGCATCAGGATGTCCCGGACGACCACGGCGCACAGATAGAGCGTGCCGAGGAGGTGCAGCGCGATGGCCAGTTGGTAGCCCTCGGGCGGCAGTCCCTGATGCTTGTCGCCGTTGCCGGTGTAGGCCAGGTACATCCAGATCCCCAGGAAATACATCACCTCGCACGCCTGCCAGATCAGGAAGTCCCGCCAGCGCGGCCGGGCCAACGCCGCCAGCGGGACCAGCCACAGGACGTACTGCGGCGAGTAGACCTTGTTGGTCAGGATGAATAGCGCCACGACGAGGAAGGCGAGCTGCGCGAAGCGCGGTCGGCGCGGTGCGTACAGGGTCAGCAGCGCGAGGGCGCCGCAGCCGAGGATCATCAGGAGCGACGCGTAGAGGTTGGCGTTCTCCAGAGGGTTGCCGGTCCGCTGTGAGATCAGCAGCCAGACCGAACCAAAGTCGATGGGCCGCTCCTGGCTGAAGGTGTAGAACTTCGCCCAGCCCTCCCGGAGGTGGAACCCGGACGCATCGTGGGCGATCATCACCGGCAGATTCACCACCAGCCAGGACACCACCGCGCCGAGGACGGCCCGCCCGTACGCGCGCCAGGTCCCCGCCCGCCAGCACAGCACCAGCAGCGGCCCCAGCAGCAGCACCGGGTAGAGCTTCGCCGCGGTCGCCAACCCGATCAGGACACCGGCCGCCAGCGGACGGCTGCGTGACCACAGCAGCATCCCCGCGGCGGTCAGCGCTACCGCCAGCAGGTCCCAGTTGATGGTGGCGGTCAGCGCGAAGGCGGGCGCCAGGGCCACCAGCAGTCCGTCCCAAGGACGCCGCCGGTGAGTACGGGCCACGCATACCGCGATGACCGCCGCGCAGACCATCAGCATGCCGGCGTTGGCCAGCCAGTAGATCTGTTCCCGGTCCTGGATCGGCCCGGCGTGCGGCGTCAGCCAGGAGGCGACCTCCATGAAGAGCCCGGTCAGCACCGGGTACTCCAGGTACTGCATATCGCCGGGCAGCTTGTCGAAGTACGGGATCAGCCCGTCGGCGAATCCCCGGCCGGAGTAGAGGTGGGGGATGTCCGAGTAGCAGGCGTGCACGTACTGGCTGGTGGCGCCGAAGAACCAGCCGCCGTTGTAGCAGGGCAGCTTCTGCACCATGCCGAGCGCGAACATGCCGATGGCGACGAGCGCGATGACCCGCACCGGCGTCAGCCAGTGCGCCCCGAGCAGCGCGCGCCGGCCGAGCGGGCCACCGATCAGCTCGCTGCCGGCCGCGGCCACCTCATCCCGTCGCGTCTGCCGTACGGGCTCGTCCTGTCGCAGGCTCGTCATGGCCCCATCCTGCCGTACACACCGGGGACGAACGCGACGAAGCCCCCACCCGGTCGCTCCGGGTCGGGGGCTTCGTGGAGCCATGTTTCACGTGAAACTTGGCCGACGTTTCACGTGAAACGCTCAGCGGTTCTCAGCCGCCGGTGGGGCCGCCGAAGATGCCTCCTCCGCTGTTGCTCCCACCACTGGTCGGGTCGGGCGACGTCGGAGGCGTCCCGCCGGTGTTACCCCCCGGCCCGCCGGGGCCGCCGTTGCCCCCACCGTTGTTCCCCCCGTGGTTCTTGCAGTGCATGTCCCAGGGGGAGCAGGACTGGGTCGGGGTCGCGGTCGGGGTCGTCGTCGGGGAGGCCGAGTTGCTGGGCGTGTTCGACGGAGTCGGCGGCGCGGAGCTCTGCGTGGGCGTCGGCGTCGGGGACGGCATGCCGGACTCGTTGATGACCTGCCCGATCGGCTGGGCCGACGGGAAGGGCTCCGAGGGGAGACCCTTCATCGCCTGCAGCATGTACTGCGTCCACACCTCGGTCGGCAGCGCACCACCGTGGATCGAGTCGAAACCACCGACACCGTTCATGGACAGCTGGCGGGGGTTCTGCGCGTCCTCACGGAACATGGCGATGGCCGTCGACAGCTGCTTGGTGTAGCCGACGAACCAGGCCGACTTGTTCTCGTCCGTGGTACCGGTCTTGCCCGCGGCCGGCAGCCCCAGCTGCTTGGCCGCCTTACCCGTGCCGTTCTCGACCACGTTCTCCAGCACGTCGGTGACGTTGTTGGCGATGTTCGCGTCGATCGCCGACTGCGGCTTCGGCTTCTCGAAGCCCGGCAGGTCCTTGCCCTCGGAGGTCACCTTGGTCACCGAGTAGGGCTCCGCCTGCGTGCCGGAGGCGGCGAAGGTGGCGTAGGCATCGGCCATGCGGATCGCACTCGGCGTGGACGTGCCCAGCGCGAAGGACGGATTGAGGTTCCTGTCGAAGCTGGCCGGCGAGATCCCCGCGGCCTGCGCCATGGTCTTCACCTTGTCCATCCCGACGTCCATGCCGAGCTGGACGAACGGGGTGTTGACCGACTGCTCCATCGCCTTCCGCAAGGAGATGTAGCCCCAGGGGTAGTTGCTCTCGTTCACCTGGTAGAAGGGCGTGTTGTCCTTCTTGAGGACGTATGTGCCGTCCGAGTTCTTCACCTTGAGGTGGTCGTCGCCGTTGTACTTGCTGTCCGGCGAGAGCGGCTGGTCGCTGCCGGCCTTCCCGTACTTCATCGCCGCAGCCAGGACGAACGGCTTCCAGGTCGAGCCGACCGGCACGCCGTAGGTGTCGGCGTTGTTGCTGAAGTGTCCCTTGTCGTAGCCGTCGCCGCCGTACAGGGCCACGATCTTGCCGTCGCCCGGCACGACCGAAGCGCCGCCGAACTGGACGTACTTGTCCTTATCCGGCCGCTTCTTCGGGTCGATGTACTGGTCGTTGACCTTCTTCACCGCGGCGGCGAGTTCCTTAGTCTTCTTCTCGTCGAAGGTCGTCTGGACGGTGTAGCCGCCCTTGTCGAAGCGGGCCTCACTGACGTCCGTGTGCTTGAGGACGTACTTCTTGGCGACGTCGATCAGGTAGCCGACCTGCCCGCCCTTGCTCGCCACCGGACGGGGCTTCAGCGGTGCGGGGAAGCCCCGTGCCTTGCACTTGGCCTCCTCCGCCGCGGTCAGGTGGTGATTCGCGACCATGCGGTCGAGAATCCACGCCCAACGCTCCTTGGCGCGTGCGGTGTTCAGGGCCGGGGTGGCGTTCGCACCGATGCCGCCCGCCGGGTCGTACAGGTTGGCGCCCTTGAGTGTGGAGGCCAGGAAGGCGCTCTCACTCGGATCCAGCTTGGCGGCGTCCTTGCCGTAATACGCCTGGGCCGCGGCCTGGATCCCGTAGGCACCACGACCGAAGTAGCTGGTGTTCAGGTAGCCCTGGAGGATCTGCTCCTTCGACTGCTTCCAGCCGACCTTGACCGAGATGAACAGTTCCTTGAACTTCCGGTCCAGGGTCTGTTCCTGGCTCAGCATGGCGTTCTTGACGTACTGCTGAGTGATGGTCGAGCCACCCTGGGTGTCGCCGCCCCGGGCCATGTTGACCAAGGCCCGAAGGATGCCCATGGGGTCGACGCCGTGGTCGCTCCGGAAGGAGGCGTTCTCCGCCGAAATCACCGCTTCCTGCATGGAAAGCGGGATTTCGCTGATACCGACCACCTGGCGGTTGGTCTCACCGTCACGGGCCATGACCTTGCCATTGGCCCAGAGGTAGACGTTGTTCTGCGACTTGGAAGCCTTGTTCACATCGGGCACCTGCACCAGCGCGAGACCGACGCCGGCCACGCCGACGACCAGGCCGGCGACCACGACGCACATGCTGGCCACCTGTTTCCAGGACGGCATCCAGCGCCGCCAGCCGGTGTGGTTGGCGCGCGGGTAATCGATGAAGCGCTTCTTGGGCGGCTTCCCACCGCCCCGACCGCGCCCCCGGCCCCCTTCTCCGCCGCCACCTCCGCCACGGCGGCCACCGCCGTACCCGGCGCCACCACCGGACGCCATGGTTGCGGAATCGGATCCCCGCCGGCGGCTGCCTCGTTGGGCGGCCCGACGGGCCTCGGCACGCCCGCCCGGCCGCGGCTCCGGCGGCTGGGGCGTGGCGCCGGCACCCTGCAAAGGGGCCGCACGATGCCCGGAGGGCGGCGCGGCGCGTCTGGCAGCGGCACGCCCGCCACCTTGCGGCTGGGGTGGTTTGCGACGGTGCTCGCTCATGGAACGAATACTCCTCGGGCAGGCGCGCTTTCTCGTCGCCTGAAGGCGGCAGTTGTCTTCAGATCCCCCCGAAGCACGGCCCGTTCCTGACGCGCGGGCCGCACTACACCGAGGTCAGGGACGCCACGTATAGGCCCACGGTTCCCGGCAGTCTGCATGCCGCACAGACTACGCACGGCCAAAACCTGCCCAGTGTTGAAATTCACTCCAAAACAGTCAGGTTGCCTCGCACGAATAAGTGATGTGACGCCGTTCACCGTCCGACTACTTGTTCCGACCAGGGCGCCGTTCTATCGTCTGGATGTATCGAGTCGATACATCAGCACGAGATAAAGACCCCACAGTGCCTGGGAGGCGGAGGATGAGCAGGCGTTCCGGCATCCTCGAATTCGCCGTCCTCGGCCTGCTCCGGGAATCCCCGATGCACGGTTACGAGTTGCGGAAGCGGCTCAACACCTCGCTCGGGGTCTTCCGAGCGTTCAGCTACGGCACCCTCTACCCCTGCCTCAAGGCGCTGGTCGCGAGCGGCTGGTTGGTGGAGGAAACGGGCGGTGCCCCGGAAGGGGTTCCCGCCACGGCACTGACCGGACGCCGTGCCAAGATCGTCTACCGGCTGACCCCGGCGGGCAAAGAGCACTTCGAAGAGCTGCTCAGCCACTCCGGACCGGACGCCTGGGAAGACGAACACTTCGGTGTCCGCTTCGCGTTCTTCGGTCAGACGTCGCGGGATGTGCGGGTGCGCGTGCTGGAAGGCCGCCGCAGCCGGCTGGAGGAGCGTCTGGAGAAGATGCGCACCTCTCTGGCCAGGACCCGCGAGCGGCTGGACGACTACACCCTCGAACTGCAGCGGCACGGCATGGAGTCCGTGGAACGCGAGGTCCGGTGGTTGAACGAGCTCATCGAGAGTGAGCGCGCCGGGCGCGATCAGCGCCCACCGGACTCCGCAGCGCAGGACGAGAACAACCAATCAGGAGACACGGACGGCCTGCCCCGGCACCGGGGTGGTTCCCGGCCGGATCCGTCCGAATGACACCACCACATGAGGCCCTGCCCTACAGGCCCTCATCGAGAACACAGGGAGCAACCGGAATGGGTTCGGTTCGCGTAGCCATTGTCGGCGTGGGTAACTGCGCCGCCTCGCTGGTACAGGGCGTCGAGTTTTACAAGGACGCCGACCCGGACAGCCGCGTGCCCGGCCTCATGCACGTGCAGTTCGGCGACTACCACGTCCGTGACGTCGAGTTCGTGGCCGCTTTCGACGTCGACGCCAAGAAGGTCGGTCTGGACCTCTCGGACGCCATCGACGCCAGCGAGAACAACACCATCAAGATCTGCGAGGTGCCGAACACCGGCGTCCAGGTCCAGCGCGGCCACACCCTCGACGGGCTGGGCAAGTACTACCGCGAGACGATCGAGGAGTCCCCGGCGGCCCCGGTCGACGTCGTCCAGGTCCTCAAGGACAAGCAGGTCGACGTGCTGGTCTGCTACCTCCCCGTCGGCTCCGAGGACGCGGCGAAGTTCTACGCACAGTGCGCCATCGACGCCAAGGTCGCGTTCGTCAACGCCCTCCCGGTCTTCATCGCCGGCACCAAGGAGTGGGCGGACAAGTTCACCGAGGCTGGTGTGCCGATCGTCGGTGACGACATCAAGTCGCAGGTCGGCGCCACCATCACGCACCGCGTGATGGCCAAGCTCTTCGAGGACCGGGGCGTCATCCTGGACCGCACGATGCAGCTGAACGTCGGCGGCAACATGGACTTCAAGAACATGCTCGAGCGCGAGCGCCTGGAGTCCAAGAAGATCTCCAAGACGCAGGCCGTCACCTCCCAGATCCCCGACCGCGAGCTGGGCGAGAAGAACGTCCACATCGGCCCGTCCGACTACGTGGCCTGGCTGGACGACCGCAAGTGGGCCTACGTCCGCCTCGAAGGCCGCGCCTTCGGCAATGTCCCGCTGAACCTCGAGTACAAGCTTGAGGTCTGGGACTCCCCGAACTCCGCGGGCGTCATCATCGACGCGCTGCGCGCCGCCAAGATCGCCAAGGACCGGGGCGTCGGCGGTCCGATCCTCTCCGCTTCCTCGTACTTCATGAAGTCGCCGCCGGTGCAGTACTTCGACGACGAGGCGCGGGAGAACGTCGAGAAGTTCATCCGTGGCGAGGTCGAGCGCTAAGCGCTCCCCCGCACCCCCCTTCGCCGGCCTCCGGGTATTCCTCCCGGAGGCCGGCGGGCTGTGTGAGGCTGTGCCTCATGCATGCTGTGCGCGATCTCCGCGTATTACTCTGGCTACGCGACTTCCGTTCGCTCCTGGCCGCACGGCTCCTCTCCCAGGCCGCCGACGGGGTGTTCCAGGCCGCGCTCGCCACCTTCGTCATCTTCTCGCCCGAGAAACAGGCCTCACCCGAGGCGATCGCCTCCGCCATGGCGATCCTGCTGCTGCCGTACTCCCTCCTCGGGCCGTTCACCGGTGTCCTGCTGGACCGTTGGCGCCGGCGGCAGGTCCTGCTGTACGGCAATCTGCTGCGCACCCTGCTCGCCATGCTCACCGCAGCCCTGATCGCGGTGCAGGTCCCGGACTGGCTCTTCTACGTCTCCGCGCTGTTCGTGACCGCCGTGAACCGCTTCGTCCTGGCGGGGCTCTCGGCCGCCCTGCCCCGTGTGGTCGACGGCGGACAACAGCTCGTGATGGCCAACTCCCTTGCCCCCACTGCCGGGACGCTCGCCATGACGGTCGGCGGCGGGTTCGCCTTCGCCATCCGGCTGGCCGGCTCGGACGTGGACGCGTTCGTGGTGCTGCTGGCCGCGCTGCTGTACCTCTGCTCCGCCCTCACCGCCCTGCGGATGACGCCACAACTGCTCGGACCCGACCCCTCGGTCCTCCAACCACACCTCAAAGACGCCCTGTTGAGCACCGTCCGGGGGCTCGTGGAGGGGCTGCGCCATCTCGCCGCACGCCCCACGCCGGCTGGTGCGCTCACCGCGATGACGCTGGTCCGCTTCTGCTACGGCGCGCTGACGGTGATGGTGCTGATGCTGTGCCGGTACGCCTGGTCCGGCAGCACGTCCGAGGGTCTGGCACTGCTCGGGGTGACCGTCGCCGTGTCAGGAGCCGGATTCTTCGCGGCCGCGGTGGTCACGCCCTGGGCAGTCGGCCGGCTCACTCCGTTCCGGTGGATGGCGTGCTGCGCCGCGGCGGGCGCGGTCCTGGCGCCCGCGCTCGGGCTGTTCTTCCGCCCGGCACCGATGCTGGCGGCCGCGTTCGTCCTCGGTCTGGGCACTCAAGGCACCAAGATCACCACAGACACGGTGGTCCAGTCCTCGATCGACGATGCCTTCCGCGGCCGCATCTTCGCCATCTACGACGTGCTGTTCAACGTCGCCTTCGTCGGCGCCGCCGCGGTAGCCGCCGTGATGCTGCCGCCTGACGGACGGTCCGCGGTGCTGATCGTCGTGGTGGCCGCGCTCTACGCCGTGGTCGCCGCGGCCCTGGTCCGCTTCGGACGCCGTTGACCGTCACGTCCCCGTAGCCGGCGCCCTCGCCTGTGCGGCTCCGCCACCGGAGCCGATACCTTACGGGCGTTCATTCGCGCGTCCGGACACGTCACTTCCGGACACACCAATATCGGGGGACTCCCATGACCACGCCGCCGCAGGGGCACAACCCATACGGCCAGAATCCATACGGGCAGCAGCCGTACGGCCAAGCCGCGTACCCGCAAGCACCTCAGCCGCCTCAGGCCCCGTACGGACCGCCGCCGGTCGGCCAGCCGCAGGGCGGGCCGCCGCCCCAGGGCGGGTACGCCTACCCCCAGCAGCCGCAGCCCCCGTACGGGCAGCAACCGCAGCCGGGTTTCCCCCAGGCGCCGCAGCCGCCCTACATGCAGGGCGGGGGACCCATACCTCCGCAGACCACCCGGCCGTCCCGGTCGCCCAAGGCGGTCCTGAAGGGGATCCTGGCGGTCGTCGCCGTGATCGTCATCGGCGTGGCCTGGGTGAGTTCCTGGAACGACGCCGACACCGCCAAGGTCGGCAACTGCATGAAGAACGACGGCAACGAGATCAAACCTGATCTCAAGGTGGTGGACTGCGGTACGGCGGAGGCCAAGTACAAGGTCACGGCCGTCCATGCCAACACCACGAACATGGAGCTCTGCCCCAAGAACACCACGGCCTACGCGGAGAGCCAGCACAACCGCCACTCCACCACGCGGTTCGTGCTCTGCCTTGAGCCCCTGAAGTAGTACGGGACCCGCGCAGGAACGCTGTGGGGCGGTGTTTCACGTGAAACGGCCGGTCGTGTGCCGCCATGTTTCACGTGAAACCCCGCCCCGTCGCACTCCGCCCGGTTTCACGTGAAACATCGTCGGTTTCACGGCCACACGGGCCTCGGCGCCCTCAGCTCTGAGCGGCCCACCACTCCTTGAGCGCGGCCACCGCGGCCTCGTGCTCCATCGGACCGTGCTCCAGCCGCAGCTCCAGCATGTGCTTGTACGCCGTGCCGACCTGCGGGCCGGGACCGATGCCCAGGATCTCCATGATCGCGTTGCCGTCCAGGTCCGGACGGATCGCGTCCAGCTCCTCCTGCTCCTGGAGCAGCCCGATACGGCCCTCCAGCCCGTCATACGCCCGTGACAGGGCGGCCGCCTTGCGCTTGTTGCGGGTGGTGCAGTCCGAACGGGTCAGCTTGTGCAGACGCCCCAGCTGCGGACCGGCGTCCCGGACGTAGCGGCGGACCGCGGAATCCGTCCACTCTCCGGTGCCGTAGCCATGGAAGCGCAGATGCAGCTCCACCAGCCGCGCAACGTCCTTGATCATGTCATTGGAGTACTTCAAGGCGGTCATGCGCTTCTTGGTCATCTTCGCCCCGACCACTTCGTGGTGGTGGAAGGAGACCCGGCCGTCCTGCTCGAAGCGCCGCGTCTTGGGCTTGCCGATGTCGTGCAGCAGCGCCGCCAGACGCAGCACCAGATCCGGCCCGTCGTCCTCAAGGTCGATGGCCTGTTCCAGCACCGTCAGCGTGTGCTCGTAGACGTCCTTGTGGCGGTGGTGCTCATCGCTCTCCAGCCGCAGCGCGGGCAGTTCCGGGATCACCCGGTCGGCGAGCCCGGAATCAACCAGCAGCCGCAGTCCCTTGCGCGGGTTCGGGGCCAGGATGAGCTTGTTCAGCTCGTCACGGACCCGCTCCGCGGAGACGATCTCGATGCGCTCCGCCATCGCCGTCATCGCCGCGATGACCTCGGGCGCCACCTCGAAGTCCAGCTGGGCGGCGAAGCGGGCCGCCCGCATCATCCGCAGCGGATCGTCGGAGAACGACTCCTGCGGCGTCCCCGGCGTCCGGAGCACGCGGGCCGCCAGGTGCTCCAGACCGTTGTGCGGGTCGACGAACTCCTTCTGCGGGAGCAGAACCGCCATCGCGTTCACGGTGAAGTCCCGGCGGATCAGATCGTCCTCGATCGAGTCGCCGTACGACACCTCGGGCTTGCGCGAGGTGCGGTCGTACGCCTCGGAGCGGTAGGTGGTGACCTCGATGTCGAACGAGCTCTTCTTGCAGCCGACGGTGCCGAAGGCGATGCCGACCTCCCAGACCGCGTCCGCCCACGGCCGGACGATCTTCAGCACGTCCTCCGGCCGGGCGTCGGTGGTGAAGTCCAGATCGTTCCCGAGCCGGCCTAGCAGCGCGTCCCGGACCGACCCGCCGACCAAGGCAAGCGTGAAACCGGCCTCCTGGAAGCGACGGGCCAGGTCGTCCGCGACAGGGGACACCCGCAGCAGCTCGCTCACGGCACGGCGCTGTACGTGGTTCAGCGCGTCCGTCGGCTGCGGGGTCCGCTCGGGCTGCGGGGTGGGGGAGTCATTGTTGGCGTTCGGCACAACAGAAAAGGGTACGTGGCCGCACAGCACCTGGCGTCACGTTAATAAAGGGGACAAGCCCACACGGACTTCCGGGCGTAGCGATCATGTGGAGCAGTCCCCGGCACTACGGCACGCCGGGCCTCGTTACCATTCGTGGACGCACATTCCGACGACCACTGACGACGACGAGGGACGGGCGAGCGCGTGGCCGATGCGGCAGGGTTCCAGGCGACTGAACGGCCGCGTGGCCGGTGGCTGCGAAGGACCGTGACGCTGCTCACCGGAGTACCCCTGCTCGTGGCAACGTTGCAGGTCCCGCACGCCCCCACCGCCCAGGCGGACTCGACGGGCCCCCACCCGGTCAGCGTCACGATCAACGCGATGTCCCCGGCCGCGCCCGGCAAGGACGACACCGTCACCGTCTCCGGCACGCTGACCAACGACAGCAAGAGCCCGATCACCGGCGCCCACGTCGGACTGCACCGCGGCACCGCGCTCAACGACCGCAGCTCCATCGAGGCTGTGACCAAGCGCACCGGCTATCTGTCGGCCGCGGACGGCCCAGAGATCGGCGACCACACCGAGAAGGTCGACAAACTGGACCCGGGCACCAGTCGGACCTTCACCGTCAGCCTCCCGGTCAAGGACCTCGGCCTCAGCGACGACGGCGTCTACCCGCTCGGGGTCACCCTGTCCGGCCACACCACCAGCTCCTCGTACGACCAGGTCCTCGGCATCGACCGGACCTTCCTGCCCTGGCAGGACGCCGCCCCGGCGAAGAAGACCCAGCTCACCTACCTGTGGCCGCTGATCTCCACCACCCATCTGACGGCCGAGACCGGTGCCGACGCCCAGCAGACGCCGGTGTTCCGCAACGACGACCTCGCGGCGGAGATCGCCCCCGGCGGCCGGCTCCAGAAGATGGTCGAGCTCGGCAAGAACCTCCCCGTGACCTTCGTCATCGATCCGGACCTGCTCGCGTCCGTCGAAGCGATGACCAAGACGTACCGCGTGAACGGCCCGGACGGCCCGTTGGGCAAGAACCAGACCGTCGCCATGCAGTGGCTCAACGATCTCGGGAACGCCGTGAAGGGGCACGAGGTCGTCGCCCTGCCGTTCGGCGACCCGGACCTGGCCTCGCTCGCGCACCACGGCAAGAGCGTGCCGAGTTCCCTCAGCCACCTCGGCCCGGCCACCGAGCTCGCCTCGAAGACGGTGGACACCATCCTCGGTGTGAAGCCGCGCACCGACTTCACCTGGCCGGTGAACGGCGCCATCGACTCCTCGATCGTCGACGTCGCCACCTCGGCCGGCGCCCACAACGTCATCACCCGCAGCGACAGCCTGCGGGACAACGGCCTGTCGTACACCCCGACCGCTGCCCGGCCCATCGGCGGCGGCAACACCGCCATCGTCACCGACACCCAGCTCTCCCGGGCCTTCGAAGGCGATATGTCGAAGTCCGGGAACGCCAGCCTCGCCATCCAGGAATTCCTCGCCGAGGCCCAGATGATCGGCCTGGAGAACCCGGAGCAGCAGCGCAGCATCGTCGTCGCGCCGCAGCGCATGCCCTCCGCGCCCCAGACCCAGGCCATGGCCGGCGCGCTGCGGAACCTGGAGCAGGCCAGCTGGACGCAGCCGACGAAGCTCGGTGACGCGGCCAAGGCCAAGCCCGATCCGAACGCCAACCGCCAGATCCCCGGCCGCTCCGCGTACCCGTCGTTCCTGCGCCAGCAGGAGCTCCCCGCCGAAGCCTTCCGGCAGATCGAGGAGACCCAGAGCTCGCTGGACGACTTCCAGGTGGTGCTGGCCCAGCCCGAACGCGTGGTCACCCCGTTCGGCAACGCCATAATGCGCGAGATGTCCACGTCGTGGCGGGGCGACGACAAGGGCGCCGCCGCGTTCCGCACCTCGGTCCGCAGCTACCTCGACGGTCTGACCAAGAAGGTCCGCCTGATCCCCAAGTCGGAGGCGACGCTCTCCGGGCGCAGCGCCACGATTCCGGTGACGGTCCAGAACAACCTCCTGCAGGGCGTCCAGGGCCTGACCCTGCGACTGACCTCGTCGCAGCCCAACCGCCTGGACGTGGGGAAGTCCCAGCAGATCAAGGTGGACGGCGGGCACAGCCAGTCGTTCAAGTTCGAGACCACGGCGAACGCCAACGGTCTCGCCTGGGTGACCGCACAGCTCTACACCGCGGACGGCAAGCCCTACGGTGAGCCCATGACGTTCCGGGTGAACGTCACTGAGATCACCCTCACTGTGATGCTCGTCATCGCGGGCGGTGTGCTGCTACTGGTGCTCGCCGGTCTCCGGATCTACCTCCAGCGCAAGCGGAGGGCGGCCGAGGACACCGAGGACGAGGAAAACGGCGAGGACAACGGCGGTTCCTCCACCGAGGACCAGGACGGCGACGACGGCGGCACGGGCAGTGACGGCCCCGAGCAGCCGAGTGAGCCCACACCGGACACCGGTTCGGAAAAGTCCGGGCCGTCCGGCTCAGGTGAGAAAGTGGACCGTTGATAGGCGACGGAGCCGGATGGCCGGCGACAGATGAGGTGGGGCAGCGATGAATGCGCCGTATGACGGTGACCGCAGCCGGGGCGCCCATGGCGATCCCTCGGGGGCGGTCCCTCCGACGCCGCCGTTGCCCGGGGACCAGGACCAACACGTCCAGGACGCCTACCGCAACGACCTGTACCCGTCACCAGCCCCGACCGGCCAGGCTCCGACCACCGAGCCTCGCTACGACCAGGCCGCGCCCCCGCCAGCCCCGGGACAGCCCGCGCACCCCCTCTACCAGCAGCCGCCCGGTCCGCAGTACCCGCAGCACACCCCCGCCGCGCAGCAGTGGCCCACGCCCGCACCGGCCGGGCCGCAGGGCCCGACCCACAATCTTTCGTACGGCGAGCCCGACGCGACGGTGCAGTTCGCCGGCGGCGACGCGCTGATGGCCCAGGGTGCCGACGAGCGCCCCGAGCGGGATGCGTTCGCCCATCTCTTCCGGGACCAGCAGCAGCCCTACCAGCCGTCGCACCCCGCACCGGCCCCCGTGGCCCCGCAGGCACCGCTGGCGGCCCCCGGCCCGGAGCCGGTGGCACAGCAGCTCATCGAAGAGCCCGAGCCCGAGCCGGAGCCCGCCCCGGTGGCGGCGGCCGGCAAGCAGTCCGGGGGCCGCGCCTCGGGACTGCTGAAGTCCAGCGCGGTGATGGCCGCCGGCACGATGGTGTCCCGGCTCACCGGCTTCGTCCGCTCGGCGCTGATCGTCGCGGCGCTCGGCGGCGCGGTCCTCGGTGACTCCTGGCAGGTCGCCTACCAGCTGCCAACGATGATCTTCATCCTGACCATCGGCGGCGGTCTGAACTCCGTCTTCGTCCCGCAGCTCGTCCGCGCGATGAAGGAGGACGACGACGGCGGCGAGGCCTACGCCAACCGGCTGCTCACCCTGGTCATCGTCGTCCTGGGCGTCCTGACGGTACTGGCGGTGTTCGCCGCACCACTGTTGGTGAAACTGGTCTCGTTCGACATCTCCCGCGATCCCGCGGCCAACGAGGTCGCGGTTGCCTTCACCCGCTACTGCGTGCCCACGATCTTCTTCATGGGCCTGCACGTCGTCATGGGCCAGATCCTCAACGCCCGCGGCCGCTTCGGCGCGATGATGTGGACCCCGGTCCTCAACAACATCGTCATGATCGCCACCTTCGGCCTGTTCATCTGGGTCTACGGCACGGCGAAGACCTCCCACATCGGCGTCACCACGATCCCCGACCAGGGCATCCGGCTGCTCGGCATCGGCACCCTCCTGGGCCTGGTGGTCCAGGCGCTGGCGATGATCCCGTACCTGCGTGACGCCGACTTCAAGCTGCGGCTCCGGTTCGACTGGCGCGGCCACGGCCTGGGCAAGGCCGCCAAGCTCGCCAAGTGGACGGTGCTGTTCGTCCTCGCCAACCAGGCGGGTGTCCTGGTCGTCACCCAGCTCTCCACCTGGGCCGGAAACACCGCGGACCGGCAGGGCCACCCAGGCACCGGCTTCATCTCGTACGCCAGCGCCCAGCTGATCTGGAACATGCCGCAGGCGATCATCACCGTCTCCGTCATGGCCGCACTGCTGCCCCGGCTCGCGCGCTCCGCCCACGACGGCGACACCGGAGCGGTCCGGGACGACATCTCCCAGGGCCTGCGCACCTCGGCCGTGGCCATCGTCCCGATCTCGTTCGGGTTCCTCTCCCTCGGCATTCCGCTGTGCACGCTGGTCTACGGCTCGTCCGGCGCCGGTATCCCGATGGGCTACATGCTGATGGGCTTCGGCGTGGGCCTGATCCCGTTCTCGGTGCAGTACGTCGTCCTGCGCGCCTTCTACGCGTACGAGGACACCCGGACGCCCTTCTACAACACGGTGATCGTCGCCGGCGTCAACGCCGCGGCCTCCGCCCTCTGCTTCCTGCTCCTGCCCGCCCGCTGGGCCGTGGTGGGCATGGCAGCGTCCTACGGCCTCGCCTACGTCATCGGCGTCGGCGTCGCCTGGCGCCGCCTGAGTAAGCGGATGGACGGCGACCTGGACACCTCACACGTGGTGCGGACCTACGCCCGGCTCGCCGGCGCCAGCATCCCCGCCACGATCGTTTCCGGCGCCCTGGTGTACGTCCTGATGCAGGCACTGGGCACCGGGCTCGTCGGATCGCTCGCCGCGCTCGTCGGCGGCGCCGCCGCACTTCTGGCCGTCTTCTACCTCGCCGCCCGAAAAATGCGGATCGAGGAGCTGAACGCCCTGGTCGGCATGGTCAGATCCAAGCTGGGACGCTGACCGGGCACAACCATCGACTGCCACCGTGTGTCGTGCATAGTGGCGGACTGTGGGCACAATTGTCTTGGCTCATTGAGCCTGCAACGGATGGGGAGGCAGGAACGACGGTGGCGGAACGGAGCACGGCTGCCGTCGACGTGGCCGACACGAGCGGCGAGGAGCCGCTGACCGCCAAGGCGGGTCGGGCCACGGACGACGGTGCGGAGGCCGAGAAGGTATCCAGCAAGGAAAAGGACACCGCACGCACTGAAGACGAGCGTGCCGAGGCGACCGATTCCAAGCCGCCGGAACTCCACAGCGGCCATAAGCTCGCCAGACGTTATCGACTTGAGGAGTGCGTCACCCGTCTGGACGGATTCAGCAGCTGGCGCGCCGTCGACGAAAAGCTGCGGCGGGCCGTCGGCGTGCACATCCTCCCCGCGGACCACCCCAGGGCCCGTCCGGTGCTCTCGGCCGCCCGGGCCTCCGCACTCCTGGGCGACCCCCGGTTCGTCCAGGTCCTCGACGCCGTCGAGGACAACGACCTGGTCTACGTCGTCCACGAGTGGCTGCCGGACGCCACCGAGCTGGCCACGGTCCTCGCCAACGGTCCGCTCGAACCCCACGACGCCTACCAGCTGGTCAGCCAGGTCTCCCAGGCCATGGCCGCCGCCCACCGCGAGGGCCTGTCCCATCTGCGGCTCACCCCCGGCTCGGTGCTGCGCACGGAATCCGGGCAGTACCGCATCCGCGGCCTCGCCGTCATGGCGGCGCTGCGCGGCATCACTTGCGAGCACCCGCAGCGCACGGACACCGAGGCGATCGGCGCGTTGCTGTACGCCGCCCTCACCCAGCGCTGGCCGTACGAGAACGACGCTTACGGCCTCGCCGGTCTGCCCAAGGGCGTCGGCCTGATCGCACCGGACCAGGTGCGCGCGGGCGTGCACCGGGGGCTGTCCGAGCTCGCCATGCGGGCACTGGTCAACGACGGGGCCACCGCGTCCCGCCAGGAGCCGCCGTGCACCACGCCGGAGGAACTGGCCAAGGCGGTCGCCGCAATGCCGCGCATCCGTCCTCCGGAGACCGCGTTCTCGACCCCGCCGCCGTACCAGCGCACGGGTTTCCAGAAGGGCTCCTACGGCCAGCAGCGGGCCCACAACGGCCAGTCGGTGCAGGCGACGCAGCCCGTCGTCCCGCCGCCGCCCCCGCTCCAGAGCCGTACTGGCAAGGCGCTGAAGTGGTCGGTTTCCGCACTGCTGATCGCGGCGCTGGGCCTGGGCAGCTGGCAACTGGCGGACACCCTGCTCAAGCGGGAGGGCGACCAGGACACCCAGGGGAACTCGCAGACCACCGGCGGGGGCGCCAAGAGGCCCGACGGCAAGACGATCAAGATCGTGGACGGCGCGGAGTACTACCCGGACGGCCAGCCGCAGCACCCCGACGAGGCACGGGACACCTACGACGGGGACCCCGCGACGTACTGGCGCAGCAAGAGCTATCACGAGGGCCCCAATCTGAATCCGGCCTTCAAGAAGGGCGTCGGGCTGGTCTACGACCTCGGCTCGAAGCAGCAGATAAGCACCGCTTCCATTGGGCTGCACTACATCGGTGACCACACGACGGTGACGCTCTACGCCGCCGATTCCCTCTCACCGACCGAGCCGCTGAGCTCCATGCAGGAGCTCGGTACGGCCAAGACCTCGGGAAGCACCGCCAAGGTCACGCTCAAAACACCGGCGAAGGCTCGCTACGTCGTCGTGTGGATCACCGCGATGCCCTATTCGCTGCAGGACACCTACAGCGGCCCCGGCTACAAGCAGGGCGTAACCGAGGTTTCCTTCACCAGCTGAGCACGCACGCCGTCCGACAAGGGCGTGGGTACGGAGGTCGATCGGCCGAGAGGCCGGCGCCCGTACCCACGCCCTTCGGTTCGCAGAGATCGTTTCCGGTCGGCGAGGTGCCTTTCCCAGCATTTACATTCGTCACCCGGCGGGCTTCAATGGGACCGAGATCAGGCAGCTACGGCCGGGGGGCCCGTGTCCACCGACAGCGACAAGGCTTCGACACCAACCGACGCTGATCTCCTCGCCCTGCATGTGAAAGGCGACCCCGATGCGTTCGGGGAGATCGTCCGGCGCCACCGTGACCGGCTTTGGGCCGTGGCTTTACGCACCCTCGGTGATCGCGAAGAAGCGGCTGACGCCGTGCAGGACGCGTTGGTCTCCGCCTATCGCGCCGCACACTCCTTCCGAGGCCAGTCGGCCGTGACGACCTGGCTGCACCGCATCACGGTCAACGCCTGTCTGGACCGGGCCCGCAAGGCCGCCTCGCGACGCACCTCCCCGGTCGCCGAGACCGAGCGCTTGGAGCAGCTCCTCGAACCCGAGGAATCCGCGGCGCTCCCGGCCGAACGTCAGGACCTGCACCGTGAACTCCTCATAGCGCTGCGCACCCTCCCCGAGGAGCAGCGTGCCGCTCTCGTACTCGTCGACATGCAGGGATATTCCGTCGCGGAGGCCGCTGAGATTCTCGGTGTACCGACCGGAACAGTGAAAAGCCGCTGCTCACGAGGGCGAGCTCGGCTACTGCCCTTGGTCACCCATCTGCGCGGCGACGGCGGGGGTAGCGATCCCGCGAGCGGGGGAAGGAACCGGGCGCAGGGGACATCCGTCCCACCGACGGCAGGACCGAAGGGCACAGGTGCCGTGAAGGGCGGAGGTGGGCGAGCGTGACGTCGACGACCGGCGCAGGCGAGCACCCGGAGGTCTCCGAGATCTCCGATCTCACGGACGGGCTGCTCTCCCCCTCACGCACCGCGGATCTGCGGGATCATCTCGCCGGCTGCGCACTGTGCGAGGACGTCTTTGCGTCTTTGGAGGAGATCCGAGGACTTCTCGGTAGGCTCCCCGGCCCGACGCGGATGCCGGCCGACATCGCCGAGCGCATCGACGCAGCCCTTGCCGCTGAGGCGCTGCTGGACTCCTCCACTGCCGAGCGTAAACCTCTCGTTTCACGTGAAACAGCGCCCTCCCCGGGCTCGGTTTCACGTGAAACATCGAACGCGGATGCCGCCGTTTCACGTGAAACCAGCGCGCAGACGCCGCTCCGAGCAGCTGCCTCCGCGCCGCCGATCGGACGGGGCCGCGGCGCTTCCGGGCCGGGCCGGCAGACGCCGGGGCGCCGTTCGTCGCGCTCCCGACGGTGGCCCCGGATCCTGCTCGGCACGGCAGCCGCAGCGGCGGTACTCGGAGTGGGCGGGCTGCTCATCCAGAGCGCCGGCACCAGCGGCGTCCAGGCCACCAAGCAGGACAGCTCCTCCACTGTGAGTGGGAGAACCCCAGCGGGCCTGACCGCCGCGACGCTCGGGTCGGACGTCCACAAGCTGCTCGCCACGAAGAAGGCACAGCAGACGCCGGAGATCGGCACCCGCAGCTCCCCCGAGACTCCGCTGCGGGGCGAGGCGGACACCGTTCCCTCGTGTGTGCGCCAGGGCATCGGTCGCACCGAGAAGCCGCTGGCCTCCACCCGCAGCGTCTATGAGGGCAAGGACGCATTCCTCGTGGTGCTGCCGCACCCGTCGGACCCGAAGAGCGTCTCCGCTTACGTCGTCACTGCCTCCTGCATCTCGACCAGCCCGCCGGCTCCTGGGAAGGTTCTGCTGACCCACTCGTATCAGCGAGACTGAGCGGCGAGATGTGCGCTGTGGCACTCCGGGAATGCTCGCCCCTTAGGATCCGTTGGGTGGGGTGAGAGTTCCGAGACCCCAGCAAGCCGTCGGCAGAGACAAGGAAGACACCCGTGAGCGACGTCCGCAACGTGATCATCATCGGCTCCGGGCCCGCGGGCTATACCGCAGCGCTCTACACCGCCCGCGCGTCCCTGAAGCCGCTCGTCTTCGAAGGCGCCGTCACCGCCGGCGGTGCGCTGATGAACACCACCGACGTGGAGAACTTCCCCGGTTTTCGCGACGGCATCATGGGTCCGGATCTGATGGACAACATGCGCGCCCAGGCGGAACGCTTCGGCGCCGAGCTGGTGCCGGACGACATCGTCTCGGTCGACCTCAGCGAGGAAATCAAGACCGTCACCGACACCGCGGGCACGGTGCACCGCGCCAAGGCGGTCATCGTCACCACCGGCTCTCAGCACCGCAAGCTCGGTCTGCCGCGCGAGGACGAACTGTCCGGCCGTGGCGTCTCCTGGTGCGCGACCTGCGACGGGTTCTTCTTCAAGGACCAGGACATCGCCGTTATCGGCGGTGGCGACACCGCGCTGGAAGAGGCCACCTTCCTCTCGCGCTTCGCCAAGTCCGTCACGGTCGTCCACCGCCGCGACACCCTGCGGGCGAGCAAGGCGATGCAGGAGCGTGCCTTCGCCGACCCGAAGATCAAGTTCGTGTGGGACAGCGAGGTCGCCGAGATTCACGGCGAGAACAAGCTCTCCGGTCTGACGCTGCGAAACGTCAAGACGGACGAGAACTCCGAGCTTCCGGTCACCGGCCTCTTCATCGCGATCGGTCACGACCCGCGCACCGAGCTTTTCAAGGGCCAGCTGAACCTCGACGACGAGGGTTACCTCAAGGTCGACGCGCCCAGCACCCGGACGAACCTCGCAGGCGTCTTCGCGGCCGGCGATGTCGTCGACCACACCTACCGCCAGGCGATCACCGCTGCCGGCACGGGCTGCTCCTCCGCCCTCGACGCCGAGCGGTTCCTCGCGGCGCTCTCGGACGGCGAGGTCACGGCCGAGCCCGAGAAGACCGCGTCCGCCTGACCCGCGCACCCCAGCTTTCCCACCACCCACCCAGTAAGGAGATTGCCATGGCCGGCGCCACGGTGACCGTCACGGACGACAACTTCGAAGAGGTCGTCCTCAAGAGCGACAAGCCCGTCCTCGTGGACTTCTGGGCCACCTGGTGCGGCCCGTGCCGTCAGGTCGCCCCGTCCCTCGAGGCCATTGCCGCCGAGCACGACGAGATCGTCATCGCGAAGCTGAACACCGACGAGAACCCGGCGACCACCGCCAAGTACGGCGTCATGTCGATCCCGACCATGAACGTCTACAAGGACGGCGAGGTCGTCAAGACCATCGTCGGCGCCAAGCCGAAGGCCGCCATCGAGCGCGACCTCTCGGACTTCCTCGCCTGAGGTACGCCGTCACGTTTCACGTGAAACACTCGGCGATGTTTCACGTGAAACATCGCGGCGGGCCGTCTACAACGGTCGGAGCGCGGGCTCCTTCTGCACGGCTCCAAGCAGACGGTCCAGCGCAAGCTCCACGTCTTCCTTCCACGAGATCGTGGTCCGCAGTTCGAGCCGCAACCGCGGAAAACGGGGATGCGGGCGAACGGTCTTGAAGCCCACGGCCAGGAGATGATCGGCGGGCAGCACACACGCCGGCTCGGTCCAGCGAGCATCGCCGAACGCCTCGATGGCCTTGAAGCCGCGCTGAATGAGATCTTTGGCCACCGTCTGCACCATCACCCGGCCCAGCCCCTGCCCCTGGTAACCAGGAGTCAGCCATGCCGTCAGCAACTGCACCGCATCCGGCGACACCGGGCTGGTGGGGAAGGCCGTGGAACGCGGGACGTAGGCCGGTGGGGCGTACATGACGAACCCCACCGGCACGTCGTCGACATAGACAACGCGCCCGCAGGATCCCCACTCCAGCAGCACCGCTGAGATCCAGGCTTCCTTCTCCAGCTCGGGACGCCCAGCCTTTACCGCAGCCTCGCCGCTGACGGGGTCGAGCTCCCAGAAGACGCAGGAGCGACAGCGCTTGGGGAGATCCGGAAGGTTGTCCAGCGTGAGCGGTACGAGCCGACGGCCCATGGAACCAGGTCCTCGCTTCCCTCGCCTGCCGCACCACGCAGCGCTGTCAGCGCCACCTGCTCCCTGAGCAGACCACCAACGAACCCTCCGAGGGCTGCGAGGCCGAACCCCGCCGCCAGCAGTCCAGTGCGGCTCACTGATCGCATGGCCTTCTCCTCGATGTGAGGTCTCTCCACGTGGATGCGTGCCATACCCGATCGCATCGTATCCACCCTGTATGGGCGCGGGTACTGCCAGAAAGCAAAGGGCGAGCCGTGTTCCGGTATCGGTTCCGGAACACGGCTCGCCCACGAGCCATACACGTCAGCTCACTGCTCTTCGCCACTCTCGTCGGCCGAAGCGCTTCCCAGGACGGGACCCTCGCCCGGAGCAAGGGTGCCGAGGATGCGCTCCAGGTCGTCCATGGAGGCGAACTCGACGACGATCTTCCCCTTCTTCTGACCAAGATCGACCTTCACCCGGGTTTCGAAGCGGTCGGACAGCCGGGAGGCAAGACCGGTGAGCGCGGGGGACACCCGAGCCCCCGCCCGGGGCTTCTTCGCCTTGCCGGCACTCTTGAGGCTCGCCCCCATGAGCGTCACGATCTCCTCGACGGAACGGACCGACAGCCCCTCCGCCACGATGCGGCGCGCCAGGTTGTCCTGCTCCTCCGAATCCTCCACCGAGAGCAGAGCCCGAGCATGCCCCGCGGAGAGCACCCCGGCCGCGAGCCGCTTCTGCACCGACGGCGACAGCTTCAACAGCCGCAGTGTGTTGGTGACCTGCGGACGTGAACGCCCGATCCGGTCGGCCAGCTCGTCATGGGTGCACTTGAAGTCCTGCAGCAACTGGTCGTAGGCAGCGGCCTCTTCCAGCGGATTCAGCTGTGCCCGGTGCAGATTCTCCAGCAGCGCGTCGAGCAGCAGCCGCTCGTCTTCCGTGGCCCGCACGATCGCGGGGATCTTCTCCAGCCCGGCTTCCCGGCAGGCTCGCCAGCGCCGCTCACCCATGATGAGCTCATAGCTCCCCGGTGCCGTCTGGCGGACCACCACCGGCTGGAGCAGGCCCACCTCCTTGATGGAGGTGACCAGTTCGGCGAGAGCGTCCTCGTCGAAAACCTCGCGCGGCTGCCGCGGATTCGGCCGGATCGCGTCCAGCGGCACCTCGGCGAAGTACGCGCCAGCCACCTCAGCCGGGAGACCGCTCGTATGCTCCGCGTCCGTCGGAGCTTCTGTTTCACGTGAAACACCGGGCGTGGGCAGCGAGGCCACCTTGGCGGCCGCCACTCCGCGATCCGGAGCCAGAACCGGTACGGACGACGGTGACGTGGTTCCCCTTCCCACCAGCGGCCCGGACTGGTCCGTGCTCTGCGGTGCGGCGGGGATCAGTGCACCGAGCCCTCGGCCCAGCCCCCTACGTCGTTCACTCACTGAGTCCCCTCCGAGATGCTGTGCTGTGCTTGGTAGTTCACACTCAGGCCCTGCTCCCCGGGGTGCGCCGCCCCCCGCAGCGCGATCTCTCGGGCCGCTTCGAGATACGAGAGTGCGCCACTGGATCCCGGGTCATAGGTGAGCACCGTCTGCCCATAGCTGGGTGCCTCCGAGATGCGGACCGAGCGGGGGATGCTCGTCCGGAGCACCTCATTGCCGAAGTGGCTGCGCACCTCGTCGGCGACCTGCGAGGCAAGACGGGTACGTCCGTCATACATGGTGAGCAGGATCGTCGAGACATGGAGCTTGGGGTTGAGATGCCCCCGCACCAGTTCAACGTTCCGCAGCAACTGCCCCAGACCTTCCAGCGCGTAGTACTCACACTGGATCGGAATCAGCACCTCGGCACCGGCAACCAACGCATTGACGGTCAGCAGGCCGAGCGAGGGCGGGCAGTCAATGAGGATGTAGTCCAGCGGCTGTTCATACGCCTTGATGGCGCGGTCCAGCCGGCTTTCGCGGGCCACCAGCGAGACCAGCTCAATCTCGGCACCGGCCAGATCGATGGTGGCGGGCGCGCAGAAGAGCCCCTCCACCTCGACCACCGGCTGCACGACGTCGGAGAGTGGCTTGCTCTCGACCAGCACGTCGTAGATGGACGGCACGTCGGCGTGATGGTCGATCCCCAGGGCCGTCGACGCATTGCCCTGCGGGTCGAGGTCAATCACCAGCACCCGGGCTCCGTGCAGCGCCAGCGACGCCGCAATGTTCACGGTGGTGGTGGTCTTGCCGACCCCGCCCTTCTGATTGGCGACCACCATGACGCGGGTCGCTTCGGGACGGGGCAGCCCCTCGCCTGCGCGGCCCATGGCCCCTACCGCCAGCTGCGCTGCGCGACCTACCGGTGTGTTGTCCATCAGGGGCGGCGTTTCACGTGAAACGTCGTCCCCGAACGACTCGTTGCGGGGACCGGGGACCGGATCGGTCATCGGTCCCGCGATGTTGGCGTCGGACCGCAAGGATTCACTCTCCTCGACATCAGGCTCACAATGGTGAGAGCCTGCCATGCTTTCGGTATCGCGAACCAGTGAGGTCCGTTCTCCTGTGGATGAACCCGCTTCTGTGGATACTTTCGTGACCCGTGTGGGTTTCCGGTCGTGCGGCGTGGCAGCCGCACGACCGCGGCCGATGATCCCTTGCAGCAGAGAACGACGTTTCACGTGAAACACGATGCCAGCGCCGCGTCCGATTAAGCCGCGACACTCCGTCTTGTGGCTTTATGTGGCACCTGCGAAATTCGCCCTATCCGCTATTCCGCGGACGGCTGCGCCCACCGCGGAGAAGCCGGCCAGGATTCCTCCCGCATCGCGCCATCAGCGCCGGCGACCCCTCGACGCCCGGCTCGCACGAGCCGCCTTCGCCCGCTTCGCGGCGAAACGCACCCCGCCGGGGCTCTCGCCCACCTCGACACGCACCACGGTCGACAGCGGATCCACCACGCCCTCACCGACGTGCACGATCGACGTATCCACCACGCCGAGCTTGCTCAGCGCAGCACGGGCTGCCTTCAGCTCTTCCTCCGCGGTGTCGCCCTTGAGCGCCAGCATCTCGCCGTAGGGACGCAGCAGCGGCACTCCCCAACCGGCCAGCCGGTCGAGCGGCGCGACGGCCCGCGCGGTCACCACGTGCACCTGTGGCAGCTTGCCCATGACCTCTTCCGCGCGGCCCCGCACGACCGTGACGTGGTCCAGCCCGAGCAGCTCGACGACCTCCTGAAGGAAGTTCGTCCGCCGCAGCAGCGGCTCCAGGAGCGTGATCTTGAGGTCCGGGCGCACCAGCGCCAACGGGATGCCGGGCAGCCCGGCCCCCGAACCCACATCACACACCGAGACACCCTCGGGAACCACTTCGGAGAGCACCGCGCAGTTCAGCAGATGCCGCTCCCACAGCCGCGGCACCTCGCGCGGACCGATCAGCCCACGCTTCACGCCCACATCGGCGAGCAGTTCGCCGTACCGTACGGCCTCCGGAAAGCGCTCGCCGAATACCTCCTGCGCCGTTTTCGGCGCGGGAGGGAGCTCCGCTGATGCCTCGGTCACGGGAACCGCCCCTTCCTCTGGACTGCTTTTCCTGCCGGGAACCCGGCGCTACGACCGGGGATAACACAGAAGGCTGACAAGTTTTGGCCCCGCCTGCGAGCAGACGGGGCCAAAGAAAGACTGAGCGCGAAGCGTCAGGCCGGGAGCACAACCACGCAGCGCTGGGGCTCCTCGCCCTCGGACTCGCTGCGCAGACCGGCCGCGGCCACCGCGTCGTGCACGACCTTGCGCTCGAACGGCGTCATCGGGTCGAGCTTCACCGGCTGCCCGGTGCTCTTGGCCTCTTCCGCCGCACTCGCGCCGACCTTGGCGAGTTCCTCGCGCTTACGCGCCCGGAAGCCGGCGATGTCCAGCATCAGACGGCTGCGGTCGCCGGTCTCGCGGTGCACCGCGAGGCGCGTCAGCTCCTGCAGCGCCTCCAGCACCTCACCGTCCCGGCCCACCAGCTTCAGCAGGTCACGGCTGGTCGATTCGCCGATGATCGACACCGCGGCGCGATCCGCCTCGACGTCCATGTCGATGTCACCGTCGAGGTCCGCGATGTCCAGCAGACCTTCGAGGTAGTCGGCGGCGATCTCGCCTTCCTGCTCCAGGCGGCTCAGGGTGTCGGCGCCCTTGGTGCCAGGGGTCGTGTCCGTCACGTAAGGACTCCTTCTTACTTCTTGGACGGGTGCTTGGGGCGCTGCTGGCCCTTGCGCTGCCCGGACTTGGTGTTACGGGATCCGGAGGCGCCACCCTTGCCAGGCGTACCGCCCTTCCCCTGGTCGTCCTGCGAAGCCTCGGTGTCAGACGCCGACGAACTCGCCCGCGTGCGGTTCTGCGCGGAAGTGCTCGGGGCACCGGCGGCCGTGCCGGTCTGACGCTTGGCCTTCGTCTGCCGCTTGGGCTGCTGGCGGTTCTGGCGCGCCTCCTCGGCGGCCTGCTTCGCCGCGACCTCGGCGGGGCTCTCAACCAGCTTGCCCTGGGCGCGCAGCCGCTCCTGACGCTCGGTGAACGCCTTGCTGCCCGGGGTGGGGTTGCGGCGGATGACGAACATCTGCTGACCCATGGTCCACACGTTGGTGGTCAGCCAGTAGACGAGAACACCGACGGGGAAGTTGATGCCGAAGACGGCGAACATGACCGGGAAGACGTACATCAGCATCTTCTGCTGCTGCATGAACGGCGTCTTCACCGTCAGGTCGACGTTCTTCGTCATCAGCTGGCGCTGGGTGTAGAACTGCGACGCCGACATCAGGACGATCATGATGACCGTGACCACGCGGACGTCGGTCACCGATGCGCCGAGGCTCTGGATCTTCGCCGCGCTGTCCATGAACTTCGCCGCGAGCGGCGCACCGAAGATGTGCGCCTTCTGCGCGCTCGCCAGCAGCGTCGGGTCGATGAAGCCGACGGTCTTGTTCTGCGCGATGTGGCTGAGGACCTGGTACAGGGAGATGAAGAACGGAGACTGCGCCAGGATCGGGAGACAGCTCGAGAGCGGGTTGGTGCCCGACTCCTTGTAGAGCTTCATCATCTCTTCGGACTGGCGCTGCTTGTCGCTCTTGTAACGCTCCTGGATCGCCTTCATCTTCGGCTGGAGCGCCTGCATGTTCCGCGTCGACTTGATCTGCTTCACGAAGAGCGGGATCAGGCAGATACGGATCAGCACCACCAGCGAGACGATGGACAGACCCCACGCAGCTCCACTGTTCGGATCAAAGACCAAACTGTAGAACGAGTGGAACTGGACGATGATCCAGGAAACTGCGTAATAAAGAGGACCGAGGATCGTGTCCACGAATCAGGCTCCTTGGGCGTTGGGCTGAGTCTCGGGCTGGGCGACAGGCTCAGGGACGGTGGGCCCGCCCAGGCGGCTCCTCAGCCGCTGATGCCAAACCGGACGCTTCCGGGGAGGGACGTGGTCGACGCCACCGAGCGACCACGGGTTGCACCGCAGAATGCGCCAGGCGGTCAGCGCAGTCCCCTTCACCGCGCCGTGCCGATCGATGGCCGTATAGCCATAGTGCGAACACGACGGGTAGTACTTGCAGACCGGGCCCAACAGCGGGCTGATGGTCCACTGGTAGATCTTGATCAAAAGCAGCAGCGGGTACTTCACTGTGCGCTCCCTCCCGGGTCCCGTCCGGGTTTCCCGGGGCCGGCGGCGCAGCCGCCGTCGGTCACCGCCCCGGTGGGATTGCGGCCTTTCGGCGCCCCTCCCAGCAGCCGCTCCAAGGCGGCGTCCAGGTCGCGGGCCAGCTGGTCGTACTCCGCCGCACCCGCGCCGGGCAGGGCCCGTACGACAACCAGGCTACCGGCGGGCAGCCGGTCCAGCCGGTCGCGCATGAGATGGCGGAGCCGCCGCTGGACCTTGTTGCGGACGACCGCAACGCCAACGGCCTTGCTCACGACGAAACCCGCACGCGTCGGGGGAACACGTTCCCCCGACGCGTGCGGGTCCGTTACGCCGCTACGACAATGCACGACAAGGAGCGGGCGCCCGGCCCTGCGTCCCCGGCGTACCGCGGTCGCAAAGTCCTCGCGCCGCCTCAGCCGATTTTCGGTAGGCAGCACGTCATGGACCTAGGTCTGGCTGCTCAGGCCGACAGGCGGGCGCGGCCCTTGCTGCGGCGCGTCGCCAGGATCGCGCGGCCGGCGCGGGTCCGCATGCGCAGACGGAAGCCGTGGGTCTTCGCACGACGGCGGTTGTTCGGCTGGAAGGTGCGCTTGCTCACTCGGGGGCTCCAAGAAACTTGTTGTCTCAGAGAGACAGATTTGTGGGGCGTCGACTAGCTGTCACCGTGCGCCCACGAGTAGCTCGCCACGCCCGAGTGCACCGCTACACGACCACGAGAACGCGATCTTTGCCCATCGGAGGCAGGCGGCAGCAGCCATCGACAACTCGACCTGGTCACGGTACGCGGGGCTACGCCATCCGGTCAAACCAGCTCCCGAACGGTGCGGAGAGCCTCCATCAGGACACACTATGCACAGCCTGTGGACAACAACTTGAATCCCCAGGCCCGCCCTGACTACCGTGGCTGAACTCCAATTCCTTCCCGCCCGTCCTGAGAATCACACATTCGTGGGACTGTGAGAGAGCGTGCCCTGTGGCTGATGTACCTGCCGATCTTGCCGCAGTGTGGCCACGTGTACTCGATCACCTCCTGCGGGCGGAGGCCGACGGCCTGAAGCCCAAGGACCAGGACTGGCTCAAGCGGACCCAGCCCCTGGCGCTGGTCGCGGACACCGCACTGCTCGCCGTGCCCAACGAGTTCGCCAAGGGCGTGCTCGAAGGCCGGCTGGCGCCGCTGATCGGGGAAGCCCTCAGCCACGAGTGCGGCCGGCCGATCCGGATCGCGATCACCGTGGACGACTCCTCCGAGGAGCCGCCGGCCCAGTCGTCCGCGCCGCCGCAGCAGCACGCCCAGCACCCGCCGGCCCAGCACCAGTCCGCGCAGCACGACGCGTACGACGGCTACGACGGGCGGCACGACTCCCGGCAGGGCTACGGGCACCAGGGCGATGACCTGCCCAGCGTCCGCCCCGCGTACCCCGACTACTCACAGCCCCGGCACGAGCCCGGGGCGTGGCCGCAGCACTCCCGCACCGACGCGGTCGGCCCGCGCGAGGAGTACGGCTGGCAGCAGCAGCACCTCAGCGGCTACCCCGACCGTGAGACGTCCACGGAGCAGTGGCGCGAGCCGTACGGCGCCTCGCCGCCCGCCCATCTCCAGCAGCGCCAGAACGACTACCGCGCGCAGGGGCCCGACCGCGGCGGGCCACGCCCCTCGGACGGTCCGCGCTCCCCGTACGACCAGCAGCGCCGCGACCTCCCCGAGCTTCCGCCCCCCGGTCCCGGTGGTCGGCCGGGCGGTCCCGGGTCCCCGCTGCCGGCGCCCAGTGGTGCCCCCGGTCCGCTCGCCGCGCAGCCCGCACCGGCGACCGGCCCCGGCGAACCGACCGCGCGACTGAACCCGAAGTACCTCTTCGACACCTTCGTCATCGGCGCCTCCAACCGCTTCGCGCACGCCGCGGCGGTCGCGGTCGCCGAGGCACCGGCCAAGGCGTACAACCCGCTCTTCATCTACGGGGAGTCGGGTCTGGGCAAGACCCACCTGCTGCACGCCATCGGGCACTACGCCCGCAGCCTCTATCCCGGCACCCGGGTGCGGTACGTGAGCTCCGAGGAATTCACCAACGAATTCATCAACTCCATCCGCGACGGCAAGGCGGACGCGTTCCGCAAGCGCTACCGCGACATGGACATCCTGCTCGTCGACGACATCCAGTTCCTGGCGAGCAAGGAGTCGACGCAGGAGGAGTTCTTCCACACCTTCAACACCCTGCACAACGCGAACAAGCAGATCGTGCTCTCCAGTGACCGGCCGCCGAAGCAGCTGGTCACCCTGGAGGACCGGCTGCGCAACCGCTTCGAATGGGGTCTCATCACCGACGTCCAGCCGCCGGAGCTGGAGACCCGGATCGCGATCCTCCGCAAGAAGGCGGTGCAGGAGCAGCTGAACGCGCCGCCGGAGGTGCTGGAGTTCATCGCGTCCCGGATCTCGCGCAACATCCGCGAGTTGGAGGGCGCGCTGATCCGGGTCACCGCGTTCGCGTCGCTCAACCGGCAGCCGGTGGACCTCGGGCTCACCGAGATCGTGCTGAAGGACCTGATCCCCGGGGGCGAGGACGCCGCGCCGGAGATCACCGCGACGGCGATCATGGCGTCGACCGCCGACTACTTCGGGCTGACCGTCGACGACCTGTGCGGCTCCTCGCGCAGCCGGGTGCTGGTGACGGCCCGCCAGATCGCGATGTACCTGTGCCGGGAGCTCACCGATCTCTCGCTGCCGAAGATCGGCGCGCAGTTCGGCGGCCGCGACCACACCACCGTCATGCACGCCGACCGCAAGATCCGCGCGCTGATGGCCGAGCGGCGCTCCATCTACAACCAGGTCACCGAACTGACCAACCGCATCAAGAACGGCTGACGAGCGGCCTGCCGCCGGCCGCCACCGCCACCAGGGCGCCCCGGGATCCGCTCCCGGGGCGCCCTTCGGCGTACGGGGCCAAGGAGGCGTCCGGGGACCGCCCCACGGCACGTCCGCGGACCGCGCGGAGCCGTCGCGGAGCGGGTTTCGGGTCGGATCGCCGGCCGGTCGACGGGTCGTACGCACCCTCCGCCGTCTTCCCAAACCTGTGGAGCGCGCCGGCTCTGTTCGATTCCTGGCGAGGTCACGGCCTCTCTCCACAGATTGGGCAAGAATCTTCCGTCCACAACCTGGGGAGAGGAAAGTTATCCCTGTGGGATCCACAGGCCGGTCCGCTGACGGACCATCGGACGAGGTCAACCGCATGTGGAATTGTGGCCAACCGCAATCCACAGGCTGTGGACAGAGGATTCATCCACAGGGGTGTCGAGAACTTGTCCACCGGCTGCCCACAGGTGAAGGGCTGTTGTCCCCAGCGATCTCCAGCTTCTCCACACCGCTGTCCACTGTTCGGCAACGCAACACCCGCCCTCACCACGCCGAGTGAAAGCGGTCACACCAAGGTGGTGGGTTGGGCTGTGGGGAACGTGGGTAAACCTGGGGACGGCACTGGGGAGAAGTGCCCTGGCCCTGTGCATGGGGTGTGCAGAACTTCTCGCGGTCCACAGCCAGGCCCACTTATCCACGGCTTCAACCCACAGGGGCGGTGGACAAAAAATCGGCGCTGACCTGCGCAAAGTCAGTTGTCCACGGTTTCCACAGGGCCTACTACTACGACCACGGATATCTACCGGGGAATGCGCTTCGAATCGGGCCCTGTGCACAACTCGGCTCCGGAGCCCGTCGCCCCGGTCGAGTCGACTTGACCCCGAGCCGCACCGACTGTCGGCGGCGTGCGTCAGACTGGTCTCCGGCAACCCAGCCGACGACGAAGAGCCAGCAGGGCGAGAGCCAGCAACAGCAGGAGGCGGTTTCCGGTGAAGATCCGGGTGGAGCGCGATGTACTCGCGGAGGCAGTGGCCTGGGCGGCCAAGAGCCTCCCGGCCCGTCCGCCGGTGCCCGTCCTCGCGGGCCTGCTGCTGAAGGCGGACAACGGCGCACTGAGCCTCTCGGGCTTCGACTACGAGGTCTCGGCTCGGGTCTCGGTGGAAGCCGATGTGGAAGAAGAGGGCACCGTCCTCGTCTCCGGCCGGCTGCTCGCCGACATCTGCCGTGCGCTCCCCAACCGCCCGGTGGAGATTTCCACCGACGGTGTACGGGTGACCGTGGTCTGCGGCTCCTCCCGCTTCACCCTCCACACCCTGCCTGTGGAGGAGTACCCGTCCCTGCCGGCGATGCCCACCGCCACCGGCACCGTCTCCGCCGAGGTCTTCGCGGCCGCTGCCGCCCAGGTGGCCATCGCCGCCGGTCGTGACGACACGCTCCCGGTGCTCACCGGTGTGCGGATCGAGATCGAGGGCGACACCGTCACCCTGGCCTCCACCGACCGCTACCGCTTCGCGGTCCGCGAGTTCCTGTGGAAGCCGGAGAGCCCCGACACCTCCGCGGTCGCCCTGGTTCCGGCCAAGACGCTGCTGGACACCGCCAAGTCCCTGAGCAGCGGCGACACCGTCACGCTGGCGCTGTCCGGCTCCGGGCAGGGCGAGGGCCTGATCGGTTTCGAGGGCGCCGGCCGGCGGACCACGACCCGTCTGCTCGAGGGCGACCTGCCGAAGTACCGGACGCTCTTCCCGACCGAGTTCAACTCCGTCGCCGTGATCGAGACCGCCCCCTTCGTCGAGGCCGTCAAGCGGGTGGCTCTGGTCGCCGAGCGGAACACCCCGGTGCGGCTGAGCTTCGAGCAGGGCGTACTGATCCTGGAGGCCGGCTCCAGCGACGATGCACAGGCTGTGGAAAGGGTCGACGCCGACCTGGACGGCGACGACATCTCGATCGCCTTCAACCCCGGCTTCCTGCTGGAGGGCCTGTCGGCCATCGACTCCCCGGTGGCGCAGCTGGCGTTCACCACGTCGACCAAGCCGGCGCTGCTGAGCGGCCGCCCCGCCAAGGACGCCGAGGCTGACGACGCCTACAAGTACCTGATCATGCCGGTCCGCCTCTCGGGCTGACGCGGCCGGACGGCTTTCGTACCGAGCGGGCCCCGGCCGTGTGCCGGGGCCCTTGCGGCGACTGGCTGACAGGCCCTGATGAGCGGCTGAGCCCACAGCTGTGCACGGGGTCTCGGGCGTAGGCTCGGACCCGGGTACGAAGAGCAACGACTATGTGCAAAGAGGGTCTGTGATGGAGCTCGGTCTCGTCGGTCTCGGCAAGATGGGCGGCAACATGCGCGAGCGCATTCGCCGCGCCGGCCACACCGTCATCGGATACGACCGCAACCCCGACCTGGCCGATGTGGACAGCCTCAAGGGGCTTGTGGACAGCCTCAAGGGTCCGCGGGTGGTCTGGGTCATGGTCCCGGCCGGCGCCGCCACCCAGTCGACGATCGACGAGCTGGCCGAGCTGCTCTCGCCCGGCGACCTCGTCGTGGACGGCGGTAACTCCCGCTGGACCGAGGACGAGAAGCACGGCGAGGAGCTGGCTGCCAAGGGCATCGGCTTCGTGGACTGCGGCGTCTCTGGCGGCGTCTGGGGCCTGGAGAACGGCTACGCGCTGATGTACGGCGGTGACGCGGAGAACGTCGCCAAGGTGCAGCCGATCTTCGACGCCCTCAAGCCGGAGGGCGAGTTCGGCTCCGTGCACGCCGGCAAGGTGGGCGCGGGCCACTTCGCGAAGATGGTCCACAACGGCATCGAGTACGCGATGATGCAGGCCTACGCCGAGGGCTGGGAGCTGCTGGAGAAGGTCGACTCGGTCACCGACGTGCGTGAGATCTTCCGGTCCTGGCAGGAGGGCACGGTCATCCGTTCCTGGCTGCTGGACCTGGCGGTCAACGCCCTCGACGAGGACGAGCACCTGGACAAGCTGCGGGGTTACGCCGAGGACTCCGGCGAGGGCCGCTGGACGGTCGAGGCCGCGATCGACAACGCCGTGCCGCTGCCGGCGATCACGGCGTCGCTCTTCGCGCGCTTCTCGTCCCGCCAGGACGACTCCCCGCAGATGAAGATGATCGCCGCGCTGCGCAACCAGTTCGGTGGCCACGCGGTCGAGAGCAAGAAGTAAGTACAACCAGCTCAGCAGCCGGGGAGGTCGGCGCCCAGCTATGCACGTATCGCATCTGTCGCTCGCCGACTTCCGCTCGTACGCCCGGGTCGAGGTCCCGCTCGACCCGGGCGTCACGGCGTTCGTGGGACCCAACGGGCAGGGCAAGACGAATCTGGTCGAGGCGGTCGGCTACCTCGCCACCCTCGGCAGCCATCGGGTCTCCTCGGACGCGCCGCTGGTGCGGATGGGCGCGGACCGAGCGATCATCCGGGCCGCCGTCATCCAGGGCGAACGACAGCAGCTGGTGGAGTTGGAGCTCAACCCGGGCAAGGCCAACCGCGCCCGGATCAACAGATCGTCGCAGGTCAGACCGCGCGATGTGCTGGGAATCGTCCGGACGGTGCTGTTTGCGCCCGAGGACCTGGCGCTGGTCAAGGGCGACCCCGGCGAGCGCCGGCGGTTCCTCGACGAACTGATCACTGCCCGCTCGCCGCGGATGGCGGCCGTGCGCGCGGACTACGACCGCGTCCTCAAGCAACGCAACACCCTGCTGAAGACGGCGGCGCTGGCCCGCCGCCACGGCGGACGGCAGATGGACCTGTCGACGCTGGACGTCTGGGACCAGCATCTGGCCCGCGCCGGTGCCGAACTCCTGGCCCAGCGGCTCGACTTGATCTCGGCGCTGCGGCCGCTGGCGGACAAGGCGTACGAGCAGCTGGCGCCGGGCGGCGGGCCGCTGGGGCTGGAGTACCGCGGTTCCGCGGGCGAGGCGATGGCCGCCGCCTCGAACCGCGAGGAGCTGTACGGCGTGCTGCTGACGGCGCTGGGCGAGGCCCGCAAGAGCGAGATCGAGCGTGGGGTGACCCTGGTGGGGCCGCACCGCGACGATCTACTGCTGAAACTGGGGCAGTTGCCGGCGAAGGGCTATGCCAGCCACGGCGAGTCCTGGTCGTACGCGCTGGCGCTGCGGCTGGCGTCGTACGAGCTGCTGCGGACCGAGGGCAATGAGCCGGTGCTCGTACTCGACGATGTCTTCGCGGAGCTGGACGCGCGGCGCCGGGAGCGGTTGGCGGAGCTGGTGGCACCGGGCGAGCAGGTCCTGGTGACCGCCGCGGTGGCCGACGACGTGCCGGGAGTGCTGGTCGGGGCGCGGTACGCGGTCTCCGGCGGCACCGTAGAGAGGACGGACCGGTGACCGAACCACAGCCGGAGCGGCCCAAGACGCCGGAGCTGTCGGGTGTGGACCTGGCCCGCCAGGCGCTGGTCGCGGCCAAGGAGCAGGCGCGCGCTCGGGGCGCGGCCGCGCAGCAGAAGAAGCAGGCCCGTCGCGGTGGGTTGCGCTCGGGCGCGCGGGCGGACGGCCGGGACCCGCTGCCGCTGGGTGCTGCGATCAACCGCCTGATCACGGAGCGCGGCTGGGAGACCCCGGCGGCGGTCGGTGGGGTGATGGGCCGCTGGCCGCAGATAGTGGGGCCCGAGGTGGCACAGCACTGTGAGCCGCAGCGGTACGACGAGGACGCCCGCGTTCTGACGGTGCAGTGCGACTCGACGGCCTGGGCGACGCAGCTGCGGCTGCTGGCGCCTCAGCTGGTGGCCCGCCTCAATCAGGACCTGGGCCACGGCACGGTCAAGATGATCAAGGTGCTGGGGCCGGGCGGTCCCGGGCGCCGGTACGGGCAGCTGCGGGCGCCGGGTAGCAAGGGCCCCGGCGACACTTACGGCTGAGCGCGACCGTGCGACGGAGCATTCCGGAGAGGGGCGGTGTTTCACGTGAAACACCGCCCCTCTCGCGCTTTCTCGGCTGGTCGCGGGCCGTTTCACGTGAAACAACGCACTCCCGTACGAACCTTGTAAACGCGTGTGATGCATGAGACTCCGCTCACGGTAGCCGGCGGTTGACATGTCGAAGCGCTGAGTGCCCGCGTGGGCGTCCTGGGCCCCCATCTCGCATATGGGGAGTCGGCGGACGTCAGTTCAGGGCGGCACATGGCGACTCAGGCGCCTGCAAACCCCCATGAGTGTCGGCGCTACCGGTAGACTGGTGCCAATCCCGCCCACTCGCGGAACAAGTCGAACGACGAGCCGCTCCCACCTGTCCTTCGCGGGGAGATCGCAACAGGTGTGGAAGGGCTCGTGCTGTGCCAGAAAGGGCGCTTCGTGGCCGACTCCGGCGACCTCAACGAGAACAACATGGCTTCTACCGAAGAGGGGGGGTCGGCCGGCGCCGTGGGCGACTCCTCGGCGGAGAAGTCGTACGACGCCAGCGCGATCACCGTCCTTGAGGGCTTGGACGCGGTTCGTAAGCGCCCCGGCATGTACATCGGCTCAACGGGCGAGCGCGGTCTGCACCACCTCGTGCAGGAGGTCGTCGACAACTCCGTCGACGAGGCGCTGGCCGGCCACGCCGACACCATCGAGGTGACGATCCTGGCCGACGGGGGCGTCCGGGTCATCGACAACGGTCGCGGTATCCCCGTCGGCATCGTGCCGTCCGAGAACAAGCCGGCCGTCGAGGTCGTGCTGACGGTGCTGCACGCCGGCGGCAAGTTCGGCGGCGGCGGGTACGCGGTCTCCGGTGGTCTGCACGGCGTGGGCGTGTCCGTGGTGAACGCCCTGTCGACCCGGGTCGCGGTCGAGATCTGCACGGACGGCTACCGCTGGACCCAGGAGTACAAGCAGGGCGTGCCCACCGCCCCGCTGGCCCAGCACGAGGCCACCGACAAGCACGGCACCTCGGTCACGTTCTGGGCCGACGGCGAGATCTTCGAGACCACCACGTACAGCTTCGAGACGCTGTCGCGGCGCTTCCAGGAGATGGCGTTCCTCAACAAGGGGCTGACCATCTCGCTCAAGGACGAGCGCGCGGACCACGTGGACGAGGACGGCAAGCCGCTCTCGGTGCGGTACCACTACGAGGGCGGCATCGTCGACTTCGTGAAGTACCTCAACTCCCGCAAGGGCGAGCTGGTGCACCCGACGGTGGTCTCGGTGGAGGCCGAGGACAAGGAGCGGAACCTCTCCGTCGACCTCGCGATGCAGTGGAACACCCAGTACAGCGAGGGTGTCTACAGCTTCGCGAACATCATCCACACGCATGAGGGCGGTACCCACGAGGAGGGCTTCCGCGCCGCGCTGACCGGGCTGATCAACCGCTACGCGCGCGACAAGAAGCTGCTGCGCGAGAAGGACGACAACCTCACGGGTGAGGACATCCGCGAGGGTCTGACGGCGATCATCTCGGTCAAGCTCGCCGAGCCGCAGTTCGAGGGCCAGACCAAGACCAAGCTGGGCAACACCGAGGTGAAGACCTTCGTCCAGAAGGTGGTCCACGAGCACCTCAACGACTGGCTGGACCGCAACCCCAACGAGGCCGCGGACATCATCCGCAAGGGCATCCAGGCGGCCACCGCCCGGGTCGCGGCCCGCAAGGCGCGCGATCTGACCCGCCGCAAGGGCCTGCTGGAGACGGCGTCGCTGCCCGGCAAGCTGAGCGACTGCCAGTCCAACGACCCGACCAAGTGCGAGATCTTCATCGTCGAGGGTGACTCCGCCGGCGGCTCGGCCAAGTCCGGCCGTAACCCGGAGTACCAGGCGATCCTCCCGATCCGCGGCAAGATCCTGAACGTCGAGAAGGCCAGGGTTGACAAGATCCTGCAGAACAACGAGGTCCAGGCGCTGATCTCGGCCTTCGGCACCGGGGTCCATGAGGACTTCGACATCGAGAAGCTCCGGTACCACAAGATCATCTTGATGGCGGACGCCGACGTCGACGGCCAGCACATCAACACCCTGCTGCTGACCTTCCTGTTCCGCTTCATGCGGCCGCTGGTCGAGGCCGGGCACGTCTACCTCTCCCGCCCGCCGCTGTACAAGATCAAGTGGGGTCGGGACGACTTCGAGTACGCCTACTCCGACCCGGAGCGGGACGCGCTGATCGAGCGCGGCAAGCAGAACGGCAAGCGGATCCGCGAGGACTCCATCCAGCGGTTCAAGGGTCTCGGCGAGATGAACGCCGAGGAGCTGCGCGTGACGACCATGGACGCCGACCACCGGGTGCTCGGCCAGGTCTCGCTGGACGACGCGGCCCGCGCGGACGACCTGTTCTCCGTCCTCATGGGCGAGGACGTCGAGGCGCGCCGTTCGTTCATCCAGCGCAATGCCAAGGACGTCCGTTTCCTCGACATCTGAGCCCTGTCGGCCCGCACACCAGCCGCAGCTCGAAAGGACTTTGAACCACCATGGCCGACGAGAACCCCCCTGTGACCCCGGACGGCGTGACCGCCGAGGGCGCGCCCGCCACCGTCAACGCCGGCGGGATGCGCGTCGAGCCCGTCGGGCTCGAAACGGAGATGCAGCGCTCCTACCTCGACTACGCGATGTCCGTCATCGTCTCGCGTGCGCTGCCCGACGTCCGCGACGGTCTCAAGCCGGTGCACCGCCGCGTGCTCTACGCGATGTACGACGGCGGCTACCGCCCCGAGAAGGGCTTCTACAAGTGCGCCCGCGTCGTCGGCGACGTCATGGGTACGTACCACCCGCACGGTGACACCTCCATCTACGACGCGCTGGTCCGCCTCGCGCAGCCGTGGTCGATGCGGATGCCGCTGGTCGACTCCAACGGCAACTTCGGTTCCCCGGGCAACGACCCGGCCGCCGCCATGCGGTACACCGAGTGCAAGATGGCGCCGCTGTCGATGGAGATGCTCCGGGACATCGACGAGGAGACCGTCGACTTCCAGGACAACTACGACGGCCGTAACCAGGAGCCGACGGTCCTGCCGGCCCGCTTCCCGAACCTGCTGATCAACGGCTCGGCCGGCATCGCGGTCGGCATGGCCACCAACATCCCGCCGCACAACCTCCGCGAGGTCGCCGAGGGCGCGCAGTGGGCGCTGGCCCACCCGGAGGCGTCCAGCGAGGAGCTGCTGGACGCCCTGATCGAGCGGATCAAGGGCCCCGACTTCCCCACCGGTGCGCTGGTGGTGGGCCGCAAGGGCATCGAGGAGGCGTACCGCACCGGCCGCGGCTCCATCACGATGCGCGCGGTCGTCGAGGTCGAGGAGATCCAGAACCGCCAGTGCCTGGTGGTCACCGAACTCCCCTACCAGGTCAACCCGGACAACCTCGCGCAGAAGATCGCCGACCTGGTCAAGGACGGCAGGGTCGGCGGCATCGCGGACGTCCGCGACGAGACCTCCTCGCGCACCGGCCAGCGGCTGGTCATCGTCCTCAAGCGGGACGCGGTCGCCAAGGTCGTCCTCAACAACCTCTACAAGCACACCGACCTGCAGACCAACTTCGGCGCGAACATGCTCGCGCTGGTCGACGGCGTGCCGCGCACCCTCTCCCTGGACGCCTTCATCCGGAACTGGGTCACGCACCAGGTCGAGGTCATCGTCCGCCGGACGAAGTTCCGGCTGCGCAAGGCCGAGGAGCGGGCCCACATCCTGCGCGGTCTGCTCAAGGCGCTCGACGCCATCGACGAGGTCATCGCGCTGATCCGGCGCAGCGAGACGGTCGACGTCGCCCGCGAGGGCCTGATGGGCCTGCTGCAGATCGACGAGATCCAGGCCAACGCGATCCTGGAGATGCAGCTCCGCCGGCTGGCCGCCCTGGAGCACCAGAAGATCACCGCTGAGCACGACGAGCTCCAGCGCAAGATCAGGGAGTACAACGCGATCCTGGCCTCCCCCGAGCGGCAGCGCCAGATCATCAGCGAGGAACTGGCCGCGATCGTCGAGAAGTTCGGCGACGACCGGCGCAGCAAGCTGGTGCCCTTCGAGGGTGACATGTCCATCGAGGACCTGATCGCCGAAGAGGACATCGTCGTCACCATCACCCGTGGCGGCTACGTGAAGCGGACGAAGACCGACGACTACCGCTCGCAGAAGCGCGGCGGCAAGGGCGTGCGGGGCGCCAAGCTCAAGGAAGACGACATCGTCGACCACTTCTTCGTCTCCACCACCCACCACTGGCTGCTGTTCTTCACCAACAAGGGCCGGGTCTACCGCGCCAAGGCATACGAGCTCCCGGACGCCGGACGGGATGCGCGGGGCCAGCACGTGGCCAACCTCCTGGCCTTCCAGCCGGACGAGCAGATCGCGCAGATTCTGGCCATCCGCGACTACGAGGCGATGCCCTACCTCGTCCTCGCCACCAAGGGCGGTCTGGTCAAGAAGACCCCGCTCAAGGACTACGACTCGCCCCGCTCCGGCGGCGTGATCGCGATCAACCTGCGCGAGCGCGAGGACGGCACGGACGACGAGCTGATCGGCGCCGAGCTGGTCTCGGAGTCCGATGACCTGCTGCTGATCAGCAAGAAGGCCCAGTCGATCCGGTTCACCGCGACCGACGAGGCGCTGCGCCCGATGGGCCGCGCCACCTCCGGTGTGAAGGGCATGAGCTTCCGCGAGGGCGACGAGCTGCTCTCGCTGAACGTGGTCCGGGAGAGCACCTTCGTCTTCACCGCGACCGACGGCGGCTACGCCAAGCGCACTCCGGTCGACGAGTACCGCGTCCAGGGCCGCGGTGGCCTGGGCATCAAGGCCGCCAAGATCGTCGAGGACCGGGGTTCGCTGGTCGGCGCGCTGGTCGTCGAGGAGAGCGATGAGATCCTCGCGATCACGCTCGGCGGTGGCGTGATCCGTACGCGGGTCAGCGAAGTCCGGGAGACCGGCCGTGACACCATGGGCGTCCAACTGATCAACCTGGGCAAGCGGGATGCCGTCGTCGGCATCGCGCGCAACGCCGAGGCCGGCCGTGAGGCCGAGGAGGTCGACGGGCCCGACGGGGCCGAGGAGACCGGCGCGGCCGAGGAGTCCGGGTCCACCGCAGTCGGGGGCGAGCAGCCCGCGGCGGAGTAGCACGAGGAGTAGGTCGTGAGTGGAGCCACGGGCGCTGCGACGGGCGAAGCGGGAGTCACATCGGACTCCGCGGCGGAACCGTCAACCGAAAAGGAACGCAGCGTCCGTGGCTCCGTCGCGTCCGACGGCACCCGGGACGAGGGCGCCCACGAGGGGGGAACCGTGACCAACAGCCGACAGCCGCAACCCCAGCCCCAGCCGCAACCCCAGTCGCAGAGCCGGGGCGGCGGCCAGGGACAGCCGCAGGGCGGCGCTCAGCAGCCGTACCAGCCGCCCCAGGCGTACCGGACGGACGGTGGAGAGGCCGGAGCCGGGCAGGCCGTGCGCAAGCCGCGTACGGGCGCCAGCACGGCCCCGCGGACGCGTAAGGCCCGGCTCCGGGTGGCGCGTACCGACCCCTGGTCGGTGATGAAGGTGAGCTTCCTGCTGTCCATCGCGCTGGGCATCTGCACGGTGGTGGCGGTGGCGGTCCTGTGGATGGTGATGGACGCGATGGGCGTCTTCTCCACCGTCGGCAAGACGATCAGCGAGGCGACCGGCTCCGCCGAGGGCGGTGGCTTCGACCTGCAGTCGTTCCTCTCGCTGCCGCGGGTGCTGCTGTTCACCTCGGTCATCGCGGTGATCGACGTGGTGCTGGCGACCGCGCTGGCCACCCTCGGCTCCTTCATCTACAACCTGTCGGCGGGCTTCGTGGGCGGCGTGGAGCTGACGCTCGCGGAGGACGAGTGAGCGCTCCTGGTGGGGCGTGGCGTCGGGCGTTCCCAAGGCTTCGGGAACCGATTTTGGGAACGCCTCTGAAGTGCGCTAATCTTTCGGTGCAGCGAACGAGCGGCTATAGCTCAGACGGTTAGAGCGCTTCCCTGATAAGGAAGAGGCCCCAGGTTCAAGTCCTGGTAGCCGCACCGCACACACGGCCCGGCCGGAGATTTCTCCGGCCGGGCCGCTGCTTTTGCCGGCCGGTGCCGGCCCGCCGGGGGGCGGGAACGGACGTCGGGCGCGATTCGTTGTGAAGGGGCGGGAGTTGGGGCCCCGCGGTGCCTGTGGACGGGGTGTTGCCGAGTGCGGGCTAGATAACCGATCGGTATCGACCGGTGTGTATCATCGGCCGACATAGGGTCCCTCACGTCAACGAAAGACGAGGTCGCGCGGTGAAGAAGCTTCTCCTGGTCGCACTGGCCGCCATCGGCGGGCTCCTCGTGTACCGCCAGATCCAGGCGGATCGCGCCGAGCAGGATCTGTGGACGGAGGCGACCGACTCCGTGCCCGCAGGTTCGGGTGTGTGAGACCACACGCACAGCACAGTTCGTATGGACCCCGGTTGCCCAAGGGCGACCGGGGTTTCGTACGTGTCGGGGGCGGGCAGAGGGCCCCTGAGTTTGCTATCGCACATTGATTGGTTGCAGCGGCAAAGTCGCTGGCCGTGAAGTCGATGTCCGGGCTGTGACCGGCAGACGCGAGGGGGACGAGGGCATGGCACGACCACCACGCAGGGGGGCGGTGGCGCTGGAGGTGGGGGTACCCCCTGATCGAACGAAGTTGAGGGCTTGGGGGCGGGCGCTGCTGGCCCTGGCCACGGCGGTGCTGCCGGCCGCGCTGGCGCTGCCGGCCGGGGCGGCCCCGCGGGCGACACCGTCCGCCGAGGGCGGCGGGCTGGTGATGGTCCTCGACTCCTCCGGCTCGATGGCCGGCAGCGACGGGGCCGGTGGCACCCGCATCGCCGCCGCCCGCAAGGCGGTCGGCACCGTCGTCGACGCCCTGCCCGAGGGCTACCCCACCGGGCTGCGGGTCTACGGCGCGGACAAGCCCAAGGGCTGTGACGACACCCGGCTCGCGCGGCCCGTCGCCCCGCTGGACCGGGCCGGCCTCAAACAGGCCGTCGCGGGCGCGACCCCCAAGGGCGACACCCCCATCGGGCTCTCCCTGGCCAAGGCCGCCCAGGACCTCCCCAAGCCGGTCGCCGGCGCGATCGGCAGGCGCACCATCGTGCTGATCTCCGATGGCGAGGACACCTGCCGGACCCCACAGCCCTGCCAGGTCGCCTCCCAACTCGCCGCGTCCGGCGTCGATCTGCACATCGACGTCGTCGGATTCCAGGTGGCCGGCACGGCCCGCAGTCAGCTGGAGTGCATCGCCAAGTCCGGCAACGGCCAGTACTACGACGCTCCTGACGCCCAGTCGCTTACCCGTCAGGTGCAGCGCGCGGGTCAACTCTCCGCGGCCGGCTACCAGTTCCAGGGCACCCGGGTCCACGGGGCGGATGACCAGAAGGGCGCGTCGGTCGTCGGCCCCGGGCAGTACCTCGACAGCATCGGTCCCAACGAGAAGCGGTACTACGCCGTCGACCTGGACGCGGCCTCGGTGGCCGACTTCTCCGCCACGGTGGTGCCGCCGTCCGGCTCGGCGATCGGCTCCCTCGACACCCTGCGCACCCAGATCGCGTACGACGCGGGCGGCAGCTGCCAATCCTCCACCGCGATGTTCGGTCAGCGGGAGGGTGCCACGCCGTTGACCTCGGCTGTCAGCCGCGTCCCGTCGCAGAGCGGCACCGGGACCTGCGACAAGGCGGGCCGGTACTGGCTGGTCGTCGAGCGCCGCGCGGACACCGGATCGGACGCCGCGGCCTGGCCGGTGGAGCTGATGTTTCACGTGGAACATCCGCTGGCGAAGGGCACCACCCCCGCGCAGTCGGCCCCGGAGTACGGCGCCGGCGGCAAGGGCGCCACGCTGCCCACCACGCCGCCCAAGGACGTCACCGGTGGCACCGGCTTCAACGACGCCCGGTCGCTGGGCCCGGGCGTCTGGCGGGATCGGATCCTGCCCGCGCAGACGCTCTGGTACAAGGTGCCGGTCAGCTGGGGCCAACAGCTGCGCTACGACGTGGAGTTCGCCAACGAACCGCGGTCCGGCCAGAGCTCCCACACCTCGTTCGGCGGCACCCAGGTCTATACGCCGTTCCGGGCTCCGGTCGGCAGCGGGACCGGGGTCTTCACGCCGCAGGTGCCGTACAACGGGCGGCCGGCCTCGCTGAGCATGGGGACGGTGCCGGTTTCCTGGACCAACCGCTACGAGACGCACCCCAACGTCATCCCCGTCCACGCCAAGGGCGACTTCTACATCGCGGTCACGCTCGGGGCCAGGACGGCCCAGATCGCGAAGAACCCGCAGATCGGCGTGGTGCTGAGGGTCGCCGTCCTGGGGCAGGCGAAGGCCGGACCGGAGGCCGGTGCGGCGGCCATCAAGGGCGAGGCGATCGACGACGGTTCGGGTCCGGTGGCCACCGGCACGGCGGGCGGCGGCTGGCCCGCGATCCGGGTCGCCGGGGTCTCCGTCGGCGGGTTGGGCGTCCTGCTGCTGGCCGGCCTCGGCCTGTCGTACGTCTGGGCCCGTCGGAAGCCGGGAACGGGCGCTGCGGGTGGCGGGCGAGGCACGCGATGACGCACCACACGGCGGGGCGCCGGGGGCTGGCCGCTCTGGCGGCGCTGGCGGCGCTGGCGGCGCTGGCGCTCGCGACGGGAGCGTCGGCCGCGGCCGACGGCGTACCGGGCTACCGGATGGCCTCCGGCGGCACCCCCGTCAAGGGCGCCGCCAGCACGGCGGACGCCCCGCGGCTCGACCGCGGGCAGCACCCGGACACCATCCGGCGCGGCGAGACCAAGCACTACGCCGTCGCCCTCGACGGCACCAGTAACGCCTACTTCTCGGCGGTCGCCGCGCCCCGTCCGGGCACCAAGGTCGAGGACTACACCGACCGACTGACCGTCAAGATCGAGGACAGCAGCGGCACCACCTGCGGCCCGGAGGGGACCGCGCAGTTCCACAGCGGCGGCACCGCCTACCCGGTCGCCGACTACGCCGCCCGCCTGATCGGCCCGGACGTCCCGAGCTGCCAGCACGCCGGCCCCTACTACGTGGTGGTCAGCCGCGAAGGCCCGGCGACCTCCGGCCCCGAGCCCTGGCCCGTCGAGATCGGCCACCTCACCGAACCCGCGCTCAAGGGCAAGCCCCCGTCCCCGCCGGCCGCCGGCAGCTGGAGCTCCGCCACGCCCGCACCGCCCACGGACGCCACCACCCATCAGGCCCTGGGCGGCACCGGCTTCAACGACGCAGCCACGGTCCGCAAGGGTGTCTGGAAGGACCACCTCGCCCCCGGCGAGACCCGCTTCTACCGCGTCCCGGTGGACTGGGGCCAGCGGCTGAACCTCAGCGCGGAACTCCCCAACTCCACCGCCCCCTCCACCCCGTTCGTCCCCAGCGCCCTCGGCCTCGCCGTCTACAACCCGGCGCGCGGCGTGGTCAGCGCGGGCAGCTTCGTTCCGTACGAGGGGAAACCGGCCGCCGCCAAGGCGTTCACCGCGCCGGTGGCCCACGGCAACCGCTCGGCACCGGACCGCGCGGTCGCGGGGATGCGCTTCGCGGGCTGGTACTACGTGGCGGTCACCCTCAGCTCGCGCACCGCGGTGGCCTTCCCGCAGGGCGCCGTCCTCACCCTCCGGGTGGACGTCCGCGGCACCCCGCAGGCCGGCCCCGGCTACGTGTCACCGGCCGGCGACTTCGGCCTCACACCCGGCGACGACGCCGTGGGGCGGCCCGCGCAGGGGGCGGGCGGCCCCCTGACGGTGGTGGCGTACGTCGGGATCGGCGCCGGGGTGGTGCTGCTGGCCGGGCTGGGCGCCTGGACGGTGCTGGCACGCCGGGGCGCCGCCCGACCGGTTCCGGTGCTGCCCATGGACCAGCAGACGACCCAGGCGTCGCCCCGCCGGTCCGCACCGCCGCTGGACGGCTAGCCGGCCGGCGCGACGGCCGGGCGCCCGCCGCTCAGGCGGCGAACAGCGCCCACACCCCGACCGCGATGCACAGCAGCGCCACGATCAGGATCGGGACCGCGACCTTCGGGGGCGGTCCCGGTTTCCGTACCGGGGCGGCCGGGGGAGGCGCCACTGGCACCCGGACGCCCCCGGTCGGGGGTTGCCCCGGCAGCGGCGGCTGCCCGGCGGTGTACGGGCGGGTCGTGGACGCCTCCGGGTGCGCCGCGGCGGTCGGCTCGTACCGCGGCATCGGCGCCGGGACCGGAGCCGGCGGCGGGGTCCGGGGCGGGGTGGTCGGCGGTGCCGGGACGGTGCCGCGCGGCGGGGTGCCCGGGGGCGGCGCGGTGGTCGGCGGGGCCGGGGGCGGCGGGGTGCTCGGCTGCGGCGGGACGGGCAGTTCCGGCGGCGCGAGGTGGAAGCTGCCGGTGTCCGAGAGGGAGGCCGGGCCGGCGGCCGGGCGCCCGCCGCTGTCGGTGGGCTCCGTGGACCCCGCGGTGGCCACGGTGGTGCTCCCGGTGGTGCCGCCGCCCGGTGCGCTGCGCAGCGGCCCGTCCGGGGCGAACCCGGCCGGCAGCGGCCCGATGTGGTCGAAGACCTCGATGACCTCGTCCTCGATGGTCGCCTCCGGCAGCAGCTCGGCTGCCGCCAGCAGCGCCTTCCGCGCCCCCGTCGCGGTCTTGAACCGGGCCTCCGGATCGGGGTGCAGCAGCGACGCCAGCACCTGCCACAGCGGCTCCGGCACGTCCTCGGGCGCGTTCGGTATGCCGTGCTCCGCGAACCGCCGGACCAGCGCCTCGGTGTCCGGCTTGGCGCCGGTGATCAGGCTGAGCGCGACCAGTCCGGCCGCGAACAGGTCCGCGGGGAAGTCCGGCTCGGCGCCCAGCATCTGCTCCGGCGCGAAGTAACCCGGCGTCCCCACCACGTAGTTGGTCTCGGTCAGCCGCGGCTCGCCCTTGCGCATGGCGATGCCGAAGTCGGACAGCCGCAGGTGTGGGCGGCCGGTGCCGGTGGCCTCCAGCAGGATGTTCGCCGGTTTGATGTCCCGGTGCACCACGCCCTCGGCGTGCACGGCGGTCAGCCCGGCCAGCAGCTGGTCCATCAGCGTGCACACCATCCGCGGCGGCAACGGGCCGTAGTCTCCGGTCAGATGGGCCAACGAGCCGCCGTGCACCAGGTCCATGGTGAACAGCACCTTGTCGTCGTCCGCGGCCCAACTCGCCGGGGCCAGCACATGCGGATGATCGATCCGCAGCGCCTGCTCCCGCACGAAGCGCAGCAGGGTGTGCGCGTCGCTCTGTTGCAGCACTTTGGCCGCCACGTAACGGCGGCGCCGGTGGTCCCAAGCGCGCCAGACAGCGCCCACCCCGCCCCGACCGATCGGGTCGACGAGCTCGTACCGACCGGCGAAGATCTCACCCATTGCGCCCCGTCCGCTTCTGGATCACGACTCCCTACGGCCAACTCCCCGGCGGCCGCCCGCGATGTCAGCTCTGGTGCGCCTCGTAGTGGGCGACCGCGTCGGCGGTACGGCCGGCACCGTAGACCCGGAGGAGCTCTGCCAGCTCGGGGTGGGTGGCAGCGAGGCTGTTCGCCGCGTCGATGATCTCGCCGGCGTCGGAGACCGACCGCAGCAGCGACTGGATCTCCCGCACCACCCGGCGCACCGTGGTGGCGCCCGTCGACGACGTGGTCTGGGTGGTGTTGTTCAGCACCGAGCCGCCCGCCGTCTTCTTGATCTCTTCCATCCGGTCGGTGGCCTCGGCGGCGCTGACGCTGCCGTCCGCGACCTGACCGGCCAGCTCTTGCAGCGCCTGCACCCGCTGCACCACGGCCGGGTTGCCTATCTTCGCGCGCTGCCCGCTCATCAGCTGGGACAGCATCGGGGCGGACAGCCCGAGCACCGCGGCCAGTCGGGCCTGGTTCAGCCCGAGATCGTCGATGAGCCGGCGGAACAGCGCGCCCAGAGGTTCCCCGTACCAACTGCGCTGGAGCTCCCGGGCCCGCGCGGTGGCTTCCTGCTGTGCTGCATCCATGCCGTCTCCCCTGTATCCCCGATCGCGCTTCGCTGCCGCGAATCTCGCGAAGCATCCTACGGAGAGCAACGGTGCGCGGCGATACCCGGTCGGGAAAGCACCCCGACACCGGGTACCCTGTTCGGCGAAGGGGCCTTAGCTCAGTTGGTAGAGCGCTGTCTTTGCATGGCAGATGTCAGGGGTTCGACTCCCCTAGGCTCCACCCCCAAACCCCTCCGACCTGCGAGAACGCGGGCGGAGGGGTTTTTGTGTGCCGCTGCGGCGGGTCGGTGCGAGGCGTCGCGGGCCGGGGCCGCGCGGCGGCTGCCCTCACCGGCGGGCCGTGGCGCCCGAGCGGAAGATCAGTAGGACCGCGGCGAGCCCGGCGACGACGAGCACCCCGCCCGCGTCCGGTAGCCCGCCCACGGTGCCCAGGACCGCGACCCCCAGCGCCGAGCCCGCCTGCCGGATCCCGTTGAGGGCGCCCTGTGCGGTGGCGGCCAGTTCGGTCGGTGCGGCGACGGCCATCTCGGCGGCGGCACCGGGGATGGAGAGGGTGCCCGCGGCGGCCAGCGCCAGCTCGGTGACCAGGAGCAGGGGGAGCGGGGGCCGGCAGCCGGCGAGCAGCAGCAGCGCCCCGGCCAGCGCGGTGGCGGTCATCCCGGTCAGCAGCACCGGCCGGGCGCCGTGCCGGGCCACCAGTCGCCCGGTGAAGAACGGCATCACGCACACCGGGAAGGTGAGGGGGAGGGAGGCCAGCCCGGCGGCGAACGGCGAGAGCGCGTAGGTGCGCTGTAGCCACAGGGCGAGCAGGTACATCCCGCCGAAGTAGGCGAAGCAGGACACCGCGGCGGCCAGCATGGCGGCCCGTACCCGGGGCAGTGCCAGCAGCGCCGGCGGCAGTACGGGCGCCGGAACCCGGCGTTCCACGACGGTCAGCGCGGCGAAAGCGAGCACCGCCGCCGCGATCGGCACCCAGGCGGTCGGCGCGGACCAGCCTTCGATGCCGGCCTCGACCAGACCGAAGGTGAGCGCGCCGAGCGCGCCGGTGGACAGCAGTAGCCCGGCTCGGTCCAGGGCGCGCCCGGTCGCGCCGGCGGCCGGTGCGGGGGGCGTCGGGAGCCGGCGGGCGAGCAGCAGCGCGGCCAGCGCGATCGGCGGGTTCACCAGGAACACCAGCCGCCAGCCGCCGAGTTCGACGAGTCCGCCGCCCAGTACGGGCCCGGCCGCCGCGCCCAGTCCGCTCAGCGCCGCCCAGGCGCCGATCGCGCGGGTGCGCCGCGCGGGATCCGGGTAGAGCGCGATGAGCAGCGCCAGCGAGGCCGGCACCAGCCCGGCGCCGGCCGCCCCCAGCAGCGCCCGCCCGGCGATCAGCGAACCGGCGCCGGGCGCCACGGCGCAGAGCGCGGACAGGCCCGCGAAGCCGACCAGCGCCCCGACGTACATCCGGCGCGCGCCCCAGCGGTCGGCGAACACGCCCGCGGCGAGCAGCAGCCCGGCGAAGACGACGGTGTAGGCGTCGACCGTCCAGGGCAGCGCGGTGGCGGCCGGGTGCAGCGAACCCCGCAGGTCGGGGAGGGCGACGTTGAGGATCGTGGTGTCGAGGAGGACGAGCAGGTTGCCGGTGGCGATGCCGGCGAACGCGAGCCGGGACCGGACGGGTGCCGGTGCGGTGGCGCCGGTGGCCGGCGCGCGGGTGTCGGTGGTCATGGCAGCACGGTGGCCCGGAGGCGGGCCGGCCGGCGACGCCGCACTTCCGATATCCCCATCGGAAAGTTCGATGGCCGGTGGCATCCTTACGAGGTGGACTCACGCTACCTCCGCGCCTTCGTCGCCGTCGCCGACCACGGCGGAATCTCCGCCGCCGCCCAAGAGTTGGGCTATGCCCAGTCCAGTGTGAGTGCCCAACTCAAGCGCCTAGAAGCGGAGTTGGACGCCACGGTCCTGGTGCGCGCCGGCAGCGGCGCCACGCTCACCGACGCCGGCCGCCGGCTGCTGCCGCACGCCCGCGAGGCGCTGGAACTGGAAGGGCGGATGCGCCGGGCCGCCCGCGGCGAACGCCCCCGGCTGCGGATCGGCGCCCAGGAGTCGCTGGCGCACGCCTGGATGCCGGAGGTGCTGGCGGCCCTGGAGTACGGCGCGGCCGGGCCCGGTACGAGCGCCGAGGTGGAGCTGACGGTGGGCAGCCGCAGCCGGGTGCACCGGGCCTTCGTCGCGGGCGAATTGGACGTGGTGTTCCAGTACGACAACGGGCAGCTGGCGGTCGGCCCGCACGCCGTCGTCGGCCACGACCGCACGGTGCTGGTGGCCGGCCCCGCCCATCCGCTGGCCCAGCAGAAGCGGGTGCTGCCGGAGCAGCTGCTGGACTGCGCGTTCCTGGTCGCCGAACCGGGCTGCACCTCCGAGATGCTGGTCGACTGCCTGGGCCGGGACCTGCTGGCCGGGGCGCAGCTGGCGACGGTCACCGGCTCGCTGTCCGCGCTGCTCCGGCTGACCGCCCACGGCCGGGGCATCTCGCTGTTGCCGGCGCTGGCGGTCGCCCGGGAGCTGGAGCAGAGCGAGCTGGTCACCCTCCGGCTCCTCGAACCGCTCCGCCCGGTCAACATCATCGCCCAGTGGCACCCGCGCCTCGGCGTCGCCGAACGGCCCCTGCGCGCCCTCCTGGACCTGGCCCGACGGGCCGATCCGCTGGCCGCGGAGGGGAGCCGGTCCGCGGCGTCCTGACCGGCCCGCCGTCGTTCCGGGCCAGTGCGCCACCGTGGCCGGCGCGCCACCGGGCCGCGCCCTGGTGCGGGGCGCGGCCCGGTGGCGGTGCGGCCGGGGATCAGGCGGTGGAGTCGCCACCCCGTCGCTTGTCGGAGTCGGTCTCGGCCTGCTTGGCCTGGACGTCGGGGTCGAGCGGGGTGCCCTGGCTGCCGTCGACGGCGCTCAGGTGGCCGCGGTCGCCGACCTCGGTGGGCGCCGGCGGCTCGACCAGCCAGTCCGGGTTGGCCTGCTTGTCCCACCACTTCCAGGCGGCGACCGCGCCGGCCACCACGATGCCCAGCAGCGCCAGCCGCTTGGCGGCCTTGCCGCAGGCCGCCCGGCGGCACTGCTTCTTCTGGAGCTTCTCGATCTCCGCGGCCGTCACCTGCCCGCGGAGTGCGGCCAGCGCGGCGGCGCCCCGGGCCAGCGCCTCCTCACGTACCGGCTCGGCCGCCGCCCGGGCGTTGACCACGGCGTTCTCCAGCCGCGGGGTGGTGTAGTCGGCGGCCTGGCGGGCTGCCTGGCGGGTGCGGAGGGCGGCCCGGGTCGCCACCGCGTCCACCTTGGGCGGCAGGGCGCCGCGGGCGTGCTCGATCCGCGGGTACAGATGGGTGTCGTACTGGGTCCGGGCCTGATGGGCCGCCTCGGCAACCTTGGGAGCCAGCCGGGTGCGGGCCTCGTGCGAGTAGTGGACAGCGGCCTCCTTGGCCGTACCGGCATAGGGAGCCACCACCTCCGCTGCGTGCCGCACGCCGTCCTTGGCCGTATGGGTCGCGGCGCGCACGCTGTCCTTGCGGGTCACGGGGATCCTCCTCCTCGGTGGGGTCCGGGTCTGGGGGCTGCTCCCCCGCCTCTGCTGTGTCGCCTGTCCACCCGATTGACGAGCATGCCCGCTCCCTGTCCGCACGGCACGTGCGAGCGGGCATCCGGGTCATCGGGGGCCTTTCGGGATCTTGTGAAGACAATGCCACGCGATGCCGCACCATGCGCGAGAAATCAGTGCGAAACCCATCAAGAGGTGGCGGCCCGGCGTCCGGCAGGTGGTTCATGACAGGATCGGGGACCGTCAGTGAAGACTTATGGAAGGTAGATCGTGGCTGAGCAGCTCTACGCCACCCTGAAGACGAACCAGGGCGACATCGAACTCCGGCTTCTGCCGAACCACGCCCCCAAGACGGTCAAGAACTTCGTCGAGCTCGCCAACGGCGAGCGGGAGTGGATCGACCCGAACACCGGTCAGAAGACCACCGCCCGTCTCTACGACGGCACCGTCTTCCACCGCGTGATCAGTGGCTTCATGCTGCAGGGCGGTGACCCGCTGGGCAACGGCACCGGCGGCCCCGGCTACAAGTTCGCCGACGAGTTCCACCCCGACCTGGCGTTCAACAAGCCGTACCTGCTGGCGATGGCCAACGCCGGCCCGGGCACCAACGGCTCGCAGTTCTTCATCACCGTGTCCCCGACGGCCTGGCTGACGGGCAAGCACACCATCTTCGGTGAGGTCACCAACGAGGCCAGCAAGAAGGTCGTGGACACCATCGCCGAGACCCAGACCAACCCGCGTACCGACCGTCCGGTGCAGGACGTCGTCATCGAGTCGGTGGTCATCGAGACCCGCTGACCCGGGTCTGGTGCCCCGGTCCGATCCGGGGAACCATCGCGCCCCGTCCGGTCGTAGATGATGGAGACGGGGCGCGCAGCTCGTTGTGGGGCGGTGGCCGGGCGACGGGTGGGCGGGGCGCGCAGCTCGTTGTGGGGCGGTCGCCGCGGTGGGTGCCCGCGCCCCCGGCCAGAACGAGGACTTAGGGGACCGATGGACCAGCCAGGCAGCCCGCAGGAGCCGCAGCAGGCGCACGGCCACGACGGCCTGCCCGGTTGCCACCGTCACCCGGACCGGCCGACCGGTATCCGCTGCACCCGTTGCGACCGGCCGATCTGCCCGGAGTGCATGATCAGCGCCTCGGTCGGCTTCCAGTGCCCGGACTGCGTGCGCAACGGCGGCGGCAGCGGCCCGGCGCCGCAGGCCAGTGCGCCGCGCACGATAGCGGGCGGCATGCTCACCGCCGACCCGCGGCTGATCACCAAGATCCTGCTGGGCCTCAACATCGCCGTCTTCATCGCGGTGTCCGTGACCCATGGCGACCTGGTCAATCGGCTCGACATGATCGGGCTGGCCGTCGACCCGAGCCGCTACCAACTGGTCGGGGTCGCCCACGGCGAGTGGTACCGCCTGCTGACCGCGGTCTTCCTGCACCAGCAGATCGCGCACATCGGCTTCAACATGCTCTCGTTGTGGTGGCTGGGCCCGCCGCTGGAGGCGGCGCTCGGCCGGCTCCGCTTCACCGCGCTCTACCTGCTCGCCGGCCTGGGCGGCAGTGCCCTGTCCTACTTCCTGGTCGCGCAGAACCAGCCGTCGCTGGGGGCGTCCGGCGCGATCTTCGGGCTGCTGGGCGCCACGGCGGTGCTGATGCGCCGGCTGCGGTACGACATGAAGCCGGTGCTGATCCTGCTCGCCCTGAACCTGGCCTTCACGTTCCTGTGGCCGAACATCGCCTGGCAGGCGCACGTCGGCGGGCTGATCGTGGGCGCCGCGGTGGCGTTCGGGATGGTGCACGCACCGCGGGACCGCCGGACGCTGGTGCACGTCGGGACGTGCGTGCTGGCCCTGCTCGTGATCGTCGCGGTGGTGTGGGTACGGACCGTTCAGCTGGTGGGCTGAGGCTCCGCGGGGACACGTTGTCCACAGTCCGTGAAGGATCTTGTGCATGCTGTGCAGAAGTTGACTTCCGCACCCCGCCGAACGGCGTTTCCGCAGGAAGGAACGGGGGCGGAGGCCGACGTCGGGAGGTGCCGCCGGTCACACCGGCGTCAACCTCCCGAGGGTTATCCACAGATCTTCTGAAGTTTTCCCCGACTGTGGATAACTGTGTGGATGGCCTTGGGTAGGGCTTGCACTATCCCCAGGGCAGAGCCCGCGCTACTTCCACTGCGTGGAGACGCCGAACCCCACCGCGATGAAGCCGAAGCCGCACACGATGTTCCAGTTGCCCATCGCCTTGATCGGCAGATCACCCTCGGAGACGTAGAACAGCACGATCCACGCAAGCCCGATGACGAACATCGCCAGCATCAGCGGCGCGACCCAACCCCGGCCTGAATTCATCTTCAGGCTGGTGGTCTTCGCCGGCGGCGGCGTGAAGTCGTCCTTCTTGCGGATCCGTGACTTCGGCACGAGGAACTCTCCTGTCGATGTGCTGCTCCCCCACTCTCCACGGTGAGTGGGCGGTTCCCCTCCGCGTGGAGCGGTTCGGGAGCCAGGGTACGGACACGAGGGGAACGGATTTCCTTCCCGGGCGTCCGTTAGCGTAGTGCTTCCGCGGCGTCGTAAGGAGTAAGGGTACGTTGAGCACTTCCGCCGGCTCCCCCGGGCGCCCTCTCCGAGCCCGATTGCGGCCCGTTCGGCTCCTCACCCTCCTCGTGTTCGCCCTCGCCGGCCTGATGTTCTGGCTGAGCTTCGACACCGCCCGCGGCACCAACCTCCGCTCGGACGACTCGATGCTGCGGCTGTCCGACCTCATCCAGGAACGCAGCCACAAGAACGGCACCCAGGACGAGCGCAGCGCCAGCCTCCGCGCGGAGGTCGACGCCCTCGCCCGCCGTGACACCGCCCCCTCCGCCACGGCGGAGGCCGCGCTCCAGGCCCTGGAGAAGAACGCCGGCACCAAGCCGGTGTCCGGCCAGGGCGTGACGGTCACGCTCACCGACGCCCCACCGAACGCCACCGCCAAGATCCCCGGCATCCCCGAGCCCCAGCCCAACGACCTGGTCATCCATCAGCAGGACCTCCAGGCCGTGGTGAACGCCCTCTGGCACGGCGGCGCCAAGGGCATCAAGGTCATGGACCAGCGGCTGATCTCCACCAGCGCGGTCCGCTGCGTCGGCAACACCCTGATCCTCCAGGGCCAGGTCTACTCCCCGCCCTACAAGATCACCGCGGTCGGCGACCAGGACGCCCTCAACCGCGCGCTGACCGCGTCCCCCGCCATCCAGAACTACCTCCAGTACGTCAACGCCTACGGTCTCGGCTGGAAAGTCGACCAGCACGAGGCGGTGACTCTTCCCGGCTACTCCGGCACAGTGGATCTCCACTACGCACAGCCTGTGAAGCCGTAGCCCGCACCCCGCGGGCCGGCAGGGAGGGGCGGTCGGATGACGGCGCGGTGGATCGTACGGACGGCCAGCGAAATCTGCCTCACCGTCGGCGCACTGATCGTTCTCTTCGTCGTCTACCTCCTCTACTGGACCGGCGTCCGGGCGGACAGCGCGATGGACGGCGAGATCGGCAGGCTCCAGGACCAGTGGTCCACCGGCCCGGTCGCCGCCGCCGGCACCCCCGCCCCCGCACCCACCGCCCCGCCCCGCCGCTATCCACCGGGCCGGTCCTTCGCCGTGATGTACATCCCCCGCTTCGGGCCGGACTGGGCCAAGCCCGTCCTGGAAGGCACCGGGACCGACGTCCTCCAGCGCGGCTTGGGCCACTACGACCACACCGCCCGCCTCGGGGCGACCGGCAACTTCGCCGTGGCCGGCCACCGCCGCACCTACGGCGACCCGTTCAAGGACTTCCCCCAACTGCGCCCGGGGGACGCCGTGGTCCTCACCGACGGCACCACGTGGTTCACCTACCGCATCGACAACCGCCCCTACACGACGCTGCCCACCGACATCGGCGTGATCGACCCGGTACCGCGGAAGTCCGGCTTCACCGGCCCCGGCCGCTACCTCACCCTGACCACCTGCGAACCGGAGTGGGGCCACAGCCACCGACTGATCGCCTGGGCACACCTCGATTCCACCCAACCCGTCACACAGGGAAGGCCGTCGGCTTTGCCCGGCTGACCCACCTGCGCACAGCCTCTCCGCTTACTCTGGTGTCGCAATCGACATCGTCAACGGCATCGGCAAGGGGACAGCGACAGCATGTACGGCTGGATCTGGCGGCATCTGCCGGGCACCACGTGGGTGAAGGCGCTGCTTTCCGTGGTGCTCGCCCTGGCGGTGGTCTTCGTGCTCTTCCAGTGGGTCTTTCCGTGGGCGGAGCCACTGCTCCCCTTCAATGACGTCACTGTCGACCAAGGGATGGCAGCCACCCGATGACCGCACGGATTCTCGTCGTCGACAACTACGACAGCTTCGTCTTCAACCTCGTCCAGTACCTCTACCAGCTCGGTGCTGAATGCGAGGTGCTGCGCAACGACGAGGTCGCTCCTCGCCACGCGCAGGACGGCTTTGACGGTGTGCTGCTCTCCCCGGGACCCGGTACGCCCGAGCAGGCCGGGGTCTGCGTCGACATGGTCCGGCACTGCGCGGACACCGGCGTCCCGGTGTTCGGCGTGTGCCTGGGCCTCCAGTCGATGGCGGTCGCCTACGGCGGGGTGGTCGACCGGGCCCCCGAACTGCTGCACGGCAAGACCTCGCCCGTCCTCCACGAGGGCGCCGGCGTCTTCGCCGGACTGCCCTCGCCGTTCACCGCCACCCGCTACCACTCCCTGGCCGTCGAACCGGACACCGTCCCCGACGAACTGACCGTCACCGCCTGGACGGAGGCCGAAGACGCCCCCGGCGGCCGGATCATCATGGGCCTGCGGCACCGTGAACTCCCCGTGGAGGGCGTGCAGTTCCACCCCGAGTCGGTACTGACGGAATGGGGGCACCGGATGCTGGCCAACTGGCTGGTGGAATGCGGCGACAAGGAAGCGGTGGAGCGTTCGGCGGGGCTTGCCCCGGTGGTCGGCAAGGCCGGCGCGTGACCGCGCTGCGCCCCGAACACGAAGGGCGGCCCTACGAGCCGCACGAGGACCCGCCGTACACACCGCACGAGCCGTACGCGCCCACCGACCCGTACGGCCGGTCCGACGTGTTCGAGACGGCGGTGGGGCGGCTCGACGACCCGCTGAACGACCCCCTGCCCGGCCGGTCGGCGGCGCCGCACCCGGACCCGTACGCGCGAGATGCACAGGACGCGTCCTCCGCCCGGGCCGGCGGAGGAGCCGGGGCGGAAGGCTCCCCCTGGTTCCGGCCCCGCCAGGACCCGCCGGCCTCCCCCCAGCCCGAGATGCCGGGCCCGCGGCGGCCGGCCCGGCACCGCAAGCCCGGCACCGGAGACACCCCGCCCGCGCCCCGGCCCGCGCCCGCGTACGGCCCCGAAACCGAGATCTACGGCCAGGTGAACGGCGGCTTCGGCCGCGGCGGCTACGCAGCACCCACCGGGCCCATATCCGGCCCGCACGGCCCGCACGGGGTCGCGGAGGCCCTCACCGCGCCCCTCCCCACGATCCCCCCGCTGCTTCCGTCGCGGTCCGGTCGGCCCGGGCGTTCCGCGCCGGCTGATGCCCCGCCGCGGTTGGACGACGAGACCATGGCGCTGCGCCAGGCCGAGCAGCCCGGAAGCGATGCTGTTTCACGTGAAACCAGCGCGGTCGTGGTTTCACGTGAAACCGACGCCGCCGCCGCTGTTTCACGTGAAACCACGACCGCCCTGGAGACGGGTGGCCGCGCGGCCCGCCGCAAGGCCGCCCAGGCGTCCGCCAAGCGTGGCGGCCGCCACGGTCGACGCGGCTCCCACGCCACCGCTGCTTCCGCCGTCGCCGCAACGGCAGCCGAGGCACCCAAGCCCCCCATGACCCGGGTCGAGGCCCGCCGGGCCCAGCGCGCCGCCAAGGACAGCCCCGGCCTGATCGCCAGCCGCGCGCTGGGCGAGGTGTTCATCACCCTCGGCGTGCTGATGCTGCTGTTCGTCACCTACCAGCTGTGGTGGACGAACGTGATGGCCGACGAGGAGGCCGGCGGTGCCGCCAACAACCTCCAGCAGCAGTGGGACAAGGGCGGCGGCGAGAAGAAGAACCTCGCGGCCGGCGAGCGCTTCGGCATCATGTACATCCCCAAACTCGACGTGAAGGCCCCGATCGCCGAAGGCATCGACAAGCACTCCGTCCTCGACCACGGCATGATCGGCCACTACGACGCCGCCAGCGGCATCAAGACCGCAATGCCCTGGGACAAGGCCGGCAACTTCGCCGTCGCCGCCCACCGCAACACCCACGGCGAGCCGTTCCGCTACATCAACCGCCTCACCAAGGGCGACAAGATCGTCGTGGAGACGCAGAGCGCCTACTACACCTACGAGATGGAGAGCGTCCTCCCGCAGACCTCTCCCAGCAACACCAGCGTGATCACCCCGGTGCCGCCCGGATCGGGATTCACCGGCCCCGGGCGCTACATCACCCTGACCACCTGCACCCCGGAATTCACCAGTACCTTTCGGTTGATCGTCTGGGGCAAGATGGTCGACGAGCGGCCGCGGAGCAAGGGCAAACCGGAAGCGCTCGCCGGCTGAGCGGACAACTGAAGGGGAGCTACGCGGTGACTGCCAGCGGAATCGACGAGGACCACGACCGGTCCGCGACGTCACCGGAGCCACGCCGGAGGTGGCAGACCTTCGCCACCGTCGTCAGCGTCATCGGTGAACTGCTCATCACGGCCGGCCTGATCCTGGGACTGTTCGTCGTCTACTCGCTGTGGTGGACCAACGTCCTCGCCGACCGCGAATCGCACAAGCAGGGCGACCAGGTCCGCAAGCACTGGGCCGCGGCCCCCAGCCCCAAGGGCCCGGGGGAACTGGACACCAAGGACGGCATCGGCTTCCTCCACGTCCCGGCGATGGACAACGGCGACGTGCTGGTCAAGAAGGGCACCGACAGCGAGATCCTCAACGAAGGCGTGGCCGGCTACTACACCAAGCCCGTCAAGTCGGCCCTGCCGCAGGACGAGAAGGGCAACTTCACCCTCGCCGCTCACCGCGACGGCCACGGCGCGAAGTTCCACAACATCGACAAGGTCAAGGTCGGCGACCCGATCGTCTTCGAGACCAAGGACACCTGGTACGTCTACAAGGTCTACGCGACGCTGCCGCAGACCTCGAAGTACAACGTGAACGTCCTCGACAAGATCCCGGCCGAATCCGGCAAGCACAAGGCCGGCCGCTACATCACCCTCACCACCTGCACCCCCGTCTACACCTCGGAGTACCGCTACATCGTCTGGGGCGAACTGGTCCGCACCGAGAAGGTCAACGCGGACCGCACACCCCCCAAGGAACTCCGCTAGTCCTGCGGCCCGCCCCGCACACGACGGAGCCCCGGCCGCCCTCCCAAGGGCCGCCGGGGCTCCGTCGTACGGACCGTTCCGGTGCTAGTGCTTCTTGCCCCAGCCGAAGGGCCCGCCGAAGATGCCTCCGCTGTTGTCGCCGTTGTTGCCACCCGCGGTGGTCAGGTTCACCGTGGTCGACGCGGGGTCGCCCTGGGTCCCCGGCTGCGGGTCCTGGTTGATGACCATGGCGTTGTCGTCCTGCGAACTGCCGCCCGCGAACTGGATGTTGGTGTAGCCCGCCTGCTGCAGGATCTGCTTGGCGTCCTTCACCTTCTTGCCCCGCACCTCCGGCACCTGCACCTGCGCCGCCTTGCCGACCGTCAGTGTGACCGTCGAGTTCTGGGCCGCCTGCTGGTTCCCGTCCGGGCTCTGGGCAACGACCTTGCCGTTCTGGGCCGGGTCGGTCACGTTCTGGTCGGGGCCCCGCTGGACCTGGAAGCCCAGGTCGGTCAGCTGCTTGCTCGCGGCGTTGAAGTCCTGGCCCTTGACGTCCGGAATGGTCGCCTTCGGCGCCGCCTTGGCTACCGTCAGCGTGATCTGGGCGTCCTTGGTCGTCTGGGACTGTGCGCCGGGGTTCTGCTTCGTGACGACGCCCGGCGTCCGGTCGGACACCTCTTCCGCCTTGGTGACGTTGGTGAAGCCCTTGCTGTTGAGCTCCTTCTCCGCCTGCTCGAAGGGGATCCCCTGCACGTCGGGAACGGTCACCTTCACCGCACCCGAGCACATCGTCACCTTGACCGTGCCGCCCTTGTCGATCTTCGCGCCGTCCGCCGGGTCCTGCTCGGTGACCTGGCCCTTCTTGGCGTTGTCGCACTCCTTGCTGCCGTTCTTGACGACCTTGAAGGAGCTGTTCTCGCCGAAGGACTTCGCATCCGCCAGCGACTTGCCGACGAGGTTGGGCACCGTGATGCTGTTGCTCTTGTTCCCGCCGCTGAACATCGCCTTGCCGATGAAGATCGCACCGACCAGCACCAGGATCGCCGCCAGCACCAGCAGGATCGTCGAGACGTTGCTCTTCTTCTGGCCGCCGCCCCGCCGCCGGTCCCCGCGGTCGTCGTAGCCATAGCCCCCGTCGTCCGGGTTTATCGGCGGCAGCATCGACGTCTTCGGACCGCCCGGGTCCTGCGCCCGCAGCAGCGTCGTCGGCTGGTCCTGCTCGCCGTAACCGACCGCGCCCAGCGCGGTGGTCGCCGCGACCGGCTGACCGTCCAGCGCCGCCTCGATGTCGGCCCGCATCTCGTCCGCCGACTGATAGCGGTAGTCCGGGTCCTTGACCAGCGCCTTCAGGACGATCGCGTCCATCTCCGGGGAGATCTCCGGATCGAAGGTGCTCGGCGGCTGCGGCTCCTCCCGCACATGCTGGTAGGCCACCGCGACCGGGGAGTCCCCGACGAACGGCGGCCGCACCGTCAGCAGCTCGTAGAGCAGGCAGCCCGTCGAATACAGGTCGGAGCGGGCATCGACCTGCTCGCCCTTGGCCTGCTCCGGCGAGAGGTACTGCGCGGTACCGATCACCGCCGCGGTCTGCGTCATGGTCATACCGGCATCACCCATGGCCCGGGCGATACCGAAGTCCATCACCTTGACCTGGCCGGCACGGGTCAGCATCACGTTGGCCGGCTTGATGTCGCGGTGCACGATCCCGGCGCGGTGCGAGTACTCCAGCGCCTGCAGCACACCGGTCGTCATCTCCAGCGACCGCTCGGGCAGCAGCTTCCGCCCGGAGTGCAGCAGCTCACGCAGCGTCGACCCGTCCACGTACTCCATGACGATGTACGGGATCGACACCCCGTCGACGTAGTCCTCGCCGGTGTCGTAGACCGCGACGATCGACGGATGGTTCAGCGAGGCGGCCGACTGGGCCTCACGGCGGAACCGGGCCTGGAAGGACGGATCGCGGGCGAGGTCCACCCGCAGCGTCTTCACTGCCACGGTGCGGCCGAGGCGGGTGTCATGCGCGAGGTAGACCTCCGCCATGCCACCACGGCCGAGCACCGAGCCCAGCTCGTACCGGCCGCCGAGGCGACGCGGCTCTTCCATAAGCTTCTCCAGCCCTCTCCGTCAGTCCCGACCGCACCCGTGTGTGGTCCGGCGGTGTGCTGCCCGGGCATACCGTACCCGGCACGCCGTACCGAACCGGACCGGAGCCGCAACCTGATACGTGACCGGTATCGCCATGACCGGCGTCACCGCTCGCCTTCGATGACCGCCTCCATCACGCCCTTCGCGATCGGAGCGGCGAGCTTTCCGCCGGCGATGTCGTCGCGGAGGGTGTCCGACCCCTCGATCACGACCGCCACCGCGACCGGGGTGCCCTTGGCGGTCTTCGCGTACGAGATGAACCAGGCGTACGGGTTGTCCTTGTTGTTCTCACCGTGCTGCGCGGTACCCGTCTTGCCACCGACCGTGACCCCGTCGATCTTCGCAGAGGTGCCCGTGCCCGAGTTGACCACGGTCTCCATGATGCTCTGGAGCTTCTGCGCGTTCTCCGGCTTCAGCGGCCGGCTCATCTCCTGCGGTGTGTGCTGCTGCACCACGTTGAGGTTCGGCGCCACCAGCTGCTCGACCATGTACGGCTTCATCAGCTTCCCGCCGTTGGCGACCGCCGACGCGACCATCGCCATCTGCAGCGGCGTGGCCCGGTTCGACGCCTGCCCGATGCCCGCCATCGCGTTCTGCGGCCGGTTGTCCTTCGGGTAGACGCTCTCCGCGGCTCGCACCGGAGTGTCGATCTTCGTGTTGTTGAAGCCGAACTTCTCCGCCTCGGCCTTCATCTTCGTGTTGCCGAGGTCCGCACTGACCTTGCCGAAGACGGTGTTGCAGGAGAGCCGCAGCGCCTCCCGCAGCGACACGTTCTCGCAGGCGATGCTGCCCTCGTTGTTCAGCGGCTGGTGCGCGGTGTCCGGCAGGATGAACGGCACCGGCGAGTCGGTCTTGGCGTCGACGTCGTTGTACAGGCCGTTCTCCAGCGCCGCGGCGGCCGTCACGACCTTGAACGTCGAGCCGGGCGGGTACGTCTGCCGCAGCGCCCGGTTCAGCATCGGCTCGTCCGGGTCGTTCTTCTTCTGCAGCGCGTTGTACGCGTCGGCGTCCTTGTTGCTCATCCCCGCGAACGTCGACGGGTCGTACGACGGGGTGCTGGCCAGCGCCAGGATCGCCCCGGTCTCCGGGTTGAGCGCCACCACCGCGCCCTTCTTGTCCCCGAGCCCGTCGAAGGCCGCCTTCTGCGCCTTGGCGTCGAGGGTGGTCACCACGTTGCCGCCCTTCTGCTTGCCGCCGGTGAACATGTCGACCGTGCGGCTGAAGAAGAGTCGGTCATCGGTGCCGGTCAGGATCGCGTCGTTCAGCTTCTCCAACTGGTTGGAGTCGAACGCCTGCGACGCGTAGCCGGTCACCGGCGCCCACATCTTGCCGTTCTTGTAGGTGCGCTTGTACTTGAAGTCACCGATGTCCGTGGTCGTCGAGCCGGTGACGGCCTTGCCGTCCACGATGATGTTGCCGCGCGGCGTGCTGTAGCGCTCGATCGCCACCCGGCGGTTGTGCGGATCGTTCTTGAGCTGGTCGCTCTGGACGAACTGCACCCAGTTCACGCGGATGAGCAGGGCAAGGACGAGCAGGCCGCAGAAGACCGCGACCCGTCGCAGGGGCTTGTTCACGGGCGGACCACCTGGGTCATCTCGGCGTCGGTGGACGGGGCGGGGGCGGGGGCGGGACGGCGCGCGGTGTCACTGATCCGGAGCAGGATCCCCACCAGCGCCCAGTTGGCGATGACGGACGAACCACCCTGGGCCAGGAACGGCATCGTCATACCCGTCAGCGGGATCAGGCCCGTCACACCGCCCGCGACGACGAAGACCTGCAGCGCGAACGCGCCCGACAGGCCGACGGCGAGCAGCTTGCCGAACGGGTCACGGGCCGCCAGCGCCGTACGGATACCGCGCTCGATCAGCAGACCGTACAGCAGCAGGATGCCCATCAGGCCGGCCAGGCCGACCTCCTCGCCGACGGTGGCGAGGATGTAGTCGCTCTTCGGCGCGATGCCCCGGATCAGCCGGGAGTAGCCCTGGCCGAGCCCGGAGCCGAGGATGCCGCCGGACCCGAAGGAGTACATCGCCTGTGCGGTCTCGGTGACACCGCCGTTGAGCAGCTCCAGCGGGTTGAGCCAGTTGTGGACCCGGACCTGGACGTGCGACTCGAACGTCGCGACGGCGACCGCGCCACCGCCGCTGAGCAGCAGACCGAACACGATCCAGCTGGTCCGCTCGGTGGCGACGTACAGCATCACCACGAACAGGCCGAAGAACAGCAGCGACGTACCCAGGTCGGTCTCGAAGACCAGGATCATCAGGCTCAGCGCCCAGACCACCAGGATCGGGCCGAGGTCACGGCCGCGCGGCAGGTACAGCCCCATGAAACGGCGGCTGGCCAGCGCCAGCGCGTCCCGCTTCACCATCAGGTAGCCGGCGAAGAACACCGCGATGATGATCTTCGCGAACTCGCCCGGCTGGAGCGAACCCAGCCCCGGGATCGTGATCCAGATCTTCGCGCCGTTCACACCGGGGAAGAACATCGGCGCGATCAGCAGCACCAGCGCGATCACCATCGAGATGTAGGTGTAGCGCTGGAGGACCCGGTGGTCCTTGAGGAAGATCAGGATGCCGATGAACAGGGCGACACCCAGCGTGGACCACATCAGCTGGTTCGGCGCCATCGCCGGACCCAGCGACGGCTCCTGGTCGAGCCGCCAGATGAACACCAGCCCCATGCCGTTCAGCAGCGTCGCGATGGGCAGCATCAGCGGGTCCGCGTACGGCGCCCACTTGCGGACGACGAGATGCGTGACCCCCGCCAACAGACCCAGCCCCAGGGCGTAGCCCAGCGCCCCGGCGGGCACCGAACCGTCCTTCGCCAGACCGACGTTGATGTAGGCGAAGACCGGGATCAGCACCGCGAAGACCAGCAGGGCCAGCTCGGTGTTGCGACGGCTCGGGGCGCCGAACGTGCCCACGGTCGTCGTGGTCGTTGTACTGCTCATGAAACCTCCGGCCCCCTACGCCCTCACTGCTGGGTGCTGCAATTCTTCTCCAGCTTCTGCTGCTCCTCGGAGGGAGTCTGGGTGGGGGTGGGTGTGGGGGTGGTGCCGGCCGTCGCGGACAGGGCACCGGTCACGCCGTTACCGGCGGCCGTGCCCGTCTTGCTGCCGGGCTTGCCGGGCTGGCCGCCCTTGCCCTTGGCGGCCGCGGCCGCCCGCTCGGCGGCCTCCCGCTGCTCCTTGGCCTGGCAGGCGTTGGCCTGCTTGCCGAGCTCGGTGACCTTCTCGCTGGCCTGGTTGCGGTTGTCGACCGCGATGGTCTCCTTGACCTGGTTGCGCTGGTACACCGGCAGGTACTTGAGTTCGATCTCGGGGTGGTCCTCGTCGACCGCATTCAGCTTGATCCACGCCAGGTCCTGGCTGATGCCGCGGTACAGCGCGACGTGGTCGTCCTTGGCGCCGACGAAGTACTGCGTCTGCGTCCACTGGTAGCCGGCGTACAGCCCGCCGCCGAGCACACCCAGCGCGAGCACTGTGAACAGCGACGCCTTGAGCCACTTGCCGCGTCGTCGCGGCTTGAGGAAGTCCTCGTCCGTGAACGCACCGAACGAGCCCTGCGGCATCCCGCCGGCCTCCGGGCCCCCGCTCCCGGGCGGCCCGAAGGCACCTCCCGGAGCCGCCGGGACGTCCCGGCGGCCCAGCTCGGCGGCGCGCGCCGCCGGTGTCTGGAGCGTGCTGGGGTCGTTCAGCTGGTTCTGGTTCTCGGCGACCGCGCCGACCACCACCGGGGTGTCGTTGAGCTGCCCGGCGGCCGCCTCGTTGCCGTCCACGTCCAGGACGTCGGCGACGATGCAGGTGATGTTGTCCGGCCCACCGCCGCGCAGCGCGAGCTGGATCAGCTCCTGCACTGTCTCGTGCGGCCCCTGGTAGCCGGCCAGGGTCTCTTCCAGCGTCTGGTGGCTGACGACTCCGGACAGCCCGTCCGAGCAGATCAGGTACCGGTCCCCGGCCCGGACCTCACGGATCGACAGGTCCGGTTCGACGTGGTCGCCACTGCCCAGCGCCCGCATCAGCAGTGACCGCTGCGGGTGGGTGGTGGCCTCCTCCTCGGTGATCCGGCCCTCGTCGACCAGCCGCTGCACCCAGGTGTGGTCCTGCGTGATCTGGGTCAGCATCCCGTCCCGCAGCAGGTACGCCCGCGAGTCCCCGACGTGCACCAGGCCGAGCCGCTGGCCCGTCCACAGCAGCGCGGTCAGGGTCGTCCCCATGCCCTCCAGCTGCGGGTCCTCTTCGACCATCACCCGCAGCTGGTCGTTGGCGCGCTGCACGGCGGTGCCCAGCGAGGTGAGGATGTCGGAGCCGGGAACGTCGTCGTCGAGCGAGACGAGCGTGGAGATCACTTCGGACGAGGCGACCTCACCGGCGGCCTGGCCGCCCATGCCGTCCGCGATGGCGAGCAGGCGGGGCCCGGCGTAGCCGGAGTCCTCGTTGCCCTCGCGGATCATGCCCTTGTGCGATCCGGCGGCGAAGCGCAGCGACAGACTCATGCGCACCTCACCCGTCGGCTCGGGGTACAGCCGGTCTCGTCGAGCCACACTGCCCACCCTCCGGTCGGGAGCACGCCCGGGTCCGCCGAGTGGACCGTTACGGCTCGCTCGCTCCGCTCGCTCATGTCGTACTACTTCCGCAGCTCGATGACGGTCTTGCCGATGCGGATCGGGGCTCCCAGAGGAATCGGAGTCGCGGTCGTCAGTCGGGTCCGGTCAAGGTACGTGCCGTTGGTGGATCCGAGGTCCTCGACGATCCACTGGCCGTCACGGTCCGGGTAGATCCTGGCATGCCTGCTGGACGCGTAGTCGTCGTCCAGCACGATGGTGGAGTCGTGCGCCCGCCCCAGAGTGATCGTCTGGCCCTGGAGGGCGACGGTCGTGCCGGCCAGCGTGCCTTCGGAGACCACCAGCTTGGTGGGGGCTCCGCGCCGCTGCCGGCCCGCGCCGCGGCCGCCGCTCTCCTGGCGGCGCTGCTGCTGCTGGGGAGCGGCCTGGCGCTGGGTACGCGGTTCGGGCCCGCCGCGTCGGGCGGCGCCGCGCTGTGTGACACGCGTGCCGAACAGATCGCTGCGGATGACCTGAACGGCCACGATGACGAACAGCCACAGTACGGCGAGGAAACCCAACCGCATGACCGTGAGGGTCAGCTCTGACATTGGCCCCGCTTCACCCTTCGGCTTGCCGGTAAACGATGGTGGTACTGCCCACGACGATCCGCGAGCCGTCGCGGAGATTAGCGCGGGTGGTGTGTTGTCCGTCCACCACGATCCCGTTGGTGGAACCCAGGTCCTGGACGGTGGGGGGTGTTCCGACCCGGATCTCGCAGTGTCGCCGGGAGACTCCCGGGTCGTCGATCCGCACGTCGGCGTCGGTGCTACGCCCCAGCACCAGGGTGCCCCGTGAGATCTGGTGACGGGTGCCGTTGATCTCGATCCAGCGCCTGGTCTGCGCGTACGGCTGCGGTCCGGCACTGGGCGCTGCCGCCCGGGGCACGGGCGGCGCACCGGGCGGTGGCGACGATGGCATGGGCGGGGCCACATGGCCGCCGGGAGGGTTCGGCGCACCGGTGGCGCGGGCCGCAGCGGCCTGGCCTGGCCGGTCCTGGGACGTGCTGGAGGCGAGGGTGCGGCTGCGGACGCGGTACAGGCCGGTGTCGAGATCCTCGGCCTTCTCCAGATGGACCTTGATCGGGCCCATGAAGGTGTACCGCTGCTGCTTGGCGTAGTCGCGGACCATGCCCGACAACTCGTCGCCGAGCTGGCCGCTGTACGGGCTCAGCCGCTCGTAGTCCGGAGTGCTCAGCTCGACGATGAAGTCATTGGGGACGACCGTGCGGTCGCGGTTCCAGATGCTGGCGTTGTTGTCGCACTCGCGCTGCAACGCACCGGCGATCTCAACGGGCTGCACTTCGGACTTGAACACCTTGGCGAAGGTGCCGTTGACGAGACCTTCGAGTCGCTGCTCGAAGCGCTTCAGTACTCCCACGGGGCACCTCCTTCCTCAGTCTTCCTCAGGGTCGTCCTGATACTGCTTACTGATCGTATCCACGCGCCGGGAAATCGGCTGGTTCCCCTTTCCTGCCTGGAGGACGAGTGTCGCCCACCACAGGGTTGCCCGGTGCCCGTCGTCGTTCCGTCGCTCTCCTCACGCCGCCTCTTGTGCACTGCGATCGTAGATGTGCCCCGTTACCAGTGTCCCGCAACCGTCGACCCGCCTCAGGGGGCGGGGGCCGACTCCGGCCAGCGCCCCGGCAGTCCCTCCGGTCAACGTGCGGCGATACCCCGGAGTGCCCCCGGGCCTCCGCAGGTGGGACCGGGGGAAAGGCGTGTGAAGCCACCCCCAACAGCGTGCTAATGTTCTCGATGTCGGAAGGCGCTCCCGCAAGACCCGGACCGAACAGCCCGGATCGCGTGAGAGAATAAACCGGCAGCACCCATGCGCGGGTGGCGGAATAGGCAGACGCGCTGGATTCAGGTTCCAGTGCCCGAAAGGGCGTGGGGGTTCAACTCCCCCCTCGCGCACAGATGAGACCCCCGGTCTCCGGAGAAATCCGGAGACCGGGGGTCTCGCGTTTTCCCCGGGAAACCGCGCGCCCGTCACCGCACGGCACGGCCGCGACGTGAGCCCGGCCACGTGAGCCGCGCGACGTGCGTCCTACGTCACATCCCCTGCTGCGCTTGGTCGTTCACGGCGTTTGGTGGGCGGGTGAGGTGACCGCCGTCACGTCCTGCACGGCGGTGGTGAAGGCACGCACCCGGGCGGTTTCCCGTGCCGCGTGGTGCACCACACCCAGTACCGAGTCCGGAAGTCCGGTGAGCGGAACGAAAACGACGTCACGGCGCCCGTGATAGTCGGCCGTCGGCCGGCACAGCAGCATCCCGCCCCGGCCCGCCGCCGTCAGCGTCAGGCCCTCCTGGAGGGTGCTGACCCTGGGGCCGGCGGGTATGGGGCGGCCTCCAGGGGTGGTGGCGGGCGCCTGTGCGGTGCGCCAGTACACCGGCGCCGGCCCGCTCGGGGAAATCAGGGGCAGCCCGGCCAGCTCCTCGGCGCTCAAGGACGCACGGGACGCCAGGGGATGCCGCACGGACAGTGCCACCGTCTGCGGTTGGGCCGAGAACACCGGGCCCAGGACGAGATCGGGCTCGGCGACCGGGAGGAGCGTCACCGCCACGTCCACCGCACCGCTGCGCACCGCACCGAACGGGTCGCAGAGCGGGATCTCCATGATTTCCGTGGCACATCGCGGATGCCGGGTGTGGAAGGCGTCGATGGCCCGCATGATCCGGTCGTCCACGGTCCCCTGGAAACCGACGGTGAGTCGGCCTTCGATGCCGCGGGCCGCCGTGCGGGCGCTCTCGACCGTGGCGCGCAGCGCGTCGTAGGCCGGGCGTAGGGAGGTGAGGAACTCCTCTCCCAGTGGGGTGAGGTGGACCCGGCGGCTGGTGCGGTCCACCAGGCGCGCCCCGATCCGGGACTCCAGGGAGCGCAGCAGTTGACTGATCCGGCTCTGCGAGACGTAGAGGCGTTCGCCGGTGCGGCCGAAGTGGAGCTCCTCGGACAGTACGAGGAAGCACTCCAGCTCGCGGAGTTCGAGGCCGGCGGCGCCGACGGGGCCGGCGGGGGCGGTCGGGCCGCTCATGAGTCCCTTCCCAGGTGCGGTCGATCGATGAGTTGTGCTCATAGAAGGGTGAGGAGTCCGTCCTTGTTCCCCCGTGGCGGCGGGCGTTGGCTGGGGGCCATGGCGAAGAGCGAGAGCGCGGGGGACACCGTGACTGTCACGGACCAGGCGAGAGACGGCCAACTGGACGCGGTGCAGGGGGAGGTGCGGCGTCTGCGGGGTGGTGGGTGGCCGGCGGTCGGGGCGTTGGCGGCGGCGACGTTCACGGTGGTGACGTCGGAGATGTTGCCGGTGGGGCTGCTGACGCCGATCGGCCGGGACCTGGGGGTGTCGGACGGGACGGCCGGGCTGACGGTGACCGTCACCGGCGTGGTCGCCGCGGTCGCCGCACCGGTGTTGACGCTGCTGATCGGACGCCGGGACCGGCGCGCTGTACTGGCCGTCCTGATGGGCACGCTGACCGCGGCGAACCTCCTGGCCGCGTACGCCCCGAACGTCGTGGTGCTGCTGGTGGCCCGGGTGCTGGTGGGGCTCGGGATGGGTGGGGTGTGGGCGATTGCTTCGGGGCTCGCGGTGCGGCTGGTGCCGGAGCGGCGGGTGGCCGCGGCCACGTCCCTGATATTCAGCGGGGTCGCGGTGGCGTCCGTCCTGGGCGTACCGGCCGGCGCGTTGGTGGGCGAACTGGGCGGCTGGCGGGCGGCGTTCGTGGTGATGGCCGGTGTCTGCGCGGCGGTGGTCGTCGCGCTGGCCGTCCTGCTGCCGCCGCTGCCGACGGCCGGTGCGGTACGGCTGGGCGGGGTGTTGGGGCTGCTGCGCCGGCCCCCGGTGCGCACCGGGCTGGTCCTGGTCGCGCTCCTGGTGGCGGGGCATTTCGCGGCGTACACGTATGTGCGGCCGGTGCTGGAGGAGGTGGCCGGTGCGCGGCCCGGGCAGATCAGCACCGTGCTGCTGGTCTTCGGGGTCGCCGGGCTGGTGGGGAACTTCGTGTCCGGCGCAGGCGCGGCGCGCTCCCCGCGGGCCGTTCTGCTGGCGATCTGCGGGGTACTGGCCGTCGCGGTCCTGCTGGTGCCCCCGATGGGGCACGCCGCCGGCGTGCTGGGCGCCGCGGCCCTGGTGGCCGTCTGGGGTCTGGCCTACGGGGGCGTGTCGGTCGGTACCCAGACCTGGTTGATGGCGGCCGCGCCGGATGCGCGGGAGGCGGCCTCGGCACTGTTCGTGGCGGTGTTCAACGCGGCCATTGCCCTGGGTGCGCTGGTCGGCGGGCGGGCCGCGGACGGCTGGGGGAGCGATGGCGTGATCTGGCTGGGCGGCGCGCTCGCGGTGGGTGCGCTGCTGACCGTGGCGTTGGGCCGGGGCCCGGCCCGGGGAGACGTGGCCGCGGGGTGAGGTGAACGGGGCGTGGGCCCGGGGTGCGGACCTACCGGCCGGAGGGCCGCGCAGCCACCGCTCCCGGGCCGTGCTTCTCAGCCCGGGAGCGGTGTGCCGTGGTTGCCGGACGGGGGCTGCGGTGCCGGACCGACCCGGTCCGGCCGAGGCTCCCGTCAGGCGACGGGGTGTCCGCTCAGGCAGCCAGGCGCGCGACCAGTTCCTTGGCCTTGGCCTCCGCCTGCTCGTGGGCCTTGGCGCGGGAGGTCTCGAACAGCGGGACCAGCTCGGCCATCGCCGGGTTGCTGGGGGCCATGGTCAGCTCCGGCACGATGAATTCCACGTCGAGGCCGAAGGCGCCGTTCAGGACGGCCTCCAGGTAGTTCTGGACGTACTCGAAGGGCTCGCGCGGGGTGCCCGGCGCGTAGGAGCCGCCGCGGCTGGCGACGACGATGACCGGCTTGCCCTTGACCGACGCGTTCTCGCCGGCGGTGCGGCCCATGATGATCGCCTGGTCGAGCCACGCCTTGAGGGTCGAGGGGATCGTGAAGTTGTACATGGGCGCGCCTATGACGATGGCGTCGGCCTGCTCCAGCTCCTCGGCCAGCTGGGTGCGCAGCGCGAAAGCGGCCTGCTGCTCCGGGGTGTGGGTGGCCGGGTCGGAGAAGGCGGCGGAGGCGGCGACGCCGTCCAGGTGCGGCAGCGGGTCGGCGGCCAGGTCGCGGTGGATGACGGTGCCGTCGGGGTGCTGCTCCTCCCAGGTCTTGCGGAACGCCGCGGTCACCGAACGGGACGCGGAGGCGCCCTCGGGGAAGACGGAGGAGTCGATGAGCAGGAGCGTGGCCATGGGGATCGGTCCTTCGCTAGGTGGCCGGGCGGGGCCGGCCACTAGTTGAATTCCGTACGTCACTATTCATAGCACAGGAGCTTACTTTTCTGCAGTAGCCAACGGGAAGGCGGTACCCTGGGTGCATGGTGGACCACAGCGAGGCGACGTGTAGACGGGTCGACGACGGCATGACGCGCGTCTTCGAGCTGTTCGGGAAGCGCTGGACGGGTCTGATCGTGGCCACCCTCATGCCCGGCCCTGTGCACTTCGCGGACCTGCGGCGCGCCATCCCCGGCATCAGCGAGCGGATGCTCTCCGACCGCCTGATGGAACTGGCGGCGACCGGTCTGGTCGTCCGCGAGGTCGACGCCGGGCCGCCGCTACGGGTCGCCTACCGGCTCACCGAGGCCGGCCGCGCCATGGAGCCCGCGCTCAAGGAGCTGGGTCGCTGGGCCGAGACCTACCTCGCTGACGGGGGGCAGTGCCCGGAGCGCTTCCGGCAGTAGAAGGGGGGTGGGTGCTGCGGCGGCACGGCGGCGCAGCACCGCGGGGCGCGCCGTCACCCCCGGCGCGTCAGCCGAGACGCTCCTGGGCGGCGTTGTAGCGCACCAGGTACGAGGCGAAGCGGTCGAGGTCCTCCCCGTTCCAGTCGGCGAGCCGCTCGTGGAACGCCTGACGGCGGCTGGCGGTCACGTTGGCGAGCACCTGGGCGCCCTCCTTGGTGGGGTGCAGGACCTGGACGCGGTGGTCGTCCGGATCGATGCGCCGCTCGACGAAACCGAGTTTCTCCAGCGCCGCGATTTGCCGGCTGACCGTGGACTTGTCCAGGTAGTAGTGCGCCGCGAGGTCGGTGGCGCGGCATCCCTGCTGGTCATCGAGGTGTGCGAGCAGGGTGTAGGAGACCAGGGAGAGCTCGGGGTGCATCCGGGCGGCGGTCGCGCGGGCGCGCCGGGCGAACGCGGTCATCTCCTGCTGGATGGTCTCGACGGAGTCGTCGCGGTGGGTCACGGAGTTGCCTTTCGGTGAACTAGTTGTATAGTACAACGTGGCGTGAGAGTTGTAATAGCCAACTACTGCGCGGGCGGCTGCCCGCCCCAGCCACCGGAGCCACCCCCCCCTGGCCACAGCTGAACGACGACGACCGGACCGCCACCCCACCGGCCCCCGGACGACTACTGAGAAGGCTTGCCCATGACCGCGGACCGACGACGTCCCGACCACCACAGCGACCACCGAAGCGACCGGCACCCCGCCCGGCGCGCCGACCTGCGCCACGTGGTGACACACCTGATCACCCCGCTCCTGATGTGCATCGGGATGGGACTCGCCTACCTCGGCGCATTCGCCAACCCCTCACCGCACCACCTGCCCGTCGCCATCGTCGGAACCGGCACGCACGCACAGGTCCTCGCCCAGACGATCAACGACACGGCACACGGTGCACTCGAAGCACGCACCGTCCCCGACCGCGCCACCGCCACCGACCAACTGAAGAACCAAGAGATCTTCGGCGCGTACCTGGCCGGCGGGAACAACCCCACGGGCACCGGCAGCAAGACGACCGCGACCCCCTTCGGTGGCGCCGGCACACAACGCACCCCCGAACTCCTGGTGGCCACCGCCGGATCCGACACCAGCGCCACCGTCGTCCAGAAGGTCTTCACCCCGCTCGCCGCCCAACAAGGCGCCCCGCTGAAGGTCACCGACATCGCCCCGACCGCCGAGAACGACCCCACCGGACAGGGCATCTTCTTCCTCCTGGTCGCCATCAGCATCGGCTCCTACGCCTCGGTCGCCGTGATCGGCGGCGCCGGCGCCGTCCTCCCGATGCGGCTCCGCGCCACCCTGGCGATCGGCACCTCCTTCGTGGTCAGCCTCATCGGGACGCTCTTCGCCGGACCGGTCTTCCACCTCGTCGACCACGGCCTGTGGGCCCTGTGGAGCATGGCCTGGCTGTACTCCGCCGGCATCCTGCTCATCGGCACCGGCCTGCACACCTTCCTCAAGCGCTGGACCACGCTCGGCGTCATGACGCTGTTCGTGATGCTCAACTTCACCTCCTCCGGCGGCATCTTCCGCCCCGAGATGCAAAACGGCTTCTTCGCCGCCCTGCACTCCTTCTGGAACGGCGCCGGCTTCGTGGAAGGCACCCGCAGCCACGTCTACTTTGACGACCACGGCCTCGCCGGACACGTCTGGACCCTCGTGGGATGGCTGCTCGTCGGCCTGCTGATGATCGGCGTAGCCGCACTCGCCGAGAAGCGGCGGCGCACCGCCGAAGCCGAAACGATCGCCAACGCCGGCGTCGTGGCCGCCGCCGCAGTGGCGGCCACCGTGCCCGAACGCGCCCCAGGACGCGACCTCGGACGGGCCGCAGTACCGACCGAAACGGAAGCGGAAGCGGAGAGGGAAGCCGAGATGGAGGAGGAGATGGAGGAGGCCGTGGGGGTGTAGTCGACGCTCCCACAGGGCCGCGGCCGGGCGCACTGCCCGGCCGGCTCCGTTTCCTGACCAGGTTTTCTGACGTCGTTTTCTGACCAGCTGGTGCTTCGGTGTGGGCTGTGCCTTGCGTGCAGTGCTGCGTTGCGCGTTCTGCTTTGCGCCTGCCGTGGGGTCTCCGGCCTGTTTTCTCTTTTCTTTTCTTCTGTTCTTTCTGTTCTTTCTGCGGTTGTGGTTGCGGCTTCCTCTCGTTGGTTGCGGTTTCGGTGGGGCCTGTCCGCTTCCGGTGCTCGGGGCGTGGCTGGTGCCGCTCGGCGTCCGGATCCGCCGCCCTGCCCGCCTCCGAAAGTTATCCACAGGCCCGGCCGGCACCGGACGGATATCGGTAACGTCATTGATCGGCGAGCCGGAACGACCGGTGAGCCGGACGGATGCGGGGGATGCCGGTGTGCCAGCGCACACCCGGGATGCCGCGCGAAACCAGGGTCGTGAAGGGGGAGGTGGCCCGCCGTGTCGCGTGTGCCATACGTACCGGGGTTCGCACGAGCGGACGAGGAAGGACCGTCGGCCAAGGACGTGGGCCGGGCACTGCGGGAGCAACTACCCCGCGGCGAGCAGGCGGCTCTGCGGATCACAGTCGGGAGGCCCGACGCGGTCGCGTCGGTCGAGGAATCCAACGCCGGGCGACTGCCCGAACTGACGCCCATACGGGTCGGGCGGATGGCCGCCAGCCCCTTCGCGTTCCTCCGCGGCTCGGCCGGACTCATGGCCCACGACCTGGCGGAAAGCCCCGTCACGGGAATCGGGGCCCAGATCTGTGGCGACGCACACGCCGCGAACTTCGGCCTCTACGCCGACGCCCGCGGCGGCCTGGTCATCGACCTCAACGACTTCGACGAGACCGTCCACGGCCCCTGGGAATGGGACGTCAAACGGCTCGCGACCTCAATAGTCCTGGCCGGCCGGGAAGCGGGCGGCAGCGAAGAAGCCTGCCGGGCCGCGGCCCAGGACGCCGCCGGCGCCTACCGACGCACCATGCGGCTGCTCGCCAAGCTCCCGGTGACCGAGGCGTGGAACGCCATCGCCGACGAAGAACTGGTCTCGCACACCGACGCCCGAGACCTACTGGGCACACTGGAGCGGGTCGAGGCCAAGGCGCGCAAGAACACCAGCGCGCGCTTCGCGGCGAAATCCACCGAGCGCGGACCGGACGGCGGCCTCCGCTTCGTGGCCGCGCCGCCGGTGCTGCGCCAGGTGCCGGACGCCGAGGCAGCGGCAGTCGCCTCGTCACTCGCCGACTACCTGGAAACCCTCCCCGAGGACCGGCTGCCCCTACTGGCCAGGTACGCCGTGCACGACGTCGCCTTCCGCATAGTCGGGACCGGCAGCGTCGGACTGCGGTCATACGTGGTGCTGCTGCTGGACCACCGTGGCGAGCCCCTGGTCCTCCAGGTGAAGGAGGCCCGCCGCTCCGTGCTGGCGGCCTACGTGACCAAGGTCGGCTTCCCAGCACCTCCGGCGGAACACGAGGGACGACGCGTGGTGCTCGGCCAACACCGCATGCAGGTGGTCAGCGACCTGCTGCTGGGATGGACGACGGTGCGAGCGGGCACGACGGACGGCATACCCGGCAGAACCAGGGACGAACGGCAGGCCGGAACGGAGGCACCGGACGGTCCGGGCGCCGGACTGCCCTTCCAGGTACGGCAGTTCCGGAACCGCAAGGGCAGCGTCGACCCGGCCCAGCTGACCGGCGGACAGCTCGACGACTACGCCCGGATGACCGGCGCGCTCCTGGCCCGCGCCCACGCCCACAGCGCCGACCCACGCATCGTGGCCGGCTACTGCGGCAAGGGCGAGGCGCTCGACGAGGCGATAGCGGCCTTCGCGGTGGCCTACGCGGAGCGCACGGAAGCAGATCACGCGGACCTGGTCGCGGCGATCCGTAGTGGACGGATTGCGGCGGAGAGCGGGGTTTGAGGGGAGCTTGGGGGGGGTGGGTGGGGCGAGAGGGGGGAGGGGGAGGGGCCCCGAGGAGCGTGTGGATTGCGGGCCCTCCCCTCCCACCCCACCCAACGGCCACAGCAGGCCGTCCGCCACACCGCCTAGGCTCCCGGGGGTCCCTGCCCCGCCCGAGCCCTGCCGCACCCGGGTCCCCACCGGATCCCACCCGCATGCTCCAGGTGCGGCCCGGTGCCCCGTTCCCGTAGGGCCGTACGCTGACCGGGTGACGAACTCGCACGCGGAGAACGCGCAGGACGGCCAGGACCGACCGGACGTACCGGGGGCACCCGGCGCCCCGGCCGAACCGGGGGCGGAGTGGGGCGGCCGGGGTGCCGCTGCCTCCGGTGGGAGCCCGGAGGGCGTGGGCGGTGATGCGGACGCGCGGGACGAGGCGACGCGGCGGTTGGCGAAGGCCGTGTTGGCGGCCGAGCAGGCTCTGATCGAGTTCGAGATCGCGGTGGAGACCTTCCGGGTGGAGGTGGAGAACTTCTCCCGGCTGCACCACCAGCGGCTTGGCCCCATGTACGCGCGGCTGGACGAGCTGGATGCGCAGATCGCGGAGGCCGTGGCGGCGCGTACCGGCGACCCCGAGGACATCCGCAAGGCCCGCGCGGCGCGTGCGTCGGTGATGCCGATGCCGGAGGTGGAGGAGCTGTTCCACGGTTGGCTCGGGTCGGAGGGGCTGTTCCCTGAGGCGCAGGCGATGCTCACCGACCAGCCGGTTCAGCCGCCGCCGAAGGTTCGGCCCAGCGAGGAGGCCCGCAAGATCTACCGGGACCTGGTGCGTCGGGCGCATCCGGACCTGGCACGGGACGATGCGGAGCGGGCCCGGCGGGACGGGTTCATCGCGCGGGTCAATGCTGCGTACGGGCGGGGCGACGTGGCGTTGCTGTCGGAGCTGGTGCGGGAGTGGGAGGCCGGTCCGGCGCCTGTTGAGCGGCGGCCGAGTGAGAGTGAGGAGCTCTACGCCCGGCTGGAGTGGCTGGCCGAGCGCAAGGAGCTGCTGGCTTCCGTCGCTGCGGATCTGGAGGGCAGCGCGATCGGCGCGATGATCAAGATGGCGCCGGATGATCCGGACAGCCTGCTGGACGAGATCGCCGAGAAGCTGCTGGCCGATGTCCGGGAGCGCGAGGCGTACCTCGCTCAGCTGGTCGGGTAGCGTCGGGAGTATGCATTTTGGTTCTGTGCCCACGGTCGGTGTCGATGCCCTCACGCCCGAGGACTTTCTTCTGGACGTCCGTGAGGACGATGAGTGGGAGGCTGGGCACGCCGAGGGTGCGCTGCACATCCCGATGAGTGAATTCGTCGCCCGTTATGGGGAGTTGACGGAGGCTGCGCCCGAGGACGGCAAGATCTATGTGCTGTGTCGGGTCGGTGGGCGCTCGGCTCAGGTGGCGCAGTATCTGGTCCAGCAGGGCGTCGACGCGGTGAATGTCGCGGGCGGTATGCAGGCGTGGGAGGCGGCCGGGCGTCCGGTGGCGGACGGTAAGGGCGGCGTGGGGACGGTCGTCTAGGCCAGCGGGGTCGGGGCTTCCCGTAGGCGCTGTCCTTTGGGGCGTTGCCGTTCCGCTGGTGTGTCAGCTGAGCGGGTGTGCGGCGAGGAGTTCGCCGAGTGCTTCTTCGTGGGCGGCTGCGGGGCCCAAGGAGAGTTCGAGTTGTTTGGCCCAGGCGTGGTAGCGGTGCAGCGGGTAGTCGGTGTCGGCGCCGAAGCCGCCGTGGAGGTGCTGGGCGGTCTGGACGACGCGGCGGACGCCTTCGGAGGCCCAGATCTTGGCGACCGCGATGTCCCCGGCGGGCGGTAGGGGGCCCGCTGCTCCGGTGGTGAGGCGCCAGGCTGCCTGCCAGAGGGTGGCCTCCATGGCGCGCAGGTCGATGAAGCGGTCGGCGGCCTGGATGGCGACGGCCTGGAAGGTGGCCAGGGGGAAGCCGAACTGTTCGCGTTTCCCGGTGTAGTCGCTGGTCATGGTCAGGACACGTTCGCCGAGGCCCAGTGCGAGTGCGCAGGTGCCGGTGGTGAGCAGGTCGCGCAGGGTGTCCCAGGCGGCCGGGTTGGTGAGTGTGTCCCGGGCGTCGATGCGTACAGAGTCGAGGTGGGCCTCGGCGTAGTGCTCGCCGTTGGTGGATGTCTGGTCGTTGAGGGCGAGGCCGGGGTGGTTCCGGGGGACGAGCGCGAGGAGGGTGCGGCCGTCGGGGGTGTGGGCGGGGAGCAGGATCCGGTCGGCGGCGCGGGCCCAGGGGATGGCGGTTTGGGTGCCGTCGAGGGTCCAGGTGGTGTCGTCCTGGCGGGCGGTGACGGCGAGTTCGGCCGGGTCGTGGCCGGTGCGGCCGCTGGAGGCGGCGGTGATGACGAGGTTGCCGGTGGCGATCTGCGGCAGTACGTCGGCTCGTAGGTCGTCGGGTGCGTATTTCTGGAGGGTGTGCGCGGTGGCGTAGGACTCCAGGAGGGGGACGCGGGCGAGGACCTTGGCGGATTCGCGCAGGACGAGGCAGAGGGCGATGGGGTCGAGGCCCGCGCCGCCGTGCTCGGGTGCGAGGGGGAGGCCGAGGAGGTCGGCGTCGGCGAGTGTGCGCCACAGGGGGCGGTCGAAGTCGTCGGCGACGGGGCCGTGGGTGAGTGCCGGGCTGGGGACGCCGTCGGGGGCGACTGCTGAGAAGACGCCTTGTGCCGTTTCGATGGCGGCCTGTTGTTCTTCGGTGAAGGTGAAGTCCACTGGTCCGGCCTCCCGCGTCGCGCCGTCGGAATCCGACGTGTGAGATCTGACGAGGCGTCAAGGTAGAACATGTTGCAGGAATTGGGAATGGCGCGGACGCGGACGGCACCGGGTGGCTGTCAGCGGTCGAAGTCCAGCTCGACCTTTTCCGTGGCCGGGTGGGACTGGCAGGCCAGCACATATCCGGCGTCGACCTCGTCGGCCTCCAGGGCGAAGTTGCGGTCCATCCGGATGTCGCCGGAGACGAGGAAGGCGCGGCAGGTGCCGCAGACGCCGCCCTTGCAGGCGTAGGGGGCGTCCGGGCGGTTGCGGAGTACGGCGTCCAGGAGGGATTCGCCGTCGTGGACCGGCCAGGTGCCGGAGCGGCTGTCGAGGGTGGCGGTCACCGTGCTGTGTGCGGGCGCGGGGGTGGCGGGGACCGGGGCCGCGGCGCCGTTGTCTATGTGGAAGATCTCTTCGTGGATGCGGGTGCGTGGCACGCCGAGGGCGCGCAGTGCCCGTTCGGCGCCTTGGACGAGGCCGAAGGGGCCGCACAGGAACCAGCCGTCGACGGTGTCGGTGTGGAGCAGCGCGGGCAGCAGGGTGTGCAGGCGTTCCTGGTCGAGGCGGCCGGAGGGGAGGCCGGTCTGCCGTTCCTCGCGGGAGAGTACGGGTACCAGTTGGAACCGTTGTGGATAGCGGTCTTTGAGGTCGGCCACTTCCTCCAGGAACATCGTGGAGGCCGTGGTGCGGTCGCTGCGGATCAGGCAGAAGCGGGCGTCCGGTTCGCGGGCGAGCAGGGTGGTGACGATGGAGAGCACCGGGGTGATGCCGCTGCCGCCGACGATGCCCACGAACTGGCCGGGGCGGGGGGTGAGGGTGAAGCGACCGGCCGGGGCCATGACGTCGACGGTGTCGCCGACGGCGAGTTCTTTGAGGGCGTAGGTGGAGAAGGCGCCGTTCTCGACCAGGCGGATGCCGACCCGCAGGACGGGGTTGTCGGTGGCGGGGGTGCACAGGGAGTAGGTGCGGCGGAGCTCCTGGCCGTCGATCGTTCTGCGCAGTGCGATGTGCTGCCCGGGGGTGTGTCGGAAGGTCGTGCGGAGTGCGGGCGGGGCCGTGAAGGTGACGGCCACTGCGTCGTCCGTGAGCCGCTCGATCTCCCGCACCTGGAGCGGGTGGAACATCACAACTCCTTGAAGTGGTCGAAGGGTTCGCGGCAGGACTCGCAGCGGCGCAGTGCTTTGCAGGCCGTGGAGGAGAACCGGCTGAGCAGGGTGGTGTCGGTGGATCCGCACTGCGGGCAGCGGATGGTCAGGTCGACGGTGACCGGTCCGCTGGTCGGTCCGGTGGGGCGGGGTGGGGCGATGCCGAACGCGGCTAGTTTCCGGCGGCCTTCGTCGGTGATGGCGTCGGTCGTCCACGGTGGGCTGAGGACGGTGCGGACCTCGACCTGGGGTATGCCGTGGTCGTGGAGGACGCGTTCTATGTCGGCGGACATCGCTTCGATGGCGGGGCAGCCGGTGTAGGTGGGGGTGAGGGCCACCTCGACGCGGTCGGGGGCGGTGAGCCGTACCTCGCGCAGGACGCCGAGTTCGGCGAGGGTGAGGACGGGCAGCTCGGGGTCGGGAACGGCGCCGGCGAGGGCGCGGAGTTCCGCTTCCAGGGCGGTCGCGGTCACCATGTCGCCCCCGGGTGGCTGCGGTGGAGGTGCTGCATTTCGGCGAGTAGCCGGCCGAACGGTTCGGTGTGCAGTCCTTGGCGTCCGCCGCCTGCGGTCCAGGCGCCGTGTCGGGGGCCTTCGGGGACGGTGAGGGTGGCGCGCTCCAGGGTGGTGGTGATGCGGGTGGTCCACTCGGCGCCGAGGGCCTGCCAGGGGACGTTTTCCAGTCCGTCGACGGGGTCGAAGAGTTCGCCGGTGAACCGCCAGAGGGCGTCCAGGGCGTGCTGCATCCGGGTGTGGCTCTCGTCGGTGCCGTCGCCGAGGCGCAGGGTCCATTGTTCGGCGTGGTCGCGGTGGTAGGCGGTCTCCTTGACGGCTTTTCCGGCGAGCGGCGCCAATGCGGTGTCGGTGGTGGCGAGGTGGTCGTAGAGCAGCTCTTGGTAGGTGGAGAAGTAGAGCTGGCGGGCGATGGTGTGGGCGAAGTCGCCGTTGGGTTGCTCGACGAGCTGGAGGTTGCGGAACTGGCGTTCCTCGCGGAGGTAGGCGAGTTCGTCCTCGTCGCCGACGAGGGAGAGCAGGATCCGGGCCTGGCCGAGGAGGTCCAGGGCGATGTTGGCGAGTGCGACTTCCTCTTCCAGGACGGGGGCGTTGCCCGCCCATTCGCCGAGGCGGTGGGAGAGGATCAGCGCGTCGTCTCCGAGGGGGAGGGCGGGGGTGGCGGTGCGTGGCGTCATAGGTGGTGCACCCCCTCCGGGATCTCGTAGAAGGTCGGGTGGCGGTAGGGCTTGTCGCCGGCTGGCTCGAAGAAGGCGTCCTTCTCGTCCGGGGAGGAGGCGGTGATCTGGGCGGAGGGGACCACCCAGAGGGAGACGCCTTCGGAGCGTCGGGTGTAGAGGTCGCGGGCGTTGCGCAGGGCCATCTGGGCGTCGGGGGCGTGCAGGCTGCCGGCGTGGGTGTGGGACAGGCCGCGGCGACTGCGGACGAAGACCTCCCACAGGGGCCAGTCGGCGGGGCCGGTGGTGGCCGCGGCGTCTGCCGTGCTGCTGGGCTGGGTCGTGCCGGCGGGTGGGGCCGGGACACGGGTGGGGTGTGGTGTGGTCATCGGGCCGCCTCCTCCTGGTCGGTGCCGGTGTGCGGCGTCGTGCGGGCCGGGTGTTTGGCGGCGTGTGCGGCGGCGGCTTCGCGTACCCAGGCGCCTTCTTCGTGGGCGCGGCGGCGGCGGCCGATCCGTTCGTCGTTGCAGGGGCCGTTGCCCTTGAGGACCGCGCGGAATTCGGTCCAGTCGATGGGGCCGAAGTCCCAGTGGCCCCGTTCCTCGTTCCACCGGAGGTCGGGGTCGGGGAGGGCCAGGCCGAGGGCTTCGGCTTGCGGGACGCAGATGTCCACGAAGCGTTGGCGTAGTTCGTCGTTGGTGTGGCGCTTGATCTTCCAGGCCATGGACTGTGCGGAGTGGGCGGATTCGTCGTCGGGCGGGCCGAACATCATCAGTGAGGGCCACCACCAGCGGTTGACGGCGTCCTGGGCCATGGCGTGCTGGGCCTCGGTGCCGCGGCTGAGGGTGAGCAGGAGCTCGTATCCCTGGCGCTGGTGGAAGGACTCTTCCTTGCAGACGCGGACCATGGCGCGGGCGTACGGGCCGTAGGAGCAGCGGCACAGGGGGACCTGGTTGGTGATCGCGGCGCCGTCCACGAGCCAGCCGATGGCGCCGACGTCGGCCCAGGTCAGGGTGGGGTAGTTGAAGATCGAGGAGTATTTCTGGCGGCCGCTGTGGAGCTTGTCGAGGAGTTCGTCGCGGCCGGTGCCGAGGGTTTCGGCGGCGCTGTAGAGGTACAGGCCGTGTCCGGCTTCGTCCTGCACTTTGGCCATGAGGATCGCTTTGCGGCGCAGGGAGGGCGCTCTGGTGATCCAGTTTGCTTCCGGCTGCATGCCGATGATCTCGGAGTGGGCGTGCTGGGCGATCTGGCGCACCAGTGAGGCGCGGTAGTCGTCCGGCATCCAGTCGCGTGGTTCGATCCGCTCGTCCGCGGCGATGGTGGCGTCGAACAGGGCTTCGTGGCCCGTGTCCTCCGGCGCGATCGTCGTCATGTGGTGCCCCCTCCTCCCGACCGACCGATCGTTCGGTTCAATGGTGAGTGGGCGGGCCGCGGGTGTCAAGCCTGTGGATAACCGGGGGAAGGTGTGCCCGGGGCGGCCGCATAGGTACCGTTCCGGGGCGGAGACAGCCGTACGAGGACTGGGGAACGGGGCGGGAATGCAGTCATACGGGGACGAATCGCGGCCATTGGCCGCGCTGTCGCTGCCCTCGCGCATCGTCATAGGAACGGCGGCCAGCGTCATCGCGGTCGCCGCCCTGATCCATCTCGCGATGATGTTCCTGCACGTCGCGCCGTCGAACACGCTCAGCAAGCAGCAGTCCGGGCTGATCAGCGACTACGTCTATCCGGAGTACGAACAGAACTGGAAGCTGTTCGCCCCCAACCCCCTCCAGCAGAACACCGACGCCCAGGTCCGCGCGCAACTGCGTTCCCCGGACGGCACGACGCGGACCACCGGCTGGACGGATCTGACCGCCCGCGACGGGCAGGCCATCCTCCACAACCCGCTGCCCAGCCACACCCAGCAGAACCAGCTGCGCCGCGGCTGGGAGCTCCTCTCCAGCACCCTCGACGCCCAGAACCGCCCGACCGGCGACCGCAGCGAGATGTTCGCGCGCTACCTCCGCCGGATCGCGATGCTCCGGATGTCCGGCGAGTGGACCAAGGACGGCGACCGGGTCGAGCAGATCCAGTTCCGCTCGCAGACCACCGCGGTGCTCCCGCCGCTGTGGAGCGCCGAGAAGGTCAGCGACAAGCCCGTCTATCGCGTACTGCCCTGGTGGCAGATCACCGCGAACGACCTGCCCGAGGGGGCGACGAACAAGTGACGTCACCGACGCCGCCGCAGCCGCGTACCGCCCCGCAGGCCACCGACGCCCCCGCGCAAGCTCCCGCCGGCTATCAGGAGACCCGTATCGAACGCGCCATCGGTCGCGGTTTCACCCGGGTCACCGCCCGCGCGCTGGCCCCGTACCAGACCGCCGTCATCCGGATCGGCTTCGCCGGCACCTGGCTGCTGTTCCTCCTGCGGGAATGGCCGTACCGGCAGCAGCTGTACGGGCCCGCCGGCCCCTTCGACTTCGGCATGGCGCGCCAACTGCTCAACGGCAACCACGGCTTTTCCGTCCTGGTGTGGTCCGACAGCCGCGGCTGGTTCGAGTGCGTCTACTTCCTGGCCATCGTGGCCAGCGCACTGCTGATGCTCGGCTGGCGCACTCGCACCATGTCGGTGCTGTTCATGGTCGGTGTGCTCTCGCTGCAGAACCGCAGCGTCTTCATCGGGGACGGCGGCGACAACGTCATCCATCTGATGGCGATGTACCTCGTGCTGACCCGGTGCGGGCAGGTGTGGTCGCTGGACGCCCGCCGCGCCAGGCGGGCGGCGGCCACCAGCGGGACGGAAGACGCCGCGGCCCCGCCCCGTGACGTGACCGGCATCGTCCTGTGGGCGGTGCTCGGCCTCGCCCTCGCCGTGGCCCAGCTGCAGGGCGCCGCCGGACTCACCTGGTTCGGGCACGGGCCGTTCCCGCACTTCGGCTGGAGCCTGGCCCTGTGGGGACTGTGGGCGGCGCACGGCCTGTGGTGGGCGGTGCAGCGGTACGCGCCCGGGGAGCCCCGGACCGTACTCGACACCCTCGCCAAACTGGCGCACAACGCCGTCCTGCTGGTGATCATGGTCGAGGTCTGCCTGGTCTACGCCACCGCCGGCTGGTACAAGATCCAGGGCTCACGCTGGCAGGACGGCACCGCCGTCTTCTACCCGATGCACCTGGACTACTTCTCCCCCTGGCCGGGCCTGTCGCAGCTGCTCGGCAGCAATGGCCTGATGGTCATGCTGATCACCTACGGGACCGTGATCGTGCAGGTCGCCTTCCCGTTCACCCTCTTCAACCGGCGCCTGAAGAACGTGCTGCTGGTCGCCATGATCTGCGAGCACCTCTCGATCGCGGTCCTGCTGGGCCTGCCGTTCTTCTCCCTGGCGATGATCACCGCCGACGCCGTCTTCCTGCCGACCAACTTCCTGACCTGGCTCGGCGGCCGGCTCTCCCACCTGCGCCGACGACTGTTCCCCCGCACCGGCGGCCCCGGCTCGGAGGCGGCATCCGGCGACGGTGCGCCCGAGGTCACTGCCCGCTCCGGTGGCGATGGCCCTGCGCTCGTGGAGTGAACAGCGAAACCACCGCCCTCGCCGAGCCCCTCCAGTAAGACGACGGGTGCGGACCCGAGAACGACGTCGCACCGCACCCGCAGCCCCGGCCGCAGGACGGCCGCTACGACCCCGAGCTGCTCGCGGCTTTGATGCGGTGCGCGTCATGCGCAACGGATTCAGATCACGAAGCGCGTTCCCCCTCCTGATGAGTGTGAACACGTCACATTCATGGTCGCGTCGGCGAGGAAGGGAAAGTCCGCTGCTCGGATCGTCCGTTGCCTGAACGACCGGCAGGTTTCCACGAAGATCCGTACGCCTAGGGGGTGTCCGACGGGCGGAGCAGGGTCTGTGAGAGGCGGGACTGGGCACGCAGGATGTACGGCCCCGCCCACAAGGAGAGGAGGATCTCCAGCACGCCCATACCGGCCGCGAAGCGCGTGGTGTGGTCGCTCAGCGGGATGAACAGGAACCAGCTGTTGTCGAAGGCGGGGGCCACGGACCCCCAGATGTACGGCAGGGCGATGCCGAACGCGCCGTGGACGAGCAGGGCGAACGGGAGCAGCGCGAGGAAGCCGATGAAGGTTGCGGCGAGTTGGGCCCAACCCAGATCGCGCCAGGTGGCCGGGCGCCGGAGTACGGACAGCACGCGCCGCACGAGCGGCGGGCCGGAGCGTGGGGTGGAGCGGGGCGCCGGCCGGGCGGCTTCGGAGCCGCCCGGTGCGACCGGGGGCATGCCGAACCAGCGACGGCCCAGTTCGAGCTGACGGTTCGCCAGGGCGTGCAGGGCGCGGGCCGCATCGGGTACCAGCGCGAAGCCGAGCCAGATGAACAGCAGGCACATCGAGATCAGCAGCAGCCAGGACATCACCGCGGAGACCAGGCCGAGACCCAGCAGGGCCAGTCCGCGCCACGGTGCCAGCAGGCGACCGACCAGGGTCGGCCGCCAGCGCTCCGTCTCGGCCCGTGGCGGCAGCGCCCCCGCTTGCGACTCGGCCTCGTACGCGATGTGGTCTGCCATGTCCGACGTCCTTACTTCCCGGTTGTGCTGTGCGGGGACGCTCGGTCCGGCGCGCCACCACGAGATCATTGTCTCGGAAGGGGCATCGGGAATCAGTGGGGCTATCCCCACCTTTTCGACCCACTGCGCGCGGAGGTGGGCATCCTGCCCACCCACAGCGCGGCGGCCCGATCGCCGATCTGTGCGGAGTGGGCTCGCGGGTTGCGCGACGTACGGATGGCCGCCGACCTCCTCACCGGCGTAGTTCTGGGCGAAGGCCCTGGTAGCGGCGGTGAGCCGTAGTCTGAAGTGGTGAGCGAGGACGAGATCACGAGAGCTGTACGACAGTGGCAGGACGCTGTGCCTGAGATGGTGCTGCTGGACGGGCTGCATGCCGTGAAGCACGCACTCCGCTTCGGGGCGGACGTTCGCGTGGCGATCTCCAGTGACAAGGGCTCCGTTCTGACGCTGGCCGGTGAGTTGGCCGACGACCTCACCGACCGGATCGGCGATCTCGTGATCGAGGTGCCGGCCGAAACCCTCCGGGATCTGGTGCCCAGGGTGCACCCCACGCGAGTGGCCGGCCTGGCTGTTCGACCTGATCCCCAACGAAACCTGGAGAACCTCTCGCGGGCCCCACGGCCGGCTCCGGTCGTCGTCTTGGAGAACCCCCGCAACCTGGGGAATGTCGGCGCCGTGGTCCGGCTCGCTGCTGGATTCGGAGCCACGGGCGTGGTCACTACCGGTGATATGGACCCGTGGCACCCCAACGTCGTGCGCGCAGCAGCGGGCCTTCATTACGCGACCGCGGTGGAGAGTCTCCAGCTCGACGACCTGCCGCCGGGGCCGGTGTACGCGCTGGACCCGGAGGGGGACGACATCAGATCCGTGGTGCTTCCTGATGACGCGCTGCTGGCGTTCGGTTCCGAGCGGCACGGGATATCGCCGGAACTCCGGAAGCGGGCCACCAAGCTCGTAGCCCTCCCGATGAGGCCCCAGGTGTCCAGCTACAACCTGGCTACGAGTGTCGCCATGGCCCTGTTCCACTGGGGAGGCACGCACCCGGCGCCGTGAGCAGCCGATGACGACAGGCCGCCACTCCAGCCCCGTTATGTAGCCGATGCTTCAACATCGGCTCGGCGACGGGGCGCGGGGCACGGGCAACTCCCCCGGGCCCCGCGCCGCGGACCTCACGCCTCCCGCCGGACCTCCACCGTCCGGAACCGGTTTGCCACGAAGGCGCCGTCACACAGCGCCGCGTTGGCCGCCGGGTTGCCCCCCGAGCCGTGGAAGTCGGAGAACGCCGCGGTCTGGTTCACGTACACCCCACCGGTCAGATTCAGCGACAGCTGGGCGCACTCCTCCAGACATGCCTGCTCCACCAGGCGCTCCACCTCGGTCGAGGTGGTGTACGCGCCGACCGTCATGGCGCCCTTCTCGCGGATCGTGCGGCGCAGCAGTGCCACCGCATCGGCAGCGGAATCGACCGCCACCGCGAAGGACACCGGACCGAAGCACTCCGACAGGTACGCCGCCTCGGAGTCCGGCTTGGCGCCGTCCAGCTTGACGATGACCGGGGTACGGACGGTGGCCCCCGGGAACTCCGGATTCGTCACCTCGCGCGAGGCCAGCGCCACCTCACCGAGCCCGGAAGCCTCCTCGATCCGCTCCTTGACCTGCGGATTGACGATCGCGCCGAGCAGTGCGTTGGCCCGCGCGTCATCGCCCAGCAGCCCGCCGACCGCGCCCGCCAGATCACTGACGACCTCGTCGTACGACTTCGGGCCCGCGTCCGTGTCGATGCCGTCCCGCGGGATCAGCAGATTCTGCGGCGTGGTGCACATCTGCCCGCTGTAGAGGGACAGCGAGAAGGCGAGGTTGCTGAGCATGCCCTTGTAGTTGTCCGTGGACTCGATGACCACGGAGTTGACGCCGGCCTTCTCGGTGTAGACCTGCGCCTGGCGGGCGTGCGACTCCAGCCAGTCGCCGAAGGCGGTCGAGCCGGTGTAGTCGATGATCCGGACCTCGGGCCGGACCGCGAGCGTCTTGGCCAGCCCCTCGCCGGGCTTGTCCACCGCCAGGCACACCAGGTCGGCGGGGAAACCGGCCTCGGCGAGCACCTCCCGGGCCACCCGGACCGTCAGCGCCAACGGCAGCACGGCGCGCGGATGCGGCTTGACCAGCACCGGGTTGCCCGTCGCCAGCGAAGCGAACAGACCCGAATAGCCGTTCCACGTCGGGAAGGTGTTGCAGCCGATCACCAGGGCCACACCGCGCGGCACGGCCGTGAAGCTCTTGGTCAGCTCCAGCGGGTCCCGCTTGCCCTGCGGCTTGGTCCACGCCGCCTGCTGCGGGGTGCGGGTCTGCTCCTCATAGGCGTACGCGACGGCCTCCAGGCCGCGGTCCTGGGCGTGCGGCCCGCCCGCCTGGAACGCCATCATGAACGCCTGGCCGCTGGTGTGCATCACGGCCTGCGCGAACTCATGGGTGCGCGCGCTGATCCGCGCCAGGACCTCCAGGCACACCGCGGCGCGGGCCTCCGGGCCGGCGTCCCGCCACGCGGGGATCGCGGCCTGCATGGCCGGCAGCAGCACCGAGACGTCCGGGTGCGGATAGGTGACGCCCAACTCCGGTCCGTAGGGCGAGACTTCCTCGCCCGTCCAGTCGTCCGTGCCGGGCTGGTCGAGCGCGAAACGGGTGCCGCGCAGCGCCTCGAAGGCGGCCAGGCCGTCCTGCGCGGCGTTCTCGCCGTAGGCCTTGGGGTGCTCGGGGTGCGGGGACCAGTACGCGCGGGTGCGGATGGTTTCCAGCGCCTTGTCGAGGGTCGGGCGGTGCTTCTCGATCAACTGCGCTGCGGTCATGTCGGCGGCCATCGATGACCAACTCCTCGTCGACTGCGCGGAAAGTGGATAGGGGCTGGGAGTGACACAGCAACGGAGTTAGAGTAACCGAACGATCGGTCGGGGCAAGAGGGCCCGGCCAACCTGGGGAAAACTCGGTCGGGGAGGATCAGCTGCAATGACGGCAATCGGCACCGACACCACCGTGGCAGTGGTGGGCACCGGCACCATGGGACAGGGGATTGCGCAGGTGGCGCTGGTCGCCGGTCACCCCGTACGGCTCTACGACAGCGCCCCGGGCCGGGCCGCGCAGGCAACCGAAGCCATCGTGCGGCGGCTGGACCGACTGGTGGAGAAAGGCCGGATCTCGGCGGCCGAACGGGACGCCGCCCGCGCACGCCTCTCCCCCGCCGAAGCCCTCGCCGAACTCGCCGACGCCGCACTCGTCGTGGAGGCGATCCTGGAGCAACTCCCGGCCAAACAGGAGCTGTTCCGCTCCCTTGAGGACATCGTCCCGGTGGACTGCCTACTGGCCACCAACACCTCCTCCCTGTCCGTGACCGCCGTCGCGGGCGGGCTCCGGCACCCCGGCCGCTGCGTGGGCATGCACTTCTTCAACCCCGCACCACTGCTCCCCCTGGTCGAGATCGTCAGCGGCTTCGCCACCGAGGAGACCGCCGCGACCGCCGCCTACGACACCGCCGCGGCCTGGGGCAAGACCCCCGTGCGCAGCGCCGACACCCCCGGCTTCATCGTCAACCGCATCGCCCGCCCCTTCTACGCCGAGGCCCTGCGCGTCCACGAGGAGCGGGCCGCCGACCCCGCCACCATCGACGCCGTCCTCCGTGAGGGCAGCGGCTTCCGGATGGGCCCGTTCGAACTAACCGACCTCATCGGGCAGGACGTGAACGAGGCGGTCACCCACTCGGTGTGGACCGCGTTCTTCCAGGACCCGAAGTTCACGCCTTCCCTAGCGCAGCGCCGCCTGGTGGAGTCCGGTCTGCACGGCCGCAAAACGGGACGTGGCTGGTTCGACTACGCCGAGGGCGCCCGCCGGCCCGAGCCGAACACCGCCGGGCCCTGCCCGGCGCCCTCCTCGATCACCGTGCACGCGGGGCTCCCCGGACCCGCCGCGGTGGTGCGCGAGCTGATCGAGGAAGCCGGCATCAAGGTCACCCACGACCGCGCGCCGGGGGAGACCGAGGGCTTCATCCGCCTGCCCGGAGGGGCCCGCCTGGCCCTGACCAGCGGCTGCCCGGCCACGAGCGGGGGCCCCGGCGCCACCATCCGCTTCGACCTCTCGCTCGACTACCGGGCCGCGACCCGGGTCGCCCTCGCCCCCTCTGCCACCGCCTCCGAAGCGGATCTCGCCGAGGCCGTCGGCCTCTTCCAGGCGCTGGGCAAACAGGTCAGCGTCATCGACGACCTTCCCGGCATGATCGTCGCCCGGACGGTCGCGATGATCATCGACTTCGCCGTGGACGCCGCGGCCCGGGACGTCGCCACCCCCGACGACATCGACACGGCGATGCGGCTCGGGGTGAACTACCCCGGTGGCCCCATGGAGTGGGTCGATCGACTCGGTGCCCACTGGGTCCGGGGTCTGCTGGACTCCCTGCACCACCAGAATGCCGGGGGACGCTACGTACCGTCCTGGGCGCTGCGGCGCCGTGCGGACCTCGAGGAATTGGTGCTCTAATCATGACCATGGCCAAGCGCGACGCCTACACGCCCGATTCGCTGCTCGCAGTCTCCGTCGAGGTGTTCATCGAGCGCGGCTACGACGGCACCTCCATGGAGCACCTCTCCAAAGCGGCCGGCATTTCCAAGTCGTCGATCTACCACCATGTGCGGAGCAAGGAAGAGCTGCTCCGCCGCGCGATAAGCCGAGCCCTGGACGGGCTCTTCGGCGTTCTGGCGGAACCCGGCGCCCAGGAGGGGCGGGCGATCGAGCGGCTGGAATACGTCACCCGGCGTGAGGCCGAGGTGCTGATGGACGAACTTCCCTACGTGACGCTGCTGTTGCGGGTGCGCGGGAACACCGACACCGAGCGGTGGGCCATGGAGCGCCGCCGCGACTTCGACCACAGGGTCGCCGACCTCCTGAAGGAGGCCGCCGCCGACGGCGACCTACGGGACGACGTGGACGTTCGGCTGGCGGCCCGCCTGCTGTTCGGCATGATCAATTCGGTCGTGGAGTGGTACCGGCCGGGGCGTGGCGACGGGGCGAGCCGCGACGAGGTCGCGGAGGCCGTGGTGCGGACGGCGTTCTTGGGGTTGCGCAAGGTCTGAGGGGGCGGGGCGCGCAGGGCTTGGGGTTGGGCGCGGCTGCTGCTTCCCCCCTCAGCCCCTCAGCCCCTCACCCCCGCTCCACTCCTCCTCCAGCCCCAGATCCGTCTCTTCGAATACCAACAGCGTGCGGGTGCTCAGCACCTCCGGTATGGACTGGATCCGGGTCAGGACCAGTTCACGCAGCTCGCGGTTGTCCTTGGTGTGCACCAGCAACAGCACATCGAAATCACCGCTGACCAGCGCGATGTGGGCGGCCCCGGGCAGCGCGGTGAGCTGCTTGCGCACGGTCCGCCAGGAGTTCTGCACGATCTTCAACGTTATGTAGGCGGAAGCGCCCTGACCTGCTCTTTCCTGGTCCACGAGAGCGCTGAAGCCGCGAATGACGCCGTCGTCGAGCAGCCGGTTGATCCGCGCGTAGGCATTGGCGCGGGAAACGTGCACCTGCTCGGCGACGGAGCGTATCGAGGCCCGGCCGTCGGTCCGCAGCAGGCGCAGGATGGCGCGGTCGATGGTGTCGAGGGGGCGTGCGGCCGGAGGCGGTGGGGCGGGCGCCGTCGACGGCTGCCCGCCCGGATTGGCCATCTGTTCCTCCGGCATGTGGTCCCGCCTCCCCTTTGTGGACTCCCTGCCTTCATCACAAGCTGTGGAGAACCGTTTGTCCACAGGCTGAACCCGCCTGTAGCCAAAATGCATCAACGACCGAACAATCGGTAGGGAAGGGCTCGCCAGCCCCGACCGTTCGCGTTCTGTCCGACCTCCCCAGCGACCGCTGGGAGGTTCCCCGGCCCGCCCACCACCCCATGAGGCGCATCGCGCCACCCCTTCGATGACGAGGAGGTGCCCGTCATGACGGTCCTTGAGCAGCCCGGCAGCAGCAGGCACACCAGTGGCCTTGCCAGCCCGCCGCCCGCCTGGCGGCCGCGCGTCGATCCCGCGCCCCTCCTGCCCGACGCCGAGCCGTACCGCCTACTGGGCACGGACGCCGCCCGCCGGCTCGACCCCGGACTGCTGAAGCGGCTCTACGTCGAGCTGGTGCGCGGCCGCCGGTACAACACCCAGGCCACCGCCCTCACCCGGCAGGGCCGGCTGGCGGTCTACCCCTCGTCCACGGGCCAGGAAGCCTGCCAGGTCGCCGCGGCGCTCGCCCTCCAGGAGCAGGACTGGCTCTTCCCCAGCTACCGCGACACCCTCGCCGCCGTCGCCCGCGGCCTCGATCCCGTACAGGCCCTGACCCTCCTACGGGGCGACTGGCACACCGGTTACGACCCGTACGAGCACCGCATCGCCCCCCTGTGCACCCCGCTCGCCACCCAGCTCCCGCACGCCGTGGGCCTGGCGCACGCCGCCCGCCTCAAGGGCGACGAGGTGGTCGCGCTGGCAATGGTCGGCGACGGCGGCACGAGCGAGGGCGACTTCCACGAGGCGCTCAATTTCGCCGCCGTCTGGCAGGCACCGGTCGTCTTCCTCGTGCAGAACAACGGCTTCGCGATCTCCGTGCCGCTCGCCAAGCAGACCGCTGCGCCGACCCTCGCCCACAAGGCGGTCGGCTACGGCATGCCCGGCCGCCTGGTGGACGGCAACGACGCCCCCGCCATGCACGAGGTGCTCAGCGACGCGGTGCGGCGGGCCCGTGAAGGCGGTGGCCCCACCCTCGTCGAGGCCATCACCTACCGCGTCGACGCCCACACCAACGCCGATGACGCCACCCGCTACCGCACCGAGGCGGAGGTCGAGACCTGGCGGGCCCACGATCCGATAGCCCTGCTGGAGCGCGCGCTGACCGACCGCGACCTGCTCGGCGACGAGTTCGCCACCGCCACCCGGGACGGCGCCGAACGACTCGCCGCCGACCTCCGGGAGCGGATGCACACCGACCCGCAGCTGGACCCGATGGACCTCTTCGACCACGTTTTCACCCGGCAGACCAGCCAACTGCGATCCCAGGCCGCCCAGTTGCGCGCCGAGCTGGACGCCGAGGCCGAAGGACAGCCCGAGACCGCCACGGGCACCGCGACGCCCGCCCAGGAGGCCAGGCCATGACGACCACCGCCGCGCCGACCGCGCGCAAACCGGCCACCATGGCGCAGGCTCTCACCCGCGCGCTGCGCGACGCCATGGCCGATGACCCCGCCGTCCACGTGATGGGCGAGGACGTCGGCGCGCTGGGCGGCGTCTTCCGGGTCACCGACGGCCTGACCAAGGAGTTCGGCGAGGACCGTTGCAGCGACACCCCGCTCGCCGAGGCCGGCATCCTGGGCGCCGCCGTCGGCATGGCCATGTACGGGCTGCGGCCGGTCGTGGAGATGCAGTTCGACGCGTTCGCCTACCCGGCGTTCGAGCAACTGGTCAGCCACGTCGCCCGGATGCGCAACCGCACCCGCGGCGCCGTCGCCATGCCGCTGACCATCCGCATCCCCTACGGCGGCGGAATCGGCGGCGTCGAGCACCACAGCGACTCCTCCGAGGCGTACTACCTCGCCACCCCCGGCCTCCAGGTTGTCACCCCCGCGACCGTCGAGGACGCCTACGGACTGCTGCGCGCCTCCATCGCCTCCGACGACCCGGTCGTCTTCCTCGAACCCAAGCGGCTCTACTGGACCAAGGCCGACTGGTCGGCGGAGGCGCCCACCCCGGTCGCCCCCCTGGGGCGCGCCGAGATCCGCCGCCGCGGCAGCAGCGCCACGCTCATCACCTACGGCCCGTCCCTGCCCGTCTGCCTGGAGGCCGCCGAGGCCGCCCGCGCCGAGGGCTGGGACCTGGAAGTCGTCGATCTGCGCAGCCTGGTGCCCTTCGACGACGACACGGTCTGCGCGTCGGTACGGCGCACCGGCCGAGCCGTGGTCGTCCACGAGTCGGGTGGGTTCGGCGGCCCGGGTGGCGAGATCGCCGCGCGGATCACGGAGCGCTGCTTCCATCACCTGGAGGCGCCGGTGCTGCGCGTCGCCGGCTTCGACATCCCCTACCCGCCGCCCATGCTGGAGCGCCATCACCTCCCCGGCGTGGACCGGATCCTGGACACCGTCGCCCGCCTCCAGTGGGAGTCGCGCTGGACCGAAGGACGTGGTGCGTGATGGCCGTGGTGCGCGAGTTCACCCTGCCCGACCTGGGGGAGGGCCTCACCGAGGCGGTGATCGTGCAGTGGCTGGTCGAGGTCGGCCAGGTGGTGGCCGTCGACCAGCCGGTGGTGGAGGTCGAGACCGCCAAGGCGATGGTCGAGGTGCCCTGCCCGTACGGCGGGGTGGTCACCGCCCGCTTCGGTGCGGAGGGCGCCGAAGTCCCGGTGGGCGCACCCCTGGTGACGGTCGCGGTCGGCGCGGTGCCGGACGACCTCGCCGGCGGCGGGTCGGACCCGGTCCCCGTCCCGGCGTCCCCGGCCCCCGAGGCCGAGGGTGCGGAGGCGGCCGACTCCGGTTCGGGAAACGTCCTGGTCGGCTACGGGACGAGTGGCGCCGCGGCCCGGCGACGCCGGATCCTGCCGGGCGCACCGGAGGACTCCGTGCGCCGGCCCACCGAGCCCGCCCGCACCGTCACCGCGGACGCCCCCGCTCCCACGGAGGCCGACGGCACCCGTACGGTGGCCGTCATCTCGCCGCTGGTGCGCCGCATCGCCCGGGAACACAGCCTGGACCTGCGGGACGTACAGGGCACCGGGCGCGACGGCCTGATCCTCCGCACGGACGTCGAGTCCGCGATCCGGTCCCTGAGCGAACGTCAGCCCGCCACCGCCACCGCCACCGCCGGAGTGCCGGCCCGCCCCGGTGCCACCGTGGCCGGGCCCGTCCCCGGGGAGGAGCGGATCCCGCTCAAGGGCCTGCGCGGTGCCGCGGCCGAGAAGTTCAGCCGCAGTCGCCGCGAGATCCCGGACGCGACCTGCTGGGTGGACGCCGACGCCACCGAACTCCTCGCCGCACGCCGGGCGATGAACGCTCCCGGCACCCCCAAGGTGTCGCTGCTGGCCCTCCTGGCCCGCATCTGCACGGCCGCGCTCGCCCGCTACCCCGAGCTCAACGCCACCGTGGACACCACGGCCCAGGAGATCGTCCGGCTGCCCGGCGTCCACCTGGGCTTCGCGGCGCAGACCGACCGCGGCCTGGTGGTGCCGGTCGTCCGGGACGCCCAGGACCGCACCGTCGAGCAGCTGTCGGCCGAGATCGCCCGGCTCACCGACGCCGCGCGGGCCGGAAAGCTGTCCCCCGCCGAGCTGTCCCACGGCACGTTCACGCTGAACAACTACGGCGTCTTCGGGGTCGACGGCTCCACCCCGATCCTCAACCACCCCGAGGCGGCGATGCTCGGCGTCGGCCGGATAGCCGCCAAACCCTGGGTGTACGAGGGCGAGTTGGCGGTGCGGCAGGTGGTCCAGCTCTCGTTCACCTTCGACCACCGGGTGTGCGACGGCGGCACCGCGGGCGGTTTCCTGCGCTATGTGGCCGACTGCGTGGAGCAGCCCGCGCTGTTGCTGCGCGCGCTGTGACGGTCGGGCGGCGGCCGGCGGTGTGAGCGCGCCGCCCCCGGCGATACTCAAGGGGTGAGCGACCACACCGACTACGACGCGATCGTGCTGGCCGGAGGGGCGGCCCGACGGCTTGGTGGGGCGGACAAACCCGCCCTGCCGGTCGGCGGCCGGGCCCTCCTGGACCGGGTCCTGGCCACCTGCCCCGACGCCGCGGTCACCGTCGTCGTCGGCCCCGCGCGCCCGACCGTCCGCCCCGTGGCCCAGGCCCTCGAAGACCCACCCGGCGGCGGTCCGCTCGCCGCGCTCGACGTCGGACTGCGCCACACCACCGCCCCCACGGTGCTGGTCCTCTCCGCCGACCTGCCGTTCCTGACGGCCGCGACCGTACGCGCCCTCCTCAAGGCGGCGACCGCCGGTGGCGCTTCCCCCCGGGACGGGGCGCTGCTGCGCGATGCGGAAGGGCGGGACCAGCCGCTGGTGGCGGCCTACCGGTCCGCCCCGCTGCGCCGCGAACTGGACCGACTGCGGACCGACCACGGCACCCTGACCGGTCTGCCGCTGCGCCCCCTACTGTCCGCGCTGGCCCTCGCCCGGGTCCCGGACACCACGTCCACGGCGTCCTTCGACTGCGACACCTGGGAGGACCTCGGCACGGCACGTGCCCGGATCAGGGAGCATGGACACGTGTTGGACGAATGGATCACCGCAGTCAAGGCCGAACTGGGCATCGACCTCGATGTCGAGACGGCGGCACTCCTCGACCTCGCGCGGGACGCGGCACACGGCGTGGCCCGCCCGGCCGCGCCGCTGACCACCTTCCTGGTCGGCTACGCGGCGGGCCGGCAGGGCCGCGACGTGGCGGAGCTGGCGCAGCGGGCCGCCGCACTGGCCGACCGCTGGGCGGCGGAATCCGCGGCCGAGGAGGCCAGGGTGGCGGGGGCGACCGGCGCCGGCGCCCCGGCTGACGAAGCGAAGCCCGCGGAATGACCGACGGGGAGCGCGGCGACCCGTTCGCCGACGAGTTCGCCGACGCGCTCGCACTGGCCAATGACACCGGGTCGGCCCGTCGGCGGTCCGGGACCGCCGACAAACCAGGCGCGCCCCTGGGTGCCGCGACCGGTGCGTACGCCGCCGGCTGCGCGGGGCCGCCCCCGACCGGCGGTGCCCCCGGGCCCGGCCACGCCGACCCGGACCGCCCCGCCGCCCCCGGTGGCGGGCACGGCACCGCGTCCGCCCGCCCCGGCAAGCGGTCCTCCGGCCATCCCGCCATGCCCTGGCGCACGGCCCGGGGCGTCGCCGAACACGCGGTGCACGAGCCCCCCGGGCCCGGGACGGCCGGACTCGCCGACGCGCTCGGCCGCACGCTCGCCGCTCCCCTCACGGCCCTCACCGACCTGCCGTCGTTCGACACCTCGGCGATGGACGGCTGGGCGGTGGCCGGCCCCGGCCCCTGGCGTGTCGACCGTGCCGCGGACGACACCGGGACCGGTCCGGACACCGGCATCCTCGCCGGCCACGCCACCACCGCGGCGCTCCCCGACGGCCACGCGCTCCCCATCGCCACCGGCGGCCGTATCCCGGCCGGTGCTACCGCAGTGCTGCGCAGCGAGCACGGCGAGGTCCTCGAACTCCCCGACGGCCGGGCACGGCTGTACGCGCCGCGACCGGTGCCGCCGGGCCAGGACATCCGCCCGCGCGGCCAGGAGTGCCGGAGCGGTGACCAACTCCTGCCCGCCGGCACGCTGGTGACCCCCGCGGCCCTCGGCCTGGCCGCGGCGGCCGGCTACGACGCGCTCTTGGTCCACCCCCGACCCCGCGTCGACGTGCTCGTCCTCGGCGACGAGCTGCTGCGCAGCGGACTGCCCGAGGGCGGCCGGATCCGCGACGCGCTCGGCCCGATGTTGGCGCCTTGGCTGAGTGCCCTGGGTGCCGAGGCGGCGCCCCCGCGGCACCTCGGCGATGACGCCGACGCGCTGCACGACGCCCTCGCCGGGGCCACCGCCGACCTGGTCATCACCACCGGCGGCACCGCGTCGGGCCCCGTCGACCACGTGCACCCCACCCTCCAACGGCTCGGCGCGGAGCTCCTGGTGGACGGCGTGGCGGTGCGCCCCGGCCACCCCATGCTGCTGGCCCGCCTCGCACCGGGCCGGCACCTCGTGGGCCTCCCGGGCAATCCGCTGGCCGCGGTGTCCGGCCTGCTCACCCTCGCCGAACCCCTGCTCCGCACGCTCGCCGCCCGCCGTCCCGCCGCGCCGTACCGGGTGCCGCTGGCCGCAGCCGTCCACGGCCATCCGGGCGACACCCGGCTCGTCCCGGTGGCCTACCGCGACGACGACCGAGACGGGCTGGTGGCCACGCCGCTGCACTTCCACGGGCCCGCGATGCTGCGCGGGATCGCCGCCGCCGACGCGATGGCCGTCGTCCCGCCGCGTGGCGCGGAGCGCGGCACCGAGGTCGAGCTCCTCGAACTGCCCTGGCCGGCGGGCTGGTCGGCGGGTTGGCCGGCCCCCGACACCTCCTACGACCCCACAGCTCCCACCGGAGGCGCCGCGTGAAGCTGCCGTCCCACGACGCCGTGGCACGCGAGGTTCCCGAGGACCGCTCCCACCGGGTGGTACTGCCCCGTCGCACCCCGAAGGCACCGATACGGCAGGTCGCCCGCCGGCTGCTGATGGCCCTGCTGGTGCTCGTCGCGACGGCCTTCATCGTCTGGGTCGACCGCGAGGGGTACCACGACAACGCCGGCGGCCCGCTCGACCTGCTCGACTGCTTCTACTACGCCACCGTCACGCTCTCCACCACGGGATACGGCGACATCGTCCCCTACAGCGGGAGCGCGCGGCTGTTGAACATCCTGCTGGTCACACCGCTGCGCGTGCTGTTCCTGATCATCCTGGTCGGCACCACGCTGGAGGTGCTGACCGAACGCACCCGCGAGCAGTGGCAACTGAAACGCTGGAGAAACGCCTTGCGCGATCACACCGTCATCGTCGGCTTCGGAACGAAGGGTCGGTCCGCCGTCCAGACCCTGTGTGCCACGGGCCTGTCGCGGGACCGGATCGTCATCGTCGACCCCAGCAGCAAGGTGATCGAATCGGCGGTGTCCGAAGGGTTCGCGGGCGTGGTCGGTGATGCGACGCGCAGCGATGTCCTGCTGCGGGCCGAGATTCAGCGGGCGCACCAGATCGTCATCGCCACCCAGCGCGATGACACCGCCGTGCTGGTCTCGTTGACCGCCCGTCAGCTCAACAAGCGCGCCAACATCGTCGCCGCGGTGCGCGAGGAGGAGAACGCGCCGCTGCTGCGGCAGTCCGGTGCCGACGCGGTGATCACCTCGGCCAGTGCGGCCGGCCGGCTGCTGGGGCTCTCGGTGCACAGCCCCAGCGCGGGTGCCGTCATGGAGGACCTGATCCAGCAGGGCAGCGGCCTGGACTTGGTGGAGCGGCCGGTGGTCAAGGCCGAGGTCGGAAAGTCCGTCCGGGAGACCGGCGACCTGGTGGTTTCCGTGCTGCGCGGGCACCGGCTCCTGGGGTACGACGACCCGGAGGCGAGCCCGCTACAGACCGCGGACCGTCTGATCACCATCGTGCGTGCCGCCCCGGCGGAGGAGCCCGCCGTCCCCGGGAAGCCGTCCGCCAAGCCGACGTTGCCCGGCACCGCGGTCTCCCCCATGCGTCCGGCGGACGAGTGACGGACCGTGGGACGGGGCGCTGGGTACCGGAGTCGGGGCCGTGACCTGTAGTGGGACCGCGCCCCGCCCTTTCGCCCCATGGCCGGTCGGCGAGTAGCCTCGCGCCCATGCGAGCGATCACTATCCCCGAGCCCGGTGGCCCCGAAGCCCTTGTCTGGGCCGAAGTGCCCGATCCGCAGCCCGCCGAGGGCGAGGTCCTGATCGAGGTCGCGGCCAGCGCCGTGAACCGCGCCGACCTGCTCCAGCGCCAGGGCTTCTACGATCCGCCGCCCGGCGCCTCCCCGTACCCCGGCCTGGAGTGCTCGGGGCGGATCGCGGCGATCGGCCCCGGCGTGCACGGCTGGGCGGTCGGCGACGAGGTGTGCGCGCTGTTGTCGGGCGGTGGGTACGCCGAGAAGGTCGCCGTCCCGGCCGGTCAGGTGCTGCCGTTGCCGCCCGGCGTCGACCTCGTCACGGCCGCCGCGCTCCCCGAAGTCGCCTGCACCGTCTGGTCGAACGTCTTCATGATCGCGCACCTGCGGCCCGGTGAGACCCTGCTGGTCCACGGCGGTGCCAGCGGTATCGGCACCTTGGCGATCCAGCTCGCCAAGGCGGTCGGGGCGCGGGTGGCGGTCACCGCGGGTGGCCCCGAAAAGCTGGCCCGTTGCGCCGAATTGGGCGCCGACATCCTCATCGACTACCGCGAGCAGGACTTCGTCCAGGAGATCCGCAAGGCCACCGACGGCAAGGGCGCGGACGTCATCCTCGACATCATCGGCGCCAAGTACCTCCAGCGGAACGTCAAGGCGCTGGCGGTCGCCGGCCGGCTGGCGATCATCGGGCTGCAGGGCGGGGTGAAGGCCGAGCTCAACCTCGCCGCGCTGATCTCCAAGCGCGCCGCGATCACCGGCACGGGGCTGCGGGCCCGTCCGGTCAGTGAGAAGTCGGCCATCGTCGCGGCCGTCCGGGAACACGTCTGGCCGCTGATCGGCAACGGCCAGGTCCGCCCGATCGTCGATCGGGTCCTGCCGATGGCGGAGGCCGCCGAGGCGCACCGCATCCTGGATTCCGGCAGCCACGTGGGCAAGGTCATCCTGACGGTCTGAGTCGGCCGGCCCGTGGCCGTCGGGGCCCCGAGCGCCCCTCGCCCCTCCCCGTGCCGGCAGGTCACCCGGCCGATCTGCCCGAGATGCCGCGGTCGAACCGCTGTGTGACGCTGGGCTCGTCACTCGACGGCTCGGCACGGGAGGGGCACCGTGGTCGCTCCAGGATTCCGTACGCGCATTGCCTCAAGTCTTTTGGTGGTCGCCGCCGCCCTGCCCGTCTCCCTGATGACAGCCGGCCCCGCGCTGGCCGCGGACCAGCGGGCCAACCCGGCCGCCCGTCCCGATGAGCCGCTGGACGACTTCGCGGCGGATTCCCTGCTGACCGGAGAGCGTCTGGGGGAGCTGTACCCCGGCCGTCCCGCCATCCCGGACCTGCCGGACTTTCCCGGTGCCGACGATTTCCGGGACCTCCCGGACACCTTCCTGGCCCTCTCCGGCACCTTGCCGGGCTTCCCGCACCACCCCGGCGGACCGTTCCTCCACGGATCGCGCCAACACCACCGGCATCACTCGTTCGGCCCCGGCTTCCCCTGGAGCCCGGACCCCGCTCCGGACCTCGGCGACGGTTCCCTGGACGACTCCGCGGACGCGGACGTGGACGTTCCCGAGCCGCCCGAGCCGTCCGACCTTCCGAGCGCCCCCGCCCCGGCCCCCGTACAGCGGCCGCCCAGCCGGCCCACGCCGAGGCCGCACCACCACGCTCCCTCGGCCTCATCGGACCCCAGCCCCCTCGCGACCGGTGCGCCACAGCGGCCCCCTTCGCGCCGACGTGACCTCGGCGGCGCGCCCGCCCCGACTCCCGACCGGCAGACACCGTCGCCCGCCCCGGAGCGGGACCCGGATCCGGACCCGGACAACGCCGTGGCCGGTCCGGAGCCGGCAGCGAGCCCCTACGCGCTCGATGCCCCGGGGGCCCGGGTCGAACGGGTCCTGCCGATGGGCGCCGGGATGGCGCTCACGGGCTTGGGGCTCGCCTTCCTCGGACTCCGGCTGCGGCGCCGCTGAGGCCCTGTTTCACGTGAAACGACGGAGCGTGTTTCACGTGAAACAGTCCGCACCCCGTGGTTTCACGCTCCGTGGTTTCACGTGAAACATCACCGGGCCGCGCTGTGTCCCGTGAAACGCCAAGACCGTGAAACGAAAGGAAGCCACCGTTTCACGTGAAACAGCCGAGATTCCGTGGTTTCACGTGAAACGTACGGTGAAGGGGCAGAGCGAAAGCCGGTGTCTACCCGACGGCAATCCGCCGTGGCAGGAAGGGTGGATCACTTTCTGCCAGGGGCACCACCGTTCTACATCTGTCGTACGAGAGAATGGCGGCATGGATATGCCGATGAACGAACGGTCGCAGGAGAACCAGCACGTCTTGGTCGTCGGCCCGGACGGCATGGCGCTCGGCAGCGCCGGCTTCGGTGGCGGGGACGAGGGCGAGGAGCCCCGTGAGATTCCGGTGACGGACATGGTCGAGCAGCCTGCGAAGGTCATGCGCATCGGCAGCATGATCAAGCAGCTGCTGGAAGAGGTGAAGTCCGCTCCCCTCGACGAGGCGAGCCGGGTGCGCCTGAAGGAGATCCACGCCAGCTCGGTCAAGGAGCTGGAGGACGGGCTGGCACCCGAGCTGGTCGAGGAGCTGGAGCGACTCTCGCTGCCCTTCACCGAGGATTCGGTGCCGACCGAGGCCGAGCTGCGGATCGCCCAGGCACAGCTGGTCGGCTGGTTGGAGGGGCTCTTCCACGGCATTCAGACCGCGCTCTTCGCCCAGCAGATGGCCGCCCGCGCCCAGCTGGAGCAGATGCGTCGTGCACTGCCGCCCGGTATCGCGGCGGAAGGCCACCAGGAGCAGCCCGGTCACGGCGGCGCCCGCTCGGGCCCGTACCTCTGATCCCCGCGCCCGGGGCCCACAACAGCCGGAGGGGCCGGCACGCAGCTCGCGTGCCGGCCCCTCCGCTGTCAGGATGTCGCTGCCGTCAGCTGCTGCGCCCCGTCGAGACGGTCAGCTGGATGGTGTCGTTGCTGCCGGGGTCCCAGTAGCTGATGCCCGCCGGGGTCTGGTCCGTGACGGTGTTCTTGGCCCAGAGCCCGTCGTTCTCCGCCTTGACCACCTTGTACTTCCAGCCGGCGGCCTTGATGCACTCCTCGACCGACTCCAGGTTCTTGTACTTGAACGAGGGGAAGAGGATCTTGCCCTTCTGCGCGTAGCTCGGCGTCGGGTTGGTGCACTCGGTGGTCTGGATCGTCGCCGTCTTGTCCTCGGGGCGGACGCTGCTGGTGGGCGACGGGGAGTAGGAGTACGAGTACGCGGACGTCGGGTTGTCGCTGCCGCCGCCGCTGTCACCAGAACCGGCGCTCAGGCCGATGCCGACCGCTATCGCGGTGACCACGACCACGCCCACCACCGCCGAAACGATGATCACCCCGCTGTTGTTCTTCCGGGGGCGTGCCGGCGGCATCGAGCCCGTCACCGGCGGGGGCGGACCGGGGAACGGCGGCGGCGGGGCCTGGAAGCCGCCGGCGAACGGTGCGGGCGTCGGGGCCGGTGCGGGCGTCGGGTAGGCGTTGTTCACCGGCGGCGGCGTCGAGGGGCCGAAGGCGGCCTGCGTCGGCTGGTACGGCTGCTGGACGCTCGGCGGCACCGGCGTGTGCGGGTTGCCGGCGGCGGTGGGGAACACCGCGGAGGACACCGAAGCGCCGCTGGTGCGGGCCCGCGGTCCTTCGCTGATGATCAGCGGCGTCGCCCCGGACTGCCCGGAGCCGGCGATCCGCAGGCACTCGTCCCGCATCGCCTCGGCGGTGGGGAACCGTTCGTTGGGATTCTTCTTCAACGCCCGGGACACCAGCGCGTCCACCGCCGGCGGCAGCGAGCGGTTGATGCTCGACGGGACCGGCGGCTCTTCCTGGACGTGGGCGTAGGCGATGGCCAGCGGCGAGTCCGCGTCGAACGGCAGCTGACCGGTCAGCAGCTCGAAGAGCATGATGCCGACCGAGTACAGGTCGGAGCGGGCGTCCACGCCGCGGCCCAGCGCCTGCTCGGGCGAGAGGTACTGCGGGGTGCCGACGACCATGCCGGTCTGCGTCATCGAGGTCACGCCGGACTGCATGGCGCGGGCGATACCGAAGTCCATGACCTTGACGACATTGCGCTTGGTCATCATGACGTTGCCCGGCTTGATGTCCCGGTGGACCAGGCTCATCTCGTGGCTCGCCTCAAGGGCGGCGAGCACATCGGCGGTGATTTTCAGCGCCTTTTCCGTCGGCATCGCGCCGTGCTGGGCGATGTCGCCGTCCAGCACGGAACGCAGCGGCTGGCCGGCGACGTACTCCATGATGATGTACGGCACCATGCCGCCGTCGAGCTCGTCCTCGCCGGAGTCGAAGACCGAGACGATGTTGGTGTGCGTGAGCTTCGCCACTGACTGCGCCTCGCGCCGGAAGCGCTCGCGGAACGCCTGCTCGCGGCCGAGCTCGGTGTGCAGGGTCTTGATCGCGACCTCACGGTCCAGCACGCTGTCGTAGGCGAGGTGCACGGAGGCCATGCCGCCGGCGCCGAGAAGATCACGAAGCTGGTAACGTCCACCGCCGACCGAACGGCCCTCGAATTGGCCTTGAGCGCCGTCCTGGCTCATCGTCCTGCTTCCCCCTAGGCGCACTGCCCGTATGTCTAGCGATCAAAATCTAGATTTCCGCAGCCAAGTCTGCCCCAGGCCACGGACACGTCAAGCTGTGTGCCCGTTCCGTGACCAGATGTGCAAGATCAGGGCACAGTCATGAGGGGTTTCAGGCTTCCGGTCACCCCTGGTGAACTTGCCACACTTGGGATGCGAAGGGTTTGATGGCCGGTCCACGACGGACCGGTGGGTACCGCGGAACCTGTAGCGTGCTCTAGCGAAGACCGAGACCTTACCGCTGTAATGCGGATCGATTCGACGGCGAGGACCGATGGCACCGACGCAGCGCCCCCAGGGGCCGTCCGATCCTGACGCCACCGGCTCCAACGTCTCGGACACACCGGAGCTGTGGGGTAACGGCGGGCTGGTCGGCGACGGCCGCTACCGGCTGACGCACCGGCTGGGCCGCGGCGGCATGGCGGAGGTGTTCGCGGCCGAGGACGTACGCCTGGGCCGTACCGTCGCCGTGAAGCTGCTGCGCGCCGACCTCGCCGAGGATCCGGTGTCCAAGGCCCGCTTCACACGCGAGGCGCAGTCCGTGGCCGGACTGAACCACCACGCGGTCGTCGCCGTGTACGACTCCGGCGAGGACTTCGTCGGCGGCAGCACCGTGCCGTACATCGTGATGGAGCTGGTCGAGGGTCACACCATCCGTGACCTGTTGCTCAACGCCGAGGCGCCGCCGCCGGACCAGGCATTGATCATCGTCTCCGGGGTGCTGGAGGCGCTGGCCTACAGCCACCAGCACGGCATCGTGCACCGTGACATCAAGCCCGCGAACGTGATCATCACCAACAGCGGCGCCGTGAAGGTGATGGACTTCGGCATCGCCCGGGCCCTGCACGGGGCGCAGTCGACCATGACCCAGACCGGCATGGTCATGGGCACCCCGCAGTACCTCTCCCCGGAGCAGGCGCTCGGCAAGACCGTCGACACCCGCTCCGACCTCTACGCCACCGGCTGCCTGCTGTACGAACTCCTCGCGCAGCGGCCGCCGTTCACCGGTGAGACCCCGCTCTCGGTCGTCTACCAGCACGTCCAGGACATGCCGGTGGCGCCCTCGCAGGTCGCCGACGCGGTGCCGCCGGAGCTGGACGGCCTGGTCATGCGGTCGCTGGCCAAGGACCCCGACGACCGTTTCCAGAGCGCCGAGGAGATGCGCGGCCTGGTCCAGTACTCGTTGCAGATGCTGCACGAGCAGGGCGGCCACACCGGCACCTGGAACACCGGCCCGGTCGCGCTGCCCGACGGCGGTCACACCATGGCCCTCCGCGGCGGGGCCGCCGAGACCACTGCGCTGTCCCACGCCGACGCCGGCAAGACCACGGCGCAGCCGATCCTGACGCCCGGGATGCGGGACGACGACGGCGGTTTCGAGGGCGGGTACCGCCAGGCCAAGCGCGGCCGCGGAAAGATCTGGCTGATCGCGGTGCTCGCGCTGATCGCCATCGCGGTGGGCGTGGCCTTCGCCGTGCAGAACACCAAGAGCGGCGGGCACACGCCCAAGACGCCGGTCACCCAGTCCCCGCAGCCGTCGCAGTCGGACCAGACCACCGAGCCGCCGACGGACGAGCAGACCACCCCGGAGACCTACCCGGGCGGCACCAGCGGCGGCGGGAACACCTACACCCACCGGCCGAGCCACCAGCCCAGCACCCCGCCGTCGTCCGCGCCGCCCAGCTCGGAGCCGCCGAGCTCGGAGCCGCCGACCAGCACCACCGGCGGGACGACCAACGGTGGCACCACGGACGGCGGCACCACCACCGGCGGAACGACGGACGGTGGCACCACCAACGGCGGGACCACCAACGGTGGCACCACGGACGGTGGCACCACCAACGGCGGGACCACCAACGGTGGTACGAACACCGGTGGCACCCCCGGCACCACGGCCGGCTCGCCCCTGGGCGGGGCGACCGGCGGCTGACGGCCGGCCGGGCTGACGCCTCGCGTGCGTCAGCCCGTGAACGCCCGCCGCACGGCCGGGAACTCGCGGGTCCACCACACCGCCAGCGCGGCCGCCGCGGGGAACTGCGGATCGGTGCGCAGGTCCCCGAGCCGGTAGCGCCAGGTGAGCATCCAGAAGTCGTTCAGCCGCTCCCACCAGACCCGGTGCACGGCCGCCGCCAGCTCGTCGGCGCCGGCCCCGCACACACTGCGGTAGGCGCCGGCGTACGCGGCGACCTTCGCCAGGTCCAGCGTGCCGCAGGGGCGGACGAAGAAGATCGCGGCGGCGCGTACCGCCTCCTCGGCGCGGGGTTGGACGCCCAGCCGGTCCCAGTCGACGATCGCGGCCGGTTCGGTGCCGCGGTAGAGCACGTTCAGCGGGTGGAAGTCGCCGTGCACCCAGCCCGCCGGGGGCTCCGCGCCGGGAGCCGGGCGGCGGTGTGCCTGCCGCTCCAGCAGGGCCCGGCGCTCTAGGAGGCGGTGCTCGGCGAGCTCGTCGAAGCTGGTGCGGGGCCGGGCGCCGCGGGCCAGTGACAGCAGCTCGTCGATGGTCTCGAAGGTCCGCTCGGGGTCGGCGGCGGCGTCCGTGCCGGGTGGCCGCGGCGGCGCCGGCTGGTCGGCCATGACCTGCGCCAGTGTGGTGTGGACCAGCCCGAGCAGGGCGCCGAGCCGGCGCGACTGACCGACGGTCAGCACCGTGCCGCCCAGGTGCCGGCCCTCCTTCCAGGGGTGCAGGGCGTAGTAGCGGCCGTCCAGGACGGTGAAGGTCCTCCCGTCGGTGCCCGTCACGGGCGGGACGACGGGCAGGCCGAGTCCGGCCAGCCGGCGGGTGGCCAGGTGCTGGCGGGTGAGGGTGGCGCGGTCGCCGTCGAGGTGGTGTTTGAGGAAGTAGCGGCCGCGGGTGGTGGCGAGGAAGTAGCCGTGGTTGAGCAGCCCCTCGGCGACGGGCTCGCAGGACAGCGGCGCCCCGGCACCGTCGTAGTGGCGCAGCAGGGATCCGAGGGTGTCGCGGGCGGGCGTCGCCGCCGACCGGACTACAGATGAGCGCAGCACGCGCCAGATGTTAGATCAACATCGCCCAGTGGAGTGGGTGTCCCGGAAAGCCTTACAGAGGGTGTGCATATCCGAAGACCGGGACGTCGGTGAGGTGATGCAGCGTCACGAATTCCGGTTCGATCCGCAGGAAGACCGCGTCGTACGGGAGCCCATCGGCCAACCGCGGGGTGCGGCCGAACAGTTCCCGCTCGGCCGGGGTGGGCTCGATGACCCGGGCGGTGCCGGTGAACTGCACGGACCAGGTGTCGCGTGCGCCGCTGTTGACGTTGTCGGCCTCGTACGCGACGACGCTGCCGTCCAGCGCCCGGTGGTACTCGTAGCCGCGGTGCAGCCGCAGGAGCAGGCGGCCGTCGACGACGATGTGCCGGGTGACGGTGGTGAAGGGGAGCGCCCGCCGGCTGGCCGACACCCGGCCGTAGGGGGTACTGCTCAGCAGCTCGATGGCGCGGAAGACGTCGGTGGGCATGGTCTCACCCTGCCCGTGCGGCGCGGTGGTGGGTAGGGGCGGCAGCCCCCGGTCGGCGGGACGTTGGTCCCTTTCTCCGGCCACGGAATCACCGCGTCCGTGGTCGTGGCCGGAGTTCTTCGCCTGGTCAGCGCCGTTCGGCCTGCATGCGCGCGACATAGGCGGCGGCCTGGGAGCGGCGTTCCATACCGAGCTTGGAAAGCAGGCTGGAAACGTAATTCTTGATCGTTTTCTCGGCGAGGTGGAGCCGTTCACCGATTACGCGATTGGTCAGTCCCTCGCCGATCAGATCGAGGATCTTGCGCTCCTGCTCGGTGAGGTTCGCCAGCCGGTCGTCGCCCTTTGCGGCATTGCCGTCGCGGAGTCGTTCCAGGACGCGGGCGGTGGCCACCGGGTCGAGCAGCGACTTTCCGGCTGCCACGTCGCGGACCGCGGAGAGGAGTTCGCTGCCGCGGATGGCCTTGAGGACATAACCGGACGCACCGGCCATGATCGCATCGAAGAGGGCTTCGTCATCGGCGAACGAGGTGAGCATCAGGCAGGCAATGTCCTCGTTCCGGGAACGGATCTCGCGGCAGACCTCGACACCGCTGCCGTCCGGGAGCCGGACGTCGAGCACGGCCACGTCCGGACGCGTCGCCGGGATCCTGACCAGCGCATCAGCCGCGGTGCCGGCCTCGCCGACCACCTCGATGTCTTCCTCGACCGACAGCATTTCGTGGACGCCCCGCCGGACCACTTCGTGGTCATCGAGCAGGAAAACCGTGATTTTTCCGTCTTCACGCACATCCTCAGTCTCACACACCAACTCTTCCCGTGCTCCAGGTCACCGATATAACGTGCCGTTGTCCCGGCGGCCTGCAACGCTGTGACCAGGAGTTGTTCCCAGCCTTCGGGTTTTACTTGGAAATCCAAGCAAAATCGCAGGTCAGCGCCATTTCCACTTCGGCTTTGACAATGGGTAACGTGCAATGAGCAGGCCACTCCGGGGCGCTTTGTTCCACCCGGATCCGGCCGCGTTCGCACACACCCCGTGCGCCGTATCGGATACCGGGTGAGCCGCAAACGGCCACCGGCGGACCCCGGGGGCCGGACAGACGGAGGAGCAGCACGTGACCGTGGAAGGCACTGCCGAGCGGAAAACCGCCCGCGGCGGCAGCAAGCGCACCACCGCCAAAAAGACGACGCCGGTGAAAAAGGCGTCGGAGTCCAGGCCCAGGAACAGCGCCGGGCCGGACCAGGCGGAGCAGGACCAGCTCGTACAACTGCTGACCCCGGAAGGGCAGCGGGTCGAGCACCCGGATTACGCGATCGACCTCTCTGCAGAGGAACTGCGGGGTCTGTACCGCGACATGGTGCTGACCCGGCGGTTCGACGCTGAGGCGACCACCCTCCAGCGCCAGGGAGAGCTGGGCCTGTGGGCCTCGCTGCTGGGCCAGGAAGCCGCCCAGATCGGCTCGGGCCGCGCGCTGCGCGACGACGACTACGTCTTCCCCACCTACCGGGAGCACGGTGTGGCCTGGTGCCGCGGCGTCGACCCGACGAACCTGCTGGGGATGTTCCGTGGCGTCAACCACGGCGGTTGGGACCCCAACAGCAACAACTTCCACCTCTACACCATCGTCATCGGTTCGCAGACGCTGCACGCGACCGGCTATGCGATGGGCGTGCAGAAGGACGGCGCGGATTCCGCGGTCATCGCGTATTTCGGTGACGGCGCCTCCAGCCAGGGCGATGTCGCCGAATCCTTCACCTTCTCCGCGGTCTACAACGCACCGGTCGTCTTCTTCTGCCAGAACAACCAGTGGGCGATTTCCGAGCCCACCGAGAAGCAGACCCGGGTACCCCTCTACCAGCGCGCCCAGGGCTTCGGCTTCCCCGGCGTCCGGGTCGACGGCAACGACGTACTGGCCTGTCTGGCGGTGACCAAGGCGGCCCTGGACCGGGCGCGCACCGGCCAAGGCCCCATGCTCATCGAGGCGTTCACCTACCGGATGGGCGCCCACACCACCTCCGACGACCCGACGCGGTACCGCGCCGACGAGGAGACGCTGGCCTGGGAGGCCAAGGACCCGATCCTGCGGCTGCGGAAGTACCTGGAGGCCGAGGGCTTCGTCGACGACGCCTACCTCGCCGCGATCGACGAGGAGAGCGAGACCCTGGGCAAGCGGGTCCGCGACGTCGTACGGGCGATGCCCGACCCGGACCACATGGCGATCTTCGAGAACGTCTATGCCGACGGGCACGCGCTCGTCGATGAGGAGCGCGCGCAGTTCGCCGCCTACCAGGCGTCGTTCGCCGACGCCGATGCCGCCGCGGAGGGGAACTGACCATGGCCGTCTTCGAGAAGATCACCATCGCCAAGGCGATCAACGCGTCGTTGCGCGCCTCCATGGAGGCCGACCCCAAGGTCCTCGTCATGGGTGAGGACGTCGGCAAGCTCGGCGGCGTCTTCCGGGTCACCGACGGACTCCAGAAGGACTTCGGCGAGGAGCGGGTGATCGACACCCCGCTCGCCGAGTCCGGCATCGTCGGCACCGCGATCGGCCTGGCCCTGCGTGGCTACCGCCCGGTCGTGGAGATCCAGTTCGACGGCTTCGTCTTCCCCGCCTACGACCAGATCGTCACCCAGCTCGCGAAGATGCACGCGCGGGCGCTGGGCAAGGTCAAGATGCCGGTCGTCATCCGCATCCCGTACGCGGGCGGCATCGGCGCCGTCGAGCACCACTCCGAGTCCCCCGAGGCGCTGTTCGCGCACGTCGCGGGCCTCAAGATCGTCTCTCCCTCGAACTCCTCCGACGCCTACTGGATGCTCCAGCAGGCCATCGCCGGGGACGACCCGATCATCTACTTCGAGCCCAAGCGCCGCTACCACGACAAGTCGCGCCTGGACACCGAGTCGATCCCGGACCCGCTGCACAAGGCGCGGATCACCCGGACCGGCTCCGATCTCACGCTGGCCGCCTACGGTCCGATGGTGAAGGTCTGCGAGGACGTCGCCAAGGTCGCGGCCGAGGAGGGCAAGTCGGTCGAGGTCGTCGACCTGCGCTCGATCTCCCCGATCGACTTCGACACCGTGCAGTCCTCGGTGGAGAAGACCGGCCGGCTGGTCGTCGTCCACGAGGCGCCGGTCTTCTTCGGCTCGGGTGCGGAGATCGCCGCCCGGATCACCGAGCGCTGCTTCTACCACCTGGAGGCACCGGTGCTGCGGGTCGGCGGTTTCCACGCCCCGTATCCGCCGTCCAGGCTGGAGGACGAGTACCTTCCGGGACTGGACCGGGTGCTCGACGCCGTTGACCGTGCGTTGGCGTACTGAGGTTGAGGAGAGTCGTGACCATGACTGCAGGGACCGCCGGCGCCGCGAACGTGCAGCGCATCCGCGAGTTCAAGATGCCCGATGTGGGCGAGGGCCTGACCGAGGCCGAGATCCTCAAGTGGTACGTCAAGCCCGGTGACACCGTCACCGACGGCCAGGTCGTGTGCGAGGTCGAAACCGCCAAGGCCGCCGTGGAACTGCCCATCCCCTACGACGGGGTGGTGCACACGCTGAACTTCGACGAGGGCACCACCGTCGATGTCGGCACCGTGATCATCTCGGTCGACACCGACCCGGGTGCCGGGCCCGTCCAGGAGGGGCCCGGCGACGCCGCGGCACCCGCCGAGGCGGTCGAGGAGGAAGCCGAGCCGCAGGGCCGGCAGGCGGTGCTGGTCGGCTACGGTGCCGCGCCGTCCTCGACCAAGCGCCGGGCGCGCAAGCCGCAACCGGGGGTGCCGGCTCAGTCGGAGCCGGTGACCGCCGGCCTCCAGGCGGAGCTGAACGGGCGGGCCACACCGGCTCCGGCCGCCACCCCCGTGGCCGTGCCCGTGGCGCCGGCCGTGCCCGCCGCCTCCGCTCCGGCCGCCGGGCGTCCGCTGGCCAAGCCCCCGGTCCGCAAGCTCGCCAAGGACCTGGGCATCGACCTCGCGACGGTCGCTCCGACCGGACCGGGCGGCGTCATCACCCGCGACGACGTCTACGCCGCCGCCGCACCGGCCGAGGCGGCGCCGGCCGTCCTGCCTGCCGCACCCGAGCCGGGCGTCCCGACCGTGGCGGCTCCCGTCGCCGCCTTCGACGCCGCCCGCGAGCGGCGGGTGCCGGTCAAGGGCGTGCGCAAGGCCACCGCCCAGGCGATGGTCGCCAGCGCCTTCACCGCGCCGCACGTCACGGAGTTCATCACCGTCGATGTGACCCGCACGATGAAGCTCGTCCAGGAGCTGAAGCAGGACCCGGACCTGGCCGGTCTGCGGGTCAATCCGCTGCTGCTGGTCGCCAAGGCGTTCCTGGTCGCCATCAAGCGGCACCCGGAGGTCAACGCGGCCTGGGACGAGGCGAACCAGGAGATCGTCTACAAGGACTACATCAACCTCGGGATCGCCGCGGCCACCCCGCGCGGTCTGATCGTCCCGAACATCAAGGACGCGGGCGCCAAGACGCTCCCCCAGCTCGCCACGGAGCTGGGCGAGCTGGTGGCCACCGCCCGCGAGGGCAAGACCTCCCCGGCGGCGATGTCCGGCGGCACGGTCACCATCACCAATGTCGGCGTCTTCGGGGTCGACACCGGTACGCCGATCCTCAACCCGGGGGAGTCGGCGATCCTCGCCGTCGGCGCGATCAAGCTCCAGCCGTGGGTCCACAAGGGCAAGGTCAAGCCGCGCCAGGTCACCACCCTCGCGCTCTCCTTCGACCACCGGCTGATCGACGGTGAGCTGGGTTCCAAGCTGCTCGCGGACATCGCGGCGGTTCTGGAGCGGCCCAAGCGGCTGATCACCTGGGGCTGAGCCGGCAGGGCTGACCGTCCGGGCAGGGCCCGGCACGGCAGCAGGGGCGGTGTTTCACGTGAAACGGTCGGTGAGTTTCACGTGAAACATCGCCCCTGGTCGTTCCTCAGCCGCGGATGAGTTCGACCACGCGGCTGAAGTGCGCCACCGGGCCGGTCGGGGCAGACGGATCGGCCTGGGCGGCGCCACGGGTCAGCGCGGCGCCCGCCCATACGGTGGCGACGATCAGGGCCAGCACGACGGTGTTGCGGGTGCGGTGGCCGGTGTGCGTCCTGGACTGCATGGTCAACTCCCCTTGGCCGGCGGGCCGTATCGATTCCGTGCCTCCATTCACCCATGGGATTCCGGCCCGATCCGTACGCGTCAGGTACGGACTCGCGTACGCCTTGAGTCGGACCACGGGTCCCTCTGGGGACCCCCTTCCGAGCGGGGGCGGGCGCCGGTCGGGAATGGGTTTGCCGCCGCCGGCCCGGCTGTTTACGGTCGGCGAAATGAGCAGTCATACAGTCATCCGGCGCTATCGGGACGCAGATCAGGACGCGGTGTGCGACCTGTGGACCAGGGCGTCGCAACAGGCGCATCCGTTCATCGAGGGAGAAGGCGAGGGGGAACGGGCCCGGGTCCTGCGCGAGGTGTACCTCGTCCAGGCGGAGAACTGGGTCGCCGAGCGCGAGGGCGCCGTCATCGGGCTGCTCGGTCTGCTGAACGGTGCCGACGACGGTGCCGAGATCGGCGGGCTGTTCGTGGCGCCGGAGGCGCAGGGCGGCGGTACCGGCGGGAAGCTGGTGGAGCACGCGGCCGCGCGGTACGGCGCGCTGACCCTTGAGGTCTTCGAGGAGAACGCCCGGGCCCGGCGGTTCTACGCGCACCTGGGCTTCACGGAGCGCGGGCGGCGGATCGACGAGCAGACCGGCCACCCGCTGATCGCCGTGGAACGCGAGGCGCCGCTGCGATCGGTGTCCTGGCTGCATGTGCGCGACGGGCGGCTGCTGAGCGTCCGGACGCGGGGGAACGACACCTTCTACCTCCCAGGCGGCAAGTACGAGCCGGGGGAGACCGCACGTGAGGCGCTCTCCCGGGAGCTCGCCGAGGAACTCGGTCTGCGCATTCCCGCCGACGAGCTGTCGGAGGAGTTCGTCGTCCACGACGTCGCACACGGCAAGAACGGCCGGCGGCTGCACATGACCTGTTTCACCGGCGGTCCCCAGGACATCGAGCCGGCTCCCGGCCGGGAGATCGCCGAATACGCGTGGTTCGACCGCCAGGAGTCCCGTGCGCGCTGTGCGCCCGCTCACCGGCAGGTGGTGGACCACCTGGTCGGGCAGGGGCTGATGTCGGCCTGAGCGGCGGTCGGCCGGCGCCCCTTCGGGGGCCCGGCCGACCCCTCATAACGCCTCTACCAGGACAAACGCCCCGTTGATCGTCCGTATCGCGGAATGGCGTACCGGTCGCATACTTGTTGTATCTATCCTGTGCGCATGCCGTCAGCGCCCATGCCCACCGCCCCCACAAGGGAGACCGGTCCCGTTCCCGCCAAACAGCCGCCCGCCGCCGAGCGGGTCTACACCCACATCAAGGACGCTGTCCTGGAGCGCCGCTACGAGGGCGGGATGCTGCTCACCGAAGGGGAGCTCGCCGACGCGGTGGGGGTCTCGCGCACCCCGGTGCGGGAGGCGCTGCTGCGGCTGGAGGTCGAAGGGCTGATCAAGCTCTACCCGAAGAAGGGCGCGCTGGTCCTGCCGGTCTCCGCACAGGAGATCGCCGACGTCGTCGAGACCCGGCTGCTGGTGGAGAAGCACGCGGCGGGCAAGGCCGTGCCGGCGGGTGAGGCGCTGATCAACGAGCTGAGCGAGCTGGTCGAGACCATGCGGGAGCAGGCCGCGGCGGGCGATCTGGCCGCCGTGTCGGTCACTGACCGCGCCTTCCACGCCGCCATCGTGCACAGTGCCGGCAACCAGATCCTGGACCGGCTCTACGAGCAACTGCGCGACCGGCAACTGCGGATGGGCGTTGCGGTGATGCACGCCCACCCCGACCGGATCGCCAAGAACATCGCCGAGCACACCGAAATCCTTGAGGCGCTGCGGGCCGGTGACGCCGAAGCCGCCACCGACGCCGTACAGCGGCACGTCAGCTGGGTCCGCAATCTCGCGCAGGGGGAAGAGCGATGAGTGCCGGTGCCGACGGTGCCGCCGGAAGCGGCAGTCCCGCCGGCGGCGGCATAGGCGGGAGCGGTGTCCGGCTGCTGCCCTCGGACCCGCCCGGCGGCCGGAAGGCCGTAGCCGTATGGGGCATCGGCGTCGCGGTCTACTTCGTCGCGATCACCTACCGCACCAGCCTCGGTGTGGCCGGCCTGGACGCCGCACACCGCTTCCACATCAACGCCTCCGCGCTGTCCACCTTCTCGATCCTGCAACTGCTGGTCTACGCGGGCATGCAGATACCCGTCGGCCTGCTGGTCGACCGGCTGGGCGCGAAGAAGGTCCTGACCCTCGGCGTCGTGCTCTACACCGCGGGCCAGTTCGGCTTCGCGTTCTCGGACTCGTACGGCATGGCGCTCGGCTCGCGGGCGCTGCTGGGCTGCGGTGACGCGATGACGTTCATCAGCGTGCTGCGGCTGGGCTCCCGGTGGTTCCCGGCCCGTCGCGGCCCGATGATCGCGCAGATCGCCGCCCTGGTCGGCATGGCGGGCAATCTGATCTCCACCCTCGTCCTGGCCCGGCTGCTGCACACCTTCGGCTGGACGACCACCTTCGCCGGCAGCGCCCTGGGCGGTATCGCCGTGCTGGTCCTGCTGCTGCTGTTCCTCAAGGACCACCCCGAGGGCTTCGCCCCGCCGCCGGCGCCCCGCGAGCACGGCGGCGCCGCGTTCGTCCGCGGGCAGATCGCGGCCGCCTGGCGCGAGCCGGGCACCCGGCTGGGCATGTGGGTGCACTTCACCACGCAGTTCCCGGCGATGGTGTTCCTGCTGCTGTGGGGCCTGCCGTTCCTCGTGGAGGCGCAGGGCCTCTCCCGCGGCACGGCCGGTGAACTGCTGACCCTCGTGGTGCTCTCCAACATGGCCGTGGGCCTGGTCTTCGGGCAGATCATCGCCCGCCACCACGCGGCCCGGACGCCGCTGGCGCTGGGCACCGTCGCGGCCACCGCCCTGCTGTGGGCGCTCACCCTGTGCTGGCCCGCCGCACACGCGCCCATGCGGCTGCTGATCGTGCTCTGCGTGGTGCTGGGGGCCTGCGGCCCCGCTTCGATGATCGGCTTCGACTTCGCCCGGCCGGCCAATCCGCCGGAGCGCCAGGGCACCGCGTCCGGCATCGTCAACATGGGGGGCTTCACCGCCTCGATGACCACGTTGCTCGCGGTCGGCGTCCTGCTCGACGCCACCGGCGACAACTACCGGATCGCCTTCGCCTCGGTCTTCGTGCTGGAGGCGCTCGGGGTCTCGCAGATCCTCCGGCTGCGGCGGCGTGCGGCCACGCGCGAGCGGGAGCGGCTGGTCGTCAGCAGGGTCGAGGCCGTTCACGTCCCGGCCTGAGGGCCGCCGCCGGTGTTCTCGACGGACGCGCGCTCGGGGGCGGCGTCGTCCGTGGCGTCCGCCGCTTCCACCGCACCGTCGTCGTCGGTATCCCCGTCCGCCGCCTCCCGGTGACGGGGATGCCGCGACGCCAGGTGTTCCTTCAGCCGGCCGTGCCGGAACTGGTGGAGCGAGCCGGCCTGCCGCAGTACCCCCAGCGTGTGGGCGTCCGCGCAGAATGGCATCAGCCGCCAGGGCAGCCGGCGCCGCACCGCGAGCAGGCCCACGCTGAGCGCGTACTGCATCCAGACGGACCGGGCGAGGACGAAGAGCAGCACCGTCAGGCTCAGCAGCGCGGTCAGCGCCCGTGCCGGCGGGCTGGCCTCGATCAGCATCCACACCGCGGCATTGGCCAGCAGGCCGCTGGTCAGGGCGAAGACCGTGCTCTGGACGCCCCGCCGGCGCGCGCTCTTCAGGACCGAGCCGGGCGACGACGCCATGTCGACCTGTGGCGGCGGCGCCGACAGCAGAGCGTGGACGAAGACCAGGACCCCGATGCCCAACACGACGAGCAGCAGCAACGGAAGGTGCTCGCCGATCGGGGCGAAGGACAGCGGCTCGTACCGCGGGAGTTCGGCCGCGTTCACGGGCATCAGCTGGTAGTCATGGCTGCCGCCGGTGCTGAACGGGTCCTGGTCCACGAGCTGGTAGCACGTGCCGTCGATCACCTGGTAGCACTGCGACGCCACCTTGTTGTTGGCATTGATGAGGAAGATGGCCAGTGCCGTCAGGCCGACCGCCACCGCCACCAGCACCGCTGACCCCAGCACGCCTCCGACGAACACCCCCAGGTGTCGCAGCGCCCGCCGGAGCTTGCCCGGTGGCTCCTCCTGCGCCTCCCAGACCTTCTCCATACCGGACTCGTGGGAGAGCGGGAGCACGCCCAGCGTGCCGACGACCAGGGCCGCGAGGCCGAGCCCCGCCACCGTCCAAAGGCCGAGCGCGTCGGGAGCGAGCGCCCGGAAGAACACGAGAGCGGAGGCGCACCAGAGGACCGTCATCGCCAGCCAGAGGTAACCGAGGCTCGGCTTCAGCACGCTGCCGGGCAGTCGCCACCACGCCAGGTCATCGCCGTCGGCGCGGTGCGCCAGCTCTGTCAGCCAGCGCCCCGCGGCCTCCGCGGGCCAGGCGCGAACGGGCCGGCCCGGGCCCTCAACGTCACCGGCGGGTGTGCCGGCGCCGTCGAAGGCGGCCGGTATGACGCCGTCCAGCAGATGCCGTTCCAGGGCCGCGGCATCCGGGAAGTCGTCCTCGTTGAGCAGCGTGTCGGAATCGGTGCCGCCGCGGCCGTACTGGGAACGCAGCAAGGTGACCATCAGCGGATTGCTCAGTACCGCGGTCATGCCGGGCCGCCGGCTCAGCTCTGCAAGGACGGCCCGCCAGCGGTCGGCCGGCGGACCTCCCTCGAAGGCGCCCAGGAAGTGGGTGACAGCCGGCAGCGGTACCGGTTCCGCCTCCACCACCAGCGCCTGAGTGACGCCACTGCCGTCCGCGACGACCTCCCGGAACTCGCGGGAACGGCAGGTGAGGACGATCGGATCCGCACCGTCGAAGGCCCTGTCGATCTCCGGGAGGGCGGCGGCGCGGTGTGCCGGTGCGATCTCGTCCAGACCGTCCAGGACCGGCAGGACGCGGCCGGCCGCGACCAACTCCTCGGCGGTCGCCCGGCCCGACAGCGCCATCCGGTAGTCCTCGCCGATCCGCCGTATCAGCCAGTCGCGCAACGCCTCCTCGTGCGGATTCCAGGAGGCGAGCGTGAGCATCACCGGGACGACGCGCGGGTGCGGATCGACGAGCAGCGCCAGGATGAGCCGCATCGCCAGGGTCGTCTTCCCCGCGCCCGGTGCGCCCAGCAGCACCATCCGCGGGATGCCCATCTCCCGGAATCTGGCGAGCAGTTGGTGGAGGGGGTCGGGAGGGGCTTCGGTTTCACGTGAAACAACCAGGGGTGTTTCACGTGAAACCGAGGAGGTCGTTTCACGTGAAACGGGTAACTCCCTGCTGACCTTCCAGCCGACGGGCAGCGGCTCGGGCAGGTGGAGACCACGCTTACGGGTTTCCTCACGCCACTGCTTGTGTACCGCCTGGGCCAGAGCCTCCGCCGCGGAGTCGATCGGGGCAGGCGTGAGCACCTGCGTCCGGTGGAGGTGGATGGTCTGGCCTTGGTAGACGTCGTGTGCCTGGATGTTCCGGGCACTGTTCCAGACCCCGCCGCTCCCCGGGCCGTCTCCGGTTCCGGGTTGGCCGTCCCCCGCGTTCATGGCCCCCTCCACGACCTCTCGCCGGTCGCAGTCGAAGCCCCGCCGGGCCCGCTGCCGTCTGTGGGGCCAGCAGGCCCTCAGCTCCCCGTGAGACGCCCCGTCAGGTCCGCCGGTTCCCCTCCGGAATGCCGTTGCGGAGGGCATTACGGCGTTACGGCGTCACGGCGAAGTTGTCGAGGATGGCCTCGGCCAGCTCCCGGTCACCGTCGATCTTGATCTGCTCGGCGAGCGCCGCCGGTCGGACCCGGCCGCAGGCCAGTTGGTGGAAGGCGTCCCACTCCATCGCCAGCGTCACCGTCGGACCGAGCGAGACACTGCCGTCGATGGTGGCCTTCCCCTCGTCGTCGACCCGGACGGTCCGCATGAACTCCACCGGGCCGCTGATGTCGAAGACCACCGTCGAACGGGCCGGTGCCTTGGCCCTGTTGGTGACGATGCCGGGCAGTACCCGCACCAGCAGATCGCGGGTCACCAACGCGCCGGGCGAGTCGAGGTTGCCGGGCTTGCCGAGCGCCCGGCGCAGGTCCTGCTCATGCGCCCAGACATCGAACGTCCGCTGCTCCAGGACGAATTCCAGGGTGCGCTCCTCGCCGAGCGGGCTGCGCACCACGGTGTCCGGCTGGCGGGTCTCGTTCCGCAGCTGCCGGGAGCGCCGAATGATGGTGTATTCCAGCTCGCTGAGCATCTCCGGCGCGGTGTGGTGCCGGCGGACATCCACCTGGACCTCCATCCGGCGGGCCGACTCGCTGCGCACGTGGTAGAGGTCGCGGGGCAGCGTGTGGATCGGCCGGGGGTCGCCCAGCATCTCGCATTCCAGACCGATGACGTGGGAGACGATGTCACGCACGGACCAACCTGGGAGGTCCGTCGCCCTGTTCCACTCGCCTTCGACGAGCGGCGTCACCAGCTCGGTTATCGCTTCTATGGAATGCGTCCAGGCATCGATGGAGGACTGAAGGCTGGGATGGACGGTCACGGGACCCCTCGAACGGTTCGTACGCGGGCTGCTGTCTGGCAGTTAAGTTACGCTGCGCACGGGCACCCCGGCAGTGCTTTCGGGTGACCATCGTAGGCGGATGTTTGACGGCGGGGCCGTTCGAAAGCGTTGCCGGTGGTACTGTGCGCGATTCGCCGCTCCCGATTGGTGCGGAGTCGGCGAAACCGGCCAATTCCCGCCCACTGCGAGGAGTTTGGCCGGTACATCCGGCGTGCCTCAGTCGTCGTCCCGCTCCCGCTCCGCCATCCGGATCACGGATACCGCGACGGCGATCAGCAGTGCCGGGTCCGCGTCCTCCCGTACGACATTGACCGCATACGTGTCGCGGACGGTCAGCCACCGCCGTGAGATCTCGGCGAGCAGTTCACCGTCGTACTCGACCGCGAACTCCCGGTCGAAGATCTTGCCGCTGACGTCCAGCTCGGTGCCGTCGACCAGCTCGACGCGGTAGTGGTGGCGCAGTAGCGACAGCCGCTTGCGCTTGATCGTGGCCAGCGGCTGGTCGTCCCGCTCGATGGTCATCGCATCGCGCAGGCTGAACATCTTCTTGCGGATGGTGATCAGCACCCGCCGCTCGGTGTCCTTGAGCTCGAAGGTCTCCCGCAGGCGCAGCGCCTTCCCGTCCACGAGGTAGGCGTGCCGTCCGTGATCGTCGTCGACCCAGTAGTCCTCGCCGATGCCGAAGATCCGGTCGTGCACGAAGTACTTGCGGGAGCGAGGGGGGTGTCCCTCGTGGGATTGCAGCATGGGTGACGTGTTCCCCATGCCCCCTGTGGAATGCGTGCGTACCGGGGTGACGTTGAATGTCCACATGGCTTCACGTGCGCGCGTCCGGGCCCCCGAGCTGACCGGCAAGGGCGGTTGGCTCAACACCGGCGGAAACGACCTCACCCTCCCCGACCTGCGAGGACGCATTGTCATCCTCGATTTCTGGACGTTCTGCTGTGTGAACTGTCTGCACGTCTTGGACGAGCTGCGGGAGCTGGAGGAGCGCCACCGCGACTCGGTCGTGATCATCGGCGTGCACTCCCCGAAGTTCGTGCACGAGGCCGATCACCAGGCCGTCGTCGACGCCGTCGAGCGGTACGGCGTCGAGCACCCCGTCCTCGACGACCCCGAGCTGGCGACCTGGAAGCAGTACGCGGTGCGGGCCTGGCCGACGCTGGTGGTGATCGACCCCGAGGGCTACGTCGTGGCCCAGCACGCGGGTGAGGGCCATGCGCACGCCATCGAGAAGCTCGTCGAGGAGCTGATCGCCGAGCACACCGCGAAGGGCACGCTGCGGCGCGGCGACGGCCCCTACGTTCCGCCGGAGCCGGTCGCCACCGACCTCCGCTTCCCCGGCAAGGCGGTGCAACTGCCCGGCGGCACCTTCCTCGTCTCCGACACCACCCGGCACCAGCTGGTGGAGCTGGCGGCCGACGGTGAGCAGGTGCTGCGCCGGATCGGGACCGGCGAGCGCGGGCTGGGCCCGGACGCCTTCAACGAGCCGCAGGGGCTGGCGCTGCTGCCCGACGGCACGGTCGCCGTCGCGGACACCGTCAACCACGCCGTCCGGGTCTTCGACCCCGCGACCGGTGCCCTGGAGACCGTGGCCGGCACCGGCAAGCAGTGGTGGCAGGGCTCGCCGACCGCCGGCCCGGCGCGCGAGGTGGACCTCTCCTCGCCGTGGGACCTCGCCTGGTGGCAGGACCGGCTGTGGATCGCGATGGCCGGGGTCCATCAGATCTGGACCTACGACCCAGCCGACGGCACGGTGGCGGTGGCGGCCGGCACCACCAACGAGGGCCTGGTGGACGGCCCCGCGGCGGAGGCGTGGTTCGCCCAGCCCTCCGGGCTCGCGGCGGCCGGCGACCGGCTGTGGATCGCCGACTCGGAGACCAGTGCGGTGCGCTGGATCGAGCGGGAGACGCACGGCGACGCGGACGCCCCGGGGGACGGCTACGTGGTCCGCACGGCCGTCGGCACCGGACTCTTCGACTTCGGGCACCGCGACGGCGCCGCCGAGCAGGCCCTGCTCCAGCACCCGCTGGGCGTGACCGCGCTCCCCGACGGCTCGGTCGCCATCGCGGACACCTACAACCACGCGCTGCGCCGCTACGACCCGGCGAGTGGTGCGGTGACCACGCTCGCGACCGATCTGCGGGAGCCCTCCGCGGCGGTCCTCGCCGACGACGACATCGTGGTGGTGGAGTCCGCGCGGCACCGGCTGACCCGGCTCCGGCTCCCCGAGGAGGCGGTACGGGTCGAGTCGGTGGCCCACCGCACCCAGCGGGCCGCGACCGACATCGCCCCCGGCACGCTCCGGCTGGACGTGGTCTTCCAGGCCCCGGCCGGACAGAAGCTCGACACCCGCTACGGCCCCTCGACGCGGCTGCTGGTCAGCGCCACGCCGCCGGAGCTGCTGGCCGACGGGGCGGGCGCGGGCACCGATCTGGCGCGGGACCTGGTCCTCGCGGACGGTGTGACCGAGGGCGTGCTGCACGTCTCGGCGATGGCCGCGTCCTGCGACGACGACCCGGACATCGAGTACCCGGCCTGCCATGTGCACCAGCAGGACTGGGGCGTTCCGCTCCGGATCACCGAGGACGGTGCCGCCCGGCTGGGGCTGGTGCTGGCGGGGCTGGACGCGGAGTAGCCCCGGCCGGGGGCCGGGGCTACTCGTGCGGACTGCGGGCGGCCGGCGTTCTGGGTGAGTTACCCGACGCCGGCTTCCAGCTTGGCCCCGGCAAGGCTCCTGTTCCAGGAGCTGACCTTGCTCTGGCCGACGGAGATCGTGGTGCGCTTCTCCGCGAAGTTGTACACCACCGGCGATTCGTTGGTGCGGAGCCGGATGGCCACGTCCTTCTGCTGGGTGCCCAGGGTGGCGGGGGTGTTGGTGGGGATGACCGCGTAGGCGGTGCCGCCGGGGCGGAGGATGGCGGCACTCGACCCCGCCTTCACCGCCGGCAGTGGAGTCTTCGCTTGGTTGAAGGACAGCAGCGGCGCGCCGTACAGCGTGCAGCTGAGCGTGCTGGAGTAGTTCTTGTACCGCACGCTCACATACCCCTTCGGCCCCGTCTGCTGGTTGAACTGGAGCCGTGACGTGCTGACGGAGCAATCGATCGTCCGATGGCGGGAGGCCGCGCCCGCACCCGCTCCCGCCACGGCCGCGCCCCCACCGATGATCTTGCGCTTCTTGCTCGTGGAGGACGAGGACGACGAGCTCTTCTTCGACTTCGAGGAGTTGCTGTTGCAGCCGGTCAGGGCGAGCGATCCGGCCAGGCCGAGGGCCAGCGCGGCGTACGCGGCGGAGCGGCGACGGGTGCGGCGTGCGGTCATGGAAGGTTCCCCCAGTGAGGTACTGCAGACAGCGAGGCGGCTATGTCATGGCACGGCCACGATAGCGACTGCCGCTTCCGGGGCCAGGGCGGGTACGTTCCGCACGGCCCCCGGCTCGTCTTTCCCCGGCGCGGACGGCTAAACCCGGACCTGATCAGTTCGGGCACCGGGGCAACCCGTCGTCGAGCTGTTCGGGCCGGACGCGGATGCCCGGCATCCAGGCCGGCCCGCCGTCGTGATCGACCCGGAACCAGATGCTGCTGTGCCCGCCCGCCTCATCGGTGATGGCGATCCCGTCGGCGATCTTGCAGACGGCGTGCAGCTCATCGCCGTGCCAGACGTGGCCCACGACATTGGGCCGCAGGTACGGCGCATAGGGGTCGCGCGCCAGCCCGAGCGCGCAGTAGTCGGTGCGACTGTGCCGGCAGGCCCGTTCGACGTTGTTCACGGTGATCCGGGCGGAACCGGTGGCCGGTCCCGCGCCCGATGCGGCCGGCGCCCGGTCGACGCCGCCCCCGTCCCCCCGGCCGCCGGTGTCCGGGCCGGTCAGCGCCACAACGGCGAACGCGGCCCCGGCGAGGACGGCGGCAGTGCCGAGCCCGGCGAGCACCAGCCGCAGCCGGCGCCGTCCCGGTGCTGCGTCCTGTGGTTCGGTACCTTCCGCACCTTCCGTACCCTCCGCACCCGCTGGTTCCTCCGGCTCTGCCGACCCCGGTCGGGCGCCGACGGGGGGCTCCGTAGCGGGCGCCGGCGCTTCGTCCGCCGCCTCCTGGGCGTGGTGCAGGAGCTCCACCAGCGCGGGCAGCCGGTCCTCGCCCGTGAAGGAGAGCTTGCACCACTGCACCAGCAGCCGCTCGTCGGGCAGGCTCTGGCCGCGCAGATAGCGCGAGAGGGACGAGCGGCTGGCCGGCAGCCGTCCGGCCAGCTCCTGGAGGCTGTAGCCGAGTTCGCCATGCATACGGCGTAGCGCGGAGACGAAGTCCCGGACGGGACCGGAGAGTTCGGCCGGGAGCGGGGCCAGTGGTTTGCGGCGGATGTTCGTGGCGTGGTTCTCATGGCCAGGCACGTCTCGCATTCCAGCACAGTGGACATGCGCGTGCGAGGGGCACTTCCGCTCCCCTGTGACGGAAGTGCCCCTCGTTACGCGATCCGGAACGAACCCGGACCGTTCGGTGACGTTTCACGTGAAACAGCGCGCTGCGACCCGGTGGATTCCGAGCCGGGTCAGCTGGACGTGCCCCGCCCCCTGCTCGCCGGCCCCGTTCAGTCGCTGAACGCCACGGGCCGATACGGCGTGAACTCGGCGTCGCCGCCCGGCAGGCCGTAGGTCAGGCTGCGGTGGTCGGTGCCGTGGCCACCGCGCTGCTCGAAGGCGGTGTACGAGGAATGCGCGGCGTCGTTCCACTTCTCGAAGATGACGACGTGCCGGTTGTTGTCCCCCGTCGCGTCGATGAGCAGGTCGCCGCCCTTCAACTCGCCGAGTGGAACCGGCCGGGTGAGACCGCGATCGGTGGCCAGGCCCACGGTGTTGGTGCCCGGCGTCGGCAGCCGGAGGGCCATCGACACGTAGCCGGAGCAGTCCTGTCGGTAGCCGTCCTTCCAGACCTTGGCCTGGCTGTACGACACCTGCGCCCCGTTGTCGGCGGTCAGCCAGGTGGCGGCGCGCGCCAACATCTCCTGGCGTGAGACGCCGGGCTGTGGCGGCGGCGCGCCCTGGACCGGTATGCCCGGCAGCCGGTCCTGCGGGATGGCCACCGCGACCACGGTGAGGAATCCGCTGACCGGCCCGGTGAGGTGGGCCATGTAGCTCGAACAGGAGCTGCCCTCGCACACCCGACGGCCGGTGTCCACCTGGTAGTCGGCGGTGATCCGGTCCTTGCCCGGCGCGGACGCGTTGACCATCCCGACGGCGGGGGAGCGCGTGTCGGCGTCGGCGTGCACCACCCAACGGGTGCCCCAGGTGGGGAAGTCGGCGGCCGCGGTCCGCTGCGGCCCGCCGGCGGCGCCGTGTGCGACCCCGGCGATCCCGGTGATGCCGAGACCCGCCGCGGCGACCGCGGGAAGCATCCGGCGCAGCAGCGTCCGGCGGAACGCGGATCCCGGGCCCGGCACGAGGGTTGTGCCGTCCCCCGGTTGCGTGGTGCCGTGTTCCTCCATGCCGTGCCCCTCCGCGTCATCGGTCCGTGGCGCCGTCCACGGGATCACCTCGCGACGACGGAGACCATGGTGGGACGGGCCCCGGCCGGTGGGCGGCCCCTCCCCGAACCGTGGGATGCGCTTCCCGGCTCGCAAGGCCGTGACCTGCGGGGACGTGCCGGACGGTCGATGTTTTCGGGACATCGACAGGTGCCTGCTGGGACATGACGGGACAGCCGTGGGCGGCCCGGCGACTGCATCGTCCGCTGTACGAGGGGGATCGCGGCAGAAGGAAAAGGGCGCCCGCCGGGGGAATCGCGGGCGCCCTGCTTCAGGGGTGGTGGGTCGTCGTCCAGGTGACGACCCGGTTCACCAGGAGGCCGCGTCGTTCGGGTCGGCCTGCCAGTACGACACCCGCACGCCGTCGTCGATGTACGACGAGCCGCCCGGGAGTGCGACGTTCGCCGAGCCGCCGACGCTCCCCTGGCCGTCGCGGCCGGCGAGGCTGACGGAGAGCGAGGTCGCGTCGTGGCCGTGTTCGGCACTGTCGGCGCGGGACAGCAGCACGCTGGCGTAGCCCGACTCCCCCGGCGCCAGGGTGACCACGGCCTGCGGCTTGCTGTCCGGCATCTCGGCCACCGCCGCTTGGGCGTGGTCGAACTGCAGGTAGGGGTAGGCGTAGAGGTCGCAGGTGGCGCCGGAGGTGTTGGTGGCCCGCAGCAGCAGATGGTTGATCGGACGGGTCAGCGGCTGCGCCACGATGCGGATCTTCGCGGCGTTACAGGCGGTGCGCCGGGCACCGGACCCCCGGCCCCCGCCGGCAGTGGTCGGGTGCGAACCGCCCGTCGAACTCTGCTTCCCGCCGTGCGCCGCGCTGTCCGCGACGGTGGTGTCGTCCTTGCCGCCCTTGCTGCCCTTGTCGTCCTTGCCGCTCTTCCCGGCCGTACCGCCGTTGCCCTTGTCCGCCCCGGTGGTGTTGCCCGGCCCGTTCTGTGTGCCGTTGGCCGCCGGGTCCTTGGCGTCCTGGGGGGCCGGGTTGAACGGCTTGGCGTCGCTGGTCTTGAGCGGGTTGTCCTGGCCGCCGCAGGCGGTGAGGGTGAGCGCGGCGACCGCGGTCAGCCCGGCCGCGGCGATCCGCAGCGTACGGCGGCGGGCCGAGCGGGGGGTACGGGCGGCGGTGGTGGCGTCGGTGCGTGGCATATCCGATCTCCCCCGGTCGGCGGGGCGCGGTGGCGCGCTCCGCGGTCCGGCCCGGCACGTTCGGCCCGGCCTGGTCTGTCCTGCGGTCTGTCCACAAGGTTGCCGACCGCCGCTGCCGTACCACTAACGCCTGCCTAACGCGGGCGCCCCCGTTGTGGCGGAGCTCAGCCGGCCCCGCCACCCGGGCGTCCGCCCGCCCCGTCCGGCCCGCCGGGTTCCGTTCCGTCGCCGCCCTCCGGCCGTCGGGCGCCCTCCCCGCCCGCGTCCCGGGCGAACAGCTGGGTCAGGGCGCTGATCGTGTAGACATCGGTGGCCTCTTCGTCCACCAGGTGCATCTCCGCGAGTCGTTCGAGCCCGTCTTGGGTGCGCTCCTGGTCGTACCCGGCGAGCGCCGCCGCAGCTGACGCATTGAGATGCCCGTCGGGACTGTTCGCCAACGCCCGAAGCAGTCGGGCGTCGTCCGCGGACAACCGGGCGACGGACACCCGGAGCGCCGCCGCTATCCCGGTGTCCTCCGCCGACAGCAGCGCCAGCCGCCGTCGTTCGTCGCGCAGCGCCGAGGCCAGCCGGGCCAGCCGCCAGCGCGGCCGGGCGGTCAGCTGCGCCGCCGCGGCCCGGAGCGCCAGCGGCAACCCGTCGCACAGGTCGACCAGTTCCCGCGCCGCGGCCGGGTCCTCTGCGACCCGTTCCGACCCGAGCATGGCGCCGAGCAGTGCCGCGCCCTCCTCGTGGCCGAGGGCCTGGAGGCCCACCGGCCGGGCGCAGTCCGTGGCGACCAGTCCGTCGAGCCGGCTGCGGCTGGTGACGACCGTGGCGCAGTGCGGGCCACCGGGCAGCAGCGGCCGTACCTGCGCCGAACTCCGCGCATTGTCCAGGACGACCAGCAGCCGTCGTTCGGCGACCAGCGAGCGGAACAGCGCCGAGGCGGCCTGAGCGGAGCTGGGCACCCGCTCCGGTGGGGTGCCGAGCGCCTGGAGGAAGTCCCGCAGGATCTCGGCCGGTGCCGCCTCATCGCCCCCGCCGAAGCCGCGCAGGTCGGCGAAGAGCTGGCCGTCGGGGAAGGCGCCGGCGTGCAGATGCGCCCACTGCACCGCGTACGCGGTCTTGCCGACCCCGGCCGGGCCCGCGACGACCGCCAACGGGCTCTCCTCGGACGTACGGTCCGTCAACACATGGGTCAGGGCGCGCAGTTCGGCCTCGCGACCCAGGAATCGGGCGGGTGGCCTGGGGAGCAGCCGGGGCGCCGCACCGGCCCCGCCTCGGCCGATCCCGTCCCGGCCGCCTTGTGCACCCGCCCCCGTGCCCGTCGCACCGGCCCCGTCCGCGCCCCCGTCGCCGGAGGGCTGCGTGCCGCCGCCATGTTTCACGTGAAACGCGCGCCCGTCGGCCGGGGCGGCCGTGGCACCGCGCTTCGGCTCCGTGGCCTTCCGGCCGCCGTCCGTGGCCTCCGCCCGCAGGATTTCCTCGTACGCCGACCGCAGGCGCTCTCCCGGATCGACGCCCAGTTCCTCGCTGAGCAGCCGTCGGGTGCGGTGGTACCACTCCAGCGCGTCGGACTGACGCCCGGTCCGGAACAGCGCCCGCATCAGCGCGGCGATCAGCCCTTCCCGCAACGGGTGGTTGACGGCGGCGGAGTACAGGACGGCCGCGGCCTGTTCGTGCTCACCGAGTGCGCCGTACGCCCGGGCCAGCGCCTCGACGGCGGAGAGCCTGCGCTCCTCCAGCGCGTGTGCGGCGGCCGCGAACGGCGGGCTGGTGACCGTGCCGGTCAGTGCGGGTCCGCGCCACAGCCCCAGTGCCTCGCGCAGCAGCGGCACCGCATCGGCCGGTGCCGCCTCCGGGCGGGCCAGCGTGACCAGTTCACCGAACCGGTGGGCGTCGATCAGCTCCTCCGGCATCCGCAGCAGATAGGCCGAGCCATGGGTGGCCAGCTCGATGCCGTACGCCTCGGCGCCGCCCGTGGCCAGCGTGGCGCGCAGCCGCGAGACGTGCCCCTGTACGACCGTCCGGGCGTGCTCGGGTGGTTCGTCCTCCCACAGGGAGTCGATCAACTGCTCCAGTGGGACGGTGGTGTTGGGCTGCAGAAGCAGCAGTGCCAGCACACTGCGCCGTTTGGCGGGCCCGAGCGGCAACTCCTGGGAGCCGCTCGTCACGGAGATCGGGCCGAGCAGTGAGAATTCCAACTCAGCTCTCCAGGAATGCCGTCAGGGCGTTCGCCAGCAGGTACGGGTCCTGGGCACCGCACAGCTCACGGGCCGAGTGCATGGACAGGATCGCGACACCGATGTCGACGGTCTGGATGCCGTGTCGGGCCGCGGTGATCGGGCCGATCGTGGTGCCGCACGGCATCGCGTTGTGTGACACGAAGGATTGCCAGGGCACCCCGGCCCGTTCGCAGGCCGCGGCGAAGACCGCCCGCCCGCTGCCGTCGGTCGCGTACCGCTGGTTGACGTTGACCTTGAGGATCGGCCCGCCGTTGGGCATCGGGTGGTGCCCTGGTTCGTGCCGGTCGCTGTAGTTGGGGTGCACGGCGTGCCCGGTGTCCGACGACAGGCAGATGGTGCCGGCGAAGGCCCGCGCCCGGTCCTCGTACGTGCCGCCGCGGGCGAAGACCGAACGTTCCAGCACCGTGCCGAGCAGCGGGCCGTCGGCGCCGGTGTCCGACTGGCTGCCGTTCTCCTCGTGGTCGAAGGCGGCCAGTACCGGGATGGTGGTCAACTGGCCACCGGCGGCGGCCGCCGCGGTGAGTGCGGCCGTACCGGCGTGCACGGACAGCAGGTTGTCCATCCGTGGCCCGGCGACCAGTTCGCGGTCGCGCCCGAGGTAGGCGGGCGCTTCCACGCTGTGCACCATCAGGTCCCAGCCCTTGATGTCCTCGGCCAGGACCCCGATCTCCTCGGCCACGAACGCGATCAGATCGCCCTCGGCGACCTCGCCCAGGCCCCAGATCGGCGTCATGTGGCGCTGCTTGTCGAGCTTGAGGCCCTCGACGTTCACCGACCGGTCCAGGTGCACGGCCAGCTGCGGCACCCGCAGCAGCGGCCGGTCCACGGTGACCAGCCGGGTGCTGCCGTCGCTCAGCGTCACTCGGCCGCTGAGCCCCAGGTCGCGGTCGAGCCAGGTGTTGAGCAGCGTGCCGCCGTAGATCTCGACGGCGATCTGCCGCCAGCCGCGGGCGCCGGTGTCCGGGAGCGGTTTGACGCGGAGGTTGGGGGAGTCGGTGTGCGCCCCGACGATGCGGTACGGGGTGGCCGGGCTCGTGCCCTCGGGCACGTACCAGGCGATGATCGCGCCGCCCCGCAGCACGTACTTGCCGCCGCTCTGGCCGTCCCACTCGTCGGTCTCCGCCACCTGTCGGAAGCCGGCCTTCTCCAGCCGCTCCGCCGCGTTCGCCACCGCGTGGTACGGCGAGGGGCTGGCGGCGAGGAAGGACATCAGGTCGTCGGTGTGGCCGCGGTCGAAGCGGGCGGAGTTGGTCATGGATTCAGCATAAGGAGCCAACTCCGCTCTTCCGGGTGCCCTTGGGGTGCGACTCCATTGCCTTCCGGCCACGATTTCCCCATTCCAGAGCGGATGCACCGACGAAACGAGCGATTTCCGGTCCACCCCGGCCGCACGGGAAGCGGCGGGCCCGTCCGCACCCTCCGCCCCAGCATGACAATGCCCGCCTCCCGGGGGGAAGGGAGGCGGGCACCATCAGTGTGAGCAGTGGTTCTGAGAGGTTTCTAAGAATCCGGTGACGGTCCGGGAACAGGTCCCGGACCGTCAGGACTCAGCGTGGGCTCAGAACGCGGCCTCGTCGAGCTCCATCAGGGACTGGTCGATCGACTCGGCCAGGGAGCGCTGGAGCGTGACGTCCGGCAGGACGTTGTGCGCGAAGAACTTCGCGGCGGCGATCTTGCCGGCGTAGAACGACTTGTCCTTCGACGACGCACCGGGCAGCTTCTCGGCCGCCACCGCGGCGCCCTTGAGGAGCAGGTAGCCGACGACGACGTCACCGGAGGCCAGCAGGAGGCGGGTGGTGTTCAGGCCGACCTTGTAGATGGACTTGACGTCCTTCTCCGTGGCGGCGAGGTCGGTCAGCATGGCGCCGACGATCGCCTCCAGGGACTCGGCGGCCTTGGCCAGCTCGCCGCGGGCCTGCTCCAGCTCGGCGCCGCCCTCGGCGTCGGCCAGGAACTTCTTGATGGCCCCCGCCAGCTGGGTCAGCGCCGCGCCCTGGTTGCGGACGATCTTCCGGAAGAAGAAGTCCTGCCCCTGGATGGCGGTGGTGCCCTCGTAGAGGGTGTCGATCTTGGAGTCCCGGATGTACTGCTCGATCGGGTACTCCTGGAGGTAGCCGGAGCCACCGAAGGTCTGCAGCGACTGGGCCAGCTGCTCGTAGGACTTCTCCGAGCCGTAGCCCTTGACGATCGGCAGCAGCAGGTCGTTCAGCGCGTGCACGGCGGAGGCGTCCTCGCCGGCGGCCTCCTTGACCAGGATCTCGTCCTGGACGGTGGCGGTGTACAGCACCAGGGCGCGCATGCCCTCGGCGTACGCCTTCTGCGTCATCAGCGAGCGGCGCACGTCGGGGTGGTGGGTGATGCTGACGCGCGGCGCGGCCTTGTCGGTGAACGCGGCCAGGTCCGCGCCCTGCACGCGCTCCTTGGCGTACTCCAGGGCGTTGAGGTAGCCGGTGGAGAGGGTCGCTATCGCCTTGGTGCCGACCATCATCCGCGCGAACTCGATGATCCGGAACATCTGGCGGATGCCGTCGTGCTTCTCGCCGATGAGCCAGCCCTTGGCGGGGTGGCGGTCGCCGAAGGTCATCTCGCAGGTGTTGGACGCCTTGAGGCCCATCTTGTGCTCGACGTTGGTGGCGTAGACGCCGTTGCGCTCGCCCAGCTCACCGGTCTCGAAGTCGAACTCGTACTTCGGCACGAGGAAGAGGGACAGGCCCTTGGTGCCGGGGCCGTGGCCCTCGGGACGGGCGAGGACGTAGTGGAGGATGTTCTCCGCCATGTCGTGCTCACCGGACGTGATGAAGCGCTTCACGCCCTCGATGCGCCAGGAGCCGTCCTCCTGCTTGACCGCCTTGGTGCGGCCGGCGCCGACGTCCGAGCCGGCGTCGGGCTCGGTCAGCACCATGGTGGAGCCCCAGCCCTTGTCCACCGCGACCTTGGCGATGTGCTTCTGCTGTTCGGTGCCCTCTTCGAAGAGCACGCCGGCGAAGGCCGGGCCGGAGGAGTACATCCACACGGCCGGGTTCGCGCCCAGGATGGTCTCGGCGAACGCCCAGAGGAGCGAGCGCGGCGAGGTGGTGCCGCCGATCTCCTCCGGGATGCCCAGGCGCCACCACTCGGCGTCCATGTATGCCTGGTAGCTCTTCTTGAAGGTGTCCGGCACCGGCGCGGTGTTGGTGTCCGGGTCGAAGACCGGGGGGTTCCGGTCGGCGTCGGCGTACGAATCGGCCAGCTCGTTCTCCGACAGCCGGGCGATCTCGGACAGCACGCTCTTGGCGGTGTCGACGTCCATCTCCGCGAACGGTCCGGTGCCGTACACGCTGTCACGGCCGAACACCTCGAAGAGGTTGAACTCGATGTCGCGGAGATTCGACTTGTAGTGCCCCATGAGTACGGCTCCGTAAGGGTTCGGGAGGACCTCGGTACGACGAAGACCTCGACGCGAGGAAAGGACCTCGATACGCAATACCAGCAAGTAGCTACGAATGATGCTACCCACCGGTAATAAGAAGCAACCCCTAACCGCCGATCTGTGACGAGCGTCCCCCTCGTGACCCCCGAATCAGTACGCTGTGGCGCATGTACGGCTACGACCAGAACGCGGGCGCCGGGCAGCAGTACGGAGCGCCGCCCCCGCCGCAGCAACCGGCCCCCGGGGGCTACGGCGAGCAGCCGCTGTATCCCGAGCCGTCCCCGCCCTCCCTCGCCGACGCGGTGCGCGCCTTCACCACCGGTTCGATGTCGGCCGAGGACTTCCAGGGCATCTTCTCGACGTCCAAGGTCTACTGCCCGCGCGGTGACAACCCCGGCTTCCTGGCGCTGCACAACACCCAGCAGCCGGTCATCCCGATGTTCACCTCGCTCAAGGAGCTGCGCCGGTACGCCGGCAAGGAGTCCAAGTACTTCGTGATCACCGGCGCCGAGGTGCTCGACCTGCTGCCGACCGGCTACGGGTTCGTCCTCGACATGGAGGGTGACCACCGGATGGTCTTCGACGCCAAGGCCGTGGAGCAGATGGTCGACTTCGCCATGCGCCGCATGTACGGCTGACGATTCTCCCCGGGGCGGCCCGTGCTGCCCCGCTGTCTCCTGCCTGACCTGCGGAAATGCCAGTAGAGCAGAAGCGGGAATGCCGCACGCCTTGCAAGTTGTTCAGCTTTCAACTAACTTAATTGAAGCGCGAACGACCAAGGAGGCCGTCATGCCTGCTGTGACCGTAGAGAATCCGCTGACCCTGCCGAAGGTGGCCGCACCCGCCGGGGCGCGCACCCGGCCCGTACTGGCCGTCGCCACCGCCCCGAGCGGGTTCGAAGGCGAGGGCTTCCCGGTACGCCGCGCCTTCGCCGGGATCGCCTACAAGCACCTCGACCCGTTCATCATGATGGACCAGATGGGCGAGGTGGAGTACGCACCCGGAGAGCCCAAGGGCACCCCCTGGCACCCGCACCGCGGCTTCGAGACCGTGACGTATCTGATCGACGGCACGTTCGTGCACCGTGACTCCCACGGTGGCGGCGGAGTCATCAACGGTGGCGACACCCAGTGGATGACGGCGGGCTCCGGTCTGCTGCACATCGAGGCGCCGCCGGAGTCGCTGGTCATGTCGGGCGGCCTCTTCCACGGCCTCCAGCTGTGGGTGAACCTCCCGAAGAGCGACAAGATGATGGCGCCGCGCTACCAGGACATCGGTGGCGGCCAGGTCAAGCTGCTGACCTCCGCCGACGGCGGTGCGCTGCTGCGGCTGATCGCCGGTGACATCGACGGCCACCAGGGACCGGGCGTCACCCACACCCCGATCACGATGATGCATCTGACGGTGAGCCCGGGTGCTCAGGTGACGCTGCCCTGGCGCACGGACTTCAACGGTCTCGCCTACGCACTGGCCGGCAGTGGAACGGCCGGGGCGGAGGACCGCCCGTTCCACATGGGCCAGTCGGTGGTCTTCGGAGAGGGAGACGCGCTCACGATCCGGGCCGACGAGAGCCAGGAGTCGCGCAGCCCCAACTTCGAGGTGGTGCTGCTGGGCGGACTGCCGATCCGCGAGCCGATGATGCATTACGGACCGTTCGTCATGAACACCCACGCCGAACTGGCCCAGGCCTTCGAGGACTTCCAGGCCGGCCGGCTGGGGACGATTCCCGCCGACGCGCTTTGAGCGGCCGCCGAAGGCGGGATCGCGGGGGCGGTGTTTCACGTGAAACACCGCCCCCGCACTCATGTTTCACGTGAAACGTCATGGCGTCGGCTGAGTCCCGAGCCGTGCTGTGGCCGTCCAATACCCGTCAACGGCCGCTGCCGTGGTGGACTGTCCGGGTGCGAAACGACTCGGATCAAGACCGGAGCGGCGCCGAGCCCGGCCGGCCGCCGCGCTCTTTGCCGCTGCTCCCGATCGAGGCCCGCCGCGCGGCGGCCTGGTGCGCCGCGGGACTGCTGGTGGCGGCGGTGCTGGCCGTCAGCGTATGGCTCTGCGTGGAGTTGAGCGCCGCGGTCACGCCCGTACTGCTGGCCCTGCTGGGGAGTGCGCTGCTCGGTCCGATGTACCGGCGGCTGGTGGCGATGCGGCTCAACCGCTCGCTGGCGGCCGGGCTGACCTGCGCCGTGTTGATGGTCGTGGTCGGCGGGGCCGGATACGTCGTGGTCAGCGCGCTGGTCGACACCGGGGACCAGATCGTCGCCTCGCTCAAGGATGCGGCGACGGACCTCACCAAGAACTTCGGGGTGGCCGGGAATTCGCTCAGCGACCTCGCCACCAACGCCAGGACGCTGGTCACCAAGTTCGGCAGCACCGCGGCCTCCGGGCTGCTCGCCGGCGTGAGCATCGTGGGACAGTTCATCGCCGCGGCGGTGCTGGCCCTGTTCCTGACCTTCTTCTTCCTGCGCGACTCCGACAAGGCGGTCCGCGCGCTGCACGACTGGGCGCCGGGCAACTCGGCGCCGCAGCTGGAACGGATGGCCCGCCGCGGTTTCCAGTCCATCGAGGGCTTCATGCGCGGCACCACCTTCATCGCGCTGATCGACGCCATCTGCATCACCGTCGGCCTGCTGATCCTGGACGTTCCCGGTGCTCTCGGCCTGGGCGCACTGGTCTTCGTCGGCGCCTACATCCCCTACCTCGGCGCGTTCATCTCAGGCGCGGTGGCGATCCTGGTGGCGTTCGCGGACCGCGGCTTTGTGATCGCGCTCTGGGCGCTCGGGGTGGTGCTCGCCGTCCAGGTGCTGGAGGGCCATGTGCTCCAGCCGATGATCCAGAGCCGTACGGTCCAGATGCACCCGGCCGTCGTCATGCTGGCGATCACCGCGGGTGCGAGCGTCGCCGGGATCCTCGGCATGCTGCTGTCCGTCCCGCTGACCGCGGCCGTCTCCGGTGTCCTCCACGAACTGCGCAAGCACTACGCGGCGGGCTCGGGCACGGACTCCTCGGAGCCCGGTGACACCGGACCGGACGGCTCCCCCGGCGTCCCGGCGTCCTCGTAGAGCTCGAACCACGTCGACTTGCCGTCCCCGCGCGGGTCCACCCCCCACGCCCCAGCCAGCAGCTCCAACAGCACCAGGCCACGCCCCGAGGAGGCCAGCTCACCGGGCCGGCGGCGGTGCGGCAACTCGTCGCTGCCGTCGGCGACGTCGACCCGGAGGCGCCGGGTGCCGCGCTCCCCGGAGACCTCGGCCACCAGCAGTGCGTCTCCGTCGGTGTGCGTCAGCACATTGGTGACGATCTCGGAGACCAGCAGTACCGCGGAGTCGACCTGGTCAGGGTCGCTCCAGTCGTGGAGCACATCGCGCATCTGGCGGCGCGCCGCGGCGATCCGCTCCGGCTCCGCCTGCGCGACGGAGAACACCGTGCGCCGCCCGGGCCGTTGTACGAGCCGGTCCCCGGCGTCCAGGCCACAGCTGGCGCTCTCGCGGGAGAGCAGCAGCAGGGCGATGTCGTCCTCGCGGCGGTCCACCAGCGGACCGGTGGTGTGGTGCGACGACGGGCCGTGCACGGCCTGGACCAGGCCGTCGGCCAGCCGCTCCAGACTCTCCGCGACCCCTTCGTCCGTGCCGGCGCGGTGCGCTTCGAAGACGTTGCGCAGCCGCCCCCAGCCGGTCTCCAGGTCGTGTCCGCCGGTCTCGATCAGTCCGTCGGTGCAGACCAGCATGGTCTCGCCGGGCTCCAGGACGATCCGGGTGGTGGGGTAGTCGCTGTCCGGGTCGATGCCCAGCGGCAGTCCGCCCGACGTGGGCCGCAGCATCACCGTGCCGTCGGCCATCCGGATCGCCGGGTCGGGGTGGCCGGCCCGGGCGACGTCCAGCAACCCGGTCGCCGGGTCCACCTCGACGTACAGACAGGTCGCGAAGCGCTGGTCCTCGCCGTGGCCGCGGAACTCGGTCTCGTTGATCCCGGCGAGGAAACGGGAGGCCCGGGAGAGCACCGCATCGGGGTGGTGGCCCTCGGCGGCGTAGGCGCGCAGCGCGATCCGCAACTGTCCCATCAGGCCGGCGGCCCGTACGTCGTGTCCCTGGACGTCCCCGATGACCAGCGCGATCCGGCCGGACGGCAGCGGGATCATGTCGTACCAGTCGCCGCCGACCTCAAGACCGCCGCCGGTCGGTACGTAGCGGGCCGCGACCGCCATCCCGGGGATGTCCGGCTGCACCGTGGGCATCATGCTCCGCTGCAATCCCACGGCCAGTTCGTGCTGCGACTCCTGCACTCCGGCCCTGGCCAGCGCCTGGGCCAGCATCCGGGCGACGGTGGTCAGCACCGAGCGCTCGTCGGGTGTGAACGTGACCGGCTGGGCGAACCCGGCCTTCCAGGCGCCGATCGTCCGGCCCGCGTTGATCAGGGGGAGGTACGCCCAGGAACTGTGGTCGAAGTGGGCCGCCAGGGACCAGGTGGTGGGGTAGCGGCGCTGGTACTCCTCTGGGGTGGGGAGGTAGACGGCCCGGCCGGTCCGCACGACCTCGGCGGCCGGGTAGTCGGTCTCCAGCATCATCTCGGAGAAGGGCAGTTCGTCGCCGGGGCGGTGACCGTGGTGGCCGATCACCAAGAGCCGGTCGCCCTGGATGCCGAAGACCGCCAGGCCGTCCGGCACGAACCCGGGCATGGAGAGCCCGGCCGCCACCCGCAGCACCTCGGCGGTGGACCGTGCCTCGGCCAGGGCGCGGCCCGCGTCCAGCAGGAACGCCTCGCGCGAGCGGCGCCAGTCGCCGGTGACCGGGGTCCGCGCCGCCGAGGTGCCGGGCTGTGGTTCGGGCACCTCCTGGAGGGTGCCGACCAGTTCGAAGTCGCCGTTGACGATCCGGGGCCGGGAGCGGGAGCGGACGATGCGCAGCACCCGCCCGCGCTCGTCCATGATGCGCAGCCGCGCCTCGGCGACCGTCCCCTCGGAGACCGCGAGCTGGATGACACCGTTGATCTCGGCGAAGTCGACGGGATGAAAACGGGAGCGCACGGCGGCCTCGGTGAGTTCGGCCGGTTCGGCGGAAAGCCCCAGCAGCCGGGCCGCTTCGGCGTCGAGGGTCACTCGGCCGGATGCGTTGTCCCAGCGCCACAGGCCGGTCGCGAGGGCGGCCAGGAGGTCCTTGGTGCGCATTGCATTACTTTAGGTGGATTTGACGTGGCCCGGCCAGCGAGCCGGACGTGACCATCGTCGCAGCCCGGAGGGCCGGTTTCCCGCCGGAGGGCCGCTGATGGGTATATGTCAACCAGCTCGTTGGAGTCGGGCGGTAACCTGGAGCGGTTATGCCACTCCTGGGGTGGTCTTTCGGGTGATCCACAAGGCGATCGATCGGGCGCGCGAGCCTGGTATCTCCCCTTCTCGCCCGTCAGCTCCCCACCTCGACTCGCGACGACTTGGATGAGCGATGCATCGGTACCGGTCCCATAACTGCGGCGAGCTCCGAGCCGCGGACGTCGACACCGACGTCCGTCTCAGCGGCTGGCTGCACAATCGACGTGACCTGGGCGGCATCCTCTTCATCGATCTGCGTGACCACCACGGTCTCGTGCAGCTCGTCGCCCGCCCCGGCACCCCGGCCAACGAGGTCCTCGGCTCGCTGACCAAGGAGACCGTCGTCCGCGTCGACGGCAAGGTCAGCGCCCGTGGCGCCGACAACGTCAACCCCGACCTGCCGACCGGCGAGATCGAGATCGAGGTCACCGAGGTCGAGGTGCTCGGTGCCGCCGAGCAGATCCCGTTCACCATCAACGCCGATGACGGTGTCAACGAGGAGAAGCGCCTCGAATACCGCTTCCTCGACCTGCGCCGCGAGCGCATGCACCGCAACATCATGCTGCGCACGGCCGTGATCTCCGCGATCCGGCACAAGATGGTGGCGCTCGGCTTCAACGAGATGGCGACCCCGATCCTGTCCGCGACCTCCCCCGAGGGCGCCCGCGACTTCCTGGTCCCGTCCCGTCTGCACGCCGGCAAGTTCTACGCGCTGCCGCAGGCCCCGCAGCAGTTCAAGCAGCTGCTGATGATCGCCGGCTTCGACCGCTACTTCCAGATCGCGCCCTGCTTCCGCGACGAGGACGCCCGTGCGGACCGCTCGCCCGGCGAGTTCTACCAGCTCGACGTCGAGATGAGCTTCGTCGAGCAGGAGGACGTCTTCCAGCCGATCGAGCAGCTGATGACCGAGCTCTTCACCGAGTTCGGCAACGGCCGCACGGTCACCTCGCCCTTCCCGCGCATCCCGTTCCGCGAGGCGATGCTCAAGTACGGCTCCGACAAGCCGGACCTGCGCGCCGAGCTGGAGCTGGTGGACGTCACCGACGTCTTCGCGAACTCCGGATTCAAGGCGTTCGCCGGCAAGCACGTCCGGGCCCTGGCCGTGCCGGACACCGCTGACCAGCCGCGGAAGTTCTTCGACCAGCTGGGCGACTTCGCCGTCGCGCAGGGTGCCAAGGGCCTGGCATGGGTCCGGGTCGGCGAGGACAACGCACTCAGCGGCCCGATCGCCAAGTTCCTCACCGACGACGACGTCAAGGCGCTGGTCACGGCCCTCGACCTCAAGCCCGGACACGCCGTCTTCTTCGGCGCCGGCGAGTTCGACGAGGTCTCCAAGATCATGGGCGCCGTCCGCGTCGAGGCCGCCAAGCGCGCCGGCCACTTCGTCGAGGGCGAGTTCCGCTTCTGCTGGATCGTCGACTTCCCGATGTTCGAGCGCGACGCGGACACCGGCAAGATCGAGTTCTCCCACAACCCGTTCTCCATGCCGCAGGGCGGCCTGGAGGCGCTGGAGACCAAGGACCCGCTGGACATCCTCGCCTGGCAGTACGACATCGTCTGCAACGGCACCGAGCTGTCCTCCGGCGCGATCCGTAACCACGAGCCGGAAGTCATGTACAAGGCGTTCGCGATCGCCGGTTACGACAAGGAGACCGTGGAGGCCGAGTTCGGCGGCATGCTCCGCGCCTTCAAGTTCGGCGCCCCGCCGCACGGTGGTATCGCCCCGGGCGTCGACCGGATCGTGATGCTGCTGGCCGACGAGCCGAACATCCGCGAGACGATCGCCTTCCCGCTCAACGGCAACGCCCAGGACCTGCTGATGGGCGCCCCGTCCGAGGTCGACGAGGCCCGCCTCAAGGAACTGCACCTGAGCATCCGGACCGGCCCGGCGAAGCCGACGCCGTACAAGCCGACCAAGTAGGACCGGACGAGGGCCCGGGACCGCCGCAGCGGCGGTCCCGGGCCCTCGTGCATCCCGCGGCGGCCCTGCGCCACCCCGGACCGCACAACGAGGACGCCCCCGGACCGGACCGGTCCAGGGGCGTCCTCGTGTGGTGTCAGCTCCGGGCGTCGGGCCTTCAGCCCTCGTTGCCGCCGAACTGCTCCCGGTACGCCGCCAGGTCATCCTCGGTGATCTTCGCGAAGAGCACCGGCGGCACCGTGAAGGGCGTCCCGGCGGGCACGAACGCCAGCGCCTTCGCCTCCTCCTGCGACACCCAGGTGGCGGTGTCGCTCTCCAGGGCGAACGCGCCCCGCATGGCCTTCGCCGACGCCGGGATGAACGGCTCGGAGACCACCGCGTAGAGGTGGATCAGATTCATCGCGGTCCGCAGCGTCAGCGCCGCCGCGTCCTTGTCCGTCTTGATCTCCAGCCACGGGGCCTTCTCCTCCAGGTAGGAGTTGCCCGCGCTCCACAGGGCGCGCAGCGAGGCCGTCGCCTTGCGGAACTGGAGTGCCTCCATGTGGCCCTCGTACTCCGCGAGCAGCCCGGCGATCTCCTCGCCCAGCTTCTGCTCGGCGGCTCCGGCCTCGGCGCCGGCCGGCACGTCGTCGCCGAACCGCTTCCGCGAGAACGAGAGCACGCGGTTGACGAAGTTGCCGAGGGTGTCGGCCAGGTCCTTGTTGACCGAGGCGGAGAACAGCTCCCAGGTGAAGGACGTGTCGTCCGACTCCGGGGCGTGCGCCATCAGGAAGTAGCGCCAGTAGTCGGCGGGCAGCAGTTCCAGCGCCGCATCGGTGAAGATGCCGCGCTTCTGCGACGTGGAGAACTTCCCGCCGTAGTAGTTGAGCCAGTTGAAGGCCTTGAGGAAGTCGACCCGCTTCCACGGCTCGCGGGTCCCCAGCTGCGTCGCCGGGAACATCACGCTGTGGAACGGCACGTTGTCCTTGGCCATGAACTCCGTGTAGCGGACGTCATCGGCCTCGTACCACCACGACTTCCAGTCGCGCTCCTCCGGCGCCTGGTCCGCCCACTCCTTCGTCGAGCCGATGTACTCGATCGGGGCGTCGAACCAGACGTAGAAGACCTTGCCCGCGGCGGCCAGCTCCGGCCACACATCGGCCGGCACCGGCACGCCCCAGTCCAGGTCGCGGGTGATCGCCCGGTCCTGGAGGCCCTCGGTCAGCCACTTGTGGGCGATGGACGACGCCAGGGTCGGCCACTCCTTGCTGCCGTTGCCCGCCAGCCAGCCCTCGACCTCGTGCTGGAGCTTCGACTGGAGGAGGAAGAGGTGCGTGGTCTCGCGCACCTCCAGGTCACCGCTGCCACTGATCGCCGAGCGGGCGTCGATCAGGTCCGTCGGGTCCAGGACCCGGGTGCAGTTCTCGCACTGGTCGCCGCGCGCCTTGTCGTAGCCGCAGTGCGGGCAGGTGCCGACGATGTAGCGGTCCGGCAGGAAGCGGCCGTCGGCGTTCGAGTAGACCTGGCGGATGGCCCGCTCTTCGATGAAGCCGTTCTCGTGCAGCTTGCGCGCGAAGTGCTGGGTCAGCTCGACGTTCTCCTGCGAGGAGCTCCGGCCGAAGTGGTCGAACTCCAACCCGAAGCCGTCGTAGATCGCCTTCTGCTTGTGGTGCTGCTCGGTGCAGAACTCGGCGACGGACTGTCCCGCGTCCTTCGCCGCCAGCTCGGCGGGCGTGCCGTGCTCGTCGGTCGCGCAGATGTAGAGGACGTCGTGACCGCGCTGCCGCAGATACCGGGAGTACACGTCGGCCGGGAGCATGGACCCCACCATGTTGCCCAGGTGCTTGATCCCGTTGATGTACGGAAGGGCGCTGGTGATGAGGTGTCGAGCCATTGCCGGCTGCTCCCAAGTCGCTACGGTGAGTGATGATTTGCTTTACGCAACGTCAATATCGTACTGGACGGGGTGGAGGTCCCCACCCGGGTATTTTCGGGCCCGGAGGGGGTTACCGGGCGGCGGCTCGCCCCGCTTGTTTCACGTGAAACAAGCCCCGTTCCCTCCCTGTCCATCATCACCCCCACACCATGCGACCTTCCGCTCCGTTTCACGTGAAACCGTCCCGATGCGGGCGCGCCCGACCCGTGAAGGGCGAGGGAGGGCGTCACGCAACAGGCCGCGGGGGTCGCGACCGGCGTGGAAGAAGCCGGCGTTGTCGACGGCGCGCTTCTCCGGGACGGTCAGGTCGTCGAGCTTCCGGAGGAAGTCGAAGCCCTTGGCGTCCGGGTCACCGAAACCGATGAACTGCCAGAAGATGGGGAGCCCGGCCGCCTCGCACAGGGCCCGCTCGGCGGCGGGCTTGGACGTCGGCGCGCCGTCGGTCTGGAAGATGACGAAGGCGGGGTGCGGGGAGCCCGACTTCTTGTAGTGCGCGACGACGGCCTCGATGGCCCAGTGGTAGTTGGTCCGCCCCATGTGGCCGAGGCCGGAGTGCAGTTCCTCGATGCGGCCCTCGTAGGTGGCGAGGTCCAGGTCGGCGGTGCCGTCCACGTCGGTGGAGAAGAAGACGACCGGGACGGTGGCCTTCTCGTCCAGGTGCGCGGAGAGGCCGAGGGCCTGCTCGGCGAGGTGCTGGACGGTGCCGTCCTTGTAGTAGTTGCGCATCGAGCCGGAGCGGTCGAGAACCAGGTAGACGGTGGCGCGCTGGGTGGTGAGGTGGTGCTTCTCCAGCGTGGCGCGCGCGGCGTCGTAGAGGGGGAGGAGGGCGGGGGCGACCGCCGCGACGGAGTGGTCCGCGTCGGACGCGGGGGCCGGCTCGTCGGCGTCGGTCGTGGCCGCTTCGGGGATTTCCTCCGCGTCCGCCTTCGGGGCCTCGTCGGGGGTTTCCTTCGATGCCTCCGCCGGGGCTTCCGCGACCTCGGGTGTCGCTTCTTCCTCGGTCTTCTCCGGGGCCGCTGCCGCCGCTTCTTCCTTCGCTTCGTGCTGTTCTTCGGGCTTTTCCTGCGCGCCGGCCGGCTGGTCCGCCGCTGCGGCTGCCTCTGCCGCCTCTTCCGCCTTCTCCGACGACCCTGCCGCCTCGGCCTTCTCGGTCGTCTCCGGCTGCGCGTCGGGCTTCGGTGCGGGGGCGTCCGCCGCCATGGCCGGTGCGGCGGCGGGTGCCGGCTTGTCGAACGCCCGGCTGACCAGGTCGGCGGCGCTATCGGCAGTAGCCGGGGTGGTGGCCGCGAGGGCGTCGGCCGCGGTGTCGGCCGCCGGCTCGCGCTCGTCCTTGGCCGCCGGCTCCTCGAAGCCCTGGGGCGCGGCGGCTTCCGTGTGCGTGTCCTCGTGCGTCGGTGCGCCCTGGTCCGCGACCGTCTCCGTGCCCGCCTTGGCGTCCGCGGCGGCGTCCGGGGCGGTGTCGGTGTCGGCGTCCTTGAGTCGGACCGGCTCCGTCGCCTCGGGGGCGGGCGACGGCTCGTCCTTCGCATCGGTCGTCGCCGCTGCCTCGGCCGCCGGCTCGTCCCGTACGGGGGCCTCTTCCCGCGCCGGCTCCGCCTTCGTAGGGGGCTCCGGTGCGCGCTCAACCGGGCCGCTCTGGGCGGGCAGTGAGGCCGTGACCGGGGTCGGTGCGGGCGACGGCTCCGAGGGCTCGCCGGGCGCCGTACGCGCGGCCGGGACCTCGGCTTCGGGAGGTGTGGTGGTCGGGATGGTCGGAGCGGGGGTGGATTCCTCGCGGGCCTCCGGAATCGTTGCCGACTCCGGCTTGTCGGTGGCGTTCCGGGCCGCGCCGGATCCGTCGCGGGTCGCCTTGGAACGACCGAAAGCGTTGCGCAGCAGACTCCGAATGCCCATCGGCTGACCTCTCTTGTGGGTGGTGGGTGCGGCGAATGTCCGTGAAGCGCGGACATGTCCCTGACCAGGACGGATACGTAAGAGTAGCGGCCTGCACCGGCCTGATCGTGGGAACCCGCGCCTCGCGTGGTGGGCCATACGGGGGTGTTGAGCGGAGAGGTGGTTTCGGTCAGCGCGTCGCCGGTCCGGGAAACGCGTGTCGGACGGCGGGAATAGCCCACGCAACCTTTGCGGAAAAGCCCGATTGATCGTTTGGAAAGGGGTGACTTGACCGTTTGTATGGCAGGACTTGGTCCCCTACGTGGTGCGGAAGTGGCGTATGAGGTGCCCAATGTGACGGATAGCGCAATTGCCGGCGATATCGGCGGGGAGTCGGCCGGGAGGCGTCGCCCCAGTCGTCGTCGAGGTCAACTGGCGAGATCGGACGGTGAGTTCAGGCGAGGATGCAATGAGTGGTCCGCTCCGGGGCGCCCCCGGTGCCGAAGAGGGCGTTTTGTCGCCAGGTGTTCACCGGCGCTTCGTTTCACGTGAAACATGTCCGTGGTTCCGTCGGTTGTCACGGATCTCCCGGCACCGCTCGCGCACGTCACGTGGCGGAAACGAACAGGCAAGAGCTCGGTAAGAAGTAAGTCGCGCAGGTATCCGATTCGCGGATGCGCCCGTCTTCTCCGGTGACCATTGTCCTGGGCTGCCCGTTGTGCCTCGGGGGGCGGCCGGTGAGAAGGCAAGAACCCTTTCGAGGGTGACGGGAGATGTGGGCGCATGGGGCTGACCAGTCAGTCGCTCGAAATCACGGTGATCGTGCTGGCGGTGGTCTGTGTTGCCGCGACGGTGTGGCTTTGGCCCAGGCTGTCGCGGAACGGGTGGCGCCACGTGCTGGGGAGGCTGGGGGCCATCCTGGTCACCCAGGTGTCGATCGTGTCGGCACTCGCCCTCGCCGTGAACGCGAACTTCGAGTTCTACGGCAACTGGGACGAGCTGCTGGGCAACAACGAGCAGGCCCCGGCCTCGGTGAGCCAGGGGGACGGGCAGTACGCCACGGTCGGCAACATCAAGGGTGGGTTGATCCAGCCCGCCGGCCCCCAGGGGCTCGACCGGGTGACCGGACTGCCGAAGGGGCCCGACAACAAGGTGGGCAAGGTCGAGTCGGTACGGATCATCGGCCGCCGCACCCGGGCCATCAACCCGGGCTTCGTCTACCTGCCGCCGCAGTACTTCCAGCAGCAGTTCCACCGGCAGCGGTTCCCGGTCATGGTCGTCATCAGCGGCTACCCGGGCGGGATCATGAACCTCGCGCAGCACCTGCAGATCCCGCAGACCGCGGGCCAGCTGATTGCGCAGGGCAAGATGCAGCCGACCGTGATCGTGATGGTGCGGCCGACGATCGCGCCGCCGCGCGACACCGAGTGCGTGGACGTGCCGGGTGGTCCGCAGGCCGAGACGTTCTTCACCAAGGACCTGCCGGACGCCATGAAGTCGGCCTACCGGGTGGGCCATGACCCCAGCGCCTGGGGCGCGTTCGGGTACTCGTCCGGTGGTACCTGCTCGCTCCAACTGGCGATGCGCAACCCGCAGGCGTACACCTCGGCGGTCTCGCTCTCCGGTGACTACGCGATCAAGGACGACCTCACCACCGGCAGCCTCTTCGGCCCCGGTCCGACGGGTGCCCAGCGCCAGCGCGAGCACGATCTGCTGTGGCGGCTGCAGAACCTGCCCGCGCCGCAGGTCTCCGCGCTGGTGGCCAGCAGCCGCCAGGGCGAGTCGGACTACGGCGACACCATGAAGTTCATCCACGCGGTGAAGCCGCCGATGCGGGTCGACTCGATCATCCTGCCCCGCGGCAGCCATCAGTTCGGGACCTGGCGGCGGGAGGTCGTGCCGGCCCTGGAGTGGCAGAGCCAGCAGCTGACCTTCCCGCAGGACACCGAGCCGAACGCGCCGCAGAAGCCGGCGCCGGGACAGGGGAAGGGCGCGGCCAAGGGGCAGGCGCCCGCCGACGAACGGTCCCACAAGCGGGTGGAGGCGGAGCACCCCTAGGGGTGCGGTGACCGTCGCCAGGGCGACGGCATGCGAAGGGGGCGCCGGCACGGTCCGGCGCCCCCTTCGTCGTACGGCCGCTCCCCCGCATGAGGACGCCGTTCCTGTCCCGGCCGTATTCTCCCGAGCCGTGCGGGTCCCGCCCCAACGGGACCGTGGCTCGCCCCGACGGCCCTAGCTCACGGCCGGTAGACCATCCCCGGTTCCGGCTTCGCCGGGGAGAGCAGCTGGGACACCGTGACGACCGTGTAGCCGCGCTTCTTGAGCTCCTTGAGGATGCCGGGGACGGCCGGCACGGTGCCCTTGTAGATGTCGTGCAGCAGGATGATGCCGTCGCGCTTGGTCTGGTCGAGCACCCGCTTGGTGATCAGGTCCGAGTCGGTGGTCTGGTAGTCCTTGGCGGTCACGCTCCACAGGACCTGCGCCAGGCCGAGCTCCTTGCTGATCTTGGAGACCTCTTCGTTGGTCCGGCCCTGCGGCGGGCGCATCAGCGTGGGCGTCTTACCGGTGATCTTGCGGACCGCGTCCTGGACCTGGGACAGCTCGCGCTTGGCCTCGTCCGGCTTGATCTCCGTGAGGATCTGGTGGGACCAGGTGTGGTTGGCCAGCTCATGGCCCTCGGCGTCGATCCGCTTCACCTCGGCGGGGCGCTCGGCGACGTGGTTCTTGCCGAGCATGAAGAACGTGGCATGGGCCTTGTTCTCCTTGAGGATGTCCAGCAGCCGGTTGGTGTTCTCGCTCGGGCCCGCGTCGAAGGTCAGCGCCACGCACTTGGCCTTGCGGCAGTCGACGGCATCGCCGCTGCCGGCGTCCCCGGCCTTGGCGTCCTTGGCCTTGACGTCGGCCGCCGGAGCGTCGGCCCGCGCATCGGCCGGTGCGGTGACGTCGTACGAGGCGCAGCCGCTGAGGGCCAGGGCCAAGGAGGCGGCGGTCAGCAGCCCGGCTATGGACGAGCGGCGGGCCGCGGATATCTGCTTCAGCATGCGATGTCTTTCCTGGAGTCGTTCGCTGGGGTGCTGGCTGCTGTGGAGTTCTCGGCCGTCTTCCGTGGAGCTCTTCGCCGGCGGGTGGTGCCCGGGAGCGTCCGCGCCCTGGTTTCCGGGCATGGCGAAGCAGACGCGGACGGAGTCGTGGCCCGGCGCGCCGATCGCCTTCCGAACGGACTCCAGGGACTGTACAGGCGAAGTACACACCAGGTGTATAGATGAGGAAGGGGCGCGGTGTGATGCTGGCGACAGCCCGATCGGGCGCACTCCGCGCGACACTCCGCCGCACCCGCGGTGGACTTCTGCTGTGACCGCCCCGCCGGACGACTGCCTGGCCCGAAACGACTGGATCTGCGGCGACTACCTGAGCACCCGCCGCCAGATCCTGCTCGACGCGGTCGGCCAGCATGTGCAGTTGACCGTGATTTCGGTGGGACTCGGGCTGGTGATCGCCCTCCCGCTGGCGCTGCTGGCCCGCCGCCGGCGCTGGACGGTCGGGCCGGTCCTCGGCCTCACCACCGTGATCTACACGATCCCCTCGCTGGCGATGTTCTCGCTGCTGCTGCCGGTCTACGGACTCTCCGCCACCCTCGTCGTGGTCGGCCTCGCCCTCTACTCCCTCACCCTGCTGGTCCGGAACATCCTGGCGGGTCTGGACGGCGTCCCGGCCGGTGCCAAGGAGGCCGCCCGGGGCATGGGGTACGGGCCGATGCGGCAACTGCTGACGGTGGAACTGCCGCTGGCGGTGCCCGCCGCGATGGCCGGGCTGCGCATCGCCACGGTCTCCGCGGTCGCCCTGACCACCGTCGGCGCGATCGTCGGGTACGGCGGGCTGGGCAACCTCATCTACGCGGGCATGAACGCCTACTTCAAGGCGCAGGTGCTGACCGCGTCCGTGCTCTGCGTGCTCATCGCGGTCGCCTTCGACCTGCTGCTGCTCGGCCTGGAGCGCCTTCTCACCCCGTGGCGGCGGGCCGGCCGCAGCCCGCGGGCGGCCCGTGGGAGGCGGTCACTCACCGCCTCCGGACGGCGGACATGAGCACCCTCGCCGCGGTCTGGGCCTGGCTGACCACCGCCGCCAACTGGTCCGGCGAGAACGGCGTCTGGCACCGGCTCGCCCAGCATGCCGTCCTCACCTTCGCCTGCCTCGTCCTCAGCGCCCTCATCGCCCTGCCGATCGCGTTGACGCTGGGCCATCTGGGCCGCGGTGGCGCCCTTGCGGTCAACCTGGCCAACATCGGCCGGGCGGTGCCGACCTTCGCGGTCCTCGTCCTGCTCCTGCTGACCCCGCTCGGGCGGCACGGGGAGTGGCCGACGGTCATCGCGCTGGTGCTGTTCGCCGTGCCGCCGCTGCTGACCAATGCCTACGTCGGGATGCGCGAGGTGGACCAGGACGTGGTCCGGGCTGCGCGGGGCATGGGGATGACCGGGATGCAGCTGGTGTGGCGGGTGGAGGCGCCGCTCGCCCTGCCGCTGGTGCTGACCGGGGTGCGGATCGCCGCCGTACAGCTCGTCGCCACCGCCACGCTGGCCGCCTTGGTCGGGGGTGGCGGCCTCGGCCGCATCATCACCGCGGGCTTCAACCTGGCCAGTACCCCGCAGGTGGTGGCCGGGGCGGTGGTGGTCGCGGTGTTCGCGCTGCTGATGGAGGCCCTGTTCGAGCTGGTGCAGCGGTTCGCCCCGGTACGGGCGCGGGGGCGGACCCGGTGAGGACGCCCCGTGCGGCCCCGGCCGCGGCCCCGCTCCGCTCGGTCCGCGCTGCGCTCGGCACGTTGACCGCCCTGGCCGTGGCGGTCGGCCTGGTCTCCTGCACCGGTGGGCCGTCGCTGGAGCACCGTGGCGCGGTCACCGCCTCGCCCGGCGACAGCCGCGATCTCGCCATCGGCTCGGCCGGCTTCACCGAGAGCGAGTTGCTGGCCCAGATGTACGCGGCGCTGCTCGGCCAGGACGGCTACCGCACCCACGTCCTCACCGTCGGCAACCGCGAGCTGTACGAACCCGCGCTGGAGGCCGGACAGATCGACGTCGTGCCCGAATACGCCGCCACTTTCGCGGACTGGCTCAACGCCAAGGAGCACGGTCCCCAGGCCGCCCCTGTCGCCTCCCCCGACCTGGACACCACCATGGCCGCCCTGCGCCGCCTCGCCACCCCGCGCGGTCTGACCGTGCTCCCGGCGGGCCGGGCCGTCGACCAGAACGCCTTCGCGGTGCGCGCCGCCTACGCCGCCGAGCACCACCTCCGCACCCTCAGCGACCTGGGCCGCGCCAAGCTTCCGGTGCGGCTGGCGGCGGGTGACGAGTGCGTCCAGCGGCCGTTCTGCGCACCGGGCCTGCGGAAGACGTACGGCATCGACATCACCGCCGTGGACCCCAAGGGCGTCGGCACCACGCCCGCGAAACAGGCCGTACAGAACGGCCAGGACCAGATGGTGCTCACCACCAGCACGGACGCCACCCTCGATCAGTTCGGGCTCGTCGTCCTCGCCGACGACCGGAAACTCCAGAACGCCGACTACGTCGTCCCCGTCGTCAACCGCGCACGGGCCGGCAGCGCCCGCCCGGCCGCCGCGCTGAACGCACTCAACCGCGTGCTGACCACCGAAGACCTGGCGCACCTCAACGAACAGGTCGACAGCTGGCGCCGGCTCCCCGCCGACGTGGCCCACAACTACCTGGTGTCGAAGGGCCTGTTGAGGAAGGGATGACGGAGCCGGAACGACGTTTCACGTGAAACAGCGCTCCCGGCCGTCGTTTCACGTGAAACACCACGCCCGCCCCGGCCGCCTCCCTCACTCCGTCGGGACCGAGTCCACCTCCGGCCGCCCCTGTGACCGCCCCCGTCCCTCCGGGGCGATGGTGCGGCGCAGCGCCTCGTGCAGGGTGGTCGGGGTCAGCACGCCCAGGAACCGCCGGCCGTCCAGGACCGCGATCCAGCCGGCGTCGTGCTTGAGCATCTCGCTGAACGCCGCCTTGAGGGTTCCGGACGCCGGGATCCATGCCTCCATCCGACGGGCGTGGTCCGCCACCGTCCCACCCGCGCCCGACAGTTGCTCCGTGCCCACCCAGCCGTGCAGCGCCCCCTCGGCGTCCAGCACCACCGCCCAGCGTGCACCTTCGGCCCGCAGCCGGACCACCGCGTCCGCGGCGGGCTCGGCGAGCCGGGCGAACGGCGGGCGTTCCAGGTCGTCGCGGTCGATGGCGGTGACCGACAGCTGCTTCAACGCCCGGTCCGCGCCGATGAATTCGGCGACATAGGGGGTGGCGGGGGCGCCGAGCACCCGCGCCGGGGTGTCGAACTGCTCGATCCGCCCGGCGCCGTAGACCGCGATCCGGTCGCCGAGCCGGATGGCCTCCTCGATGTCGTGGGTGACCAGCAACACCGTCTTGTGCAGGGTGGCCTGGAGCCGTAGGAACTCCTTCTGGAGGCGGTCCCGGACGACCGGGTCGACGGCGCCGAACGGCTCGTCCATCAACAGCACCGGCGGATCGGCCGCCAGGGCGCGGGCCACCCCGACCCGCTGGCGCTGGCCGCCCGACAGCTGGTCGGGGTAGCGCGCGCCGTAGACGGTCGGGTCCAGCCCGACCAGGTCCAGGAGTTCGGCGGCTCGCTCCCGCGCCTTGGGCTTCTTCCAGCCGGTCAGGAACGGCACGGTCGCGGTGTTGTCGAGGACGGTGCGGTGCGGGAAGAGCCCGGTCTGCTGGATGACGTAGCCCATCTCGCGGCGGAGTCGGACCGGGTCGACACCGGACACGTCCGCGTCGTCGACGAAGATCCGCCCACTGGTGGGGTCGATCAGCCGGTTCACCATCATCATGGTCGTCGTCTTGCCGCACCCGGACGGCCCGACCAAGGTGACCAGTTCACCCGCGCCGACCTCGAAGGAGAGGTCGTCGACGGCCGTGGTCCCGTCGGGGTAGCGCTTGGTGACCGACTCGAACCGGATCATTGCGCCATTGAATCCCGCGGCCCCGCACCGGTCCCGTCATGCGGGCAATCGAGTGGGGAACGGAACGGTGACGGGGGCCGTACGAGTTGCTTCCGGGGCACCGCCTCCCGTCCTGCCGCGCCCGGCCCGACCGGCGTGCTTACGATCCACTCCGGCCGCTCCTCGGAAGGGTGGAAGGGAACGCCACATGAGAGCCGTAGCAGTCAACGCCTTCGGTGCGGACCCGCAGCTCATGGAGCTGCCACAACCTGAACCGGGGCCCGGTGAGGTCCTGGTGCGGCTGGCCGCCGCCGGACTCAACCCCATCGACTGGAAGCTCGCCGACGGCATGTTCGGAGAGGCCGTCCACGCCAAGTTCCCGCTGGTCCTGGGGGCGGACGGGGCGGGGGAGGTGGTCGGGGTCGGCAGTGGCGTGCGGCGGTTCACCGTCGGGGACCCGGTGTTCGGCCAGTTCCAGCGGCCTGATCGGGGCGGCGGTTCGTACGCCGAATTCGCCGTGGCCGATGAGGGCGCCATCGCCCTGGCCGCCCGCAGCGTCACCTATGCGACCTCCGCCGCCGTGCCGACGGCCGGGATGACCGCGTACAACCTGGTCGAGGAGACCCGGGTCGGCGAGGGCCGGCGGGTGCTGATCGTCGGTGCGACCGGCGGGGTCGGCACCTTCGCGACCCAGATCGCGGCCGGCCGGGGTGCGGAGGTGATCGCCACCGCCCGCCCGGCCAAGGCGGAGTTGATGCGCACGCTGGGGGCCGCGGAGACCGTCGATCACACCGCGGGGCCGGTCGCCGATCAGGTCCTGGCGGCGCACCCGGAAGGGGTGGACGTGCTGATCGACATGACCAGCGACGCGGCGGGGTTCGTCGAGCTGACCCGGGCGGTACGGGACGGCGGTGTGGCGGTCTCGCTGATCGGTGCCGCCGACGCCGATGTGCTCACCGAGCACAACCTGCGCGGCTTCAACTTCGTCAACCGGCCCTCGCCCCAGTTGCTGGAGATCCTCGCCGGGCACCTCGACGCGGGCCGCCTGACGGTCCTCGTGGGCCTCGAAGTCCCCTTGGCGGAGGCCCCCGAGGCCCTGGCGGCCAGCCGCACCGGGCGGGCGCAGGGGAAGACCGTCCTGGCGATCTGAGGACGGTCCGTCGCCGCTGCCGAGAAGGCCGTGTCCGTGCCGGCCCGTTGTCGTGTCCTGTTGCCGGGGGCGCGGACGCGGATCGGTGCCTTCTTCATGCGGCAGTTCAGGCGGCATGGCGGTTTTTTCTCATGCGCGCCATTTGGGGATGTAGTGCGGTGCTGGGGCCGGTGGTGCCCGGTACCGGTGGACGCCACGGCCGTCCCGGGGCGCGGCGAGCCGCTACCGGCGCGGATGGTCATCGGCGAACCGGCGCTGCGCGGCGCGGTGGGCGTTCCGTATGCCACGGGACGTCGCCCACCGGCGCCCCGGTCCGGGCTGACGGCCCGACAACCCCGACGACACGGCGCGGCGGAGGCGGGCCGTCAGTGGGCCCGCGGTGGCGAGGGCGACGACGACCGCCGCCGCGCCGATCGCCGTCCCCACGCCGGAACGCAGGGAGGCGGTCAGGGCGTCGGTGTAGGCGTCGGCGGCGGGGCGGGAGATGGTGGCCGGCAGGGCGTCCAGGAGGCGGGTGCGGAGCAGCGCCAGCGCCGCGGCCAGGAGGGCGCAGGCCACCGCGCAGCCGGCCGCCGTGTAGATCAGCGCCCGGCGTCGGCGTCGGGTCATCAGCAGACCGGCCAGGAGGCAGAGCGCGGCGGTCGGCGGCAGCAGCAGCGCGCCGGTGCGCGCGACCTGGAAGCCGGCCCGCAGCCGGGGCACGTCGGGGGACTTCAGCAGCACGATGGAGGCGCCGGTGGGCGGCACCCGGTGGATGAGGTCGATACCCAGTCCGTTGCCGGACAACTGGTGCCGGACGCGCTCGATGACCGGCGAGAGGTCGAGGGTGACGGGGGCGTCGCCGGAGGCGGCCAGCATGCCGTCCAGGTTGCGGTGGGCGGTGCGGTGCACCCCGGACCAGACCGCGGGGAAGGTGCGGCCGGTGACGACCTGGCGGACCTGTTTGTCGACGAACTCGCGGATGCCGCGGGTGAACTTGCGGCGCAGCGCGGGGCGTTCGGCGGGTGGGACCACCTTGAGCAGGCCGTCCAGCCGGACGTGGGGCATCACGCCGTTGGTGACGTCGACGACGATGGCGTCCTGGACGGCGGGGTTTCCGGCGAGCGGGGCGACCGCGGCCACATAGCGGTCGGTGTCGGTGAGTTCGGCGCGGGCCCAGAGGGCGGCCAGGCTCAGCGGTAGCAGCAGCGTTCCGATCAGCAGCAGCGCGCCGCCGGCCAACGAGCGGGCCCGGCGTGGCCGTCCCGGTGGGCAGCGCGCCGCCGTCACCCGGCCGTCGGCGCGTGCGGGTGCACTCGCTGACATGCGTACCGGTCCTTCCTGCAACGGCGATGGCTGCCACGCTCCAGGCAAGTCCGTACGGCGGTCGGCCGCGAGCGGGGCCGGTGCCAATGGGTGATCGCACGGATGAGCGGCCGGTGGGTGGCCGGCGCCGGGTGGGCGGCCCCGCGCGCTGCTCAGCCGGACCGTCGGGCCCGGCCGCGCCGGACCGCCCGGACCACCCCGGGCACGAGCAGCGCGCCGGCCAGGGCCGCCACCGCCCACCCCACCCCGTTGCCGTGCTCCGGCTCGGGCTGCGACTCGGGGAGGTCGTCCAGATCGCCGGAGCAGGCCAGCGGTGCGGCGTTCGCACCGGCGTAGACGCAGACCGAGGTGGCGGCCCGCAGGGTGCCGGGGGCGGCGCTGGTGCCGAGGTCCCGGCGGGCGCCGAGCACCGCGCCGGCGGTGAACACCTGGATGTCGTACGCGGGCAGATCCGCGTGCCAGACGGCCTTCTGCTCGCCCGTGCCCGCCCCTTCGACGGTGCCGTCGGTGGCGGTGGCCGAGACCGTGGTGGCCGGCATCTCCTGCTCGATGCGGGCACCGGTCACCTGGTCGCCGCCGAGGTTGTGCACGGTGATGCGGTAGTCGAGCCGCTGTCCGGCCTCCGCCCGGTCGACGCCGTCGGTCACCGTCACCGCGAGGGCCGGCGGGTCCTGTGGGGCAGGCGCGGCGGGGAGCGCGACGGCGCACAGCACCGCGCAGGCAGCGGCGGTTCTCATGCGGTCATCCGAGCACCGCAGTGGGGCGGGCCGGCGCCTGGCGGGCCGCGCCCGGGGACGGGTTCACCCGAGTGCGGGCGCGGGCCCGCGACGACGGCGGGTCAGTGCTGGTGCGGCCCCGGACGGTGGACGGGGCCGTGGGAGTCGTCGCAGTGGCTGCCGGAGGGCTGCTCGGGGCCGGGCCCGGGCCCCAGGGTCAGCAGCTCGTCCTCGTCCTGTTCGCCGAGGTGGTCGACCTGGAGGGTGGCGTGGGTGATGCCGTACTCGGTGTGCAGCAAGTCCTGGAGGCTGCGGCGGACCTTGTGGCAGTCGCCCGCCGGGGCGACCAGGATGTGCGCGGAGAGCGCCGGCTGCCCGGAGGTGATCTGCCAGATGTGCAGGTCGTGCACCTCGACGACCTGGTCGGCGGCGACGAGGTGATCGCCCAGCGCGTCCGGGTCGATCCCGGCCGGAGCGGCCTCCATGAAGATCCGGCCGGACTCCCGCACCAGCCCCGTACCGGCCTTCAGCATCAGCGCGACGACGACGAGCGAGGCGATCGCGTCGGCCTGCTGGAAGCCCGTGGTCAGCACGATGAGACCGGAGATCGCGGTGGCGATGAAGCCGAACAGGTCGGTGAGGATGTGCTGGTAGGCGCCCTCGACATTCAGGCTGGAGCGGTTGGCCTTCGACAGGAACCAGGTGCAGATCAGGTTCACCACCACACCGGAGAGCGCGGTGATGACCACCAGCCCGCCGGTGACCTCGGGCGGTGAGATCAGCCGCTGGACCGCCTCGTACGCCAGCCAGACGGACAGCACCAGCAGGGTGATGCCGTTGGCCTGCGCGGAGAGGATCTCGGCGCGCTTGAGGCCGTAGGTGTAGCCGCCCCGCGCGGGCTTCGCGGCCAGCCGCATCGCGACCAGCGCCAACACGATCGAGACCGCGTCGGTGAGCATGTGGGCGGCGTCCGAGATCAGTGCCAGCGACTGCGCCAGGAAACCGATCACGACCTCGACCGCCATGTAGGCGGTGAGCAGAATCAGCGCGGCCCGCAGCCAGCGCCGATCGGCGTCCGGGGACACGGCATGGGTGTGGCTGTGTGCATGGCCGTGCCCACTGTGGGCGTGCTCGGTCATGGCGCGCTCCTTCCTGGCTCCACCTTGCTTCTCGCAGCGAAGCAAACCGCACTTCGACAAAAGATCCAAAGGCTGCACCGGTGACCGTTGTCATTACCGTCGAACGGGCTATCGTGCCTGGTCAGAGCGGTGCGATGGAGAAGGGTGACCGGACGGACACGATCCGGTCGACGGAGCGGTCGTCCGTCGGTTCACGTGAAACGACGGGTTTCACGTGAAACAAGGCGCCAACTACCCGCCGGCCTCAGGCGGCCGGTGCGCGGCCCGCCGCAACGGGATGCAGCGCCGCGTACTCCAGCGGTGCCGACGGGTCGATGGACACATCGAGCGGGGCGGGCGTGGCGCCGGCCCGGACGAGCAGATCACCGACGGCCGCGATCATCGCGCCGTTGTCCGTGCACAGCCGCAGTGGCGGGACCCGCAGGGTGATGCCGGCCGCGGCGCAGCGCTCCTCGGCCAGCGTGCGCACCCGGGAGTTGGCCGCCACGCCGCCGACCACCACCAGCGTTCCGACGCCGTGCTCGGTGCAGGCGGCGACCGCCTTGCGGGTCAGCACGTCGGCGACCGCCTCCTGAAGCGCGGCCGCACCATCGGCGACCGGTAGCGGACGGCCCGCGGCGCGGTGGCTCTCCGCCCAGCGCGCCGCCGCCGTCTTCAACCCCGAGAAGGAGAACGTGAACCGCTTCTCGGGCGGGCCCGCGGTGAGCGGGCGAGGGAAGTGGACAGCGCGCGGATCCCCCTCGCGCGCTGTCCGGTCAATGGCCGGACCGCCGGGGTAGGGCAGCCCGAAGACCCGCGCGACCTTGTCGAAGCACTCTCCGGCGGCGTCGTCCAAGGTGTCGCCGAGGTGCACGATCCGGTCGCGGGCCAGGTCCCGTACGAGCAGGAGCGAGGTGTGCCCGCCGGAGACGATCAGCACCACGCAGGGGTCGGGCAGCGGACCGTGCGCGAGGGTGTCGGCGGCGACGTGACCGGCCAGGTGGTGGACGCCGTAGAGCGGCACGCCCAGCGCGTACGCCAGCCCCTTGGCCCCGGCCAGCCCCACCTGGAGCGCACCGGAGAGTCCCGGTCCGGTGGTCACCGCCACCGCCCCGATGTCGGACGCCCGCAGCCCCGCATCGGCCAGCGCGCCGCGCACCATGGGCGTCAGCGCGTGCACATGCGCCCGGGCGGCGATCTCCGGCACCACTCCGCCGAACCGCGCGTGCTCGTCCATGCTCGACGCGACGGTGTGCCCGAGCAGCCGGCCGTCCCGCACCAGGCCGGCACCCGTCTCGTCGCAGGACGACTCGATGCCCAGCACCACCGGCGAGCCCATGGACCGCACTCCTTCCCCGTCGCGTTTCGTGCCCCAGACAGTAATAGCAAGTAATTGCAAGCAATGTGCAATAAGGGGCGGGGTGGGTGCAGGGGACGTGCCCGGGCCCGCGGGGCCCTCCCCGGGAGCCGGGGCCGCCCGGCCGGTCAGTAGAGTTCGGCACCCGCCCTTCGACATCCCCTTGGCCTCCGTCCCGTCCCTTCGCGCCCCGAGGTACCCCGCAGTGACTCCCCCGCTTCCCCTCTCCGTCGTAGGTATCGGGGCCGATGGCTGGGACGGACTGTCGCCGGCCGCGCGCCGGGAGCTGGCCGCGGCCGAGGTACTGATCGGCGGGGCCCGGCAGTTGGCGCTGCTGCCCGCACAGTGCGCGGGGCAGCGGGTGCCGTGGCCCTCGCCGCTGCGACCCGCGGTGCCCGGGCTGCTCGCCGCGCATACCGGGCGCCGGCTCTGCGTGCTGGCCAGTGGGGACCCGATGTTCTACGGGATCGGGCGGACCCTGACCGAGGTGATGGCACAGGACGTCGCGGTGCGGCGACCGCTGCGGGTGGTGCCGCATCCGTCGTCGGTGGCGTACGCCTGCGCCCGGCTGGGCTGGGCGGTGGAGGACACCGAGGTCGTCACGCTCGTCGGGCGGCCGGCGGAGAACCTGGTGCGGGCGCTGTACGACGGGCGGCGGGTGCTGGTGCTGTCGGCCGGGGCCGGGACGCCCGACGAGGTCGCGCGGCTGTTGCGGGACCGGGGCTTCGGCCCGACCCGGATGCGCGTACTGGAACAACTCGGCGGCCTGCGCGAGCGGGTGGTCGAGGGCAGTGCGCAGCGGTGGGACGCACCCGCCGGCGATCCGCTCAACGTGATCGCACTGGACTGCGTGCGGGAGCCCGACGCACCGCGGCTGCCGATCGTGCCGGGGCTCCCCGACGACGCCTACGAGCACGACGGCCAGCTGACCAAGCGTCATGTCCGGGCGGCCACCCTGGCCGCGCTGGCCCCCGCGCCCGGCGAGCTGCTCTGGGACATCGGCGGCGGTTCCGGCTCCATCGCCGTCGAATGGCTGCGCGCGCACCGCAGTTGCCGGGCCGTCAGCGTCGAACGGGACACCGTACGGGCGGCGCGGATCGGCCGCAATGCAGGGGCGCTCGGCGTCCCGGCGCTGCGCGTGGTGCACGGCGCCGCGCCCGCCGCACTGGCCGGACTGCCGACGCCGGACGCGGTGTTCATCGGCGGCGGCCTGACCGCGCCCGGGCTGTTGGACGCCTGCTGGGACGCGCTGCCCCCGGGCGGCCGGATCGTCGCCAACACCGTGACGCTGGAGTCCGAGGCGCTGCTCACCCAGTGGTACCGGCGGCACGGCGGCGAACTGGTGCGGCTCGCGATCGCCCATGCGGTGCCGGTCGGCGGCTTCACGGGCTGGCGGCAGGCGATGCCGGTCACCCAGTGGTCGGCGGTGAAGCCCGCGTCGTCCGGTGTGCCGGAGCCCGGCCCGCGGGAGACCGCCGCCCCCTCCCGCTCCCAGGACCCCTCGTAACCTCCCCAGGAGACCGACAGCCATGACCGTCTACTTCATCGGTGCGGGCCCCGGCGCCGCCGACCTGATCACCCTGCGCGGCGCCCGCACCCTCGCCGCCTGTGGGGTCTGCCTCTACGCGGGAAGCCTGGTGCCGCGCGAACTGCTCGCCGAGTGCCCGCCGGGGGCCCGGCTGGTCGACACCGCGCAGTTGGACCTGGACGCGATCACGGCGGAGCTGGTCCGGGCCCACGAGGAGGGCCAGGACGTCGCCCGGCTGCACTCCGGCGACCCGTCCGTCTTCAGCGCGGTGGCCGAGCAGATGCGCCGCCTGGACGCGGCGGGGGTGCCCTACGAGGTCGTGCCCGGTGTGCCCGCGTTCGCCGCGGCGGCCGCCGCCCTGAAGCGCGAACTGACGGTGCCCACCGTCGGCCAGACCGTCATCCTCACCCGGGTCGCCCAGCGCGCCACCCCGATGCCCGACGGCGAGGACCTGGCCACCCTGGGGCGCAGCGGTGCGCTGTTGGTGCTGCACCTCGCCGCGATGTACGTGGACCGGATCGTCGACGAACTGCTGCCGCACTACGGCGCCGACTGCCCGGCCGCCGTTGTGGCGATGGCCTCCCGCCCCGACGAACTCGTGCTGCGCGGCACGCTCGGCGACATCGCCGGCCAAGTGAAGGCCGCGGGTGTGGTCCGGACCGCCGTGATCATGGTCGGTCGCACGCTGGGAGCCGAGCAGTTCCGCGACAGCCACCTCTACTCGTCGGAGCGCGAGCGCCCGCACGCGCCCTGCGACGGGGGTGCCTGAGGGGGCATCAAGGACAGCGCACGGCACGCCTGTCCGGCTGAATTGTATGACCGCATCGGGGTGAAAGTCCGTTTTCCTGATCCCGGAGGCCGGTAAGGAAGCTGCGACACCCAGGGGGGTTGACGCAAAGGAGCTCGCCACGATGCGTACCAGGATGGCCGCCACTGCGGTCTTCGCTGCGGCCGTGCTGACCCTCACCGGCAGCACCGTCGCCACCGCCAGCGGCAAGGACACCCCGCGCCGCGCGAAGGACAGCCCCGTCAAGATGGCCGCCTGTGCCCTGGGCAGCGCGCTGGGCGCGTTGACCGGCGGGGACGACAGCTGCATGCGGGACCGGATGGATCGCGCACGCGAGATGGCGGCCCGCAAGGCAATGGGTGAGCACCGTCGGGCCGGGAAGGGCCACGGCAACGAGCTGGGCCGTTTCGACATGGCTCGTGAGGACGGGCTGACTCGTGAGGACGGGCTGAGCCGCGGAGAGACACTGCCGCGGATGTGACGAGGGGTTGCACGGCGGGGCGTCGGATCCCGGCCGTCGGGCCGGGGCGCGTTTCACGTGAAACATCCGACGCCAGTCGCCGCAAACCCGGCCATGATCCACCGGACCGGCCCTAGGGCCGCGATCCACCGGACATGCCTCAGCCTCCCGGACCGCGCGGCTCCGCCCGGCCCACCACCAGTCCCGCCCGGTCGATACAGATGACGTCGACGGCGACCGGCGCACCCCGCAGCACGCCCAGTGACGCGTCCCGTGCCGTGGCCGCCACCAGGTCACCGAGGGGAACGCCGGCCGCCGCGCACAACTGGAGCGCGGCGAGGCCGGTGTTGGCCTCGGCCACCGCCTCCGCCAGCGCCGCGTCGGCGCCGCCCTGTCGGGCCAGTTCGGCGAGGAAGCCCTTGTCGACCTGAGAGCGCGCCGAGTGCAGGTCCAGATGACCGGCCGCCAGTTTCGACAGCTTGGCGAAGCCGCCGCAGATCGTCAGCCGGTCGACGGGATGCCGGCGGATGTACTTGAGCACCGCCCCGGCGAAGTCCCCCATGTCCAACAGCGCGTCCTCCGGCAGGTGGTGCAGGGCGACGGCGACCTTCTCCGACGTCGAGCCGGTGCACCCGGCGACATGCCGCCGGCCGGCCGCCCGCGCCACATCCACCCCGCGCCGGATCGAGTCGATCCACGCCGAGCAGGAGTACGGCACGACGATCCCGGTCGTCCCCAGGATCGACAGGCCGCCCAGGATGCCGAGGCGCGGGTTCCAGGTGCTGCGGGCGATCTCCTCGCCGTGATCGACGGAGACCTCGACCTCGACGTCCGCGCTCGCACCACTGCCTGCGTGCGCCTCCGCGACGCGCGCCAGATGCTCCCGGATCATCTGCCGCGGTACGGGATTGATGGCGGGTTCGCCGACGTCCAGCGGCAGTCCGGGGCGGGTCACCGTACCCACGCCCGGGCCCGCCGCGAACACCACTCCGCTGCCGGCCGGCAGCGCCCGCACGGTGGCCCGCACCAGCGCCCCGTGCGTCACATCGGGATCGTCCCCGGCGTCCTTGACCACCCCGGCCATCGCGGTGGCCGGTCCCGCCCCGGCAGCGGTCAGCTCCTCCACCGCGAGTGCGAAGGACGGCGTCTGTCCCCTCGGCAGCGTGATCGTCACCGGGTCCGGGAACTCCCCGCTGAGCAGCGCCGTGTACGCGGCCGTGCTGGCGGCCGTGGCGCACGCCCCGGTCGTCCACCCGGGCCGCAGCCCGGTGTGCGCGAGCTGCGCGCTGCGCCCTCCCGTACCCTGCGGTTGCGTTTCACCCACGGAGGAACCTGCCGCTCATGCCGACGTCACCCGTCCACGAATCCGCCCGCCAAGTACTGATCCTCGGCGGCACCACAGAGGCCCGCCAGCTGGCCGCGGCCCTGGTGGCGGAGGAGGGGGTGCGGGTGATGACCTCACTGGCCGGCCGGGTGGCGGCGCCGCGGCTGCCCGCCGGGGAGGTGCGCATCGGTGGGTTCGGCGGCCCCGAGGGCCTCGCCCGCTGGCTGCGCGAGCACGCGGTGGACGCGCTCATCGACGCCACCCATCCTTTCGCCGGCACGATCAGTTTCCACGCGGCCCAGGCCGCCGCCACCGCCCATGTTCCCCTGCTGGCCCTCCGTCGCCCCGGCTGGGGCGCACAACCCGGCGACGTCTGGCACCCGGTCCCCTCCCTCACCGAGGCCGCCGCCGTCCTCCCCGCCCTCGGCGGCCGGGTCTTCCTCACCACCGGCCGGATGGGTCTCGCCCACTTCGCCCACCTCACGGACCTGTGGTTCCTGGTCCGCTCGGTGGACGCCCCGGAGCCCCCGCACCCGCCCCGGATGACGACGGTCCTGGACCGCGGCCCGTTCACCCTCGACGGGGAACGGGAACTGCTGCGTCACCACCGCATCGACGTGCTGGTGACGAAGGACAGCGGCGCCGCGGCGACCGCCCCCAAGCTGGCGGCCGCGCGGGAGGCCGGGGTGCCGGTGGTGGTCGTCCAGCGGCCCCCCGTTCCGGAGGGCGTGCCGGTGGCCGCCGAGCCGGGCGCGGCGGTGGACTGGGTGCGGGCGCTCCTCGGCTGACGCCGCGCGGGCGGTCAGCGCTCCGGGTACCGGCGCGGCGTCCAGACCACCTCGGTGCCGTCGTCGCGCTGTACCCGCCGGGTCTGGGACGAGCCGACGAGCAGGATCGTCCGCATGTCGACCTGCAAGGGATCGAGGTCGGTGAGCGGGACGGTGCGGAGCGACTCCTCCGGGCCGCCGATGTCGCGGGCGAGGATGACCGGGGTGTCCGGTGCGCGGTGCTCCAGGAGGACGTCCCGGGCCTTGGCCACCTGCCAGGTGCGGCTGCGGGAGCCGGGGTTGTAGAGCGCCAGGGCCAGGTCGGCGGCGGTCGCCGCGCGCAGCCGTTCGGCGATCACCTCCCAGGGCTTGAGCCGGTCGGAGAGCGAGATCACCGCGTAGTCGTGGCCCAAGGGGGCGCCGGCGCGGGCGGCGGCGGCATTGGCGGCCGTGACGCCCGGCAGGACGCGCACCGGCACGGAGCGGTAGGGCTCCTCCGACGCCACTTCGAGGACCGCGGTGGCCATGGCGAAGATGCCGGGGTCGCCGCCGGAGACCACGGCCACTCGGCGGCCGCGGCGGGCCAGGTCCAGCGCGAATTCGGCGCGTTCGGACTCGACCTTGTTGTCCGAGGGGTGCCGGCGCTGGCCCGGGCGCACCGGGACGCGGTCCAAGTACGTGGTGTAGCCGACGAGGTCGTCGGCGGCGGCCAGGGCACCGCGGGACTCCGGGGTGAGCCAGCGCGGACCGGCCGGTCCGGTGCCGACCACAACCACCTCACCGCGGTCCGCGGCGGCCGGCTCCGGCTCCTCGGCGGCGGTGGCGATGCGGCTGGGGACGACCGCGACGGAGAAGTACGGCACGGAGTCGGCGTCGACGTCGGACAGCGCTCCGGTGCGCTCCCCGGCCATGGTGGCGCGCTCGACGTAGCGGGCCTCCGGCAGCCGGCCGGAGCGCTCCAGGGCACGGCGGACGCTGGGGAAGGTACGGCCCAGCTTCATCACGACGGCCGAGTCGGTGGCGCTCAGACGGGCCGTCAGCTCTTCCTCCGACAGGGTGCCGGGGAGGACGGTCAGCACCTCGTCGGCCTCGGTGAGCGGGGTGCCCAGGCGGGCTGCGGCGGCGCTGATGGAGGTGACGCCGGGTACGACCTCGGTCGGATAGCGGTGGGCCAGCCGCTTGTGCATGTGCTGGTACGAGCCGTAGAAGAACGGATCGCCCTCGGATATCACCGCGACGGTGCGGCCGGCGTCGAGATGGGTCGCGAGCCGCGCCGCCGCCGCCTCGTAGAACTCGTCCAGGGCGCCGCGGTAGCCGCCGGGGTGGTCGGTCGACTCGGTGGTGACCGGATAGACCAGGGCTTCCTCGATGTGGTCCGGGCGGATGTGCCGCGCGGCGATGGAACGTGCGATGGAACGTCCGTGCCGGGCGCTGTGGTACGCCACCACGTCGGCCTGGGCGATGACCTCCACCGCCCGCACGGTCATCAGGGACGGGTCGCCGGGGCCGAGGCCGACGCCGTAGAGGCGGCCGGTGGACCGCTCCGGGGACTGCGCGGCCGGCTGGTCCACCGTGCCGCTGCTCGCCTGCTGCTCGCTCACGCCTACTCTTCCTCGCTCGCCAGGGCGTTGATCGCGGCCGCGGCCATGGCACTGCCGCCGCGCCGCCCGCGCACCACGATGTGATCCAGCTTGGACGGGTGGTCGATCAGCGCGTCCTTGGACTCGGCCGCGCCGATGAAGCCGACCGGGATGCCGAGGACGGCCGCGGGTCGCGGTGCCCCTTCTTCGATCATTTCGAGGAACCGGAAGAGCGCGGTGGGGGCGTTGCCGAAGGCGACCACGGCGCCCTCCATCCGGTCCCGCCACAGTTCGAGGGCGGCGGCGCTGCGTGTGGTGCCCATCCGGGCGGCCAGCTCCGGGACCGACGGATCGCCGAGGGTGCACAGCACCTCGTTGTCCGCGGGCAGCCGCTTGCGGGTCACCCCGCTGGCCACCATGGTGGCGTCGCACAGGATCGGTGCACCGGCGCGCAGCGCGGTGCGCGCACTGGCCACGACCCCCGGGGTGAAGGCCAGATCGCGGACGAGATCGACCATGCCGCAGGCGTGGATCATCCGGACCGCGACCCGGCTGGCGTCGGAGGGCAGTCCGGAGAGATCCGCCTCGGCGCGGATGGTGGCGAAGGACTGGCGGTAGATGGCCGCCCCGTCCTTTTCATAGTCGAACGCGGTCACTGGGGCCTCGGGGTGGTGGGTTGAGGGGTGGAAGGAGGACGGGCAGCAAGAGGGGCACCGGGGGCGGTCCATGTTTCACGTGAAACGGCGCCCGACCGGGGTGTTTCACGTGAAACGTCGTTCGGTCGCGGTGTTTCACGTGAAACCGGCGGCGGGGCCGGGGTGTTGGGGCCCACCGCGGTGGTGCGATAGCCGTCGGGTGTCGCCAGCACATCGATCCAGGCGCCGTGCGGGTGGCCGCAGCGCCGTTCGCAGCCCGACCAGTGGACGGGCAGCCCGACCGGCACACCGGAATCGTCCGCCGGGACGGAGCCGCCCCCGGCGAGCGCGGTCGCCGCATCGCTCCGCACATCGGTAAGGGACTTGGCGCAGCCGGGTAGGCCGGTGCAGGCGGTGACCCGGCGCCAGGGGGAGGTCGGGTCGGTGATCAGTCCGGCGGAGGCCAGGTCGCGGAGCCGCCGGGCCGCCGGTGCGGCGGGCAGGCCGGGGACGACGATGCCGCGCCAGGGCGTGAGGCGCAGTTCGCCGGAGCCGTCGTCGGCGGCGATCTGGGTCAGCAGCCGCCACTGGGCCGCGGCCAGCCGGCCGAGCGGCGCCAGGACCGCCAGTGCACGGCGGCCGTCGGGCCCCTCGATCGAACCGGGGGCGGTGGCGTCGGCGTACGGCACGGCCGGCTGCGGGCCGACCGCGTCTGCGTACTCCGGGTACTCCGCGTGCTCCGCGGCGATGCCCGCGGCCCGCAGCGCAGGCTGCACCTCCTGGGCGGTCAGCGGCCGTGCGGCGGGGAGTTCGCGGACCCGCCAGGCGCCGCTGCCGCACTCAGCGGCGGCGGCCAGGAAGACCTCGGCGGCGGTCAGCGCCGCCCGCGGTACGTCGTCCGCCGCGATCCGCAACGCCGCGGGGTCGTCGCCGACCCGGAGCAGCGCCCCGTACCCGGACGCGGTCCCTGGCGGGTACTCGGTGTCCGCCGGGGCCTTCCGGCCGGATTCTGCGAGCAAGGTCACATCGCCGCCCAGGCCCGCCACATCGCCCCGGCCGTCGTCGAGGACGAACAGGAAGCGGCCCGAGAGCGCCGTCGCCGATCCGCTCGCGCACAGCAGCGCGTCCAGGCTCCGGGCCCACAACCGCACGTCGGAGGGGGTGTGCCGGTCGAGTCCGGCCAGCGGCGAGGCCAGCACGTTGCGGATCCGCTCGTGGCGTACGGACGGCAGCAGTCCGGCGTCGGTGAGGAGGTCGGCGAGGTGCCGGCCGCAGTCGTCGGGCAGACCGCGGAGTTCGACGTTGCCGCGGGAGGTCAGCGAGAGGTGGCCGTCGCCGAGGCGCTCCGCGGCGTCCGCCAACGCGTTGGCCTGGCGCGCCGTCAAGTCCCCTGCGGGCAGCCGCACTCGGGCCAGCTGCCCGTCAGCGGCGGAGTGCAGCCGCAGCGCTCCCGGGCAGGCGTCACCGCGGTCCCGCACGGGCGGTTCGGCCCGGTCGGGGCGTGGTGAGGGGGAGGGCGGCATGGCGGCGAGCATACCTACGTCGGTGGCGCCCGGAACCGGGGCGAGGGGTGGTGAACGGCAGCTCCGGAGGCGGGCTCCCGCGGCCCGGCCGCAGCCCTTACTATGCAGGTCGGTGGGTCGGCTGACCCACCGGACGCCAGCGACGGCGCCAAGGGAGGAAGCCCGGTGAGAATCCGGCGCGGTCCCGCCACTGTGAACCCGGCCACCGCCGGGTGAGCCAGGAACTCCCGCCGTCCATACGACCACCCGGGGCGTGGACACCCCGAGGAAGGGCTGCGCCGTGATCCTTCTGCTGTCGACCTCCGACACGGACCTGCTCAGCGCCCGCGCGGCCACGGGCCCCGTGCCGTACCGGCTCGCCAACCCGGCCCGTCTCGACGTCGCCGAACTCCCCGGGCTCCTGGAGGGCACCGACCTGGTCGTCGTCCGTCTGCTCGGCGGTCTCCGCGCCTGGCAGGACGGTCTGGACGTGCTGTTGGCCGCGGACCAGCACCGCCCGGTCGTGGTGCTCACCGGTGAACAGGCCCCCGACGCCCAGCTCATGGAGGCGTCCACGGTCCCCGTCGGCATCGCGGCCGAGGCGCACGCCTACCTCGCGCACGGCGGCCCGGCCAACCTCTCCCAGCTGGCCTGCTTCCTCAGCGACACCGTGCTGCTCACCGGCCACGGCTTCGAGCCGCCCGCGGCCGCCCCGTCCTGGGGCCCGCTGGAGCGCACGGCGCGGGAGGTGACCGGCCCGACGGTGGCCGTGCTCTACTACCGCGCCCACCACATGAGCGGCAACACCGGCTTCGTCCATGACCTGTGCGACCAGGTCGAGCGGGCCGGCGGCCGTCCACTGCCGCTGTTTGTCGCCTCGCTGCGGGCTCCCGAGCCGGAGCTGATCGAGGAACTGCGCACCGCCGACGCCATCGTCACCACCGTGCTGGCCGCGGGCGGCACCAAGCCCGCCGAGGCGTCCGCGGGCGGCGACGACGAGTCCTGGGACGCGGGTGCGCTGGCCGCCCTGGACGTGCCGATCCTCCAGGCGCTCTGCCTGACCGGGTCGCGGGCCGCCTGGGAGGAGAGCGACGAGGGGCTCTCCCCGCTCGACGCCGCCTCGCAGATCGCCGTGCCCGAGTTCGACGGGCGGCTGATCACCGTGCCGTTCTCGTTCAAGGAGATCGACGAGGACGGTCTGCCGATGTACGTCGCCGACGCCGAACGCGCCGCCCGGGTCGCCGGGATCGCCGTCCGGCACGCCCGGCTGCGGCACATCCCGGCCGCCGAGAAGCGGCTGGCGCTGGTGCTGTCCGCCTACCCCACCAAGCACTCCCGGATCGGCAACGCGGTCGGCCTGGACACCCCGGCGAGCGCCGTCGCGCTGCTGCGCCGCCTCCAGGCCGAGGGCTACGACTTCGGCACGGAGCCCGTGCCGGGCCTTGAGTCCGGTGACGGCGACGAGCTGATCTACGCCCTCATCGAGGCCGGTGGCCACGACCAGGAGTGGCTGACCGAGGAGCAGTTGGCCCGCAACCCGGTCCGTATCCCGGCCGCCGACTACCGCCGCTGGTACGCCACGCTGCCGCAGGAGCTGCGGGAGTCCGTCGAGGAGCACTGGGGCCCGCCGCCCGGCGAGATGTTCCTCGACCGCAGCCGGAACCCCGAGGGCGACATCGTGCTGGCCGCCCTGCGCCGCGGCAACCTGCTGATCCTCATCCAGCCGCCGCGCGGCTTCGGCGAGAACCCGATCGCGATCTACCACGACCCCGATCTGCCGCCCTCCCACCACTACTTGGCGGCCTACCGCTGGATCGCCGCCTCCACCGCCGACGGCGGCTTCGGCGCCGACGCCATGGTCCACCTGGGCAAGCACGGCAACTTGGAGTGGCTGCCCGGCAAGAACGCCGGCCTCTCCGCCGCCTGCGGTCCGGACGCGGCGCTCGGCGACCTCCCGCTCGTCTACCCGTTCCTGGTCAACGACCCGGGCGAGGGCACCCAGGCCAAGCGCCGGGTGCACGCCACCCTCGTCGACCACCTCGTCCCGCCGATGGCCCGCGCCGACTCCTACGGCGACATCGCCCGCCTTGAGCAGCTGCTCGACGAGTACGCCGCGATCTCCTCGATGGACCCGGCCAAGCTGCCCGCCATCCGCGCGCAGATCTGGACCCTGATCCAGGCCGCCAAGCTCGACCACGACCTGGGCCTGGACGCACGCCCGGACGACGACGGGTTCGACGACTTCCTGCTCCACGTCGACGGCTGGCTGTGCGAGGTCAAGGACGCGCAGATCCGCGACGGCCTGCACGTGCTGGGCGCCGCGCCGGTCGGCGAGGCCCGGGTCAACCTCGTGCTGGCCATCCTGCGCGCCCGACAGATCTGGGGCGGCACCTCCGCGCTGCCCGGACTGCGCGAGGCGCTCGGCCTGGACGAGTCGGCCGCGACCCGGACCGCCGCCGACGAAGCCGAGGCGGTCGCCCGCGGCCTCGTCCAGGCGATGGAGGACGCGGACTGGGACCCGGCCGCGGTGCGCCGGGTCGCAGGCGGGCACCCGACCGCGGTCGTCGACATCCTCGACTTCGCCGCCCGGGAGGTCGTCCCGCGGCTGGCCGGCACCACGGCCGAGGTCGACCACGCGGTGCACGCGCTGAACGGCGGATTCGTCCCGGCCGGCCCGTCCGGCTCACCGCTGCGCGGTCTGGTCAACGTCCTGCCGACCGGCCGCAACTTCTACTCCGTCGACCCCAAGGCCGTTCCGTCGCGGCTCGCCTGGGAGACCGGTCAGGCGCTCGCCGACTCGCTGTTGACCCGCTACCGCGACGACAACGGGGACTGGCCGGAGTCGGTGGGCCTGTCCCTGTGGGGCACCAGCGCGATGCGTACCTCCGGCGACGACGTGGCGGAGGCGCTGGCATTGCTGGGCGTCCGCCCCGTGTGGGACGACGCCTCGCGCCGGGTGACCGGCCTGGAGGCCGTAGCGCTCGATGAGCTGGGGCGTCCTCGGATCGACGTCACCCTGCGCATCAGCGGTTTCTTCCGCGACGCGTTCCCGCACGTCATCGGCCTGCTCGACGACGCGGTGCGGCTCGCCGCCGGTCTCGACGAGCCCGCCGACCGCAACTTCGTCCGGGCCCACGCCCAGGCGGACCTCGCCGCGCACGGCGACGAACGCCGCGCCACCACCCGGATCTTCGGCTCCCGTCCCGGTACGTACGGCGCGGGGTTGCTCCAGCTCATCGACTCCCGAGACTGGCGCACCGACGCCGACCTCGCCGAGGTCTACACCGTCTGGGGCGGCTACGCCTACGGGCGCGGTCTGGAGGGCCGCCCGGCCCGCGAGGAGATGGAGACCGCCTACAAGCGCATCGCGGTGGCCGCCAAGAACACCGACACCCGCGAGCACGACATCGCCGACTCCGACGACTACTTCCAGTACCACGGCGGCATGGTCGCCACCGTCAAGGCGCTCAAGGGCAAGGCCCCCGAGGCGTACATCGGCGACTCGACCCGCCCCGAGACGGTCCGCACCAGGACGCTGGTGGAGGAGACCTCCCGGGTCTTCCGGGCCCGGGTCGTCAACCCCCGCTGGATCGAGGCGATGCGCCGCCACGGCTACAAGGGCGCCTTCGAACTCGCCGCCACCGTGGACTACTTGTTCGGCTACGACGCCACGACCGGGGTCGTCGCTGACTGGATGTACGACAAGCTCGCCCAGACCTACGTCCTGGACCCGGAGAACCGCGCGTTCCTCCAGGAAGCCAACCCCTGGGCGCTGCACGGCATCGCCGAGCGCCTCCTGGAGGCGGAGTCCCGCGGCATGTGGGAGAAGCCGGACGCGGAGACGCTGGCGGCGCTGCGGGACGCCTTCCTGGAGACCGAGGGCGAGCTGGAGGGCGAGGACTGACGGCCCTCAACGGCGCGGCGAGGGGCGGTGTTTCACGTGAAACACCGCCTCGGCCTCCCTCCGCTGACCGAATCCCGCGCCCTCAACCCTGCGGCCAGGAAAGCCGTTTGGCGAAGTGCAGCCACGCGGCCAGGGCCACCAGGACCGCGGTCGCCCCGGCCAGCGTCATCACCACCGAGGGGGACGTCCGGTCCACCACCATCCCGCCGGCCAGCGCGCCGAGCGAGAGCGTCGCCTGGAACGATGCGGTGAACAGCACCGAGGCCGCCTCGGGCGCATCGGGTGCGGCCTTGGCGAACCAGGTCTGTGAGGCGACCGGCACCGCGCCGTACGCGACGCCCCAGAGCACCAGCAGCGCCAGCGCGCCGACCGGCCCGCGGCCGATGACCGGCAGCAGCAGCGTGGCCAGGGCCAGCAGTCCGGCCGCGGTTCCGAAGACGGTGCGCGGACGCCGCGCCACCATGGCACCGCCGGCGAAGTTCCCCACCACCCCGGCGACGCCGTAGACCAGCAGGAACAGCGTGATCGTCCCGGCGGTCGCGAGATGCGTGGTCCGTTCCAGGAACGGCGTCACATAGGTGTACGCGCCGAAGTGGGCCAGCACGATCAGGAACGTCATCAGCAGCGCGAACCGGGTGTGCACCCCGCGCAGCATGCCGCGCAGCAGCGTCGGGCTGGTGGCGCGGACCGCAGGCAACGGCGGGATCACCAGCGCGGTCAGCACCAACACCCCCACCGTCAGCGCCCCGACCGCGGCACAGGCGGTCCGCCAGCCGGCCAGATCACCGAGGAAGGTCCCGGCGGGCACCCCGAACACCGAGCCCAGCGGTACCGCGGAGAAGATCACCGCGGTGGCCCGGCCGGCCGACTCCGCCGGTACCAGCCGCTCGGCGAGCCCGGCCCCGATCGACCAGAACCCGCCGATGACGACGCCGACCAGGACCCGGGACAGCAGCACCAGCCAGTAGGTCGGCGCGGCCGCGGCGAGGAAGTTCGCCAACGCCAGCAGGGCGACGAAGGCACAGAGCATCAGCCGCCGGTCGATCCGGGCGGTGGCCATAGTCACCGTCGGCGCGGCGCACGCGGCGAGGAAACCGGGGAGCGTCATCATCAGCCCCGCGGTGCCGTCGGAGACGCCGAAGTCGGCCCCGATCCGCGTCAGCAGACCGATCGGCAGGATCTCGGTGGTGACGATGGCGAAGATGCCCAGGGTCACGGCGAGCACGGCGAGCCGGCCCTTGAGCGGCGTACGGCCGGTCGGGGCCGGGGGTGCCCCGGAGCCGGAGTCCCGTGGGGCCGTCGTGCGGTGCGGGTTTCGGGGGGTGGTGGTTCTGGTGCTGCCGGTGGTCGTCATGATGTCCGTTCTGAGGGGCGACCCGTTGCGATGCCCTCAGTCCAGCAGCCGCCGGCCCGGCAGTCCGGCGCCTTTCCGACGTGGTAGTTCCCCCGAGGCCGGCGGCCCGAGGGGCTCAGCCGCCGGCCGTCCCGGCGTGGATCTCCCCGTTGCTGGTGGTCAGATCGAGCCGGTAGCGCCCCGACGGATCGTTGCGGACGCCGATCCGCTTCGCGCCGTTGGAGGTGTCCGCGGACACCTGGTACCGGTCGTTGGGCACGGTGACCGAGACCGCGCCGTTGGAGGTCTTCGCCCGGACGTCCTGCGGCTTCGTCGCGGTGAGCGTGATCTCGCCGTTGGAGGTCTCGGCCTTGATGCCGGTGCCCGCCAGGCCCTTCCCGGTGATCGCGCCGTCGGTGCTCCGGACGTCCACCGCTCCGGACACCCCGTCCAGGTCGATCTCCCCGTTGCTGGTGGTCACCCGCACCGCGGCCACCTTGGACAGGTTGATCGCGCCGTTGGAGGTGTCACCGGTCACCGGGACCGTGCCGGGCAGGTCGACCGTGTACGTCACCGAGCAGTGGTCGCCGCAGCCGCCGAGCACCAGGGTGCCCCCCTCGACCCGGTGCGTTGGCCCCTGCGGTCGGTCGCCCCGGTAGGTGACCTTGCGGTGCACGCTGACCGTGCTGCCGCCCTTGCCGCCGCGCACCGTCACGCCGCCGTCGGAGGTGTCCACCCGCACCGCCGTGATCTTCTGTGCCACCGTGGCGTCGTCGGAGAAGGTCTCGCCGACCACCAGGCTGCACGCGCCGAGGGCCAGTGCCCCGGCTCCGGCCAGTGCCACGGCCCCTGCGAAGCGGACGTGTCGGTGCATGAAATCCCCCCGGAATCCGGTCTGTTCACGGCTCCGGGTAGTGGCCCGTCGCCCCGTGGTCCGGGCCCGTGCCGCGGCGCGCCGGCCGCCCGCACCGGGCCCACTGCTGACGACTTTAGGTCTGCCGCGACCCGCCTGACCATGGGGCTAACCCCCGGGTCCCGGTGGGGGAGAGCCTCCGGGTGCGGCCCCTGGGCGCCGGTGCCACGCTGAGGGTGGGGACTGTTCCCATGCGGTATGAGGAGGCTTCCGGTGACCGGCACGGGTAAGCGTACGAAGTCGAAGACGTGGCACGCCGAGATCAGCATCGTCGAGTCTGGCAGCGACGTCCGGGCCGAGGCCCGACTGCGCGGCAAGGAGGGCGGGCAGATCATCGGCGAAGGAACCGCCAGGTGCAATCCGACGGATGAGAACGTCCCCGCCATCGGGGACGAGTTGGCGGCGGCACGGGCGCTGTCGGACCTCAGCCATCAGCTGCTCAGCCGCGCCGCGCACGACATCGAGGTGCACACCGCCCGCCCCGTCGAGCGGTTGCACGCCTGACGGGACGTGCGGGGCCACGCCTGGGCGGACCGGTCGCCGTCCGCCCGGGCGGTTCGTGCGTCAGCCGTCCTTCGTCGAGAAGTCCGGCCCGACCGTGAGCGTCACCGCACCCGGCGATGCCTGCGCCGACTCGGTCGCCTTGGTGCCGGGCAGCCGTGCGGCGAGCACCTCGGCCTGGGTCTTGAGCCCGGGCGGGTAGCTGATGGTGGACTTGTCGGTGGTCGGGCCGTTGTCGGTGAAGATGACGGTGAAGCCGAGTTGGCGCAGTCGCTGGGCGGCGACCGCGGCCAGGCCCTTGGTCGTGGTGCCGTTGAGCACCCGCACCCGGACCGAATGCGCGGTCACCGGGTTCTGCTCGGCCTCCGCGAACTTCTTCTTCCCGGCAGCGCCGACCTCCCGGTCGTGGGCGAGGTCGCCGAACAGCTCGTTGGCCTGCGGGTATTGCCAGAGCACGTTCGCCTTGTCGGTGGGGATGTCCGCCTCACGCGGATAGGTGGGGACGGTGAGGAAGGTGAGGCGGTCGGAGGGGATGTCCTTGACCGTGGAGGCGAGGTCGTACAGCGGCTTGAGCCCGTCCAGGTCCTGGTCGGTGGTGAGGGACTTGGTGGCCGAGTCCAGGAAGCCGTAGAGGTCGGTCGGGCTGGTGAGCTTGGACTGCGCCTTGGCCGCGAGCGCCTTCATGAACTCCTGCTGACGGCCGATCCGGCCGAGGTCGGAGCCGTCGCCGACGCTGTAGCGGGTGCGGACGTAGCCGAGCGCCTTCTCGTCGGTGACGTTCTGGCAGCCGGCCTCCATGTCGAGGTGGGCCTTCTTGTCGTGGATGGCGTGCTTGGGGCAGACCTCGATGCCGCCCAGCGCGTTGACCATGCCCTTGAAGCCCTGGAAGTCGACCGAGACGAAGTGGTCGATGCGCAGGCCGGTGTTCTTCTCGATGGTCTTGATGCTGCACGCCGCCGCTTTGCCGACGTTGCCGCTGAGCCCGCCGATGCTGAACGCTTCGTTGAGCTTGAAGTGGTGCGGGGCGGACTGTGCGCCGTTGCCCTTGTCGCACGCCGGGATCGGCACCCAGGAGTCGCGCGGGAAGGACACCGCGGTGGCCCACTTATGGTCGGCGGAGACGTGCAGCACCATCAGGGTGTCCGACTGCATGGTGGTCAGGCCGCTGCCGTACTTCCCGCCGGTGCCCGCCCGGCTGTCGGAGCCGACGACCAGGATGTTCTTGGAGCCGGGGCTGAGGTTGACCGGCCGGTCGCCGCCCAGTTCGCTGTTCACGTCCGCGCCGTGGATGTTGCCGTCCAGGTGCTGGTATATCCACACGCCGACCCCGGCCGTGCCGAGCAGGAGCACGCCGACCACCCCGCCGGTCCAGGCCACGATCCGGCCGCGCCGGGTCATCTTGGTCTTCCCGGCCTTGCGGGATCCGCCGCCGGCCCGCCGCCCGGAGTCCGTCCGCCGCCGCTCCGCGCGGCCGCCGCCCTCCGCGGGACGGTCGCCGTCGTCCGCCGCCGAACCCCGGCCGCTCCCGTTGCCCCGCCGGGCCGCCTGCCTGTGCGTCGTCCTGTCATGCACGCCGATGGCCCTTCTGGTCCTTCTGGAGCTGGTCTTGCCGGGTGGAGAGGTACGCGCACACAGGGGAGGCTGCGGCGGGCGGCGGTGTCGGCCGGGGACCGCGGGACGGCGGTCCGCACCGGTGGGTCAGATGCCCTCGGTGGGCAGCAGCCGTACGGATTCCGGGTCGTAGCGGAGCCACTGCGGACGGCTGCCGCCGGGCACGGTGCGCAGCAGGCACCACGTCTCGCCCGCCGCGTCCGTCCACCAGGCACTGATCCGGCCCAACTCCCAGGCACCGTCGGGATATTGGACCTCGACCGGCTGATAGACCCATCGCACCTCCGCCTCTGGAGGCGGGTTTTCCCAGGTCAGGGGTCCGCACCTCGTCGCCATCTCCCCCTCCGGCAGCGCCCGTTGCGCATGTCAGGCGCAACCCTACCGGCAACTTTTACAGCTCTGTAGAAGTTGATTGGTGTGCTACGGATCACAAAATGCCATCCGTTGCGTGGCGTGCTGGAGAGTCCGGGATCAGTGTGCACTCACCACGGCGTCGCTGCCTTCAGAACGAGGAACAGAGCTACCGACGCGTTCAGTGCGGAGAGCGCGGAGGCCGCCGTGCCCGCCGCGGCCACCAGCGCGGCCAGTCCCGCCGGGGTCAGCGCCGGCGGCCAGGTGCGCGCCGACGGCACCGGTCCGAGCAGCGCCGCCACCCGCCGCGGCACCGGCCCTGGTTCGGGCGAAGCGAACTGCACCGCCACCCGGTACGGCGCGGGCCGCGAGATCAGCGCGGCCTTCCCCACCGCCCGCGCGGTCAGCCGCCGGTCGCCGACGGCCCGGGCCGCCTCCTCGTCCGCCCAACGCTCAGCGCTGAAGGCGACCGCGGAACGCAGCGGCAGCAGCAGCGGGTTGACGCACCCGGCCAGCCGGACGGCGAGCAGGTAGCGGTGGTGGCGGCAGTGCAGATGCGCGCGTTCGTGGGCGAAGAGGGCGCGCCGCTCGTCCGCGTCGAGGCTCCGCAACATGCCCCGGGACACCGCGATCCGGCCGGCCCGGGCCGGCCGCCCCGGTCGCGCGGGGGTGCCGGGTACGGCGTAGGCGTACGGATCGTCGTCCGGCAGCACCGCGGTACCGGTGCCGGCCGGCAGGACGTCCAGCGCGCGGTGGGCCCGCTCCCGGATCCGGTGGTCCCGGCGCAGCGCGGTGCCGCACACGGTGAGGGCGGCGGTCAGCGCGAAGATCGCCGCGATACCGGCCACCTCGGCGAACGGCACCGCGGCCCGCACCTCCGGGTCCGACCAGCCGTCCGGCAGCGGATTGCCGGGTAGTTGGGCGGTGCCGACGACCACCAGCAGCCCCAGGCAGAGCGTGCTGCACAGCCCGAGGACCACGGCCAACAGGGTCAGCAGCCGGGTGGTGACCCGGGGGTGGAGGTGCTGCTCCGCGAGCCGGGCGATCGGCAGGGCGGTCAGCGGCAGGACGAGCGGCAGGAAGACGAAGACGCCCACCGGTCACCCCCCGCGCGCTTCGTCCGAGCCGTCCTCGCGGCGCGCGCCCGGGGCCGGATCCGGGGCTCTGCCGTCGTCCTCGGCGCGGGCCAGGAGGCTGCGCAGCACGTCCTCGTCGTGTGCCGAGAGGGCCGAGACGAAGCTGGTCAGCACGGCGTCCCGGTCTGGTTCGCCGTCCAGGACGCGGCGCATCCGCAGCGCGGCGAGCCCGGCCTCGTCGGCCGCGGGGGTCCATGCGTAGGCCCGGCCGGACCGTTCGCGGGTGACCGCTCCCTTGGCGTGCAGCCGGGACAGGATCGTCATCACGGTCGTGTAGGCGAGGTCGTCGCCGAGCCGCTCCTGCACCCAGGCGGCGGTGGCCGGTCCGGGGGCGTGGTGCAGCGCGGCCAGTACCTGCGCCTCCAACTGGCCCTGTCCGCGCCGGGCCCGCTCCCGTCCGTTGCCACCGAGGGCCTTACCGAAGGGTGTTCCGCCCATGTCGTCGCCTCCCGTCGCACCGGGCGTCCCGCGGGCTGGGACGTCGGGACATTTTACGGCGATCGCCGGCGCCCCCTCCTGGCTGTCCACAGGGTTGCGCCCGCCGGCGCCGCTCCCCGTCGCTTACTTCTACAGTCCTGTAGTTTTTCCGCCAGGTCCTAGTTCACCGCCGGGGACCGGTCACGGCAACCGGAACCGGCCACCACCTGGAGGGAAGCCATGGGAGTCTCGCTCGCCAAGGGCGGCAACGTCTCGCTCTCGAAGGAAGCACCCGGCCTGACCGCGGTCTCGATCGGCCTCGGCTGGGACGTGCGGACGACCACCGGCGCCGACTACGACCTCGACGCCAGCGCGCTGCTCTGCACCGACGCCGGCAAGGTCGCCTCCGACCAGCACTTCGTCTTCTACAACAACCTCACCAGCCCGGACGGCTCGGTGCAGCACACCGGCGACAACCTGACCGGCGCGGGCGAGGGCGACGACGAGACCCTCAACGTCGCGTTGAACGGTGTGCCGGCCGAGATCACGAAGATCGTCTTCCCGGTCTCCATCCACGACGCACAGACCCGCGGCCAGAACTTCGGCCAGGTGCGCAACGCCTACATCCGCGTCGTCAACCAGGAGGGCGGCGCCGAACTGGCCCGCTACGACCTGACCGAGGACGCCTCGACCGAGACCGCGATGGTCTTCGGCGAGCTCTACCGGCACAACGCGGAGTGGAAGTTCCGCGCCGTGGGCCAGGGCTACGCCTCCGGGCTGGCGGGCATCGCGGCGGACTACGGCGTCAGCGTCTGACTCAGCCGACTCAGCCGTCCCGGATGACCCGGACGATTCGGCGGACGGCGGGGAAGCGGGGGCGCACCGGCCCCCGCTCCGGCCGTGCTCAGAGGTCGAATTCGGCCGGGGAGATCCCCAGCGCGAAGCACACCTCGCGCACCACCGCGCGCTCGGTCGGGTCGAAGTCGCCGTCCGCGCCGCCGATGACGATGCCGATCTGGAGCACCGCCCGCGCCTCCACCGGCTTCTTCTTCACCTTCCCGATCTCCTGCATCAGCGCGACCTTGCCGAAGTCGAAGTCGGCGGCGAGCTTGTCCAGGAAGCCCTCGAAGCGGAGCCGGAGGTCCTCCGCCGGGAAATTCTGCAACACCTCGTTGGTGGCGATCAGCTGCGCCACCCGCCGCCGCTCCGACGGGTCGACGACCCCGTCCGCGGCGGCCACCAGCGCGCATATCGCCATGCTGGCGTCGCGGAAGGCGCCGCTCTTGAGGTCGTTCTTCTTGGCGACGAGCTGGCTCTGCATCGTCTGCGCGGACTCTTTGAACCGGTCCCACAGCGCCATGTGAATCTCCTCGGCTGGTCGTGCGGCGAGCATGCGGCGGGCGGGCCCTGGGCATGCTTCACGCATGTATTTGGTCATGCGCAAGTAAAATCTACAGCCCTGTAGAAGGTGCGCGGATGCCACCCCCGGTCGTCATGGCCATCTTTGGCGCGATATGCCGCCAGTGCGCGGAGTACGGTAGAGAAACGACCGTAAAGATAAGATTTTTCGATGATGTCCGGGATGCCCGTATAGAGGACGCCCCGGAGTATGCGGGTGAGCGCCATGCAGACCTTCTTGTCCGTGCTCGTGCTGCTGGCCCTGATCGCGATGGGCGTGCTCTTCCTCATCAGGGTCAACGCCCAGACGGTGGGACGACCCACCCCGCACCGGTACGCGCATCTGAAGGAGTCGGTCCAGCATCGGCTGCACAAGCGCTCGCACGGTGCCGGCCCGGGGACGCGCACGACGACGGGCCCGCCGCCTTCCCGGGAGCCGGACGACGACCGGTGACGCCGGCCGTCGGCACCGCCCGCCCGTCGCCCGACCACCGCCCCTCGACGACGGGCTTCGCCCGGCCCCTTCCGTCCCCGGCGATCGCGGTCGCCGCGGTCGCCGCCCGTCGCGTCAGGAGCGTCGTATGACCACTGCCCCCGAGAGCCGCTCCCCGCACCCCCGCCCTCCGCAGCACCACGCGCCACCGCCCGTCGCCCGGCTGGCCATCGCCCCGCACAGCGAGGTGACCCGACGGATCGACGGTGTGTGGTGGCCGCACTCCACCGACCTGCTCGCCGAACTCCCCGAACTCCTGGCCGCGTTGCCCTTCGACTGGCCGCGGATCACCCACGCCACGGTGAACGGCTCCGGCTGGCCCGCGCTGCCCGGCCGGATCCTCGTCGCCGGCCACGTCGTCCGGCTGCGCCACACCACCAACCGCCCCGGCCCGGACACCGTCTGCCTAGTCTCCGCCGGCCACGGCCGCTGGGACCTGCTGATCCTCCCGCCCGCGACCCCCGAGCCCGCCGCGGTCCGGATGCTGGCGGAGATGGCGCGGACCGGCGTACCGACACCGGCCTGACGCCGAGTCAGGCCCCGCCGGCCGGCTCGCGCGGGACCGCTACCGTCGATCACCGGCATACCCCGGGAATCCGGTGCGCGCATCCGGCGGCCTCGCCCCACCGCACCCGCACCGGGCCCTCCACTGCGTTCCGATCCGGCTGCTGCCTGCGGTTTTCCGGGGGCGATTGCTGCGGACGAGTGGTGTTCATCGGAAGAACGCCGATCCGGGGGCGTCGGTCCGTGAATCCTCCCATTGCGTACTCATCATAAGAAAACGCAACAGAAGGAACTCCGTGGATCCCTCCCAGGGATCCCGACCGAAAGCGAGGGACCATGGCTGCGACCAAGGTCATGAAGTTCTGGGCGGCCTGCCTGGCGGTGCTGGGCAAGCTGCTCGCGTCACTGGGCGTTTCCGCCGCCGCGTCCGCGGCCCGCCGGGAGGCCGCGCTCTACGAGCGGACCCTGGGCAGCACGGCCCCGGGCACGGCCCGGCCCGAGGTGACGGATGGCACCGAACCCGTCCACGATCCGGGACCGTTGACACCTGCCGCGGACACCGCCAAGCCCTTCGTGCCCGCCGCGCGCACCGCGCCCCGGTACGGCGAGAACGGCTCGGTTCGCCGCAGGGACCCGCTGCCGACGCTGCCGCCGACCATCAAGCAGCGCATCCGCGCCGAGGCGCACGGGGCCTCCCCCACCTCCCGCGTACGTCGCATCGCCGCCTCCCAGGCGCTGTCCACCGGTCCGTTCGGCGCCCCCGCGCACTCCGGCGCCGTTCCCGTCTCCCCGGTGATTCCGGCGGCCCGCCGCCGTGAGCACAGCACCGTCCGTGCCGTCTGAGCCGGAACCGCGCCTGCGCGCCGGCAGCACGACGCACCGCGGTCCGGTGCGAAACCCGACGGCCGTCCTCACGGCAGTACCGGCGGCGCCACTGGCCGGCAGCACCACTGTCCGGCACCAGCAATCGCAGCACCCCAAGCAACACCCCAAGCAGCACCCGGAGCCGCACCAAGACCCACCGCGGTTTCCACCACAGGACGCACCACAGGAATCACCGCAGGAATCACCACCGGACTCACAACAGGTGCAGAAGCAGCGCTCACCGCACCATCCGCAGCATCACCCACGGCACGTCCCACGGCACGTCTCACAGCAGTACCCACAGCAGTACCCACAGCAGTACCCACAGACTTTGATGTGACGTTGCGTTCGACGTCGACGGGCACGAGGCCGCACACGAGAGGTCACCGCAAGAACCGGTAGACAGCTGCCGGCATTCGTGGTTTCACGTGAAACGGCATACGGCAGAAGGCCGTTCATCTTCCGGTACCGAGGAGTCGGTCGCCGCACCAGGTGAGCGGAGCCTCGCCAGCAGAGCCCGCGATGGCGAAATGCAGCGCACAGCCCCGGCGTTGACCGGGGACGGCCAGCACCCTGGCCGACCGGCCGCAGGCTTCGGCGCGGCGCTCCAGGCTCTCGGGGAGAGCGTGCAGCCCAGCCGATCCACCGCTTGACGACGGCCCGCGACGCGCATCACGCCGTCCGCGGCGTCGCAGCCGAGGGCGGCCCCGGATGCCAGGCGTCCATGTCGACCGGTGCGAGCGAGCCGTCCTCTGCGTCCGTGCGGGACTCCGTCAGGCCGTGGCCGTCCAGCGACGGGCGGCCCTTTGGCATGTGGGCGGACCGGCGCGGCGGCCGGCTCGGCGCGCCCAGCCCCTACGGCAGGATCACCGCATGCGGGTCCGGCCCCTCGGTGTCCCGGGCGCCGGCGCTTAGTTCGCGCCAGGTCTCCATGGCCAGCCGGAAGGCGCCGGCCTGCTCGTACCCCGCGGCCGCCGCCTTGAAGGACGCCTCGGTGTCCTCGGTACGTCGGCCGGCGCGGTGCGCGCGGGCCACCTGGAGCAGGCAGCGGGCGCGGTCCAGTGCGGACAGCTCGGCGACGTCAGGGTCGATGGCGGCGGCATGGCCGGCCGCCGCCGCGGGGTCGCCGTGGCGCAGCGCGCCGGCCGTCTCCAGAACGGCCAGCCAGGTCCGTGCCGAGGGGGTGTCCACCAGTGCGGCGGCCTGCCGGGAGCGTTCCAGGAGGGCGTCCGCCTCGGCCAACGGGCCGGCGGTGAGTGCCAGGAGGGCCCGGGCGTGGGCCAGTCGGAGCCGCTGTCGTACGCCGTCCGTCGACGAGATCAGCACCTCGGCCTCGGCCAGGAGCGCCAACGCGCCACCGGCGTCGCCCGCCAGGTACTGCGCACCGGCCGCCGCCCACAGGGCACTGGCCCGCAGCTCGCCCGCGGGCAGTGGTGCGACCTCGGCGCGCAGCTGCGCCCCGAGCGCCTCGGCGCGGCGCCACTCGCCGCTGTCCACGGACGCGGACAGCAGCGCCATGTGGGCCTGCGCCCGCTCCGGGCGGCCAGGCTCCAGCTCGCCGGTGACCCGGACGGCTTCCTCGGCGCACCGGACGGCGTCGGGCAGCCGGCCGGCGGCCCGCAGCAGCTGGGCCAGTTCGACGGCGACCCGGGCGTGCAGCACGGGCGCGGAGCGGGTCATCGGATCGTCGAGCAGTTCGCGCAGCGCCGCCTCGTGGGAGGTGGCGGCGTCGAGCCGGCCGAGGACCGTGGCCAGCTCCCAGCGGGCCTCCCAACGGACCGGGTCCTGGTCGGTCCCGTCGGCCTGCACGAGTACGGCCTCCAGTTGGCGGCGCGCCGCTGACCAGTCGCCGGCCAGCTGGCTGGCTCTGGCCGCCACCAACTGTCCGACCAGGCCGAGGCGTTGGGCCAGGCGATCGGTCGGTTGGTCGGTGGTGCTGAGCGCCTCGACGGTGGTGCCCAGTCGCTCCGCGAGGGACCGGGCGATCTTGGCGCCGGGGATCCGGCGGCCGTTCTCGACCAGCGAGACATAGCTGGGGGAGAGATCCGCCCCTGCGAGGTCCCCCTGGGACAGACCCTGAGCGCGCCGGATCTCCCGGACTCGGTTCCCGAAGGCGGGCTGCTCAATCGTCAAGAAAATCGCTCGCAGTTGATTCGGGGAGACGGATAGTGACGGTGAGTCTACTCACCGGCCCCTGCCGTGGGGCGGTCTGTGGACGGCCGGCTGTCGGCCCGGATCGGCCCGCCCTCGCCGCCTAGTCAATTTTTGTCATGCCGATGGTTGATCGACCGTTCCGTCGCCGCGTGGGCGCCGGTGCGTACGGATTATCCGGCACCTGCTTGTGCGGGCCCATTTGTCACAATCCTGTCGTTGAAATTAATGACCCTGCATGACATTAAGGGGTAAAGGGGTGCGCTGTCCTGGTATGAACTATGCCCGGGAATGAAAGCGGTTTTGGTGCGGGATGGCGCAGCGGGTCGGCCGCCCACACATTATTCGACCGGCCGGCCGGTATTTTCTTCCACGGTGGTACACATTTCTTCCCCTCTTCCTCGACAATCCGGATGCCAACGAAATGCTGTGGTGGGTGTGCACGGAAGTCCGAGGAAGTGGACAGAAACCGTATCGACTTCTTGTTGACTGCTTGGTAAAGTGCGCGGCATTCATTGCGACTCGGCGACGTGGGCAGCTGGCCGGAGTCCTCAATCATTCGAAGCCGAGGGGTTTGTCGCATGCCTGAGCCGGCGGATACCGGGCGGCGAATCAAAGAGCTCCGGGTCAGTGCGGGATTGACGCAGCACGAACTCGCCGGGGCCGACATCTCCGCCAGCTACATCTCCCTCGTCGAACGCGGCAAGCGCATTCCCAGCGGCCGGGCCCTCAAGATTCTGGCCGGACGGCTCGGGGTCGGCATGGCGGACCTTTCCGGCGGCGCCGCACGGTCGGAATCCACCGGCCGGACCCGTCGGTTCGACCTGGTCGGGCGGCTCGTCGCGGCCCGCCGCCAATGGGAGGGCGGCGATCCCGAAGGGGCCCTGCGGGAATTCCGGACGCTGGCCGGAACGGCACCGGTCGGCCGCCCGGACGAGGTGTACACCGAGGCCCAACTCGCCATCGCGGAAATACTGGGTGCGCAGGGCCGCGCCGACGACGGTGCGGCCGTCCTGCTGCGCATGCTGGACGGGCTCGGCCCCGCCGGGTACGGGGAGACCCGGGTGCGGGCCCTGATCGCCCTGGCCGACCTGCTGGAGTCGGCCGGCCGGGTCCAGGACGGACTGCGCTACGCGCTCAGCGCCTCCCTGGAGGCGGCCGCCGCCCGAGCGCCCGACAGCGCCTTCCACTCGCTGCTCCTCCTCGACGTGCTGACCCGGTGCGCCTACTGGAGCGGCTGTGCCCATTGGGCGTCGGAGGCCGGCCAGGGGGAGCTCCCGACGGACGGTGTGCTGCCGGGGCCGCGTGCCGGGATCGCCCTCCACCGGGCGCTGGACCTGTGGGACCGCGGCGCGCCCGACCGGGCCGCCGGGCTGTTGGCCGAGACCGCCCGCCGGCTCACCCCCGCGGCTGGGTTCCGGCGCTGGGAGACCGTCAACGGACGCTATGCGCTGCTGCTGCTCGACCGCGGTGAGCGGGCGGCCGCGCGGAGCATCGTGGAGCGCGGGTTGGTCGTCGCCTCGGTGGCCCAGGAACCGGACTTCCCGCTCTGGCTGACGACCGCGGAGGCGGTCTGCGCGCAGATGCTGGGGGACCACGCCCGGGTGTGCGTGCTCGGTGAGCAACTGGCCGCGCTCCCCGATACCGGACGGTGCCACGAGAAAGCCGCCGCGCTTTGGGAGGTCGCGGGATCCTGTGTGCGGCTGGGGGACCGGGAAAGGGCCGCCGGGTACCTCCGCTATTCCGCGGAGCTGTTCCGGCGGGCCCAGGCGTACCGGCACGCCGACCGGGCCCGGGAACGGCTGGCCGACCTCCTCGAGAACCGGAACTGACGCCCATCGCCGCGCAGCGGATCCCGGGCGCATCGACCGGCCGTGGCCCGATCTCGTGGCCCGTGCTGCCATTGCACCGCCGGCGGTTCGCCATTGCGTCGGCATTCTTCCGTCGCGGTACCCCCGTCCCGCCGCTATTTATTGGGCTTCTTCGCCCGCCCCAGGAGGGCGAACAGCGCCTCCGCAGCGCCGACGATCGCCAGCACCAGCCCGGCCTTGTGAAGTGAGACCAGCGGTGTCTCCACTCCCTTGGTGGTGAGCCACAGGATGACGCCGACGATCGCCAGGAAAACGCCGATCGCAATGCCCTTCATGAATTCCCTCGTCCCTGGTCGCTGGTGCGGAGCTGGTTGACCACACCAGCGTCCCGCCCAACGCGGGCGTACGGATCCTCCGCAGGTAGGCACTTCCCCCGCCGCCGACTGTCACTTTCTCTGTACGCCGCGTCCTACCAGCGGTCCGGTGCCCGCGGGTCACAGGCGTGACTTTGTCAGTCATGGCGCGATTACTGTTTCGGCCTGCTGAGGGTGGACTCTGCATATTATGACCAGTCATAACGGGAAATTGATCGCCCATCAGCCACTGCTGGTTCCATGACTCGACGGTCATCTCGGGGTGCCTGCGCAGATGCCCGTGCGGCCCGCCCGCCCCCTGACCCGATCGCTGAGCGTCGGAGCGACCTCCGCGCACCCTCCGGTCCGCGCACCCTCCGTCAGGCGACCGCCCGGGTGAAAATCCCTCCCCTTGGCGCACCCGGAACTGCCACCCGCCCTGACGACCGGTTACCTGGTGCCTGCCCCTCAGTCGCGGCGAGCACGACGTCGCGACGCCGCTGGAGCACGCAGGAGGAAGTACCGCCATGTCGTCGCCGCTCGCCGGACGCACCGCCGGACCGACCCCGCCGGCCGTGCGCGCCCTGCTGCCCTTTCTGTTACTCCTGAGCGCCGCGGTCACCACCGCGGGCCCCGCGGCGGCCACCCCGCCACCGTCGTCGGGCACCGACTGGGACCAGATCGCCGCCTGCGAGAGCAGCGGCGACTGGCACTCCAACACCGGCAACGGCTACCACGGCGGCCTCCAGATCGCCCCGTCCACCTGGCGCGCCTACGGCGGTGGCCGCTACGCGCCGCGTGCCGACCTGGCCAGCCGCGACGAGCAGATCGCGGTCGGCGAGCGCATCGCCCAGGACCGCGGCCTCGCCCCCTGGCCTAACTGCGGCGACCAGGGCGCCTCGTCCACCGACCGCGCCCTGCCCCGCCGTAGTTCCGTCCCCCGCTCCACCGCCGCTCACCGCACCGCGGTCCCGCACGGCACCTACACCGTCCGGCACGGCGACTGCCTCTCCGCCATCGCCCGCCGTGCGGACACCACCGGCGGCACCCACACCCTCTACACGCTCAACAGAGAACGTCTCCCGCACGGACCGAACGAGATTTTCCCGGGGCAGCGGCTGCGGTTGCGGTGAACGGGACCGCGGGGGACGCACCCGCGGCGGCCTGGACCGGCCGGTGCGAGGTGAGGTACGGCATGCAGACGTCGTAGGCGACGACGAGGCCGAAGCTGACGACGGCGAGCGCGGCCACCACTGTGCCGATACGAGCCATGTACACGGTCTCCTTGGTGCGGTTGCCTGAGTCGGCGGGCAGGCGAGATCGCCGGCTGGCCGCCGTCAGGAAGGGGGGAGCAGGACCCTTGTCGGGATTCCTGTGGCCGAAAAGATATTGCTGTTGACCATGCTGGTGCAAATTCTTGGAGTCGGCCCGGTTTCGCCTTTGGCAAGAATGTAATTTCCCGACCCTGCAATTTCCTCTGGCATATGTCAGAGGGTTGATGATGTGGCATCCCGGTGTTCAAAAGGCGCAAGTTGCGCACTTCTGTCGCTTTTGCTGGGCTACTTCTCGGAGGTAATTCCCTGTCGGCGTCGCAGCTGGGTCAGGGCTTGCCGGGTGCGTGACTCCTCCGCGCGTGCCCCAATGCGCCGGCAAATGGTGAGGCTGGCCTCCAGGTGTACGACGGCCTGCTGGAGGCAACCGATCTGCTGCTCGGCGCGGCTGAGGTCGTACAGGACGGTCGCCTCCTCGCCCGTGGCGCCGATGCGGCGGGCGGTGGCGAGGGCGGCCACGTGTCGCGGGACCGCCTCCTCGCTCCGGCCGACCGCCTGGAGTGCCTTGCCGATGCCGTTCAGCGCGATGGCCTCGCCGCGCTGGTCGCCGACGCTCCGGAGGGTGGGCAGCGCGGTCTCGTACAGGTCGAGCGCCTCGGGGGCCTTGCCGGTGGTGGTGAGGATGCTCGCCAGGTTGATCTGGAGCGTGGCGAAGTCTCCTCGGCTCCCCAGGTCCCGGTGGGTTTCCAGGGCCTCTCGGTAGGCGTTCTCCGCGGCTTTATGGTTTCCGTTTCGCATCTGTAATTCAGCGATATTGTTCAGTGTGCGATAACGGCCTCTTTGGTCGCCGACGGAAGAGAAACCCGAGAGGGCCTGAAGGAAGCACTGAAGGGATTTCTCCGTCTCTCCCAAGTGGAGGCAGGAGATGCCCAGGAGGTTGTAGCCCCTCGCGATCTGTAGTTGGTCGAATGTTTGCAATCGCAGACTGAGAGAAAGCTCCTGGAGGTCGCGTGCGGCGGCGTATTGCCCGGTGTGCCACAGGGGGATGGTCAGTTGGTGGAGGCATTCGCCCTCCAGCCCCGGATCCCGGAGCGTGCGCGCCAGGTCGAGGGCCTCCCGCGCCGTCCGGTGGGCCTCCTCGTACTGCCCGCTGTGTGCGCAGACCGTACTGAGGTCGAGGAGGGCGCGCGCCCGGGCCGCGCTGTGGCCGGCCGCCTGCCAGTGTGCGACGGCGCGCCGCAGCAGCGGTTCGGCCGTCGCGAGGTACCCCTCCACGTCCATGAACCCGGCGAGGGCGTGGGCGAGCAACGCCAGCCGGTCGGCCGGGCCGTGGGCGCGTACGTGCTCCAGGGCGGCCAGCAGGTTGGCGCCCTCGGTGACGAACCACTGCTGGGCGTCGTGCGCGGTGGCGGGTTGCGGTCCGGTCGCGGCGGGGGGTGCCGTGCCGTCCGGGGCCACCGCGAACCGGGCCCGGAACGGGAAGACCAGCCGGTCCGCCCGGTCCGCGACGCAGAGGTAGTGGTCCGTCAGGCGCTGCACGGCCAGCCGGGAGTGGTCCGGGGTGTCGACGTCGAGTGCGGCGGGGGGCTCGTCGGCGACCAGGGAGCGGGCGTACTCGCGCAGCAGGTCGTGCATCCGGAAGCGGTGCGGGGAGGGTTCGGAGACGAGGTGGTAGGCGAGGAGCTGTTCCAACGCGCGTTCCGTGACGTCGAGCGGGAGTCCGGTCAGGGCGGTCGCGGCGGGGATGCCGAACTCGCTGCCGGTGTGCAGCCCGATCCGCCGGAAGACCAGCCGTTCCAGCGGGGGCAGCGTGCGGTACGACAGCTCCAGGACCGTGGACATCCGCCGCTCGTGGTCCCGGATCGCCAGGAGGCGGCTGGACCCGCTGTTCAGCAGGCGCAGCAGGTCGGCGGTGGTCCAGGACGGTCGGGACAGCAGCCGACTGGCCATGAGTTCGATGGCCAGGGGCACGTAGCCGCACAGGCGGACGATGTGGGCGACGTCCGCCCGGTCGGGGGTGGAGTGTGCTCCCAGCCGGTCTTCGAAGAGGGCGATCGCGTCGTCGCGCGGTAGGACGTCGAGCGAGAGCGGCCGGACTCCGGGCAGGCCGGTGAGCCGCTGGCGGCTGGTGACGATCACCACCGTGGGGGAGGCTCCGGGGAGCAGCGGGCGTACCTGTGCGGGACCGGCGGCGTCGTCGAGGATCACCACCATGCGCTGGTCGCGGACCGCGCCCCGCCAGAGCGCGGCCAGTTCGGCCTCGTCCTGGGGCAGCGGGCCGGATGCCGTGCCCAGCAGGCGTAACAGGGTGGTCAGCGCCTGGGCCACGCTCAGCGGTGGCTGGTCGGGCGCGTGGCCGCGCAGGTTCAGATAGAGCCGGCCGTCGGGAAAGTGGTGGCGCATCTGATGGGCGACGTGCACGGCCAATGAGGTCTTGCCGATCCCGCCCATCCCCCCGATCGCTTCGAGGGTGACGACCGGCCCGGAGGCGCTGCCGGCCTCGGAGAGCGCCGCGCTGAGCCGGCGGACTTCGGCGCGGCGGCCGACCCATGGGACGTCGCGCTCCAGGTTGTCCGGGACGTCGGCCGGGCGGGGTGCGGCGACCGACGTCGCGGTGGCCGGGAGGAGCGTGGCCACCGGTGCCGAGGCGAGGATGCCCTGGTGGATCCGGTCCAGTCGCGGGCTGGCGTCGGTGCCGAGGTCGTGCACGATGCGCCGCTGGGTCCGGTGCAGCAGTCGGGTGGCGTCGGCGGTGCGTCCGCTGCCGTGCAGGGCGAGGGCGATCCGTTCGATGAGCCCCTCGTCGACCGGGTGGTCCTCCGCGAAGGGCAGCAGGACGGGGACCGCTTCCCCGAACCGGCCGGCTTCGAGCAGGATCTCCGCCCGCAGCATCGCCGCGGCGAGGCTCTTCTCGCCGACCGCGGACCGTAGTTGGCCGGCCCAGTAGGCGGAGATGCCGGCCAGGGGTTCGCCGCACCACAGGGCGTCCGCGAGGCCGAGCAGGTGGAGTGCCTCCGCCGCGCCGTGGTTGTCCTTCAGGGAGCGTGCCTGGTCGACCAGGCTGACGTAGCGGCGCAGGTCGACGCGGTCCGGATCGACGTCCATGACATAGGAGTTGGCCCGGGTGAGGACCGCGGGCGTGGCCTGCCCGTCGATCTCCAGTGCCTTGCGGATGCGGGCGACGTGGACGTAGAGGGCGTCCCGGGGTTTCGCCGGGGGATGGTCGTCCCAGATGCGGTGGACGAGCGTGTCCATGCTCACGGTGCGGCTCGCGTCCCAGGCGAGTGCGGCGAGCGCCAGACGGGTTTTCGTGGGGCCGGCATCGCGACGCCGGCCGGCCGCGCGCACCTCGACCGACCCGGAAAGGCGAATCTCGATCTCCACCAGCGCCCCCTCTCGCCGGTACCTGCCCCGCTTTATTGAGGATGGCATGCATGGCGCGACCAGTGCCATATGCGATTGGTTGAAGTCCGAATCTGACTTCGCGATGAACGGCTTTGTTCAAGGGGCGCGAAAGCTGGGGAGTTATGGCAACTGCCGTCTGGCGCGGCAGTATGGGGCTTGCATATGCCCGTGACAATTTGGGGAATCGCCAGGAGGAGGTTACGGACGTGCCAACTCCGGAATGGGACGCACGGGAAGAGCTGCTATCGGCCATGGTCGGCTTCGGCGCATCAGCGGATTCCGACGCCTGGCGGGAATTCGAACGCATCGCCCGCGCGGCCGCACAGGCCGACCCCGACGTGGCCCGCAGCTGGGCGGCGGCAGCCGACCGCACCCCCTCGGCGCTGCGCCAACTCGCCTTCTTCCTCAGCGAATTCGCGCTCCGTGAGCCGGCTACGGGCCGGGCGCTGGATGCGTGGACACGGCGCTACGCGCCCCCTCCCGGCCCACCGGCGCGTCCCGCTCCGCGCCATACCAACACCCTCGACGGATCCGCCCACGTCCAGGGGCAGAGCGTGCAGGCCCGCGATATCCAGGGCGGCATCCACATCCACCACCAGGCCGCACCCGCCGTTCCGCGCCCTCGGCAACTTCCGCCCGTACGCGACCGGTTGGTGGGTCGGGAAGGCGACCTGCACGTTCTGGACCGGCTCCGCTCCGGCCGTTGCGCCGGGGCGCGCTCCTTAGTGGTCGTGAGCGGTTTCGCGGGAGTGGGAAAGACCACCTTGGTCTCCCGGTGGCTGCAAGGACACGCGGACGATTTTCCCGACGGCCAGCTGTACGCCGATCTCGGCGGCCACGGCACCGGCGAGGCCGAGAGCGCCGGCTGGCCGCCGGGGGCCGCCGCCGGTCCGCCCGCACTGCACGGCGGTCCGGTGCCGACGGCGGCCGTGCTGGAGGCGTTCCTCCAGGCGCTCGGGGTGTCCTCGGTGCCCGCGGAAACGTCCCAGCGGGTCGCCCTGTGGCGCTCGGTGACGGCCGGGCGCCGGCTGGCGGTCATGTTGGACAACGCGTTCACGGCGGCGCAGGTCCGGCCCCTGCTCGTCGGGACACCGGGCAGCCTCACCGTGGTGACCAGCCGGAACCACCTCACGGGCCTGGTCGTCGACGGCGCCGCGGTCCACCGGCTGACCGCACTCAGCACGGAATCGGCCGTGGAACTCCTGGCGGCGGGCGGGGGCGGGGCCCGCGTCGAACAGGCACCGGACGCCGCCCGCCAGGTGGTCACGCTCTGCGCCTGTCTTCCGCTCGCGGTCTGCTTGGCCGCCGCCCAACTGGCCATCCGCCCGCACCGGACGCTCTCCGCCCTGGCCGACAGCCTCTCCGCGGACCAGGGGCCGCTCGACGCCCTGCAACTGGACGGGGACTCGGTGGTGCGGACCGCCCTGGACACCGCGTACCGCGTGCTCCCCGGTGACGCGGCCGCGCTGTACCGGACCCTGGGGCTGCTGCCCACCGACCGCTACGACCTCCACCTGCTCAGCGCCGTTCGCGCCGATCCCGGGGGGCGCACCGATGCCGCGTTGAGCGCGCTGGTGGAGGCCCACCTCATCGAGGAGACCGGCCCCGGCACGTACCGCTGCCACGATCTCGTGCGCGCGCACGCCCGCCGCCGCGGCGAGGACGAGGAACCCGCCGCACGGCGCGAGGCGCTCCTCGACCGCTTCGTCGACTGGTGCCTGGGCACCGCCCGGACCGCCGAACGGCTGCTGACGCCCAGTCACCGCCCGGTGGCCGGCGACCTCGCCGTCCCGGACACCGTCCCCGCGCCACTCGACGACGCCGCCGGCGCCCTGGACTGGCTCGACGCGCACCGTTCGGCCCTGATGGGCGCGGTGCGCCACTGTGCCCGGACGGGCCGGCACACCCGGTGCTGGATGCTGGTGGACGCCCTCTGGCCCCTCTTCCTACGGCTGCGCCCGACGGAGTCGTGGATCGAGGTGCACCGCCTCGGACTGGCCGCGGCCCGCAGCGACGGCCATCGGGAGGCCGAGGACCGCATGCTGACCTCAGGGGCCATCGGCCTACGGGACGCCGGACACCACGAGGAAGCGACCCGGTGGTACGCCCTGGCCCTGGAGAACGCCACCGCCCACGGAGACGTCCGCCAGCAGGCCCAGGCACTCAACGGACTCGGCCACCTCGCCCTGCGGACCGACCGCCTCCCCCAGGCCCGGGACCACTTCGAACAGGCCCTGCGGTTACGGGAGTCCCTCGGCTACCGCAGGGGCGCGGCGCTCTCCCGGATCCGCCTCGTCGAGGCCGCCCTGGCGGCCGACGACCCGGATACGGCCGTCCGCCACCTGCGGCAGGCGCACACCGAGCTGACCGAGGAACAGGAGCACTACGAGGCCGCCCGCGCCCTCGCCCTCCTCGGCCACGCCCTGGTCCGCGCCGGGGAGCACGACGCGGGCACCGCCCGGCTGCGGGCGGCCCTGGCCGGCTTCCGGGAAGCCGGCGCCCGCTCGCAGCACTGGCAGGGCCGCTCACTGGAGTGGCTCGGCCAGGCCGCCCAGGAGCGCGGCGACCGGGTCGAGGCCGCCCGCTGCTACACGGCGGCCCGGGACCTCTACGCCCCGGTGAGCGCCTCGGACACCGAGCGGTTGACGGACCGGCTGCGGCACCTGTGAACGGCGCCGCAGCCGCCCGCTCCGGCCGACCGGGTCAGCCGTGCGGCACGCCCCCCAGCTGCCGCCGTGCCGCCCGCGTCGGCGCCACGGGGAGGACGGCGCGCACCGCCCCCAAGGGGCCGCCCGCGGCCAGCCAGCCATGCAGCACCGAGCCGACCAGCCAGGGCGGCACCGGTGGCCGGGACGGCGGGGCGCCCGGCCCCGCGCACCACGCCACCGGGGCGCCGCGCACCGCGACCGCGCATCCCGCCGCGGTGTGCGGGACCACCGCGACCAGACAGCCCGGATGGCGCACCAGCAGCGCCCTCGCGCGTTGCCGGGCCGCCTCGGGAGGCAGCGCGGTCCGCGTCACGAGCACATCGGCGAACTCCGCCCAGCGGCCGTCCGGCCCGCCGTCGGGGTCGGCCCACAGATGGACGTCCGGTACGCCGACGCCGGCCGGGCGGACGGGGCCGCGCTCCAGTGCCTGCTGGCACACCAGCAGCCGGGCGCGGGCCCGGCCCGCACCGTCCGCGGAGCGCCAGCCGACCAGTACCGGGACGCCGGCCGCCGCACCGGCGCCGGCGCCGAAGCGGACCGTCGACCAGGCGACGGGCGGCAGCGGACCGGCCTTCCCGGTCATCGGGCGGCTCCCAGGCCGGGGTCCGTCCACTCCTCCAGCGGCGGCGGGAGCGGGACCGGCGGCACGACCGGGGCGCAGGCTGGTTCCCCCAACTCCAGCAGCCGGTACAGGAGCGTCCGCATCCGCCGGTGGAACTGGCCGGGCACCGACGACAGCCGGGCCGCGGCCTGCGCGTACTGGTCCGGGCGGCGCAGCTCCGCCGCGTACCGCAACTGCTCGGCCAGGGGGTGGGACGGCGAGAGGACCGGTGCTGTGGCGGCCAGCGCCGCCAACGGCGAATGCGCCGAGATCTCGCGGCGCGGACCGGCGGTGAGCAGCACCGTGGCCTCGGTCAGCGCGGCGTACGCGGTCAGCGACCCGTGATCGCCGATCACCCAGTCCGCCGCGATCAGCGGGGCCTGCCAGTCCGCCTCGGGCGGTACCACCGCGATGCCGCGCCGTCGGCACGCGCCGAGCCAGCTGCGCACCTGCCAACCCCCGTGTCCGGCATAGACGTTGGGGTGCACCAGCAGCGCCGCCCGGTAGTCGGGCTCGGGAAGTTGGTGCAGCAACTGCGGCAGCAGGGCATCGAGTCGGCCGAAGGTGGACGTCGGGCCCCAGGTCGAGGTGACCACCACGAACCGCTGGGCCGGTGCGAGGCCCAGCGCCGTGCGGTACCGCTCGCGCCGGAGCATTCCGGCGGCGATCCGGTCGTGGCACGGGTCCCCCGCGACATGCGCCACCGGGAGCGCCTCAGGACAGGAACGCGCCAGCTCCGCGAGGTCCCGGTCGTGGGAGTAGACCACCGCGGCCGGCACCAGCCGGCCCTCCCGCATCAGGTGTTGCCGGCTCATCATTCCCGGCGGCCGCGGCTCTCCGGGCGCCAGCGTCGAGGCGTCCCGCAGTAGTTTGATGTGGCCGGCACCGTGCGACAGCCGCACGAGCGGTGCCCGTACCTCGTGCACGCCCCGGGACCCGGCGGCCAGCGCCAGGTCGAACTCGGTGCGGATCGCCTGCTCCCAGGGCACGGTCGCGATGCCCAGCCCCCGGAGGTATGCGGACACCCCGTCGCCGAAGGCGTGCGGCGCGGCGGTGAAGACGACCTGGACCCGCAGATCGGCCTCCAGCAGGCCGAACACCTCCGCCAGGCGTTGGGCGTACGCCAGGGTGTGCGCCACCACCAGTACGCGTTTACAGTCCTGCACGGTCGACCACTGACCTCGTTGGATCAGCGCCGAGACCGTCGATGTCGCAGACAACTCTTCCCCCATGAATGTCGGTTGAGGACAGTCCGTGACAGGACGTGCCCGGCAACCCCTGCGCTTTCCTTGCAGCGCTCTTACAGGGCCCTTGCCGCGACCTTGCAGCCCGAACCGGCGCCCGTTCGCCGCCTCCGGACGACCGTCGTACGTTTCCCGGAACGCGGCTCAGGAGGGCCGTCATGGTGAATCCAGTGGGCGTTCAGGGTGAACGCGGGAGACCGGCCGATCCGTCGGCTTGGTCGAGGTGCGGACTGCCGGTAGCAAGACTGCGGGGTTTCCCAATCGTGAGGGGCAGGATCGCACTGTGAAGAGAGCACGTCGCATGAAATGGGTGATGACAGGTCTTTTCGGCCTGCTCCTGGTGGGCGGCGGAGCGTCGCCGGCCATGGCGTGGGGGTCTGGGGACGGCCCGTTCGAGGCGAGCGGGGACACCTTCAACAGATTCGTCGCCGGATTCCGGTGCGAGAGCCGGGCCCGCTTCTGCATCAACGGCCCGGTCAACAGCGGCAACACCAAGAACGCGGAGAACGTCTGGATCAACGGGAGTCCCAGCAGCAGCGGAAGCCCGACCAGCAGCAGCGGCTCCAACAACTCGGGGTCCACCGGTAGCGGCGCCACCTCGGGCAGCTCCAACCAGCAGCGCCTTGGACAGGGCGGCAGCCTGCATCTCTAGGCGGGCACCACGATCCGAAGGCCCCGGGGATTCCGGGGCCTTCGGGTTTTTCGGAGACGTTCCGGACCAGGGCCGGAACGGGCTCAGCGGATGATTTTGAGAATCCGGGAAATGTCGTTCCGGCTGCCGCTTTCCGAACCCGTGGCGGAGTTCAGGCTGTTCGTGGAACCGGCGGCGGTTTCGATGTTTCCGCTGTTCACCGGGTTGCCGCGGTTGAGGTAGTTGTTGCTGTTCTTGCTGTTGCCGCTACGGACCGGCCCGTTGATGCACGGGTGCGGTGACCGGTTCGCCGGGGAGCGGTAATTGAAATCGGCGAGGCGGTTGTCGCACGTCACGCCGGAAATCATGCTGGTGATGGTGCCGACGTCGGCACCCGCCACCGCGGAAAGCAGCGAACCGTCCGGAGTGGTGGTCTGGGCCTCCGCGATTCCGGTGCTGAAAAACACCAGACCGCATGCCCCGGCGACGGTTCCCGCCTGCAGTAGTTTTTTCACGACGCTCCTTGCCCGATCGGCCTGCTGAACCCAGACGTATCGTCCTGTGGTTGTCCGTCCGCGGCCCTGAGAACCCGCAGGGAGCCAAACGCTCACGGGCCATATTCAGCCGGGTGGCCCAATGCTCCCGACCGGTCCCGCGGGGGCGGTGCGGGCGGCGGGGGCGGGGGAAAACCCCACCACGAGTGGGCGGTCCACCGGATGGGCCGACCGGGCTGCCTCAACAAGCCTGGGAACATGACGAGTTACAGGGGACTGAAGGCCCAGCGGGTGCTGCTGCTGGGGCTGTCGGGGGTGCTGGCCGCGGCGACGGTGAGCGTCGCGGCGTCGGGCGCCCGGGCCGCGGACGGGGACCGCAACGGTGCCGCGGCGGCGCCCCGGCTCGCGTGGCGGGCCTGCGAGCGCACCGGTGGGCCGGCGGGGCAGGAGTGCGCCGAACTGCCAGTGCCGCTGGACTACCGGGACCCGACGGGACCGCAGGTCGCGCTGGCGGTGACCCGGGTGCGCAGCGACCGACCGGCGGCGCGGCGCGGCACGCTGCTGGTGCTCCCGGGCGGACCGGGGGGCTCCGGGGTCAGCCGGCTGGCGCAGCGGGGGGTGGCGCTCCAGCGGCAGATGGCGGGCGCGTACGACCTGGTCAGCTTGGATCCGCGCGGGGTGGGGGGCAGCACGAAGGCCGGCTGTGGACTCGACGCCGCGGACCGGGAGTTGGTGACGCTGCGGTCCTGGCCGGCGGCGGACGGCGGGATCGCGGAGAACGTCGCCCGGTCCCGGCGGATCGCCGAGGCGTGCGCGCGCAACGGGGGCGCGCTGGTGCGCAGCATGAGCACGGCCAACGAGGTGCGGGACATCGACCGGCTGCGCCAGGCGCTGGGTGAGGAGAAGCTGTCCGCCTGGAGCGTGTCGTACGGGACGTACGTGGCGGCGGTGTACGCGCAGACCCATCCGGGGCGGACCGACCGGTGGGTGCTGGACAGCACCGGCGATCCGGATCCGGAGCGGGTGGAGCGGGGCTGGCTGGCCAATATGGCGCGGGCGGCGGACGACCGGTTCCCCGACTTCGCGGCCTGGGCGGCGGACCCGGCGCGGACCGCGGACGGGCTGCGGCTGGCCCGGCGGGCCGCCGACGTAAGGCCGTTGTTCTTCGCGCTCGCGGCGGAGCTGGACCGGCGGCCGAAGCCGTCGAACGTGCCGGGGGCGCCGTTGACCGGCGACCGGCTGCGGCAGGCGATGCAGACCGCGCTCTACGGTGACGAGAGTGCCTTCGCCGGGCTGGCCGGACTGATCAAGGCGGCCCAGGACCCCGCCGCCACCCCGCGGTTGCCGGCCGACGCGGCTGGGCCGCTGCCCGACGCGGATGCCGCCGTGTGGGCCGCGACCATCTGCAACGACGTGGACTGGCCGCGGGATCCGGACGCCTATCGGCGGGCGGTGGCCGCCGACCGGGTGCGGCACCCGCTCACCGCCGGGATGCCGGTGAACGTCACGCCCTGCGCGTTCTGGCCGGACCGGCCGGCCGACAAGCCGGTCCGGATCACCGACCGGGGACCCGCCAACGTACTGATGGTGCAGAACCTCCGGGACCCTTCGACGCCGTACTTCGGGGCGGAGAAGATGCGGGCGGCGCTCGGTGAGCGGGCCCGCATGGTGACCGTCGACCGCGGCGGACACGGTGTGTACCTGGCGCACGGGAACGCGTGCGGGGACCGGACGGTGACCGCGTTCCTGAGGGACGGCGAGCGGCCGCGGCAGGACGTGTACTGCGCGGGGTGAGACCGGGAGCCGGGCCGCCCGGAGAGAGACGGCCCGGCCGCACCGCGGGGGCGGGCCCCGCGGTGGGTCCGGCGGCTCAGTCCTTCTGGAAGCACTGGATGTAGGCGTCGCCGCTGGTGCCGTGGGTGTACTCGGTGGTGTCGTACGCGGTGTAGCTGTGGCGGTGCACGCGCAGGGTGCGGAAGTGCGGGAGGTACTGCCAGCGGAGTTCCGGCTTGGTGCTGAAGAACGGGATGAAGACGCCGCCGGGGCGCAGGATCCGGACGACCTCGGGCATGGTCCGGGCCCAGAGGTCCGCGTCCTTCCAGACGTCCATGTCGAGCGCCGGGTCGAAGAACATCCCGTCGATGCTCTCCGAGGGCAGCTCGAAGACCCGCTGGAAGAAGTCGCCGCGTTCGATGGCGAGGTTGCCGGGGAGTTCGGGGTGGCGGGCCCGGAACAACTCCTCGACCTCGTCGAAGAGTTCCAGGACGGTGTGGCTGCGGGTGGCCGGGTTCTCCGCGATGCGCAGCGCCGACAGGCCGAGGCCCAGCCCGACCTCGTAGAAGTCGTGGCCGTGCTGGCACAGCAGGTCGGCGCTGGCCCACATCAGGTCGCGCTCCCATGCCTGCATGGCCTGTTCGCCGCCGATGCTCAGGGTCACCTCGCCGTCGGTCTCGATCAGTTCGATGGCCGGCTTCGTCTGCTCCGTGGTCGGGCTCTCCATGGCAGGGCTCCTTCGTCGGTGCGGTGGTGGTGTGCCGCGGGTGGTGTGCGGCGGTGCGGTGCGTCCGGTCCGGTTCGGGGCGTGCGGGGGCTCGTGGTGGGCAGGGTCGGGTGGTGCCGGGTGCGGGTCAGTCGCGCGGCGGGACCACCCCGAAGTGGCGGCGGGCGGTCGAGACGGCGAGGTCCTGGACGGCGAAGACGGTGAAGTAGTACGCCTGCGGGGCGGTGTCGGGGGCGCAGCGGATCCGGAAGCGGACGTCCACGGGCTCGCCCTCGGGGACCCGGACCTTGGTGGCGGCCGGCTCGACCACGGTGTCCTCGCGCAGGTAGCTGGGGACGAACAGGCCCAGCCGGACCGGCCCGGGGCGAGGGGTGGTGAGGGTGGCCCGGACCTCCAGGACGCCGCCCTGCTCGACCTCGTCGGCGGCGTACGCCAGCAACGCCGGGGCGTCCGGCACCCGGAAGGTCACGTCGCCGCACCGCATGCAGACCGTGCAGACGGTGTCCAGCACGTACGGCAGCAGGCCGCGTCGGGTGAACTCCTGGGCGGGGCGCCCGCAGTGGCAGCGGGCCTCGCGGACGTCCGCATCGAGGGTGCTGCGGTCCCCGAAGTGCGCCGGGTAGTTCATGATCTCGTGCTCGGGGTTCTTCGTGACCTGCTCGGCGATGACGTGGTCGAGGGATTGCAGGTCCGCGGCGAGCGAGGTGCGGATCTCGGCCGGGGACTGGTCGGCGAGGTGGGTGGGGCGGGCCGCCCACAGGTCCACCTTGCGGGCGAGCTTGGTCAGGCGGGGCCGCAGCGGGCTCTGGGGCGGCAGCAGCCCGGAGGCGAGGAGGGCGGTGAGCCGGCGGCCGGTGGTGAGGACCAGCGGGTCCGGTCGGTGGTCGGCGGGGCCGGGCGGGGACGGCGTCCGGTCCGGGTCGGCGGGCAGGCCGTGGCGCATGAACGCCGGATAGGGGTGGGAGCCGGCCAGGCTGGCGTTGAGGGCGTCCACCGAGTCGGCGCCGCCGACCGCGGCGCGCATCCAGGCGACGTTCTCCGGCCGGTCGGAGTCGTGGACCGAGACGGCCGGGACGACGGTGCGGGCCGGGCCGTCCAGGGCGTTGAGCAGCAGCTGGTACTTGGGGTCGTAGAGCGCGAGGTCGGCGAGCGGGCCGCTGTTGCAGGCGCTGAGCACCACCTCGACGGCGGGCACCCGGTGCAGCGGGACGAGCTTGTCCTCGGGCTTGTAGCACGGCAGCCCGTAGGCACAGCGGGGGCCGAGCAGCCCGCGCTGGGCGGGGACGGCGGCGTTCCGGCCGCAGATGGTGAACTCGCCGAGGTTGACGCTGTCGTCCTTGCCGTGGCCCTGGAAGACCACCCGGCGCCAGCGGGTGTCGAGGATCTCCGCCTGGATGTCGGTCCGTTCGAAGTCCCGGTCGTCGAAGACCCGGACGCCGGGCAGGTGCGGGGGCCGGTCGGTGTCGGTGAACAGTCCGAGCGCGTCGACCTCCTCGGCCGGCACCGCGTACTGCTTGGCGGTGTTCCAGGCGACGGACGCCCCGTCCCGGCCGCTGAGCAGGGTGAGCGCCCGCTCCCGCCCCCGGTAGGTGGCCAGCAGCAGGTCCCGTACGGGATCGAGGGTGAGCCGGTCGTAGGTGCCGACGAGCAGCAGCGTGCCCGGGTGGCGGCGGGCGAACCCGGCGGCGTCGCCGGTCAGTTCGTCCTCGCTCAGCCAGGTCCGGGCGAGCGGGCGGGCCAACTCCACGGTGCCGTCGAGGAGTTCCTTCGCGCCCAGGACGATGCCGGTGTCCAGCGGGCGGGGGGTGCGGGCGGCGGTGTAGAGGCGGGCGGCGAGACGGGCGCTCTCCGCCAGGTCGGGGCGGCCCTCGACCGGTACCGGCAGCCCCGCACGGTCCGGATCGGCCAGGAACTCCCCTACCGCGCCGGGGAGTTCGGCGGTGCTCACCGGGCGGAAGAGGGCGTCGTCCGGCCGGGCACCGTCCGGCCGGGGGCCGGGGTTCCGCTCTTCGGTGGCGGCAGGCTTCATGGGGGGACACCTCGTGTTCGTACGCGGATGGGGGCGGGCTCTCGCGGGGCGGGGCGGGCGGGAGGGGCTGCATGGGTGTGGCGGGTGGCGGTGGCCGGGCGCACCGTTTCACGTGAAACCAGGGCCAGTTCGGCTGTTTCACGTGAAACCGAGGCCGGTTCGGTCGTTTCACGGGAAACGGTGCCTCCGTCGGCGGCGCGCCGTTCACGCCAGCGCCTCCGCCAGGACCGGCCGGGCGCCGCGGGCCAGCAGCCCCCGGCAGGCGAAGGCCAGCACGGCGCCCGCCAGCGCCACCGCGCACCCGGCCGCGAAGACCCCGTGCGGCCCCAGCGGCGCCATCAGCAGCCCGCCCACCTGCTGGCCCAGCGCGTCCCCAGTCACCGTCGCCAGCGACGCCCAGGTGAACGCCTCGGTCAGCAGCCGCTCCTCGGCGACCGCACTGACCAGCGACATCTCGCTCGCCGAGACCAGCGCGATGGGGGCGCTGCCCAGCGCCAGCGCGACCGCCAGGGTGACCTCGGAGGTGGCCAGTAGCGGCAGTGCGGTGCCCAGGGCGTAGCCGAGCACCTGGCGCGGGAACCGCCGGTGCACCGCCACCTCGGACTGCGCCCGCCCCAGCCACAGCGCGCCGAGGGCACTGCCCACGCCCCAGCAGGCGTACACCAGGCCGGTGCCGGCGCGGGCCCCGTGCGCGTCCACGAAGGCGGGGATGGCCAGCGTCATCAGACCGATGGGCACCGCGCAGGTCGCCATGATCGCGGTGAGCGCCAGCAGCGCCGGGTTCCGCAAGGGACCCAGGACGCCGGGTGCCGGCTCGTCGTCCGCGCCGGCGGGCGCCGGCCGGCCGCCGCCCGCCGCGGCCCGGGTGGCGGCCAGGCCCAGCGCGCCCGCGCCACCGGTCACCGCGGCCGCGGTCAACGCGAGCCCGGCGGAGCCCGCCAGCATCAGGCCGGCGAGCAGCAGCGGCGCCCCGACCACCAGTACCTCGGTGAGCAGCGCCTCCCAGAGGTAGGCCAGCTCGCGCTCGTCGTCCGCCAGCGGCAACCGCGCCCACAGCGACCGCATCACGGAGTTGGCCGGCGGCAGCGCAAGGCCGGCCAGCCCCGCCATCGCCGGCTGCGCCCAGCCGCCCGGCTCGGTCGCCCAGACGAGGACGGCCAGCGCGGACGGGTGGACCAGGCCGGTGCCGATCAGCACCGCCCGCGGGCCGGCCCGGTCGGCGCGGCGGGCGATCAGCGGGCTGCCCACCGCCATGCAGACGGTGTAGGCGGCCGCGACCGTCCCGGACTGGGCGTAGCTGCCGCCCTGTTCACGGACCAGCAGCACCATGGCCAGGGACATCAGATAGACGGGCAGCCGGGCGATCACGCTCCAGCAGGCCGGTCCTGCCACCTGGCGGCGGGTCAGCAGGGCGCGGAACCCGCGGGACGACCTCGATCGTGAAGGCGTCGAGAACCTGGCGCATACGGTCTTCCACTTCACGGATCGTGGCTCCTGACACATGGACGTGGCCGGATGCGTTGTGCGAGGCGCGTCGGGCCGCCACCGGGTCGCCGGCGCCCACCTTGAGAACGGCGTCGAGCACCCCGGGGATGCGCAGCAGCTCCTCCCGGGAGGTGAGCGTGCGGACCGTTCCGGACCCGGGCAGCGGCAGCAGCAGATCGCCCGCGCAGCGCCGCGCCCCGTAGCGCAGCTCCGGGCGGCGGCCCAGATACACGTCGAGGGTGGCACCGAAGACGTCGAAGCTGTAGGCGTGCCCGTGGTTGGCGGTGATCTCGCAGCCGGCGATCCGCAGGCCGATCTCGCCCGCGTAGACCTCCCCGTCGATGACGAAGAACTCCATGTGGACGTAGCCGTGGTCGAGTTCCATGCCGGTGGCGATCCGCTGGACCAGGGCGTGCAGTGCGGTCCGGGAGGCGTCCGGGGTGGCGGCGATCCGGGGCACCTCGTCGGTGGCCACGCTGATGTTGGCGTTCATCGCGCCGTCGACGATGTCCAGCGGGCGGCAGGGCATCGCGCTGGGCCAGACGTCCAGCACCTCCCCGCCGTGCAGCAGCGCGCAGACCTCCCACTCGGTGCCGCCGAGGTACTCCTCGACCAGCCGGTCCCGGGCGCCGAAGGCGGCACCGGACAGCTCCGCCAGGTCCGCGGGACCGGTCAGCCGGTAGGTGTCGACGCAGGCGAAGGAGTCGGTGGGCTTGAGGACGACTGGCCAGCCGCACCGGGCGGCGAAGTCCCGCACCTGCACGGGGGAGGCGACCCGGGCGTACCGGGCGGTGCGCAGTCCCAGGTGACGGAAGCGGTCCTTCATGGCGCCCTTGTCGCGCACCCACCGCACCTGGCGCTCGGACAGGTGCGGCAGTCCGGCCAGGGCGGCGAACCGCTGGGCGACCGCCTGCCGCGGCTCGGACGGATTGCAGAAGCGGTCCGGCGCCTGCGGCAGCCCGCGGGTCCACTCCGCGTACCGGCGCGCCTCCTCCGCCAGTGGCACGCCCTCCCGCACCCAGAACGCCGGCAGGTGCGCGGTCTCCCGGAGGTAGTCGTCCGACAGGTCCCGGCGGGCCTCGGCGAACCGCAGCAGCACCAGGTCGTCGGGGAGCGCCCGGGCCGCGTACCGGGTGAAGGAGGTGGCCCGGTCGTCGGCCATCAGCAACACCGGGCGCCGTCGGTCGCTCATACCGCCTCCAGGACTTCGCGCACCGTTCGTACCGCGCGGGCCTGTTCGGCCTGCGGAAGTTCGGGGGACAGGGGGACGCACAGGGTGCGCTCCAGTAGGTCGCGGGTCCGGGCGAAGCCGTCCCGGCTCAGCGTCAGCGGCTGTCCCTGCGGTGCGAGGTTCCACGGGAAGCCGTCGGCGTAGAGCGAGTGCCGTCCGGTGAGGACCGGGTGCTCGGGCAACAGGTACTTCCCCAGCGTCCAGTTGGCGATGCCCTTGGCGGTGAGCGCGGCGACCGCGGCGTCCCGCAGCTCCCGGCTCTCCCAGCGGAACCGCAGGCTGATCTTGACGTCGCCCGCGGCCCGCGGCAGCACCTCCAGGTCCCGGCGGGCCGGCAGCTCTTCCATCGCCATGGCGTGCTGTCGTTCCAGGCCAGCCAGCAGCTCGTCCAGGTGCCGGAACTGCTGGTACTGGATGGCCGCGACGCCCTCGCTGGTGACGAAGTTCTCGCCGTAGTAGGCGTCCGCGTTCCAGGTGGGATAGCGGCCGGGGACCCGCGCCGAGCCGTGGTCGTGGTAGCAGCGCATGGTGTGCCAGGCGGCCGGGTCGTTGGTGGTGACCAGTCCGCCCTCGCCGGAGGTGAGCACCTTGTTGTGGTGGAAGCTGAAGGTGCCGGCGTAGCCGCGGGTGCCGGTGTGCCGACCGTCGGGGAACCGCGCGCCGAGCGCCTGGGCGCTGTCCTCGATGACGTACGGCACGCCCTCCGGGAGCGTCGCCGCCGTGCCCTCCATATGGGCGACGATGACCCGTTGTGCGTCCGGCGGCAGCAGCGTGGTGTCGAGGGAGAGCGACGCGTCGACGTCGACGAGGACCGGGATCAGTCCGCTGGCGAGCACCGCCCCGGCGACCGCGACGAAGGTGGTGGCGGGGATGTGTACCAGGTCGCCGGTGCGCGGGCGGGTGGAGACCAGGGCCAGGCGCAGCGCCTCGGTGCAGTTGTGGACCGCCAACACATGGGCCGCCCCTAGGCGTTCGGCGACCCGGCGCTCCAGTCGGGAGGCGATGGACTCGTTCTCGGTCTGGTAGCGGAACAGCACGCCGTGGCCGACCGCCTCCGCCAGCTCGGCCATGTCGGACCAGTCGAGGTAGTTGGCTCCGTAGGGCAGGAAGCGCTGCCCCAGCCGTTTGTCGAGGCTCATCGCAGATCGGCCTCCGTGAGCGGGTGCACGGACGCGTCCACGACCATCTCCTGGCCCCGGTAGTTGCGCAGCAGCAGCCCGCCTTCGGTGGGGGTGAAGTACGGCTGGGCGAGGGGGATCTTGCCGATCTTGGTGGTGAGGACGTACTGCGGCACCCCGAAGCCGGTGATGTGTCCCTGGAGGCCCTCCATGATCTCCCAGCCCTTCTCGACGGAGGTCATGAAGTGCGAGACGCCGGTGACGTTGTCGCAGTGGTAGAGGTAGTACGGCCGGACCCGGATGCGCAGCAGCTCGGTCATCAGCGTGCGCATGGTGGCGACGTCGTCGTTGATGCCGCGCAGCAGCACGGTCTGGTTGCCGACCGGGATGCCGTGCCGCAGCAGCCGGTCGACCGCGGCGGCGGCCTCCGGGGTGATCTCCTTGGGGTGGTTGAAGTGGGTGTTCAGCCACACCGGGTGGTACCGGCCGAGCATCTCGCACAGTTCGTCGGTGATCCGCTGCGGCAGCAGCACCGGGAAGCGGCTGCCGATCCGGATGATCTCCACGCTGGGGATCGCCCGCAGCCCGGAGACGATCTGCTCCAGCTTGCCGTCCTGGTAGGAGAGCGGGTCGCCGCCGGTCAGGAGGACATCGCGGATCTCCGGGTGTGCGGCGATGTAGCGCAGGTCCTCCTCGTAGGACTCGCCCTCGTCGTCGCGGAAGTAGGTGCCGGAGACGTCGGTGGTGTGGAACTTGCGGGTGCAGTGCCGGCAGTAGACCGGGCACGCCTCCGTGACCAGCATGATCACCCGGTCCGGGTACTTGTGCACCACGCGGTTGGTCTTCCGGTAGAACATGTCGCCGACCGGATCGACCTCGGCGCCGGAGTACTCGGCCAGTTCGCCGAGCGCGGGCACGCCCTGCTGCCGGATGGGGCAGGTGGGGTCGAGCGGGTCCATCAGGGACGCGTAGTACGGGGTGACGCTCCACCGGTACTTCCCGGCCGACTCCGCGATGGCCTTCTCCTCGCCGGGGGTGAGGGTGAGCCAGTCCCGGGCCTTCTCGACGTTGGTGAGGCGCTTGCGCATGTGCCAACGCCAGTCGTTCCACTGGGCGTCGGGGATGTCGGGGCGGGCGGGGGCGGGGCCGTCGACCTGGGCGGCTGGCGCGCCGCTGGTTCCTGGCGGTTCCGGCGGGTGGGCGGCGGGGCCGGTTTCGCCGGCGGTGCGGGACATGGCGACTCCTGGTTGGCAGCGGAGCGGAGCGGGGTGGTGCGCGGAGGCGGGGCGGACCGTGGTGGCGGAACGGTCACAGGGGGGCGAGGCAGAGCTGGCGCAGGGTGCGGGCGACGCGCTGGGCGCCGCGGAGGTCGTCGGCGGCCGGGTCGAGGTCGTGCCAGGGGTCGGCCGCCGGGCCCCCGGGTGGCGCCCACAGCGCCGGGTCGTCCGGGTTGTCGGCCACCGGGACCGACACTGCCCGGGCCACCCGTTCCGCCAGGTCCTGCTGGGCCGCCCCGAGCGGTGGCAGGAACACCAGCGGTGCGCGCCGCGCCTGGGCGAGCGTCAGGGCGCCCAGGGTGGGCGAGGTGAGGAAGACGTCGGCGCGGGCGTGCAGGGCGTCGGGGTCCACGCCCGCGTCGGCGGCCCGGCCGACCCGGACGCCGGTCAGCCCGCCGAGCGCGTCCCGGACGGCCCCCTTCCGGGTGTCGGTGACCACCTCGCAGCTGCCCGTCCGGCGCACCGCCGCGCGTACCAGCGGGCGCAGCACCTCCGCGGCGTAGGCGTCGGCCCGGTCCGCCGGAACGCCCCAGAGGGACAGCAGCAGGAGGGTGCCGGTGCGCCGCCGGTCGCGGGCCGGGCGGGCGGGGGCGAGGGCGCCGGTGGGCCGGGTGCCGGCGGTCGGGGGCCACGGTCCGGGCAGCCAGCCGGGCCGGTGCACCCGGCACAGCGCGCCGGGCGGTGGAGCGTCCACCGGTGCGGCGTCGGCGGCCGGTTCGGGCCGGTGGCCGGACCGCAGGTGGACCACGGGGACGCCCCGGCCGAGCAGTCGCCCGGTGGCGGTGGGGTCGTCGCAGACCAGTGCCACCTCCACGGGCTCGCCGTGGTCCGGTGCCGTGGCCGCCGGGTCGGCGGTGGGGAGGGTCACCGGGCGGAGTTCGCTCAGGTGGGCCGCGATCCGTCGCCGGGCCAGCACCGCATCGAGTTCCGCGTCGCGCGAGACGAGCAGCACCCGGTGGCGCGCCGGGCCGTCGCCGGTCGGCGGGGCCCCGTCGGTCCTCAGTACCGCCACGGTGCCACCGCCCCGAGCCGGGCCACGTCGTCGCTGTAGCCGGCGGCGGTGGTGGAGCAGCCGCCGCACGACTGCGGCCCCTGTTCCCGGAAGTGCGCCGCATGGCGTCGGAACACCGGGGTGTCGAGGTGGATCGCCCCGTTCTCGCGCAGCGGGGCGCCGCCCGGGCCGCCGTCGTCCTCCCGGTGCGGGAGGCAGCTACAGGCGTACATCCGCCCGTACTTGCCGTCGATGTAGATGACGTCGTCGACGACGTGGCAGAGCGGTCGGGAGGCCCGCGGCGTCACCGACGCGGTGAAGTACCGCTGCTGTTCCTCCGGGGTGTCCCCGTAGAACCGCTTCCCCAGCGGGACCAGGACGGTGGCCGGGTCGGCGGCGTAGAGCGGGTCGCACACCGCTCGCACGTGGTCCGGGTCGGGGTAGCTGATGGAGCGGTCCAGTTTCAGCGCGGACAGTTCCCACTGGCGCACCCCGGCCTCGGTCAACACCCGCTGGAGTGCGGGCATCTCGGCGTAGTTGTGGGGTCCGACGACGGTGTTGACCCGAGGCAGGACGCCGAGTGCGGCGGCGGCCCGCAGCCCGCGCAGCCCGTTGTCGAACATGCCGGGGGACCGCCGGTAGACGTCGTGGGTGGCGCCGGAGGCGCCGTCCAGGCTGACGATCACCTGTGCCAGTCCCGCCGCGGCGAGCCGCTCGGCCATCCGCGGCAGCAGCATGCCGTTGGTGATGATCGACATCTTCACGCCGGCGTCGGTACCGGCCCGCACCAGGTCCACGACGTCCCGGTGCATCAGCGGCTCACCGCCGGTGAACCGGACGTACCCCACCCCGGCGGCCCGGGCCTTGGGCAGCAGTTCGGCGAAGTCCTCGGGGGAGAAGCGGAACGGGTCGCGGGAGAGCGCGAACTCACACATGAAGCAGTCGGCGTTGCAGGCTTCCAGGATCCGGATGAACAGGTAGCGGGGACGTCGTCTGGTGGGCGCGTCGGGCAGGACCTCGGACGGGGCAGCGGACATGGCGGCGGAATCTTCCTGGTGGAGGGATCTTCCTGGGCAGGGCAGGGCAGCGCCGTGGGGCGGTGGAGGGGAGACGGGAGCCCGGGGCCGGGCGGGGCGCAGGCCGGGGCCTGGTCAGGCGGGCAGCGGGGCCCGGGCGAGTATCGCCAGCACGGCGTCGGCGACCTGCGCCGCGCCTCCGGTGCCGATGCCGCGGGTCAGCCCGCCCCAGTCGGCCCCCCGCCCGGCGGTCCGCAGCGCGGTCAGCACGCCGTCCCGTACGGCGGCGACCACCTCCGGGCTCGCCCCGGCGGCTCCGGGTGCGCGGTGCGGCTCCGGGTATCCGCCGTTGGCGCTGGTCTCCCCGTCGCCGTACGCCGCCGCGATCCCGTCGTAGACGACCCGCAGCGCCGCGTCCTCGCCGCCGGACCGCAGCGCCATGGCGGTCTCCTCGGCGAACACCGTGGACGGCCAGACGACCCGGACGTCGGCGCCCACGGCCCGGCTGTGGAAGCGCCCGTTGAAGATCTGGCTGAGGTTCTGCGGCGGCAGGCAGACGGTCGGGACGCCGAGGCTGCCGGCCTCCAACAGCGTGGTCAGCCCGGGGGAGGTGAGCAGCACCTCGCAGTCGGCCAGCCGGGCCAGGAACTCCCCGTGCGGGAGCGCCCCGGCGGTCACCGTCATCGGCCGGCCAACGGGCCCGGTCTCCGGTTTCACGTGAAACATCCCGGCCGCGAGCCGCTCGACCAGCTCCCGCGGCAGGTTGCCGGCCACATGCACCTCGCTGGCCCCGTACGCAGCCAGCGCCGCGAGCACGGCGGGTACCACGATCCCCGGGTACCGGGTCCAGTCGGCGAGTCCCGGGGCCCGGAGTCCGCCCAGGTTGACCAGGGCCTTCCCGCCGGGCCGTGGGGCGGACCGACGGGCCCGGGCGGGGACCGGCCCGGCGCTCCCGATGACCGCCTCGACCCAGCGGAGATCCCGGACGGATCCCAGTACGCTCCGGCAGGCGTCGGGGAGTTCGGGGCACCGCTGGGCGCAGTACGCGGAGACCTCCAGCGGCAGGGTGTCCCGGTCCCCCTCGGTCCACAGGAACGGCAGGCTGTCCACGAACACGGTGGGCACCCCGGCGTCTTCCAGCGCCTTGGCGGCGGCGCCGTCCAGCACCACCAGTGCGGCCCGGACCCGCTCGTCCCGGACGACCTCGGCCACCGCGGCCCGGGCCGGCCCGGCCGTGGCCGGCAGGTCGTACCATCGCTCGATCCCCTGCCCGGCCAGTAGCGGACGGCCCAGTCCGGAGGCCAGGCCGACGAACCGCAGGGGACGTTCGGACCGCTCGCACAGCGCGGTCAGCAGGGCGCTCAGCTTGCCGGAGCTGCCCCAGCCGAACTCGACGCCGGCGACGGCGACCGTGGCGGCGGGACCGGACACACGACGCATGACGTGGCTTCAACTCCCTTGTGCAGGACGGCGGACGAGGTCCCGTACGAGGCGGCGTGGACGGCGCCCGGCGGGGAGCTGCGGGGCTCACGATCGGGCCCGGACGCTCGCCCCCGCAAGCCCCATATCGATGGAATCCGGCCACTGACCGTCCATCGCCTGACGTGTCCGGCATGGCCGCCAGGCCGCGCCCCAGACGTACCTTTGGCCGCACCTCGCACCGGCGGTGAGCACCCGCCCGTCCCGCCCGGGCCCGGGAGCGGGCGGGATCCGCGGAGGCCATCCCCGTTCCCGTACCGCCGCGTCGATGCTCACCGCCCTGGACGCCGCGCCTCCCGCTGCGCGCGGCGTGCGCCCGCACGCACCCCGCGGCCGTGCACCACCGCCCGGCCGGAACGGATCCGGGTGGCGGGGCCGGGCCCTCCCCCGCGACGGCCCGGCCCCGCGACTACGGCGAGGGCGACCCGGGCGGCGTCGCCACCGGGTCGCCCTCGGGCGGGTCACGCCAGCGCGTGCCCCGTGGTCGCGTCCACGTGGTCGGGGATCTCCTCGTGCCGGTCGCCGACCGTCGACGTCCCGGTGGGTTCGAAGACCAGGATCGAGGCGCCGGTCGGGGCGGACGGCTTGTGCTCGGTGCCCCGGGGGACGGTGAAGACGGCGCCCTTGGGGAGCCGGACCGTGCGCTCTCCCGCCTCCTCCCGCAACCCGATGAACAGCTCCCCCTCCAGTACCAGGAAGAACTCGTCGGTGTCGTCGTGGGCGTGCCACAGGTGCTCGCCGGCGACCTTGGCGACCCGGACGTCGTAGTCGTTGACCCGGGTGACGATCCGGGGGCTCCACAGGGCGTCGAAGGAGGCCAGCGCCGCGGCGAGCTCCAGCGGCTGGTTCGTGTGTGTGCTCATGATCCGATCCTGTCCGGTCCGCCCGGCCGCCGTGAGTGCTAGGAATCGCATATGCCGCAACGATCCTCGCAACCGGACCGCGCACCGGACCGCCCGCACCGCGCACCGCAGCGCACACCGCACCGCGTCGTCGCCGTCGTCGACGAGAACACCAACCCCTTCGAACTCGGCTGCGCGATCGAGGTGTTCGGCCTCAAGCGCCCCGAAATAGGCCGGGACCTCTACGATTTCGCGCTCTGCGCGCCGGAGCCGCGGACCCTGATGCGCGACGGCTTCTTCACCCTCACCGGCGTCGCCGGTCTGGCGGCGGCCGACACCGCGGACACCCTGATCGTCCCCCACCGACCCGACGTCGAGGTGCCCCGCCGCCCCGCCCTGCTCGACGCGGTCCGCCGGGCCCATGCCCGCGGCGCGCGGCTGGTCAGCTTCTGCACGGGGGCCTTCACCCTCGCCGAGGCGGGCGTCCTCGACGGCCGCCGGGCCACCACCCACTGGCAGTGGGCGGACGCCTTCCAGGCCCGCTTCCCCGCCGTCCACCTGGAACCCGACGTGCTGTTCGTGGACGATGGCGAGATCCTCACCGCGGCGGGCAGCGCGGCCGCGCTCGACCTGGGGCTGCACCTGGTCCGCCGCGACCACGGCGCGGAGATCGCCAACACGGTCAGCCGCCGGCTGGTCTTCGCCGCCCACCGGGACGGCGGCCAGCGGCAGTTCGTGGACCGCCCGGTGCCCCGGGTGCCGGACGAGTCGCTCGCCCCGCTCCTGGCCTGGGCCCAGGAGCACCTGGACGGCCCGCTCGCCGTGCTCGACCTGGCCACCCGCGCCGCGGTCAGTCCGGCCACCCTGCACCGCCGCTTCCGTGCCCAGCTGGGCACCACCCCGTTGGCCTGGCTCACCGGCGAACGGGTCGCGCTGGCCTGCCGGTTGATCGAACGCGGGGAGAGCCGCCTCGACGTGGTCGCCCGGCGCAGCGGCCTGGGCACGGCGACCCACCTGCGCGCCCTGATGCGCCGCGAGACCGGCCTGACCCCGTCCGCCTACCGCCGCCGCTTCGGACCGGCCACCGACGAGGGACGCGCCGTTTCCCGTGAAACACGCCGTTTCACGTGAAACACCGCCCCGTCGGTCGCCCGGCCACCAGGCCGTCCGGCCCCTAACCTGGGAAAAGGAAGCCGGTGTGCGTCGATGACCGCTGATCCCGTCACCCTCGCACTCTGCGGCGATGTGATGCTCGGCCGCGGAGTAGACCAGATCCTGCCCTGCCCCGGCGACCCCGAACTGCGCGAACCGTACGTCCAGGACGCCCGGATCTACGTCGGACTGGCCGAGACGGCCAACGGTCCGGTCCCCTGCCCCGTCGACGTCCGCTACCCCTGGGGCGACGCCCTGGCCGCCCTCGACGCCGCCGCCCCCGCCGCCCGCGTGCTCAACCTGGAGACCTCCGTCACCCGGCACGGCACCTTCGCCCCCGGTCGGCAGATCCACTACCGGATGCACCCGGCGAATCTCCCCTGCCTGGCCGCCGCCCGCCCCGACGTGTGCGTACTGGCCAACAACCACGTCCTGGACTTCGGCCGGGAGGGGCTGGCCGAGACCCTGCGGAGCCTGGCCGCCGCGGGCCTGTGCACGGCGGGCGCCGGCGCCGACGCCGAGGCGGCCCGTCGCCCCGCGATCGTCCCCCTGCCCGACGGTCACCGGCTGCTCGTCCTCGCCCTCGGCATGCCGTCCAGCGGCATCCCCCGCACCTGGGCCGCGACCGCCCGGCACGGCGGCGTGCACTGGGCGGACGGCCCCACGCCGGCCGCCGCCGCCGCGGCGGCCGCCCTGCTCCGCACCCGGAAACGGACCGGCGACCTGGCCGTGGTCTCGGTGCACTGGGGCTCCAACTGGGGCTACACCGTGCCCCGCGCCCAGACCGCCTGCGCGCACGCCCTGATCGACGCCGGTGTGGACCTCGTCCACGGCCACTCCGCGCACCACCCGCGCCCCGTGGAGGTGTACGCGGGCAAGCTCATCCTCCACGGGTGCGGCGACTTCATCGACGACTACGAGGGCATCACCGGCTACGAGCGCTACCGCGACGACCTGCGTCCGCTCTACCTCGCCGCCCTGGAGCCCGGCACCGGCCGCCTCCGGGAGCTGCGGATCGTCCCCTTCCAGGCCCACCGGATGCGGCTGCGGCACGCCTCCGTCGTGGACGCCCGTTGGCTCGGAAGCCTCTTCGACCGCCTCGCCCGCGGCTTCGCCCCCGGCGTCCTGACCACCGACCCGGCCCCCGCCCTGACGCTCCGCCCGGCCTGACCGGAGCCGGCGTGCCGGGACCGGCCCCAGGCCCAGGGCCCGGGGCCGGTCCGGTGGATCGGAGTCGGCGACGCCCTACTGGCCGGAGTCCGCCACCGCCGCGGCCAGTGCCAGCACCCGCCGCGCCTCCTCCACGTGCAGGTTCTCCACCATCCGCCCGTCCACGGTGACCACCCCGCGGCCTTCCCGGGCCGCGGCCTCGAACGCCTCGATGATCTTCCGGGCCCGGTCCACCTCCGCCTCCGCCGGGGCGAACACCCGGTTGCACGGCTCGATCTGCGAGGGATGGATCAGCGTCTTCCCGTCGAACCCGAACTGCTGGCCCTGGACGCACTCCGCCTCGAACCCGGCGAGGTCCTTGACGTTGTTGAACACCCCGTCCAGGATCGCCTTCCCCGCCTCGCGGGCCGCCAGCAGCGCCAGCGACAGTCCGGTCAGCAGCGGCGCCCGGCCCGGCACGTGCGCGGCGTGCAGCTCCTTCGCCAGGTCGTTGGTGCCCATCACCAGCACCGTCAGCCGCTCGCTCGCGCCGGCCACCGCGCGGGCGTCCAGCATCGCCCGCGGCGTCTCCACCATCGCCCAGATCGCCGTGTGGTCCGGGGCGCCGGCCGCCTCCAGCCGCCGCTCCACCTCCCGCACGGTGTCCGCGGACTCCACCTTCGGCACCACCACCGCGTCCGGACCGGCCTGCGCCGCCGCCCGCAGATCGTCCGCGAACCACTGCGTGCCCGGCCCGTTGACCCGGATCGTGACCTCCCGACGGCCGTACCCGCCGGTGGCCACCGCCGCCGCGACCCGCTCCCGCGCCGCCTCCTTGGCGTCCGGGGCGACCGCGTCCTCCAGGTCCAGGATCAGCCCGTCCGCCGGCAGCGACGCCGCCTTCTCCAGCGCCCGCGCGTTGGCGCCCGGCATGTACAGCACCGACCGCCGCGCCCGCACGCCCGCCGGCGTCTCGCCCGTCGCACCCATGGCCCTACTCCGTTCCCTCGCCGCTCGCCGCCGCGTACGCCGCCCGCAGTGCGGGATCCCGCGCCACCAGCGCCTCGGCGAGCTCCACCACCACCCGGCACTGCTTGACCGTGGCGTCGTCCTGCATCTTCCCGTCGATCATCACCGCGCCCGTCCCGTCGCCCATCTCCGCGATGACCCGGCGCGCCCAGGCGACCTCGTCCGGCGCCGGCGAGAACACCTTCTTCGCGATCCCGATCTGCACCGGGTGCAGGCTCCACGCCCCCACACACCCCAGGAGGAACGCGTTGCGGAACTGGTCCTCGCACGCCACGGTGTCCTTGATGTCGCCGAACGGCCCGTAGTACGGCAGGATCCCGTGCGCCGCGCAGGCGTCCACCATCCGCGCGATCGTGTAGTGCCACAGGTCCTGCTGGAACACCGCCCGCGGCGCGTCCGCCGCACCCGGCTGTGGATCCTGGCGCACCAGATAGCCGGGGTGGCCGCCGCCGACCCGGGTGGTCTTCATCCGTCGGCTCGCCGCCAGGTCCGCCGGCCCCAGCGACATCCCCTGCATCCGCGGGCTGGCCCCGGCGATCTCCTCCACGTTGGCGACCCCGCGCGGCGTCTCCAGGATGGCGTGCAGCAGGATCGGCCGCCGCACCCCGGCCTTCGCCTCCAACTGGGCCACCAGCCGGTCGACGTAGTGGATGTCCTCGGCGCCCTCGACCTTCGGCACCATGATCACGTCGAGCTTGTCGCCGATCTCGGTGACCAGCGTCAGCAGGTCGTCCAACGCCCACGGCGAGTCCAGGCTGTTGATCCGCGTCCACAACTGCGTCGCGCCGAAGTCGGTGCCGCGGGCGATCTCGACCAGCCCGGCCCGCGCCGCCTCCTTGCGGTCCGCGGCGACCGCGTCCTCCAGGTTCCCGAGCAGCACATCGACGTCCGGTGCGATGTCCGGCACCTTGGCCGCCATCCGCGGATTGCCCGGATCGAAGAAGTGGATCATCCGTGACGGCCGGAACGGCACGTCCCGCACCGGCTCCGGAGCCCCCACGGCCAACGGACGGAAAAAGTCCTTCGGAGAACGCACCATGCCTCCCACCTCGTACCGACCAACCGGCCCCGAGCCGGCCAACGGCGCACACTCTAGGCCCGCGGGCCCGCGCTTGTTACCGCGCAGTATGTGTGCCGTTGATCACGGAACGCGAAGGGGTGCGACGGAGCGGGCGGGCACCTCCGGCCCGGCGCTCACCCCTGTCGTACGTCCCGCGCCCTGAGCGTCACGTAGGCCGTTGCCAGCGCGGCGGCGACCCACAGGGCCAGGACGGCGAAGCCCGGCCAGGGGCCGAGGCCGTCGGCCGGCGGGTGGACTTCGGTGAGGTGGGAGCCGGCGGCGTCCGGGAGGTAGGCGGCGAAGCGGGCGGTGGCGGGGAGCGCGCCGAGGAGGGGGGAGACGAGGAAGAAGAGAGGGACGAGCAGGCCCAGGGCGAGGAGCGGATGGCGCAGGGCGGTGGCGACGCCCAGGGCGAACAGGGCGAGCATCGCCAGATAGAGGCCGCCGCCGAGGACGGCGCGGAGCACGCCCGGAGCGGTGAGCGAGGTCGCCAGGTCGCCGAGGACGGCCTGGCCGGTCAGGAAGGCCGTGAGCGAGGTGGCGCAGCCGGTCAGCAGGGCGACGGTGAACACCGCCGCGGCCTTGCAGCTCAGCAGCAGCCCGCGCTGCGGCACCGCCTGGACGGACGTGCTGAGCATGCCGGTGGCGAACTCGCCCGAGGCCGCCAGGACGCCGAAGAGCACCATCGCCAACTCGCCGAGGACCATGCCGGACAGGCTGGTGGCGGTCGGGTCGAGCGCCGCGCGGTCGGCGGGCTCCAACTCCCGGGCGGCGTACCGGGTGAGGAGGCACAGGGCCGCGCCGGTGGCCAGGGTCAGGAGCGCGGCGGTCAGCAGCGACCAGAACGTGGAGCGGACCGTGCGGAGTTTGATCCACTCCGCGTGCAGCACCGCGCGGGCGAGGGCGGCGGCGCCGGGCGGTGCGGAGGCGGCGCCGGCGGGGACGGTGGTGGGTGCGGGCACGGGTCAGGCTCCCTGGTGCGGCGGGGGGACGGCCGGGTCGCCGCGGTGGGCGGTGCGGTATTCGGTGGCGGCGGCCACGACGCCGAGGTAGGCGTCCTCCAACGAGGCGTGTTCGAGACGGAGTTCGTGCAGGGTCAGGCCCGCCGAAGCGGCCAGTTCGCCCACCGTCGCGGCGTCCGTGTCGTACGCCCGGAGGGCCTCCTCCGCGGCGTCGTGGGCGATGCCGGCCCCGGTCAGCAGCGCGGTGAGCCGGTCCCGGTGCGGGGTGCGCACGTGGACGACCCGACGGGCGTGCCCGGCCACGAACTCCTCGACCGTGGTGTCGGCGAGGAGCCGGCCGCGGCCGATGACGACGAGGCGGTCGGCGGTCAGCGCCATCTCGCTCATCAGATGGCTGGAGACGAGGACCGTCCGCCCCTCGGCGGCCAGTTGGCGCATCAGGTCGCGCGCCCACCGGATGCCCTCGGGGTCCAGGCCGTTGATCGGTTCGTCCAGCAGCAGCACGGCGGGGTCCCCGAGCAGGGCCGCCGCGATGCCGAGCCGCTGCCGCATGCCGAGCGAGAAGCCCTTGACGCGTGTGCCCGCGACCTCCTGGAGCCCCACCTGGGCCAGCACCGCATCGATCCGGCGGGCCGGGATCCGGTTGGCGGCGGCCAGTACCCGGAGGTGGCCGTGCGCGGTCCGGCCGTCGTGCAGCGCGCGGGCGTCCAGCAGCGCCCCGACCTCGTGCAGCGGGTAGCGGATCGCGGTGTACGGCCGGCCGAGCACGGTGGCCCGGCCCGCGGTGGGGCGGTCCAGTCCGAGCACCATCCGCAGGGTGGTGGACTTGCCGGCGCCGTTGGGGCCGAGGAAGCCGGTGACCGCGCCGGGCTCGACGCGGAAGGTGAGGTCGTCGACGGCGGTCCGGTCGCCGTAGCGCTTGGTCAGGCCCTGGAGGTCGATCACGCCAACCGCCCCCCGTCCAGCCGCATCCGGCGGTCGACGAGGTCGTCGAACCCGTGGTGGTCGTGGCTGACCGCGAGCACCGTCCGGCCCTCCTGCTTCCACTCCGCCAGCAGGGCGGTGAGCGCGTCCACCGCCGCGTGGTCCAGGCCGTTGAACGGCTCGTCGAGCAGGACCAGCCGCGGGGCGTGCAGGGTGGCCGCGACCAGCCCGACCTTCTTACGGGTGCCCAGGGAGAGCTCCCGGACCAGGTGGTCGGCCCACTGGCTGGCGCCGAACCGCTCCAGCGCCGTCAGGGCCGCGGCCGGCCGCAACCCCCACAGGCGGGCGGTGAAGGCCAGTTGCTCGCGCACGCTGAGGTAGTCGTAGAGCGGGGGGTCGTCCTGGACGAAGCCGCGCAGCGCCTTCGCCTCCGGGGCGTCCGGTCGGTGGCCACCGATGCGCACGTCGCCGCCGCCGGGCGCGTGCAGTCCGGCGACGACCCGCAGCAGGGTGCTCTTGCCGCTGCCGTTCTCCCCGATGAGGTGGACGAACTCGCCCACCGCCAACTCGGCGTCGACGCCCCGGAGTACCGGGTGTCCGCCGTGTTCCGCGGTCAGCCCGCGCAGGGTGATCACCGTGGTGTCGCCTTTCGATCGAGGGGGGTGGTTGCGGAGCCGTGCGGAGGCCGGCCCGGTGCGGGTGCGCAGGCGGAGGAGGGCGGAGCCGCGCCCGGCCGGCGCCGCGGCCGCGCGGAGCGGGCCAGGAGCACCGCGCCCGCCGCCCCCAGCACCAGGCAGGTCACCAACGGCGGCAGCGCGCGCAGCAGCGGCGCCTCGTGCGGCGTCAGCGGGAACAGCGCGATGGTGGGGAGCATGACGGCGCCGGTCAGGGTCGCCTGGAGCACCCCGGCGGCGGGGGAACGGGTGACCCGCCCCTGGCCGCTGTGCTCGGCGGGCGGCATCACGGTGGACGTCGCCACCGCCGCCGCCCCGACGGCGCAGGCCGCGGCGAGCGCGGTGAGCAGCAGCGGGCCGAGGTCGGGGCCGGTCCCGCCGGTGAGCAGGGCCCAGCCGACCGCCCCCGGCGCCACGAAGCCCAGCACGGTCACCGTGAACGACACCGCCTTGCAGACCATCAACTGACCGGTCGACAGGGGAGATTGCCGCAGCGCGTCCCAGGCCGTGCGCTCCGCCTCGACGCCGGCCACCTGCACCGCCTCGTCGGCCACCAGCAGGACGCCGCCCACCAGCGCCCCCACCGCGGTGACCGCGGGCACGGCCAGCGGGCCCGCGCCGCCGGTGCCCAGCACATGCCCGGCACCCGCGCCGAGCAGCGCGACCCCGCCCAGCAGACAGCGCCGCAGCCCGAGGGTGGCCGCCGTCGGGCCGCGCAGCGCCGCCCGCAGGTCCTTGGCGAGGAACACCCCGAGCACCGACCGCCGGTGCAGCCCGTCCCACCGGAACCTGCCGCGGGCCCGCGGCAGTTGCCCGGACGGCGCGGAGCCGGGTACCGGGCCGGCGCCGTCGGCCCGCAGCACGCGGGTGCGCGCGGCCCGCCGCAGCAGCCCGCCCGCGAGACCGGCCAGCGGCAGCGCGACGGCGGCGCAGACGGCCGCGATACGGGGCGCGCCACCGCCCACCAACGCGTCCCACCAGGTGGGGCGTACGGCGTTCAGCGCCTGCCCGGCGAGCCGCGGCACGGCCTGGGCCAGCGGCCCGTGCTCCCGCAACCCCGCGGTGAACGGGGCCACCACGAGCCCCGCGGCGACCCCGGCGCCGCCGGCCAGCAGCAGGGTCCGCAGCCGGGCGGCACCGTCCCGGGCGAGCGCCAGCAGCCCGGTCAGGGTCAGCCGCAGGACCAGCCCGACGAGCAGCAGTCCCCCGGTCAGCGTCAGCGCCGCCGGTAGCAGCCGACTGCCGGCCGGCGAGCCGCCCAGCCAGGCGGTCAAGAAGGCCCCGGCCGTCACCGCCGCCCCGCCGGCCGCGGCCAGCGCCGGCCCCACCGCCCGCACGAACAACAGCGCTCCGGGCGTGACCGGCAGCGACAGCAGCACCGCCCGGTCCGGCGGGTCGGCCACCAGGCGGACCTCGTTCGGGCGTGCCCCGGCGGCCATGGCGACGACCACCAGGACCGCGGGCAGCCAGGCGTACCGCGCCAGCCCGGCCGGATCGGCGGAGGCGAGCGGAAGGGTGTGCGCGGCGAGCAGCCCGGCACCGACCGCCAGGGCCAGCGCGGCCATCGCCCCCAGAACGAAGCAGCCGACGGTGGCGATCTGCGCCCACCGTGGAGTGGCCCGCCCCTGGAGCAAGTTGAGCCTGCGCCGCCCGTCGGCCAGCGCCAGCGCGACCACCGCGCGGACCTGCCGCCGTACCGCGCGGCGCACCCGCACCCCGCGCTCCACCGCGCCGTCGGCCACCGGCGCACGCTCGGTCATCGCGGCCGCCCCGGCAGCACCGTCGCGGTCACCGCGCACAGCAGCGTCACGAAGAACGCCACCGCCAGCGCCCGCAGCGGACCGGTCCCCGGGAAGAGGAACCCGCTCGCCGCCAGCGCCGGCCCCACCGCGCCGCTGACACCGATGAGCAGGAACTGTCCGATCCGCAGCACCAGGGCGACGGCGGTCAGCACCAGCAGCAGTACCGGGAAGCCCCACCACGCCCATTGGAGGACGTCCTGGGCGTCGGCGACGAACGGGCGGTTGGCGTCGGCGAGGCGCGGCGCCCCGGCGACCGCGGCCCGCACCTCGTCCCGTTGCACGGTGTAGAGCGCCGCCCGGCACCAGGCGATCGCGGCACTGAGCAGCACGCTGCACACGGCGAACCGCCGCCACCGCAGGGAAGTCGAGGCGGTGGCGGCGCGGGGCACGGTCATGTGGGGGGACGCTTCCTCTCGGCAGGGGCCTTCACGGCCGGGGGCTTTCTCTCGGCGGGCGCGGGTCCCGGCAGCCGCGCGGCGCCGGTGCCGCGCGGCTCACAGCACGGCGAAGAGCGCCCCGAGCAGCAGGGCGGGCGCGCCCGCACACCACGCGGTGTGCAGCGGCCGCAGTTCCGGCGCCGCGCGGCGCAGCACCACGGCGGTGGCGGCCCAGAGCAGCAGCAGACTCGGTTCGGAGGCGGAGAGCCAGTCGAGCAGCGCACGGTCGTCCGCGCCCGCCAGCGACAGTACGAGGAACACCGCCAGCCGCAGGGCGAGATAGCCGGCGGCCACCGCGCCCACCGTCCACCGCAGCCCGCGGAAGTCGCCGGTCGCCCCGGCCCAGCGGCAACAGGCCGCGCCCAGCGCACCCAGCGCCAGGGCCAGCACCCCGTACGCCACGCCGTTGAAGAGCCAACTCGTCGCCCAGGCCGCCCAGGCGGCCACGTCCAACTGTCCGGCGGTCCCTCGGGGCAGCTTGTCCGCCGCGGCGGAACGGTAGAGGTCCCAGAACCGCCCCATCAGTACGGGCAGCAGCACACCGCAGGCCACCAGCCCGCCGAGCTGCGCCCATCGGGCGACCGCGGCACCCCGCGGGGCGTCGGGCGCCGGATCGGCGGGATGCGCCGCCCCCGCGCCGGCGGTGTCGCCGGTGGTGTCGCCGGCGCCGTCCGCGGCCGGGGTCGGGGCCGAGGCCCGTTCCGGGGACGTCGTGTGCATCAGGTACTCACCCAGGTCTCGATCGTTGCGGCGATGAGGAGCAGGAACAGCGACGTCCCCAGCAGCCCGAAGGCGTCGCCGAGTACGTCCCGGAGCGACGGCCGGGCCCCTCCCCTGCCGGCCAGCCACCGGGCGGCCGCGATCAACGGCACCACACCGGCGCCGACCGCGATCCCGATGGCGGGGAGTTCCAGCCATGCGTGCGGCAGAACGTGCCGGGCCAGGTCGCCCCATCCGGCCACCGCCGTCGCCTGGGCGATCCCCAGTCCGGTCAGCAGCCCGGAGACCAGGCTGAAGGCGATGGTGGCCAGCCCGAACGTCAGGACCCCGGCGAAGGCGAGCAGGGCGACGCCCGCGTTGGTGCCGACGATCGACCACCACAGGTCGCCGCCGGCGGGCACGGTGCGCGGCCGGACGCCGAAGTCGAGCCGGTCGCCCAGGGCGCAGCCGGCGGCGATGGGCCCCAGCCACAGCAGGTTGCCGACGACGAGCGCGGCCCGCTGTCGGCGCAGCAGGCGTCCCCAGCCGCCCAGGAATCGGGTCCCGAGCCGGCCCGGGGGGCCGTCCGGCGCCGTGTGTGCCGCGTGGTGTTCGGAGGTGACGAGCGCTGCCATGGAGTGTCCCGGCGGTACGACCGGGGCCGCCGCGCGGCGGTGAAGCCGGCGCAGCGACCCCGGTGACGGCGTTACTTGACGATGGCCTTCTTGCCCACGGCCTTGCGGAGCAGGGTGAGGCCGAGGCCACCGACGGCGGTGGCGCCACCGAAGATGGACAGCGCGGTGGCGACGTCCATGCCGGCCATGATCGCGGTCGCGGCGCCGGTCGCCTGCGCGGACGTGAAGCCGAAGAACGCGGTGAGGACGGCCGGGGCAGCAACGCCCAGGAACAGCAGGGCGCTACCGGCGACGGCGACGCTGGCGCCGGCAACGGCCGCGCGGCTGAAGGACTTCTTCATGAGATACCTCCCAGGACCGGGTGTACCGGTCCCGTGGTCAAAGGACGTGCTTATCCTGAAAAGCCCATGGCCATGGGAGTCGGCCCCGCCCTGCTTTCCTCAGGGCGGGGCCGACGTCGTGCGGGTCGAACCCCACGAAATGCTGCCAACCAGGGACGCCCCGGTACATCCGCCGACCGTCTGCTCTGCGCCCCCGCCGATCGGCGGGGGCCCCGCGCGCTACGCACCCACCGGCCCGCCGCGCGCCGCAACCATCGAAGCGGCCCACCGGCCTGATCCACCGGCCTGATCCACCGGCCTGATCCACCGGCCTGATCCACCCGCCTGATCCACCGGACCGGCCCTAAGCGGTCGTCCGAGCCGGCAGCGCCGCCCGCACCACGAAGCCGCCGTCGTCGGTGGGCCCCGCCTCCAGCCGACCCCCGAGCTGCTCGGCCCGCTCCCGCAGCCCCACCAGCCCGAACCCGGACGACGGCAACGGTCGTTCGCCGTCCGGCGCCACCGCGCCCCCGGGCCCGTTCCGCACCTCGACGACCAGCGTCCCGCCCGCCGGGGCGGCGGACCGCGCACCGCCGTCCCGCAGCGCCACCGTCACCCCGGCCCCCGCCGCGTGCTTGCGGGCGTTGGTCACCGCCTCCTGCACGATGCGGTACGCGGCCCGCTCCACCGGCGCCGGCCACCGCCGCCCGGCCGCCGCCCCCTCGTACCGCACGTGGTCCCCGCTGGCCCGCAGCAGCCCGGGCAGTTCCGCCAACCCCGGCCCCTCCGACGCCGGTTCACCGGCCGCCACCGGGCCCGGCGCCGACCCACTCCGCAACACCCCCACCAGCGTCCGCAGCTCGTGCAGCGTGCCGCGGCTCAGCTCCCCGATCGTCGCCGCGGTCTCCCGCGCGGCGTCCTCGCCCGTGGTGCTCCGCAGCGCCCCGGCCTGCACCGCGATCAGGCTGACGTTGTGGGCGACCACATCGTGCATCTCGCGGGCCAGCCGGGTCCGCTCCTCCGCCACCGCCGACCGTGCCAACAGCTCCCGTTCCCGCTCCCGACTGCGGGTCAACTCCTCGATGCGCGAGGTGAGTTCCTTCCGCGTCCGGGCCAACGCCCCCAGCGCCGTGGGTCCCAGCGCCAGCAGCGCCGACGAGATCACCCCGAGCAGCCCGTCCTCGAAGGACCACACCTCGGCCTCCGACGGCCGCCACGGAACCAGCGCCACCGCGAACAGCAACCCCGCGCAGGCCCCGGTCACCGCCCGCCGGTCCGTGCCGTAGGCCACCTGGCACATCGCGATCATCGGTGCCAGCAGCAGCCCCGTCACCGCGGCGGGCAGGGTCAGTACCAGTACCGGCACCGGCAGATGGCGCCGCGCCAGGAGCAGCAGCGCCGTCCCCGCGTACAGCACCAGCTCCACCGGCCCGATCAGGCTCCACACGGTGGGGATCTCCACGGCGGCCAGCGTCACCGCCGCCGCGTCCACCGTGCCCCGCGGCCGCCTCATCACCCACCGACAGCGGCCGCACCGCCCGTGGTCAGCGCATGCCGGTGGGCGTACACCGCCGCCTGGATCCGGTTGGCCAGCCCCAGCTTGGTGAGGATGGCGCTGACGTGGTCCTTGGCCGTCGACGAACTGATCAGCAGCCGCCGCCCGATCTCCGCGTTGGACAGTCCTTCGGCGAGCAGTGCCAGCACGTCGCGTTCGCGCTCGGTCAGTCCGCTCCCGGCCGCCCCGCCGGCCGTCCGGGGCGCCCCCACGGCCGGCGGCGCCCCGGCCACCGAGCTGAGGAACCCGTCCCGCACGGTGTCGGCGGCCGTCGGCGACAGCACCGTCCCGCCCGCGGCCAGCAGCCGCACGGCATGCGTCAGCTCCTGCGGCGCGGTGTCCTTCAGCAGGAACCCGGCCGCCCCGCCGCGCAGCGCCGCCGCGATGTCCTCGTCCGCGGAGAACGTCGTCAGCATCGCCACCACCGGGGGATCGGCCAGCGCCCGCAGCTCGGCGAGCACCGACAGTCCGTCGACCCGCGGCATCCGGATGTCGAGCAGGACGACGTCCGGACGGTGCCGTTCGACGGCCGCCACCGCCTCCCATCCCTCGCAGGTCACCGGAACCTCGATGTCCGGTTCCGCCCGCAGGATGTGCTGCATCCCCATCCGCAGCAGCGGCTCGTCGTCGACGACCATCACGCGCATCACGAACTGTCCCCCTCGGATCGCTTGAGGCATAAATATACTTAAGCGTGCCGTAAGTCCGTTCCGGGCCGTCCGGGAGGGGGCTCACCCGGCCGATGCGCGCAGTTCGGCCAGTTTGTCGCGGGTGTTGTCGGTGCTCGGATGGTTCTCGCCGAGGACCCGCCGCCGGTCGTCCAGTACGGCGCTCAGCTCCGCCACGGCCCGGTCGAGGTCGCCGGCCTTCGCCCGGTAGAACGCCAGGTTATGACGGGTCGTCAGGCTTTCCGGATGGTCCGCACCACGGGTCCGCGCCTCGATGCGGGCGACCTCTTCGAGCCGGGCGGCCGCCCCCGCGGGGTCTCCGCATTCACCGCGCAGCGCCGCGATGTTGTGGGCGGAGGTGAGCACCAGCTCGTCGTCGGCGTCGAGCTCGGCGAGCAGGGCGTCGTGCAAGTGCTCCAAGACGGGGATCTGCGCCGGGTCCTGGTGCGCCAACCCGTTCCAGAAGGCGATCTGGCAGCGGGCTTCGAGGATCCGCACGCGCTCGTCGGGATGGCTGCGCAGGAGTGTGTCGAGGATGTCCTCGAAGACGTGGACCGCGCCGTGCGGGAGTCCCCCGCGTCCCAGCAGCTCGGCCAGGTGGCCCTTGACCGCCAGGGTCTGCACGTGGTCGTCGCCGTAGACCCGCCGGTGGCTTTCGAGCGCGTCCGCCAGGGCGTCACTGGCGTCGGCGTCCTTGTTGCGGGACCGCCAGTACCCCAGCCTGTACTGCACCTTCAGGGTGTACGCGTGATCGGCTCCGAGGTGGCGGAGCGCGGACGTGCGCAGCTCCTCCAGCATGGCGACGGCCTTGGACTGCATACCGGCGCAGCCGTAGCTGTCCGCGCTCTGGTTGAAGGCGTAGTAGCCGTGCAGCGGCCACATGGCCTCACCGGCGATGTCGTACAGGGCATCGGCGTTGTCGCGCAGCATCCGGGCCAGCGGCCCGCCTTGTTCGTGGGCCGCGGTGGGCCACGCGAGGAGGAGGCAGGTGCCCGCGTGGTACGCCGCCGTGGCCAGCCGCTCGGGGGCCAGGGACTCCCGGGTGGCCCGCTGGACGAGCCCGTGCACCCGGACCGTCTGCCGGGCGTCGTCCGGGTCCAGGGTGATCAGGCTGAGGCGGTGCAGGCACCGCAGCGCGGCGTGCGCGTCCTCGACCGGCACGTCGTCGTACCGGCCCTCCTCCGCCCCGTCCCCGGTCGCGTCCGGCACCGGGCAGCCGCCCGCGTAGGCCCGCGCGGGTTCGCCGGTGAGGACCGCGGCCGGGATGCCGTGCGGGCCCAGCACCGAGGCCATCTCCAGGAACGGGCGCGCCAGCCCGCGGGGCCGCAGCTGGTCAGCGCGCTCGATCGACAACTCCCAGACGGCGGCCACGGTTTCCCGATGGTCGTCGGGCAGCTCACCGTGCTCCGGCAGGAGGTCGGGCAGGCACCTGCGCCGGTCGCGGAGCCGCCGCCGGTACTCGGCGCACGACAGCCCCTGATCGGTGAGGTAGGAGGCCGCCTGGGCCAACGCCAGGGGGAGGTGGCCGAGGTCCGCGGCGAGCTCCGCGGCCGCCGCGTCGGTGATCCGGTGTCCGTGGGCGGCGAGTTTCGTGCCGAGGTACGAGCGGGACTCGTCCGGGGTGAACACCCCCACCTCGACGAACGCGCGGCCCTGCCCCATCAGGGCGGCGTCCCGCCGGCGCGTGGTGACCAGAACCTGCCCCTGTGGACGGTGCGGTGGCCACAGCCCCCGGAGGTCCGCCGGATCGGCGACGTCGTCCAGCACGATCAGCCAGCGCCGCTCGGTCCGTTGCAGCCAGGAGAGGAACTGCTGCGCGGCGCGCCGGGGATCGGTCGGGTCGGCCCCGGCGACCTCCTGGCCCGCCTGGGCGTAGACGGACTCGATCGCCTCCCGGGTGCTGGCCGTGACCCACACCAGGAGGGCGACCGCGCCGGTGCGCTGGGCCTCCCGCGCCAGCCGCGCGGCCCACTGCGTCTTCCCGGCCCCGCCCAGCCCGCACAGGATCCGGCACGGCGCCGGATCGTCCCCCGCGCCGCGGGCGTCACGCGGCTGGAAGCAGTGGGCCTCGGGCGGTACGACGCCCACCTGGTGCGGCCAGCCGAGCGGCGCCCGCCCGGCCCCCGTCGGGTGGTAGTGGAGGTTCTCCACGTGCCCGAAGGCGGCGCCGTGGGCCGAGGACAGAACGGAGGTGGTGGCGTGGACGGTCGGACTGAAGTCCCCGGGTGCGGTCAGCCCTGGTCCGCACCCGGCGGGCGAGGGTTTTCGAGGTGCACCGAGCCCTGGAAGACACCCGCCACCGCGCCCCGCTCGGCCCGCACCGACAGATCCCCCTGGACGGTCGTACCTCCGCCGTCACCGTCACCGTCGCCGCCGCTCGCCTCACTCCGCATGCGCTCCGCCCACCTCCCCAAGTCGCCCACCCCCACCGGTGGTTCGGCCACCATTAAACCGAGCCGACACCCCCCACGCGGCAAAACGCCCCCGCCCACCCCGGCATGCGGCGGGGTGGGGCAGGGACGCGTGGTTCCGGGGTCCGCCCTGCCCCGTCGCCAGCACCGAGCGGGCCCACGCCCGCGGCGCCACGGCGGCCTGCGCGACCGGCTCGGCCCTGGAGCACGTCATGGGCGAGGTCGCCCTGGTCGACGAGGCGCACCGGACCGAGGCCCGGGTCTGGCTCGCGTTCGTCGCACCGGCCGCGGTGACCCCCGAACTCGCCACCGTGCTGCGCCACCACTACGCCGCGTTGCACCCCCTGCTCGTGCGTCTGCTCAGCGAGGGCCGCGCGCCGGACCCGGCCCCGCGCCCCCACGACCGCGCCCGACCTGCCGCCCGGCCGCCGCGCCCCCGCCCCCACCAAGTCCCACACGAGCAAGCGACTTGTGACACTGACGTGTATCGCCCCCCGGACGATTTCCGCCCCAACGACCTACGCCACACGCAGCGAAGACGGCCGGCGGCCCGGACCGGACGGTGCGGGCCGCGCGAAGAAGAGCCGTTGAACGGCCGAACGAGGGGAAGTTGGTGCGGAGTTGGCGCGCGACACCTGAAACGCTCTGGACAACACAAAGGCCCAGCTCGGGAATTATCTCCCTGGGCTGGGCCTGAGTCTGTGGAGCGGGTGACGGGAATCGAACCCGCGCTCTGAGCTTGGGAATCAGGGGGCTTTCACGGCCTCAATGCTTGTCTGGCCAGCAAAAACAACGCACCTGGGGCGGGGTCCCCGGCTGCATTTCTGGCCCGCGGTTGACCGATGCTTACCGCTCTGACTGGCACGGTACTGGCACGGTGGTCGACGTGGCCGCAAAGGGAGCGTCGTCGCGTAGGGCACCTCGTCGTTCGCCAGAGGGGGAAGCTGCCGACGAATGCGTGGATTGCTGGGGTGAAGGGGCTCCGGCAGGGCGAAGAGTCGATGCACGTTGGCGTAGCACCAGAGGCAGGACGGCTCTCCGGACGGTGGACGGCTCTCGCTGGCCAGAAGTCCCGCCTCTCGTGCCACGCCCGAGGCACTTTTACGGCGTAAGGGGGATTACGCGGTAGTGGGGTGGCTCGGCTCCCGGAAGCGGCCTTCGCGTCGCGTCAGCCCCGTTCCTCCTCTTCGGCTTCCAGGAGCCGGATTCCCTGGTGCGTCAGCGTGACCATCACGGGGGTGTTTCCTTGTGCCCAGTCGACGGTGACCAGCCCCTCGCCCACCAGGTATGCAGGCGGCGGCCAGATCCTGCTCGGGGATCTGGAGATCGTCGCGCAGTTTCGCCCCGGTGACGCCAAGGAATCGATTGCCTTCCGTGGTCTCGTACAGGGCCTTCATGATCGTCTCGCGGTAGTGCTTCCGCTCGTGCAGTGTTGCCATGATCGCTGCTCACTCGCGCCGGGCACCGACTCGGCGCCTGTGGGCCAGACGCGGCAGCACGCCCGCCCCGCCGCCCGTTGCCGGCCCTGGCTTCAGATTTCGTCTGTCTGTGTGCGGGCGTCCCCGGAGGATCGACTGGATACCAGCCAGGGCTGCGGCGGCTCCGGTATGTGGGTGGTGTCGATGGTGAGGTGGAGGCGGGTTCCGCACGAGTCGTCGACGGGGTAGCTGCGCTGTTCGGTGGCGGCGAAGTGACGACGGAGGACGTCTGCGACCTGACGGGCGGCTTCGGGGGACGCGGCGACGATGCGTACGTCGGCGCGCCCGGCTGAGGGGAGTTCCGGTGACTTCATGGTGACCTCGCTCGAGTGGGACGGCAGGACGACGTGCCGGTGGGTGTGATGCCGTCGCGTCACACCCACCGCCCCCGGTCAGAAAAAGGTCGGTGTCATGCGCGGCCCTCGTCCGCCGAGACGGCTCCGCCCTCGGTCTCCCAGTCTTCTTCCCGCCACAGCGTCTCCTGTGCGTCATGGGTGGTGCGCTCGCTCGCCATGAGGGCGCTGGCGGTCAGCAGGCCGCCAAGGGTGGCCGCGGCGGACATCAGCCGGGCGGCGGCAGCCGGATCGGTCTCCGGCGGGATCACCAGCAGGTCCCAGCGGCCCGCGGTGTAGGAAAGGAGGATCAGCTTGTTCGGATCCTGCTCTGCGGCGAACCAGCCCACATGCACCGTGTGCCCGGCCACCGGCACCTTGCGCGGCACCACGGGCCAGTAGGTCGGGTTCACCGTGACATGAGTGATCCGGCCCCAGCGCGCGTCCAGCGCCTCTATCAGAGCGGGAAGTTCGCGGAAGAGATCGCGAGAGCGGGGCCACCAGGCGCCGTCCAGGAGCCCCGGAGGCGATCCTGCCGGAGTGAAGGAGAGGCGGGCCGGTGGCGAAGGTGCGCGCTCGCTGATGATCGTGCGGTCGATGGTCGCGGTCATGGCGCGGACCTGTCCCCGGGGCTCGTCGTCGAACGTCCCGGTGTTGTTGCTCGCCGAAAACGACACCGGCGTGGGAGCCGGTGTGCGAAGTACTCCCGGTCTCTTCACTCTACTCCGGCCAAGGCCGTCCGTGACGGCGTACGTGAGCAGGAACTTTCCTGGTGAACGCGGATCCGGCGCCGTCGCCGCGGGGTGCGCCTGTGCCCCGGCACGCGGAGTACGTTGAAGTGAGGAGGTCGCCTCGCCGGGCGGACGCACTGCCCTGGAAGGCGGGCGAATGCACATGGCCGAATCCGACGTTTCCCGCGTCCCTCCGGGGCTTCTTCCGGAGGCGGTGCACCAGGCCGTCAGACCCGGGACGGCCCTCTTGAGGCTGGTGACCACGCACACCCGCGAGCAGGTTCTCGACGGTGCGTGGTGGCCGCGTTCTCGCGACATCGGCGCCGAGCTCCCCAGCCTGATCGTCGCGCTGACCGAGCACATCGGTCCCATCCTGCACGTCGGCCTGGACACCGGCGCCTGGGAGGATCTGCCGACCCGTCTGGTCATCGACGACCGGGTCGTACACATCGACTCCTTCCCGGTCGGCGACGACACCATCCTCATCACCCGAGGCGACCAGGACCACTTCTCCCTGCTGGTGGTCCCGCCGCACGCGACGCCTGAAGCGGCCCGCACCGCCATGGCAAGGGCCGTCCAGGCCGGCAACGTCACCCAGGCCGAACAGATCCTCATCGACACCGGCACCCATCGGGCACCCCCGGTTCCCGCGGAAGAGCCTCGGACGGACCGCGAACCCGGTGAGCGGTGAGCCGTGAGGGAGCCAACGAGACTTCGACGCTCCTTTGACGACAGGGATTCAGATCGCCTCAAAGGTGCGGCTTCGACGGGCCCCAATCGGTGACACTACGTTATGTGTCTTATGTGCAGAGTGATGGCGGTGGAGAGGGCCGGGACTCCGGTGCGCTGAGCCCTTCGGCCGCCTTGCCGGGGCTCGACGAGGAGCAGCTGGGGTTGCTGCGCCGGGTGGGGCGTGAATGGGGGCGGGTGTCGGCTCCCGAGGCGTGGCACCGGGCGCTGCCCGTGGATTCCGATCTGGGCCGTTTCCCGTCCCCTGCGGAGATCCAGCCTGTCGGGTGGGGGCGTCTGGTCAGCGTCTCGCCTCTCGGCGGGCAACCGTCCACCCCCGAAGAGGCCGCGGGGGAGCTGCCGCCTGGCCGACTGGGCCGCTTCGGCTACCACGTGCGCCGCGTCGTCCTGGGGGCCGCCCTGAAAAGCACGGCGATCGCGCAGGAGCGGATGCGCAAGCTGGTGGCGTTGCCCGTCCTGTCCGCCGACGCGCTCTCCTCGGTTGCCTACGGGCCCGAGGCCATGCTCGCCGTCCTCGTACTCGGCGGCGCGGCGGGACTGGCCTACTCCGTGCCGATCGCCGCCACGATCGCCTTCCTGATGCTGGCGGTGGGGGTGTCGTACCGCCAGACGATCCGCGCGTATCCGCACGGCGGCGGCTCGTACATCGTTGCCAGCGACAATCTGGGCCGCGTTCCCGGACTGATCGCCGCCGCCGGCCTGATGACCGATTACATCCTCACAGTCGCCGTGTCGATCGCCTCCGGGGTGGCGGCGATCACCTCGGCGGTTCCCTCACTCGCCACCGACGCCGTCCCGATCGGCGTCGGTGTGATCGCCCTGCTGCTCGCCGGGAACCTGCGGGGCATCCGGCAGGCCGGCGCACTGTTCGCCGCGCCGACCTACGCCTTTATCATCGCGGTGTTCGCGCTCGTCACCGTGGGCCTCGTCGACGCCGCCGGCCGCGGCTTCCACCCCACTGCGGCTCCGCACCTGAACGCCACGGAGAGCGTCGGCGTACTGCTCGTGATGCGTGCCTTCGCCTCCGGGGCCACGGCGATGACCGGTATCGAGGCGATCTCCAACGCGGTGCCGGCATTCAAGCCTGTGGAGTGGCGCAACGCCCGCACCACGCTGACCTGGATGATCGGCCTACTCATCACGCTGTTCGCCGGCACGGTCGCCATGGTCCAACTCGACGGCGTCGTCCCCAGCACCCAGGAGACGGTCCTCTCCCAACTCGCCCACCACAGCTTCGGCTCCGGACCGTTGTACGTCCTCACACAGGCCACCACGGCGGCGGTCCTGCTGCTCGCGGCGAACACCGCCTACAACGACTTCCCCCGCGTGCTGTTCCTGCTCGCCCGCGACCGACACGCCCCACAGATCTTTCTGCGCCTGGGCGACCGCCTCGCCTTCAGCAACGGGATCATTCTGCTGACGATCGCGACGACGCTGGTCTACGTGGCCTTCAACGGCACGACCGCATCCCTGATCCCGCTGTACGCCGTCGGCGTCTTCCTGGCCTTCACCCTGTCCCAGGCCGGAATGGTGGTCCACTGGTGGCGCCTGCGTGACCGCCACTGGCGCAAGAGCCTGTTCTTCAACGCCACCGGCGCCCTGCTGTCGGCCGTCGTCTTCCTCACCGCCGGCCTCACCAAGTTCACCGAGGGTGCATGGGTCGCCGTGCTCGCCGTCGGACTGTTCCTCGTGGTGACGATGCGCATCCGGCACCACTACGAGACCGTCGGCAAGGCGCTTCGTCTGCACCCGCACGCCATCGAGCTGCCGACCCCCACCCTCCCGGCCCGCCCCAGTCCCGACGCGGCACCGTCCGCGGCGACAACTCCGCAGTCCCCCACGGCACTTCCCGGTGCCCGGACGGAAGAAGAGGACGAGGAGACACCCCAGGAGATCCGCCACCTGTCGGTCGTCCCCATCGCGACCATGGACCTGGCCGGCATGCGCGCACTGGCCTACGCCGCCTCGCTCCACCAGCCCGTACTCGCCCTCCACGTCAGCCCCGAAGAGGACGAGGCCGAACGCTTCCGCCAGTACTGGACCCTGTGGGGCGACCACCTCCCGCTGGAAGTCGTGGTCTCCCCCTATCGCGCGATCGTCGCACCACTGGTCCACTACATCGAAGCCCTGCACGCGAAGCGCCCGGACCTCACCTTGACGGTCATCGTGCCGGAGATCGTCACCATGCGCCGGCGTTACCGCCTGCTGCACAGCAGGATCGCCCCGCGGCTGCGGCACGCCCTGCGCCCACTGCCGAAGATCGTCATCACCACCGTCCCCTTCCACGTGTAGCCCCCTCCCCGTGGCTGTGTCTGTTGCTTCGCAGCATGCCGATCAGGACGTGTCAGTGACCCGAACGGTGTGCGATAGCTCGGGCGGCCCGTCGGATGAGGAGAATGATTTGCTGGCCGGTGGTTTCTTTGTTGGCGCGACGCCTGATCTGTGCCCAACTCCAGCTCGGCGCCTGTGGCATCGCAGGCGGATGCCGTACAAGCCTGAGGTCATCCGCAGGCCGGGCCGTCAACTTGCCCCAGCTCGGCGGCCTCAGGGCGCGCATGCAACTGACGTGCGCGCAAGGCTCCCCAGGCGCTCACCGATTTGCGCAGCAGCCGCCAATGAGTGACGGGCGTCACGGAAAATGCGTCTCGCCATTCGAGATGCTTCTGCGCTCGGGGGCCTTGCGTGGCTCGCCAGTGCCCCTCCAGCCAGCCCATTTCCGCGAGTTAGGGCAGGCGGAGGATGCGTCGGCCTTCGAGGGGTCTAGACAACAAACAAGGCCCAGGTCTCCGACCTGGGCCTCAACTATGGAGCGGGTGACGGGAATCGAACCCGCGCTCTGAGCTTGGGAAGCTCATGTTCTACCATTAAACTACACCCGCGTAACACTGCCCGAAATCTGAAGGCGGAGCGTCGTCGCACACTCTACCCCATCACCGCGCCGCGGTGCATTTGGCATGTCCGGGGAGGGGGCGGGGTGCCTCGGGGGTGCTGCCGGGGAGGGTGCGCGGAGGTGTTGCTCGGGGCGGGATGCGGGTGCGGGGGACGGGAGTTGAGGCGTACGGTGGGGCATCGGAGTGCCGCCTGCGAGCGCATCCAGTTCATCCCCTAATGTGGCTTTTGTTGTCCACGCAGTTGGGAGAGGGACTTGATGGAGCGCACCGTCGTACGTTGTGCTGAGGGGCACGTCTTCAGCACCGCTTCGTTCCCCATGCAGACCACCGGCCGGCTCGGTCCCGGGCGTCTGCTGCGCTGCCCGCGCTGTGCTCGGCTGCGGCACTCGGTGCCGGTGGAGCACGCCAAGCGGTAGTGGCGGTTGCGAGGTCGCGGTGAAGGTCGGCGGTGATCTTCGGGCGCGACGTCGGGTGAGGTTGCTGTGGCCCGGTCCCTGATGGGGGCCGGGCCCTCGTCGTACGGCGGGGGGTGCGCGGGCGCGTATCCTCGTCTGCGTGCTTCTCTCAGACAAGGACATCCGGGCCGAGATCGACGCGGGTCGGGTGCGCATCGACCCCTATGACGCGACGATGGTGCAGCCATCCAGCATCGATGTGCGGCTCGATCGCTATTTCCGGGTGTTCGAGAATCACCGCTACCCGCACATCGACCCCGCCGTCGAGCAGTCCGACCTGACCCGCGAGGTCGTGCCGGAGGGCGACGAGGCGTTCATCCTGCACCCCGGTGAGTTCGTGCTGGCCTCGACGTACGAGGTCATCTCGCTGCCCGACGACCTCGCCTCACGGCTGGAGGGGAAGTCCAGCCTGGGACGGCTGGGGCTGCTGACGCACTCGACCGCCGGGTTCATCGACCCGGGGTTCAGCGGGCACGTGACGCTGGAGCTGAGCAATGTCGCGACGCTGCCGATCAAGCTGTGGCCGGGGATGAAGATCGGGCAGCTGTGCATGTTCCGGCTGACCTCGCCGGCGGAGCACCCGTACGGCAGCGAGCGCTACGGCTCGCGGTACCAGGGGCAGCGCGGTCCGACCCCGTCCCGGTCGTTCAAGAATTTCCACCGTTCGCAGGTGTGAGGCACCTTACGCAGGTGTGAGGCAGGGCCGGTGCGGGCCCGGAGACGAAGAGAAGGTCTGGGAGAGTCGTGGGTGACGTGCGGGAGAACCTGACGTACGAGCGGTTCGGCGGAGCCATCCGTGAGCTGGCGCAGACGATCGCGGATGACGGGTACGAGCCCGACATCGTGCTGTCGATCGCCCGGGGCGGCGTGTTCGTGGCCGGCGGACTGGCGTACGCGCTGGACTGCAAGAACATTCACCTGGTGAATGTCGAGTTCTACACCGGGGTGGGCACCACCTTGGAGATGCCGGTGATGCTCGCACCGGTGCCGAACGCGATCGACTTCTCGGACAAGAAGGTGCTGATCGCGGACGACGTCGCCGACACCGGCAAGACGCTCAAGCTGGTGCACGACTTCTGCCAGGGGACCGTCGCCGAGGTCCGCAGCGCGGTCATATATGAGAAGTCGCACTCGCTGGTGAAGTGCGAATACGTCTGGAAGCGCACGGACGACTGGATCAACTTCCCGTGGAGCGTCGAGCCGCCGGTGGTCCGGCGGGAGGGCCAGATCCTCGACGCCTGAGGCACGGCCCCACGGCCTTTCCGCGAGCCCGCGTTTTTTGCGGGCTCGCGGCATTTTGTGGCGCGCCTTTCGGCCAGTTCTGTTCCGGGTGTTCCACCGGTCACTACCTCCGAGTAGAAACCGGCGGTAACAGCAGACCGGAGGGGAGCCCCAATGGTGCGTGCGAGACGCGGGCCGCGGTGGAGCGGACGTGGGCGAGGGCGGCGGTTGCGGGCCGCCGTGGCGGTGTCGGCGGCGGCGCTGACCGCCGCTTTCACGGTGACGGCGGGCGGTGCGAGTGCCGTCGGCGTCAGGAGCGCGGCGGCGGGAACCGCAACGGTGGCCGGCCGGCCGGCCGTTCAGCCGCTGTCGCCGGAACTGGAGCGGATCCGGGCCCAGCAGGCGACGAAGCTCTACGGCGACTCCGCCGTGCGGCCGCTCGACGAGCGGAAGACCTCGCTGATCTCGTTGGGCGACAGCGAGATCTCCGGGGAGGGCGTCGGGACGTACGAACCGGGGACCGACGGGCCCACCAACTGGTGCCACCGGTCGCCGGATTCGGCGATCCACCGGACCGGCATCGCGGCGGACGTGACGTACAACGTCGCGTGCTCGGGCGCGTACACCGGCAACATCCGGATCGGCGGCAGCAAGCAGTACCCCGATGAACTGGTGCAGAGCGACAGCCTGGCCGTCGCGGCGCGCAATACCCGGCTGAAAATGGTGCTGTTGGTCGCCGGGGCCAACGACGACCTTCAGTTCGGGCCGGTGATGACGGACTGCGTCGAGCGCTGGTTCCTGCTCCAGGGGACCTGCGAGCCCAAGTACCAGCCGGGCTGGCAGGCCCGGGTCGACGGGCTGGTGCCGAAGGTCGAGGCGACGGTGCGGGACCTGCGGACCGTGATGCGGGACGCCGGGTACGCCGACGGCGACTACCGGTTCGTGATGATGTCGTACCCGAGCCCGATCGGCCCGGACGTCGAGGACAACCCGCAGTTCCCGGGGAAGATCCCGGGCGGCTGCACCGGGTACACCTCGGACGCCGGCTGGGGACGCAACACGGCGGTGCCGGCCTTCGAGCGCGGTGTGCGCAAGATCGCGCAGGACGCCGGCGTCACCTACCTCGACTCCTCGCGGCTCTTCCACGGGCACGAGGTGTGCATGCCGGAGACCTGGGCCCGCGGGCTGTACGTGAACGTCTCCAACCCCTTCCCGCCGGACGCCAATTCGGTCCGCCAGTCCTTCCACCCCAACGTCCGCGGGCACGGCGCGTTCGCGTCCTGCCTGACGCAGCTGTACGCGGCGCCGCAACTGCGGGAGGCGGCCTGCGCCGACCCGGCGAACACCGGGCAGCCCAAGCTGTACCCGGGCGCCTGGGACGACGCCTACCGGCCGCTGAAGAACGCCGCGACCGGCACCTGCGTGGACGCCACCGGTGGGCTGTCCCGCAACGGCACCGCGGTCGGCGGCTGGGACTGCAACGGGCAGCGCAACCAGGGCTGGTGGTACGACCCGGACCGCAAGTCGCTGCACGTGGAGCTGACCCAGGCCCGGTGCCTGGACGTGCCGGGCGCCCGCTACGAGGCCGGCGCCGCGCTGGCGCTGTGGAACTGCTCGGGCGCGGCCAACCAGCAGTTCGTCCAGGACGGCGGCACCCTCCGGCCGACCGCCGCATCGTCGCTGTGCCTGACGTTGGGCGCGGCGAAGGACCCGCTGCGGCTCCAGAAGTGCGACGGTTCGGCGGGCCAGCGGTTCGCCTGACCGGCCGCCGGAAGCGGTGAGCGGGCCCGCCCTGGTACGACGAGGGGCCCGTTGCGGGAGGTACGTCGTGGACGTCTCCCGCAACGGGCCCCTCTTCCGTGGGCCGGACCGCGCCGCGCGCTGCGCTACAGCGTGCCGAGCTTCACCAGGGCCAGCAGCGCGACCAGTTGGATCGCGGCGGCGCCCAGGGCCTTGGGCCACGGCAGGTCGTGCGACTTGCTGACCATGGAGGTCAGGAGGTAGCCGGTGGCGAGCCAGGTGGCCCACCCCAGCACCTGGACCAGCGGGCTGTCGCCGCCCAGGAAGATGGCGAAGAGCAGCCGCGGCGCGTCCGGGATCGTCATGATCAGCATGGACAGGCCGATGGTCGGCTGCCAGGCACCGTCGCCGCCCAGCTGGCGAGCCATGGTGTGGGTGACCGCACCCAGGATCAGGCTGCCCACGATGAACATCACCGAGGTGATCAACACCCAGGGGATGCTGTTGCCGATCGTCTGGTTGAGCACGTCCTCGCGGGCCTTGTCGAAGCCGAAGACCGCGAGCAGGCCGTAGACGAAGGTGACGATCAGCGCCGGGGCCCACAGCGCGTGGTCCCGCATCTGCCAGAACGTGGGCGTGGGCCGCAGCACGATGCCGGACAGCAACTGCTTCCACGGCAGTCGCGGACCGGCCGGGGGCGCGCTGGTCTGGCCGGCGCGGTAGGTGCCGCCGTCCGCGTACTGGCCGTCGCCGGACCCGTCCCCGTACGTGCCGTAGGCGTCCGGGGCATCGTCGATGCTGAACTGCTGGGTGTGCCCCGGTGCGTTGTTGCGGTTGTCGTAGGGCGCGTACGGGGGCTCGGGCGCCTGGTAGCCGCCGTCGCCGAAGTACTCGGGCTGCCCCTGCGGGCTCGGCCCGCCCTGGGGGGCGCCGTACGCCGGCGGTGTCGGCTGCCACTGCCCCTGCGGGGGCTGCTGCCCGTACGAGGGCGGCGGCCCGTACCCGTGCGGCCCCTGGTGCCCCACCTGCTGTCCGTCCTGCGCGGGACGGGCATCCCGTCCGCGACCCATCCTGAATCCAGCCACGCTCTCGAAAGTACCTGGTCCCGCGGAGCGGGTGGGGCCGCGGCGGAGGGGTGGTGGCCCTTTGGGGCCGAGCTGTGACATCCCCTAAGGGATGCCCCTGGGGGACCTCGCACGGTGTCGGGCGTCCCGCGGTGGGGCCGGCGGCAACAGGAAAGACGGCCGGCCCCCGAGGGGACCGGCCGTCTTCATCCTGTGCCGAGGGCTGTGCCGAGTGCGGTGCCGAGGGTTACTTCACCGGCTCCGGCTCCGGCGCATCCGCCGGCTCCGCCTCGTCCGACGGCGGATCCATCGGCGTCCTGACGGAGTCCAGCAGCAGCTGGGCGACGTCCACGACCTGGATGGACTCCTTGGCCTTGCCGTCGTTCTTCTTGCCGTTGACGGAGTCCGTCAGCATGACGAGGCAGAACGGGCAGGCCGTCGAGACGATGTCGGGGTTGAGCGAGAGGGCTTCGTCGACGCGCTCGTTGTTGATGCGCTTGCCGATCCGCTCCTCCATCCACATCCGCGCGCCGCCGGCGCCGCAGCAGAAGCCGCGCTCCTTGTGGCGGTGCATCTCCTCGTTCCGCAGGCCCGGGACCTTGCCGATGATCTCGCGCGGCGGCGTGTAGATCTTGTTGTGGCGGCCCAGGTAGCACGGGTCGTGGTACGTGATGATGCCCTCGACCGGGGTGACCGGGACGAGCTTGCCCTCGTCGACGAGGTGCTGGAGCAGCTGCGTGTGGTGGATCACCTCGTAGTCGCCGCCGAGCTGCGGGTACTCGTTGCCGAGCGTGTTGAGGCAGTGCGGGCAGGTCGCGACGATCTTCTTCGACGCCTTGGGCTTCTTCGTCGACTCGTCTTCGCTGTCCTCGCCGAAGGCCATGTTCAGGGCCTCGACGTTCTGCTGGCCGAGCTGCTGGAAGAGGAACTCGTTGCCCAGACGGCGCGCGGAGTCACCGGTGCACGCCTCGTCGCCGCCCATGATCGCGAACTTCACGCCCGCGATGTGCAGCAGCTCGGCGAACGCCTTGGTGGTCTTCTTGGCGCGGTCCTCCAGGGCGCCGGCGCAACCGACCCAGTAGAGGTAGTCGACCTCGGTGAGGTCCTCGATGTCCTTGCCGACGACCGGGATCTCGAAGTCGACCTCCTTGGTCCAGGCCAGACGCTGCTTCTTGGCCAGGCCCCAGGGGTTGCCCTTCTTCTCCAGGTTCTTGAGCATCGTGCCCGCCTCGGACGGGAACGCGGACTCGATCATGACCTGGTAGCGGCGCATGTCGACGATGTGGTCGACGTGCTCGATGTCGACCGGGCACTGCTCGACGCAGGCGCCGCAGGTGGTGCAGGACCACAGGACGTCGGGGTCGATGACGCCGCCCTCCTCGGCGGTGCCGATCAGCGGGCGCTCGGCCTCGGCCAGGGCGCTGGCCGGGACGTCCTTCAGCTGCTCCTCGGTCGCCTTCTCGTTGCCCTCGGCGTCCTTGCCGCCGCCGGCGAGCAGGTACGGGGCCTTGGCGTGCGCGTGGTCGCGCAGCGACATGATCAGCAGCTTGGGGGAGAGCGGCTTGCCGGTGTTCCACGCGGGGCACTGCGACTGGCAGCGACCGCACTCGGTGCAGGTGGAGAAGTCCAGCAGGCCCTTCCACGAGAAGTGCTCGACCTGGGAGACGCCGAACTGGTCGTCCTCGCCCGGGTCTTCGAAGTCGATCGGCTTGCCCGCCGACGTCATCGGCTGGAGCGCGCCCAGCGCCGTGCCGCCGTCCGCCTCGCGCTTGAACCAGATGTTGGGGAAGGCCAGGAACCGGTGCCAGGCCACGCCCATGTCGGTCTTGAGGGCGACCGTGATCATCCAGATGAACGAGGTGGCGATCTTCAGGCCGGCGAAGAAGTAGGTGAGGTTCTGCAGCGTGCCGACGCTCATCCCCTTGAACGCCGCGACCAGCGGGTACGAGAGGAAGTACGCGGGCTCGTAGTGGTCGACGCCGTGCTGGGCGCCTTCCAGGGCGTGCAGCGTCACGATGCAGATGCCGACGATGAGGATGACGCCCTCGACGAAGTACGCCTGGCCGGTGTTGGAGCCCGCGAAGCGGGACTTGCGGCCCGCCCCGCCCGGCCGGTTCAGCTGCCGGATGACGATCAGGACGACGATGCCGACGGTCGTCAGGGTGCCCATGCCCTCGACCCACAGCTCCCAGGGCAGCCAGTTGCCGATGATCGGCAGGAGCCAGTCGGCCTTGAAGAGCTGGCCGATGGCGTTGACGATCGTCAGCAGCAGCGACAGGAAGCCCACCGCCACGAACCAGTGCGCCACGCCGACGATGCCCCAGCGGTTCATCCGGGTGTGGCCGAGGAATTCCTTGGCCACGGTGACCGTGCGCTGCACGGGCTCGTCGGTGCGGGAGCCGGCGGGCACGGGCTGACCGAGCAGGATCTGGCGGAAGATCTGCAGGATGGCACGGCCGAACAGCGCGACGCCGACCGCGATTAGGACCAGCGACACGATGATCGCGGCGAGTTGCATTTGGGGGCTCCTCGGACCTGCGAGAGCGGGCGAAAACGGAGGGATCCGCGCGATCGGAACGGCCGGTCGCGGAGATTCTGAGCGGAATTACTAAGCGGTAACTTTTTGGGTCTGCGCTGAGGTTACCCAGTATTCCGGGCCCCATGAAGGCGCCCGGCCGGTGATCTGTGTCGCGCGGGCAACCGGCCGACCGCCCCTGGCGTCCTCCGGAATGGCCTGGTGACGATAAGGGATACATAAAAGTTGAGCGCGCTCGACTCAGGTCTGTTGACAGGTCCGAATCGGTGTTGCACTCTTGAGCCTGTTCCACTCAAGTCAGCTGGAGGAATCGAAATGGCACGTGCGGTCGGCATCGACCTGGGCACGACTAACTCTGTCGTCAGTGTTCTCGAAGGCGGTGAGCCCACCGTCATCACCAACGCCGAGGGCGCCAGGACCACGCCGTCCGTCGTCGCCTTCGCCAAGAACGGCGAGGTGCTGGTCGGCGAGGTCGCCAAGCGCCAGGCGGTGACCAACGTCGAGCGGACGATCCGGTCGGTCAAGCGTCACATGGGCACTGACTGGAAGATCAACGTCGACGAGAAGGACTTCAACCCGCAGCAGATCTCTGCGTTCATCCTGCAGAAGCTGAAGCGGGACGCGGAGTCCTACCTCGGCGAGAAGGTCACCGACGCGGTCATCACCGTCCCGGCGTACTTCAACGACTCCGAGCGCCAGGCCACCAAGGAGGCCGGTGAGATCGCGGGCCTCAACGTCCTGCGCATCGTCAACGAGCCCACCGCCGCTGCCCTGGCCTACGGCCTGGACAAGGAAGACCAGACCATTCTCGTCTTCGACCTCGGTGGCGGCACCTTCGACGTGTCGCTGCTGGAGATCGGCGACGGCGTCGTCGAGGTGAAGGCCACCAACGGTGACAACCACCTCGGTGGTGACGACTGGGACCAGCGCGTCGTCGACTTCCTGGTCAAGCAGTTCGCCAACGGTCACGGCGTCGACCTCTCCAAGGACAAGATGGCGCTCCAGCGCCTGCGCGAGGCCGCGGAGAAGGCGAAGATCGAGCTGTCGTCGTCCAGCGAGACGACGATCAACCTGCCGTACATCACCGCCTCCGCCGAGGGCCCGCTGCACCTGGACGAGAAGCTCACGCGCTCGCAGTTCCAGCAGCTCACCGCGGACCTGCTCGACCGCTGCAAGACCCCGTTCCACAACGTGATCAAGGACGCCGGCATCCAGCTGTCCGAGATCGACCACGTGGTCCTGGTCGGTGGCTCGACCCGGATGCCCGCCGTCGCCGAGCTCGTCAAGGAGCTGACCGGCGGCAAGGACGCCAACAAGGGCGTCAACCCGGACGAGGTCGTCGCCATGGGCGCCAGCCTCCAGGCCGGTGTCCTCAAGGGCGAGGTCAAGGACGTCCTCCTGCTGGACGTCACCCCGCTGTCCCTCGGTATTGAGACCAAGGGCGGCATCATGACCAAGCTGATCGAGCGCAACACCACGATCCCGACCAAGCGCTCGGAGATCTTCACCACGGCCGAGGACAACCAGCCGTCCGTGCAGATCCAGGTCTACCAGGGCGAGCGCGAGATCGCGGCGTACAACAAGAAGCTCGGGATGTTCGAGCTGACCGGTCTGCCGCCGGCCCCGCGTGGCGTCCCGCAGATCGAGGTCTCCTTCGACATCGACGCCAACGGCATCATGCACGTGACCGCGAAGGACCTGGGCACGGGCAAGGAGCAGAAGATGACCGTCACCGGCGGCTCCTCGCTGCCGAAGGACGAGGTCGACCGGATGCGTGAGGAGGCCGAGCGGTACGCGGACGAGGACCACAAGCGTCGCGAGGCCGCCGAGACCCGCAACCAGGGCGAGCAGCTGGTCTACCAGACCGAGAAGTTCCTCAAGGACAACGAGGACAAGGTGCCCGCCGAGGTCAAGACCGAGGTCGAGTCCGCCGTCGGTGAGCTGAAGGAAAAGCTCAAGGGCGAGGACACCACCGAGATCAAGACCGCCTCCGAGAAGGTCGCGGCCGTCTCGCAGAAGCTGGGCCAGGCCATGTACGCCGACGCCCAGGCGGCCCAGGGCGCGGCCGGTGCCGAGGGTGCCGCCGCCGGTGGCCAGCAGGCCAAGGCCGAGGACGACGTCGTCGACGCCGAGATCGTCGACGACGAGAAGCCGAAGAAGGACGGTGCGGCGTGACGGAGGAGACCCCGGGCTTCGACGAGAAGCCCGACGTCCCTTCCGATGCCGCTTCCGAAGACGCGGCACAGGCCGAGTCCGCCGACAAGGCGGGCTCGGCCCCGGCCGGGGACGTCCAGGACGTAGCGCTCCAGGCCCAGTTGGACCAGGTGCGCACCGCGCTCAACGAGCGCACCGCCGACCTCCAGCGACTCCAGGCGGAGTACCAGAACTACCGCCGCCGGGTGGAGCGCGACCGCGTGACGGTCAAGGAGATCGCCGCGGCGAACCTGCTGTCCGATCTCCTTCCGGTGCTCGACGACATCGGTCGGGCCCGGGAGCACGGTGAGTTGGTCGGCGGCTTCAAGTCGGTGGCCGAGTCGCTGGAGACGGTGGCCGCCAAGCTCGGACTTCAGCAGTTCGGCAAGGAGGGCGAGCCCTTCGACCCGACGATCCACGAAGCGCTGATGCACTCGTACGCGCCCGATGTCACGGAGACGACATGCGTCGCCATCCTGCAGCCCGGGTATCGCATCGGTGAGCGCACGATCCGCCCCGCGCGGGTCGCGGTCGCCGAGCCGCAGCCGGGCGCGCAGAACGCCAAGTCCGCCTCCGAGGAGGAGACCAAGGGCGCCAAGGGCGGCAAGGGAGCCAAGGGTGCCAAGGCTGCGGACAAGGAGAGCGGTGGCCCGGACAAGGGCTGACGTACGGGCCGACGAGAGAACCGCCCGGAAGGAGGGACGTCGAGGATGAGCACCAAGGACTTCGTCGAGAAGGACTATTACAAGGTCCTCGGCGTCCCCAAGGACGCCACCGAGGCGGAGATCAAGAAGGCGTACCGCAAGCTCGCCCGCGAGTTCCACCCGGACGCCAACAAGGGTGACGCCAAGGCCGAGGAGCGCTTCAAGGAGATCTCCGAGGCCAACGACGTGCTCGGCGACGCCAAGCGCCGCAAGGAGTACGACGAGGCACGGGCGCTGTTCGGCAACGGCGGCTTCCGGCCCGGCCCCGGCGGGGGCGGAAGCTTCAACTTCGACCTCGGCGACCTCTTCGGGGGCGCCGGGGGCGCGGGTGGCTCCGGCGGTTCCGGTGGTTTCGGCGGCGGGATCGGGGACGTCTTCGGCGGCCTCTTCAACCGCGGCGGCTCCACCACCCGTACGCAGCCGCGCCGCGGCCAGGACATCGAGTCCGAGGTGACGCTCAGCTTCACCGAGGCGGTCGACGGGGCCACGGTCCCGCTGCGGATGTCCAGCCAGGCGCCCTGCAAGGCGTGCTCCGGCACCGGCGACAAAAACGGTACGCCTCGGGTCTGCCCGACCTGCGTCGGCACCGGCCAGGTCAGCCGGGGCGCGGGCGGTGGCTTCTCGCTCACCGACCCGTGCGCCGACTGCAAGGGCCGCGGCCTGATCGCCCAGGAAGCCTGCGAGGTCTGCAAGGGCAGCGGGCGCGCGTCCAGCGCCCGCACGATGCAGGTCCGTATCCCCGCCGGCGTCTCGAACGGGCAGCGCATCCGGCTGCGCGGCAAGGGCGCCCCGGGCGAGCACGGCGGCCCGGCCGGCGACCTGTACGTGGTCGTCCACGTCGACGACCACCCGGTCTTCGGCCGCAAGGGCGACAACCTCACCGTCACGGTGCCGGTCACCTTCCCGGAGGCCGCGCTCGGCGGTGAGATCAAGGTGCCGACGCTGGGCGGCCCGCCGGTCACGCTGAAGCTGCCGGCCGGCACCCCCAACGGACGCACGATGCGGGCCCGCGGCAAGGGCGCGGCCCGCAAGGACGGCACCCGCGGTGACCTGCTGGTCACCATAGAGGTGGTCGTTCCTGGGGACCTCGGCGACAAGGCGAAGGAAGCGCTGGAGTCCTATCGCGAGGCGACTGCGGGCCCGGACCCGCGGGCGGAGCTGTTCCAGGCCGCGAAGGGAGCATGAGATGGACAGCCGGGGCGGGCAGCGTCGTAACCCCTATGAACTGACCGACGAATCGCCGGTGTACGTCATCTCCGTCGCGGCCCAACTCTCCGGCCTGCACCCGCAGACCCTGCGGCAGTACGACCGCCTGGGCCTGGTCTCTCCCGACCGCACGGCCGGTCGGGGCCGCCGTTACTCCGCCCGCGACATTGAACTGCTGCGCACCGTCCAGCAGTTGTCGCAGGAGGAGGGCATCAACCTCGCCGGCATCAAGCGCATCATCGAGCTGGAGAACCAGGTCGCGGCCCTCCAGCAGCGGGTCGCCGAGCTCCAGGGCGCCCTGGAGGGCGCGGCCAGCACGATGCGGCAGCGGGAGGCGGCGGTGCACGCCTCCTACCGCCGCGACCTGGTGCCGTATCAGGACGTGCAGCAGACCAGCGCGCTGGTGGTCTGGCGGCCCAAGCGGCCGTCGGAATGACGCCGTAGCGGACGCGATGAAGGGCCGGGGTGGGCACACCACCCCGGCCCTTCGCGTGTCGTTGTCGGCGCCGTGCGGTCAGCAGCCGTTGTACCCGGCGGTCGGCATCGACAGCCGGCGGTGCACGTGCGACTTCATCGCCAGGGTGTAGACCGGTTCGTCCAGGTCGGTGGTCTCCAGTCGGACGCCCGCCGCCGCGCACCGTGCGGTGAACTCGTCGGCGCCGTCGATGGCGGACTCCAGCGCCCGGCGGTTGGGCGTCACGAACACGTCGACCAGGCCCTCTTCGACGTCGTGCCACAGCGCGCTGTGGTCGGCGCGCAGCTGGTGCAGGCTGAGCTGGCAGGTCAGGCGGTAGTCACGGGCTGCCGCCCACTGTTTGCACATGGCGTGCTGGCTGCGGTCATCGACCAGGAACGGATCCTCGTCCAGCTCGGACAGCGGCATCAGACAGGCGATCGCCGTCACTCGGACCGAGTTCATCGTGCCCTCCGGGGCGTGGCGACTGTGGGGGCGACGATACCCCCGCCAAGGGCCCGGGGAGGAGGGGCTGCGCCGGGCGGCGAGGCGTATCCGCAGGCGTGGCAGATCTTCCAGCCGTCCTGATTCACGGCCAACTGGCCTCCGCACCGGGGGCAGCTCTCGGCGGAGGGGCGGGGTCGGGCCGTCCGTTTCCTGGGGAGGCGGCGCGGAACGGTCGTCGTGTTGCCCAATACCGACGCCATGCGGCCTCCAGCTGCCGTCTTTTGCCTGGGACAGGGCCGATGCCGCTCGTCGATGTGCGGAGGTGTTCGGTTCCTGCCGTTCTTGAGTACCAGGTGGGCGCCGGATGACGGATCTGGAGGATGCGGTTTCGGCCAGGTCCGGACCTGCGTGGGGTGGTGGCGTGGCCGGTAGCCGTGCCGGCAGTGAACGCGGGCTGGTGTACGGCCGATTCGGTGCCGGTGCCGGTGCCGATGCCGGTGGCAGTGCCGGTGGCGCGGGCGGGGCGTCGCGGGGTGGGGCGGGCGCTCAGGCCCGGCCGAGGGCCTTGGTCACCGCGATCTCGATCATCACGCGGTCGGGGTTGGGCTCCGGGGTCCGGCCGTACCGCTCGGCGTACCGGCGCACCGCGTCAGCCACCGTCTCCGCGTCCGTCCGCACCCTGGCGACGCCCTCCAGGGTCGCCCAGCGTCCCCGGTCCACCTGACACACCGCCACCCGCGCCCCGTCGGCGCCGGCGGCGAGGACGTTCTTGACCTTGGTGCTGTCCTTGCGGGTGATGATCCGCGCGATCCGCTGCCCGGCGTCGTAGGTGACGCCGACCGGGACGACGTGCGGAGTGCCGTTGGCCCGCAGGGTCGTGAGGGTCGGCATCTGGTACTCGCCCCAGAAGGCGAGGTACTCGGGGGACAGCGCGCTCAGGTCGTGGGCCATGGGGCCAGGTTAGTGGGGGCCGGAGAGGCCGACCCCGCCGGTCAGAGGAATTCGCCGGTGTCGAGGTCGAAGGAGAAGGGGGCGGGGAGGGGGAGGCGGTCGCCGAAGGGGGCGGTGCGGGTGGTGAGGTAGTCGTCGCCCTTCGGCTCGCTGAAGAGCGTGACCACGGACTTGCCGCGGTCGACCAGAAGATAGAGCGGAATGGCGGCACGTGCGTAGGCGTGGCGCTTGGCGACCCGGTCATTGCGCGGCCTGCTCGACGTCACCTCGACGACCATGCTGACGCCGTCACTGGGCATCCACGGATCCGCACCCCGGAAGAGGCGCAACGCGTACGGGGCGATGGTGGCGTCGGGGATCACATGGTCCGGGGGCTGGCCTTCCGCGTGGGAAAGGACGAGCCCCTTGTAGCCCGAGATCAGCATGTCGGTTGCGGACCTTCGCGTCACCTGGCTGCCGATGATGCTCAGATAGTCCTCGTGATCGCCGTCGGTCGGCGGTGACACAACAATCTCCCCCTCGATGAGCTCGGCCCTGAAGCCGGTTGGAGTGTCCAGGGCCAGGAAGCCCTCCAGGAGGGTGTCCTCGTGCGTGGGCAAAGGCTCGTGTGCCATAGCCGCCATGCTGCACCTCCTTGTGGTCGAAGGCCAGCGTTGCCGTCTCGGATGGTGACAGGGGCATATTCCGCACCCGGTTCCCCCGTACGAGCGAGCCTTGAGTGGAATAGACTCAACTTATCGTACGTTGACCAAGGCAGGGTTGGATTAGGGGAGCGCGCTGAGCGCCGGAACGCACGAGGAGGACCAGAAGACGTGGACGCCGAGCTGACCAACAAGAGCCGGGAGGCGCTGAGCGCCGCCAATGAGCGGGCGATCACCGCCGGGCACGCGGACATGACGTCCGCGCATCTGTTGCTCGCGCTGCTAGCGGGGCGGGCCGACGACAACGCGAACATCATGGACCTGCTGGTCGCCGTCGAGGCGGACGCCGCCCAGTTGCGGTCTGGCGCCGAGCGGCAGCTCGCCGGGCTGCCCAGCGTCCAGGGCTCGACCGTGGCCCCGCCGCAGCCGGACCGTGAGCTGCTCGCCGTCATCGCGGACGCCGCCCAGCGCGCCAAGGAGCTGGGCGACGCGTACATCTCCACCGAGCACCTGCTGATCGGCATCGCCGCCAAGGGCGGCCGCACCGGTGAGCTGCTGGAACAGCAGGGTGCCACCGCCCAGAAGCTGCTGGCGGCCTTCGAGGCCAGTCGCGGCGGGCAGCGGGTGACCACCCCGGACCCGGAGGGCACGTACAAGGCGCTGGAGAAGTTCGGCACGGACTTCACCGCCGCGGCCCGGGAGGGCAAGCTCGACCCGGTCATCGGCCGGGACCAGGAGATCCGCCGGGTGGTGCAGGTGCTCTCCCGCCGGACGAAGAACAACCCGGTGCTGATCGGCGAGCCGGGCGTCGGCAAGACCGCGGTCGTCGAGGGGCTGGCCCAGCGGATCGTCAAGGGCGACGTCCCCGAGTCGCTGCGCAACAAGCGGCTGGTCGCGCTGGACCTGGGCGCGATGGTCGCGGGCGCGAAGTACCGCGGCGAGTTCGAGGAACGGCTGAAGACCGTCCTGGCCGAGATCAAGGCCAGCGACGGCCAGATCATCACCTTCATCGACGAGCTGCACACCGTCGTCGGCGCGGGCGCCGGCGGCGACTCGGCCATGGACGCGGGCAACATGCTCAAGCCGATGCTGGCCCGTGGTGAGCTGCGGATGGTCGGCGCCACCACCCTCGACGAGTACCGCGAGCGGATCGAGAAGGACCCGGCGCTGGAGCGGCGCTTCCAGCAGGTGCTGGTCGCCGAGCCGACCGTCGAGGACACGGTGGCGATCCTGCGCGGCCTCAAGGGACGCTACGAGGCGCACCACAAGGTCCAGATCGCCGACTCCGCACTGGTCGCCGCGGCCACCCTCTCCGACCGCTACATCACCTCCCGCTTCCTCCCCGACAAGGCCATCGACCTGGTCGACGAGGCCGCCTCCCGGCTCCGGATGGAGATCGACTCGTCCCCGGTCGAGATCGACGAGCTCCAGCGGGCCGTGGACCGGCTGAAGATGGAGGAGCTGGCGCTGCGCAACGAGACCGACGCCGGCTCCGTGGCGCGGCTGGCGAAGCTGCGCAAGGACCTCGCCGACAAGGAGGAGGAGCTGCGCGGCCTGACCGCGCGCTGGGAGAAGGAGAAGCAGAGCCTCAACCGCGTCGGTGAGCTCAAGGAGCGCCTCGACGACCTGCGCGGCCAGGCCGAACGCGCCCAGCGCGACGGCGACTTCGACACCGCCTCCCAGCTGCTGTACGGGGAGATCCCCGCCCTGGAGCGGGAGCTGGCGGAGGCCGCCCGGGCGGAGGCCGAGCAGTCGGCGGCCAAGGACAGCGGCGGCGCCATGGAGTCGATGGTCAAGGAGGAGGTCGGCCCGGACGACATCGCGGACGTGGTCGGTGCCTGGACGGGCATCCCGGCCGGGCGCCTGCTGGAGGGCGAGACCCAGAAGCTGCTGCGCATGGAGGAGGAGCTCGGCAAGCGGCTGATCGGCCAGAGTGAGGCGGTCCGCGCGGTCTCCGACGCGGTGCGCCGCACCCGCGCCGGGATCGCCGACCCGGACCGGCCCACCGGCTCGTTCCTCTTCCTCGGCCCGACCGGCGTCGGCAAGACCGAGCTGGCCAAGGCGCTGGCGGACTTCCTGTTCGACGACGAGCGGGCGATGGTCCGGATCGACATGTCGGAGTACGGCGAGAAGCACAGCGTGGCCCGGCTGGTGGGCGCGCCCCCCGGCTACGTCGGCTACGAGGAGGGCGGCCAGCTCACCGAGGCGGTCCGCCGCCGCCCGTACAGCGTCGTCCTGCTGGATGAGGTGGAGAAGGCGCACCACGAGGTCTTCGACATCCTCCTTCAGGTGCTCGACGACGGGCGTCTCACGGACGGCCAGGGCCGTACGGTCGACTTCCGCAACACCATCCTCATCCTCACCTCCAACCTCGGCTCGAACTTCCTGATGGACCCGCTGCTGAAGGAGGAGCAGAAGAAGGAGAAGGTGCTGGAGACGGTCCGCAGCGCGTTCCGCCCCGAATTCCTCAACCGCCTGGACGACCTGGTGGTCTTCCACCCGCTCGGCACGGAGCAGCTGGAGCGGATCGCCCGGATCCAGCTGGACCACCTCCAGAGCCGCCTGGCCGACCGCCGGCTCACCCTGGACGTCACCGACCGGGCGCTGACCTGGCTCGCCTGGCTCGGGCTGGGGGTACCCCCCAGCTCGTCAGAGCTAGGGGGAGAACCGGTCGCGGAGGCCCCGGCCCCGGACCTCTCCTACGGCGCCCGTCCGCTGCGCCGCCTGGTCCAGAGCGCCATCGGCGACCAGCTGGCGCGCGCCATCCTGGCCGGCGACGTGCTCGACGGGGACACCGTCCGGGTGGATGTGGACAGCGACGGCGAGGGCTTGTCGGTCGAGGCGGTCCGCCCCACCGCCTGAGGGACCGGCGCCGCACGGCCCTCCCGCCGGCCCCCGTACGCGCCGGTCAGCCGGCCGGGCTTGCCAGGACCGGGCGCGTATGGGGGAGGATGGGCAAGGACCATACGAAGGGAATTCCACGGTGAGCATCGACCCGTCCTCGATTCCGAATTTCGGGGGCCAGCCCGAACCGCAGCCGTCGGGGCCTGATGGTCCCGTCGTCCCCGACCAGGACCTGGTCAAGCAGCTTCTTGAGCAGATGGAGCTGAAGTACGTCGTCGACGAGGAGGGTGACCTCGCCGCCCCGTGGGAGCAGTTCCGCACGTACTTCATGTTCCGCGGTGAGGAAGAGCAGGAGATCTTCTCCGTCCGCACGTTCTACGACCGCGTCCACGGCATCGACGAGAAGTTGAAGCTGCTGGAGGCGATCGACGACTGGAACCGTCGGACGCTCTGGCCCAAGGTGTACACCCACACCCACGACGACGGCAGCGTTCGTCTGATCGGTGAGGCATCGATGCTGGTCGGCACCGGTGTCGCGCTCGAACACTTTGTGTCGAGCACGGTCAGCTGGGTGCGTGCCTCGATCGAATTCGACAAGTGGATCGTCGAGCAGCTCGGCCTGGAGGCCGAGATCGAAGGCGACTCCGACGAGAAGCCGGGCGACGACGAGGCGTAACGCCCCGTCCGCCCCGGCTGCCCGGGCCCCGAACCGATCCGTCGGTTCGGGGCCCGCGTCGTGTCCGCCCGGGGTCGGGCCCGCCCCGGCTCACGGCGGCACCGCTGCCACACCCCCGCCCCGCACCGGACCGGGACCGGCGTCGGTCACAGCCGCTTCAGTCGCCCCGCCGCCTCCTCCAGGACGGCGACGCTCTTGCAGAAGGCGAAGCGGACGAAGGGCGCGCCCTGGTCCTGGTGGTCGTAGAAGACGGCGTTGGGGATGGCGACGACGCCAGCGCGTTCGGGGAGGGCGCGGCAGAAGGCGAAGCCGTCCGTTGCGCCGAGGGGGCGGATGTCGGTGGTGATGAAGTAGGTGCCGGCCGGGCGGAAGACCTGGAAGCCGGCGTCGGTGAGGCCGGTGGTGAGGATGTCGCGCTTGGCGCGCAGGTCCTCGCGGAGCCCGGTGAAGTAGGAGTCGGGCAGCGCCAGCGCCTCGGCCACGGCGTACTGGAAGGGGCCGGCCGAGACGTAGGTGAGGAACTGCTTGGCGGAGCGGACCGCGGTGATCAGCGCGGCGGAGGCGGTCACCCAGCCGACCTTCCAGCCGGTGAACGAGAAGGTCTTGCCGGCCGAGCTGATGGTGACGGTGCGCTCGCGCATACCGGGGAACGACGCCAGCGGCAGGTGCTCGCCCTCGAAGACCAGGTGCTCGTAGACCTCGTCGGCGACGACCAGGAGGTCGTGCTCGACGGCCAGCGCGGCGATGGCGGCGAGCTCGTCACGGGAGAGCACGGTGCCTGTGGGGTTGTGGGGGGTGTTGAGGAGGATGAGGCGGGTTTTGTTGGTGATGGCGGCGCGGAACTCGTCGAGATCGAGGTGGTACGTGCCGGTCTCCGCGGACGGGCGCAGGGTCACCGGAACGCGCTGGCCGCCGGCCATCGCGATGCAGGCGGCGTACGAGTCGTAGTACGGCTCCAGCGCGATGACCTCGTCGCCCGGTTCGACCAGGGCGAGGAGCGAGGCGGCGATGGCCTCGGTGGCGCCGGCGGTGACCAGGACCTCGGTGTCGGGGTCGTAGGACAGTCCGAGGTGCCCGTAGAAGCGCTGTTGGTGGGCCGCGACGGCGGTGCGCAGCTCGGGGATGCCGGGGCCGGGTGGGTACTGGTTGCCGCGGCCGTCGCGGAGGGCGCGCACCGCGGCCTCCCGGACTTCCTCGGGGCCGTCGGCGTCGGGGAAGCCCTGGCCGAGGTTGATGGAGCCGGTGCGTTGGGCGAGCGCCGACATCTCGGCGAAGATCGTGGTGCCGAATGCGGCGAGGCGTCGGTTGAGCAGCGGTCGGTCCATGCGCGCCATCCTCCGTCGAACCTCTGGAGTTCCTCAACTGTGCTTTGAGCCGCCAGGGGGTCGGGCATCAGCCCCGCACCAAGGACGAGGGCGGCCGCCGGCCAGGGCGGCCTTACGGCGCGGAACGGCGCCGCGGCGGCGCACGGGGCGCCGACGGAGCGATGCCTCGCTTCGGGGGAACGAAAGGAGAGTGGGGCGAAGATGTCGGGATTCATGGTGTTCGCGGTGATAGTGATCGTCGTGCTGGTGGTGGTGGCCGCGGCAGTGCGGGGCGGCTCGCGCAAGGGGCGCCGTTCGTACGGCAGGTCCAGCGGGTACAAGGCGTCCCGCTATGGCAGCAACAGCGGTAGCAGTGGGGGAAGTTGGTGGGTGGCCGGCGGTGGCGGCTCCGTTTCGAGCGGCGGGCACCATCATCACCACTCCTCGTGCGGCGGGGGCGGCCATCACGGCGGGCACTCCTGCGGCGGGGGTTCTTCCTGTGGCGGTGGAGGCGGCTGCGGTGGCGGTTCCTGAGAGAGGCGCCAGGGGGCGCTGAGGCGTCCGACAGGCACTCGTACGCATGTGCCCACGACTGCGGGACGCACCCGTCCGCGGCCGTGGGCACGACGCTTTTCACGGCCCTTCCGGCCGTCGCGCCGCGGCTCCGCGTACCCCTGCGCCGGCACACATGCGGCCAGCTCATGCGACCTTGCATATGCGTCCGGCGCGTGGCGTGAAATGGTCCAACGACCGTTGTGCGATGGGGTGTTGAACAGGTGAGCTGCATGGCCCTCTAGGGGATGGAAACCAGGGCGAAGATGGGTAAAAATGCTGTGGACGCCACGCCATCCGTGATTCCCTCTCCCTTGAGAATCCCCCAGTTCTCGGACCCCGCGTGGGCACGAGCCGGCAGGCAGTCGTTCATCCCTGATCCCCTTCTCGGGCGGGCCGGCCCACCATCCACTGCGTGCTTGCGGAGCCGACCCATGCTCACCACCCTGAAGACGGCGTACACCGATACCCGCGCATCCGACCTGGCCTGGGCGCTGGGCAGGGAACCCCTGCCGGCGCTGGCCGTACTGGACCTCCAACTCAACGACGCCCGAGTGCAGTTGAGGCTGCTCGGGGCTTCGCACCAGGTGCTGCTCGAAGAGGAGCACGGCAATTGTTCCGAGACCGTCGCCTGTATGCCGGGCAGCAGCACGCCGCTGCCGCTCGGTGTGGCCAAGCGGCTGGGCGACTGGGAGTACGAGTTCGCCGCGCACGTCGAGACCCTCTCCCGCGGCTCGTTCGCCGGCCGGGCGCAGGAGTTGCTGGCGCTGGTCGCCGAGCATCCGCACGGTCTCGCCGGCACCTTCCCCGGTTCGCCGCACGCCTTCACCGCGATGCTGGCGCAGCGGCAGCAGGGGCAGGTGCGGTGGCGCACCTGGCACGCGTATCCCCAGGAAGGGCGGCTGGTGGCCACCCGTACGCGGGTAGGGGTGCGGGCGGCGGTCGCCGCCTGACGGCGGTGGTGCCGGGGGGCTCGGAGGGGGTGCGAGGCGTCATCTCCGTGGGGCCTTCAACTGGTGTGTACCGCACGCAGACTGCACTCGTGTGGGTGACATAGGGCCACCAGATCGTCACGTAGCGTTCATGTCATGATCGACCCGCCAGAGCCCCTCGTAGCCGGCGCGCTCGGGCCACCGGAGGCCCTGACGTCGGCGCGGCTGCCGGTGCCGGCCGGGCTCGGCCGGCTGCTGGTGCTCGCCGCGGTCTTCATCTGCGCGGCCTGCGGTCTGGTCTACGAGCTCGAACTGGTCGCCCTGGCAAGCTACTTGATCGGCGACTCGGTCACCCTGGCGTCGGTCGTGCTGTCCTTCATGGTCTTCGCGATGGGCATCGGGGCGCTGCTGGCCAAACGGCTGCGTTGCCGGGCCGCGGTCGGGTTCGGCGCGGTCGAGGCGGTGCTGGCGCTGGTCGGCGGCGGCTCCGCGATGGCGCTCTACGCCTGCTTCGCCTGGCTCGGCCAGTCCCGCGTCGCGCTCGTCGGCTTCTCGCTGGGCATCGGTGTGCTCATCGGCGCCGAGATACCGCTGCTGATGACGCTGATCCAGCGGGTCCGCCGGCAGGACGCGGGCGGTGCGGTGGCCGATCTGTTCGCCGCGGACTACGTCGGCGCGCTGGTCGGCGGACTGGCCTTCCCCTTCCTTCTGCTGCCCTGTTTGGGGCAGTTGACGGGGGCGCTGGTCACCGGGGCGGTCAACCTCCTCGCCGGTGCGGTGCTGGTGCTGTGGCTCTTCGGCCACGATCTGACCACCCGGGCCCGCTGGGCGCTGTTCGGCGTCAACGCGCTGGTGCTCGCGCTGCTGGGCGCGGGGATGGCGCTGGCCGGGCCGTTCGAGCAGGCCGCCCGCCGGGCGGTGTACGGGGCACAGGCCCGGGTCGCCGAGCAGACCGGTGTCCAGGAGGTGGTGCTGACCGGCGGCGTGGGCGGTGCGCGCGAGGGCGGAGCCGGCTCGGGACGGGGGAGGAAAGGTTCCGGCAGACCGCTGGAGCTGTTCCTCGACGGGCGGCTGAAGGTCAGCTCGGAGAACGAACGCGCCTACCACCAGGCGCTGGTCGGCCCCGTGATGTCGGGCGGTCCGCACGGCCGGGTGCTGGTGCTGGGCGGCGGTGACGGCCTGGCCGTGCGCGAGCTGCTGCGCTACCGCACGGTCCGGTCGGTGACGGTCGTCGAGATCGATCCCGAGGTGGTGCGGCTGGCGCGCACCGACCCGGGGCTGTCCACCCTCAACCGCCACGCGTTCAGCGATCCCCGGGTGCGGGTGGTCTTCGCCGACGCCTTCAACTGGCTGCGCCGGCAAGGCCCTTCGGGCGGGCGACGGCCGGCGCCCTACGACGTGATGGTCTCCGACCTCCCCGACCCCGGGATCACCGCCAGCACCAAGCTGTACTCCCAGGAGTTCTACGGCCTCGCCGCGCGGGTGCTGGCCGCCGACGGCCGGTTGGTGGTGCACGCCGGGCCGCCGCGCGCCCGGCCACGGACGTACTGGACGGTGGTGGCGACGCTGCGCTCGATGGGCCTGGCGACCCTGCCGTACCGGCTCCCCGGCCGGTGGGCGGACTTCTCTGGCGGCCCGGACCGCTCGGTCGCGCAGGTCCCCCGAGCGGGCCGGTCCGGTACGGACGAGCGGGGGCCGGGCGCCCCGCCGTCGGACGGGGAGCGGTACTGGGGCTTCGTCCTGGCCGCCCGGCGACCGCCGCGGCTCGGCACGGCCCCGGACGCCCCGCCCACCGTCGTCCCGCTGAGCGAGCTGCGGGCCGGCTGGCGGCGGGAGCTGCGGGAGGGGATCCCCGGGCTGCCGCCCTCGACGCTGATGCATCCCCGGTATCTCCAGTGAGCGAGCGGGGGCGCCCACCACGGCGGGGCGCGGCTCCGGCCGGTGCGGGGCACGGCGGTCCGGGGCCGCCCGCGAAAAGTTCGCGCCGCAGCGGGCACGCGCGCCGCGGGTGCTGGGTAGGCTCCCATGCCATGGAGCATGAGGTGTACGTTCCGTTTCCCGTCCGGACCGTGCGGCAGGCGCTCACCGAACCGGAGCGCGTGGCGCGCTGTGTCCCAGGAGTCCAACTCGACGCCGATGCGGCCCCACACCGCCCCGAGGGGCGGCTGCGGTTGCGCGTCGGGGGCTCCACCATCACCTACCGCGGCGCGCTGACGGTCAGCGGTGGCTCGGCCGACGGCCCGGGGGACGACTCCCGGGCGACCGGCGACGAGGCCACCGCGGTGACCATCGAGGCGAGCGGCACCGAGACCCGGGGCGACGGGACCGTGACGCTGACGCTGACCGTACGGCTCGCCCCGGCCTCCGAGCCCGGCCCCGGGACGACCTTGGTGTGCGCTGGCACGGTCCGCAGCGAGGGCCGGCTGGCCGCCGCCGACGACCAGTTGGTGGCGACCGCCGGGCGGCGGCTGCTGGACCGGTTCGCGGAGAACCTCGCGGCGGATCTGACGGACCGGCCGGTCGGGGAGGCGTCGGAGGAGGCCCCCGGACCGGTGCCGCAGAGCGTCTTCGACACCGAGGTGCCGCCGCCGTCGCTCGATCCGCTCAGTGCCGCGGAGGACGACGTCAGCGTGGTGGCGGACCCCGACGAGCCGGCCGACCTCGCGGCGGACGACGTCCCCGAGGTGGCTCCCTTCGGGGCCGACGACGAGGACGGGCTCGACGCCCCCGGCGGTCCGGAGGAGGTGCCCGGGGCCGCGCCGGCGGAGGCCGCGCACGCCCGCCGGACGATGATCGGGCGCAGTGCGGAGGAGGTCGACCACGCCCCGCCGCGCGGCCGGTACGCGCCGGTGCCCGCGCCGGAGCCCGGTGGGAGTTCGGTACCGCTGCGCTGGGCGGCGCCCGCCGCCGCGGTGGTGCTGGCCTCGGCGGTGGTGGTCGGGCGGGTGCTGCGGCGACGGCGGTGACCGGGCGGTCCGCGGGCGTGGCCGGGGCGCCGGCGCGGGCCGGCCGGCGCCCGGGTCCCGGCGTGCAGGCGGTCGCACCGTTAGGGTCGCTTCCGTGAGCACCGAGAACACCACGCAGAGCGCGGCGCGGGAGCGCGGCGCGGACGGCGTACTGCTGTCCGCCGGGGACGCCGAACTGACCGTTCACCCGGACCACGGCTGCCGGCTCGGCAGTCTGCGCGTCGGCGGCACGGAGTTGCTGCGGCAGGGCGCCAAGTACGGCAGTTTCCCGATGGTCCCGTGGTGCGGCCGGATCGACCACGGGCGGTTCCGCAACGGCGGCGAACTCCACCAGATGCCGGTCAACTCGCCGCCGCACGCCATCCACGGCACCGGCCGCGACCTCCGCTGGCGCACCGCGCGGACCAGCGACACCGCGGCGGCCTTCACCTACGAGCTGACCGACCCCGCGGCCCCCTGGCCCTACCCGGGGACCGTCACCCAGCTCGTCGAACTGGCCGAGGACGGCGGTTCGCTCACGCTCACCATGGGCGTCGAGGCGGCCGGCGACTCCTTCCCGGCGCAGGCCGGCTGGCACCCGTGGTTCCTGCGCAACCTCGGTGAGGGCGAGGACGTCCGGATCGACTTCGCTCCCGAGTGGCAGGAGGAGCGGGGACCGGACCACCTTCCGACCGGCCGCCGGATCACGCCGCAGCCCGGGCCGTGGGACGACTGCTTCGGCATGCCGAGCGGCGTCGAGGTGACGCTGACCTGGCCGGGACGGCTTCAGCTGACGGTGTCCAGCCGCGCGGAATGGGTCGTGGTCTACGACGAGCAGGACGAGGCGGTCTGCGTCGAGCCGCAGTCCGGCCCGCCGAACGGTCTGAACACCGCCCCCCGTCTGGTCACCCCGATCGACCCGCTGGAGGTCTCGACGACCTGGAGCTGGCGCGCCCTGTAGCCGGCGGACGCCGTGGTGAGGGCCCTGTCCTAAGCTCGTGCGCATGACTGACGACGTGCGCGGCGAGCTGCTGCAGCAGATCAAGGACAAGGCCGTGGTGCACGGCAAGGTGACGCTCTCCTCCGGCAAGGAGGCCGACTACTACATCGACCTGCGCCGGATCACCCTCGACGGCCAGGCGGCGCCGCTGGTCGGTCAGCTGATGCTCGACCTCACCGCCGATCTGGACTTCGACGCGGTCGGCGGGCTGACGCTCGGCGCCGACCCGGTGGCGACGTCGATGCTGCACGCCGCCGCCGCGCGCGGTCGCCGGCTGGACGCCTTCGTCGTCCGCAAGGCGCAGAAGGCGCACGGCATGCAGCGCCGGATCGAGGGCCCGGACATTAAGGGCCGTCGGGTCCTGGTGGTCGAGGACACCTCGACCACCGGTGGCTCGCCGCTGACCGCCGTCGAGGCGGCGCGGGAGGCCGGCGCCGAGGTGGTTGCGGTTGCGACGATCGTTGACCGGGGTGCCGCTTCGGCCATCGACGGCGCCGGGCTGCGGTACCTCACCGGCTACCAGCTCGACGATCTCGGCCTGAACTGACGACCCGATCGGGTCGTTCTCACTGACCTGCGGCGTTGTCCCGGGCTCGGTGTTTCACGTGAAACCTGGGGCAGGTTTTCCCGTGAAACACCGGGCCCGGTTTCACGTGAAACAGCGCGCTCTTCGCGGGCGGCGGCCGCACGGGCGATGTGGAGCAATCCGGTGAGTCTGGGAAGATGTGCCACGGCGAAGTCGTCGCCCCCTGGTCAGGGCCAAGAACGCACACCCCGCACACACAAGGAGCGGACAGATGCCCATCGCAACCCCTGAGGTCTACAACGAGATGCTGGACCGGGCGAAGGCAGGCAAGTTCGCCTACCCGGCCATCAACGTGACCTCCACGCAGACGCTGCACGCGGCGCTGCGCGGTTTCGCCGAGGCTGAGAGCGACGGCATCATCCAGATCTCCACCGGTGGTGCGGAGTTCCTGGGCGGCCAGTACAACAAGGACATGGTCACCGGTGCGGTGGCGCTCGCCGAGTTCGCGCACGTGGTCGCCGAGAAGTACGGCGTCAACGTCGCGCTGCACACCGACCACTGCCCCAAGGACAAGCTGGACGGCTACGTCCGCCCGCTGATCGCGATCTCCGAGGAGCGCGTCAAGGCCGGCCGTAGCCCGCTCTTCCAGTCGCACATGTGGGATGGCTCGGCCGAGACCCTCGCCGACAACCTGGCCATCGCGCAGGAGCTGCTGCCCCGCGCCGCCGCCGCCAAGATCATCCTTGAGGTCGAGATCACCCCGACCGGTGGCGAGGAGGACGGCGTCACCCACGAGATCAACGACGAGCTCTACACCACCGTCGAGGACGCGCTGCGCACCGCCGAGGCGCTGGGCCTGGGTGAGCAGGGCCGCTACCTGCTCGCCGCCTCCTTCGGCAACGTCCACGGCGTCTACAAGCCGGGCAACGTCGTGCTCCGCCCCGAGCTGCTGAAGGACCTCCAGCAGGGCGTCGGCGCCAAGTACGGCAAGACCGCTCCGTTCGACTTCGTCTTCCACGGCGGATCCGGCTCCACCGAGGAGGAGATCGCCACCGCGCTGGAGAACGGCGTGGTCAAGATGAACCTCGACACCGACACCCAGTACGCCTTCACCCGCCCGGTCGCGGACCACATGTTCCGCAACTACGACGGTGTGCTGAAGGTCGACGGCGAGGTCGGCGACAAGAAGACCTACGACCCGCGCAGCTGGGGCAAGCTGGCCGAGGCCGGCATGGCCAAGCGCGTCACCGAGGCGTGCGCCAACCTGCGCTCTACGGGCACCAAGCTCAAGTAGGCACCGGGCCGCTCAGCGGCTTTCGCAGGGCCCCGCAGCCGTACCGGTTGCGGGGCCCTGCGGCGTCCGGGCCGCCGTCATCGCCGGCCGGGGAGCGGGCGGCCGCGGAACGGGGCATGCTCACCGTATGGATGATCCGGCCAGGAGTGAGCCGGGCGGGGCGGTGGCCGGGAGCGCGCCGGGCCGGGTCCGGCTGGCCTCGTCGCAGGGCCACTGGGTGCTGACCACCACCGTCCTCGGCTCGGGCATGGCGATGCTGGACAGCACGGTCGTCAATGTCGCGCTGCCGAGGATCGGCGCGGACCTCAACGCGGACCTGGCGGTGCTCCAGTGGACGGTCACCGCCTACATGCTCACCCTGTCCGCGCTGATCCTGCTGGGTGGGGCGCTGGGCGACCGGTTCGGCCGGCGCCGGGTGTTCGTCATCGGCGTGGTGTGGTTCGCGGTGGCCTCGCTGCTGTGCGGGCTGGCGCCGGGCCCCGGGGTGCTGATCACCGCCCGTGCGCTCCAGGGCGTCGGCGGGGCGCTGCTCACCCCCGGCTCGCTGGCGCTGATCCAGGCGGTGTTCCACCCCGACGACCGGGCCCGGGCGGTCGGCGCCTGGTCCGGTCTGGGCGGGGTGGCCGCCGCGATCGGCCCGTTCGTCGGCGGCTGGCTGGTGGACGGCGCCGGCTGGCGCTGGGTGTTCTTCTTGAACGTGCCGGTGGCGGCGGCCTGCGTGCCGATCGCGCTGCGGCACGTCCCCGAGACCCGCGAGCGGGGGGCGGGCGGGGCGCACGGCTTCGACGTGGCCGGGGCGGTCCTGGGCGCGCTGGCCCTGGCCGGGGTCACCTACGCGCTGATCGCGGCACCGGGGCGGGGCGCCGCACCCGGGGTGATCGTGCCCGCGGTGGCCGGGGTGCTGCTCGGAGTGGCCTTCCTCCGTGTCGAACGGCGACGGGCCGACCCGATGCTGCCGCCGAAGATCTTCGCGATCCGCCAGTTCAGCGCCGTCAACGCGGTGACGGTGTGCGTCTACGCCGCGTTCGGCGGGTTCTTCTTCCTCTCCGTGCTCCAGCTCCAGGTCGTTGCCGGCTACTCGGCGCTCCAGGCCGGCACCGCGCTGCTGCCCACGACCGTGCTGATGCTGCTGCTGTCGGCCCGCTCCGGCGAACTGGGCCAGCGGATCGGACCGCGGATCCCGCTGACCGTCGGCCCGGTGCTCTGCGCGGCCGGCATGCTGCTGATGACCCGGGTGGGCCCCGGCACGTCCTACGTCGCCGACGTGCTGCCGGCGCTGGTGGTGCTGGGCGCCGGGATGGTGACCCTGGTCGCCCCGCTCACCGCCACCGTGCTGGCGTCGGTGGACGTCGACCGGGCCGGCCTGGCCAGCGGCATCAACAACGCGGCGGCCCGGGCCGCCGGACTGGTGGCGGTGGCCGCACTGCCACTCCTCGCGGGCATGGGCCCGGAGGCGTACCGCTCGGCCCCGACGTTCGCCGCGGCCTTCCGCCGCGCCATGCCCCTGTGCGCCGCGGTGCTGCTGGTCGGCGCCCTGATCGCCTGGCTGACCGTCCGCAACGACGTCCTCCACCCCACCGAACCCGAGACCGCCGAGCCGTGCCACGCCGAGTGCACCTACCACTGCGGCGTAACCGCCCCACCCTTGGACCCCGGCGAACACACCCCCACCACGACCCAGCCCCAGCCACCCCCACAATCACCCCCACAGTCACCCGCATAATCACCCCCACAGACCCGGCACCGCGGCCGAACAGCCCCGCGCAGCGGCCCCGCCCCGGAACAGCCCGCGCAGCGGCACCGCGCCGCAGGCGCAAGAACAGCCACGGCGGGAAAGCCAACAACGTGGGAAGGCAGCCAAGCGCAGCGAACGGGCAGACTGGTCGCATGCCCATTCACGAGAACCTGCTCGGGGGACCGCCCCCGACCCACCTGCCCGACGACCCGGAGCCCCGCGCGCTGCTCGCCTCGGGCACCGCGCCGACCGACGTCGCCGCGAAGTACCCGGTCTCCTCCCTGGCCTGGGCCCAGCTCGCCGACGACGCCTTCGAGGCCGGCCGGGTCGTGGAGTCCTACGCCTACGCCCGCACCGGCTACCACCGCGGCCTGGACGCGCTGCGCCGGGCCGGCTGGAAGGGCCACGGCCCGGTGCCGTTCGAGCACGAGCCCAACCGCGGCTTCCTGCGCGCCCTGCACGCCCTCGCCCGCGCCGCCCAGGCGATCGGCGAGCAGGAGGAGTACGAGCGCTGCTCGACCTTCCTCCGTGACTCCTCGCCGACCGCGGCCGACACGCTCACCTGAGCCGCCGCGAGTGCCCGCCCCGGTCTCCCGGGGCGGGCGCAGGGGCCGGCCGCAAGATCGCGGCCGGCCCTTGCGCGGTCGTGGCGCAGCACGGATGATTTCAGTGGGCCGGGTCATCCCGCGCCCGAGGGGACCGGGGCTCCCGAGCCGACAAGGAAGGAGCGGACCGCTACCCGGTAGTTCGCACCTGAGGAGTCCCTCATGTCGCAGCCGTCTCCCACCCATTCCGCGGACCGTGCCCCCGTGCCGGACAGCGCGGCCGCCGAGGCGGACCCGCCGTTCGGTCCCGATCTGAGCATCGGCGCCGGCACCACCACCCCGTACGAGGACTACGTCCGCGCGAGCGTCCTCACCCACCTCCAGCAGCTCCAGTCCGACGACCCCGGCGAGATGGTCTTCCTGGTCACCACCCAGGTGATGGAGCTGTGGTTCACCGTCATCGTCCACGAGTGGCACACCGCCGCCGAGGCGCTGCGCCGGGACGAGTTGCCGGTGGTGATGGACGCCCTGCGTCGTTCCACGTGGGAGCTGGAGGCGCTGAACGCCGCGTGGAAGCCGCTCGCCCGGCTGACGCCGGCGCAGTTCAACGCCTACCGCAGCGCGCTCGGCGAGGGCAGCGGTTTCCAGTCCGCGATGTACCGGCGGCTGGAGTTCCTGCTCGGCGAGAAGTCCGCGTCGATGCTGGTGCCGCACCGCGGCAACCCGGAGGACCACGCCGCGCTGGAGAAGGCGCTGCACGAACCGAGCCTGTACGACGAGGTGCTGCGGCTGCTGGCCCGCCGCGGCCATCCGATACCGGAGGCCGTCCTGCGGCGCGACCCGACGCAGCGGCACGAACCGGACCCGGCCGTCGAGGAGGTCTGGGCCGCCCTCTTCGCGGGCCCGCAGGACTCCGAACTCGTCCGGCTCGGTGAGCTGTTGACCGATGTCGCGGAACTGGTCTGGCGCTGGCGCAACGACCATCTGGTCGCGACCCGGCGGGCGATGGGAGCGAAAATGGGTACCGGCGGATCCGCGGGAGTCGCCTGGCTGGAGAAGCGGGCCCGCAAGAACGTCTTCCCCGAGCTGTGGACGGCGCGAAGCCATGTCTGAGAGCCGCGAAACCCCGCAGAGCCCCGGCCCCACCGCTACCGGGGCGCGCAAGCACGCCGCCCGCGCCGCGGAACTGGACGCGGTCGGGCCGCTCGCCACGACCCGTGACCGGTTCGTCCTCGACGACACCGTCTACCTCGACGGCAACTCCCTTGGTGCGCTGCCCCGGTCGGTGCCCGACCGGATCGCCGAGGTGATCAACCATGAGTGGGGCGAGCTGCGCATCCGCTCCTGGACCGAGGCCGGCTGGTGGACCGCGCCCGAGCGGATCGGCGAGAAGATCGCCCCGCTCATCGGGGCGGCCCCGGGCCAGGTCGTGGTCGGCGACTCCACCAGCGTCAACGTCTTCAAGGCGGTGATCGGCGGCATCCGGATGGCCGGGAAGGGCTGTACGGAGATCCTGGTCGACGCCACGACCTTCCCCACCGACGGCTACGTCGCCCGTTCCGCGGCCCGGATGGCCGGCCTCGCGGTCCGGCCGGTCGAGCCCGCGCGGATCGCCGACGAGGTCACCGAGCGGACCGCGCTGGCCCTGGTCAACCACGTCGACTACCGCACCGGCGAGCTCAACGACATGGCCCAGATCACCGCCGCGCTGCACACCGCGGGCGCGCTGGCGGTCTGGGACCTGTGCCACAGTGCCGGGGCGCTGCCGGTCGCGCTGGACGCCTGCGGGGTGGATCTCGCGGTGGGCTGCACCTACAAGTACCTCAACGGCGGCCCGGGTTCGCCCGCGTACCTCTACCTCCGCGAGAGCCTCCAGGAGCGGTTCGAGTCACCGTTGCCCGGCTGGAACTCGCACGCCGACCCGTTCGGTATGGACCCCGGCTACGCTCCGGCCGACGGCGTCCTGCGCGGCCGGGTCGGCACCCCCGACATCCTCTCGATGCTGGCCCTGGAGGCGGCGTTGGAGGTGTGGGAGGGCGTCGCCATCGAGGACGTGCGCACCAAGAGCCTGGCGCTGACCGACTTCTTCCTGGAGTGCGTGGCCGCGTACGCGCCGCCCGGGTGGGTCCGCTCGGTCACCCCGGATGAGCACCGGCGGCGCGGTAGCCAGGTGTCGTTGGCGTGTTCCCCCAAGCTCTCCCCCGCGGTCGAGCCGGGCGGTACCCCCCTGGCCGGCACGGTCATGGCGGAGCTGATCCGGCGCGGAGTGGTCGGCGACTTCCGTCACCCCGATGTGCTGCGCTTCGGCTTCACCCCGCTGTACACCACCTTCGCGGACGCGGAGCGGGCGGCGTGGGTGCTCGGCGAGGTCCTGCGGGAGCAGGCCGCGGCGGCGCCGTCGTCGGACTCGTCGTCGGACTCGGTGTCGGACCCGGCGTCGGACGGGACGGCGCGGGGGACCGGGGCGGAGCCGGGCGCGGGAGCCGCGGCGGACGGCGCCACCGGGTGAGCGCGGCGGACGAGGAGGCGGCGCTGCTGGGGCTCGCCCCGGTGGCGCCGGACCGGACGGTCCCCTACGGCCCGCACCCGGACCAGGTCGTGGACCTGTACGGGCCGTGGCCGGGGACCGGGCCGCTCGTCGTCCTGCTGCACGGCGGGTTCTGGCGGGCCGCGTACGACCGGCGCCACCTCTCGCCGTGCGCGGCGGAGCTGGCGCGGCACGGTCTGCCGGTCGCGCTCGCCGAATACCGCCGGGTCGGCGCGGGCGGCGGCGCGCCGCAGACGTTCCAGGACGTCCCGGCGGCCATCGAAGCGGCGGCCGGCGCCGGGGCGGTTCCGGCCGCCCCGCCCCGCGAGGTCGTGCTCGTCGGGCACTCCGCGGGCGGCCACCTCGCGCTGCTCGCCGCCGCCCGCCCCGGCACGCCGGTGACCCGGGTCATCGCGGTGGCCCCGGTCGCCGACCTGGCGCGCGCCCACGAGCTGGGCCTCAGCGACGGCGCGGTCGGCGAGCTGCTTGGCACCGGGCCCGGTTTCGCCGGCCGGCTGGCCGCCGCCGACCCGGTCCGCCAGCCGCCCGCCGGCGTCCCCGTCACCCTCCTGCACGGCACCGACGACCCCGACGTCCCGCCGGACCTCTCCCGCCGCTACGCCGCCGCCCACCCCGCCGCCACCGCACTGCGCGAACTGCCCGGCACCGGCCATTACGCCGCGCTGACGCCCGGCACCGGCGCCTTCCGCGCCCTGCTGGGGCTGCTGCGGGGCGGCGGACCGGCGCCCGAGGAACCGCCCGGAACGCGGCCCACCGCACCGCGTAGTACTTGAGACGGACGCCGGCAGATCCCCTTCGGTGAGGACGCCGCGAGGGGCCGTCGCTGCTTACCGTGGTGTGCGTGAACGAGACGACCCAGACGCAGGGCCACCTGCGCTCGGAGGCGCGGATAGTCCACGGCGTGCTGCACACCCTGCGCCAGGACCTGTTCGTCGGTGCCTTCGCCTTCCACCCGCTGCCGCCGTTGGACGACGCCAAGCTCGCCCGGCGGCTGCCGTGGCTGCCCGGCCGGGTCAGGCGACTGACCCGCTGGCTCCCCCACAGCGCCGTCGCCTTCCTCTCGGCCTGCGTCTTCCTGGGGTCCGCCGCCCCCGGCTACGACGCCGGCTCGGCGCGTCAGATGGTCGACGTCGTACTCGCGCTGCTGATGGCGGTGCCGCCGGTGCTCGTCCTCTTCCGGCCGGTGGGCGCCTTCTGGCTGTCGCTGCTGGCGTTCGTCGTGGAGTCGATCGGCGCCCGGTTCTACTCGCCGTACGCCGATGTCTGGAGCAACACCTTCGTCGTCCACCTCATCGTGATGACGCTGGTGGTGCTGCGCACCCGACCGCGGCTGGCGGTGGAGATGTGGGCGGTCACCTTCGGGCTGGGGTCGGTGCTGTCGGTGCTCGTCGGGGGTGGTGCGCTGGGCGATATGCCGCCGGTGGCGTTCTTCTCCGGGGTCCTGCTGGTCTCCGCCGCCGCGGTCCGGGCCTGGCGGGAGGAGCGCCGGCAGGTCGTGGTGACCCGCAGCGTCACCGCCGAGGAGCGGTCCCGCCGCACCCTGCTGGAGGAGCGGGCGCTGATCGCCCGGGAACTGCACGACGTGGTGGCGCACCATATGTCAGTGATCGCCATCCAGGCCGAGGCGGCGCCCTACCGGGTCGCCGATCCGCCGCCCGAGCTCGCCAAGTCCTTCGCCACCATCCGGGAGAACGCCGTCGCGGCACTCACCGAACTCCGCCGCATCCTCGGCGTGGTCCGCTCCGAGGACCCGGACGCCTTCGCCGAACGCGACCCGGAGGCCCCGCAGCCGACCCTGGCCAGCCTCGATGCGCTCATGGAAAGCGTCCGGGGCGCCGGGCTGGCCGTCGAGGCGGTGGTCACCGGATCCGTCCGGCCGCTGCCGCAGGGCGTGGAACTGTCCGCGTACCGGATCGTGCAGGAGGCGCTGAGCAACGCGCTGCGGCACTCGCCGGGTGCGGACGCGCGGGTGGAGGTCTCCTACGTCCTGGGCGGGATCGGCCTGCGGATCGTCAACGGTCCCCCGAGCCGGCTCGCCAAGCCGTCGCCGGGCGCCGGCCACGGGCTGCTCGGCATGCGGGAGCGGGTGCAGATGCTCGGTGGTGAGATGACGGCCGACCACACCGCGGACGGCGGCTTCGAGGTCGCGGCCTTCCTCCCGGTGGCGAACACGGCCGGGGACACCGCGCCGGGCGGGAGCGCAGCATGATCCGGGTATTGATCGTCGACGACCAGGTGATGGTCCGCGAGGGCTTCTCCGTGCTGCTCAACGCCATGCCGGACATCGAGGTCGTCGGGGAGGCCGTCGACGGCCGGCAGGCGGTGCAGAAGGTCGCGCTCCTCAAGCCGGACGTGGTCCTGATGGACATCCGGATGCCGGAGATGAACGGCCTGGAGGCGACCCGCGAGATCGTCGCCGCCGACGCGGACGCCAAGGTGCTGGTGCTGACCACCTTCGACCTGGACGAGTACGTCTACCAGGCGCTGCGGGCCGGGGCCAGCGGCTTCTTGCTCAAGGACGCCTCGGCCGGCCAGCTCGCCGAGGGCGTACGGATCGTCGCCGCCGGCGAGGCGCTGCTCGCCCCCACCGTCACCAAGCGCCTGATCAACGAGTTCTCCCGGCTGGGCTCGCCGCGCGCCCCAGCCCAGGAGCGGATCGGCGACCTGACGGAACGGGAGACCGAGGTCCTGGTGCTGGTGGCCCAGGGCCTGTCCAACGGTGAGATCGCCGCCCATCTCGTCGTCGCCGAATCGACGGTGAAGACCCACGTCAGCCGGATCCTGGTGAAGCTGGGGCTGCGCGACCGCACCCAGGCGGCGGTCTTCGCCTACGAGGCGCGGCTGGTGACGCCGGGCGGCTGACGCACGGCGCCGCCGCTCGCCCCGAACTATCCACAGCCTGTGGACAATGTCGCGCGCCGAACGGAGTGCGCCGCCGGAGTCCGCTACGGCTCCGGCGGCGCACGACTACGGGATCAGCCGATGTCGCGCCGGCGCAGCCCGGCGAGACCGGCGGATATGAGTACGACCGAGAGGGCCGTCAGCCAGAGGAAGGGCGCGGCCGTCGCCGCCCCGCCGGGCAGCTTGGGCAGGTGTCCGTACGGCGAGAGGTCCATGGCCCACTGGGGGAGCCGCAGCACCGGGCCGAGCCAGCCGAGGGCCAGGAAGCCGCCGGTCAGCGCCCAGACCGCACCGCTCGCCCCGGGCAGCACGCCGAGGACGGCCATCGCCACCGCGGCGAGCGTCCACACCGCCGGGACCTGGGCGAGCGCGGCGGCCAGCACCCGGCCGGTGCCGCCTGAGACGTCGCCGACCGAGGCGCCGTAGGTGATCCCCAGCGTCAGACCGCCGGCGGCCAGCACCACGGCCGTGCCCACCAGCGCGATGACCAGATGGCCGCCCGCCCAGCGCAGCCGGCCCACCGCGCCCGCCAGGAGCGGTTCCGCACGACCGGCGGTCTCCTCGGCGCGCATCCTGAGCACCGCCCCCACGGCGTAGAGCGCGGCGACCATGCCGAGGATGCCGGTGATCGAGGCCAGGAAGGCGTCCGTCAGGGACTGCTGCCCGCCGAGCCGTTCGAAGATCTCCCGGGTCTGCTGATTGCCGCCGACCATGCTCGCGGCGCCCTTGGCGATCCCGCCGAACACCGCTCCGGCGAGCGCGAACCCGGCCGTCCAGCCCGCCAGGGTGGTCCGCTGGAGCCGCCAGGCCAGGCCGGCGGGGCCGCCGAGCGAGCGGGGCGCGCGGGCCGGGCCGGGGCGGGCCGGCAGGAAACTCATCCCCAGGTCGCGGCGGGCGCTCAGGGCGTAGGCCGCCGTGGTCGCCAGTGCGGTCGCGGCGGCGAAGAGCAGGACCACCCACCAGCGCTCGCCGGCGTAGGCGCGGAGGTTCTGTGCCCAGCCGACGGGGGAGAGCCAGGTGAGCGCGGAACCGGCGCCGCTCCCGGGCGCGCCGCTTCCGTCGGACGCGTCACCGGCGGCGCGCAGTGCGAAGGCGGCGCCCAGGGCCGCGCCGGTCAGCCCCTTGGCCAGCCGGGCGCTCTCGGTGAGCTGGGCGGCGATCGCGGCCAGGGCGGCGAAGAGCAGACCGGTGCCGCCGATCGCGAGGCCCAGCGCGAGCGATCCGCCCACCGGCCGGCCGGCGGCGGCGAGCCCGGCGGCGGTCAGCACGGCGACCCCCGCGTCGGCGATCAGCGCCGCCAGCAGGGCCGCGGTCAGCGGCGCCCGCCGGCCCACCATGGCGGCGGAGAGCAGCTCCTGACGGCCGGTCTCCTCCTCCTCGCGGGTGTGCCGGACGACGATCAGCAGGCTCATCACGGCCGCCAGCACCGCCCCGAACCCGGCCATCCGCCAGGCGACCAGCCCACCCAGGGAGTCGTCGAAGACCGGCCCGTACAGGGCGCGCAGCGAGCCGTTGGCGTTCATCGACGCGGCCAGCTGGGCGCGTTGGGCGGCGGTGGCGTAGAGCGAGGCGAAGGACGGGCCCATGGCGACCACGGACAGCCCGAGGACCAGCACCCAGACCGGGATCATCAGCCGGTCGCGGCGCAGCGCCAGGCGCAGCAGGGTGCCGGTGCCGGTCAGGTGGCGCGGACCGGCGGGGCGGACGGCGGCAGGTGCGGCCAGGGCGCTCATCGGGTCACCGCCCCTTCGGTCCGGGCATCGTCCCGGCGGCGGGCGTCGGGGCGGAGGTCGTCCTGGTAGTGCCGGAGGAAGAGCTCCTCCAGGGTGGGTGGGGTGCTGGTGAGGCTGCGCAGACCGGCCGCGCCGAGCGGGCCGAGCACCGCGCCGAGCCGGTCGGTGTCGACCTGGAGCCGGACGCGGCAGCCCGGGCCGCCCTGGAGCGGCTGGACGGTGAGGCCGTGGATGCCGGGCAGCCCGTCGAGCCCGGCCGGCGGGCCGGCCAGCTCGGCGACCACGGTCGTCCGGGTCAGGTGGCGCAGCTCCCCCAGGGAGCCGGATTCGACGGTGCGGCCCTTGCGGATGATGCTGACGCGGTCGCAGAGCGCCTCGACCTCGGACAGTACGTGGCTGGAGAGCAGGACCGTGCGGCCCCGGTCGCGCTCCTCGGCGACGCAGCTCTGGAAGACCTCCTCCATCAGCGGGTCCAGTCCGGAGGTCGGCTCGTCGAGGATCAGCAGGTCGATGTCGGAGGCGAAGGCGGCGACCAGCGCGACCTTCTGGCGGTTGCCCTTGGAGTAGGTGCGCCCCTTCTTGGTGGGGTCGAGCTCGAAGCGCTCCAGCAGTTCGTCCCGCCGGGCGGGGTCCAGTCCGCCGCGGAGCCGTCCGTAGAGGTCGATGACCTCGCCGCCGGAGAGGTTGCGCCACAGGGTGACGTCGCCGGGGACGTAGGCGACACGGCGGTGGATCTCGACGGCCGCCTGCCAGGGGTCCTTGCCGAGGACCTGCGCGGCGCCGCGGTCGGCGCGCAGCAGGCCGAGCAGGACCCGGAGGGTGGTGGACTTCCCTGCGCCGTTGGGCCCGAGGAAGCCGTGCACCTCACCGGCCTCGACGCGGAGGTCGAGGCCGTCCAGCGCGTGGGTCCGGCCGAAGGACTTGTGGAGGCCGGCCACCCGGATTGCGGGGGAGAACACCTTCGTCATGCTTCCGAAGATACGCTAGTTTCATAAATTTGTGAAGTTAAGAAAGCGTATAAAGTTGAGGGACGGCTCTGAACAGGGGAGATGATGCGGAGATGAGTGAGCAGCGACAGCAGGACACGGGCCCGGCGGCGGCCCGCGACGACGAGGCGGTCCTGACGTTCGTCGAGCGGTTCGCGGCGCAGATGGTCGACGCGGGGATGCAGCGGATGCCGGCCCGGGTCTTCTCCTGCCTGTTGGCGTCCGACTCCGGCGTCCTGACCTCCGCCGAACTGGGCGAGCGGCTCCAGGTCAGCCCGGCGGCCGTCTCCGGCGCGATCCGCTACCTCTCACAGGTCGGCATGGTCAGCCGCGAGCGCGAGCCCGGCTCCCGCCGCGATCGCTACCGCGTCCACAGCGACCAGTGGTACGAGGCCCTGACCCGCCGGGACAGCGTTCTGACCCGCTGGGAGGACGTGCTGCGTGAGGGTGTGGACAGCCTCGGCCGGGGCAGCGCCGCCGGCCGCCGGCTCGGCGAGACGTTGGCCTTCACGGAGTTCATGCAGCAGGAGCTCATGGGCATGATGGACCGCTGGCGCGACCACCTCGAAAAGCTCCGCACGGACGAGGAGGCCGGCCCGGCGGCGGCCCGGGAGGGCGCGCAGGAGAACGGCCCGGCGCCGCGGCGCTGACCCGGAGACCCCGCCGGCCGGCACCCCGCCCGCGGGGCCGGCACCCCGGGCCCGTCTCACCCCTGCCGGGGCAACTGCAGCCGCCAGGCCCCCGGCTGCACCGTCCAGGTCCGGGTCCGCACCGGCCCGCCGACCAGCGCGTCCGCCCGATAGCGGAAGTCCGCCCCGGACACCGTCACCGCCCGCGCCCGGACCCGCACCGGCCGCTCCCCGCCCGTCCAGTGCACGACCACCTCGGCCAGCCCGCCGGGCCGCCCCACCAGGCCACCGGCCCCGGCGCCGTCGTCCCCGGCGCACGGCACCACCGACACCCCGCGCACCGGCCGGTCCAGATCCACCAGCAGCGCCCCGTCGGCCTCGACCCGCAGCCGCAGCCGCTGCGCGGGCACCCGCCCGCGCCGGCCCCCGCCGATCTCGGCCGCGCCCGGCCGCGGAGCGCCCCAGCGCCCGGCCGCGGGCGTGGCCAGCAGCGACAGCGCCGTACGGGCGGTGCGCGCCGCCGGCTTCCACCAGGGCTGGTGCCCGGCCGTCGGATCCGCCGAGTCGGGCCCCGCGTCCCCGGGGGCCATGGCCCGCTCCGGGTGCCCGGCGGCCCCCGACGCCCCGTGGCCGGCCCGCTCGCCGCACTCCTCGTAACCGCCGTACGCCCCGTATTCCGGCAGCGCTCCGGCCACGTCACCGCACGGGATCCGCAGCCCGCCCAGCACGATGCCGTCGCTGTCGTCCGTGAGCAGGTCCATCGGCCGCTCCCCGCCGTCCAGGACGGTCCGCGCGGCGGCCACCGCGTCCGTGGGCACGCCCAGCGTCCGGCTCAGCGCGACCGTCTCCGGCGTGCCTACCGGGACGATCGACAGCGGCACCCCGGCCAGCTCGCGCTCCCTATGGAGCAGACCCACCGCCCGCAGCAGCGCCCGGTCGTCGCCGATCACCACCGGGCGGCGTCGGCCGCGCCGGGCCAGTGCCTGGGCGAACTCCTCCGGCCCCTCCGGGAGGCAGATCTTCGCCCCTGCGCCGGCAGACAGGACGTCCTTCGCGATCCGCACGGACTCGCCGTCCGTCCTGCGGGCGATCGGATCGATGACCACAAGCAGGGGGCACCCCCGAACGGAGTCCGCGGGAGAGTGCCCAGAAGACTGCGCCGACACCTCGGTCCTTCCTCAGGTAGCATCTCGGTGCAAGAGCCCCTTGCGCTATTGCGCCAGGGGCTTCGTCTATTCCGGGGCACCGGTCCGACGGCTCCGGCGACGACGTACGCGTGAACACGCGGACGCCGCGCCATCCACGCACGTTGGACATGCCCCGCCCGGAAGGGGTGTACGCCTGTGCCCGCACTTGTGCTGCTCGGTGCTCAGTGGGGTGATGAAGGCAAGGGAAAGGCCACCGATCTGCTCGGTGGGTCCGTGGACTACGTAGTGCGTTACCAGGGCGGCAACAACGCCGGCCACACGGTTGTCGTGGGTGACCAGAAGTACGCACTGCACCTCCTCCCTTCCGGAATCCTCTCGCCGGGGTGCACCCCGGTCATCGGCAACGGAGTCGTCGTCGACCCGGCGGTCCTGCTCTCCGAGCTGAGCGGACTCAACGAGCGCGGCGTCGACACGTCCAAGCTGCTGATCAGCGGTAACGCGCATCTGATCACGCCGTACAACATCACCGTCGACAAGGTGACGGAACGCTTCCTCGGAAAGCGGAAGATCGGCACCACGGGGCGCGGTATCGGCCCCACCTACGCGGACAAGATCAACCGCACCGGCATCCGGGTCCAGGACCTCTACGACGAGTCGATCCTGACCCAGAAGGTCGAGGCGGCCCTCGACGTCAAGAACCAGCTGCTGACCAAGCTCTACAACCGCCGCGCCATCGAGGCCGGCCAGGTTGTCGAGGAGCTGCTGGGCTACGCCGACCAGATCAAGGGCTACGTCGCCGACACCACCCTGCTCCTCAACGACGCCCTGGACAACGACAAGGTCGTGCTCTTCGAGGGCGGGCAGGGCACCCTGCTCGACATCGACCACGGCACGTACCCCTTCGTCACGTCCTCGAACCCGACCGCGGGCGGTGCCTGCACGGGTGCGGGCGTCGGCCCCACGAAGATCAGCCGGGTCATCGGCATCCTCAAGGCGTACACCACCCGCGTGGGCGCCGGTCCGTTCCCGACCGAGCTGTTCGACGAGGACGGCGAGGCGCTGCGCCGGATCGGCGGCGAGCGCGGTGTGACCACCGGCCGGGACCGCCGCTGTGGCTGGTTCGACGCGGTCATCGCACGCTACGCGACCCGGGTCAACGGTCTGACGGACTTCTTCCTCACCAAGCTCGACGTCCTCACCGGCTGGGAGCAGATCCCGGTCTGCGTGGCCTACGAGATCGACGGCAAGCGCGTCGAGGAGCTGCCCTACAGCCAGACCGACTTCCACCACGCGAAGCCGGTCTACGAGATGCTGCCGGGCTGGTCCGAGGACATCACCAAGGCCAAGACCTTCTCCGACCTGCCGAAGAACGCCCAGGCGTACGTCAAGGCACTGGAGGAGATGTCGGGCGCCCCGATCTCCGCGATCGGCGTCGGCCCCGGCCGGACCGAGACGATCGAGATCAACTCGTTCCTGTCGTAAGGAACTCGGTACGGCCCCGGCGGTGCGCTTCCGCCGGGGCCGGCTGCCGTCCGGGGTGACGGCGGGGGCGCGCTGCCCCTGCCGTCACCCCGTCTTCGTGTACAGCAGCGGCGCCAGACCGCCCGCGTCGTCGAAGGTGCGCCGCAGTTGGCCGCCCATCAGCTCCAGGGTGCTGGGGGAACCAGGACGGCAGGTGTCGGGCGGGCCGGAGACCACGGTGGACGGGCCGAGCCGCACCGGCGGGCCGGCGCTCTTGAGGGTGGCCGCGAACCGGCAGTCGTACGTGGGCCCGGTGGCCTGCATCCGGAGCACGGTCTCCCCGGGCTTGCCCTGGACGAGGGTGAAGCGGCGCACGTCCAGATGGGAGTCGCCGACCGTGGTCGACCAGATGCCCAGGTAGCCGGCGGGTATGCCGCCGTCGGCCGCCGGGGTCGGGTCCGGCTTGCCCTCGGAGGCGGCGGCGCTGCCGCCCGGTCCGCTCAACAGCGCGTACCCGGTGGCGGTGCCCGCTCCGACCAGCACCAGCGCGGCCACGGCCAGCAGCGCCCGGCGGGTGCGGCGGCGGCGCGCCGGGGCCGGGGCGGCCGGCGGCGCCATGGTGGCGGGCGGGGCCAGGTCCGTGGCGGGCGTCCCGTGCGGGCGGACGGCGGTCGCGTCGGTGGGCGTCCGGTCCGCGCCGGCCTGCGGGTTCTCCGCCTCCAGCAGTTCCACGGCGTGCCGCCCCAGGCGGGCGATCAGCGCGCCCGGGAGCCACGGTTCGTCGTCGGCCGCTCCGGGGGTGTCCGGGCCGTCCTCGGCCCACGCCACCAGTTCCTCGGGCGCGGGGCGCCGGGCCGGGTCCTTCGCCAGGCAGGCGGTGACCAGGTCGTACAGCCCCTGGGGGAGCCCGGTCAGGTCCGGCTCCTCTTCGGCGATGCGGTACATCATCGCGTGCGGCAGGGTTGTCGCGGAGCCGAACGGCTGCCGGCCGGTGGCCGCGTACACCAGCACCGAGCCGAGGCAGAAGACGTCGCAGGCCGGCGTGAGCGGCTCGCCGCGGACCTGTTCGGGCGCCATGAAGCCGGGGGAGCCGACCGCGGATCCGGTGTGCGTCACCGCGCTCGTGGTGACCCCCTCAAGGGCCCGTGCGATGCCGAAGTCGATGACCCGCGGGCCGTCCAGGGTCAGCAGGACGTTGGACGGTTTGAGGTCGCGGTGGATGATGCCGGCGGTGTGGATGGAGCGCAGTGCGCGGGCCAGTCCGGCGGCCAGGATCCGCACCGTGCGCTCCGGCAGTGGTCCGCTGCCGCCGACGGCCTGTTGGAGGGCGGGGCCGGCGATGTAGCCGGTGGCCAGCCACGGGGTCTCGGCCTCGGTGTCCGCGTCCAGGACGGGGGCGGTCCACTGCCCGCCCACCTTGCGGGCGGCCCGCACCTCGTGGCGGAAGCGGGCCCGGAACTCCTCCTGGTGGGCCAGTTCTGCGCGGACCAGTTTGACCGCGACGGTCCGGCCGCGGTCCGAACGGGCCAGGAACACCCGCCCCATGCCGCCCTCGCCGAGCCGTCCCAGCAGGCGGTACTCGCCGATCTGCTGGGGGTCGTGTGCGCTGAGCGGCGCCAGCCCGCCGGGCCGTCCGGCCTGCCCCTGCTGCCCCGCTCGTCCCGGCTGTGCCATGATCCGCCGCCCCTTTGCCCCGGGTTTCCCCGCCTCCGCCCTGTGGGAGCGGTCACTCGTCCGCGGTGAGGATATCGAGGTCGTACCTCCGGCCGGTGGGGTGGTATTCGGCCAAGGCGTGCGCCTGTGGGAGCGAGTCGGGTCACGGCCGTCCATGAGGGGCCGGGTTCCGAGCGGCGAGGTGTACGGATGGGCTGACGCACCGTCAGCGTTGTGCCCCTGTCCGGGAACTGACGCAATGGATGGCCGATTCCGCATCCCGGAACTTTCCAGGGTTATCGATCGTAAAGAAAGGAGAAAAACCGCAGAGAGCGACGACAGGACCCGCACGATCCCCCGTCCCCCATTCTCCAAGGAGACCGTGTGATACCCGCCGTACGAGCCCTTGCGCGGGCGGCCATGGCCGCCCGCCCCGTCCCGCTGGCCGAGGTCCAGGCCCGCGCCGAGCTCCTGGCCCGCTTCAGTACCACCTACCTCGTCCCGGTCGACGTCTTCGCCGCCTTCGCGGCCGAGCTCACCGACCGTCGCCGCCCCGGCGGCCCGTTCGCGGCCCTGTGCATCAACGGCCGCCGCTGGTTCCGCTACCAGTCCGTCTACTACGACACCCCCGACCTGCGCTCCTTCCACGACCACCGGCAGCGCAACCTGCTCCGCTTCAAGATCCGCGAGCGGCTCTACGCGGACACCGGCGAGCGGCAGTTCGAGGTCAAGCTCAAAGAGGAGCACGGCCGGACGGTCAAGCACCGGCAGCCGCTGATGCCCGGCGACCCGGCCCTGGGCGAGGCCCCGCGGGACTTCCTCGCCACCGTGCTCGACCGCTCCTACGGCATCCAGGCCCCCACCGAACTGGGCCGCTCCATCGAGACCGACTACCAGCGGGCCACCTTCGTCGCCGACGGCCAGCGGGTCACCTGCGACGCCGCGCTGATCTGCCGCGACCTGGAGTCCGGCCGCACCGTACGGGCCGACGGCGGACTGGTCGTCGTCGAGACCAAGACCGCCGGCCGGCTCACCGAGGCCGACCGGCTGCTGACCGCGTACGGCGTCCCGGCCGCCGACTTCACCAAGTACTGCGGCGGGCTGTCGGCGCTCCGCCCGCACCTGTACGCCAACCACTGGAGCGGGCCGGTCCGGACCGCCTTCCCCACCGCCGCGGCGGCCTGACCGGTGCGCGGGGCGGCCAGCCCTGAGTGCCGCGGATCCTGACGATGCCCGGGGGCAGGTACCCCCACCCCCGGGCATCCCTGGAGTTTCCTCCAGGAGCGTAGACATTCTGTCCGCGCGCGTGGTGAGCGCCATACACAGTGTCGGTACCGGTCAGCGGACCGTGATCCCTAGGCTGGGAGCCGTTCGCCGTTCCTGTCCAGCGGCGGACCCCGCGACCGATCCGAGGTAGTGACCGTGACCACGAAGCACCCCGACCCCGCCGCCGGCGCCGCTGTGAAGGCCGCCGACCGCGCGCACGTCTTCCACTCCTGGTCCGCGCAGGGCCTGATCGACCCGCTGCCGGTCGCCGGTGCCGAGGGCTCGTACTTCTGGGACTACGACGGCAACCGCTACCTCGACTTCTCCTCCCAGCTGGTCAACACCAACATCGGCCACCAGCACCCCAAGGTCGTCGCGGCCATCCAGGAGCAGGCCGGCAAGCTGTGCACGCTCGCCCCGGGCTTCGCGGTGGACGTCCGCTCCGAGGCCGCCCGGCTGATCGCCGAGCGCACCCCCGGTGACCTCGACAAGATCTTCTTCACCAACGGCGGTGCCGAGGCGGTGGAGAACGCCGTCCGGATGGCCCGGCTGCACACCGGCCGCGCCAAGGTGCTGTCCACATACCGCTCGTACCACGGCGCCACCGCCGCCGCGATCAACCTCACCGGTGACCCGCGCCGCTGGCCCTCCGACACCGCCTCGGCCGGCGTCGTCCACTTCTGGGGCCCGTTCCTGTACCGCTCCCCGTTCCACGCCGAGAACGAGGCCCAGGAGTGCGAGCGCGCCCTGGCCCACCTGGAAGAGACCATCGCCTTCGAGGGCCCGCAGTCGATCGCCGCGATCATCCTGGAGACCGTGCCCGGCACCGCCGGCATCATGGTCCCGCCGCCCGGCTACCTCGCCGGCGTCCGCGAGATCTGCGACCGCCACGGCATCGTCTTCATCCTCGACGAGGTGATGGCGGGCTTCGGCCGCACCGGCCACTGGTTCGCCGCCGACCACTTCGATGTCACCCCCGACCTGCTGACCTTCGCCAAGGGCGTCAACTCCGGCTACGTCCCGCTCGGCGGTGTGGCGATCAGCGCCGAGATCGCTGCCACCTTCGACCGGCGGCCCTACCCCGGCGGCCTGACCTACTCCGGTCACCCGCTGGCCTGCGCCTCCGCCGTCGCCACCCTCAACGCGATGGCCGAGGAGCGGATCGTGGAGAACGCCGCGGAGATCGGCGAGAAGGTGATCGGCCCGGCGCTGCGCGAGATCGCCGAGCGGCACCCCTCGGTCGGCGAGGTCCGCGGCCTGGGCGTCTTCTGGGCCCTCGACCTGGTCCGCAACAAGGAGACCCGCGAGCCGCTGGTGCCCTACAACGCGGGCGGCGCCGACAACGCCCCGATGGCCGAGTTCGCCGCAGCCTGCAAGAGCCGCGGCCTGTGGCCGTTCGTGAACATGAACCGCACCCACGTCGTCCCGGCCTGCACCATCACCGAGGCCGAGGCCAAGGAGGGCCTCGCCGCCCTCGACGAGGCCCTGACGGCCGCGGACGCGCACACCGTCTGAGCGCACCCGCCGGGCAGCCCTCCGCGCGGCCCTCGCCTATCGTGGGCGGGGGCCGCGCGGCGCGTTGTTTCACGTGAAACCGCGGCAACCCCCTCGCCTATGGTGGAGGCGGGCCGCTCCCACCTGCGGTCATGGACGTCGAAGGAGACGCACCGAATGGCCCCGGGCTCGGACAGCTCCGTGATACGGCGCAGCACCCTGCGCGAGCAGATCGCCGACGCGCTGCGCGACGAGATCCTGGCGGGCCGGCTGCCGTCCGGCCACCCGTTCACCGTCAAGGAGATCGCCGACCAGTACGGCGTCTCCGCGACACCGGTGCGCGAGGCGCTGCTCGACCTGTGCGCCCAGGGCCTGCTCGACATCGAGCAGCACCGCGGCTTCAAGGTGCACGCCTTCACCACCGACGACTTCCGCGCCATGGTCGAGGCCCGCACCCTGATCATCGAGGGCATCTTCCGCAGCAACGCCGAACGGGCGCTGCTGGCCACCCCCGCCGAGGTGCTGATCTCCATCCGCCGCCGCGCCGAGGAGGCCGAACGCGCCGCCCGGGCCGGCGACCTGGACGTCCTCATCGGCTACGACCTGCGGTTCTGGCGCGAACTGAGCGGCATCGTCCAGAACCCCTACATCAGCGACTTCCTGGACCGGATCCGCGTCCAGACCTGGATGTTCGCGGTGCCGCTGCTGCGCCGCGAGCCGTGCCTGGCGGGCCGGCTCTGGCACGGTCACAGCGAACTGGCCAACGCCCTGCTGCGGCACGACCTGCCGGACGCCCAGCGGCTGATCGCCGAGTACAACGAGCACTCCCTCGCTCTCGTCGGAACGGCCGGGTAGCACTACGCTGTCCCGACCATCGGCCGTAATGGGCCGTACCCGTGGCTGTACGTGCGCCGGTGCCCTACGTCCCCTACCGGAAGCGAGCCCCCACCCGTGGCATGTGACCTGTGGCTGGTACCCCTCGTCGATGTGCTGTGCCACAGCCCCGACAACCCGTTCTCCGAAGAGATCGCCACCTACAACGACGCCCTGGTGGGCGCGGGCCTGCCGGAGATCCCGGTCTTCACCTACATGCCGGGCCTCTCCGGCGACGTGGCGCCGGTCGCCGGCTTCGACTACGACGCGCTGCACTTCCTGCGCCGTGCCTACCTGCTCAAGTTGTGCGGCCTGGAGGTGACCCCGGTCGACGAACTCGGCGGCGACTACGAGCAGTTGCTGGAGATGTTCGAGACCACCGCGCAGCAGTCCCACCTGGTCTGGCACTACGACCACGCGGGCGCCTACGTCCCGGTCGACTTCCCGCACCCGCTCGCCACCGAGGAACTGCTGGCCGGCGGCGGCCCGTTGGGCTCCTCCCACGGGCTGTTGCGGGACCTCGAACTGGTCGCCCCGGCCCTGGGCATCGACCCGGCGAACCCGCCGGCCGCGCCCGCGCCGCCGGCCGGCCCCACCTCCCTGGAGGAGCGGGCCACCGCGGTCCCCCTGGACGACGGTCCGTTCGCCCGGGAACGGCACGTCTGGCTCGGGCTGCACGCGGCCGCCACCCGGAGCCTGGGCCAGGGCTCCATGATCGTCTTCAGTTGAGCGGTCCGGACCGGCGGGAGGTCCGCCCCCGGCTCTGCCGGGCTCCCGGCCGGTCCCCGCTCAGCGCGGGGCCTCCGGCGGCCGCTGCCGCGGCATGTTCGGCCGCGAGCCGGGCGTCCTCGGGAACCGCCCCGGATGCCCCGGACCCTCCGACCGCGGCGCCGTCCACGGCAGCACCGCATGGGTGGCCTGCGGCACCGGAGCGGACCGGAACTCCACCATCCAGTCCGTCGTCTCCGTGCGGACCAGCTCCCCGATGTCCTCGTTGAACCGCCGCAGCACGCCCAGGCAGCGCTCCGCCGCCTCGCTCGCGGTGCCCTCCGTCGGCCCGAGCACCTCCCGCACGCTCTCCGCCGCCCAGTCGAACTGCAACGCCTCCAGCCGCCGGTGAATCGCCTGCGCGGTGGCCAGGTCCCGCATCCAGCCCGCGGTCATCCCGAAGTACCGGTCGCAGCCCACGCACACCGCGGCCAGCAGCAGCGTCAGCGCGCCCCAGGGCGCCCCGTGCTCCCAGACCCCGGCGAGGTCGAGCAGCGGCAGCGTCCCGCCCGCGGTCACCCCGGCCGCGGCCCCCAGCCGCAGCGCCCGCGCCCCCCGGCGCTTGGCCAGCCGGTCGCGCAGGTACCAGTCGGCGGTGCGCAGCGCGCCCTCCTCGCTCCACAGGTACAGCGCGTCCAGCCGGTTGCCCGGCTCCCCCCAGTCGCCGTGCGGGAAGGCCCGCCCCACGAGGTCGCCGCGGCCCCGGAGCGGTCCGGCGGGGCGGCGCTCCGGCCGGCCTCGTTCCCGGTGGCGGTCCGGCGACCGCCCGCGGCCCCGGTCGGGCCCGCCCTCGCCCCGAGGGGGCCCCTCGGGTTGCATCTCCGGCTGACTCACCCGTGCTCCCTCGTACGCGGATCCGTGGGGTGCGCGCATGGCCTACGGAAGGGCCGCCGCACCGCCCTCTTTCCTACCGCCGAACGGCTGGCCTCTGTCCCAAGATCGCCCGTTTTCCGCCCGGAAGTAGTGCGGGATCCGGTATAGGACGCTCGCGTATCTCACCCGAAAGAGTTGCCGCCGCGGGGGCGGACGGTGCCGGCGCCGCCGTCGGTGGTTTCCGGCCGGGACCCGGACCTTGTGTGATCAGGGCACGCCCGGCGACCGGCCGGTTGGTGCATTCGTCTAGGCTGCACCCCGTGAAGGTCCTCGTCATCGGCGGCGGCGCCCGCGAACACGCCCTGTGCCGCTCTCTGTCCCTCGACCCCGACGTCAGTGCGCTGCACTGCGCCCCCGGCAACGCCGGCATCGCCGAGGTGGCCGAACTCCACGCGGTCGATGCCCTCGACGGCCGGGCGGTGGCAGACCTCGCCGCGGGCCTGGCGGCCGACCTCGTCGTCGTCGGCCCCGAAGCCCCGCTGGTGGCGGGCGTCGCGGACGCGGTCCGCGAGCGCGGCATCCCGGCCTTCGGCCCCTCGGAGCAGGCCGCCGAACTGGAGGGCTCCAAGGCGTTCGCCAAGGACGTGATGGCCGCCGCCGGCGTGCCCACCGCCCGCAGCTACGTCTGCACCACCCCGGAGGAGATCGACGCCGCCCTGGACGCCTTCGGCGCGCCGTACGTGGTCAAGGACGACGGCCTGGCGGCCGGCAAGGGCGTCGTGGTCACCGAGGACGTCGAGGCGGCCCGCGCGCACGCCAACGCCTGCGACCGGGTGGTCATCGAGGAGTTCCTCGACGGCCCGGAGGTCTCCCTCTTCGCCGTCACCGACGGTGAGACCGTCGTCCCGCTCCAGCCCGCCCAGGACTTCAAGCGCGCCCACGACGGCGACCAGGGTCCCAACACCGGCGGCATGGGCGCCTACAGCCCGCTGCCCTGGGCCGACCCCAAGCTGGTCGACGAGGTGCTCCAGACCGTCCTGCAGCCCACCGTCGACGAACTACGGCGCCGCGGCACCCCGTTCTCCGGGCTGCTCTACGCGGGCCTGGCGATCACCTCCCGCGGGGTCCGCGTGATCGAGTTCAACGCGCGCTTCGGCGACCCGGAGACCCAGGTCGTGCTGGCCCGCCTGAAGACCCCGCTGGCCGGCCTGCTGCACGCCGCCGCGACCGGTGCCCTCGCGACCTTCCCGCCGCTGCGCTGGAGCGACGGCGCCGCGGTCACCGTCGTCATCGCCTCCCACAACTACCCGGACACCCCGCGCACCGGCGACCCGATCGACGGCCTGACCGAGGTCGCGGAGCAGGACGCCCCCCACGCCTACGTGCTGCACGCCGGCACCCAGCGCGACGCGTCCGGTGCGGTGCTCAGCGCGGGCGGCCGGGTGCTGTCCGTCACGGCCACCGGCGCCGACCTGGCCACCGCCCGCGAGCGCGCCTACCGCGCCGTCGACCGGATCTCGCTGGACGGCTCGCACCACCGCACTGACATCGCCGCGAAGGCGGCGGCGGGGGAGTAGCGCACGGCGGCTCCGCACCGCGTCCGCGGTCTGCGCGGAGCCGAGGCGCAACTGGGGCATATGTCATTTCCTTGACATATGCCCCAGTTGTGTCGTGGGGCGTACCGCCCGTCGGGAAGCGGCCCAGACCCGTGCGTCTCCGGCCCGTGGCTTTACCCAAAGCCATTCCATCGAGTGACCACGCGGGTATCCGGCTGACGAACCCCGCACCCCCAACTAGGGTGCGGCGCAAGCGTCCTGCGGTCGCGGTGCCGGAATCCCGGCACCGTCGCCCCGGCGGCGTCCGGCAACTGGCCCACCGACATTGCGATGTCAGTGGCCGGTGCCACAGTGGTGGGGAGTGAGCTCGCTCTCTCGCCCGCACACTGCACGACCGTCCGTTCGTCCGTCCCGTCTTCTCTCCGTCCCGTTCCAGCAGGACCGCAGGGGGTGTACAGGCTCGTGGCAAGTCCGGAAACAGGCGTCCTGTCGGCGCGTGGCCGCGCCCTCGCGGTGCTCCGCGTCCGCGGTACGGCATTGGCGGTGGCCCTGCTGCCGGCCGCGGTCGCCGTGGTCCTCCTCGTGGGCGGTGCCACCGGTCGGCTCGGCACCGAAGGCGGCTGGGCGGTGGCCCGCTGGACGGTCGGCGGCCTCACCGTGCTGAGCCTCCTCCTGGCGACGCTGGTCTCCGTGGTCGTCGCCCGGGCCCGGCCCGCGCTCAGCCCTTCCGTGCCGATCGCCGAGGAGGCTGCCCCGGACCTCTACCGCCTGGTCCGCGACCTCGCCGACCGCCTCGACGTCCCCGCCCCCTCGGCGATAGCCCTCACCCCGGACTGCGACAGCTGGCTGGAGGACCGCACGCACCGCGCCCACGGTCCGCCGCGCCCCGCCCGACGGGCCGGCCGCCGGGCGCCCGAGGCCCCGGTCCTGGTCATCGGTTCGCCGTTCCTGTGGTGGATGCGGGTCGCCGAGCTGCGCGCCCTGCTGGCCCCCGTCGTCGCCGGCACCGGCCCGTCCGCACACCCGGACATAGCCGCCGCCCGCCGCTTCATCCGTGGGCTGGACGCGGCCGCCGGGGTCGCCGCCCGCGCCCGGGGCCCGTTGCGTGCCCTCCCGCTCCGCTTCGTCGGCCGGGTCGCCCGGCTGCTGCTGCGCGCCGCCGGCGAGCACGTCGTGCTCATGGAGCGCGGGGTCGCGGCCGCCGCCTCCGAGCGCGCCCAGGGCGTCGACTACGGCCTGCGGGTCGTCGCCCAGGAGCAGGTCGGCCTGGCGTACGCCGGCTGGGACCGGCTGCTGACCAGGGTCGCGCTGCCCGCCTGGCGGATGGGCCGCTGGCCCTCCCGGCTGGACGCCGGCGTGGTCTCCGCGCTCACCGAGCTCTCCCGCCGCGACCGCCTGGCCGAGGGGTTCGCCTCCCGCCTCGGCGAGCGGCCCGCCTGCGACCTCCTGGAGGAGCCCGGCACCATCGACCGGGCGGCCTCCCTGCTGGCCGCCCGGCTGTTCCACGGCGGCCCGGCCGAGCCCGGCCCGGACTGGTCACCGGTCGGTTGGCAGCAGTACCCCCAGGAGATCGTGGACCGGAAGTGGCGGCTGGAGGCCGCCCGGCTGCACCGCGTCCTCGACGAGCTCCCGGCGGCCGGCCAGGCCGACCCCGACCGGGAAGCACCGGACCCGTCCCGCGCACCGGACCGCTCCACCACCCCCGCGGACGCCCCCAGCGCCGCCCCCGCGCCGCCCCTGACGTACGCCGGCGCCCGTGCCCGTACGCCCGCCGCCCCCCATCCCGCGAGCCTTTCCCAAGCATTCGACTCCTCCCCCGAGCTGTCGGCTGCCGCCCCGAGTCCTCAGCTTCGTTCGCGCCGGGGGGTCCCCCGTGCGCCCGGGGGACCTCACTCCGCAGCGGAGACCCCCTTCGCCGAGGAGCCCGCCGCCTGCGCGCCCCCGCCCTGCGGCCCGACCCTGGCCCGGGTCATCGACTGGCTGGCCCGTGACACCCGCGCCGGCGATCTGGTCGCCGCCCGGCTCGGTGCCGAGGTCGCCCGGGAGGAGCGCGAGGAGGCCGCCCGCCAGGCCGTCCGCTCCGCGCAAGCCGACACCACCGGCATCACCTGGGGCGACGGCCCGGCCGACGGCGGCCTCCCGCTCTTCCCGCTGCAACCGCCCCGCACCGCCCGCGAGCTGCTCGCCGACCACGTCACCGCCATGGTCTGCTGCGCCGCCGTGGACACCGCCGGTGCCGCCCCGGGCCTGGACTGGCTCGACGGCCCGGCCCTCCTGGTGGACGGCGCCCGCCGTGCCGACCTGAGCCGCCCGGTGCTCAGCCTGGTCGACGACGGCGACGCCGAACCGCTCCGCGGCTGGCTGCACCGGGTCGGCGTGCGCCCGGAGAAGCCGGTCCGGCTGGGGTGAGCCCCGGCGTACGGGGCGCCCGCCGGACCGGCTGAATGTTCCCTTCCAGTTCGTGCTTCGGGGCAAGGGCACCTAAATTCACGACGAAGGGTGACGAAGTGAGTGCGTAATGTGATGTGCTGGGGGATGGGTAAGGCCCGGTCGGCCGCGGCCATGGGGGACGCGGGAGGGGAGTGGAAGGTGGCGACGGAACAGATCAGGCGCTGGGAATCGGGCGCCCTCGCCCATGCGGTCACGGATCCGTTCGGGCAGGGCCCGCTGCCCTGGCTGCGCGGCAGCGAGACCTACTTCGACTCCGGCCGGATCATCCCGTGGTACGTCGATCCGGCGGTCGCCCACGGGGACCTACGACTGCCCGCGCCCCGAAAACACAACGGCCCCCGCACCGCCGACGACGTCCACCGCCAGATCAAGGGCTTCACGGTCCCCGGCGCGGTGGCCCCCGGCGAAGCCATCGACTTCCGGATCTCGGTCGACCCGCCGCAGCCCTTCAGCATCGACGTCTACCGCATCGGCCACTACGCCGGCACCGGCGCCGCCAAGATCACCACCAGCCCGCGCCTCGCCGGCATCGTCCAGCCGGCCCCGCTGCTCGTCGACCGCACCGTCTCCTGCCACCACTGGTGGCTGTCCTGGCGCCTCCAAGTCCCCACGTACTGGCGGCTCGGCGCCTACGTCGCCGTCCTGACCACCGCCGACGGCCGCTACCGCTCCCACATCCCCTTCACGGTCCGCGACGACCAGCCCGCCGACCTCCTGCTGCTGCTCCCCGACATCACCTGGCAGGCGTACAACCTCTACCCCGAGGACGGCCGCACCGGCGCCAGCCTGTACCACGCCTGGGACGAGAAGGGCGCCCTCCTCGGCGAACGGGACGCCGCCACCACTGTCTCCTTCGACCGCCCCTACGCCGGCGCCGGCCTCCCCCTCCACGTCGGCCACGCCTACGACTTCATCCGCTGGGCCGAGCGCTACGGCTACGACCTCGCCTACGCCGACGCCCGCGACCTGCACGCCGGCCGGGTGGACGCCACCCGCTACCGCGGCCTGGTCTTCCCCGGCCACGACGAGTACTGGTCGGTGCCCATGCGCCACACGGTCGAGGCCGCCCGGGACAGCGGCACCTCCCTGGTCTTCCTCTCCGCCAACACCATGTACTGGCAGGTGGAGCTCTCCCCGTCACCGGCCGGCCCCGATTCCCTGCTCAACTGCCACAAACGCCAGGGCCCCGGCCGCCCCGCCCTCTGGCGCGAACTCGGCGACCCCGAGCAGCGGCTGATGGGCATCCAGTACGCCGGCCGGGTCCCCGAGCCCGCCCCCCTGGTCGTCCGCAACGCCGACCACTGGCTGTGGGAGGCCACCGGCGCCCACGAAGGCGACGAACTCCCCGGCCTGGTCGCCGGCGAGGCCGACCGCTACTTCCCGCGCACCAGCCTCCCCGCGCACACCCGCCGCATCCTGCTCTCGCACTCCCCGTACCGCGACGGCGAGGGCGCCCGCCGCCACCAGGAGACCTCCCTGTACCGCGCACCCAGCGGCGCCCTGGTCTTCTCCTCCGGCACCTTCGCCTGGTCGCCGGCCCTCGATCGCCCCGGCCACATCGACCAGCGCGTCCAACGGGCCACCGCCAACCTCCTCGACCGCATCTGCAAACGCGACTGACCCCGTGCCGCACCGGCCGCCCCGCCCGGCAGGCCCCGTGCCGCACATCCCCGTTCCGCGCACCCGCTACCGCGCCATGCACCCGCTACCGCGCCGCGTACTCCCCCAACTCCCGCGCCAGCGCCACCGTCAGCGCCCGGAAGATCCGCACCTCCGGATTCCGGTCCCCGGCCCGCGTCGCCAACACGCTCTGCGCGCTCGGCGCATCCAGTACCGGTACGAACACCGTCCCCGGCCACGGGTAGTACCGCGCGAAGGACTTCAGTCCCGACCCCGCCCCGCGCCCCGCCGCCACGCTCGTCAGCACGTCGTGCGGGTTCAGCGCGCAGTCCGGCGCCCGCCGCTCGCCGTCCTGGAAGTAGAGGTAGTCGACGAACGGCCGCGGGGTCCGCGCCGGCAGCCGCAGGAACGGCAGGTCGAGGACGTCCGCGACCCGCACCCCCTCCCGCGCCGCGTCCGCCAACGGCGACCGCGCGGAGACCGCCACGATCCGCTGCTCGGTCGTCAGGACGTCCACGTCGATGCCCTCGGCCTGCACCAGGGGCCGGACGAACGCCGCATCCACCCGGTCCTCGCGCAGCGCGCTGCAGTGCTCGGTGAAGTCCAACTGCACCAGCGACACCGGCACGTCCGGCCGGGCCCGCCGAAAGGCGTTCACCGCGGCCGGGGTCACCTCCGCCGAACCGTGGCTCATCACCCCGACCCGCAGCCCGCGCCCCGGCGACGCCCGGCCCCGGACCGCCTCGGTCACGTCCTCCACCGCGGCGTTCGCGGCGGCCAACAGCGTCCGGGCGTGCGACACCAGCCGCTGCCCGGCGACGGTCGGCACCACCGGGCCCCGACCGCGGTCCAACAGCCGCGTCCCGAACTCCCGCTCCAACTGCTGCACATGCTGGGTGACCGCGGCCGGCGACAGGAACAGCCGGGCCGCCGCCCGCCCGAAGTGCTGCTCCTCGACCACCGCCAGGAACGAAGACAGCCGCCGCAGATCCATACGCGCCACGATAAGCCGGGGCCAAGGCTTCCGCCCCGGGCCGTTCACATTTCCTGAACGGAGGAGGCGCGCCCGCCCGCCCGCGCCGTACAACGTCTCTCATGCCCCTGTCACACACCCCGACGGCCCAGGTCAGCGCAGCCGCCACCGCGGCCCGGGCGCCCCGCCACTGGCTCCGCGCCGGCTGGCTGATGACCGCCTCAGGGTGGAGCGCCAACCAGTACTCCTCCCTCCTCGGCGCCTACCGCGCCCACCTCGGTCTGACCGCCGCCACCACCACCGCCCTCTTCGCCGTCTACGTCGTCGGCCTGATCCCCGGCCTCCTCGTGGGCGGCCCGCTCGCCGACCGCCACGGCCGCCGACGGGTCGCCTTCACCGCCCTGGGCATCTCGGCCCTGGCGACCTGCCTGCTGATGGCCGGCCCGGCCGCCCCGGCACTGCTGTGGCCCGGCCGCTTCCTCACCGGCGTCGGCGCCGGCACCCTGCTCACCGCCGGCAGCGTCTGGATCAAGGAACTCTCCACCCCGCCGTACGGCACCGCGCCCTCCCCCGGCGCCGCCGCCCGCCGCTCCGGCCTCTTCCTCTCCGCGGGCTTCGCCACCGGCGGCCTGGCCGCCTCCCTGATAGCCCAGTGGGCCCCGCACCCCATGGTCCTGGCCTACGTTCCGCACCTGGTCCTGGTCGCGGCCGCCGCGCTGAGCGCCGGCCGCGCCCCCGAAACCGCCCCGCCCCGGACCCCGGACACCGCGGCCCCGGAGCCCGCCGCCCCCGCCTACCGCACCCCGTTCCGCCGCCTCGTCGTCCCGGTGGCCCCCTGGGTGTTCGCCGCCCCCGCGATCGCCTTCGCCGTCCTCCCGGGCCTCGTCGACACCCGCCTGCACGGCTGGCAGACCGTCTACGCCGGGATCATCACCGCCGTCACCCCCGGCGCCGGCCTCCTCGTCGCCCCGCTCGCCCGCCGGCTGAGCGCCCGCCACCGCCTCGCCACCGCCGCCACCGGCCTCCTCGTCACCGCCGTCGGCCTGCTGATCGGTGCCCTCGCGGTGGCCCATGCGCAGCCCGCGGTGGCCCTGCTCGCCGCCGCCCTGCTCGGCGCCGGCTACGGCCTGTGCGTCGCCTACGGCCTGACCGAGGTCGCCGCCCTGGCACCCCCGCACCACCTGGCCCGCCTCACCGCGCGCTTCTGGGCCGTGTGTTACCTGGGCTTCTGCACCCCGTACGCGGTCACCGTGCTCGGTGGCGCTTTCGCCCCGTCGACGATCTTCATCGGCGTCGCCGTGATGGCCCTGCTCACCCTCGCCGCCCTCCTCCGCCCCGGAGCCCGATCCTCCGCATGACCACCCGAGGAACGCGCCACCGTCCCCCGCCGTCGACCCTGCGGCGGAGCCCCCACCGCGCATACGGGAGAATCGCCAGGACTCCTGGATCAACCTACGCGGAGGCAGCGTGTCCGGATTCGTAGAAAAGCCCGAGCCTGTGCAGGTCCCGGGTCTCACCCACCTGCACACCGGCAAGGTGCGGGACCTCTACCAGAACGCCGACGGCAACCTGGTCATGGTCGCCAGCGACCGCATCTCCGCCTACGACTGGGTGCTCCCCACCGAGATCCCCGACAAGGGCCGGGTCCTGACCCGGCTGTCCCTCTGGTGGTTCGACCAGCTCTCGGACCTGGTCCCGCACCACGTCCTGTCCACCGAGGTCCCCGAGGGCGCCCCCGCCGACTGGGCCGGCCGCACCCTCGTCTGCCACTCGCTCGCCATGGTCCCGGTGGAGTGCGTCGCCCGCGGCTACCTCGCCGGCTCCGGCCTCGTCGAGTACCGGGAGTCCCGCACGGTCTGCGGTGTGGCGCTCCCCGAGGGCCTGACCAACGGCTCCGAGCTCCCCGCGCCGATCTTCACCCCGGCCACCAAGGCCGCCGTCGGCGACCACGACGAGAACGTCTCCTACGAGGAGGTCGCCCGCCAGGTCGGCGCCGAAACCGCCGCCCAGCTCCGCCAGCTGAGCCTCGCGGTCTACGGCCGGGCCCGCGACATCGCCCGCGAGCGCGGCCTGATCCTCGCCGACACCAAGTTCGAGTTCGGCTTCCGCGAGGAGCGGCTCACCCTGGCCGACGAGGTCCTCACCCCCGACTCCTCGCGCTTCTGGCCCGCCGACGAGTGGCAGCCTGGCCACCCCCAGCCGTCCTTCGACAAGCAGTTCGTCCGCGACTGGCTGACCTCGCCCACCGCGGCCTGGGACCGCACCGGCGAGCAGCCCCCGCCGGCCCTCCCGCAGGAGATCGTCGACCGCACCCGCGCCAAGTACCTGGAGGCGTACGAGCGCCTCACCGGCAACTCCTGGGCCTGAGGTTCCGGCCCGGTGCCGACACCGGCACCGGGCCACGACAAAGGCCCCAGTCTTGATGACCGGGGCCTTTTCTCTGAGCGGACGACGAGGCTCGAACTCGCGACCTCAACCTTGGCAAGGTTGCGCTCTACCAACTGAGCTACGTCCGCATACTCCGTGCCGTGGCATCCCTTTCGGTCGCCGCTGCGCGGTGCGAGCCCCACTATAGCCAACTTCCCGGCCCCCGATGCGCGCCCGTGCCCACCGGCCCCGCCGCCGCGCGCCGAACCCACAGCCGTCGACCGCGCCGACTCCACCGCGCCCCGCGCGCCGGCCCCCGCCCCCGCCGGTCCAACTCCCTCCCCACACCGGGACCTTCGCCCTCCCCGTTGCCCCGACCCGCCGGCCGGCCCCCTGAGCCCACCCCGTCCACCGTCTCCGGGGCCCCGCCACTCAGGCCCCGGAGATGTGTCCACCGCCACACACAATCCCCGGCCCGCCCGTCGACCGGCCGCCAGCTCCGCGATTTCGTCCGGGGAAAGCCCCGCAGCGTGAACGCGGACCGTCCCGGGCGCGGCCGGGCAAGATCTCCGAACCCCGGTGGGTTTTCGATCGGGAAAACGACAAAGGCCCCGGTCTTGGTGACCGGGGCCTTTTCTCTGAGCGGACGACGAGGCTCGAACTCGCGACCTCAACCTTGGCAAGGTTGCGCTCTACCAACTGAGCTACGTCCGCAGGCATCCACTCGGCTTTCACCCAGTGGCGCGACAGCTACTCTACCTGATCCTTTGGACCGGAAGAACTGTCAGAGCGGGTGACAGGGATTGCACACTGCGCCTCCCCCTTGGAAAGGGGGCGCTCTACTACTGAGCTACACCCGCGTGACTCCTCGGGATCCGGCCTTTCGGCCTTGCCCCTCGGCGTGCTCCAGACTCTAGCTGATCAGTAGGGGTGCTGTGCAAGTCGGTGGTGTGCGGACCTGCGGACGCCGACAAGTCGGTTAGTGATTGGCCGCGTTGAAGGCTTCGTAGACCTTCTTGGGGATCCGGCCGCGCGGTGGGACGTCCATCTGGTGGGAGCGGGCCCAGGCGCGTACCGCCGCCGGGTCGGGGGTCACGGCGGTCCGGTGGAAGGTCTTGCCGGACTTGGCCCGCTTGCGGCCGGCCTCCACGAACGGGGCGAGGGCGCCGCGCAGTTTCTTCGCATTGGCGGGATTGAGGTCGATCTCGTACGACTTCCCGTCCAAACCGAAGATGACCGTCTCTGCGGCTTCTCCTCCGTCGATGTCATCGGAGAGCGTTACTACTACGCGCTGCGCCACGGATATCGGTCCTTTCGTGGAGCGACCCCTTGTTGACGTGGGGTGATGCTCCGGATCCGGCTGATTGGGATCAATGCTTTTTCATTTGTACAGCGATGGGCATTGCATTGTGAAGCCCATTTAATTTCGTCAGCGTGTCTTGCCGCAATGTGGCCCCCCGTTCTTTTCGGAGATTTTTCCTGGCGTGCACTCCTGTCGATACCGGCTCGTGATCGGGCGCTCTGGATATCTATGCGCGTAGATTTTCGAACACGGTACTGTGAGGGCACCGCCTTACGCACCACACCACCGGGAGTGCCAGTGGCACGCGTCGTAGTCGACGTCATGCTCAAGCCGGAGATCCTCGACCCGCAGGGGCAGGCGGTGCAGCGCGCACTGCCACGCCTGGGCTTCGAGGGGATCGCCGACGTCCGTCAGGGCAAGCGTTTCGAACTTGAGGTGGAGGGTCCGGTCGACGAGGCCGCCCTCGCCCGCATCCATGAGATGGCCGAGACCTTCCTCGCCAACACCGTCATCGAAGACTTCACCGTGCGGGTCGACGAAGCCGTGCGAGCCGAGTCATGACAGCTCGCGTCGGAGTCATCACCTTTCCCGGCACGCTCGACGACCGCGACACCCAGCGCGCGGTCCGGGCGGCCGGGGCCGAGGCGGTGCCGCTGTGGCACCGCGACAAGGACCTCCACCAGGTCGACGCCGTGGTCCTGCCCGGCGGCTTCTCCTACGGGGACTACCTGCGGGCCGGAGCGATCTCCCGGTTCTCGCCGGTGATGGAGACCGTGATCGAACAGGCCCGGGCCGGCATGCCGGTCCTGGGCATCTGCAACGGCTTCCAGGTGCTCACCGAGACCCACCTGCTGCCCGGCGCGATGCTGCGCAACAACCACCTGCATTTCATCTGCCGCGACCAGAAGCTGCGGGTGGAGAACGCCACCACCTCCTGGACCGCCGACTACGCGCAGGGCCAGGAGATCAGCATTCCGCTGAAGAACATCGACGGCCGCTATGTCGCCGACGAGCGGACGCTGGACATGCTGGAGGCCGAGGGCCGGGTGGCCTTCCGCTACGTCACCGGCGGCCCGACCGCCGACGGATACGGAAACCCCAACGGTTCGCTCCGCGACATCGCCGGCATCACCAATGAGGCGGGCAATGTCGTCGGCCTGATGCCGCACCCCGAGCACGCCGTCGAGCCGTTGATCGGCACCGGCCGCACCGACGGCCTCGGGTTCTTCACCTCGATCTTGAAGAAGCTGGTCACCGCATGAGCCTCGACACCGTCAAGCACGCAGCCGAGTCGCCGGACGCCGACCAGCCCTGGGCCGAACTCGGCCTCAAGGAGGACGAGTACGCGCGGATCCGGGAGATCCTCGGCCGGCGCCCGACCGGCGCCGAACTCGCCATGTACTCGGTGATGTGGTCCGAGCACTGCTCCTACAAGAGCAGCAAGGTCCACCTGAAGCAGTTCGGTGAGAAGGCCCCCGAGAACGACGCGCTGCTCGTCGGCATCGGGGAGAACGCCGGCGTCGTGGACGTCGGCCAGGGCTACGCGGTCACCTTCAAGGTCGAGTCGCACAACCACCCCTCGTACATCGAGCCCTACCAGGGCGCGGCCACCGGCGTCGGCGGCATCGTCCGCGACATCCTCGCCATGGGTGCCCGCCCGGTCGCGGTGATGGACCCGCTGCGGTTCGGCGCCGCCGACCACCCCGACACCAAGCGGGTGCTGCCCGGCGTCGTCGCCGGCATCGGCGGCTACGGCAACTGCCTGGGCCTGCCCAACATCGGCGGCGAGGTCGTCTTCGACCCCTGCTACCAGGGCAACCCGCTGGTCAACGCGCTCTGCGTCGGCGTGATGAAGCACGAGGACATCCACCTCGCCAAGGCGTCCGGCACCGGCAACAAGGTCATCCTGTACGGGGCCCGGACCGGCGGTGACGGCATCGGCGGCGTGTCCGTGCTGGCCTCGGAGACGTTCGACGACAGCAAGCCGACCAAGCGGCCCGCCGTCCAGGTCGGCGACCCGTTCCAGGAGAAGCTGCTCATCGAGTGCACCCTGGAGATCTTCCGGGAGAAGCTGGTCGCCGGTATCCAGGACCTCGGCGGCGCCGGGCTGTCCTGCGCCACCAGCGAGCTGGCCAGCGCCGGTTCCGGCGGTATGCGGGTCGAGCTGGACACCGTTCCGCTGCGCGACTCCTCGCTCTCGCCCGAGGAGATCCTCATGAGCGAGTCGCAGGAGCGGATGTGCGCGATCGTCGAGCCGGACAAGGTCGACCGCTTCCTGGAGATCTGTGAGAAGTGGGACGTCATCGCCACCGTCATCGGTGAGGTGACGGACGGTTCGCGCCTGGAGATCTTCTGGCACGGCGAGCAGATCGTGGACGTCCCGCCGCGCTCGGTCGCCCACGAAGGCCCGACCTACCACCGGCCGTACGCCCGCCCGGACTGGCAGGACGCCCTCCAGGCCGACGACGCGGCCAAGCTGCCCCGCCCGGCGGACGCTGCGGAACTCCGCGCCCAGGTGCTCCGGTTGGTCGGCTCGCCCAACCAGGCGTCCAAGGCGTGGATCACCGACCAGTACGACCGCTTCGTCCAGGGCAACACCGTGCTGGCGCAGCCCGAGGACTCCGGCATGGTCCGGATCGACGAGGAGACCAACCTCGGGGTTGCGGTCGCCACCGACGGCAACGGCCGGTACGCCAAGCTCGACCCGTACGCGGGCGCGCAGCTGGCGCTGGCCGAGGCGTACCGCAACGTCGCCGCCACCGGCGCCCGGCCGCTGGCCATCTCCGACTGCCTGAACTTCGGCTCGCCCGAGGACCCGGCGGTGATGTGGCAGTTCGCCGAGGCCACCCGCGGTCTCGCGGACGGCTGCCTGACGCTGGGCACGCCGGTCACCGGTGGCAACGTCTCGCTCTACAACCAGACCGGTGACGTCGCCATCCACCCGACCCCGGTGGTCGCGGTGCTCGGCGTCATCGACGATGTCACCCGCCGCACCCCGGTCGCCTTCGCGGAGGAGGGGCAGCTGATCTACCTCCTCGGCGACACCCGCGAGGAGCTGGGCGGTTCGGCCTGGTCGCAGGTGGTCCACGACCACCTCGGCGGACTGCCGCCGCAGGTCGACCTGGAGCGGGAGCGGCTGCTGGCGGAGATCCTGATCTCCGCCTCGCGGGACGGCATGGTCGACGCCGCGCACGACCTCTCCGACGGCGGCCTGGTGCAGGCGCTGGTGGAGTCGTGCCTGCGCGGCGGCAAGGGTGCCCGCCTGGTTGTCCCCGACGACCTCGACCCGTTCGTCTTCCTCTTCTCCGAGTCGGCGGGCCGGGCGGTCGTCGCGGTGCCGCGCAGCGAGGAGCTCCGCTTCACCGACATGTGCGGTGCGCGGGGGCTGCCAGCCACCCGGATCGGTGTCGTGGACGGCGACGAGCTCACGGTCCAGGGGCAGTTCGACATCCCGCTGGACGAGCTGCGGACGGCCCACGAGGCCACCATCCCGGGGCTGATCGCCTAGCGCCGTGCCAACGGGGCCGGTTGCGCGCCCCGTTGTTCTTCCGGCCGGAACGGCCCGCCAGGAGTGCCTGGCGGGCCGTTCCGTCGTTTCCGGGGCGCTCGCTGCGGCCGCCCGCCGTTCAGAGCTTGCTCGTAATTACGTAATTGCGTAATCTCTTGGTGTGGATCTGGAGCAGCGGGTGGCCGAGCTGGAACGCCGCCTGGCCGAGCTGGAACGGGCGGTCGGGGAGGCCGATGCCGCCCGATCGGCGTCGTCGTCGGTCCGCCCGCCCCAGCGGGACCCCGGTGACGCGCTGTGGGCCCTGAACGGGCTGAAGGAACAGTTCGCCGCTCTGGGCGCGGTCAACGGGGGAGTGCTCTTCACCGGTGCCGTACGGACCCGGGCCGGGCTGCGCTACGAGTGGCAGTACGGGCTGCCCACCGACACCGTCATGGACGGTGACTGGGCGGCGGCCGCCGAGTCCTTCGCGGCGCTCGGCCAGCCCGTACGACTGCGGCTGCTGCGCGAGATCCTCGACGGTCGCTGCACCGCCGCCGAACTCACCGAGCTCGACGGCATGGGCACGACCGGCCAGATCTACCACCACCTGCGGCAGTTGACCGCTGCCGGCTGGTTGCACACGGCCGTACGTGGCCGTTACGAAGTGCCGGCTGAGCGGGTCGTCCCGCTGCTGGTGATGCTGACTGCCGCCGGGCGCTGACGCCCGGCCGACCTAGGGGAGGTCCACTTGTCCGAGAACCGTTCGCTCTGGCCCGCCGCCATAGCCCTCGCCGCACTGGGCACCGCACTGTTCGCCTTCGCGGTGCAGCTCTACGTGGCCGACGAGGAGACGTACATAGACGGGCTCTCCTACTTCGCCGGCACCGCGTGGGGCCTGGCGCTGGCCGTGGGGGCCTTCGCGTGGCAGGGCCGCCGCCTCAGCAGCAGCTGACGGCTGACGGCGCCGGGCCGGGGGCCGGGCGGCACCGCTGACAGCCGGCCCGCGGATTCCGGGCCGGCTGTCAGTGGCGCCGCCTAGGCTGGCTCCATGTCTCCTGCCACCCCTGCACCCCGCGCCCGACGGTACGACCCGGCCAAGACCCGTGCCGCCGTGACGTCCCAGTACGCCCACGTCCGCCGGGTCGTGGGCGAGCTGACGCCCGAGCAGTTCGCGCTGCCGACCCGGCTCGGCGACTGGACGGTGCGGGAGCTGGCGGCGCACCTGGCCATGGCGGTCGGCAGCGTGGCGCGCGCCCTGCGGCTGCCGGCCCCGGCCGAGCCGGAGGTCGCCTTGCTCGACTGGCCGTCCGCCACCGCGCCGTACGCCGCCGATGTGGACGAGCGCGTCCACGAACTCGCGGCCGGGAACGACCCGGTGGAGCTGCTGGAGCGCACCGCCGAGGAGCTCGCCGAGGTGCTGCCGCCCGAGCCGGACGACCGGGTCATCGCGTGCCTGCCCGGCGCGATGCCGCTCGGCGACTATCTGGTCACCCGCTGCCTCGAACTCATCGTGCACTCCGACGATCTGGCCGTCGCCCTCGGCCGGGAGATCCCCTTCGACCGGCACGCCCTGGCCACCACCGCCCGGCTGCTGGCCGACGGGCTGGCCGCCAAGGCGCCCGGCGGATCGGTCGAGGTCCGGGTGCCGCCGTTCGCCGTGGTGCAGTGCGTCGAGGGCCCCCGGCACACCCGCGGCACCCCGCCCAACGTCGTCGAGACCGACCCGCTGACCTGGATACGCCTGGCCACCGGCCGGCTGGGCTGGGCCGAGGCGGTGGACACGGCGGCGGTCAGCGCCAGCGGCGAACGGGCCGACCTCGGCGGCCTGCTGCCCGTCATGAGCTGAGCCGGGAGCGGGGTGGGGGCCGTGAGCCGGCGCCCGCTCCGCACCCGCCGACCGGCGTCCTTGGGTCACCGCTTCGGGTAGGGCAGCAGCGTGCGGTCCACCGCCTCCCAGGCCGTCCGCAGCCGGGTCAGCAGCTCCGGCTCGTGCCCCGCCTTGTCGGCCTGCTCCCGAGGGTCGGCGGTGACGTGGAAGAGCTGGTCCTGGCCGCCCTTGCCCCGGTAGTACTTCCAGTCGCCGCGGCGCAGCGCCCGTTCACCGCGCACCCGCCAGAACAGGTCCCGCTCGGCCAGGCGCTCCCCGCGCAGCAGGTAGCCGGCCAGGCTCGTCCCGTCCAGGGGATGCGAGCGGTCCGGGCGGGCGCCCGCGATCTCCAGCAGGGTGGCCGTCCAGTCCGGGGTGAACACCGGCTCGTGACTGACCTGCCCGGCGTCGATCCGCGCCGGCCAGCGCACGATCGTCGGCACCCGGATCCCGCCCTCCTGGAGCGACGCCTTGTTGCCGGAGAGCGGCCAGTTGTACGACCAGCGCTCCCCGCCGTTGTCGCTGGCGAAGAAGACGAGGGTGTCCTCCTCCTGGCCGGAGCGCCGCAGCGCGGCCAGCACCTCGCCGACCGACCGGTCCAGGTCCTCGACCATCTCGCGGTACTTCTCCAGCGAACCACCGTCCTCGTGGAACAGCGCGCTCCGGTCACCCGCCGTGATCCGGCGGACGATCTCGGCGCTCTCCTCGGTGTCGCCGTCCGCGATCCACGGCCAGTGCGGCGTCGTGTAGTTGAGGTTCAGCAGCCAGGGCCGGTCCGCACCCCGCCCACCGGAGCGCTTCTGGGCCTCGGTGATGTGGTCCACCGCCCGCTCGGTGACGATCCGGGTGTAGTAGCGCAGGTCCCGGTACGGGGCATCGCCCTCGTAGAGGTCGTACTCCCCGGCGAGCCCCAGCTTCGAGTAGTACTCCAGCGCCCCGCCGAAGTTCCCGAAGAAGGTGTCCCAGCCGGACTTGGTGGGGCTGTAGTCCGGCAGGTAGCCGCAGTGCCACTTGCCGATCAGCGCCGTGGCGTAGCCGGCGTCCCGCAACAGCGAGGCGAGCGTGGGGTGCCCGGGCTCCAGTCCCACGCTGCGGTCGGCGATCGGCTCGGCGAGCCCGCCCTCGGTCCGGCCCGGATAGCGGCCGGTGTAGAGCGAGAAGCGGGTGGGCGAGCAGGTCGCCGACCCGGAATACCCCTGCGTGAAGCGGACGCCCTGACGGGCCAGCCGGTCCAGGTGCGGCGTCCTGATGCCGGACGCGCCGTACGAGGAGAGGTCGGCCCAGCCCAGGTCGTCGCCGAGGATGAACAGGATGTTGGGGCGCCGCGAGCGCCGTCCCGGAGCGGCCCGGAACGGTCGTTCCCCGGGCTGCGCCGGCGCGGCGGCAGCGGCGGCCGGCGCGCTCGCCAGGGCACCCAGGCTGCCCACGGCGGCCGCGGCGGCCGCGGCACCGACCCCGGCGAGCCCGCCGAAGGTGCGCCGGGAGAGGCCGGGAGGTCGGTAGGCGAGGGGCCCGTGGTCAGGGGTCTCGTGGGCAGGGTCGACGGAAGACATCGGTGCGGCTCTCCGGAGAAGTCGTGATGGCCGTGATGCCGCGCGTCGGCCCCGGGACGGCGGGAGACGGGCGCGCAGGCGAGACGTCGCGCATCTCACACCGACCACACGTGGGACGTCACGGACATATGCCGCTCAGTACGTGGCAGAGCCCTGACGGGGGACCGAGGAGAAACGCGAAAGGTGCAGCTCAGGGGCGGCGGCGCGGCATCAGACGCGGCGCGCGGCCACCGTTGTCACCCGCGGCGACAGATCGCGCTGGCCACGCGACCGAGGTCGACGTGGCGGCGCCGCACGAGGCGCGGCGCGAGGCGGGGCGCCCGGTGACACGCCAGGCGCGCCAAGGGCTGTGCGGTCTGCATGGGCAGAAATCCTGGCCGCGCGGTCGTGGGCACGTCAAGCATGCTTAACGCCCCGTTCATGCAGTCCTCCAGCTCGACGGCCATCCCCGGTTCGGATGAATCCGCGACCTGCCCTAGACTCTGGAACGTGCCACGTGGTGACGGACGACTCAACCACGACCTGCTCCCCGGTGAGAAGGGCCCCCAGGACGCTTGCGGCGTCTTCGGAGTCTGGGCCCCGGGAGAAGAGGTCGCCAAACTCACCTACTTCGGGCTGTACGCGCTGCAGCACCGTGGACAGGAGTCCGCGGGCATCGCGGTGAGCAACGGCTCCCAAATCCTCGTCTTCAAGGACATGGGCCTGGTTTCCCAGGTCTTCGACGAGACTTCCCTCAGTTCCCTCCAGGGCCATATCGCCGTGGGCCATGCCCGCTACTCCACCACCGGTGCCTCGGTGTGGGAGAACGCCCAGCCGACGTTCCGCGCCACCGCGCACGGTTCGATCGCGCTCGGTCACAACGGCAATCTGGTCAACACCGCCCAGCTGGCCGAGATGGTCGCCGCGCTGCCCCGCGAGGGTGGCCGGGCCACCCAGGTCGCGGCCACCAACGACACCGACCTGGTGACCGCGCTGCTGGCCGGCCAGGTCGACGAGGACGGCAAACCGCTGACCGTCGAGGAGGCCGCACCCCGCGTCCTCCCGAAGGTCATGGGCGCCTTCTCGCTGTGCTTCATGGACGAGCACACCCTCTACGCCGCCCGTGACCCGCAGGGCATCCGCCCGCTGGTCCTCGGCCGCCTGGAGCGTGGCTGGGTGGTGGCCTCCGAGACCGCCGCCCTGGACATCGTCGGTGCCAGCTTCATCCGCGAGATCGAGCCCGGCGAGATGATCGCCGTCGACGAGAACGGCCTGCGCAGCTCGCGCTTCGCCGAGGCCCGCCCCAAGGGCTGCGTCTTCGAGTACGTCTACCTCGCCCGGCCGGACACCGACATCGCCGGCCGCAACGTCTACCTCTCCCGGGTGGAGATGGGCCGCAAGCTGGCCGCCGAGGCGCCCGCCGACGCGGACCTGGTGATAGCGACTCCGGAGTCCGGCACCCCGGCTGCCGTCGGGTACGCCGAGGCCAGCGGGATCCCCTACGGCTCCGGCCTGGTGAAGAACTCCTACGTGGGCCGGACCTTCATCCAGCCCTCGCAGACCATCCGCCAGCTCGGCATCCGCCTCAAGCTCAACCCGCTCAAGGAAGTCATCCGCGGCAAGCGCCTGGTGGTCGTCGACGACTCGATCGTCCGCGGCAACACCCAGCGCGCCCTGGTCCGGATGCTGCGCGAGGCCGGCGCCGCCGAGATCCACATCCGGATCTCGTCCCCGCCGATCAAGTGGCCGTGCTTCTTCGGCATCGACTTCGCCACCCGTGCGGAGCTGATCGCCAACGGGCTGAGCGTCGAGGAGATCGGCAAGTCGCTGGGCGCCGATTCACTGGCGTACATCTCCACCGACGGCATGATCGAGGCGACCACGATCGCCAAGCCGAACCTGTGCCGCGCCTGCTTCGACGGCGAGTACCCGATGGAGCTGCCGGACCCGGAGCTGCTCGGTAAGCACCTCCTGGAGTCCGAGACCAAGGCCCCGGCCGCGTCCGACGTGGACGGTGTCCGGACGCTCACCGCCGGGGTCGGCGGCGCCGACGCACTGCGTCGCCCGTAGAGCTCGTACCCACCCAAACGAAAGTTCTCAGCCATGTCCGCTGAATCCACCGGTGCCAGCTACGCGAGTGCGGGTGTCGACATCGAAGCCGGCGACCGCGCCGTGGACCTCATGAAGAAGTGGGTGGCGAAGGCCACCCGCCCGGAGGTCGTCGGCGGGCTCGGCGGTTTCGCCGGCCTCTTCGACGCCTCCGCGCTCAAGCGCTACGAGCGTCCGCTGCTGGCCTCGGCGACCGACGGCGTCGGCACCAAGGTCGACATCGCCCGCAAGATGGGCGTCTACGACACGATCGGCCACGACCTGGTCGCCATGGTCGTCGACGACCTGGTCGTCTGCGGCGCCGAGCCGCTGTTCATGACCGACTACATCTGCGTGGGCAAGGTCTACCCGGAGCGCGTCGCGGCGATCGTCAAGGGCATCGCCGAGGGCTGTGTGCTGGCCGGCTGCGCACTGGTGGGCGGCGAGACCGCCGAGCACCCGGGCCTGCTGGGTCCGGACGAGTTCGACGTCGCCGGCGCCGGCACCGGTGTGGTCGAGGCCGACCAGGTGCTGGGCGCGGATCGCATCCGTACGGGCGACGCGGTGATTTCGATGGCGTCCTCCGGACTTCACTCGAACGGGTACTCCCTGGTCCGCCACGTCCTCTTCGACCGGGCCGGCCTGTCCCTGGACCAGGAGGTCCCGGAGCTCGGCCGCACGCTCGGTGAGGAGCTGCTGGAGCCCACCAAGATCTACTCGCTGGACTGCCTGGCCCTGACCCGCACCTGCGAGGTACACGCCTTCTCGCACATCACCGGCGGCGGCCTGGCCAACAACCTGGCCCGGGTGATCCCGGACGGCCTGCACGCCACGGTGGACCGCGCCACCTGGGCGCCGGGCGCCATCTTCGACCTGGTCGGCACCGCCGGCTCGGTGGAGCGCCTGGAGCTGGAGAAGACCCTGAACATGGGCGTCGGCATGATCGCCGTCGTCCCCCAGGAGTCGGTGGACGTCGCCCTGACGACCCTCGCAGACCGCGGCGTGGACGCCTGGGTCAGCGGCGAGATCGGCGAGCGCGGCGATCACGCCGAGGCAGTGACCCTCACCGGTGACTACGCGAGCTGACACCGCCGCTGTGCGGGGCCGCCGGCCCGGTGGTCCCGCGCGCAGCACAGAACCCGGTCCGGGGCATTCCCTGGACCGGGTCCGTAATGATGTTATGAATCCCGCGAGCGCGCAGAATGTCAGGCGCGACGACGCTGGTTCGAGGAGTGGCCCTCTTCCTCGTCGTCGTCGGCGTTGTACCGTTCTGCGTACTGCGCGTACGGGTCGTCGTCCTCGTCCTCGCCCTCGAACGGCTCTCGATTCGGAGGCTGCTGGTTCGACTGCGTTGAAAGCTCGTCGGCCAGTCGCGAGAGATCCGTCCCACCGCTGCTGTACTTCAGCTGGCGGGCGACCTTTGTCTGCTTGGCCTTGGCCCGGCCGCGCCCCATGGGTCGACCCCCTCAGTGACGGGGCTCGGTGGCCCCAGAGTCTTGACACGCGTTCATGATTCAGAGCGGGCTCTCGATAGAGAGACCGGCTCGTAGGGCTTTAACGGTACCTGCTTCCGCGGCCATACGGTACGTCGCCCGCATCACCCACCGCTCGGCACGACCGGCACGGCGCCCCGTCCACGCTGGTCAACTGCGATTTTAACCTGTCCTGTACGGCGACCCGCCGACGGGTGGTGAGGGATGTCTCCCCAACCACCCGTGGCGGGCCGCACAAGGGTGTGTTTCCGGCCACTTGGGCCGGCTTGGTCAGGGCCGACGGGCCTCTGCCATTCGAGCCTCGGCGAGCCGGTCGGCGGCCGCCGCCGGCGGAATGCCGTCGGCCTTCGCATGAGCGAATATCGCCAGCGTGGTGTCGAAGATCTTCGCGGCCTTGGCCTTGCACCGGTCGAAGTCGAAGCCGTGCAGCTCGTCTGCCACCTGGATGACGCCGCCGGCGTTCACGACGTAGTCCGGGGCGTAGAGGATGCCGCGGTCTGACAGGTCCTTCTCCACGCCCGGGTGCGCGAGCTGGTTGTTGGCCGCGCCGCACACCACCTTCGCGGTCAGCACCGGCACCGTCGTGTCGTCCAGCGCGCCGCCCAGCGCACACGGCGCGTACACGTCCAGGCCCGCGGTGCGGATCAGCGCGTCGGTGTCGGCGACGGCGGTCACCTGGGGGTGCCGGGCGAGGATCCGGTCCACCGACTCGGCGCGGACGTCGGTGATCACGACCTCGGCGCCGTCCTTGAGCAGGTGCTCGACCAGGTGGTGGCCCACCTTGCCGACGCCCGCGATGCCGACCTTGCGGTCACGCAGGGAGGGGTCGCCCCACAGGTGTTGGGCCGAGGCGCGCATGCCCTGGAAGACGCCGTAGGCGGTCAGGACCGAGGAGTCGCCGGCACCGCCGTTCTCGGGCGAACGGCCGGTCGTCCACGTGTTCGTCCGGGCGACCACGTCCATGTCGGCGACATAGGTGCCGACGTCGCACGCGGTGACGTAGCGGCCCCCGAGGGAGGCCACGAACCGGCCGTAGGCGAGCAGCAGTTCGTCGGTCTTGATCAGCTCGGGGTCGCCGATGATCACGGCCTTGCCGCCACCGTGGTCCAGCCCGGCCAGCGCGTTCTTGTACGACATGCCGCGCGACAGGTTCAGGGCGTCCAGGACGGCCTCCTCCTCGGAGGCGTACGCATGGAAGCGGGTGCCACCGAGGGCGGGGCCCAGGGCGGTGTTGTGGATGGCGATCACGGCCTTGAGGCCGCTGGCCCGGTCCTGGCAGAGAACGACTTGCTCGTGGCCGCCCTGCTCCGTGCGGAACAGGGTCTGCAGCACGCTGCCGGTGGCGTCTGCAGAGGCAGGACGTACGTCGGTCACTGTGGTGACTCCCATAGTCGCGGAGGACGCCCTCCGGGGGGTGGGGAGGGCCGGTTGAGACGAGCGTAAGACCTGGAGGGCGGGTGATCGGTCAGGTCGGGAGGATCAACCTCTCCCGGGGGAACGGGCATGGGACGATCTGCCGTATCCAGGCCGGTCGGGGGTAGGCAACTCCAGGCGGTGGACTTTCCTTTGAAGGAGCGGGCGTGGCCTTGGCGTCGTCGGTGCGGGTCCCGTATGTGGCGTACCTGCGGGTCTACGAGCCGCTGGCAGCATTCCCCGAGCCGGAGCGCTCCTACTGGGCGCGTTACGCCACGCGCGAGGACACCCCCACGGCCGAGGACGAGCAGCGCCGGGCGCTGGCCGACCTGCTGCCGACCCCACCGGTGCCGGTGCCGGTCCACGAGAGCGGTGACGCGTTCGTGGCCGTCGTGGACGACGTGACCTGCGTCTGCCCCTGGCGGACCCGGCTGCGCGGCTGGCAGGCGCTGGAGTCCCTGGAGGAGCTGCTGCCGGCGTCGGTGCTGGACGCCGCGCTGCCCCCGGTGGTGCGCCGGCAGGCCGCCACCGACTACGAGCGCTGGCGCGAGCGCAATCCGGATGCCCGCCCCTGGATCCGCGCGGCCACCTGGCACGTCCCGGTGCGCTGGTTCGTCCTCTTCGACGACGCCGAACGGGAATATACGAAGGGTGACCCGGTGCCTGCGTTGCGCTACCGGACGCGGATGGCGCAGGCGCGCCGGAGGGTTGCGCGCGGACTGCGTACGCTTCGCGATGCCCTGGAAGAGGGGCCGCTGATCGACGGCCTGGTAGATGTGGGGCGCTGGCTCGAAGAGTTCCACCCGCGTTCGCTCGTGGAGCTGGACTACGGAGGGCTGGTGCACGCGGTGCCTGAGGGGCAGCTCGCCGAGGACCGTTCCGCCGCGGAGGTGGCGGAGGGGATGGAGGCGCTGCGCGCGGGGGACGGCGAGCGGGCCGATGCCGCGTACGAGAAGCTTGCGCAGCGGTGGCGCATGGTGCGCGAACGCCAGTTCTCCAGCTAAACGCCGCGAGTCCGGGGCGGAGTTGCCGGGCGCGGAGTTCCCACTGATCGGACGTACGGGACGTAGGTCCTGATCCGGGCTATTGCCTCAAGCGTGACCTAAAGCACTGACTTCGGGTCTTGCTCCCAAGGTGCACCCTCGTGCCAAAATAGGACAAGGAGCCTGACTTGGGCTCCTTCCGTCCAACTAAGGGCGGATAGATCGGTATTGCACTCCTTGAGGGGGCTCATGGTGACTGGTCACGCTGTGACTGATCGTCACGGGGGTGTGACTGTCCGCTATGGCACGGTCCATCGGCATCCGCCAAGGTTGAACACCTGAGAGGGCAATTCCATCGGTTTGGCCGACGTGGCTGGACAGATGGTGTAGTTGTAGTGCCGAGGACAAGCCGTTCGTCCTATAACCGACTCGGCCCGCGTCCGCCATTTCGGGCAACGTGGGTCAAGGTGCAGAATTTAGAGGAAAGAACCGTGATGGTTCGGTTCTCCCGAGGAGGCCGCTCATGACCGCTCGCACCCCTGACGCCGAGCCGCTGCTTACCCCCGCCGAGGTCGCCACGATGTTCCGCGTGGACCCGAAGACGGTGACCCGCTGGGCCAAGGCAGGCAAGCTCACGTCCATCCGTACGCTCGGAGGGCACCGGCGTTACCGCGAGGCTGAGGTCCGCGCACTGCTCGCGGGTATCCCGCAGCAGCGCAGCGAGTCCTGAATAACCGCATAACCAGGCTGTTTTCGGGCCCCCCAACCCGGAAACGCCCGTTTTTGTGCCACAGCTCCACCTGCTTCACCACGCTCCAACAGAGCTCTATACGACGCGGTGCCTGCCCCAACAGGCCCCACACCCTCTCCATCCGGGTACGTCATTGATCGCGCTGGACTCCGCCGGGTCCGGCGCGATCGCTTTTTTGTGTGCGGCCGTTCCCGGGCCGCTCGCGACGCTTGGGTCGCCCTGGCGCCGGCCGACTCCGGAAAGGCCGTCACGCCCTCTTCAGGGGCTCCGAGGGGGCCCGCCAGGCCGGACCTGGCGGTCTTCTTTGGGGGCATTGGAAGGGGGGTGCAATTGCACATATTAAATTGACTCGTTGTGGGTGGGCGGCAAGTTCCCCATCCCGCGAAACTTGTTCGGTGACTCCCGTCACATCCCAGGCTTCTTGAACGGTGAACGGGTGCTGCGGTATAGCGCCTCTTCGCCCTTCTCCCTGCAACAGCCTTTCACCGTGTGGCCGGTGGCGCAGGCGTCGTTGGTCACCCAGCGCCGGGACTTTCGTCCTCCGTCGGCGGCTCACAGGCGGCCTGGGAGGGGTCCGGGGCGGTCGAGGGCGCGGCGGGCCCGGAGCGGGCGCCGTGCGGCTCCATGGCGAGCCGCCGCAGCTGATGACAGACGGGGCAGTGCCGCGTCAGATGGCGGTAGCCGTAGCGCAGCGCCGCCGACAGATGGGCGCGCAGCAGCGCCCTGGTCTCGTGCCGTACCGCGGTCGTCATCGCACGCCACCTCCCGGCCCCACGCCTTCTCAGTGAGTGAGTACCGGCGGCAGGTGTCGCCGTCAAGATGGCCGCCCGCCCGGCCCGCGCCCACCGGGGCCTTCGGGCCATACCGCGCCGGGTCCGCCGCCCCGTGCGTCCGCGGGCCGTCCCCGACGCGGCGACGGCCCGCACCGGGGAAAACCTGGTGCGGGCCGGACAACAGAACGGCCCGCACCGGAGAACGGTGCGGGCCGTGAAATGCGGTCCTGACGGGATTTGAACCCGCGGCCTCCACCTTGACAGGGTGGCGAGCACTCCAAGCTGCTCCACAGGACCTTGATTTTCGCTTTCCGCTTGCGGCGGGCTGCGAAGCAAGACTGTACAGCAGGTCAGGGGGTGCGGTCGAACTCGGTCCCGGCTGCCGCCCCTCCGCTCGGGCCGGCCTACGGCACCGCGGCGTCCACCGCCTTCATGATCCGCTTGTCGGAGACCGGGTACGCGGTGCCCAGCGCGTGCGCGAAGTAGCTCACCCGTAGCTCCTCGATCATCCAGCGGATCTCCCGGGCGGCGGCCGGCACCGGGCGCCCCTGGGGGAACTGCTCCAGCAGCCAGGCGTATTCGTCCTGCATCTCCTTGACCTTCGCCATCCGGCTGCGGTCCCGCTCGGCGTTGGTGGGCAGCTGCGTCAGGCGGCGGTCGGCGGCGACCAAGTACCGCATCAGGTCCGGCAGCCGCTTGGCGCCGTGCGTGGTCACGAAGCCCGGCTTGATCAGCTCCGCCAGTTGCTCCTTGACGTCCGCCAGCGACGGCAGCAGGGAGGGGAACGTGGTCGCCTTCAGCCGGCGCTCGCACGCCTGCCAGGCGGCCAGCACCTCCTGCGCCTGCTGGATGGTCTTCAGCGTCGCGTCGACCAGATCGGCCCGCACCGCGTCGAAGAGCTTGCGGAACGCCTCCTCGTCCCACGCCGGGCCGCCCCGGGCCGCGATCAGCCGGTCCGCGGCGGCGGTCACGCAGTCCTCGAAGAGCGCCGCGATGGAGCCGTGGGGATTGCGGGAGAGCGCCAGCTTCTGCTGGTTGCTCAGCTTGTCCTGGGCGAACTTGGCGGGGTTGGCGGGGATGTTGAGCAGGATGAGGCGGCGGGTGCCGGCCCACATGGCCGCCAGCTGCTCGGCCTCGGTGTCGAACAGGCGCACCGCGACACTGCTGCCCTCGTCGACCAGCGCCGGGTACGCCTTCACCGGCTGGCCGGCGCGGCGGGTCTCGAAGGTGCGCGGCAGCGTGCCGATCGTCCAGGACGTCAGCCCGGTGCGCTGCTCCGGGCCGGCCAGCGAGGTCTCGCCCCCGCCGTCCTTGCCGGGCCGCTCGGTGGCCTGCTCGAAGGCCCGGGAGATGGCCGCCCGGGTCTTCGGCTTCAGCTGGAGCCGCAGCGCCTCCAGGTCCTTGGCCTCGGCGAGCTTGCGGCGGCGTTCGTCGACCACCCGGAAGGTGATCTTCAGGTGGTCCGGGACCTTGGCGACGTCGAAGTCCGCGGCGTCCACCGGCACCCCCACCATCCGCTGGAGGCCGGCGGCCAGCGAGGCCGTCAGGGCGCCCTGGAGGGGGACGGTGGTGTCCAGGAAGCGGGCGGCGAAGTTCGGCGCCGGCACGTAGTTGCGGCGGATCGGCTTGGGCAGCGAACGGATCAGCTCGGTCACCAACTGCTCGCGCAGGCCCGGGATCTGCCAGTCGAAGCCCTCGGAGGAGACCTGATTGAGGACCTGGAGCGGGATGTGGACGGTGACGCCGTCCGCGTCCGCGCCGGGCTCGAACTGGTAGGTGACCTTGAACTTCAGCTTCCCCTGCCGCCAGGAGTCCGGATAGTCGTCCTTGGTGACTGCCTCGGCCGACTCGTTGATCAGCATCGAGTGCTCGAAGTTGAGCAGGTCCGGCTCTTCCCGGTGCTGCTTCTTCCACCAGGAGTCGAAGTGCGCCCCGGAGACCACGTCCGCCGGGATTCGCTGGTCGTAGAAGTCGAAGAGCGTCTCGTCGTCGACGAGGATGTCGCGGCGCCGGGCGCGGTGCTCCAACTCCTCGACCTCGCCGAGGAGTTTGCGGTTGTCATGGAAGAACTGGTGGTGGGTGCGCCAGTCGCCCTCCACCAGGGCGTTCCGGATGAACAGGTCGCGGGAGACCTCGGCGTCGATCCGCCCGTAGTTGACCTTGCGCTGGGCGACGATCGGGACGCCGTAGAGCGTCACCCGCTCGTACGCCATCACCGCGGCCATCTTCTGTTCCCAGTGCGGCTCGCTGTAGGTCCGCTTCACGAGGTGCTGGGCCAGCGGCTCGATCCACTCCGGCTCGATGCGGGCGTTCACCCGCGCCCAGAGCCGGGAGGTCTCGACCAGCTCTGCGGACATCACCCAGCGCGGTGGCTTCTTGAAGAGGGCAGAGCCGGGGAACACCGCGAACTTCGCGCTGCGGGCGCCCAGGTACTCGTTCTTGGCTTCCGTGTCCTTGAGGCCGATGTGCGAAAGCAAACCAGAAAGCAGGGAGGTGTGGATGTGCTCCGGCGCCGCGTCCGACTCGTTGAGGTGGACGCCCATGCTCTTGGCGACCGTCCGCAGTTGCGAATAGATGTCCTGCCACTCGCGTATCCGCAGATAGTTCAGGAACTCCGCGCGGCACATCCGGCGGAACGCGGACGAGGAGAGCGCTTTCTGCTGCTCGCGGACGTAACTCCAGAGGTTGAGGAACGCCAGGAAGTCCGACGTCTCGTCCTTGAAGCGGGCGTGCTGCTGGTCGGCCTGCTGCTGCTTGTCCGAGGGCCGCTCCCGCGGGTCCTGGATGGACAGCGCCGCCGCGATCACCATGACCTCGCGGACGCAGCCGTTACGGTCCGCCTCCAGCACCATGCGGGCCAGCCGCGGGTCCACCGGAAGCTGGGAGAGCTGGCGGCCCAGCGGGGTCAGCCGCTGCCCCGGCTGTCCCTGCCGGGCGGACTTCTGCGTGGTGTCCAGCGCCCCCAGCTCGCGCAGCAGGTCGACGCCGTCCTTGATGTTGCGGCGGTCCGGCGCGTCGATGAACGGGAACTTCTCGATGTCACCGAGGCCGGCCGCGGTCATCTGGAGGATGACGGAGGCGAGGTTGGTCCGGAGGATCTCCGCGTCGGTGAACTCCGGGCGGGTCAGGAAGTCGTCCTCGGAGTACAGCCGGATGCAGATGCCGTCGCTGGTCCGGCCGCAGCGGCCCTTGCGCTGGTTGGCGCTGGCCTGCGACACCGGCTCGATGGGCAGCCGCTGCACCTTCGTGCGGAAGCTGTAGCGGGAGATCCGGGCCATGCCCGGGTCGATCACGTACTTGATGCCGGGGACCGTCAGCGAGGTCTCGGCGACGTTGGTGGCCAGCACGATCCGACGGCCGGTGTGCCGCTGGAAGACCCGGTGCTGCTCGGCGTGCGAGAGCCGGGCGTACAGCGGCAGTACCTCCGTGGCGGGGAGGTTCTTCTTGTTGAGCGCGTCCGCGGTGTCCCGGATCTCGCGCTCGCCGGAGAGGAAGACCAGGACGTCGCCGGGGCCCTCGGCCTGGAGCTCGTCCACCGCGTCACAGATCGCGGTGATCTGATCGCGGTCGCTGTCCTGGCCGCCCTCCTCTAGCAGGGGGCGGTACCGCACCTCCACCGGATACGTGCGCCCGGAGACCTCGACGATCGGCGCCTCCCCGAAGTGCCGGGAGAACCGCTCGGGGTCGATGGTCGCGGAGGTGATGACCACCTTCAGGTCCGGGCGCTTGGGCAGCAGCTGCGCCAGGTAGCCCAGGATGAAGTCGATGTTGAGGCTGCGCTCGTGCGCCTCGTCGATGATGATCGTGTCGTACTGGCGCAGCTCGCGGTCCGTCTGGATCTCGGCGAGCAGGATGCCGTCCGTCATCAGCTTGACGAGGGTGTCGTCGCCGACCTGGTCGGTGAAGCGGACCTTCCAGCCGACCGCCTCGCCCAGCGGGGTCTTCAGCTCCTCGGCCACCCGCTCGGCGACCGTACGGGCCGCGATCCGGCGCGGCTGGGTGTGCCCGATCAGCCCCTGGACGCCGCGCCCGAGCTCCAGACAGATCTTGGGGATCTGGGTGGTCTTCCCGGAGCCGGTCTCGCCCGCGACGATCACCACCTGGTGGTCGCGGATGGCCGCCAGGATGTCGTCCTTCTTCTGGCTGACCGGGAGCTCCGCCGGATAGCTCACCGCCGGCATCGCGGCGCGCCGCTGCGCCACGCGCAGCTCCGCCTCGTCGAGGCCGGCGGCGATCTCGGTGAGCACCGCCGCCCGGGCCTCGGGCTTGCGGATCCGGCGCGCGCCGTCGAGCCGGCGCCCGAGCCGCTGCTGGTCGCGCAGCATCAGCTCGGGAAGTCGCTTCAGCAGGGAGGGCAGCGTGGAGGCGGCACCGTCGGACAGGGCGGAGGCAGGCTGACTGGACATACGCTCCCCAGGATCTCACCTCACGGAAAAGACTGGCGAACGATTTGCCAGCGGAGCCCGGACCGGCGCCCCCACCAGGGCGGATCGTCGCCGGCCGGGCCCGGCGCGCCCCGGCACCACGCCCCGGGCCGGGCCGAAGCCGCCCTCGGACCGGTCGCGACGGGAGACCCCGGACCGATCGGCAGGGGAGACCTGGGGCGGTATGTCCGACATCGGTGCCTTAGCGTGTTTCCTATGCGTGATCATGAAGATGACGCCGTTCCCCATGGCGGACACGGCCGGCCCCGGACCTGGCCGGAGCGCTGGGCGGCCTTCAAGAGGTCGCCGTTCCTCCCGGCGGTCATCCTGATGTTCATCCTCGCCGCGGCGGCCGGCCTCTTCGCCGGCTCGTACACCTACGCCATGGCCAACCCGGCCCCGCGCCACATCCCCACGGCCGTGGTCACCACCCCCGCCGCCCCGCAGCAGAAGACCTTCGTCGCCGGCATGGAGCAGGCCCTCAACGCCTCCCTGCGGCCGACCGGCTACGCCACCTACGCCGCGGCCCGGGACGCCGTCGACGACCAGCGCGAGTTCGCGGTGCTGCGTGCCCACGGCCGCGGGGTGGAGTTGGACGTATCGGGCGCCTCCGGTGCCTCGGTGGCCCAACTCCTGTCCGAGGCAGCCGCCAAGGTCGGCCCGGCCACCGGCGTGCAGGTCACCGTCCGGGACATCAAGCCACTACAGCACGGCGATCCGCGCGGCCTGGCGCTCTTCTACATCTCCCTGGCGGCCGTGATCATCGGCTTCGTCGGCGCCATCCAGCTCAGCGTGCACGCCCGCGCCCTCAACCCGGTCGAGCGGGTCGCCTTCACCGTGGCCTACGCCCTGCTCGGCGGCTTCGCCATCGCCGCGGTGGCCGACTGGTGGCTGGGTGCGCTCCGGCTGCCGTTCGTCGAGTCCTGGATGATCCTCGCGCTGACCATGTTCACGTCCGGCATGGTCTTCACGATGTTCAACACCCTGATGGGCCGCTGGGCGATGATCCCCACCTGGGGACTGATGGTCCTCCTCGGCAACCCCTCGTCCGGCGGCGCGGTCTCCTGGCCGCTGCTCCCGTCCGTACTCGGCGAGATCGGCCGCTGGCTGCCGCCGGGCGCCTCGGTCAACGCCCAGCACACCGCGGTCTACTTCAGCGGCCACCAGCACGCCTTCCCGTTCCTGGTGCTGGCCGGCTGGTCGGCGCTCTCCTGTGCGGTCTTCTGGGGCTGGCGGCACCGTCACCCGGGCGGCCGCGAACCGGCCCCCGCGCCCGCGCACGCCGCCGACGCCTGAACCTCCCGGCGCCGGGAGGCCCGGTATCCGCACGGGCCCACCAACGGGACGGAATTCCTGACGAGGAAGGCCCCGACGAGAAGCTGATCGAAGACACCGGACACAGCAGAGACACCGGACACAGCAGAAAGAAGAAGGTCCCGGTTCGAAAACGAACCGGGACCTTCTCCCAATGGGTGTGGCTGGGGCCGGGGTCGAACCGGCGACCTTCCGCTTTTCAGGCGGACGCTCGTACCAACTGAGCTACCCAGCCGCAGCGGTCCTGACGGGATTTGAACCCGCGGCCTCCACCTTGACAGGGTGGCGAGCACTCCAAACTGCTCCACAGGACCTTGCATTGTGCGAGGTGGCTTGCACCAGTCTCGCACACGGTAGTGCGTGCCCCCAACGGGATTCGAACCCGTGCTACCGCCTTGAAAGGGCGGCGTCCTGGGCCACTAGACGATGAGGGCTGATGGCCCGCCTTGGCGCCGTTACCGGCTCCGTCGGGGACGTGAGAAGCATATGGGATGGGAGGACCGTTCGCCAAAACGGTTTACCCGGGCCCGTCGGAAGCCGTCGCCGACGGGCCGGCTGACGGGGTGCCGCCCGGTGTTGCGGGCTGGTTCTCGTGGGGCAGATGACGGCTGACCTCGGCCCGCGTCAGACCCAGTCCGCCCAGGGTGATCTCGTCCCACGCCTGGAGTCGTTTGGTGGTGCGGTCCAGATAGAGCACCGAAGCCTGCACGGGCGCGGGCTGCTTGTTCTGGACGGCGCGTAGCCCGCCGCCACCCGTGGAGCCCTCGACCATCAGCCGGGTGCCCTGGGGGAGCGTGCTGATCTCGCGGTGGTGGATGTGGCCGGCCAGGGCCAGCGGGACCAGCCCGTCCGCCTCCGCCGCCGCGGCCGGGTTGTGGGCCAGCGCGATGTCGACCGGGGTGCCGGTCAGCCGCTGGGTGCGCAGCGCGTCGGCGAGCCGGCTGCCGGCGGTGCGCTCGGCCGCGTCGCCGGCCGCCACCACCGAGCGGTCCGGGGTGAACTGCGGGTCGCCGACGCCCGCGATGCGCACCCCGGCCACCTGGGTGACCCGCCCGTCGTCGAGGACGGTGACGTGCTTGCGGCCGGTCAGGTAGCGCTGGGTGCCGCGCGAGTCGTGATTGCCGCGAACCCAGACGTACGGCGCGCCGAGCGTGCTGACCGGGTCCAGGAAGTGGTTCTCGGCGGCCGAGCCGTGGTCCATGGTGTCGCCGGTGTCGATGATCACGTTGATCCGGTACTGCTTCACCAGTGAGGCGATGAGGTGCCAGCTGGCCGGGTTGAGGTGGATGTCGGAGACGTGCAGGACGCGGAGGGTGGTCGGGTCCGGCCGGTAGGCGGGCAGCGTCGAGGCGGTGTCGTAGAGCTTGCTGACGTTGGTGACCAGGCGCGCCAACTCCTTTTGGTAGACGTCGAATTCGCTGACGATGTTGCGGGCGGTGCCGACCACGGACGGGGCGGAGGAGAGCAGTCCGGAGAACCGCGGCTCCAGGACGGACCGGGGGTTCCAGGTGGCGTACGCGGCGGTCCCGGAGGCGGTGAGCAGGGCGAGGGCGAGTCCGCCGGCGGCCAGGGCGCGGCGCGGGCGGCGGTAGACGACCAGGCCCAGCGTGGTGGCGCCGCAGACCACCGCGGTGCAGGAGGTCACCGCCAGGCCGGCGGCGCCGCGGAGCACGTCATGGGTGACCTGCTGCTGGAGGCCGGCGAACCGCTCCGGGTGATCGACCAGCGCGGCGGAGCGGGCCGGGTCCAGCCGGTCCACGTCGACGTCGAGGCGGACGGGGGCGGTGTGGCTGTCCAGTTCCAGGGCGCCCAGGGGTGGGACGGTGATCCGGGTGCCGCCGGTCAGGGAGGGGCGCAGCGCCATGCTGGTGTCCATCGGGCCGACCGGGGCCCGGACGCCGCCGAGGACCAGCAGCCCCAGCCAGGCGCCGAGCGCGCTGACGGCCAACAGGCCGAGGGCCCGGACGTACGGGTGCGCGGGCGGTGCGAGCGTGCTGAGCGGGGTCGTACGGCGGGCGGCGGGCCGTTCCCGTCCGGTGCCGGGCCGGTCGGGTACGGCCGGGTGCCTCCGGCGGCCGGGGAGGCGGGGGCCGGGGAGGCGGAGACGGGGGCGGCCTGGCGGGTCGGGGTGCGGTGTCCGGGAGCGCGCGGCGCGGGCCATTGGTCCCCTATGCCCGCTGTGCCGTCCGTTATGCGGGGCGGGGCGGCTCCGCCCGTGGGACCCGCCGGCGGGGAACGGTGGCGGACAATGGGGGCGTGTTGGAAATGACGCGCGAGGAGTTCGAGGAACTGGTCGCCGAGGCGCTGGACCGGATCCCGCCGGAGCTGACCCGACTGATGGACAACGTGGCGGTCTTCGTCGAGGACGAACCCCCGGCCGACGACCCCGAGCTGCTCGGCCTGTACGAGGGGACGCCGCTGACCGATCGCGGGGAGTGGTACGCGGGTGTCCTGCCGGACCGGATCACCATCTACCGCGGGCCGACGCTGCGGATGTGCGACTCGAAGGAAGACGTGGTCGCGGAGACCGAAGTGACGGTGGTTCACGAGATCGCGCATCACTTCGGGATCGATGACGCGCGGCTGCACGCGCTCGGTTACGGCTGAGGGGCGCGGGGCGGGCCGGAGGGGCGCGCGGGCGGAGGGGGAGCGCGTGTCGGCCCTCGCGTGTCCTCCAATGGGGGACGGGAGTTGGGCAGGGCGTCCGACGCCGTCCCTGCGCTCCGGATCCGGAGGTCCCACCCGTGTACCCGATGCCCCCTCGCCCGCAATCCGCCGTCGATCCGCCCACCATCAGGGCCGCCGCGTCCGGGCCGGCCGGGCGCTCGATGGCGCGGGTCGCGGCCGCCGCGGTGACCGTCTCCGCGCTGGCCGTCTCACTGGCCGGCTGCATGAGCGTCAGCGATCCCGGACACCCCGTGCCGTCGGGCAGCGCCACCCGGCACGGTGACGGGAAGGGGCAGACCCACCGCCCCGGCGGGCTGACCGCCGACGGGCGAGGCGACGGACCGCGGCGGACGGGCCGCGGCGGCCCCGCGCAGCCGGCGGACGGGGACGCCGGGACGGACCGTGAGGGCGATGCCGGGGCGTCGCCGAGCGCCGTGCCGTCCGCGCCGTCGTCGGCGCCCCCGCAGCCGGCCAAGCCGTCCGGCCCGGAGCCGGGGCCGGCCCACGGCGGGACCGGCCCGGTCGGCCCGGGGCCCGCGCAGCCCTCGCCGTCCCGGCCCGCCCATCCGTCGTCCCCGCCCAGTGCGCCGGCCCCCGGCTCGCCGAGTGCCCAGCCGAGCGGGCCGTCGGGCGGACCCCCGTCGCCGGCCGGTGGCGCCCAGGCGTCCGGCCCGTCGCCCTTGCGCCCGAGGTTCTCCCCGAAGTCGTCGTCGGGATCCTCGTCATCCTCGTCGTCCGCAGCGCACTCGTTCGCGCCGGGGGACGGGTCTTCCTCGCTGTCCTCGCCGGTGGCGCCTCAGGTGGAGTGGGACGTCTGAGGGGCGTGGTCCGGGGCCGGGGTGGGCGGGTGGATCGGAGCGCATTTGCCTTGTGGGGGGAAGGGTGCGTATGGTGGTAGATCGTTTGATCCCATTTGCCCGGCGCCCTGAAAAAAGCGCGCCGTGTGGCGCGTTCTCTCCCTTACCGTGGCTGACCGCATAGAGGCGGTCTTTGTGAAATCACACGGAGTTGTGGGCGCGTGCCGAGACTCCGGAAGGTTTCGCATTTCGCATGTCCATTTCCATTGATCAGTCCGCCCTGCCCGCACGCGACGAGCAGCCCGAGCAGGCGGCTCCCGAGACGGTCGAGACCGACGAGGTGACCCCGGCGGTGGACGCCGGCACCGAGGTCGTCGAGCCGGCCGTGGCCGAGGACGTCACCGACGCCGACGATGACGCCGAGGACGGCGACGACCAGACCGTGACCTTCGCGGCCCTCGGGCTCCCCGAGGGCGTCGTCCGCAAGCTCGCGCAGAACGGCGTCACCACCCCGTTCCCGATCCAGGCCGCGACCATCCCGGACGCGCTGGCCGGCAAGGACATCCTGGGCCGCGGCCGCACCGGCTCCGGCAAGACCCTTTCCTTCGGTCTGCCGACCCTGGCCCGGCTGGCCGACGGCCGCACCGAGAAGAAGAAGCCGCGCGCGGTCATCCTCACCCCGACCCGTGAGCTCGCGATGCAGGTCGCGGATGCCCTCCAGCCGTACGGCGACGTCCTCGGCCTGAAGATGAAGGTCGTCTGTGGCGGTACGTCCATGGGCAACCAGATCTACGCCCTGGAGCGTGGCGTCGACATCCTCGTCGCCACCCCGGGCCGACTGCGCGACATCATCAACCGCGGTGCCTGCTCCCTGGCGGACGTCCAGGTCGCCGTCCTCGACGAGGCCGACCAGATGTCCGACCTGGGCTTCCTGCCCGAGGTCACCGAGCTGCTGGACCAGGTGCCCGACGGCGGCCAGCGGATGCTGTTCTCGGCCACGATGGAGAACGAGATCTCCACGCTGGTCAAGCGCTACCTGACCAACCCGGTCAGCCACGAGGTCGACAGCGCCCAGGGCAACGTCACGACCATGACCCACCACGTCCTCGTCGTGAAGCCGAAGGACAAGGCGCCGGTCACCGCGGCGATCGCCGCCCGCAAGGGCCGCACCATCATCTTCGTCCGCACCCAGCTGGGCGCCGAGCGGGTCGCCGAGCAGCTGATCGAGGCGGGCGTGACGGCGGACGCGCTGCACGGCGGAATGACGCAGGGCGCCCGTACCCGGGTGCTCGCGGACTTCAAGGACGGTTACCTCAACGCGCTGGTCGCCACCGACGTCGCCGCCCGCGGCATCCACGTCGACGGCATCGACCTGGTCCTGAACGTCGACCCGGCCGGTGACCACAAGGACTACCTGCACCGCTCGGGCCGTACCGCCCGTGCCGGCCAGTCCGGCACCGTCGTGTCGCTGTCGCTGCCGCACCAGCGTCGGCAGATCTTCCGTCTGATGGAGGACGCGGGCGTGGACGCCTCGCGGCACATCGTCGGCGGCGCCGGTGCCTTCGACGAGGACCTGGCCAAGATCACCGGTGCGCGTTCGCTCACCGAGGTCCAGGCCGAGTCGGCGAACAACACCGCCAAGCAGGCGGAGCGCGAGGTCAGCGTCCTCACCAAGGAGCTGGAGCGGCTCCAGCGCCGCGCCACCGAGCTGCGCGAGGACGCCGACCGGCTGACCGCGCGGGCCGCCCGTGAGCGTGGCGAGGACCCGGCGGAGGCGCTGGCGGCGACCGCCCAGGCGGCCGCGGAGGCGGCGGTCGAGGCGGCCCAGTCGGCCGAGGCCGTGGTGCCGGCGCAGGCCGGGCCGAGCGACCGTCGGTCCTCCGAGCGTCGGGACGACCGTCGTGACGAGCGGCGCGGTGAGCGCCGTGACGAGCGTGGGAACTTCGAGCGGCGGGACCGTCGCGAGGACCGCGGTGGCCGTTCTTTCGAGCGCCGTGACGACCGTCGTGACGACCGGGGTGGCTTCGGCCGGGACCGGGACCGTCGTGACGACCGTGGCAGCTTCAGCCGGGACCGCCGTGACGACCGTGGCGGCCGTTCTTTCGAGCGTCGTGACGACCGTCGTGACGACCGCGGTGGCCGTTCTTTCGAGCGTCGTGACGAGCGCCGTGACGACCGTGGCGGCCGTTCCTTCGAGCGTCGTGACGAGCGTCGCGACGACCGTGGTGGCTTCGGCCGGGACCGTCGGGACGACCGGCGTGACGACCGTGGCGGCTTCCACCGTGACCGCGGTGACCGCCCGGCGGCTCGTCCGTTCAACCGTGACGACCGCGGCGGGCGTCCCTCCGGTGGCTACCGTTCCGGCGGCGGCGACCGCCCGTTCAACCGTGACGACCGCTCCGGCGGTCGGCCGGCCTCCGGCTACCGCCCCGCTGGCGACCGCCCCTCCGGCGACCGCCCCTACGGCCGTCGGGACGACCACCGCGGCTCCGGCAGCGCGCCCAGCTTCGGCCGTCGTGACGACAAGCCGCGCTGGAAGCGCAACGGCTGAGTCGACAGTGGCCGGCGGCGTGGCTGATACCCGCCGATAGGCCGCACGACCTGCGCAGGGCCCGTACCGCACTCAAGTGCCGTACGGGCCCTGTGCGTTGAGGCGCCGCGGGCGCGTTGCGGGCGGGGGCGTCGGCGTGCGGTGCGGTGCGTTGTGGGGCGTGTGGCCGGTCGGGCGCGCGGTGGCCGTGGGCGTCTCGTAGGGGCGCGGCGTACGGCCGTAGCTGGGCAATCGTGGCCGGCGGAGCAGGGCTGCGGCACGCCGTGGATCGGCCAGATCCCTAATGCCTTCGGGCTGCGGCGCGTCCTCCGGCTATGCTGCTCGGTGCGGGCCATTAGCTCAATTGGCAGAGCAGTGGACTTTTAATCCATTGGTTCAGGGTTCGAGCCCCTGATGGCCCACCGAATCCCTCGCAGGACAGGCCGTCTGACCTGCGGTTCAGCGCCTCGACCGGAATGCACCGGCCGGGGCGCTTCGCTTTTCCGGCCGGCTGCGTGCGCGATGCGTGAGGGGTCGGCGTGGCCGGCGCCGTGTCAGATACCGGGCGGGGGCGGGGAATCAGCCGCGTGGTGGTCCCGGGGTGGCGACGTGGTGTGGATCACGAAGGTGATCGGCGCGGGAGCGGGCGCGGCGTGCGCTGTCCTGCCGGGCGAGGGCCCTGGTGGTGCCCCGCCTCGCCCTCACGTGCCGGGTGCCGGCCCTCGGCGCGGGGCACGCCACCTGATCGGCAGGGCGGCGCAGGGCATCCCGCCGCCGGCCTGCCGTTGGAGCGGACGGATACCGCACGAACTCACTAGTGCTGGACTGTGGGGCAGTGGCCGGTCTTGTCGCCGATGGTGTTGATGTCGGCGTTGGACCTGGGGTCTCCGGCGTAGTTGATCTGGTCGGTGCAGCGCATTCCGGGCTTCTTGGGGGTGTTCGAGGGTGCGCCGCTCTTTTCCGGGGTGGGGCAGTGGCCGGTCTTGTCGCCGATGGTGTTGATGTCGGCGTTGGACCTGGGGTCTCCGGCGTAGTTGATCTGGTCCGTGCAGCGCACTCCGGGCTTCTTGGAGGTCTTCGAGGGCGTGCTCTTGGTGGAGCCCTGGGGGGTCTTGGCCGTGGAGCCGGTGGACTGCTGGGCGCTCGCGGAGGCGGATGTGGGCGAGGCGTTGGGGCCGCCGCCCTGGCAGGCGGTGAGCCCGAAGGCGGCGACGGCGATCACCGCGGCGGCGGCGGCCTTGCGGGCGTGGTGGAGTGCGGTGCGGTGCGACATGTTCTTCCCCCGTTGTCTCGACGTGGTGTTCCGGGTGCGTGAGAACAAGACTGCCGGCCGCTGCTGATGCTCTCTCGTCGTACGGCTAACGCCCCACTAACGCCCGCGGTGGACCGTCGAGCCGTCGAGCCGTCGGGTGGGGCCGGCCGCTGATTCATGCGTGGTGCGTATGAGGAGGGCGGGGCGGCTATTTGTTCGGGCCGGATGCCGTACCTAGCGTCATTGGTGAATGACGGAGGAACGGCGTGGACGTTGTCCGTCGGCCCGAGGAGGGGAATCTTGACGACCGAGTGCGTGAATTCTGCTGCGCGTGCAAGTGGTGGGGAAGTGCGGAGTGCACGGCCCGCCGGTAAAGGGAGTGGGCGTGGGGACGGGGCGGGTCGCCGGTGGCGGGCATTCGCCGGGTTGAGCCTCATCAGTTTCCTCGGCTGTATCGACCTCACCATCGTCAATACCGCGGCGCCGGCCATTCAGCGGGATATGGGGGCCACGGTCACTGAACTCCAGCTGATCGTCAATGTCTTCATCGTTGCGCTGTCGATGTTCATGGTGACCATGGGACGGCTGGCCGATCAGCACGGCCGGCGGCGGGTGCTGTACATCGGGACCGCGGTCTTCGGGGTCGCCTCGCTGGCGGCCGGATGCGCGCCGGACGTACGGACGCTGATCCTCTGCCGCTTCGTCCAGGGGGCCGCCTGCGCCGTGCTCTACACCAGCACCGGCGCCCTGGTCTCGGACACCTTCCCGCCGGCGCACCGCGGCAAGGCCATCGGGGCGCTCTACGGCGTCAACGGACTCGGGCTGGCGCTCGGGCCGATGCTGGGCGGATTCATCGTCGGCGGGCTGAACTGGCGCTGGGTGTTCTGGCTGAACGTGCCGCTGACCGTTATCGGGTTGGCGGTGTGCTTTTCCGCGGTACGGGAATCGCGGGGCCGGGCCGCGGATGTCGGAAAGCCGGACTGGCCGGGGCTGACGCTGATCAGCCTCTCCCTGCCCGCGCTCATTCTCGCTCTCACGTTGGGGGATTCGTGGGGGTGGACGTCCGGTCGCATTCTGGGTCTGCTGGGCGCGGGAATGGTCGGTGTCGGGGCGTTCTGTGTCGTGGAGCGGAAGGTGGCGGCGCCTCTCGTCGATTTCCGGCTGTTCGGGAACCGCACCTTCCTCGGCGCGCTCACCGCCGATTTCTCGCTGGCGTTCTTCTACTGCCTGGCGTTCTTCCTGATGCCGCTGTACCTGGTGTCCGTGCGGCATTACGGGGGCACCGCGAGCGGACTGATGCTGCTGCCGTGCACGGCGGTGATGGCGGTGCTGTCGCCCGTGGTGGGGCGGCTGGTGGACCGGTTCCGGCCGCGGCTGCTGCTCTGTGTGGGGTTCGTGGCGTTCGCCCTGTCGGCGGCGTTGCAGGCGCAGTTCACCCGGGACCGCCCGGTCGCCTTCGTGGTGGCGGCGTTCGCGCTGATGGGGATCGGCTGGGCGTTCGTCCTCGGACCGGCCACCGTGGCCGCGCTGTCGGCCGTACCGGAGCGGCTGGCCGGGATGGCGGTCGGCTCGTCGTGGACCTTCCACAACCTGGGCGGGGCGATCGGGTTGGCGGTGGGGATGGCGGTCTACCGCTGGTCGGCGCGGGACGCGCTGGACGCGGCACTCGCCGCGCGCGGCCTGCCGGGTGGGGAGTGGGTGTCGCGGGCCGTGGCCGATCCCGGGGCCGGGGTCGGGCTGCTGCGCGCGCACACCGGGCTGGACGGGCGCGGCGTCGAGGCGCTCTCCGGGGAACTGTTCCTGCAGGGCAACCAGGCGGCGATGTGGCTGCTGTGCGCGGTGGCCGGGGCCGCGTTCCTGGTGATCTGGGTCGGGATGCGGGGGCGGCGCGGGACGTCGGGCGGGGTGCGTAGCGAGGAGGGCGGGGGCGCGGTGGCCGCGTGAGGTGCGGGGGAGCGGTGGGGGCCCGCTGAGGCGCGCGGGAGCGGTGGGGGCGGGCGGTGCCCACCGCTCCCGGTGGGGCCGGGGCGGGGCCGCCTAGGATGCCGATCATGGCGATACCGGGCATCGAGCTGCACCACCTCCGCTGCTACCTGGCCCTCGCCGAGGAGCGTCACTTCACCCGGGCGGCCGACCGCCTCGGCCTCTCCCAGCCCACGGTCAGCCGCACCATCCGCCGCCTGGAGGAACTGCTCGGCTACCGCCTCCTGGAGCGCACCACCCGGCAGGTCACGCTCACCCCGGCCGGCGAGCGGCTGTACGACGAACTCCGCGGGTTGCTGCCCCGTTTGGAGGCGGCCCTCCTCCCGGCGCCGGACGTGCCCCTCTTCCGTATCGGCTTCGCCTGGGGATTTCCGGCCACCTGGCCGCAGGCCGCCATCGAGCGGTTCGAGGCGGAGACCGGGGTCGGGGCGCGGGTCTTCCGACGGGACGCGGCCCTGGCGGGGGTGGACAGCGGCGAGGTCGATATCGCGATCCTGCGCGGGAACATCACCGTGCCGGGCCTGACGGCCGTGACGCTGCTGCACGAGCGGCGGGTCGCCGCCGTATCGGTGCGGTCACCGCTCGCCGCGCGGGACGAGGTCGGTTGGCGGGAGCTGGCCCGTATGCCGTTGGTGCTGAACGAGGTCAGCGGGACGACGGACGGGTCGGACTGGCCGCCGGAGGAACGGCCGGAAATCGCCGCCCGGTGCGGGAACTTCGACGAGTGGCTGGAGGCGGTGGCCGGGAACCGGGGCATCGGGGTCGTACCGGAGTCCATCGGCCGGCAACGGGTGCACCCGTTCATCTCCTTCGTGGCGATCCCCGACGCGCCCCTGATGCCGTTGCAGCTCGTCTTTCCGCGGCACCACGGGCATCCGCTGACCCGGCGCTTCCTCGCCCACGCGCAGGCCACGGTCCATCAGTGCGAGGGCGGGGGGCGGGGGACGGTGCGGGAGCCCGGTGGGGGGAACCCGTAGGGGGTGGGGCGGCCCCAGCCTGCTCCTACCCCGTTCGGCGCAGGAGGACTCGCCGGCCGGCGCCGTGGCGGCAAGCCTTGAAACGGCGTGACGGCCGGAAGCAGTGTGACGGTCGGAAGCAGCGTGACGGTCGGAAACACTGCGCCGGTCGGATGCGGCATGACCAACGCAACGGGATCGATCGGTTCGCCAACGAGGGCGGCCCGGTGGGCCGGGGTCGGAACGGGGAGTGCGGGCGGAGCGCGGCGGTGCCGGACCCGTACCGGGTGCCACCCGGGCGGGCGGAGTGGGAAGAGGCCGGTGCGGATGGTGCGAGGCGGCGGGAACCGCACGGGCGAGGAGGAACGGCGGGCGCGCCGCGCCGCGATGTCCGCGCTCGGTCGCCGGCTGGCGCGCTGGCTCCCCGCCGTCCTGATCGTCGTCGGCGCGCTCTTCGACCTCGCCACGCCGCCCCGGTACACCGCGGCCCCGTTCCTCTCCGCCGCCCCTTTGGTCGCGGCCCCGCTGTACTCCCTACGAGCCACCGCCGGCACAGCCGTGGCCGCCACCGTCACCGAAATCCTTCTCGCCACGTACCACGGGGTCGAGGACTACTACCAGTCCGCCACCGAGGCGATCACGGTCATCGTGGTGGCCCTGCTGGCGCTCGGGATCAACCGGGTCGTCCGGCGCAGCGACGCCCGGCTCGCCTCCGTACGGGACGTCTCGGAGGCCGCCCAACGGGCCGTGCTGCCGGCGCCGCCCGACACCTTGGCCGGTCTCGCGGTCGCCGCGCGCTACGTGGGCGCCCGGGCCGGGGCTCGCATCGGCGGCGACCTGCACGCCATCCAGGACTCCCCGCACGGCGTGCGGATGATCGTCGGCGATGTACGGGGCAAGGGGCTGGAAGCCGTGGAGGCCGCGGTCGTCGTGATCGGCGCCTTTCGGGAGGCGGCGGAACAGGAGGCCACCCTGGAGGCGGTGGCGGGCCGGCTGGAACGGGCGATCAAACGGGAGGGCGGGCGCCGCGCGGGTCTCGACCACCACGAGGGCTTCACCACGGCCGTCCTGGCGGAGGTACCCGCCGGGAACCAGTCCGTGCTCCGCCTCCTGAACCGCGGCCACCCGCCCCCTCTGCTGCTCACCCCGGACGGCGGCCTACGGGAGTTGACCCCGTCCACCGCCGCGCTGCCGCTGGGCCTGAGCGACGTGGCGGGCTGGCCGGACCGCGCGGACGAGACGTTCTTCCCGGCCGGGGCGCTGCTGCTCCTGTTCACCGACGGGGTGACCGAGGCCCGCGACCGGGCCGGCCGGTTCTACGACCCGTGCGCCCGGCTGCGTGGCAGCCAGTACAGCGGGCCCGGTGACCTGTTGGACGTGGTGGTCGAGGACGTTGCCCGGCACACCGGTGGGGGACCCGCGGACGACATGGCGTTGCTGGCGGTCCAGCGGCCCTTGGAGGCGTAGCCGGCGGGCTGGCCTTCGGGACGGCACGGGGTGGGGTGGGTAGCCCGCAGTCCTCACGGACGGGGCGGGAACGGGGGGCACGTCCCCGGCCGGCCCCAGGGCCGGTCGGGGTGGGACCGGCCCGCGCTACGGCAGCGGCGGCCGCAGCCAGTGCACGCTCTGGCCGTGCGGGCCCGTCAGGGCGACCGGACGCTCGTCCACGGCGAGGGTCAGCAGCATCGCGTCCGCCGGCCCGAGGGAACGGTGCTCCGGCGCGGTGATCCACGGCAGCACGCTGTGGTGCTCCTGGGAGATCCAGTGCCCCCCGCCGTCCCGCTCGGCCAGCAGCGACCGGACGAGCCGGGCGAACTCCTCGCGCCGGGCCGGCGGAAGGTAGGTCAGCACCGCGCTCTGGAAGACGACGAGCGTCGCCTCGGGCGGTGCCTGGGCGGCCAGCGCCGGCAGCTCGTCGATCAGGTCACCGCGCACCAGAGTGGGGCGGGGCGACGTCGACACCGCCTCGACGGCCGCCGAGAGCCGCGCCGTACGGGCCTCGTCACCGGGCCATACGAGGGCGCGCAGCCAGCGGAGGTCGTCCGGTTCTCCGACCGGGTCGAGCGGATCCAGGTCGATGCCGCCGCGCCAGACGATCTCGGGCAGCTCGCCGGGCAGCACCGCCGGGCCGTCGTCGCCCCCGGGTGCGACCCCGCTGGTGCGGCAGGTGAAGGTGACCGGGCCGTCCGGGGCACCGCCCTCGACGGGCGCACCGTGGCTCCCATGGCTCCCGTGGCTCCCGTGGCTCCCGTGGCTCCCGTGGTCCCCGTGGCTCGCGTGGTGGCCCTCCTGGACGTACCGGTAGCGGTACCGGTCCGGGTGCAGGCACAGCCCCGCCGACGCCCCGACCTCCAGGAGGGCCAGCGGCTGCGGCAGAGGGGCCAGCAGCGGCAGCAAGGTGGCGCAGCGGGCCGGTTCATTGGTCTGGGTGGAGCGTCGCATGATCACCGCGCGGACCTCGTCCCAGTGCCGGACCGTCCACTCGCGCCAACGCCCGTACGCCGCCTCACCGCGCGGGCCCAACTCCGCGTGCGGACCGTCGAGGTAGCGCACCGCGGCGAGCAGCAGGTTCGGCTGCTGCTTGTTGCCGGCCGGCAGCGAACCCGCCAGCAGTTCGCAGAACTCGTCGTCCTGGCTGATCCGGGCGGACAGTTCCTCGTGCGCGTCGGACTGTCCCCGCGCCTGTTGCCAGGAGAACTCCCGGTACCGATCCGCCACTTCCCGTGGGTTGTTGACGGTGTTCCCGGCGTTTCCGGTGTTCGCGACGTTGACGACCATGAGGCGACGTTATCCTCCTCACGTTCTGTAACTGCGGGGCGTCCCTCCGCATAACGACTCACGCACAATCATCACGAGATCGTTTGACGGGACGGTGCCAACTCGCCCTGTTTGCGGCCGGGCTGGGGGTAAAAGTCCATGCCAGAGCTTCCTCGGGGGGCTTGCGGAACCCCCGTGGATTCGTGGGAACGCTTGGATTTCCCGCACCGTCTCTATTACTGTCCGATAACGGAGCGCGGTCGTCCCAGCCGTCGCCAGTGGCGGCACCGCGCGCCGACGCCGAATCCCGTACGCGCTGCTCCCGCACGTCCAGAACGACCCTTGAGCCACCCTCCCGAGCCGGCTGTTCGCGCGGCGCGACCGGTGTCCCCGATCCGTGTCCTCGACCCGAGTCGAGTCGCCCGGATCGACCGGTTCCGAGGGGCCTGTCGGATCCGCCTGGAATTGCTGGGAATTGAGTCGAGGGAACCGGGGAACCACCCTCTTGGGGTGAATCGGGCGCCTCTCGCCAGGGGGCGCTCGTAGGAGACCTTCCTGCTCCGAACCCGTCAGCTAACCCGGTAGGCGAGAAGGAAGGAAAGGAGTGCGCCCCCGTGGCGTCCAATAGGCCCGCCCCCCATGCTCCGTCCGCGTACGGCCTTGGTGGCCCCGCCGACTTCGGCGGCTCGGTCGGCTTCGGCGGCCCCGCCGGGCTCGGTGGTCCCACCGGCCTCGCTGTTCCCACCGCTGCCAGCGTTCCCACTGCTGTTAGTGATCCCATCGCTGCTGGTTCTCCCGCTGGTGTCGGTGCTCCCACTGCTCCCACTGCTCCCACTGGTGTCGGTGCTCCCGTTGACTCGGCTCAAGTCCAGCCGTCCTACGGGGAGTTGTTCGACCGGCGTCCGCACCAGGGCGCGTTCTCCCACGACCTGCTGGTCCCGGACCCGCTGCCCCAGGGGGCGCCGTCCCCGGGCGTGCCGTCCCCGGGCGTGCCGGTGGCGGGCTCGCTGCCCGGTGGGGAGCCGGCGCTCGGCCTCGAAGGCGAGGGCGTCGATGGTGAGGGCGCCGACGTGGAGGGGTCCCCGGTCGACGAGTTGGGTGTCGGCGACGGGGCGGCCCGCTCGGTCCGCGGCAAGCACCGGGTGGCCAAGCAGCGCGGCGGTGGTCTGGCGCGCGGCGGCACGGTGCTGGGCGTCGGCGTGATCGCGGCGGTCGGCGCGAGCGGGGTGGCCGCGGCCGAGGACCGGCCGCCGGTGCCGATATCGATGCCCGACCCCGGTGGGCTGGTCGATGACGCCGCCGGCGCGCACCAGGACGCCGCGTCCCGCCCCGGCACCAGCCCGTTGGCCGCCGGCGGCGGTGTCGCGCACGCCCCGACGGCCGCCGCCACGGCCGCCACTTCGGCGGTCTCCGCCCCCTCCAGCCCCTCCGCACCCCTCTCCCAGGCCGGTGCCGCCCCTGGTGACGGCGCGCAGGGCGCGGCCGAGGCGCTGCGCCACCGCATCCTCCAGCAGGCCGACGGCCGGCCGGGCGCCGCGGAGCAGACCGCCGTCCCCCAGGTGACCCACGACACGGGCGCCCAGCAGGGGACCGCGGAGCGGGCCGCGGCGGGCGAGGAGAAGCCGGCGACAGCGGCGGAAACGGCGACGGCGACGCAGCCGGCAGCCGGATCGGAAGCTGAATCGGAAGCCGGATCGGAAGCTGGATCGGCAGCCGAGCCTCAGGCAGGGGTGGAAGCCGCGCCCCAGGCGACGCCGGAAGCCGCGCCTCGCACGGCGCCGGAAGCCCGTCCGGCGCCGCAGGCCGACCGGCCCACCGACGCGGCGAAGCCCTTCGTCGCCCCAGTCTCCTCGTACACCCTCACCGCCGGCTTCGGGAAGGCCGGCGACCCCTGGGCCGCGGACCACACCGGCCAGGACTTCACGGCCCCAACGGGCACGCTGGTCATGGCAGTTCACGACGGGACCATCACCCAGGCGGGCTGGGCCGGCGGCTACGGCTACCGCATCGTCCTCACCCTCGACGACGGCACGGAGCTCTGGTTCTGCCACCTGTCCTCGATGGTCAAGACGACGGGCCGGGTCCACACGGGCGACGTCATCGGTCGCGTCGGCGCCACCGGGAGCGCCACCGCTCCGCACCTCCACCTGGAGGTTCGCCCGGGCGCCGGCGCGCCGACGGATCCGCTGCCCTGGCTGCGCGGCCACGGGGTCACCGTCTGATCGATCCGGCCGGCTGCCCACGCCCCGTGGGCAGCCGCCGGGGAGCGCCGCCGGTCTCGGCCGCGGGGAACAACTCCCGCTGTGCCAACGTTGTTACCGATCATGAACGTGACACACGCCCAGAGCTCAGCCCCCACTCCCAAGTCGCTCGGTTCGCTGTCCGTCTCCCCGCTCTGCCTCGGAGGCAACGTCTTCGGCTGGACCGCCGACGAGGCCGAATCCTTCGCCGTCCTCGACGCCTACGTGGCCGGCGGCGGAAACTTCATCGACACCGCCGACGCCTACTCCTACTGGGTGCCCGGCAACAAGGGCGGTGAGTCCGAAACCGTCATCGGCAACTGGCTGGCGGCCCGCGGCAACCGCGACGACGTCGTGATCGCCACCAAGGTCGGCGCCCAGCACGACCTCAAGGGCCTGTCCGCCGCCACCATCAAGACCGCCGTCGACCTCTCCCTGAGCCGCCTCCGTACGGACTACATCGACCTCTACTACACCCACTACGACGACGAATCGGTCGAGGTGAGCGAGTTCCTGACCGCCCTCGACGACCTCGTCCGGGCGGGTAAGGTCCGGGAGATCGCCGCGTCCAACATCTCCGCGCAGCGCCTACAGGAGTCGCTGGACTTCTCCGACCGCGAGGGCGTGGCCCGCTACGTCGCCGTCCAGCCGCACTACAACCTGGTCTCCCGCGACACCTACGAGGGCGAACTCGCCGACGTGGCCGCCCGCAACGGCATCGCCGCGGTCCCGTACTACGCCCTCGCCTCCGGCTTCCTGACCGGCAAGTACCGCCCGGGCGGCAGCATCGACAGCGCCCGCACCGGGAAGGCCGCCAAGTACCTGGAGACCGACCGCGGCCGCCGCGTCCTTCAGGCCCTCGACACCGTCGCCGCGGCCCACGACGCCGAGGTGTCCACCGTCGCCATCGCCTGGCTCGCCGCCCAGCCCACCGTGGCGGCCCCCATCGCCAGCGCCCGCACCCTGACCCAGCTCCCGGCCCTGCTGGCCGTCACCGAACTCGCCCTCACCGACGTCGAAGTGGCCCTCCTCACGGAGGCATCCGCCTGACGCAGCCCGGTGTGCGGGGGCCCTACGGTCCCCGCACACCGCAACGGTGTCAGGACACCCCTCGGCGGTCGGTCCGCCGGCCCGGCCTCACCCGCGCCGGTCCGCCACCGCCCACGAGGCCAGCGCGACCCCGCCCGCCACCGCGAACACCGAAGGCCACGCCCCGATCTTCTTGGCCAGCGGGTGCGACCCGGCGAACGCCGCCACATAGGCACCACTCAGCGCGGCAGCCGCCTTCGTGCCGGCCTTCTGCTGCCAGCCGCGAGCGGCCACCGCTCCGGCAGCCGCCAGCGCCACCCCGCCCAGCGGCCGCTTCTTGGTCCACCGGGCCACGCCGTAACCGCCCACCAGCCCCGCGGCCGCCACCACACTCGTCGGAATCCCAGCCATCGCAGATCCTCCCTTTCACGGACAACTCCCAGGAGCCTACGCGCGGCCCTCGCGCCATCCCGGAGCACGGTCCACCGGGGCACGGAACGCCCTACGGGCCCGGATGTTCCTAGGGGTCCTGCCGGAGGCCAGGGAAGCCAGGGAGGCCAGACAGGCCGATCAGCGCTGGTCACCGTTGCGGGACCGGGCCCTGTGCGGCAGGGCCGAGACGCGGCGCGGCGCCGTCCCGGCGGGGCCCGGCGCTCCCTCCGGCGGGCTCGGTGTGCCCGTTCCGCACGCCCACGCCTGGAGCAGCGCCGGACCGGCCCACGGCCGGTACTGCCACAGCCGCTCCAGGAGTTCGCGCTCCCGGGCGGTGAAGTCCGGGGACGGGCCCGCCAGGTGGGCGCGGCGGCGGTGGAAGGAGAGGGCGGTGGCCAGGGTGGTGTAGGCGGTGACGGCGCGGGCGGCGGCCGGGCCGTGGGTGCGGCGGGCGAGGTCGCGGGCCAGGGCGCGGGTCCTGAGCGAGGAGAGCGCGGTCGGCTCGGGCGCGGCGAGCCAGCCGGTGGCGGCGTACGGGGCGAGGTACACCCGGACGGACAGCAGCTCCTGCCGGCGGGCCCACAGCGCCAGCCAGGTCAGGGCCAGCAGGACCGGCACCATGCACACGCCGTAGACCGTGAGGAAGCCGGCGTCGCCGAGGCTGGAGGCGGCGTTCCACACGCCGTGCAGGAGGATCGCGGCGGCCAGGCCGAGGAGGACGAGCGCGGCGCGGGCACCGCGGCGGCGCGGGTAGCGGGTGGCGGTTATCCCGAGCGCCAGGCCGGTGAGGATCGTGAAGAGCGGATGCGCGAACGGGGAGACCACGATCCGTACGAAGAAGGTGCCGGCGGTGAGGGAGCTCAGACCGGTGTGCCCCATGGACTGGTCCTCGCCGAAGGCGCTGCCCAGATAGAGGATGTTCTCGGTGAAGGCGAAGCCGGTGGCGGTGATGCCGGCGATCACGATGCCGTCCGTGATGCCGTCGAAGTCACGCCGGCGGAAGCGGTAGAGGAGCACGATGGCGGCGGCCTTCATCACCTCCTCGACGACCGGGGCGACGACCGTCGAACCCCACGCCGCGGCCTCGGTCGGTGACGCGGAGGAAATGTTGTTCGCCAGCCAGTCGGTCGCGAAGCCGTTGGCCAGGACCGCGACCAAGGTGGCGGCGCACGCCCCCCAGGCGAAGGCGAACGCCAGATTCCGCCAGGGCTCGGGCTCGATCCGGTCCAGCCAGCAGAACGCCGCGATCAGCAGCGGCACCGGGAACACGGCCAGCCCGAGGCCGACCAGCAAGCCCTCGGTGCCCGTCTGCCGTCGGACGATGCCGAGGATGAGCACGCCGGAGAGCGCGAGCAGCGCGGCCAGGGTGATGGCCCGGACGGTCTTGCTGCGCCAGGGCGCACCCCGGCGCCGGGGCCCGTCGTGGACCTCGGGGGGTGTGTACGGCGGCGGGCCGGCTGGGTGCTCGGGGAGCGGCGGCGGTGACGGGTACACCCATCGACCCTAGCGAGGGTGGGGCGCTACGGGCATGTGGGTGAGGTGTGCCGGGGGAGGGGCGGGCCGGCCCGGCGCCCCCGGAGGGCCGCGGCCCTCAGCCTCGGCGGCGGAACAGCAGGTCGTGCACGGTGTGCCCCTTGTCCAGGCCCTGTCCCTCGAACCTGGTCAGCGGCCGGAAGCCCGGCCGGGGCGCGTACCCGGAGTGCAGGTTCTCCAGCGTCGGCTCGGCGGAGAGGACCTCCAGCATCTGCTCGGCGTACGGCTCCCAGTCGGTCGCGCAGTGCACCAGGGCGCCGGGCGCGAGCCGGGTGGTCGCCAGCGCCACGAACTCCGGTTGGATCAGCCGGCGCTTGTGGTGGCGCTTCTTGGGCCAGGGGTCCGGGAAGTACACGCGCAGACCGGCGAGGGACCCGGGGGCGAGCATTTCGCGCAGCAGGATGATCGCGTCGCCGTTGGCCACCCGGATGTTGGACAGGCCGTTCCGCTCCGCGAGACCGAGCAGATGGCCCTGGCCGGGGGTGTGCACATCGCAGCCGAGGATGCCGGTGTCCGGGTCGGCGGCGGCCATCTGCGCGGTGGCCTCGCCCATCCCGAAGCCGATCTCCAGGACGACCGGCAGCCCGCCGAAGAACGCGTCGAGGTCGAGGCGGGAGAGCCCGTCGATGTCCAGGCCCCACGTGGGCCAGAGGCGGCGCAGCGCATCGGCCTGGGAGGAGGTGACGCGGCTGCGGCGGGGTTGGAAGGACCGGATCCGCCGCTCGTGGTGCGAGCCCGCGGGGTCGGCCGCCGGCCCCGTCCCGTCGGGGAACATCGGCTTGCCGCGGCGGGGCACGGCGGCCGACACGGCGGTGGCGCCGAGGGGGCGCGGGGCGGGCGGGACGGCGGTCACCGAGGCGTCCGCGCCGGTGGCGTCGGCAGCGGCGGTGGCGGTTTCGGGGGTGGCGGGGTTCTCGGACACAGTGCGTCGATTCTACGGATGACGCCGCCGCGGACGGGACCGTCGCCGAGGGCCCACCCCGGCCGGCGCCCCCGCCGACCACCGGAGCCGCAGGTCAGCGCCGCGATGGTGGGAGGTCCGGCAGGTCCGCCCGAACCCCACCCGGACCCCGGCCGGACCGGAAGCGGACCGGGCAGCCGGGCCCGCCCGCCGGCGCCCCCGCAGCCCGCGAGGCCCTGGTCCCCCGCACCCCATGAATCTCTCGTCCCCCGCACCCCGTGAAACCCTCGTCCCCCTCACCCCGCAAGGCCCTCGTCCCCCACCTCCCGGGCCGGGATCCCCAGGAGCCGGGTCACCCGCCGAGCCACCTCCCGGCCGATCGGGAGGGAGGCCGTGGCGGCCGGGGACGGGGCGTTGAGGACGTGGATCATGCCGGGGGACTCGGCGAAGAGGAAGTCGTCGACGAGGGTGCCGTCGGGGAGGACGGCCTGCGCCCGGACCCCGGCCGGGGAGGGCAGGAGATCCTCCTCACGGGCGTCGGGCAGCAGCCGGCGGACCGCCTCCGCGAAGGCGCGCCGGGACAGCGAGCGCTGGAGTTCGCCCGCGCCGTAGCGCCAGTGGCGGCGGGCTATCCGCCAGGAACCGGGGAAGGCGAGCGTCCCGGCGAGCTCGGTGGGACGCACGGTGCGCCAGTCGTAGCCCTCGCGGGCCAGCGCGGGGACGGCGTTCGGCCCGATGTGGACGGAGCCGTCGATGCCGCGGGTGAGGTGGACGCCCAGGAACGGGAAGGCCGGGTCGGGGACCGGGTAGACCAGGCCGCGGACCAGTGCGGCGCGCTCCGGGGCGAGGGTGTAGTACTCGCCGCGGAACGGGATGATCCGCATGCCCGGGGCGTCGCCCGCCAGCCGCGCGATCCGGTCGCAGTGCAGCCCGGCGCAGTTGACCAGGGCGCGGGCGCGGTAGACCGTGCCGCCGGCCGTGCGGACCGCGACCCGGCCCGGACGCCGGGCGATGGTGGTGACCTCCTCGCCGAGGACCACCCGGGCGCCGTCCTCCTGGGCGAGCCGGGCCAGCTGCCGGGCCACCGCCCCGAAGTCGCAGATCCCGGTCGTGCCCACATGGATGGCGGCCAGCCCGCGCACCTCGGGCTCGTACTCGGCGATCTGGGCGGGACCCAGCTCCCGCACCGGCAGGCCGTGCTCCCGGCCGCGCTGGATGAGGCCGTGCAGCCGGGGCAGCTCGCTGCGGTCGGTGGCGACGATCAGCTTGCCGGTGACCTCGTGCGGGATGTCGTGTTCGGTACAGAACTTGACCATCTCCGCCGACCCTTGGAGGGCGAAACGGGCCTTCAGCGAGCCCGGCGGGTAGTAGATGCCGCTGTGGATCACGCCGCTGTTGCGTCCGGTCTGGTGGCGGGCCGCACCGGGCTCCTTCTCCAGCACCACGACGCGTATGCCGGGCGTGGCGCGGGTGAGGGCGCGGGCCGTGGAGAGCCCCACGATCCCGGCACCGATCACCAGCACATCGCAGTCGTACGCCGCCACTGCACCTCCCCAACCGCATGACCGCAGACCCGCTCGTCGCCGCGGGCCCGCGCGTCATCGCCGACGACGTAGTCCATCATGACGGGCGGCACCGACAATCCGCAGTGACCTGTCTGACCTGCGGCGACGATCCCGCGGCGAGGCACCCTCGACGACCGGTCCGCCGGCCCGTCACCGCCGGCCCCTCTCCTGTGCCCGTTCCACCCGCCCTACGCCGGGGCCGCCAGCAACGGCCGGGCCCGCTCCCGGAGTTCGGCCACGCGCGGTTCGTCCCCGTACGGCTCCAGGCGGTGCAGCAGATCACGGACGTACTCGGTGGTGCGGGCGGAGGAGATCCGGCCCGCGACCTCGACGGCCCGGGTGCCGGCGGCGCAGGCCGCGTCCAGATTGCCGGACTCCAGTTCGGCGACGGCCGACACCACGAGGCGCAGCCCGTGCGACCGGACGAACTCCTCCGTCGGCCGGGACAGCGCCTGCTCGGTGAAGCGGCGCACCTGACGGGGCAGCCGCAGGTCCCGGTAGCACTCGGCGGCGTCGGCGGCGAAGCGTTCGTAGGAGTAGAAGTCCAGCCAGGACGGGTCCGGATCGCCGCTGCGGGAGCGCTCCAGCCAGCCCTCGGACGCCTTCAGCGCCACCTCGCAGGCGCGTGCCTCCCCGGCCTTGGCCTGGGCCCGCGCTTCCACCAGGCGGAAGAAGCTCATGGTGCGGGCGGTGGCCAGTCCGCGGTTGCGCTCCAGGGCGGCCTGGGCCAGGTCGACGCCCTCGTCGGCGAATCCGCGGTAGGTCGCCTGGAGGGACATCGACGCGAGCACGTACCCGCCCAGGGGGACGTCGGCGGCGGCCCGGGCCAGTCGCAGCGCCTGGATGTAGTACCGCTGGGCGGCCTCCTGCTGGCCGGTGTCGAAGGCCATCCAGCCCGCCAGGCGGGTGAGTTCGGACGTCGCCCCGAAGAGCGCGCGCCCTACCTCGTCGCTGTACGAGGCGAGCAGCAGCGGTGCCGCGTCCACCCGGAGGCACTCCGGCACCATGGACGAACGCCAGTCGCCGCCGCCGTACTTGGAGTCCCAGCGCCGGGCGTCCTCGGCCGCCTCGCGCAGCTTGGTGACGTCGCTGTGGCCGACGTGCTGCGGGACCCCCGCGTCACCGGCGGCCGCGGCGTCCTTGTCCCGCGCCTCGGCCGCCTCCCGCGCCACCGAACTGTCCGCCGGCGATATCAGCCAACGGGATGCGGGAGTTGCGTACGCGCTGACGGCGAAGGATCCGGCCAGGCTCTGCCAGATGCCGCCGCCACCACCCCGTCGGCCGGCGAGATCGAGACGGTACAGCTCGGTCGCTGAACGCACCGCAGCACCCACGTCGCGAGGGAAGGCGAGCCCCACCTCGGGCGCCGGATCGGCGTCGGCCAGGCCGATTTCGTGCAGCGGTACCGGGCGCCCGAGCTTGCTGCCGATCGCCGACGCGATCAGATGGGGCGCGGCGCCTTGGGGCACCATGCCCTTGGAGACCCAACGGGCCACGGACGTCTTGTCGTAGCGAAGCGTCAGGCCGCGTTGCGCACCGAGGTCGTTGACCCGGCGCGCCAGTCCGGCATTGCTGATCCCCGCGAGGGCGAGAACGGTGCCGAGCTTTTCGTTCGGCCCGCGTGTATCCCTGGACATGCGCACCCCTCGACACAGCGACAGCCGCCCCGTACCCCGGGGCATGCATCCACCCAGAGTAGTTCGCCGGATCCCTACCGTTAAGGGTCGGTGTCTTGGATGGCGAGATTCGTGTTCAAACGGGGGTGCGGGAATTGGCATGTGCTCCGGGTACGTGTGCCCATGCGCCCGTGCGTGCGCGCTGCCCCCTCAACGGCCCCCACGCTTCGATGAGTTCTGCGTGGGTCGGCCCGCTGCACTGGATCCAGTGGGCTGGGGGACACCGCCACCTCATTCCCCGCGGGTGGCGGTCCGGTCCGGGAGGCGCAGCCCGCTTCCCGGACCGTCGCGGGGACCGGGCGACGTTCGGCCACCGCGTCGCCACGACGCCGCGTACGGGGCGGCGTCCGGGCGTCAACTCGGTTGCACGGTACGGACTTTGGCCGAAAACCGACGGGTGATGCTTTCGCGCCGTCGGCTGTCCCGGGGGCCACACGGGGGGTCACCCGGGGCCGTCGCCGCCCACCCCGTCCACCTCCGGGGCCGCTGCACCGCCCCCGCGCCGCCTCTGCACGGTGGTCCGCCGCGCCCGCCGCCCGCCGGTATCCGGGGCCTCCTCCAGCACCTCCCGCAGGCCACCGCCATGGCAGCATGGACCGCAGGACAGCTGGGGAATCCGCTGTACGGGGCGGTCGCCGGCCACCCCGGTGGACGGGGAATCGGGTGGAGGCGGCGATGCGCTGGCTGGTGGGGTGGAGCAGTGCCGCGACCACCAACAGGGAATGCCGGACGCTGCTGCCCGTGGGCGCCCAACTCCTGTGGGGCGACCCCGATCCCCTTTGGGCGGTGGGCGACTGGCGGCCCCATGAGGTGCGCGTCATCCAGGCCGACCCGGAGACCCGGCTCGCCGTCTTCGGGGTCTGCGGTGCCACCGACGACCAACTCAAGGTGGGCCTGTTCGCCGCCCGCGGGGGCGCCCTGCGCCACCTCACCGCCTGGCCGGGCAGCTACACCGTCGTCGCCCAGGTGGGACGCCGGATCACCGTCACCGGAGACCTGGCCGGCGCCCGGCCCGTCTTCCACACCCGGTGGGCCGGCGGCACCGCGTACGCCACCGCCGCCCTGCCGCTCGCCGACCTCGTCGAGGCCAGCCTCGACGTCGGCCACCTGGCCGCGCTGCTGGCCTGCCCGGACGCCCCCGAGGCGCTGGGCGCCGGCACCCCGTACGACGGCGTCCGCCGGATCCCGCCCGGCCACGCCCTGGTGCTGCGCACCGGCAGCAGCGAGATCGCCTCCTACGAGCCGCCCGCGTCCCTGGCCGTCGCCGCCCCCCAACTCGCCCCGGAACAAGCCGTGGACGGCGTCCGCGAGGCCCTGGTGGAGGCCGTCCGGGCCCGGCTGGCGGCCCCCCGCTTCGCCCCCGACCCGGACGGGCTCGACCGGCTCGACCCCGGCCCGGTGCCCGGTATGGGCCCCGCGGAGCGGCGCGCGGCGCGCGGCGGCCCGGCCCCCGGCATCGGCGCCGACCTCTCCGGAGGCAGCGCGTCCGGAACGCTCGCCCTCCTGGCCGCCGGTCTCCCCGGGCAGCCCGGACGGATCAACGGCCACGGCGAGCGCCTGTTGGCCGTCACCTTCAACGACCTCGCCACCCATGGCGACCAGGCCCAACACGAGGCAGAACTGGAGCGCGCCCGCGGGATCGCCGAGAACCCCCGGCTGCACCACGTCGTCGTCGCGGCCGGCGACGACGCCCTCCCGTACACCGGCCTGGACACCCTCCCGCTCACGGACGAGCCCGGACCCGCGCTGACCCTCGCCGGCCGACACCGCAGGCGGCTGCTGTCCGGCGGCGCCGACCACTTCGTCGGGAACGGCGCCCGCCAGGTCCTCGACGCCCACCCGGCCCGCCTCGCCGACCTCCTCATGGACCGCCGCCGACGCCACCTGCTGCGTCCGGTCACCGCGCTGGCCAGGGCCGACGGCCCGTCCGCGCACTCCGTCCTGGTCCCGTTCACCGTCTACCGGGCCGCCCGGAAGCTCGCCCGCACCCCCTACACCACCGGGATCGCCGAGGCCGCGCGCCGCCTGATGGAGCGACAGTTCGCCGACGAGCCGGTGGCCGGCGGTGCGGTGGACGCCTCACTGGCCGCGCTCGCCTGGTGCCGCCCGGGGCCCGCGGCACGTTGGCTCACGGGCGAGGCACTGGCCGAAGTGTCGGTCCGCCTCGGGGACGCGGCGCAGCGCTCGCCCGCCGCCGGCCGCCCCGGTGAACGGCGGGCCCGCGCCGCCCTGGCCCGTCAGGCCGCCGACTACCGGGTCTTCGAGCAGGCCGTCGAGGTCCGCAGCCAGCGGCTGCACGCCCCCTTCCTCGACAACCAGGTGGTGCTCGCCTGCCGCGCCCTGCCGGACACCCTCCGGGTGCAGCCCGGCGCCCGCGCGGCCGTCCTGCGCTCGGTCCTGGCCGGCGCCGGCGTACGGGACCTGCCGCCCGGCTGGGGCGCCGCCGCGCAGCACACCCACACCGCCGCGGTCCGCGCCGGCCTGCGCGTCGAGGTCGGCCGGCTGCTCCAGCTCTTCGAGGCGCCGCTGCTCGCCGACGCCGGCCTGATCGAGGCGCGGGTGGTCCGCACGGCGCTCCGCGCGGCGGCCGAGGGCGCCCCGCTGCCCCTGGACGGCCTGGCCGAACTGGTCGCCACGGAGCTGTGGTTGCGCCGGCTGCTGGCCCGCCGCGGCTCGTGCTGGACGGGCGCGGAGGCGCCGCGGCAACGGGCGCTCGCCGGGGGCGTGGTGCCCCGCGCACGACTCTCCTGAGGCGCCGGGAGCAAGCGTCGCCGATCCCGACGGCGGACGGTCCCGCCGACCGCCCCCGCTGTCGTTTCCCCGCGGGGCGGTCGTTCGGCGCACGGCCGCCGCCCGGTGCGCCCGGCAGAACGGCGCGACCCACGGCGCGCCGGAACTCCCGTACGCCGGAGGAACGGGGCGTACGCCGGCACCCACCTGGCCCCCCACCGAAGGCAGCCCCACGTCGCGAGAAACCCAACGCTTGAGCAAGCTACGGCCTGAAGTGCCCACGGCCTGAGGAGGCGGAGGCCACAGCGTTCCCTACGGGCGCCGCCACAGCATCCTTGCCGCTGCATTTCCGGCCCGCCCCTCACCGCCACCCCGGCCGTGAACCGCCTGCCGGTACCGAGCCGTCACCCGGCACACCGAGCCATCACCCCGCACCGAGCCGCCACCCGCCCGCGCCCCGCTCACCGACAACTGATCTGTGACCGCGCCCAATCCCCCAGCGCCACCAGGTCGCCCGCGCTCTCCGGCTCGACCACCAGGCGCAGCGTCTTCCGGCCCGCCAACGGGACGTGCACCGGCACCGCAGGCTCCCCGCCGTGCACGACCGCCGACCGCCACAGCCGGACCCCGTCCGCGTACACCGAGAAGCGCAGCGCGCCCAGCCCCAGGCTGAGGTCGTCCACGCCGGCCACCGCGTCGTAGGCCGTGCACTGCCGGTTGAGGTCGATGACCACCGAGGACGAGGCGTGCACGCTCACCCCGTTGGAGTAGGCCGTCCCGCCGATGCTCGGCTGGTTCCGCTTCCACATCCAGCTGCTGTCGAAGGTGCGGACCTCCGGCTTGGTGCCGTCACCCGCGAAGTCGTACTCCAGCGCGTTGACCTGGTACGGCGTCGGAGGTGGGGACGGCGGTGTGGGGGTGGGCGTCGGGGTCGGCGTGGGCGTCGGCTTCGGCGGCGCCGGGGTGGGGGTCGGCGTGGGAGACGGTGTCGGCGTCGGTGTGGGAGTGGGAGTGGGAGTGGGAGTGGGAGTGGGAGTGGGCTCGGGCGGTGTGGGGGTGGGCGCCGGCGGGGGAGCCGGGGTCGGCTTCGCCCCCGGTGCGCTCACCGGCGGCCGCGGGGTGTGCGACGGCGGCGGGGCGGGCACGGTCGGCGCCGGCCGGTGCGGTTGCGCCCGCGGCTGCGGATCCGGCTGCGGCGACCCAGCCAGCGCGAACGCCAACGCCGCGCCCGTGGCGACCACCAACCCGGCCCCGATGGCGACCTTCGCCGGAGCGGCCAGCCCCTCGCCCACGGCCGTCCCGCCGGCGCCACCCGCCGCACCGGAACCGGACCCCGCGGCGGCCGCGGCCACCCCGGCACCCGCCGCCGCCCCGGCCCCGGCGACCCCGACCACCGCGGCGGCACCCTTGACGGCGTACCCGGCCGCGAACCAGCCGATGACCGCGACCGGCAGCACCGCCCCGATCCGCTGGTTGACGTCCGCGACCTCCAGCGCCGCCCCGCGGCACCGGGCGCACTCGTCCAGATGCTTGCGCAGCCCCCGCTCGGCCCGCATCCGCAGCCCGCCCCGGGCGTACGCACCGAGCCGGTCGGCGTAGCGCGCGCAGTCGCCACCCGCGGTCAGCGACTGGCTCACGTGCGCCTGCAGATACGCCTGCCTGAGCCCTTCCCGGGCGCGGTGCGCCAGGACGGCGGTGGCGTTGGCGGTCAGCCCGAGCAGCGGCGCGACCTCGCTCGGCGACTCGTCCTCGATGGTGGTGTGCCACAGCACCGTCTGATAGCGCTCCGGCAGGCTGCGGAACGCCTGCACCGCCATGGTCTGCTCGGCCTCGTGCATCGCCCGCACGTCCGCGCCCAGGTCGCGGGCGTCCTCGTCCAGGGACGAGCCGGCCGCCGACACCGAGAACACCGCGAAGTCCTCGACCAACTGCTCCCGCCGGGCGGTCTTCGCCCAGGCCGCGGCGACCCGCCGGACGGTCGTCAGCAGATAGGCGCGCACCGCCGAATCCGGCCCCGCACCGCCGCGCACCGCCTGCAAGGTGCGCGCGAACACCTCACCGGTCAGGTCCTCGGCGGTGTGGGTGTCCCGACAGCAACTGCGGGCGTACCGGCGCACCGCCTCGGCGTGCCGGCGGTACAGCTCCTCATACGCGCTGTCGTCGCCAGCCCGCATCGCGGCGACCAACTCGGCATCGGACGGCGGCAGATGCGCGTCCTGGCCGGTGACCGTCGTCTCCTCCATGGCGCCGGACGGTTGCTCCCGCCGCCTGGAGTGCCGGCGCTGCGCCGGCACGCTGGGTTCGGCGTCCGCCACGCCGCCGGCCGGCGGCGTCGCCCCCAGCGGCCCGGTCTGTTCCGGCACCTGCTCCGACGGGCGTCCCGCGCTCTCGCCGCGCCGCTCGTCCCGCCCGTCAACACCCATCGCCGAGGCTCCCGAAGCCGCCCTCACACCGCAACACCGCGCAAGCGTGCCACACCCGTGGCCCAAGCTTCAGGACTCCGATGGGCAACCACTCATCCGGGGCGACCGCACTGACGTTCACCCGTATGGGCTCTTGCCCGCCCACCGGGGCGCTCACGCCGCAGGGCCGCCGCCAAACCGCCGGCAGGCCCCGTACCCGGGGCCCCCGGTGGCCGGCACCGGCTCCACTGGAGCGCCGGTGCACGAACCGGCGCCAGAGCGGCCGGCGCCGCACTCCTCGCCGTGCGGCCGGCGGCCGCCCCTTCAGGTGGTGGGGCGCGACCGCAGCCCTTCCAGCAGGATCTCCAGCAGCCGTGCCGAGGCCGCCTGCTGCTGTCCCGGATCGGGCAGTGCCGGCGCACCCGTGGCGATCACCAACAGGACGTCGGAGACCGTGACGCCGACCCGCAGCGCACCCGCCGCCCGGGCCCGCTCCACCAGCCGCCCGACGACATCCAGCAGCGCCTGCCCGCCCGGCGTCTCCTCGGTCTCGGCGCCCGGACGCAGCCCGTCCGCCTCGCCCGGCGCCATCCGTTGCAGTGGCACCCGAGCCTCGGTGCCGCCCTCCGGCACCCGCGGCTCGGCCGTGCCGTCCGGCAGCAGTTCCTCGCTCGCGCCCACCCGCAGGATGCCCGGCGGCAGCAACCGCCCGGCCCCCGAGGCGACCGACGTCCGCAGGAACCGCGCCAGCGCCGACCACGGGTCGTCCTCCTGTCCCAACGCGGCCCGCGCCTGCTCGGTCAGCCGGGAGGTCTCCTCCTCGGCTATCCGCCGGACCAGCACGTCCTTGCTCGGGAAGCGGCGGTAGACCGTCCCGACACCGACCCGGGCGCGCCGCGCCACGTCCTCCATCGGCGCGCCATACCCCAGCTCGCCGAAGACCTCGCGGGCCGCCCGCAACACGTGTTCCAGATTGCGCTGGGCGTCCACCCGCAGTGGTGTGCTCCGCCCGTTGGCGCCGGTCATTGCGCCCGTTCCCTTGCCGCCGGCGCCGTTGACACCGTCGGAAGCAGCGGTCATCGCGACCGCCGTCGGCCATTGAGAGCCCTGAATGTGCATAAGTGATCCCCCGGTAATGACGTCTCCCCCCGGAGACTCCCCGCCCTGACGGTCGAAGTGACCCGACGAAAGGGTGCACCCCAACGAGATACGAACATAGTTGAGCCCGCGTCAAGATTGAAGGGGGCCCTCCGCACACCGTGCCCCCCGATCGGCCCAATGGACCCGATCCGCCCCGCTGGTCCGTCCTTTCCCCCCGCGCCAATCTCCGCCTGACCAGCGTACTTCGCGCCACTCAGCCGGAATGTCCCACTCCGCACCGTGGCCCGTACCGGACATACTTTTCGACCGGCCTGTGGACAAAGGCGTTCCGGCAGTGCGTCATGGAACAGTGCTGTGCTTTCCGGGGGCACAGCGCCCGAAGGTGGCCGCGCCGCCGGCCCGGCCACCTGCTCGGTGGCGCCCCGGCCTGGTCGACACCGCGAGGAGAACCTCTGTGAAGACTGTGTCTTCGGACGACGTGGCGCGCATTCTCGTGGTCGGCGGTGGCTACGTGGGCATGTACACCGCGCTGCGACTACAGCAGACGCTCAAGCAGGAGCTACAGCAGGGCACGGTCGAGATCGTCATCATCGGGCCCGAGCCGTACATGACGTACCAGCCATTCCTGCCGGAAGCCGCGGCCGGCTCCATCTCGCCGCGCCACGTCGTCGTCCCGCTGCGCCGCGTCCTGCCGCACTGCACGGTCGTCATCGGCGAGGTCACCGCCATCGACCACGACGAGCGCAAGGCGACCGTCGCCACCCTGGCCGCTGAGGAGGCCGGCGACGCCGACGTCATCGTGGCCTACGACGAACTGGTCCTCGCGCCGGGATCGGTCTCGCGCACCCTCCCCGTCCCCGGACTGGCCGACGTCGGCATCGGCTTCAAGACCGTCGAGGAGGCCATCGGACTGCGCAACCACGTCCTCGAACAGCTCGACATCGCCTCCTCCACCCGCGACCCCGAGGTCCGCGACGCGGCGCTGACTTTCGTCTTCGTCGGTGGCGGCTACGCGGGCGTGGAAGCCCTGGCCGAACTGGAGGACATGGCCCGCTACGCCGTCCGCTACTACCACAACGTCCAACCCGAGGACATGAAGTGGATCCTGGTCGAGGCGACCGGCCGGATCCTGCCCGAGGTCGGCCCCGACATGGGCCGCTACACCGTCCGCGAACTGCGCGCCCGCAACATCGACGTCCGGCTGGAGACCCGCCTGGAGTCCTGCGAGAAGCGCATCGTCCAGCTCAGCGACGGCTCCCGCCTCCCCACCAGGACGCTGGTGTGGACTGCCGGGGTCAAACCGCACCCCATCGTGGCCGCGAGCAAGCTGCCGCTGACCGACCGCGGCCGCCTCAAGTGCACCGCCGCGCTCCAGGTGGACGGCGTGGAGCACGCCTGGGCGGCCGGGGACGCCGCGGCCGTCCCGGACCTGACCGTCCCGCCGCCCGCCACGCCCGACGAGCCGCGCACCGAATGCGCCCCCAACGCCCAGCACGCCGTCCGCCAGGCCAAGGTGCTCGCCGAGAACATCACCGCGACCCTGCGCGGCGGCGAGGTCCGCAACTACGCGCACAAATACGTCGGTTCGGTGGCCTCGCTCGGCCTGCACAAGGGCGTCGCGCACGTCTACGGCCGCAAGCTCAAGGGCTACCCGGCGTGGTTCATGCACCGCGCCTACCACCTCAGCCGGGTGCCCACCTTCAACCGCAAGGCCAAGATCCTCGCCGAATGGATCCTCGCCGGTCTCTTCAAACGCGAGATCGTCTCCCTCGGCTCACTGGAGAACCCGCGCGCCGAATTCGAACTCGCCGCGGGCACCGGCCGGCACAACGAAACCAGCTGACCGGCCGCTCCACCAGGGACGTTGGCCACCCACCCGCCCGGCGCCGCCCGGCCGCCCCGGCGCCGGGAACTACACCCCGACGCCCGGCGTCTGACGGATGACCGTCCGGTCGGCCACACTGGACGTGTGACCATGGGTGGGCTCGTATCTGCGAAGAGTGACAATCGCGAGGATTCAGGACGTTTGCTGCATTCCGCCAGAGGGAGCCGACCGTGCCCCCCGCCATGCCACGGGGCGTTCCCGCACGCCGATGGCCCGACCCCGCGCGACGACGCGAAGTAAGAGGTACCCCTCCGTGATCTTCACGCGCTGGAGCGCCAAATTCCCGGGCACACAGCGGCGCACCGCCGCCCGGTCCGACCGCCCCACCACACCGGCCGCCCCACCCTCGGGACCCACGGCGCACTCCGCCGCGCCCACACCCGCCGGTGACACACCCGCCGGCCAGCCCGGCACCGTACCCGCCGCCCGCGCCGAGGGCGCCGCCGGCGAGGACACACCGCCGCCCGCCGCGCCGCCCACCGTCGACGCGCTCTCCGTCCACGACATCCTCGGCACCATCCCCGCCCTGGTCGCCGTCGTCTACGGCCCCGAGCACCGCATCGCCTACGTGAACAGCGCGTACGCCGGCGTCTTCGGCCCCCGCCCGGCCGGCCGCACCGCCCGCGAGGCCCTCCCCGAGCTGGCCGAGCTGGGCCTGCTGCCCCTGATGGACCAGGTCCTCCGCAGCGGCAAACCGCGCACCGTCAAGTCCCGCAAGGTCCCCGCCGGCGACCGCACCCGCGACGGCTACTACACCTTCACCTGCACCCCCATCGAGGTCGCCGCCAGCGGCCCGGCGCCCGACCCGGAGGTCGCCTGCATCGCCCCGCACAAGGGCGTCCTGGTCTTCGGCGCCGAGGTCACCGACCAGATCGAGTCCGCCGAACGGCTGCGTGCCAGCGAGGCCCACCAGCGCGAGGCCGCGGTCACCCTCCAGCGCTCGCTGCTCCCCCAGGAGTTGGAGCAGCCCGATGACCTGTGCGTCGCCGCCACCTACCAGCCCGGCGGCACGGACGCCGCGGTCGGCGGCGACTGGTACGACGTGATCACCCTCGGCGCCGGCCGGACGGCCCTGGTCATCGGCGACGTCATGGGCCGCGGGGTGCGCGCCGCCGCCGTCATGGGCCAGCTGCGCACCGCGGTCCGCGCCTACGCCCGCCTCGACCTCCCGCCCCACGAGGTCCTCCAACTCCTGGACGGCCTGGCCGCCGAGATCGACGCCAGCCAGATCGCCACCTGCGTCTACGCCGTCCACGACCCCAACGAAGGCCGCCTGGTCTACGCCTCGGCCGGCCACCTGCCGATGCTCGTCCGCGACGCCGACGGCACCGTCCGCCGCGCCGCCGAACCGACCGGCCCGCCCCTGGGCACCGGCGGCTGGCTGCACACCTCCGGCTCCGTCCCGCTCGCCTCCGGCAGCAGCGCCGTCCTCTATACCGACGGCCTCGTCGAACGCCGCGACAAGGACATCGACGAGGGCGTCGCCGCCCTGGAGCGCGCCTTCGCCGGCGCCACCGGCACCCCCGACATCGTCTGCGACCGGCTGCTGCGCTCCCTGGGCATCACCGCCACCCACGACGACGACGTCGCCATCCTCGTCATCCAGAACCCGGTCCGTAAGGGACACGACGCCGAGCTGTTCCACAACGCCGCCCTCGAACTCCACGGCGGCATCGAGGCGGCACCCCGCGCCCGCGCCTTTGCCTCCGGCGTCCTCGCCTCCTGGCGCTTCTCCCCGGAACTCCACGACCTCGGCGTCCTGGCGGCCAGCGAACTCGTCGCCAACTCCCTCCAACACGGCACCCCACCCATGCGGCTACGACTGCGCCGCACCGACCGCCGCCTGATCATCGAGGTCACCGACGGCGACGACCACCTGCCCCGCCGCCGGCGGGCCGAGCCCGTCGACGAGACCGGCCGCGGCATCTCCATCATCGCCACCATCGCCTCCTCCTGGGGCTCCCGCCGCACTCCGGGCGGCGGCAAGGCGGTCTGGTGCGAATTCGCCCTGCCCCGGAGCTAGGGCCCACCCCGGCCCCGGACAACGACGGCGCCCGCCGGGGGCGACACCGCGCCCCCGGCGGGCGCCGCCCCCGGAATGCATCTCAGACGGCCGCGGCCACCGGCTCGGCCTCCACCCGCTGGGCGGGCACGGCCGCCCGGTGCGGCTGGTCCTGCGCCGGGCTGAGCATCCGCCCCAGCCGCAGCGCCAGCACCGTGATCCCGACCGCGCACGCCGCCAGCATCGCGATGTACGCGACGTACATCCCGTGCCCGACCATCAGCGCCCCGACGGCCGGCCCGATCGCCAGCGCCAACTGCTTGACCAGTGCGAACGCCGAGTTGTACTGACCGATCAGCGAGGCCGGCGCCAGATCCGCCACCAGCGGTGCCACCGTCGGCGCCAGCAGCGATTCCCCGACACCGAACAGCGCATACGTGGAGATCAGCAGCACCGTGGCCACCACCTGGCTCCCGTGCACCAGCCCGGAAACTCCGGCGGCTATCCACGCCACCGTCCAGATCACGCCCACCAGCGCCATCACCCGGCTCCGCCGCCGCCGCTCAACCAGCTTGAGCACCACGAACTGCGCCGCCACGATCGCCGCCGTGTTGGCCGCCAGGGCGATGCCCAGCGTCGCCGGCTCGATCCGGGTGACCTCCGTGGCATACGCCGCCAGCCCCGACTCGAACTGCCCGTAGCAGGCGAAGAACAGCACGAAGCCCAGCACGCACAGCCACACCATCCGTCGGTCGCCGAACAGCGCCCGCCAAGCACCCTTGGCCCGCTCCTCGGTCGGCACCGCGTCCTCCACCTTCGGCGCCCGCGGCAGCCGTACGGTCGCGATCGCCGCGCCCAGCACCAGGAACATCACGGCCTCGATGGCGAACAGCCGCACGAAGCTCGACGCATGCGTCTCGTCCACCAGCTGACCGCCGACCAGGCCGCCTATCCCCAGCCCCAGGTTGTTGAGGAAGAACTGCGTGGCGAACGCCCGCGACCGGGTCACCGTCGTCGAGCACCACACGATCATCGTGGCGAGCGCCGGCTGGATCACCGCGATACCGGCCCCCAGCGCCACCGCCGACGCGATGACCATCGGCTCGGTCGACGACAGGCCGATCCCCAGCGAACCGACGGCCGCCGAGACCGTACCGATGACGGCCACCGGCAGCGGCCCCCGCCGGTCGATGGCCCGTCCGGTCAGCGGCAGGACGACCAGCGCGGAGATCGCCAGCATCGCCAGCACCACGCCAGCCGTACTCGCACCGAGCTGCCGTACGTTCGCCACGTAGATGTACAGATACGGCACGGTGAAGCCGCTGCCGAACGCGCTCAGCGCGTTCCCCAGCTGGATCCGGCGCAGCGCAGCGCCCATCGCGGTGGTCACACTCACCTACCTAGGTCAGGTCACAAAGACGGATACGAATCAGGAACCCCCCGAGCCGAGTCGAGGCAGCGTCCACGACGCCCAGGACGTCCAAGAGCGGACAGTCACAACCTCAAGACTTCGACCCTAAAGTTCGAAGCTAAAGACTACACGACGAAGAACTTCAACGCCAATGACTTTCGTGTCATACTGCGCCGCATGCCAGAGCCCTCAGATGCGGCCGCCGGAGCCACCGAGCCGAGCCTGGAGGAACAGATCGCGGCCTACCAGCGCGAGTTCCAGGCCCTCGACCCCCAGGTGGAGAAGGTCGTCTCCGCACTTCAGCGCCTCAACCGACGGATGAACGTCGCCTACGGACGACAGACCGCCACCCTCGGCATGAGCAACGCCGAATGGGAGGTCCTCAAGGCCCTCGTCGTCTCGGGCGCGCCCTACCGCATGGGCCCCGGCGAACTCGCCAAGCGCCTCGGCCTCACGCCGGCCGCCATGACCCACCGCATCGACCGCATGGCGAGCGAGGGCCTGGTGACCCGCGAGCGCGACGAGACCAACCGCGTCCGCGTCATCGTCGAGCTGACCCACGAGGGCCGCGAGAAGTGGCTGGAGGCGATGCGCATGGCATCCGTCTTCGAGGAAGAGCTCCTCCAGGACCTTTCCGGCAACGAACGCCGCATCCTCGGTGATGCGTTGACCCGCCTGCTGCGCCGCGTCGAGGACGCCCAGCCGGACGCCGAAGGCCGCCTGAGCGACCTCGACTGACCGGGTTTGACACGCCCCACCCCGATCCGTAGTGTTCTCCGAGTTGCCAACGAGCCGGAACGGTTCTGCGGCAGCCATCCCGCCGCTTCGCGGCAACTCACTACTGCACGGCCCTCAACGGGACTGAATTCCGCATGTCGAAATTCATTCCGGGTGTCTGATTAGGCGTCACCGAGGAATTCCGCTAACGTAGTGAACACCCCGCCGACGGGGAATCGGATCGAAATTCGAACCGACCGCAACTCACCGAGATGCGGACCGGAACGGAAAACAGATCTGATAAAGTCGGAAAGGCCGAAAAGCGAAAGCGAAGCGGCCGGACCCCGCTCCAGCAGGGGGCCAGAGACGGAAACGGATCTGGTAAGGTTGGAACCGCGAAGAAGCCGAAAGGCCGAATCGCACCGGCGAAAATCAGGGCCGAAAGGATCTGATAGAGTCGGAAACGCAAGACCGAAGGGAAGCGCCCGGAGAGCCTGGTGAAACAGGCACAAAGGAAGCGTCCGTTCCTTGAGAACTCAACAGCGTGCCAAAAGTCAACGCCAGATATGTTGATACCCCGTCTCCATCATGGAGATGAGGTTCCTTTGAAAGTCCTTCCAAGTTTTTGGGAGGCGCACAGCGAGGACGCTGTGAACCGTGAGGATTATTCCTCCTCGTGGTTCCGCTCAACGCGAGTGTCACACCGGATTACCGGTAAGCATTCACGGAGAGTTTGATCCTGGCTCAGGACGAACGCTGGCGGCGTGCTTAACACATGCAAGTCGAACGATGAACCTCTTTCGGGAGGGGATTAGTGGCGAACGGGTGAGTAACACGTGGGCAATCTGCCCTTCACTCTGGGACAAGCCCTGGAAACGGGGTCTAATACCGGATATGACACACGGAGGCATCTTCTGTGTGTGGAAAGCTCCGGCGGTGAAGGATGAGCCCGCGGCCTATCAGCTTGTTGGTGAGGTAATGGCTCACCAAGGCGACGACGGGTAGCCGGCCTGAGAGGGCGACCGGCCACACTGGGACTGAGACACGGCCCAGACTCCTACGGGAGGCAGCAGTGGGGAATATTGCACAATGGGCGAAAGCCTGATGCAGCGACGCCGCGTGAGGGATGACGGCCTTCGGGTTGTAAACCTCTTTCAGCAGGGAAGAAGCGAGAGTGACGGTACCTGCAGAAGAAGCGCCGGCTAACTACGTGCCAGCAGCCGCGGTAATACGTAGGGCGCGAGCGTTGTCCGGAATTATTGGGCGTAAAGAGCTCGTAGGCGGCTTGTCACGTCGGATGTGAAAGCCCGGGGCTTAACCCCGGGTCTGCATTCGATACGGGCAGGCTAGAGTTCGGTAGGGGAGATCGGAATTCCTGGTGTAGCGGTGAAATGCGCAGATATCAGGAGGAACACCGGTGGCGAAGGCGGATCTCTGGGCCGATACTGACGCTGAGGAGCGAAAGCGTGGGGAGCGAACAGGATTAGATACCCTGGTAGTCCACGCCGTAAACGTTGGGAACTAGGTGTGGGCGACATTCCACGTCGTCCGTGCCGCAGCTAACGCATTAAGTTCCCCGCCTGGGGAGTACGGCCGCAAGGCTAAAACTCAAAGGAATTGACGGGGGCCCGCACAAGCAGCGGAGCATGTGGCTTAATTCGACGCAACGCGAAGAACCTTACCAAGGCTTGACATACGCCGGAAAGCGCTAGAGATAGTGCCCCCCTTGTGGTCGGTGTACAGGTGGTGCATGGCTGTCGTCAGCTCGTGTCGTGAGATGTTGGGTTAAGTCCCGCAACGAGCGCAACCCTTGTTCTGTGTTGCCAGCATGCCTTTCGGGGTGATGGGGACTCACAGGAGACTGCCGGGGTCAACTCGGAGGAAGGTGGGGACGACGTCAAGTCATCATGCCCCTTATGTCTTGGGCTGCACACGTGCTACAATGGCCGGTACAATGAGCTGCGATACCGCGAGGTGGAGCGAATCTCAAAAAGCCGGTCTCAGTTCGGATTGGGGTCTGCAACTCGACCCCATGAAGTCGGAGTTGCTAGTAATCGCAGATCAGCATTGCTGCGGTGAATACGTTCCCGGGCCTTGTACACACCGCCCGTCACGTCACGAAAGTCGGTAACACCCGAAGCCGGTGGCCCAACCCCTTGTGGGAGGGAATCGTCGAAGGTGGGACTGGCGATTGGGACGAAGTCGTAACAAGGTAGCCGTACCGGAAGGTGCGGCTGGATCACCTCCTTTCTAAGGAGCACTTCTTACCGAGCTTGTCTTGGTCAGAGGCCAGTACATCGGCGAGTGTCTGATGCTGGTTGCTCATGGGTGGAACGTTGACTATTCGGCACGATGGGTTGGGTTTGTTAGTACTGCTTCGGCGTGGAACGCAAGTTTTCGACTGGTCGTGTTGGGCGCGCTGTTGGGTGTCTGAGGGTACGGACTGTGGTCTGGACCTTCGCGATGCCGGCCCCGGTGAAGCATCCTTTGTGGGTGTGTGACGGGTGGCTGGTCGTTGCTTGAGAACTGCACAGTGGACGCGAGCATCTGTGGCCAAGTTTTTAAGGGCGCACGGTGGATGCCTTGGCACCAGGAACCGATGAAGGACGTGGGAGGCCACGATAGGCCCCGGGGAGCTGTCAACCAAGCTTTGATCCGGGGGTGTCCGAATGGGGAAACCCGGCAGTCGTCATGGGCTGTCACCCGCTGCTGAACACATAGGCAGTGTGGAGGGAACGCGGGGAAGTGAAACATCTCAGTACCCGCAGGAAGAGAAAACAACCGTGATTCCGGGAGTAGTGGCGAGCGAAACTGGATGAGGCCAAACCAGTCACGTGTGATACCCGGCAGGGGTTGCGTGGTTGGGGTTGTGGGAGTTCTTTTGATCGGTCTGCCGGCCGGTCGGCGAGTCAGAAACCGTTGATGTAGGCGAAGGACATGCGAAAGGTCCGGCGTAGAGGGTAAGACCCCCGTAGCTGAAACATTAGCGGCTTGCTTAAGAACCACCCAAGTAGCACGGGGCCCGAGAAATCCCGTGTGAATCTGGCGGGACCACCCGTTAAGCCTAAATATTCCCTGGTGACCGATAGCGGATAGTACCGTGAGGGAATGGTGAAAAGTACCGCGGGAGCGGAGTGAAATAGTACCTGAAACCGTGTGCCTACAAGCCGTGGGAGCGTCGCGCATCAAGCTTGCTTGGTGCGTCGTGACTGCGTGCCTTTTGAAGAATGAGCCTGCGAGTTTGCGGTATGTTGCGAGGTTAACCCGTGTGGGGAAGCCGTAGCGAAAGCGAGTCCGAATAGGGCGTGGAGTAGCATGCTCAAGACCCGAAGCGGAGTGATCTAGCCATGGGCAGGTTGAAGCGGAGGTAAGACTTCGTGGAGGACCGAACCCACCAGGGTTGAAAACCTGGGGGATGACCTGTGGTTAGGGGTGAAAGGCCAATCAAACTCCGTGATAGCTGGTTCTCCCCGAAATGCATTTAGGTGCAGCGTCGTGTGTTTCTTGCCGGAGGTAGAGCACTGGATAGGCGATGGGCCCTACCGGGTTACTGACCTTAGCCAAACTCCGAATGCCGGTAAGTGAGAGCGCGGCAGTGAGACTGTGGGGGATAAGCTCCATGGTCGAGAGGGAAACAGCCCAGAGCATCGACTAAGGCCCCTAAGCGTGTGCTAAGTGGGAAAGGATGTGGAGTCGCAGAGACAACCAGGAGGTTGGCTTAGAAGCAGCCACCCTTGAAAGAGTGCGTAATAGCTCACTGGTCAAGTGATTCCGCGCCGACAATGTAGCGGGGCTCAAGTACACCGCCGAAGTCGTGTCATTGCGATATTACCCCCAACGGGGATCGTGATGGGTAGGGGAGCGTCGTGTGCCGGGTGAAGCAGCCGTGGAAACGAGTTGTGGACGGTTCACGAGTGAGAATGCAGGCATGAGTAGCGATACAAGAGTGGGAAACTCTTGCGCCGATTGACTAAGGGTTCCTGGGTCAAGCTGATCTGCCCAGGGTAAGTCGGGACCTAAGGCGAGGCCGACAGGCGTAGTCGATGGACAACCGGTTGATATTCCGGTACCCGCTTTGAAACGCCCAATATCGAATCCATTAATGCTAAAGCCGTGAAGCCGGCCTGGAGTCTTCGGACAAAGGGACGTGGTGGAGCCGTTGACCCAAGGTGGTAGTAGGTAAGCGATGGGGTGACGCAGGAAGGTAGTCCAGCCCGGGCGGTGGTTGTCCCGGGGTAAGGGTGTAGGCCGTGTGGTAGGTAAATCCGTCACACGTTAAGGCTGAGACCTGATGCCGAGCCGATTGTGGTGAAGTGGATGATCCTATGCTGTCGAGAAAAGCCTCTAGCGAGTTTCATGGCGGCCCGTACCCTAAACCGACTCAGGTGGTCAGGTAGAGAATACCGAGGCGTTCGGGTGAACTATGGTTAAGGAACTCGGCAAAATGCCCCCGTAACTTCGGGAGAAGGGGGGCCATTTCTGGTGAGGGAACTTGCTTCCTGAGCTGGGGGTGGCCGCAGAGACCAGCGAGAAGCGACTGTTTACTAAAAACACAGGTCCGTGCGAAGCCGTAAGGCGATGTATACGGACTGACGCCTGCCCGGTGCTGGAACGTTAAGGGGACCGGTTAGCTCCATTTCGGTGGGGCGAAGCTGAGAACTTAAGCGCCAGTAAACGGCGGTGGTAACTATAACCATCCTAAGGTAGCGAAATTCCTTGTCGGGTAAGTTCCGACCTGCACGAATGGCGTAACGACTTCTCGACTGTCTCAACCATAGGCCCGGTGAAATTGCATTACGAGTAAAGATGCTCGTTTCGCGCAGCAGGACGGAAAGACCCCGGGACCTTTACTATAGCTTGATATTGGTGTTCGGTTCGGCTTGTGTAGGATAGGTGGGAGACTTTGAAGCGCCAACGCCAGTTGGTGTGGAGTCGTTGTTGAAATACCACTCTGGTCGTGCTGGATGTCTAACCTGGGTCCGTGATCCGGATCAGGGACAGTGTCTGGTGGGTAGTTTAACTGGGGCGGTTGCCTCCTAAAGAGTAACGGAGGCGCCCAAAGGTTCCCTCAGCCTGGTTGGTAATCAGGTGTTGAGTGTAAGTGCACAAGGGAGCTTGACTGTGAGACTGACGGGTCGAGCAGGTACGAAAGTAGGGACTAGTGATCCGGCGGTGGCTTGTGGAAGCGCCGTCGCTCAACGGATAAAAGGTACCCCGGGGATAACAGGCTGATCTTCCCCAAGAGTCCATATCGACGGGATGGTTTGGCACCTCGATGTCGGCTCGTCGCATCCTGGGGCTGGAGTCGGTCCCAAGGGTTGGGCTGTTCGCCCATTAAAGCGGTACGCGAGCTGGGTTTAGAACGTCGTGAGACAGTTCGGTCCCTATCCGCTGCGCGCGTAGGAGTCTTGAGAAGGGCTGTCCCTAGTACGAGAGGACCGGGACGGACGGACCTCTGGTGTGCCAGTTGTTCTGCCAAGGGCATGGCTGGTTGGCTACGTTCGGAAAGGATAACCGCTGAAAGCATCTAAGCGGGAAGCCTGCTTCGAGATGAGGGCTCCCTCCCACTTGATGGGGTAAGGCTCCCAGTAGATGACTGGGTTGATAGGCCAGATATGGAAGCGCCGTAAGGTGTGGAGTTGACTGGTACTAATAGGCCGAGGGCTTGTCCTCAGTTGCTCGCGTCCACTGTGTAGGTTCTGAAGTAACGAACTCGCCTTGTTGGCTGGAGTTCAACTTCATAGTGTTTCGGTGGTTTTAGCGTTAGGGAAACGCCCGGTTACATTTCGAACCCGGAAGCTAAGCCTTTCAGCGCCGATGGTACTGCAGGGGGGACCCTGTGGGAGAGTAGGACGCCGCCGAACAAATTTTGATAAAGCCTCGTTCCCCGAGTTTCGACTCGGGGAACGAGGCTTTTTTGCGTTGTGCTTCCGGGATACGTAGGTACGCTCGATGGATGCGCTATGACCTGATCATTTTCGACAATGACGGTGTCCTGGTGGACAGCGAGCCGATCTCCAACCAGCTCCTCGCTGGCTACCTCACTGAATTGGGGCACCCGACCACGTACGAGGAATCGCTGCGCGATTTCATGGGCGGGTCGGTGCAGCGTATTCGCGATGTTGTGCGGGAGAAGTCCGGGCGGACGCTGCCGGCGGACTTCGAAGCCAGTTTCCACACGCGGGTCTTTGACGAGTTCCGTCGGCGGCTGCAGCCGGTACCGGGGGTGGAGACGGTGCTGGAGAAGCTGGCCGCGGATGGGGTGCCGCACTGCGTCGGGTCGTCGGGGAGCCATGAGCGGATCCGGGTGGCGCTGACGAAGACCGGGCTGTTCGAGCGGTTCGGCGAGGGCCGGATCTTCTCGTCGCAGGACGTGGGACGGGGGAAGCCGGCTCCCGATCTGTTCCTGCACGCGGCGAAGGAGATGGGTGTCGAGCCCGGGCGGTGTGCCGTGGTCGAGGACAGTCCGCTCGGGGTGCAGGCGGCGGTGGCCGCCGGGATGGACGTGTATGGGTTCACGGCGATGACGCCGGCGGTGAAGCTGGCGGAGGCCGGGGCGACCGCGCTGTTCACCGAAATGGCGGAACTGCCGGAGTTGCTGCAGTAAGGGTGGTGGGTGCGGGCCGGCTCCGCACCCTCGGTGGACGGAACTCCTCGTACGTCAGTCGGAATTGGGCCAGTGATCCATCTACCCAGCGGTAGCCCGGAGTTCTAGGCTGACCGGCCATGACGCCCCCTCAGGTACCGGGAGCTCGGCTGCGGCACGGTCGGGTCTCGCTCGCCCTCAGCTTCTTCGTCCAGGGGGCGGTCTTCGCCCTGCTGGTGACCCGGATACCGGCGATCCAGGTGCGCTACGGGATCTCGGACAGCCTGCTGCCGGCCTTCCTGGCGGCCGTTCCGGTGCTCGCCGGGGTCGGCAGCGTCGGCGCCGAGCACCTGGTGAAGCGGATCTCGCCCAGCACCGTTCTGCGCTGCGTCCAGCCGGTGGTGTGCCTGGCGCTGCTGGCCGTCGGAGCGGTCAGCTCGTTGGTACAGGTGGCGGTGGCGCTGGCCGCGTTCGGGCTGACGGTGGGTGCTCTGGACGCGTCGATGAACATGCTCGGGGTGAGCCTCCAACGGGCCTACGGGCGCAGCATCATGCTCGGCTTCCACGCCGCGTACAGCCTGGGCGGGATCGTCGGGGCCTCGCTGGCGTGGGCGGGGGCGCATTGGCAGCTGTCGCTGATGCTGCTGTACGGGCCGGCGGTGGCGGTCTTCGTTCCGCTGGTGCTGGTCATCGGCCGGTGGTTCGTCGCCCGGGGCGGGCGGGACGAGGGGGGCGAGCGGGACGCGTCGAACGGAGACGGAGACGGAGACGGGGACGGCCGGGCGGTGGCCGGGGCGCCGGTTGCCATGCGGCTGCTGTTGCCGCTGTGTCTGGTGATGGCGTTCACGTACATCGGCGACTCGACGGTCTCCAACTGGAGCGCGAAGTACCTTCAGGACGTTCTGGGCAGCTCGGAGCAGCTGGCGACGGTTCCGTACAACGTCTACATGGTGATGACGCTGCTCGGGCGGACCGTCGGTGACCTGGGGGTGCGGCGCTTCGGGGCGGTCCCGGTGGTGCGGACCGGGACCGTGGTCGCGGCGGCCGGCTTCGCGGTGGTGGCGGCGGCGCCGGGTGCCTGGGTCGGGATGGTGGGGTTCACCCTGCTGGGGCTCGGGCTGTGTGTCATCGTGCCGCAGACCTTCGCGGCGGCCGGGCGGTACGCGGTGGATCTAGGCGGCCCGGGTGCTTCGGACCCGACCATCGCGCGACTGAACATCTTCAACTATGTCGGGTTTCTGATCGGTTCCCCGTTGGTGGGCGCGCTGGGGGACACCTGGAGCTACCGCGGCGCGATGCTCGTACCGATGGCCCTGGTGCTGGTGACATTGGTGTACGCCCGCTCGTTCGGGTCGTCCCCGGCCAGATACGGTGACGACCATGAGCGGCCGCGCACAGCTGATGTGGGACGAGGCAGTAACGGGCTATGACTTCGGGCCGGGGCATCCGATGGACCCCGTCCGGCTCGCCCTGACGATGCGTCTGGTGGAGGCGTACGAGCTCCATCGCGGGCCGCTGGAGGTGGTGGCCGCCAAGCCGGCCGGTGACTCCACGTTGCGCCTGGTGCACCGCGAGGACTACATCGAGGCGGTCCGTCGGGCCTCCGCCGACCCGGATTCCGCGGACATCGCGTACGGGCTGGGGACCGAGGACGACCCGGCGTTCGTGGGCATGCACGAGGCGTCGGCGCTGATCGCCGGGCAGTCGGTGGGCGCCGCGGAGGCGGTCTGGCGCGGGGACGCGCAGCACGCGGTGAACTTTGCGGGCGGGCTGCACCACGCGATGCCCGGCGGCGCGTCGGGGTTCTGCGTCTACAACGACGCGGCACTGGCGATCGCCCGGCTGCTGGAGCTGGGGGCCGAACGGGTGGCGTACGTGGATGTGGACGTGCACCACGGTGACGGCGTCCAGGCGGCGTTCTGGGAGGACCCGCGGGTGCTGACGATCTCGCTGCACGAGCATCCGAGGACGCTGTTCCCGCAGACCGGCTGGCCGGAGGAGACCGGTGGGGAGGGTGCGGAGGGCGGTGCGGCGAACGTGGCGCTGCCGGCCGGGACGGGTGACGCGGGCTGGCTGCGGGCCTTCCACGCGGTGGTGCCTGAGCTGCTGGCCGTGTTCCGTCCGCAGGTCCTGGTCACCCAGCACGGCGCCGACACCCACTTCGAGGACCCGCTCGCGCATCTCGCGGTGAGTCTGGACGCGCAGCGGGCGGTGGCCGAGTCCTGCCACGCGCTGGCCCACGAGCACGCGGAGGGCCGTTGGGTCGCGCTCGGGGGCGGCGGCTATGCGGTGGTGGAGGTGGTGCCGCGCAGTTGGACGCATCTGTCGGCGATCGCCGGGCACCGCCCGATCGACCCGACGTCGTCGGTGCCGGAGGCGTGGCGGCACGAAGTGTTCCGTAGGACGCGGCAGTTGGCGCCGCTCCGGATGACGGACGGATGCACCCCGCACTGGCGGGATTTCGCCGACGGCGGTTACGACCCGGCCGACCGGCTCGACCAGGCGGTGCTGGCCACCCGGCGGGCGGTGTTTCCGTCCCACGGTCTGTTGCCGTGAGGCGGTGGCGGGTGCCGTAGGGGGCGGGGGAACAGATCCCGAAGGGGGTGCGGGCGCCCCCTGCGGAGCCACAACGTGGCCGGGGCGAGGGGTATTTCCGTCTCGCTGCCAGGGCGTACGGCGGGCCGCCGCTCCCGGGGGCGGGCCGCTCCAGGGAGTCCTGAGGAAGGCCGCCTTGCGGAAGGCCGGCTGCTGGAAGAGGGCCTGGCCAGGGGAAGAAGTGGTGCCCCAGATGTGTGACTACCCGTCGGTTAGGGCATCCGCTGTCCGGTCAACCAGTCAGCATGGGAGCCGTGTTGGGCACCTGGGCGCTGCGGGCGCACCTGATCGAGGCGCGGCTCGCGGGGACGATCGCGACCACGCGGGAGCAGAGCCTGCGGCGCTACCGTCTCTTCGCGGCCCGTGATCCGCGGGTCCTGTTGGGACTGGATCCCGAACGGGACTGGTCCTACGGCGATGTTCTGCGACTGATGGGACAGAAGTGCGGGATTTCGGACGATCCCGCGCACACTTCCGGCCTGGATGTGATCGACCCGGATCGGACGGTCGCCGGGCTGGACGCCTTCGCGGAGCGGCTCGCCGTGGCGGCCGGCCGGCGGGTTCCGGTGCTGCTCGGCACCGGCCATCCGCACCGGCTGCTGGAGTTCTACGCCGCCCTCGCAGACGCCCTCTCGTCGGCGGGCTGCCCCGTTCTCACCCCCGCGCATGGCCACCGTGTCGACATAGCGACCCGGTTCGGAGTACGCACCCGGGTCCTCGCTTACGTACGGGGAGTCGCGCTGATGCGTGAACCCGGCGTGCGGGGCGCACCTGCGGAGGGGGGCGTGCACACCCATTCGCCGCTCCCGGTGCGGACCGCTCTGGGGGCCGCCGCGACGTCCGCGGGACCACTTCCGGGGCTCGTCATCGGGGACCACGGTTGGGTCTGCGGAGCAGGTCAGCTGGGCATCGAGGCGATCGGCTTGGCGGATACCGACGACCCCGCGCTGTTCGTCGGGGAGGCGGAGGGAAGGCTGTCCGCGGTGGTGCCGCTCGATGATGCAGCCCGGTCCGTGGACTACCGCCCCCTGACGCACTATGTCCTCAATAGGGCGAATCTGTCCGGATAGGCGGTCGTTCGCTGCTCCTCTTCCCCACTCGCATCACCCGCCCCTAATCTGGGGAGTGAACGCATGGCGACGAAGAGTCACCGGAGGGGAAGCCGGTGCCCGTCTTATGCGGAAGGTGCAGGTGTGTGATGGCTGCGGACCAGAGGCCGTTGAACGAGGTTGTGTTTCTGACAGTGGCGGAAGTTGCCACGGTGATGCGAGTGTCGAAGATGACCGTGTACCGCCTGGTGCACAGCGGTCATCTGCCCGCGATTCGCGTGGGGCGGTCCTTCCGGGTGCCGGAGCAGGCGGTCCACGACTATCTCCGCGAATCGTATGTGGGGGTGGAGTCGGCCTGACGGCTCCCTCGCCGCCCCTCGGATTACGCGGTACGGCCGGCGCCGGGTACCCTGGGCCGATGTAGGTAGTGTGGGCTCGGACGCCCCGCACCGAGTGATACGAAGTGAGCGAGGGTAGTCGTGGGCTCTGTTATCAAGAAGCGGCGCAAGCGGATGGCTAAGAAGAAGCACCGCAAGCTGCTCAAGCGCACCCGCGTCCAGCGTCGTAACAAGAAGTAAGCGACGCTGATCGCGATTTCGCGGCCCCCCATCGCCTTCGGGCGGTGAGGGGCCGCGGTGCTTTTGTGGGCCGTATGGACGGTGGTCGTACGCAAATGTCGTTACGGGCATCGTGCGGTCATCACTGCGCAACACCGACCCGATAGCGTGAGCTGCACAGCTCGGCGCAGGCGGAAGCCGCGGCGGTAAGGAGGGCCGATCTTGGGCAACGTCGTGCTCGTCACGGGCGCCGCACGGCAGCTGGGGGGCCGGTTCGTCCGCCGGATCCAGCGCGATCCCGACGTCGACCGGGTGATCGGGGTCGATGCCGTGGCACCGGAGCATCATCTCGGCGGGGCCGAATTCCTCAAGGCCGACATTCGGCATCCGGCGATCGCCCGGGTCCTGGCCGAGACGGGCGTCGACACCGTGGTTCATATGGACATCAACGGCACGCCCCTGGGCAGCCGCGGCGGCCGGGCCTCCGTCAAGGAGACCAATGTCATCGGCACCATGCAACTGCTCGGTGCCTGCCAGAAGGCGCCGAAGGTCCAGCGCGTAGTGATCAAGTCCAGTACCAGCGTCTACGGCTCCGCACCCCGCGACCCGGCCGTCTTCACCGAGAACACCCCGCCCAAGTCGCTGCCCAGCGGCGGCTTCGCGAAGGACACCGTCGAGGTCGAGGGGTACGTCCGCGGCTTCGCCCGGCGCCGCCCCGACGTGGCGGTCTGTGTCCTGCGGTTCGCCAACATCCTCGGTCCGTGCGCGGACTCCCCGCTCGCCGAGTACTTCTCGCTGCCCGTCCTGCCCACCGTCCTCGGTTACGACCCGCGGCTGCAGTTCGTCCATGAGGACGACGCGATCGACGTGCTGCGGATCGCCGCCGCCGAGCCCCGCCGCGGCACCCTCAACAGCGGCACGTTCAACATCGCGGGGGACGGCGTCCTCCTGCTCTCGCAGGTCTCCCGGCGTCTGGGCCGGCCCACGCTCCCGCTCTTCCTGCCCACCGTGACCTGGGCCGGTACCTTCCTGCGGTCCCTCGGCATCACCGACTTCTCGCCCGAGCAGATCCGGATGCTGACCCACGGCCGGGTCGTCGAGACGACGCAGATGCGCGAGACACTGGGTTTCCGTCCCACGTACACGACGGCGGAGACCTTCGAGGGATTCGCCCGCAGCCGTGGACCCGGGCTGCTGCCGCCCGAGTCCCTCGCCCGCACCGTCGACCGGCTCGCCGGCGTGCTGCCCGCACGTCGCGGCGCTAGCCAGTGAGGAGTTCAGCCACGATGGCGGACGCCAAGGTCATTCCCTTCGGCGAGGAACCGCGGGCGCGCCGCAAGGCCCGGCGGGCCGGACGCAACGGGCGTGGCACGGCGCTGGCGCCCGTACCGGAGGCCCGCACCGACCCGGAGCAGGCACCGCCGCCGCGGCCGGCCGGCGGCCAGACCCTGGACGAGCGGATCGCGGGCGGGCTGGCCTTCCTGCGCCGCCGGATCACCGGTGACTACGAGGTCGACGACTTCGGCTACGACAAGGAACTGACCGACCAGGTCCTGATGTCGCTGCTGCGGCCGGTGTACGACAAGTACTTCCGGGTCGAGGTGAAGGGGATGGAGAACATCCCCGCCGAGGGCGGCGCGCTGATCGTCGCCAACCACTCCGGGACGCTCCCGCTGGACGGCCTGATGCTCCAGGTCGCGGTGCACGACAATCACCCGGCGCAGCGGCACCTCCGGCTGCTGGCGGCCGACCTGGTGTTCGTCCTGCCGGTGATGAACGAGCTGGCCCGCAAGGCCGGGCACACCCTCGCCTGCGCGGAGGACGCCCAGCGGCTGCTGGAGCGCGGGGAGATCGTCGGGGTGATGCCGGAGGGCTTCAAGGGCATCGGGAAACCGTTCGCGGACCGCTACAAGCTCCAGCGCTTCGGGCGGGGCGGCTTCGTCTCCACGGCGCTGAAGGCCGGGGTGCCGATCGTGCCGTGCTCGATCGTGGGTGCGGAGGAGATCTACCCGATGATCGGGAACGCCAAGACCCTGGCGCGGGTGCTGGGGCTGCCGTACTTCCCGATCACGCCGACCTTCCCGTGGCTGGGGCCGCTCGGTGCGGTGCCGCTGCCGACGAAGTGGACGATCCAGTTCGGCGAGCCGATTCCGACCGACGGCTATCCGGCGGAGGCGGCCGATGACCCGATGCTGATGTTCAACCTGACCGATCAGGTCCGGGAGACCATCCAGCACACCCTCTACAAGCTGCTCGTGCAGCGGCGCTCGGTGTTCTTCTGAGGTAGGACCAGAAGAACACCGAGCGCCGTTGGGTCGTGCGCCGGCCGCCGCGGGCCGGCTACTTGGACAGGTTGTCGCCGTCGATCCCCAGGTCGGGGAGGAGCCCCGGCAGCAGCGGCGGCAACGTGACGTCGGGGTGACCGGCGTTCTCCTTGCCGTGGCTGCCGTCGTGCGGTGAGGCGCTGCCCTTGCCGGGCGGGCCGAGCAGACCGCCCGTATTGCCGCCGAGCAAGCCGTCCTGCTGCTGGGACGGCGAGGCCGAGGGGCGCGGGGCCTGCTCGGCGGTGCCGGAGGAGTCGGACGCGGACGCGTCGCCGGCCGGGGACGGGCGACGGCCGCTGCTGGCGGCACCTCCGTCGCCCGGCGTGTCGCGGTGGCGGCTGCGGACGGCGTCCGGGCCCGGCGGGAGCAGCGACCGCAGCGGGCCGACCTCATCGTCTATGGCGTCGAAGACCGAACTGACCTCGTCGCGCACGTCGGTGAGCTGCACCGGGAGCCGGTCGCGCAGCTGCGTCCAGGTGTCGCGGTGCGACTTGGTGAAGGAGTTCAGCGTCTGGATGGGGCCGAGCGAACCGTCGCGCTCGTAGGCCGCGTGCAGCAGACGGTGTCCCTCGCCCGCGTCGTGACGGACGCCGGCCAGCGCCCTGCGGACCTCGCCGAGAGCCTCGTGATCGAGCTGCGCGGACCGGCCCCGCTCCATCAGGCGACGGGCCTCCAGCATGCGCGTGGACGCCTGGTCGAGGTAGAGCCGGCCACGGTCGGAGTCGTCGTCGGCCATGGTGAGCTGAAGGTCCTCCATGCCGCGCTTGAGGCCGTAGAGGGAGTCGCCGGGGAGGGCGTCGGTGCTGGCCATGGCGACGCCGCTGAACGCGCCGGCGGCGACACCGACCGTCAGGCCGCCGGCCGCCAGCCCCTTGGAGAGCCGGGAGCGCGGGCGCAGTCGGCCGAGTGATTTCGTGGCGCGGTGTGCGCCCTTGGCTTCGCGTTGGTCTGGAACCCGGGCGTCGCCGGACGTGGCGCCTTCGGCGAAGGCGGCCTCCATCGCGGCGATGAGCTGGGCACGCTGGACGGTTTTGACCTCGGCGGCCATCTCCGGCTTCGGGAGCTCCCCGAGGCCGTCGGCGACCGCCAACAGCTGTGCGTCCACCGGCACCTGCGCCGGATTGTCGACCTGATCCTCGGCCGCCGCGCCCCTGAGCACCTGCTCCTCCAGGGCCTGGGCGAAGGCGTTGGCCCGCCGGTGTACCGAGACATTCGCGATCACGGGCGGCACCTCCTCTCGTCATCCCGCTCGACTCCCCGGACTGGCATTGACTATCCAGACGGGCCGGATGGTTGCACGCCGTTGTCCGTGGCCACTCGAAGGAGTGAGAGGCGGCGGACATGGCGTGACCGCGTGGAGCCTGCATCCCGCACAACGAGCGGCGCGGCACTCGGGTTACGCACTCACGATGATCTGACCGTCAGGGCATGACTGGTCACCAACGGTGAGCGGCGGGCGGGGTGTTGAGGGTGACGGAGGGGTCGGACGGCGTCAGCGGGCGTCTTCTGGGAGGAGCCGCGCCAGGGTGCGGACGGCTCGGTACTGGAGGGTCTTGATGGCGCCCTCGTTCTTGCCCATGACGCGGGCGGTCTCGGCGACCGAGAGGCCCTGGAGGAAGCGAAGGGTGACGCATTCCTGCTGTTGGGGGTTGAGCTTGCGTACCGCCTCCAACAGGGCGGCGTTGGAGAGGGATTCGAGGACCGAGTCCTCGGGGCTGCGCTCGACCTCGTTGGCGTCGAGCATCTCTCCGGTGGTGACTTCCAGGCGGAAGCGGGAGGACTTGAAGTGGTCGGCGACGAGGTTGCGGGCGATGGTCACCAGCCAGGCGCCGAAGTCCCGCCCCTGCCAGGTGAACGTACCGATGCGGCGCAGGGCGCGGAGGAAGGTCTCGCTGGTGAGGTCCTCGGCCGTGGCGCGGCCGCCCACGCGGTAGTAGATGTAGCGGTAGACCGTGTCGGCGTACTGGTCGTAGAGGCGGCCGAAGGCGTCGGCCTCGCCGGCTTGTGCGCGTTCGACGAGGTCCATCATGCGACGGCTGTCGCTGTCCGCGGGGCGCCGTGCGGTGGTGGTGCTGGTACCGGCACGGCGGGTTCTGCCGGCGGTGGTGGCCTTGCCGACCGCGGCGCTGCCGTCGGCCAACGCGTAGCAGGGGCCGGTGGGGACGGCTGTGGCGAATGCGGGGACGGCGTACGCGGTGGGGACAAAACTGCGCAGGTGGTCGACGAGTGTCGTACGCAGCGTAGCCAGGCCCGAGGCGTCAACCCCGACGTGTGGGTACACGGGACTCCCAGAGGCAGAGCTTCCATCACGTGCAGTGCGGGACCGTTCACTCGTCGTAGGGACGTGTGGGTTCCGGAATGCGTCTGAGGAGAATAACGCTTCGTACAGGCAGCGCTACACCCAGTTGCTCAAATCATCGATTACTTACGGTCCGTGTCCGGTTGGTGGCGGATCAAGTATCGAATACTGAGCAACTATTGATCGGAAGGGAGCGCAATCTGCCTGGTTGAAGGGCGTGTTGTGGTTAACCGCCAGGAAAGGGACTGACGGGGCGACGGCGGGGGTAGGGAGTGCGGATGGCCCGCCGCCGGGCCCGGTGATCAAGGGTGGTCAGCGACGGCGGCGCTGGAGGGCGGCGGCGGCCGCCGCGCCGCCGGCGAGTGCACCCACGGCGGCGGCCGCCGGGATGCCGATCCGGACCGCCTTGCGGCCGGTCCGGTAGTCGCGCAACCGCCAGCCATGCTCACGGGCGTGCTTGCGCAGCCGGGTGTCGGGGTTGATCGCGTAGGGGTGGCCGACGAGCGAGAGCATCGGGATGTCGTTGGCCGAGTCGCTGTAGGCGGCGCAGTGCGACAGGTCCAAGCCCTCGGCGCCGGCCAGTGCGCGCACCGCCTCGGCCTTCGCCGGGCCGTGCAGTGGCTCGCCCACCAACTTGCCGGTGTAGACCCCGCCGACGGACTCGGCGACCGTGCCGAGGGCGCCGGTCAGGCCCAGCCGGCGGGCGATGATCGTCGCGGTTTCGACGGGAGCGGCGGTCACCAGCCAGACCTTCTGGCCGGCGTCGAGGTGGGCCTGGGCCAGTGCGCGGGTGCCGGGCCAGACGCGCTCGGCCATGTACTCGTCGTAGATCTCCTCGCCGATCGTCATGAGTTCGGCGACGCGGTGGCCCTGGACGATGGAGAGCGCGCTGTTGCGGACGTCCGCCATGTGCTCGGGGTTCTCCGAGCCGGCCAGCCGGAAGTAGACCTGTTGCCAGGCGAAGCGGGCCAGGTCGCGCTTGTGGAAGAAGCGCCGCTTGTACAGGCCGCGGCCGAAGTGGAAGAGGGCGGCGCCCTGCATGACGGTGTTGTCGAGGTCGAAGAAGGCGGCGGCGCTGGTGTCCCCGGGGACCGGGAACTCCGGCTCGACGGGGGCCTCGACGGGCGGCGTCTCCTGGGACGACTTCCGGGCGGCCTCGGCCGCGGCCTCGCCGGCGAGCACGCTGCGTGCCGTGGCGGGCCGTCTGCGGCGGGTGAACCACCCCGTGGGGAAGAGTGCCCCGGCGGGGCTCCGGTCGGGGCGGTGAGCGGGCGACGGGCGGGCCATGCGGCTAGCGTAGCCAGTTTGTTCGGTGCAGCCGGTTACGGGCGCGTGTCCGGAAGCACCAGGGCGCTCTACGGTTGCGTTACGGCCATCCGAAGGGCGCCCCGGGGCGGGCGGGCCCCGCCGGGTGGAGGCGCTCAGGCGCCCAGTGCGGTGCGCAGGCGTTGGGGGTCGACCCGCCAGAAGTCGTGCTGGGCGCCGTCCACGAGGACGACCGGAATCTGCTCCCAGTACTTGTGGTGCAGTTCGGCGTCCTCGGTGATGTCCTTCTTCTCCCAGGACGCGCCGGTCTCCGCGCACACCTTCTCGATCACCGCCTGTGCGTCGTCGCACAGGTGGCAGCCCGGCTTTCCGATGAGGGTGACCATCCGGTCGGCGGGGTTCTTGCGGGGGGCGCGACTGAACAAGGGGGCCATGGGGTCATTGTGCCGGTTCGGGCGGCGCTCCCGCCGGGCGGATTCGCTTACCATCGATGGGCGATTTATAGGTTTCCGGGGGTATAGCGGTGAGGAGTGAGGGCGCGTGCTCCCGTCAGTGCTGCCGCGTATCGCCGGTGGCGCGCGTGAACGGTGTGACGTGGGAGTTGGTTCCGCGGACCCCCGTAAAAGCTGCGTGAGCCCCATCACTTTGGCCGGACAAAGCGGACACCATCTTTGTGCACGCGTTCACAAAGACATAGCCTGCAAGAGACAGGGCGGTCGGGTTTCTGGCGGTCGCCCGCAGCCCCGCTCTACCCGCAGGAGCACCGTGGCAACTGGCCGAACTCACCGACCGGCGACCCGAAGCCGAGGCATCCCCGAGGCCACCGTCGCCCGGCTACCGCTGTATCTGCGTGCCCTGACCGCGCTCTCCGAGCGTTCGGTCCCCACGGTGTCCTCCGAGGAGCTCGCGGCCGCGGCGGGAGTCAACTCCGCGAAGCTGCGCAAGGACTTCTCCTACCTCGGTTCCTACGGGACCCGGGGCGTCGGCTACGACGTGGAGTACCTCGTCTACCAGATCTCGCGGGAGCTCGGCCTCACCCAGGACTGGCCCGTGGTCATCGTCGGTATCGGTAACCTCGGCGCCGCACTCGCCAACTACGGCGGCTTCGCCTCCCGCGGCTTCAGGGTCGCCGCGCTGATCGACGCCGACCCGGCCATGGCCGGTAAGCCGGTCGCCGGCATTCCGGTCCAGCACACCGATGAGCTGGAGCAGATCATCCAGGACAACGGCGTCTCGATCGGCGTGATCGCCACGCCGGCCGGCGCCGCCCAGCAGGTCTGTGACCGCCTGGTCGCCGCCGGTGTCACCTCGATCCTCAACTTCGCGCCGACCGTGCTGACCGTCCCGGACGGGGTGGACGTCCGCAAGGTCGACCTCTCCATAGAGCTGCAGATCCTCGCCTTCCACGAGCAGCGCAAGGCGGGCGAGGAGACCGGCCAGAGTGGCCCGGAAGCGACGGAGGGCCCGGAGGGCGCCCCGACGCCCGCGGACCGTGCCACGGCCGCCGCGACCGACCGCAAGGGACCTGACGGGGACGTTCCCGCCGTGATGCCGGCATGAGTCTCCTCGTCGTCGGGCTGAGCCACCGCAGTGCGCCGGTGAGCGTGCTGGAGCGGGCCGCGCTCGCTCCGGAGAGCCGCGGCAAGCTGCTGCAGGACGTGGTGTCGGCCGAGCCGGCCACCGAGTCCGCGGTGCTGTCCACCTGCAACCGCATCGAGGTCTACGCCGACGTGGACAAGTTCCACGCCGGGGTCGCCGAGCTGTCCACCCTCCTGGTCCGCCACAGCGGCGTCAGCCTGGAAGAGCTGACCCCTTATCTCTACGTCCACTACGAGGACCGTGCCGTCCACCACCTTTTCTCGGTGGCCTGCGGCCTGGACTCCATGGTGGTCGGCGAGGGCCAGATCCTCGGGCAGATCAAGGACGCACTGGCCGTCGCGCAGGAACAGCACACCGCCGGACGGCTGCTCAACGACCTCTTCCAGCAGGCCCTGCGGGTGGGCAAGCGCGCGCACAGCGAGACCGGCATCGACAAGGCCGGCCAGTCGCTGGTCACCTTCGGCCTGGAGCAGCTGGCCGGCGGCGCGGACGTCGCCGGCTGGGCGCACGGCAAGCGGGCGCTGGTGATCGGCGCCGGCTCGATGTCCTCGTTGGCCGCCACCACCCTCGTCCGTAGCGGCGTCGGTGAACTGGCCGTCGCCAACCGGACGGTGACCCGCGCCCAGCGACTGGTGCAGATCCTCACCGAGCCGGGCGCGCCGGGCGCGGCCACCGGGCTGACCGCCCGCGCCCTGGCCATGGACGCCGTCGAGGCGGAGCTGGCCCGCGCCGACATCGTCATCTCCTGTACCGGGGCGGCCGGACTGGTGCTGACCGGCGAGCGGATCGCCGCCGCGCTGGCCGGGCGCGACGACCGGATGTGGCTGCTCGACCTGGCCATGCCGCGCGATATCGACGCCGCGGCGCACCGGATCGACGGGGCCCGCCTGGTCGACATCGAGTCGCTGGCCGAGGCGTCCGCCGATGCGCCGATGGCCGCCGACGTGGACACGGTGCGCGGCATCGTCGCCGACGAGGTCGCCGCGTTCGGCGCCGCCCAGCGGGCCGCGCACATCACTCCCACCGTGGTCGCCCTGCGCACCATGGCCGCGGACGTCGTCAGCAGCGAGATCGCCCGGCTCGACGGCCGCCTCCCCGACCTCGACGACAAGCAGCGGGCGGAGATCACCCAGACCGTCCGCCGGGTCGTCGACAAGCTCCTGCACGCGCCTACGGTGCGGGTCAAGCAGCTCGCCAGCGAGCCCGGCGGTGCCGGGTACGCGGACGCCCTGCGGGAGCTCTTCGATCTCGACCCCCAGACGGTCGCCGCCGTCAGCAGGGCCGACACCCGAGCCGACCAGCACGACGCAGCACGGGAGCGGGCATGACCGACAGCACGATGAGCCCCCTGCGACTGGGGACCAGGCGCAGCAAGCTCGCCATGGCCCAGTCCGGGCAGGTGGCCGAGGCGGTGCGGGAGTTGACCGGCCGCCCCGTCGACCTGGTGGAGATCACCACGTACGGCGACACCTCCCGTGAACACCTGGCGCAGATCGGTGGCACCGGAGTTTTCGTCTCGGCGCTGCGCGACGCGCTGCTGGCCGGCGAGATCGACTTCGCCGTCCACTCGCTGAAGGACCTGCCGACCGCGCAGCCCGCGGAGCTGGCCCTGGCGGCCATACCGGTGCGCGAGGACCCCCGGGACGCGCTGATCGCCCGGGACGGGCTCACCTTCGAGGAGCTGCCCGACGGCGCCCGCGTGGGCACCGGCTCGCCCCGGCGGATGGCGCAGCTCAACGCCTGGGCCCGGACGCTGGGCCGGCGCATCGAGACCGTTCCGGTCCGCGGCAACGTGGACACCCGGATCGGCTTCGTCGAGAAGGGCGAGTTGGACGCGGTCGTACTGGCCGCCGCCGGCCTCACCCGGATCGGCCGGATCGAGGAGGCGACGCAACTGCTGTCGCCCGACGTGGTTTTGCCCGCCCCCGGCCAGGGGGCACTGGCGATCGAGTGTGTCGCGGCCAACGCGCACCTCGTCGCCTCGCTCGCCGAGCTCGACGACCCGGTCACCCGGGCCGCCGTGACCGCCGAGCGTTCCCTGCTCGCCGCCCTGGAGGCCGGCTGTTCCGCCCCCGTGGCGGCATTGGCCGACCTGCAGGTCGACGAGCAGGCTGTCACCGAAATGCACCTGCGGGGAGTCGTCGGCACGCTCGACGGCACCACGCTGGTGCAGCTGTCCACCACCGGGCACGTACCTGCCTCTCTTGACGATGAGTCGGTCCCACTTCGTATGGGCCGGGAACTCGCCGTCGAGATGCTCGCAAAGGGTGCGGCCGGTCTTATGGGGGAGCGAGCACTTTGAACCCCACCGCCCCAAACCACTCCGCCTCTGGTCAGGTCACCTTCCTGGGTGCCGGGCCGGGAGACCCGGGTCTGCTGACGTTGCGGGCCGTGGAGGCACTGGCCTCCGCGGACGTCCTCATCGCCGACCCGCACGTCCTGGACGTCGTGCGTGTTCACGCACGCGCACAGGTGGACACTCCGTTGCAGGTGTCAGCTGACGAGGCGTCAATCCTCGGTAGTTCCCCTGGCGTTTCGGCTCTTCGGGACACCGCCAATCTTGTCATGGCGGCCGCCCGTGCGGGCAAGCGGGTCGTCCGTGCGGTGACCGGTGACCCCGGGCTCGACGGCTATGTCGCCGAGGAGATGCTGGCGTGCGCCGCCGAGGGCATCGTCTTCGAGGTCATCCCCGGCATCGCCGCCGCGGTCGGCGTGCCCGCGTACGCCGGTGTGCCGCTGCGCGATGCCCAGGGCACCGACGTGCGCTTCATCGACGCCCGCAGCGCCGACGACCGTTGCTGGTCCGAGCTGGGCACCAGCGACGCCACCGCGGTGGTCTCCACCACCTTGGACTCGGTGGCCGCGGCCGCCGGGGAGTTGGTGGCGGCCGGCCGCAAGCCGGACACCCCGATGACCGTCACGGTTGCCGGCACCACCACCCGGCAGCGCACCTGGACCGCCACCCTCGGGAGCGTCGCCCAGGTGCTCAAGGCCGCCAAGGTGCTGCCGTCGCCGGACGGCGGTCAGCCGGTCATAGCCGTGGTCGGCGAGCGCAGCGCGGCAGCGCAGCGCGACCAGCTCTCGTGGTTCGAGAACAAGCCGCTGTTCGGCTGGCGGGTACTGGTCCCGCGGACCAAGGAGCAGGCCGCGTCGCTCTCCGACCAGCTCGTCTCGTACGGCGCGGTGCCGCACGAGGTCCCGACCATCGCCGTCGAGCCGCCGCGCACCCCGCAGCAGATGGAACGTGCGGTCAAGGGCCTGGTCACCGGCCGCTACGAGTGGATCGCCTTCACCTCGGTGAACGCCGTCAAGGCCGTCCGGGAGAAGTTCGAGGAGTACGGGCTGGACGCGCGGGCGTTCGCCGGGATCAAGGTCGCGGCGGTCGGCGAGCAGACCGCCAAGGCGCTGGTCGCCTTCGGTGTGAAGCCGGACCTGGTGCCCAGTGGCGAGCAGTCCGCGGCCGGGCTGCTGGAGGACTGGCCGCCCTACGACCCGGTCTTCGACCCGATCGACCGGGTGTTCCTGCCGCGCGCCGACATCGCCACCGAGACGCTGGTGGCCGGGCTGATCGAGCTGGGCTGGGAGGTCGACGACGTCACCGCCTACCGGACCGTGCGGGCGTCGCCGCCGCCGGCCGACACCCGCGAGGCGATCAAGGGCGGCGGCTTCGACGCCGTGCTGTTCACCTCGTCCTCGACGGTGCGGAACCTCGTCGGGATCGCCGGTAAGCCGCACAACGTGACCGTGATCGCCTGCATCGGCCCGGCCACCGCCAAGACCGCCGAGGAGCACGGGCTGCGGGTGGACGTGATGTCGCCCGAGCCGTCGGTGCACAAGTTGGCCGAGGCGCTCGCGGACTTCGGGGCGGCGCGGCGCGATGCCGCGCTGGAGGCCGGCGACCCGGTCACCCGCCCCAGCGAGCGTCGGCCGGGCTCGCGCCGGCGGGCACGTAGCTGAGCGGCAGGCCGTAGGGCTGTGAAGGGCGCCTCTTCCCGGGGCGCCCTTCTGCTTGTTCGCCACACCGGTCTGGGGCCTGCCCGGTGGCACTGTTCCCGCGGCCCGGCCGGCCGACGATGCGTCGGCAAAGGCGGGTGCGGGGCGGGCGTAGCGTGGGCGGTATGACGAAGTACGGAAGCTTCCCGGGGGCGCGGCCGCGGCGGCTGCGCACCACCCCCGCCATGCGGCGGATGGTCGCGGAGTACCGCCTGCATCCGGCCGACCTCATCCTGCCGGCGTTCGTGCGGGAGGGCATCTCCGAGCCGGTGCCCCTCGCCGCGATGCCGGGCGTCGTCCAGCACACCCGCGACACGCTGCGCAAGGCGGCCGTCGAGGCGGTCGAGGCCGGGGTCGCCGGAATCATGCTGTTCGGTGTGCCGGAGGACGCGAAGAAGGACGCGGCCGGTACGGCGGGCACCGACCCGGACGGCATCCTCCAGCTCGCCATCCGGGACGTGCGGGCCGAGGTCGGTGACGACCTGGTGATCATGTCGGACCTGTGCCTGGACGAGTACACCGACCACGGCCACTGCGGGGTGCTGGACGCCGAAGGGCGGGTCGACAACGACGCGACGCTGGACCGGTACGCCGAGATGGCGCAGGTCCAGGCCGACGCGGGCGTCCATGTGGTGGGCCCCAGCGGCATGATGGACGGTCAGGTCGGCGTCATCCGGGACGCGCTGGACCAGACCGGCCACGAGGGCATCTCGATCCTGGCCTACACCGCGAAGTACACGTCGGCGTTCTACGGGCCGTTCCGCGAGGCGGTGGGCTCGTCGCTGAGGGGCGACCGCAAGACCTACCAGCAGGACCCGGCCAACCTCCGCGAGTCGCTGCGCGAGCTGGCGCTGGACCTTCAGGAGGGCGCCGACATGGTGATGGTCAAGCCGGCGCTGCCCTACCTGGACGTCCTGGCGAAGATCGCGGACGAGGTGGACGTGCCGGTCGCGGCGTACCAGATCTCCGGTGAGTACGCGATGGTCGAGGCGGCCGCCGAGAAGGGCTGGATCGACCGCGACAAGGCGATCCTGGAGACCCTCACGGGGATCAAGCGGGCCGGCGCCCAGATGATCCTCACCTACTGGGCGACGGAGGTCGCGCGGAAGCTGGGCTAGGGCCTGTCCGGTGGATCAGGGTCGGACAGGACCTGGCGGACGCGCAGCGAAGGGCCCCGGGTGCCACGATCGGATCGCGGCACCCGGGGCTTCGTCATGGCGGCTCCGCGGCCCGTGGTGGTCCCGCTGCGCGTCGTCCGGGCCGTCGGGTCCAGACCAGGGCGTCGGCCGGGTTCGGCTGCCAGTAGGTGACGAACGCCGAACTGTCCACGTACACGCCGCCCGCCGGCAGCTTCGGGTGGGCCCAGCCGCCCGCGCCGCCGTTCATCGCGCGATTGGCGAACAGGACGCCGAGCGCGTGGGCTTGGTGCCCGTGGGTGCCCTGGGGAGACTCCGTGCCGATGGCCGCGTCGGCGCTCTGGCCCGGTTCCAGGGTGACGACGGCCTGCGGCACGCTGTCGCGGAGCACGGTGGTGGCGGCCTGGGCCTCGTCGAAGCGGAGGTAGGGGGCGCTGTACGCGTAACAGGGCCGGGTGCCGGTGTTGGTGGCGGTGAGGAGCAGGTGGTTGCGCGGGCGGTTCACCTTCTGGACGGTCACCTTGGTGGTGGTGGCGGTGCAGGGGACGTGGGGGGCGGAAGCCGTGGCGCCTTTCCTGACGGAGGCCGTGGGGGCGGCGGTGGTGCCGCTGTGGGGCTTCGGCGCCGGCGCCGGGGCGGGCGGTGCGGGGTACGGCCCGGCGGTGCCCTCGATGCGGACGCCCGATCCGTCGCGGTTGCCGCACGCGGCGAGTGAGAGCGCGGCGAGCGCGACCGCCGCGGTGGCGAGCAGGCGGGTACGGGGGTGGTAGAGGCCGGGGGTGCGCATGGCTGAATCTCTCTGTCCGGGTGGCTGGTTGGCCCGTGTGACCGGGGAGACGCGCGCCATTCGACCCGTTGCGGGGAGCGGCGTGCTGGGATGTCCTCAGCTTGTGCCCGGTTCCGTTCCAGTGGCCAGCGCGGCCCGGGAGGTGGGGACGCTGGAACGTTCGTACCGACTCTGATCTGGGAGAACGGGCGCGGCTTGGAAGGGCGGGGTGGAATGGAGGGGCACGTGGGGGCGGGGGATCTTCCCGCATTGCTGGGGGAACTGAAGGCGCGGTCGGGGCTGAGCTATGCGGCGCTCGCCAAGCGGTTGCACGTGAGTACGTCGACGCTGCACCGGTATGTGAACGGGACCGCCGTGCCGACGGAGTTCGCACCGGTCGAGCGCTTGGCGCGGCTGTGCCGGGCGACTCCGGAGGAGCTGGTGGAGGTCCACCGGCGGTGGATCGTGGCGGACGCGGCACGGGGGCGGCAGCGGGCGGAAGCGGAGCCGCGGATGGAGTCGCGGACGGCGGCGGGGGCGGGACCGGTGGGCGAGCCCCGGTCGGAGCCAGAGCCGGAGCCGGGGCCGGAGTTGGAGTTGGAGCCAGATTCGGATTCGGAATCGGAGGCGCCCGTTGCGTCGAATGCCTTAGTGCCGGCGGTCGGGTCCGCATCCCTCTCGCGCACATCCCGTACGCGGCGGCTCGCCGCGCTGGCCGGTGTCGGCGTCGTCCTCGTACTGGGGGCCACCGCCCTCGCCGTCCGGGGCGGGTTCCCGGCGCCGGGAGAACGTGTCGGGAGGACGGCCGCGGGGGCGTCGCCGGGCGGGGCCGAGCGGCCGGTACCGAGGACGCCGGGGAACGGTGGACCGGGCCCGTCCTCGGGCGCCACGCACCAGAAGGGCAACGACGGCAACGGCAGCAACGGCAGCAACAAGGGCGACACGGGCAACACGGGGGAGCGCGGCACGGGTGAGGGCGTCGAGGGCGACGGCAGCCCCCTGCCGTCCGGCGGCCCGAGTCAGGACGGCGGCGCCCCGCTGACGGTGTCCACCCAGCCGCAGTACTGGGGCAGCCCCTGCGGCCACCCCTACCTCGTCGACCAGACCCCGGACCGCATCGCGCCACCGCCCAACGAGCAGGACGCCCCCGGCTGGGTGTCCGCGCGCGGGGCGGTGTCCGCGGGCACGCAGACCGTGCGGCTGACCGTCCAGGGCGCGGGCGGGGGCACCGTCGTCCTGGAGTCCCTGCATGCCCGCGTCGCCGGTACTGACGTGCCGCTCTCCTGGAACGACTACGCGATGGGGTACGTCGGCGTCGGTTGCGGCGGCAACGTGCCCAAGCACTCCTTCGCCCTGAACCTCGACGCCGGGATGCCCCGCCTGGTCTCCGAGGCGGGGAAGAAGGACGACTTTCCCTACACGGTGAGCGCGAGCGACCCCGAGACCTTCTACATCGACGCGACCGCCAAGGACCACTACGTGCGCTGGTACTTGGAGCTGGAGTGGTCCAGCGGCGGGCGGCACGGGACGGTGCGCATCGACGACACCGGGAATCCGTTCCGCACCAGCGGCGACGGGGGCCGGCCGCAGTACGGGTACTCCCTCGACAAGAAGCGGTGGGTGCGGATCCGGCGCGAGCCGAACGGGGCCGAGTACGAGGTGTCGGACGGCGGGTGAACGACCGAGCCCCCGTACCGCACTCCGGGTGCGGTACGGGGGCTCGGTCGTCGCTGGGCGGGGTCCGTCCTACAGCCGCTCGGGGGTGCGGATCCCCAGCAGCGCCATGCCCTTGTGCAGGGTGCGGGCGGTCAGGTCGCACAGGAAGAGGCGGTTCTCCACCTGCTGCGGGGTGTCCGCCTTCAGGACCGGGCACTGGTCGTAGAAGGTCGTGTACAGCGACGCCAGCTGGTAGAGGTACGCGGCCAGCTTGTGCGGGGCGTACTCCGCCGCGGCCTCGGCGACGGTGCCGCCGAACGCGTCCAGGTGCAGGCCCAACGCCCGCTCCGCCGGGGCGAGTTCGAGCTCCGGGTGGGCGACCGGCCCGGTCTCGCCGGCCTTGCGCAGGATCGACTGGATCCGGGCGTACGCGTACTGGAGGTACACGCTGGTGTCGCCGTTGAGCGACACCATCTGGTCCAGGTCGAACTTGTAGTCCCGGCTCGGCGACGTCGAGAGGTCCGCGTACTTCACCGCGCCGATGCCGACCTGCGCGGCCCGCTCCTGGATCTCGTCCTCGGTGAGGTCCTGGGCCTTCTCGCGCACCACCTCGGCGGCGCGCTGCACCGCCTCGTCGAGCAGGTCCTCCAGGCGCACCGTCTCGCCGGCCCGCGTCTTGAACGGCTTGCCGTCGGCGCCGAGCACCGTGCCGTAGCCCATGTTGTGGGCCTTGACCTGGTCGTTCAGCCAGCCGGCCCGGCGGGCCGTCTCGAAGACCATCCGGAAGTGCAGCGACTGGCGGACGTCCACGACGTACAGCAGCGTCGTCGCCTTCAGGTCGAAGACGCGGTTGCGGATCGCCGACAGGTCACTCGCGGCGTACCCGAAACCGCCGTCCGCCTTCTGCACGATCAGCGGGACCGGCTTGTCGTCCTTGCCCTTGATCTCGTCGAAGAAGACGACGAGCGCGCCCTCGGAGCGGACGGCGACACCCGACTCCTCCAGCATCCGGGCCGTCTCGGCCATCATGTCGTTGTACGCCGACTCGCCGACGATCTCCTCGTCGCGGATCTCCATGTCGAGCTTCTCGAAGACCGAGTAGAAGTAGACCTTCGACTCGTCCACGAACCGCTGCCACAGGTCGAGGGTCTCGGCGTCGCCGGACTGGAGGGCGACGACCCGCTTGCGGGCCCGCTCCTTGAACTCCTCGTCGGTGTCGAAGATCGCCCGCGACGCCTTGTAGACCCGGTTCAGGTTCGACATGGCCTGTTCGCCGTCCACGTCGGCCGCCGGGGCCAGCTGGTCCGGGTTCTCGATCAGGTACTGGATGAGCATGCCGAACTGCGTGCCCCAGTCGCCGATGTGGTGGCGGCCGATCGTCTTCTCGCCGGTGAAGTCCAGCATGTTGCGCAGGGCGTCGCCGATCACCGCGGACCGCAGGTGGCCGACGTGCATCTCCTTGGCGACGTTGGGCTGCGCGTAGTCGACGACCGTCGTACCGGTCGTGGCCGCGTACGGCACGCCCAGGCGGTCGTCGGCGGCGCGTGCGGCGAGCGTGGCGAGGATCGCCCGGTCGGCGACGGTGATGTTGAGGAAGCCGGGGCCGGAGACCTCGACGTCGGCGAGGACGTCGTCGGTGCCGAGCGTCTCGACGACCTTGTCGGCCAGCTCCCGCGGGTTGCCCTTGAGCTTCTTGGCCAGCGCGAGCAGGCCGTTGGCCTGGAAATCGGCCCGGTCGCTACGTCGCAGCAGCGGGTCCGCGGCGCCGGCCTCCGGCAGGGCTGCCGAGAGGGCGTCCGCGACGCGCTGGTTGACCGTAGCTGCGAGGGAGGTGACCGAGGCCATTGAACTGCCGTTCCGTTGGGGTGGAAAGGGTTTGCCCTGAGTATCCCACGGCCCTACCACTGAATTTCTGTGCGGCGGGCGTCTGGGAGAATGAGCTCCGTCAGGCTTTTGTCCGTCCGGACCGTTCCGCCCGTGCCGCGGGTGACGGAGCGCGGCACCGGAGGGCGCGACAGGGCGCTTCGTAAAAGCACCGGGACACCAGCAAGAGAGAGGGCCGATCGTGGCTCAGCAGAGCACCGAGACCGACTGGGTCTCCAGGTTCGCGGACGAGGTCATTGCCGAGGCGGAGCGCCGCGCCCCCGGCAAACCTGTCGTCGTCGCCTCGGGCCTGAGCCCGTCCGGCCCGATCCACCTCGGCAACCTCCGCGAGGTGATGACCCCGCACCTGGTCGCCGACGAGATCCGCCGCCGCGGCATCGCCTGCGAGCACGTCCTGAGCTGGGACGACTACGACCGGTACCGCAAGGTCCCGGCCGGTATCGACCCGTCCTGGGAGGAGCACATCGGCAAGCCGCTGACGGCCGTGCCCGCCCCGCCCGGCAGCGCGTACGCCACCTGGGCCGAGCACTTCAAGGCGGCCATGGAGGAGTCCCTGGCGGAGCTGGGCATCGAGTACCGGGGCGTCAGCCAGACCGCCCAGTACACCTCCGGCGCCTACCGCGAGCAGGTCCTGCACGCGATGAAGCACCGCGGCCAGATCGACGCCGTCCTGGGCCGCTACCGCACCAAGGACAAGGCCACCGGTAAGCCGAAGAAGCAGCAGCAGAAGCCGGTGGATGACGCGGAGCTGGAGGCGGCCGAGGGGTCCGGTGCGGCTTCCGAGGACGACGGCAGCGCCGGTGGCGCGGGCTACTTCCCGTACAAGCCGTACTGCACGGTCTGCAACAAGGACTTCACCAAGGTCATCGCCTATGACGACGCGACCACGGAGATGGCCTACGAGTGCGTCGCCTGCGGCCACTCCGAGACCGTGGCGCTGCGCGAGTTCGACCACGGCAAGCTGGTCTGGAAGGTCGACTGGCCGATGCGCTGGGCCTACGAGGGCGTGGTCTTCGAGCCGTCCGGCGTGGACCACTCCTCGCCCGGCTCGTCGTTCGTCGTCGGCGGCCAGATCGTCCGCGAGGTGTTCGGCGCCGACCAGCCGATCGGCCCGATGTACGCCTTCGTCGGCATCAGCGGCATGGCGAAGATGTCCTCGTCCAAGGGCGGGGTGCCCACTCCGGGCGACGCGCTGAAGATCATGGAGGCGCCGCTGCTGCGCTGGCTGTACGCCCGCCGCAAGCCCAACCAGTCCTTCAAGATCGCCTTCGACCAGGAGATCCAGCGGCTCTACGACGAGTGGGACAAGCTCGCGGCCAAGGTCGCGGACGGCACCGCGCAGCCCGCGGACGCCGCGGCGTACACCCGGGCCATCGGCACCGCAGCCGGCGAACTCCCGCGGACGCCGCGCCCGCTGCCGTACCGCACGCTGGCCTCCGTCGTGGACATCACCGCGGGCCACGACGAGCAGACCCTGCGCATCCTGAGCGAGCTCGACCCGGAGAACCCGGTCACCTCCCTGGACGAGACCCGGCCGCGGCTCGACAAGGCCGAGCACTGGATCAGCACCCAGGTCCCCGCCGACCAGCGCACCGTCGTCCGCGCCGAGCCCGACGCGGAGCTGCTGGCCTCCCTGGACGACCAGTCCCGGGGCGCGCTGCGGCTGCTGCTCGACGGCCTGGACGACCACTGGTCGTTGGACGGCCTGACCACGCTGGTCTACGGCGTCCCGAAGGTCCAGGCGGGCCTGGACCCGGAGGCCAAGCCGACCCCGGAGCTGAAGGTGGCCCAGCGCTCCTTCTTCGCGCTGCTCTACAACCTCCTGGTCGGCCGGGACACCGGCCCCCGGCTGCCCACGCTGCTGCTCGCGGTGGGCGCGGACCGGGTCCGCAAGCTGCTGGCCGGCTGACGGGCGGAGGCCGGTGGGGTCTCCTCCTGCCTGAGAACGAGAACGGGTTCGGCCCCGGGGACGAGGGTTCCCGGGGCCGAACCCGTCACGATGGCCGGATGAGGGGAATCATCGGTTTTATCGCCATGCTCCAGGGTGCGCTGGGCCTCTTCGGGCTGCTCTTCTTCGACGCCCCCTGGGGCGTGCTCCGGCACTTGGTCGACCTGCAATGGCCCGCCTACGCCGGGGTCTTCGCCGCGGGCGCGGCGCTGATGGCGTGGGGGGAGTGGGACCGCAAGCGGAAGGGCGAGGGGGAGACCGCGTAACGGGGGCGCGGGGCCCGCCCGTTCACCGGTCGCCGGGCTCGCGCCTTACGGGATGTGTTCCGCCTCCACCTCCATGCGGAAGCGGGCGCGGAACTCGCGGATGAAGCCGCGCAGATAGCTCTCGCTGAGCGGGCCGCCGTCGCGGCCCTGGTACCCGTAGAACTCCAGTAGGTAGCGGCCGAATTGGCGGGAGTCGGGGAAGGCGTTCTTCTCCGCCACGTACGTGCGGAACGCGGCGAAGTACTTCTCGTCCCGGGGCGCGTCGTCGGCGGGGCTCCCGGCGGAGAGGTCGCCGGGGCCGTCGTCCGGTACGTCGTCGGGGAGCGCGGCGCCCGCAGTGCCCAGGGGGCGACTACGCCCCGGGCTGACCGGGACAGTCAACTGGGGGGTGGGGGCGGGGAGTTCGGGCTCGTTCGGGGGGTTCGGTACGGGGGCGGTCAACTGGGGGGCGGGGGCAGGGGTTTCCGCTATCGGGTGCGGGTGCGGGTGCGGGTGCGGCCGGGGGGTGTCCGGGTGTGCGGGGGCGGAATCCGTGGCTGTCGCCGATTCCGTTGCCGTCTCCGTTTCCGACGCCGACGCCGACGCCGACGCCGACGCCGACGCCGACGCCGACGCCGACGCCGACTTGGGCCCCGTCTCCGACTTGGGCTCCTGCCGGTCGGGTGTGGCGGCCGGCAGGGCCTCCGGTCCCGGGTGGGCGAGGGAGAGGGGGCCGTCCGCTGACAGGGCGATCCCGGCCGCGGCCAGCCCGGCCGGTGCGGTCTTTGCCAGCGGGACGCCGTACCGGGCCAGCCGCAGCGGCATCAGCGATTCGACGGGGGCGCGGCGGCGCCAGGCCCGTCCGTAGCGGGCCCGGAGCCGCGCCTGGTAGATGAGGCGGTCCTGTTCCAGCTGGATGACCTGGTCGTAGGAGCGCAGTTCCCACAGCTTCATCCGGCGCCACAACCGGAAGGTGGAGGGGAAGGCGAGCAGCCAGCGGGCGAGCCGGACGCCCTCCATGTGCTTGTCGGCGGTGAGGTCGGCGATCCGGCCGACGGCGTGCCGGGCGGCCTCCACGGCGACGACGAACAGCACCGGGATGACCGCGTGCATCCCCACGCCCAGCGCGTCGGGCCAGGCGGCGGCCCCGTTGAAGGCGATGGTCGCGGCGGTCAGCAGCCAGGCGGTCTGGCGCAGCAGCGGGAACGGGATGCGGGTCCAGGTGAGCAGCAGGTCCAGGGCGAGCAGGACCACGATGCCGGCGTCGATGCCGATCGGGAAGACCGCCGCGAAGGCGCCGAAGCCCTTCTTCTCGGCCAGGGCGCGGACCGCGGCGTAGGAGCCGGTGAAGCCGATCGCCGCGATCAGGATCGCGCCGGCGATCACCACCCCGATCAGGATGCGGTGCGTACGGGTCAACTGCGCGGTCTGTGTCGCGGACACCCGCGGTCCCTCCCCGGACTCGGCGAATCGGCGCGCATAGCGTTGCACACCTGTTCCTGCCGGGCCGGGGAGGGCCAGGTCGGGGAGGGCCCCCGGGCGGTCAGACCTTGTTGGCCTTGGTCGCGGCGGTGATGGCTTCCTTGGCGGCGGCCTGGGCGGCCTTGAGGAGGTCGTTGCCGTTGGGGGTGTCGGCGCCGGCCATGCCCGCGCCGTTGTAGTTGATGGTGACGACGATGTTGGCGGTGCGCGCCACGATCGTCGTGTTCTTGAAGTCGTTGCCGTCCTTGGCGATGTCGTAGGTGATGGCGGTGGCCGCGTCACCGGTGCCCGCGGTCGGCACGGCGGCGACCTTCTTGGCGCCCTTGGTGCCCTTGGCGTCGTTGACCTGCTGGGTGAAGAAGTCCGTGGCGCGCTTCTCGCCCGAGCCGACGGTCGGGTCGGAGTCGTAGCGCTGGAAGGCGACGTCCAGCCAGCGGAACTGAGTGCCGTCGACGCCCTTGTCGTCCGAGCTGCTCCAGGAGCAGGCGCCGCGGGCGGCGGTGTCGGTGGACTTGCCCTGGGTGCCGGCCGCGTCCTTCACCTTGGGCAGCAGCTTGTTGAGGCTGTCCTTGGAGAACGCCTCGCAGGCGTTCGGCAGCTTCTTGAACTTCGCGGCGGCGACGGTCGGCGACGGGCTGCTAGTGGTGGCGCTGGACGAGCCGGAGGGAGTGCTGTCACCGGAGCTCTTGCCGTCCGAGCCGGAGCACCCGGCGACGAGCAGCACCGGCACTGCTGCGCAGGTGAGGAGGCTGGCGAGTCGCTTGGCTGATCGGTGCATGGTTCCTTCGCTGTTCGTCGTCGTCGAGTCGGTGCGGACCCTTGTCGAGCGTGTCGGCCCGGCCCGGGGTCGGGGCGGGCCCTAGGGCACGGTACGCGGCGGAGCGAGGCGGTTGGCCGATTCATAACAATTGAGCGGTGGGGCGAATCGGGCGATTCTCGGGCGAAATCCTCGTTCGGGTGATCGACCCGTATGGGGTTATTCGCTGAGGCTGTCGGCCAGTTCGCCGGCCAGGGAACGGGCCTTGTCCTGCAGTTCCTGGCTTTCCGGCAGCTGCGTCTTGTCCGTGGACCACTGGTCGTAGGTGATCGTCACGATGACGTTCGACGTGCGAAAGACCACAGTGATGTCACGGTGCACACCGGAGTCCGCGGTGATCAGCTGGTCGTTGAGGAAGGCCGTGTCGCCGAGGCCGTCCAGGATGCGCGGGGCGAGCGGGCCGCCGGGGCCGGGCGCGGAGTCGCTCGCGGGGTCGGAGGGGGTCGGGGACGCGGTGGCCGGCGGGGTGGACGCGGCGGTGGCGCCGTCCGTCTTCTTCCCGCCTGCGGCGCCGTCCTTGCCGTCGCCCGTGCTCGTGGCGCCGTCCGTCGGCTTCTGCTGGTCCTTGGCCGTGTCCGTCGGGCTGGCCGGGGTCGAGGGGGTGCCGGAGCCGGCAGACGGGATCTTGGCGGCCCGTTCCTTGGTGAGGTAGAGCTCCTGCGCCCGGTCGTCGTCGCTGACCGCGGTGCTGTACGAGACCACGCGCTGGATGTCGAGCGTGAGGTGGCGGGTCCCCGCGGTGGTTTCCCGCGTCCACTGGCAGCCGACCCGGCGGTCGGTGTCGTAGGTGATGTCGGCCCGGCCGCCGTAGATCTTCTGCGCGTCCGCCGGCGACAGTGGCTGGCCGTCGCCGGGCAGCATGTCGCGGAGGGTGCTGCGTGCCGGGAGGCCGCAGGCTTCCGGCAGGGTCTGGTAGCGCCCGGGCTGGGCGGACTGGCTGGCGGCGGTGGTGTCGCCGTCCTTGCCCTCGCCGCCGCTGGTGCCCGTGGCGGAACCGCCGGAGCAGCCGGTCAGGCCGGCGGCGAGGGCCGCGGTGACCAGCAGTGCGGCACCGGGTACGAACGATTTGCGCGGCATCGTTCGCGGCTCCTTCCCTGCGGAAATGCGGTTGCCGCCGAGTGGCGGCCGGTGGACACAATGTCTACCGCACGTTTCGCCGTGAACGCCGGTTCGCTGTCCAAGATCAGGCGTATTGTCCGGCTTTTGCGTTTTTCAATTTTCCGGGGGAAAGAGACAGGTATGTCGTACACCGAAGTGCCCGGCGCCCAGGTGCCGATCCGGATGTGGACCGACCCGGCCACGGTCGAGGGCGTCGCGATGCAGCAGCTGCGCAATGTCGCCACGCTTCCGTGGATCAAGGGGTTGGCTGTGATGCCGGACGTGCATTTCGGCAAGGGGGCCACCGTCGGTTCGGTCATCGCGATGCGCGGTGCGGTCTGCCCGGCCGCCGTCGGCGTGGACATCGGCTGTGGAATGAGCGCGGTCAAGACCTCGCTCACCGCCAACGACCTGCCCGGGGACCTGTCCCGGCTGCGCTCCCAGATCGAGCAGGCGATTCCGGTGGGCCGGGGCATGCACGAGGACCCGGTCGACCCGCGCCGGATGCACGGATTCCGCGCCACCGGCTGGGACGACTTCTGGGCGCGCTTCGATGGGGTGGCCGAGGCGGTCAGGTTCCGGCACGAGCGGGCCGCCAAGCAGATGGGTTCGCTGGGGTCCGGTAACCACTTCATCGAGTTCTGCCTCGACGAGACCGGCGCGGTCTGGCTGATGCTGCACTCCGGCTCCCGCAACATCGGCAAGGAGCTGGCCGACTACCACATCGGGCAGGCCCAGAAGCTGTCGCACAACCAGGGGCTGGTCGACCGCGACCTCGCCGTCTTCATCGCGGACACCCCGCAGATGGCGGCGTACCGCAACGACCTCTTCTGGGCGCAGGAGTACGCCCGGCACAACCGTGACGTGATGATGGCCCTGTTCCAGGACGTCGTCCGCAAGGAGTTCCGCAAGGCCCGGCCGGTCTTCGAGCCGGTGATCTCCTGCCACCACAACTACGTGGCGGAGGAGACCTACGAGGGCATGGACCTGCTGGTGACCCGTAAGGGCGCCATCCGGGCCGGCAGTGGTGAGTACGGGATCATCCCCGGCTCGATGGGCACCGGCTCGTACATCGTCCGTGGGCTGGGGAACCCGGCGTCCTTCAACTCCGCCTCGCACGGCGCCGGCCGCAAGATGAGCCGGAACGCCGCGAAGAAGCGCTTCTCCACGCGCGATCTGGAGGAGCAGACGCGGGGCGTGGAGTGCCGCAAGGACTCCGGGGTCGTCGACGAGATCCCCGGCGCGTACAAGCCGATCGAGAAGGTCATGGAGCAGCAGCGGGACCTGGTGGAGGTCGTCGCCAAGCTCAAGCAGGTGGTGTGCGTGAAGGGGTGAGGGGGCCGGGGCGACCGGGGCGACCGGGGCGGGCGCACGTCGGACCGGGGTGGGGGTGCGTCGGGACGGCGTGGGGGGACGTCGGAGGGAGTGGGGCTAGGCACTCTCCGGCTGCTGGGCGCCTCGCGTCCGTTGGACGCCTCGCGTTCGCTGGGCGCGGCCCTCTTGGTCGCTGTGGCCCGTCTGTCTGCCGCTTCCCGTGGGGCGGCGGCGGGCCGGTCGCCGACGTTGGATCAGGTACTCGGCGGCGATCAGGTTCAGGAGCAGCGCGCACCACGACGAGGTGCTGGCGATGTCGTGGCTGGCCGCGAGCGGGTCGCCCGCGTACGAGACCGGGTCGGCGAGTTGGGCCGCCACGAGGTGCTCGACCACGGGTTGGATCAGCCGCGAGGTGAGCGCGACCAGGGTCAGCGCGACATTGCGGATCATCCACACGCGGTGGTCGGCGTAGCGACGATGGGGGTGTCCCCCGTTCGTGCGCGCTTGGGGGAGTGCGGCGCGGTAGCCGGCGACACCGGTGACGATCCACAGCGCGTCGAGCACCCCTAGGGACAGTTGGTTGCTCAGCCCCAGGGGGACGAAGCAGACGACCGGGATGCCGATCAGGGCGGACGGGAAGACCCCGCCGAACAAGTACACCCGGCCGGTCCACCGGTGGACGGCGGGATGCCGGCGGCGCAGCCAGGGCCAGCACTGGGCGAGGCCGGTCACCACGGCGACGGCGGCGGTGAAGATGTGCGCCACCAGCAGCGCGTAGTGCAGTTCGCTGCGCGGCGGGACGCGGCTGGTGTGCAGATCGGGCGGGAGGTAGGGGCTGACCGCCTGCGCCGTGATGAGCAGCGATACCGCGGCGAGCGGGACCAGCCACAGGGCGGTACGGGGGCGTCGACGCGGTGCACCAACGGGTGTGGGGGTGGGTGCGGGTGTGGGTGTGGGGGTGGGTATGAGCGCGGGTGCTGGTGCGGGCGTGGGTACGGGCTCGGGTGTGGTTGCGGGGACGGTCGGGGGTGCGGACGTGGGCCTCGGGGTGGTTGGCATGCGTCCACTGTCGTGGCGTGCGGAGACCGGGACACGGGGCCCGCACACCCAGTAGGGGGTGTACGTAAGCCCCCTGTCGCGGGGGTGGTCATCCGGAGGTGGGGGCGTCCGGGCATGTGGGCGGCGGGCCGGCACGTGGGCGGGCGGGCCGGCCGTTGTGACCGGCCCGCCGCTCGTTGACCTCTCAACTACTGCGGTGCACCTTGGTGTTGGACGCCTGCGCCCGGGGGCGGACGACGAGCAGGTCGATGTTGACGTGCGGGGGTCGGGTGACCGCCCAGGCGATGGTGTCGGCGACGTCCTCCGCGGTGAGCGGTGCGTCCACGCCTTGGTAGACCTTGGCGGCCTTGCCGGCGTCGCCGCGGAACCGGGTGGTCGCGAACTCCTCGGTCTTGACCATCCCCGGGGCCACCTCGATGACCCGTACCGGCTCGCCGCACAGCTCCAGGCGGAGCGTCTCGGCGATGACATGGGCGCCGTGCTTGGCGGCGACGTACCCTCCGCCGCCCTCGTACGTCCCGTGGCCGGCGGTGGAGGAGAGGACGACGACGGTGCCGTCGCCGGATGCGGTCAGCGCGGGCAGCACCGCCTGGGTCATGTGGAGCACGCCGAGCACGTTGACCTCGTACATCGCGCGCCAGTCGGCCGGATCACCGGTGGCCACCGGCTCCGCGCCGACCGCGCCGCCGGCGTTGTTGACCAGGACGTCGACGGAGGGGAAGCGGTCGAGGGAGCGCGCGAACGCGTCGACCGCGGCGCGGTCGGTGACGTCGAGCGCGTACGCCTCGGCGTGCGGCAGCTCGGCGGCGAGTGCTTCGATGCGGTCCTTGCGGCGGGCGGTGAGCACGACGCGGTAGCCGGCGGCGGCCAGGGCCCGTGCGGTCGCGGCGCCGATGCCGCTGCTCGCTCCGGTGACGACGGCGGTACGGACGCCGGGGGTGTCGGCGGTCATGCTGCTCTCCCTATACGCGGTGCGTGTGCGGACAGTGAGCCGTGGTGCGGCTCGTGAGCCATGGTGCAGGTGTAACTCGTGGACCGCGATGTGGTTTGTGAACTGTGGTGCGCTTCATGGGTGGTGGAGTAGCTCGTGAGCTGTGGTGCGGTCGTGAGTGGTGGTGCGGCTTGTGAGGTGCGGGGTGCGGGGTGGTGAGTGTGTGGCGGTGCGGTCCGTGAACCGTGGTCTGGCTCGTGGATTGCGCTCTGGCTCGTGAAACGTGCTCTGGTTCGTGAGCGGTGGTCTGCCGCATGAGCGGTGGTCTGTTACGTGAGCGGTGGTGCGGTTGTGAGTTGTGGTGCGGGTGATGGGTGCGTGGTCAGGATATGCAGGGGGGAGCGGGGGGTTTGGCAGCCGGAGGGTCGGTCGATCGTGAGGTCCCGGCCTGGGCGTGGCCTGCGGCCGACCGGGTTCAGTGGCCGCGGGGTGCGTACATGATCACGGCCATGCCGACCAGGCAGACCAGTGCGCCGATCACGTCCCATCGGTCGGGACGGTAGCCGTCCGCGACCATGCCCCAAAGCAGCGACCCGGCGACGAACACCCCGCCGTACGCGGCGAGGATCCGGCCGAAATGGGCGTCCGACTGGAGCGTGGCCACGAAGCCGTACACGCCCAGGGCGATCACCCCGGCGCCGATCCATGCCCAGCCCCGGTGCTCCCGCACCCCTTGCCACACCAGCCAGGCGCCGCCGATCTCGAAGAGTGCGGCGACGACGAACAGGGCTGCGGAACGGGCGATGAGCATGCCGCCCAGCGTAAGGAGCCGAGCCGGGCCGGGCGAGGACGGGGCCTCACCCGGCCGGCCTGCCGTGGGCAGTGCCGATCACGCCGATGCGCTGGCCCTCAGCGCATCGGTGCCCCGCGGCCAGCGGCCCTGCTACCAGCGCCCTTGCCGCCAGCGGCCCTGCTACCAGCGGCCTTGCCGCCAGCGGCCCCGCCGCCGGTGCTCCAGCGCCTTGGTGCCCGGTGTCTCTACGCCCGGTGTCTCTCGGAGCCTGGCGCTTCGATGCCTGGCGGCTCGGCGCACGGCGATTCGGCGCGCGGCGATTCGGCGCGCGGCGATTCGGGGCGGGACGCTTCGGCGCGCGGTGCGCGGTGCGCGGCGATTCGGGGCGTGGTGTTTCGGCGGCCGCGCGAGGATTCGACCTACCGGTGCCAGGCCGCCCGGCGGTTCATATCTGTGCGGAGGAGCGCAGGGGCCGTTCGGCGGTGGGGACGAGGGTGGTGCCGGTCCAGTGGTCGAGGGCGGTGCGGAGTGCAGCGGCGCGCTCGGCGGGGGCGGTGGCATCGGTGGCCCAGGCGATATAGCCGTCGGGGCGTACCAGGAGGGCCGTCCGGCGTCCGCTCGCCCAGGAGGCGGTGGCGACCCGGCCGGGCGCGGGTGCCAGGGGTGTGTCCTTCGGCAACTCGCCCTCAGGGGTGATCACGACGAACTTGCCCTGCCGCAGGGCGTCATAGAGCCGTCCGCCGCCGGAGAGGCGGAGGTCGGGGGCGCGCCGGCCGGCCAGCCGATGGGCACCGGGCCCGGCCGGATAGGCGAAGTCGATACCCGAGACGCCGCCGATCGCCCGCCGGGACAGCGGCCGCAGGCTCAGCAGGAGCCGCACGCCGAGACCGCGCAGCGCCCGGCCCGCCGCTGAGTGGACCAGAGCGAGCCGGACCATCGCGCCGCTGCTGCGCAGCACCGCTTCGCCGACCGGGTGCCGCTCGTCCTGGTAGCTGTCCAGCAGGGTGTCGGGGGAGTGGCCCCGCACCACGGCCGCCAGCTTCCAGCTGAGGTTGGCCGCGTCCTGGAGGCCGATGTTCATCCCCTGGCCGCCGGCCGGGGAGTGGACGTGCGCGGCGTCACCGGCGAGGAGGACCCGGCCGACGCGGTAGGCGGGGGCCTGCCGCTCGTCGCTGCGGAAGCGCGAGATCCAGCGGGCGTCGTGCATGCCGAAGTCGGTGCCGAAGGCGAGCCGGGTGACCTCGCGCACCTCGTCGAGATCGGCGGGTGCGTCATCGGGGGCCTGCACATGGCGGTTCCAGCCGATGGCGCGGTACCAGCCGTCACCGAACGAGGCGATCAGCGCGAAGGCGTCGCGGGTGGCGCGGAGCGCGAAGGGGGAGTCGGGCGCCTGGGCCAGCCGGACATCGGCGAGGACCACGGAACGGACCACCGCCCTGCCGGGGAAGGGCAGGCCGACCGCCTCACGGACGAAACTGCGGGCGCCATCGGCGCCGACCACATAGGCGGCGCGCAGGCCCCCGACACCCTCGGCCGCGCCCTCGCCCGCATCCTCAGCCGCGCCTTCGGCCGCCCGGAAGTGCACCGTCACGCCGTCCGCGTCCTGGGCGAGCCTCAGCACCTCGGACCCGTACCGGAAGGTGACGCCGGCCTGCCTCGCGCGCCGCGCCAGCAGCCGCTCGACCTCGTACTGCGGCGTTATCAGGACGAAGGGGAAGCGGGTGCGGAGTCGGGCCGCGGAGAGCGCCGCGTCCCCGAACACCTGGAGGCCGGGGAGCCGGTGGCCTCCGGCGACCAACTCGTCGGCGAGCCCGCGGGCGTCCAACTGCTCCAGCGAACGGGCGTGCACGGCGAGTGCCCGGCTGAGATTGCTGGTCGTGCCGTCGCGGCGCTCCAGGAGCGTGACGGCGAGACCGGCCTCGGCGAGATCCCCGGCGAGCAGCAGCCCGGTCGGGCCGGCGCCGACGACGATCACGTCCGCGTCCTGGCCGGCGGACGTGGCGCCGGCGCTCTCGGGTGCTCTGCCGGTGTCGGTCTTGCCCACGCCGGCCTGTGCGGCAGTGCCGGTCCGTGAGGCAATACCGGTCTGCGGCGCAGCGCCCCTCTCGGCGCTGGCACCGGCGCCGAGAGCGGCGCCGGCAGGCGGCCGGACGGCCGTGCTGCTGTCGATGTCGTTGCTGGTGTCCCCTGGCTTGTGGTTCAGGGCATCCATGGCTGCCGCCTCCTGCCAACGCATGTTGGTCAACGCTTGTTGGCAAGCGTACGACGCTCGCAACTCGCGTGTCAACGCTCGTTGGCCTACAGTTGTTGACATGGTCGAAAGTGATCCCTCCGCCACCTCCTCCGGCGCCCGTACCAAGGGCCGTACCGAGGGCCGTAGCGGCGCTCGTTCCGGTGGCCCCGCCCCGGCGGTCAGCCCCGAGATCGACGCCGGTCCGCCGCCCGTCGCCGCCGAGGCCCCCGACGCCGGCGCCCACCCCCGCCCCCGCCGCTCCGACGCCACCCGCGCCGCGATCCTCGACGCCGCCCGGGACCGCTTCGCCGCCGAGGGCTACGAGCGCGCCACCATCCGCGCCATCGCACGGGACGCGGGCATCGACCCGTCGATGGTGATGCGCTACTACGGCAACAAGGAGGGCCTCTTCGCGGCGGCCTCGGAGATCGACCTGCGCGCCCCGGACCTGACGCAGGTGCCGCCCGAGGAGCGGGGCGCCCGGCTCGTGCGCCACTTTCTCGAACTCTGGGAGAGCGACGAGACGCTGACCGGGATGATGCGCGTCGGCGTCACCAATGAGGCGGGCGCGGAGCGCATACGGCAGGTCTTCGCCGCGCAGGTGCGGCCGATGCTCGACGCGGTCTGCGCGGTGCCGGAGGAGGTGCCGGCCCGCGCCACCCTGGTTGCGTCGCAGATCCTGGGCATGGCGCTGTGCCGCTACGTCCTGCGCGTCGCACCCGCCGTCGACCTCAGCCACGACGAACTCGTCGCCTGGCTGGCCCCCACCGTCCAGCGCTATCTGACGGCGGAACGACCGTAGCGGCCGTAGTGACCGTAAGGGCCGAAGGACGGGGACCGGACGACCGCGCCGGGCGAGAGCGCGGGCATCGCTGACGCGCCCGCCGGCAACGCGCCCGCCGGCAACGCGCAGGCCGGTAACGCGCCGGCTGGTAACGCCGCCGGCGCCTCAGACCGGAGTCGCGGCCGCCCCGCTACCCGCCCCCGTTACCCGTCCCCGCCCCCGGTCCCCGCCCCGCGATCCGCCGCAGGTGCCCGTCGAAGACCTGCCGCGCCTCCGGTGTCAGCGTCCGCAGGGCCACCATCGCCGTCACGATCACATCGCACAGTTCGGCGTGCACGTCGTCCCAGGTGTGGCTGTGCCCCTTGCGGGGGTTCTGCCCGGTGGCCCCGATGACGGCCTGGGCCACCTCGCCCACCTCCTCCGAGAGCTTCAGGACGCGTAGCAACCGTTCCTGCTCCTTCGGCAACACGCTCTCCCGGTCGAGCCACCCGACGAGCGCATCGATGGTGTCCCAGGGGGCCGCGCCAGTGGGGGCGGCGGCAGAAGGGCCGGCAAGCGAAGGGGAGTTGGCGTTCGGAGTGCGATCCGAGGAGGCGACGACGGGATCAGACATGGCCCGATTCTGCCGCTTGTTCCGCGGCCCGTGCCCCCTTCGCCCCTAGGGTGAGGCGGCAACCGGCCAAGAGGCGATGCCCGGCAGACCGGCGACCACCGCATCGGCGCGGCGGACGAGCGGAAGGCGGCCAGACGGATGGATGAGCACCCGGCGATGCCGCGGGACCGGTTCCCGCAGGAGCTGATCGCGTTCTACGGGTTGACCCGGCTGCCCCGGGAGGGCGGCTGGTACCGGCGGACCTGGGCCGGCCCGGAGCGCTCGGACGGCCGGCCCGAGGGATCGGCGATCGTGATGCTGCTGACCGCCGAGCCCGGCGTCTTCTCCGCGCTGCACCGGCTGCCGACCGACGAGATCTGGCACTTCTACCGGGGCGACCCGCTCACCCTGCTCCTGCTGTCCGAGGACGACCGTACGGGCGGCGCCGGCCCCGCCCGTACGGTCGTCCTCGGCCCGGACGTACTGGGGGGCCAGCACGTGCAGTTCACCGTTCCGGCCGGCACCTGGATGGCCGCCGAGGTCGCCGCCGGCGGCTCCTGGACGCTCTTCGGCTGCACGATGGCGCCCGGCTTCACCTTCGCGGACTACGAGCACGGGGACGCCGGGCGGCTGGCCGCGCGGTTTCCCCGGGAAGCAGTGCGGATCGGGGCGCTGAGCCGGGCATGACAGTGGTGCGGACCCCTCATGAGCCGAACGGCGTACGGGCGGTGGGTACTCCCGAACTGGCCGGCCGGCAGGGCCGATTCGGCCACCCCGAGCGCCCAACGAAGCCACCCGAGCCACCCGAGCGCCCAACGGAGCCAACGAAGCCAACGAAGCCAACGGAACCAACGAAGCCAACGGAACCAACGGAACCAACGGAACCACCCGAGCACCCAACGAAGCCAACGCACACCACCCCCACCAGCCGCGCAGCGGACACCACCCCAGCCCACCCCACCCACCCCGCTCCCCCCTCTCACTCCAGCCCATCCAGCCCCTCCGCCGCCTCCTCCCTCCCCGACCTCAGCGGGCACGTCGTGCTGGTCACCGGGGCGTCGGGTGGGATCGGGCGGGGGATCGCGTTGCGGTTCGCCGCTGCCGGGGCGGCGGTGGTGGTGCACTACCGGGCGGGCGGTGAGGCCGCGCGGGCGCTGGTCGGGGAGATCGAGCGGGGCGGCGGGAGCGCGCTCGCGCTGCGCGCCGAGCTGGGGGTGGAGGAGGAGTGCCACCGGCTGGTGGCGGCGGCCGCCGGATGGCGGGGGCGGCTGACCGCGCTGGTCAACAACGCGGGGGTGCAGCCCACCCAGGAGCTGGCCGGGATGTCGCTCGCCGACTGGCGTGCCGTCGCCGATCCCAACGTGCACAGCGTCTTCGCCTGCACCCAGGCCGCGGTGCCGGTGCTGCGCGCGAGCGGCGGCGGATCGGTGACCCACATCGCCTCGATCGAGGCGGACCGCCCAGCGCCGGGGCACGCCCACTACTGCGCGGCCAAGGCGGCGGTGGTGATGCACGCCCGGGCGGCGGCGCTGGAGTACGGGCCGTACGGGATCCGCGTCAACAGCGTCTCACCGGGGCTGGTCGAGCGGCCCGGACTGGCGGAGGACTGGCCGGAGGGGGTGCGCCGCTGGCAACGGGCCGCGCCCACCGGGCGGTTGGGGCGGCCCGAGGACATCGGCGATGCCTGTGTTTTCCTCGCCTCGCCGATGGCCTCCTGGATCACCGGCCAGGACCTCGTCGTGGACGGCGGCGTCTCGGCCCGTCCCACCTGGTGAGCCGGCCCGACGGCGCGGCGTCGGCCCGGGCGGTGCCCCGCCCGGGCCGGGACGATCCGGCTCCTTACGGCCACACCAGGCAGTACGCCTGGTGTCCCGCCTCATGGAGGCGGTGCGAGAAGTCCTGCCACTCGTGGAGAAGCTGGTAGACGCTGAAGGCGTCCTGCGGGCCGCCCCGGTCGGGGACGGTGGACCAGATGAAGGCGGCCGCGCCGACGGACTCCTCGCCGACGCCGCGCAGCGGGTCGACCACGGTCATGGGGAGCTTGACGACGGCGTAGTCGGGGTGGAGCACGACCAGCTCCAGCGGGGGAACCTTGTGCAGCGGTATGCCCTCTATACCGGTGAGGACCATGGCGGCCATCGTCTCCGGCTTGATCTTGGTGAACATGCCGCCCATACCGAGTTCGTCACCGCCGAGTTCCTCGGGGCGCATCGAGATCGGGACCCGGGCAGCCGTGGCGCCATTGGGCGCGCCGAAGTATTTGTACGTCACCCCCATGCGGCCGCCCCTGTTTTCCCCGCCCGTAATGCTCTCGGCGCTTTTGTGCCGGTCGTCCCTGATGTTCTCGGAGCCCTCGCGCCGGTGACGGCCGCGCTGGGCGCGCTCGGGACCCCGGTCATCGGTTCCCTCGCCCAGTTCGCCACCGCGATGCATATCTCCACCCGACCACTCGCAGCCCCAGCCGCGCAACCCGATCATCGTCTCAGAGACTCCCCCGTCACCGGCGCGTGAAACGCCCGGCCGCACGCCCCCGTGCGCCTCTGAGACCATTGCTTGCGTGACTTACTCGTACGACGCCCCAGTTTTGCAGACGCGCGGGGGCTGAGGCTCGGTCGCGAGCGAGAGGAACGAAAAAGAAACCAAGAGGGAATGAAGCGGAATCGCGTGGCGGGCCGTGTGGTCCGCGAGGTGATTCCCGTACCGCAGTCAGCCGGGCCGTGTCCGCGCGCCGCCGCCCTCCTCCCCCGTATATGCAGGTCAGGATCACAGTGTCTTTTCCGTATGAAGCCCCTGTTTCGCAGTCGCTGTTCGACCGTGCGTCCGTGGTGACGCCGGGCGGCGTGAATTCCCCGGTGCGGGCGTTCCGGGCCGTGGGCGGTACGCCCCGGTTCATGGTGTCTGGTACCGGTCCGTACCTCACTGATGCCGATGGCCGCGAATACGTCGACCTGGTGTGCTCGTGGGGGCCGATGATCCTCGGCCACTCGCACCCCGAGGTGATCGCCGCGGTCCAGGAGGCGGTCGCCCACGGGACGTCCTTCGGGACGCCCGGTGCGGGCGAGGTCGAGCTGGCCGAGGAGATCGTGGCGCGGATCGCGCCGGTCGAGCAGGTGCGGCTGGTCTCCAGCGGCACCGAGGCGACGATGTCGGCGATCCGGCTGGCGCGCGGCTTCACCGGCCGGGCCAAGGTGATCAAGTTCGCCGGTTGCTACCACGGGCACGTGGACGCGCTGCTGGCCGCGGCCGGTTCGGGTGTCGCGACGTTCGGGCTGCCGGACACCCCCGGGGTGACCGGTGCGCAGGCCGGCGACACGATCGTGCTGCCGTACAACGACCTGGCGGCCGTCCGCGCCGCGTTCGCCGCGCACGAGGGCGAGATCGCCTGTGTGATCACCGAGGCGTCGCCGGGCAACATGGGCGTCGTCCCGCCGCTGCCGGGCTTCAACCAGGGGCTTGCGGACCTCTGTTCCGAAAACGGCGCGCTGTACATCTCCGACGAGGTCATGACCGGCTTCCGGGTCAGCAAGGCCGGCTGGTACGGCATCGACGGGGTCCGCCCGGACCTGATGACCTTCGGCAAGGTCATGGGCGGCGGCTTCCCGGCCGCGGCCTTCGGCGGGCGGGCGGACGTCATGGCGCACCTCGCCCCGGCCGGGCCGGTCTACCAGGCGGGCACGCTCTCCGGGAACCCGATCGCCACCGCCGCCGGTGTCGCGCAGCTGCGGCTGCTGGACGACGCCGCGTACGAGAAGGTCGACGCGGTCTCCGCGGAGATCCGTGGGCTGGTCACCGCGGCGCTGGCCAAGGAGGGCGTGGCGCACCGGCTCCAGGTCGCCGGGAACATGTTCTCGGTGTTCTTCACGGACGCCGAGGTGACGGACTACGAGAAGGCCAAGGCGCAGGAGTCGTTCCGCTTCACCGCCTTCTTCCACTCGATGCTGGCGCAGGGCGTCTACCTCCCGCCGTCCGCGTTCGAGTCCTGGTTCGTCTCGACCACGCACGACGCCGCGGCCGTCGAGCGGATCGCCGCCGCGCTGCCGGCCGCCGCCCGGGCCGCCGCCGAGGCCACCGCATGACCGGCACGAGCGGGACGGACCGGAAGGCGGACGACATGAGCAGCGGCGAGAAGAGCGGTGACGAGATCACCGTCGTGCATCTGATGCGGCACGGCGAGGTCCACAACCCCGAGGGCGTGCTCTACGGGCGCCGGCCCGGCTACCACCTCTCCGACCTGGGTCGGAAGATGGCCGACCGGGTCGCCGAGCACCTCGCGGAGCGGGACGTCACGCATGTGGTGGCCTCGCCGCTGGAGCGCGCGCAGGAGACCGCGGCGCCGATCGCCGGGGCGCACGGTCTGGAGATCGCCACCGACCCGCGGTTGATCGAGGCGGCCAACGTCTTCGAGGGCAAGACCTTCGGAGTGGGCGACGGTGCGCTGAAGAAGCCGGGCAACTGGAAGTACCTGACCAATCCGTTCCGGCCCTCGTGGGGCGAGCCGTACATCGAGCAGGTCGTCCGGATGATGGCGGCGCTCGGCGCGGCCCGGGACGCGGCCCGCGGGCACGAGGCGGTGGCGGTCAGTCACCAGCTGCCGATCTGGATCGTGCGCAGCTTCGCCGAGCGGCGGCGGCTGTGGCACGACCCGCGGAAGCGGCAGTGCACCTTGGCCTCGCTGACCTCGTTCACCTTCCACGGCGACGAGATCATCTCGGTCGGGTACAGCGAGCCGGCGCGCGACCTGGTTCCCTCACACCTGCTGGCCGGCGCCAAACCCACCAAGGGGAAGTCCAAGGCTTTCGGGGCTTGATAAGCCGTCACGTGGCGGAATGTCAAATTCGCCTGATTTGCAAAGTTTGAGCGAATAACGCGGAACCTCACCGTCCGACATGCCCTCTACAACGATGTCCGTTTATATGGATATCGAGTTCGTCGAGCACGGATGGGGAACGACGCAATGGGCGCGATCAGTCGGCGGGGCCTGCTGGGGATGGGAGTAGGGGCCGCCGCGGCTCTGGGCGTCGCCGGGTGCTCCGCCTCGGGGCAGGACGGCGGGGAGGGGCAGCGGGTCAAGAACGCGGCGCCGGCCCGCCCCAAGCTCATAGGCGACGGCTCGACCGCCAACTACGGGAAGCAGCCCCACCAGCCCGGCGCGCCCGAGCGGCTGGAGCCGGGGCAGACCCCGCCGCAGTTCGTGATCTTCTCGTGGGACGGGGCGGGAGAGGTCGGCAACGGCCTCTTCCCCCGGTTCCGCAAGCTCGCCGAGGACCACGGCGCGGCCATGACCTTCTTCCTCTCCGGGCTGTATCTGCTGCCCGAGGAGAAGAAGCGCCTCTACCTCCCGCCGAACAACCGGCCCGGCGCCTCCGACATCGGCTACCTCAGCGACGGGCACATACGGGAGACCCTGAGCAACGTGCGCCAGGCGTGGCTCGACGGCCACGAGATAGGCACCCACTTCAACGGCCACTTCTGCTCCGGCCGGGGCAGCGTGAAGCACTGGACGCCCGCCCAGTGGCAGTCCGAGATAGACCAGGCCATGGGCTTCGTCACGAAGTGGCGGACGCACACCGGATTCACCGACGCCGAACCGCTGCCCTTCGACTACGGCAAGGAACTGGTCGGCGGCCGGACGCCCTGCCTGCTCGGCCAGGAGAACCTGCTGCCCACCGCCCGCCAACTGGGCTGGCGTTACGACGCGAGCTCGCCCGGCGGCCTCCAGATGTGGCCCCGCAAGAAGCAGGGGATCTGGGACTACCCGCTCCAGCAGATACCTTTCCCCGGCCACTCCTTCGAGGTGCTCTCGATGGACTACAACATCCTGGCCAACCAGTCCAAGAACTCCACCAAGGCGCCGCCGGCCAACTACCCGGGCTGGCGCCGGCAGGCCGCCGACGCCTACATCTCCGGATTCCGCCGGGCCTACGAGACCAACCGCGCGCCGTTCTTCATCGGCAACCACTTCGAGCAGTGGAACGGCGGCATCTACATGGACGCCGTCGAGGAAGCGTTCAAGCACATCGCCAACGAACGCAACAAGGACGTCCGGCTGGTCTCCTTCCGGCAGTTCACCGATTGGCTCGACGCCCAGGACCCCCGCATCGTCCGCAAGCTCCAGCGGATGACCGTCGGGCAGCGGCCGGCCGGCGGCTGGAAGACGTACCTCTCCGAGGTCTGACCGCCCGGCGTTCCCCAGGGGGCCGGACCCGGGTGACGCGCCGGAAGCTGTCGTTCCGTAGGGTCTGACATGCCCCTTCGTGCGAGGCGCGGCGGGGCGAGGGGGGCGCGGAAGATCCGCAAATGGCCCATGCGAAACTTTTCACATGAGTGAAAGCCGGGCCCCCCGCCGCCTCACCAGCCGCCGCCGTCTCGCCCTGTTCGCCGCGGGAGCGGCGGTCGCCTCGCTGACGCTGAGCGCCTGCGGCGACGGTGCCTCCGGCGGCTCGGCGCAGACCCGGTTCGTCCAGGGCAAGAACGGCGTCGACACCGTCAAGGCCGACGAGCGGCAGCCGGCGCCCGACCTGTCCGGAGAGACCACCACCGGCAAGAAGCTGGACGTGGCCGACTACAAGGGCAAGGTCGTCATCATCAACGTGTGGGGGTCGTGGTGCGGCCCCTGCATCGCCGAGGCCCCCAACTTCGCCAAGGTCGCGAACGAGGACAAGGACAAGGGCGTCCAGTTCATCGGGATCAACACCCGCGACGCCGAGAAGTCGCAGGCCACCGAGTTCGAGGAACAGCACAAGGTGCCCTACCCGAGCCTGTACGACCCGACCGGCAAGCTGATGCTGCGCTTCCCCAAGGGCAGTCTCAACCCGCAGTCGATCCCGTCCACGATCGCCATCGACCGGCACGGCCGGATCGCCGCGCGCTCGATCGGCCCGCTCGCCGAGGACGACCTGCGCAAGATGGTCGACCCGCTGATCGCCGAGAAGTGATCGCGTGATCGCGCTCGCCGCCAACGCCGCGGAGAACCAGACCGTCCTCACCGGCGCCCTGATCGCGGCCATCCCGGTCGCCCTCTTCGCCGGCCTGGTTTCCTTCTTCTCGCCCTGCGTCCTGCCCCTCGTCCCGGGCTACATGTCGTACGTCACCGGGGTCACCGGCACCGACCTCGCCGAGGCCCGGCGCGGCCGGATGCTGGCCGGTGCCCTGCTCTTCGTCCTCGGCTTCACCGCCGTCTTCGTCTCCGGCGGCGCCCTCTTCGGCTTCTTCGGCAAGACCCTCCAGGACTACAAGGACGTCATCTCGCGCGTCCTGGGCGTGCTGATGATCCTGCTCGGGCTGGCCTTCGCCGGCGTCCTGAAGCGGTTCGGTCAGCGCGAGCTGCGGTTCCATCGGAAGCCCGCGATGGGGCTGGCCGGCGCGCCGGTCCTCGGCGTGCTCTTCGGCGTCGGCTGGACGCCCTGCCTCGGCCCCACCCTCACCGCCGTCAACACCCTCTCCTTCTACGACGCCAGCGCCGGCCGCGGCGCGCTGCTCACCGTGGCGTACTGCCTGGGCCTGGGCCTGCCGTTCATCGCGGTGGCACTCGCCTTCCGCCGGGTGCTGGGCGCCTTCGGCTGGGTCAAGCGGCACTACGTCTGGGTGATGAGGGCCGGCGGCGGCATGATGATCGCCCTCGGCGTCCTCCTCCTCACAGGCGTCTGGGACATCCTGATGTCCCAGCTACAGAGCTGGACGCAAAGCATCACCGTTGGGATCTGATTGATGTCCACCAAGACCGACACCACGGACGAGCCGGGCGCCACCGCCGACCAGGGCGGTGATCTCGGCATCGCCGGATCCCAGCTCTCCACCGCCCCCAAAGAGGACGTCTCCCTCCCCTCACTCGGCCCGACCGGCTGGGTGCGCTGGTTCTGGCGCCAACTGACCTCCATGCGGGTGGCGCTGCTGCTGCTGTTCCTGCTGTCCATCGGCGCGATCCCCGGCTCGCTGATCCCGCAGACCAGCATCGACCCGGTCAAGGTCGACGCGTTCAAGGCCAAGCACGAAACCCTCGGCGAGGTCTACGACAAGCTGGGGATGTTCCACGTCTACAGCTCGGTCTGGTTCTCGGCGATCTACCTGCTGCTGTTCATCTCGTTGATCGGCTGCATCGTGCCGCGCGCCTGGCAGTTCATCGGCCAGCTCCGCGGCCGCCCCCCGGCCGCCCCCCGCCGGCTCACCCGGCTGCCCGCGTACACCACCTGGCACACCGAGGCGGCGCCCGAGGAGGTCCTCGCCGCCGCCGAGCGGATGCTCAAGAAGCGGCGCTTCCGGGTCCGCCGGGTGGGCACCGCGGTCGCCTCCGAGAAGGGCTATCTGCGCGAGGCCGGCAACCTCCTCTTCCACGTCGCGCTGATCGTGATGCTGGTGGCGTTCGCCGTCGGCGGCCTGTGGAAGTCCGAGGGCGGCAAGCTGATCACCGAAGGCGACGGCTTCTCCAACAGCCTCACCCAGTACGACGACTTCTCCTCCGGCCCGTTCTTCGACACCGACACCATGGAGCCGTTCGGCTTCACCATGGACTCGTTCGACGCGACCTACGAGCGGACCGGCCCGCAGAAGGGCACCCCCCGCACCTTCCGCGCCAACATCACCTACTTCACCGGCGCGGACGGCACCCAGCACAAGAAGTCGATCGAGGTGAACACCCCGCTCGACATCGCCGGCAACAAGGTCTACCTGCTCTCCCACGGCTACGCGCCGGTCGTCACCGTCAAGGACGGCCGCGGCAAGGTCGTCTACCACGGTGCGGTGCCGTTCCTCCCGCAGGACCCCAAGAACTTCACCTCCTCCGGCGTGGTGAAGGTCCCGGGCGCGCAGACCAAGGACGGCGAGCGCAACCAGCTCGGCTTCCAGGCGCTGTTCGTCCCAACCTTCGGCGGCAAGAACTCCGGGTCGATGTTCTCCCAGTTCCCCGCCCCGGACTTCCCCGTCCTGTCGGTGAACGCCTGGCACGGCGACCTCGGCCTGGACTCCGGCCTGCCGCAGAACGTCTACCAACTCGACACCAAGCGGCTGAAGCAGTACAAGGACGCCAGCGGCGACATCTTCAAGAAGATGCTGCTGCCCAAGGACCGGGCGACACAGATGCTCGGCCACACCGGCGCCAAGCTGACGCCCCAGGAGATCGACGCCGAGTCCACGATGAAGCTCCCGGGCGACCAGGGCTCCATCACCTTCGACGGCATCAAGACCTGGGCCAGTTTCAAGATCACCCACCAGCCCGGCAACGGCCTCGCCCTGACCGGTGCGGTCTGCGCGCTGCTCGGCCTCGCCGGCTCGCTGTTCATCCAGCGGCGACGGGTCTGGGTCCGCGCGGAGCGATCTGATGCGAACGTTGCGAACGGTGCGAACGGCGAGAACGGCCCCACCGTCGTCGAGATGGCCGGCCTCGGCCGCAGCGAATCGGCCCGGGTGGCGGAGGAACTCGCCGCCCTCGCGGCCGAGCTGACCCCGAGCGCGCCGCTCGCCGCCGCGCCCTCCCCGGACGAGCCGGACGACTCCGCCCCGTCCGCCGAAGACCCGACGGAGCCGACCGACTCTGCCGATCCTGCTGACCCCTCCGAAGGAGCGCGCGCGTGAATCTCGCTGCCGCAGCCAACGAGACACTGGCTCACAACAGCAATGTGCTGGTCTATTCGGCGATGGCCATCTACACCCTCGCCTTCGTCGCCCACATGGCCGAGTGGGTGTTCGGCAGCCGCAGTAAGGTCGGCCGGACCGCCGCCGCCCTGACCACCCAGGTCGCCGCCTCGGCCGCGGCTCCCGTCCAGAGCGCGCAGAAGGGCGGCACCGCCGTCCTGGAGCGCCCCAACGTCGTCACCCGGTCCGTGACCGGCAGTCGGGACGTCCCCGACGGCCCCGGCGCGCACGGCGGCACCGAGAAGGGCGACCTCTACGGCCGGATCGCGATCTCGTTGAGCGTGCTGGCCTGGGCGCTGCACGTCGCCGGCATCGTCACCCGCGCGCTGTCCGTGCAGCGTGCCCCCTGGGGCAACATGTACGAGTTCTCCACGACCTTCGCCGGGGTCGCGGTGGGTGCCTACCTGGTCCTGCTGGTCCTGAAGAAGAACGTCCGCTGGATCGGTCTGCCGCTGGTCACCACCGTCCTGCTCACCCTGGGCCTGGCCGTCAGCGTCCTGTACACCGCCAGCGACCAGCTGGTGCCGGCGCTGCACTCGTACTGGCTGTGGATCCACGTCTCGTGCGCGATCCTCTCCGGCGCGGTGCTCTACCTCGGCGCGGTCGCCACCCTGCTCTTCCTCTTCCGCGACCGTTACGAGACCAAGCTCGCCAACCCGGACGGCCCGCAGCCCGGCGCCTTCGCCACCTCGGTCCTGGAGCGGCTGCCCTCGGCGGCCTCGCTCGACAAGTTCGCCTACCGGGTCAACGCCACCGTCTTCCCGCTGTGGACGTTCACCATCATCGCGGGCGCCATCTGGGCCGAGGCCGCCTGGGGCCGCTACTGGGGCTGGGACCCCAAGGAGGTCTGGACCTTCATCACCTGGGTCGCCTACGCCTGCTACCTGCACGCCCGTGCCACCGTCGGCTGGAAGGGTCGCAAGGCAGCCTGGCTGGGCCTGATCGCCTTCGCCTGCTACCTCTTCAACTACTTCGGCGTGAACATCTTCATCACCGGCCTGCACTCCTACGCCGGCGTCTGAAGCCCCGCCCGACCCGCCACACTCCGGTGCCGTACGGACCCGGCCTCGCCCGCAAGGAGGCCGGTCCGTGCGGCACCGTCGTGTGTACGGGAGCGTTCCGCGCCGCTCCTACGGGAGCCGCCGCCCGACCTCAGCGCCGCTTGCGCCGACCGTGCTCCTGCCGCGGCGGCTTCTGGTCCGCCCCGGGCAGCGTCGGCTTGGGCAGGTGCGCCACCTCCCACTGGGCCTCGGCCAGCTTCTCGGCGGTGTCCCGCGGCAGCCGCGGCGGGTGGTGCGCCGCCGAACGGAAGCCGAACGCCGAGGTCAGATCGCCGAACGTGGACCGCCGCCAGTCGCTGATGTTGGGCTCCGTCACGCCCGTGAACCGCTCCAGGAACTGCAGCACCGAGGTGTGGTCGAAGGCGTCGCCGGCCGCCCAGCCGCCCACCGTCCAGGGAGAGACGATCAGGCAGGGGACCCGGAACCCGGCCCCGATCGGCAGGCCGCCGACGAACTCGTCCTTGGTCCCCGCGGGCGGCACCGGCGGCGGCACGTGGTCGAAGAGGCCGTCGTTCTCGTCGTAGTTCAGGATGAAGGCGGTCTTGGCCCACACCTTGGGGTTCGAGGCGATCGCCTCGATCTTCTTGGCCACGAAGTCCGCGCCGGCGGCCGGCAGGTAGTCCGGGTGCTCCGACTGGTAGCTGGTGGGGATGATCCAGGAGACCGCCGGCAGCCGGTCGTTGCGGGCGTCCTCCTCGAAGGCATCCGCCGGCCCCGGCCGCACCCCCTTCTCGTACAGCGCGCTGCCCGGCTTGGCGTCCCGGAACGGCTGGAACTGCTCCAGCAGGTTGCAGCCGTAGTCGTCCTCCTCCTGGTACACCTTCCAGCTGATGCCGGCCGCCTGAAGCCGCTCCGCGTACGTCGTCCAGCCGTACGGCTTGGGCGCGGTGTTGTTGAGGACCGGGCCGCCGCGGGTGCCGCCCGGGTCGAGGGTGCCGGTCATCCAGTACAGCCGGTTGGGCCAGGTGGGCCCGAAGACCGAGCAGAAGTAGTTGTCGCAGAGGGTGAACGCCTCGGCGAGGGCGAACTGGAAGGGGACGTCCTCGCGGCTGTGGTAGCCCATCACGTACGGGCCGTTGACCCCGTCGGCCTTGCGGTGCGCGGGCAGCCAGCGGTCCATCTTGCCGCCGTTCCACGCCTCGTGCTGGACCGACCAGGCGTGACTGGTGGAGGGGATGGCCTGGGCGCTGGAGGTGTGGGTGTCGAGGCGGAACGGCAGCAGGTAGCCGTCGGGGTTCTCCGGGTCCGGCTGGTAGAAGACGGACCGGCCGGTGGAGAGGGTGAGCGCGTCCGGGTCGTTGAAGCCGCGGACGCCGCGCAGGGTGCCGAAGTAGTGATCGAAAGAACGGTTCTCCTGCATCAGCAGGACGACGTGCTCGATGTCGCGCAGCGAGCCGTGTCGCGGCGGGCCGGCCGCGACGGCCTTCTGGATGCTGGGCGGCAGCAACGACAGCGCAGCGGTGCCACCGATCGCCCCGGCCGCCGAGCCGAGGAGTCTGCGTCGGGTCATATTCGGCATATGTGCCACTCTCCCTGAGTCGCGGAAGCCTTCGGTGGGCCGTCCCGACTGTGGCGGTGGCGCAGTTTCCCGGGCAGGGGGAGGTTGCTGAACGCTGTGTCAAATGGCCATGAACAGACCAGAGTTGGCCGAGCGACCCTACGCCCCATACGTCACGTGAGGCAGCGCCCGACAGCTCCTGCACCACCCCGGCTACGCCTTTGTGGCGATTGACGGGGACACGCCGCTTACGCCCGGAGTTCCCCCGTGTGCCGGGCAGCGCCGGCGGCCGGTGTCAGGGGCGCACCTGCAGCATGGTGGATTTGTCGCGCTGGTACGCCTGGAGGGCGGGCCCCTGATTGCCGGGTCCCTGCACCTCCAACACCATCGGCCCCTTGGGCGCCAGCACCAGGAGGAGCGTGACCTTCCAGAGCTTCTGGTCGTCCGGCGGGCTCAACCGGTACGTCACTTCCATGGCGGAACTGAACCCGACCGTGCTCTCGCTGGCCTTCTCATCGCTTTGGTACTCGCCGTAGTTGGCCAGGTCCGCGCCCCTGAAGGCGGCCATCATCCACGGCGGGCCGCCGTCGAGCGACCGGTCCGCCAGGTAGACGGTGAGCCGCGGTGTGCAGCGCCCGGATGCGGCAGGACGGCTCGTGGGCGGTGGTGGTGCCGGTGCTCATGCCGGCTCATCCTGCCGAGCCCGTACGCCGCGGGCCACCGGGTTACCGGTCACCGGCGGGCCGGGCGGGCCGCCGGCCGGGCGCCGGACCGGCCTCATACGCCGCCGATGTCCTCTTGCCACAGCTCCGGCCGCGCCCCGATGAAGTCCCGCATCATCGCCGCGCACCCGGGATCGTCCAGCAGCACGATCCGCACGCCGTGCCGGGCCAGCCAGTCGTGGCCGCCGTGGAACGTCCGGGCCTCGCCGATGACGACCCGGGAGATGCCGAACTGCCGGACCAACCCGCTGCACAACCAGCACGGCGAGAGCGTGGTGACCAGCGTCGTGCCGCGGTAGCCGCGCTGCCGCCCGGCCGCCCGGAACGCCGCGACCTCGGCGTGCAGCGACGGATCGCCGTCCTGGACGCGGCGGTTGCGGCCGCGCCCCAGCAGTGCGCCGTCCGGGCCGTACAGCGCCGCCCCGACGGGGATGCCGCCCTCGGCCAGCCCCGCCCGTGCCTCGGCGACCGCCGTGGCGAGCATGGCCCGGGCCTGCTCCTGGAGGTGGTCGGGGTGCCCGCACGGGTCGTCGTGACCGTCGACGCGGCCGTAGCGGCGGGCGGCGTCGCGGTCCCGCCCCCACTCCGGCGTCCGGTCCTGATCCGGTGCCTCGTCCATGCCGGTCACTCTCCCCGCCCGGCCGGGCCGCGGCAACGCGGGCTGGGCCGGACGGCCGTGAGGGACGCTCAGTGCGCGGTGGGCGGGGCGGGCGGGGTGTCCTCGGGGCCCTTGCGGTCGCTCTTCCCGCTCGTCGGGTCGTTGCCGTCGGAGCTGCTCGCGCCGCCCGTGCCGGTCCCGCCCTCGGCGGCCCCGGACTCCTTGCGCCGCAGCTCCTCCTCGCGGCGCCGCAGATCGGCCTCCCAGTCCTTCAGCAGCGCCTCGTCCTTCTTGTTCTCCTCGCGCAGGGACCGCAGGAACTCGGGGTTGTCGTCCGGTGCCACCCACGGGGTGCTGTGGTTGCGGTGCCACTCGGCGGGCGTGCTGCCGCCGCCGCCCGCGACCCGCTGCCGCTGCTTCCCGGCCACCAGCCAGGCGATCGGCCCGATCAGCACCTCGCCGAACAGCAGGATGATCAGCACCCACACCACCTTGGGCAGGCCGCGGACCTGCGACTCAGGGGTGTTGAGGCAGTCGATGAACGCGTAGATCCACAGCGCCAGCACCAGGAGGAACGGCAGATACCTGAGCATTGCGGACGGTCCCCCTGTACGCGCGAGCGGGCCCTCGGCGGGGCCCCGTGACCCGTACAGGGTAGTGCGTACCGGATACTGGAGCGCATGGCTTACGACGATCTTCGCTCCCTGCTGCGGGCCCTGGAGCGCGAGGGCGACCTGACGCGCATCAAGGCCGAGGTCGACCCGTATCTGGAGGTCGGCGAGATCGTGGACCGGGTGCAGAAGGCCGGCGGGCCGGCGCTGCTCTTCGAGAACGTCAAGGGCTCGTCGATGCCGCTGGCCATGAACGTCTACGGCACCGACCGCCGGCTCCTGAAGGCCCTCGGCCTCACGGCGTACGAGGAGATCAGCGGGAAGATCGGCGGGCTGCTCAAGCCCGAACTCCCGCACGGCTTCGTCGGCGTCCGCGAGGCGTTCGGCAAGCTCGCGAACATGACGCACGTCCCGCCGAAGAAGGTCAAGGGCGAGGCGCCCGTCCAGGAGGTCGTGCTCACCGGCGACGACGTCGACCTGGAGAAGCTGCCGGCGCTGTTCACCTGGCCGAAGGACGGCGGCTCCTTCTTCAACCTCGGTCTGACCCACACCAAGCACCCCGAGACCGGCGTCCGCAACCTCGGCCTCTACCGCCTCCAGCGCCACGACAAGCGCACCATCGGGATGCACTGGCAGATCCACAAGGACAGTCGCAACCACTACCAGGTCGCCGCCAAGCGCGGTGAGAAGCTGCCGGTCGCCATCGCCTTCGGCTGCCCGCCGGCGGTGACCTACGCCTCGACCGCGCCGCTCCCCGGCGACATCGATGAGTACCTCTTCGCCGGCTTCCTCCAGGGCAAGCGGATCGAGATGGTGGACTGCAAGACCGTCCCGCTCCAGGTTCCGGCGCACGCCGAGGTCGTCATCGAGGGCTGGCTGGAGCCCGGCGAGATGCTGCCGGAGGGCCCGTTCGGCGACCACACCGGCTTCTACACGCCGCAGGAGCCCTTCCCGGCGCTGAAGATCGACTGCGTGACGATGCGGAAGCGCCCGCTGCTCCAGTCGATCGTCGTGGGCCGCCCGCCGACCGAGGACGGGCCGCTGGGCCGGGCCACCGAGCGGTTCTTCCTCCCGCTCCTCAAGATCATCGTCCCGGACATCGTGGACTACCACCTCCCCGAGTCCGGCGGCTTCCACAACTGCGCGATCGTCTCGATCGACAAGAAGTACCCCAAGCACGCCCAGAAGGTCATGCACGCCATCTGGGGCGCCCACATGATGTCGCTGACCAAGCTGATCGTGGTCGTCGACGCGGACTGCGATGTGCACGACCTCCACGAGGTCTCCTGGCGGGCGCTGGGCAACACCGACTACGCCCGCGACCTGACCGTCGTCGAAGGCCCCGTCGACCACCTCGACCACGCCTCCTACCAGCAGTTCTGGGGCGGCAAGGCGGGCATCGACGCCACGAAGAAGTGGCCCGAGGAGGGCTACACCCGCGACGGCGGCTGGCCGGACATGGTCGAGTCGGACCCGCGGACGGCCGCGCTGGTCGACCGCCGCTGGAAGGAGTACGGGCTGTGAGCGCGGTAGAAGGAGTCATCGGCGGGCCGGGGCCCGCGCAACCGGACAGCAAGGTACGGGCGTTCCTCCGCCTCGTCGTCATCGAGCACTCGGTCTTCGCCCTGCCCTTCGCCTACATCGCGGCCTTCACCGCGATGCACCAGCTGGACAAGAACGTCCACTGGGCCCGGCTGCTGCTCGTCACCGTCGCCATGGTCGGCCTGCGCACCTTCGCGATGGCCGTCAACCGCATCATCGACCGGGAGATCGACGCCCGTAACCCGCGGACGGCCGGGCGCGAGCTGGTCACCGGCGTGGTGTCGGTCCGGTCCGCCTGGACCGGCGCGCTGGTCGCCGTGGTGGTCTTCCTGGGCGCGGCCGCGCTGCTCAACCCGCTGTGCCTGGCGCTGGCGCCGGTCGCCGTGGTCCCGATGGTGGTCTATCCCTACGGGAAGCGCTTCACCAACTTCCCGCACGCGATCCTCGGCCTGGCCCAGGCGATGGCCCCGGTCGGTGCCTGGATCGCGATCACCGGCGAGTGGTCCTGGGAGTCGGTGATCCTCGGTCTCGCGGTCGGCATCTGGATCGGCGGCTTCGACCTGATCTACGCCTGCCAGGACGTCGAGGCGGACCGCGACAACGGCGTGATGTCCGTACCGGCCCGCTTCGGTGTGCCGGGCGCGCTCTGGGGCGCCCGCTGGTGCCACGTCGTCACCACCGCGCTGCTGGCGTGGTACGGCGTCGCCATCGGCGCCGGGATCTTCTTCTGGATCGGGCTGGTGATCGTGGCGGTGGCCTTCTGCTACGAGCACGCGATCGTGCGCCCGCACGACACCTCTCGGCTCAACCGGGCGTTCTTCCAGGTCAACAGCTTCATCGGGATCGCGCTGTTCGTCTGCGCGCTGCTCGACCTGTTCGTTCGCGGCCTGACGCCCTGACGCCCTGACGCCCTGACGCCCGGCCGGTCAGCCCTTGCTGAGCGGCCAGGCGATCAGCCGCGGGTAGCTCCACAGCTCGCCCTTGGTCGCCTTGAGGGTGCCGATGAGGGCGCAGACCATGCCGGATATCGCGTAGGCCGCCATGACCACCATGACCGTCACCAGCGGAACGGCCAGCCCCGGCGGGGCGTCGGCCCGTCCGCTGTCGTCGGCCGCGGCGAAGACGATCGCGCTGCCGAAGTAGAGGATCAGGCCGAGCGTCGCGACGATGGCCTGGGTGATGCCGAGATTCAGCGCCTGGGTGGCGTGGTGCCGGACGTACGGGTCGTGCTTGTGGCGGGCGTTGCTGCGGATCGACAGCGGGGCGATCCAGCCGAGGAAGCCGCCCAGACCGCAGAGCATCGAGCCCGCGGTGATGGTCAGCAGCGCACCGAGGTGGGCCCACATCGCCGGGGTCGTCGAGGGCGTGGGGGGCTGGGCGCCGTAGCCGGGGCCGGTGGGGTAGCCGTAGCCGGGCGCGCTCGGATAGCCGTAGCCGTAGCCGGCGGGCGGAGGGGTGGGCTGCTGCCAGCCCGACGGGCCGTATCCCGGCTGGTGGTGGTCGGACATCGTGTATTCCCCCGAATCACTGTGTCGTTGTCCCGCCGCGCCCCCGCGTGCGGTGCTCCGCCGGGCCGTGCGGCGGGTGCCGGCACCCGCCCGACGACCGCTTCGAGCCTCGTGTGTCGAGATTACGGGACGGGTCTGACAACGGCGTCGGCCGCCCGCACCGTCCGCCCACGCTCGCGCAGGACGAACGCCGCCAGTACCCCGCCGATCAGGCCGAACAGATGGCCCTGCCAGCTGATCCCGCTGGTGGTGGGCAGTGCGCCCCACAGGATCGAGCCGTAGACGAGGGCGACGCCCACCCCGATCCCGATGTCCAGCGGCTTGCGCTCGATGAAGCCGCGGACCGCGAGATAGCCGAAGAGCCCGAAGACCACCCCGGAGGCGCCCGCGGTGTTGCTGTGTGGTGCGGCGGTCAGCCACACGCCCAGGCCGCTGACGAGGATGATCAGCAGGACCGCGGCGAGGAACCGGCGGATCCCGCTGCGCAGCGCGGCGACGAAGCCGAGCACCAGCAGCGGGAGGGTGTTGGCCGCCAGATGGCCGAAGCCGAAGTGGAGGAAGGCGGCGGGCACCACGTCGACCAGCTCGGCCGGATCGCGGGGCTGGATGCCGAAGGTGTCGAGGGCGTTGCCGCTGAGGGTGTCGATGCCCTCCAGGACCCACAGCAGCGCGACCCAGCCCAGCATCAGCAGGAGCGCGGGCCTGGCCCGTGCGGTGCGCGGTGTCATCGTCCGCCCCCTCGTCGTCGGCGTGTCCGGTCGGCTCCCCGGCGTCGTACCGGCGCATAGGTAGTAACGGTCGTGACGGCCCCGGTGGTTCCGCCGGATAGGCTCGATCCGTGGAGCCGCCGCACAACAACACCAGCAAGAACGCCACCGGTCAGCAGGATCCGGGCCGCCGGCCGTGGGTCGTCGGGATCTCCGGTGCGTCCGGGACGCCGTATGCCGCATCCGTGCTGCGCGGGTTGCTCACGGCCGGGGAGGCGGTGGACCTCGTCGTCAGCCGGGCGTCGCGGCTGACCCTGATGGACGAGACCGGGATCGCCTTCCGGGACGCGCACTGGCGCAGCGACCTGCGGGAGTGGCTGGAGCGCGGCGCGGACGGCAAGCCGGACGCCTTCCGGGTGACCGAGGAGGCGCTGGCGGGGGTCCGGCACTGGCCGGCCGGGGACCTGGCGGCGGGGCCGTCGTCGGGTTCGTATCCGGCGAAGGGGATGTTGATCGTCCCGGCGAGCACGGCGTGTGTGGCCGGCGTGGCGCTGGGGCTGTCGAAGGACCTGTTGCAGCGGGTGGCGAGCGTGACGCTCAAGGAGCGGCGGCCGTTGGTCGTCGCGCTGCGGGAGACGCCGCTGAACGGGCCGACGCTGAAGCAGCTGGTAGCGCTGGACGAGGCGGGCGCTGTGGTGCTGCCCGCCTCGCCGGCGTTCTACGCGGGTGCGACGCACATCCAGGATCTGGTGGACTTCGTCGCGGGCCGGGTGCTCGATGCGGCGCAGGTGCCGCACGGGCTGTACCGGCGGTGGGAAGGGGAGCTGGGGGGCGGCTCCAAGGGGGAGGCCCCGAAGGCTCGTTAGCGCTTCTTGGCGGCGGCGCGGCCCAGGCGGCGCCGCGCCCGCGGGGTCGCGGGCAGCTGGGCGGCACGAGAACGATTGGCCTGGTCCTGCAGCTCACGCATGCGGGCGTAGGCCATCTCGATCGAGTACACGGTGACAACTCCTGTTGAAAGATCGTTCTTGATCATTCTAAATGAATCACAGGGCTCGGACCCTGTATGCCTTAGATTCTACATACAGAACGCAGAAAAGCGGAAAGATTGGAAGGCTTGAGGGCATGGACGCGGTGGATAGGCAGCTCATTCAGGCACTCCGCGAGAACGGCAGGGCCTCTTACGCGGAGCTCGGCCGGCTCGTCGGCCTCTCCGGCCCCAGCGTCACGGACCGGATCAACCGCCTCGAAGCGGCCGGGGTGATCACCGGCTACCGCGCGACGGTCAACGCCGCCTCGCTCGGACTCGGCGTCACGGCCCTGGTCGGCATCTCCCTGTCGGACGCCGCCGACCACGAGGACGTCGCCCGCCGGCTCAAGGACCTCGAAGAGATCGAGGACTGCTGGTTCATCGCCGGTGACGACTCCTACATGCTCAAGGTCCGGGTCGGCGACGTCGACGGGCTGGAGCGCACCATCCGGCGGCTGTCCGGCACCAGGGGCGTCTCCCGTACGCGGACCACGATCGTGCTCTCCACCAAGTGGGAGAACCGCGTGGGCGAACTCCCCGAAGAGGTCGACTGAGCCGGGTGCGCACCGACGGCGGACGGAGGCCCGGGCCACTGCCAAGGGGCCTCCGCCCGCCGCGGAACCGGGGGAGTAGGCTCGGCGAAGCCCGTTTTTCGCACGAAACGGCCAGCGTTTCACGTGAAACGGCCGGTGACAGACAGAGATGGTGGGAGGCGACCCGATGGCTGCGTCGATGGATGCCGGCCTCAAGCGCGAGCTGGAGGCGAAGGTCCACGCCGGCGAACGGCTGACCCGCGAGGACGGAATCGCCCTCTACGAGTCCGACGACCTGGCCTGGCTGGGCGGCCTCGCCCATGAGGTGCGGACCCGGAAGAACGGCGACGCCGTCCACTTCAACGTCAACCGCCACCTCAACATGACGAACGTGTGCACCGCGTCCTGCGCGTACTGCTCGTTCCAGCGCAAGCCGGGCGAGAAGGACGCGTACACCATGCGCATCGAGGAGGCCGTCCGCCTCGCCAAGGCGATGGAGAACGACAACCTCACCGAGCTGCACATCGTCAACGGCCTGCACCCGACCCTGCCGTGGCGCTACTACCCGCGCTCGCTGCGGGAGTTGAAGAAGGCGCTGCCGAACGTCTCCCTCAAGGCGTTCACCGCCACCGAGATCCACCACTTCGAGACCATCTCCGGCCTGTCCGCCTCCGAGATCCTCGACGAGCTGATCGACGCCGGCCTGGAGTCGCTGACCGGCGGCGGCGCCGAGATCTTCGACTGGGAGGTCCGGCAGCACATCGTCGACCACCGCACCCACTGGGAAGACTGGTCGCGGATCCACCGCCTCGCCCACGAAAAGGGCCTCAAGACCCCCTGCACCATGCTCTACGGGCACGTCGAAGAGCCCCGCCACCGCGTCGACCACGTCCTGCGGCTGCGTGAACTCCAGGACGAGACCGGGGGCTTCCAGGTCTTCATCCCGCTGCGGTACCAGCACGACTTCGTGGACATGCAGGACGGCAAGGTCCGCAACAAGCTCCAGGCCCGGACCACGATGGCCAGCGGCGCCGAGGCCCTGAAGACCTTCGCGGTCTCCCGGCTCCTCTTCGACAACGTCCCGCACGTCAAGGTCTTCTGGGTGATGCACGGCGTCCAGACCGCCCAGCTCGCCCTCCAGCACGGCGCGGACGACATGGACGGCTCGGTCGTCGAGTACAAGATCACGCACGACGCGGACAACTACGGCACGCCGAACAAGCTCACCCGCGACGACCTGCTGGACCTGATCCGCGACGCCGGCTTCCGTCCCGTCGAGCGCAACACCCGCTACGAGACCATCCGCGAGTACCCCGGCCCCGACCCGGAGCGCCGTGAGTCCCCGCAGCCGATGCGGGTCTGACGCCGTCCTCCGGCCCCACGGGCCCCGGTAGGGTCCGCTGCATGAGCGTGCGCTTCGAGCTGGACCCTGCCGTCACCCCGGAGGTCCGCGACGGGATCTGCGCGTTGTGGGCGGAGGTCGCCAACGCGGGCGGCGCGGTCGGTTACGTCCCGCCCGTGGCCCCCGAGGACATCCGCCCCGGCCTCGTCCGCCACCTCGCGGCGATGGCCGTGAACCGCGAGCGGTTGCTCATCGGCCGGGACGACGGCGGCCGGGTCGTCGCCACCGCGTTCCTCACCTTCAACTGGCACTGGATGTCCACCCACTGGCTGTGGGTCTACACCGTCATGGTCCACCCCGCCCGCCAGGGCCAGGGCGTCGGCCGCGCCCTGATGGCCGCGGTTGCCGACGCCGCCCGCGGCATCGACGGCATCATCGGCCTGCGCCTCACCTGCCGCGGCGGCACCGGCCTGCGCCGCTTCTACGAAGCCTGCGGCTACCAGGAGATCGGCCGCGCCCCCCGCGCGATCAAGCTCGGCGACGGCGACTTCCGCGACGACGTCACGATGTGGCTGGATCTGGCCTGAAGCGTCCTCGGGCCGGGGGCCCGGAAGATCGCCCAGCGTCCTGTGCTTGACTGGACGGAGACCCTTTCGGTTGCCGTTGAGAAGAAGGTCCCGACCGTGAGTAGCCCCAAGTTCGCGACGCTCCGCTACACCGCCCTTCGCATCGGCCTGTTCGCCGTCAGCTTTGCCGTGGTGTGGGTGCTGGGGTACTTCCGGATCATTCCGCTCGGCGTCGGCAGCTCCAACATGATCTGGCTGCTCCTCCTCGCCATCGTGATCTCCGCACCGCTCAGCTTCGTGCTGCTGCGCAAGCAGCGGGACGCGATGTCCGAGCAGATCGTGGCCAAGGTGGACCGCCAGAAGGAGCGCCTCGCGGCCAACCAGAGCATGGAGGACGGGCTGTAGGCCCGACCCCTCGCCCCTCCGGGCTGTAAGACGCGTCACGTCGACGCGTCGCCCGTTCCCCACCCCCGTCCGGCGCCCGGTGCGCGGAGTCCCAACTCCGCGCACCGGGCGCCGTTTTGCGTTGCCCCGCCCAGCCTCATCCCGACCCAAAGATTTTCTTTGGGTTCCTCAAAGTTCAAGTGTTAACGTACTTGCCATGAAGACCGCAGCTGCGCCCTCGAATCCCATGAGCGTCCCGCTCGTGGTGCGCCTGCACGTCGATCTTTGCCGCTGTATGTCCGCGGCCTGTTGCCGCCGCTGACATGTCCCCCCAGCGGCCGGAGATCCTGCTTGTACGTACGGACCTCCTGGCGCCACGTCATGCCGTTCCCGACGCCCCGCGTCCCACGCCTTTCCCGTTCCCGGAGTGTGTCCGTTGTCCACGTCTGCCCAGACCCCCGCGCCCGCCGAGGCGCCCCAGACCCCGAAGACCTCCCGAATACCCAAGATCCCGTTCTGGGTGCAGATCCTTGCCGGCCTCGTCCTCGGCGTGCTGCTCGGCTGGGTCGCCAAGAGCGGTGACATCGGTTGGCTCGGCTCCACCCTGGAGCACATCGGCGACCTCTTCGTCCAGCTGCTGAAGCTGGCCGTCGCCCCCCTGGTCTTCTTCGCGATCCTGGTCTCGATCACCAACCTGCGGCAGGTCAACAACGCCGCGCGACTGGCCACCCGCACCCTGCTGTGGTTCATGGTCACCTCGCTCATCGCGGTGGCGATCGGCCTGGCCATCGGCCTGCTGACGCACCCCGGCGCGGGCACCGGCCTGACCCCCAAGGACGGCAAGCTCCCCCAGCACACCGGCTCCTGGATCGACTTCCTGACCGGCATCGTCCCGACCGACGTCATCACGCCGTTCACCGAGCTCAACGTCCTGCAGATCGTCTTCATCGCGGCCGTCGCCGGTATCGCCGCGCTCCAGCTCGGCGACAAGGCCGAACCGGTCCTCAAGCTCAGCCGCTCCGTCCTGGAACTGCTCCAGAAGGCCCTGTGGTGGGTCATCCGCCTGGCCCCGATCGGCACCGTCGGCCTCATCGGCCACGCCATCGCCACCTACGGCTGGAACCTGATCGGCAAGTACGCGACCTTCACCGTCGACATCTACGTCGGTTGCGCGCTGGTCCTCTTCGTCGTCTACCCGCTGCTGCTCTCGACCGTCGCCAAGGTCAACCCGCTCCAGTTCTTCCGCGGTGCCTGGCCCGCCATCCAGCTGGCCTTCGTCTCCCGCTCCTCGGTCGGCACCATGCCGGTCACCCAGAAGGTCACCGAGCGCCTCGGCGTGCCGAAGGAGTACGCCTCCTTCGCAGTGCCGTTCGGCTCGACGACCAAGATGGACGGCTGCGCCTCGATCTACCCGGCGATCGCCGCGATCTTCATCGCGCAGATCTTCAACGTCCACCTGAGCATCGCCGACTACGTCCTGATCGCCTTCGTCTCGGTCATCGGCTCCGCCGCCACCGCCGGCCTCACCGGCGCCACGGTCATGCTGACCCTGACCCTCTCCACGCTGGGCCTCCCCCTGGAGGGCGTCGGCCTGCTCATGGCCATCGACCCGATCCTGGACATGATGCGGACCGCCACCAACGTGGCCGGTCAGTCCGTCATCCCGATCCTGGTCTCCGCCCGGGAGAACATCCTGGACCGCGACGCCTACGCCCGCGCCACCAGCATCCGCATCGGTGGCACCGCCGCCGCCGAGCCCGCTGCCGAGCCCGTCGCCGAGCGCGAGCCGGCCACGGCCGCGGCCTGACACCACCCACCGGGGCCCGCCCCCCGGAGCACGCGCAACGCCCCCGCGGCCCGTACGAGGCCGCGGGGGCGCTGTCGTGCGCAGCGGGCGCACGGCTTCAGCGCGCGACCGGCGCCGCCCCGGTGTGCGCCAGGATCGCCTCCACCAGCGGCCGGTGGACCGCCGGCGGCAGCGCATGCCCCATCCCCGGGACCTCCACCAGCTCCGCGCCCTTGATCGCCTGCGCGAGGTGCTGCGGATGCGGCGGTGGGAACACCGGCTCGGCCGGCGCACAGACCACCAACGTCGGCACCGCGTTCCGCGCCAACTCCGCGGTGCGGAGCATCCCGCCGTCGTCCGCGCGCCCATGGGCGGTGCCCACGCGAGAGTGCCCGGTGTGCGCGATGACCCGGCGCTCCAGATCGCGGTAGTACGCCGCGTCGAACGGCAGCAGCCCGCCGGCGAGCACCCGCCAGTGCGCGATCCGGCGCTCGATCTCGGCCTCTTCGCCGTGGTCCGCGACGGGCCGGGCCCACATCTCCAGCACCTCCGGCGCGATGCCCGGCAGCTCGTCCACCGGGACGGTGGAGCCGTCGGGCCGGGTGTACGGGACGGTGCTGAGCGCGCAGGTGCCCATCAGGGTGGCGCTGAGCAGCCGGTCCGGGTGGTCGGCGAGGACCATCTGGGTCAGCATGCCGCCCAGCGACAGCCCGACGAGATGCGCCCGGTCGACGCCGAGCCCGTCCAGCATGGCGATCACATCGGCCGCGAGGTCGGCGATCCGGTACGGCCGGTCCTCGAACGACCAGGTGGAGCGGCCGGTGTCCCGGTGGTCGTAACGGATCACCCGGTGGTGCGCGGCCAACGCGTCCACCAGCGGCTCCGGCCAGCCGACACCGGTGGCCTGCGCGCCCATGACCAGCAACAACGGGGGCGCGCCGACCGGCCCCCGCTGCTCGGTCCACAGCCGGACACCCGGCGCGGCCTCGATGAAACGCTCCTCAACCGTCGACGCGCCCACCGCCCCACCACCCATCGACGCACCCACCGACCCACCCACCGACCCGCGCTGTGACATGCGCTGTGACATGCGCAGACCTCCCGAAATGTCGACACCGATCAACGAAACGAACCGTATCGTCTCGCTATGACTCACACCATGTCAAGCGGCCGGGCGGGGAGGGCGAAGATCGTAAACTTACTTTGCGGTAAATGCCGCAAAGGGGCGGGATGATGGAGGGTCTTCAGGGTGGGAGCTGCCAAGAGCAAGCGGGTGCCGCGGGCGGTCCGGGAGCGGCAGATGATGGACGCCGCGGTGCGGACGTTCGCGCGGCGCGGGTACCGGGCGGCCTCCATGGACGAGATCGCCGAACTCGCCGGCGTCTCCAAGCCCCTGGTCTACCTCTACCTCAACTCCAAGGAAGACCTCTTCAGCGCGGTCATCCGGCGCGAGTCCGCGGCCCTGGTGGCGGCCGTGACCGCGGCCGTGGAGCCGGACGCCGCCGCCGACCGCCAACTCTGGAGCGGTCTGACCGGCTTCTTTGCCCACACCGCCGAACACCCCGACGGCTGGGCGGTGCTGCACCAGCAGGCGCGCACCCAGGGGGAGCCGTTCGCGGTCGAAGTGGCCGCGATGCGGGCGGAGATCGTCCGGTTCGTCACCGGTCTGATCGCGGCCGCCGCGAAGGAGGCGGGCTGCGCCGGCGAACTGGCCGACCGCGAGGTGGCGGGCCTGGCCCACGCCCTCGTCGGCGCCGCCGAATCGCTCGCCGAGTGGGCCAACGCCCCCACTGCCGACGGCACTTCGCCCCTCGGGCTCCCCAGCGAAGGCGAAGGCGAACGGCCAACGGCCAAGGAGGCCGCCGGCGCACTGATGAACTTCGCCTGGGCTGGCCTCGGCCGCCTCATGCGCGGCGAGCGCTGGACCCCGGCCTGACGGGGCCGACGGCGCTCGACGCCCGCCGCCCACCGCCCGCCACCCGTCCGCCCCTTGCCGGGCGGGGGCGGGGTGTGTCGCCGTCCCGCGGCCGCAGACGAATGCCCTGCAAGGGCATTGGCTAGGCGTGGGCACTGGGCGTAAATTTACCGCGCAGTAAGGTTACCTTCGGGTCAGTGCCGAAAGGGGCCGGTGCCTTGCCGCATCCGCCGCGTTCCGCTGCCGCTCAGGTGGGCCACCCGCACCCGGCCGCGCCCACCGCGGGACGCGCCCGCGTGGCCGACCGGCACCGAGGACGGGTTCCGCGGCGGTTCCTCCGGCCTCCACCCACCAGCCGTAGGCGGAGGGCACCCCCGTAGGCGACCCCGGCGGGACAGCCGCATACGTGGGGCAGCCGCACTCGTGGGGCGGCCACAAACACCCCACCCACCACCCCTACCGCATCCCCACCCCCACTCACCCCCGCACCCCGCAACACCAGCGCGCAACACCGAGGAGCCGCTCGTGTTCAACCAGGACAGTGCATCCCCACCCCCACCCGGCCCGGCCGCGCCCGCCCCCACTCCCGCCCCCCAACTCACCTCCCCCCACAAGACGTTGCTCGACGGCACCGTCCGCGAGGTCTCCGTCCCCCCACTCGCCCCACCCGTCCGCACCGGCTCGCTCGGCGACATCCCCTTCACCAACGCCGCCGAGGCCCCGCACACCACCGTCCTCTCCCGCAAGCAGCCCAACGGCGCCTGGCACGACCTCACCGCCGCCGAGTTCGCCGCAGAGGTCCGTGCCGTCGCCAAGGGCCTGATCGCGCACGGCCTCCGCCCGGGCGACCGGCTCGCGATCATGGCCCGGACGTCCTACGAGTGGACCCTCGTCGACTTCGCCGCCTGGGCCGCCGGCCTGGTCACCGTCCCCCTCTACCCGACCTCCTCCGCCCATCAGGCGCAGTGGATCCTGCACGACTCGACGGCCCGCGCCTGCGTCGTCGAGACCGTCGACGAGGCCCGCCTGATCAGCCAGATCCGCGGCCGACTCCCCGCCCTCGACCACCTCTGGCAGTTCAGCACCGGCGCGATCGCCCAACTCGTCGACGCCGGCCGGGACCTTCCCGACGAGGTCGTGGACGAACGCCGCGCCACCCTCACCCCGCACGTCCTGGCCACCCTCGTCTACACCTCCGGCACCACCGGCAACCCCAAGGGCTGCGCCCTCACCCACGCCAACTTCTTCGCCGAGGTCGACAACGCCATCGCCCTCCTCCACCCCGTCTTCACGTCGGTCAGTGAGGAGCCCGCCGCCACCCTCCTCTTCCTCCCCCTCTCGCACGTCTTCGGCCGCATGGTCGCCATCGGCTGCCTGCGCGCCCGGGTCCGCCTCGGTCACGCCGCCAGCATCCAGACCGGCGAACTCCTCGCCGACCTCGCCGCCTTCCGGCCCACCTTCCTCCTCGCCATCCCGTACGTCCTGGAGAAGGTCTTCAACACCGGCCGCGCCACCGCCGAGAAGATGGGCCGGGCCGCCTCCTTCGACCGCGCGGCCCGCATCGCCCGCGCCTACGGGGAGGCCGTCGAGGCCAAGGAACACGGGACGGGCCCCGGCCCCGGCGTCGCCCTCAAGGCCGCCCGCAAGCTCTACGACCCGCTCGTCTACCGCCGGATCCGCGCCGCCCTCGGGGGCAGGGTCCGCTACGCGATCTGCGGCGGCTCACCGCTGGGCCACCGCCTCGCCGCCTTCTACTCCGGCGCCGGCATCGAGATCTTCGAGGGCTACGGCCTGACGGAGACCACCGCCGCGGCCACCGTCACCCCACCCCACCGCCCGCGCATCGGCACGGTCGGCTGGCCGCTGCCCGGCAGCTCCGTCCGCATCGCCGACGACGGCGAGGTCCTCCTCCGCGGCGCCCACGTCTTCGCCGGCTACTGGGACGCCACCCGCAGCGCCGTCCACCGGGTCACCGACCAGGACGGTTGGCTGGCCACCGGCGACCTCGGTGCCCTCGACGCCGACGGCTACCTCACCATCACCGGCCGCAAGAAAGAGATCATCGTGACCAGCGGAGGCAAGAACGTCGCCCCCGCGCCCCTGGAGGACCGCCTTCGCGCGCACCCCCTGGTGGGCCAGTGCATGGTCGTCGGCGACAACCGCCCGTACGTCACCGCGCTGATCACCCTGGAGCCCGACGGCCTCTCCCACTGGCGCCAAATGACCAGGAAACGCGACGTACCGCTCACCGAGCTCGTCCACGACGAGCGCCTCCTCGCCGACCTCCAGCACGCCGTCGACGACGCCAACGAACTGGTCTCCCGCGCCGAGTCCATCCGCCGCTTCACCGTCCTCCCGGCAGAGTTCACCGAACAGACCGGACACCTCACCCCGTCCCTCAAACTCCGTCGCGCCGTCGTCGCCCGTGACTTCGCCCACGAAATAGCCCGGCTTTACCAAAGGGAGTGAAAGGGAGTGGCCTGGTTTACGAAAGGGAGTGGCCCGGCTCTGGAGCCACGGCCCTCCGCGCGTCAGACTGGAACCCCGTGTCACCTCTGTGGGGGAGGTGGCACGGGGTCTTCCTGCCGTGCCGCGGACTCCTCCGCCCGGAACGGTCCCGCGCCAACCCGTGGCCGGCGGCAGCCCGTCGTCTTCCCGGCCTCAGCGCGGGGGCAACGCCACCGCCGTCTGCATCTGGCACGAGTTGCACCAGAACGCCCACCCGTTGGCGTCCACCGACCGCGAACCGCACGCCAGACACGGGTCGCCGACGAAGCTCGCGGCCACCCACGCACCGGCCGACGCGGCCCGCCGCCCGGCCGCCGCCCGTTCCTCGGCGTAGCAGGGAATGCACACGCCGCCCTCCCGGCCGGGTAGCTTCATCGGCCGCAGTCCACAGACCGCGCACGGAAGCCTGCCGACGTACTGGGCGTCCAGGCCGACCGGCTTGCCGTTCCTGCTGAAGGCCGCCATGGTCTCTCTCCCCTATGCCAGGACGGTTCCGGTGCCGGCGCAGCCGGAGCACTGCGTGGTGACCTTGTGGCCGCCGGGGGTCTCCCACTCGACGGTGCCCGCACCACCGCAGTCCGGGCAGGGCTTCTGCGGGGGCATGTTCTCGCTCATTCTGCCCACGGTAGGACCTGTCATGTGGCCGTGTGGCCACTTTCCGTGATCGCATCGATCGGTACTGCAATCACCAGGAACGGTTTCCCGATTCGGCCGAAGGTCCGGTTTTTCCGGGCCCGCCCGAATTCGGTGGGTGGTCTCCGATCAGTGGGGTGCCACGGGCCGCGTGCCCAGGGGAGTCCGCAGGCCAGTGCCGTGCCGGGGCCTGCCGGGGCGCGCGTGCGACGGCCACGGCAGCGGGTTCCGGCGGGAATTGGGGAAGATTTTCCGCGCCGCGAGAATCCAGGAAATGCGCAATCCGCTCTTCCCGGTCTTCCCGCGGATGCGTATTCCCGGGCGTTCCGGTTCGGGGAATTATTCGTTCCGTATCCGGTGGAGCGGGATCACCGACGGGCTCCGGGGGCGGGGGCCGGGCCACATGGGGGCGGCGCCGGACGGCGGGCGACCCGTGCGATGCGCTGCCCCGCGGCCTCGGGGCGGTGGTTATTCACCTGGTATTCATTTTCCGGCGCGCGGGCGAGCGGGAAAAGCGGGCGACGGCCGGGGTGTACGAAAGAGTGTACAAAAGGCAGGAGCCCCACTCTCCGCCCGAAGGTGGAGGGGGGCTCCTTGGGTGCTACTGGTCGATCAGATGAGAACGACCCGAGCGGTTACATCAGGCCGGCGAAACGTTCTCCGCCTGCGGGCCCTTCGGGCCCTGGGTGACGTCGAAGGTGACCTGCTGGTTCTCCTCAAGGGAGCGGAAACCAGAGGCGTTGATCGCCGAGTAGTGGACGAAGACATCCGGGCCGCCGCCGTCCTGGGCGATGAAGCCGAAGCCCTTTTCAGCGTTGAACCACTTGACGGTTCCGGTAGCCATGAGCCCTCCTTGGGCCAAAGGGTTGCCCTGCTCCAGAACCTGCAAAGAAGTCTGAAAACTACAAAAGCCTGCGGGTCACATGCTCCGCAGGCTCTGTACTGCAAGGGAAACCAAACTGCAACTTGGCCTGAGCCTAGCACGGTGCGCTCCGGAGGTGGAAGAGCTAAAGATCACGTTTGGCCGGGAGCGGAAAAGGCAACACCGGGCCCCCGGCGTCCGGCGCCGGAAGCGCCGGGTCTAGCCTCCGCATGTGGACAATTCAACCTTTGGAGACGCACTCGCGGGAGCCGACGCAGACCACCGTCGCAGCCGGCCGCGAGTGGGCCACATCCAGTTCCTGAACTGCCTGCCCCTTTACTGGGGCCTGGCCCGTACGGGCACCCTCCTCGATCTGGACCTCACCAAGGACACCCCCGAGAAGCTCAGCGAGCGGCTGGTGCGCGGGGAGCTCGACATCGCGCCGATCACGCTCGTCGAGTTCCTGCGGGCCGCCGACGACCTCGTCGCCTTCCCCGACCTCGCGGTCGGCTGTGACGGGCCGGTCATGTCCTGCGTGATCGTTTCGCAGAAGCCGCTGGAGAAGCTGGACGGCGCCCGGGTCGCCCTCGGGTCGACCTCGCGGACCTCCGTCCGGCTGGCGCAGTTGCTGCTCGCCGAGAAGATCGGGGTGCAGCCCGACTACTTCACCTGCCCGCCGGACCTCGGGCTGATGATGCAGGAGGCCGAGGCCGCGGTGTTGATCGGCGATGCCGCGCTCCGGGCCAACCTGCACGACGCACCCAAGCTCGGCCTGGACGTCCACGACCTGGGCCAGATGTGGAAGGACTGGACGGGACTCCCGTTCGTCTTCGCCGTCTGGGCGGCCCGGCGCGACTACCTGGAGCGCGAGCCGGGGGTGGTCCAGAAGGTGCACGAGGCGTTCCTGGCCTCGCGGGACCTCTCGCTGGAGGAGGTCGGCAAGGTCGCCGAGCAGGCCGCCCGCTGGGAGTACTTCGACGAGGCGCTGCTGGAGCGGTACTTCACCACCCTGGACTTCCGGTTCGGGCCGGACCAGCTGCGCGGCGTCACCGAGTTCGCCCGGCGGGTGGGTCCGACCACCGGGTTCCCGGCCGACGTGAAGGTGGAGCTGCTGCCGGCGGGGGCTGACGACCGCCGCTAGGGCGGTGGATCATGGCCGGTGCCGCGTGGCCGGCGGACGGGGCCCATCGGTTCCGCCGGGCGCCCACCGGCCCCCACGCGCCTACGGTGCCGGTGTCGGGCTGCGGAGGACCCGGCTGACGGCCTCCAGGCTCGCGTCCCGCATCCCGCGGAGATAGCTGCGGGCGTTGTGGCCACCGTCCTCGATGACGTGCAGCTGGGCGTGGACCGGCCCCTTGGCGTACCGCTGCACGAAGCGCTCCAGGTTGGCCCGGCCGCTCTCCTTCGTGCCGATCTGGAACTGCACGTACACATCGGGGGCGCCGGGGCGGGTGGCCAGGTGCTGTGCCAGCAGCTCCGGGTCGTTGGCCCGCTGCTCCCTCCGGTGGCCGCGCCACAGCGGCGAGTCCGGGCGGGTGTCCGGGCCGCTGGCGATCACCGCCTTGAAGCGGTCCGGGTGCTGGAGGACCTGCTTCAGGGCGACGAAACCACCGGACGAGGACCCCATGAACGCCCAGCCGTCGCGGCTGGTGAACGTCCGGAAGTTGGCCTTGACCAGGTCGGGGACGTCGTCGGACATCCAGGTGCCCATCTTGGGCTGCCCCGGGATGTCGCTGCCGTCGTAGTAGTGCTTGTCGGGGTTGAGGACCGGCATCACGAGGAGGAACGGCTGGCTGCGGCCCAGGGCCGCCAGGTCGCTGACGGCCTGCTGGAGCTTGTGGCCGGTCGCCGCCCAGTAATTGGCGGGGTAGCCGTAACTGCCCGGTAGGGCGATCAGGACCGGGAACGCGCTGTTCCGGTAGCGGTCCTCGTAGTACTCCTTGGGCGCCCAGACCCACACCTTGCCGGTGAACCCGGACTTTTTGCCGTGCAGGGTGGTGACGCCGATCTTCGTGCCGTCGCCGAGCGTGGCGGACGTACGGAACGCGGCATGCGGGCCGGTCGGCATCCGCACGGCCGGGTCCGCCACGGACGCCCGCACCGGGCCGGGCACGCCGTCGGGCAGCGCCCGGCTGAACGACATCGGCTCACCGGTGTCGTTGAGCACGTCCAGGTACTTGACGGTCGGATAGGCGCAGAGGCCGACCACGGCCACCAGGCCGGTGAGGAAGGACGCGCGCCACCGGGGGCGCGCGTCCTGCCGGCCCTCCGCGGTACGCCGGGCGGAACGGCCGCGCCCGAGGAAGCGGGAGTGCCTCAGCAGGCCGCGACGCCCGCTGCGGTACTCCTGGCGCGGGTCGTGTGGGCGGTCCCCGGGGGTGCGGTACATGGGCGTTCTCCCGATCTCCCGATGGACGGACCCTGAGCAAGGAGTCGCGGGGCGGATGGTCGGCTTGTGCCCTGTTTGATGCGGAAAGCGGGACGGGGGTTTCCGGAACGCGCCATGAACTGGGTCATAAGCTGGGGCCGCCGTCTTGGAGGGGGAGGCGCCATGGAACCGCTGGCCGACGAGGACCCACGGGCCCTGGGCGGATACCGGCTGCTCGGCCGCCTGGGCGCGGGCGGAATGGGACGCGTCTACCTGGGGCGCAGCGCCGGCGGGCGGACCGTCGCGGTGAAGGCCGTGCATGCCCAGTACGCCGCCGACGAACAGTTCCGGGCCCGCTTCCGACGCGAGGTCGCCTCGGCGCGGCGGGTCGGCGGCGCCTGGACCGCGCCCGTCCTGGACGCCGACCCCGACGCCCCCGTCCCCTGGGTCGCCACCGGTTACGTCGCCGGCCCCTCCCTGGCCCGGGCGGTCGTCGACCACGGCCCGCTCGCCGAACACTCCGTACGGACCCTCGGCGCCGGCCTGGCCGAGGCGCTGACCGCGGTGCACGCACGGGGGCTCGTCCACCGGGACGTCAAGCCCTCCAACGTGCTGCTGACGCTCGACGGGCCCCGGCTGATCGACTTCGGGATCGCCCGGGCCACGGACGGCGCCGCCGCACTGACCTCCACCGGGGTCTCGGTCGGCTCGCCCGGCTACATGGCGCCCGAGCAGATCCTCGGCAAGGGCGCGGAGGGCGCCGCCGACGTCTTCTCCCTGGGGGCGGTACTGGCGTTCGCGGCAACCGGGGCCGGCCCGTTCTCCGGGGACTCGTCCGCCACGCTGCTCTACAAGGTGGTGCACGAGGAACCCGAACTGGGCCCGGAACTCACCGGCGGGCTGCGGGAACTGGTGGCCGCCTGCCTGGCCAAGGACCCCGCCCGGCGGCCCGCGCCCGACCTGGTCGCGGCACGACTCGCGGGGGAGGGCAGCGGCGGGGTGGCCGGGCTGGTGCGTGCCGGCTGGCTGCCGGGCCCCCTGGTCGAGCAGGTCAGCCGACAGGTGGTGGCGCTGCTGGACCTGGACGCGGAGGAGGGCGGGGGCCCGGCGGTCCCGGAGGGCCCGGAGGCCGGTGCCGACAGGGCGGATGGGGCGTACGCGGGCGCCTTGGGTGGTGCAGGTGTGGAAACCGGCGCTCCTGGTGCTGCCGGTGCTGCCGGTTCGGCGTCGGGGTTCGGCTTCGAGGCGGGGTCCGGGTTGATCGCGTTCGATCCGCGGGCGCAGAGCGGCGGGCCGGCTACGGCGCCGTCCGCTTGGCCGGTGGCCGGCGCCCCGCCCGCCGCGCCCCCGCTGCCGCCCACACCCCCGTCACTGTCCTCATCTCCCTCTCCTGCTCCCTCTCCCTCCGCCTCTCCTTCGTCTTCCCCGTCCGGTCTCGCCGATCTGCCGACCGGCTCCGCGGCGTCCCCGGCTGCCGTCCCCAAGGAGCGGCAGATCGCGCTCAGCGGTGTGCTCGGCGGCGCGGACCGGCCCCGGCGGATGAGCTGCACGCTGGTGCTCTCGGTGGCCGGCGCGCTGGCGGTCGCCACCACTGCCACAGTGTTCTTCGCCGTGCTCAAGGGGCCGGGGGGCGGCGGCTCGGCCGCCACGCCGCCGACCGGGCACACCCCGACGGCCGCGCCCACCGAAGCCACCGGCAAGGGCGTCCCCACGGGCTTCCTCGGCACCTGGAGCGGCACCGTCACCATGGCGAACGGGTTTCCCAACGGCACCATGACCAGCGTCATCAAGGCCGGCAACGAGGGCGATGTCGTCGTACGGACCACGTACGACGTGGTGCTGGTGCGCTGTCAGTCCGAGGCGAAGCTGGTGTCGGTCTCCGGCAACAAGCTGGTCCTACGGGAGAGCCCCGACGGCAGACAGGGGCCGGGCTGCACGGGCAACACCTCCACCGTGACGTACACCCTCGGCAAGGACGGCGCGCTCATCTTCACCTCGGACGACAAGCGGGGCGGCACCCCGAAGGCGACCCTGACGAAGAGCGGCGGCTGACGGGAAGCGCGACGGCCGACGGGCGGCCCCACCGGCGGGTGAACGGGCCGGTGGGGCCGGCCCCGCCCGTGCCGGCGGGCCGGTCGCTCCGCCCGCGGACCAACCCCCACCCACACCGTCAGACCCCTGGCGTACGCTGGTTCAGTCCTTCAGTGCTTACTGTTTGTCCGCCTCCGAAAGGGACGCCCCGGTGACCGAGAACGCCGACCTCAAGTCTTTTGATGTCACAGCCGTACTCGACCGCGCCGCACAGGGCGGCCGCATCACGCCGGAGGAGGCGCTCGACCTCTACCGCTCCGCGCCGCTGCACGCACTGGGCCAGGCCGCCGACGCCATCCGCCGCCGCCGTTACGCCGGTACGGAGCACATCGCGACGTACATCATCGAGCGCAACATCAACTACACCAACGTCTGCGTGACGGCCTGCAAGTTCTGCGCCTTCTACGCCGCGCCCAAGGACACCGCCAAGGGCTGGACCCGCGACCTCGACGACATCCTGCGGCGCTGCGCGGAGACCGTCGAACTGGGCGGCACCCAGATCATGTTCCAGGGCGGCCACCACCCGGACTACGGCGTCGAGTACTACGAAGAGCACTTCTCGGCCATCAAGAAGGCGTTCCCGCAGCTGGTCATCCACTCCCTCGGCGCCTCCGAGGTCGAGCACATGGCGCGGATCTCCAAGGTCTCCGTCGAGGAGGCGATCTCCCGGATCCACGCCGCGGGCCTCGACTCGTTCGCCGGCGCCGGTGCTGAACTCCTCCCGGCCCGCCCCCGCAAGGCCATCGCCCCGCTGAAGGAGTCCGGCGAGCGCTGGCTGGAGATCATGGAGACGGCGCACCAGCTGGGCGTGGAGTCGACGTCCACGATGCTCATGGGCACCGGCGAGACCAACGCCGAGCGGATCGAGCACCTGCGGATGATCCGCGACGTCCAGGACCGTACGGGCGGCTTCCGCGCCTTCATCCCGTACACCTACCAGCCGGAGAACAACCACCTGAAGGGCCAGACGCAGGCCACCCTCTTCGAGTACCTGCGCATGATCGCCATCGCCCGGATCTTCCTCGACAACGTCGCCCACATCCAGGGCTCGTGGCTGACCACCGGCAAGGAGGTCGGCCAGCTGTCGCTGCACTACGGCGCGGACGACCTCGGCTCGATCATGCTGGAGGAGAACGTGGTCTCCTCGGCCGGTGCCAAGCACCGCTCCAACCGCCAGGAGATCATCGACCTGATCCGTAAGGCGGGCCGGGTCCCGGCGCAGCGTGCGACGACGTACGAGCACCTCGTCGTGCACGACGACCCGGCCAACGACCCGGTCGACGACCGGGTCGTCTCGCACCTCTCCTCGACGGCCATCGAGGGCGGCACCGCCCACCCCGAACTGAAGCTCGTCGACGCCAACTGACCGCCGCGAACGCCGACGGATCAGCGGTACAGGGATGCTGACGCTCCACAAGGCGCGGGCCGTCCGGCTCGGCCCCGGTAAGGACGCCGAGCCGCTGACCGGGTACGCGGTCGTCGTCGACGGCGACCGGCTGGCCGCCGTCGGCCCGTACGAGGAACTGCTGGCGGCGTACGGCACGGGGGTCCGGATCCGGGAGTGGGACGGGACCCTGACCCCCGGCCGCCATGAACCGGACGGCGCGGCGCTGCTGGAGGGCGCCTACCACCCCGATCCGCGCGAGGCCGCCGAACTCGGCGCCGAGCCGCTGACCGGCGCGGCGCTGGCTGCCCTCCCCATGACCGAGACCCGCTGGGGCGCCAGTGCCCGGCGCGGCCTCCAGCGCCTGCTGGCCGCCGGCACCACCTCGTTGGCCGGCCCGTTCACCCGCCCCGCGGTCCGTACGGCGGTGCAGCGGTCCGGTCTCCGGCAGACCGGTGGCCGGGCCGTGGCCCCCGAGGGCCCGCCCCATCCGGTCGCCGCCCTCGCGCCCGGTGCCCCGGCCGATTTCGCCGTCTTCGCCCCGGACGGCACCTGTCTGGCCACCGTCCTCGCCGGCCGCCTGGTCCACCGCCGCCGCTGACCCGAGGCGGCGGCCCCGTCGCCGACGCGTCCCCGTCAAGAACCCGTCAGGGCCCGCCACCTGCACGTCAGGGCGGTGTCAACGGAAGCGGAACGGGCGATTCAGCCCGGCATGATCTTGATCGCGGGGACGGCCGTCGCCCGGCCGCTCACGATGCGCTACGCACCGCTCGACCGCCCGGAATGTCAGAGGGGGGCATGACGGCCGTCCCCGACCAACCGCTCCGCCGGCCCCGCTCGCCGCGCCGCGGGCCCGTCGGGCCGCCCGGTGCCGGGGGCCGGTTCCGCACGGTGGACAATGGCCGGGTGACCCGAGCATCCCTGGACAAGCAGCCGCACGAAGTCGCCGCGATGTTCGACGACGTGGCGGCACGGTACGACCTCACCAATGACGTGCTCTCCCTGGGCCAGGCGCGGCTCTGGCGCAAGGAGGTGGACCGTGCGGTGGCCGCGCGGCCCGCCGAGCGGGTGCTCGACCTCGCGGCCGGGACCGGTACCTCCTCGCTGCCGTTCGCGCGGACCGGGGCGTACGTCGTGCCGTGCGACTTCTCGGTCGGGATGCTGCGGGAGGGCAAGAAGCGGCACCCGTGGTTGCCGTTCACGGCGGGGGACGGGACCCGGCTGCCGTTCGCGGACGGGGTGTTCGACGCCGTCACCATCTCCTTCGGGCTGCGCAACATCCAGGAGACCGATGCCGCGCTGGCCGAGCTGTACCGCGTCACCAAGCCCGGTGGGCGGGTGGTGATCTGCGAGTTCAGCGAGCCGACCTGGGCGCCGTTCCGGACCGTCTACACCGAGTACCTGATGCGGGCGCTGCCGCCGGTCGCCCGCGCGGTCAGCAGCAACCCGGAGGCGTACGTCTACCTCGCGGAGTCCATCCGCACCTGGCCCAACCAGCCCGAGCTGGCCGCCCGACTCCAGGGCGTGGGCTGGACCGAGGTCGCCTGGCGGAACTTGACCGGTGGGGTCGTGGCGCTGCACCGGGGCACCAAGCCGGTCGAGGGCTGAGCCGGGAGTCGGAGCCTGGCCGACGGCACACCGACGCCCCAAAGAAACCGCCCCCGCCCGTGGTCTCACGGTCGGGGGCGGCTTCTTGGGCCGGAGTGCGGTGGCCCCGGGATGGGCTACGGCCTCCCGGGCTGCCGCGGTCGCCGGCTACTTCTTGAACGCGTAGTCCATCAGCTTCTTGGCGTCCGCGGTGCGGTTGTCCAGGGACGAGGAGGACAGGACCGCGCCGATGACGGTCTTTCCGCCGCGGGTGGCGGCGAAGACCAGGCAGTACTTGGCCTCCGGGCCCGAGCCGGTCTTCACACCGATGGTGCCCTGGTAGCTGCCGAGCAGGTTGTTGGTGTTGGTCCACGACATGTAGCGGTAGCCGCCGCTCTTCGTCGTGACCTTCTGCTTGGTGGACTTGGTGCCCACGACCGTGCGGAACGTGGAGAACTTCATCGCGTTGCTGGCGAGCTTGGTCAGATCGCGCGGCGTCGAGTAGTTCGTGCCACGCCCTATGCCGTCGAACGAGTCGAAGTGGCTGTTCTTCATCCCCAGGCTCTTGGCGGTGGCGTTCATCTGGCCGATGAACGACTTCACCCGGGCGTCCCGGGTCGCGCCGGTGCCGTACGTGTCGGCCAGCGCGTACGCGGCGTCGCAGCCGGACGGGAGCATCAGCCCGTAGAGCAGCTGGCGGACCGTCACCTTGTCGCCGACGATCAGATGGGCCGACGAGGCCCAGTCGTTGTTGACGATGTAGTCGCTGTACGCCTTCTGAACCGTGACCTTGGAATCCAGGTTGAGGTTCTTCTGGGCCAGCACCACCCGGGCCGTCATGATCTTGGTGGTGGAGCCGGTGGACCGGCGGGTGTCCGCGGCCTTGGCGAAGAGCGTCGAGCCGGTGCCGTTGTTCATCACGAAGCCGCCGGCGGCGGTGATGCTGGGCGTGGGGAGGGTGGCGGCCTGCGCCTGTGAGCCGAACGCTCCGGCGGTCAGGACGGCTCCGGTGGTGACGGCCACCGCGGTCGCGCGCCGCATGCCCTTGATGCCTTTGATGCCAATTTTCAAGTGGATGCTCCAAATACCCCTGCAGTGCGGGCACATGAGAGTGCCGCTCTCCCTTGAGACACTCGGGGTGCGGCAATGGATGCGTCGGCGGTGCTTTTGTTTCGGTCATTTCTGGTGCGGTGGGGATTCCTCCGGTGCCGGGCCTGAGTTCCCGCCCCGCCCCTCGGCCGGGCCCGCAGCGCGCCCCGGGGCGGACATCCCGTCCCGGGGTCGGAAATCCCGCCCCCGGGTCAGAGGACCAGCCGGTAGCAGTGGGCCGTCCGCTCGCTGGCCGGTCTCTGGAACGTCTCGCCCAGGCGCATCCCCAGGCGTCGGGTCACCGCGATCGACCGGGCGTTGCGGGTGTCCACCATCGCCACCACCTCGCGGACCTTGGCCGCCCGTACGACGTCCAGCGCCCGCTGCGCGGCCGTCGTGGCGTACCCCTTGCCCCAGTACGCCCGGCCCAGTCGCCAGCCGATCTCGATCTCGCCGGTCGGGCCCCACTCCCTGGGCCAGGGCTGGGCGCCGGTGAAGCCGATGACCGCGCCGTCCGCCGGGTCCAGCAGGGTGTAGAGGCAGAAGCCCCGTTCGGCGTGGTGGCGGCGCTGGCGGGCGGTGAGCTCCTCGTAGACCGAGAGTTCGGCGGGGGCGCCGCCGTGGAACTCCATCACCTCGGGGTCGTTGAAGACCCGGTGCCAGTGCAGTGCGTCCTCGTCGGTGGGTATCCGCAGTTCGACGGCGGGGAGGGGGCGCGTGGGCCGGGGGGCGGGCGCAGGCGTCATGGGACAACCCTTCAGTTTCCGATCATCAAGGCCCCCATAGACTGCACCTGCCCAGTGCCGGTCGGCACCCAGATATCCAGACCGGATATCCAGATATCGACTTTCGGGAGAAAATGCCGTGACCGAGTCCGCGTCCGTGACCGCGTCCGTGACCACACCCCGATCGGAGCACAGCGCGGATGTGATCGTCGTCGGTGCCGGGCCGGCCGGCGCGACCACCGCCTATCACCTCGCCAAGTCCGGTCTGGACGTGCTGCTCCTGGAGAAGACGGCGTTCCCGCGCGAGAAGGTCTGCGGTGACGGGCTCACCCCGCGCGCCACCAAGCAGTTGATCGCGATGGGCATCGACATCTCCGAAGAGGCCGGCTGGCTGCGCAACAAGGGTCTGCGCATCATCGGCGGCGGCTCCCGGCTCCAGCTCGACTGGCCGGAACTCGCCTCCTTCCCGGATTACGGTCTGGTCCGCAAGCGGGACGACTTCGACGAGCAGCTGGCCCGGCAGGCGCAGAAGGCCGGTGCCCGGCTCTACGAGCGGTGCAACGTGGGCGCGCCGATCGTCAACGAGCTGACCGGGCACATCACCGGCGTGCACGCCAAGCTCGGCGAAGCTGGGTCTGATTCGAAAGACATGGCACCGGTGACCTTCCACGCCCCGATCGTGGTCGCCGCCGACGGCAACTCCACCCGGCTGTCGCTGGCGATGGGGCTGCACCGGCGCGAGGACCGGCCGATGGGCGTCGCGGTGCGGACGTACTTCACCTCGCCGCGGCACGACGACGACTACCTGGAGTCCTGGCTGGAGCTGTGGGACCGCCGGGGTGCCCAGGACCGGCTGCTGCCGGGCTACGGCTGGATCTTCGGCATGGGCGACGGCACCTCCAACGTGGGGCTCGGCGTGCTGAACACCTCGGCCTCCTTCAAGGAGCTGGACTGGCGGGAGATCCTCAAGGCGTGGTGCGCGTCGATGCCCGCCGACTGGGGCTACACCCCGGAGAACATGACCGGTCCGATCCGCGGCGCGGCCCTCCCGATGGCCTTCAACCGCCAGCCGCACTACACCAAGGGCCTCCTCCTGGTCGGCGACGCCGGCGGGCTGGTCAACCCGTTCAACGGTGAGGGCATCGCGTACGCCATGGAGTCCGGCGCCCTCGCCGCCGAGGTGATCGTGCAGGCGCAGGCCCGTGCCACGTACGCCCAGCGGGAGCTGGCGCTGCACCGCTATCCGAAGGTCCTCAAGGACACCTACGGCGGCTACTACTCCCTCGGCCGGGCGTTCGTGAAGCTGATCGGCAACCCCAAGGTGATGCAGATCGCCACCCAGCGCGGTCTGACCCACCCGCTGCTGATGCGCTTCACGCTCAAGATGCTGGCCAACCTCACCGACCCGACGGGCGGCGACGCGATGGACCGGATCATCAACGGTCTGAGCAAGGTCGCGCCGAAGGCGTGACGCGCCCCGAGCCACTGCTCGGCAGCAGCCGCTGAACCGCGCCTGACCAGGCGCGATGACGTCGCGGGCCGGCCCCGGAAAAAAGGGGCCGGCCCGTTGTCACATTCTCCGGGCGGGATCCGTCAGTGCAGTGACGGCGCGGAGTCGGGCACCACACGGCACGACGCCGCCGCCGGTTGCGATACATCGGGATCCTTAAGGAGAGCAGTGATGGAAGCACGGATGAAGAACCCCGCGGTGGTCATTCCGGAGGCCATGCAGCCGCTCCTCGACGTGGCGAAGGCGACCCGCAAGGGCGGGGTGCCGGAGGAGACCCTGGAGCTGGTGCACCTGCGGGCCAGCCAGATCAACGGGTGCAGCTACTGCGTCGACGGCGGGGTCAAGAACGCCCGCAAGGCGGGGGTCAGTGACGACAAGCTGTTCGCGGTGGCGGCCTGGCGGGAGGCGCCGTACTTCAGCGCCGAGGAGCGGGCCGCGCTCGCCCTCACCGAGGTCGTGACCCGGCTCGCGGACAGCTCCGACCCGGTGCCGGACGCCGTCTGGGACGCCGCCGCCGACCACTTCGACGAGAAGCAACTGGCGGCGCTCACGCTGACCATCGGCCTGACCAACCTGTTCAACCGGCTCAACGCCACCACCCGGCAGCCGGCGGGCGCTGGCTGGTAACGGCCACCGGCCGGCCGCGGCCGGGACCGCCCGTAGGGGATGCGGGCGGTCTCCGGTCTTCGGCCCAACTCCCATGACGTCGGAAGTAATTGAGCCACCCCTCCCGCCCCGGCATCGTGGGACGCGTCGCAAGCGGATGCGGCGGAACGCACCATAACGGGAGGAAGCGCCATGTTCTTCGAAGGTCACGACGGGACCCGGCTCTGGTACGAGGAGTACGGCCAGGGCGAGCCGCTGGTGTTCGTGTCGAGTGCGATGCTCACCACCGACATGTGGGAGTACCAGATCCCCTACTTCGTGGCGCAGGGCTTCCGCTGCATCGCACTCGACCGTCGCGGGCACGGCCGCTCGGACCGGCCCTCCGGCGGCTACGACACCGATGCGACCTCGGAGGACCTGGCCGCCCTGCTGGACCACCTCGGTCTGGACGGGGTGACCTTGATCGGGCATTCGCTGGGTGGTGCGGAGGTCGCCCGCTATCTGGCCCGGCACGGTTCCGGGCGGGTCCGCCGGGCCGCGTTCCTCGCGGCGACCCTGCCGTTCATGAAGTGGACCGAGGACAACCCCGCGGGGCTGCCGGAGGCCGCCTTCGAGGAGTCGATGGCGCTGCTGCGGACCGACCGGCCCCGGTGGATGGCCCGTCAGGCGCAGATCTTCTTCGCCACCCACCTGGGCAACGACGTCCACCCCCTCATGGTCGACTTCACCATCCAGCAGGTGATGTCCTGCACGCCGTTCGCGACCCAGCAGGTGCAGCAGGCGGTCTTCCACACCGACCACCGGGCGGGGCTGCCCGAGATCGACGTCCCGACCCTGGTCGTGCACGGCGCGGCCGACTTCTCCGCGCCGATCGACGTCACCGGCCGGCGGACCGCGGAACTGATCCCGGGCGCCGTCTACAAGGAGTACCCGGACGCCGGCCACGGCCTCTACGCCAGCCACCACGCCCGGCTCAACGCGGACCTGTTGGAGTTCATCAAGGACTGACGGCCGGCGACCAGGGCCGGGGTCAGGCGGTGGCGGCCCGGGCGAAGAGCGACGCGGGGGCGGGCGCGGGCGCGGGGGTGCGGCGCACCGGCGCGGTCAGCCGCTCCGCGCCGGCCGGTACCGGTACCGCGGCGAAGATCGCGTCCTGCTGGGCCTGGAGCTCACGCACCCTCTCCGGAGGCGTGCCCGGCAGCCGCTGCTCCTCGTAGATCTTGTGGGTCTGGAGTTGGGCGGCCTTGCTCTGCGGGGTGTGGAACTGGACCTCGAAGACCTGGCCCGAGCGGGGGGCGCGCCAGGCGGCGTTGATGGCCTTGTAGCCCTTGGCGCGGCTCCAGGTGTTGGACCAGCGGGTGCTGTCGTTGCCCCAGGAGGAGAGCAGTCCGGCGACCTCGGTGACGCCCTGGGTGTACTGGCCGGAGGGCCACTGGAGGGTGTAGCGGACCGCGTCGTTGAGCTGGGCGAGGGAGGTCTCGACGCTCTGCCCGGGGGTCTCCTGCATCCGGCTGGCCACCTTCCGCTTGAGCGAGTCGGGGGACTTCAGCCGCTGTGCGAAGCCGACGACGGTGGCGTGGCTGAGCAGGGCGGCGGTGCGGACCTGGGGGCTGATGGACCGTTCCGCCTGCCGGGCGCGGTCCACGAACGCGTCGACCTTCTTGTTGTCGGCGGCGTTCAGGTGCAGCCCGTCCTGGCTCCACCCGCCGGGGTCGGCAGTACGGGCCGGGGCGGCCGGAGTCGCGGTGGCGGTGTGCACCGCGCCCATGCCGAGGGCGGTGGCCAGGGCGGCGGTGAGTACGGCCCGGGTGACGGTGCGGCGGGCGGTGGCGTGCGGGTTCATCGGGGAGCGGGGTTCCTCTCGGCCGGCGCCGGAGCGCGACGTTGGCCGCACCCGGCTGCCGCCGGGGGCGGCGGGCCCGGGTGCGGACCGTGACGAGAGGTGCAACGCGCGCCCGGCGCATCGGTAGCTGCCTGCGCGGTCCGACGGCCGTCAGCTGACCGGATCGGTGCGCCGGGCGGCGCGAAACGGCCGCCGGGCGCCTCCGCTCGGCCCGGACAACGCGGAACCGCCCCTCCCGAGCGGGGAAGGGGCGGTTCCGTAGAGCGGTCCGGAGGAGCGGCCTTTACAGGACGCGCACCGCGCCGGTGGGCATGTCGTAGCTCAGGGGGCGCTCGACGATGCCGGTGCTCGGGTTCTGGGCGCCGATGAAGTTGCCGTTCCCGACGTAGACGGCGACGTGGTAGGCGCTGCCGGCGCTGCCCCAGTAGAGGATGTCGCCGACCTGGAGGTTGCCGAGGCCGACCTGGGTGCCGGTAGTCGACTGGCTCTGCGAGACGCGCGGCAGGTCGATGCCGACCTGGGAGAACGCGGCCTGGGTCAGGCCGGAGCAGTCGTACGAGGACGGGCCGCTGGAGCCGAGCACGTACGCCTTGCCGAGCTGCGCCTTCAGGAAGGAGACGAGGGTGGCGACGCTGCCGGAGCCGGTGGAGGGGGCGTCGGAGACGGCGGAGAGCGTGGTGCGCGCGTCGGAGCGGGAAGCGCGGGTCTGCGCGGCTTCCTTGGCCTGGCGGGCCTCGTCGGCGGCCTTCTTCGCCTCTGCCTCGGCCTTGGCCTTCTTCTCCGCTGCGGCCTTCGCCTTGTCCGCGGCCTTGTCAGCCTTCGCGGCGGCTGCGTCCTGCAGTGCCTGCCGCTCGTAGCTGAACGCGGCCTGCTGGGCGGCATCGGCGCTCTTGGCGGCGCTGGTGGCCAGCGCCGTCGTGATGGTGGGCATCTCCTGGGTCTCGGAGACGGGCTTCTCGACGGCATTGGCCGGCACGGTCGCGCCGGTCACCGCGAGGGTGAGGAAGCCACCGGTCACGCCCGCACGCAGGGCCCGCGAGGACGCGGAGCGGCGGGGCTTCCGGTGGCTGGGTATGAGTGCGTTCGGGGACATGGCACCACGGCTATCAGGAGCCGCAGGTTGCTGCCAACAAAGGTGGAGTGCGCCACACTTGACGTGCGCACGACGAATAAAACGGACTTTTCGTCAGCCGCTGCGCCGCTGACGCGATGTCCGAATTTCGCGATCATGTTCCTACGCACGGCATTTGATGTCCGCCGCGGCCTCCGGGTGCGCTTATCACTTCTTGATCCGCCACGCCAAGGCTTCCCGGACGTCAAGGTCTTATGACTTCAAATCGCGTGGGATAGGTCACTCATGAGTGTCCGTTATGTTCCCGTGACCGATCGTCGGGCGTCGGCCGGCCGCGCACCGCCCCGAAGTTCGGTGAATCCACCCCCGCGCTCGTGAACCGGAGCACGTACCGACGATCACGACCGGGTCACGAGAACGTCACGTCTACGGCCGCCGCGCATATAGCAGTTGAACCGCGTCCAGCGCCAATTTGCTTGCACGGCCCACCCCTTGATAGTGAAACCATCGCTCTGACCAGCGGTAACCCCGATGAATGTCACCTCTCGTGATCACTCGCGCACTTCGTGTATGGAGGTCACCGGTCATCCGACTTCATGATCCTTCGTCAGGTGGTGAAGATCACAAAGGCGTTGGCTCACCCCGTGTCGCAGATCACAGACCGACGGGCATAAGATGCGGGCATCGGGCTTGTGAACTGCCTCACATATACGTGATCACCGTGCGGCAGCAGGTGAGCCCGAGCGGACCGCCATCCAGTCATCGTCGACTGAAGGGAGCGAGGACGGTGAACGCTTACGCGCCCATCCTCGTACTGGGAGCCCTCGGGGCAGGCTTTGCGATCTTCTCCGTGGTCATGGCCACGCTCATCGGCCCCAGGCGCTACAACCGGGCCAAGCTCGAAGCGTACGAATGCGGAATCGAGCCGACGCCGCAGCCGTCCGGCGGTGGTCGTTTCCCGATCAAGTACTACCTGACGGCGATGCTCTTCATCGTCTTCGACATCGAGATCGTCTTCCTCTATCCCTGGGCGGTCAGCTTCGACGCCCTGGGACTGTTCGGGCTCGTCGAGATGCTCCTCTTCGCGCTCACCGTCTTCGTCGCCTACGCCTACGTCTGGCGTCGCGGCGGCCTGGAATGGGACTAGGGGGCACCAATGGGACTGGAAGAGAAGCTGCCCAGCGGCTTTTTGCTGACCACGGTTGAGCAGGCCGCGGGCTGGGTGCGCAAGTCATCGGTCTTCCCCGCGACCTTCGGGCTGGCCTGCTGCGCCATCGAGATGATGACCACCGGCGCCGGGCGTTACGACCTGGCCCGCTTCGGCATGGAGGTCTTCCGCGGCTCCCCGCGGCAGGCCGACCTGATGATCGTGGCCGGCCGGGTGAGCCAGAAGATGGCGCCCGTGCTGCGGCAGGTCTACGACCAGATGCCGAACCCGAAGTGGGTGATCTCCATGGGGGTTTGCGCCTCCTCGGGCGGCATGTTCAACAACTACGCGATCGTGCAGGGCGTCGACCACATCGTCCCCGTCGACATCTACCTGCCGGGCTGCCCGCCCCGCCCCGAGATGCTCATGGACGCCATCCTCAAGCTCCACAAGAAGATCCAGAGCAGCAAGCTCGGGGTCAACGCGGTGCAGGCAGCCCACGAGGAAGAGGCGGCGGCGCTCAAGGCACTCCCGCTGATCGAGATGGACCGCTCGTCAAAGAAGAAAGGGCTGCTGCGGTGAGCGAGCCGACGAACCCCAAGGCCCAGGGCGCCCCCGACGAGGCCGTCCCGGCGCAGCGCGCGGACACCGGCGAGGTGATCGGCACCCGCCGCGGGATGTTCGGCGCCAACAACGGCGGTGACACCACCGGTTACGGCGGCCTGGTCCGCACCGTCCGACTGCCCGGCGCCAGCTCCCGCCCGTACGGCGGACCGGGTCACGCGGGGGGAAGCGCCGGCGTCTTCGACGAGATCGCCGACGAGCTGGAGGGCGCCCTCGACGAACAGGGCCTGGTGCCCGAGAACGTCATCGAGAAGACCGTCGTCGACCGCGGCGAGCTCACCTTCCACATCCACCGGGAGTTCCTGCCGGTCACCGCGCGCACCCTGCGCGACGACCCCGCGCTCCGCTTCGAGCTGTGCACCGGAGTCAGCGGCGTCCACTACCCCGGCGACAAGGGCCGCGAGCTGCACGCCGTCTACCACCTGCGCTCGATCACCCACAACCGGCTGATCCGGCTGGAGGTCACCGCCCCCGACACCGACCCGCACCTGCCGTCGATCGTCGACGTCTACCCGACCAACGACTGGCACGAGCGCGAGACCTACGACTTCTTCGGCCTGATCTTCGACGGGCACCCGGCGCTCACCCGGATCATGATGCCGGACGACTGGCAGGGCTTCCCGCAGCGCAAGGACTACCCCCTCGGCGGCATTCCCGTCGAGTACAAGGGCGCGCAGATCCCGGCTCCTGACCAGCGGAGGTCGTACACCTGATGAGCACTCCCAGCGAGACGTCCCGGGCCACCCCCCGTGAGACCACCGAGGGCCCCGTCTACACCGTCACCGGTGGCGACTGGGACGAGATCGCCGCGGCCGCCGCCAAGTCCGACGACGAGCGGATCATCGTCAACATGGGGCCGCAGCACCCCTCCACCCACGGCGTCCTCCGGCTGATCCTGGAGATCGACGGCGAGACCGTCACCGAGGCCCGCTGCGGCATCGGCTACCTCCACACCGGCATCGAGAAGAACCTCGAATTCCGCACCTGGACGCAGGGCACGACGTTCGTGACGCGGATGGACTACCTCACGCCGTTCTTCAACGAGACGGCGTACTGCCTGGCCGTGGAGAAGCTGCTCGGCATCACCGACGACATCCCCGACCGGGCCTCGGTGATCCGCGTGCTGCTGATGGAGCTCAACCGGCTCTCCTCCCACCTGGTGTGCATCGCCACCGGCGGCATGGAGCTGGGCGCCACCACGATCATGATCTACGGCTTCCGCGACCGGGAACTGATCCTGGACATCTACGAGCTGATCACCGGCCTCCGGATGAACCACGCCTACGTCCGCCCCGGTGGCCTCGCCCAGGACCTGCCGGCCGGCGCCGTCGACCAGATCCGCGCCTTCGTCAAGAAGATGCACAAGAACATGGCCGAGTACGACAAGCTCGCCACCGGCAACCCGGTCTTCAAGGCGCGCATGGAGGGCATCGGCTACCTCGACCTGGCCGGCTGTATGGCCACCGGAGCCACCGGGCCCCTCGTCCGCTCCGCCGGACTGCCCCATGACCTGCGCAAGGCGCAGCCGTACTGTGGATACGAGAACTACGACTTCGAGGTGCCGACGGCCGACACCTGCGATGCCTACGGCCGGTTCCTGATCCGGCTGGAGGAGATGCGCCAGTCGCTGAGGATCGTCGAACAGTGCCTGGACCGGCTGGAGCCGGGGCCGGTGATGGTCGCCGACAAGAAGATCGCCTGGCCCGCCCAGTTGGCCCTCGGCCCCGATGGCCTCGGCAATTCCCTGGACCACATCAAGAAGATCATGGGCACCTCGATGGAGGCCCTGATCCACCACTTCAAGCTGGTGACGGAGGGCTTCCGGGTCCCGCCGGGACAGACGTACACCGCCGTCGAGTCGCCCAAGGGCGAGCTGGGCGTGCACGTGGTCAGCGACGGCGGCACCCGCCCCTACCGGGTGCACTTCCGCGACCCCTCGTTCACCAACCTGCAGGCCATGGCAGCGATGTGTGAAGGCGGCCAGGTCGCCGACGTCATCGTCGCCGTCGCGTCCATCGACCCCGTGATGGGAGGCGTCGACCGGTGAACGCCACTCCGGCACCCAAGGACGTCCAGCTGGGCATGCCCCGGCTTCCGGCACCCGACTACCCGGCCGACGTCAAGGCCCGGCTCGCCGCGGACGCGCAGGAGGTGATCGCCCGCTACCCCGATTCCCGCTCGGCGCTGCTGCCGCTGCTCCACCTCGTCCAGGCCGAGGACGGCTACGTCACCCGTACCGGCATCCGCTTCTGCGCCGAACAGCTCGACCTGACCACCGCCGAAGTCACCGCGGTCTCGACCTTCTACTCCATGTACCGCCGCAAGCCCAGCGGCGACTACCAGGTCGGGGTCTGTACCAACACCCTGTGCGCGGTGATGGGCGGCGACGCCATCTTCGAGGAACTCCAGGAGCACCTCGGCGTCGGCAACGACGAGACCACCGAGGACGGCACGATCACCCTCGAACACATCGAGTGCAATGCCGCCTGCGACTTCGCCCCCGTCGTGATGGTCAACTGGGAGTTCTTCGACAACCAGACGCCCCGCTCCGCCCGGCAGCTCGTCGACGACCTGCGGGCCGGCCGGACCGTCGAACCCACCCGCGGCGCCCCGCTCTGCTCCTTCAAGGAGACCGCCCGGATCCTCGCCGGCTTCCCCGACGGCCGGTCCGGTGCCGTCGGGGCGACCGGCGGTGCCGGCCCCGCCTCCCTGGTCGGACTGCGGTTGGCCCGGGGCGAGACCCCGCCCGGTCATGCCGATCACGTCGTCGCCCCGCGGGCCACCGCGGACGGCCCGTCCGGTGAGCCGGCGTCCGGGCGGCCGGGCGAAGCGGCGCCGCCCACCCACCCGAGCTCCCATGATGCGCCGCAGCAGACCTCGGCCGCCGACCCTGACCGCCCGGCCGGTCCTGCATCCGAGGAGGGGGAGTGATGACCGTGGCAGCCGAGTTCGGCGGGGCCCCCGGGCCGCACGCCGGAGGAACGACCAGTCCGGAGAAGGTCCTCGCCCCCGTCCTGTCCGCCTTCTGGGACGCCCCCGAGTCCTGGACGCTGGAGACCTACCTGCGCCACGACGGCTACGAAGGCGCCCGCAAGGCCCTCTCGATGGCCCCGGACGACGTCATCGCCTACGTCAAGGACTCCGGGCTCCGCGGCCGCGGCGGCGCCGGCTTCCCGACCGGGATGAAGTGGCAGTTCATCCCACAGGGCGACGGCAAACCGCATTACCTCGTGGTCAACGCCGACGAGTCGGAGCCCGGGACCTGCAAGGACATCCCGCTCCTCTTCGCCAACCCGCACTCCCTCATCGAGGGGATCGTGATCGCCGCTCACGCGATCCGCTCGAACCACGCCTTCATCTATCTGCGCGGTGAGGTCGTGCCCGTGCTGCGCCGGCTGCACGAGGCCGTGCGCGAGGCGTACGCGGCGGGCTTCCTCGGCAAGGACGTCCTCGGCTCGGGCCTCGACCTGGACGTCACGGTGCACGCGGGCGCCGGCGCGTACATCTGTGGTGAGGAAACCGCGCTGCTGGATTCCCTGGAAGGTCGTCGCGGCCAACCCCGTCTGCGGCCCCCCTTCCCCGCCGTGGCCGGCCTCTACGCCTGCCCCACTGTGGTGAACAACGTCGAATCCATCGCATCGGTTCCCGCGATCCTGAACAAGGGCAAGGAGTGGTTCAGGTCGATGGGCAGCGAGAAGTCTCCGGGCTTCACGCTCTACTCGCTCAGCGGCCACGTCGCCAACCCCGGCCAGTACGAAGGCCCGTTGGGCATCACCCTGCGCCAGCTGCTCGACGTCAGCGGCGGGATGCGCCCCGGCCACCGGCTGAAGTTCTGGACGCCGGGCGGCTCCTCCACCCCGATGTTCACCGAGGAACACCTCGACGTCCCGCTCGACTACGAGGGCGTCAGCGCGGCCGGCTCGATGCTCGGCACCAAGGCGTTGCAGTGCTTCGACGAGACCACCTGCGTCGTCCGGGCGGTCACCCGCTGGACCGAGTTCTACGCCCACGAGTCCTGCGGCAAGTGCACTCCGTGCCGCGAAGGGACGTACTGGTTGGTGCAGTTGCTCCGAGACCTTGAAGCGGGCCGCGGCCGGCTGACGGACCTCGACAAGATCGACGACATCGCCGACAACATCAACGGCAAGTCCTTCTGCGCCCTCGGCGACGGCGCCGCCTCGCCGATCTTCTCCTCGCTCAAGTACTTCCGCGCGGAGTACGAGGAGCACGTCACCGGCAAGGGCTGCCCCTTCGACCCCGCCAAGTCGACCCTCTGGGCCGACAACGACGCTCACCTGGGGGTGAACGCATGACCGTCACCACGAACGCCCCCAACGGGGGCGGCCCGGCGGCGGTGCCACCGGAGGACCTCGTCACCCTGACGATCGACGGCATCGAGATCTCCGTCCCCAAGGGGACGTTGGTGATCCGGGCCGCCGAACTCCTCGGCATCGAGATCCCGCGCTTCTGCGACCACCCGCTGCTGGACCCGGCGGGCGCCTGCCGGCAGTGCATCGTCGAGGTCGAGGGCCAGCGCAAGCCGATGGCCTCCTGCACCATCACCTGCACCGACGGGATGGTGGTCCGCAGCCAGCTGACCTCCCCGGTGGCCGAGAAGGCACAGCGCGGCGTGATGGAGCTGCTGCTGATCAACCACCCCCTCGACTGCCCGGTCTGCGACAAGGGCGGCGAGTGCCCGTTGCAGAACCAGGCGATGCAGGTCGGTGCCCCCGACTCCCGCTTCGAGGGCAGGAAGCGCACCTACGAGAAGCCGGTACCGATCTCCACGCAGGTGCTGCTGGACCGCGAGCGGTGCGTGCTGTGCGCGCGGTGCACCCGCTTCAGCAACCAGATCGCCGGCGACCCGATGATCGAGTTGATCGAACGCGGCGCCCTCCAACAGGTCGGCACCGGCGAGGGCGACCCCTTCGAGTCGTACTTCTCCGGGAACACCATCCAGATCTGCCCGGTGGGCGCGCTCACCTCCGCCGCGTACCGCTTCCGCTCCCGCCCCTTCGACCTGGTCTCCTCGCCGTCGGTGTGCGAGCACTGCGCGGGCGGCTGCGCGACCCGGACCGACCACCGTCGCGGCAAGGTCCTGCGGCGGCTGGCGGCGGACGACCCCGAGGTCAACGAGGAGTGGATCTGCGACAAGGGGCGGTTCGCCTTCCAGTACGCGCAGGCGCGGGACCGGCTGGTGCACCCCCTGGTGCGCAATGCCGAGTCCGGTGAACTGGAGCCGGCGAGTTGGCCCGCCGCGCTGGACGCCGCGGCGCGCGGCCTGGCCGCCGCCCGGGGCCGGGCCGGCGTACTGACCGGCGGCCGGCTGACCGTCGAGGACGCCTACGCCTACGCCAAGTTCGCCCGGGTCGCGCTGCACACCAACGACATCGACTTCCGGGCCCGGCCGCACAGTGCCGAGGAGGCCGACTTCCTCGCGGCCCGGGTCGCCGGCCGCGGCCGGGACCTGGACGGCAGTGGCGTCACCTACACCACGCTGGAGCAGGCGCCGGCGGTCCTGCTGGCCGGGATCGAGGCGGAGGAGGAGGCGCCCGGCGTCTTCCTGCGGCTGCGCAAGGCGCACCGCAAGCACGGTCAGCGCACCTGGGGGCTGGCCAGCCACGCCACCCGCGGGCTGATCAAGGCCGGCGGGACGCTGCTGCCCGCGGCGCCCGGTACGGAGACCGAATGGCTGGACGCCCTGGCGGGCGGGGTCGGCCTGGACGGTGAAGGGCGCGCCGCGGCCGAGGCGTTGCGCGCGGACGGCGCGGTGATCGTCGTCGGCGAGCGGCTGGCGACGGTGCCCGGGGCGCTGACCGCCGCGCTCCGCACCGCCACCGCCACCGGCGCCCACCTGGTGTGGATGCCGCGCCGGGCGGGCGAGCGCGGTGCCATCGAGGCCGGTGCGCTGCCCGGGCTGCTGCCCGGTGGTCGGCCGGCCACCGACCCGGTGGCCCGGGACGAGGTCGCCGCCGCCTGGGGCGTGGCCGCGCTGCCGCACCGGCACGGCCGGGACACCGGCCAGATCATCGAGGCCGCGGCCACCGGTGAGCTGGGCGCCCTGCTGGTGGCGGGCGTGGAGGTGGCCGACCTGCCCGATCCGGCGCGGGCGCTGGCCGCCCTGGACGAGGTCGGGTTCCTGGTCAGTCTGGAGCTGCGGCCCTCCCGGGTCACCGAGCGGGCGGACGTGGTCCTCCCGGTGGCCGCGGTGGTGGAGAAGGCCGGCACCTTCCTCAACTGGGAGGGCCGGGCCCGGTCGTTCGAGGCCGCGCTCAAGCCGGACCAGATGACCCGGCGGCAGTTGCCGCCGGACGCCCGGGTTCTCCAGATGCTCGCCGACGCCATGACGGACGTCGCGGGCGGTTCCACCGTGGCCGCCCTGGACCTGCCGGACGTCCACGCCGTGCGGCGGGAGGTGGACCGGCTCGGCGGCTGGCGCGGCCCGTACGGCGGCGAACCGGTGGAGACGGGGCGGCCGTTGCCCCGCCCGGCCGCCGGTGAGGCCGTCCTGGCCGGGCACCGGCTCCTGTTGGACCAGGGGCTGCTCCAGGAAGGCGACGAGGCGCTGGCCGGTACCCGGCACGCCGCGGTCGCCCGCCTGTCGCCGGCCACCGCCCAGGAGACCGGCGTGCAGGACGGCGACCTACTGGCGGTCACCGGGCCGGCCGGCTCGGTCCACCTGCCGCTCCAGGTCACACCGATGCCCGACCGGGTGGTGTGGCTGCCGCTGAATTCCGTGGGCGGTGGCGTCACCGCCGACACCGGGGCGCACCCCGGTGAGCTGGTGAAGGTCTCCGCCTCCCCGACGCTCGGCTCCGCTCGCGCGGGGGGACCCCCATCCGGTACGCCGGTGCCGGCCAAGGAGGTGGACGCATGATGCACCATCCCGGTTTTCCGGTGGCCGCGCTGGCCGCCCAGGAGGACCTGTCGATGTTCGGGCGCGACCCGTGGTGGCTGGTCGTCATCAAGGCGGTGTTCTGCTTCGCGTTCCTGATGCTGACGGTGCTGTTCTCGATCGTCTGGGAACGCAAGGTCGTCGCCTGGATGCAGCTGCGGATCGGCCCCAACCGGCATGGGCCGTGGGGAATGCTCCAGTCCCTGGCCGACGGCATCAAGCTGATGCTGAAGGAGGACCTGGTCGTCCGGCGCGCCGACAAGGCGGTGTACATCCTGGCGCCCATCGTGGCGGCGATCCCCGCCTTCATGGCGATCGCGGTGATCCCCTTCGGCCCGTCGGGCAACGAGATCTCGATCTTCGGTCACCGCACCCCGATGCAGCTCACCGACCTCCCGATCGGCGTCCTCTACATCCTGGCCACGGCCTCGGTCGGCATCTACGGCATCGTGTTGGCCGGTTGGTCGTCCGGTTCGACGTACCCGCTGCTGGGCGCTCTGCGCTCGTGCGCGCAGATGATCTCGTACGAGATCGCGATGGGCGCGGCGTTCGCGTCGGTCTTCCTCTACTCCGGGTCGATGTCGACGTCGACCATCGTGGAGTCGCAGCAGAACAAGTGGTACGTGCTGCTGCTGCCGGTGTCGTTCCTCATCTACATCGTGACGATGGTGGGGGAGACCAACCGCGCGCCGTTCGACATGCCGGAGTCCGAGGGTGACCTGGTCGGCGGCTTCAACACCGAGTACTCGTCCATCAAGTTCGCGATGTTCATGCTCGCCGAGTACGTCAACATGGTCACCGTCTCGTCGGTCGCGGTCACCCTCTTCCTCGGTGGTTGGCGGGCGCCCTGGCCGATCTCGACGTTCTGGGAGGGCGCGAACCACGGCTGGTGGCCGATGCTCTGGTTCGTCCTCAAGGTGCAGCTGCTGTTGTTCTTCTTCATCTGGCTGCGCGGCACCCTTCCCCGGGTCCGCTACGACCAACTGATGCGGCTGGGCTGGAAGGTCCTCATCCCGGTGTCGATGGTGTGGCTGTTGCTCGTCGCCACCGTCCGGGCGCTGAAGAACGAGGGCTACGACTTCTCCCAGATCGTGCTGTACGTGGGCGGCAGTGCGGTGGCGCTGCTGCTGATCTCGCTGGTCGTGGACTTCTTCCGGCGTGTGGAGCCGGAGGAGGAGACCGACGGCGATACCGCCTTCGATCCGATGGCCGGCGGGTTCCCCGTTCCGCCGCTGCCCGGACAGACCCTGCCGCCGGTGCCGCGCCGGCGTCCCCGCCATGACGGGGAGTTGATTGTCAGTGGTCGAGTGGACACTGTGAGTAACGGAGATGAGAGCGACGGAAAGGGGGGCGACGGTGCCTGAGTTCCAGAACCCGGTGGCCGGCTTCGGTGTGACCTTCAAGGCCATGTTCAAGAAGCGGCTGACCGAGCAGTACCCCGAGGAGAAGAAGCCGACGGCGCCGCGCTTCCACGGCCGGCACCAGCTCAACCGGCATCCGGACGGGCTGGAGAAGTGCATCGGCTGCGAGCTGTGCGCCTGGGCCTGTCCGGCGGACGCCATCTACGTCGAGGGCGCCGACAACACCGACGAGGAGCGCTACTCCCCGGGCGAGCGGTACGGCGCGGTCTACCAGATCAACTACCTCCGCTGCATCCTGTGCGGCCTGTGCGTGGAGGCCTGCCCGACCCGCGCGCTCACCATGACCAACGAGTACGAACTCGCCGACCGGTCCCGGGAATCGCTCATCTACACCAAGGAAGAGCTGCTCGTGGGCCTGTCGGAGGGGATGGTCGACTCCCCGCACGCGATCTACCCGGGCATGACCGACCGGGACTACTACAGCGGGCTGGTGACGGAGGCCGCGCCGGGCACGGTCCGGCAGGTCGCCGTCTCCCAGGGCGAGCGTCCCGAGGACGCGGCGGGCGAGCCCACGGACCAGCAGGACTCCGAGGGCAAGGAGGCGCACGCATGACGGGCCTCGCCGCCGCGGCCTCCTCGGGGGAGGCCGTGCAGTTCTGGATCCTGGGGATCGTCGCCGTGGCCGGCGCGCTGTGCACGATCATGATGAAGCGGGCGGTGCACAGCGCCCTCTCGCTCGCCGGGACCATGATCGTCCTGGCGGTCTTCTACCTGGCCAACGGCGCGTACTTCCTCGGCATCGTGCAGGTCGTGGTCTACACCGGCGCGATCATGATGCTGTTCCTGTTCGTCGTGATGCTGGTCGGCGTCACCGCCGCGGACTCCCTCAAGGAGACCCTCAAGGGCCAGCGTTGGCTCGCCGCCGGACTGGGCGTCGGCTTCGGCATCCTGCTGATCGCCGGGATCGGCAACGCCTCGCTCAAGGAGTTCAACGGCCTGAGCGACGCCAACGCCGGCGGCAATGTGCAGGGCCTGGCCGCGCTCATCTTCACCAAGTACGTCTTCGCCTTCGAGATCACCGGCGCGCTGCTGATCTCCGCGGTGGTCGGCGCGATGGTGCTCACCCACCGGGAGCGCACCGAGCGCGCCAAGACCCAGCGGGAGCGCTCCGAGGCCCGGATCCGCGAGGGCAAGCAGGTGACGCCGCTGCCCGCACCGGGTGTCTACGCCCGGCACAACGCCGTCGACATCCCCGGTCTGCTGCCGGACGGCACCCCATCCGAGCTGACGGTCAGTCCGACGCTGCGGGAGCGCGGCCAAGTCCGGGACGTCTCCGGCCAGTCGCTGGCCGAACTCAAGGCGCTGGAGCAGCGGTCCGAGGACTGGCTGGGACGGGAGTCCGGCCGGCCGGACAAGAAGCGGCCCGGCCCCGCGGCACCGAAGGAGGGCGCCCAGAAATGAACCCGGTCTACTACCTCTACCTCGCCGCCCTGCTCTTCACCATCGGTGCGGCCGGCGTGCTGATCAGGCGGAACGCCATCGTGGTGTTCATGTGCATCGAACTGATGCTGAACGCCTGCAACCTCGCCTTTGTCACCTTCTCGCGGATGCACGGGAATCTGGACGGCCAGATCATCGCCTTCTTCACGATGGTCGTCGCCGCGGCGGAGGTCGTGGTCGGCCTGGCCATCATCGTGTCGATCTTCCGCACCCGTCATTCGGCCTCGATCGACGACGCCAGCCTGATGAAGCTGTAAGGGGTCGCACAAAGTGGAGAACTTGATCGCGCTGCTCGTCGCGGCACCGCTGGTCGGTGCGGCCCTGCTGTTGTGCGGCGGTAAACGCCTGGACCGCACCGGCCACTGGATCGGCTCGCTCCTCGCGGTGGCCTCGTTCGCCGTGGCGGTGGTGCTCTTCGTCGACATGCTCGGCAAGGGTGTCGAGCACCGGGCGCTGCACCAGCACCTGTTCAGCTGGATCCCGGTCGGTGGATTCCGGGCCGATCTCGCCTTCCAGCTCGACCAGCTGTCGATGACCTTCGTCCTGTTGATCACGGGCGTCGGCTCGCTGATCCACATCTATTCGATCGGCTACATGGAGCACGATGAGCGGCGCCGCCGCTTCTTCGGCTACCTCAATCTCTTCCTGGCGGCGATGCTGCTGCTCGTCCTTGCCGACAACTACCTCCTGCTGTACGTCGGTTGGGAGGGCGTGGGTCTGGCGTCGTACCTGCTCATCGGGTTCTGGCAGCACAAGCCCAGTGCGGCCACCGCCGCGAAGAAGGCGTTCCTGGTCAACCGCGTCGGCGACATGGGCCTGTCCATCGCGATCATGCTGATGTTCACGACGTTCGGCACGTTCGCCTTCGGGCCGGTGTTCTCCGCGACCGGTCACGCCTCCGAGGGGAAGCTGACCGCCATCGGGCTGATGCTGCTGTTGGCCGCCTGCGGCAAGTCGGCGCAGGTGCCGCTGCAGTCCTGGTTGGGGGATGCGATGGAGGGCCCGACCCCGGTGTCGGCGCTGATCCACGCCGCCACGATGGTCACCGCCGGGGTGTACCTGATCACCCGCTCCGGGGTGATCTTCAACGCCGCGCCGGACGCGCAGACCGCCGTGGTCGCGGTCGGCGCGGTCACCCTGCTGTTCGGTGCGATCGTCGGTTGCGCCAAGGACGACATCAAGAAGGCACTGGCCGGTTCGACGATGTCGCAGATCGGCTACATGGTCCTGGCGGCCGGCCTGGGCCCGATCGGCTACGCCTTCGCGATCATGCACCTGGTCACCCACGGCTTCTTCAAGGCGGGCCTCTTCCTCGGCGCCGGTTCCGTGATGCACGGGATGAACGACGAGGTGGACATGCGCCGTTACGGCGGTCTGCGCCGGTACATGCCGGTCACGTTCGTCACCTTCGGGCTCGGCTACCTGGCCATCATCGGCTTCCCCGGGCTGTCCGGCTTCTTCTCCAAGGACAAGATCATCGAGGCGGCGTTCGCCCGCGGCGGCACCGAGGGCTGGATCCTCGGCGGCGCGGCCCTGCTGGGCGCCGCGATCACCGCGTTCTACATGACGCGGGTGATGCTGATGACGTTCTTCGGCGAGAAGCGGTGGGACCCGCAGGAGTTCCACCCGCACGAGTCGCCGAAGGTGATGACGATCCCGATGATCGTGCTGGCGATCGGCTCGGTCTTCGCGGGCGGGCTGTTCAGCGTCGGCGACGCCTTCGTCAAATGGCTGGAGCCGGTCACCTCCTTCGCGCCCGGCAACTCCCCGGTGAGCGCCGGGGTGGTCACCGCCGCCACCATGGTGGTGCTGCTCATCGGCGTCGGCATCGCCTGGCTGATGTACGGCCGCAAGGCCGTGCCGGCCACCGCCCCGCGCGGTTCGCTGCTGACCCGGGCGGCCCGCCGCGATCTGCTCCAGGACGACTTCAACCACGTCGTCCTGGTGCGTGGCGGCGAGCATCTGACCCGCACGCTGGTCTATCTCGACCACTCCCTGGTGGACGGCGCGGTCAACGGCACGGCGGCCTCGATGGGCGGACTCTCCCGTCGGCTGCGCCAGTTGCAGACCGGCTTCGTCCGCTCGTACGCGGTCCAGATGCTGGGCGGGGCCGCCGTTCTCGTCGCCGCGACCCTGCTGATGAGGGGTGTCTGAGCCATGTCGTTTCCCCTACTGACGGCGACCGCCGCGCTGCCGGCGATCGGTGCGATCGCCACCGCCGCGATGCCCGCCGCCCAGCGCACCGCGGCCAAGTGGTTGGCGCTGCTGTTCTCGCTGGCCACGCTGGCGCTGGCGCTGGTGATCGCGGTGCGCTTCGACCCCGGCGCCAAGGGGCCGTTCCAGCTCACCGAATCCCACGCCTGGATCCGGGACTTCGGGGTCCGGTACGACCTCGGCGTGGACGGCATCGCGGTCGCCCTGATCGCCCTGACCGCGCTGCTGATCCCGTTCGTCATCCTGGCGGGCTGGCACGACGCCGACCCGCTGGATACCGCCTCGGACGGCGGCTCCGCCACGGGCGAGCCCAACCGCCGGTACAGCTGGCGGCCCACCCAGGGGTTCTTCGCGCTGATCCTGGCCGTCGAGGCGATGGTGGTGCTCTCCTTCGAGGCCACCGACGTCTTCCTCTTCTACATCTTCTTCGAAGCCATGCTGATCCCGATGTACTTCCTCATCGGCGGCTTCGGGGACCGGGCCGGTGGGCGCGGCGAGCAGCAGGCCGCCGCCCAGCGTTCGTACGCCGCGGTGAAGTTCCTGCTCTACAACCTCGTCGGCGGTCTGATCATGCTGGCCGCGGTGATCGGGCTGTACGCCGTCACCGCCCATCAGTTGGGCGCGGGCACCTTCTCGCTCCAGCAGATCGTCGAGGCCCGGGCGTCCGGCGCGCTGCACATCGGCACCGGCACCGAGCGGCTGCTCTTCCTCGGCTTCTTCTTCGCCTTCGCGGTGAAGGCGCCGCTGTGGCCGCTGCACACCTGGCTGCCCAACGCCATGGGCGAGGCGACCTCCCCGGTCGCGGTGCTGATCACCGCGGTCGTCGACAAGGTCGGCACCTTCGCGATGCTGCGCTTCTGCCTCCAGCTCTTCCCGGAGGCCAGCAGCTGGGCCACCCCGGTGATCCTGGTGCTGGCGCTGATCAGCATCGTCTACGGCGCGCTGCTCGCGGTCGGCCAGCGGGACATCAAGCGGCTGATCGCCTACGCCTCGATCTCCCACTTCGGCTTCATCATCCTGGGCATCTTCGCGATGACCTCCCAAGGTCAGGGCGGCGCGACGCTCTACATGGTCAACCACGGCATCTCGACCGCCGCGCTGATGCTGGTGGCCGGCTTCCTGATCAGCCGCCGCGGCTCGCGGCTGATCGCGGACTACGGCGGCGTCCAGAAGGTCGCCCCGATCCTGGCCGGCACCTTCCTCGTCGGCGGTCTGGCCACCCTGTCGCTGCCCGGTCTGGCCCCGTTCGTCAGTGAATTCCTGGTCCTGGTCGGCACGTTCAGCCGTTATCCGGTGGTCGGGATCATCGCCACCTTGGGCATCGTCCTGGCCGCGCTCTACGTCCTCGTGCTGTACCAGCGGACGATGACCGGCCCGGTGAAGGCGGAGGTCGGGAAGATGCCCGACCTGAAGGTGCGGGAGCTGGTGGTGGTCGTGCCGCTGATCGCGCTGCTGCTCTTCCTCGGGGTGTATCCCAAGCCGCTCACCGACATCGTCAATCCGGCGGTCCAGCACACCCTGTCCGTCGTGGACAAGAAGGACCCCAAGCCCACTGTGCAGGTGGACGCCGTGCCCGGTGGAGGCCGGCACGGCCAGACCGCGCAGACCCAAGACGTGGAGGCCGCGAAGTGAGTTCCGTGGCAAGTGTCCACAGCCTGTGGACGGCGGCGGCCGGGGCGCCGGGCAAGATCCCGGCCCCGCGGATCGAGTACGTGCAGCTGTCGCCGACGCTCATCGTCCTGGGCGCCGCGGTCGTCGGCATCCTGGTCGAGGCGTTCCTGCCGCGCCGCAGCCGCTACTACGCCCAGGTGCTGCTGTCCGTGGTGGCGCTGGCCGCCGCGTTCGCCGCGGTGATCGGCCTGGCGGCGGGCGGCTTCGGCTCGTCCAAGGCGCATCTGGCCGCGATGGGCGCGATCGCGGTGGACGGCCCGGCGCTGTTCCTCCAGGGCACGATCCTGCTGGTGTCGCTGATCGCGGTCTTCACCTTCGCCGAGCGGCGGCTGGACCCGGCGGCACACGGCAAGAGAGTGGACTCCTTCGCCGCGCAGGCCGCGGCGGTCCCCGGCGGGGAGGTCGAACAGGCCGCGGTCAAGGCCGGGTTCACCACCACCGAGGTCTTTCCGGTCCTGCTCTTCGCGGTCGGCGGCATGCTGGTCTTCCCGGCCGCCAACGACCTGCTGACCCTCTTCATCGCCCTGGAGGTCTTCTCCCTCCCGCTGTACATCCTGTGCGCGCTGGCCCGCCGCCAGCGGCTGCTCTCGCAGGAGTCCGCGGTGAAGTACTTCCTCCTCGGCGCCTTCTCCTCGGCCTTCCTGCTGTTCGGCGTGGCCCTGCTCTACGGCTACGCCGGCACCGTGACGTACGCCGGGATCGCCGAGGTGATCTCGGACGGCGCCCGGCAGGTCGACCCGGCGCTGGCCGGCACGATGGGCAATGACGCGCTGCTGCTGATCGGCGGGGCGCTGGTGCTGATGGGCCTGCTCTTCAAGGTCGGCGCGGTGCCCTTCCACATGTGGACGCCGGACGTCTACCAGGGCGCCCCCACCCCGGTGACGGGCTTCATGGCGGCCGCCACCAAGGTCGCCGCGTTCGGCGCGCTGCTGCGGCTGCTGTACGTCGACCTGCCGGGCCTGCGCTGGGACTGGCGGCCGGTGATGTGGGGCGTGGCGATCCTCACCATGCTGGGCGGTGCGATCCTGGCCATCACGCAGACCGACATCAAGCGGCTGCTGGCCTACTCCTCCATCGCGCACGCCGGTTTCATCCTTGCCGGTGTCATCGCCGCCAGTGAGGACGGCATCTCCTCGGTGCTCTTCTATCTGGCGGCGTACTCCTTCGTCACGCTCGGCGCGTTCGCCGTGGTGACGCTGGTGCGGGACGCCGGCGGGGAGGCCACCCACCTGTCCAAGTGGGCCGGGCTCGGGCGGCGTTCGCCCCTGGTGGCCGCGGTTTTCGCGGTCTTCCTGCTGGCCTTCGCGGGCATCCCGCTGACGTCCGGGTTCGCCGGGAAGTTCGCGGTGTTCAAGGCGGCGGCGGAGAGCGGCGCGGGCTGGCTGGTGGTGGTCGGTGTGATCTCCTCGGCGATCGCGGCGTTCTTCTACATCCGGGTGATCGTGCTGATGTTCTTCAGCGAGCCGAAGGCGGACGGTCCGACGGTCGCGGTGCCCAGCGTGCTGACGTCCACCGCCATCGGGGTCGGCGTCGCGGCCACCCTGGTGCTGGGTCTGGCACCGCAGTACTTCCTCGAGCTGGCCGGGCACGCGGCGGTCTTCATCCGCTGACCCGCCCGCCAGGCGCACGGCCGCCGCCCGGCGCCCCGGAAGGGGGCGCCGGGCGGCGGCCGTTGCGCTGCGGTACGGGGCCGCGGTCAGCTCTTGGGCACGTCCGGCAGCTTGGGCAGGTCCGGGATCTTGACGCTGCCGTCGTCGGTCTTGGTGTACTCGTCGGTCGGGCCGCCCTTCCAGTGGACGGTCAGGGTCTTGCCGTCCGCGCCGGGCTTGAGGGTGCCCATGGTGCGGGTGGTGTCGCCGTCGGTGCACTTGAGGACGGCCATGGTCATCCCGGCCATCTTCTCGACCTTGCCCATGCACGCGGACTTGTGCCCGTTGCTGAACGCGACGGTGCCCTGGGCCACCACCAGGACCAGCGGGCTGGCGGGCGTGCCGCCCTTCCAGGCGCCCTCGACGGCGGTCGGGTTCGCGGCCTTGCCGTCGCCGCCGCCCGCGGCCGTCGGGGTGGCCTCCGGCGTCTTGCTCGGGGTGCTTGCGTCCTTGCCGCTGCCGCCGCTGCCGCCGCTGCCGCCGCTGCTTCCGCAACCGCTGAGCAGCAGTGCGGCGATGGCGGTCGCCCCGGCGAACTGCGCTGCCTTGCGCACGTACGTCTCCTCCGTTGTGGGACAGGGAGACGTGAGGCTAGCAGTGGGCCGGGGCGGCCGGCGGGCGAGCGCCGCGGTCAGCCGGCCGCCGCGGACTTGTCCTCCCGTACGACGCGTTCGACCGCGTGCGCCGGCCACTCGGCGCGGGCCAGCCGCCGCAACCCGCGGCGCGCCGCGCGGTGTCCGTTGCCCGGCAGCAGCTTGCGGTCCAGGTCGCAGGCGGCGGCCAGGGCGGCGAGTGCCCGGGTGCGGGGGTCCGGCAGGCCGGCGTCCAGCGCCGCCTTGAAACGGGCCCGGGCCGGCCCGGCCAGATCCACCGGCCCGGTCGGGAACCGCTCGTAGGGGAAGAGGCCCAGCGCCCGCCGGGCCTCCCGCCGTATCGCGCCCCGTCCCTCCAGCTGGCGGACGCACAGTTCGTGGACGGTCCCGCCGGTGCGGCGCACCCAGCGTTGGGCCCGGACGCCCTTGTGGTGCTTGTCCGGGCCGGGCAGCGCGGCCAGCGCCCCGTCCAGCACCGGGTCGCCGAGCGGCAGCGGCCGGGCCACCGCGACCCGGCCCCCCTGCTCGACGATCCGCCCGGCCGCCTCCAGGTCCGCCAGGGCCGCCCCGGCCAGCCCGTACCGCAGGAACGGGCGGGTGACCAGGGGCCGGCCGCGGACCGGGTCGAGGCCGAGCAGCAGCAGCTCCTCGGGGAGGGTGAGTGGAGGGGCCGGGCAGGGGTTCACGCCGGATCGCTCACGGGGAACTCCCGGGCGGGCAGCACCCGCCCGGTGACCTCGCCGAGCCCGATCCGGGCGCCGTCCGGGCCGGGCGCCCAGGCGGTGAGGGTGATCTCGTCGTCGTCCTGGAGGTAGGGGCCCTTGCCCTGGGTGAGCTCCAGCAGGCAGCCGAGTTGGTCGGGTTCGGGCCCGGAGACGGTGCCGGAGGCGTAGAGGTCGCCGGTCCGCAGCGACGCGCCGTTGACGGTCATGTGGGCCAACTGCTGGGCGGCCGTCCAGTACATCGCGGCGAACGGCGGGCGGGAGATCACCTCGCCGTTGAGCCGCACCTCGATCCGCAGGTCGAGGCCGCCCGGCTCGGCGGCGGTGTCGTCCAGGTACGGCAGCGCCGGGACGTCCCGGGTGGGCGGCGCCGTGCGGGCCGCGTCGAAGGCGTCCAGCGGGGTGATCCAGGCCGAGACGGAGGTCGCGAAGGACTTGCCGAGGAACGGGCCGAGCGGCACGTACTCCCACGCCTGGATGTCGCGCGCGGACCAGTCGTTGACCAGGCAGACGCCGAAGACGTGGTCCCGGAAGGCGTTCAGGCCGACCGGCGCGTGGAGCGCGGAGGGCGTGCCGACGACGAAGCCGACCTCGGCCTCGATGTCCAGGCGGGTGGACGGGCCGAAGAGCGGCGCGGCATCGGCCGGGGTCTTGCGCTGGCCGTGCGGGCGCACCACCGGGGTGCCGGAGACGACAACGGTGCCGGCCCGGCCGTGGTAACCGATCGGCAGGTGCTTCCAGTTGGGTGGCAGGGCGGCGCCGTCGGGGCGGAAGATCCGGCCGACGTTGGTCGCGTGGTGCTCGCTGGAGTAGAAGTCGACGTAGTCGGCGACCTCGAAGGGCAGGTGGAGGGTGAGGCCGTCCAACGGGCGCAGCAGCGGGGCCACCGCGGTGCGGTGCGCGGGGTCGGTCAGTGCGGTGCGGACCGCCGCGTGGACCTCCTGCCACACGGGGCGGCCGGCGGCCAGCAGCGGGTTGAGGGTGGCGGCGGTGAGCAGTGCGGCGTGCGGCGCGGGGACGACGCCGGGCAGGGCGTCCGGCAGGGCGCCCAGGTCCAGGACGTGGCGGCCGTAGCGGACGCCGAGCCGGCGCAGGGCGGGCGCGTCGGCGGTGCTGAAGACGCCGTAGGGGAGGGTGTGCGGGCCGAAGGGGTCGCCTTCCGCCAGATCGAACGGGCTCTGCTCGGGCATGGACACTGCTCCTCGCGTTCGTCGTCGCCGGTGGGCGGCCGGCCGATGGGGTGTCCCCTGCTCGAACCGCGTGGAGAGCCTGGGGAAAGGTGCCCCGTGGACCGGTGGGTCCGTCGATCAGGGTACGGCTGGTGGCGATCAGTGGGGTGGTCCTCGGCCGGGAACGGACGATCCCGGGCCGGGAAGCGCCGGGCGGGGCGATGGGCCGGGCCGCCGCGGACCGCCGAGGCCGGGAAATACCTTGCCGTACTGGGCAATTCGGTCATGGTGTGTCTGGTGGTGGACGTGGTCGTGGTGGTGGAAGTGGTCGTGGCGGTGGCAGCGGTTGTAGTGATGGCAGCGGTCGTAGTGGTGGTCGTGGGGGTGTGGGGCGCGGCGTTCGGGAGCGGTGGACGTGACGTGACGTGCCGGATCGGCAGACGTGGTGTCCGGGAGCGGTGGACGTGACGTCCGGGACGGGTAAACGGGTAAGGGGCTTCGCTCGCTCCGCTCTTACTGGAGAGAGTGAACGGCGACGTGCGTCCTATGGGGTGCGGACGCCCCGCCGGTGTCCGGTCCACCTGTCACCACTGTGACGCCAGGGGCTCTTGAGTCGTTTCGCGCCCCTGCCGCCCCATTCCTTCCGCGGAAAAGCCGCGTCGGGTGGCGCTCGGAAACGTACCCACGTGACGGCTTCTGTGCTGGGCGAGTGGTTCGGGGGGCGGGCGCTCGCGGTGATCCAACCGTGACCGGATACGCTGGCCAATGGTGAAGACAGCGACAGATCGACATTCAGTTTGATCGTCAGCAGACAGGAGTACCCCTCGTGACCGTCGTCGGGCCCTTCGGGCTGAGCGTGCGGGACCAGGCTCTTGAGGCCGATGTCCAGGCAGGGTTGGCGGCTGTTGAGGAGGGCCTGCTGGAGGCCACCAAGAGCGACGTGCCGTTCATCACCGAAGCTGCGCAGCATCTCGTGCGCGCGGGCGGCAAGCGGTTCCGGCCGCTGCTGGTGATGCTGGCCGCCCAGTTCGGTGACCCGCACACCCCGGGCGTGGTGCCCTCCGCCGTCGTCGTGGAGCTGACGCACCTGGCGACGCTCTATCACGACGACGTGATGGACGAGGCCGATGTGCGCCGCGGGGTGGCCAGCGCCAACGCCCGCTGGGGCAACTCCGTCGCGGTGCTGACCGGCGACTTCCTCTTCGCCCGCGCCTCGCACATCCTCGCCGACCTCGGGCCCGAGGCGGTCCGGATCCAGGCCGAGGCGTTCGAGCGCCTGGTGACCGGCCAGATCCTGGAGACCGCGGGACCGCGCGACGGCCGCAACCCCATCGACCACTATCTGGACGTCCTCGCGGGCAAGACCGGTTCGCTGGTCGCCGTGGCCTGCCGCTTCGGCGCCATGATGTCGGGCGCCGAGGAGTCGACGGCCAACATCCTCACCCAGTACGGCGAACGGCTGGGCACCGCCTTCCAGCTGGCCGACGACGTCCTGGACATCGCCAGCGACTCGCACGAGTCCGGCAAGACGCCCGGTACGGACCTGCGCGAAGGCATCGCGACGCTGCCCGTCCTGCGGCTGCGGGCGCTGGCCGAGAGCAGCGCCGGCACCGCCGAGGACCGTGCGCTGTGCGAGCTGCTGGCCGGCGACCTCACCGACGACGCCCGGCACGCCGAGGCGCTGGCCGGACTGCGCGCCCACCCGGCCCTGGAGCAGGCCCGCCGGGACACCGTGCGCTACGCCGAGCAGGCCCGCGAGACGCTGGCACCGCTGCCGGCGTGCACGGCGAAGGCCGCCCTGGAAGGGCTCTGCGACACCGTGGTGCACCGGGCGGGCTGAGCCCCGCGGGGCGGGTGTGCGCCGCGCGTCGTGTTCCCGACGGTCCCGGGGCTTTCCCGTTCGCCCTGGCGTCCCTCCGGTCTTCCCCTAAGGCATTCCCGCTGGGTGGTGCGACCGACGGAGTACGTGTTCGGCCGGATGGTGACCGGATGTCATCCCTCAGCAGTACGTGGAGTTGGCCCTGCGGGTTGACGCCAGGGGCCGCAACTTTTGGTGAGATGGAGAGCACCACGAGGCGGCGGGGCGGGCCATCATGGCTCGGCAGGTGGACGAGTGGACGACACAGCACCGCCGCACACGACGGAGGTAGGCCAGATGCCACGGAACGAACCGACTGAGGTCACCGGGGAATGGGACGGGGAGCGCTCCGCGAAGCGCCGTAAAGCGGTGCGGTACGCCGTACCGGTCGCGGTGGCGGGGGTGGCGGCCGCGACGATCGGGCTGGTCCCGGCGTTCGCCGGATCCGGTTCTCCGGACCTGCCGAAGATCTCCGCCCAGGACCTGATAGCGAAGATCGCCAAGTCCGATGTCCAGCAGCTGTCCGGCACGGTCCAGGTCACCACGGACCTCGGCCTGCCCACCCTGCCGGGTGGCACGGGCGCCGGCGGCTTCGGCGGCGCCGAGCAGGGCCACGGCGGCGCGGGCGGTGCGGCGTCGCCGCAGAGCAAGCTGACCGAGCTGGCGTCCGGCACGCACACCCTGCGGGTCGCCGTCGACGGCCCCGACAAGCAGCGGGTGTCGATCGTCGGCAACTCCGCCGACTACACCCTCGTCCACAACGGCACGGACGTCTGGGCGTACGACAGCGGCAGCAACAGCGCCGTGCACCACACCGCCCCCCGGGACACCCACCGCGGCGCGCACCACGGCGCGCCCGAGGGCCTCCCCAAGGGCCTTCAGAGCGCCACCCCGCAGGAGCTCGCCAAGGCGGCGCTGCAGGCGGCCGGCGACACCACCTCGGTGACGGTCGGCGACACCGCCAAGGTCGCCGGGCGGGACGCGTACCAGCTCGTCATCACGCCCAAGCAGGCCGCCTCCACGGTCGGCTCGATCCGGGTCGCGGTGGACGCCGCCAACGGCGTCCCGCTGAAGTTCACCCTCACCCCGAAGAGCGGCGGCCCGGCCGCGATCGACGTCGGCTACACCCGCGTCGACTTCGCCCGCCCGGCCGCGGACAGCTTCACCTTCACGCCGCCCAAGGGCGCCAAGGTCGTCAACGGCGACAAGGCCGCGGGGCAGGCCGCCCGCGAGCACGGGAAGGGGAAGGACCTCAAGGGCCTCCAGGGCCTCAAGGACCACAAGGGCCCGAAGGACTTCGGCGGGTTGAACGTCATCGGCAAGGGCTGGACGTCCATCGCCACCCTCAAGGGCGCCGGCGCCCCCGGTGGCAAGGACCAGCTCGCCAAGGGCGACGCCGGGAAGTTCCTGGACAGCCTGGGCACCAAGGTGACCGGCTCGTTCGGCTCCGGGCACGTCTTCAGCACCCGCCTGGTCAACGCCCTGATGACCGACGACGGCACCGTCTACGTCGGCGCCGTCGACAAGCAGGCCCTGATAGCCGCGGCCGACGCCGCGAAGAAGTAACGGGCCCCGGCAAGCGGTCGGGCCGCGCCGCACCTCCATCCCGGGAGAGCGGCGCGGCCCGTACGCGGTCCGCGCGCCCGGCCGGAGGCCCGAGGGGCCACCGCACCTGAGGAGTTGGGGGGAGACCGTGTCACCACCACCCGCCGCGGACGAGGGGCGCGCGGCACCGCACGACGAGCACCGGGTGATCGAGACCCAGGGGCTGACCAAGACCTATCGCGGCGGCCGGCCCGCCGTCGACGGGCTGGACCTCGCCGTGCCGCGCGGCAGCGTCTTCGGCTTCCTCGGGCCCAACGGCTCCGGCAAGACCACCACCATCCGGATGCTGATGGGCCTGATCGAGCCGACCGCCGGCACCGCCCGGGTGCTCGGCCGGCCGATGCCGGGCGCGGCCCGCGAGGTGCTCCCCAGGGTCGGGGCGCTCATCGAGGGGCCGGCGCTCTACGGCTTCCTCAGCGGGCGGGACAACCTGCGGCGGTTCGACGCCGCCGACCCGGCCGCCGATCCCCGCACCCGCACCCAGCGGGTCGGTGCGGCGCTGGAGCGGGTGGGACTGTCCGCCGCGGCCGGCAAGAAGGCGCGCGCCTACTCCCTCGGCATGAAGCAGCGCCTGGGGTTGGCCGCCGCCCTCCTCCAGCCCCGCGAGCTGCTGGTGCTGGACGAGCCGACCAACGGCCTGGACCCGCAGGGCATGCGGGAGATCCGCACCCTGGTGCGGGAGCTGGCGGCGGACGGCACCACCGTCTTCCTCTCCTCGCACCTCCTCGACGAGATCGAGCAGGTCTGCACGCACGCCGCCGTGATGGCCCGGGGCCACCTGGTCACCCAGGGCCCGGTCGCCGGCCTCACCACCGCCGTCCTCGGCCCGGGCGGCCACGGCCGGCTGACGGTGACCACCCCCGATCCGGCCGACGCGGTCCGGGTCCTGAAGGAGCACGGACTGACCGGGCTGCGGGCCGACGGCGACCGGGTCACCGGCGAACTGCCCGAGGCGCCGCGGGACGGTGCGTCCCCGCGGGACGGTGCGTCCCCGCGGGACGGCGCGCCCCCGCCGGACGGCGCGCCCACGCCGGACCCGCCGGACCCGGCGGACCTGAATGCCGCACTGGTCCGCGCCGGGGTCCGGGTCCGGGCCTTCGGCACCGAACGGCCGTCGTTGGAGGACGTCTTCGTCCGGCTCACCGGGGAGGGATTCGATGTCGCGGGCTGAGAGCCAGGCACCGCCGGCCGGGACGGCACCGCGGGCGTCCCGGCCGGGGTCGGCACGGTGGTCGCCGGACCTGCTGCGCAGTGAGATCGCCCTCACCTTCCGGCGCTGGCGCACCCGGGTGCTGCTGGCGGTCCTGGCGGCGGTTCCCGTCCTGGTCGGCGTCGCCGTCCGGATCCAGGTCGGGCGCTCCGGCGGGGGCGGTGGCGACGGCCGGGGGCCGGCGTTCCTCGCCGGGATCGCCGGCAACGGCCTCTTCCTGGTCTTCACCGCCCTCGCGGTGACGTTGCCGGTGTTCCTGCCGATGGCGGTCGGGGTGATCGCCGGGGACGCCGTCGCCGGCGAGGCGCACACCGGGACGCTGCGCTACCTCCTCGTCGCCCCCGCCGGCCGTGGCCGCCTGCTGCTCGCCAAGTTCGTCACGGTGGTGGTGTTCTGCCTGGCGGGCACGCTGGTCGTGGCGCTGTCCGCGTTGGCCACCGGCGCGTTGCTGTTTCCGTTGGGCAAGGTGACGCTGCTGTCGGGGACGTCCATATCCCTCGGTGAGGGGCTGCTGCGGGCGCTGGCCATCGCGGGGGTGGTGGCGCTCTCCCTGCTCGGGGTGGCGGCCCTCGGGCTGTTCGTCTCCACGCTCACCGACAGCGGCGTGGCCGCCATGGCCACGACGGTCGGCCTGGTGCTCACCGCCCAGATTCTGGACGGCATACCGCAGCTCCAGGCCATCGGGCCGTATCTCTTCCCGCACTACTGGCTGTCCTTCGCGGACCTGCTCCGCGACCCGGTCTACTGGGACGGGATCCAGCGGGACCTGGGCCTCCAGGCGCTCTACGCGGCGGTGTTCGGGTCGGTGGCCTGGGCGCGGTTCACCACCCGCGACATCACGGCGTGACGGGGTCGGGCGTGGCCTGCGGGCCCGGCTCCGTGGCGGTCGAGCCCGTGGTGGCGCGCCCGACCTGCGCCGCCTCGGCCGCGGCCACCTCGCGGGCCCGTGCCCCGGCGGCGGCCAGCGCGGCGCGCGCCCGCCGGGCGGTCCGCAGTGCGTCCCAGGTCAGCATCACCAGCGCCGCCCACACCAGGGCGAAGCCGGCCCAGCGCTCCGGCGGCATCTCCTCGCCGAAGACCGTCAGCCCCAGCAGGAACTGGAAGGTCGGCGCCAGGTACTGGAGCATCCCGATCGTGGTCAGCGGCAGTCGTACCGCCGAGGCGCCGAAGCAGATCAGCGGCACCGCGGTCGCGATGCCGCACGCGGCGAGCAGCAGCGCCTGCCCGGTCCCGCCGGAGACGAAGACGGATTCCCCGCGGACCCCGAGGAAGACCAGGTAGCCCAGTGCCGGCAGCGCCTGGAGGGCGGTCTCGGCGCTGAAGCCCTCGATGCCGTCGAGCTTGATGCCCTTCTTCACCAGCCCGTAGGTGGCGAACGACAGGGCCAGCCCGAGCGCGATCCACGGCATCCGGCCATAGGCGACGGTCATCACCACGACGGCCAGGGTGCCGACGCCGACCGCGGCCCACTGCAGCCGCCGCAGTCGCTCGCGCAGCACCAACACCCCGAACGCGATGCTCACCAGCGGGTTGATGAAGTACCCCAGCGAGGCTTCGAGCACGTGCCCGGTGTTGACCGCCCAGATGTAGAGGAACCAGTTCAGGGAGATCACCACGGCGCTGATCAGGATCAGCCCCAGCTTCTTGGGTTGCCGCAGCAGGGGGCGTATCCAGGACCAGCGGCGCAGCGCGGCCAGGATGATCAGCGCGACCGGCAGCGACCACACCATGCGGTGGGCCAGGATCTCGGACGGCGCGGCGGCGTCCAACAGGTGCCAGTACAGCGGCAGCAGGCCCCACATGGTGTACGCGGCGAGGCCGTATGCGAGGCCGGCGCGTTGGTCGGTTCGAGAGGGCAAGGGGTGCTCCTGGTCGCGCGAGGTCGATCCTGTGCAAGGTAGCGCCGTCCGCCCCTCCTGTCATGTCCGTCTAGCGTGACGGTCATGACAGGAGCGTGAAGTGCCGGGAGCGGCGGGTGGGGGGACGGGCGCGCCGGGCCCCGTCTGGCGCGCCGCCCCCACTCACCGTCCGCTCAGACGCCGTCCGGAAGCTCCTTCAGCGCTTCCGCGATCGCCTCGGCGAGCGGGGTGGTCGGCCGCCCGATCAGCCGGGCGAGATCGCCGGGGGTGGCCGCCAACTCCCCGCGGGCGATGCCGGCATCCGCGTCGGCGACCAGCTCCGCGGCGGCCGCTGGCACCCCCGCCCCGGTCATCAGCGCCACGTACTGCTCCGCCGGCAGGTCGCGGTAGGGGAGCTCCCGGCCGGTTTGCCGGGACACCTCGGCCGCGTACTCGGCCATGGTCCAGGCGGTGTCCCCGCTCAGCTCGTACACCGCGTTGGTGTGCCCGGCCGGGTCCGGGCCGCCGCCGGTGAGCACCACGGCGGCCGCCTCGGCGTAGTCCCGGCGCGCCGCGCTGGCCACCCGGCCGCCGTCCGCGCTGCCGAGGACCGCGCCGGCCTTCAGGGTGGTGGCCAGCGCCCCGGTGTAGTTCTCGTGGTACCAGCCGTTGCGCAGCAGGCAGTACGGCACCCCGGAGGCCAGCAGGGCCTGTTCGGTGCCGACGTGCTCCTCGGCGATGGCGAAGGTGGCGGCCGGCCCACCCAACACGCTGGTGTAGGCGAGCAGCGCCACATCGGCTTCCCTGGCGGCGTCGATGACGGCCCGGTGCTGGGGGAGCCGCCGCCCGGCCTCGTTGCCGGAGATGAACAGCACCCGGTCGCCGGCCGCGAAGGCGCCCCGGAGCGTGTCGGGGCGGCCGTAGTCGGCGGTGCGGACCTCGACGCCCCGGGCCGCGAGGTCCGCGGCCCGGCCCCGGTCGCGGGCCAGGGCGACGATGCCGTCCGGTGCGGTGCGCTCCAGGAGCGCTGCGATGACGAGTCGGCCGAGCGCACCCGTGGCGCCGGTGACGACGATGCTCATGCCGTGTACCCCCTGGTGGTCTGCTGGATCGGTCGGGAAGGCCGCCAGCATGGCAGTCGCACCCCGTCCGCAGAAGGGGCCGGGCCGCGCCCGCTCCAGGGCAGCGCCGGCCCCCAGGCCGATCCCGCTCCCAGGCCGATCCCGCTCCCAGGCCGATCCCGCTCCCAGGCCGATCCCGCTCCCGGGGTCCGGAAAACCCGAGCGGGTGCCCGCGGGGAACGTCTGTGCGCTCCCCGCGGACACCCGCGGAAGGTTCCGGCCGGACCGCCGGCCCGGGACCGGCTAGCCGACGACCGTCCAGGTGTCGTTGCCCGCCAGCAGGGCGCCCAGGTCGCCCTTGCCCTTCTGCTCGACGGCGGTGTCCAACTGCTCGGACATCAGCGTGTCGTAGACCGGCCGCTCGACGTTGCGCAGCACACCGATCGGGGTGCGGTGCAGGGTGTCGGGGTCGGCGAGCCGGGAGAGGGCGAACGCCGTGGTGGGGGAGGGGTTGTGCGCATCGTGCACCAGGACCCCGTCCGAGCCCTCCGCGGTGACGTCGATGACCGTGAGGTCGCCGGTGACCGGGTCACGGACCACGCCCTTGGAGCCGAGGCCGTCCGGCGCCGGGGCGCCGAACCGGATCGGCTGCCCGTGCTCCAGCCGGATCACCGCTTCCTGGGCCTGCTCCTTGTCCTTGAGGGCCTCGAAGGCGCCGTCGTTGAAGATGTTGCAGTTCTGGTAGATCTCCACCAGCGCGGTGCCCGGGTGGTCGGCGGCCGCGCGCAGCACCGAGGTGAGGTGCTTGCGGTCGGAGTCGACGGTGCGGGCCACGAAGGTCGCCTCGGCGCCGAGCGCCAGCGAGACCGGGTTGAACGGCGCGTCCAGCGAGCCCATCGGCGTCGACTTGGTGATCTTGCCGACCTCGGAGGTGGGGCTGTACTGGCCCTTGGTCAGCCCGTAGATCCGGTTGTTGAACAGCAGGATCTTGAGGTTGACGTTCCGCCGCAGGGCGTGGATGAGGTGGTTGCCGCCGATGGACAGCGCGTCGCCGTCACCGGTGACCACCCAGACCGACAGGTCGCGGCGCGAGGACGCGAGCCCGGTGGCGATGGCCGGGGCGCGGCCGTGGATGGAGTGCATCCCGTAGGTGTTCATGTAGTACGGGAAGCGGGAGGAGCAGCCGATGCCGGAGACGAAGACGATGTTCTCCTTGGCGAGGCCCAGCTCCGGCATGAAGCCCTGGACGGCGGCGAGGACGGCGTAGTCACCGCAGCCGGGGCACCAGCGCACTTCCTGGTCCGACTTGAAGTCCTTCATGGACTGCTTCGCCGTGGCCTTGGGCACCAGGGAGAGCGCCGCGAACTGGGCGGGCGACTCCGAGACCGTGTCAGTCATTGATGGCCTCCTTAAGGGCCTGCGCGAGCTGCTCGGCCTTGAACGGCATCCCGCTGACCTGGGTGTGCGAGCGCGCGTCGACGAGGTACCTGGCGCGCAGCAGGGTGGCGAGCTGGCCGAGGTTCATCTCCGGCACGATCACCTTGTCGTAACGCGCGAGGACCTCGCCGAGATTCCCCGGGAAGGGGTTGAGGTGCCGCAGGTGCGCCTGGGCGATGTGCTGCCCCGCGCCCCGGACCCGCCGGACCGCCGCGGTGATCGGCCCGTACGTGGAACCCCAGCCCAGGACGAGGGTGCGCGCGCCCTCGCCGGTCTCGTCCGCCGGATCGTCGACCTCGACGTCGGGGACGTCGATGCCGTCGACCTTCGCCTGGCGGGTGCGGACCATGAAGTCGTGGTTGGCGGGGTCGTAGGAGATGTTGCCGGTGCCGTCCTGCTTCTCGATGCCGCCGATGCGGTGCTCCAGGCCGGGCGTACCGGGGATGGCCCACGGCCGGGCGAGGCTCTCCGGGTCGCGCTTGTACGGCCAGAACACCTCGGTGCCGTCCGCCAGCTGGTGGTTGGGGCCGGTGGCGAACTGCACCCGCAGGTCGGGGAGTTGGTCGACCTCGGGGATCCGCCAGGGCTCCGAGCCGTTGGCCAGGTAGCCGTCGGAGAGCAGGAAGACCGGGGTGCGGTAGGTGAGCGCGATCCGGGCCGCGTCCAGCGCCGCGTCGAAGCAGTCGGCGGGCGTCTTCGGCGCCACGATCGGCACCGGGGCCTCGCCGTTGCGGCCGTACATCGCCTGGAGCAGGTCGGCCTGCTCGGTCTTGGTGGGCAGGCCGGTCGACGGGCCGCCGCGCTGGATGTCCACGATCAGCAGCGGGAGTTCGAGGCTGACCGCGAGGCCGATGGTCTCCGACTTCAGTGCCACGCCGGGGCCCGAAGTGGTGGTCACCGCCAGCGAACCGCCGAACGCCGCGCCCAGCGCCGCGCCGATGCCGGCGATCTCGTCCTCCGCCTGGAACGTCCGCACGCCGAAGTTCTTGTGCTTGGACAGCTCGTGCAGGATGTCGGAAGCCGGGGTGATCGGGTACGAGCCGAGGTAGAGCGGCAGATCGGCCTGGCGCGCGGCGGCGATCAGGCCGTAGGACAGCGCGAGGTTGCCGGAGATGTTGCGGTAGGTGCCGGTCGGGAAGGCGGTGGTGGCCGGCGCGACCTCGTAGGACGTGGCGAAGTCCTCGGTGGTCTCGCCGAAGTTCCAGCCGGCCCGGAAGGCGGTGACGTTCGCCTCGGCGATGTTCGGCTTCTTCGCGAACTTGGCCCGCAGGAACTTCTCGGTGCCCTCGGTCGGCCGGTGGTACATCCACGACAGCAGGCCCAGCGCGAACATGTTCTTGCTGCGCTCGGCCTCCTTGCGGGAGAGCCCGAACTCCTTGAGCGCCTCGATGGTCAGCGTCGTCAGCGGCACCGGGTGGACGTGGTACGCCGACAGCGAGCCGTCCTCCAGCGGGTTGGTCTCGTAGCCGACCTTCGCCATCGGGCGCTTGGTGAACTCGTCGGTGTTGACGATGATCTCCGCGCCGCGCGGCACGTCGCCGATGTTCGCCTTCAGCGCGGCGGGGTTCATCGCCACCAGGACGTTCGGTGCGTCACCGGGGGTGAGGATGTCGTGGTCGGCGAAGTGCAGCTGGAAGCTGGAGACGCCCGGGAGGGTTCCGGCGGGGGCCCGGATCTCGGCGGGGAAGTTCGGCAGCGTCGACAGGTCGTTGCCGAACGACGCCGTCTCGGACGTGAAACGGTCACCGGTGAGCTGCATACCGTCACCGGAGTCGCCGGCGAACCGGATGATCACCCGGTCCAGGCGCCGGACTTCCTTGCCCGGGCCGCCGTCGCCGGACGTGCGCTGTTCCCCGACTAGCGCTCCGTCGGCCTGTTCGGCTGTGCTACTGACCTGGCTGGTCACTGCTTCGGACCTCCCTCAAGGGGTGCGGCAGCCCCGCCGGACGCAGGGCGTAGGACGGGTCGTACCGACCGGTTGTCCCATAACCATCGTACTTGGGTAAGGGTGCCCTTCCCTGGGCTGGCCACATCGTGGACGCCGAGATGAGACACGGTTCTGTACTGGTTTGTCATCGAATCACTGCCCCCGTCACCCCTGTCTCCATGCCGCACTGGCCTCGTCCATTGGTGCTAGGGCCATGGTTCTACGTCCCATCCCTCGGCCGCTGGTAGATCCACGCATTGGCAACGTCTGACAGGCTGCCAGTCCGTCAGGAGTTGAGGTAAGTGAGGACCGCGAGCACCCGCCGGTGATCCCCGTCACTCGGCGTCAGGCCGAGCTTCAGGAAGATGTTGCTGACGTGCTTCTCGACCGCACCGTCGCTGACCACCAGCTGCCGGGCGACCGCGGAGTTGGTCCGGCCCTCGGCCATCAGCCCCAGTACCTCGCGCTCCCGCGGCGTCAGGTGCGCCAGCGCGTCCTGCTTGCGGCTGCGGCCCAGCAGCTGCGCCACCACCTCCGGGTCCAGCGCGGTGCCGCCGCGGGCCACCCGGACCACCGCGTCCACGAACTCCCGCACCTCGGCGACCCGGTCCTTGAGCAGGTAGCCGATGCCCCGGCTCGATCCGGCCAGCAACTCGGTGGCGTACTGCTCCTCGACGTACTGCGACAGCACCAGCACCCCGACCCCGGGGTGGTCCCGGCGCAGCCGGAGCGCGGCCCGTACGCCCTCGTCGGTGTGGGTCGGCGGCATCCGCACGTCCGCCACCACCACGTCCGGCGGGGTGCCCGTGCCGGCCAGGTCGGCGACCGTCTTCACCAGCGCCTCGCCGTCGCCCACGCCCGCCACGACCTCGTGCCCGCGGTCGGTCAGCAACCGCGTCAGGCCCTCCCGCAGCAGCACCGAGTCCTCGGCGATGACCACCCGCACGCTGTCCTCCACGTCCGCCACGATGACATTCCCCCCACGTTCCCTACGGTCCAGCCTGCCGTCCCCCAGCATTCCAGCATCCGGAACGGGGCGGGTGGGTGAGGGGGAGAACAGGGTGGTGGGTGGGGGAGAGCTGCGTGGTGGGTGAGGGAGAACAGGGTGGTGGGTGGGGGAGAGCTGCGTGATGGGTGGGGGAGGGCTGCGTGGTGGGCGGGGGTGGGAGCGCCGGAGTCAGGGGACGGGGTGGGGGAGGGCGAGCGGGGCGGGCGGTACGAGTGGGTGGGGCGGTACGAGCGGGTGGGGCCGGACCCCCGTCCCGGCCCCACCCGTGGGCGTCGCGGCCCGGCCCGGGGCCGGTCAGCCGGTCAGCCGCGCCAGGGCAGCTCGGCGGTGATGGTGGTCGGGCCGCCGGCGGGGGAGTCCACGACGAGTAGGCCGTCGACGGAGTCCAGCCGCTCGGCGAGGCCGGCCAGCCCGCTGCCGGTCTCGGTGCTCGCGCCGCCCCGACCGTCGTCCGACACCAGCAGCATCAGCCGGTCAGCGGTGTGCCAGACGTCCACCGACGCGTGCTGCGCCGCGCTGTGCTTGGCGACGTTCTGGAGCAGTTCGGAGACGGTGAAGTAGGCGATGCCCTCGATGGCCGGGGCCGGGCGGCGCGCCAGGTCCACCTGGACCGTGACCGGCACCGGGCAGCGCCCGGCCAGCGCGGACAGCGCCGGGCCCAGCCCGCGGTCGGTGAGGATCGCCGGGTGGATGCCGCGGGCCAGGTCCCGCAGTTCCTGGAGCGCGATCTTCACCTCGCCGTGCGCCTCGTCCACCATCCGCGCCACGGACTCGTCGGCCTGGCCCTCCGCCAGCTTCTCCTTGGCCAGGCCCAAGTCCATCGCGAGCGCCACCAGCCGGGCCTGCGCGCCGTCGTGCAGATCCCGTTCGATGCGCCGCAGGTCGGCGGCGGCGGTGTCGACCACCGCCCCGCGGTCCGACTCCAGCTCGATGACCCGGGTGGCCAGCGGCGACGGCCCCAGCAGCCCGCGCACCAGCAGCCGGTCCACCTGGGTCAGCCCGCGGAACACCCACGGCCCGGCCAGCACCATCAGCAGCCCGGACACGCCGGTCGCCATGGCCGTCACCGTCGGGCTCAGATAGAGGACGGTGCCCCCGTCCCCCCACAGTTGGATGCCGGGCAGGGTGACGTACGAGGGCGCGAGCCAGTACCAGAACGGGAAGCTGAGCAGCGCCCAGCCCACCGACCAGAACGTCACCGCGAAGACGAAGGCGAACAGCGCCCACGGGAAGTGCAGGAACGCGTAGAGCAGGTGCCGCCAGGACGCTCCGCTCTTGAGGACCGCCCCGACCCACGCCAGCAGGCCGGACTTCGAGGGGCGCAGCGGCTCCGGGGCGGCCACGTCCAGCCGCAGCAGCGCCCGGGCCCGGGCCCGTTCCAGGGCACCCAGCCCCCGGGCGCCGACCAGCCCGCCGGCCAGCACCGGGATGCCCAGGAACGTGATCAGCAGGCCGGCGCTCAGCGAGATCAGGGTGACCGCGTAGGCGAACATCACACAGGCCACCGGGAGGTTCAGACAGAGGTGGAGAAACTCCCGCCAGGTGCGACCCGAGAAGGGGGCGCGCAGGCCCGTGGGCACGCGGTGGCCACCGGGCCGCGCGGGATGGGCCGGGTGCGCGGGGTGCGCGGAGTACGCGGTGTCCATGTCTCGTCGTCCGTCCGTTCTGCCGTGGCGTCCGGTGCCGGGGCCGGGACCGGCGGTGAATTCGTCGGTGATTCCGGCAGGGGGGCCGCTGGTGGTTCTGCTGGTGGTTCTGCTGGTGGTTCCGGCGGTGACTTTGTGGGTGGTTGCGGTGGGGTCCCGCCGGCGATCCGGGTGGGGCCACGCCGGGCTCTGCCGGCTCCGTCCAGGATCGGCGATCGGCGCGGCCCGGACCATGTGGCTGCTCGCAGTCTTCCGCCGGGGGTTTTCCCCACCCCCGGCGTCGGGCCACCCCCGGCGTCGGGCCCGCGGCCCGCTCAGCGCCCGCTACGCGGCCCCGCACCCGCCTCCGGCCGCGGCCGCCACGGCACCTCCGCCGTCACCCGGGTCGGCCCGTCCACCGGCGAATCCAGCACGAACAGCCCGTCCACCGCGCCCAGTCGGTCCGCCAGCCCGGCCAGCCCGCTGCCGCCGTCGAGCCGCGCCCCGCCCTTCCCGTCGTCCCGCACCTGGAGCAGCAGCCGGTCCTGGGACCGCCACACCTCGACCGACGCCCGGCGCGCCGCGCTGTGCTTGGAGACGTTCTGCAGCAGTTCGGAGACGGTGAAGTAGACGATCCCCTCGATGGCCGGCGCGGGCCGCTCGGCCAGGTCAACGGAGCTGGTGACCGGCACCGTGCAGCGCCCGGCCAGCGACGCCAACGCCGGGCCCAGCCCGCGGTCGGTGAGGATCGCCGGGTGGATGCCGCGGGCCAGGTCCCGGAGCTCCTGGAGCGCCAGCTTCACCTCGCCGTGCGCCTCGTCCACCATCCGCGCCACGCTCTCGTCGGCCTGGCCCTCCGCCAGCTTCTCCTTGGCCAGGCCGAGGCCCATGGCGAGCGCCACCAGCCGGGCCTGCGCGCCGTCGTGCAGATCCCGTTCGATCCGCCGCAGGTCGGCGGCGGCGGTGTCGGTGACCACCATCCGGTCCGACTCCAGCTCGGCGATCCGCCGCTCCAACTCGTCGGAGGGCGACAGCAGCCCCCGCACCATCGCCCGGTCCACGTTGGACAGCCAGCGCGCCAACCACGGCAGCACCGGCCAGCCTACGAACAGTGCGGTGAGGATCACCGAGAACGTGAAGATGCCCCACGGCAGCCGGATGACCGCGAACAGCGCGTGCCGCCAGGCCACCGGGTCCTTCAGGCGCGCCCACAGCCATCCGAAGAACCCGCGCTCCCGGGGCCGCAGCGGGCTCGGTTCGGCCACCGCCACCCCGAGCCAAGCCCGCGCCCGGGCCCGTTCCAGCTTCCCGTAGAGCCGACAGGCCGTCAGGCCCGCGGCCAGCAGCGGCAGTCCGACGACCGTGACGGAGAGTCCGAGCCCCAGCACCAGCCACACCACCAGCACCACGAACGCCGTCACGTCCAGGGGGAGGTTGACCAGCAGATAGCCGATCTCCCGCCAGGCCCAGCCGTCGAGCGGTGGTCTCGGTGGCGGGAGCGGCACCCCGTCGGAGGCGTCGGCGTCGGCAGTGAGCTGGGAACTTTCCGTCATACGCCCCAGCTTGCCGGGCTCCGCGCCGCTCTGCCATGGGGTTCGTCGGGTGGTGGGCGGGGGGTTTGCCCCACCCCCGCCCGAGCGGACCGAATTGGCGCGGGCCGCTGTGGACAGGGCGCGGCGCCGGGCCCGTATGGTGTTGCGGTGCAGAACGGCCGCGTGGACATGACGAATGCGACGACGGGTGCGGACGCGGGCCACGGACCGCGCGGCGGCTGCGCCCGGACCACGGTCCCGGCGCAGCCCACCACGGCCCCGCCGGAGCCCACCACGGCGCCCGCCGGCCCGGCGGATCCCCAGGACGCCGGCGGCCCGCGCTGGGACGACCGCAGCCGTGACCGGACCGCGGTGACCGCCAGCGGACTGCTCGCCGCCGTCGCCGGAATCTCCGCCGCCACCTGGTACGGCGCCGGTGCCGCCCTCTGGACGGGCGTCGCGGCCGTAGTGGCCGCGGGCGGTGGCGCGGCGCTCACCGCGGCGCCCGGACGACGGGTCGCCGGCACCGCCCTGTTGCTCACCGGCGGCACCCTCGGCGTCCTCGCCGCCTGGCAGGCGGCCCCCGGCGGGGCCGCCCGGCTCGCCGCCACCGGACTCACCGCCGCGGTCGCCCTGGCCCTGCTCGGCCTGGGCACCGGCCTGGGGCGCGGCGGCCTCAGTGGCGCGGCCGCGGTCGCGCTGGCGGTGGGCGTCTGGGAGCTGCTGCTGGCCCTGACCGACCCGATCCGCACCGGCGTCACACTCGGTTTCCTCTCCGTGCTGGCCCTGGGCGCACTGCCCTGGCTGGCCCTGCGCGCGGCCGGACTGACCGGGCTGGACGACCGGCACTCGGGCGGCACCCCGGTCAGCCGCCACCGGGTGGCCGCCGCGCTGGCCGCCACCCACCGGGGGCTGGCCCCGGCCACCGTGGCGATGGCGGCCTCGGCCGGCGCGGCCGGTGTCCTGGCGGCGGGCGCGCCCGGGCTCTGGACGGTGCTCACCGCCCTGCTGCTCGCCGTCGTCCTGTTCTCCCGGGCCCGCGCCTACCCCCTGGCCGTGGAGGTGGTCGCCCTGCTCGCCGCCGGAACGGCCGTCTGCGTACGGCTGGTTCTGCTCTGCGCGACGGACGGCGGGGCGCCGGGGCTCGCGCTGGCCGTATTGGGCCTACTGGCCGTCCTCCCGGTGGCGGCGCTCGCGGTCCGACTGCCGGAACCGCTACGGAACCGGCTGCGGCGCTGGCTGGATCTGGTGGAGTCGGTGAGCATGGTGGCGCTGATCCCCGTGGGCCTCGGCGCGTTCGGCCTCTACGGGCTGCTGCTGGGCGGGTCCTGACGGGGGACGGGCCGGTGGAGCTGGACGGGCCGGAAGAACCGGAAGAACCGGTAGAGCCGGAAGAACCAGAAGAAGGGGAGGGCCGATGCCGCCGCGGAAGCTGGGGACGCCGGGGGAGCTGGGGACGACAAGGGCGACGAGGGCTTACGAGGGCGACGAGGGCGACGAGGGCGACGGGGACATCCTGTGAAGGCCCGTGGCCGCTGGAACGTTCCGGTAGGCCCGGGGAGTTCGGAACACGGGGGCGCAATGCCGGGGAGGAGGTGAGGACCGGGTGACGACGGAGAGCGCGGCGCAGCCGACGACTGCGACGGGTATGCCAGGTATGCCGGGCGCGGCGAGTGCGGTCAGCACGGCGCGTGCGGAAGGTGTGGGCGGTCCGGCGGTGGATGCGGTGGATTTGGTGAATGCGGTGAATGCGGTGAACGAAGGCGCGGCGGGCGGGGCCGCCGGCCTTGCGGGCACTGCTGCCAACAGCGTTGGTCCTTCTGGTTCGACTGCTCCTTCCGCTCCTTCCGCTCCTTCTGGTTCTGCCGGTTATTCCGGTGCCGCTGGTGCTGCCGGTTCGGGCGGCGCGGCGGTGGCCGGTGGTGCGCCGGGCGCGCTGCCCGCCGCGGTGCCGATGCCACCGGCCGCGTCCGCGCCAGCCCCGACCCGCCCGATGCCCGCGGTGGCCGAGCCGTCCCCGTTTGACCCGACGCCGTCCCCGTTTGACCCGACGCCGTCCCCGTTTGATCCGGCGCTGGCCCAGGCGCCGACGGCTGCCGCACCCGCACCGGCCGCCGCGCCCGCGCCCGCGGTTGCCCCCACGGCCCCGGTCGCCCCTCCGACCATGCCAGCCTCTCCGATCTCACCGGCCCCTCAGGCAATGCCAACCCCTCAGGCAATGCCAACGTCCCAGGCCGCTCAGGTACCCCAGGCCCCTCCGGCTCCCACCGCCGCTCCGGCCCCGCCCCCCGGCACCCCGTTGCCGCCGGCCGCACCCGTCCCGGGCCCCGTCCCGGGCTCCACCGCGGGCCCCGCCTCGTCCGCCGGCCCCGTACCACCGGCGGCCGCGCCCCCTGCCCAGTCGCCCCCCGCCCCCGGGCGCTACGGACGTGCCGGGCTGCCCGCGCGGACGCCCGTCTCCGTACCGCTGCTGCCGCCCGAGCTGGCCGACGGGCAGCCCCGGCCGCGCCGCGGCGACCCGCTGGCGCGGCGCGCGGGCCGGGCCCTGCGCCGGGTGTTCGCGTCCTCGCCGGCCGCCGAGACGGCCGCCGTCACCCAGGCCGCGTACGCCATCCAGCAGCCGGTCTCCAGCGGCCGGCAGATCGCGGTGTCCAGCATCCGCGGCGGTGCGGGCAAGTCCACCGTCGCCGCCCTGCTCGCGCTGACCTTCGCGCACTACCGCTCCGACCCGGTCCTCGCCGTCGAGGCCGACCCGGCGCTGGGCACGCTCCCGCACCGGCTCGGCGCCCGCGAGGTCCGCTGGTCGGGCAGCGACCTCGCGCAGATCCTCGACCCGTCGATGCTGATCACCGACCTGACCGGCTACCTCCTCCCGTTCTCCGGCGGCGGCTGGTTGCTGCCCGGCAGTCAGGGCGCCATCGGCACCCGGCTGGACATCGACACCTACCGGGTGGTGATGACCTCGCTGCGCCGCCACTTCGCCGCGACGGTGGTGGACTGCGAGACGCTGCCCGCCGAAGTGGCCCGCACCGCGCTGGTGACGACCCAGGCCCGGGTCCTGGTCACCCCGGCGACCCCGGAGGGCGTGGCCGCCACCCGTTCCGTACTGGACTGGATCGGCAGTCTGCACCCCGGCCTGCTGCCGACCACGGTCGTGGTGCTCACCCACTCCTCGCCGGACAGCGGCGTCGACGTCCGTAAGGCCGCCGCGCATCTGGGCGCCGGTGGCGCGGCGGTGCTGCCGCTGCCGTACGACCGCCATCTGGCGGCGGGCGGCGCCATCCGCAGCGAGCTGCTGGGGGCCCGAACGCGGGAGGCGGCGGCGCGGATCGCGGCCGAGGTCATGGACCGCGCGGTCTCCCGGGACGGGTCCCGGCGCCGCGCGCCGCACCAGGAGCCCCCGCAGCCGTCCTCCCAGGGCACGCCCCGAGCGGAGCGATCGGCCCCGGCCCCCATGCCCCGGCCGCCAGCCCCGGCTCCCCAACCACACCCGGCACCCCAACCGCACCCGACGCCGGCCCCGCAGGGCTACCCCCATCCCCAGCCTCATCCCCAGCCTCATCCCCAGCCTCACCCCCAGGCCCCCACCAGCCCCCCGCTCCCACCTCCGCCCCAGCCGCACCCCCAATCCCAGCTGCACCCCCAGCCACCGCTGCCGCCCACCGACCCCCGGACCCCGTACGGCGGCGGCACCCCGCGTTGACGCCCCCCCGTTGACGACATCCCGCACTGACGACGACACCCCGCACTGACGAGACGCCGCCCCGAGCCGGGGCCCCGAGCCGGGGCCCGGGCCTGGTCCCGTCGCGGACGCGCACCCCGCCTCTCCCTCCCGCCCCCGATCCCGCCAACCGGACGGCCACCGTCCGGTCCGTGAGACGCCTCGTGAGACGACCGGACCGGCCGTCTACGCTGCCGGCCACCCAGGTAGGGCGAAGTGGGGACAACCCCGTCATCCGCGATCATGCGGCTGCCCAACGCGGCCGGGGCAGGGCCTAGACTCCCGTTCGTACAGATCGTGTAAAAGTCGTTTCAAGAAGCGCAGTCAGGGAGCGAGGGGCGGACGTGCCGGACGCGACCGTACGCACCACCGTCGCCGCGGACTATTTCCAGGGCTATTCGGCCGTCGGGATCATCGCCGTGGTCGGAGTGCTGTTCGTCGCCGTGGCCTTCGGGGCCGGGCGGCTGCTGCGGCCTGTCGTGCCCACGCCCGAGAAGCTGCTGACCTACGAGTGCGGCGTGGACCCGGTCGGCGAGGGCTGGGCGCACACCCAGGTCCGCTACTACGTCTACGCCTTCCTCTACGTCATCTTCGCCGTCGACTCGATCTTCCTCTTCCCCTGGGCGACGGTCTTCGCCGCACCGGGATTCGGCGGGGTGACGCTGGTGGAGATGTTCATCTTCCTCGGCTTCCTCGCCATCGGCCTCCTCTACGCGTACAAGAAGGGCGTCCTGGAATGGACGTGACCCCCGCCTCCGCCGGCTCCGAGGCCACGCCCCGGAGCGCCGCCCCCGAGTTCCTGCCGGAGCCGCGGCGCCTCGGCGCGCTGGCCCGGCTCGCGCCCGAACCCATGAAGGTGGTCCTGAACTGGGGCCGCCGCTACAGCCTGTGGGTCTTCAACTTCGGCCTGGCCTGCTGCGCCATCGAGTTCATCGCGGCGTCCATGGCCCGGCACGACTTCATCCGGCTCGGGGTGATCCCGTTCGCGCCCGGCCCGCGCCAGGCCGACCTGATGGTCGTCTCCGGCACCGTCACCGACAAGATGGCGCCCGCGGTCAAGCGGCTCTACGAGCAGATGCCCGAGCCGAAGTACGTCATCTCCTTCGGCGCCTGCTCCAACTGCGGCGGCCCCTACTGGGACTCGTACGCGGTCACCAAGGGCGTCGACCAGATCATCCCGGTGGACGTGTACGTCCCCGGCTGCCCGCCCCGCCCGGAGGCGCTGCTCCAGGGCATCCTCAAGCTCCAGGAGAAGATCGCCCGCGAGTCGCTCGGCGAGCGCTACGGGCATGCCGCCCGGCCGTCCGCCGCGGCCCTCCGCAGCGGCCTGGTGACCCCGCCGGCCGCCCCGGGACCGGACGCGTCCGGAACCGCGGAGGAGGAACCCCGATGACTGAGCAGCCCCAGCAGCCCCAGCAGCCCCAGCAGCGGCCGGCAGAACCGACCGGGGAGCCGGCCGAGGAGCAGACCGCTGCGGCAGCCGTCGAGTCGGCCGTCGAGTCGGCCGTCGAGCCGGCCGCCGAACCGCTCGTCGGCTGGTTGCCGCGCGGCGCCGGCGAACTCTTCGGCGCCGGCGCCACCGCGGAGCTGGCGTACGACCTGCTGACCGTCGACGTCCCGGCGGACGCCTGGCTCACCGCGCTGACCGCCGCCCGCGACGACCTCGGCTGCACCTACTTCGACTGGCTGAGCGCCGTCGACGAGCCCGGCACCGGCTTCCGGATCTGCGTCCACCTCGCCGACGTGGCGCACCCCGGCACCGTCCGCCGACTGATCGTCCGGACCACCGTGCCGCACGACGCGCCCGTACTGCCCACCGCCGTGGGCGTGTTCGCGGGCGCCGGCTGGCACGAGCGGGAGACCCACGAGATGTTCGGCGTGGACTTCACCGGCCACCCGCACCTGGTGCCGCTGCTCCTGCCGGACACCTTCGAGGGCCATCCGCTGCGCAAGGACTTCGTTCTGGCGGCCCGGGTCGCGAAGGCGTGGCCCGGCGCCAAGGAGCCGGGGGAGTCCGAGCACGGTGGGCCCAAGCGGCGGCAGATGCTGCCCCCGGGAGTGCCCGACCCCAACGAGTGGGGCCCGCTCAAGGGCCAGCTGCCGCCCGCCCCGGCACGGCCGGCCCGCGGTGCGCGGGCGGCGGGTGCCGCCGGCGAGCGCCCGGCCCGGCGGACCCGGACCGCGAGCGCGGGCTCGGCGAGCCAGCAGGCGGCGGGTACCGAGGCGCCGGCCGGCACTCCGGCCACTACCTCGGCCGACACCTCGGCCGGCACCCCAGCCGGCACCCCGGCCGGCACCCCGGCCGAGCGTCCGGCCCGCGCCGCGCGCCCGGACCGGCCCGTCCGGCGCGCCCGCTCGGCGAGCGAGGGCTCGGTCAGCCAGCAGACGCCCGCCGCCGAGGACGCCGCCCCCAAGGACACCGCGCCCGAGGGCCCCGCGCCCAAGGAAGCTGAGCCCAAGGCCACCGCTGGGGGTGCCGCTGACGGCGGGACCACCCCGGCCGGCGGACGCCCCGCCGCGCCCCCGCGCTCCGCCGACGCGCCGTGGCACCACGCCCGCCCGGCCTTCGACGCACCGGAAGCGGCACCCGAGCCCGGCCCGGCCGCCGCGCCGGCCGACGAGCCGAAGCCCGAGCCGAAGCCGAAGCCCGAGCCGGAAGCGGCCCAGACCCCGGCCCAGACCCCGGCCCCGGCCCCGGCCCCGACCCCGACCCCGGAGTTCACCCCACACCCGTCCGACGAACCGTCAGACGCACGCCCTGAAGTCTCTGAAGGCCCGGAAGGCCCCGAAGGCCCCGAAGGCCCGGAAACGCGGTCCGACGCACGGCCCGACGCACGACCCGAAGGAGGCGACACCCCATGAGCGACACCCTCGCCCTGGCGCTGCGCCTGCTCGCCGTCTTCGTCGTCTTCCTGGTGTTCCCGCTGGTCATCGGCCAGACCGAGCACAAGGTCATGGCCCACATGCAGGGCCGCCTCGGCCCCATGTACGCGGGTGGCTTCCACGGCTGGGCGCAGCTGGTCGCCGACGGCGTGAAGTTCGCGCAGAAGGAGGACGTGGTCCCGACCGGCGCCGACCGGCGGATCTTCCAGCTCGCGCCCGCGGTCGCGCTGCTGCCGTACCTCCTGGTCCTGGTCGCCATCCCGATCGGGCCGCACAACGCCGTCGGGCAGGCCCTCGACGCCGGTGTCTTCTTCGTGCTCGCCGTGATGGGCGTCGGCGTGCTCGGCTCCCTGATGGCGGGTTGGGCCTCGGCCAACAAGTTCTCCCTGCTCGGCGGTCTACGGACGGCCGCGCAGCTGCTCGCCTACGAACTGCCGATGCTGCTGGCCGCCGCGTCCGTCGCGATGGCCGCCGGCACCCTCTCGTTGCCCGGCATCCTCGACGCCTTCCACTGGTGGTGGGTGCCCTGGCAGCTCGTCGGCGGTGTGGTGTTCTTCGTCGCCGGGCTCGCCGAGCTCCAGCGGCCGCCGTTCGACATGCCGGTCGCCGACTCGGAGATCATCTTCGGCGCGTACACCGAGTACACCGGACTGCGCTTCGCGCTCTTCCTGCTCGCCGAGTACGCCGGCATCGTCGTGCTCAGCGCGCTGACCACGGTCCTCTTCCTGGGCGGCTGGCACGGCCCGTTCGGCGCCGACGGCCTGGGCTGGCTGTGGACGCTGGTGAAGACCGTGGCGCTCAGCTTCGTCGTCATCTGGCTGCGGGTCACCTACCCGCGGCTGCGCGAGGACCAGCTGCAAAAGCTCGCCTGGACGGTCCTGATCCCGCTCGCGCTCGGCCAGATCGCCCTCACCGGCATCATCAAGGTGGTGATCTCCTAAATGGGTATCCCCGGTTCCGGCTTGGCCAAGGGCCTGGCCGTCACCCTTCGCACGATGACGCGGAAGTCCGTCACCGCGCAGTACCCGGACGTCCAGCCCGACCTCCCGCCGCGCACCCGCGGCGTGATCGGGCTGTTCGAGGAGAACTGCACGGTCTGCATGCTGTGCGCCCGCGAGTGCCCCGACTGGTGCATCTACATCGACTCCCACAAGGAGACGGTGCCGCCGGCCGCCCCCGGGGGCCGCGAACGCAGCCGCAACGTACTGGACCGCTTCGCGATCGACTTCGCGCTGTGCATGTACTGCGGGATCTGCATCGAGGTCTGCCCCTTCGACGCGCTGTTCTGGTCGCCGGAGTTCGAGTACGCCGAGACCGACATCCGCGAGCTGACCCACGAGCGCGACACGTTGCGCGAGTGGATGTGGACGGTGCCCGAGCCGCCCGCGCTGGACCCGGCGGCCGAGGAGCCCAAGGAGATCGCCGCCGCCCGTAAGGCCGCGGACAAGCTCGCCGCCCAGCAGGCCGCCGCGGCAGCGCAACCGCAACCCGAGGGGACCGTTGCCACCCCCGACACCGACACCACCCAGGAGGGAACGTGACGCTCGCCGCCGCAAGCCACGGTTTCCTCTCGCCCACCGGCGTCGAGATCGTCTTCGTCCTCGTCGGCATCGCCACCCTCGGCGCGGCGCTGATGACCGTCACCTCCCGGCAGTTGGTGCACGCCGCACTGTGGCTGGTGGTCGCCCTCGGCGGGATCGCCGTGGAGTACCTCCTGCTCACCGCAGAGTTCATCGCCTGGGTGCAGGTGCTGATCTACGTCGGATCCGTGGTCGTGCTGCTGCTCTTCGGGCTGATGCTCACCAAGGCGCCCATCGGCCCGTCCCCGGATGCCGATTCGGGCAACCGCTGGGCCGCGCTCACGGTGGCCGGCGCCTCGGCCGCGGCCCTGGTCTGGGTCGTCGTCGACGCCTTCCGCGCCACCTGGATCGACCTCGACGGGACCGTGCAGGGCTCCGCCGAGGTCTCCGGGCGCAGCCTGTTCCGCTTCTGGGTGCTGCCCTTCGAGGCGCTCTCCGTCCTGCTGCTCGCCGCGCTGGTCGGGGCGATCGTGCTGTCCCGCCGGGGTGGCGACGCCAAGGGCGCCGCCGAGACCTCGGCCCCCGCCGCGGGGGAGGAACGGCACTGATGCATCTCGCCTACCCGGCGGTCCTCGCCGTCCTCCTCTTCTGCACCGGCCTGTACGGCGTGCTCGCGCGTCGCAACGCCATCCTGGTGCTGATGTCCGTCGAGCTGATGCTCAACGCCGTCAACCTCAACCTCGTCGCCTTCGACGTCTGGCTGCGCGACACGCTGCACGCCGGCCAGGCGCTGACCCTCTTCACCATCGCCGTCGCCGCCGCCGAGATCGGCATCGGGCTGGCGATCGTGTTGCTCGTCTACCGCAACCGCGGCAGCTCCGACATCGACCGGCTCCGCGACCTCGCCGAGCGGCCGGCCGGGCCGGATGCTGCGGACGGCGGCCGGCAGCAGCCGGACACCAAGGCGGAGGCCACCGCGTGACGCTCACGACCACCGCCGTACTCGTCCCCCTCCTGCCCTTCCTCGGAGCCGTCGCCGGGCTCCTCCTGGGGCGCCCACCCGTCTCCCGCCACCGCCCCGAGGAGCTTCGCACAGCTCTTCATGCACCCGGCTTCGTCCGTCCGCTGGCGGTGCTGCCGACGCTCGCCGCGGCGGTGCTGACCGTCGCCGTCGCCGTCGGCCAGGGCGGTGGCCCGGCAACCGACGTCGCCACCCGGCTCACCCCGACCGGCTCGCTCCCCATCGACCTCGCGCTGCACATCGACGGCTTCGCCGCGCTGATCGCCGTCCTCGTCGGCGTCGTGGCGACCTGTGTGCAGATCTACTCCACGGCGTATCTGCGCGACGATCCGCGCTACCCCTCCTACGCCGCGCTGGTCTCGCTCTTCACCTCCGCGATGCTGCTGGTCGTCTACACCGGCGACCTGATGGTGCTGCTGGTCGGCTGGGAAGTCATGGGCATCTGCTCGTACTTCCTCGTCGGCCACTACTGGGAGACCGAGGCCGCCCGCGCCGCCTCGCTCAAGGCGTTCCTCGTCACCAAGCTCGGCGACGTCCCCTTCCTCTTCGGTATCTTCGCGCTGGCCGCCGACACTGGGACCTTCCGGATCACCGGCATCCTGGGCCACGTCGCCCGCGACGGCCTGCACCACCCGACGCTGATCGCGCTGCTGCTGCTGGCCGGCGTCGCGGGCAAGTCCGCGCAGTTCCCGCTGCACACCTGGCTCCCGGACGCGATGGCCGGCCCGACCCCGGTCTCCGCGCTCATCCACGCCGCGACGATGGTCGCCGCCGGTGTGTACCTCGTGGCCCGCCTCCTCCCGGTCTTCGCCGCCTCCGCGGCGGCCCTGGTCGTGCTCGCCGTCCTGGCCGCGGTGACCATGGTCGGCTCCGCCCTGGCCGCGCTCGCCCAGGACGACATCAAGCGCGTGCTGGCCTACTCGACCGTCGGCCAACTCGGCTACATGACCGGTGCGCTGGCCGTCGGCAACCGCGGCGCCGCCGTCTTCCACCTCCTGTCGCACGGTGCGTTCAAGGCCCTCCTCTTCCTCGGCGCGGGCGTGGTCATCCACGCCGCGGGCACCAACTCGCTCGCCGCCATGTCCCGGATGGGCGGCCTGGCCCGCCGCGTCCCGGACGCCGCCTGGACGCTGGCCGTCGCCCTGCTCGCGCTCGCCGCGATCCCGCCGTTCGCCGGCTTCTTCTCCAAGGAAGCCGTCCTGGGCGCCGCCGAGCACGCCGCCACCGGCCACGCGGCCGGCATCCCCGGCGTCGCCGGTTGGACCGTCCTGATCTCCGGTCTGCTCACCGCCCTCCTCACCGCCGCCTACGCCACCCGGCTGTGGCTGCTGACCTTCTGCGGCACCGGCCCCGAGACCCCCGACCACGGCCCGCAGCCGCGCGCCATGACCGCCGTGCTGTGGGTGCTCTTCATCCCCACCGTCGGCTTCGGTCTGACCGCCCCCCTTCTGCCCGCCTGGTTCGACGGGCGTTCGCTCACCCCGACCCTCACCACCTCCGTACTGGGCACCGGTGTCGCCCTCGTCGGCGGCCTGATCACCTACGCCGCCTGGCGCCACACCAGCGCCCTCGCCACCCGCACCCCGCTCGGGGCCGTCGCCGTGGCGGAGGACGCCAGCCCCGCACTCGCCGAGGAACTGGCCATCGTCACCCACCCCCCGGCCTACGGCGACGCCGCCGGCGCCCCGGACCCGGCCGACCCCGGCCGGCTCCTGCTCGGCCCGCTGCACCGCCACGCGGCCGCCGGCTTCCACCTCGACGCGGTCTACTCCGCGCTGTTCGTCCGACCCACCCGCGCGGCCGCGACCCTGGTCCGCTTCCTGGACCGCGCGGTCGTCGACACCTACGTCAGCGGCGCGGGCACCGCCCCCCGCTGGCTGGGCGCCGCCGTCCGCCGCGCCCAGACCGGGAACGTGCAGACCTACCTCGGGGCGCTGCTGGTCGGCGCGCTCGTCCTGGGCATCGCCGCCGTCCTCGTCGCTACGGGCACGGGAGCCTGACCGTGCTGCCAACCACCGGGGGCCGACCCCCGTACCCCCAGCCGACAGTCCTCGTGGCCTGCCTCGCCGGAGCCGAAACCCTGAGGAGGGCCTGACCCGTGAACCACACCGCCCTGCAGATCCTCCTCGCAGGCTCCGTCGTCCTCCCGCTCATCGGCGCACTCGCCGCACTGCTGCCGGCCCCGCCCGGCCTGAAGGGGAAGAACCCCGACCAGGCCGTGCTGCGCCACGGCGTGACCGTCTCCGGCGTGGTGCTCGCCGCGACGATCGCGCTGGCCGTCGGCTTCGACCACGGTCACTCGGCGCGTATGCAGGCCACCACCGACCTCAGTTGGATCCCGGCGCTCGGCATCCGTATCCACCTCGGTGTCGACGGCATCTCGCTCCCCCTTCTCGTCCTGACCGCCCTGCTGACCTTCCTCTGCGCCCTCTACAGCTACTTCAACATGCCAACGGGCCCGTCCCCCAAGGCATTCGTGGCGCTGATCCTCGTCCTGGAATCCGGCACCCTCGCGACCTTCGCCGTCCTGGACCTGATGCTCTTCTTCCTCGCGTTCGAGATGGTCCTCATCCCGATGTACTTCCTCATCGCCCGCTGGGGCGGAGCGGGACGGCAGGCGGCCGCCTGGAAGTTCATCCTCTACACGCTGCTCGGCTCCGTCGTCATGCTGCTCGGCCTCCTCCTCATCGGGCTGAAATCCGGCACCTTCGACATGGTCGCACTCGCCACTGACAACGGCCCGAAAGCCCAGCTCAGCCACACCGTCCAGGTCATCGCGGTGCTCGCCGTCGGCATCGGACTGGCCGTCAAGTCCCCGATGTGGCCGCTGCACAGCTGGCTGCCCGACGCGCACACCGCCGCCCCCACCGCCGGCTCGGTGCTGCTGGCCGGCGTCCTGTTGAAGATGGGCACCTACGGCTTCGTCCGGATCGCGCTGCCGATCACCCCCGACGGCATGCACACCTTCGCGCCGTACCTCGCCGCGCTGGCCGCCGTCGGCATCGTCTACGGCTCGCTGGCCTGCCTCGCCCTGGTGCGCACCGGCGCCAAGGGCGACCTCAAGCGCCTGATCGCCTACAGCTCCGTCGGCCACATGGGCTTCGTCCTGCTCGGCATCGCCAGCATGACCCCCACCGGCGTCAACGGCGCGCTGTTCGCCAACGTCGCGCACGGCCTGATCACCGGCCTGCTCTTCTTCCTCGTCGGCGGCCTCAAGGACCGGCTGGGCAGCACCGACTTGGACACCCTGGCGGGCACCACCGGCGCCGCCCTCTACGGCCGCGCGCCCCGCTTCGGCGGCCTGCTGGCCTTCGGCGCCGTCGCCTCCCTGGGCCTGCCCGGACTGGCCGGCTTCTGGGGCGAGATGCTGGCGATGTTCGGCGCGTTCCACCCGGCCGCCGGCCTCAGCCGCCCCGCGTTCCTGACGTTCATGACCCTGGCCGGCCTGGGCACCCTGCTGACCGCCGCGTACCTCCTGCTGGTCGTCCGCCGGATCTGCATGGGCGGCACCCTGAAGGCCCCGACGTCCCCGAAGGAAGCCGGCGGGCCGGCCACCGCCCCCGCCCTCCCCGACCTCGCGCGCTACGAGTACGCGGCCTGGAGCCCCCTCGCCGTCCTCACCGTCCTCGCCGGGCTGTGGCCCGCGGCCCTCCTCGGCCTCACGAACCCGGCCGTCCAGCAGCTCCTCGGAGGCGGTAAGTGATGAGTCAGGTCACCTCGCTGGTCCAGTCCGTCGACTGGCTCGCCATCGCCCCGCCCACCCTCACCGCGGCCGTCGCCCTGGTGGTGCTGGTCGCCGACCTCTTCCTGCCCACCGCCCGGAAGCCGTTGCTGGGCTGGCTCGCGACCGCCGGCCTGGCCGCCTCCGCGCTCCTACTGCTGCCCCTCCTGGACGGTCACCGCCGCACCTTCTGCCTGACCGGCACCCCCCAGGCGTGCAGCTACGTGGCCGATCACTTCACCCTGATCGTCCAGTTCCTGGTGCTCGCCGGGGCCCTCCTGACCGCTCTGCTGTCCATCGACACCATCAAGGACCACGACCTGCCCGCGGGGGAGTACTGGTTCCTGCTGCTCTCCTCGGCCGCCGGCGCCGCCCTCCTGCCCGCCTCCCGGGACCTGGCCACCCTGGTCATCGCCCTGGAGGTCGCCTCGCTGCCGGCCTTCGCCCTGGTCGGACTGCGCCGCGGCGACCGGCTCTCCTCGGAGGCGGCGCTGAAGTTCTTCCTCTCCTCGGTGGCCGCCACCGCGGTGATGCTGCTCGGGGTGAGCTTCGTCTACGCGTCCACCGGGAGCCTCCACCTCTCCCAGGTGGCGCACGCCCTCACCGCCCTCCCGGACCCCCGCCTGGCCACCCTGGCCAGCGTCGGTGTCGCGCTCACCCTCGTCGGCTTCGCCTTCAAGACCGCCGCCGCCCCGTTCCACTTCTGGGTGCCGGACACCTACGTCGGCGCGCCGCTGCCGATCGCCGCGTACCTCTCCGTGGTCGGCAAGGCCGTCGGCTTCTCCGGCCTGATCCTGGTCACCGTCCAGGGCTTCCCCGCGTACGCGGACGTCTGGGGCCCGGTGCTGGCCGTGCTCGCCGCGCTCACCATGACCGTCGGCAACGTCGCCGCGCTCCGCCAGGACCCGACCCGCACTCACAGTGCCGTCCGCCTGCTCGCCTGGTCCTCCGTAGGCCAGGCCGGCTACCTGCTGGTCCCGATCGCCGCCGCCGGCTACACCCACGACCCCGCGCACGCCATCGGCGCAACCGTCGCCTACGCCCTGATGTACGCCGCGGTGAACCTCGGGGCCTTCGCCGTCGCCACCCTGGTGGCCCGCACCCGCCCCGCCAACCGCCTCGCCGACTACCAGGGCCTCTACCACCGCCGCCCCCTGGTGGCGCTCGCCCTCGGCTTCTTCCTCCTGTGCCTGGCGGGCCTCCCACCGGGCATCATCGGCCTGTTCGCCAAGGTGACGGTCTTCTCGGCCGCGGTCGACGCCGGGCTGGGCTGGCTCGCCGTCGTCATGGCCGTGAACGTCGTGATCGCGCTCTACTACTACCTCCAGTGGGCAGCGGTCCTCTTCCGGCCCGCCGAGGCCCCGGCTGGCGAGGCCGCCGGGCAACCCCGCGCCCGGATCCCGGCCGCCCTCACCACCGCCCTGGCCCTTGCCACCGTGCTCGGCGTCGCCCTCTCCGGCGCCCCCCAACTGGTCCTCCGCTTCGCCGCCGGCGCCCTCCTCTAGAGCCGGCGGTTCCAGGCACCTCCCGCCCGTAGGGCCGCCCGGCAACCCGCCCGGCCCTACGGTCACCCCGCCGGCCGCACCCCACCCGGCCCCCACCAGGCACGGCCTGGGGAACCACCCCTGCTCATCTCGCGTTGACCAGTGAGTAAGGGTCCACTGGAGAGTGGAGAAACGAAGCAAAGGGTTCCCCTGCCGCACCACTTGGAGGGCGTACCGTGCACCGCCGGCACAACGGGCTCAGGACCGCCGTACTCCTCGGGGGACTGTCCGCACTCATCATCGTCATCGGCAGCTTCTTCGGCCGTACGGGTCTGATCGTCGCGGTCCTGATCGCCGTGGGCACCAACGCCTACGCGTACTGGAACAGCGACAAACTCGCCCTGCGCGCGATGCGGGCCCGCCCGGTCAGCGAGTTCGAGGCGCCCCAGCTCTACCGCATGGTCCGCGAGCTCTCGACCGCGGCCCGCCAGCCCATGCCGCGCCTGTACATCTCCCCGACCCAGGCACCCAACGCCTTCGCCACCGGCCGCAACCCGCGCAACGCCGCCGTCTGCTGCACCGACGGCATCCTCCAGATCCTCGACGAGCGGGAGCTGCGCGGCGTCATCGGCCACGAGCTCAGCCACGTCTACAACCGCGACATCCTCATCTCCTCCGTCGCGGGCGCCCTGGCCTCGGTCGTGATGTTCCTGGTCAACTTCGCCTGGCTGATCCCGATGGGCCGCTCCGACGACGATGACGAGGGCCCGGGCATCCTCGGCACCCTGCTGATCATGATCCTCGGCCCGATCGCGGCCTCACTCATCCAGCTGGCCGTCAGTCGCTCCCGCGAGTACCAGGCCGACGCCTCAGGCGCCCGGCTCACCGGCGATCCGCTCGCCCTGGCCTCCGCCCTCCGCAAACTGGAGCTCGGCACCCAGCAGCTCCCGCTGCCGCCCGAGCCCCGCCTGGAGACCGCCAGCCACATGATGATCGCCAACCCGTTCCGCCCCGGCGAGGGCCTCTCCCGCCTCTTCTCCACCCACCCGCCGATGCCCGAGCGCATCGCCCGCCTGGAACAGATGGCCGGCCACCACCGCCCCTGAGACCGACCGCCGACCGCGTCTTTTGATCATGTGCCCCAAGGACGCAACGTTTCCCGCGGTCGGCCGCGTCTAGGACGGCGGAACCACTCCCCGACCCGCCCCTGGAAGGCTGCCGATCATGAAGTTCATCCTCAACATCATCTGGCTGGTCCTCAGCGGCTTCTGGATGGCGCTCGGTTACGTCGCCGCCGGAATCATCTGCTGTGTACTGATCATCACGATTCCGTTCGGCATCGCCAGCTTCCGCATCGCTGGCTACGCCCTGTGGCCGTTCGGACGGACGACCGTCGAGCGCCGCGACGCCGGCGCCGGCTCGATGATCGGGAACATCATCTGGATCATCTTCGCGGGCTGGTGGCTGGCCCTGGGCCACATCGTCACCGGCATCGCCCTGTGCGTGACGATCATCGGGATCCCGTTCGGCATCGCCAACTTCAAGATGATCCCGCTCTCCCTGCTGCCCCTGGGCCGCGAGATCGTCCCCACCGACCAGCCCTTCGCCACCCGCTGACCGCACCCCCGGCAGTCAGAAAAACCAGCCCCGGTGACGTTCGAGGACACGACAGGCGCCCTGAGGACCTTGCGCCGCCGCAGCCCGATCGACCACACCCCCGACGCCCCGTACCCGACCGTCCGCCCCCACCAACTTCTTCGCGCCGGAAGCGCCCGGCCTCCTGTATCGCACCGGCAAGAGCATCGCCGCATCCGGCCAAGCCGCCGCAACTCTTCAGCACTTGGCCCCCGAAACGACGTTCCGCCCGGGCCCGACCACCCCCACACGCATTGCCCGTTCCAACGTCGCGTCCTGGCGGAGCAGAGCCGCCGCTGGCCACGATCAGGCTGCGGAACAACGATCGTTCGCGTGGCAAAGGCCAGCTGGCGACCAGTGCAACGGGCGCGGCCCGCGACCTCGCATATGAGGTCGACCCCCGCATTCCGGAACGCCGATGGGGCGGCGCGCTCCCGTGTCGCGCCGCCCCATCGACTCACTGCGTACTGCACGCCCCCTTCGGGGACGCTCAGCGGTAGTTGACGAACTGGACCGCGAAGTCCAGGTCCTTGCCGCGCAGCAGCTGCTGAACGATCTGCAGGTCGTCCCGGCTCTTGGAGGTGACCCGCAGCTCGTCACCCTGCACCTGCGCCTTGACGCCCTTCGGCCCCTCGTCGCGGATGATCTTGGCGACCTTCTTCGCGTTCTCCTGCGAGATCCCCTCCTGCATCGAGGCGGAGATCCGGTACTCCTTGCCCGACGCCTGCGGCTCGCCGGTCTCCAGCGCCTTGAGCGAGATCCCGCGCTTGACCAGCTTGGACTGGAAGATGTCCAGGACGGCCTTCACGCGCTCCTCGGCGTTGGCCCGCATCTCGATCTTCTCGCCCGACCACTGGATCGACGCGTCCACGCCCTTGAAGTCGTAGCGCTGCGAGATCTCCTTGGCGGCCTGGTTGAGGGCGTTGTCGACCTCCTGCCGCTCGACCTTCGAGACGATGTCGAAACTGGAGTCGGCCATTGTGGGTTGGCTCCTCGTACGTAGATCCATCAGAGATGCGGCCCTTCCCGGACCGCCTGCCAAGCCTAGCCACCTGGCCAAGATCCAGCGCTCCCGAATCGAGTGGCAAAGCACCCCCTGTCATCGGGTAAGGTTTACGTCGTTGCCACGGAGCACCGCCCCACAGCGGGTCTCCCGACGACAAAACCCGGCGGTGTGCCCGAGCGGCCAAAGGGAGCAGACTGTAAATCTGCCGGCTTCGCCTTCCCAGGTTCGAATCCTGGCGCCGCCACAGCCAGCAAAGACCCCCGAATCGCAGAAATGTGATTCGGGGGTCTTTCGCGTTGCCGCCTTTCGGGTGGCACCGCGAACCCGTTCCGGGTCGGGGGGATTTCTGTGTCCCGGCGTCCCGGTGCGCCGCCCGGCGGGCCTCACGGCGACCCGGGCGCGTCCCCGTCGGCCGACGGTGTGGCGTCCAGGAGCCCGGCGACCAGTGCACGCAGCGTCCCGGCCACCCGCGCGGTCTCGCCGCGCTCCAGCAGCCGCAGGACGGGTTCGTTCTGCAGGGCCCCGATGAGGAAGTGGGCCAGGAGCCCGGCGTCCAGATCGGGGCGCTGTGCGGCGAGCAGCGCGCCGACGTGACCGTGCCAGAAGGCGTGGAACGGGTGCTCGCCGTGCGGTTCGTCGTCCTCGACGGGGCGCTGGGCGGTCGTGCTGGCGTGGCAGAGCGCGGCCAACAACCCCTTGTTGCGGGCGATCAGCTCGACGACGGCGTCCAGGAAGGCCAGCAGTCGTTCGCGTGGGGTGGCGTCCGGCCCCAGCGGCGGCGGGCCGTCGGTGACCGCCTCGCGCAGCGTCACCGCCCGCTCCTCCATCAGGGCCCGCATCAGGCCCATGCGGCTGCCGAAGCGGTGGAACACCGTCCCCTTGCCGACCCCGGCCGCGGCGGCGACCTGCTCCATCGAGATCTTCTCCGGCGCGTGGTGCGCCAGGAGTTCCTCGGTCGCCAGCAGGATGGCGCGCCGGTTCCGTACCGCGTCGGCGCGTTCGCGGCGACCTGCTGCCATCGGTCCTCACCCACTCCGTCGTGCCGCTCCACGGTCCGGCCCGTGTCGGGAGGCCATCATTTCGCAGAAATAACTGGACCGCCGGTCCAGTAAGAGTTACGGTCGACGGACAACCTGACCGGCGGTCCAGTTAATCCCGTCGCGCCGGCCCGGGCTGACCCACCGCTGCGTTCTTCGACCACCGAGGAGAGCTGGAATGCGACGCGTTCGCTACTACGAGTACGGCGGCCCCGACGTCCTGACGATCGAGGAGGCAGAGGTCCCCGCCCGGGCCCGGGCGAGGTGCTCCTCCGGACCGGGGCGATCGGGGCCAACTTCGTCGACACCAAGCTGCGGCGCGGGCCGGCCGCTGGACCGCTCTTCCAACGCCCCTTGCCCGGCAAGGTCACCGGCGACGTGGTCGGCACCGTCGAGGCCGCCGGCCTCGGTGTCGACCACGGACTGATCGGGCAGCGGGTCGCGGCGCTCAGCGAGGACGCCTTCGCCGAGTACGTCGTCGCCGACGCCCGGTGGCTCGCCCCAGTACCGGACGGGGTGGACCTCGGCGTGGCCAGCATGCTGCCCATGGGCGCCCCGGTCGCCCTCCGGGCGCTGCGCACCGGCCGGCTCGTAGCGGGGGAGACCGTCCTGATCCACTCCGCGGCCGGCGGCATCGGCCACCTCGCGGTGCAGCTCGCCAGGTTGCTGGGGGCCGGGAAGGTGATCGCCGCGGTCGGCTCGCCGACCAAGTTCGACTTCGTCCGGTCCTTCGGCGCCGACGCCGCCGTCGACTACTCGGCCGACGACTGGCCGGAGCGGGTCCGTGAGGCCGCACCCGAGGGCGTGGACCTGGTCCTGGACTCCGTCGGCGGCGGGATCCTGCGGCAGAGCCTGGACCTGCTGGCGCCGTTCGGCCGCGTCGTGGTCTACGGCGCCGCCGGCAACGAGCTGCTCGACGTCCCCGTGGCCAGCCTCTTCGCCCTGAAGACGGTCGCCGGATTCTCCCTACTGGCCTGGCGCACGGCCGCCCCGGAGCAGGCCCGCGCGGAGATGACCGAACTGGCCGACCACGCCGCGTCCGGACGGCTGCGGACCGCCGTCCACGCCCGGTTCCCGCTAGCCGAGGCGCCCGCCGTGCACCGGCTCATCGAGGAGCGGTCCCACCTCGGCCGGATCCTCGTCCTCCCGTAGCGGCCGGGGCGGCCCCCAGTCGACGCTGGGGCGCCCGACGCCGCCCCGGCGTCCGGGGAGAGGCGCGCGGCCGTCACAGGCCGGCAGACGCGCCCTCAGGGCTGCGAGGGCGCGCCCGCCGTCGGGCGCCTCAGTGCGACGCCACGTTCCGCACCGCGTCCACCACCGGCACGTCCCCGCCGATCAGCTCCAGCGTCCGCCCGGCCGTGTCCGGCTCGTCCAGCAGCGCCGCCAGTACGGCCGCCACGTCGTCCCGCGAGACCGCCCCGCGCCCGGTCGCGTCGGCCAGCGTCACCTGGCCGGTACCGGGGTCGTCGGTGAGCCGGCCGGGCCGCAGGATCGTCCAGTCCAGCCCGGCCCGGGCCCGTACGTCGGCGTCCGCGGCGCCCTTCGCCCGCAGATAGGCCGCGAAGACCGGATCGGTGCCCTCCGGGGGCTCCCGGTCCGCACCCATCGACGAGACGACCACGAAACGCCGTACGCCCGCCGCCTCGGCCGCGTCCGCGAACAGCGTCGCCGCGCCGCGATCCACCGAGTCCTTGCGCGCGGCGCCGCTGCCCGGCCCGGCACCCGCCGCGAAGACGGCCGCGTCCGCGCCCTCAAGGTGCCGAACGACATCGGCCACCGACGCCGACTCCAGGTCACAGACCACCGGTTCGGCACCCGCGGCCAGCAGATCGCCGGCCTGTTCCGGCCGCCGGACGATCCCCGACACCTCGTCCCCGCGCGCATGCAGCAACCGCTCCAGCCGCAGCGCGATCTGACCATGTCCACCTGCGATGACAATGCGCATGCTGCCGACCGTACGCCGAACCGCCCCGGCACACCGGAGGACCGGCCGGTGCGGCGCTCAGCGCTGCGACTGGCGGGGCAGCTCCAGCGCCACATCCACCGAGTCGCAGTACTCGCGCACCGCGCTGGTGCGCGCCACCACACGCCCCCGGTGCACCACGATCCGGCTGTACGCCAACGAGAGCACCCCGGCGATCCGCTCCCCGCGCACCGCCAGCAACTCCGCCGGAAAACCCGCCTCGACGCGCACCTCCGGCAGCCCCAGCGTCGCCCGCGCCGCCGAACTCACCGTCTCGTAGGCCGCCTCGGGTGTCGCCTCTCCCAAAGAGGCCAGCAGGTACGCGGCCTCCAGCGGGTCCCCCCGCCCCACCGGGTTCGCCGCGTCCCGCAGCGCCCCGCTGCCCGCCGCCACCCGCACCCCGGCCGCCCGCAGCAGCCGCACCGGCGCCGGCCGCGACACCCGGGTGCCGTTCCGCTCCAGGCCCGTGCAGTCGCCCTGCGGCAGACAGACGACGGTGACGTCGGCGGCCGCCAACTGCTCCGCGACCCGGGCTGCCACGCTCCGCGGCATCCGCGCCATCCCGGCGCACGGCCCGATCGCCACCCCGGGCCGTAGCCCGCCGCACATCGCCGCGAACCGGGCCAGCCGCGCCGGATCGTCGCCGTCGGTGTGCAGGTCCACCGGGCAGCCGTGCTCGCCGGCCACCTCCAGGACGGTCTCCACGTAGCCGGCCGGATCGGGGTCCAGATCCGGGCAGCCGCCGATGACCGTGGCGCCCATCTTGACCGCGTCCCGCAGCATCGCCACCCCGTTCGCGCCGGCCACCCCGGTCAGCACCCGCGGCACCGCCACCGCCGCCAGATCCGCCAGCCCGCGCAGCGCCCGCCGGGCCTGGAGCACCGACTCCAGCGCCCGCAGCCCCTGGACGCCGCCGATCCGCACATGGCTCCGGGAGGCAGTGGCTCCGTGCCCGAGCTGGAGCAGCGCCGCCTCGGTCGTGCGGCGCTGGACGTCCTCGGCGGAGTCGGAGGCGGGCCCGTCGGCGTCCGCCGTCAGGGCGGTGTCGCAGTGCGCGTGCGGTTCGGCGGGGGCCGGGAGCAGCAGGTAGCCGGCGAGGTCCACCCGGGCTCCCTGCGGGGCGAGGCTGCCGGCCGTGCCGACCGCCTCGATGCGCCCGCCACCGAGTCGGACGTCCACGGTGCGGCCGTCGGCGAGCCGGGCGCCGCACAGGACCAGCGCGCCGGATTCCGGCCGGGCGTACCGACCGGCACCCCCGGGCTTCCCGGGCTGCGGCGAACTGCTGTCGGACATCGCGCTCCTCGAAGCCACGGCGTGCAAGATCACGCGGGGTGGTTCCGAGCCTAGGGCGCGGCCCGGAGCACATGGCGCAGGCGCGAAATAGTCGTACCGGTGTGGTGCGGGGGGCCGTTGGGGCGCGACGCGGATACGGATTTCACGTTTGGCGGCGGGCCGTGTAATGTCTTCATCGCTCGCCCCAATAGCTCAGTCGGCAGAGCGTCTCCATGGTAAGGAGAAGGTCTACGGTTCGATTCCGTATTGGGGCTCTGATGTGTGGGGGACCTCGTCCTTGGACGAGGAACTCTCGCATCACAGCGGTGTAGCTCAGTCGGTAGAGCAAGCGGCTCATAATCGCTGTGTCACCGGTTCAAGTCCGGTCACCGCTACTGACAGTAGCCGATTGTGGGGTCGGTCCTCCGATCGGCTACTCTTCTATGCGTTCTAATCGACTACTTGTTCGTCAAGGAGCACTCACGTGGCTGCCACCGACGTCCGCCCGAAGATCACGCTGGCCTGCGTGGAGTGCAAGGAGCGGAACTACATCACCAAGAAGAACCGGCGTAATGACCCGGATCGCCTTGAGATGAAGAAGCACTGCCCTCGCTGCAAGGCGCACACCGCACATCGCGAGACGCGATAACTCAGGCTCGTCTGTGAGGCCGTCCCCATTTCCTGGGGGCGGCCTCGCGGCTTTAGCACCATCAGTACAGGGAGGTTGCGAGCCCATGGCGCTCGATCAGTCATTCGTCGGACGCACGTACCCGCCCACCGACCCGTACGAGGTCGGCCGGGAAAAGATCCGTGAATTCGCCGAGGCGATCGGTGACACCAACCCCGCCTACACCGACACCGAAGCCGCCAAGGCGCTCGGTCACTCCGATGTGATCGCGCCGCCGACTTTCGTGTTTGCCATCACATTCAAGGCCGCCGGATTGGTCGTCGCCGACCCGCAACTCGGTCTGGACTACAGCCGAGTGGTGCACGGCGACCAGAAATTCGCCTACCGACGGCCGGTGCGTGCCGGTGACCGGCTGACCGTGACCTCCACCATCGAGGCGATCAGGTCCATGGCCGGCAACGAGGTCATCGACATCCGCGGCGAGGTGCACGACGAAGCCGGCGAGCACGTTGTGACCGCAATCACCAAACTCGTCGCCCGACGCGCTGAGGATGCCTGAGATGACCGCGAAGATTGCCTACGACGACGTCGAGGTCGGCACCGAACTCCCCACGCAGACCTTCCCCGTGACCCGCGCCACACTCGTGCAGTACGCGGGTGCCTCCGGGGACTTCAACCCGATCCACTGGAACGAGAAGTTCGCCAAGGAGGTCGGACTGCCGGACGTCATCGCGCACGGCATGTTCACCATGGCCTCGGCGGTCCGAGTGGTCACGGACTGGGTCGGTGACCCGGGTGCGGTCGCCGAGTACGGCGTGCGCTTCACCAAGCCCGTCGTCGTGCCCAACGACGAGACCGGCGCGCTGATCGAGGTCAGCGGCACGGTCGCGGCCAAGCTCGACGATGAGGAGCGGACCGTCCGGGTCGACCTCACTGCCAAGAGCGCCGGCCAGAAGGTGCTGGGCATGTCCCGCGCCGTGGTCCGGCTCGCCTGAGGCAGCCGTGCGGGGCGGCCGGCCCGGTACCGCCGGACCGCCCCCGTACCCTTGGCCGGGTGCAGGAACGCCACGTAGAGAACAACGCCCCCCTCGCCCCGCTGACCACCTTCCGGCTCGGTGGCCCCGCGGCCCGGCTCGTCACGGCCACCACCGACGACGAGGTGATCGCGGCCGTCCGTGCGGCGGACGACGCCGGCACCCCGCTGTTGATCATCGGTGGCGGCAGCAACCTCGTCATCGGCGACAAGGGCTTCGACGGCACGGCCCTGCGCATCGCCACCCGGGGCTTCGCCCTCGACGGCACCGCCCTGGAGCTCGCCGCGGGCGAGAACTGGTCCGACGCCGTCGCCCGCACCGTCGAGGCCGGACTGGCCGGCGTCGAGTGCCTGGCCGGCATCCCCGGCTCGGCCGGCGCCACCCCGATCCAGAACGTCGGCGCCTACGGCCAGGACGTCTCCGAGACCCTCACCGAGGTCGTCGCCTACGACCGCCGGACCGGCGAGACGGTCACCCTCTCCAGCGAGGAGTGCGGTTTCTCGTACCGCCACAGCCGCTTCAAGCAGCACCCCGAGCGGTTCGTCGTGCTGCGGGTCCGGTTCGCCCTGGAGGACGCGGACGGCCTGTCCGCGCCCCTGAGGTACGACCAGACGGCCCGCGCCCTCGGCGTCGGCACCGGGGACCGGGTGCCGCTCGCCGTCGCCCGCAAGACCGTCCTGGCGCTCCGGGCGAGCAAGGGCATGGTGCTGGACGCCGATGACCACGACACCTGGTCCGCCGGTTCCTTCTTCACCAATCCCGTCCTGACCGAGGCCGAGCACGCCGACCTCGTCCGGCGGGTCCACGACCGCCTCGGCCCCGACACCGCACCGCCCGCCTTCCCGGACGGCGACGGCCGGGTGAAGACCTCCGCGGCCTGGCTCATCGACCGGGCCGGCTTCACCAAGGGCTACGGCAGCGGCCCGGCCCGGATCTCCACCAAGCACAGCCTCGCCCTCACCAACCGCGGCCAGGCCACCACCGAGGACCTGCTCGCCCTGGCCCGCGAGGTCCGCGACGGCGTCCGCAACGCCTTCGGGGTCACCCTCGTCAACGAACCGGTGACGGTCGGCGTCAGCCTGTAAGGGCCACCGGCGGCAGCCCCGGGTCCACTACGACACCGGGGCGGCCAGCCAGGCGTCGATGTCCGCCAGCATCGCCCGCTGCACCTCCTGGGGCGCGCGGGAGGCCCGCACGGACTGCCGGGCCAGCTCGGCCAACTCGGCATCGGTGAAGGCGTGCGAGGTGCGCGCGATCTCGTACTGGGCGGCCAGCCGCGCGCCGAACAGCAGCGGGTCGTCGGCGCCCAGCGCCATCGGGACGCCGGCTTCGTAGAACGTCCGCAGTGGCACGTCCTCCGGCTTGCCGTAGACGCCCAGTGCCACATTGGACGCCGGGCACACCTCGCAGGTCACGCCGCGGGACGCCAGCCGGCGCAGCAGCACCGGGTCCTCCGCGGCCCGCACCCCGTGCCCGATCCGGGCGGCGTGCAGATCGTCCAGGCAGTCCCGGACGCTCGCCGGCCCGGACAACTCGCCGCCGTGCGGCGCCGACAGCAGGCCGCCGTCCCGGGCGATGGCGAAGGCCCGGTCGAAGTCCCGGGCCAAACCCCGGCGTTCGTCGTTGGAGAGCCCGAAGCCGACCACCCCGCGGTCGGCGTAGCGCACCGCCAGCCGGGCCAGCGTGCGGGCGTCCAGTGGGTGCTTCATCCGGTTCGCGGCAACCAGGACGCGGATGCCCAGCCCGGTGTCCCGGGCGGCCCGGTCCACCGCGTCCAGGATGATCTCCAGAGCCGGGATCAGCCCGCCCAGCCGCGGTGCGTACGAGGTCGGGTCGACCTGGATCTCCAGCCAGCGGGAGCCGTCCCGGACGTCCTCCTCCGCCGCCTCCCGCACCAGCCGCTGGATGTCCTCGGGCGACCGCAGGCAGGACCGGGCGATGTCGTAGAGCCGCTGGAAGCGGAACCAACCGCGCTCGTCGGTGGCGCTGAGCCGGGGCGGATTCCCGCTCGTGAGTGCGTCCGGGAGGTGGACGCCGTACTTGTCGGCGAGGTCCAGCAGCGTCGCCGGCCGCATTGAGCCGGTGAAGTGCAGGTGCAGGTGGGCCTTCGGCAGTTGACGCAGATCACGAACACGCTCCATCCGCAGATACTGCCGCACCCGCCCGCCACGGGCATAGGCCCCGCCCCGAACGGAGGGACCACCAAAAAAGCGTGCGGGGCCGGACGATGGTCCGACCCCGCACGCCGAGCGGCTGACCGCGCCGACCGCGCCGACTACTTCGCCTCCGCCAGCAGCTTCTGGATCCGGGAGACGCCCTCGACCAGGTCCTCGTCGCCCAGCGCGTACGAAAGCCGCAGGTAGCCGGGGGTGCCGAAGGCCTCACCCGGGACGACGGCGACCTCCGCCTCCTCCAGGATCAGCTCGGCCAGCTCGACGCTGGACTGCGGGCGCTTGCCGCGGATCTCCTTGCCCAGCAGCCCCTTGACCGACGGGTACGCGTAGAACGCGCCCTCCGGCTCCGGGCACAGCACGCCGTCGATCTCGTTGAGCATCCGCACGATGGTCTTCCGGCGCCGGTCGAAGGCCACCTTCATCTCCTCGACGGCCGTCAGGTCGCCGCTGACCGCCGCGATGGCCGCGGCCTGCGCCACGTTGGAGACGTTGGAGGTGGCGTGCGACTGGAGGTTGGTGGCCGCCTTGATGACGTCCTTGGGGCCGATCGCCCAGCCGACCCGCCAGCCGGTCATCGCGTACGTCTTCGCCACGCCGTTGACGACGATGCACTTGTCGCGCAGCTCCGGCACCACGACCGGCAGCGACGAGAACTCCGCGTCCCCGTAGACCAGGTGCTCGTAGATCTCGTCGGTCAGCACCCACAGACCGTGCTCGGCGGCCCAGCGGCCGATCGCCTCGACCTGCTCGCGGGGGTAGACCGCACCGGTCGGGTTCGACGGCGAGACGAACAGCAGCACCTTGGTCTTCTCGGTGCGGGCCGCCTCCAGCTGCTCGACGGTCACCCGGTAGCCGGTGGTCTCGTCGGCGACCACGTCGACCGGCACACCGCCCGCGAGCCGGATCGACTCGGGGTAGGTGGTCCAGTACGGCGCCGGGACGATGACCTCGTCACCCGGGTCCAAGACGGCCGCGAAGGCCTCGTAGATGGCCTGCTTGCCACCGTTGGTGACCAGGACGTTCGCGGCTTCGATCTCGTAGCCGGAGTCGCGCAGCGTCTTCGCGACGATCGCGGACTTCAGCTCGGGGAGGCCGCCCGCCGGGGTGTAGCGGTGGAACTTCGGGTTGCGGCAGGCCTCGACCGCCGCCTCGACGATGTAGCCGGGCGTGGGGAAGTCGGGCTCACCGGCGCCGAAGCCGATCACCGGGCGCCCGGCGGCCTTGAGGGCCTTGGCCTTGGCGTCGACGGCGAGGGTGGCGGACTCGGAGATCGAACCGACGCGGACGGAAACCCGGCGGTCGGCGGCGGACGATGCGGAGGGAGTGGCAGCGCTCATGGGGGCATCGTCGCAGACAGCGGCTGGCCCCGTTGCACGGGTTTGCGGGGTGGTACGGGAGGTTCCTGTTCGACGCCCGGCCCTGAACCACGTACACTCGCTGACCGTTGGCTCCCACCGGGTCGCCGCGGCGCACGATGCACAACAAAGTGCAGTCGCCCGCATGCGGTAGGTTGGGGGAACCACAAAGGGTCGTAGCTCAATTGGTAGAGCACTGGTCTCCAAAACCAGCGGTTGGGGGTTCAAGTCCCTCCGGCCCTGCTACACGCACTTTCATCACCAGGTGCGTGCACGCGTACGTACGAAATGCACCGCCGTGCGGCCGGGCCGGACGCGGCACACGGCCACGACCCGGATTCAGGTGAGGACGAGTGACGGACGCCCTGGGCTCCATCGACATGCCTGAGCGCGGTCGTTCTGAGGACGACACCACGGAGTCCCAGAAGAAGCCCCGCCGCGGCGGTAAGCGCGGCAAGAAGGGGCCCTTCGCGCGGCTCGCGCTCTTCTACCGTCAGGTCATTGCGGAACTCCGCAAGGTCGTCTGGCCGTCGCGTGGCCAGCTGTCGTCGTACACCACCGTGGTGATCGTCTTCGTGGCCGTCATCATCGGTCTCGTAACCGTGATTGACTTGGGAATCAACCGAGTCGTCGGGTACGTCTTCGGCTGATCCCGCGGAGGGTGCCTCTGCGGGCGGCCCTTCGCACGTTCAACCCCTTGAAGCAAGGAAGAAGCAGCCACGTGTCTGACCCGAACCTGAACGACGCCGCCAAGCCCGTCGCGGCTGCAGAGGCCGAGGTTGACGAGGCCGTCTCGGCCGAGGTCGAGGGGGACGCTGCGGCCATCGCTGACGAGGAGGCCGCCGCGGAGATCGTCGCGGGAGCCGACGACGTCGACGAGCTGGACGCCGAGGACGCCGACGCCGGCGAGCCTGCCGAGGCGGCCGCTGTGCACGTCGAGGACGAGGAGGCCGACGAGGTCTCCGAGGACGCGGAAGAGCAGGAGCCGGTCGACCCGGTGGCCGCCCTCCGTGACGAGCTGCGCGGGCTCCCCGGCGAGTGGTACGTCATCCACACCTACGCGGGCTACGAGAACCGCGTGAAGACCAACCTTGAGCAGCGCGCCGTCTCGCTGAACGTCGAGGACTACATCTTCCAGGCCGAGGTGCCGCAGGAAGAGGTCGTCCAGATCAAGAACGGTGACCGCCGTACGGTTCGCCAGAACAAGCTCCCGGGCTACGTCCTGGTGCGCATGGACCTGACGAACGAGTCCTGGGGCGTCGTCCGCAACACCCCGGGTGTCACCGGCTTCGTCGGCAACGCCTACGACCCGTACCCGCTGACCCTGGACGAGATCGTCAAGATGCTCGCTCCGGAGGCGGAGGAGAAGGCTGCCAAGGAGGCCGCCGCGGCCGAGGGCAGGCCGGCGCCGTCCCGCAAGGTCGAGGTCCAGGTCCTGGACTTCGAGGTGGGCGACTCGGTGACCGTCACCGACGGTCCGTTCGCGACGCTGCAGGCCACGATCAACGAGATCAACGCCGACTCGAAGAAGGTCAAGGGCCTGGTGGAGATCTTCGGTCGCGAGACCCCGGTCGAGCTGAGCTTCGACCAGATCCAGAAGAACTAGCTTCTTCCGGACCTTTAGCTACCGACCAGGTCAGACCGGCGTAGAGCCGGTCTGACCTGCGCGGTTTTTGGCCGCACGACAGTACCCGTTATCGTGGTGCGGTATGCCTCCGTCCGGATGACCGGATTGCGGGGCGAACCACCTCTCACTAGGACCCGGAGAGAGCATGCCTCCCAAGAAGAAGAAGGTCACGGGGCTTATCAAGCTCCAGATCCAGGCCGGTGCCGCGAACCCGGCTCCGCCGGTCGGCCCCGCGCTGGGTCAGCACGGCGTCAACATCATGGAGTTCTGCAAGGCCTACAACGCCGCGACCGAGTCGCAGCGTGGCATGGTCGTGCCGGTGGAGATCACGGTCTACGAAGACCGTTCCTTCACCTTCGTCACCAAGACCCCGCCGGCCGCGAAGCTCATCCTGAAGGCTGCGGGCGTGGAGAAGGGCTCCGGCGAGCCGCACAAGACCAAGGTCGCCAAGATCACCGAGGCGCAGGTCCGCGAGATCGCCACCACCAAGATGCCCGACCTGAACGCCAACGACCTGGACGCCGCGTCGAAGATCATCGCCGGCACCGCCCGCTCCATGGGCATCACGGTCGAGGGCTGATCCTCAGCCCGTTGGCACTCCCCGTGGAAGGGCCAGGCGCTGGTCCGTACCACGACTCCACCCCACTGCATCAGGAGCAGAAGTGAAGCGCAGCAAGACTCTTCGCAACGCGGACGCGAAGATCGACCGGGAGCGTCTGTACGCCCCGCTCGAGGCCGTCCGCCTCGCCAAGGACATCTCCGCCGCCAAGTTCGACGCGACCGTCGAGGTTGCCATGCGTCTGGGTGTCGACCCGCGCAAGGCCGACCAGATGGTCCGTGGCACCGTGAACCTCCCGCACGGCACCGGTAAGACCGCCCGGGTCCTGGTCTTCGCGACCGGTGACCGTGCTGCGGCCGCGGAAGCCGCCGGCGCCGACATCGTCGGCTCGGACGAACTGATCGACGAGGTCTCCAAGGGCCGTCTGGACTTCGACGCCGTCGTCGCCACCCCGGACCTCATGGGCAAGGTCGGCCGCCTCGGCCGCGTGCTCGGTCCGCGTGGTCTGATGCCGAACCCGAAGACCGGCACCGTCACCCCGGATGTCGCCAAGGCTGTCACGGACATCAAGGGCGGCAAGATCGAGTTCCGCGTCGACAAGCACTCCAACCTCCACTTCATCATCGGCAAGGTGTCCTTCGACGACACCAAGCTGGTGGAGAACTACGCCGCTGCGCTGGAGGAGATCACCCGTCTGAAGCCGTCCGCTGCCAAGGGTCGGTACATCAAGAAGACGACGATCGCCACCACCATGGGCCCCGGTGTCCCGGTGGACCCCAACCGCAGCCGCAACCTCCTCTCCGAGGACGAGGCCGTCTGATCTCGCCGATCGATGCCTCGTAGCGTGTGACGCGTTACCGTCAGGCCCCGCTCTCCGTAAGGAAGGCGGGGCCTGACGTATGTGCTATCAGTGGCCTGCACTACAGTCGCCTCCGAGGTCCATATGGAGATCTAAGGGGGAGCCTCAGTGCGCACCACGCGTATCGCCGCCGCCGTTGCGGCGGGAGTTGTCATGATGGCCGGTCTGACCGCCTGTAACAGCGGCGGCGACAAGAACAACGGCACCGGCGGTGGCAGCGCCAGCGGTGGCGGCAACGACGCGGCAGGGGCGAAGTCTCCGCTGGAGGCAGCTCTGGCCTCGCTGAAGACGGCTTCGCAGCAGACGAACGGCAAGAACTCCGCCAAGGTCGAGGGCACCACCAAGAACGGCACGGCGACCCAGACCATGAAGGGCGCGATGGACTGGTCGTCCGGCATGCACATGTCCGTGGACATCACCCAGGCCGGCGGCCCGATGGGCGGCTCCGGCAAGCCCATGAAGGCGCTGTACACGCCGGACGCGATGTACATGAACATGGGCATGCCCCTGGGCGGCAAGAACTGGATCAAGTACGACTACGACGTCATGGCCAAGAAGATGGGCCCGGCCGGCGCCCTGATGAAGGACATGATGAACAACAACAACCCGGGCCGGTCGGTGGACCTGCTGATCGCCTCGGGCAAGGTCAAGGAAGTCGGCAAGGAAGACGTCCGCGGCGTCCAGACGACCCACTACAACGGCACGCTCTCGGTGAGCGAGCTGACCCGCATGCAGACGAAGAACGTCAGCGAAGCGGACCTCAAGGCCCTGGAGCAGCAGCTGCAGCAGTCGGGCGCCACGACCGAGACCATCGACCTCTGGGTGAGCTCGGACAACCTGCTGGTCAAGAAGCGCGAGCAGATGGACAGCAAGTCCGCGCCGTACGACTCGACGGTCTTCTACTCGGACTACGGCACCAAGGTCTCGGTGACGCCGCCGGCGGCGAGCGACACCAAGGTCTACCAGTAAGTCCGTTGAATTGACTCGCTGATGAGCGGGGGCCCGGGGCGCGTCCCCGAGCCCCCGCTCAGCCGATTTGCCTGCGCGTGGGCCGTTCCCGTACGGTGTGCCGGAAGCCAAAGACCGCTGGTTGTCTCTGCGCGTCCGGTCCTGGACGTGTGGTGGCCGAAGGATCCGCTAGCTGCGGACGGCCTGCGCAGGTTGTGTGGAGAGACTCCCGGACAGTTTTCTGTTCGGTTGAGTAACGCCCCGTGCCCTGCGCCGGGGCGTTTGTTTTGCCCAGCCCCTTCTGCGCGGTCCTCATCACCCGGAAGGAGGCCGAGGCTCATGGCGAGGCCCGACAAGGTCGCAGCCGTCGACGAGATTGCTGAGAAGTTCCGCAGCTCGAACGCCGCTGTTGTGACCGCGTACACCGGTCTTACCGTTGCGCAGATCAAGAATCTGCGCCGTTCGCTCGGTGAGAACGCTCAGTACCGTGTGGTGAAGAACACGCTGACCAAGATCGCGGCCCAGGAGGCCGGGATCTCTGTGCTGGACGAGCACCTCAGTGGCTCGACGGCCGTCGCCTTCGTGACCGGTGACCCGGTCGAGGCGGCGAAGGGTCTTCGTGACTTCGCCAAGGAGAACCAGAACCTCGTCATCAAGGGCGGTGTCCTTGACGGCAAGGCGCTCTCCGCCGACGAGATCAAGAAGCTTGCGGACCTTGAGTCCCGCGAGGTTCTGCTCGCCAAGCTGGCGGGCGCCATGAAGGGCAAGCAGTCCCAGGCTGCCGCGCTCTTCCAGGCGCTTCCGTCGAAGTTCGTCCGCACCGCGGAAGCGCTTCGCGCCAAGAAGGCCGAGCAGGGCGGTGCCGAGTAATTCGGCTCGCGTCATGATCCGCGCCGTCCCGGCGCGGGTTACAGCGGGCCGCACGCCCGCCGAAATGTACATCCGGCACCAGCCGAATTAGTGGAAGGACCGCCATCATGGCGAAGCTCAGCCAGGAAGACCTGCTTGCTCAGTTCGACGAGATGACCCTCATCGAGCTCGCCGAGTTCGTGAAGGCCTTCGAGGAGCGCTTCGACGTCACCGCCGCCGCCCCGGCCGCCGTCGTCGCCGCCGGTGCCCCGGGTGCCCCGGCCGCCGCCGCCGAGGAGGAGCAGGACGAGTTCGACGTCATCCTCACCGGTGCCGGCGACAAGAAGATCCAGGTCATCAAGGTCGTGCGTGAGCTGACCTCCCTCGGCCTGAAGGAGGCCAAGGACCTGGTCGACGGCACCCCGAAGCCGGTCCTGGAGAAGGTCGCCAAGGACGCCGCCGAGAAGGCCGCCGATGCCCTCAAGGGCGCCGGCGCCTCCGTCGAGGTCAAGTGACCTTGGTGAGTCTCTGACTCCCGTCCGCTGCGGCTGAGGCTGTAACGCGGACACCGCGAAGGGCGATCACCCATACGGGTGGTCGCCCTTCCGCGTACCCGCCCCGGCTGCACTGCCCGGCGCCGGAGTGCGAGTATGGTGATCTTCGTTGTCCGGACGCACCTCCATGTGACGATCTCCCAGAGGCGGGGGGCCTTGACGAACCGGACGCGGCGCGCAATTCTCGGGACGCGACGCAGAAGCGGTCCAGGGTTCGAGGCATGGATCGCCGACGAAGAGGGAAGCATCGGTGTGCGCCACTGGCGCAGGGCTTTCGGCAGGCGCAGGGCATTGGGCGTAGAGAAGAACAACGAGGCGCTCCTCCGTTGCGGAGGGCATGACCTCCCGGAGGGAGAAGATCGGCACGCGGTGCGGTACCGGTCTCCGGAAACTCGCTCTGGACATCAGTGGGCCATGTGGCTACACTGACCCTTTGCGCTGCCTGTTAGCTGCTCCCTGCCCGTCACCAGGGGCATACCCGAGCCCGAGCAAAGCTGATTGACCCGCCCTGACCTGGGCTTATCCACCGCTTTGCTGGATTCGGGACCGGTACGCGCGTAGTGAGTCCGAGCCCTCGGAAGGACCCCCTCTTGGCCGCCTCGCGCAACGCCTCGACTGCCAATACGAACAACGGCGACAGCACCGCCCCGCTGCGCATCTCTTTTGCGAAGATCAAGGAGCCCCTCGGGGTTCCGAACCTCCTTGCGCTGCAGACCGAAAGCTTCGACTGGCTGCTCGGCAATGCCGCATGGAAGGGTCGCGTCGAGGCTGCGCTGGAGAGTGGGCAGGAAGTTCCCACCAAGTCCGGTCTGGAAGAGATCTTCGAAGAGATCTCCCCGATCGAGGACTTCTCCGGGTCGATGTCGCTGACGTTCCGTGACCACCGCTTCGAGCCTCCGAAGAACTCCATCGACGAGTGCAAGGAGCGCGACTTCACGTACGGCGCTCCGCTGTTCGTCACCGCGGAGTTCACCAACAACGAGACCGGCGAGATCAAGTCCCAGACGGTCTTCATGGGCGACTTCCCGCTCATGACCAACAAGGGCACCTTCGTCATCAACGGCACCGAGCGTGTCGTGGTGTCGCAGCTGGTCCGCTCGCCGGGTGTGTACTTCGACAGTTCGATCGACAAGACGTCCGACAAGGACATCTTCTCCGCCAAGATCATCCCGTCCCGGGGTGCCTGGCTGGAGATGGAGATCGACAAGCGCGACATGGTCGGTGTGCGCATCGACCGCAAGCGCAAGCAGTCCGTGACCGTCCTGCTCAAGGCGCTCGGTTGGACGACCGAGCAGATCCTGGAGGAGTTCGGCGAGTACGAGTCGATGCGCGCCACCCTGGAGAAGGACCACACCCAGGGCCAGGACGACGCGCTGCTCGACATCTACCGCAAGCTGCGTCCGGGCGAGCCGCCGACCCGCGAGGCCGCGCAGACGCTGCTGGAGAACCTCTACTTCAACCCCAAGCGCTACGACCTCGCGAAGGTCGGCCGCTACAAGGTCAACAAGAAGCTCGGCGGCGACGAGCCGCTGGACGCCGGTGTGCTGACCACCGATGACGTCATCGCCACGATCAAGTACCTGGTCAAGCTGCACGCCGGCGAGACCGAGACGATCGGCGAGAACGGCAACAGCATCGTTGTCGAGACCGACGACATCGACCACTTCGGCAACCGCCGCCTGCGCAACGTCGGCGAGCTGATCCAGAACCAGGTCCGTACGGGTCTCGCCCGTATGGAGCGGGTCGTGCGCGAGCGCATGACCACCCAGGACGTCGAGGCGATTACGCCGCAGACCCTGATCAACATCCGGCCGGTCGTCGCCTCCATCAAGGAGTTCTTCGGCACCAGCCAGCTGTCCCAGTTCATGGACCAGACCAACCCGCTGTCGGGTCTGACCCACAAGCGTCGTCTGTCGGCGCTGGGCCCGGGTGGTCTCTCCCGTGAGCGGGCCGGTCTGGACGTCCGTGACGTGCACCCGTCGCACTACGGCCGTATGTGCCCGATCGAGACCCCTGAAGGACCGAACATCGGTCTGATCGGTTCGCTCGCGTCCTACGGTCGCGTGAACGTCTTCGGTTTCATCGAGACGCCGTACCGCAAGGTCGTCGACGGTCAGGTCACGGAGGAGGTGGACTACCTCACCGCTGATGAGGAAGACCGCTACCTGATCGCCCAGGCGAACGCGAAGCTCTCCGACGACCTGCGGTTCGCCGAGAACCGTGTGCTGGTCCGTCGTCGTGGCGGCGAGGTCGACCTCGTCCCCGCCGATGAGGTGCACTACATGGACGTCTCGCCGCGCCAGATGGTGTCGGCCGCGACCGCTATGATCCCGTTCCTCGAGCACGACGACGCCAACCGCGCGCTCATGGGATCGAACATGATGCGCCAGGCCGTTCCGCTGATCAAGGCGGAGTCGCCGCTGGTCGGTACCGGCATGGAGTACCGCTGCGCGGTCGACGCCGGCGACGTCATCAAGGCCGAGAAGAACGGTGTGGTCCAGGAGGTCTCCGCGGACTACATCACCGTCGCCAACGATGACGGCACGTACAACACCTACCGCGTCGCCAAGTTCACCCGCTCCAACCAGGGCACCTCCTTCAACCAGAAGGTCGTCGTGGACGAGGGCGCGCGGGTCATCGAGGGCCAGGTCCTCGCCGACGGTCCGTCCACGGACGAAGGCGAGATGGCGCTCGGCAAGAACCTGCTCGTGGCGTTCATGCCGTGGGAGGGTCACAACTACGAGGACGCGATCATCCTGTCGCAGCGCCTCGTGCAGGACGACGTCCTCTCCTCGATCCACATCGAGGAGCACGAGGTCGACGCCCGTGACACCAAGCTCGGCCCCGAGGAGATCACCCGGGACATCCCGAACGTCTCCGAGGAGGTCCTCTCCGACCTCGACGAGCGTGGCATCATCCGTATCGGTGCCGAGGTCGTCGCCGGAGACATCCTCGTCGGCAAGGTCACGCCCAAGGGTGAGACCGAGCTGACCCCCGAGGAGCGCCTGCTCCGCGCGATCTTCGGTGAGAAGGCGCGCGAGGTCCGTGACACCTCGCTGAAGGTGCCGCACGGCGAGATCGGCAAGGTCATCGGCGTCCGCGTCTTCGACCGCGAGGAGGGCGACGAGCTGCCCCCGGGCGTGAACCAGCTGGTCCGCGTCTACGTTGCGCAGAAGCGCAAGATCACCGACGGTGACAAGCTCGCCGGCCGCCACGGCAACAAGGGCGTCATCTCGAAGATCCTGCCGGTCGAGGACATGCCGTTCATGGAGGACGGCACCCCGGTCGACATCATCCTCAACCCGCTGGGTGTCCCGTCCCGAATGAACCCGGGACAGGTCCTGGAGATCCACCTCGGCTGGCTCGCCAGCCAGGGCTGGGACGTCTCCAGCCTCGGTGAGGAGTGGGCCCAGCGCCTGCAGTCCATCGGCGCCGACCAGGTCGAGGCGCGCACCAACGTCGCGACCCCGGTCTTCGACGGTGCCCGTGAGGACGAGCTGGCCGGTCTGCTGGAGAACACCCACCCCAACCGCGACGGCGACCGCATGGTCCTCCCGTCCGGCAAGGCGCGGATGTTCGACGGCCGTTCCGGTGAGCCGTTCCCGGACCCGATCTCCGTCGGGTACATGTACATCCTCAAGCTCCACCACCTGGTCGACGACAAGCTGCACGCCCGGTCGACCGGTCCGTACTCGATGATCACCCAGCAGCCGCTGGGTGGTAAGGCTCAGTTCGGTGGCCAGCGCTTCGGTGAGATGGAGGTGTGGGCGCTGGAGGCTTACGGCGCCGCATACGCCCTCCAGGAGCTGCTGACGATCAAGTCCGACGACGTCACCGGCCGCGTGAAGGTCTACGAGGCCATCGTCAAGGGCGAGAACATCCCCGAGCCCGGCATCCCCGAGTCCTTCAAGGTGCTCATCAAGGAGATGCAGTCCCTGTGCCTCAACGTGGAGGTGCTGTCCTCGGACGGCATGTCCATCGAGATGCGCGACACCGACGAGGACGTCTTCCGCGCTGCGGAGGAGCTCGGCATCGACCTGTCCCGGCGCGAGCCGAGCAGCGTCGAAGAGGTCTGACGGGAGTTCGGTCGGGGAGCCAGTGATGGTTCCCCGGCCGGCCCCAAGACCCCCGTTTCAGACCCCAAGACTTACAACCCTGAGAGGGATTGACGCATAGTGCTCGACGTCAACTTCTTCGATGAGCTCCGGATCGGTCTGGCTACCGCTGACGACATCCGTCAGTGGAGCCACGGCGAGGTCAAGAAGCCCGAGACCATCAACTACCGCACCCTCAAGCCCGAAAAGGACGGACTCTTCTGCGAGAAGATCTTCGGTCCGACCCGGGACTGGGAGTGCTACTGCGGTAAGTACAAGCGCGTCCGCTTCAAGGGCATCATCTGCGAGCGGTGCGGCGTCGAGGTCACTCGCGCCAAGGTGCGTCGTGAGCGGATGGGCCACATCGAGCTGGCCGCTCCCGTTACCCACATCTGGTACTTCAAGGGCGTGCCGAGCCGGCTGGGCTACCTGCTGGACCTCGCGCCCAAGGACCTCGAAAAGGTCATCTACTTCGCCGCCTACATGATCACGTGGGTGGACGACGAGCGCCGTACGCGCGACCTGCCCTCGCTGGAGGCCCACGTCTCCGTCGAGCGTCAGCAGATCGAGCAGCGCCGCGACTCCGACCTGGAGGCCCGCGCCAAGAAGCTCGAGACCGACCTGGCCGAGCTGGAGGCCGAGGGCGCCAAGGCGGATGTCCGCCGCAAGGTGCGCGAGGGTGCCGAGCGCGAGATGAAGCAGCTGCGTGACCGTGCGCAGCGCGAGATCGACCGTCTCGACGAGGTCTGGAACCGCTTCAAGAACCTCAAGGTCCAGGACCTGGAGGGCGACGAGCTCCTCTACCGCGAGCTGCGTGACCGCTTCGGCACGTACTTCGACGGCTCCATGGGCGCCGCTGCGCTGCAGAAGCGTCTGGAGACCTTCGACCTGGAGGAGGAGGCCGAGCGCCTCCGCGAGATCATCCGGACCGGCAAGGGCCAGAAGAAGACCCGTGCGCTCAAGCGCCTCAAGGTCGTCTCCGCCTTCCTGCAGACCCGCAACAGCCCCAAGGGCATGGTGCTGGACTGCATCCCGGTGATCCCGCCGGACCTGCGTCCGATGGTGCAGCTGGACGGTGGCCGCTTCGCGACCTCCGACCTGAACGACCTGTACCGCCGTGTGATCAACCGCAACAACCGCCTGAAGCGGCTTCTCGACCTCGGCGCGCCCGAGATCATCGTGAACAACGAGAAGCGGATGCTCCAGGAGGCCGTGGACGCCCTCTTCGACAACGGTCGTCGTGGTCGCCCGGTGACCGGTCCCGGTAACCGCCCGCTGAAGTCCCTGAGCGACATGCTCAAGGGCAAGCAGGGTCGATTCCGTCAGAACCTGCTCGGTAAGCGTGTGGACTACTCCGCGCGTTCCGTCATCGTCGTCGGCCCGCAGCTCAAGCTGCACCAGTGTGGTCTGCCCAAGGCCATGGCGCTGGAGCTCTTCAAGCCGTTCGTGATGAAGCGCCTGGTGGACCTCAACCACGCGCAGAACATCAAGAGCGCGAAGCGCATGGTCGAGCGTGGCCGCACCGTCGTGTACGACGTCCTCGAAGAGGTCATCGCCGAGCACCCGGTGCTGCTGAACCGTGCGCCCACCCTGCACCGCCTCGGCATCCAGGCCTTCGAGCCGCAGCTGGTCGAGGGCAAGGCCATCCAGATCCACCCGCTCGTCTGCACCGCGTTCAACGCGGACTTCGACGGTGACCAGATGGCCGTGCACCTTCCGCTGTCCGCGGAGGCGCAGGCCGAGGCCCGCATCCTGATGCTGTCCTCGAACAACATCCTCAAGCCGGCCGACGGCCGTCCGGTCACCATGCCGACCCAGGACATGGTGCTGGGCCTCTTCTTCCTCACCACGGACGAGGAGGAGCGCGAGGTCAAGGGTGAGGGCCGCTCGTTCTCCTCGGTCTCCGAGGCGATCATGGCCTTCGACGCCCGCGAGCTCTCGCTCCAGGCGAAGGTCGACATCCGCTTCCCGATCGGCACCGTGCCGCCGCGCGGCTGGACCCCGCCCGCCCCTGTCGAGGGCGAGCCGGAGTGGCAGCAGGGCGACAGCTTCCGGCTGCGGACGACCCTGGGCCGCGCGCTCTTCAACGAGCTGCTGCCCGAGGACTACCCGTTCGTCGACTACTCGGTGGGCAAGAAGCAGCTCTCCGCGATCGTCAACGACCTGGCCGAGCGCTACCCGAAGGTCATCGTGGCGGCGACGCTCGACAACCTGAAGGCGTCCGGCTTCTACTGGGCCACCCGTTCCGGCGTCACCGTCGCCGTCTCCGACATCGTCGTGCCGGAGGCCAAGAAGGCGATCGTCGCCGGTTACGAGGCGCAGGACGAGAAGGTCCAGAAGCAGTACGAGCGCGGTCTGATCACCAAGGACGAGCGCACGCAGGAGCTCATCAACATCTGGACCAAGGCGACCAACGAGGTTGCCGAGGCGATGAATGAGAACTTCCCGAAGACCAACCCCATCTTCATGATGGTGGACTCGGGTGCGCGCGGAAACATGATGCAGATGCGTCAGATCGCCGGTATGCGTGGTCTGGTGTCGAACGCCAAGAACGAGACGATCCCGCGTCCGATCAAGGCGTCGTTCCGCGAGGGTCTGACCGTGCTGGAGTACTTCATCTCCACCCACGGTGCCCGTAAGGGTCTCGCCGACACCGCCCTCCGTACCGCCGACTCCGGTTACCTCACCCGTCGTCTGGTCGACGTCTCCCAGGACGTCATCATTCGCGAGGAGGACTGCGGCACCGAGCGCGGCCTGAAGCTGCGGATCGGTTCGAAGGGCGCCGACGGCATCCTGCGCAAGGCGGACGACGTCGAGTCCTCCGTGTACGCGCGGATGCTCGCCGAGGACGTCGTGGTCGACGGCAAGGTCGTCGCCCCGGCCAACGTCGACCTCGGTGACGTGCTGATCGACCAGCTGATCGCGCACGGCGTGGAGGAGGTCAAGACCCGCTCGGTCCTGACCTGTGAGTCCGCGGTCGGTACCTGCGCCTTCTGCTACGGCCGTTCGCTGGCCACCGGCAAGCTGGTCGACATCGGTGAGGCGGTCGGCATCATCGCCGCCCAGTCCATCGGTGAGCCCGGCACCCAGCTGACGATGCGTACCTTCCACACCGGTGGTGTGGCCGGTGACGACATCACCCTGGGTCTGCCGCGTGTCGTCGAGCTCTTCGAGGCCCGTACGCCCAAGGGTGTCGCCCCGATCTCGGAGGCGGCCGGCCGCGTCCGGATCGAGGAGACCGAGAAGACCAAGAAGGTCATCGTCACGCCGGACGACGGCAGCGACGAGACGGCCTACCCCGTCTCCAAGCGTGCCCGCATGCTGGTGACCGAGGGTGACCACGTGCAGGTCGGTCAGCCGCTGACCGTCGGTGCGATCAACCCGCACGACGTGCTGCGGATCCTGGGTCAGCGTGCCGTCCAGGTCCACCTGGTCGGCGAGGTCCAGAAGGTCTACAACAGCCAGGGCGTGGCGATCCACGACAAGCACATCGAGATCATCATCCGGCAGATGCTGCGCCGCGTGACGATCATCGAGTCCGGCGACGCGGAGCTGCTGCCGGGCGAGCTGGTGGAGCGTTCGAAGTTCGAGGGCGAGAACCGTCGCGTGGTGGCGGAAGGCGGCCACCCGGCCTCCGGCCGTCCGCAGCTGATGGGTATCACCAAGGCTTCGCTGGCCACCGAGTCCTGGCTGTCGGCGGCGTCCTTCCAGGAGACGACCAGGGTTCTGACGGACGCGGCGATCAACGCCAAGTCTGACTCCCTGATCGGCCTCAAGGAGAACGTCATCATCGGTAAGCTCATCCCGGCCGGTACGGGCCTGTCCCGCTACCGCAACATCCGGGTCGAGCCCACCGAGGAGGCCAAGGCCGCGATGTACTCGGCTGTCGGTTACGACGACATCGACTACTCGCCCTTCGGCACCGGCTCCGGCCAGGCGGTCCCGCTGGAGGACTACGACTACGGTCCGTACAACCAGTAAGCCCCACCCCGGCCGGTCCGGTCGGCAGGGCAGCGACAGGGCGGCCACCCCACATGGGGTGGCCGCCCTGCGGCGTTCGGGCGTCCTGCCACGGGAACTTGTCCTCCCATTGCCGCGTCTGTGATGAGAGGATGGGGACAACTGTTGAGCGGGGGGAGGTTCGCGACATGGCATTCCAGCCGTGGCAGGGTGGGCAGCCCGCGCAGAACCCGTATCAGGTGCCGGTTATGCGGGCCTCGCACGCCGATCGCGAGCGCGCGGTGGATGTGCTGAAGGCGGGCTTCGCCGAGGGTCGACTCGGGCAGTCCGAGTACGAGCAGCGGATGTCCCGGGCCTATCAGGCGCAGACCCACGCCGAGTTGCAGATGCTGGTCGCCGATCTGCCGCAAGGCCCGGTGCCGCAGGCGCAGTTCGCGCCGCGGCCGGCGGTTCCGGCCACGTTCCTCCCGATGCAGATGCCCATGCCGCAGACCACCAACGGTTCGGCCACGGGGGCGCTGGTGTGCGGGCTGATAGCGCCGTTCACCTGGGGGCTGACGTCGATCCCCGCGGTGATTTTGGGACACAAGGCACGGGCCGAGATCCGGCGCACGGGGGAGCGCGGGGACGGTCAGGCGGTCGCTGGGCTGGTGCTCGGCTGGCTGGGGATCGGCGCCTGGGCGCTGTTCTTCCTGGTGATGGCGTTGATCGCGGTGACCCACGCCTGAGGGCCGAGTGCCTTCTTCCGTAGCGTCGTGGTTCCCACTACCGTGGCCGCATCGCCCAGGGAGTCCGGCGTGTCCTTCGCGTGTGCATTTGTTTTGACCGCAGCCAATGCGCTAGGTACGCTCTGACCTTGTGCCTGGGGTGTCCCTGGGCTGCCGTGCGCGCCTTTTCCCGCCAGTTTCGGCCGGAGAGTCCCGGCAGCGCGACAGCCGGGTTTTGACACCGCAATCTGCCGCCGCCCTCGTTCCAGCGAGGCAGGTCTGCAGTATTCGACACACCCGACCGCGTGGGTCGGGGAATGTTCCAGGTTAGCTTTACCGAGACTGGCACACAGAAACCGGAGAAGTAGTGCCTACGATCCAGCAGCTGGTCCGTAAGGGCCGGCAGGACAAGGTCGAGAAGAACAAGACGCCCGCACTTGAGGGTTCGCCCCAGCGCCGTGGCGTCTGCACGCGTGTGTTCACGACCACCCCGAAGAAGCCGAACTCGGCCCTGCGTAAGGTCGCGCGTGTGCGTCTGACCAGTGGGATCGAGGTCACCGCTTACATTCCGGGTGAGGGCCACAACCTGCAGGAGCACTCGATCGTGCTCGTGCGCGGCGGCCGTGTGAAGGACCTGCCGGGTGTTCGGTACAAGATCATCCGAGGCTCCCTCGACACGCAGGGCGTCAAGAACCGCAAGCAGGCTCGCAGCCGCTACGGCGCCAAGAAGGAGAAGTAAGAATGCCTCGTAAGGGCCCCGCCCCGAAGCGCCCGGTCATCATCGACCCGGTTTACGGCTCCCCCCTGGTGACCTCCCTCATCAACAAGGTGCTGCTGAACGGTAAGCGCTCCACCGCTGAGCGCATCGTTTACGGCGCCATGGAGGGTCTGCGTGAGAAGACCGGTAACGACCCGGTCATCACGCTGAAGCGCGCGCTGGAGAACATCAAGCCGACCCTTGAGGTCAAGTCCCGCCGTGTCGGTGGCGCGACCTACCAGGTCCCGATCGAGGTCAAGCCCGGTCGTGCTGCCACCCTCTCGCTCCGCTGGCTCGTGGGCTACTCCCGCGCCCGCCGCGAGAAGACCATGACCGAGCGCCTCATGAACGAACTGCTCGACGCCTCCAACGGCCTCGGCGCTTCGGTCAAGAAGCGCGAGGACACGCACAAGATGGCCGAGTCCAACAAGGCCTTCGCGCACTACCGCTGGTAGTCGCAACCCACATCGAGACCGAGAGAAGACTGAGCCACTATGGCTACCACTTCGCTTGACCTGGCCAAGGTCCGCAACATCGGGATCATGGCCCACATCGACGCGGGCAAGACGACCACCACCGAGCGGATCCTGTTCTACACCGGTGTTTCGTACAAGATCGGTGAAGTCCACGACGGCGCTGCCACGATGGACTGGATGGAGCAGGAGCAGGAGCGCGGCATCACGATCACGTCTGCCGCGACGACCTGCCACTGGCCGCTGGACGACGTCGACAACACCATCAACATCATCGACACGCCGGGCCACGTCGACTTCACCGTCGAGGTGGAGCGTTCGCTGCGCGTGCTCGACGGCGCGGTGACGGTGTTCGACGGCGTTGCCGGTGTCGAGCCCCAGTCCGAGACCGTTTGGCGTCAGGCGGACCGCTACGGCGTTCCGCGCATCTGCTTCGTCAACAAGCTCGACCGTACGGGTGCCGAGTTCCACCGCTGCGTCGACATGATCTCGGATCGCCTGGGCGCGGTGCCGATCGTCATGCAGCTGCCCATCGGTACCGAGATGGACTTCAAGGGTGTCGTCGACCTCGTCACGATGAAGGCCCTGGTCTGGTCCGCTGAGGCCGCCAAGGGCGAGATGTACGACACCGTCGACATCCCGGACACGCACATCGAGGCCGCCGACGAATGGCGCGGCAAGCTCCTCGAGGCCGTGGCCGAGAACGACGAAGAGGTCATGGAGCTCTACCTGGAGGGCCAGGAGCCCACCGAGGAGCAGCTCTACGCGGCGATCCGTCGGATCACCATTGCCTCCGGCAAGGCCGACGTCACCACCGTCACGCCGGTGTTCTGCGGTACCGCGTTCAAGAACAAGGGCGTCCAGCCCCTGCTCGACGCGGTCGTGCGCTACCTCCCCTCCCCGTTGGACGTCGAGGCCATTGAGGGCCACGCGGTCAACAACCCGGACGAGGTCGTCAAGCGCAAGCCGTCCGAGGACGAGCCGCTGTCCGCCCTCGCGTTCAAGATTGCGAGCGACCCCCACCTGGGCAAGCTCACCTTCATCCGGGTGTACTCGGGCCGCCTTGAGGCCGGCACGCAGGTGCAGAACTCGGTGAAGGGCAAGAAGGAGCGCATCGGCAAGATCTACCGGATGCACGCGAACAAGCGTGAGGAGATCGACGCGGTGGGTGCCGGCGACATCGTCGCCGTCATGGGTCTGAAGCAGACCACCACCGGTGAGACCCTCTGCGACGCGGGTTCCCCGGTGATCCTGGAGTCGATGGAGTTCCCGGCCCCGGTCATCCAGGTCGCCATTGAGCCCAAGTCCAAGGGCGACCAGGAGAAGCTGGGTGTCGCCATCCAGCGCCTCGCCGAAGAGGACCCCTCGTTCCAGGTGCACACCGACGAGGAGACCGGCCAGACCATCATCGCGGGTATGGGCGAGCTGCACCTCGATGTGCTGGTCGACCGTATGAAGCGTGAGTTCCGGGTCGAGGCCAACGTCGGCAAGCCGCAGGTCGCCTACCGCGAGACCCTGCGCAAGGCGGTCGAGCGTCTCGACTACACGCACAAGAAGCAGACTGGTGGTTCCGGCCAGTTCGCGAAGGTGCAGATCGCCATCGCACCGCTCGAGGGCGACGGGTACGAGTTCGAGAACAAGGTCACCGGTGGCCGCATCCCGCGGGAGTACATCCCGTCCGTGGACGCGGGCTGCCAGGAGGCCATGGAGTTCGGTGTTCTCGCCGGCTACCCGCTGACCGGTGTCAAGGTCACGCTCCTCGACGGCGCGTTCCACGAGGTCGACTCGTCGGAAATGGCGTTCAAGATCGCCGGCTCGATGGCCTTCAAGGAGGCCGCCCGCAAGGCCAGCCCGGCCCTGCTCGAGCCGATGATGAAGGTTGAGGTCACCACGCCCGAGGACTACATGGGCGACGTGATCGGCGACATCAACTCCCGCCGTGGCCAGATCCAGGCCATGGAGGACCGTGCCGGCGCCAAGCTCGTCACGGGCCTGGTTCCGCTCTCGGAGATGTTCGGCTACGTCGGAGACCTCCGCAGCAAGACGTCGGGTCGCGCAAGCTACTCGATGCAGTTCGACTCCTACGCCGAGGTTCCCAAGAACGTCGCCGAGGAGATCATCGCCAAGGCCAAGGGCGAGTAACTCACCCGTCGAGTTCACGCTCTAGGCTTGACTCCGGAGCCTGCCGGGGTATTCCGCCGCTACCGCGGAGGAATACCCCCGGGCCCCGGGCTATCCAGCAAAGATCACCTGGCGCCGATGAGTAAGGCGTACAGAACCACTCCACAGGAGGACCCCAGTGGCGAAGGCGAAGTTCGAGCGGACTAAGCCGCACGTCAACATCGGCACCATCGGTCACATTGACCACGGTAAGACGACCCTCACGGCCGCCATTACCAAGGTGCTGCATGACGCGTACCCGGACCTGAACGAGGCCTCGGCCTTCGACCAGATCGACAAGGCTCCTGAGGAGCGCCAGCGCGGTATCACCATCTCCATCGCGCACGTCGAGTACCAGACCGAGACGCGTCACTACGCCCACGTCGACTGCCCCGGTCACGCGGACTACATCAAGAACATGATCACCGGTGCCGCCCAGATGGACGGCGCCATCCTGGTGGTCGCCGCCACCGACGGCCCGATGCCGCAGACCAAGGAGCACGTGCTCCTGGCCCGCCAGGTCGGCGTTCCGTACATCGTTGTCGCCCTGAACAAGGCCGACATGGTGGACGACGAGGAGATCCTGGAGCTCGTCGAGCTCGAGGTCCGTGAGCTCCTCTCCGAGTACGAGTTCCCCGGCGACGACGTTCCGGTCGTCAAGGTCTCGGCGCTCAAGGCGCTCGAGGGCGACAAGGAGTGGGGCAACTCCGTCCTCGAGCTGATGAAGGCCGTCGACGAGGCCATCCCGCAGCCCGAGCGTGACGTCGACAAGCCGTTCCTGATGCCGATCGAGGACGTCTTCACGATCACCGGCCGTGGCACCGTTGTCACCGGTCGTATCGAGCGTGGTGTCCTCAAGGTCAACGAGACCGTCGACATCATCGGCATCAAGACCGAGAAGACCACCACCACGGTCACCGGCATCGAGATGTTCCGGAAGCTGCTGGACGAGGGCCAGGCCGGTGAGAACGTCGGTCTGCTGCTCCGCGGCATCAAGCGCGAGGACGTCGAGCGCGGCCAGGTCATCATCAAGCCGGGCTCGGTCACCCCGCACACCGAGTTCGAGGCGCAGGCCTACATCCTGTCCAAGGACGAGGGCGGCCGCCACACGCCGTTCTTCAACAACTACCGTCCGCAGTTCTACTTCCGTACGACTGACGTGACCGGTGTTGTGACCCTCCCCGAGGGCACCGAGATGGTCATGCCGGGTGACAACACCGAGATGAAGGTGGACCTCATCCAGCCCGTCGCCATGGAGGAGGGCCTGAAGTTCGCCATCCGTGAGGGTGGTCGGACCGTGGGCGCCGGCCAGGTCACCAAGATCGTCAAGTAAGACGGTCCGGTTGATCCGGTAGTACTTCGGGAAGCCCCGCTCGCCACCAGGTGGGCGGGGCTTCTTGACAGTTGGGCTTCGATTGGCCTTACGCAACCCGGGTATGGCACACTGTCCAGGTTGCTCGGTTGAGTGCCGATGTTGCGCGCCTCCCGCCGGGAGGACTGGAAGCGAGTCCCAGGTATTCGTCGCCTCTTTTCAGAGGCGGAAGTACGGGAATCTTCCGGGAAGCGTCAGCGGGGTGCCTCTACCAGGCGCCCGGTGGGTGTTCTTCCCCCACGTTCTCCTCCTTGAGGGATCTTCCATGTGGAGATTTACGAGAAGGGGTGCGACACGCCCGACCGCGTGGGTCGGAGAAGAACGGTGACCTCCCGGGTCCCAGAGCGTTACGAGAGACAGGACTACGAAGTAGCCATGGCGGGACAGAAGATCCGCATCCGGCTCAAGGCCTACGACCACGAGGTCATCGACTCTTCGGCGAAGAAGATCGTCGAGACGGTGACTCGCACTGGTGCGTCGGTCGCGGGCCCGGTGCCGCTGCCCACTGAGAAGAACGTGTACTGCGTCATCAAGTCGCCGCACAAGTACAAGGACTCGCGCGAGCACTTCGAGATGCGCACGCACAAGCGCCTGATCGACATCCTCGACCCGACGCCCAAGACCGTTGACTCGCTGATGCGCCTGGACCTTCCGGCCGGCGTTGACATCGAGATCAAGCTCTGAGAGGCGCGGAAGAGATGGCTAAGCAGATCAAGGGGCTCCTGGGCGAGAAGCTCGGCATGACCCAGGTCTGGGACGAGAACAACCGTGTCGTCCCGGTGACCGTGGTGAAGGCCGGTCCTTGCGTCGTTACCCAGGTGCGCACCAATGACCAGGACGGTTACGACTCCGTCCAGATCGCCTTCGGCGAGATCGACCCGCGCAAGGTGAACAAGCCCCTCAAGGGCCACTTCGCGAAGGCCGACGTCACTCCCCGTCGCCACCTCGTCGAGGTCCGTACCGCCGATGCCGGCGAGTACACCCTCGGCCAGGAGCTGACCGCTGAGACCTTCGAGTCCGGCGTCAAGGTGGATGTGACCGGCAAGAGCAAGGGCAAGGGCTTCGCCGGTGTCATGAAGCGTCACGGCTTCCACGGCGGCAAGGCCTCGCACGGTGCCCACCGCGTGCACCGTAAGCCTGGTTCCATCGGTGGCTGCGCCACCCCGGGCCGCGTGTTCAAGGGCATGCGGATGGCCGGCCGTATGGGCAATGAGCGGGTCACCACCCAGAACCTGACCGTCCACGCCGTTGACGCGGAGAAGGGTCTGCTGCTCATCAAGGGCGCAGTTCCTGGTCCGAACGGCGGCCTCGTCCTGGTCCGTACCGCGGCCAAGGGGGCCTGAGGTAACCGATGAGCACCATTGACATCCTTTCGCCGGCAGGCGACAAGGCCGGGACCGTCGAGCTCCCCACGGAGATCTTCGACGCGAAGGTCAGCATTCCGCTGATCCACCAGGTCGTCGTCGCACAGCTGGCCGCTGCCCGACAGGGCACGCACAAGACCAAGACCCGTGGCGAGGTCCGCGGCGGTGGCAAGAAGCCGTACCGCCAGAAGGGCACCGGCCGCGCGCGCCAGGGTTCGACCCGTGCGCCGCAGTTTGCCGGCGGTGGCGTCGTCCACGGCCCCGTGCCGCGTGACTACAGCCAGCGGACCCCGAAGAAGATGAAGGCCGCCGCGCTGCGTGGTGCCCTCTCCGACCGGGCCCGCCACAGCCGCATCCACGTCGTCGCCGGCGTGGTCGACGGCGCGGTGTCCACCAAGGCCGCCAAGGGCCTGCTCGGCAAGATCAGCGACCGTAAGAACGTCCTGCTGGTCGTCGAGCGCTCCGACGAGGCCGCGTGGCTGTCCGCCCGTAACCTGCCCCAGGTGCACATCCTGGAGCCGGGCCAGCTGAACACGTACGACGTGCTCGTCTCCGACGACGTGGTCTTCACCAAGACCGCTTTCGAGTCCTTCGTGTCTGGCCCCAAGGCCGTTGAGACCGAAGGGAGCGACGCCTGATGAGTGAGGCCGTCGTCACCAGCAAGACCTTCACGGACCCGCGCGACGTCCTCGTCAAGCCGGTTGTGTCCGAGAAGAGCTACGCGCTGCTGGACGAGAACAAGTACACGTTCATCGTCGCGCCCGGCTCGAACAAGACCCAGATCAAGCAGGCCGTCGAGGCGGTCTTCTCGGTCAAGGTCACCGGGGTCAACACGATTAACCGTCAGGGTAAGCGCAAGCGCACCAAGACTGGTTTCGGTAAGCGCGCCAACACCAAGCGCGCCATCGTGACCCTCGCCGAGGGCGACCGTATCGACATCTTCGGCGGCCCGGTCTCCTAACGGAGTCCGAGTCGTCCGGAATCGGACGAGGACTGAGAAATGGGTATCCGCAAGTACAAGCCGACGACCCCGGGCCGTCGTGGCTCCAGCGTCGCCGACTTTGTCGAGATCACGCGGTCCACGCCGGAGAAGTCGCTGGTCCGCCCGCTGCACAGCAAGGGCGGCCGTAACAACGCCGGTCGTGTGACCGTTCGCCACCAGGGCGGTGGCCACAAGCGCGCCTACCGCGTGATCGACTTCCGTCGTCACGACAAGGACGGCGTGCCGGCCAAGGTCGCGCACATCGAGTACGACCCCAACCGCACCGCGCGCATCGCGCTGCTGCACTACGCGGACGGCGAGAAGCGTTACATCATCGCCCCGCGCGGTCTGCAGCAGGGTGCTCGGATTGAGAACGGCGCTGGCGCCGACATCAAGCCGGGCAACAACCTGCCGCTGCGCAACATCCCGGTCGGTACGACCATCCACGCCATCGAGCTGCGGCCCGGCGGCGGCGCGAAGTTTGCCCGCTCCGCGGGTGCCTCCGTGCAGCTGCTGGCGCGGGAGGGCTCCATGGCCCACCTGCGCATGCCGTCCGGCGAGATTCGCCTGGTCGACGTCCGCTGCCGCGCCACTGTTGGCGAGGTCGGCAACGCCGAGCAGTCGAACATCAACTGGGGTAAGGCCGGCCGCATGCGCTGGAAGGGCGTTCGCCCGACCGTGCGTGGTGTCGTGATGAACCCGGTTGACCACCCGCACGGTGGTGGTGAGGGCAAGACTTCCGGTGGTCGCCACCCGGTCTCGCCCTGGGGCAAGAAGGAGGGTCGTACTCGCTCGCCGAAGAAGGCCAGCAACAAGTACATCGTCCGCCGCCGCAAGACGAACAAGAAGCGCTAGGAGCGGGTTTAGATGCCGCGCAGTCTCAAGAAGGGGCCCTTCGTCGACGACCACCTCGCTAAGAAGGTGGACACGCAGAACGAAGCCGGCACCAAGAACGTCATCAAGACCTGGTCCCGCCGCTCCATGATCGTCCCGGCCATGCTCGGCCACACGATCGCGGTGCACGACGGCCGCAAGCACGTCCCGGTGTTCGTCACCGAGTCGATGGTCGGCCACAAGCTCGGCGAGTTTGCGCCGACCCGCACCTTCCGCGGCCACGAGAAGGACGACCGCAAGTCGCGTCGTCGCTGATCGACCGGAGTGCGAAGACTATGACTGACACCGAAGGGACAACCATGGAAGCCAGGGCCCAGGCGCGGTACATCCGCGTCACGCCCATGAAGGCCCGCCGCGTGGTGGACCTTATCCGTGGCATGGATGCCACGGAGGCTCAGGCGGTCCTGCGTTTCGCCCCGCAGGCCGCGAGCGTGCCGGTGGGCAAGGTGCTGGACAGCGCCATTGCCAACGCCGCGCACAACTACGACCACACCGACGCCTCTTCGCTGGTCATCAGCGAGGCGTACGTGGACGAGGGCCCGACCCTGAAGCGGTTCCGTCCGCGTGCCCAGGGCCGTGCCTACCGGATCCGTAAGCGGACCAGCCACATCACCGTGGTCGTCAGCAGCAAGGAAGGAACCCGGTAATGGGCCAGAAGGTAAACCCGCACGGGTTCCGGCTCGGCGTCACGACGGACTTCAAGTCCCGCTGGTACGCCGACAAGCTGTACAAGGACTACGTCAAGGAAGACGTCGCCATTCGTCGCATGATGACGAAGGGCATGGAGCGCGCTGGTATCTCGAAGGTTGAGATCGAGCGCACCCGTGAGCGCGTCCGCGTTGACATCCACACCGCTCGCCCGGGCATCGTCATCGGCCGCCGCGGCGCCGAGGCCGACCGCATCCGCGGTGAGCTGGAGAAGCTGACCGGCAAGCAGGTCCAGCTGAACATCCTCGAGGTCAAGAACCCCGAGACCGACGCTCAGCTGGTGGCCCAGGCCGTCGCCGAGCAGCTGTCCTCCCGCGTCTCCTTCCGTCGCGCGATGCGTAAGAGCATGCAGTCGACGATGAAGGCCGGCGCCAAGGGCATCAAGATCCAGTGTGGTGGCCGTCTCGGCGGCGCCGAGATGTCTCGCTCGGAGTTCTACCGCGAGGGCCGTGTGCCCCTGCACACGCTCCGCGCGAACGTCGACTACGGCTTCTTCGAGGCCAAGACCACCTTCGGCCGCATCGGCGTGAAGGTCTGGATCTACAAGGGCGACGTCAAGAACATCGCCGAGGTGCGTGCCGAGAACGCTGCCGCCCGTGCGGGTAACCGCCCGGCCCGCGGTGGCAACGAGCGCCCGCGTCGCGGTGGCGAGCGTGGCGGTCGCGGCCGCAAGCCGCAGCAGCAGGCTCCGGCTGCCGAGGCCCCCAAGGCCGAGGCCGCTGCCGCTGCTCCGGCGGAGAACCCTGGAACGGAGGGCTGACCGACATGCTGATCCCTCGCAGGGTCAAGCACCGCAAGCAGCACCACCCGAAGCGGAACGGTATGGCCAAGGGCGGTACCGAGCTCGCCTTCGGTGAGTACGGTATTCAGGCTGTGACCGCGGCCTACGTGACGAACCGGCAGATCGAGTCCGCTCGTATCGCCATGACCCGTCACATCAAGCGTGGCGGCAAGGTGTGGATCAACATCTACCCCGACCGCCCGCTGACGAAGAAGCCGGCCGAAACCCGCATGGGTTCCGGTAAGGGTTCTCCGGAGTGGTGGATCGCGAACGTCAAGCCCGGTCGGGTGATGTTCGAGCTGTCTTTCCCGAACGAAAAGGTTGCCAAGGAGGCGCTGACCCGCGCCGCCCACAAGCTTCCGATGAAGTGCCGCATTGTGCGGCGCGAGGCAGGTGAGTCGTGATGGCGGCCGGTACCAAGGCGACCGAGCTGCGCGAGCTGAACAACGAGGAGCTCGTTGCCAAGCTGCGTGAGGCCAAGGAGGAGCTGTTCAACCTCCGCTTCCAGGCGGCGACCGGACAGCTCGAAAACCACGGCCGGCTGAAGGCCGTCCGGAAGGACATCGCCCGGATCTACACCCTGATGCGGGAGCGCGAGCTCGGCATCGAGACGGTGGAGAGCGCCTGATGAGCGAGAAGAATGTGACTGAGACGAACGAGCGCGGTTTCCGCAAGACCCGTGAGGGTCTGGTCGTCAGCGACAAGATGGACAAGACCGTCGTCGTCGCCGTCGAGGACCGCGTCAAGCACGCGCTGTACGGCAAGGTCATCCGCCGTACCAACAAGCTCAAGGCGCACGACGAGCAGAACGCTGCCGGTGTCGGCGACCGCGTCCTCCTGATGGAGACCCGGCCGCTGTCCGCCACCAAGCGCTGGCGCATCGTCGAGATCCTCGAGAAGGCCAAGTAATTCCCTCGCGGGGATTTCGACAGGCAAGCACATCCCTCCTAGGGGGACCCCCTAGGAACAGTTCCGCCAGGCTCGGCAGGGGCTGACGTCCCGTAAGGGACAAGCCCCTGCCGGGAACCGGCAGACATTCAGGAGATAGACGTGATCCAGCAGGAGTCGCGACTGCGCGTCGCCGACAACACTGGTGCGAAGGAGATCCTTTGCATCCGTGTTCTCGGTGGCTCGGGTCGCCGCTACGCGGGCATCGGTGACGTCATCGTCGCCACCGTCAAGGACGCGATCCCCGGTGGCAACGTGAAGAAGGGTGACGTCGTCAAGGCCGTCATCGTTCGCACCGTCAAGGAGCGCCGCCGTCCGGACGGCTCGTACATCCGCTTCGACGAGAACGCGGCCGTCATCCTCAAGAACGATGGCGACCCCCGCGGCACCCGTATCTTCGGCCCCGTGGGCCGTGAGCTGCGCGAGAAGAAGTTCATGAAGATCATCTCGCTCGCGCCGGAGGTGCTGTAACCGATGAAGATCAAGAAGGGCGACCTGGTCCAGGTCATCACCGGCAAGGACAAGGGCAAGCAGGGCAAGGTCATCGCGGCCTACCCCCGCGAGGACCGTGTCCTGGTCGAGGGTGTCAACCGGGTCAAGAAGCACACCAAGGCCGGACAGACCGCTCGTGGTTCGCAGACCGGCGGCATCGTGACGACCGAGGCCCCCGTCCACATCAGCAACGTTCAGCTGGTCGTGGAGCAGGACGGCAAGAAGGTCGTTACCCGCGTCGGGTACCGCTTTGACGACGAGGGCAACAAGATCCGCGTTGCCAAGCGGACCGGTGAGGACATCTGATGACTGCCACCACCAACGCGCCGCGTCTCAAGACGCGCTACCGCGAAGAGATCGCCGGGAAGCTGAAGGACGAGTTCTCCTACGAGAACGTCATGCAGATCCCCGGTCTGACCAAGATCGTGGTCAACATGGGTGTGGGCGACGCCGCCCGCGATTCCAAGCTGATCGAGGGCGCCATCCGCGACCTCACCACGATCACCGGCCAGAAGCCGGCCGTCACCAAGGCCCGTAAGTCCATCGCGCAGTTCAAGCTGCGCGAGGGCCAGCCGATCGGTGCCCACGTCACCCTCCGTGGTGACCGCATGTGGGAGTTCCTGGACCGCCTGCTGTCGCTCGCGCTGCCGCGCATCCGCGACTTCCGTGGTCTGTCCCCGAAGCAGTTCGACGGTCGGGGCAACTACACCTTCGGTCTCACGGAGCAGGTCATGTTCCACGAGATCGACCAGGACAAGATCGACCGTACCCGGGGTATGGACATCACCGTGGTCACCACGGCGACCAACGACGACGAGGGCCGCGCCCTGCTTCGTCACCTCGGCTTCCCGTTCAAGGAGGCGTGAGCGAGATGGCGAAGAAGGCTCTTATTGCCAAGGCTGCTCGCAAGCCGAAGTTCGGTGTGCGCGCGTACAACCGCTGCCAGCGCTGCGGCCGTCCGCACTCCGTTTACCGCAAGTTCGGCCTGTGCCGCGTGTGCCTTCGTGAGATGGCTCACCGTGGCGAGCTGCCGGGCGTGACCAAGAGCTCCTGGTAATCCCCTAGTTGGGCATTACCGGAGGCTCTCGGTAAGCAACCGGCCGGCGGGCGCCCGGACCCTTTTCCCGTAGGGTAGAAGGGTTTGGGCGTCCCGCCGCCCGAGACCGACCGCGGGCCCCGCCCGCATAACGTCGCTTACTACGCCGTAGGTCCCCGTGCCGCACCCGTCCCGACCATGTTCGGGGAGAGGGATGGCGCATATAGGAAACCCCGGCGAGAGAGGCCGAAGGCCAATTCATGACCATGACTGATCCCATCGCAGACATGCTGACCCGTCTGCGGAACGCAAACTCGGCGTACCACGACACCGTGGCGATGCCGCACAGCAAGATCAAGTCGCACATCGCGGAAATCCTCCAGCAGGAGGGTTACATCACCGGCTGGAGCGTCGAGGACGCCGAGGTTGGTAAGAACCTCGTCCTCGAGCTGAAGTTCGGGCCGAACCGCGAGCGCTCGATCGCCGGCATCAAGCGGATCTCGAAGCCGGGTCTGCGTGTCTACGCCAAGTCCACCAACCTGCCGAAGGTCCTGGGCGGCCTGGGCGTGGCCATCATCTCCACGTCCCACGGTCTTCTGACCGGCCAGCAGGCGCAGAAGAAGGGCGTGGGTGGGGAAGTCCTCGCCTACGTCTGGTAACAGGGAACGGAGGAATAGCAATGTCGCGTATTGGCAAGCTGCCCATCCAGGTTCCCGCTGGTGTGGACGTCACCATCGAGGGCCGCACGGTCAACGTGAAGGGCCCCAAGGGTTCCCTTTCGCACACCGTCGCGGCGCCCATCGAGGTCGCCAAGGGTGAGGACGGCGTCATCGCCGTTTCCCGCCCGAACGACGAGCGTCAGAACAAGGCCCTGCACGGCCTGTCCCGCACGCTGGTGGCGAACATGATCACCGGCGTGACCCAGGGCTACGTGAAGAAGCTCGAGATCAGCGGTGTTGGTTACCGCGTCCAGGCGAAGGGCTCCAACCTGGAGTTCGCCCTGGGCTACAGCCACCCGATCCTGATCGAGGCCCCCGAGGGCATCTCGTTCAAGGTCGAGTCGCCGACGAAGTTCAGCGTCGAAGGCATCGACAAGCAGAAGGTCGGCGAGGTCGCCGCGAACATCCGCAAGCTGCGGAAGCCCGACCCGTACAAGGCCAAGGGTGTCAAGTACGAGGGCGAAGTCATCCGCCGCAAGGTCGGAAAGGCGGGTAAGTAAGCCATGGCATACGGTGTGAAGATCGCTAAGGGCAACGCCTACAAGCGCGCTGCTGCCAAGCGTCGCCACATCCGCATCCGCAAGCGGATTTCGGGTACTTCGGAGCGTCCGCGTCTGGTGGTGACGCGGTCCAACCGCGGCATCTTCGCTCAGGTGATCGACGACACTGCGGGCCACACTGTGGCCTCGGCGTCGACCCTGGACGCGTCGATCCGTGGTGGCGAGGGCGACAAGAGCGCCCAGGCCCAGAAGGTGGGCGCCCTGGTCGCCGAGCGTGCCAAGGCCGCCGGTGTCGAGGCCGTCGTGTTCGACCGCGGTGGCAAGCAGTACGCCGGGCGGATTGCCGCTCTGGCCGACGCCGCCCGCGAAGCCGGGCTGAAGTTCTAAGCCCCGGTTCCGGAGCTAGCGGACGTAACAGAGAGAGGTAAATCCAATGGCTGGACCCCAGCGCCGCGGGAGCGGTGCCGGTGGCGGCGAGCGGCGGGACCGGAAGGGTCGCGACGGTGGCGCTGCCGCCGAGAAGACCGCGTACGTTGAGCGCGTTGTCGCGATCAACCGCGTCGCCAAGGTTGTCAAGGGTGGTCGTCGCTTCAGCTTCACCGCGCTGGTTGTGGTGGGCGACGGTGACGGCACCGTAGGTGTCGGTTACGGCAAGGCCAAGGAAGTTCCGGCTGCCATCGCCAAGGGCGTGGAAGAGGCCAAGAAGAACTTCTTCAAGGTCCCCCGTATCGCCGGTACCGTCCCGCACCCGATCCAGGGCGAGAAGGCTGCGGGCGTCGTCCTGCTCAAGCCGGCTTCCCCCGGTACCGGTGTGATCGCCGGTGGCCCGGTGCGCGCCGTGCTGGAGTGCGCGGGCATCCACGACGTGCTGAGCAAGTCGCTCGGCTCGTCGAACCCGATCAACATCGTGCACGCCACGGTGACGGCGCTCAAGGGCCTGCAGCGGCCCGAGGAGATCGCCGCCCGTCGTGGCCTGCCGCTGGAGGACGTGGCCCCCGCCGCTCTGCTGCGGGCGCGTGCAGGGGTGAGTGCGTAATGGCTCGCCTCGAAATCACGCAGGTCAAGTCCGTGATCGGTAGCAAGCAGAACCACCGCGACACGCTGCGTTCGCTTGGTCTCAAGCGGATCAACGACGTGGTTGTCAAGGACGACCGTCCCGAGTACCGCGGCATGGTGCACACCGTCCGCCACCTCGTGTCGGTCAAGGAGGTCGACTGACATGGCGGAGAGCAACCCGCTGAAGGTCCACAACCTCCGGCCCGCCCCGGGCGCCAAGACCGCCAAGACCCGTGTTGGTCGTGGTGAGGCGTCCAAGGGTAAGACCGCTGGTCGTGGTACCAAGGGCACCAAGGCCCGTTACCAGGTTCCGGAGCGCTTCGAGGGTGGGCAGATGCCCCTCCACATGCGCCTCCCGAAGCTGAAGGGCTTCAAGAACCCCGCCCACAAGCAGTTCCAGGTCGTGAACCTGGACCGGCTGGCCGCGCTCTACCCGCAGGGTGGCGAGGTTACGGTGGCCGACCTGGTCGCCAAGGGCGCGGTGCGCAAGAACGAGCTCGTCAAGGTGCTCGGCACCGGCGAGATCTCCGTGGCTGTGCAGGTGACGGTGGACGCCGTCTCCGGCTCCGCCAAGGAGAAGATTGCTGCCGCTGGCGGCAGCGTCACCGAACTCCTCTGAGTTCGTTGGTTCAACTGACCGGGGATGCCCATCGTTTGGGGCATCCCCGGTTGGTCGTTCCACGGGGGTACGGTCGCCGGTAAGGTGGCCTGCACTGTTTGTCTTGTCCGGGGTTCGCCCCGGCACCCGCCGTGCGGGCGGTGTCCGCGCGGTAGCCGCTACGTATTCGTCGATCCTCAAGACCGTCACCTCCTGGCCCACAAAGGCGGGAGGCGCAGGAGGCACCGTGCTCACCGCGTTCGCCCGAGCGTTCAAGACGCCCGACCTGCGCAAGAAGCTGCTGTTCACATTGGGCATCATCGTGCTCTACCGGATCGGAGCGCACGTCCCGGTCCCCGGGGTGAACTACGCGAACGTCGAGACCTGCATGAAGCAGGCCGGCGGCAACAGCGGGTTGTTCGCCCTGGTGAACATGTTCAGCGGTGGAGCGCTGCTGCAGATCACGATCTTCGCGCTGGGGATCATGCCGTACATCACGGCGAGCATCATCCTCCAGCTGCTGACCGTGGTGATCCCCCGGCTGGAGGCCCTCAAGAAGGAGGGGCAGTCCGGCCAGGCGAAGATCACCCAGTACACCCGCTATCTGACCGTGGCACTCGCCGTGTTGCAGGGCACCGGCCTGGTGGCCACGGCCCGCAGTGGCGCGCTCTTCCAGAGCTGCCCGGTTGCCAACCAGATCGTGCCCAACAACTCGATCTTCACCACCATCACGATGGTGGTCACGATGACCGCCGGCACCTGCCTGATCATGTGGCTCGGTGAGCTCGTCACCGACCGCGGCATCGGCAACGGCATGTCGATCCTGATGTTCATCTCGATCGCCGCCGGATTCCCGGGCGCGCTGTGGCAGATCAAGCTGACCGGCAAGCTGGCCGACGGCTGGATCGAGTTCTTCTCGGTGATCCTGGTGGGTCTGGCGATGGTCGCCCTGGTGGTCTTCGTCGAGCAGGCGCAGCGGCGCATTCCGGTCCAGTACGCGAAGCGGATGATCGGTCGCCGGTCCTATGGCGGTACGTCCACTTACATCCCGCTCAAGGTGAACCAGGCAGGTGTGATTCCTGTCATCTTCGCGTCGTCGCTGCTCTACATCCCCGCGTTGATCGCTCAGTTCAGCGGATCGAATGCCGGGTGGGCGAGGTGGATTGCCACCAACTTCACCAAGGGAAATCACCCCGTTTACATCGTTACGTACTTCTTGTTGATCGTGTTCTTCGCCTTCTTCTACGTGGCCATTAGCTTCAACCCCGAAGAAGTTGCCGACAACATGAAGAAGTATGGTGGCTTCATCCCGGGCATCCGGGCTGGTCGCCCGACGGCCGAGTACCTCAGCTACGTGCTCAACCGGATCACGTGGCCGGGCTCGCTGTACCTGGGGCTGATCGCGCTCGTACCAACAGTGGCGTTGGTGCTGTTCAACGCGAACCAGAACTTCCCGTTCGGCGGGACGAGCATCCTCATCATCGTGGGTGTGGGTCTGGAGACCGTGAAGCAGATTGAGAGCCAGCTTCAGCAGCGCAACTACGAAGGGTTCCTCCGCTGATGCGAATCGTCCTCGTCGGACCCCCGGGGGCCGGTAAGGGTACGCAGGCTGCGTACCTTGCCAAGAACCTCGCGATCCCGCACATCTCCACGGGGGACCTTTTCCGGGCCAACATCTCCCAGGGCACGCCGCTGGGTGTCGAGGCGAAGTCCTACATGGACGCCGGAAACCTCGTGCCGGACTCGGTCACCATCGGAATGGCCGAGGACCGCATGGAGCAGGCCGATGCGGCCGAGGGCTTCCTGCTGGACGGCTTCCCGCGCAACCTCGGCCAGGCCGAGGCGCTGGACACCTACCTCCAGGACAAGGGCCTCAAGCTCGACGCCGTCCTGGACCTGGAGGTCCCGGAGGACGAGGTCGTCAAGCGGATCGCCGGCCGGCGGATCTGCCGCAAGGACTCCAGCCACGTCTTCCACGTCGAGTACAACACCTCGCAGGTCGAGGGTGTTTGCGACGCCTGTGGCGGCGAGCTGTACCAGCGCGAGGACGACCGCGAGGACACCGTGCGCAAGCGGCTGGAGGTCTACCACTCGGAGACCGAGCCGATCATCGACTACTACAAGGCCCAGGACCTGGTCGTCACGATCCCGGCCCTCGGCAAGGTCGCGGAGGTCACCCAGCGGGCGATGAACGCCCTGGGTCGCGGCGAGTAAAGCGGTAGCTCTGTACGGCCGCGGTGCCCGGCATGGGTGCCGCGGCCGTAGTGTTGGTTGGGCGGGAACGACCCGCGGACGAGAGTGAAGGCGGAAGGCACCGGCATGCTGGAGATCAAGAACCCCGCACAGATCGCGAAGATGCGCGAGGCGGGGCTGGTGGTCGCCGCTATCCACGCGGCCACCCGTGAGGTCGCGGTGCCGGGCGCCACCACCAAGGACCTGGACGAGGCGGCCCGCAAGGTGCTCGCCGAGCACGGTGCGAAGTCCAACTTCCTCGGGTACGGCGGCTTCCCCGCCACGATCTGCACCTCCGTGAACGACGTCGTGGTGCACGGCATCCCGTCCGCCGACACGGTGTTGCAGGACGGCGACATCATCTCCATCGACTGCGGCGCGATCATCGAGGGCTGGCACGGCGACGCCGCGTACACCGCCTTCGTCGGGTCCGGTCACTCCGCGGAGCTGGTCGAGCTTAGCCGGGTCACCGAGGAGTCGATGTGGGCGGGGATCGCCGCGGTCGCCAAGGGCAACCGACTGGTGGACATCTCCAAGGCGATCGAGGGCTACATCCGTCGCCAGCCCCGGCCGGCCAGCGGCAAGTACGGCATCGTCGAGGACTACGGCGGCCACGGCATCGGCTCGCAGATGCACATGGACCCGCACCTGCTGAACTACGTCGACCGCAAGCGCGGCCGCGGCCCGAAGCTGGTGCCCGGCTTCTGCATCGCCATCGAGCCGATGGTCAACCTCGGCACCGCCAAGACGCACGTCCTCGAAGACGACTGGACGGTCAAGTCCAACGACGGCAGCTGGTCCTCGCACTGGGAGCACTCGGTCGCGCTGACCGAGGACGGTCCGCTGGTGCTCACCGCTCCTGATGGCGGCAAGGCCAAGCTCGCGACCCTCGGCATCACCGCGGCGCCGGACCCCCTGGCCTAGTCCGGCCCCTTCCCCGCGCCCGTGAGGATCAGGACATTCCCCGACGCCTGGTCCGGGCCCGGGTGCGTAATGATCTCCGCGGGCGGGCAATAACCCTGGATTCGTCTTTTCTCAGGCACTGACGTAGACTGACGCGTCGGCTCTCGTGCACCCGTGTGCCCGCACGTCGGGTGCGGCAGTGCAAGTGAGTTGATCAAGGTAGCCGATCCGAAAGGCGAAGCGTGGCCAAGAAGCAAGGTGCCATCGAAATCGAGGGCACCGTGATCGAGTCTCTGCCGAACGCAATGTTCAAGGTAGAGCTCCAGAACGGTCACAAGGTCCTCGCGCACATCAGCGGCAAGATGCGGATGCACTACATCCGTATCCTTCCGGATGACCGGGTCGTCGTGGAGCTCTCTCCCTACGACCTGACGCGTGGCCGTATCGTCTACCGCTACAAGTAGATCTTGCCGACGCCCCGCTCCCGTGGGGCAGCGGCACTGACCCGGAGAACCTCACATCCCATGAAGGTCAAGCCGAGCGTCAAGAAGATCTGCGACAAGTGCAAGGTGATCCGCCGCCACGGCCGGGTCATGGTCATCTGCGACAACCTGCGCCACAAGCAGCGCCAGGGCTGACGCACGCCGACCAACCTGCATTTCGCAGTTTTCGCGCGACGCAAGCACAAAACGTACATAAGCAGTCACCCGACCCCCGCATCTGTCGCGTGGGGACGACACCCCCGGCTCGGAGGCCGGGGACCCGGCTCGTAATTCTGCAGAGTCTTACGGGAACGGTGCTGCGGAAGACCTCCGAATAGCCATCAGGAGCCACATCAATGGCACGCCTCGCAGGCGTTGATCTCCCGCGCGAAAAGCGTGTGGAGGTCGCCCTCACCTACGTCTTCGGTATCGGGCGGACGCTCTCGCAGCAGACCCTCGCCGCCACCGGCGTGAACCCGGACACCCGGGTGCGCGACCTGGCCGAGGAAGACCTGGTCAAGATCCGCGAGTACGTGGACAACAACCTCAAGACCGAGGGTGACCTCCGTCGCGAGATTCAGGCCGACATCCGCCGCAAGGTCGAGATCGGCTGCTACCAGGGTCTGCGTCACCGCCGCGGTCTGCCGGTGCACGGTCAGCGCACCAGCACGAACGCCCGTACCCGCAAGGGTCCGCGTCGCGCGATCGCCGGCAAGAAGAAGCCGGGCAAGAAGTAGTCCTCAGCAGGACCACGACAGCGGTCTTCGCTGTAGGACCGACTACCTCCACGGGAGATTTTTAGATGCCTCCGAAGGGCCGTACGGCCGGCGCCAAGAAGGTGCGCCGCAAGGAGAAGAAGAACGTCGCCCACGGGCACGCTCACATCAAGAGCACGTTCAACAACACGATCGTCTCGATCACCGACCCGACCGGGAACGTGATCTCTTGGGCCTCTGCCGGCCACGTCGGCTTCAAGGGCTCGCGCAAGTCCACCCCCTTCGCCGCGCAGATGGCCGCCGAGTCGGCTGCCCGTCGCGCGCAGGAGCACGGCATGCGCAAGGTCGACGTCTTCGTCAAGGGTCCGGGCTCCGGCCGTGAGACCGCGATCCGCTCCCTCCAGGCCACCGGCCTTGAGGTGGGTTCGATCCAGGACGTCACCCCCACCCCGCACAACGGATGCCGCCCGCCCAAGCGTCGCCGCGTCTGACCCACTGAAGTAGGAGACAACTAGACAATGGCGCGTTACACCGGGGCCGACTGCAAGCGTTGCCGTCGGGAGAAGCAGAAGCTCTTCCTCAAGGGGAGCAAGTGCGAGAGCGCGAAGTGCCCGATCGAGATCCGTCCTTACCCCCCGGGTGAGCACGGTCGCGGGCGCACCAAGGACAGCGAGTACCTGCTCCAGCTTCGTGAGAAGCAGAAGTGCAGCCGTATCTACGGTGTCCTTGAGAAGCAGTTCGTGGGCTACTACAAGGAAGCGAACCAGAAGACCGGCAAGACCGGTGAGAACCTTCTGCGCATCCTTGAGACCCGCCTCGACAACGTGGTCTACCGGGCCGGCTTCGCCAAGTCCCGTGACCACGCTCGTCAGCTGGTCCGCCACGGACACGTTCAGGTCAACGGCCGCAAGACCGACATCCCGTCGGCCCGCGTCGCCGTGAACGACATCATCGAGGTCCGCGAGGGCTCCAGGAACCTGACCCCCTTCGAGGTGGCCAAGGCGGAGGCCGGCGAGAAGACCGTCCCGGCGTGGCTGGAGTCGATCCCCTCGCAGCTGCGGATCCTCGTGCACAGCCTGCCCGAGCGCCAGGTGATCGACACCCAGGTGCAGGAGCAGCTGATTGTCGAGCTCTACTCCAAGTAAGAGCTCTAGCGGAATGGTCTGGGCGGTACGGAGCCAATGGCGTCGTACCGCCCGTACCCTTTGAAGTACAGCGGGCGTCAAATAGCGGGCGTCCACGACTGAAGGAAAGACACCATGCTGATTGCTCAGCGTCCCTCGTTGACCGAAGAGGTCGTCGACGAGTACCGCTCCCGGTTCGTGATCGAGCCGCTGGAGCCCGGCTTCGGCTACACCCTCGGCAACTCCCTGCGCCGGACCCTGCTCTCCTCGATCCCGGGTGCGGCGGTCACGTCCATCCGCATCGACGGTGTGCTGCACGAGTTCACCACCGTGCCGGGCGTCAAGGAGGACGTCACCGACCTGATCCTCAACATCAAGCAGCTGGTCGTCTCCTCGGAGCACGACGAGCCGGTCGTGATGTACCTGCGCAAGCAGGGCCCGGGTCTGGTCACCGCCGCCGACATCGCGCCGCCGGCCGGCGTCGAGGTGCACAACCCCGACCTGGTCCTGGCCACGCTGAACGGCAAGGGCAAGCTGGAGATGGAGCTGACCGTCGAGCGCGGTCGCGGCTATGTCTCCGCCGTGCAGAACAAGCAGGTCGGCCAGGAGATCGGCCGGATCCCGGTCGACTCGATCTACTCGCCGGTCCTCAAGGTCACCTACAAGGTCGAGGCGACCCGTGTCGAGCAGCGCACCGACTTCGACAAGCTGATCGTCGACGTCGAGACCAAGCAGGCGATGCGTCCGCGCGACGCCATGGCCTCGGCCGGTAAGACCCTGGTGGAGCTGTTCGGCCTCGCCCGCGAGCTGAACATCGACGCCGAGGGCATCGACATGGGCCCGTCCCCCACGGACGCCGCCCTCGCCGCCGACCTGGCGCTGCCGATCGAGGAGCTGGAGCTCACCGTCCGCTCCTACAACTGCCTCAAGCGCGAGGGCATCCACTCCGTGGGTGAGCTCGTGGCGCGCAGCGAGGCGGACCTGCTCGACATCCGCAACTTCGGTGCGAAGTCGATCGACGAGGTCAAGGCGAAGCTGGCCGGCATGGGCCTGGCGCTCAAGGACAGCCCGCCCGGATTCGACCCGACCGCTGCCGCCGACGCCTTCGGCGCGGACGACGACGCGGACGCCGGGTTCGTCGAGACCGAGCAGTACTGATCTGCCTGACGGCGGGGTGGCCGAGCGGTTTTGGCTGTCCCGCCGTCCCGGCTGAGGTTTTCGTCCGCATGCGTCGGACGGGCTGATTTTTTCCCCGGCCGGGGGTTCGGGGGCATCCCCGGACGAATGCAGTGTGACTTCCGCGGGGCGGCCGCCTCGTGGGAACTGACACCGGTACCTGATACGGCCGGTGCAGCAATGAAGGAGATACACCATGCCGAAGCCCACCAAGGGCGCCCGTCTGGGCGGCAGCGCTTCGCACCAGAAGGCGCTCCTGCGGAACCTGGCGACCAGCCTCTTCGAGCACGGCCGCATCACCACGACCGAGGCCAAGGCCCGTCGTCTGCGTCCGTTCGCGGAGCGTCTGGTGACCAAGGCGAAGAAGGGCGACCTTCACAACCGCCGCCAGGTCATGGAGCTGATCACGGACAAGAGCGTCGTGCACACGCTCTTCACCGAGATCGCGCCGCGGTTCGCGGAGCGTCCGGGTGGCTACACCCGTATCACCAAGATCGGTAACCGTCGTGGTGACAACGCTCCCATGGCCGTCATCGAGCTGGTCGAGGGTGAGATCGCCAAGAAGGCGACCGTCGCCGAGGCCGAGGCCGCGACCAAGCGCGCGGTGAAGGAGTCCGAGGCTGCGGCCGAGGCTCCGGCCGAGGAGTCGAAGGACGCCTGAGTCCGTCGTCGCTGAACGGTGAGCGGGTCCGTCCCTTCGGGGGCGGGCCCGCTTCCGTCTGTGGTGGGCCTGAGAGGATTGCTGGTGTGAGTGACGAAGTGAAGCCCGGGTTCGTCCGGGTGCGGCTGGACCTGTCGTACGACGGCGCGGAGTTCTCCGGATGGGCCAAGCAGCGTGAACGGCGCACGGTCCAGGGGGAGTTGGAGGACGCGATCCGGACCGTGACGCGGTCGGGCGAGACGTACGAGCTCACCGTCGCCGGGCGGACCGACGCCGGGGTGCACGCCCGCGGGCAGGTGGCGCACGTGGACCTGCCGGTGGAGCTGTGGGCCCAGCACGGCGACCAGCTGATGCGGCGGCTGGCCGGGCGGTTGCCCAAGGACGTCCGGGTGTGGCGGATCTCGGAGGCGCCGTACGGCTTCAACGCGCGGTTCTCGGCGATCTGGCGGCGGTACGCGTACCGGGTCACCGATCACCACGGGGGTGTCGATCCGCTGCTGCGGGGACACGTGCTGTGGCACGACTGGGAGCTGGACGTGGCGGCGATGAACGCCGCCTCGCGGCCGCTGCTGGGGGAGCACGACTTCGCGGCCTACTGCAAGCGGCGGGACGGTGCGACGACCATCCGCACGCTCCAGGAGCTGAGCTGGGAGCGGGACGCGGCCGGGATCGTCACGGCGACGGTGCGGGCGGACGCGTTCTGTCACAACATGGTGCGGTCGCTGGTGGGGGCGCTGCTGTTCGTGGGCGACGGGCACCGGCCGGTGGACTGGCCGGGGAAGGTGCTGGCCGCCGGGGTGCGGGACTCCGCCGTCCATGTCGTCCGGCCGCACGGGCTGACGCTGGAGGAGGTCGGGTACCCGGCCGACGAGCTGCTGATGGCGCGGAACAAGGAAGCGCGCAACAAGCGGTCGCTGCCTGCGTGCGGCGGCTGCTGAGGTGGTGCCCGCCCCGGGCCGCTGGGGCGGGGGTGGGCACCACTCGGCGGGTCAGGAGGTCTGGCCGGCCTTCCGCTGGGCTTCCTTGAGCTGCTGCTCGGCGGCCTTGGCGGCCTGGTCCTTGCCGCGCTGGGCGATCTGGGTGAAGGCGTAGGCGCCGCCGTCCCGGCCGATCTGCTGGGCCGGGTTCGCGCCGCCGGCGACGTCCTTGCCGTTGGTGTAGCCGGCGATGGTGAAGTACGCGTAGCGGCCGGTGGCGTTGGTGGTCATCAGGCACTTGCTGCCCTGGCAGAAGTTCGCGGGGACGCCGCCGCCGGCCAGCGGCATGAGGTTGGGCTTGTTCTCGTTCATCACCGCGGCGGCCTTGGCGGGTGAGTCGAAGACCGCGATGCCGATGGTGACCGCGACCCCGCCCTGGGAGTAGGTGGCGCGCAGCAGCTGCTTGCAGCCGTTGTGGCTGAGCGAGGAGACCAGAGCTCCCTGGGCGCCGGCGGTGCAGTCCGCGGAGCTGTCGGTGCTGGTCTGCGGGTAGCTGTGCTCGCCGACGACCATGCTCTTCTGGGGGAAGAGGGTGGCGGGGGTGAGCGGCGCGGTGTCCTTCTTGGGGTCGGAGATGTAGTCCTGCGGGTTGGGCGGGGGCGGGACCGAGACGTCGGGGAAGGACGGCTTGTCGTCCGGCAGGGCGGACTGTCCGGAGGCGCTGGGGTGGGCCGTGGGGTTGCCGTTGGAGGAACTGTTGCTGTTGATCACGGCGGCGGCGACGATGCCGGCGACCGCGAGCACCGCGACCGCGCCGCCGCCGATCACCATCCAGCGCTTGCGGCGGGAACGCGCCTGGCTCTCGTCGGCCAGTGCCTCCCAGTTCGGAGTGGAACCCCCCGGGCCGTCGAACGGCCCCCCTTGCCCAAAGCTCATGCCGCGCATCCTAATGGGCGGAGCTGGCGGTGTGGCGGGGGGAGCGGATCCCGTCGGGGCCGGTGCGGGGGCCGGGTGTCGTGGGCTGCGGTGACGGCCCGGATCCGGGTGGCGGGGAGGGGCGGGGCCGGGGTCGTCGATGCGGCTGCGGGGACTCGCCCGCACGTCTGTCCGGGGCGCGTTTTGACCCGTACGGGGTTGGATCGGTATCCTGCTGGTTCGTTATGCGTATGGGCTTGCTCTATCTCACGTGAGGGGCCTTACGCCGGCTAGCCGAGTCGCTGACCAGCGGTGGACGATCGGGTTGCGTCGCCCGTAGTGCCACCTCACTGTGTGAGTAGTCGCGGTGCCAGTACAGGACCCTTCCCCGAGGTCCCTTGGACCTGGGGATACCCCAACTCACGAAGCGAAGGCTAAGACGTGCGTACGTTCAGCCCCAAGCCCGGCGATGTTCAGCGCCAGTGGCACATCATTGACGCGCAGGACGTCGTCCTGGGTCGTCTGGCCAGCCAGACTGCATCCCTCCTCCGGGGTAAGCACAAGCCGGTTTACGCCCCTCACGTTGACACCGGTGACTTCGTCATCATCATCAACGCCGAGAAGGTGCACCTCTCCGGCAACAAGCGCACCCAGAAGATGGCCTACCGCCACTCCGGCTACCCGGGTGGTCTGCGCTCCGTCCGTTACGACGAGCTGCTGGCCAAGAACCCCGAGAAGGCCGTCGAGAAGGCCATCAAGGGCATGCTCCCCAAGAACACCCTCGGCCGTCAGATGCTCTCGAAGCTGAAGGTCTACGCGGGCGCCGAGCACCCGCACGCTGCGCAGCAGCCGGTCCCGTTCGAGATCACCCAGGTCGCGCAGTAAGTCCGGCCACCCCCTAAGACGACAGAGAATTCTTAAGGAGCATCGTGGCTGAGACCACCCCCGAGACCCCGCTGGACGAGGTTGAGGTCGAGGAGTACACCACCGAGACCGAGGTTCCGCTGGAGGGTGAGTACACCTCCGAGTCCCTCGCGTCCCGCTTCGGCGAGCCGCAGCCGGCCGCCGGCCTGGGCCGTCGCAAGAACGCCATCGCCCGCGTCCGGATCGTCCCGGGCACCGGCCAGTGGAAGATCAACGGCCGCACCCTTGAGGGCTACTTCCCCAACAAGGTGCACCAGCAGGAAGTCAACGAGCCCTTCAAGGTGCTCGAGCTGGACAACCGCTACGACGTCATCGCCCGCATCTCCGGCGGCGGCATCTCCGGCCAGGCCGGTGCGCTGCGCCTGGGCGTGGCCCGTGCGCTGAACGAGGCGGACGTGGACGCCAACCGTCCCGCCCTGAAGAAGGCCGGGTTCCTCAAGCGTGACGACCGTGCGGTCGAGCGCAAGAAGGCCGGTCTCAAGAAGGCCCGTAAGGCTCCGCAGTACAGCAAGCGCTAGTCGCGCGCTGCACGCAGGCAGCTCTTGGCGAACGCCCCGGTGGCACTTCCGTGCTGCCGGGGCGTTCGGCTTTTGGGGACCGGCGGCGTATACCTGGAATCCAAGCCCCGGTCACAGCTCATCTACTTCGGAGGACACCAGTGGCACGACTCTTCGGCACGGACGGTGTGCGCGGTGTCGCCAATGCGGACCTGACGGCGGAGCTGGCGCTCGGCCTGTCGGTCGCGGCGGCGCACGTGCTGGCCGAGGCGGGAACGTTTGAAGGGCACCGGCCGGTGGCCGTGGTCGGACGCGATCCGCGGGCGTCGGGGGAGTTCCTGGAGGCCGCGGTGGTCGCCGGCCTGGCCAGTGCCGGTGTGGACGTGCTCCGGGTGGGCGTGCTGCCGACCCCGGCGGTGGCCTACCTGACCGGGGTGCTCGGCGCCGACCTGGGCGTGATGCTCTCCGCCAGCCACAACCCGATGCCCGACAACGGCATCAAGTTCTTCGCCCGTGGCGGTCACAAGCTCGCCGACGAGCTGGAGGACCGGATCGAGAAGACCTACCGCGCGCACAGCGCCGGTGAGCCGTGGGAGCGGCCGACCGGCGCCGGGGTGGGGCGGGTCACCGACTACGACGAGGGCTTCGACAAGTACGTCGCGCACCTGGTCGGCGTGCTGCCCAACCGCCTGGACGGGCTCACGATCGTCATCGACGGGGCGCACGGTGCGGCCGCCCGGGTCTCGCCGGAGGCGTTCGCGCGGGCCGGCGCCGAGGTCGTGACCATCGGCACCGAGCCGGACGGGCTGAACATCAATGACGCCTGCGGCTCCACGCACCTCGACAAGCTCCGGGCCGCCGTCATCGAGCACGGCGCCGCCCTGGGTGTCGCCCACGACGGTGACGCGGACCGCTGCCTGGCCGTGGACCAGGCCGGCAACGAGGTCGACGGCGACCAGATCCTGGCCGTCCTGGCGCTCGGGATGCGGGAGGCCGGGACGCTGCGCAAGAACACCGTCGTCGCCACCGTCATGTCCAACCTGGGCTTCAAGCTGGCCATGGAGCGCGAGGGCATCGACCTCGTGCAGACCGCGGTCGGCGACCGGTACGTCCTGGAGGAGATGAAGGCGCACGGTTTCGCGCTGGGTGGTGAGCAGTCCGGGCACGTCATCGTGCTGGACCACGCCACGACCGGCGACGGCACCCTCACCGGTCTGATGCTGGCGGCCCGGGTCGCGGCGACCGGTCGGTCGCTGGCCGAGCTGGCGGGCGTGATGGACCGGCTGCCGCAGATCCTCATCAACGTCCCCGACGTCGACAAGGCGCGGGTGGGCAGCTCCGCCGAGCTGGCCGCGGCGGTCGCCGACGCGGAGCAGGAACTGGGCGCCACCGGGCGGGTGCTGCTGCGGCCGTCCGGCACCGAGCCGTTGGTCCGGGTGATGGTCGAGGCGGCCGACATCGAGCAGGCGCGGGCGGTCGCGCAGCGGCTCGCCGACGCGGTCAAGTCCGCGCTGGGATAACGGAGTTCCATGCGGCGGGGTCGCCCGTGGACGGCAGTGCTGCTGCCGTTCGGGGCGACCCCGTCGTGGTGTCTACAGCTTCCGCAGCGACAGTCGCTGCACCTTGTGGTCCGGGCCCTTGCGGAGGACCAGGTTGGCGCGGCCGCGGTTGGGGGCCACGTTCTGCTCCAGGTTGGGGCGGTTGATGGTGCGCCACATCGTGCGGGCGTAGTCCAGTGCCTCCTCCTCGGAGACCTGGGTGTACTTGCGGAAGTACGAGGACGGGTTCTGGAAGGCGGTCTCGCGCAGCTTGCGGAACCGGCCGAGGTACCACCGCTCGATGTCCTCGGTGCGGGCGTCCACGTAGACCGAGAAGTCGAAGAAGTCGGCGAGGCCCAGGCGGGTGCGGCCGTCCTTGCCGGGCAGGGCGGGCTGGAGGACGTTGAGGCCCTCGACGATGAGGATGTCGGGGCGGTGCACGGTCAGTTGCTCGCCGGGCACGATGTCGTAGATCAGGTGCGAGTAGACGGGCGCGGTGACCGTTGCTTTGCCGGACTTCACGTCGGCGACGAAGCGGGTCAGCGCCCGGCGGTCGTAGGACTCTGGGAAGCCCTTGCGGGACATCAGCCCGCGCCGGTGCAGCTCGGCGTTGGGGAAGAGGAAGCCGTCGGTGGTGACCCGCTCGACGCGCGGGTGCTCGGGCCAGCGGGCCAGCAGCGCCTTGAGGAGCCGGGCGGTGGTGGACTTGCCGACCGCGACGCTGCCCGCGACGCCTATGACGAACGGGGTGCCGGGCTGGGAGCCGTGGCCGTTGCCGGTGTCGTCGAGGAAGGTGTTGAGGGCGCCGCGCAGGTTGCTGGTGGCGCCGACGTAGAGGTTGAGCAGTCGGGAGAGCGGGAGGTAGACGTCGCGGACCTCGTCGAGGTCGATGACGTCGCCCAGGCCGCGCAGCCGCTCGACCTCCTCGGCGGTGAGTGGCAGCGGGGTCTTCTCCCGTAGGGCGCTCCACTCCGCGCGGGTCAGGTCGACGTACGGCGAGCTGTCGGTGCGGCGTCGTTGCTGCGGATCCGTCGTCTGAGGCACGGGCCCATTCTCCGGGGTGGGTGCGGGCGGTCCGCGGCGGGGTGGCGGTGCGGCGGCCGGGCCCGGCCGGACCTGTGTGTCTGTACCCCATGGGGCGGTGCCCGGTACGGTCGGTGACCGGGGGCGGTGCCAGGGGCGCGCCGTGCGGACACAGGGGGGTGGCGTGCGAGCACGCCTGGTGGAACTGTTGCGCGAGCGGGCCAGGGAGCGTCGGCTCCGGGCGGCGGGCGCGCGGTGCGCGGCGGACGGCTTCGAGGCCCGGGTCCATGCCGAACTGGCCGAGGAGTTGCCCGACGAGGACCTCGGGGAGGACCTGGCGGACTTCCTGGACCGTCATCAGCCCGGCGCCGACCCGGAGGCCGACGAGGAACTCCTCGAACGGGTCCGGGAGGCGCGGGACCGGATAGCTCGCGGGTATTGAGGGGCGCGGCGATGGCCCACGGCCGACGCTCAACTCCTCTTCGTTCTCTTTGAGTTGTGTGCGCGGGGGATCGCCGGCTACAGCGTCCAGCGGTGGACCCGTCCGTCCGGGGCGGTGTATCGCACGGTCTGTTCGGCGGGGGTGGCCTCAATCTTGACTCCTCCCCCTCGTAAACGAGGGGGATTCCTAGCTCACGTTGCCTGCGGCCCGGCGGGCGTGCAGGTCTTACACGATCAGCACAAGCCGGGTTGCAGACCAGCCCGAGCCAGCATCACGCGACGGACCGTCGCCCTCGGCCAGCTCCGGCATGGCTGCGGGGCCGTCGGTGCTCAGCGGCAACCGCAGTTCCGGTACGTCGAGCGTCAGGCCGGCAGGGCGGCGCTCGTCAACCTGTGTGGTGGTCATGGCTCCTCCTCTTCTCGATGGATGGGAAGTGCTCGTACATCCCCACCCCGTCAGGGCGGGGAAGCCTCAAGAGGTGACCGCTCGTGGCACTGGGCGCGAGAACGGGCCACCTGGGAAGCGGGCGACGGAGGGGCTCAGAGCTGTGGCGCGCGGGTGACCGGGAGGTGCGCCCAGACCGTCTTGCCGGGGTGGCGCGGCCTTACTCCCCAGTGCTGGGAGAGGGCGTCGACGATGAGCAGCCCGCGGCCGGAAGGGTCGTCGGGGGCGGGCTTGCGGAGTTCGGGCATGCACCAGTCGTAGGAGTCGGCGACTTCGAGGACGAGCACGCCGTTGCGGCGGCGTAAGGCCAGCTCGAAGTAATCGCCCGTGCCCTTGGCGTGGTTGACGACGTTGGTGGTCAGTTCGCTGCTGATGAGGACGGCGTCGTCGATGAGGCCGCCGAGTTTCCAGTCGGTCAGCGTCGATCTGACGTGGCGTCGGACGGCAGCGATGGAGTCCCGGCGGATCCGGAACCTCGTGGTGTTTGTGCGCCCGGACATGTGTCCCCCAAGGGTGTGGGCAGCGGAAACCTTGATCACCCGCTGTCCCAGTGTGGAGACACGGAGTGACGTAATCGAAGCTAGGGCCTCGCTGCGGCAAGTTGCAAGTGCTCGATCGGTGTAAATTTACGAGCTGCTTGGGGTCTCAATTTCCTGGTGCGTGCTGGGCGTTACTGTGCATCCTGGACGTGTAAGACAGGGGAGGTGGCATGCCCGTAGGTGGGAAGCCCACGGTGCGGAGCCGGCGGCTCGGTGCGGCGCTCAAGCGGTACCGGCTCGCCGCTCGGCTTGACCAAGAGCATGCGGCCGAGGCGCTGGGCTGCTCGATCGCCAAGATCAGCCGCGTCGAGGGCGGCATCAGTGCGTCGCGTGTCGGAGACGTACGCGTGCTGCTGGATCTCTATGAGGTGTCAGATGCCAATGTGAGAGTGCAGTTGGAGCACTTGGCGCGGGTGAGCAACAAGCGCGGTTGGTGGCTGGACTACGCAGGCACGGTGAGTGACGAACACGCCGATCTGATCGCGCTGGAGACCGACGCGTCGTATATCCGGACCTGGCAGCCGCTGTTCGTTCCTGGGCTGCTGCAAACGCCCGGTTATTTCAAGACCCTCGTTGAGGGCAGCTACACGAGGCATTCTGCGGAAACTGTGCAGAAGGCCATGGCGGTTCGGCGGGAGCGCAAGCGGGTCATCGAGGAGGGCCGGGCGGAATTCGCCGCAGTCGTCTGGGAGCCGGCACTGACTGCCCCCATGCCGTCAGGAGAAGTGCACCGGGAGCAGCTCGCGCACATCCGTGAGCTGGCCCAGCGGCCGAACGTCACGTTGCAGGTTCTCCAGTACTCGGAATGGGGCGCCGCTCATATGGCGTCGCACTTCTCCATCTTCTCGTTCGGGCCGGAGCCCGCACCGGAAGCCGTCGCCTTCGACAGCACAACGAGCACGGTGATCATCGAAGACCTGGAAGATGTCGCCAAGCACGCGCGGATCTTCGAGGCGCTTCGATCCGCCGCGCTGAGTCGTAAGCAGAGCCTGACGTTCCTCGATAAAGCGATAGAGAACATGCCGGAGGGCGGGGAGTGACCTCGATGAGGAACCGTGAGATCGTCACCGAATTCGTCAAGGCCCGGGCCTCGCAGGGGATCAACCAGGAGTGCGTCGAGGTAGCCCAAACCGCCGACGGCGGCCGCGCCGTCCGGGACAGTAAGGACCGGGACCGGGAAGGCGGGACGCAGTTCCACGGCGCGGGGGCCTGGGCCGCGTTCGTCGGGGCCGTGAAGGCCGGTCGGTTCGGCGGCTGAGCCGCCGCTCTCGCCCGTATGTCGCCGCGCGTCCAGTCCGCCTCAGTGCGGAAGGCGGCGCGTAGGCTGCCCCCATGTGCGGAATCGTGGGATACGTGGGCGGGCAGAGCGCGCTTGATGTAGTGCTGGCCGGGCTGAGGCGGCTGGAGTACCGCGGCTACGACTCGGCCGGGGTCGCGGTGCTGGCGGACGGGGGGCTGGCGGCGGCCAAGAAGGCCGGCAAGCTGGCCAACTTGGAGAAGGAGCTGGCCGACCGGCCGCTGCCCACGGGCACGGTGGGGATCGGCCACACCCGCTGGGCGACGCACGGCGGTCCGACGGACGGCAACGCCCACCCGCACCTGGACAACGCCGGCCGGGTCAGCGTCGTCCACAACGGCATCATCGAGAACTTCGCCGCGCTCCGTGCCGAACTCGCCGAGCGGGGCCACGTGTTGGCGTCGGAGACGGACACCGAGGTGGTCGCGCACCTGTTGGCCGAGGAGTACTCCTCGTGCGGGGAGCTGGCCGAGGCGATGCGGCAGGTGTGCCGGCGGCTGGAGGGGGCGTTCACCCTCGTCGCGGTGCACGCCGACGCGCCGGACGTGGTCGTCGGGGCGCGCCGCAACTCCCCGCTGGTGGTGGGCATCGGCGAGGACGAGGCGTTCCTGGCCTCGGACGTGGCGGCGTTCATCGCGTACACCCGGGAGGCCGTCGAGCTGGGGCAGGACCAGGTCGTGGAGCTGCGCCGGGACGGGGTGACGGTCACCGACTTCGACGGGGCGCCCGCGCAGGTCCGGTCGTACCACGTCGACTGGGACGTCTCGGCCGCCGAGAAGGGCGGCTACGACTACTTCATGCTCAAGGAGATCGCCGAGCAGCCGAAGGCGGTCGCGGACACCCTGCTGGGCCGGGTCGACGCGGCCGGGGTGCTCGCGCTGGACGAGGTGCGGATCCCGCCGGCGGTGCTGCGGGAGGTCACCAAGGTCGTCATCGTGGCGTGCGGGACCGCCTATCACGCCGGGATGATCGCCAAGTACGCCATCGAGCACTGGACGCGGATCCCCTGCGAGACCGAGCTGGCCAGCGAGTTCCGTTACCGGGACCCGATCCTGGACCATCGCACGCTGGTGATCGCGATCAGCCAGTCCGGCGAGACCATGGACACCCTGATGGCGCTGCGGCACGCCCGCGAGCAGGGCGCCCGGGTGCTCGCCATCTGCAACACCAACGGGTCGACGATCCCCCGCGAATCGGATGCGGTGCTCTATACGCACGCCGGGCCGGAAGTCGCGGTGGCGTCCACCAAGGCGTTCCTGACCCAGCTGGTCGCGGTCTACCTGGTCGCGCTGTACCTCGGGCAGGTGCGCGGGACCAAGTGGGGCGACGAGATCCGGGACGTGGTGCGCGAACTGGCGGCCATCGGCACGCAGGTGCAGCAGGTGCTGAGCACCATGGAGCCGGTGCGCGAGTTGGCCCGTTCGCTGGCGGACAAGAACACCGTGTTGTTCCTGGGGCGACACGTCGGCTACCCGGTGGCGCTGGAGGGCGCGCTCAAGCTCAAGGAACTGGCGTACATGCACGCCGAGGGCTTCGCGGCCGGCGAGCTCAAGCACGGCCCGATCGCGCTGATCGAGGAGGACCTGCCGGTGGTCGTGGTCGTCCCCTCGCCCCGCGGCCGGTCCGTCCTCCACGACAAGATCGTCTCCAACATCCAGGAGATCCGGGCCCGGGGCGCCCGCACCATCGTGATCGCCGAGGAGGGCGACGAGACGGTGGTGCCGTACGCCGACCACCTGGTCCGGATCCCGCGCACGCCGGTGCTGCTCCAACCGCTGGTGTCCTCCGTACCGCTCCAGGTCTTCGCGTGCGAGCTGGCCACCGCCCGGGGCAACGAGGTCGACCAGCCGCGCAACCTCGCCAAGTCGGTCACGGTGGAGTGAACGGGTGATCATCGGGGTTGGGATCGACGTTGCGGAGATCGACCGGTTCGACGCGGCGCTGCGGCGGACGCCGGAGCTGGCGCACCGGTTGTTCATCGAGACGGAGTTGATGCTGTCGAGCGGCGAACGGCGGGGGATCTCCTCCCTGGCGGCCCGGTTCGCCGCCAAGGAGGCGGTGGCCAAGGCGCTGGGCGCGCCGGGCGGTCTGCACTGGACGGACGCCGAGGTGTACGTCGAGGAAAGCGGGCAGCCGCGGCTGCGGGTGCGCGGCACGGTCGCCGCCCGCGCCGCGGAACTCGGCGTACGGCACTGGCACGTGTCGCTCAGTCACGATGCCGGGGTTGCCTCGGCGGTGGTGATCGCCGAGGGGTAGCCGGCCCGGTCGTCCCGGTGCGGCTGCTGCGCGTTGACCCGGTGTCATGCGGTGTCATGCGGTGTCATCCGGCGTACGGGGCGGTCCGCGGAGGGCGTGCGCGCCCGCCCTCGCTGCGCCCCGGTGTGACACTGGCCGCATGAGGACTGCCTACAGCGTTGTGACCGTGCGGGCCGCCGAGCAGGAGCTGATGGCCCGGTTGCCCGAGGGGACCCTGATGCAGCGGGCGGCGGCCGGACTGGCCGTCGCCTGCGCGGAGTTGCTGGGCCGGGTGTACGGCTCCCGGGTGGTGCTGCTGGTGGGCAGCGGCGACAACGGCGGGGACGCGCTGTACGCCGGCGCCCGGCTGGCGCGCCGCGGCGCCGGGGTGGCCGCGGTGCTGCTCGCGCCCGAACGGGCCCACGCCGGCGGCCTGACGGCGCTCCGCGCGGCCGGCGGCCGGGTGTCGGCCGACCCGCTCCGCGACCTCGGGCGGGCCGATCTGGTGGTGGACGGCATCGTGGGCATCGGTGGCCGCGGCGGGCTGCGCCCGGAGGCCGCCCGGCTCGCCCGCGCGGCCCGGGAGGCGGCGATCGTGGTGGCGGTCGATCTGCCGAGCGGGGTGGACGCCGACACCGGCGAGGTGCCCGGCGACGCCGTACGGGCGGATGCGACCGTCACGTTCGGCGCGTACAAGCCGGGTCTGCTGATCGATCCGGCGCGCGAGCGGGCCGGGGCGCTCCGCCTGGTGGACATCGGCCTGCGCCCGTCGGTCACCGCCGACGTGGAGGCGCTCCAGCACGCGGAGGTGGCGGCGCTGTTGCCGCGGCCGGCCGCGGAGAGCGACAAGTACCGGCGGGGCGTGGTCGGGGTGGTCGCCGGGTCGGCGCGCTATCCGGGGGCGGCGGTGCTGGCGGTGGCCGGTGCGCTGCGGGGCGGCGCCGGGGCGGTGCGGTACGTGGGGCCGGCGGCGGACGCGGTGCTGGCGCGGTTCCCGGAGACGCTGGTGCACGCCGGCCCGCCGGGGAAGGCCGGCCGGGTCCAGTCGTGGGTGATCGGGCCGGGGATCGGCGACGAGGCGGGGGCGTTGGACGAGGTGTTGGCGGCGGACGTCCCGGTGCTGGTGGACGCGGACGGGCTGCGTTTCCTGACGCCTGATCAGGTGCGGCGGCGGACGGCCGGGACCCTGCTGACGCCGCACGCCGGGGAGGCGGCGGCGCTGCTGGGGCGGGGGCGCGTGGAGGTCGAGGCGGCGCGGCTGGACGCGGTGCGGGAGCTGGCGGGGCGGTACGGGGCGACGGTGCTGCTGAAGGGCTCGACGACGTTGGTGGCCGATCCGGATGCCGGGGTTCCGGTACGGGTCAACCCCACCGGGACGGGCTGGCTGGCGACGGCCGGCAGTGGGGACGTGCTCTCCGGCCTGACCGGGGCGCTGCTGGCCGCGGGCCTCGCCGCGCGCGACGCCGGCTCGGTGGGCGCCTATCTGCACGGCCTCGCGGGGCGCCGGGCGGCCGGGCGGCACGGGGAGCCGATCGTGGCGTCGGAGGTGGCGGGGGCGTTGGGGGCGGCCTGGGAGAACGTTCTTTCCTGACGGCCTGCGTTGGGGCCGCGGGGACGGTCACGAACGCCCCCGCGCGCCGCCGCGGCAAGCCTCCCGACCTCCCGTAGGGGCCGGCGGAATGCGAAGCCACCCCCACCACAACGTGGGAAGGCGGCCGGCGCGGCGCCTCGCCTGCGACACTGAGGGGGATGAACGAGACAGCGATGCGAGCCCGTGCCGCCATTGACCTCGCCGCCGTGCGGTCGAACGTCCGTGCACTGCGGAAGCGTGCCCCACGGGCGCAGCTGATGGCCGTCGTGAAGTCCGACGCCTACGGACACGGCGCGGTCCGCTGCGGCCGCGCCGCCCGCGAAGCCGGCGCGCCCTGGCTGGGCACGGCCCTGCCGGAGGAGGCGTTCGCGCTGCGCGAGGCCGGTGACAGAGGCCGGCTGCTGTGTTGGCTGTGGACGCCGGGCGGACCCTGGGGCAGGGCGATCGAGCAGGACGTCGACGTCTCGGTGAGCGGCATGTGGGCGCTGCGGGAGGTCGCGGCCGCGGCGCGGGGCGTCGGGCGCGCCGCGCGGGTGCAGCTCAAGGTCGACACCGGTCTCGGTCGCAACGGCTGCCCGCCCGCGGAGTGGACGGAGCTGACCGCGGCGGCCCGTGCCGCCGAGGCCGAGGGTGTGCTCACGGTCACCGGTGTCTGGTCGCACTTCGCCTGCGCCGACGAGCCCGGGCACCCGTCGATCGCCGCCCAGCTGGCTGAGTTCCACCGGGCGCTGGCGGTCGCCGAGGCGGCCGGGCTGCGCCCGGAGGTGCGGCACATCGCCAACACCCCGGCGCTGCTCACCCTCCCCGAGGCCCATTTCGACCTCGTCCGGACCGGGATCGGCGTCTACGGGGTCTCGCCCAGCCCCGAGGTCGGCACGCCGGAGGACTTCGGGCTGCGGCCGGTGATGACGTTGGAGGCGTCGCTGGCGTCGGTCAAGCGGGTGCCGGGCGGGCACGGGGTGTCGTACGGGCACCACTACACGACGCCGGGGGAGACGACCCTGGCGCTGGTCCCGCTGGGGTACGCCGACGGGATCCCGCGGCACGCCTCGGGCACGGGTCCGGTGCTGATCGCCGGGAAGTGGCGGAGGGTCGCGGGGCGCGTCGCGATGGACCAGTTCGTGGTCGACCTGGGCGGGGACCACGCCGAGGTCGGCGAGCAGGCGGTGCTGTTCGGGCCCGGGGACCGCGGCGAGCCGACCGCGGAGGACTGGGCGCGGGCGGCCGGGACGATCGGGTACGAGATCGTCACGCGGATCGGGAAGCGGGTGCCGCGCGTCTACGTGGACAGCGAGGTGCCCGCACAGGCCGGGGACCGCAGAGAAGGGGACACGGCGCTGACGGGGGGTGTGGCATGACCGACGGTACGGAGGTCGCGGCACAGGCCGTCGAGACGGCCGCGGAGGCGGCGGGCAACTGGGCCAAGGCGGGCCGCCAGGCGGGCCTGGCGGGCCTGGCGATCGGCGTGGTCGCGGCGGGGGCGGCGGCCGGGGTGGCCATAGAGCGCCTGACGGTCGGCCGCGGGATGCGTCGCCGGGCCCGGCTGGCGCTGGACGCGGAGGGCCCGTACGGCACGCTGCGCGGCACTCCGGGCGCGGCGGTCGCCGAGGACGGGACCGAGCTGTACTACGAGGTCGACGAGGTGACGGACCGCCCGGCGGCCAAGGCCCTCAAGGGCGGCCGGGCGGGCAAGGAGGTCCGGGCGGCCCAGGAGGCCCGGAGCGGGCTGCACAAGCGGCTGACGGCGGCCCTGGGGCGGCGGTCCCCGGCGCCCACGGTCGTCTTCAGCCATGGGTACTGCCTCGGCCAGGACTCCTGGCACTTCCAGCGCGCCGCGCTGCGCGGCGCGGTCCGTACCGTCCACTGGGACCAGCGCAGCCACGGCCGCTCGGCGCGCGGCCACGGGCAGATCGACGGGACGGAACCGGTCACCATCGACCTGCTGGGCCGGGACCTGAAGGCGGTGCTGGACGCCGCGGTGCCCGAGGGTCCGATCGTGCTGGTCGGGCACTCCATGGGCGGGATGACGGTGATGGCGCTGGCCGACCAGTTCCCCGAGTACGTGGCGGAGCGGGTGGCGGGCGTGGCGCTGATCGGGACGTCGGCGGGCCGGCTGAGCGAGGTCGGGTTCGGGCTGCCGTCGATGGGCTCGAAGGCGTTCCACTGGCTGGCGCCGGGCGTGCTCAAGGCGCTCGGGCGGCAGAGCGACATCGTCGAGCGGGGCCGGCGGGCCACCGCCGATCTGTTCGCGGGCCTGATCAAGCGCTATTCGTTCGGCACCCAGGACGTGGATCCGGCGATCGCGCGGTTCGGCGAGCGACTGATCGAGGCGACCCCGATCGATGTGGTCGCCGAGTTCTTCCCGGCGTTCGCGGTGCATGACAAGACCGAGGCGCTGGTGGCGTACGACGCGGTGCCCGCGCTGGTGCTCGCCGGCGAGGGGGACCTGATCACCCCGGCCGAGCACAGCCGGACCATCGCCGAGGTGCTGCCCGACGCCGAGCTGGTGTGCGTCCCGGACGCCGGGCACCTGGTGATGCTGGAGCGGCCCGAGCTGGTCAACGACCATCTGGTGGGGCTGGTGGAGCGGGCGAGCGCGGCGGCCCGCCGGTCGCGTACCGCGCGGGCCTGAGCCGGGCCCGGGGCGCCGGTCCCGGGCCCGGCACGGGACCGTCACCCCGTCCGGGCCGTACCATTTGCGGCATGAGCACCACTGGCGTGACCGCCCGCGTAACCGTCAAGTCCCCCGATCAGATGCAGGAGTTGGGTCGCCGGCTGGCGCCGCTGCTGCACCCCGGCGACCTGGTGCTGCTCACCGGTGAGCTGGGCGCGGGGAAGACGACGCTCACCCGCGGCCTGGGCGAGGCCCTGGGCGTGCGGGGCGCCGTGACCTCGCCGACCTTCGTCATCGCCCGGGTGCACCCGTCGCTCACCGGCGGCCCGGCGCTGGTGCACGTCGACGCGTACCGGCTCGGCGGCGGCCTGGACGAGATGGAGGACCTGGACCTCGACGTCTCGCTGCCGGAGTCGGTGGTGGTCGTCGAGTGGGGCGACGGCAAGGTCGAGGAGCTCTCGGAGGACCGGCTGCACGTCGTCATCGGACGGGCCGTGGGCGCGGACGCGCCTGGTGGGCTGGACGGACACCCGGAGGAGGACGCGGACGACGTCCGTGAGGTGACGGTCACCGGGATCGGCGCGCGCTGGGCGGAAGCCGGGCTTCCGGAGCTGGAAATCTGCTGACAAAAGGGTCGTGAAGGCTCTTATCGGGCCATGTGTGCCGGTAGTTTCCGACAACCCGTCGGCAAGATGTTGCGCGGGCGGTGTCAGGCGTGGTCACATGGGGGAAGAGCCCTGGTTAGGTGTACCTAAGTAGAGCCTAACCTCAGTCGCTTGCTCCAGGAGCCCGGGAGGCGTCCATGTCCCCCCACCAGCCCTCTCCCGCGTCCGAACGGCACGCGGGCGCCCCCGTCGCGGCGGCCGGGCGCGCCGAACAGGCCGCGCGGAAGACCCCGCCGACCATGAACGAACTGCTCGCGGCCTGCGCCGCGGCCAACGCCGTCTCTACGCCGCCGGACGCCGCGGAGGAGTCCCGCGCGGGCAAACGGGACGACCCGGGTGAGCCGGGGGAAAGCGCCGGGCCCGGCGGGCGGACGTCCACTCCGGGGCGCGACGCCGCGTAACCCACAGGGACGAAGCGGCAGGGCACGGACCGGTCCGCGCCGCCGGCTCAGGGAACGACGACGACCTTCGCGCCGCGCACCGCGAAGTCCCACAGCGCCGCGCCGTCCTCGCGCGACTCCCGGATGCCACCGGTCTTCTTGGCGTGCGCACCGCCCGGGGCCGGCGTGGAGCCGTCGACCGCCGCGCTGAAGCCGATGACCACCCCGTTCACGTTGGCGAACAGCACCACGTGCTCGATCGCCACCCCGTCCGAGCCGGTCACGCTCACCGACCGCGAACTGACCGGGTACGTCCCCGGCACCGGGGACACCGCGCTCGGCGCCACCGTGAACGTCCGCTGCGCCGCACCGTCCGCGCCGACCAGCCAGACCCGCTTGGCGCCCAGCGCGTACACCACGCGCTTGCCGCTGCCGGACTGCGCCGGGACCGGGGTCGGCGCCGGCGGCTTGTCCTTCTTGTCGTGCTGGTCGCCGGCGGCCGGCTTCTTGTCGGCGGCCCGGGCGTCGCCCCGGAGCGGGGTCAGCGGGCCGGAGGCGGAGGCGGATGCCTGGAAGCCGAGCAGGCCGATCGCGACCAGGGCGGCCGCGGTGAGACCGGTGACGATCGTGCTGCTCTTAGCGGGCACCGCGGTGCCACCTTTCCGTCCGCTCCCGGCCGCGGGCGGGGAGAATGCTGGGCTGGGCTGACTGGGCTGACTGGGGATCGACGGTAGCACCGGAACCGGCACCGCCGGCCGCGCCGTAGTCTTTAAGGCGTGCTGCTGCTAGCTCTTGACACCGCCACCCCCGCCGTCACCGCCGCGCTCCACGACGGCTCCCGCGTCCTCGCCGCCGCCGGCGAGGTGGACGCGCGCCGGCACGGCGAACTGCTGCTGCCCGCCGTCGACCGGGTGCTGGCCGAGGCCGGGCACAAGCTCGCCGAGGTCACCGACATCGTGGTCGGCGTCGGCCCCGGCCCGTACACCGGGCTGCGGGTGGGGCTGGTGACCGCCGCCACCTTCGGCGCGGCACTGGACGTCCCCGTCCACGGCCTGTGCTCGCTGGACGGCATCGCCTACGCCTCCGGGCTGACCGAACCCTTCGTCGTGGCCACCGACGCCCGCCGCAAGGAGGTCTACTGGGCCCGCTACGGCGACGCCCGGACCCGGCTCACCGAGCCCGCCGTGGACCGCCCCGCCGACCTCGCCGACCAGGTCGCCGGGGTCCCGGCGGTGGGCGCCGGCGCGCTGCTCTACGACGCCGTCTTCACCGGCGTACTGCGCGACGGACCCGCGCACCAGTCCGCCGCCGCGCTGGCCGGACTGGCCGCGCAGAAGCTGGCCGCCGGCGAGGAACTGCTGCCGCCGCGCCCGCTGTACCTGCGCCGCCCCGACGCCCAGGTGCCGGCCAACTACAAGGTGGTCACTCCGAAGTGAGTGGCCAACCCGACGCGACCGGCCCCTCCCCACTCGCCGAGCTGCGGGAGATGCGCTGGTGGGACCTGGATCCGGTGCTGGAGCTGGAGCGTGACCTCTTCCCCGAGGACGCCTGGTCGCCGGGGATGTTCTGGTCCGAACTCGCGCACGCCCGCGGCCCGCTGGCCTCCCGCCGCTACCTCGTCGCCGAGTCGGCCGGCCGGATCGTCGGCTACGGCGGACTGGCCGCGATCGACGGCACCGGCGACATCCAGACCATCGCCACCGCCCGCGACCAGTGGGGCACCGGGCTCGGCGGCCGGCTGCTGACCGTGCTGCTGGCCGCCGCCACCGACTTCGAGTGTCATGAGGTGCTGCTGGAGGTGCGGGTCGACAACACCCGCGCCCAGCGCCTCTACGAGCGCTTCGGCTTCGAGCCGATCGGCTTCCGCCGCGGCTACTACCAGCCCGGCAACATCGATGCGCTGGTGATGCGCCGCCCCACCCAGACCTCCTCCGAAGCACCCTCCGTACAAGGAACGTGAACATGGCTGACTCCCGCGGTGGACCGCTCGTCCTCGGTATCGAGACCTCCTGCGACGAGACCGGTGTCGGCATCGTCCGCGGCCACACCCTCCTCGCCGATGCGATCGCCTCCAGCGTCGACGAGCACGCCCGTTTCGGCGGGGTGGTGCCCGAGGTGGCCTCCCGCGCCCACCTGGAGGCGATGGTTCCCACCATCCAGCGCGCGCTGAAGGAGGCCGGGGTCGCCGCCTCCGACCTGGACGGCATCGCGGTCACCGCGGGCCCCGGTCTGGCGGGCGCCCTGCTGGTGGGCGTCTCGGCCGCCAAGGCGTACGCCTACGCCCTCGGCAAGCCGCTCTACGGCGTCAACCACCTCGCGTCGCACATCTGCGTCGACCAGCTGGAGCACGGCCCGCTGCCGGAGCCGACGATGGCGCTGCTGGTCAGCGGCGGCCACTCCTCGCTGCTGCTGGCCCCGGACATCACCTCCGACGTCCGGCCCCTGGGTGCGACCATCGACGACGCGGCGGGCGAGGCGTTCGACAAGGTGGCGCGGGTGCTCAACCTGGGCTTCCCGGGCGGCCCGGTCATCGACCGCTACGCCCGCGAGGGCAACCCGGAGGCGATCCGCTTCCCGCGCGGGCTGACCGGCCCCCGCGACGCCGCCTACGACTTCTCCTTCTCCGGCCTGAAGACCGCGGTGGCCCGTTGGATCGAGGCCAAGCGGGCGGCCGGCGAGGAGGTGCCGGTGGCGGACGTCTCGGCGTCCTTCCAGGAGGCGGTCGTCGACGTCCTGACCCGTAAGGCCGTCCGGGCCTGCAAGGACAACGGCGTGGACCACCTGATGATCGGCGGTGGGGTGGCGGCCAACTCCCGGCTGCGGGCGATGGCCCAGCGGCGCTGCGAGGACGCCGGCATCCGCCTGCGGGTACCGCGACCCAAGCTGTGCACCGACAACGGGGCGATGGTCGCGGCCCTGGGCGCCGAGATGGTGGCCCGCAACCGCCCGGCGTCCGCCTGGGACCTCTCCGCGGACTCCTCGCTGCCGGTCACCGAGACCCACGTCCCGGACCCGCACGCCCACTCCCACGGCGATGACCACGGCGGCGACCACAGTCACGGCCACGGCCACGGCCACGGTCACGCGCCCGACCACGACCACTTCCACGAGCTGAGCAAGGACAACCTGTACTCGTAGGCGCCCGGGCCCGTACGGGCTTTCGGTGCGACGTCCTATCCTGAGGGCCGGGGCGCGAGGGAACCGCCCCGTTCGCATACCGGGGGACGACGGGGGACGGCGCGGTGGACTGGTGGTATCTCTTCTTCCTGACCGGGCCGGCCCTCTACGCCGCATCCGCGGTGCGCGGCGCGGCCCGTAAGGCGCTGAAGACGCGGCACAAGCGCAAGCTGGCCCTGATCGAGGCGCATCGCGAGGAGCGCCTGGCTCTGGAGGCCGCGGACCGGCCGCCCGTCCCGGTGTGCGGCTGCGAGCACCACCTGGCCAAGCATGACAAGCAGGGCAAGTGCCACGAGACGGTGCGGACCGCGGTTGCCTGGGACGCGGCCCACGAGCCCGTCCGGTACGAGGCCCGGCAGTGCAGCTGCCAGCAGTACGTGGGCCCGGAGCCGCTCTCCCGGGTCTACGCCGAGGACCTGACCGACCTGGCCTGATCTGACCGACCTGGCCTGAGCTGCCGTCAGGCGTCCTGCCCCGCGGGGTGCCCCAGCAGCATGGTGGGCGCCCCCGCGACCCGGGTGAGGAAGATCGTGCAGGACCGCTGCCCGCCGCCGAGCTTGAGCTTCTTGCGCAGTTCCTCGGGCTCCACCGCGGACCCCCGCTTCTTGATCACCGCGATGCCCACCCCGCGCTCCCGCAGCAGCGCCTTCAGCTTCTTGACGTTGAACGGCAGCACGTCGGTGATCGCATACGCGGTCGCATACGGCGTCGGCACCAGCTGATCCGCCGTCACGTACGCGATCGTCGGATCGATCAGCCGCCCGCCGACCTGCTCGGCGACGTCCGCGACCAGGTGGGCGCGGATCACCGCACCGTCCGGTTCGTAGAGCCAGCCGCCGACCGGGCCCGGCTCGGGGTTAGGGAGGCCGGCGCCGATCAGGGAGTCCCCGGAGGGCAGCAGGGTGGCCCGGCGGGTGCCGCCCCGGCCGGTGCCGAACCACAGGACGGCCTCCTTCACGTCCCCGGCGTCGGAGATCCACTCCGTCTCGACGTCCTCGGGCAGCGCCTCGTGCGGCACCCCCGGCGCGATCTTCAAGGCCGCGTGCGGCGCCGTCCGGGCAGCCTCGATCGCCCAGGACAGTGGCGGCGAGTACGCCTCGGGGTCGAAGATCCGGCCGCCGCGGACTTTGCTGCGCCGCGCCGGGTCCACGAACACCGCGTCATATCCGGTGGTGTCGACCTCTGTGACGTCCGCGCACCGGACCTCGATCCGGTCCGCCAGCCCCAGCGCCTCGGCGTTCGCCCGGGCCGCCGCACAGGTCAGCGGATCGCGGTCCACGGCCAGTACCCGGATCCCGGCCCGGGCTAGCGCGAGTGCGTCGCCGCCGATCCCGCAACACAGGTCGGCCAGGGTCCGCACGCCGAGCGCGGCGAGCCGGGCGGCGCGGTGGGCGGCCACCGGGGCGCGGGTGGACTGTTCGACGCCGTGCGGGGTGAAGTACATCCGCGCCGCGTCCGGGCCGAACTTCGCGGCCGCCCGCTGCCGCAGCCGGGCCTGCCCGAGGGCGGCGGAGACCAGTGGCGCGGGGTGGTCGCGGCGCAGCCGGGTGGCGGCCGCGAGTTCGTCCGCCGGGTCGTAGTCCCGTAGGAGGGCCAGCAGTCGCTGTCCCTCGGGGGCGAGCAGTGCGGAGAAGGTGTCGAGGTCGGTCACCCGCACCATTGTGGGCCAGCCCTGGGGTGGTTCCGCGGACGGTCCCGCCCCTGGGCCGGCCCGGGTCGCCGGGGCCAGCCGCCGCCGTCGGTCAGACCTCGGGCGTGGGCCCGGAGATCCGCGGCACCCGCTGGGTGGCATCGGCGTCCGGCCGCTCGGGGGCCGGCCGGACCGGCTCCCGTCGCCGCTGGGCGCTGTCGCTGACGCGTAGCAGCGCCGCCACCATCACCCAGTTCGCGACCATGGACGAGCCGCCCGCGGCGAGGAACGGCAGCGCCTTGCCGGTCAGCGGGATCAGGCCGGTGACGCCGCCGGTGACGACGAAGACCTGGAGCAGCAGCGCCCCGGAAAGCCCGACCGCCAGCAGCTTGCCGAACGGGTCGCGGGCGGTGAGACCCACCCGCAGCCCGCGCTGGGCCAGCAGTGCGTACAGCAGCAGGACGGCCATCACCCCGGCCAGCCCCATTTCCTCACCGACGGTGGTGAGGATGAAGTCGCTGTTGCCGGCGAAGCCGATCAGCTCGGGGTGGCCCTGGCCCAGGCCGGAGCCGCCTATCCCGCCGCTGCCGAAGCTGAACAGCGCCTGTGCCGCCTGGTCGGAGATCAGGCCCGGCGGTCGTTGGTTCGGCGGCAGGAAGATGTCCATCGGGTGCAGCCAGGCCATCACACGGCCCTTGACGTGCGGTTCGGTGGAGCCGACGACGCCGGCGCCGACCACCGCCATGGCCAGGCCGCAGATCACCCAGCTGGTCCGCTCGGTGGCCATGTACAGCATGATCACGAAGACGCCGAAGAAGATCAGCGAGGTACCCAGGTCGCGCTCGAAGACCAGCACCAGCAGGCTGATCACCCAGATCGTGAAGATCGGCCCGAGCTGCCGCCCCGGCGGCAGCTGCATGCCCATCACCCGGCGCCCGGACAGCGCCAGCGCATCGCGGTTGTGGGTGAGGTACCCCGCGAAGAACACCACGATCATGATCTTCACGAACTCGCCGGGCTGGAGCGACAGCGGTCCGAGCATGATCCAGCGCTTGGCGCCGAACTTGTCCGCGCCGAAGAACGCCGGCGCCATCAGCATCACCAGCGCGACCGTCATCGTCAGATAGATGTAGCGCTGGAGCAGCCGGTGGTCGCGCAGCACCATCAGGATGACGATGCAGACCGCCACCCCGATGACGGTCCACACCAACTGCCCGGTCGCCGCCTGGGCGATGTGCAGCCGGGGTTTCTCCGCGTAGGTGATGTCCAGCCGGTGCAGCAGCACCAACCCGATCCCGGTCAGCAGGGTCGCCACCGGCAGGATCAGCGGATCGGCGCGCGGTGCGAACCGGCGGACGACCAGGTGCGGCACCAGCGCGATGAAGAAGACGCTCACCGCGAAGCCGGCCAGCCCGCCGGGGAGCTGCCCCTTCATGGACAGCTCGGTGTAGGCGTAGCCGAAGACGGTAATGAACACGACGAAGCCGAGCAGCCAGGCTTCGGTGCGCCGACGGTTCGGGGCCTGGGCCAGCGCGGCGAACGTCATGGTGCGTTCGGCGTCGCTCTCCGGCCCCCCGGAATCCCGGGGAGCGCTGGTCAGTCCACGCACGGTTCCTCCGCCATCGATGGGTCTGGGCCGCGGGGCGGCCGGGTCGTCGCCCGGACTCAGCGGTCCCGGGGGAAAGACGGGGCAGCGTAGGGACCGGGTTGCAGCCGGGCGGAAAGGTGTGTCCGACTCCACGCCGGCCGCGGGCAGCAGACACGGTACGCGTCTCCGGCGCGCTGGCACTCCGCTTGACCGAGTGCTAACTGCGTCATAGTCTCAGCGTTGGCACTCTCCCTATGGGAGTGCCAACACAGCGACGGGCAGGTCCGGCACCCGCGACGACGGATCGACCTGGTCGCCACCTCAGACAGTTAACCCCGTGAGATCTCCGAAGGGGGAGGTCGGATCGTGACGACCGCCAGCTCCAAGGTTGCCATCAAGCCGCTTGAGGACCGCATCGTGGTCCAGCCGCTCGACGCCGAGCAGACCACGGCCTCGGGCCTGGTCATCCCGGACACCGCGAAGGAGAAGCCCCAGGAGGGCGTCGTCCTGGCCGTGGGTCCGGGTCGCTTCGAGAACGGCGAGCGCCTGCCGCTCGACGTCAAGACCGGCGACGTCGTGCTCTACAGCAAGTACGGCGGCACCGAGGTGAAGTACAACGGCGACGAGTACCTCGTCCTCTCGGCTCGCGACGTGCTCGCGATCATCGAGAAGTAATTCACCCGGATTTGCCCTGATCTGCGCCCCTGGTTCCCGCGTTCTCATCGACCCGGGGCAGGGGCGCAGTTCGTTTGAGCGAGAGCGGTCACGGCGGCGAGGCCGACGATCGCGACGAGAGGACTTGAAGCACCCATGGCGAAGATCCTGAAGTTCGACGAGGACGCCCGTCGCGCCCTTGAGCGCGGCGTCAACAAGCTTGCCGACACGGTCAAGGTGACGATCGGCCCCAAGGGCCGCAACGTCGTCATCGACAAGAAGTTCGGCGCCCCCACCATCACCAACGACGGTGTCACCATCGCCCGCGAGGTCGAGGTCGAGGACCCGTTCGAGAACCTGGGCGCCCAGCTCGTCAAGGAGGTGGCGACCAAGACCAACGACATCGCGGGTGACGGCACCACCACCGCTACCGTGCTGGCCCAGGCCCTGGTCCGCGAGGGTCTGCGCAACGTCGCCGCGGGTGCTTCCCCGGCCGCCCTGAAGAAGGGCATCGACGCCGCGGTCAAGGCCGTCTCCGACGAACTGCTGGCGACCGCCCGCCCGATCGACGACAAGTCCGACATCGCCGCCGTGGCCGCGCTGTCCGCCCAGGACCCGCAGGTCGGCGAGCTGATCGCCGAGGCGATGGACAAGGTCGGCAAGGACGGTGTGATCACCGTCGAGGAGTCCAACACCTTCGGTCTGGAGCTGGACTTCACCGAGGGCATGGCCTTCGACAAGGGCTACCTGTCGCCGTACATGGTCACCGACCAGGAGCGTATGGAGGCCGTCCTCGACGACCCGTACATCCTGATCCACCAGGGCAAGATCTCCTCCATCCAGGACCTGCTGCCGCTGCTGGAGAAGATCATCCAGGGTGGTGCCTCCAAGCCGCTGCTGATCATCGCCGAGGACGTCGAGGGCGAGGCCCTGTCGACCCTCGTCGTCAACAAGATCCGCGGCACCTTCAACGCGGTGGCCGTCAAGGCCCCCGGCTTCGGTGACCGCCGCAAGGCGATGCTCGGCGACATGGCCACCCTCACCGGTGGCACCGTCGTCGCCGAAGAGGTCGGCCTCAAGCTCGACCAGGTCGGTCTGGACGTGCTGGGCACCGCCCGCCGCGTGACCATCACCAAGGACGACACCACCCTCGTCGACGGCGGTGGCAACTCCGCGGACGTCGCCGGCCGCGTCGCCCAGATCAAGGCCGAGATCGAGAGCACCGACTCCGACTGGGACCGCGAGAAGCTCCAGGAGCGTCTCGCCAAGCTCGCCGGCGGTGTCTGCGTGATCCGCGTCGGCGCGGCCACCGAGGTCGAGCTCAAGGAGAAGAAGCACCGTCTGGAGGACGCCATCTCCGCGACCCGCGCCGCGGTCGAGGAGGGCATCGTCTCCGGTGGTGGCTCCGCGCTCGTCCACGCCGTGAAGGTCCTGGAGGGCAACCTCGGCAAGGACGGCGACGAGGCCACCGGTGTCGCCGTGGTCCGCCGCGCCGCCGTCGAGCCGCTGCGCTGGATCGCCGAGAACGCCGGTCTGGAGGGCTACGTGATCACCTCCAAGGTGGCCGAGCTCGACAAGGGCAACGGCTTCAACGCCGCCACCGGCGAGTACGGCGACCTGGTCAAGGCCGGCGTCATCGACCCGGTCAAGGTCACCCGCTCCGCCCTGGAGAACGCCGCCTCCATCGCCTCCCTCCTCCTGACGACCGAGACCCTGGTCGTCGAGAAGAAGGAAGAGGAAGAGCCCGCCGCCGGTCACGGCCACGGCCACGCGCACTGACGCTCCGCGCGCACCCGCCGGCCGGGTATCCGCCGGCACCCGTCGAGGCCCGGTCCCGCTCCACTGCGGGACCGGGCCTCGCCCGTACCCGGGCCCCGTTTCCGGCCCGCCGTCAGGCTTTCCGGCCCGCCGTCAGGCCGAGTGCCCCAGCCCCTCCCGCCGCACCGGCTCCGCGAACGGCAGCCCCTGCGCGTACCGCTCCAGCTCGTCGAGGGCATGGTCGGCCATCCGGTGCAGCTCCGTGCCCAGGGAGCCGGCGAGGTGCGGGGTGAGCAGCACGTTGGGCAGCTCGTACAACGGGGAGTCCGCGGGCGGGAGTTCGGGCTCGGTGACGTCCAGCACCGCACCGAGCCGCCCGCTGCACAACTCGGCGACCAGCGCCGCCTCGTCGACCAGGGAGCCGCGGGAGGTGTTGACCAGCGTCGCCCCGTCCGGCATCAGGGCCAGCTCGCGGGCGCCGATCAGGTGCCGGGTGGCGGGCACCTCCGGGGCGTGCACGCTCACGACCTCGCTCCCCGTGCACAGCTCCGCCAACGGAACCTTCCGCACCCCCAGCCGCCCCGCCTCCTCCTCGTCCACGAACGGGTCGTACAGCAGCACCCGTAGGGCGAACGGGCGCAGCAGTTCGATGACGCGACGGCCGATGCGGGAGGCGCCGACGATGCCCACGGTGCGGCCGTGGTTGCCGGCGCCGTCCAACTCGCGCAGCCAGTCGTGGGGGGCGCGCAGGGTGCGGTAGCGGTGCGCGGCGGGCAGCACGCGCTTGTTGGCGAACAGGATGGCGGCCAGGGTGTACTCGGCGACCGGCAGCGCGTTGGCCGCGGCGGCCGAGCTGACGACGATGCCCCGGTCCCAGCAGGCGTCGGTGACGTGCTGCTTGACGGAACCGGCGGCATGCACGACGGCTCGCAGCCGGGGCGCCGCGGCGAGCACCTCCGCGGTGAGCGGCGGCGCACCCCAGCAGGTCAGCAACACCTCCGCCGCGCCCAGGGCCGCCGCTATCTCGGGCCCCGGCGCGGCCAACTCGTGCGCGACGAGCCGACTGTCCGTATGGGCCAGACGTGCCAACCGGGCCCGCTGCGACTGCCCGAGCAACCGCTCGGCGATACCTGGCCCCATGGCCAGAAGAAGAGCTGGGCGCATCTGTCGACTCCTCGTACGTGGTGGTGAGGGTGGCGGGTGGCCTCCACCGGCTCCGGCGGTTGCTGCTTGCCCGCCGCCGCGGCGGGCAATCCCACGCAAGCCACGCGCCACCCCGGCCACCACGTGGGAAGCCGCACCGCCCCGCTACCGTTCCGGTATGACGACTGCACTGATCACAGGAGCAACGGCCGGCATCGGCGCCGCATTCGCCCGCCGACTCGCGGGCGACGGGCACAGCGTGGTGTTGGTGGCCCGGGACGAGAAGCGGCTCCGGGAGCAGGCCACCGAACTGCACGACCGGCACGGGATCGAGGCGGAGGTGCTCAGCGCCGACCTGGCGACCGAGGAGGGGATCGCCGCCGTCGAGGCGCGCCTCACGGACGCCAAGCACCCGGTGGACCTGTTGGTCAACAACGCCGGCTTCGGCAACAAGGGCGAGTACCTAGAGGTCCCGATGGCCGACGAGTTGGCGATGCTCAAGGTGCACTGTGAGGCGGTGCTGCGGCTCACCACGGCCGCGGTGCGCGGGATGCGCGAGCGCCGGCGCGGGGCCGTGGTGAACGTGGCGTCGGTCGCGGCGTTCGTCCCGCGCGGTACGTACGGCGCGAGCAAGGCGTGGGTCGTGCAGTTCACCCAGGGTGCCGCCCGCGACCTGGCCGGCAGTGGGGTGCGCCTGATGGCACTGTGCCCGGGCTTCGTGCGGACCGAGTTCCACCAGCGGGCCGGGATGGGGACGGACAACATCCCGGGCTGGATGTGGCTCGACGCGGACAAGCTCGTGGACGCGGCCATGAAGGACCTGACGCGCGGCAAGTCGCTGTCCATCCCGGACCCGCGCTACAAGGCCATGATGGGCGCCGTGAAGCTGGCGCCGCGCGGCCTCCTCGGCGGCCTCACCTCCCGTACGGGCCGGAAGTACGGCCCCAAGTAGGGGAGTTGATGACGGGCCGACCCCCGGGGCGATCCGCCCCGGGGGTCCCGTGCCGTCAGTTCGCCGTGCGCTCCAGGTACTTCACCACTGCCGCCCGGGCCTCCGCCGGCAGGGGTTCGCCCGCCTCCAGGAGGCGCGGCAGCAGTGCGCGCCGGGTGGTGAGGGCGTGGAACATCAGCGCGATGGTGATGTCGTGCTCGGGCCGGTGCTCGACGCGTACGGTGTCGCCGGCGCGGATCTCGCCGGCTTCCAGGACCCGCAGGTACGCGCCGGGCACCGCGGCCTCGGTGAACCGCTTGATCCAGCCGCGTTCGTCCAGCCAGCCCTGGAACGTGCGGCAGGGGATCCGGGGCGAGGTGACCTCCAGCAGCACGTCGGCCCCGACGCGCCAGCGTTCGCCGATGCGGGCGTCGGTGACCTCCAGGCCGGTGGTGGTGAGGTTCTCGCCGAAGGCGCCGTTGGCCAGCTCGCGGTCCAGCTGCCGCTGCCAGTCGTCGAGGTCCTCGCGGGCGTAGGCGTAGACGGCCTGGTCGTCACCGCCGTGGTGGCGCAGGTCGACCACCGCGTCACCCGCGAGGCCGCTGCCGCCGGTGCCCTTGGGGCCGGGGGCGGCCACCGCCACGGGCCCGTCCGTCGGGCGCTTGTCGATGCCGGTGCCGCCCTCGGCGGAGGTGTAAGGAGCGGCGAAGGCCCGCCCCACGTTCACGGTCAGCAGCTTCGCGTTCATGCCCGTACGGTAGGACACCCGGCAAAAGCCGTCATTCGATTTTTCATGATCTGTCCAAGATTCGCTTATGCTTGAGGGGTGATCGAAGCTCGCCATCTCCGGGTACTGCGCGCCGTCGACCGGACCGGTTCCTTCTCCGCCGCCGCGCGGGAGTTGGGGTGCACCCAGCCCGCGGTCAGTCAGCAGATGAAGGCCCTGGAACAGTCCGTCGGCACCCCGCTGCTGGTGCGCGCCGGGCGCGAGATGCGCCTGACGCAGGCGGGCGAGGCGTTGGTCCGGCACGCGGCCGGCATCCTGGCGGGGCTCACCGCGGCCGAGGAGGAGGTCGCGGCGATCGCGGGCCTGCGCGCGGGGCGGGTGCGGCTGGTGTCGTTCCCGTCGGGGAGCTCGACGCTGGTGCCGACCGCGCTGGCCAGGATGCGCGCCGCGCACCCGAGGGTCCGGGTGTCGCTGGACGAGGCCGAGCCGCCGCGCTCGATCGAACTGCTGCGGAACGGCGACTGCGAGATCGCGCTGGCCTTCCGCTATCCGGAGGTGCGCGGCGCGGATCCGTCCGCCGGGGCGGAGTGGGCGGACCTGGTGGTCCGGCCGGTGCTGTCGGACCGGCTGATCGGGCTGGTGCCGGAGGGGCACCGGCTGGCGAAGGCCGGTACCGCGTGCTTCGCGGACCTGGCCGACGAGCCGTGGATCGCGGGCTGCCCGCGCTGCCGCACGCATCTGGTCGAGGTCTGCGAGCGCGCCGGGTTCACCCCGCGCATCGACTTCGCCACCGACGACTATCCGGCGGTGATCGGGCTGGTCGGGGCGGGGCTGGGGGTCGCGGTGCTGCCGGAGTTGACCCTGGAGTCGGTGCGGCCCAAGGGGGCGGCGACGGTGCGGGTGGAGCCGCCCGTGCACCGCGAGATCGTCGCGCTCACGCTGCCGGATCTGGCGCATGTGCCCGCGGTCGGCGCGATGCTGGACCAGCTGGCGGACGCCGCGGGGCGGTGACCGCCGCGGACCCGGAGGGTCGGGGCCCGTGGGCTGGGGCCCCGAGCCGTGCAGGAACGTTTCTTCGAACGGTGATCCGTGGCGACGGTCAGGCGCCCGGCATGCTCGCGTGGCCGGGCAGCGAACTGGCCGGGACCATCCGGTGGCGGGCCCGGCCCATCAGCTCCTCGCGTTCGTCCTCCGTGAGGCCGCCCCAGACGCCGTAGGGCTCGCGGACGGCCAGCGCGTGCGCCGCGCACTGGGCCCGCACGGGGCAGCGCATGCAGACCTCCTTCGCCGATGCCTCCCGCGCACTGCGGGCCGCCCCCCGCTCGCCTTCGGGATGGAAGAAGAGCGAGCTGTCCACGCCGCGGCAGGCGGCCAGCAGCTGCCAGTCCCAGAGGTCTGCGTTCGGGCCCGGGAGGCGGGAGAAATCTGCCATTGCTTGTCCCCTCGGAAGCGATGCGCGTCGGGCTCGGTGCTCACGACGGTACATCTACTGTCTAAGTAGATGTAAATATGACTCATTGCGAATCTAGTCGCAGTCAACGCGAAAATGGAAGAAACAGAGCCAAATAGGGCATAGGGTGCACGCGCGGATGCCGACTGCTCAGCGAGTCGTCTGCGTATCCGGCTCCTCACGGAGCGTGCTGAACTCGGTCACCGAAGCCGTAACTCTTTCGAGTGACCGTCGTTGAGTGTGCGGAGGCGGTTGACAGAGGTAGCCCTCGGGCGGGTGTCCGAAAGGGTTGGTCGATCGCCCAGGTGACGATACGTACCAGCCTGGAGGCTCAAGGTGACGCGCATCAGCTGCGGAGGACGGTCATGACATCCGTCCTCGTCTGCGACGACTCCCCGCTTGCCCGAGAGGCGCTTCGACGGGCGGTTGCGACCGTGCCCGGTGTCGAGCGCGTGACCACCGCGGCCAATGGGGAGGAGGTCCTCCGCCGCTGGGGGGCCGACCGCTCGGATCTGATTTTGATGGATGTGCGGATGCCCGGCCTCGGTGGTGTCGAGACCGTACGCCGGCTGCTGTCCGCCGACCCCGGTGCCCGGATCATCATGCTCACGGTGGCCGAGGACCTCGACGGGGTCGCGCTGGCGGTCGCCGCCGGCGCCCGCGGGTATCTGCACAAGGACGCCTCGCGCGCCGAACTGCGCGCGACGGTGACCCAGGCCCTGGCCGACCCGACGTGGCGGCTCGCCCCGCGCCGGCTGCGGTCCGCCGAGATGGGCGCCGCGCCGACCCTCACCGCCCGGGAGATCCAGGTACTGGAGGGCATGAGTCACGGCCGCTCCAACGCCGAGATCGGACGTGAGCTGTTCCTCTCCGAGGACACCGTCAAGACGCACGCGCGGCGGCTTTTCAAGAAGTTGGGCGCCTCCGACCGGGCGCATGCGGTGGCGCTCGGCTTCCGCTGGGGTCTGGTCCGCTGAACCGTCGTGACGTGCAGCGATGCGGGGGAATGAAGATCCCCGCCCGCCCTGTGGCGGGCGGGGCGGCATGATGTCCCGCACGCCGCCCGGTGCCACGGCGGCCCGATTCCCCGCGCGGTGCCGCATGCTTGAGGCATGGAGTTCCTCGGGGACGGGTCGGTCGGGCACGAGGGGAGGGCGCAGGAGATGACAGCCGGCGCACCTGCCGCGCATAACGCTTCGGCGCACAAGCGTGGACCTGATGCCGCGGATCGATCGCCGTCAAGGCACCATGGACCGATGCGCGATGACGGGAAGCAGGAGATCGGCGCTCTCGTCGCACGCGCCGTCGAGGGCGATCGGCAGGCCACCCATGACCTGCTGGCGCACGTCCACCCACTGGCCTTGCGCTACTGCCGCACCCGGCTCTCCCGGCTGCCCGGTGACGCCCGGCACTTCGTCGAGGACCTGGCGCAGGAGGTCTGTGTCGCGGTGCTGTGTGCGCTGCCCCGCTACCGCGACACCGGGAAGCCCTTCGAGGCGTTCGTCTTCGCCATCGCCGGTCACAAGGTCGCCGACCTCCAGCGGGCCGCGATGCGGCATCCCGGCAGTACGGCCGTGCCGTCGGACGAGATGCCCGAGCAGCCGGACGACTCGCTGGGTCCCGAGGAGCGGGCGCTGCTGAGCAGCGACGCCGAATGGGCCAAGAAGCTGCTGGCCAATCTGCCGGAGAACCAGCGGGAGCTGGTCCTGCTGCGGGTGGCGGTGGGGCTGACGGCCGAGGAGACCGGGCAGATGCTGGGGATGTCACCCGGCGCGGTGCGGGTCGCCCAGCACCGTGCCCTGAGCAGGCTGCGGGCGCTGGCCGAGCAGTAGTCCGCGGCGAGTGCGGAGTCCGATGGAGTTGCCGTCCAGCCCGTTCCACGGCGGAAAATGCCGTAGGAAAGTACGAGTGACGAGCCCCTCATTGCTCGTGGGTTGGGACACCCTACAAGGCCGTTAGCATGGGAGTCCGCGCTGAGGCAAGAGCATTGGGGAAGGTGTCATGAGTGACAACGTCGAGGGTATGCCCGCCAAATTCGCCATGCTCGGGCTGACATACGACGATGTGCTGCTGCTGCCCGGCGCGTCCGAGGTGCTGCCCAACACCGTGAACACCGCGTCCCGCGTCTCGCGGAACGTCCAGGTGAACATCCCGCTGCTCTCGGCCGCGATGGACAAGGTCACCGAGGCGCGGATGGCGATCGCCATGGCGCGTCAGGGCGGTGCGGGCGTCCTGCACCGCAACCTGTCGATCGAGGACCAGGCCAACCAGGTCGACCTGGTCAAGCGCTCCGAGTCCGGGATGGTCACCGACCCGATCACGGTCCGGCCGGACGCGCCGCTGACCGAGGCGGACGCCCTCTGTGCCAAGTTCCGGATCAGCGGGGTGCCGGTCACCGATGCCGCGGGCAAGCTGCTGGGCATCGTGACCAACCGCGATATGGCCTTCGAGATGGACCGCAGCCGTCAGGTCCGCGAGGTCATGACCCCGATGCCGCTGGTCACCGGCAAGGTCGGCATCTCGGGCGAGGACGCCATCGAGCTGCTGCGCCGCCACAAGATCGAGAAGCTGCCGCTGGTCGATGACGCGGGCGTGCTCAAGGGCCTGATCACCGTCAAGGACTTCGTCAAGGCGGAGAAGTACCCGAACGCCGCCAAGGACGCCGAGGGCCGGCTGATCGTCGGTGCCGCGGTGGGCGTCGGCGACGCGGCCTACGACCGGGCCCAGGCGCTGGTCGAGGCCGGTGCGGACTTCCTGGTCGTGGACAGTGCGCACGGCCACAGCCGCGGCATCCTCGACATGATCGCCAAGATCAAGTCCAACATCAGCGTGGACATCGTCGGCGGCAACGTCGCCACCCGCGAGGGCGCCCAGGCGCTGATCGACGCGGGCGTGGACGGGGTGAAGGTCGGCGTCGGCCCCGGCTCCATCTGCACCACCCGGGTGGTCGCCGGCATCGGCGTCCCGCAGGTCACTGCGATCTACGAGGCCGCGAAGGCGTGCCACGCGGCGGGCGTGCCGCTGATCGGCGACGGCGGTCTCCAGTACTCCGGTGACATCGCCAAGGCGATCGCCGCCGGCGCGGACACCGTCATGCTGGGTTCGCTGCTGGCCGGCTGCGAGGAGTCGCCGGGCGAGATGGTCTTCGTCAACGGCAAGCAGTTCAAGTCCTACCGGGGCATGGGCTCGCTGGGTGCGATGCAGTCGCGCGGCCAGGCCCGGTCGTTCTCGAAGGACCGCTACTTCCAGGACAACGTCCTCTCCGAGGACAAGCTGGTGCCGGAGGGCATCGAGGGTCAGGTGCCCTACCGCGGCCCGCTGGCCTCGGTCGCCCACCAGCTCGTCGGCGGTCTGCGGGCCTCCATGGGCTACGTCGGCTCGGCCGACATCTCCGAGCTCAAGGAGAAGGGCCGGTTCGTGCGGATCACCGCGGCGGGCCTGAAGGAGAGCCACCCGCACGACGTGCAGATGATCACCGAAGCCCCCAACTACGCGCGGAGCTGACGCGGCACTCTTCGCGGAGTGACGGCCGGATGCGCCCCCAGTCTTCCCCGTCGGGGATACTGGGGGCGTATCCGTAGGAAGGCAGAACCAGTGACTGAGATCGAGATCGGGCGCGGCAAGCGCGGCCGCCGGGCATACGCGTTCGACGACATCGCCGTCGTACCCAGTCGGCGCACCCGTGACCCGAAGGAGGTCTCGATCGCCTGGCAGATCGACGCCTACCGCTTCGAGCTGCCGTTCCTGGCGGCCCCGATGGACTCGGTGGTCTCGCCGCAGACCGCGATCCGCATCGGTGAGCTGGGCGGTCTCGGGGTGCTCAACCTCGAAGGGCTGTGGACCCGCTACGAGGACCCGGAGCCGCTGCTGGCGGAGATCGCGGAGCTGGACGGCGCCGCCGCCACCAAGCGGCTCCAGGAGATCTACGCCGCGCCGATCAAGGAGGAACTGATCGGGCAGCGGATCAAGGAGGTGCGCGAGGCCGGTGTGGTCACCGCCGCCGCGCTCTCCCCGCAGCGCACCGCGCAGTTCTCCAAGGCGGTCGTGGACGCCGGCGTGGACATCTTCGTGATCCGCGGGACGACGGTCTCCGCCGAGCACGTCTCCAGCGCCGCCGAGCCGCTGAACCTCAAGCAGTTCATCTACGAGCTGGACGTGCCGGTGATCGTCGGCGGCTGTGCGACGTACACCGCGGCGCTGCACCTGATGCGGACCGGCGCGGCCGGCGTGCTGGTCGGCTTCGGTGGCGGGGCCGCGCACACCACCCGCAACGTGCTGGGCATCCAGGTGCCGATGGCGACCGCGGTGGCCGATGTCGCGGCCGCCCGCCGGGACTACATGGACGAGTCCGGCGGCCGGTACGTGCACGTGATCGCCGACGGCGGGGTGGGCTACTCCGGCGACCTGCCCAAGGCGATCGCCTGTGGTGCGGACGCGGTGATGATGGGCTCGCCGCTGGCGCGGGCGACGGACGCGCCGGGCCGCGGCCACCACTGGGGCATGGAGGCGGTCCACGAGGACGTGCCGCGCGGCAAGCGGATGGACCTGGGTGTGGTCGGCACGACCGAGGAGGTCCTGTGCGGCCCCTCGACGACGCCGGACGGCTCGATGAACTTCTTCGGCGCGCTGCGCCGGGCGATGGCCACCACGGGCTACTCCGAGTTGAAGGAGTTCCAGCGCGTGGAGGTCACGGTCGCGCCGCGGCGGTAGCCGCCCCACGTTGTCGGCTTTTTCGCCGTGCCCAGACCCCGGTTGGGGGATGGGCGAAGCCCGGTTGCGCTGTGCGCGGCCGGGCTTCGGCGTTACAGGCGGTGGGCGGCGCCGGTGGGGGTGGCGCCGCGGGTGTCCAGGAGGAGTTGCGCCTTGACGGCCAGGCCCTGGAGGTCGTACGTGCGGTGGGGCTGGAGCAGCACCGTCAGGTCGGCGGCGGAGGCGGCCTCGTAGAGGGATTCGGCGCGGGGGACCGGGCGGCCGTGGACCTCCCACTGGGGGACGTAGGGGTCGTGGTAGGTGAGGTGGGCGCCCAGGTCGCGCAGGCGGGCGGCGACCTCGCGGGCCGGGGTGCCGGCCAGGTCGGCCAGGTCGGGTTTGTAGGTGACGCCGAGCAGCAGGATCCGGGCGCCGCGGGCGGATTTGCCGTGCTCGTTGAGGAGGGTGGTGCAGCGCTGGATGACGTAGGCCGGCATCCGGTCGTTGATCTCCTGGGCGAGTTCCACCATCCGGAGCGGTGCGCCGGCCGAACGGCTGCGTGGGGGGCGGTGGTTGGGGTCGATGGGGGCGGCGTGGCCGCCGACGCCGGGGCCGGGGCGGAAGGACTGGAAGCCGAACGGCTTGGTTTCGGCGCAGCGGATGACGTCCCACAGGTCGACGCCGATCTCGTGGCAGTAGACCGCCATCTCGTTCATCAGGGCGATGTTGATGTGCCGGTAGTTGGTCTCCAGCAGGTGGGCGGTCTCCGCCTCGCGGGGGCCGCGGGCGCGGACCACCTTGTCGGTGAGTCGGCTGTAGAAGGCGGCGGCGGCTTCGGTGCAGGCGGGGGTGAGGCCGCCGATGACCTTGGGGGTGTTGCGGTAGCGGTGGGTGCGGTTGCCGGGGTCGTGGCGGGCGGGGGAGCAGGCGAGGTGGAAGTCGCGGCCGGCGGTGAGGCCGGAGCCCGCTTCGAGGAGGGGGCGGAGGACGTTCTCGGTGGTGCCCGGGTAGCCGGCGGATTCGAGGATGACGGTGGTGTGCGGGCGCAGTCGGGTGGCCAGGGTGCGGGCGGCGTCGGCGAGGGCGGACAGGTCCAGGGTGCGGTCCTCGCTGAGCGGGGTGGGGGCGCAGAGGACGGCGGTGCGGACCCGGCCCAGGGCGCCGGGGTCGGTGGTGGTGCGGAAGCCGGCGGCGAGCAGCCGGCGGACCTCGGTGGTGGACAGCGGGCCGCCGGCGCCGGGGAGGGCGGCCGCGCGGGGATCGGGGTCGTAGCCGATGGTGGTGAGGCCGGCGGCGGTGGCGGCCTGGGCGAGGGGGAGACCCAGGTGACCGAGTCCGATGACGGCGAGGTCTGCGGGCATGCTGCGGCCGTCCTTCCCGAGCGAGTGTGTGGGGCCCTGCGCGGTGTCCTCGTGGTGGTCGGGAGTCGCGCGGACGCACCGGCTACCAAAGGGGCATAAGTAGACTAAGCGGATATTTGACCCAGAATGGGTATTGGTGGATCAAGGTGGCCGGGTGTTGCCACCGCGAGCGGAAGGCGGTTGCCGGAACCAAGCGCGGACAGAATCGACGGACGGGGGGTCCAGCTCCGAATCACAGCGGGAGGCAGTGGTGAAGACAGCGACACTCGGACCGGCGCAGCGCGCCAAGGCACTCACCCAGATGGCGGAGCGAGAACTGGACGTCCTGGTGGTCGGCGCCGGCGTCGTCGGCGCCGGCACCGCCCTGGACGCCGCGACCCGCGGACTGGACACCGGGCTGGTCGAGGCCCGTGACTGGGCGTCGGGCACCTCCAGCCGGTCGAGCAAGCTCATCCACGGCGGCCTGCGGTACCTGGAGATGCTGGACTTCGCGCTGGTGCGGGAGGCGTTGAAGGAGCGCGGGCTGCTGATCCAGCGGCTGGCGCCCCACCTGGTCAAACCGGTCCCGTTCCTCTATCCGCTCCAGCACAAGGGCTGGGAGCGCTGGTACGCCGGCTCCGGCGTGGCGCTCTACGACGCGATGTCGGTCTCGTCCGGACACGGCCGGGGGCTGCCCGTCCACCGCCACCTCTCGCACCGCCGGGCGCTGCGGGTGGCGCCCTGCCTGCGGAAGGACGCCCTGGTCGGCGCGTTGCAGTACTACGACGCGCAGATGGACGACGCGCGGTACGTCACCACGCTGGTGCGGACCGCGGCCGCCTACGGGGCGCACGTCGCCAACCGGGCGCGGGTGGTGGGCTTCCTGCGCGAGGGCGAACGGGTGGTCGGCGCGCGGGTGCAGGACGTCGAGGGCGGTGTGGCGCGCGAGATCCGGGCCCGGCAGATCGTCAACGCGACGGGCGTGTGGACCGATGACACCCAGGCGCTGATCGGGGAGCGCGGCCAGTTCCACGTCCGCGCCTCCAAGGGCATCCATCTGGTCGTCCCCAAGGACCGGATCCACTCCACCACCGGGTTGATCCTGCGGACGGAGAAGAGCGTGCTCTTCGTCATCCCGTGGGGGCGGCACTGGATCATCGGCACCACGGACACCGACTGGGACCTGGACAAGGCGCACCCGGCGGCCTCCAGCGCCGATATCGACTACCTGCTGGAGCATGTGAACTCGGTCCTCGCCACCCCGCTCACCAGGGACGACGTGGAGGGCGTCTATGCCGGGCTGCGGCCGCTGCTGGCCGGTGAGTCGGACGCGACCAGCAAGCTGTCGCGGGAGCACACGGTCGCCCACCCGGTGCCGGGCCTGGTGGTCGTCGCGGGCGGCAAGTACACCACGTACCGGGTGATGGCCAAGGACGCGGTGGACGAGGCGGTGCACGGGCTGGACGCTCGGGTCGCCGAGTGCGTCACCGAGGACGTGCCGTTGGCGGGCGCGGAGGGCTACCGGGCGCTGTGGAACGCGCGGGCCCGGATCGCCGCCCGGACCGGTCTGCATGTGGCCCGGATAGAGCATCTGCTGAACCGTTACGGGTCGCTGGCCGAGGAGCTGTTGGAGCTGGTGGTGGCCGATCCCTCGCTGGGCCGGCCGCTCGCCGCCGCCGAGGACTACCTGCGTGCCGAGGTGGTCTACGCCTGCACGCACGAGGGCGCCCGGCACCTCGACGACGTGCTGACCCGGCGGACCCGGATCTCCATCGAGACCTTCGACCGCGGCACCCGCAGCGCCCGGGAGGCCGCCGAGTTGATGGCGCCGGCCCTGGGCTGGGACAGCGCGCAGATCGAGAAGGAGATCACGCACTACGAGAAGCGGGTGGAGGCGGAGCGCGAATCGCAGCGCCAGCCCGACGACCTGACGGCCGATGCGGCCCGGTTGGGCGCTCCGGACATCGTGCCGCTGACGTAGGCGGGCCGGGCCGCCGGCCGTCGGCCGCCGGCTCAGCCGCGTCGGCCGTGGGGCGCGCAGAACTCGGCGGCCAGGAGGGCGGCGCCGTCGGTCCGGCCGGCCGGGGTGTCGGTGTTGACCCGGTAACTGACCAGGTGCCGGCCGTCGGCGGTGCCCGCGGTCTGCGCGTACGAGCCGTTGATGTCGCCGTTGTGGCCCCAGACGGTCACCCCGCAGGGCAACCAGGTGGCGTAGACGCCCAGGCCGTACGCGCCGCCGGTGGCCCGCTCGCTGCGCAGCTGGGCCATCTGGCGGGGCGCCAGGAGTTTTCCGCCCAGCAGCGCGGCGAAGAAGTGGTTGAGGTCGACCAGGGTGGTGATCATCTCGCCGGCGGCGCCGGCCCGGCTGGGGTTGAAGGCGGTGCTGTCCACCCGGTGGCCGTCGATCCGGGAGTAGCCGCGGCCGTGCGGCGCGGGCAGCGCCGGGCTGTTGCCGGGGAACGAGGTGCCGCGCAGGTCGAACGGGGCCAGGATGCGGCGCCGCAGCTCGTCGGCGTACGGGTGCCCGGTGACGCCCTGGATGACCAGGCCGAGGACCAGGTAGTTGGTGTTGGAGTAGGCGTAGCGGGCGCCGGGCGCGGCGGTCGGCGGGTGGCCGAGGGCGATCCGCAGCAGCTCGACCGGGGTGTATCGGTCGTAGCGGTGGGCCGGGAAGCCCGCGCCGGAGAGCTGTTCGGCGAGGTGGGGGTCGGCGGTGTAGTTGAACAGACCACTCGTATGGTCGAGCAGTTGGCGGATCGTCACCCGGTGCAGATCGTTCGCGCCGCCCGCGCCGGTGCGCGGCACGCCGGGGGGAAGGTGGTCCGCGACGCGGTCGTCCAGCCCGAGCCGGCCCTCCCCGACGAGTTGCAGGACCACCGTCGCGACGAGGGTTTTGGTGAGGCTGCCCGCCCGGAAGCGGTCCAGGCGGCCCATCTTCCGGCCGCTGCGCAGATCGGCCACGCCGACCGCGGAGAACCGCGAGGCGGCCAGGTGGTCGTCCCAGGTGACCAACGCGGCCGCGCCGGGTGCGCCGTCGGCCACCAGACGGCGCAGCGCGGCCGCCGTCGTCGCCGGCGGTCGGGACGCTCCCGGAGGCGGTGCGGAGACGCGTGGGGTGCTCGTACACGCCGTCAGGACCAGGGCGGCCAAGGCGGCCAGGACGGCGCGGGTGGCGGAGCGCAGCGGGCCGGGCGCGGCCGGGCGGTGCGGGCGGAGGGGCAAAAAGAACTCCCGTCGTCGGGGCCATCATGACGGGTGGGTGGCACCCTCCGGCATCCACCCGGGCCTTCCGCACGGCCGCGGATGAGAGAGAATGAAGGCTCTGCCAGGGTGGGTTGTCCGAGTTGGGCCAGTTTGGTGATCGATGGAGAATCGAGGCTGCCAACTCGGCTGGATTGCAGAGGGGATTCAGTGGGCGACGAGGTCGAGATGGACGGCAAGGAGGGCAGGCTGCTCGCCGGCCGGTACCGGCTCGCCGATGTTCTCGGCCGGGGCGGGATGGGCACCGTCTGGCGGGCCGGCGACGAGGTGCTGGGCCGCACGGTCGCGGTCAAGGAGCTGCGCTTCCCCGGCGGTATCGAAGAGGACGAGAAGCGTCGTCTGATCACCCGCACCCTGCGCGAGGCCAAGGCGATCGCCCGGATCCGCAACAACGGCGCGGTGACGGTCTACGACGTGGTCGACGAGGACGACCGGCCGTGGATCGTGATGGAACTGGTCGAGGGCCGCTCGCTGGCCGAGGCCGTCCGCGACGACGGCCCGCTCACCCCGCGCCGCGCCGCCGAGGTCGGTCTGGCGGTGCTCGACGTCCTGCGCGCCGCCCACGGCCAGGGCATCCTGCACCGCGATGTGAAGCCGTCCAACGTCCTGATCTCCGACGACGGCCGGGTCGTGCTCACCGACTTCGGTATCGCGCAGGTCGAGGGCGACCCCTCGGTGACCTCGACCGGCATGCTCGTCGGCGCGCCCTCGTACATCTCGCCGGAGCGGGCCCGCGGCCAGAAGCCGGGCCCGCCCGCCGACCTGTGGTCGCTGGGCGGCCTGCTGTACGCCTGCGTCGAGGGCGTTCCGCCGTACGACAAGGGCTCGGCGATCGCCACCCTGACCGCCGTGATGACCGAACCGGTCGAGCCGCCCAAGAGCGCCGGGCCGCTGGAGGACGTCATCTACGGCCTGCTGGTGAAGGACCCGGCGGGCCGGCTGGACGAGGCCGGGGCGCGGGCGCTGCTGCTGGAGGTCATCCACGCCCCGGAGCCCAAGCCGGAGCCCCCGATGGACGCGACGCGGGCGATGACGCTGCCCACCGCGCCGGCGGAGTCGGGGCCCGCGGAGCGGGCCGGTGCCAAGCCCGCCAAGAGCACCGCCAAGCCGCGGATGCCGAAGAAGCCGAAGGGGAAGCCGGCGGTCGGGGCGGCCGCCGCGTCCGGTGCGGCATCCGGGACAGCGCAGAAGTCGGTGCAGAAGACGACGGAGAAGGCGGCCGGGGGCGGCGCGGCGGCGAAGCCGGCGGCGGCGCGGGAGTCCGGCACATTCGGCACGGACGGCAAGGACGGCAAGGGTGCTGCCGCGGCCCGGCCGGCCGCGGCCAAGGCCGTCAACGGTGGTTCCCCGGCCCGCCCCGGGTTCGACGCGGACGCGGCCAAGGAGCGGGTGCGGGCGGCCCTGGCGTCGGTGCGGAACGCCGCCGCGGCGGCCCGGTCCGACTCCAGACCCGGCAACGGGGACGGTCGTCCCGCCCCGCCGCGCGCCTCGGTGACCGATGTCGTCCCGCGCCGCACGTTGATCATCGGGGTGGTCGTGGTCGTCGTCGTCCTCGGGACACTGCTGGCCCTGGCGTTCAGCGGTGGTGACGGCGGTGACTCCGCCGGTAAGGGCGGTAAGGGCACGGCCGCGGGCCGGGACGCGACCCAGTCGGCCGCCGCGAGCCAGGACTCCGGCACGGACGGCGCCACCGTCCCGGGCGGGGCGAAGCCGGGTGGCGGCGCGGCCGGGACGGACGGCAAGGGCGGCAACGGCGGCAACGGCGGCAAGGGGGGCAACGGCGGGAAGAAGGGCGGGGCGGCGGTCCCGGACGGCTTCGCGCAGGTCGCCAACGGCGGGTTCCACTTCGCCATGGTGATGCCCAAGGGGTTCCGGCAGACCGATACGGCCGGGCAGAACTCCGGCGCCATATACAGCGCCTCCGGCGGCTTCCCGCGCATCCAGGTCGACTACAACGACTCGCCCGGTCAGGACGCCGCGGCGTCCTGGCGGAGCCTGGAGCCCAGCGTGGCCGGCTCCAGCGAGGGCTACCACCTGCTGGGCATCAAGGCCATCGACTGGCGCGGCTACCCGACCGTCGCGGACTGGTCGTTCACCCGCCGGCAGGGCGGCGAGGACGTGCGGGTGCTCAACCGCGGCTTCCGGGCCGACGACCACCACGGCTACGCCATCATGATCACCTGCAAGGCGGACGGCTGGGACGACAAGGAGTGCCGGGAGTTGCGGAACACCGCCTTCCGGACCTTCGCGGTGAAGGACTGACCCGCCGCGGCGGGCGGACCGAACCCGTCGCGGGGGCGGCGGGACCCACGGCCGCTGGGGACGGACACGGCGCGCGACGCGGTCCGACGGGCTCAACTGTCGGTGCTGCCACGTATCGTGAGAAGTCCACAGTCGTACGCATCCGCCCCCGGCGGGAGCGGCGCACGCTGAGGGGAGGCGCGTCGTGGACGAGTACGCGGGGAGAGTGCTCGCCGAGCGCTACCGCCTGCCGGCGCGGCCGGTCGCCGACGGTTCCGGCGCCGCGGCGGACGAGTTCGACGCCCCCGCCGCCGACCGGTGTGCCGAGACCCGGGCCTTCGACACCTACAGCGGGCAGGAAGTGCTGATCCGTCAGGTGCCGCTGCCGGAGGTGGTGGACGCCGAGGTGATGGCGGGCGACGCCGGTGGAGCGTACGGGTATCCGGCGGACGGGCGTGCGGAGGATGGTTTCGGCAGTGGTGGCCGGGTGGCGGGCCACGGCCGGCGGGCCACGGTGGGTGCCGAGCGCGATCCCCAGGACCCGGTCGTCCGGCGCGCCCTCCAGGCCGTGACGGCCGCCGCCCAACTCCCCGATCACCCGCTGCTCGACCAGGTCTTCGACGTCTTCGCGCAGGACGGCAGCCTCTGGATCGTCGGGGAGCTGCTCCCCGCCCGCCCGCTGTCCGCACTGCTCGCCGGGCGGACGCTGAGCCCGCACCGCGCCGCGGAGATCGCCGCCGATCTGCTGACCGCCCTGCGCGCCCTGCACGCGCACGGCTGGCTCCACCGGAACATCACCGCCCGGACGGTCCTGGTCTGTGACGACGGCCGGGCCGTGCTGACCGGTTTGGCGGCCGGCGCGGCGCAGGAGGCGCTGTGCGGGTACGACCCGGTGCCGAGGGCGCCGGCCGAGGAGGTGTCGCTGGTCAAGGCGGCCTCGGGGCGCGGGGCCGGCGAGGCCGGGGCCGGGGACGCCGGGGCCGTGGGCGGCGCCGATGCCGGTGGTGCGGCCGGCGCGGGCCTGACCGGGCTCGCCGCCGAGCGGGCCCGGCAGGCGCGGTTCCAGGTGGTCGGCGCGGTGACCGAGCGCTGGGCGCCGGAGCAGGCCGGGCCGACGGACCGGGCCGGGGCGCCGCTGGGGCCGGCCGTGGATCTGTGGGCGGTGGGCGCCCTGCTGTTCCGCGCGGTGCAGGGGTGTCCGCCGTTCCCCGAGGAGAGCGCCGTCGAGCTGGCGCGGCTGGTGGGGGCGCAGGCGCCCGCCGAGGCCGTGGCGGGCGGGGTGCTGCGGCCCGTCATCGAGGCGCTGCTGTGCCCGGATCCGGCCGGGCGGCCGGGGGCCGAGGAGCTGCGCGGCCGGCTGCGGGGGCTGGTGCGGAGGGCACCGGAGCCGGAGTTGGGCCGCCGGACGGTGTCCCTGCCCGCGTGGGAGGGGCCCGCCGATCCGCGTCGGCTGCCGATCCTCCGGCGCCGGGGCGAGCTGGTCCGCCAGCGGAGACCGAGGAAGCTGCGGGCGGGCCCGTCCCGGTCCGCCGGGCGGCCGGCGGTGCCCCGCTCGGCCAAGGCCCCCCGGTCTGCGGGGCGTTCGTCGGGTGGTGCGCCGGCGCCGGTGGAGCTGCCGGGCCAGGTCGGGGTCGGTCCCGTACCGCAGCGGCGCCCCGGGCGGGGGCCGCGGAGCCTGGGTCGGGTGCTGCTCACCGCGATCTTGCTGCTGATGGTGGCCGGGATCGCCTGCGCCGTGCTGTTCCTGCCGAAGTCCGGGGCGGATGCGGCGGGCGGTCCGTCCGGCGCGGACCTCTCCGGCACCTCGGGCGTGGGGCCCGGCAGCAGCCCCGCCCCCTCGCCGGGTGGGGGCGACGACGGCAAGGGCGCCGGCCGCCCGCCGGGCACCGGCGCGCCGCAGACCACCGCCCCCGGCGATCTCGCCCCTGGTTTCGTGCTGCGCACCGATCCCCTGGGGTTCCAGATCGCGGTGCGCAAGGGCTGGCAGCGCCGCGCCGATGCGGACCGCAGCCAGGTGCGCTACACGGGCGGCGGCTACGAGCTGTTGGTGGTGCCGGGCCGGGATGCCACCGCGCAGTTCGGCGCCGACCCGATGGCGTATCAGCAGGACAAGGAGCCCGAGTTGGCGCCGTTCCGGGACGCCGGCTGGTCGTCGGTCTCCGGGCTGCGGCGGATCGACGTCGGACAGACGGCGATGGCCGAGGGGACCTTCACCTGGAAGGACGGCGGCGGCCGTCAGCTCTACGCCCGCAACCTCGCGATGATCGACAAGGGGCGCTACCACCTCGTCCTGGTCATCGGCCCGGACGGCGGCCGCGCCGAGGTGGACCGGCTGTACGCCCAGGCGAGCAGCGCCTACCGCCCCAAGCAGCCCTGACGCAGGGGCTGTTGCGGGCCGTCACGGCGTGCTCAGTTCGCGTTCCAGTGGGGTGCGGAAGCGCGGGGTGACGCGGACGTCGCCGAGCCAGGCCGTCAGCCGGGCCGCCTCCGCCGCGACCGCTTCGGCGGCGGCGCTGCCGCCCTCGTCGGACAGCAGGTGCCGGACGATCTCGCCGTCGGGGCGCTGCGCCCAGCTGCCGATGATCCGGCCGTTCCACCACACCGTCGGCCCGACGTTGCCGCTGCGGTCGAAGAGTCGGGGCGTCATGGCCGGGTCGAGGTACCAGTCGCGGGCCTTCCAGCCCATCGCGGTCGGGTCGAGGCCGGGCAGCAGGGCGGCCCACGGTGCGGGCGTCGGGACGGGGTCGAGGTCGTCGGGCAGCGCGACCCCGGTGCTGGCGCCGCCGTCGCCGTCCAGGGTGACCTCGACGGCGCCGACGGCGGCCAGTGCGTGCCGGGTGTCGGTGCGCGTCCAGCCGGTCCACCACGTGAGGTCCTCGACGGTCGCCGGGCCGTAGGCGGCGAGCCAGCGGCGGGCGAGCGCGGCGCGCGCCTCGGGGGCCGGCGGTGCCGCCAGGTCGACGAGCGCGGTGCCGGGTGCCCAGCGGAAGGTGCTGCTGGTCCAGCCGCCGCGCGGCCGGCTGCGGCGGATGCTGCCCTCGGCGGCCAGCGTCCGCAGCAGTCGGCTGGCGACCGCGACGGTGGCCTCGTAGGGCTTGCCGGGAGAGTTCACGATGGTGGCGCGCAGTTCGGGCACCTCGGCGGAGAGGTCCGCGGCGGTCGCCTCGCCGCGGGCGGCCAGTGCGGCCAGCGTCCGGTCCGTCACCTCCGCCAGTCGCCGTTCGTCCCATCCCAGTCCCTCCCGGACCCACTTGACCAGGCCCCGCCGCTCCTTGGCGGCGATGGCCCGGGCGGTGGAGGACGCGATGACCGGTGCCAGTTCCGCGTCGACCGCGAAGAGGGTGCGCCGCATGCACAGCATCCGCACCAGCGACCGGTCCTCGTACAGCGCCCGCTCGACCTCCTTGGGGTCCGGTACGGCCAGTCGGGCGCAGGCCGCCAGGTGGACGGTGGCCGGGTCGCTGGCGTGCAGGGCGACGACCGCGTCGGCGGTCTCTTCGGCGGTGGCCGCCCGGCAGTCGGGGGCGAGCAGATGCCGCCGGCCGAGCCGGGCGCGGCGCTGGGCGGCGTCGATCCGGGGCCGGGTGCGGGGCGAGGGGTGGCTCATGGCGCCCGACCATAGTGGGCATCTAGGACGCGTTCGGTCCGCTACGAGTGGGCCCCGAACCGCTCCCGTAGTTCCTGCTTGAGCACCTTGCGCAGGGTGGCCCCGCGCGGCAGGGCGGGCAGCACCTCCAGTCGTTCCGGCAGTTTGTGCCGGGCGAGTCCTTGGGCGAGCAGCCGCGAGGTGACCGCGGTGAGCGTCAACGCAGGGGCTCCCGGCGGCTGTTCGACCACGGCGCAGACCAGTTCTCCGCGCTCGGGGTCCGGTAGCCCGATGACCGCGGCGTCCGCGATGTCCGGATGGCGGTAGAGGAGGTCCTCGATCTCCCGGGCGGAGATGTTCTCGCCCTTGCGGATGATGATGTCCTTGAGGCGGCCGGTGATGACGAGGTGCCCGGTGGGGGTGAGGTGCCCGAGGTCGCCGGTGCGCAGGAAGCCGTCGGCGGTGAAGGGGGCACCTGCGGTGTCCCCGGGGTGCGGGGGAGGGCCCGGTTCGTCCAGATAGCCGCGGCAGACGGCCGGGCCGCGCAGCAGGATCTCCCCGCTCTCCGGCGCGATCCGGATCTCCATCCCGGCGGGCGGCCGGCCGTCGGTGGTGGCCAGCAGCTCGGCGCTGTCGTGCGGGTCGCCCATGGTGACCATCGGGGCCTCGGTGAGGGCGTAGCCGTGGGTGATTTGGCAGCCCAACTCGGCCACCACCTCGTGGTACAGCGCGGGCGGTTTGGGGGCGCCGCCGCCGGCGAGGAGGCGCAGTGCCGGCAGCAGTCGTCGCCCCGGCGGCAGGGCGCGCTGGGCGGTGAGGAAGAGGGTGTAGAAGGCGGTGGAGCCGCCGGCCACGGTGACCCGGTGGCGGCGGTAGGGGGCGAGTGCGGCGGGCAGCGCGAAGTGCTCCACGAGGACGGCCGGGATGCCGTGGGTGAGCAGCATGACGGTGTAGTCGGGCCCGGCGACGTGGGCGTACGGGAAGGCCATCGAGCCGACGTCGTCGGGGCCCAGGCGCAGTGCCGCGGCCAGGCAGGCGCCGGCGGTGCGCAGACTGCGGTCGGTGTGCAGCACGCCGCGGGGGGCGGCGGTGGTGCCGGAGGTCCAGTAGATCCAGCGGGGTGCGTCGGGGTCGGTGGGCGGCGGGGGCAGGGTGGCCGGGTCGCCGTCGGGCAGGGGGGCGTACGCGTCGATGACGGTCGGCGGCGCGGGCAGCTCGGCGGCCAGGCGGTGCGCCCTCGCGGTGTGGTCGGTGTCGCGGTGCCGGCCGGGCCCACCGGGGACCATGAAGAAGGCGGCGCGGGTGCGGCGCAGCACCTGGCCCAGCTCGTGTGCGCGGTAGAGCGGCAGGACCGGGCTCTGTACCGCGCCGAGCCGGGCCAGGGCCAGGCTGACCAGCACCGTTTCGATCCGGGTGGGCAGTTGCCAGACCACCTTGCTGCCGGGTCGGACGCCGCGTGCGGCCAGTCCGGCGGCGACCCGTTCGGCGCGTTCGCGCAGCCCGCCGAAGGTGATCCGGCGCTCGTCCCGGGCGGATTCCGCGCCCTGGATGAGGGCGGTGGCGTCCGGTGTGCGGGCGGCGCGCCAGGTGACCAGGTCCCACAGGGTGCTGCCGGTCATGCGGGCCTCCCGCCCCGTTGCTGACGATGCGTCAGATCGAGGTCCGAGGGTAAGGGCCGATGCCTTGTCGGTCCAGGGGCTCGGGGCTAGCCTAGATTCAAATCTGACGCACCATCAGTTAATCGGGTGCGAGGCGACCGACAGGGGCGAGGGGAAACGATGGCGAACCCGACCGGGCCACCGCGCGGCACCAACGCCGACGACCATGCGGGCGCGCCCGCCGACCGCCGCGGGACCCGGCGCCCGACGACGCACCGGGACCGCTAGTGGACCTCACCTTCACCGAGGAGGAGGAAGCCTTCCGGGCCCGGCTGCGGACCTGGCTCGCCGAGGTACTGCCGAAGCTGCCACCAAAGCCCGCCGCCACCGACTGGCCCGGCCGGCGGGCGTACGACGCGGCCTGGCAGCGGATGCTGTACGACGCCGGGTACGCCGGTCTGCACTGGCCCGCCGACGCCGGCGGCCGGGGCGCCACCCCCACCCAGCACCTGATCTTCCTGGAGGAGACCGAGAAGGCCGGCGCGCCCTACGTCGGTGCCAACTTCGTCGGGCTGCTGCACGCCGGCCCCACCATCGCCGCCGAAGGCGCCGCCGCGCAGCGCGCCCGCTGGCTGCCGCCGATCCTGCGCGGCGACGAGATCTGGTGCCAGGGCTTCAGCGAACCGGACGCCGGCTCCGACCTGGCCGCGCTGCGCACCCGGGCGGTCCGGGACGGCGACGCCTACGTGGTGACCGGCGCCAAGATCTGGACCTCGCACGCCGAGGTCGCCGACTGGTGCGAACTGCTCGTCCGCACCGACCCGGAGGCCCCCCGACACCGCGGCATCAGCTGGCTGGCGATGCCGATGGACGCCCCCGGGGTGACCGTGCGACCGCTGCGCACACTGGCCGGCTCCACGGAGTTCGCCGAGATGTTCCTCGACGAGGTCCGGATCCCGGTCGGCAACCGCATCGGCGCCGAGCACGACGGCTGGCGGGTGACGATGGTGACGCTCTCCTTCGAACGCGGCACCGCCTTCGTCGGCGAGGTGGTGGCCTGCCGCCGGGTGCTCGCCGAACTGGCCGGCGCCGCCCGCGCCAACGGCCGCTGGGACGACGCCGCGCTCCGCCGCCGACTGGGCCGGCTGAACGCCGAATTCGCCGCGCTGTGGCGGCTGACCCAGTGGAACGTCAGTGAGGCGCAGCACACCGGCGGCGTCCCCGGCACCGGCGGCTCGGTCTTCAAACTGCGCTACTCGCACGCCCGCCAGGAGCTCTACGACGCGGCGGCCGAGGTGCTCGGCGGACAGGCGCTGGACGCGACGCACCCCTGGGTCGCCGACCGGCTCTCGGCCCTCTCGTACACCATCGCCGCGGGCACCTCGCAGATCCAGCGGAACATCGTCGCCGAGCGGATCCTCGGCCTGCCGAAGGGACGGTGAGCGGTCCGGTGGACTTCCAACTCGGCCCGGATCAAAGGGCGTTGCGGGCCGGCACCCGAGAGCTGCTGACCGGCCGCTTCGACCGGGACCGGCTGCGCACGGCCGTCGACGACCCGGCGCTGGACCGCGCGCTGTGGCGGGAGCTGGCCGACGCCGGGTTCTTCGCGCTGCGGCTCCCGGAGGCGGCGGGCGGCGTCGGGCTGGGGCTGCCGGAGGCCGTCCTGGTCTTCGAGGAGGCCGGCCGGGCGCTGCTGCCGGGCCCGCTGGTGGCCGGACAGCTGCTGGCCGGGGCGGTGGAAGGGGTGGCGACCGGCGAACGGGTCGTCGCCCTGTGTGACGACTCGACCGACCCGGTGCTGTGGGAACACCCGGCCGACTGCGACGAGTTGATCTTCCTGGAGGGGGATGCGCCGGGGCATGCGGGCCGAGCGCACCGGAGTGCGCCCGGCGAGGTCACCCGCGCCCCCTTCACGTCGGTCGACCCCCTCACCCCGCTCGCCCGCGTCACCGACCACCCGCGCACCGCCCCCTGCGACGGCCTGGACGTGCCCCGGCTGCGCCGCGAGGCGGCCCTGCTGACCGCCGCCCAGCAGCTGGGCAGCGCGGCGCGGACGGTGGAGATGGCGGTCGCCCACGCCCGGCAGCGCACCCAGTTCGGCGCGCCGATCGGCTCCTTCCAGGCGGTCAAGCACCTGTGCGCCGGGATGCTGGTCCGCGCCGAGCTGGCCCGTGCCGCGGTCTACGCGGCGGCGGTGACCGGGGACGCCCTCGACATCACGGGCGCCAAGCTGCTGGCGGACGAGGCCGCGGTGGACAACGCCCGGGACTGCCTCCAGGTGCACGGCGGTATGGGCTTCACCTGGGAGGCAGATGTTCATCTGCACCTGAAACGGGCCTGGCTGCGGGCCGAGACGTGGGGTGGCGCGCGGGAGGCGACGGAGCGACTGGCGGTCGCGCTGGTGGGGTGAGGGGGTGCGCCGGCGCTCGTCGAAGATCACGGAGCGTCGCGAGCGCGCCGCCGATGTCAGACTCTGGCAGCCGGTGTGCGAAATGTCGGGCAGCTCACACATAAGCGGTCACGGAGGGTCGATATCGGGTTGTGTCCTAGGCGTGACTCGTCACACGCGGGAGTCGGCGGTGTGCTCGGGTACGCTCCGTGGGGTGCGAGTGGTTCTGTGGCGCAATGGTCACGGTGCCGTCGGAAGGACGGCTCCGGGGTACCGACTGCACGCCGCTCGCCTTGGGCAGGGCCCCGATGACCCCCCATGTTCGACTCCCCGCGCTGTGCGTCGCACAGTATGCCGCACGCATACTCCCTTGCGCTGGAATATGCCCGAAGCGGTTGTTGCGGTGACTGAACGTCAACCATGCTGTGCTTCGCCGGAGTCACGCACCGTGACTCCGTGGAGGCGCGAGGCGATGTTTCCGCCGGTTCGGATGGTGTGAGCGGTGCAGGTGCTTCAGGTGCAGTTGGAAGTGCGGCCCGACCCCGCGGAAGTGGGGCGGGCCCGGCGGTGGGCCCGGTCGAGGCTCGCAGGGTCGGGTATAGGGGCGGACGAGCCGCTCGCCGAGACGCTGATCCTGCTGATCTCCGAGCTGGTCACCAATGCGGTGGTGCACACCGGCTCGTCGGCCCGGCTCTGTATGTGCTTCTCGGGCACCGGCGCCGTGGTGGGCACCGTGCGGGTCGAGGTGGTGGACGCCAGCGCCCGGCCGCCGCGCCCCCGGCACGCGGACGGTGACGACACCAACGGCCGGGGCCTGGAACTCGTCGACGGCCTCGCGGACCGCTGGGGCTGGCAGCCGGAGGGGGCCGGCAAGCGGATCTGGTGCGAAGTGGACCGCGGGCAGTCGCTGCTGATGACGGCCGGTGCGGATCTGGGGGCGTATGACCCTGCCTGCGCCGCGACAAATCGGGCGTAAGTCGCTGAATCGGTTCGCCTGGCGCGGAATTAGTCCAGACCAGGTGTTGACGTGGCGTGCCCTGGTGATCACGCTTGGGGAAGCGATGCGCCGTGAGGGGACGGCAAGGTCGCGTCGGGTCGCTGGCCCGCGGCCTTGGCGAGTGCGGATCGCGTTCCGGAGCCGGGTGGCGGTCCGCGGTGCCGTGCTCGGGGCGCGCAGCGCGCGCCGCCACCCGGCCGGCCCGGAGTCGACGGCTCATCGGGGGCGCCGCCCCGGACCTCACAACACCGCCACCGGCGCGACCGGACTGCCGGTTCCGCCGACGAACGGCTCCGCCATCGCGGACAACAGGAAGGCGTAGCGGCCCTCCTGTGCGCAGGCCGCCGACAGCTCCTCCAGGTTCCAGTTCTGGCCCTGGAGCATGCCCATCTCGACCAGGTGCAGGGCGTGCACCGGCAACCACAGGCCCTCGACCTCCGGCGGGAAGATCTCGAAGGTCAGGGTGTCGTTGGCGACGGCGGCGATCCCGCGGGCGTGGAACCACTCCGGGGTGCGCAGCGAGAGCCCGGGCGACGGGAACGCGTACGCCTCCCGATCGCCGGCCAGGTAGTGCTGGAGGTGCCCGGTCCGGATCAGGACGACGTCACCGGAGCGGACCGTGGTCCCGGCCAACTCCTCGGCGGCGTCCAGGTCCTCCGGCGTGACCGCGTGCCCGCCCGGCAGCCGCTCGGTGTCGTGCGCCCGGGCCACGTCGAGCAGTACGCCGCGGGAGGTGATCGGGCTGGCCTTCTCGATGCCCAGCGCGGTGGCGCCGCGGTGCGCGGTGATGGCGTCGGCGGGCCGGTCGTTGTAGAGCCGCCCAGAGTGCGAGACGTGGGTCAGGCCGTCCCAGTGGGTGGCGGCCTGGAGGCCCATGGTGACGGTGTCGTCGGAGGTGGCGACCGTGCCCGGGCCGAAGATCTCGTGGTTGATGGCGACCATGGTGTGCAGCGGGTTGACCCGCCCCGGGATCATGCCGGTCTGGACGCCGTCCTGTTGGAGCGGTAGCGCGAGGGGGATACGGCGGCCGCTGCGGACGGTCGCTGCGGCGGCGCGCACCACCTCCGGGGTGATCAGGTTCAGGGTGCCGATCTCGTCGTCCGGGCCCCAGCGTCCCCAGTTGTTCACGCGCCGGGCGATGTCGTGGAACTCCTGCGGCAGGGGCATGGGCGCTCCTTGGTGTCGGGTGGGGGCGGTCCGGTTCCGGGGGCGCGGGCGGGGTGCGGGCGGTGGGGTGGCCGGTGCCGTCGTGGCTTGCCCTGCCCTCTTGCGTCCCGGGCTTGTGTCCGGGGTCTTGTGCTCGTACCGCGTCTGCTCAAAAATCTAACGGTCCGTCAGAAACCGTGGGAAGGGGCGCGGCATGGGGAACTTCTTGGCCGGCAAGGTGGTCGCCGTCACGGGGGCCGGCCGCGGCATCGGGCGGGCCGTCGCCCTGGTGGCCGCCGCCGAGGGCGCGAAGGTGGTGGTCAACGACTACGGCGTCGCCATCGAGGGTGGCGCGCCCAGCAGCGAGGTGGCCGAGGCGGTGGTCAAGGAGATCGAGGCGGCGGGTGGCACGGCCACGGCCGTCGCCGACGACGTCTCCACGATGGCCGGCGGCCAGCGGATCGTGGACACCGCGCTGGCCGAGTACGGCCGGCTCGACGGCGTGGTGTGCGTGGCCGGCATCCTGCGCGAACGGATGCTCTTCAACATGTCCGAGGAGGAGTGGGACCCGGTCGTCGCCACGCACCTCAAGGGCACCTTCACGGTGTTCCGGGCCGCCGCGGCGGTGATGCGCAAGCAGAAGTCCGGCACGCTGATCGGCTTCACCAGCGGCAACCACCAGGGCAGCGTCGCCCAGGCCAACTACGCCTCGGCGAAGGGCGGCATCATCTCGCTGGTGCGCAGCGCGGCGCTCGGCTTGCACAAGTACGGGGTGACGGCGAACGCGGTGGCGCCGGTCGCCCGGACGCGGATGTCGGCGAACGTGCCGATGGAGCTGAAGGAGATCGGGGAACCGGAGGACGTGGCGGCGTTCGTCGTCTACCTGCTGAGCGAACGGGCGCGGGCCGACGGGGTCACCGGCCAGGTGTACACCGTGGCGGGGCCGAAGATCGCGGTGTGGGCCCAGCCGAGGGAGCTGCGCTCCGTGTACGCCGACGGGGGTGGGTGGACGCCGGAGCGGGTCGCCGAAGTGGTGGCGGGGTCGGTCGGCGTCGACCCCATGCCGATGCTGGCGCAGCTGGAGGAGATGGCGCGGGCGGCGGGGGCCGGCGAGCGGCCGAATTCTTAGCCGTACGTTGTCGGCTTTCCCGCCGTGGGGGTTGTTGCTGTTGCGCCTGCGGCGCGGTTCCGCTGCGCGGGGCTGTTGGGTGCGGTGACGGGCCGGAGGGGTCGGTGTGCCGGACTGCTTCGCTTTACGTCCGGCACACCGACCCCTCCGGCCCGTCCCCTCCCGTGGGTGGGTGGGAGAAGACGGTGGGTGAGGGCTGTGTGAGCGGGAGGGTTCAGGTGGATTTCGGGTTCGGGAGTGAAGACGAGGCGTTTCGGGGGGAAGTGCGGGCCTGGCTGGAGGCTCATCTCGTCGGGGAGTTCGCCTCGTTGGGGGCGGGGGGTGGGCCCGGTAGTGAGCATGTGGGGGTGGAGGTTCGGCGGGGCTGGGAGCGGGAGTTGGGGCGCGGGGGGTGGATCGGGCTGGGGTGGGACCGGGCGCACGGGGGGTACGGGAACCGGGCCGGGTCGCTGACGCAGCAGGTGGTGTGGGCGGAGGAGTACGCGCGGGCCGGGGCGCCGGGCCGGGTGGGGCACATCGGGGAGAACCTGCTGGCGCCGACCCTGATCGCGTACGGGGACGAGACGCAGCGGAAGCGGTTCCTGCCGGCCGTGGCGCGGGGGGAGGAGCTGTGGTGCCAGGGCTACAGCGAGCCGGAGGCGGGGTCGGACCTGGCGGGGCTGCGTACGGTGGCGGTCCGGGACGGGGCCGGGTACCGGATCAGCGGGCAGAAGGTGTGGACCTCGTTGGCCGCGGAGGCCGACTGGTGCTTCGTCCTGGCGCGGACGGACCCGGGGGAGCGGCGGCACCGGGGGCTGTCGTTCCTGTTGGTGCCGATGGACCAGCCCGGCCGGATCGAGGTGCGGCCGATCCGGCAGATGTCGGGGACCGCGGAGTTCAACGAGGTGTTCTTCGACGGGGCGGTGGCGCGCGCCGACCACGTGGTGGGCGGCGAGGGCGCCGGCTGGCGGGTGGCGATGGGGCTGCTGGCCCTGGAACGCGGGGTGTCGACGCTCGTCCAGCAGATCGGGTTCGCACGGGAGTTGGCGGACGTGGTTGCCGCGGCGGTGCGCGGCGGGGCGGTGCGTGATCCCGTACTGCGTGAGCAACTCGTGTGCCAATGGGCGGAGTTGAGGGTCATGCGGTGGAACGCGTTGCGGACCCTGGGGGTGGCGGGCGATGCGGGGGCGCCGAGCGTGGCGAAGCTGCTGTGGGGTGGGTGGCACCGGCGGTTGGGGGAGCTGGCGATGCGGGTGCGGGGCGCCGTCGCTGCCGTGGGGCCCGGCGAGTGGTCCGCTGCGACGCCGTACGAACTCGATGCGTGGCAAAGGCTGTTCCTGTTCACCCGGGCCGACACGATCTACGGCGGCTCGGACGAGATCCAGCGCAACATCATCGCCGAGCGGGTGCTCGGCCTGCCCAGAGTGGAGCGGGGATGAAAGGCGTCATATTCGACGGTGAGCAGGTCCGGGTCGTGGACGATCTGGAGGTGCGGGATCCGGGGCCGGGCGAGGTGCTGGTGGGGATCCGGGCGGCCGGGTTGTGCCACAGCGACCTCTCGGTGATCGACGGGACGATTCCGTTTCCGGTGCCGGTGGTGTTGGGGCACGAGGGCGCGGGGGTGGTCGAGGCCGTAGGGGCGGGCGTGGACCATGTGGTGCCCGGTGACCATGTGGCGCTGTCGACGCTGGCGAACTGCGGGGCGTGCGCGGAGTGCGACCGGGGGCGGCCGACGATGTGCCGCAAGGCGATCGGGATGCCCGGCACGCCGTTCCGGCGGGGCGGCGCGGAGCTGTACAACTTCGCGTCGAACTCGGCGTTCGCGGAGCGGACGGTCGTCAAGGCGGTGCAGGCGGTGAAGATCCCGAAGGAGATCCCGCTGACGTCGGCCGCGCTGATCGGGTGCGGGGTGCTGACCGGTGTGGGCGCGGTACTGAACCGGGCGCGGGTGGACCGCGGGGACTCGGTGGTGGTGATCGGCGCCGGCGGCATCGGCCTCAATGTGCTCCAGGGCGCGCGGATCGCGGGCGCCTCGGTGATCGTGGCGGTGGACGCCAATGCCGAGAAGGAGGCGGCGGCGCGGCAGTTCGGGGCGACGCACTTCGTCGACGCGTCGGCCGTGCCGGACGGCGTCAGGGCGGTGAAGGAAATCCTGCCGACCGGCGCCGACCACACCTTCGAGTGCGTGGGCAGCACGCGGCTGATCCGGCAGGCGATCGACCTGCTGGACCGGCACGGGCAGGCGGTGCTGCTGGGCGTCCCGCCGGCCACCGCCGAGGCGTCCTTCCTGGTCTCCTCCATGTACCTGGACAAGTCCATCCTCGGCTGCCGCTACGGCTCCGCCCGCCCACAACGGGACATCGCCCTCTACGCCCGGCTGTACCGCGAAGGGCGGCTGCTGCTGGACGAGTTGGTGACCGCGACGTACGGGGTGACGGACTTCGCCAAGGCGGCGGACGACGCGCATCACGGGCGGGTGGCGCGGGCGGTGCTGGTCTTCGGAGGGGGAGCGGGCTAGGGCCGGGGGCGGCGCGGGACGTTGGGGGGCTGGCCCGATCCTGGCGATGGCTGTCCCTCTGGCCACTCGTTCGGTCGGGCCGGCTCCCCGAAGCTGCTCGGGTGACCCGCATATCGCCCGAGCCGCCCGTACGCGCCGACGCCGTCGCCCCCGTGAACGCGGGGCCGCCGCCCGGTCCGGCCCCCGCCCGCCGGCGTCCGCACCGCGCCTGGTCGGTCGCCGCCGTCACCTTCCTCACCCTCATCGGCGCGGCCGGCTTCGCCTCCCTGCCCGGCCTGCTGATCGACCCGCTGCACGACGAGTTCCACTGGTCGCGCGGCACCATCGGCCTCGCGGTCTCGGTCAACCTCGCCCTCTACGGGCTGACCGCGCCGTTCGCCGCCGCCCTGATGGACCGCTTCGGCATCCGCCGAGTGGTGGCCGCCGCGCTGACCGTGATCGCGGCCGGCGCCGGCCTCACCGTCTTCATGACCACCAGCTGGCAACTCATCCTGCTGTGGGGCGTGTTGGTCGGCCTGGGGAGCGGCTCGATGGCCCTGGCCTTCGCCGCGACCGTCACCAACCGCTGGTTCATCGCCCGCCGCGGCCTGGTCACCGGCATCCTGACCGCGGCCGGTGCCTCCGGCCAGCTGGTCTTCCTGCCGCTCCTCTCGATGATCGTCGAGCGCTACTCCTGGCGTCCGGCCGCCGTGACCGTCGCCCTCGCCGCCCTCGCCGTCGTCCCCCTGGTGTGGCTCCTGCTGCGCGACCACCCCGCCGACGTCGGCACCACCCCGTACGGCTCCGAGGAGTTCGTCCCCAAGCCGCCCCCGCAGCGCGGCGCCGCCCGCCGCGCCCTGAGCGCCCTTTTCTCGGCAGCCCGCACGACCCCCTTCTGGCTACTGTCCGGCACCTTCGCGATCTGCGGCGCCACCACGAACGGCCTGGTCAAGACCCACTTCGTGCCCGCCGCCCACGACCACGGCATGCCCATGACGGCGGCCGCCTCGCTCCTCGCCGTGATCGGTGTCTTCGACATCGCCGGCACCATCGGCTCCGGCTGGCTCACCGACCGCTTCGACACCCGCCGCCTCCTCGCCGTCTACTACGCCCTCCGCGGCCTCTCCCTCCTCTTCCTCCCCTTCCTCCTCTCCGCCACCGTCCATCCCCCGATGGTCTTCTTCATCGTCTTCTACGGCCTGGACTGGGTCGCCACCGTCCCGCCGACCCTCGCCTTGTGCCGCGCCCACTACGGCGACGACAGCGCCATCGTCTTCGGCTGGGTCCTCGCCGCCCACCAGGTCGGCGCCGCCCTCATCGCCTTCCTGGGCGGCCTGGCCCGCGACGCCCTCGGGACCTACGACCCGGTCTGGTACGCCTCGGGCGCCCTGTGCGCGGTGGCGGCACTGATGGCGTTGGTGTTGCGGGGCAAGTCGGCGCCCGCCGCAGCCTGAGCGCACGTCAACTGCGCTGTGGCGCCCCACCGAAGGCGGCCGTGATGTCCGCGGCGCTCAAAGCGATTGCCTGAACGCGAGAACGGGCGGGCGTCTTCGGTGTTCTGTCGGTGATGGGCGCGGGGTTCCGGTAGGCGGCTTATGGGGTGCCGGCTCAGTAGGTCGAGGGGGCTACCGGTGGCCTACTGGGTGAACCGTCCGAACGTCCCCCGGTGGAAGAGCAGTGGTCCCTGGGGTGCGGCGGTCGGGTCGGTGCCGAGGGCCTCGACGCGGCCGACGACGATGTGGTGGTCGCCGCCGGTGTGGACGGCGTGGATCGTGCAGTCGATCCAGGCGGGGACGTCGGCGAGGCGGGGGGAGCCGGTGGCCGGGGCCGGGGTGTGGTGGACGCCGGCGAACTTGTCGGCGCCGCTGACGGCGAACCCGCGGCAGAGGTCGCCCTGCGCGGCGCCGAGGACGTTCACGCAGAAGACGCCGGCCTGCGCGAGGCGCGGCCAGGTCGTGGAGGTGCGGGCCACCATGAACGCCACCAGGGGCGGGTCCAGGGAGAGGGAGGCGAAGGACTGGCAGGCGAAACCGGCCGGACCCGCCTCTCCGGGGGCCGTGATGATCGTGACACCGCTCGCGAAGTGGCCCAGCACGGAGCGGAATTCGGCCGGGTCCAAGGGGGCGCGTTCGTCGTCGCGTACGGCGCGCAATGGGGGGCGCGTGGTGGTGGCGCGGGCGGTGGCGGCCGGCGGTGCGGCGGTGGTGGGGGCGCCAACGGAGCGGAGGTAGCGGATGGCTGTGGCCGCCATTCCGGCGTGTCCCATCATGCCGCCCATTGAAACTGATGGATCGTCAGATCGGAAGGGGTGGGCGCCACTCACATGGGTGGTTTGGTCGGGAAACGCAGGCTGGATCAGGGCGGTTCGGGGGAGATTGGGGGTCGCGTTCCTGATTGGCTGCCGAGCGCTCGGGTACTTCCACCTCGGCCGCGCCGTAGCCAAGCACGGGGGAGTGTTCCGGTCATGGCCGATGCGACACCGCCGACCTCCTGGTCGGCCACCGGGCCCCGGGAGGCCCGTCCGGAGGGGCCGGTCGGTCCGGTCGGTCCGTCCTCGCTGTCGACGCCGTCCGGTGCGTCCGGACCGCCGGGCGCCGGGTCCGGGTCCGGGTCCGGGCCCGGCGAGTCTGCAGCGTTCGACGAGGTCTTCTGCGGACTGCTGCCGCGGCTCTATCGGCGGGCCGTGATGCTCGCCGGGACGCGGCAGTCGGCGGAGGACGTGGTGCACGAGGCGTACCTCAAGCTCGCCGCCCGCCCGCAGCGTTTCCTCGCCCATCCGGAGCCGTACGCCTACGCCTTCACCGCCGTCCTCAGTGTCGCCCGGGACGCCTACCGCAAGGAGCGGCGGCAGGTGCTGGTGGAGGAGGTGGCCGAGGCGGACGGTGCCGGTGCGGTGCCGGGGGCCGGGGGCGGGTTCGGCGGGTGGGACGGCGGGGTGGGGCGGCGGCACGCGGAGCTGGAGGCGGTGCGGCTGCTGGGACGGCTGTCGCACCGGCAGGCGGGGATCGTGATCCTCGTCGATCTGGACGGGTACACGATCGACCAGGCCGCGAAGATCATGAAGGTGCATCGCGGCACCGCCGCCCGGCATCGGGCCCGTGCCCTGGACAGGCTGCGCGCGTACCTCGTTGAATCGGAGCACGGGCAGGCCGGGAGGTGAGCGGCACGATGGGCACGGGACCACGGTACGGCGGGGACGGCGAGGCCGAGGCGCTGCTGCGGGCGAGGCTGCGGGCGGCCGATGAGGAGATCGAGACGCCCGGGGGACTGTGGGAGCGGGTCAAGGCGCCGGTGGAGGTCGGGAGTTCGGCGGGCACTCCGGAGTCCAGGGGGCGCCTCGCCGTGGCCTGGTTGCCGCAGCGGCGCCCGTATGCCGTCGTGGTGGCGGTCGCGGCAGCGGTGGCGGCGGTGGTCCTGGGCGTCTGGTGGGTGCTGCTGCGGCCCGGGGCCGCGGACGTCAGACCGGCCGGGCCGCCCCGGACGGTGCCGCTCACGGTCTACAACAGCGAGGCGGCGTGCCGTGCCCCGCACACCATGGAGTGCGCGCTGCGGCTGGCCAAGGACCCGCACCTGGCGTACGGGGCGCGCGGCAACACCGCGGGGCGGGTGTGGCACGGCGAGGTGCTGGCGGCCCGGTGCGTGGTGACGGACGGGCAGTTGGTGCGGGACGAGGAGGGGGTCACCTCCTCCCGCTGGTACCGGGTGCGTACGGGGCAGGGGGCGGAGGGGTGGCTGCCGGGGGTGCGCACCCGTAATACCCGGGAGGTGCCGGAGTGCCCGGCGGACGGCGGATGAGGCCGACGGGCGGGAGCCGGGCGTGCAGGGGAACCGCTTGGGCGGGCGTCATCTTCCCCGGTACGTAGGGCGGCGGCGTTCGACGAAGGAGGCGACGCCTTCCTGGGCGTCCGCCGTCGTCATATTGATCTCCTGGGCGGTGGCCTCGGCCGCGAAGGACGCGCCGCGGCCGCCGTCGAGCGAGGCGTTGACCAGCGCTTTGGTGAGGGCGAGGGCGCGGGTGGGGCCGGTGGCGAGGCGTTCGGCCCACTCCCGGGCGGACTTCGCCAACTCACCCTCGGGGACGACCCGGTTGACCAGGCCGAGCCGTGCGGCGTCGGCGGCCGGCACGGCGTCCCCGAAGAACATCAGCTCCTTGGCGCGCTGGGGGCCGATGAGCCGCGGCAGCAGATAGGCGCCGCCGCCGTCCGGGACCAGGCCGCGGCGGACGAACACCTCGATGAAGCGGGCCGATTCGGCGGCCAACACCAGGTCGCAGGCGAACGCGAGGTGGGCGCCGATCCCGGCGGCGGTGCCGTTGACGGCGGCGATCACCGGTTTCTCGCAGTCCAGTACGGCGGCGATGAGGCGTTGGGCGCCGCTGCGGATCATCCGTGCGACATCGCCGGCGACCCGGTCGCCGGTGGTCGGCGCGCCGCGCAGGTCGGCGCCCGCGCAGAAGCCCTTGCCGGTCGCGGTGAGCACGACGACGCGGACGTCCGGGTCGGCGGAGGCGTCGGCGAGCAGGGCGATGAGGCGTTCGCGCATGTCCCAGGTGAGGGCGTTGAGGGCGTCGGGGCGGTTGAGGGTGAGCTGGGCGACGCCGTTGTCAGTGGCGTGAAGTATCAAGGAGTCAGCGGGTTCGGTGGATGCGGGTGGCTTGGCGGGATCGGTGGGCCGAGTCGGTTGGACGGGTTCGGAGGCGGGATCGGAACGGGGGGACGGTGCGGGCGTCATGGGGGAGTGGCTCCAGGGGAGTGGGTGGACGGGGTCGCGGCCGGGGTCGGGGCCGGGAGCGGTACCGCCTTCGGGTTCGGCTTCGGCTTCGGCGGTCCTACGGTCAGTGGCACACCGCGAGGGCGTCCAGTGCCACCGCGCCCTGGCCGCGGGGCAGGACGACCAGGGGGTTGATGTCCAACTCGGCCAGGTCGCCGTCGAGTTCGAGGGCCATCCGTTGCACCCGCAGGACGGTCTCGACCAGCGCGTCGGTGTCCGCGGGCGGCATCCCGCGGACGCCCTCCAGGAGGGCGTGGCCGCGCAGTCCGCGGAGCATGGTGCGGGCGTGTTCCTCTCCGAAGGGTGGGACGCCGACCGCGAGGTCCTGGAGGACCTCCACGAGCACCCCGCCGAGGCCGACGGAGACGGTCGGCCCGAAGAGCGGGTCGGGGGTGACGCCGACGACCATCTCGACGCCCCGTTCGATCATCTGACAGACGAGGACGCCGTCCAGCGGCAGGTCCTCGTAGCGCGCGATGTCGGTCAGTTCGCGGTAGGCGTCCCGGACCTGACTTGCCGAGGTCAACCCGACCTTGACCAGGCCGAGTTCGGTCTTGTGGGCCAGCTCAGGGCCGGAGCCCTTCATCACCACCGGGTAGCCCACCAGGCTCGCCGCCCGGACGGCCGCCGCCGCGCTGGTCACCAGCTGTTCCCGCGGTACGCGGATGCCGTAGGCGCGCAGCAGCTGCTTCGCCGCGTGCTCGCTGAGCTGCTGGCCGGGCCGCAGCAGGGCCTGGGCCTTGCGGGCGGAGGGGGAGAGCACGCGGGGGGCGTCGTCGAAGGGGGAGCGGTAGTGGGCGGTGAAGCGGTGGTGGTCCAGATAGGCGCGGACGGCGGTGATGCAGTTGGCGAAGGTGCGGAAGGTCGCCACGCGGGAGGAGCCGAGGAGGGTGCGGCGGTAGGCGTCCTCGGTGCCGACCGGCGAGCCCCAGACGACGCACACCAGCTTGTCCGACTGCTCCGCCGCGTCGACGAGGTCCTGGGCCAGCTTGTCGCTCATGGGCGGGAAGGGGCCGGTGATCGGGCAGATCAGGACGCCGACGGACGGGTCGGCGAGGATCGCGTCGATGATCTTGCGGCCGCGCCAGTCGCCCACCGGGTGGCCGCCGTTGTCGATCGGGTTGGCGACGTTGAGGTAGTCCGGTATCCACTGGTGGAGTTCGGTCTGCTTGGCGTCGGACAGGGTGGGCAGGGCCAGGCCCGCCGCGGTCGCCAGGTCGGCGAAGTGGGCGCCGGTGCCGCCGGAGATCGAATAGACCGCGACGCCCTCGGCGGTGGGTTTCTTGGCGCGGGCCAGCAGCGCCGCGGTGTCCTGGAGCTCGTCGAGCCCGTCCACCCGGATCACCCCGAACTGCCGCAGTGCGGCGTCCACCACCTCGTCCGCGCCGGTGAGCTTGCCGGTGTGGGAGGCGGCGGTCCGGGCGCCGGTCTCGGTGCGGCCGACCTTGACGACGACCACCGGCACCTTGTTGCGGGCGGCGCGGTCGGCGGCGAGCAGGAAGCTGCGGCCGTCCTTGAGCCCTTCCACATAGGCGGCGATCGCGCCGACCTCGGGGCGGGAGGCGAAGTAGGAGAGGAAGTCGGCGGTCTCCAGATCGGCCTCGTTGCCGGTCGGGGCCCAGTGCGAGAGGCGGATGCCCAGTTCCTGGAGGGTGAAGACCGGCCGGCCCTGGTGGCCCGACTGGGTGATCAGGGCGATGGCCGGGCCGTCCAGGTCGTGCCGGAACTTCTCGAAGGCGTTGAGGTTGGTGTTGGGCCCGAGCAGCCGTAGGCCGGAACGGGCCACGGCGTCCGCCAGCCGGGCCTGGGCGGCCGCGCCGTCCTCGCCGGTCTCGGCGAATCCGGAGGCGAAGGCGACCGCGAACTTCACCTTGGCCTCGGCCAGTTGCCCGATGACCGGCAGCGGGTCGCCGACCAGTAGCACCGCCAGGTCGACGGTCTCCGGCAGGTCGGCGACAGCGGGGTAGCAGGGCAGGCCGAAGACCTGCTCGCGTCCGGGGTTGACGGGGTGGAGCCGGGCGCCGACCCGTTCCGCCCAGGCGATCAGTTGGCGGGTGATGCCGGTGTTGGGCCGGCCCTCGCTGTCCGAGGCGCCGATCACGGCCACCGACTCGGGCCGGAAGAAGCGGTCCAGGTCGGGTACGGGTGCGTACAGCGGGCGGCCGCTGACGTCCTGGTCGGCGCCGGCCGGGCCGGTGGTGGTGCCGTCGTCGCCGGCGGGCCGCGGGCCGTCGGCGGCGACGGGGTCGCTGATGCCGTGGACGGTGTGGGGTGGGTGCTCCCCGCAGGCCACGACGCGGGCCGGCCGGGAGTGCGTGGTGAGGGTGCCGTGAGTCGATCCAAGCATCGCAGACGCCCGCTCCTGTGTGACGGCTCTCGTGGACTGCGCGCCGTACCGCGCTCAGCAGTAGCTGACGCATAGTCAGATTACTGAACTGACGCCGTGTCAGGAATGGGTGTGCGCGGTAAAGCTTCGGGGTGGCGGTCGGCGGGGTGGGGGCGGGGATCGGTGCGGCGGCCCCCTTGCGGTCGGGCGGGCGATGGGCTGAACTGACGTACCGTCAGGATTGCGGGTGGGCGTGGATGGGGGTGGTCGGATGACCGCGCGGGAGACGGTGCGTGCCGGGAACGCGGGGCGGGCGCAGGGCGCGGGCGCGGCGGGACGCGCGCAGGTGCGGTTCGATCTGCCGGAGGTGGACGCCTTCACCCGGCCGTACTGGGCCGCGGCGGCCGAAGGGCGGCTGCTGCTGCGCCGGTGCCGGGCCGAGGGGTGCGGCGCCGTGCACCACTACCCGCGCGAGTTCTGCCCGCACTGCTGGAGCGAGGACGTCACCTGGGAGCCGGCCACCGGCCGCGCCACGCTCTACACCTGGTCCATCGTGCACCGCAACGACCTCCCGCCGTTTGGCGACCGCGTCCCGTACGTTGCGGCCGTGGTCGAACTCGCCGAAGGGCCACGGATGATGACCGAGGTCACGGACTGCGCGGAGCCGGACCTGCGGATCGGGATGCCGCTCACGGTGCACTTCCGCACCGGGTCGGCGGCGGGGGGCGGTGACGGTCCGGCGGGGGACGGCGGGTGCGCGATACCGGTGTTCCGGCCGGCGTGAGGGGCGCGCCGGTGCGGCCGCCCGCGGTGCGCCTCGCGGGCTGTCGGAGCCTGGTGGTTGCCGGCGGCCGCCGGCTGTCGGTGCCCGTCGGGTGGCGGGCGCCGGGTAATTGAGTGGCGGCCCGGGGGTGACTCGGGGAGGCTGTCCCGGTGCTGATCCGAGAGGCGAATGCGGCCGACTGGCCGGCGATCTGGCCCTTCTTCCGGTCCGTCGTACGGGCCGGCGAGACCTACACCTATCCCGCGGACATCGACGAGCCGGCGGCCCGCGACCTCTGGATGCTCCGACCGCCCGGCCGCACGGTGGTCGCCGTCGACGACACCGGGGCGGTGCTCGGCTCGGCCAAGATGAACCCCAACCAGATGGGCAACGGCGCGCACATCGCCAGCGCCAGTTTCATGGTCGACCCGCAGTACCGCCGGCATGGCACCGGGCGGGCCCTGGGCGAGCACGCACTGGCCTGGGCCCGCGCCGAGGGCTACCGGGGGATGCAGTTCAACGCGGTGGTGGCGGCCAACACCGGCGCGGTCGCCCTCTGGCAGTCCCTCGGCTTCCAGCTCATGACCACCATCCCCGAGGGCTTCCACCACCCCACCCAGGGGTACGTGGGGCTGCACATCATGTACCAGCGGTTTTGACTTCCGCTCCCCTCCCTAAAGGGAGGGGATTCCTACCACGGTCGGCTGACCGTCTCGGTGGGTTCCTGTTTCTCCGCGCTGTGCCGGGACGAGTCCCGGTCTTACCCGCGCTCCGCAGGCTGACACTGCCAGTCCGGCAGCCTTGGCGACGTTGACCGCCGCGTTGATGTCCCGGTCAAGGACCGTCCCGCACGCCGTGCATTTCCACTCACGGACGTTGAGGGGCTTGGGGCCGTCCTTGACGCCGCAGGCCGAGCAGACCTGAGAGGTCGGCTCGAAGCGTCCGATGCGGTGGAAGGTGCGCCCGTACCGGGCGGCCTTGTACTCCAGCATGCCGACGAATGCCGACCATCCGGCGTCGTGCACGGACTTGGCGAGGCGTGTGCGGGCGAGTCCCTTGACCGACAGGTCTTCCACTGCAACCGCTTGGTTCTCGCGGATGATCTTTGTGGAGAGCTGGTGGTGGAACTCGCGCCGCGCATCGGCGGTCCGTGCGTGGGCGCGGGCGACCTTGACCCGGGCCTTGACCCGGTTCGCTGAACCCTTGGCCTTGCGGGACAGGTCCCGCTGTGCCCGCTTGAGTTTCTTTTCGGCCCGGCGCAGGAAGCAGGGGCTGTCGATCTTCGTGCCGTCGGAGAGGATCGCGAAGTGCGTCAGCCCCAGGTCGATGCCGACCACCGGCGTCACCTCGGGCAGCGTCTCGTCCGGGCCGGTCTCCACGATGAAACTCGCGAAGTACCGGCCTGCGGCGTCCTTGACCACGGTCACCGTGGACGGCACGGACGGCAACGTGCGGGACCACTTGACCCGCACATCCCCGATCTTCGGCAACGACAGGTCACCGCCCGCCGTGATCTTCCACCGTGAGTTGGCGGTGAAGCGGACCGTGTGCCGGTTGTCCTTCCGCGACTTGAACCGGGGTGCACCCATACGCGGGCGCTTGCCCTTGAGGCTGTCGAAGAAGTTCCGGTACGCGGTGTCCAGATCCCGGAGGGACTGTTGCAGGACCACGGCCGACACCTCGGCGAGCCACGCCCGTTCCTCGGTCTGCTTCGCCGCCGTGACCTGCTTCGACAGTTCGGCCGAGGTCACGAACGGCAGCCCCGCAGCACGGGCCGTCGCACGAGCCCTAAGGGCATCGTTGTAGACCACCCGAGCACACCCGAATGCCCTGGCCAGTGCACTGCACTGCGGACCGTTCGGGTACACGCGGAAGCTGTACCGAAGCTGCATACCAACGATCGTACTACAGTTGGTTTATGGCTGAGTATCAGAACATTCGCACAGGTCGGCACTGTGCTTTCGTCCTCCACGCCCACTTGGTTTTCGTGACGAAGTACCAGCACAAGGTCTTCAATGACCAGCACCTGACCCGCTGCGAAGAGATCATGCGAAGCGTGTGCGAAGACTTCGAAGTCGAACTGGTCGAGTTCAACGGCGAGAACAACCACGTCCACCTCCTGGTCAACTTCCCCCCGAAGGTCGCCCTGTCCAAGCTCGTCAACAGCTTGAAGGGCGTCAGCTCCCGCAGGCTGCGCCAGGAATACCCCGACCTCGTCAAGCACTACTGGCGGGCACAGCGGCTGTGGTCCGGCTCGTACTTCGCCGGGTCGGTCGGCGGGGCCCCGTTGTCGATCGTGCGTCAGTACATCGAGCAGCAGAATCGTCCGCTGTGACCTGCGGGTCAGAGCAGCCCTGAGAATCGCTTCATCACCGCCCTGAAGGGCGGTGCACTGCGATTAGTCCCGGTAGCGGCGAGTGGCGACGCCCCGAGGTGTCGCCATCGCGCCCGTTGCCACCGCGCTCGCCGCCACCGCGCCCGTGGCCACCATGTCCGTCGCCACCGCGCCCGTCGCCACCATGTCCGTCGTCACCGTGCTGTCGCCACCGGGCCGCCGCCACCCGCCGGCCCGGGTCCGCGTCCCGACCTCACGGCCAGAGCAGTTCCTTCTCCCAACCACCCTCAGCGCGACGGTAGTTGAGCCGTACGTGCTGTCGCCGGTGCGGGTCGCCCTGGAAGAACTCGACCTCGTCGGCGCGCAGCACGTAGAGCGTCCAGCTCGGGACCGGAGCGTCCGGTTCGCGCCGGGCGCGCTCCCAGGCGGCGTCCGCGGCGCGGGAAAGTTCCTCGGCCGAGCCCAGCACCTCGCTCTGGCGGCCCACCAGGGCGGCGGCCAGCGCGCCCGTGGAGCGGCGGTGCAGATCGGCCGCGCTCTCCTCCGGGCCGGCCGCGGTCACCGTGCCCCGGACCCGCACCTGGCGGCCGACCGCCGGCCAGTAGAAGGCCAGCGCGGCCCGCGGGCGGGCGGCCAGTTCGCGGCCCTTGCGGCTGCCGCGGTGGGTGCCGAAGTGCCAGCCGTGCTCGTCCGCATCGTGCAGCATCACGATACGCACGGAGGGGTCGCCGGCCGCGTCCGCCGTGGCCAGGGACATGGTGTGCGGCTCGGGAACGCCGGCCTCGGCGGCCTCGGACAGCCACTGCCGGAAGAGCGGCAACGGCTCGGCGGGCGCACGCCGAGCGGCGAAGGACGGCAGTTCGCCCTCCCAGACCCGCAGGCCGCGCAGCAGCGTACGGAAGGCACGGGCGTCGGGGTCGGCGTTGCCGTCCGTGTCGGCGTCATCGGCGGCGGCCCGGGCGTCGACCTCCGGTGCCGGCTCGGGGGCCGGCGACCGGGCGGGGTCCGATGACGGGACAGGGCCCGATGACGAGACGGGTTCCGGAGTGGCCCCGGTGGCCCCGGTGGCGCGGTGATCCGTGTGATCGGGCATGTCAGGCAGCGTACGCGGGGCGCCCGGGGCACGGGCCGGAGGTGGCGGTGGGGCCGACGGCCGTACCGGGAGCCGCCGCCGGTGCGGGGTGGCCCTTGAGCGTGATCGCGCGGGCCGCCCCGACCTCCGGCAGGTAAGAGGGCAGAGGGCGGGCCCTACCCCCGCCCCAACACCACCGTCCCCGACGAGCAGAACCAGCCGCCGGTGCCGGACGCCACGGCGAGCTGCGGCAGGGCGCCGTCCGGTTTGCGGACCTGGCGGTCCGGGCCGGCCTCGCCGCGCAGTTGCCGGACCGCCTCGACCAGGAGGAACAGCCCCCGCATGCCGGGGTGGCAGGCGGCCAGCCCGCCGCCGTCGGTGTTGACCGGCAGTTCGCCGTCCCGCAGCAGCCGCCCCTTCTCGACGAACGCCCCGCCCTCCCCCTTGGCGCAGAAGCCCAGGTCCTCCAGGGTCACCAGGGTCATGTAGGTGAAGGCGTCGTAGATCTCGGCGAGGTCGATCTCGGCGGGGCGGACGCCGGCCCGTTGGAAGGCGAGCCGGCCGGAGACGGCGGCCGGGGAGACGGTGAAGTCCGCCCACTCCGCCATGGTGGTGTGCGAGACGGCGGTGCCCGAGCCGAGCACCCAGACGGGGCGTTTGGCGAGGTCGGGCACGTAGTCCTCGGCGACGAGCAGCACCGCGCAGCCGCCGTCGGAGCGGATGCAGCAGTGCAGTTTGGTGAACGGGTCGGCGATCATCGGCCCGGACAGCACCTCGTCCACGGTGATCGGCTCGCGGTACATGGCGTCCGGGTTGGTGGCCGCGTTGGCCCGTGCCTGGACGGCTATCTGGGCGAGCTGTTCCAGGGTCGTCCCGTACTGGTGCTGATGGCGGCGGGCGGCCATGGCGTATTTGGCGATCAGGGTGTGCCCGTAGGGGACTTCGAACTGGAGCGGGCCGCGGGCGCCGAAGGAGAGGTTGGCGGTGCGGCGCTTCGCCTTGATGTCGGCGCGGGCGGTGGAGCCGTAGACCAGGAGGACGGCGTTGGCGTGGCCGGCCGCGATGGCGTCGGCGGCGTGTGCGGCCATCACCTCCCAGGTGGCGCCGCCGACCGAGGTGGAGTCCACCCAGGTGGGGCGCAGTCCCAGGTATTCCGCGACCTCGACGGGGGCGAGGGTGCCGAGCCCGGCCGAGGCGAAGCCGTCGATCACCGACCGGTCGAGTCCGGAGTCGGCGAGCGCCCGGCGGGCGGCCTGGGCGTGCAGGGCGTACGGGGTGGCCTCGTCCACCCGTCCGCAGTCGGACAGTGCGACTCCGGCGACGGCGACCTTGCGGTTCCGGGAAGGGGTCCCTGGCGTCAGCCTCATGAATCTGACGGTACATCAGATTAGGTGGGGCGGGCAGGGGGCGACGGGAGGTGCTCGGCGCTGGCAGGCGCCCCGAGGGCGTGTACTCCAGAAGGAGGCTTCGGGCGCCTGTCTCTAGGAAAGTGGCGTCCTCCTACCTAATATGACGCACCGTCAGATTGGATCCCGTCCGAGCGGACGGGCGTCGCCGCACGGCCGGGAGGAGCCCGCCGATGGATGCCGCGTTCACCGAGGAGCAGGACCAGATCCGCCGCACCCTGCGCGCACTGCTGGACAAACGCTGCGGCCCGGACGAGGTCAGGGCGGCGGTCCGCACCCCGGCGGGCCACGACGAGGCGCTGTGGCGACAGCTCGCCGGGCAGCTGGGACTGCCCGGCCTCGCCCTGCCCACCGCGTACGGCGGAGCCGGCTGCGGACCCACCGAACTCGCCCTGGCCTGCGAGGAGACCGGTCGCGCCGTGCTCCCCGCCCCACTGATCGGCACCGCCGTGCTCGCCGCACCGCTGATCCTGGCGCTGGGTGGGGAGCGCCGGCGCGCCGCACTGCTGCCGGCCCTCGCCGCCGGGGAGTCGACCGCCACCCTCGTCGTCCCGGGCGGGCAGCTGGCCACCGCGCTGGCGCTGACCGGGCCCAACGACGGCGACTGGGCCGGCGGCGGTCGGGCCGGCGGAATCCAGGCACGGGCGGACGGCGGTACCTGGCGGCTCTACGGGGAGGCCGGGCAGGTCCTCGACGGGCACACCGCGGACGTGCTGGTGGTCGCCGCGCACACCGGGGGCTTCGCGCGCAGTCGCACCCTGCTCTTCACCGTCCGGGCGACGGGGCCGGACGGTGAAGAGGCGCCCGGGCTGCTGCGGACCCGGCAGACCGCGATGGACGAGACCCGGCCGCAGGCCCGTATCGAACTCCGCGAGGTGGAAGCCGAGTTGCTGGGGGACGACCCGTCCGGGGGCGACGGCGCCGCGGACGCGGTGGCCGCGGCGCTGGCCGCCACCGGGGCGACGGCGGCCGCGTGCCTGGCGGCCGAGGCGGTCGGCGCGGCCGACGCGGCGCTGTCCCGTACGGTCGGCTACGTCAAGGAGCGCACCCAGTTCGGCCGGCCGCTCGGCTCCTTCCAGGCGGTGCAGCACCGGCTCGCCGACCTGTACGTAGCGGTGCAGGCGGCGCGCTCGGCGGCGTACTACGCGGCCTGGGCGGCCGGCGCCGGGCGCCCCGAACCAGGAGTGGGCGCACTGGCGCTGGCCCAGGCGCTGGAGACGCTGCGTGCGGTGGCCGCCGAGGCGGTGCAGCTGCACGGCGGGCTCGGCTTCACCTGGGAGCACGCGGCGCACCTCTACTTCAAGCGGGCGGCCTGCGACGAGCTGCTGCTGGGGCCGGTGCACCGGTTGCGGGCCCGGGCGGCCGAACAGGCGGGCCTGTTCGGGGGAGGGGCCGGGACGGCCACCGGAGTGGGCGCGGACGCCCTCGCCGGCCCGGCGGTGCGAGCGGCGGTCGGTGCCTGATGGACCGGCGTACCCACCTGGTGCAGAAGATCTCCTCGACCCGGACGTTCGCGCGGATCGCGCCGCACGTCATCCCCGTGCTGGACCGCGCCGTCCACCGGCTGTCCGGCGGGAAGGCGCTGCTCAGCACCCGGATGCTGCCCGGCCTCGTGCTGACCGCGACCGGCGCCCGGAGCGGGCGGCCGCGGAGCACCCCGCTGGCCTGCATGCCGCAGGACGACGGTGGTTGGCTGCTGATCGGCAGCAACTTCGGCCGCCCTGGGCATCCGGCCTGGACCGGGAACCTCCTCAAGAACCCGGAGGCGGAGGTCAGTTGGCGGGGCCGGGACGTGCCGGTACGGGCCCGGCTGCTCACCGGGGAGGAGCGCGAGCGGGCCTGGCGGGCGGCGCTGGAGTTCTGGCCGCCGTACGCGGCCTATCAGGCGCGGGTGGAACGCGAGATCCGGCTGTTCCGGCTGGACCGGCGCTGACCAGGTCGGACGCGGGCCGTGACACACGCGCGGGTGCCGTACGGCCCCTGGAGGGCGGTCGGCACCCGCTGCGTGTGGGATACGGCTATGGCAGGACGGACTCAGGACGGAGGGCGAACTGTCCCGGAAACGCCGGGACATCGAGGAGGCCGCGGCTTCCTCGGCGGCGGAGCGGCGGCCAAGGCGCGGCGTTGCAGCTCAGCGCCCGGCTCGATGGGAGCGCCTGTGACGGCGGTCCCGGTGGTGCGGTGGTGCGGTCGTGCGGTGGTCCCGACGCGGACCCTCGGAGGTCCGGGCGTGCGGGTGGCCCGTTACTTGGTGGGCTTCTTGCCGGTGACGCCGAAGTGCACCAGCAGCGCCAGGTTGGGCTTGAGGTCGGCCTGCTTGACGCCCCAGCTCTGGAAGCCCTTCTGGTGGCCGGCGACCGCCGCCAACATGGCGACGATGGAGCCGGCCATGGCCGCCGGGCTCACGTCCTTGTCGACCTTGTTCTTGTTCTGGAGCTCCTGGATGGACTCCGTAAGGGAGTTGGTGACCGCGTTGAGGATCTTCATGCGGATCTTGTAGAACCGCTTGTCGCCCTCGGCGGCGCCCAGGTCGACGACGCGCAGGATCGCGTCGTGCTTGCGCCAGAAGGAGAGGAAGCCGTCGACCAGTTCCTCGGCGGCCTGCCAACCGGACTTGCCCACCCAGGAGCGTTCGGCGACCAGATTGGTCAGGCTCGCGCCCTCTTTCGCCATCTCTTCGGCGATTTCGAGGACCGCGCCTTCGACATCCGGGAAGTACTGATAGAACGTCGCGGGTGAAGTGCCCGCTTTTCGGGCCACATCGATGACTTTGACGTCCCGGTAGGGGGACGAACTGAGCATTTCACTGAGGCAGTCGAGAAGCTTTTGCCGCGTCGCCTGTCCGCGGCGGCCGGCAACTCTGCCGTCGACGGTTCGAACTTGTCCTGTCATGCCGTCAGCTTACCGAGGGGTGATCGGAGCGCGATTTGGCTGCCTGCAAATGGGGACGGGGGAGTTCGGGGCGCCCGGTGCCTGTTCCCGCCCTGGTTGCGGGCCTGGTCGCCGCCGGAACGAGGTGCACGACCATTGGTCCGATCCAGTGAATGCTGTTATCAACAGGCTGTGGACAACTTCGGTGGATAAGGGGTCGGTGCGGGGGCGTCGGGCGTCCGGTGGCCGTCGGGCGGGAATCCTTGCGTCGTGCGCGGTGTCACAGCCGCGAAATCGCCGTCGGCGGCGCAGAATTGATCCATTGACGCAGAGTGAGCCGCGGGGGAAGGCATGCGTACGGATACGGGCGGGGAAATGGAACGATTTCGGCCACGGGGGACCGGTCGTCAGCGCGGGCGTCCGCCGGGTGTCGGTGCGGCGGCGGGGGTCCCGTCGCTCGACCGCCAGGGCGGAATCCTTCCGTCCGGATGGGGCGATGAGCGGCGGAAATTCCGCGAACCTCGCTCCTAGGCGGGCGACAACTGGCCGGTAACCCTGCGGCAATCGCCCGTCCCCGGACGTATCGGAGCACGTCAGGGCGGGGTGGAATACGCCGGGTAATGGCCTTGTTGCGTACTGCAGGGGGTGAGTCGGGACACGGCCGACAGGCCCCGGGTTCGCAACCGCCCGGCCGGCCAGGAAGAATCAGGGTGCGTACGGCCGTTTCGGCCAGGCGGTGAGACGCTGCGCGGGGCAGTGGCTCTCGGCGGCTCGTGGCTATGGAGAGTCTCGTTTTATGCCCCACGGGGAGGTGGCAGGCAAGTGGTGGAGCAGCTGACGCAGCACGATCCCCGGCGGATCGGCCCGTTCGAGGTCCTTGGCCGTCTCGGGGCCGGCGGCATGGGCCTGGTCTATCTGGCCCGGTCGGCGTCCGGCCGGCGAGTGGCGATCAAGACGGTCCGTTCCGAACTCGCCGAGGACCAGCTGTTCCGGGTCCGGTTCACCCGCGAGGTGGAGGCGGCCCGCGCGGTCAGCGGCTTCTACACCGCGGCCGTGGTCGACGCCGACCCGAGGGCGGCCGTGCCGTGGCTCGCGACCGCGTACGTGCCCGCGCCCTCCCTGGAAGAGATAGTCAATGAGTGCGGGCCACTGCCCGTCCAGGCGGTGCGCTGGCTCGCCGCCGGCATCGCGGAGGCGCTCCAGTCCATCCACGGCGCCGGCCTCGTCCACCGCGACCTGAAGCCGTCGAACGTCCTGGTGGTCGAGGACGGCCCCCGGGTGATCGACTTCGGCATCGCCTCCGGGGTGTCCAACACCCGGCTGACGATGACCAACGTGGCCGTCGGCACGCCCGCGTACATGTCGCCGGAGCAGGCCCGCGACTCCCGCAGCGTCACCGGCGCCAGCGACATCTTCTCGCTCGGCTCCACCCTGGTCTTCGCCGCCACCGGGCATGCGCCGTTCCACGGCGCCAACCCCGTCGAGACGGTCTTCATGCTGCTGCGGGAAGGCCCCGACCTGGCCGGACTGCCGGACGACCTCCGGTCGCTCATGGACTCCTGTATGCAGATGGAGGCCGCCCACCGGCCGTCCCCGGCCGATCTGCAGTCCCAACTGGCACCGCACCTCTTCAGCTCCGGCAGCGACGACAGCGGCACCGCGTCGGCCTGGCTGCCGCCCGGCGCCGTGGCGCTCATCGAGCGGCGGCGCGGCGGCGGCCGGGGCGCCGTGGCGCCGAGCACCCCGCGGTCCGCCGCCGCGCCCCGCGACGCCGGCCGCCAGGAGCCCGCGGCCGCGCCGCCCATGCCGCAGGCCCCGCCGCAGCCCGTGGCGCAGCGGGCCGAGAGCGGCCGGCCGGCCGCTGATGGTTGGCCCGGCCGGATCGGTGCCGGTCCCGGTGCGCACCGCGCCGCCGACCCCCGCGGCGCGGCGGCCCCGGTGCCGCAGGCCGCCGGCATGGGGGGTGCGCCGCCTCTGGAGGGCTCCGGCGGTCCCGTACGGCTCGGTGGCTCGCCCGCCCCGATAGGGCCAGGGCCGCGCGCCACCGACCCCCCGCAGCAGCAGCGCGGAGCGGCCGCCGCGACGAACTGGGTCCGGCCGCCGGCCGGAGTGCCGCAGCAGGGCGCGGCCACGGGCAGCGGCGGCCAAGGGGAGGTCGCCCCGGCCGCCCCGCCGGAGGCACCGTCCGAACCGGGCCGCTGGCGCCCCTGGCGGTTCCGGATGTCGAACGACGTCTGGGGCACCCCGGTGGTCGCCGGTGAACTGCTCTACGTCACCTCGTTCGAGGTGCACGCCCTCGATGTGGCCAGCGGCCGGCGGAAGTTCAAGACCCGCGACGTCGCCTGGGCGATGGCGGTCGCCGACGGCCGGATCCACGCCTCGGACGGCCCCACCCTCTACGCCCTGGACGCCGACGACGGCAGCGAGCGCTGGCGGCTGAGCAGCGAGGGGTGGATCTACGCCCTGACCGCCGACCGCGGCACGGTCGTCACCAGCACCCGGGGCGGCGGCATCCAGGCATGGGAGGCCACCACCGGTGAGCTGCTGTGGGAGCTCGCCGGCGCCCAGACCGACTTCGAGAATCCCGAGGCCGCGCCCGTGCAGCACGAGGGCACGGTCTACGTCTGGGCCGACGCCCGGCTGAAGGCGCTGGAGGCGCGCACCGGCGTCGAGCGCTGGTCGTATCCGGTGGGCGACGCGGCGTCCTGCGGCGGCGTCCCGATGCGGCTGCTGCCGGCGTCGGACGGCACGGTGTACGTGGTCGCCGGCACTCGGGTGCTGGCCCTCGACGCCGCCCGCGGCGATGTGCGCTGGCACTTCGAGGCGCCCGCGGTCTTTCTGGGCCCGCCCGCCTTCGCGCCGGGCCCCGCCGTCACCGGCGGCGGCCTCTACCTCGCCGACTATCTGGGCACGGTCTACGCCCTCGACGCGGCGGACGGCCGGGACCGCTGGCGGATCGCCACCGAGGCCCGCCAGTCCAGCGAACCGGTCCTGGTCGCGCACGGCGCCGTCCACCTGGGCAGCGGCAAGGCGCTCTACACCCTCGACGCGGTGACCGGCACCCCGCGCTGGCGCTTCCAGGCGGGCGCCGAGGTGGTGGGCTCCCCGGTCGTCGCCGAGGGCCGGGTGCACTTCGGGTCCGCCGACCACTGTCTGTACACCCTCGACGCGATGGGCGGTCAGCTCCGCTGGAAGCTGGCCACCGGCGGTGAGATCACCGGTTCGCCGGTGGCGGTCGGCGGTGTGGTCTACGCCTGCAGCAAGGACCGCTGTGTGTACGCGCTGGACGCCGCCAAGGGGACGGGCCTGGCCCGGCGCCCGTAGGGCCTCGCGGCCTAGGGCCTCGCGGCCTCAGGGCCGGTGCGGTCCGGCCGGCCCGTGGTCGCCCGGCGTTTCCGGGCCGTCGGGCTGGGTCGGCCAGTCCGGTCGGGTCGGTTGGGTCGGCCGGTCGTCCTGGCCGTGCTCGGGGCCCGGTGGGCGCTGGTTGCGGCCCCACTCCACAGGTGGCGTCGGCGCAGGCGGCCGGGGCGGCCCGGTCGGTGCCGCGGTGGGGGGTGCGGGGCTGTAGGGCTCCGGGTGCCACTCCTGGGTGGGCCGGTGGCCGGGGTCCCAGGCGTCGGGTGGTGGGCGATAGGGCGCGGCCGTGCCCTCGTAGTCCTCGTACTCCTCGTCCTCGTCCGCGGGGACCCGGCGGGTGCGCCCGCGCATGACGAGGGCGCCCAGGATCAGCAGTGCGCCGCCGCCCATGGCGTTGGCCACGCCGACGCCCAGTCCGTGCGTACCGGCGGTGAGTTCGCCCGCGCTCTGGCCCTGGCGGACCATCCACAAGATGGTGAAGCCGAGGACCACCAGCCCGGCGAAGGTGATGAGCCATCGGGAGCGCAGCGCCACGCCGATCAGCGTCAGCAGCCCGGCGAAGACCATCGGGAGCACCAGGGAGCCGAAGAGCGTGGCGCCGTTGTCCGTGAGGCCGTTGAAGAGGTCCTCGATCCGGACGTCGCTGCCGTGACGGCCGTCGTACCAGGGACGGAAGGGGCTCCAGACGGCGGCCGTCGCTCCGATGAGGGCGATCAGGGAGCCGAGAACGTTGCGCACCACCGGCGTCGCCTCGCTTCGACTCGTCCCGTCGTCCCGTGACCGACGCTACGCCTGCCCGTCTGCCCCCGCTAGACAAGGACGGCCGGATGCGGCCCGAGTCCGCCGAGGGGCCCGTACGGGGCGTCCCCTGCTCTTGCTAGGGTGCCGTGCACGCGTCAACCCTCAGGGTGACGGGTCTTGAACGTGGCAACGGGGGATGGGCGAAGAGCATGGAGCAGCGCACGCGTACGGGCACGGCCGCCGGAGGTACCGCGGACCGGGTCCGGAGGGGGGTCAGGGCGGGGCTCGCGGTCGCGGTGGCGGCGGTCACGCTCGCCACGGTCGGTGGCTGTGCGTTCGGCCGGCCCAAGATCAACGTGCCGCCGCCGAGCTGGGCGACGGCGTCGCCCTCCGCCAGCTACGACCCGTTGCACCCGACGCCGACGTACTCGCCTTCCTTCGACAGCTACTCGCCGTCGCCGACGGAGGAGACCTTCAACCCGGACGGACGGTCCGACGTCCGCGGCAGCGGCTGCGACTTCTCCTCCTCGCTGCGCCAGTTCACCTACACGGTCTCCATCACCAACCCGTCCACGACCAGCTCCTACTCCTACGACATGCGGATCGACTGGATGAAGGACCGGCCGGCGGACGGCTCGTCCTACGGGGAGCACCAGCGCAGCGTCGTGGTGGCGCCCGGCGCGACCGAGACCTACACCGCCAAGTACACGCTGAACCAGGCGTCCTGGCAGGCGTTCTGGTACACCTGCCAGATCACCCGGGCGCAGAAGACCAAGATGTGAGGCGGGCCCGGCGGTGACGTGCCCGGTGCGCGGCGGTCACCTGACGGGCGGCGGGGCGTCCCCGGTGTTCCGTGGTCGGGCGGTGAACAGGGCGGCCTGGCGGTCCGGTGGCAGGTTGCCCAGCGCGATCAGTTGCGGGGCGTGCGCCAGGGCCTGTGCCCGGGTGGCTTCCTTGGCGGCCCACAGGGCGCGGACGGTGCCTTGGACGGCCTCGGTGGGCTGGGCGGCCAGCACCTCGGCGCGGCGTAGCGCGGTCTTGGCGGCGGCGCCGGGCGGGGTCAGCTCGGAGACCAGGCCGATGGCGTGGGCGCGCCGGGCGCCGAGCCGTTCCGCGCTGCCCATCAGGGCGAGCCGGGCGATCTCCCCGTAGGGCATGCGCTGTGCCATGAGGATGGACTCGTAGGCGCTGACCATCCCGTAGGTGGTGTGCGGGTCGAAGAAGGTGGCGTGCTCGGCGGCGATGATGAACTCCGCCTCGCCCAGCAGGTAGAAGGCGCCGCCGCAGGCCATCCCCTCGACCGCGGCGAGCACCGGCTTCCACAGGTCGTTGGCCTTCGGGCCGATCCGGAGCAGCGGGTCGTCGAGGGAGAACGGGGAGGACGGCTGGGGCACGTCGGCGGTGCGGTCGATGCCGGTGCAGAAGGCGCGGCCGCCGGCACCGGTGATCACCGCCGCCCGCACCGTGTCGTCGAAGCGGAACTCCCGCCACAGGGACGCGAGTTCGGCGGCGGTGTCGAGGTCGAGGGCGTTGTGCCGGGCGGGGCGGTCCAGGGTGACCAGGGCGACCCCGTCGGCGGTCTCGGCGCGGACTCCGGGGGACGTCACGGCCGCTCCAGGACCCAGCGGGGGACGGTCACCCCGCCGGGCATCGGGTGGAAGACCGCCTTCACCGGGGCGCCGATGCGCAGCCGGGTCGGGTCGACGGAGTTCAGGGCGGCGTCCGCGGCGGTGACGAGGTTGCCCACCAGGCGGATCCGCGGGGCCTCGGTCAGCTCCACGATGATCGCGTTGTACGGGGCCTGGGCGGCGTAGGCGGGCAGCAGTGGCGGGTGGGGCACGACGTACGACCAGATCCGGCCGCGGCCGCTCATCCGCTGCCAGTGGGCGGTGAACGACTGGCAGTGCGGACAGCAGGGGCGGGGCGGGAAGCGCGGCTCGTCGCAGTCGGAGCAGGTCTGGACGCGGAGTTCGCCGCGGGCGGCGTACTCCCAGAACGGCGCCCCGTCCTCGTCGGGGACGGGAAGCAGCAGGTCAGCGCCGGGGTCCGGGGGATTGTCAGTGGCGGGTGGCAGGCTTGTGGTCATGGAATCACGGACGGTTACGGATCCGGTCCCGGCGGCGGTCCCGCCCGGGGTGTGGTCTGCACGCATCGCGTATCAACTCCTCAGCAGCAGTGCGGAGGTGGGCACGCCCTCGCCCGCGGTGACCAGGCAGGTGGCGGCGTCGGGGACCTGTGCGGTGCCGGTGCCGCGCAGCTGGCGGACGCCTTCGGTGATGAGGTTGAAGCCGTGCACATACGCCTCGGAGAGGCCGCCGCCGCCGGTGTTGAGGGGGAGTCGGCCGCCGATCTCCAGGGCGCCGCCCTCGGTGAAGGCCGCGCCCTCGCCGCGTCCGCAGAAGCCGTAGCCCTCCAGGGAGAGGGGTATCAGGGGGGTGAACGCGTCATAGATCTGCGCCACGTCGACGTCCTGCGGTCCCAGGTCGGCGCCCTTCCAGAGGTGGCGGGCGGCGGTCCAGGCCGGGCCGGTGAGCGGGTCGTCGTTCCAGTAGTTGACCATGCCGTGGTGCTGGGCGGGCAGGCCCTGGGCGGCGGCGTGGATGTAGGCGGGGCGTTGGCGGCAGTCGCGGGCCCGTTCGGCGGAGACCACGACGCAGGCCAGCGCGCCGTCGGTCTCCAGGCAGTTGTCGAAGAGGCAGAGCGGTTCACTGATCCAGCGGGCGGTCATGTACATCTCGCGGGTCAGTGGGCGGTCGTACATCATCGCGGCCGGGTTCTGGTTGGCGCGGTTGCGGCAGGCGAGGGCGACGTTGAAGAAGTGGTCGCGGGTGGCGCCGTATTCGTGCATATAGCGCCGGGCCAGCATGCCGATCTCGTCGGCGGGACGGAGCAGGCCGAAGGGCCGGGTCCACTGTCCCGGGGTGGGGAGTTGGGCGCGGGTGTTGGTCCACGGCCGCGGTCCGGAGCCGCGTTTGCGGGACCGCCAGGCGACGCCGACGCTCGCCTGTCCCGTGGCGATGGCGGCGGCCAGGTGCGCCACCGTCGCGCAGGAACCGCCGCCGCCGTAGCCGACCTTGGAGAAGTGCGTGACGTCCCCGGCGCCGATGGACTTGGCGACCTCGACCTCGTCGGTCTCCTCCATGGTGTACGACGCGAAGGCGTCCACCTCCGACGGGGCGATCCCGGCGTCGTCCAGGGCCGCGACGATCGCCCGACACGCCAAGGTCTTCTCGGATTCGGGGAGTTGTTTGGCAAAGGGTGTCTGTCCGATACCGACGATCGCCGTAGCGTCCTTGAGGGTCGCCCCCATCGCCACCTCCGTGGTCGGCCGTCGCGCTGCTGGCAGTGGAGGAGGCTACCGGTCACCTTCTCAGGACTGAAGCCCCGAGCTTGCGGATAGTGCCCCACCGGCTGTGGGGTTGGCTTCCGCGTCTTGGCCATCAGACCTGTGGTCTGGTGGCCGGGACGTGTGACTTCCGCCCCGCATCCCACACGGCCTGCCCCCTGCGGGCTAGGACGCGGGAAGCGTTCCGGTCCGCGTGCGCAACGACGCCGCAGCCCCGGCAGATGAAGCGAGCTTGATCAATACGGTTGAACCTGTCGATGTGTCCGCACTCGGCACACTCCTTGGAGGAGTAGGCCGGATCGACGTACACGAGCGGCACACCGGCCCGGCGTGCCTTGTAGGCGATGAAGTCTCCGAGCTGGGCGAAGGCCCAGGAGTGAAGTGCGACCCGTTGGGGCTTTCGGAGCCGTACCCGTTCGCGGATGCCCTTGAGTTCTTCGAGGGAGATGCCGCGCGCGGTGCGTTCAGCCTCGGTCACGATGGCCTTGGAGATGCAGTGGTTGATGTCCTTCGCCCGCCGTGATTCCTTCCGACGCTGCTTCTTCAGCAGTCGCTTGGCGGACTTGGTTCCCTTCTTCTGGAGCTTCTTCCGGAGGCCGAGCTGTCGCTTGCGATACTGGTTGAGCTTGCGTCCGGCGGCCTGGTAGCCGCTGGAGGCGGTGGCGATGTTGACGATGCCCAGGTCAACGCCGATGAACCCGGCCGGCTCGCACTGGTCGGCCTCGGGCACGTCGCACGTGGCGTACAGATACCAGGTGCCGTCCTTGCACAGCAGGTCGGCTTCGCCCTTGCGGTACTGGGCTAGGGTCTTCAACTGCTGGGGGGAGCAGACGAACGGTATGCCCCGCAGCCGTCCGGACATGGTGGTGATGGCCACCGTCTGGACATCGATGTCCCAGCCCATGTTGCGGTGGTCGTATGCCTGCGCCGCGTCCTTGCGGAAAACGACTGGCTTGGACTCAGCCTTGGCACGGGCCTTGGAGTCCTTCTTGCCGAGGTTCCCGGCCCGGATGTTGGCACGCAGTGTCGCGTAGGCGTCTACGACCCTTCTGATGAGCTGCTGCGCGGCGGCCGACTTGATGCCGCGTTCGCGCAGCTCGGCGTAGACCAGCTTCCGCAGTGCGTACTCACGCATCGTGCCGTTGACGAAGGCGACTTCGGAGACGTAGTTCGCCCCGGCATTACACCCAGCCAGCTCGTCACGCAAAGCCTGCGCCGCATCGGGCGAAGGTAGCAGCTTCACGGGCACAACGATCTTCACGAGTGCGAATGTAGCAACCGATATCGCCTCACAGAGGTCAAATCCGAGAAATCACAGGGAACTTTCGCTGGCCTCGTATTCACCACCTCCCGCGGGGGCGCCGCCGTCGGAAACAGTCCGAACGCGGGAGGCGTGGCGGTACGGCCGCGCTCAACGCCGCCCCATTGAGAATGCGATTCGCCCCGCCCGGGCATGGGTGTGGTTCCTGGAAGGCACTAATCTGACGGGTAGTCATCACGCGGGGAAGGCTCTTCGGCGGGAGGCAGTGCGATGGGCGAACAGCTCGATGCGCGGGCGGACATGGCGTACGGCTCGCTGGCCCACCTGGTGCGTGCGGCGGCCGCGCGGTACGGCCCCCGCGAGGCCGTCGTCGAGGGCCGCACCCGGGTGTCCTACGCCGAGCTGGGCGTGCGGGTGGAGCGGGCCGCCGCGGCCTGCGTCGCGGCCGGTGTCGCCCCCGGCGACCGGGTCGCGGTCTGGGCACCCAACACCCTCGAATGGATCGTCTCCGCCCTCGGCGCGGTGACCTCCGGCGCGGTCCTCGTCCCGGTCAACACCCGCTTCAAGGGCGCCGAGACGGCCGGCATCCTGCGCCGCACCCGCGCCAAGCTCCTCTTCGTCACCGGCACCTTCCTCGGCACGTCCTACGTCGCCTCGCTGCGCCGCGCCGCCGAGCAGGGCGACGGCCGCGGCCCGCTGCCCGGACTGCCGCACCTGGAGCGGGTCGTGGTGCTCGCCGACGACGCCCCCGCCGACTTCACCACCTGGCGCGACTTCCTCGCCGCCGGCGCGGCGGTGCCGTCCGGCACGGTCCGCGCCCGGGCCGACGCCCTCGGCCCCGACGACCCCTCGGACATCATCTTCACCTCCGGCACCACCGGCCACCCCAAGGGCGCCGTGATCACCCACGGCCAGACCCTGCGCGCGTACGACGTCTGGAGCGCACTGGCCGGTCTGGAGGAGGGCGACCGCTACCTCATCGTCAACCCCTTCTTCCACACCTTCGGCTACAAGGCCGGCATCATCGCCTGCCTGCTGCGCGGCGCCACGATGGTGCCGCAGTCGGTCTTCAGCGTGCAGACCGCGCTCGCCAACATCGCCGCCGAGCAGATCTCCGTCCTCCCCGGCCCGCCCACCCTCCACCAGCAGCTCCTGGACCACCCCGACCGCGCCCTGCACGACCTCTCGGCGCTGCGCCTGGTCGTCACCGGCGCCGCCGTCGTCCCGTTGGAGCTGGTGGAACGGTTGCGCGGCGAGCTGAAGGTGGCCACCGTCCTGACCGCCTACGGCCTGTCGGAGAGCACCGGCGTGGTCACCATGTGCCGCCGCGGCGACCCGCCCGAGGCGATCGCGTCGACCTCGGGCCGGGCCATACCGGACACCGAGGTCCGGGTCGTGGACCCCACCGGCCGCCCGCAGCCGCCCGGCGAACCCGGCGAGATCCTGGTCCGCGGCTACCACGTCATGTCCGGCTACTTCGAGGACCCGGCCGCCACCGCCGCCGCGATCACCCCCGACGGCTGGCTGCGCACCGGCGACGTCGGCGTCCTCGACCCGGCCGGCAACCTCCGGATCACCGACCGCATCAAGGACATGTTCATCGTCGGCGGCTTCAACGCCTATCCCGCCGAGATAGAGCAACTCCTCGTCCGCCACCCGGACATCACCGACGTCGCCGTCATCGGCATCCCCGACCGCCGTCTCGGCGAGGTCGGCAAGGCGTACGCGGTCCGCCGCCCCGGGGCCCACCTCACCGCCGACGACCTGATCGCCTGGTCCCGCCGCGAGATGGCGAACTACAAGGTCCCCAGGGAGGTGGAGTTCGTCGCCGCACTCCCGCGCAATGCGAGCGGGAAGGTGGTCAAGGGGCTGCTGCGGGGCGGGGCGGCGGGCGCCGGCCGGGGCGTGCCCGGCTGAGTTCCCCCGGGAAACCGGAGCGCAACGACCCGGCGGTCAGCACGCGATGCGGCCGTCGGCCACCCCGGTCCCCTCCGCCAGGGCCCGCATCCGGTCGGCGAAACCGCGGCCCGCCGCCCCGAACCACACCGCAAGGTCGGCAGCGCCGGCCCGCTCCCAGGCGGCGACCTCGGCCGTCACGTCCGCCGGGGTCCGGTCCGGGCCGTCCCAGCCGATCCGGGTGCCGGCCGCCACCCGGGTCCCGCGCGCCGCGGCCCGCTGGGCCACCTCCGCCGCCCGCTCCGCGAACCGCCCCGGGGTGAGCCCCACCCCCTGCCAATGGCCGCCGAACTCCGCCGCGCGCCGCAGCGCCGCGTCCGAGTTCCCGCCGATCAGGAACGGCACCGGCTCCTTCGGCACCGGCGCGAACACCGCCCGCTCGTCGAACGCCACCTGCCCGTCGTCGTACCGCCCGCCGGCCCCCGTGTGCAGGTGCCGCACCAGCCGCAGCGCCCGGTCCGTGCGCGCACCGCGCTCGCCGAAGCCGACCCCGGCCGCGTCGAACTCGTACCGCTGCCACCCGACGCCGACGCCCAGCACGAACCGGCCGCCGCTCAGCCGGGCCAGCGTCGCCGACTGCCGGGCCAGCAGCAGCGGTTCGCGCAGCGGGGCGATCAGCACCGAGGTCCCCAGCGTGATCCGTTCGGTCGCCGCGGCCAGGTACCCGAGCGTGGTCAGCGCCTCGTACACCCCGCCGTAGCCTTCCGGCGGTCGTCCGTACGGGCCCGGCGGCAGCAGGTGGTCCGGCAGCCAGACCCCCGCGTACCCCAGTTCCTCGGCCGTCCGGGCCAGCCGTACCACCTCCTCGGCGGCCATCGACTCCGACTCGGACGGCAGGACGACGTGCAGCCGCATCCGGTCCGGCTGCCCGGCCGCGCCCGGGCCGGCTGGCTGCGCAGTGGCCTGGTGCGGGGTGGTGACGGCATCGTTCATGGGGGCCTCCGCTCCCGAAACGGGTGACTCGGTCGGACGGCCCCTTTCTAGGGCCTCACACGGATGTGAGGGTCAAGGGGGAGCGGGCTGAGGGGCGGCGGGTACGACGGGGTGCCGTCGGGAGGTCACCGGGTCGGCGCGGTCCAGTCCGGTCGCCGTCCGCTGAGGGCCACCACCCGGTCCAGCAGCGGCGCGTCCTGTGCCACCGGGACCGGCGGGCCGAAGGGCGACGGGTTCCCCTGGTCGGCGGCCGCGGTTTTGAGGAGTGTGAGCACGGCCCGCAGGCTCGCTCCGTCGGGCGCGTACTCCTGCCCGGTGGCGCGCGCCAGGTCCCAGCCGTGCACGACCAACTCGTTCAGTGCGAAGCGGCCCGCGGCGGCCCCGGGCAGGGTGATCCCGCCCACCTGCGTCTCGCCCTCCCAGGCGGCCGGGGCGCGCCAGGCGGCCACCAGCCCGTCGAGGTTCCGGGTCAGTTCCGCCCGCCACTGGGGGGTCACCTCGGGCGGTTCCGCGCCCGGGGGAGTGTTGGTCGTCGGCCCCAGGTCCTTGCGCGCGGCGTCCCGGAACGCGGCGGTCAGCCCGACCAGATGGCCCAGCAGGTGCCGTACGGCGTATGCGGCGCACGGGGTGGGCGCCGCCAGTTGCTCCTCGGTGGTGCCGGCGGCGAGCCGCGCCACCTCCCGCGCCTGCGCCGCGAAGTCGATCACCGCGGTCCGCGCTGCCTTCTCGGTCATGATTCGGGTCCTCTCCCGCACGGGAACGGCCACCGCGGCCGGTCTCACCAGTGAAGACCCCCGGCCCTCCGCGAACTCATCGGCGCGCCCGGCCGCTGTCCGCAGCGTTCCCGTAGCGCTCCCGCAGCGCCGCCTTCACCACCTTGTTCAGCGGTCCGCCGCGTGGCAGCGCATCGGTGATCTCCAACTGCTCCGGCAGCTTCTGCGTCATCAGGCCGGCCGCCCGCAGATGTGCGGTGAGGTCGGCCAGGCTGAGCCGGGGCGTCCCCGTACCGCCGCCGTCCCCCGCCCCGGCCAGCGTGACCACCGCGCAGACCCGCTCCCCCCGCTCCCGGTCCGGCAGGCCGATCACCGCCGCCTCCGCCACCGCCGGGTGGGTGTGCACCAGGTCCTCGATCTCCTGCGCGGAGATGTTCTCGCCCTTGCGGATGATGATGTCCTTGAGCCGCCCGGTGAGCACCAGGTGGCCGTCGGTGCGCAGATGCCCCAGGTCGCCGGTGCGGAAGGAGCCGTCCGCCGCGAATGCCTCGGCCGTCAGCGCGGGATCGGTGTACCGCCGGAAGACCATCGGCCCGGTGACCGTCACCTCACCCGTCTCGCCGGGCGCGGCCGCGCTCCCATCGGGCCGGACGATCCGCACCCGGGCGCCCGCCACCGGCCTGCCGACGGTGTGCGCCAGTTGCTCGTCGCTGTCGTACGGCGTCCCCATCGCGATCATCGGGCACTCCGTCATCCCGTACCCGTGCACGATCGCGCAGCCCAACTCCCGCCCCGCCGCCCGGTACAGCTCGGCCGGCAGCGGCGCCCCGCCGCCGGACAGCAGTCGCAGCGAGGGGATCAGGCGGCCGGCGTCCGGCGCGGCCGCCCGGCGGTGCCGCGACGCCTCGTGGAACGCCTGGTAGAACGCGGTGCTGCCGCCCGCCATGGTCACCCCGTGGCGCCGGTAGACCTCGGCCGCCCGCGCCGCGTCGAACGTCTCCAGCACCACCGCCGGAAACCCACTGACGAGCATGGCGATGACGTAGTCCGGCCCGGCGATGTGCGCGTACGGGAACGCGATCGAGCCGATGTCGTCGGCCGACATCCCCAGCGCGGTGGCCAGCCCCGCACCGCCGGCGATGAGTGAGGCGTCGGTGTGCTCGACTCCCTTGGGCGCGGAGGTCGTTCCGGAGGTGTAGTAGATCCAGCGCGTGTGGTCGTCCCCTCCTGCCGGGGGCTCCGGCAACGCGCCCGGATCCCCGTCGGGCAGCCCGTCCGCCACCGACACCACCCGCACCCCGGCGCGCTCCCCGGCCGCGCCGCGCACCATCGCCGGATAGTCGAAACCCCGCCACACCCCGGGCACCAGGGCGAACTCCGCCGCCGACTCGGCCAGGATGAAACCGACCTCGCGCGCCCGGTGCAGATGGAGCACCGGAGTCTGCACGGCCCCGAGCCGGGCCAGTGCGAGCGACGCAACCACCGTGTCGATGCGGGTCGGCAGCTGCCACATCACCCGCGTGCCGGCCCCGATCCCCAGCTCCCGGAACCCGGCCGCCGCGCGCAGCGCCGCCTGACGGACCTCGCCGAAGGTCACGGTCCGCCCGCCGTCCCCGTCGAAGAACATCGGCGCGTCCCCGGAGGCCCGCGCCCGGTACTCGACCAGCTCCCACAGCGTGCGTATACGGGCGGGTTCGAACACGGCGCGCCTCCTGGGGTGGACGGGCGGGCTGCGCCGCCGGCGTACCAGATCCAAGTCGCGCGACTGTACCGCAATCTGACGGAACATCAGATGCATGCGGGGGCGGAGAACGACGTCGGCGGGGCCATGCGACCGCACGGCCCCGCCGAGGCGGTGTGAACAAGCCGTCGACAAGGACGGAGAAACAGAGGGAACAAAGAGCGGAGAAACGGGTGGGGATACAGGGAAAGGGGACGACGGGTGAGCGGTGAACAAGAGGTGTGCTCGGGGAGCGTCGGGCGGCCGGGCGGCCGGCCTGCGGTCCCGGGTGCCCGGATCAGGGCGTATGGCGGTCCTGCGGGGTGACGGCGCTGGTGATGGGCGCGTGGCGGTCGAAGGGCTGCACGAGGGTGGGCCGGGTGTGTGGCGCGTCGGCCAGCGCCGGCGCGGTGGCGGTGCCGAGCAGCGCGACGGTGACGGTGGCAAGGGCTACAGCGTGAAAGGTGCGGGTCACTCTGGTCTCCTTTTTTGAAGATGGGATGGCCACTTGCCAAGCGAGGCTAACCACGACTGGACAGATGTTCGGTGGCGTGGCCGGAAAGTGATGGAGTACGGCCGAATGCGCGGCCGTGTGCGGACAAGCGACAGGGGCCGGTACCGATGGCTCCCCTCCATGCCATCGGTACCGACCCCTGCCGTCCCCCGAAATCCCTGGAAAATCCCCCCCCGGAATTTCCTGAGATTCCCCCGATGCGGACTGGCTTAGCGCGGCTCGCCCAGCGGGGCGTGCTTGTCCTGGGCGGTGACGGTGCCGGACGGCGACGCCTCGGCGTTCACGGGCTTGACGGGCGCCTTCTTGCCGAGGCCGGGCGTGGCGATCGGCGCGTGCTTGTCCATCGGCTTGATGATGTCGCGCTCGTTGTGTGCCGGTGCCTGCTCGTTCGTCACAACAATCAACTCCTGTATGTGGGCGCTTTCGGAAGGCCCGGCCGGCGACTCCCCCGTTGGCCGCCGGACGGGCGTTCCATGGCCGCTCACCTTAACGATGGGGCCTGGCAGCCGAGCCGCTTGCCCCCCGAGGCGGCGGATCGACATGAGAGAGAATGGCCCGCCGCGATGAACGATCGATAAACGCCGCGCTCACCTGCTGCGCCGTGCGGGAACGGGCGGGCCGAGGTCAGACGATGGCGGGCAGCGTGAGCAGGGATTGCACCTCACGGCCCTCCGGCGAGCCCAGCTTCTCGTAGACGGGCAACGCCTCTTGCCAACAGACCCGGGCCCGGCCGGTGTGCCCTATGGCGTTCAGCGCGCGACCGAGCAGCGTCAGGGCGTTGGCCCGCCACCACTCCCCGCCGACCCCGCGCAGCGCCGCGAGGGCCTGTTCGGCGTGGTTGGCGGCCTGGGCCGGGTGGCTGTTCTCCAGGTTGACCTCACCCAGCCGGAAGAAGGTCATGCCCTCCCAGAACCGCTGGCGGTTGTCCTGGAAGATGGCCAGCGCCCCGCCGAGTTGCGCGGTGGCGTCGCCCAGCCGGCCCGCGCGCTTGAAGGCGAGGCCGAGGGTGTACATCCCGTTGGCCAGCCGGCGGGTGGCACCGAGCTCCCGGTAGATGGCGATGCCTTCTTCCGCAAGCTCTATGGCGCTGTCCAACCGCTCCGTCTCCAGGTGCACGCGGGCGAGGTTGCACAGCGCACTGGCCTCGGACTGCGGGTTGTGGTCGTCGCGGAAGGCGGTGCGTGCCTGGCTGAGGTAGGGCTCGGCGTCGGCGTAGCGCTGCTGCACGATGGCGATGATGCCCCGGTCGTTGGGCGCGTTCGACGACGAGAACGGGTCCCCGGTGGCCAGGCCCAGCAGCATGGCCGACTGGGCGTGCACGTCGGCTTCGTCCAGGCGGCCCGCCAGGGTGCGGACGTTGGTGAGCGAGGTGTGCAGGCGGGCCTCGGCACGCTGGTCGCCGAGTTCCTGGGCGGCGGCCAACAGCGCCACGTTGGCCTGCTCGTACTGGTGCGAGTCCGCGCTCGATTCGGCCAGGTCCAGCGTGAGCAGCAGCAGGTCCACGGCGCGGCGCAACGTACCCGCGGCGGTGGACTGCTGGGCGCAGGCCAGGAGGCAGCGGGCCTCCCCGAACAGCCACCGCAGCGCCGCGGGCCGGTCCGCGAAGGCCAGGCCCGGGTAGTCGGGGCGCTCCATGTGGTCCACCAGTCGGTCCCCGGGACGCTCCAGGGCGTACATGTGGGCCGCGGTGGCCAGGTAGAAGTCCAGCAGCCGGGAGAGTGCCGCGCCCCGCTCGGACGGCGGGTGCTCGTCGCGTTCCGCGCAGGACCGCGCGTACAGGCGGACCAGGTCGTGGAAGCGGTAGCGGCCGGGTGCGGCGGACTCCAACAGGGAGGCGTCGACGAGGGATTCGACCAGGTCCTCGGCGTCGTCGAGGTCTAGGGCAAGGAGGGCCGCCGCGGCCGCCAGGGAGATGTCCGGGCCGTCGGCCAGGCCCATGAGGCGGAAGGCGCGGGCCTGGGCGGGCTCCAGTTGCTTGTAGCCCAGTTCGAAGGTGGCCTTCACGGCCAGGTCGCCGGCGCGGAGTTCGTCCAGTCGGCGGCGTTCGTCGGCGAGCTTGCTGGCGAGCGTGGAGACCGTCCAGGTCCGGCGGGCGGCCAGCCGGGACGCGGCGATGCGGATGGCCAGCGGCAGGAAGCCGCAGGCGCCGACGACCGCCATGGCGGCCTGCCGTTCGGAGGTGACCCGTTCCTCGCCGACGATGCGGGTGAAGAGCCGCAGGGCCTCCTCCGGGCTCATCACGTCGAGGTCGATCAGGTGCGCGCCGGCCAGGTCGATCATCCGGGAGCGGCTGGTGACCAGTGCGGCGCAGCCCTCGGTCCCCGGGAGCAGCGGCCGGACCTGCGCCGCGTCGCGGGCGTTGTCCAGGAGTGCCAGTACGCGGCGCCCGGCGAGAGTGGAGCGGAAGAAGGCGGCCCGCTCCTCCAGCCCGTCCGGAATGGCGGAGTCCGGCGTCCCCAGGGCGCGCAGGAAGGCGCCGAGCACCGCCTCCGGTTCGACCGGGTTGTGTCCCGCCCCCTGGAGGTCGACGTAGAGCTGGCCATCGGGGAAGTGCTCTCGCGCGGTGTGCGCCACGTGCACCGCCAGGGTGGTCTTCCCGACGCCGCCGATGCCGGCGACCGCGGAGACCGCCATGACGCTGCCCTCGGCCGTCGCCAGCTGGTCGCTGAGTTCGGTGACGAAGGCGGCGCGACCGGTGAAGTCGGCCACCGTGGCGGGGAGTTGGCGGGGCCGGACGAAGGTGGCCTCGGGTGAGCCGGGGTCGGTGACGGCCGGGGCTTCCAGTTCGGCGTCGGCCCGCAGGATCCGCTGGTGGAGTTCGGAGAGCGAGGCGCACGGGTCCACGCCCAGCTCGTCGGCGAGCAGCCGGCGGGTGTCGGCGTACACCGCGAGCGCCTCGGCCTGGCGGCCGCTGCGGTAGAGGGCCAGCATCAGCAGTTCCCGGAGCCGCTCGCGCAGTGGGTGCGCGGCGGTCAGGGCGGTGAGTTCGGAGACCGCCTCGGCGTGGCAGCCGGCCTCCAGGCGCAGGTCGAGGCGGGTCTCGGTCAGCGACAGCTGCCATTCCTGGAGGCGGGTCCGCTGGTTCTCGGCGTACGGGCCGGGCACCCGGGCGAGCGGTTCGCCGTCCCACAGGTCCAGTGCGGCGTCGAGGAGTTCGCGGGCCCGGCCGCGGTCGCCGGCGGCCTTGGCCTTCTCGGCCTCGGCGGCGTACTGCTCGGCGGTGTCGTGGTCGAGGTCCAGGGGGAGGCCGTCCACGGACCTCAGGGCGTAGCCGCCGGACTCGCTGACCAGCGCCTCGGCGTCGTCGCCGAGGGCCTTGCGGAGCCGGGAGGCGTACGTCCGCAGGGCGGCCAGTGCGGCGTGCGGCGGTTCGTCGCCCCACAGGGCGTCGACGAGCTCGGGCGCGGTCGCGGTCCGCCCGCCGCGCAGCAGCAGCGCGGCGAGCAGAGCACGCTGCTGCGGAGAACCCGCCGCCAGCGGCGTCTCACCGCGCCAGGCCCGCACGGGACCGAGCACGGTGAAGCGGAGCCGCTCCCGCACCTGTCCCGGACCGTCGTCCATGGTGTCCCCCTGCCTTGTCCCGTCCGTCCGCGCTGTCCTGGCCGGCCGCGCCTTTACCTTGTGCGCAACGGTCAGTCTGCCTTGTCACGGCCCCTTACGTCAGTAGGGGTCCGGAGCGTGCACAAAGCCTCCCCGTGCGGTGCGGATGGGGCGAAGCGGCGCTCCGCCGGTGAAGCGGAGGGGAACCTTCCGTTCTCCTCCGCCGATCCCGACTCGGCGTCCTCCCGGCGCGTTTGCCCTGCTGAACGCGGTGTTCCGGGCCCGCCACCACCCGCTCGCCCCCTTACTGGCCCGTGTGCCGGCCGCCCTCCCCGTATACCGGTCGGACGCCCCGGCCCCTCTACCCGGGGCGCCGGACGCCATCCCCGACTGGCTGGTTTGTTTCTGCCGGTGGCCCGGTACCGGCCGCCCGACCTGCCTGCCTACACGCCCTATGGGGGCGGGCCGGTTCTCCCTTCGGCCACCGTTCCGCTGCCGTTCGGCTGTCCTTCCGCCGGCTTTTGTCGCGGGGTACGGGCGCGGGTCCGGTCGTACGGACCCGCCCTCCGGCGTCAGCCCTGTCGACTCCGTCCACATTACTGACGGACCGTCAGATCAGCGCTACCGTAACGCCCATGGAGACCCAGCAGCTCAAGGAATCCACCGAATCCACGGAATCCACGGAATCCACGGAAGCCGCAGAATCCACGGAAGCCACGCGGTCCGCGGGATCCGCGGAACCCAACGAGCCCTTCCCCCGGATCATCTCGGTCGACGACCACACCGTGGAGCCCCCCGACGTCTGGCGGGACCGGCTTCCGTCGAAGTACCACGACACCGGCCCGCGCATCGTCCGCGCCCCCGTTAAGGACATGTCCTTCGTCGGCGGTAAGTTCGCCCCGAAGATGGGCGCCCCCGGCGACGACGGCCCGATAGCCGACTGGTGGATCTACGAGGACCTGCACCGCCCGCTGACCCGCCTGGATACCGCCGTCGGCTACTCCCGCGACGAGATCAAGCTGGAGGGCATCACCTACGAACAGATGCGCCCCGGCTCGTACTCGGTCCCCGAACGCCTGGTCGACATGGACGTCAACCACGTCCAGTCCGCCCTCTGCTTCCCCACCTTCCCGCGCTTTTGCGGCCAGACCTTCACCGAGGCCAAGGACCGCGCACTGGGGCTGCTCGGGGTGCGCGCGTACAACGACTGGATGGTGGAGGAGTGGTGCGGCCCGCAGGCCGGCGGCCGGCTGATCCCGCTGGCCCTCGTCCCCCTCTGGGACGCGGACCTGGCCGCCGAGGAGGTCCGCCGGAACGCGGCCCGCGGCGTCCGCGCCGTCTGCTTCAGCGAGATCCCGCCCCACCTGGGGCTGCCCAGCATCCACACCGACTACTGGGACCCGTTCCTGCGCGCCTGCGACGAGACCGGGACGGTCGTCGCCATGCACATCGGCTCGTCGTCGAAGATGCCGTCCACGTCGGCCGACGCCCCGCCCGCCGTCGGCTCCACGATCACCTTCGCCAACTGCTGCTTCTCGATGACCGACTGGCTGATGAGCGGCAAGTTCGACCGCTTCCCGAACCTCAAGATCATGTACGCCGAGGGGCAGATCGGGTGGATCCCGTACATCCTGGAGCGCGCGGACGTGGTCTGGGAGGAGAACCGCGCCTGGGGCGGCGTCGCCGACAAGGTCCACCGCCCCCCGTCCGAACTCTTCGCCGCCCACGTCTACGGATGCTTCTTCGACGACGCGTTCGGCCTGAAGAACCTCGACGCCATCGGCGTCGGCAACGTCCTCTACGAGACGGACTACCCGCACTCGGACTCCACTTGGCCGAAGTCACGGCAAGTCGCCGAGACCCAGATGTCCCACCTCGCCCCCGACGTCATCGAACGGATCGTCCGCGGCAACGCGATCGAACTGCTGGGGCTGACTGGGGAGGGGCTTTGGGGGCCGTCGGCGGGCGGGGCCTGACCGGCCGCGCGGACGGCTTGCGGCGGGCCGTGCCGGGGGTGGGCGGTGCGTGGGGGCGGGTCCCGTCCGCCCGCCACGGGTGGACGCACGGACGGGACCGGCTCGACCGGTTCGGCCCGTTCAGCCGAGCGGCCGGCTGATGGGGAGCTACTTGCCGTCGCCGCCCTGCGGCTGCGGGTCACGCGGTGCCTCCGGGGGCATCGGCCCCCCGTCGTGCTTCCCGCCGTCGTCCTGGGCGACGAGCTGCACGTCCCGGGGGTGCCGGAACGGGATGCCGCGCCAGCCTTCGGCGTCGGGCGTGCGCGTCTCGTACGTCTCGACGGCTGCGACGCTCATCTACCAACCTCCTCTTTTCCGAAGGGCCGTGCCGCCGTACCGTCGAGGCACGGCCCGTGGACCCGCAGGGTTCCTGCGGCTGGGTCACCCGCTCCGGCCGCTCGACTGTCCAGGTTTCCGCGGCCGGGGCGGGGCATACGTCGGCCGTCCGTGCCGCGGATCGCTACGCGGGGAACGGCTTGGCGTTCCGACGGTAAGGAGAGCGGAAGCCCGCGCTCAACGGACTTCTACGAACTTGCGTGCCTTCATCCGAGGGCATCGAGTGCCGACGTGATGAGCTTCCTGGCCGCTGCGCCGTAGACAGCGATACTCGCGAGCTCGGCGAACGTCTTGGCGTACTCGGCCACCTCGCTTGGTTGCGTGATGGTGAGGCTGGCGGATACCAGCTCGGAGGCAGCCTCTTTGCCGTCGTACAGGGAGAAGGATTCGCACGGCCAGGCGTGGCCGCGTATGACCCCCATGGGGATCACGCCCAAGCTCAAAGAGGGCGCGGCAGTCATGCCAATCAGGTGTCCGAGCTGGTTCGCCATGGTGCTCGGATTGCCGATGACCGACCGGAGCACCCACTCCTCCACGAGGAAGGCGAAACGGCGTCCACCGCTGTGGAGAATGCGCTGACGGCTCATGCGGGCCGCAACCGCTTCCTCGATGTCGCCGGGAACATCCCGGAGGGCGACAACTGTTCTGAGGATTGCCTGGGTGTACTCCCGTGTTTGCAGCAAGCCCGGCACGACCTGGGATTGGTAGAAGCGGAACCAGCGGGTTCGCCCGTACAGCGGGAGTACGGAGTCTTGTACGTGCTTGAGCCCAGCACGTTCCAGTCGACGCCATTCGACGTACATGCCGTCGATACCGCGTGCCGTCGCGATGAGATCCGCTGCCTTGCCTTCTGCGTGGCAGACATGGGTCCACAGGCGAATGTCTTCATCTGACGGCGTCGTTTTGCCGTTCTCGAGCCTGGAGCTCTTGGACTCGTGCCACCCAGCCGCCGCCGCCACAGCACGAGCAGTCAGGCCGGCGTCCTGGCGGATCTCGCGCAGGCGCTTTCCCAGTGCCTCACGGGCCTGCTGGATGCTGGATGGCGGCGACGGACGGGACACGGGGTGTGCAGCCTTGTCAGTGGATCAAACCGGCCTGTACTCCTCGTGGGCGATCGCCCGCTCCCACACGGCTTCGAAGGCCGTGGCGCAGAGGCGCACCACTGACGGCTCGGTCGTGCGCTCTTCGTCGCCGTCCGGGGACAGTTCGCCCTCGCCGGTGAAATGCAGGAAGAGAACGAGACTGTCGTCGAACAGCCAGAAGTCGTTGCCGGGGAGCGCGAGGTCCGAAGCCTTGCGGCGTGGCAGCCAACGGACCTGTTCGCCGGCCTCGACGTTGCGGGGCGTCAGATAGTGCTCGAAGCGGAGGTAGTCGCTCATCGGCTCGGAAAAGATCCGCGCCCGGCGGACCGCGACGCCGCGGCCGGTGATCTCCTTCATCAGCGACAGCCAGGACCGCGACTCCGGATCGCACACAGGCAGAACGGTGCCGGGGTCCCGCGACCAGGAGACGAATTCCGAGTCCGACCGCATATAGCCGTCCCTCATCTCCAGATGCACGGCGGAGCGCTTGGCCTGTCGGAACAGGTCCTCAAACGACGGTTCCGCCACTGTTCACCTCCGGGAAGAACTCGACCATGTACTTGGGGATTTCAACGACGGTCTCATGGTCCGGGAGGTCCATCTGCGACAGCCGCTCGTCGTCCAGCACCTTCAGGCCCTGGACCAGGTACCGGTCCCTGACGTCGTCGTAGTAGACGGTCGCGGACTTACCTTCTTTGGACTGGGGGTCTTTGCCCAACATGTGCAGCGACACAGTGGCCTCCTCGGGTGGCTAACGCTGTCTCTGCGAGGAAGCTTGCACCCAACCCCCGCTTCAGCACATACGACGTGCATGAACTTGCACGAGCCTAGGGCGCTCGTGGTCGACCACTTCTCCCGCCTACGGTTGGCTCGTGCCTGCAAGCTTCGAGGAAGGGTGGAACGTGAGTACGGACTACGAGTTCAGTGGATGGGATGCCCTCCTTCGCCAAGGTGTGGGGCCAACGCAACAGGAATTCCTCGACCTGGCGCGCAGTACGAAGGACACCAAGCAATATTGCGCGAACGTCATCTGGGGGCATCTCCAAACTCCCGACTACGTGCGCGCGATGCTGCGCCTGGTCATTGACTTCCATCGAACGCCCGATGACCTTGAAGCTGGTGTTCAGGGGCGGATTGAGCGCGCCCGGCTTATCGGCGAGGAAGGGCGCATGTACCACGTGGTCCTCGCCCAAGAGGCCCTGCGCGCGAACATCGGGGGGCGCGACGTCATGCGAGGGCAGCTCGCCAGGCTCCTGGCGTCGTACGAACTCCCTGGCTTGCGGCTAGGCATCGTTCCGGACCGGGCGGAGCAGTACCTCTATCCCGGCCACTCGTTCGGGATCTCCGACGGGAAGCGCGTGGAGATCGAGCTGTACGGGGGAGCTCCGACACATACCGATCCGGAGCAGATCAGTGTCTATGAGAAGGCGTTCAGTCTCCTGGCGCGGTCGGCTGTCTATGGTGACGCGGCCAAGGCGCTGATTCGTCTTGAGCTGGCGGCACTTGAGGGCCCCGACGTACGGAACTGACGAAGCGTCAATGTCGGTCACTGCGCGCAGTCTGCGCGCGGAAGTGATGCGGACGGTCTTGAGCCCTACGCTGGCAGTGACGAGCTGTCCAGAAAGGGGCAAGGTCGTGACATCTGATGCTACGCCCGACCCGGTGGTCGAACCTGTTGTCTTCGGTCAGCGCATGCAGATCCTCCGGACCCGACGCGGGATGAGCCGGACCGTGCTCGCCGGACTGTTGGGAAAGTCGCCGAGTTGGGTCAAACAGGTGGAGTGCGGGCGCCTCCAGATGCCCAAGCTCCCGGTGATCCTGCGGATCGCCGAGGTCCTGCGCGTCGGGGACCTCGCCGATCTCACAGGCGATCAGTCCATGTCCGTCGCTATGTTCACCGGCCCTGGCCATCCGCGGTTGCCCCAGGTGCGGGCGGCCATCGACGCCTTCCCTCTGGTCTCGCGGCACCCTGCGCCGAGCGCCAGGCACCTGCGGGCGCGACTGGTGCGGGCCTGGCAGGCCCGGCACTCTGCGCCGAACCACCGCGATGTCATCGGGGCCCTCCTCCCGGAGCTCATCCAGGACGCGCAGCTCGCTGTCCTCCAAGCCGACTCGGGCCGCGAGCGCCGCACGGCGCAGGGACTGCTCGCCGAGGTGTACGGCCTGAGCCAGTTTTTCCTCGCGTACCAGCCGGATCCGGCGTTGCTGTGGCGGGCGGTGGAGCGCGGCATGGTCGCCGCGCAGGAGTCCGAGGATCCGCACGCCATCGGCGTTGCCGCCTGGCTGGCGACCCAGGCACACCGGGACAGCGGGCACGCCCACTTCGATGCGGCGGATGCGGTGAACCTGGCGACGCTGCGTTACCTGGAGCCGCTCTTGCCGGATGCGGGGGCGGACGTGCTCGCCATTACGGGCGCGCTGCGGTTCGAGGCCGGATATACCGCCGCCCGCCGCGGTGACACGGGCACGGCCTGGCGTTACTGGGACACCGCCCGTACTGTGGCCGAACGGCTGTCTGGCGGCTACTACCACCCCGTGACTTCCTTCTCCCGCGCGGTTATGGGCGCACACGCCGTAACCATCGCGGTCGAGCTGCACTCGGGCCCAGAGAGCGTCCGGCAGGCAACGGCCGCAGACGTCACTGCCGCCCTGCCGTCCCGCCCGCGCCGGGCTCGGCACCGCATCGAGGAGGCCCGCGGCTACCAGCTCGACGGCCAGCCGGAAGCGGCACTGGCCACTCTGCGCAAGGCGTACGAGGCTGCCCCGGAGACCATCCGCTACAACGGCTACGCCCGCCGCATCCTCCTGGAGGAGTCCGAGTCCAAGAGCCCGGCCCAGCGGCGCAGGGCAAGCGAACTCGCGGTGAAGATCGGCGCATTGGCCGCGTGAAGGTGGTGGGGGCACAAACTGTGCCCCCTCGCCGGCCGCAGGCGCCATACGGTCGTTCCGTAAGTGATCACCGGAGACCCCCGCGACCGCTGCGAACGGCCCGGGGGCGTGGCCAACCTGACGGAAGCAGGTCGACATGCCGCACTGTATCGCCCGTATCTTCGAGCCGCTGTTGCGGTTGTTAGGGCCCGCCTCGGGTCGGCGCCGGGTGGAGGTGGCCGGGCGGTGAGCGAGATGGGGGAGGCCCGACTGCTGCCGTGGGTGTCACCGGAGGGGAAGACCTGCTTCGTCCTGGGGGACGGGGAGGGGTTCGTCTCCCGGATGGCGGATCGGGTGGAGGCCGTTCAGCTCGATATGGCTGATGAGTTGGTCGCCCATGCGGAGGGGATGCTCGGCGAGTCGAAGGTGTCGGAGCGGGAACTCCGGTTCTTGGCAGGGCATTTGGCGCGGGCGTTGCGGGACGTCCGTCGGGTGGCGGTCAGTCGCGGTGCTCGACTGGGTGAGCCGGGGGATACCCCCGGCTAGGAGCTCCCCCGACCGGGGCCGGCGGGTGTGGCCCGCGGCCAGGTCCGTCCTGCGGGGAGCGTCCCGGGCGGTCCCCTGAAGGGTGCCGTGCCGGGTGCGGCGCGGTGAGGGAGGTGGGCCCCGTCCGCCCCGGGGATCGGGGAGGGCGGGGCCGCCGTGGTGTCCGCGCCCTTGTCTGATGGGCCGTCAGGTATCACCATGTCCGCACTTCGCGCGGCACGCGGCGGCGTGGCGCAGGGACGGACAAGGGGTGCAGTCATGGTGCAAGTGCTGCCGCAAGGGCGGCTGGTGTATGGGATGCAGCTTCCCGTGCAGGCGCAGAGCACGCTCTTCGCGGAGGGGTGGGAGGCGGCGGCCGGGCCGGCGGATCTGGTGGCGGTGGCGCGGGCGGCGGACCGGGCCGGGTTCGCCTACGTCGCGTGCTGTGAGCACGTGGCGATTCCGCGGCGACTGGCGGGGCCGATGGGGACGGTCTGGTACGACCCGGTGGCCACGCTCTCCTATCTGGCGGCCGTCACGGAACGCGTGCGGCTGCTGAGTCATGTGGCGGTGGTGGGGTTGAAGCACCCGCTGCTGAGCGCCAAGCAGTACGCGACGTTGGACCGGCTGTCGGGTGGGCGGTTGGTCCTCGGGGTCGGGGCCGGGCACGTGCGGGAGGAGTTCGAGGCGGTCGGGGTGGACTTCGCGCGGCGCGGCGCGCTGCTGGACGAGGCGATCGATGCGTTGAAGGTGGCGTTGGGGGAGGAGGAGTTCCCGGAGTTCAAGGGGGAGCGGTTCGCGTTCGGGGGGTTGGGGCAGGCGCCGCGGCCGGTGCAGACGCCGCGCCCGCCGGTGTGGGTGGGGGGCTCGTCCCCGGCGGCGGTGCGGCGGGCCGCGGTGAAGGGGGACGGGTGGCTGCCGCAGGGGGACCGGAGGGAGCAGTTGCCGCGGCAGATCGCCACGGCGCGGCGGCTGCGGGAGGAGGCGGGGATCGGGGAGCCGATCGAGATCGGGGCGATCGTCGAGCCGGTGTACGTGGGGGAGCCCGGGTGGGACGTCGGGCGGCGGACGCTCGTCGGGGCGCCGGAGCGGATCGCCGCCTCGCTGCGGGAGTACGGGGCGATGGGGGTGCAGCAGGTCCAGGTGCGGTTCCGCAGCCGGGAGCGGGCGGAACTGGTCGATCAGATAGCGGCCTTCGGGGCCGAGGTCGGGCCGTTGCTGAACGACTGAGCGCGCGCACGCAGGGACCGTCATCCGTACGCACACCACAGGAGCGCAGGCATGGGCAAGCTCGACGGCAGGGTCATCGTCATCACCGGGGCGGCGCGCGGGCAGGGGGAGCAGGAGGCGCGGCTCTTCGTGGCGGAGGGGGCGCGGGTGGTGCTCGGCGACGTGCTGGACGAACCGGGGAAGGCGCTGGCCGCGGAACTGGGCGAGGAGCGGGCTCGGTTCGTGCATCTGGACGTGGCGGTGGAGGGGGACTGGGCGGCGCTGGTCGAGGCCGCCGGGGAGGCGTTCGGGAAGATCGACGGGCTGGTGAACAACGCCGGGATCCTGCGGTTCAACGCCCTGGTGGACACCCCGCTGGAGGAGTTCCAGCAGGTGGTGTCGGTCAACCAGACGGGCTGCTTTCTGGGGATGCGGGCGGTGGCGCCGCGGATCGCGGCGGCCGGCGGCGGGACGATCGTCAACACCGCCTCGTACGCGGGGCTGACCGGGATGGCGTTCGTCGGGGCGTATGCCGCCACCAAGCACGCGGTGGTGGGGTTGACCCGGGTCGCCGCGCTGGAGCTGGCGGCGCAGGGGATACGGGTGAACGCGGTGTGCCCGGGAGCGGTGGACACGCCGATGACGAACCCGGCGGCGCTGGATCCGTCGGCGGATCCGGTGGAGAGCGCGCGGGCCGTGGACGAGCTGTACCGGAAGCTGGTGCCGCTGGGGCGGATCGGGCGGCCGGAGGAGGTGGCCCGGCTGGCGCTGTTCCTGTCGGGGGAGGACTCGTCGTACATCACCGGGCAGCCGTTCGTGATCGACGGGGGGTGGCTGGCCGGGGTCAGCCCGTTCTGAGGGCGCCGGGCCGGTGCCCGTCGACCCGCCGGGCCGGTGCCCGCCGACCCGTAGCTGATGCACCGTCAGGTTCGCGTGGTTGCGGGTATTGACGGGTTCGGGTGCCGCTGGAACAGTCGGTGGCATCCAATCTGACGGTACGTCAGAAATAGCCGCAGCAGCGGGTAAGGGACGGTGAACCCCTTGGAATTCGGGCTCTTTGTGCAGGGCTACGTGCCCGCCGCACGAGCGCAGGCCGACCCGGAGGCCGAGCACCACGCACTGATGGAGGAGACCGAGTACGTCATCCAGGCGGACAAGTCCGGCTTCAAGTACGCCTGGGCCTCCGAGCACCACTTCCTGGAGGAGTACTCCCACCTCTCCGCCAACGACGTCTACCTCGGCTACCTCGCGCACGCGACCGACCGGATCCACCTGGGCTCCGGCATCTTCAACCCGCTCGCCCCGGTCAACCACCCGGTGAAGGTCGCCGAGAAGGTCGCCATGCTCGACCACCTGTCCGCCGGGCGGTTCGAGTTCGGCTCCGGACGGGGCGCCGGCAGCCACGAGATCCTGGGGTTCCTGCCGGGCATCACCGACATGAACCACACCAAGGAGATCTGGGAAGAGACCATCGCGGAATTCCCCAAGATGTGGCTCCAGGACGAGTACCAGGGGTTCCACGGCAAACACTGGCAACTTCCACCCCGCAAGATCCTGCCCAAGCCGTACGGGGCCTCGCACCCGGCGATGTGGTACGCCGCCGGATCGCCGTCCTCGTACGCGATGGCCGGGAAGAAGGGGCTGGGCGTCCTCGGCTTCAGCGTGCAGAAGGTCGCCGACATGGAGTGGGTCGTCGACTCGTACAAGAACGCGGTCAAGGACGCCGAGCCGGTCGGGGACTTCGTCAACGACAACGTGATGGTGACGTCGACCGCCATCTGCGCGGAGACGCACGAGAAGGCCGTGCAGATCGCGGTCGGCGGCGGGCTCAACTACCTCCAGTCGCTGCTCTTCCGCTACCACGACACCTTCCCGCGGCCGGAGGGCATCCCGGAGTGGCCCGAACTGCTCCCGGACTACACCGAGGAGATCATCGAGCTGCTGATCGCCGAGGAGCTGATGATTTGCGGCGACCCCGACGAGGTGCTGCGGCAGTGCAAGCGCTGGGAGCAGGCCGGCGCCGACCAGCTCTCCTTCGGGCTGCCGATCGGGGTGTCCGCCGAGGACACCATGAACACCATCAAGCTGATCGGCGAGCACGTCATCCCGAAGATCGACACCGATCCGGTGCACCGGACCACCCGCTTCCGGCGGGCCGCGGGGACGGCCGGCTGAACCGCGACGGCCGGCTGAGCGCGGACGGCCGGCTGAACCGGGCGGGCCCGGGCCCCGGCCGTAGCGCGGCGGTCCCGCTGGTTCCGCCGTGCCCCCACGCCCGGGCCGACCCGCAGCCGCGCGGCACCCCGCCCGCCCCACACGCGCCCCGCACGCGCCCCGCATCCGAGAAAGGACGCACGCCATGCTCGACCACCTCATCCAGGCCGCGACCGTCGTGGACGGCACGGGCGCGCCGGCCTTCGCCGCCGACGTCGGCATCCGGGACGGGCGGATCGCCGTGATCGCCGAGCCCGGCACCGTCGCCGAGGAGGCCCGGACGAGCGAGGACGCGCGGGGACTGGTCCTCGCCCCCGGGTTCATCGACCCGCACACGCACTACGACGCCCAACTGTTCTGGGACCCGTACGCCACCCCGTCCCTCAACCACGGCGTGACCACCGTCGCCGGCGGCAACTGCGGCTTCACCCTCGCCCCGCTCCACCCCGACCGGCCTGAAGACGCCGACTACACCCGGCGGATGATGAGCAAGGTCGAGGGGATGTCGCTGGTCGCGTTGGAAGAGGGCGCACCCTGGGACTGGCACACGTTCGGCGAGTACCTCGACGCGCTGGAGGGGCGGATCGCGGTCAACGCCGGCTTCATGGTGGGGCACTGCGCGCTACGACGCCACGTGATGGGCCCGGACGCGATCGGCGGACAGCCCACCACCGCCCAACTCGACGCGATGATCCGGCTCTTCCACGACGCGATGGCCGCCGGCGCGTGGGGGCTGTCCACCACCCAGTCGTCCACCCACTCCGACGGCGACGGCAAACCCGTCGCCTCCCGGCACGCCCGCCCCGGCGAACTGCTCGCGCTGTCCCGGGCGGTGGGCGAGCACGAGGGCACGCAACTGGAGGCGATCGTCGCCGGCTGCCTGGACCGGTTCGACGACGACGAGATCGATCTGCTGGTGGAGATGTCGGCTGCGGCCGGACGCCCGCTGAACTGGAACGTGCTGACCATCGACGCCGCGGTCCCCGAACGGGTGCCCCGGCAACTCGTCGCCAGCGAACGGGCCCGCAAGGCCGGCGGCCGGATCGTGGCCCTGACCATGCCGATCCTCACCCCGATGAACATGTCACTGGGCACCTTCTGCGCCCTCAACCTCATCCCGGGCTGGGGCGACGTCCTTGGCCTCCCGGTGCCCGAGCGGATCGCCCGGCTGCGCGACGCCGACGTCCGGGCCGAGATGCTGCGCCGGGCACACAGCAAGGAAGCCGGGGTGTTCCGGCGACTGACCGACTTCGCGCGGTACGTGATCGGGGACACCTACACGCCGGCCAACGCGGGACTGTCCGGGCGGGTGGTGCGCGACATCGCCGCCGAACGCGGACAGGACCCCTTCCACTGCCTGGTCGAGATCTGCGCCAACGACGCACTGCGCACGGTGCTCTGGCCGATGCCGACCGACAACGACCCGGACAGCTGGGCGCTGCGGCAGCAGACCTGGCAGCACGAGGACGTCCTGCTGGGCGGCTCGGACGCCGGCGCCCACCTGGACCGGATGTGCGGCGCCCCGTACACCACCCGCTTCCTCGGCGACTGCCTGCGCGGGCGGAAGCTGGTCGGGCTGGAGCAGGCGGTGCGGATGCTGACCGACGACCCGGCGCAGCTGTTCGGGCTGCGCGAACGGGGCCGGATCACCGAGGGCTACCACGCCGATCTGGTGCTCTTCGACCCCGAGCGGATCGACGCCGGGGCCGCGACGCTCGTGCACGACCTGCCGGGGGACAGCCCGCGGCTGGACTCCCGGGCGATCGGCGTGGTCAGTGTGCGGGTCAACGGGGTGGAGACGATCCGGGACGACACGGTGACCGGCGCGGTGCCCGGGACCGTACTGCGGTCCGGGCGGGACACGAGGACGGTGAGCACCAGGTGAGCACGGGCGGGCGCGCGGCCGGCGCGGACGGGCAGCGGCTGTTCATCGGCGGGGAGTGGGTGGTGCCCGAGGGCGGCCACTACGACGTGATCAACCCGGCGACCGAGGAGGCCGTCGGGGCGGCCCCGGAAGCCGGCCGGGCGCAGGTGGCGGCCGCCGTTGACGCGGCCCGGGACGCCTTCGACGGCTGGTCGCGGACCGCCCCCGAGGAGCGGGCGGCCGTCCTGGACCGGGCGGCGCGGGTGATCCGCCGGGAGGCCGCCGGCTACGCGGAGCTGGCGCAGGCGGAGAGCGGCGCGACGACCGGGACGGCGCGGGCCCTCCAGGTCGGGGTGTCCGCGGCCCGGTTCGAGCGGTACGCCCGCGGGGCCCTGGAGCCGGTGGAGACCGCCCTACCGCCGCAGATCAACGCGGCCGGGCCGATGGGCGGCGGGGGCGTCTTCGGGGCGGTCGCGGTGCGTCGCCCGGTGGGCGTGGTCACCTGCATCACCTCCTACAACAACCCGTGGGCCAACCCGGCGGGGAAGGTCGCGCCGGCACTGGCGATGGGCAACACGGTGGTGGTCAAGCCGGCCCCGCAGGACCCGCTGTCGGTGTACCGGATGGCCGAGGCGCTGTCGGAGGCCGGCGTTCCGCCGGGGGTGGTCAACGTCGTCAGCGGGGCGCGGCCGGAGGTCGGCGAGGCGGCGGTGGCGGCCGCCGGCGTGGACATGGTCAGCTTCACCGGCTCCACCGCGGTGGGGCAACGGATCGCCGAGGAGTGCGGCCGCGGGATGAAGCGGCAACTGATGGAGCTCGGCGGCAAGGGCGCGGCGCTGGTCTTCGACGACGCCGACCTGGCCTCGGCGGTGTCCGGGATCGGCACCACCTTCTCCTTCTACAGCGGCCAGATCTGCACCGCGCCGACCCGGGTGCTGGCCCAGCGCGGGATCTACGAGCGGCTGGTGGCGGGGTTGGCGCGGTACGCGGAGCACCTGACCGTCGGCGATCCGCGGGAGCCGGGCACGGTGGTCGGCCCGGTGATCTCGGCCGCGCACCGGGACCGCATCGAGGCGTACACCGCACTGGCGGTGAAGGAGGGCGCCCGCCTGGTCACCGGCGGCGAGCGTCCGGCGCCGGCGCGCGGCTTCTACGTGGCGCCGACGCTCTTCGCGGACTGCACCCCCGCGATGCGGGCGGTCCGCGAGGAGATCTTCGGGCCGGTGGTGACGGTGGTCCCGTTCGACGACGAGGAGGAGGGCATCGAGCTGGCCAACGACAGCGACTACGGGCTGCTGGACTACGTCTGGTCCGGCGAGGTGGCCCGGGCCTTCCGGGTGGCGGGGCGGCTGCGGGCCGGCGGGGTCGGCATCAACACGGTCGGGCGGAACATGGAGGCGCCGTTCGGCGGCTTCAAGCGCAGCGGGGTGGGGCGCGACGTCGGTTCGTACGCGCTGCACGCGTACAGCGAGGTCCAGGCGATCGTCTGGCCGGGGTGAGGAGCGGGCGGTCGCACGGGCGGCGTGTGGGTGACCGGAGTGTGACGTTCGAAATTCGGACGGGAAAATTTTGAACCGGGGCAAAACGGACGGTGCTGCGGTTCTCGCAATGCGGAAGACTTCAGTCGCGCCCGTGAAGTCCAAGGTTCAACTGGAATTTTTCTTGTGAATAGGTGTCTGGGGCATCAATTTTTCCTGCGGAGTGAAGCCGTGAGGGCCGGAGGATCATCTTCCGGATACGAAAACAGCAGCGCTTAACGTCCTGTTCATGGTTCAGGTTGACCCCCGGCCCCAGGCCGGAGACACGGTAACGAGCGTCTCCGCTACCGGAAGTAACGCCCGCAGTGGCTCCGGCGACACCCGGAGCAAGGGCCTCAGCGGTAACTCCGTCGGCCTGCTCGGCAGCGCGGTGATCGGCATCTCCACCGTCGCCCCCGTCTACTGCCTGACCTCCACGCTCGGCCCCACGGTCGGCGAGGTCGGCGTGCAGATGCCCGCCGTCTTCCTGGCCGGATTCCTGCCGATGCTGCTGGTCGCCTTCGCCTACCGCGAGTTGAACAAGGCCGTCCCCGACTGCGGAACCTCCTTCACCTGGACCGTCAAGGCATTCGGGCCGCGGGTCGGCTGGATGTGCGGCTGGGGCCTGGTGATCGCGACGATCATCGTGCTCTCCAACCTGGCCGGCGTCGCCACCTCGTTCTTCTACCTCCTGCTCGGCGAACTCACCGGCTCACCCACCGTCGCGGCCCTGGACCACAACCGGATCGCCCACGTTCTGACGTGCCTGGTCTTCATCGCCGTCGCCACCGCCATCAGCTACCGCGGGATGACCGCGACCAAGGGCGTCCAATACACCCTGGTCGGCCTCCAACTCACCGTCCTCGCCGTCTTCGTGGCGATGGCGGTGGTCAAGGCGCACTCCGGCGACTTCGCCGGCTCCCTGCACTTCTCCTGGACCTGGCTCGACCCCTTCGCGGTCAAGTCCTTCTCCTCCTTCACCGCCGGACTCTCCCTCTCGATCTTCATGTTCTGGGGCTGGGACACCTGCCTGACGGTGAACGAGGAGACCGCCGGCAGCGAGAAGACGCCCGGCCGCGCCGCCCTGCTCGCCATGCTCGTGCTGATCGGCTCCTACCTGCTCACCGCCGTGGGCTCCCAGATGTTCGCCGGCGTCGGCGGCAAGGGCCTGGGCCTGGGCAACCCGCACACCGCCGACAACGTCTTCGCCACCCTCGCCAACCCCGTCATGGGCACCGCGCTCGGCGTACTGCTCTTCGTCGCGGTCCTCGCCTCGGCCGCCGCCAGCCTGCAGACCACCTTCATCCCGGTCGCCCGGACCGTCCTGGCGATGAGCACCTACGAGGCACTGCCGGCCTCCTTCGCCAAGATCCACCCGCGCTTCCGCTCCCCGGGCCAGGCCACCATCGCCGCCGGCGTCGCCACCGGCGTCTTCTACGCCGTGATGAGCTTCATCAGCGAGAACGTGCTGATCGACACCATCTACGCGCTGGGCCTCATGATCTGCTTCTACTACTCGATCACCGCCTTCGCCTGCGCCTGGTTCTTCCGCCGCGAGCTGCGCAACTCCGTCCGCGACCTCTTCCTCAAGGGCGTCTTCCCACTGCTGGGCGGAGTGCTGCTGGCATCGGTCTTCGCCAAGACGCTGATCGACATGTGGAACCCGGCGTACGGGTCGGGCAGTTCGGTCTTCGGCATCGGGTCGGTGTTCCTCATCGGCGTCGGCCTGCTACTCCTCGGCGTCGTACTCATGCTGGTGATGCAGCGCCGCAGCCCGGCCTTCTTCCGCGGCGAGGTGCTCACCCGAGCCACGCCGGCGCTGGTGGTGGAGGAGTAGGGGAGGAGCGGGGGGCTCGGGGCTCGGGGCCCTTGGGGGGGCTCCCCCCCCCGCCCCCGCCCCACCCCCACCCCGCCCCACGCCTGTCCCGCGCTACCCCCCTCCCAGGAAGATCGGATTGGTGAGCGCCGCCATCGGGCCCGGGAGGTCCGCCGCCGACGACGGGTGGCGGACCTCGGCGCGTATATAGGCGGCGTTGTCCGGCGTGGTCCGCCAGGTGACCGTGCCCTGCCCGGACGGCGGCAGTGGTGCGGTGTGCCGGCGGCCCTGGTCGGTGACGAAGGAGACCGTGCAGCCGGGGGCCCCGGAGACCGTCAGCCGGGCGGTGACCCCGGCCGCACCGGGCAGCGCCAGGCGCTCGCCGATCCCGGCGTGTTCGCCCGTTCGCCGGTGGCGGCGAAGGCGAGGTCGATCCCGGCGGACTCGGCGATCCACACCCGGCCCGCCCGGATGCCGTCCTGGAGGGCGCGGCGCGAGAGGTCGTCGGCCAGGACAACGGTCTGCGGGAGGCCGACCACGTCCGGATCGCGGTGCGCGTCGCTGTGCCCGACGGCGGGCAGCCAGGCGCCGCCGCCCCGGGAGTGGGCGACCAGGGTGTTGTCCCACTCGGCGAGGGTGATCTCGTCGTCGGGGCCGTACGGGCCGTTCCACACCTCGACCGCATCGGCCTCGTTCAGCCCGAACTTCCAGCTGCATCCGACGCAGGTGGCGTGCGGATGCGCCGGGATGACCAGGCCGCCGGCCCGGCGGATGGCCCGGGCGTACCGGCCGAAGGCGTTGTCCCGGGCCCGGTAGCGCCAGTCGATGAAGACGCCGGGGTCGGTGCCCATCGCCACCACATGGCCGTTGCGGGTGGTGACCTCCTCGCCGGTCAGGATCAGGAGGTCGTCGCCCCACAGCCCCTCCCAGGCGCGGTGGCTGGCGGTGGTGTTGTGCTCGGTGGTGGTGAGGAAGTCCAGCCCGGCGCCCCGGGCCAGCGCCGCGATCTGGGCCGGGGTGCGCTTGCCGTCGGAGTACACGGAGTGCAGGTGGTTGTCCCCGCGGTACCAGGCGCGGCCCCGGCCACGGGCCCGCTCCGGAGGGTGCACGGGCGCCGGGGTCGTCCCCGGGGGGCCGTGCCGCAGGGTGATGGTGACCTCGTAGTCCAGGCCCTGCGGGGCGACCGTGTACGGGCCGAGGGCGAGGTGCCAGGTGCCGGCGTTGACCGGGCCCGGGAGGTAGCCGGGGGTGGCGTCGTCGGCCCGCAGGAAGAACTCCGTCCGCGCCCCGCCCGACCAGCCGCGGAAGCCGGCGCCGCCCAGCGCCGTGCCGCGCTCGTCGAAGATGCCGATGTCGCAGGCGTTCCCCGCGGTGCCGTCGGGCACGGTCGGCTTGTCGTAGCGGTACGCGACCGCGATCTCCCGTACGCCGCGCGGGACGTCGATCGGGACGTAGACGAAGTCGGGTGCGCCGACGGGCAGATGGCCGGTGACCGTGCGGCTCTGCTCGGCCGGCCCGCCCCCGGCCGGCCCTGCGGGCGGCGCCGCCGCGGCGAAGCTCACCCGTCCGAGGGTCAGTGCCCCCCGCCGCGCCGGCGGCCGCCGACCTCTTCAGTACCTCGCGTCGTTCCATCTCCGCCCCCTTTAAGTCGTCGGTGCCCGTCCCGCCGCGGCCCGTCCGCCGCGGAACGCGGTGCGCGCCCGCGCCGCCCGTCCGCCGCGTGTCGCGCTCGTGCCGTCCCTGCGCCGTTGCGCGCTGTGAAAACTGTTGTACGCGCGTGTGACACGCGGGGAAAGCCCTGTGGATAACTCGCGGACGGTGCGGCACCATGCGGTCACTCCACCTGCCTGACCACTCCCGACGCCCGACCACTTCTGACGCGGAGGTACCCCCAGAATGCGCATCGCGACCACCCTGTTCCTGACCGATGAGACGATCCGGCCGGTCCGGCTGGCCCACGAGTTGGAGCAGCGCGGCTTTGACGGGCTGTATCTGCCCGAACACACCCACATCCCCGCCTCCCGGGACACCCCGGCCCCCATGGGCGAGCCGCTGCCCCGCGAATACGGCCGCACCCTCGACCCGTTCATCGCCCTCGGCCAGGCCGCCGCGGTCACCGAGCGGCTCCGCCTGGGCACCGGCATCACGCTCGTCGCCCAGCACGATCCGGTCGACCTCGCCAAGCAGATCGCGACCCTGGACCACCTCTCCGGCGGCCGTTTCACCCTCGGCGTCGGCTATGGCTGGAACGTCGAGGAGGCGGCCGACCACGGAGTGCAGTGGACGACCCGGCGTGCCCTGGTCCGCGACCGGTTGGCGCTGATGCGTGCCCTGTGGGCCGACGAACCGACCGCGTACCAAGGCCCCTTCGGCTCCGTCCGGGCCTCCCTGGCCCACCCCAAGCCGGTCGGTGGCGCACCGCGCGTCCTGCTGGGCGGCGCGGCCGGCCCCAAGCTCCTGGCGGAGATCGCGGCCACCGCGGACGGCTGGTTGCCCATCGGTGGCGGCGGCCTGTCGGAGACCCTCCCGGCCCTGCGGCGCGCCTGGGCGGACGCCGGCCGCACGGGCGAACCGGAGGTGGTGCCGTACGCGGTCCGGCCGACGCCCGGGAAGCTGGCGCACTACCGGGAACTGGGCCTGCGGGAGGTGGTCCTCCAGCTGCCGGCGGCCGGTGAGGCGGAGGTCCTGCGGACCCTGGACGACTACGCGCAGTACCTGTGACCGGGCGCCGGGCCCGAGTGCCGCACCTGGTGCCCCCACCCGTAGAGCGCGACCCTGCCCCACCGGACCGGTCCTAGGGCCATCGGCGTACGGTGCGCTCCCGTGGAGCGGTACCTCAGACCGATCCGTCCCGGTGCGGCCGGGCGTAGCGTCGAAGGTGAAGGCACCAGGGACCTACCTCCCCAAAGGAGTTCCGTCGAACTCTCGGAGACCAAGGAGACGCCATGCCCCGCCTCGACCACACGATCGTGCACAGCAAGGACCGCTTCGCCTCGGCCCGTTTCCTCGCCGACCTGCTGGACGCCCCCGAACCCAAGGCGTTCGGCCCGTTCGCCGCGCTGAAGATGGACAACGGGGTGACCCTCGACTACGCCGAGCACGTCGCCGGCGGCAGGGAGTTCGTCGCCACGCACTATGCGTTCCTGGTGACGGAGGAGGAGTTCGACGGGATCCTGGCCCGCATACAGGAGCGCGACCTGCGCTACTGGGCCGACCCGAGGCACTCCAAGCCGCAGGAGATCAACCACCACGACGGCGGCCGGGGCGTGTACGTAGACGACCCCGACGGCCACAACATGGAGTTCCTGACCCGGACCTACTCCGAGGAACTGCTCAGCTCGCTCTGACCATCGTGGCGCACCGAGCCGGTCCGGCCCCGCCGGACCGGCCCGCGGCATGCCGGACCCGGCCCGAGGCATGCCGCGGCCGCCTTCCGGGCAGTGCCCCAGTCGTGCGGAGACAACCTCCGTTTAACGTGATCAGCAGCACACCGTTCGCCTCGGATCCAGTCGCGGAGATGTCAGCAGTCGCTCGTATGCTCGGGGGCATGACTTCCAGCGCGCAGGGATCCGACCAGGGCTCCCACCGGGGATCTGACCAGGTATCGGACGGGGCCGACCGGAGCGGGACGGCCCCCAGGCCGACGGCCAACGCGATGCGCCGGGCACTCAAGCGGGCCCGGGACGGCGTGGCACTGGACGTCACCGAGGCCGCGGTGCTCCTCCAGGCGCGCGGCGAGGAGCTGGTGGACCTGTGCGCCTCGGCGGCCCGGGTGCGCGACGCGGGACTGGAGGCCGCCGGACGCGCCGGCGTCATCACGTACTCCAAGAGCGTCTTCATCCCGCTGACGCGTCTGTGCCGCGACAAGTGCCACTACTGCACCTTCGCCACCGTCCCCGGCAAGCTCCGCCGGGCCGGCCACGGGATGTTCATGTCCCCCGACGAGGTGCTGGCGATCGCCCGCCGCGGCGCCGAACTCGGCTGCAAGGAAGCCCTGATCACCCTCGGGGACAAGCCCGAGGAGCGCTGGCTCGAGGCGCGCGAGTGGCTGGAGGCCGAGGGGTACGACGACACCATCGCCTACGTCCGCGCCATCGCGATCCGCATCCTTGAGGAGACCGGGCTGCTGCCCCACCTCAACCCCGGCGTGATGTCCTGGACGGACTTCCAGCGGCTCAAGCCCGTCGCCCCGTCGATGGGCATGATGTTGGAGACCACCGCCGAGCGCCTGTGGAGCGAGCCCGGCGGCCCGCACTACGGCTCGCCGGACAAGGAGCCCGCCGTGCGGCTGCGCGTCCTGGAGGACGCCGGACGCAGCTCCGTGCCGTTCACCAGCGGCCTGCTGATCGGCATCGGGGAGACCTACGAGGAGCGCGCCGAGTCGCTGTTCGCGCTGCGCCGGATCTCCCGCGCCTACCACGGCATCCAGGAACTCATCCTGCAGAACTTCCGCGCCAAGCCGGACACCGCGATGCGCGGGATGCCCGACGCCGAACTCGACGAGCTGGTCGCCACGGTGGCCGTCGCCCGGCACATCATGGGCCCCACCGCCTGCCTCCAGGCGCCGCCCAACCTGGTGGACGGGGAGTACGGCCGGTTGCTCCGGGCCGGCATCGACGACTGGGGCGGCGTCTCCCCGCTCACCCCGGACCACGTCAACCCCGAGCGCCCCTGGCCCCAGATCGACACGCTCGCCGAGCACTCCGCGACCGAGGGCTTCCAGCTGCGCGAACGCCTCGCGGTCTACCCGGAGTTCGTCAGGCGCGGCGAGCCCTGGCTGGACCCGCGGCTGCTGCCGCACGTCACCGCCCTCGCCGACCCGGCCACCGGCCTGGCCCGGGAGGACGCCGTGGTGACGGGCCACCCCTGGCAGGAGCCCGACGAAGGGTTCGTCTCCTCCGGCCGCACGGACCTGCACCGCACCATCGACACCGAGGGCCGCACGGCGGACCGCCGCGACGACTTCGACGAGGTGTACGGCGACTGGGAGGCGCTGCGCGAGGCCGCCGCGCCCGGCATGGTGCCCTCCCGTCTGGACGCCGACGTCCGGCAGGCCCTCTCCCAGGCCGCCGACGACCCGACGAAGCTCACCGACGCCGAGGCGCTCGCCCTGCTGCACGCCGACGGCCCGGCGCTGGACGCGCTCTGCCAGATCGCCGACGACCTGCGCCGCGCCACGGTCGGCGACGCCGTCACCTACATCGTCACCAGGAACATCAACTTCACCAACGTCTGCTACACCGGCTGCCGCTTCTGCGCCTTCGCCCAGCGCCGCACGGACGCCGACGCCTACACCCTCTCCCTCTCCCAGGTCGCCGACCGCGCCCAGCAGGCGTGGGACGTGGGCGCGGTGGAGGTCTGCATGCAGGGCGGCATCCACCCCGACCTGCCCGGCACGGCGTACTTCGACATCGCCCGCGCCGTCAAGGAACGGGTCCCCGGCATGCACGTGCACGCCTTCTCCCCGATGGAGGTGGTCAACGGGGCGACCCGCACCGGCCTGTCCCTCCGGGAGTGGCTGAGCGAGGCCAAGGCCGCCGGTCTGGACTCCCTGCCCGGCACCGCCGCGGAGATCCTCGACGACGAGGTCCGCTGGATCCTCACCAAGGGCAAACTCCCCACCGCCACCTGGGTCGAGGTCATCAAGACCGCCCACGAGCTGGGCATCCGCTCCTCGTCGACGATGATGTACGGCCATGTGGACCAGCCCCGCCACTGGCTCGGCCACCTCCGGCTGCTGGCCGAGATCCAGCAAGAGACCGGCGGCTTCACCGAGTTCGTCACGCTGCCCTTCATCCACACCAACGCCCCCGTCTACCTCGCCGGTATCGCCCGCCCCGGCCCCACCACCCGCGACAACCGCGCGGTGACGGCGATGGCCCGGATCCTGCTCCACCCGCACATCACCAACATCCAGACCAGCTGGGTGAAGCTGGGCGCCGAGGGCGCCGCCGAGATGCTCCGCTCCGGCGCCAACGACCTCGGCGGCACCCTGATGGAGGAGACCATCTCCCGGATGGCCGGATCGAGTTACGGCTCCTACCGCTCCATCCAGGACCTGATCGGCATCGCCGACCTCGCCGGCCGCCCGGCCCGCCCCCGGACCACGACCTACGCCAACGTCCCCGCGGAGCGCCAGGCCGCCGCACTGGCGTCGGACGGCCACCTGCCGGAGCTGCTGCCGGTGGTGGAGTAGCGGCCCGCACCGCGGTGCCGGCTCGGCCGGGTGGGGAAGGCGTCCCCGCCCGGCCGGGCCGGCGCGTCACTCCCCGCTGTGCTCCGCCTCGTGCTGGAGGATGCACTGCTGCCACTGCGACAGCGCCTCCTCGCGGTCGCCGCCGGCGTCCTGGGCGGCGACGATCAGCGCATCGGCGGCCATGGCGGCCAGCCGCACCGCGACATGGCACACATCGCGCTGGGGGAGCGGCCGGAGGAGTTCCACCGCGCCATCGCTGTCACCGGACAGAGCCGAGGCGACGACGGCCATGGTGGTGCGGTCCCACTCGTACTCGGACATGGTGAGAGCATGCCCAGTGGGCGGCGCGGCCATCATCGAACGGCTGGCCGGTGAGGAAATCCGCCGACCGGCCGCGCCGCGGGCCGACGGGCCCCGCACCCCAACTTCCGGACCGGCTCCCCCGCCAGATACGCCGCGATGTCCTCCACGGCCTGACGGAAGTACCCCTCGTACGTCGAGTACGGCGCAGCGCGTGGCGGTGCCCGGCGCGGCCGCGGTGGTGGGCGAAGTCATGGGGCCTCGCGGAGCAGGGACGGGCAGGGGGCCGTTCCACCTGTCACCTCAAGATACGAACCTGATACAAACCCGGCCCAGTTTCGATCATTCCCGGTCGATACAGTGCTGCGCCAGGGGTGTCCGCAAGGCCCCGGACCGTCTGAGCGTCGGGAGGGCGCAGTGACCGAGCACAGCACCGAAGGCCGGGGGAGGGCTCTTCACCGGTGCGCGCCGGGCGAAGGTGGGCCCGAGCGGAGCGGGGTTTCGGCATGAACGCAGCGGCAGGCAGCACCGCTATCTGGGGCCGCGCCGAACAGCAGGACTTCCGTAGCCGGGTGCGCGGCTGCCTGTTGGGCGGCGCCATCGGCGACGCGCTCGGCGCCGCCGTCGAGTTCGACTCGCTGGACGCGATCCACGAGGCGCACGGCCAAGACGGCGTGACCGACCTGGTCCCCGCCTTCGGGCGGCGCGGTGCGGTCACCGACGACACCCAGATGACCCTCTTCACCGTGGACGGCCTGATCCGCGCCCAGGTCCGCCGCGACACCGGCGCCTGGCACCCGCCCACCGACGTCCACCGCGCCTACCTCCGCTGGGCCGCCACCCAGCGCGACTGGGGACCCGACGAGCGCAAGGAGGACGACGGCTGGCTCGCCCGCGAGGAGTGGCTCTACGCCCGCCGCGCCCCCGGCCGGGCCTGCCTCAGCGGCCTCGGCGACGAGGTGATGGGCACCCTCGACGCGCCGAAGAACCCGAACTCCAAGGGCTGCGGTGCGGTGATGCGATCCGCGCCGTTCGGCCTGCTCGTCGGCTGGGAACCGCAGTTGGTCTTCCAACTCGCCGTCGAATGCGCGGCGCAGACCCACGGCCACCCCACCGGCTACCTCGCGGCCGGCGCGTTCGCCGTGATCAGCCACTCGTTGGCGCGCGGCGAGGACCTCGACGGCGCCGTCCAGAAGGCCCTGGCCCACCTCGCCACCCGCCCCGGCCACGAGGAGACCACCGACGCCCTCAAGCGGGCGCTCGGCGCAGTGCGGCAGGGCATGCCGACGCCCGCCCGGGTCGAGTCGCTGGGCGAGGGCTGGACCGCCGAGGAGGCCCTGTCGATCGGCGTGTACTGCGCGCTGGTCGCCGAGGACATCCGGCACGGTCTGCTGCTCGCCGTCAACCACGGTGGCGACAGCGACTCCACCGGCGCCATCTGCGGCAACCTCCTGGGCGCCCTGCACGGCGAGACCGCCCTCCCCCCGGACTGGCTGGTCGAACTGGAGGGCCGCTCCACCATCCTCCAACTCGCCGACGACTTCGCGATGGAGATGACCCAGGGCCCCGTGCTGCACGGCCCCGCGGGCTCCGCAGCAGGCTGGCTGGCCCGCTACCCGCGCGCCTGACTCCCCCGGGCGCGCGGCCACCCCCCCCCACCCCGTCACGCCCCGCCGTCACGCCCCGCTGGGCACCGCCGCCGACCGGGTCGCCCCGTCCTCCTCCTCGCCGTCGTCGTTGATCCTGGCCAACAGGGCGTCCCGCGCGTCGCTCGGCTCCGGCCGCAGCAGGCCGAGGAGGGTGAACAGCACCAGCGACGTCGCCACCGGCGCCACGATCTGCACCTGCAACTCCACGCCGGCCAGCCCGTAGTTGGTCAGCCAGAACGCGCCCAGCCCGGCCGCCCAGGAGACCAGCGCCGCGGTCGGCCCGGACCGGCGGAAGGCCGGCACCAACCCCAGCAGGAACGGGATGGACACCGGCCCGACCAGCCCGGCCACCCACTTGATGACGACGGTGATGATGTCCTTGAAGGCCGGCGAGTCGACCTGCGTCGCGACCGCCATCGACAGCGCCAGGAAGCACACCGTCGACAGCCGCGCCGCCACCAGCCCGGCCCGGTGCGACCACGCCCGGGCCCGCGCCGACACCGCCGGCGCGATGTCCCGGGTGAAGACCGCGGCGATGGCGTTGGCGTCCGAGGAGCACATGGCCATGGTGTGCGAGAAGAAGCCCACGACGACGAGCCCCAAGAGCCCGTGCGGCAGCAGCCGTTCGGTCAGGAGCGCATACGCGTCCGAGGCGTCCGGCTTGTCGGTCGTCACCAGGAGCGGCGCCGCCCACATCGGGAAGAAGAGGACGGCCGGCCAGACGAACCACAGTGCCGCGGACAGCAGCGCCGACCGCCGCGCCTCCCGGGCGTTGCGGGTGGCCATGTAGCGCTGGGCCTGGTTCCACATCCCGCCGCTGTACTCGAAGGTCTTGATGAAGAGGTAGGCGAGCAGGAAGGTCAGGGTGTACGGGCCCGCGGTCGGCTGGGTGCGCCCGTCCGGCAGCCGGTCCCAGACCGTCCACAACCCGCTGACGCCGCCCAGCCGGCCCAGTACGGTCACCAGCATCGCGACCCCGGCCAGCAGTTGGATGACGAACTGCCCCAGCTCGGTCAGGGCGTCCGCCCACAGCCCGCCGACCGTGCAGTAGATGCCGGTGATCACCCCGGTGACGAGGATGCCGTGGTGGAGGGAGAGCCCGGTGAAGACCGACAACAGGGTGGCGATCGCCGCCCACTTGGCGCCCACGTCCACGATCTTCAGCAGGACGCCCGACCAGGCGAGCGCCTGCTGCGTGGGCAGGTCGTAGCGGTTCTTGAGGTACTCCAGCGGTGAGGCGACCCCGAGTCGGGACCGCAGCCGGTTCAGCCGGCCGGCGAACAGCCGGGCGCCGATGGCGATCCCGACCGCGATCGGGAGGGACCAGGTGACGTAGGAGGTGACGCCGTACTGGTAGGCGATGCCCGCGTATCCGGTGAACATCACCGCGCTGTAGCCGGACATGTGGTGCGAGATGCCGGACAGCCACCATGGCATCCGCCCCCCGGCGGTGAAGAAGTCGCTGACGTCCGCCACGCGCCGGTGCGACCACACCCCGATCGCGACCATCACGCCGAAGTAGCCGATGAGTACGGCCCAGTCGAGACTGTTCATGTCCCCTCCAGGGGTCCGCCCTGTGAACGTTCCAGATGTGGAAGCGCTTCGTCGTGACGCGGTCCTGCGGTGCCGAATTCCCGCTCAGGAGCGGGGAACTCCGGGGATTGAACCGTTCGGTGCGACTGCCGGTCAAGGGTCTTGACGGTCATGGATATGAACACAGGTCAAAGAAGCGAACGAAAGCGAACGGAAGCGAGCGGCGCGCGGAGTCCTGCCGACCCTGCCCGGGCGCCCGGACTCGTCCCCCCCGGCAGGCACGAAAAAGCGGCCGCACGGGCCGGGGCCCGTACGGCCGCACGACGGCGACCGGCCGCTACCGCATCAACTCGCCCGCGTTCACCAGCAGCGACTGCCCCGTGATGGCCCGCGCCCGGTCCGAGGCGAGGAAGACCGCCGCCTCCGCCACGTCCGCGTCGGTGGCCAGCTCCGGCAGCGCCGTCCGCCGGGTGAGCCGCCCCAGCACCTCGGACTCCGGCACCCCCTCGGCCCGCGCGGTGTGCCGCACGTACCCCGCCACCGGCGGGCCCCACATCCAGCCCGGCTGCACGGTGTTGACCCGGATGCGGTCCGGCCCCACCTCCTGCGCCAGCGAGTACATCGCCGACACCAACCCACCCTTGGACGCCGCGTACGCCGCCTGCTGCACCTGCGAGGGTGCGGCCACCGACGACTGGGTGCCGATGATCACCACCGAGCCGCCGCCGTCCGCCGTCATCGCCGGCAGGCAGGCGCGGGTCATCCGCAGCGTGCCGAAGAGGTTGATGTCCACCACCCGCTGCCAGGCGTCGAAGTCGGCGTCCCGCAGACCGCCGAAGTGGCTGTCCAGTGCCGCGACGTGGATCACCGCGTCGATCCCGCCGAACCGCGCCACGGCCAGCCCGGCCAGCGCCGTGCACTGCGCCTCGTCGCCGATGTCGGTCGCCCGCCAGGCCGTCCGTTCGCCCGACGCGTCGATCCGGGCCGCCGTCGCCGCGAGGTTCCGCTCGGTACGCGCGCCGAGCACGACCCGGGCGCCGTCCCGTACACACGCCGCCGCGACCTGGTGGCCGAGTCCGGCGCCGACCCCGGAGACGATGACGGTCTTGTCGCGCAGCAGCATGCGGCACCCTCCTGCCGGCCGGCCCACGTCCCGCATCTGACGAAGTGTCAGAAACGTGGAGACGGTCAGCGTAGGCGTGCCGCGCAGCGAAGGGAAGGCCGCCGGAGCCGGGTGCGGCCGCCCGGCACGCTCACCGCCACCTCGTCGCCGACCGCACCCGCCACGATCCGCCCCCCACGGGCCCGTGGACGGCCGCCGTCCGGCCGTTACGCGGCCTGCCGCGCCGCCGCCAGCCCCGCGCGCAGCCGCTCCAGCCCCACGCCGATCTCCTCCGCCGGGTGGGTCACGAACGACAGTCGCATCGCCGCCGGATCAGGCCGCCCGGCGAAGAACGGCGCGCCCGGGACGTACGCCACGTCGTGCCGCACCACCTCCGGCAGCAACGCGGTCGCGTCGTACCCCGCGGGCAGCGTCGCCCACACGAACATCCCGCCCGCCGGGCGGTTCCACCGCGAGCCCTCGGGGAGCGCCCCGGCCAGCCCGTCCACCAGGGCGTCCCGCCGCTCCCGGTAGGCGTCCTTGACCCGCGCCAGGTGCGCGTCCAGGTCCGAGGCCGCCAAGTACCGCGCCGCTGCGGCCTGATCGATGGTGGAGGTGTGCAGGTCGGCGGCCTGCTTGGCGATGACGCAGGCCCGCCGCAGCGCGGCCGGCGCCCGCAGCGTGCCCAGCCGCAGCCCGGGCGCCATCACCTTCGAGAACGAGCCGAGCAGCACCGTACGGTCCTCCGCCCCCGGGAGGGACGCCACCCAGCGCTGCGGCTCCCCCTCGAAGCGCAGCTCCCCGTACGGGTCGTCCTCGGCGATCCACAGTCCGCGCCGGGCGGCGACCTCGGCGACCGCGGCCCGCCGCTCGGCGCCCAGCGTCCGCCCGGTGGGGTTCTGGAACGTCGGGATGACATAGAGCAGTTTGGGGTTCTCGCGGGCGGCGATCTCGTCCAGCGCCGCCGGATCCAGCCCCTCGTCGTCGGTCGGCACCGCCACCACCCGGGCGCCCGCGAGCGAGAAGATCTGGAGCGCCGCCAGGTAGCAGGGGTCCTCGACCAGCACCACGTCGCCCGGCTCCAGCAGGGCGGCGGCCAGCAGCGTCAGCCCCTGTTGGGATCCGGTGGTGACCAGCAGGTCGTCGGCGTCGGTGGGCAGCCCGCGGGCCGTCGTGCGCGCCGCGACGGCGGCCCGCAGCTCCGGATCACCCTCACTGGTCGAGTACTGCAGGGCCTGCCGGGGAGCCTGCGCCAGCACCTCCCGGAAGGCGGCGGATATCCCCTCGACGTCGAAGAGTTCGGGCGCGGGCAGCCCACCGGCGAACGAGATCACCTCGGGCCGGGCGGTCAGCGCCAGGATGTCGCGTACGGGCGAGCTGCCGGTCCGGGCCGCCCGCGCGGCGAGCTCGGGGACGGGGGCGACGGCAAGGGTCAGGGCCTGGTCTGACATGGCAGCTCCAATCGCTCATGATCTGCGTTAACCATCGTTAGCTGCAGATGCCAGGCAGCTTAGACGTGTTTCGGCCAACCAGACAGGGCTGCCCGCATGCTGAACCGCCACCGCGATCCCCCGTCCGCACCCCTCCCCTTCTGACGCCACGTCAGCTACACCTGTCCGCCATGACGACCGACGACCACCACCACACCGACCGGCCCGCCGACCACCGCACCAACCACCAGGCCACGCACGCGGACACCGCAAAGTCGCAGGCCGCCGACGAACTCGCCGCCTACGCCGCCCTGCCCGCCACCGGCCCCTACGGCGTCCGCCCCGGCCACGCCCTGATCACTATGGTCGAACCACACCCGGGCCACGAGCGGGCGTACAACCGCTGGTACGAGGACGACCACTACATCGCCGGCGCGATGGCCATGCCCTGGATCTTCGCCGGCCGCCGCTGGGTCGCCACCCGCGATCTGCAACTCCTGCGCTACCCGGAGCGCTCCGCGGTCGCCCGCCCGGTCACCGCCGGCTGCTACCTCTCCACCTACTGGCTCACCGAGGGCCGCTACGACGCCCACATGCGGTGGACCGTCGCCATCAACCAGCGCCTCAACCGCGACGACCGGGTCCACCACGACCGCACCCACGTCTTCACGGCCTTCCAGAACCACGCGGCGACCGTCTACCGCGACGGCGCGGCCGGCCCCCGCGACTTCCACGCACTCGACCACCCCTACGCCGGGCTGGTGCTGGAGGTGATCGACGCGGACGGCCCGCAGTCACGCGCCGCCCTGCTGGAGTGGCTGTGCTCCCACCATCTGCCGCGGCGCCTGGCCGACTCGCCGTCGGCGCTGGTCACCGTCTTCCGGCCGACACCGCTGCCCGGCGACCGGATGGCCTACGTCAAACAGGTAGAGGGGGTGGATACCCGGCTGACCCTGCTGTGGTTCCTCCAAGAGGACCCGCGGCGCGCCTGGGCGGCGCACTTCACCGACCTGGCGACCGAGGTCGCCGCCGCCGGCCTGGGCCGCGTCGAGCTGGTGGCCCCCTTCATCCCCACCGTCCCGGGCACCGACCGCTACGTGGCCGAACTCCGCTGAGCGGCCGGGCCGATGACCGCCCGTGGCGGTCCGGGGCGCCCGCCCGTACGCGGACATGGCCGAGCCCCCTCGGCCGGGACGGCGATCCAGTCGAGAGGGCTCATAACTGCGCTGACGTCACACGGACTGTGGTCGGTGACGACTCGGCTCAGGAGAGGTCGAACGCGCCCGTGGCGACGTCCGACACGAAGCTGCTCCAAGAGGAGTTGTCGAAGGTGAGGCGCACACCGTCGGGGACCTTGGAGTCGCGCACCGCGATGGCCGCAGTGGTCGGTACGGCGATCTCCACACAGGCGCCATTGCCGCCGGAGTACGAGGACTTGGTCCAGGAGAACGCGGAATTGGGCTGAACGGCCATTTTCACTCCACCTTACGCTGAGTTACCGCGGATTCGGTGAGGACGACGCTACGCGCCAACATCACCGGCCGCAGAGGGCCGTTCACCCGTCCGAATGGCATATTCCGTGATCTCTTTTCAGACGCGGTGGCTCAGGTGTACCGTGCGGGCCCGTTCGCCGGAATTTAATATTCCGCACTTTTGGGACCGTCGCCCCCGCCCCAGCGCCTTCAACTCATCGCGTCCGCATGCCGCTTGGCGGCCTCCGCGATGAACTCGCGACTGGCGTCCGCGCTCAATGCCTGCGCCCGTAGATGCTCGTACATAATGGTGTATTTGTGTACATCGTTGGTTTTCTCCAGATAGAGATCGCTGGTGACACCCTCGATGTAGACCACGCTGGAATCGGCGGCGTCATCGAATTCCAGGATCGAGAACGTCCCCGACATCCCGGCGTGCGCGCCGGTGTCATAGGGCAGCACCTGCACCGTCACATGCGGCAGCGTGCTCACCTCGGCGAGGTGCTCCAGTTGCTCGCGCATGATCAGGTGGCTGCCGACCACCCGGCGCAGCGCGCTCTCGTCCAGGACGACCCACAGCCGCAGCGGGCGCTCCGACTCCCGAACCCGCTCCTGGCGGCGCATCCGCACCTGGATGCGCTTCTCCAGGTCTTCCGGCGCCAGCTCCGGGACCGTGCCGGGAATCACCGCCTCGGCGTAACCGGGCGTCTGGAGCAGACCGGGCACCAGCAGGGATTCGTACGTCCGCAGCGACGCCGCCTCGGTCTCCAGACCGATGTAGACGCTGTACGGAATGTCGCCGAAGGCGTGCCACCAGCCTTGCTGGCGCGAATCCTTGGCCATCTGCATCAGCGAATCCACTATCCGGTGGTCCTCGACCTCGTAGACCCCGCACAGGTCGCGGACATCGCGCTGGCTGATGCTGCGACGGCCGTTCTCCAGCCGGCTGATCTTCGACTGGGAGACCAGTAGCCGCTCGGCCACCTGCTCCGCCGTCAGGCCCTTGTCCTCCCGGAGCCGGCGGAGCTCCTGGCCCAATCGGCGTCGCCTGACGGTGGGGTTGACGTTGGACGCCACGGTACGTGCACCTCCGGCTCCGTACTGCTGTCATTTCTTGTTGAGCAGACTGCCACTTCATGTGGACGCCGCGCAGTCAAATGAACACAGTAGGCGAGCGCACATGTGCGCGGGGTGGCGGACCGGGCCGTCGTCCGAACGGCTCGGCCCGCCACCCCGCGCTTCTCACTGCGGCTCCCGAACGGTCCGGGAAAGGGCGGTGCGGTGGCGCTGACGGGCGCAGCCGCGGTGCGGGTGCTGCCCTGGTGGTGCGGTGGTGCGCGGCGACACCCGGTGGCGACGAAGCGCGGGCTGGCGCACCCCTACGGTGCCGGTGGCCTCAGCGGGCGCCGACTCGGGCCATGCTGCCGTGCCCGTGTCGTCGGGACTGGCCGGGTACGCCGGTCGCGTCGGCCGTCGTGCGGGCCGTCGCTGTCCGGGCGCCCGGGCTGCCGCCCGGTCCCGAGGGCCGCCGCGGCTGCGCCGCGACGCCGTTCTGGACGTCCATGACGGCGTGTGCGACCAGCCCGCCCATGGGGTCGTGCCGGATCAGGTCCCGAAGACGGGAGCGCGATGACCGCCCCTCGTTCCCCGGGTAGAGGTGCTTGCCGAGGCCGACCGCGTGGGCCAGTGCGGCGAGCGCCGCGGTCCGCGGGTCCGGTGGGACGCCGGTGCGGATCGCGTTGTCGAGCCGGGTTCTGATTTCCCGACTGATGGCCGTCTCCGTCGCTTGGTAGCGCGTCGTCGGCAGCACCCCGCACATCTGGCCCGCCACGGCATGAACCATGCCGCACCGTTCGAGATGCGTGAGGTAGGTCTGGCGCAGCCCCAGTCGGGGCCCGCCGATCCAGTGGACCGCGCGCACCGGACTGCCGCGACGGCGCAGCAGTTCGAGCGCTGAGTCCAGAGTCGGATCTCCTGTCGGCCGTGACATCACCACGGCGATACGATCCCCGTCTGGGGCTATCCGTCCTGCCAGAGCCAGCTCGACTAGCTGTGCCCCGGCCAGGCCGAGGTCGAGCGACTGCGGCTGTGCTGTGGTGCCCGTGGCCGGGTCCAAAGCCAGCAGCAGAAGCTCCTCCGGAATTGTTCTGCGGCTCCTGCCCATCCAAGCCTCCCCGCGTGGATGAATGACAGGGTGACCCCTCTCACATTCATCTGTCGAGGGTGCGTGGGGGGTTCGGTAGGGAACCGGTAGGTATGTCGTTCTCGTCTAGCACGTCGGCGACATCTTCCGAGGGGCGCGGCATCTACCGGTTCGCGTGGCGGTGGGAAGCGGCCGCTCGGACACAGGAGACTTGGGAACACTGGTCCCGTTCGGTACCAGCTGGCACCAGGCAGGGCACTGCGACGTAGTGAAGGAGACATCGGTGGCGGGCGAGTCCCCCGACAAGTCGGACAAGAAGTCGGGCAAGGAGCAGTCGTCGGGGGAGACGGCGCACACCGAACGGGACCCGCGGCTGACGATCCTCCGCGAGGAGCGGGGGGATCGGGACGGCGCGGCGACGTCGGGGAAGCCCGGGAAGTCGGAGAAGCGCTCCGGGGGCGGGGCGAAGACGGCGCCCGACGCGGAGACTTCCGACGAGAAGACTTCTGGCGCGGAGACTTCCGAGGAGAAGACTTCCGAGAAGGAGACTTCTGGCGCGGGCGAGGCGTCCGGGAAGAGCCCGTCTGGTGCGGCGGAGTCCGACGCGTCGTCCGAGGTGGACGAGGCGAAGCCTGCCGAGGAGTCCGCCGAGGAGCCCGGGAAGGCCGCTGAGGCGACTCAGGAGGCCGCGCAGGGCGACGCCGAGGGGGCGGAGAAGGCCAAGGGGGGCGCGGGCCGCCTGAAGGCCGATGCGCCCGCGGACGCGAAGGCTGCGCCCGCCGAGGAGAAGGCTCAGGCCGAGCCCGACAAGAAGGCCACGTCTGAGGAGAAGGCCGCGCCTGCCGAGAAGGCTGCGTCCGAGGCGTCCGAGGCGTCCGAGGAGAAGGGCGCGACCGCCGAGAAGGCTGCCGAGGGCGCGTCCGCGAAGGGCTCCGCGAAGGGGTCCGGGGCGGACTCCGTGGACGCGGACGACTCGGTGGACGGGGACGGGGGCAAGGCCGTCGATCAGGCGACCGCGGTCTTCAAAACGGTCGAGCCGAAGAAGCTCAGTGCGTACAAGGGCACCGGCGAGGGCGCGGAGGAGGCACCGGCCGACGACGCGACGCGGGTGTTTGCTGTTGCGAAGACCGGGAAGCCCAAGGCGTCCGACAAGGGGGCCGCGGAACGTCCCGCCGACCAGCCGACCGCCGTCTTCAAGCTCGGTAAGGACGCCGGTAAGGACGCCGGTAAGGGCACTGGCAAGGGCACTGGCAAGGACGCGGACGCCAAGGCTGCGGCCGCCAAGGCTGAGGGTGCCGAGGGTGCCGACGCGAAGGCCAAGGGCGTTGCCGACGCGGACGAGCGGGACGCCGAGCGGACCAGTCAGTTCGTGGCGCTGAAGTCGTCGGACGACGGTTCGGCGGAGCGGTCGATCGGCAAGACCGCGCCCAAGACCCCGCTCCGCAAGCCCGGCAGCACCTCCGAGGACCAGGAGCAGGAAGAGGAGAAGGGCCCGAAGGACGAGGGCCAGGAGAAGGAGAAGGGGGCGGCCTCCGGCGGGAAGGGGGCGGAGCCGGACGCCGCCGCGAAGGGCAAGACCTCGGGCAGCGCGCTGGAGAAGGCCCCGGGCAAGGCCCCCGGCGCGATGCCGCCCGCCGCGTCGCCCAAGGCGGATGCGAAGTCCGAGACGGGTGCGAAGTCCGAGACCGGTGCGGCCCCGGCCGCCGCCGGTGACGCGGCCGCGCCCGGCACGTCCGCGGCGGAGGCCGAATCCGAGCGGACCCGGCAGGAACCGTTGCCGCCGCTCGATCTGCTGGCGAAGCTCACCAACACCCCGCCGCCGCCCGAGACCACGGTCCGCGTCGTCGTCCGGCGGTTCAAGATCTGGACTCCGCTGGCGGTGCTGCTGGCGATCATCTTCGCGGTCGTCCAGGCGGTGCGGCCGCTGCCCGACCCGTCCCTGACCCTCGGCGACGCCAAGTCCTCGTACACCTTCGAGGGCGGCAACCTCTCCATCCCGTGGCCCGAGAAGGGGCAGGCGGCGGTGAAGGTCGTCGGTTCCGGCGCCCTGGGGACGTTCGGCGAGGAGAAGCCCGTCCCGACCGCGAGCGTGGCCAAGATCATGACGGCCTATGTGATCCTCAAGGGCCATCCCCTGAAGGACAAGAACGACAAGGGCCCGCAGATCGAGGTCGATGCCAAGACGGTGGCGGAGGGCGGTTCCGAGAGCGAGTCGCGCATCGAGGGGCTCAAGACCGGTCAGAGGTTCAGCGAGCAGGACATGCTCAAGATGCTGATGATCCCGTCCGGCAACAACATCGCCCGGCTGCTGGCGCGTTGGGACACCCAGTCCGACTCCGAGGCCGCGTTCGTCAAGAAGATGAACGACGCCGCCAAGGACCTCGGCATGAAGAACACGACCTACACCGACCCCAGCGGCCTGGACGCCAAGACCGTCAGCACCGCGGTCGACCAGCTGAAACTGGCCGAGGCGGTCATGAAGTTCGACGCCTTCCGGCCGATAGTCGCGCTGCCCAACGCCGACATTCCGGGTCTGCCGACGCGGATCAACAACAACAACGACCGTCTGATCGTGGCCGGGCTGAGCGTCAAGGGCATCAAGACCGGCTCCAGTTCGGCGGCCGGCGGCACGCTGTCGTGGGCGGCGTACAAGACGGTGGACGGCAAGGACCGGCTGATCCTGGGCACGATGATGGACCAGCACTTCAACGGTCTGGACCCCAACGGCTCCAACAGCCTGACGATGGTCCAGAACAACAGCAAGAAGGTGATCGAGGCGGTGCGCAACGCCCTGACCTCGGCCACCGCTGTGAAGAAGGGCCAGGTCGTGGGCTACGTGGATGACGGCCTGGGCGGCCAGACCCCGGTCGTGGCCACCAAGGACCTGAAGGCGATCGGCGTCCCCGGCCAGAAGCTGGAACTGCAGGTCGGCGACGGCGGCAAGGTCGCACCGCACGAGGCGAAGGCCGGGACGGTGGTCGGCGAACTGATCGTCGGCAGCGGGGCCGAGGCCCAGCGGGTGCCGGTGGCCCTCCAGAAGGACCTCGCCAAGCCCTCCTTCGGCGCGAGGTTGATCCGACTGGGTTGAGATGACGGCCGGACGGCCGGGCGGATGTCCCCCATCCCCCGGCCGTCCGGCCGTTTTCCGTCCGCCCCCGCGGCCGGCCGGCCGCGCCGCCCCCGATGTGACCGGAGCCCGCCATCGACGCGTCGCAAGCGCCGCCGCCGCAGCCGCACCAGCCGTCGCAGCCGCACCAGGTACCCCGGGCGCTCTCGCCATCCGCCGGGGCCGGGGCGGCCACCGCATCCCCGGCGTACCCGACGTACCCGCACGCCGCCCCCTTCGCCGCCATCCGCCGCGCCTGGGCCATACGGAGCGCGGTGGTGCTGGTGCCCACGGGGCTGATGTTGTTCTTGGGTGCGTGGGGGATCCGCCGTCAGGACGCCATCTGGCGGGACGAGGCGGTCACCTACGACATGGCGCACCGCAGCCTGCCCGACCTGGGGGCGACGCTGCTGCACGCCGACGTCGTGCACGGCCTGTACTACGCGCTGATGCACTGCTGGTTCGCCTTCTACGACGCCACCCTCGGCGACACCCTCGGCGCGGTGATCGGCCTGCGGCTGCCGTCGGTCGTGGCCATGACGGCCGCCGCGGCCGGGGTGGCCCTGTTGGGGCAGCGCCTGGTCGGGCCGCGCGCCGGGCTGTGCGCGGGGCTGACCTTCGCGCTGGTCCCGGTCGTCCAGCAGTACGCGCAGGAGGGCCGCTCGTACGCGATGGTCTGCGCCCTGGTCGTCTGGGCGTCGTACCTGCTGGTGCTGGCCGTCCGCCCGTCGCCCGACCTTCCCCGTGCCCTCGACTCCTCCCCCTCTCTCCACGTCGATCGAGCGGGGGGACCCCCATGCGCAGGGGAGACCCCGTCCCCCTCGACGGCGCCTCCCCCGGACCCCCATCGGGGCGGCACCTCCCGGCCACGGCCGCGCCGCGCGCTGTGGTGGGGTTACACCGCGCTGCTGCTCCTGGCCTGTCTGCTGCACGAGTTCGCCTCGCTGGCGCTGCCCGCACACGGCGCCGCCGTCGTCCTGGCCCGGCTGCCCCGCCGGGTCCGACGGGCCTGGCTGCTGGCCGCCGGCACCGTGCTCGCCGTCCTCGCCCCGATCGCCGTCTTCAGCACCCGCCAGTCGGCCCAGATCAGTTGGCTGATGTGGCCGGACCCGATCCAGCTCCTGACGTTCGCGGTGCTGGCCGTCCTCGGCGTCCTGTGCGCCCGCGTTCCGGTGCGGTCCCGCGGCCCGATCGGCCTGCGGGCCCTCGGCATCCCGCTGCTCCTCCTCCCCACGGTCCTGCTGCTGCTCCTCTCGAACGTCGAGCCCGCCTACGTGGACCGCTACGTCCTCTACTACGTCGTCGGATTCGCGCTGGTCGCGGGCGCCGCGTCGGCCCGGCTGCTGCGGCCGGCCGGCGCCGCGGGCCAGACCCGCGGCCGGCGACTGCGGCGGCTGGCGGCGGTGGCGCTGGTCCTGATCGCGCTGCTCCCGGTGGACGTCCACCTGCGCAGCCCGGACAGTCGGGTCGACGACGTCACCGCGGTCGCGCAGGCCGTCCGGCAGCTGTCCGAGCCGGGCGACGGGCTGCTCTTCACGCCGTCCCGCCGCCGGATCTGGCGGGCGACCCGGCCGCACGACTTCCGCGGACTGCACGACCTCGCCCTGGACAAGAGCCCGGTGGCGTCCCACACCCTCTACGGGACGGAGCGCTCCGGCGACGAGATCCGCGACCGGATGCTGGCCAGTCGCCGCATCGTGGTCGCCGGGGACCCGGCCGGGCAGCCGGCCGACGACAGCGACCAGGAGATCGCCAAGCGGGCCACGCTGCGCTCCGCGTTCGCGGTCTGCCGCAGCACCGAGGTGCGCGGAGCGCGGATCACGCTCTACGTGCGGGTCGGCGGTCCGGGCGGCGGCGGCCGCTGCTGAGTACGGGACCGAGCCGGTGGGGAGCCGCGGTGGGCCGGGTGGCGGCCGCCGTCACACCAGCCCCGCCGCCTGCTCGTCGAACCCCAGCAGCTCCCGTAGCGCGGTCGTGCCCTCAGGGGTGAGGCGGACCGCCCGCCCGGTCCCGATCCGGCGGATCCAGTGCCGCTCCAGCAGCCCGTCGCAGAGCCGGGCACCGGCCGTGCCGGCGAGGTGCTGCCGGCGTTCGGTCCAGTCAAGACAGCCCCGGGCCGGCGGGCGGCGGCCACCGCGCAGGGTGTCGGACGGGATCCCGAGGGCGTCCGCGAACCACTCCCGGCCGGTGTCCGTGAGCGCGAAACCGCCGTCCTGGTCCAGCAGGCCGCGCGCGGTCATGGTGTCGGTGAGGGCGACGCCGAGCCGGCCGGCCAGGTGGTCGTAACAGGTGCGGCCGCGGGCCAGTGCCGCCGAGGCGTTGACGGCCCGCAGCCCGCGCGGCGCCGCGGCCGGCGGCTCCAGGTGTGCGGTCACCGATTCCAGCAGTTCGGCGACGCGCGGTCCGGCGAGTTGGACGTAGCGGTGCCGGCCCTGCCGCCGTTCGACGAGCAGCCCGCCGTCGATCAGCCGGGACAGGTGCTCGCTGGTGGTGGAGGGCGCCACCCGTGCGTACGCGGCGAGTTCGCCGGCCGTCCAGGCCCGCCCGTCGAGCAGCGCCAGGCAGAACGCGGCCCGGGTGCGGTCCGCCAACAGCGCGGCCAGCCGGGCCAGCTCCTGGCTGTAGTCGGGGGCCGGTACGGGGCGTGCGGGGGAGTCCGCCCCGGCCCCGGCCCTGGCCCCGTCCCGGGCGTCCGCTCGCGCCCGTGCCGGTGGGCCGGCTCCGGGCCGTTCCGGTGTCCGCTTCGGTGACGTCATACGCCCATTGTCCGCAGCAACACTTCGGCGACCACCGACACGTCACCGCCTTACGGTGCCCGCATGACCACCGATACGCGCAGCGGCGCGGGCCGCGAAGACGGCGGGGGCACCGACGACGGCGGGGGCAGGGGCCCGCGTGCGGCCGTCGCGCCGGGACCCGCCCCGCACCTCGCCGCCTTCCACGCGCTCCACCACGATCCGGGCCACCCGCTCCTGCTCCCCAACGCCTGGGACAGCGCCTCGGCCCTCGCCCTCGCCGACGCCGGACACCCGGCGATCGGCACGACCAGCCTGGGCGTCGCGGCCGTGCACGGCTGTCCGGACGGCCAGGGCAGCCCCGAGGCCCGCGCCGCCACGCTGGCCCTGGCCCGCCAGCTCGCAGGCCGGCTGCGCTGCCCGTACACCGTCGACATCGAGGGCGGCTACGGCGACGACCCCGAACAAGTCGCCGCTCTGGCCGCCGAGTTGGCGGATTGCGGCGCGGCGGGGATCAACCTGGAGGACGGGCTCCCCGGCGACGGAGGGCTCCAAGACCCCATCCGTCAGGCCGAGTTGATCCGTGCGGTGAAGGAGCGCACTCCGGGCCTCTTCCTCAACGCCCGGATCGACACGCACTGGTTGGTGGACACCCCGCCGCCCCTGTCGGAGGCCCTCGCCCGGGCCGAGACCTACGTGGCCGCCGGCGCGGACGGCATCTTCGTGCCGGGCGTCACCGCCGAAGCGGAGCTCGCGGTGCTCGTCGGCGGCATCGCCGCGCCCCTGAACGTCCTGTTCGCACCCGGCCGGCACACCGTCCGCCACCTGGCCGACCTCGGCGTCCGCCGCATCAGCACCGGCTCGCTGCTGTTCCGTACGGCCCTGGGGGCGGCCTGCGCGGCAGCGGACGCGCTCCGCACGAGCGGCGCTCGGCCCACCGAGGCCGGGGGAGCGACCCCGACGCCCACGAACGGGCCGGTGGACGACTCCGGGGGCGCGCCGGCGTACGACTTCGGAGCGGTGCTGGCTTACGGGGAGGTGCAGCGCCTCACGGGGGGAGGGGGCGACGACCGGGCCGACCGGGCCGATGGGGGCGACCACGCCGATGGGGGCGACGGGAACGCCTGGCGTTCCCAGGCCGCGGACGGGTCGTGACGGCTGCCGGGGCTGGTTCGGTGAACCGTGACGGCCTTCGGAACTGGCTCGGCGGCTCGTGACGGCTACCGGGGTCGGTTCGGCGACTCGTGCCGTCAGCGGGGCCGGTCGGACGATCCGCGACGGCTGTCGGGGCCTAGCGGGGCCTGCCGGGGCCTAGCGGGACCGGTTCGACGCCTCGTGGCGCCGTCGCTGCACCGCGACGCCCACGCCCACCGCGCCCAGCGCGGCCGCGCCACCGATGAGGCCCGCCTTCGGCAGGTGCTCGGCCTTCTCCGCGAGACCGGCCAGTCCCTCGTCGGGGAGCACGATCGAGGTCCGGCTCTCCGTCGGCGCGGTGGAGTCGGCGGCGAATGCGGCGCCCGTGGGCAGCAGCATGACGGCAAGTGCACCGGTCGCGACGGCGGCGGTGCGGATCACGGAGCGGCGCTGAGCACGCATGGGTACTCCTCGACGGGGGCGGCCGGCGGCCACCCTACGGATGCGGTACGTGTGAGCACGCTACGGAGGGTCCATAACGGCGATCCGTACGTTGTGTAACAGACAGCCCCACCTCTCCGGTCAGTCCTGTGACGAAGCGGCCGGGCAGTCCGCCGCGAGGCGCCGCCCGATGGCCCATTCGCCGCCGGAACGGTCGTCCCGAAGATTCCCTGACCCTGCGCCTTGGGTAGCTTGGTCAGGCTATGTCCGCATTTCGCCCCGTGTGGAGCGCGCCGGTCGCCCGCCCTCGTACCCCGGCGCCCGTTCCCCGTGCCCTGGCCGCACCCCGTGCCCTGGCCGCTCCCCTCGTCCTCGCCGCGGTCATCCCCCTGGCTCTCCTCGCCGGCTGTGCCAGCCCCGAGGGGCTCAAGGACGAGGGCCGGGCGCGCCGCGTCAACGCGCCGCTGGAGCTGTGGCCGCGGTATTCGCCCGCCCCGCTGCGCGAGAACGAGAACCCGGTCGCCCTCAAGCCGCTCCCCGCCCTCCCGCGCGTCCCGAGCGGCAACATGGCCGACGCCGACCCGCTCGCCGTCCTCGACGCGGACTTCACCGCGTCCGGCGGCACCCCGCCCGCGCCCGGTTCCGTGCGCCGCCCGGAGCTGCACGACCTCACCGACGACGGCAAGCCCGACCTGATCGCGGTCGTCGACCTCGGTGACCGCACCAGCGAACTGCGCGTCTACACGGTCCGGAAGACGGTGGTCACCCGGGTCCTCGCGCTGCGCGCCGTACTGGCCGGCGTGGAGCTCGCCGCCGGCCACCTCGCGATCCGCGAACCCACCAAGGACCCGCGCTACGTCAGCGTCACCGACTACGTCTGGGACGGCCGGTCGATGGGCCTGTGGGACCTCACCCTCGACCTGGCCCGCAAACCCAAACCCGCCTCGCCGGCCCCCGGCCCAGCGGGGAATCCCCGGTGAGGCGCCCCCGCCCGGCGCTCTCCCTCCGCTGGAAGATCTCGCTGACCGTGGCGGCGGTGTGCTGCGCGGTCGCCGCCGTCCTCGGGGTGCTCGTGCACAACGCGGTGGCTCGCCAGACCGTCGGTCAGGTCCGCAAGGAGACCCGCGCGGACCTGGACACCGCACTGGACCTCTTCGAGTACGGCACCTCGCGCGAAGGCATCAACTCCGTCCTCGACCCGCCCGAACTACCCGACGCGCTACGGCAGTTGGTACGCAAGGGGCGGCGCGGCAGCATGGTCGGCAGCTATCGCGGCCGGCCCGTCATGTGGGCGGCGGCACCCGCCGACGACCAGATCATGGCCGTCTGGTCGCCCTACGGGAACACCCGCTGGACCCTGGACAAGTTCGACACCGCGATCCTCGGTTCGGCCGTCCTCGCCGCCGCGGCCGTTGCCACGGCGGGCCTCTTCCTGGCCCGCCACATCAGCCGCCGGCTGACCACCACGGCGGCCGTCGCCCGCCGGATCAGCGCCGGCGACCTGGACGCCAGAGTCGGCGAAACCGCAGGTCAGCGCCGGCTCGGTGGGCGGGCGGCGCAGGACGAGGTGGCCGCGGTGGCGGCCGCCCTGGACTCCATGGCCGCCACCCTCCAGAGCCGCCTCCAGGCCGAACAGCGCTTCACCGCCGATGTCGCCCACGAACTGCGCACCCCGCTCACCGGCATCCTCGCCTCCGCCGCGCTCCTCCCGGAAGGCCGTCCCAAGGAGATGATCAACGACCGGCTGCGCGCCCTGCACCGGCTCACCGAGGACCTGCTGGAGATCTCCCGACTGGACTCCGGCACCGAGCACGCGGACCTCGCCGCCTACGAACTCGGCCCGCTGGTCCTGCGCTCCGTCCGCGCCACCGGCCTCGATGCCGACGTGCGGATCCACGCCGACCCGGTCGTCGAAACGGACCGGCGCCGCCTGGACCGCATCCTCGCCAATCTCGTCCTCAACGCCCACCGCCACGGCCGGCCGCCGGTCACGGTCACCGTCGACGCCCCGCCCGGCGGCACCCCGACGATCGTCGTCCGCGACCACGGCCCCGGGTATCCCGCCGAACTGCTCCACCACGGTCCGCAGCGCTTCCGCACCGACGCCCCGGGCCGGGGCCGGGGCCACGGACTCGGCCTGACCATCGCCGTCGGACAGGCCGCCGTACTCGGCATCGACCTCCACTTCGGCAACGCCCCCGACGGCGGCGCCCGCGCCGTCCTGACCTTCCCGCCACATCCCCCGGCGGGGACCGGCACCACGCCGTAACGGGCCGGTCGTGCCGGTCATGCGGGGCGTGCCGGTCGCGCCAGTCGTGCCGCGCGGGGCCAGGCCAGGCGCGGCCGCCACGGCATGCCAGCCGCGTCAGGCCGGCCGCGTCAGACCCGCCGCGTCAGACCCGCCGCGTCAGACCCGCCACGTCCGGCCGGCCGCGTCAGACCCGCCACGTCCGGCCGGCCGCGTCAGACCCGCCACGTCCGGCCGGCCGCGTCACGCCGACCACGTCAGGCCGTGCGCCGGTGCCTCACCACACCGATCTCTCACCACACTGATGTCTCACCACACTGATACCTACGCCTCACCAATCGATGTCGTCCGGCGGCTCCGGCAGCACCTCGTCCTCCTCGAACACCGCTGTCGGGGCCGCCACGGCTGCCGTCGCCTTCGCCGCTCCGGCCGCCTCCGCTCCGGCCGCCCCTGCCGAGCTTGCCGCTCCTGCCTCTGCCGTCGCTGCCGTCGCTGCCGGCCCCGGCGTCCCGGCCGCGGCTCCCCCTCCGGTCAGCACCTCCAGAATCTGCTCTCCGTACTTGGCGAGCTTGTTCTCCCCCACTCCGCTGATGGCGCCCAGCTCGGTGATGCTCGTCGGGCGTGCCACCGCGATCTCCCGCAGCGTCGCGTCGTGGAAGATCACATACGCGGGGACGCCCTGCTCCTTGGCCGTACTGCCGCGCCAGCCGCGCAGCTCCTCGAAGACCGGCAGCGCCTCCTCCGGCAGATCCACCGGCGCCCGCTTGCCCTTGCTCTTCGCCTTGGCCGCCCGCGCCGGCTTCTCCGGCTCCCGCCGCATCGCCACCTCGCGCTGCCCGCGCAGCACCTCGCCGCTGATCTCGGTGAGCACCAGCGTCCCGTAATCCCCCTCCACGGCCAGCAGTCCCTGGGCGAGCAACTGCCGCACCACGCCGCGCCATTCGGCCTCGCGCAGATCCGCCCCGATCCCGAAGACGCTCAGCGCATCGTGGTCGAACTGAATGACCTTGGCGGTCTTCCGGCCCAGCAGGATGTCGATGATCTGCCCCGCCCCGAACTTCTGGCCCCGCTCGCGCTTCAGCCGCACGATCGTCGACAGCAGCTTCTGCGCCGGCACCGTCCCGTCCCAGGTCTGCGGTGGCGTGAGGCAGGTGTCGCAGTTGCCGCACGGGCCGCTCTCCTGGTCGAAGTACGCCAGCAGCTGGATGCGCCGGCACTCCACCGTCTCGCACAGCGCCAGCATCGCGTCCAGGTGGGCGGAGAGCCGGCGTCGGTGTGCGTCGTCCCCCTCCGACCCGTCGATCATCTTCCGCTGCTGCACCACGTCCTGTAGCCCGTACGCCAGCCAGGCCGTGGACGGCTGGCCGTCCCGCCCCGCGCGGCCGGTCTCCTGGTAGTACCCCTCGACAGACTTCGGCAGGTCCAGGTGGGCCACGAACCGCACGTCGGGCTTGTCGATACCCATCCCGAACGCGATGGTGGCGACCACGACCAGGCCGTCCTCGCGCAGGAACCGCGCCTGGTTCTCCGCGCGCACGCGGGCGTCCAGCCCCGCGTGGTACGGCACCGCGGCGATCCCGTTGTCCACCAGGAACTGTGCGGTCTTCTCCACCGAGGCGCGGGACAGGCAGTACACGATCCCGGCGTCCCCGGCGTGCTCGCTGCGCAGCAGCTCCAGCAGCTGCCGCTTGGGCTCGCTCTTCGCTGCGATCCGGTACTGGATGTTGGGCCGGTCGAAGCTCGCCACGAAGTGCCGGGCCTCGTCCATCCGCAGCCGGGACGTGATCTCGGTGTGGGTCGCCTTCGTCGCCGTCGCGGTCAGCGCGATCCGCGGCACGTCCGGCCAGCGGTCGTGCAGCATCGACAGCATGAGGTAGTCCGGCCGGAAGTCGTGGCCCCACTGCGCCACACAGTGCGCCTCGTCGATGGCGAAGAGCGCGATCTTGCCCCGGTCCAGCAGCTGCACCGTCTGCTCGACCCGCAGCCGCTCCGGCGCCAGATACAGCAGGTCCAGCTCGCCGGCCAGGAACTCGGCCTCGACCAGCCGCCGCTCCTCAAGATCCTGCGTCGAATTCAGGAACCCGGCCCGCACCCCCAGCGCCCGCAGCGCATCGACCTGGTCCTGCATCAACGCGATCAGCGGCGAGACGACCACCCCGACGCCCGGCCGCACCAACGAGGGGATCTGGTAGCACAGCGACTTTCCCCCGCCGGTGGGCATCAGGACGACGGCGTCCCCGCCGCCGATCACCTGCTCGATGATCTCCTGCTGATCCCCGCGGAACGCGTCGTACCCGAACACCCGGCGCAGCGTCTGCACCGCCTCGCCCGCACCCGGGGCACCTGCCACGTCCACATCCACGTCGATTTCCACGCCCACGACCACTCCCACGTCCGCCGGAACCACCCCGAAAGCGTACGAGCTCCGACGCCCCCGCCGTCGACCCTGTGGATAACTCCACCCGCAGGTGACACCCCCCGAGCAATAACCGCTGCTCAAGACAAGAACGCCTCAGCCAACAACCTGGCCCCACCCTCCAGCGGCGGGACGCCTGGATGCCGGAACGTCGGGACGTCGGGATCACACGTACGTTCGCAGCTCCCGCCGGATCGCGATGTTGCGCTGGACGCAGTAGCCCCACAGCGACGGTCTTCGCCACGGGACACCGCGCGAAGCACGAGACGCCGGGTGAGCGGCCGAGCCACCGATCCAGGAACGAGACGACCGCGCAACCGCAAGACCTTCCGGACGTACGTGACTCCAGGCCGGAGGTCGGGGCCGGGGGACGCCGTGGGCGCCTCTCTGCTGGCCCGCGCCTGTCATGCTCTCGTCGCCCGCCTGCTTCCGCCCGCGGCGCCGGATGCCTCCCCGCCGCCGGCCTCGGGCTTCGCCACCGATGTCCACGCTCCGTGCCGCGCGCCTATTCTGCGTCTCCCTGTCTCTTGATCAACGGATCTCGCCGAGCCACCACCAGACCTCCAACGAGGAGCACGGCAGCCATAACAGTCGCCGGAACCGAGCCAGGCTCATGGAACGGCCATGCCCACACGTGTGGATGCCCGCTCGGCCTTATGCCGAATGACGCGCAGGCAAAGGGGAACAACGCGACGGCGACGTTGGCCGCACCCGGCCCGCCAACCCACCGGATCAGCAGAGCCAGGCCCAGATAGCCGGCAAAGTCCCGGCCCATCGCGACTCCCGTCGTGCGGCCGCACCACGCCTCCAATACGCCCACCAGGCAGGCCAGTGCCACCAGTCCGGCCATGGCCGCCGCGTCGCATGCCCCGACAGGCCGCACCGCAACCTTCTCCGCTTCCATGTCCCCTCTGGACTGACCGTGCAATATCAGACATACCGGCAACAGTGGCAACAACAGCGGGACTGGCAAGGGAATCGACACCGTTCCGAACACGAGCGGAATCGGCAACGCAACAGACGGAGCAGCCGCCCCCAGCACCATCACAACCGTCAGCGCCCCGCATACCGCAGGGAGCATCCGGATACGAGCCCACAGGTTCACCGGGCAGCACCCGCAGCAAAGTGCTCTGGGGCGAGGTCGGGTTGTTTGTCGCATCGGGTGAGTGTGGCGGCGTTACGGTGGAACCAGCGCTGCTGTCCAACTAGGGGAAGGTGCCGTACCTGCTGCGCCAGCCGCACTTCGGCCTCGGCGTAGGCGCCCTCAACGTCCTGGGGCGGTGTCCCAGCAGTGAGCACCAGCCACGCCATCACGGGTCCGGTTGCCTGGCTCCCCGGCCATTGTCCGGCGCGCGCGCACGGCGGAATGTCCTGCGGGACAGCGCTGAACGCCACTACGGAGGCGACCTCGCCCTGACGGGGCGCTGCCGACATCACCTTGACCTTCTGCGCGGGGTGCACCCCCGCCGCCTCCAGGTTGCGCCGCGCTGCAGAGCCCCACTTCTCGATGCTCAGCGCTGCTCCTTGCTGCTCGGGCCACAGGCATACCCCGCTCGGCCCGGTGCGGCAATCAAGCTCGGCAAGGTCACGGGGCTGTGCAGAGCGGTAGCCCATGGGGGCGACCATGACGCATCCTGTCGTCAGGGCCAGACCCAGAACCGCCGGACCCAGCAGCCGCCGCACGCCACTCATATTGATCCACGCCGCGCACGCAATCGTCACGCCGACGGCGACGATGGCCGCCGCACCGAGCCCCCTGCCATCGGGCACCTGATCGAGTGCGCAACATTCATTGAAATTATGGCCGTTGAGCTGTCGTAGCCATGGCGGGTTGCCCATGGCAGCCGGGAAGGCCATCCACAGAAAGCTGGCAATCAGCGCGGCGGGAGCAGCCAGCAGTCGGGGAAGAATCAGTCCTGCTGTGTATCCCGCAGCGGTGTGCGCGACAACTACAGCTATCTCAACGGTGAGCAGTACGAAGGATGACCATGCGGGAAGCCCTGAAGCCTGCGGTGCAGAGAGAACCACCCCCAGCATCACCGAAAGGGCACCTAGGAACGCAACGGGCCACAGCACCGAAATAGCTATGTTCAGCGGGGTCCTGGAGGGGGCACTTTCCAGCATTCCCGAACGCTTGACCCGTGCACCCTCCCACGCAGCACATGCTGCGCAAGCCGGGGCGATGAAACCCAACAGGAAGCTGCTCTGTGCAGTGACAGACTCCCAGTATCCGTCGGTGATCCACCGACGGATGTTGCCGCTGTATGCGAGCAACCAGGGAATGAGGACGATAGCTGCTCGCGGAGCTGTGGAGGTCCTCAGGACCGTCTTCACGTACATGCTCAGACCTCCGCCGCGAAGATGGTGGCGTAGGCGGCTTCCGCCTGCCGCTCCGCAGGAGTGCCGGCCGGCGCCAGTTCCAGAAACGAATCAACTGTCCCCTGATGCCTGACGCGACCTTGCCCAAGAACGACAACGCTCTGGTAGATGTCGGCGAGGTCCTCGGTCTGGTGGGTGGACACCACCACGGCCACCGTGGAGCACAGCTTCCCGACGAGATCTCTGAACGTCGCGCGTTGCATGGGGTCAAGCCCGGCTGTCGGCTCGTCCATGAGAACGATTTCGGCACTGTGCACCAACGCCTGAGCAATGCCCAGACGCCGCTTCTGCCCTCCGGATAACTCCGTGCTGCGCCGCGTCGACAGGTCTGCAAGGCCGACCTTGTTCAAAGCCTCCTTGGAGGAGTTCCATGCGTCGACGCGGGTCATGCCCTTCAGCCACCCGGCATGCGCCACCTGTTCGCGGACCCGCAGCCCCGGTATCGGCTTGATCTGCTGGGGAAGCCAGGCGACTTTACGGCGGTATGCCTTGATGTCCTTGCGATTGCGAGAGTCTAGGCCACTAATACGGACATGCCCGGAACGGGGCTGCAATGCAGATGCCGCAAGCCCTAGGAGGGTTGACTTGCCTGCGCCATTGGGCCCGAGCAGGACCGTCGCACCGTGACCGAGGGACAGACTCAGGCCCTCCAGGACAGGCAACCCTCGACGATACATAAATGAGCAGTCACTGATACTGATCGGCACGGTGCTTCCAGGGTGAGGTAGGGGGGAGAGACGAATACCCGACACCGCCCAGGGGCTCTGGGCGGCGCCGGGCGAAGAGAGCGCAGCTAGTACTTGACCACGACGCTTCTCACGTTGATCGTGTGGTTGCCTTCATAAGCGAAGTAGTATTCCCCCTTCGTGCCCATTGCGCCCCACGAGTCGGTCGTGCAGTCCATGCTGTGCATGCCCTGGCTGCTGTCGGGCCAGTAGTCGATCGCGCGGTACAGGTTGATGTTCACTGCGCCCGCGCCGCCGAAGTTGCAGCCGGATAACCCGATGGTGGTCGCGTTTCCGTCCTTGTGGTTGTCCGTCCAGCGGCGGGACTCAGCACCGTTGGTCCAGTTGGTTATGTAGCTCGACCACTGTCCCTCGGCCCAGGACGGAACGGTCCCTGCGACCGTGGCCGCCAGGATCACTCCGGCGACGAGAGTCGCCTTACGACGCGTTGAGATCGGCTTGTTCTCCACGGATATCCCTCCCCTTGAGTTTGGAAAGTGCACCGCCCCTGTGGGCGTTATGTGCCCTGGCTCCACAGTGGAAGCCAGCCGTGATCGTGACCCATGCCAGGCAGTGCCGTCGTGCAACCGTAGGAAACGCGCCACCTTTTGGCCGTGAGGGCACCTTCATATTCACTTCGGTGTCCGTTGAGGTAATTGGCCTACAAGGTGGCCTTTCGTAGATCCGGTCCATGAACTGTTCGCCGCGCATGTGGGGCGGCGAACAGGTGTCGTCAAAGATTCCGCCGCGGAGCGCGAACCCGCCGCAGACCTTTACGGCCTTCTCTTCAAGACGGTTGGCGCCCGATGCGGATTTGGATCTTCCGCAATAACGCGGCGGAGACCGGATGCTGGCCAGCTCTTGTCACCAGGCGAACGGTCTGACCTGCCCTGATTGGATCGGACGGTGGTCGGTCGTCGTTCGAAGCTGTCAGGCTCCAGACTCACTACGACAAGCGCAGCAACAGCGCTCGGTGCCGGGTGGTGCTCGCCAGCGGCACGATCGGCACAACGGCCCGGATCGCTACCGAAGAGATCCGGGCCGGCCGATTCCCTTGGTCAGCAGCATGCGGCTGCGTACTCGATCCAGCGTATGACGCCCAGTACCGGATAGTTCGCTCACGCATCGCGCACACATCGCGCACGCACGAAGCCTGCGTCGTGGCGGGTAAAGGCGCAGCTGGCGGCCGGGCCGGCCCACTCAGGCGGGCGATGGCGCGGACGCCTCGGCACCGAGGGCCAACCCCAAATCGCCCCCCAACGGTGTTGGTGGGGCGCTGGGCTGTGTGCAGGGGCGTTCAGCTGCGTTCGTGGGCGGTTTGCCTACGGGAAGGGCCCGGCGCACGGTCTCGGCTGGACGACGGTGCGCAGGGCTGAATGCGGCGGCGACTGCGTCGGCGACTGCGACGGGGACCGAGACAGACGGCCGTGCTCCTCGCCGCGGTACCGGAGACGGCCCGCGGCCAGCTGTCGAAACCGCCGCACTCGTGGGAGCTAGGCGGCCTTGGACCGCGCGGCACACATGCCCGAGGTGGGCTCCTGTGCATCCTCGGGCAGGAAGGTCTCGTCTTCCCCGAAGTCCGGGGCCTGGAAGGGGTTTGTCGTCGGAGGCGGCGATGCTGCGGTGGCGCGGCGGGGTTGCCCTTCCGGGGCGGAGAACAGCGATGTCAGATCGATGAGAGGTCTCCCTTTTCGTTACAGGCCCCTGAGGGGGCCTGGCGTGCCGTGACCGGGCACAGCGGTCCTACAGCTTGGTCATCTTGGCGTACGGGCTCAAGATCCGCATTCGCGACGAGCCGAAATCGACGAGCGCCGCGACTCCCTCTTCGATGCCGATCACTCGGCCGAGGCCGTACATGTCGTGTGTGACCTGGTCGCCCACGGTGAAGTGCTTGGGCGCAGGCGCGACCGGAACCTTGAAGGGGCTGGTAGGCAAATGACGCTTCGGTGCAGCAGGCTTTGTCATTGCCCCCAGTATGCGCCTACGTGTGTCCCGTTGGCTGTGGCCGTCCACACTCGCTGCTCGGCACCGACCCGGACGGCAACGGCGGCTTTGGGCGCGAGGGCAGGGAAACATGCCACGAGGGTGGTGTCCTGCGACCGGGTCTCCGGCCGCCTCGCGGGTCGAGGAGCCCCAGGTCAGCAGCGCTCATCGTGGACGGCCGGGAGGTGTACGAGGACGCCCCCAAGGCCGACGCCGGCGCCCGGACCGCCGCGCTCGACTCGACATGGTCCGTGCCCTACGGCGGCATCGCAAAGAGGAGATCGGCCGCCCGCCGATCCGCTTACGCACCGCTCGCACCGCTCATGCAAACGGCCCCGGACGAGGAGTCCGAGGCCGGATGGAACGCCTCCCTGGGGAAGAAACCCCAGGTCAACGGCTTGATGCAGGTGCCCCCGGCAGGATTCGAACCTGCGACACCCGCTTTAGGAGAGCGGTGCTCTATCCCCTGAGCTACGGAGGCGGGTGGATCGGGGTGATCCGATCCGGCGATAAGCGTAGCGGATGGTGGGTCGGGGCCGGGTGGGTGTCGGGGTGGGGCGTGCCGGTGTGGTGGGTCAGCCCAGGTGCCAGCTGAGGGTGCCGTCGGTGGCGGTGAGGACGGCGAGCAGGAGCAGGTCGGCGGCGCCGAGGGTGAGACCCAGGAGGGCGCGGCCGCGGCGGGTGGTGCCGCGGGTGAGGGCGAGGGTGCCGAGGACCAGTGCGCAGGGGCCCAGGACGACGTTGAGGACCAGGGTGCCCACCAGGCCGAGGACGAACGAGGCGATGGCCATGCCGTCGGCCTGGGAGGAGCGGGCGGCGGAGGGCCGCTTCGCCGCGGGCGCGGTGGTGGCGGTCGTTGCCGGGGCGGTGGTGAGGGTGGTCATCGGGGGGTCCCCTCGGTGTGGTGGCGGCGTTCGCGCAGGTAGAAGACGAGTAGCCAGACGGTGATGACCGCGGCGGCGATGAGGGTGACCGGGACGGGGAGGTGCGCCGCGGTGCCCAGCGCGATCCCCATCAGGAGGAGGGCTGCGACGAGGAAGAGCATGGTCTGCCTTTCCGGGGCCGGTTCCGGCGGGGGGAGGCCCGGTGCGGGGTTCCGCGGTGGAGCCGGCCGTATGGGTTTGAGAGGACAGTTGTTCACTGACTTCTTCAGTGTACGACTGGGGGAGAGTGGATTGGTTCGGAGAACGGTTGTTTACTGGATGACATGAGTCACAGTGTGGGTGGAGTCCGCCAGGCGCAGAAGCAGAAGACCCGTCAGGCGCTGCTGGACGCGGCGCTCGGGCTGCTGGAGGAGCAGAGCCTGAGCAGCCTGGGGCTGCGTGAGGTGACGCGGGTGGTGGGCATCGCCCCGGCCGCGTTCTACCGGCACTTCCGGGATCTGGGGGAGCTGGGCGTCGCGCTCGTCGAGGAGGCGCTGGGCAGCCTCCATGTGATGGTGCGCGCGATCCTCGCCGAACAGGATGCGGCGGAGGAGCGGATAGACCGTACGGTCGCGGTCGTCGAGCGGCACGTACGCGAACACCCCGCGCACGTACGGTTCGTGGCCCGGGAGCGGCGCGGTGGGGTGCGGGCCGTGCGGCATGCCATCGCGGGGGAGCTGGACCGGTTCGCGGAGGAGGTCGCCGAGGCGCTCAAGACCCAGCCGGTGTCGGAGGGTTGGCGGGACGAGGACGTGCGGATGCTGGCCGAGTTGTACGTCGACCGGCTGGTGACGACCGCTGCGGAACTGCTCGACGCCCTGGAAGAAGGGGGCGAGGGGGCGGGCGAGCGGGTCGTGTGGCGCGCGCGGCGACAGTTGCGGTTGATCAGCATCGGGCGGCGGCACTGGCGGGAGGAGGGAGGGGTTTCCGGGGAGTGAGGGGCGTGACGTGAGCGAGGGGCGTCAGGGGCGTCAGGGGGTTCTGGGGTGGGCGGGGGTGGTGCGGACGCGGTAGGTGCCGTCGGTGTTCTCGGTGAGGACGGTGACGGTGACGCCGCTCGTGTGGTCGGTGAAGGTCTCGCCGGGGCGGAAGGTGGCGTCCGTCAGGTCCGCTTCGACGTAGTGGGCGTCGCTGTAGCAGCCGCGGCTGTGCGGGGTGGCGTCGACGACCCGGACGGGGGCGCGGCCCGTGGGGACGTCGGTGGCCACGTGGTAGACGAGGACGCCGGGGCGGCAGACGATCGGGTCCAGGAGGCCGCTGGCGCGGGCCTCGACGACGAAGGCGGTGTGCGGACCCGTCGGGATGACGACGATCTTGGTGCCGCCGGGGGTGGAGATCGGGGTGAGGACGTGCTCGGTGGGCGTCCCGCCGGGCGGTGTGCAGTGCACCTGGCCGGGGGCGAGCCAGCCCATCTTCCATTTGTGCCAGCCGAGGAAGTCGTTGGTCGGTCCCCAGTCCTCGTCCATGGGGTCCCAGTGGCCCACCGGGGTCGCACCGCTCCGCTCGTCCGTGTAGTAGAGGTCGGGGAGGCCGAAGGAGTGCGCGTTCTCGTGGTTGAGGACCCGGAAGGCGCTCAGGCCGGTCTGCCGGCTCCAGATGAAGGAGACGTTCTGGAACGGCGCCCCGCGGCCGCTCTTCAGGCCCAGGTCGGCACCGCTGAAGGTGACCGACAGGACCGTGTGGGTGGCGGGCGGCCCCGCGTTCGGGGACGTGATGACGTTGACGACGTCGTAGTCGCGGAGGTCCACGAGCGGGTCCACGGCGTGCACGAGCTCCCGGGAGAGGGCGTGGTAGCCGCTGTCCGAGGCCGGGTCGAAGTCCGCGCCGCGGGTGATGCCGTACGCCTCCAAGGGGCGTGACATGCGGATCCAGCGGAAGAGGGGCTTGGGGACGTAGGAGAGCCGTCCGTACGAGCTGGTGCGGAAGTAGTCGGTCACGGCCGGGAAGAACTCGGCGAAGCGGGCCATGGGGGAGAGCTCGGCGGGGGCGTCCGGGAAGTCCACGAAGAGGGTGAGGGCCCGCACGGTGCCGGCGGCGCGGGCGAAGCCGGCGGGGGTGGGGGCGGATTCCGCCACGTCGTCGCTGATGCCGGGGAGGGCGCACGGGCCGCTGGGGAGCGCACCGGGAGGGACGGCGGCGGGGGCACCGGGGGGTGGTGGGGCGGGCTTGATGCCGGGGGGTGGTGTGGGGGCCTTGGGCGGCGCGGGGGCCTTGGGTGGTGTGGGGGGTGCGGGTGGTGTGGGGGGTGCGGGTGGTGTGGCGCGAGGGGTGGGGGTGGGAGGTGGGGCGGCGGTGGCGGCGGGGGGTGCGGTCAGGGCGAAGGCGGCTGCCGCGCAGGTGCCGGTTGCGGCCAGCGCGACGCAGATCTTGTGCGTCAGGGCACGCATGGGGCTGCCCCGGTCTTGCCGGTGCCGGTGCCGGTGCCGGTGCCGGTGCCGGCGGTAGCGGCGGTGGTGGCGGTGTCAGCGCTGGTGCCGGTACGGGTGCTGGTGCAGGTGCCGTTGCGGTGCTTACCGGTTGTTCTGCCGTGCGGGCCGGTGACCGTGGGGTGCGGGCCGGGGTGTGGCCGGGCCTTCCTGGTCATCGGGCGGGTGCCTTCTGCCTCATGGTGTTCAGCCTGCGGCGGGGGATGGTCGCTCGCGCGTGGGGGTGCGTCAAATGGAGGGGTGGTGTGGTGCGGAGGGATGGCGGCCGCAGGTTGTCGGCTTGCGCCTGGACACGTATGGGGGCGGCGTTCGCCGCGGCGGTGGTCGTGCGCTGTCGGTTCTTCCGTAGGGGTGCGGGGGAGCGCTGTGGCGGCCTTTTCTGTCCCTGGCGGGAGGGGCGGCCATGGTCGTGTCCCACGTCACACCACGGGTGGGAAATATCCGGGGAGCTGGTCCCCGTTTAGCTGGGTGTTGGGTGAAGCGGGGAGCGGTTCCCCGGTTCCGTGGATGTGGTCAGTGCGAAGGGGGTGTGCCGACGTGACCGGAGTGGAGCGGGTGAAGAGTGTGGTGAAGAGTGTGCAGCCGCGACTGCGGGCCGATGCGGTGCGCAACCGGGAGCGGATCATCGCGGCCGCGCGGGAGACGATGGTCGAATTCGGGGCCGAAGTGCCGTTCGACGAAATCGCTCGACGCGCGGGTGTCGGTAATGCGACGCTCTACCGTCACTTCACGGATCGCCGGGAGTTGATCCACCACGTCACGCTTTCCGTCATGTCCCGTATCGCGGACCGCGCGGAGCGCGCCCTCGCCGAAGAGTCAGATGCCTTCGAAGCGCTGAGGCGTTTCGTCCACGATGCAGTGGAGGAGCAGATCGGGGCGCTGTGCCCCTTGCTCTCCGACGGTTTCGACCCGGCCCATCCCGATCTGCTCGCGGCGCGCGAGCGCCTGGACGCGGCCATCGCGGCCGCCATGGGTGCCGCGCGCGACAGTGGCCAACTGCGTCCCGACGTCGCCGTCGGTGACCTGATGGTCGCGCTCACCCAGCTCACGCGCCCGTTGCCGGGCAGTGGCTGTATCGACTTCGACAAGTTCGCGCACCGGCATCTGCAGCTGTTCCTGGACGGTCTGCGGGCCCCCGGCTGGTCCGAACTGCCCGGTTCCGCCGTCACGTTGGAGGACCTGAGGCACCGCTGCTCGTGAGCCGCGGCGGCGCGTGAGGGGCGGGGCGGGGACGTCCGGCCCGGCGCGCCTCACGTCCTCGGTGTTCTCCTTCAAGGCGTTTTCTCCGGTGCGCCCCGTGTGGGTGCCTGGTTTTTCATTCCCGTCCGTATACGTACGTCCCGATCCTTCTTCCCTACCCCACTCCGCTCCTCTCCTCTTCCCTGTTCCGCTCTGCTTCTCCGTCCCGCGCTTTCTTCTCCGTTCCGCTCCCCTTGTTCGCTCCGTACTTCTTCTCCGCTCCTTACGCACCACTAGGTGGACCTCGTCATGCCTGAAACCGCCCCGTCCGTCGATTCACGGCGCTGGAAAGCGCTGATATTCATCGCCCTCGCGCAATTGATGGTCGTCCTCGACTCGACGATCGTGAACATCGCGCTGCCCTCCGCCCAGAAGGACCTGGGGATCAGTGACGCCAACCGGCAGTGGGTCATCACGGCCTACGCGCTGGCCTTCGGCGGACTGCTGCTCTTCGGTGGGCGGATCGCCGACCTGTGGGGCCGGCGCCGGACCTTCATCATCGGCCTCATCGGCTTCGCGGTGGCCTCCGCGCTCGGCGGGGCCGCGGTCAACGAAGGGATGCTGCTGGGCGCGCGGGCGCTCCAGGGCGTCTTCGGTGCGCTGCTCGCGCCCTCCGCGCTGTCACTGTTGGCGGTGACCTTCACGGAGGCCCGGGAGCGTGCCAAGGCGTTCGGCATCTTCGGTGCGATCGCCGGTGGCGGTGGCGCGGTCGGGCTGATCCTCGGCGGTGTGCTGACCGAGTACATGAACTGGCGCTGGACGTTCTTCGTCAACATTCCGTTCGCCGCGATCGCCGCGACCGGTGCGGTGCTGGTCATCCGCGAGCCCGCGGAGGGCCGCAACTCCTCCCGGCTGGACGTGCCCGGCGTGATCCTGGCGACGCTCGGCCTGGTCTCGCTGGTCTACGGGTTCACCCGGGCCGAGTCCGACGGGTGGCTGGCCGGTGTGACGCTGGGCCTGTTCGCCGCGGCGGCCGTGCTGCTGCTGACGTTCGTCCTGGTCGAGTCGAAGGTGGCGGCGCCGCTGCTGCCGCTGCGGGTGGTCGCCGACCGGAACCGCGCGGGTGTCTACGCGTCGCTGGGCCTGGCCGTGATCGGGATGTTCGGTCTCTTCCTGTTCCTGACCTACTACCTACAGATCGTGAAGGGGTACACGCCGGTGATGACCGGTCTGGCCTTCCTTCCGATGGTCGCCGGCATGATCACCGGCTCGACGCAGATCGGCGCCCGGCTGATGACCCGGGTGCGGCCGAGGCTGCTGATGGCGCCCGGCTTCACGGTCGCCGCGCTCGGCATGCTCGTGCTGACCCAGATCGACCTGACCACGTCCTACCCGGCGCTGATCCTGCCCGGCTTCATCCTGATGGGCCTGGGGATGGGTACGGCGTTCATGCCGGCCATGTCGCTGGCCACGCACGGGGTCCAGCCGCGGGACGCCGGCGTCGCCTCCGCGATGGTCAACACCTCGCAGCAGGTCGGCGGCGCGATCGGTACCGCCCTGCTGAACACCATCGCGGCCAGCGCCACCGCCGCGTACGCCACCTCGCACGCGGCCGGCGCGCGCTCGGCGGACCTGCTCAAGCTCCAGTCGATGGTGCACGGCTACACCTCCGCCATCTGGTGGGCGGTGGGCATCCTGGCCCTGGCGGCGGTGATCGCGTTCACCTTGATCAACACCGGGCGGCCGGGCGGCGGTTCGCCGGTGGCCTCGTCGGACGGCGGCGCGGGGGCGGACGCCGGTGCCGGTGCCGAGGACGCGGTGCAGGTTCCGGTGTTGGTGCACTGAGGCCCGCACGGCGGGCAGTGGCAGAGGGGGCGCAGCGGCCGGTGTGGCCGCTGCGCCCCCTTGCCTCCTCCATGACGCGAAACCACCCGAAGGCGTGGCGCTGCGTCGGCCTCCCTTGGCTTCGCTGAGGGGTCAGCGGAGCCAAGGGAGGTCGGCGCCCTGCGGCTGGAGGCCGTCGGCGATCACGCAGCAGATCTCGTCGAGTTGGCCGATCTGCTCCGGGGTGAGGCGGTCGAAGATCGCGGCCCGGACCGCGTTGACGTGGCCGGGTGCGGCCTTCTCCAGGATCCGCAGCCCCTCGTCCGTGAGGTAGGCGTTCTGGCCCCGCTTGTCGGACGCGCAGTTCTCGCGCCGGACCCAGCCGTTCTTCTCCAGGCGGGCGACGGCGTGGGAGAGGCGGGACCGGGTGATCTTGGCGTTCTGGGCCAGCTCGGTCATCCGCATCCGGCGCCGCGGCGCGCGGGAGAGTTGGACGAGCAGGCCGTAATAGACGTGCGGCATCCCGGCGTCACGCTGAAGCTGGCGGTCGAGGTGGTCCTCCAGGAGCGTGGTGGCGTGGAGGTATGCCTGCCAGGCGTGCTGCTCCTCGTCGTCGAGCCAGCGCGGCTCGGTCGCGGGTTCGTTGCTCATGCCATCCACTCTCTCACCGCCCCGCGAATTATTGAATGTTTAACAATAGGGCTTCGGCTGAGAATGGCCCTTCCGGTTGGGGTGGCCGGTTGGGGTAGTTGGTCGGTGGGGTCGGCCGGTGGGGTCGGCCGTGTGGTCGATCGGTGTGGCCGATCGGGGTGGACCCGGTGCCGGCGGGCGTTCGGTGCGCGGGGGATCCGGGCGCGGGGGATCCGGGTCTGACATAGGCGCGGCCCGTGCCGCGTGGGGTGGCGGGCATCGTCGCGCGACATCGGTTAACGCCAGTGTGACGCCGTTACACCGTTATGTCGGCAATGTCGACACTATTTCTCGGTCAGATCGCGCATCGGCCGGATCCTGCTTCGGTCGGATTGCGCTTCGGCCGGATCGCGCATCGGTCGGACTGTCTTCGGCCGGGTTCCGCCTCGGTCGGATCGTGCTGGCGTCGTGGCGATGTCCCGGCGTGATCAGCCCTCGCCCGGCGTGATCAGGTCCAGGGAGCGGAGTGCGGCCAGCAGCGCGCGGTCGTCGCCGTCCGCGGTCCAGGAGGCGACGTCGAGAGCGGTGTCGGTCAGTTTGATCGCGTGCTCGTCGCCGTGCGCGGCGGCCCGCTCGAAGACCTCCTCCGGGCTGAGCGGTCCGGCCTTGAGGGGCGGCAGTGGCTCGTCGGGACTGTAGACGGAGGTGAGCGCGGCGCTCGCCGCCCAGGCCGCCCCGAACGACGCCACCCACAGCTCACGGGGGAGCACCGGGAGGGTGCGCAGGATGGCGTTGGGCGCGGTGGCCGCATGGACCAGCAGGACCGCGTGGCCGTGGCCGTAGTCGAGGTAGCGGTGGGTGGCGGCCCGTACCAGCGCGGTCAGCTGGTCGCGGGCGTCGTCGGGGCCCTGCGGCGCGCGCAGCGACTCGGCGGCGGCCAGCCAGCCCGCTGTGCCGGGGAGCTGGGCCAGCCCGTCGATGACCGACGCCTGCTGGTTGGCGACGTGCGGGAGGGCGGCCAGCGCGTCGTCGGGGGCGGTGGTGCCGCTCGGTCGTACGGACACCGGCAGGGTGGTGTGACGGGCCGCCCAGTAGCCGATGGCGTGCGCCAACTCGGCGATCCGCGGCTCCTCTTCACCCTGTTCCAGAAGGGTGCGCACGGCGTGGCCGACGCGGATCACCGGGTGGGTGGCGGCGCCCGCGATACCGGGCAGCAGCCGGGGCCACCACTCGGCGAGCACCTCGCGCCAGGGGCGTTCGGCGACCTGGCGGGTCAGGTACGCGGTCCAGTCGGTGACCCGGCGCGGATCGCCCAGCGCCTCCTGCCAGTTGGCGTCGGTGATCGTGGTCCGCGTGCTCGGCACGTCCTCCAGGTGGGTGGCGTAGACGTCGAGCCAGCGGTGGACGGTACGCGCCTGGCCGTGCCGGACCAGGGCCTCCACGGCCATCGGGCCGTGATTGCTGAGGAACCCGTTGAACTCGGGGCCGGTGGCGTGGAGGCGTTCCAGGGCTTCGTCGAGTGTGCCGCTCGTCGTATCCATGGCCCGAGGCTAGGTCCGGGCTCGGCAGCCGGGTAACGGGCCGCGGACGGATCTTCAACCGGCCTGCGGGACTACGACATTGGTCGTACGGCGGTAGGTACGGGGGCGCGGCGGACGGCGGGTGGGGCGCTGTCGCGGGGCCGTGCGCCGGGCGTTGTCAGTGGCGGGTGGGACGCTGAAGTCATGCGGTGCGGTGGGGCGTTGGAGGTGGAGGGGCGGGTGTTGTACCGCCGTGTGGATGTGGATGTGGCCGTGGGGGTGGGCGCGAGTGTGGGATCTAGGGGGGCGGGCGAGGACGGGACCGGAAATCCGGACAGGGGGTGTCGGGTATGGGCGGGAGCCTGGACGACATGACGAGCGAGAGCGGGCAACGGGTCGGGAGCGGGGCGGCGAGCGGGGGTGACGCGGTCGGCTGGGCGGCCGTGGAGGCGGCGGCGCCGGAGTTCGCCACGGCGGTACGGGAGCGGTTCGGGCTGTACCGGCACCACGTCCTGGCCACGCTGCGCAAGGACGGTGCGCCGCGACTGACCGGACTGGAGGCGGACTTCCGCCACGGCGAGCTGTGGCTCGGCATGATGACGGGCTCGCGCAAGGCGCTGGACCTGCGGCGGGACCCCCGCTTCGGGCTGCACGTCAACCCCGGCGGGGGGACGGACCTGGCCGGGGGTGACATACGGGTCTCCAGGCGGGCGGTCGAGGTGACCGACCCCGGAGTGAAGGCGCGGTACGCGGCGGCGGTGAAGCCGCCGGAGCCGTTCCACCTCTTCCGGACGCTGCTGACGGAGGTGGTCCGGACGTCCGTCGAGGCGCCGTTCATGAAGCTGGAGATCTGGCGGCCGGGCCGACCGCTGCGCACGATACGGCGGACGTCGGAGGACCCGGAGGTCCTGGAAGGTCCGGGGCTGCTGGGGGCTCCGGGGCTCGCGGAGGCTCCGGGGCTCCCGGACGCGCGAGGTCGGCAGACGGCAGACGGCAGACGGCAGACGGCAGACGGGAGCCGGGAGCCGGGAGCCGGGAGCCGGGAGCCGGGAGAGGGGGGATGGGAAAGGGGAGATGGGGACGGAGGCCGGGCGCCGGAGGCCGGGGCGGCGGTCGGCGGTTGACGGTTGGTGTGTGGGTTAGCCGACGTTGCGGTTGCCGGCGCGGTCGTCGTCCGGTTCCAGGTTCCAGCTGATGATGCGGCGCGGGTGGATGCGGATCACCTCGTTGCTGAAGAACTCGGGGGCCATCGGCGGGGTGTCGAGGGTGAGCAGTTCGGCGCGACCGCGGATCTCCACGCCGCGGCCCCAGCCGGGTGCGATCGGGTCGTCGGCCGGGGCCATGTCGTCGACGAGGAGGGAGACTTCGGGGCGGGCCTGCGCATTGCGGTACTTCTGGCTGCGGCTGAGCGCCGGCCCGCCGATGTCGAGGGTGTCGTCGTCGTTGAGGACGAAGCCGACCGGGCGCACCTGCGGCCCGCCGTTCGGGCCCGTGGTCGCCAGACGGGCCAGCGGCTGATCGGCGAGGTAGGCGCGCTCCCTCGGGGTGAAGACCGGGTCGGTGGACGGGGAGGGGGAGGGGGAGGGGAGCGGCGACGTGTCGGTGGGCTCCGGCGTGTGTGCGGGGACGGGGGGCCGGGTGGGGTTCGGGGTGGGTGCCATGGGGGAGGACGCTAGAACCTCAAGTCTGGCTGAGGTCAAGGGGATTGGCGCCTCCGGTGCGCTCCTGCCGTTCCCGCTGTTCCCGCCGTTCCCGCCGTTCCCACTGCTCTGGGAGCTCCCTGCTCCCGCTGCTCCCGCTGCTCCCGGTGCGCTCGGTCTGCGGCCGTGGTGCTCAGTGCGTGGCCGCTGTGTTCAGCGTGCGGCCGCCTTGACTGCTGTGGCCGCCGTGACCGCTGTGGCCGCTGCGCTCAGTGTGCGGCGTGGATGCGGTGGTGTCCGGCCGCGTGCGGTTCCCGGGGGCGGTGCAGGCCGTGCGGCTCGCGTGCGCGGTGGGTGCGGAAGACGTAGAGCGAGACGAAGAACATCACGAAGAACATGCCCAAGCCCCACCCCACGGAGGTCAGCACCGACGGCGCGCTGCCGCCGAGGGAGTAGAGCCAGCCCATCGACGCCCCGAAGAGCGCGCCGTACGCCAGCGCGCGGGTCTCGGTGATCATGGTCGACTGGAAGTGCACCAGCGTCACGCCCAGGATCCCGGTGACCACCGCCGCGATCAGTCCGAGGAGCGCGGCCTGGCCGCCCTTGGTCCCGCCCGTGTGGGCCATCCAGATCGTGTAGCAACCGAAGCAGAGCGCCGCGATCACCGGGAGCGCCACGGAGGGCGGGGGGCGGCGCATCATGTCGGCCGCGGAGCGTCCTTCGGGACCGGAGGCCGACGCGCCGTGCTCCGGTTCGACGGTGCCGTGCGAGCGGGCGGCCCGGGCTTCGGGCGGTCCGCCCTGGCGAGCGGGCTGGTCACCGTGCGCCTGCTGGTCACCATGCGCGTGCTGGTCCATGACGGGCTCCTCTCGTTCGCCCCTCTTCCAGTCCAGGCGACACCCGGGCGCCGGCGCTGGCAACCGGAGCGGCTAGGCGCGCCGCTACACGTACACGGGCCCTCGCCGCTACTGCTTCCGCTGCCGCTACCGCAGGTCCTTCTGGTACCAGGCGACGTCCCAGTAGCGGCCGAACTTCCGGCCCACCTCGGTGAACGTGCCGAGCGGACGGAAGCCGAAGCGGGCGTGCAGGCGGCCGGACGCCTCGTTGGGCTGGGTGATCCCGGCGTAGGCGCGGTGCACGTCCTCGTCGGCCAGCGCCGCGAAGAGCGCCCGGTACAGGAGCGTGCCGACGCCCCGGCCGGCGGCTTCCGGCGCGCAGTACACGGTCGTTTCCACGGAGGTCGCGTACGCGCCCTTGGGGCGGAAGGCGCTGCTGGTCGCGTAGCCGAGGAGGGCGCCGGCGGAGTCCTGCGCAACCAGAAGGCGGTGCGGGCCGTCTTTGGGGTGGGAGAGCAACCAGGGGCGACGTTGTGCGGGGCTGAAGGGCTCCGTGTCGAATGTGATGGCCGTCTCACGGATGTAGTGATTGTAAAGATCCGTAAGGGCTGTGAGGTCCGTCTCGGCGCCCGCTCTGACCTGCACTTCCCTGCGCTCAGTCATCATCTGTCCTCCCGCGTGACGGCGCAGGGTACTGCATGATCAGAAAAATCGGGGCGCGGCTTGGGAATTCTGTCCGGATTCCAGCCGTTGTTTCCTTCGGACGGGTCAGCCGGTTCGGTCCCCTGGAGGTCCATAGACCGACGACCCGCCCCACTGTCCCGCGACCGACTCAGCGCAAAGGGAGCACCCGCATGGCAACCCGTGCCGTCGCCCGTCGTCAGGCCAGCACCACCGGCTCTGGCCAGGCCAACAGCGTTCGCGCAGCAGGCGGAGACATCGCCGACCGCGACCTGGTCGGCATGTACCTCGACGAGATTGCGCGCACGCCGCTGCTCGACGCCGCCAAGGAGGTCGAGCTGTCCCAGACCATCGAGGCGGGCGTGTACGCCCAGCAGATCCTGGACGGAGAGATCACCGACGGCAATGCCGTAGGCGCCGGCCGTGAAGAGCTCGAAGCGCTGGCCGCCGACGGCGACCGGGCCAAGGACGTCTTCATCCGGTCCAACCTGCGTCTGGTCGTCGCCGTCGCCCGCCGATACCCGCGCTCCGGCCTCCCTCTGCTCGACCTGATCCAGGAGGGCAACGCCGGCCTGGTGCGCGCCGTCGAGAAGTTCGACTACGCCAAGGGCTTCAAGTTCTCGACCTACGCGACGTGGTGGATCCGTCAGGCCATCACCCGCTCCATCGCCGACCAGTCCCGCACCATCCGGCTCCCCGTCCACCTCGTAGAGGAGCTTGGCCGGATCCGCCGGGTGCAGCGCGAGTTCAACCGCGAGAACGGCCGCGACCCGGAGCCGGCGGAGGTGGCCGGCGAGCTGGGTTCCACGGCCGCCCGGGTCACCGACGTCCTGGACTGGGCCCGCGACCCGGTCAGCCTGAACATGTCGGTCGACGACGACGGCGACACCCAGTTCGGCGACCTGCTGGAGGACACCTCCGCGGCCTCGCCCGAGCAGTCGGTGCTCACGCTGCTGCGCAGCGAGGAGCTGGAGGACCTGATCGACCGCCTCGACCAGCGCACCGCATCGATCATCAAGGCCCGCTACGGCATCGAGGACGGCCGCGAGCGGACGCTGACCGAGGTCGGCAAGCAGCACGGTCTGACCCGTGAGCGGATCCGCCAGATCGAGAAGCACGCGCTGCTGGAGCTGAAGCGGATGGCGCGGGACACCGGGTTCGACGCGGCGGCCTGAGCCGCGTCCTCCGGGGGCGGGCCCGTACGGGGCGCGTCCATGAGGCGAGCGCCCGTCCCGGTGCGGGGCTGACGACGCGCGGCGAAGCGAGCCGCGCGGACGCACCCGCGCGTGCAGCGAGTGGGCGAGTGGGCGTGCGGTGAGCCCGTGGGCGTGCGGTGATGCCGGGCGTGCGGTGACGCCGAGCCTGCCGTGACGCTGAGCGAGCCGTGATGCCGAGCGTGCCGTGACGCCGAGCGTGTGCGGTGACGTCGAGCGTGTGCGGTAACCCCGAGCGTGTGCGGTAACCCCGAGCGTGCAGTAGATCCATGTGGGGCGAGCCCCGGTGCCGTAGTGGCGTCGGGGCTCCTTTGTGTTCTGCGGGCGGTTCCGCCGGGGGTGCCGCGCCGCGCCTGGCCGCATCGCATCGCATCGCGCCGTGCCCAGGGCCGAGACGTCGTGCGATGCCGTGCCCGTTTGGGTCCGATTGCATGCCCGTATCTGTTTACTCGGCGGAAAGATGGGCGTAGCGTCCCGATGAAACCACAAGTTCGGGCATGGAACGGACACAGACGCAGATGTACGCACCTGAGCGCCAGCAAGAGATCCTGCGGCTCGCCCGTGAGAGCGGGCGGGTCGATGTGCTCTCCCTCGCCGAGGAGTTCCAGGTCACCGCGGAGACCGTCCGGCGCGATCTGAAGGCGCTGGACCGCGCCGGCCTGGTCCGCCGGGTGCACGGCGGCGCCATCCCGGCCGGCCGGCTGGACTTCGAGCCCGACCTCGCCGAGCGGGACGCGGTCGCCGCCGACGAGAAGCAGCGCATCGCTCGGGCCGCGCTCGCCGAACTGCCCGGCGGCGAGGGCCCCGGCAGTGTGATCCTCGACGCCGGCACCACCGCCGCCCGGCTCGCCGCCGAGATCCCGCTGGAGGCCGAACTGACCGTGGTCACCCACGGCTTGCCGGTCGCCGCGCGGTTGGCCGACCACCCCGGCCTCACCCTCCACCTCGTGGGCGGCCGGATCCGGCACCGTACGCGGGCCGCGGTCGACGACTGGGCGCTGCGCGCCTACCGGGAGATCAACGCCGACGTGCTCTTCCTGGCGACCAACGGCTTCTCCCTCGACGGCGGGCTGACCACCCCCGACCTCGCCGAGGCCGCGGTCAAGCGGGCGTTGATCGCCGCCGCCCGCCGGGTGGTACTGCTCGCCGACTCCGCCAAGTTCGGGCAGCAGCACTTCGCCCGCTTCGGTGCGCTGTCGGACGTGGACCTGTTGATCACCGACACCGGGCTGAGCCCCGAGGACGCCCTCGCCATCGAACGCGCCGGCACGGAAGTGATCCGCGCATGACGCCGCCCACCGCGACCAGCACCCACGTGGGCGTTCCTGCGACCACCACCCGTACGGGCGTCGCCACGGTCACCACCCACGCCGGCGTCACCGCGACCGCCACCCACGTAGCCGCCACCGTGCTCACCGCGACAGACGCATTAGGCGCGACAGACACGACAGACACGACAGACACGACAGGCGCAGCAGGCGCAGCAGGCGCAGCAGGCGCAACAGACGCAGCCGCCGCGCCCCGCCCGCGCACCCGCCGCGACGCCCGCCCCGCCCGCACCCCCCTCACCGCCGGACCGGTACACCCATGATCATCCTCACCGTCACCCCCAACCCCAGCCTGGACCGCACCTACGAGATCCCGGCGTTGGAGCGCGGCGCCGTCCTGCGGGCCACCGCCGACCGGATCGACCCCGGCGGCAAGGGCGTCAACGTCTCCCGGGCGGTTGCCGCCGCCGGCCACCGCACCCTCGCCGTCCTGCCGTTGGGCGGCCCCGCGGGCGCGGCGCTGGCCGGGCTGCTGCGGGACGAGGGCATCGACGTGGCGGGCGTACCGGTCGCCGGGCAGACCCGCTCCAACATCGCCGTCGCCGAACCCGACGGCACCCTGACGAAGATCAACGCGGCCGGTCCCGAACTGACCGCCGACGAGTCCGAGGCACTGCTGGCCACGGTCGGCGAGCGCTCCGCCGGCGCCGACTGGATCGCCTGCTGCGGCAGCCTGCCGCGCGGCCTGGCACCCGAGTGGTACGCGGAGTTGGTAGCCCGGGCGCACCGCGCCGGCGCCCGGATCGCCCTGGACACCTCGGGCCCGTCGCTGACCGCGGTGCTCCGCGAACGCCCCGACGTCGTCAAACCGAACGCCGAGGAGCTGGCCCAGGCCGTCGGCCGCCCCCTGACGACCGTCGGCGACGCGGTTACGGCCGCCGAGGAACTGCGCTCCTGGGGCGCCCGGGCCGTCCTGGCGTCGCTGGGCGCGGACGGGCAACTCCTGGTCGACGCGGACGGCGCCCGCTTCGGCAGCGCCCCGGTCGCCGCCGTACGCAGCAACGTCGGCGCCGGGGATGCCTCGCTCGCCGGCTTCCTCGCCGCGGGCGGTACCGGTGCCGTGGCGCTGGCGGCGGCGGTGGCGCACGGCGCGGCGGCCGTACAGCTGCCCGGCAGTCTGATGCCGACGCCCGCGGACCTGGCCCCGGAGCGGGTCACGGTGACCGCCGAGGCGCCGCTCGACCGGGCGTTGACGGAGCCGGTACCCGATCCCCCCGCACCCCGTCCCCACCGCCCGCACGGCGGTACCGCGCGCAAGGGAGCCCGCGATGAGTGAGCTGATCACCACGGATCTGGTCGATCTCGACCTGTCCGCCGCAACGAAGGACGCCGCCGCCCGCACGCTGGCGGAGCGGATGGCCGCCGCCGGGCGGGTCACCGACCTGGAGGGCTTCCTCGCGGACGTGGCCGCCCGCGAGGCCCAGATGCCGACCGGCCTGGATGGTGGCATCGGCATCCCGCACTGCCGCAGCGCGCACGTCACGGAGCCGACGCTGGCCTTCGGGCGCAGCGCGGCCGGCATCGACTTCGGCGCCGCGGACGGCCCGGCCGACCTGATCTTCCTGATCGCGGCCCCGACGGGCGGTGACGCGGACCATCTGTCGATCCTGTCGTCGCTCGCGCGCCAGTTGATGGACGAGGCGTTCACGGGCGCGCTGCGGTCGGAGACCGCGCCGGCGCGGGCGGCGGCGCTCATCCGGGGCGAGGAACCGGAGCCGGAGTCAGACGCTCCGCGACCCGCGGACGGCCCCGAGCCCGAACCCGCGGCCCCCGCGCCCGAACCCGCGGCCCCCGCGCCTGAACCCGCGGCCCCCGAGCCCGTACGGCCCGCCGCTGAGCCCGCCGCCCCCGCCGCCGCGACACCCGCCCCCTTCCGCATCGTCGCCGTCACCTCCTGCCCCACCGGCATCGCGCACACCTACATGGCTGCCGAATCCCTGGAGAAGGCCGCGCGGGCGGCCGGCGTCGAACTCACCGTGGAGACCCAGGGATCGGCCGGATTCCAACGCCTCGACCCGCAGCTGGTCGCGGCGGCCGACGGCGTGATCCTCGCCCATGACGTCGAGGTGCGGGACCGGGAGCGGTTCGCCGGCAAGCCGGTCGTCGACGTCGGGGTGAAGGCCGGCATCAACCGCCCCGCCGCACTCATCGCCGAGGTACGCGAGAAGGCCGCCCGGGGAGAGTCCGCCGCCGCGCCGGCACCCTCCACCGCCCCTATGGACAGGGGCGCCGAGACCACCGACGGCTACGCCACCCGGCTCCGTACCTGGCTGATGACCGGGGTGAGTCACATGGTGCCGTTCGTTGCCGCGGGCGGTCTGCTGATCGCCCTGGCCTTCGCGATCGGCGGCTACACCGTCAACAAGGCGCCGTCGGTCGCCGACCACTTCCTGTGGACCGAGTCGGCCAGCTGGGCGGCGCTGCTCTTCCAGATCGGCAGCACCGCCTTCGGCTTCCTCGTCCCGGTCCTGGCCGGCTTCATCGCGTACGGCATGGCGGACCGGCCCGGCCTGGTGCCCGGCTTCGTCGGCGGGGCGATCGCGCTCACCGTCAACGCGGGTTTCCTCGGCGGGCTGATCGCCGGTCTGCTGGCGGGCGCGGTGGTGCGGGCGATCCAGCGGATCGACGTACCGCCGGTGCTGCGCGGCATCATGCCGGTGGTGGTCATTCCGCTGGTCTCCTCGGCGGTGGTCGGCTTCCTGATGTTCCTGGTGGTCGGCAAGCCGATCGCCGCGCTCCAAAAGGCCCTCACCGGCTGGCTGTCCGGCCTCTCCGGCGCCAACGCCGTGATCCTCGGGGTGCTCCTGGGCCTGATGATGTGCTTCGACCTGGGCGGGCCGCTCAACAAGGTCGCCTACGCCTTCGCGGTCGGCGGCCTGGCCAACCCCAATCCGGGGAGCCTGAAGGTGATGGCCGCGGTGATGGCGGCCGGCATGGTCCCGCCGCTGGCGATGGCGCTGGCCACGACCGTACGGGGCCGCCTCTTCACCCGGGCCGAACGGGAGAACGGCAAGGCGGCCTGGGTGCTCGGCGCGTCCTTCATCACCGAGGGCGCCATCCCGTTCGCCGCCGCCGACCCGCTGCGGGTGATTCCCTCGGCGATGGTCGGCGGCGCGGTCACCGGCGGCCTGTCGATGGCCTTCGGCTGCACCCTCCGCGCCCCGCACGGCGGCATCTTCGTCGTCCCGTTGATCGGCCAGCCGCTGCGCTACCTCCTGGCCATCGCCGCCGGCACCGCCGTCAGCGCCGCCCTGGTCGTCCTCCTCAAGCGCTTCCGGACGCCGGCGGCGGCACCGGGCACGGACGGACCCGTACCCGCCGACGCCGCGCACCCCCAGGTGAGCACGCACCGCGAGGTAACCACGCACTAAAGAGTGGGTACTTGTCCGGAACTGCGCTCCCGCCAAGACTGATCAGCAAGAGATCAGCAAGAGATCAGTGTGAATGAGGCGGGAGCGCAGTTCCGTTATGGCAGTGGACAATTCGGCAGACAATTCGGCAGGCAACTCGGCGGCGAATTCAGTGGAAAGCGCGGTCCGGGGAACGGCGCGACAGAGCGTTTCGGTAATCGGCCTGGGCGATATGGGAACGGCGCTGGCGACGGCGCTCCTGGCGGCCGGCCATCAGGTAACCGTGTGGAACCGTACGGCACGCAAAGCCGACGGGCTGGTGGAAAAGGGCGCCCGGCGCGCCGAATCCCCGGCCGCGGCGATCGCCGCGAGCGAGGTCGTGCTCGTCTGCATCCTGGATTACGCCGACGTCGCGCCGCTGCTGGCCGCCGACGGCGCCGGTGCGGCGCTGAAGGGCCGGGTCGTGGTCAATGTGACCAATGGTTCGCCGGCCGAGGCGCGGGCGCTGGCGGATCGGGTTTCCGACCTCGGCGCGGAATATCTCGACGGCGGCATCATGGCCGTTCCGGACCTCATCGGGAAGCCGTCGGCCTTTGTGCTCTACAGCGGCGCGAAGGACGCTTTCGAGAGGTCCCGCGGGGTGCTGGACTCCTTCGCGCGGAGCGTTTATCTGGGCACGGATCCCGGATTGGCGCCGCTCAACGACCTCGCTTTGCTGAGCGGAATGTACGGCATGTTCGGCGGTTTTCTGCACGCGGCCGCGCTGATGCGTTCGGCGGACCGGAACGTCACCGCATTCACCCGGGAGGTGCTGATGCCATGGTTGCGGGCGATGGCTGAGAACCAATTGCCGGCGATGGCGGCGCAGGTGGACTCCGGGGATTACGGCGTCACCGGCTCCAACCTCGCCATGCAGGTCTCGCACGACGCGATCGGCGACGCCAGCCGGGCGCAGGGCGTCAGCACGGAACTGTTCGACCCGCTGTGGGAGCTGATGAAGCGCCGGGTCGCGGACGGCCACGGCCAGGAGAGCATCGGGGGAGTGCTGGAACTGCTGCACCCCAGGGAGCGGCGGGCGTAGCCCCGGCCCGGTGGACGACGAGGCGGTGACCGCCCTCCTGGGAGGAGCGGTCACCGCCTCGTGTGTTCGGTTCAGCGGGTGCGGCCGGGCGTCAGGAGGCGCTGCCCGCCGTCCACTCCGACCAGGACATGTTCCAGCCGTTGAGGCCGTTGTCGGGCTTGACGGTCTTGTCCGGGGAGTTCTTGACGATCACCACGTCGCCGATCAGCGAGTTGGTGTAGAACCACTTGGCCGGGGTGTCGCCACCGCCGCCCTTGTTGTCCTCCAGGCCGACGCAGCCGTGGCTGGTGCCGGTGTGGCCGAAGATCGACGAGTTGCCCCAGTAGTTGCCGTGTATGAAGGTGCCGGACGACGACAGCCGCATGGCGTGCGGCACGTCCTTGATGTCGTACTCGCCGCCGAAGCCGACCGTCGAACCGTCCATCCGGGTCTGCTCGAACTTCTCCGAGATCACCATCTGGCCGTTGTAGGTCGGGTGGTCGGGGCTGCCGCCGGAGATCGGGATGGACTTGATGACCTTCCCGTCCTGCTTGACGGTCATGGTCTGGGTGTTCATGTCCACCGTGGAGACCTGCGAGCGTCCGATGGTGAAGGTCACCGTCTTGGACTGCACGCCGGTGATGCCCGGGCCGCCCTTCACCCCGTCCAGGTCGATCTTCATGGTGATCTTGGAGCCGGCCTTCCAGTAGTCCTCCGGCCGGAAGTCCAGCCGCTGGTCGCCGAACCAGTGGCCGACGACCTGCTGGCCACTGCTGGAGGTCACCGTGATGTGGGACCGGACGTCCTTCTGGTTGGCGATCCGCTTGTCGAAGTTGAAGGACACCGGCATGCCGACGCCGACGGTCTTGCCGTTGTCGGGCGTGAACGAGCCGATGAAGCTGTTCGCCGACGAGACCGTGCTGAAGGTCGCGTTCTCGGTCGCCGGGCGCCCCTTGGCGTCCTTGGCGTTCGCCACGATCTTGTACTTGGTGCCGCGGTCGAGCTGCGCCCCGGGCTTCCACGAGGAGCCGTCCGACGATATGGCGCCGGAGACGTCCTTGCCGGTGTCGACGGCGGTGAGCTTCACGTCCGTCAACTTGCCGCCGGTGACCTTCACCCCGGTGTCGTTGATGCTGGCGTCGGTGGCGCCGTCCTTCGACGTGACCTGGATCTTGGCGTCGGAGGCGTCCTTGGCAGCCGCGGCGTCCGCGCCGGCCTGGCCGTTCTTGCCGTCGCCGTGGCCGCCCGCCTCGGCGTCGCCCCCGCACGCCGTCAGGGACAGCGCGCCCGCGGCGAGCAGGGCGGTGACGGCCAGCGTGCGGCGCATCCGGCGGGTGCGGCGGGGTGCGGCGGAATCCCGTTCCTCGGTCTGAAGCGGCTGGTGGTCGGTGCGGGACTGGGCGGGCGCGGGGTTGTCCAGCGATGTCACGAGCTGCTCCATACAGGGGTGTTGTGATTCCGTGCTGGTAAACAGCACCTACGGGTGGATTTGGTTGCGGGTGCGACCATGTTGTGACGAAGGTCACATTCGCGGCGGCAGAGGTCGGTCATCCGGCCCTGATAGCCAGGTTCGCAGTGCCGTGCCGTCTTCGTCCAGGCGGGGCGGCGCGGCGGGTTGCACCACCGGCGTGCCCGACAGGCGCAACGGGCTGGTGACTTGGGGAATCCGCCCGGCGCCTACCGGGGTGACCGGATCCAGCCCGAGTCGCGCCGCCAACTCCAACGCCTCGGAGAGGCTGTTGACCGGCCCGCACGGCACCGACACCGCCGTCAGCCGCTCGGTCCAGCCCCGCGGCGTATCGGCGGCCAGCCGGCTTTCCAGCGTTTTGATGAGATCCGTGCGGTTTTGTACCCGGTCCTGGTTCCGCCGGAACCGTGCGTCCTCGGCCAGCTCCGGCACCCCCAGCGCCCCCGCCAACGCCCGGAACTGGCGGTCGTTCCCCACCGCCACGGCCAACAAGCCGCCCCGGCACGCCAACGTCTCGTACGGGGCGATGCTCGGATGGCGATTGCCCATCGGCCCCGGATCCTGCCCCGTGGCCAGATAGCCGGACGCCTGGTTCACCAACGACCCCAGGAGCGACGAGAGCAGATTGACCTCCACCAGCTGCCCCGCGCCGGTTCGGTCGCGGTGCCGCAGCGCCGCCAGGATGCCCGTCGCGGCGTCCTTCGCGGTCAATACGTCCACCAGCGCCACCCCCACCTTCAGCGGCGCCCCGCCGGGCTCACCGGTGACGCTCATCAGCCCGCCCACCGCCTGGACCACGAAGTCGTACCCGGGCAGCCCCGCCCCCGCACCGGAGCCGAAACCGGTGATGGTGCAGTGCACCAGGCCCGGGTTGGCCGCCACAGTGGCCGCCGGGTCCAGGCCGTACTTGGCGAGCGACCCGGGGCGGAAGTTCTCGATCAGGACGTCCGCCCGGCGGGCCAATTCCCGGGCCGCGGCCGCATCCTCCGGATCGCCCAGGTCCAGCGCCAGACCGCGCTTGGAACGGTTCGCGGCGTCGAAGTACGCCGCGGTGCCCTCGGCGGCGAACGGCGGCCCCCAGGAGCGGGTGTCGTCGCCGGTGCCCGGCCGCTCGACCTTGATGACCTCCGCGCCCAGATCGGCGAGCGTGGCGGCGGCGAGCGGGCCGGCCAGGACCCGGCTGAAGTCGGCCACGAGGACGCCGTCGAGGGCGCGGGGGACGGTCCGGTGGTGTTGCTGGGGCACGGGCGCACTCCTCACGTCGCGGACGAGGTGCCGCCATCGTTCGCGACCGCCCGCGGCGGAGGGAAGTCGCCGCGGTGTCCAACGGGAGGCGCGGCAGTGCGCCGGTGCGGCCGGTGGCGCACCGGAGGGGGAGGGTCGCGGGCAGACCGCAAGACGGAGGGGGGATACGCGTGTGGTGTCGGGAATGCGGGGAAAAGTCATAGGAGATGTGTCACTTCACGATTTACGACCCAAGATCCCCTGTTGGAAGCCCTGACGCGTGGTGTCTACTGGGGGCTTGCCCAGCGCCCACTTGTTCGGGAGGAACAGCATGCTCCCCTCCGTTTCGATTCTCCAGCAGATCGGCCTAGGCATTCTGCTGGTCGTCGTCGTCCTCTGGGCAGTCGGCCTGGTCAGACTCACCCGACGCGGGAACCACGGGACCGCCGCCCCCTACCGGCAGCGACCGCCCCGCTCCCGGGCCCGCCTCGACGCCGTACCGCGTCAGACCGGCCCGGGCGGCCCCGCCTCCGAAAACGTGGACCTCACCCCCGCCGAGCGCCAAGCCTTCGACGACCTCGTACGGCAGCTCACCAGCCGTAGTTGACCCACCGTCGGACCGCCGGGCGCACCGGCCCACGGGCGCGCCCGGCTCAGTGCACCGGCCCCAGCTTCAGCAACGCCAGCGCCGCCAACATCTGGACCGACACCGAGGCCGCCGCCTTACGGGTCGGCAGATGGTGTTGCCCACGTATCAGCAGCACCGCGAGGAAGTAACCGAAACCCCAGGTCGTCCACGTGGCGGCCTGAACGAACGTGGAACTCGTCGGCAACCAGCCCGCGATGAGCAACCGCGGCAGATCCGTCACCCAGAACAGCACCACGAACAGGCTCGTCGTCGGCGCGAACCGCCCGTTGCCCCCGAGCGTCCGCGCTATCGCGTGGGTGACCGCCCCCAGCCCCAGACTGGCGAGCAACACCCCCGCCTCGGCCATCCCGGCCAACTGCAACCCCGCGGTACGGTTCGCCGCCCACTGGGCCCGGAACGCGTCCACCGACACGATGCCGATCCCACCGCTGATCAGGCACAGCAGCACCGCCGCACTCCACGCACTGCGGTCCCGCGCCTCGTCGAACACGTCCACCGGCCGGTACCAGAGCCCGAATATCAACCGGTGCCACCACAGTCGGCGACGCCGTACGGGCTCCCGACGTGCGGGTTCTTGACGTGTGGGCGCGGGCTTGGGAGGCCCCGGCTGCACCAGCGTGGGCGGCGGCGGAGGCGGCGGCTCCGCACCCGACGGCGCGGCGGCGCGCCGGCCGGACCGTGGCGGAGGCGGTGTGGGGGGCGGCGATGCGGACATACGGCCGTTTCTACCACCGGCCGCACCGGCACGACGCGCGGGCGTCGGGCGAGGCAGAACACCGGCGACCGGACCCGGATGAGACGCTCGGCCGGTGACTCTTCAGACACCGGAGCACGACGAGGCGCACAGCGCCGGACTGGGCAGCCGCCTCAACTGGCTGCGGGCGGCGGTCCTCGGGGCCAACGACGGAGTGGTCTCCACCGCCGGACTGGTCGTCGGCGTCGCCGGCGCCACCGACTCGCGGGCCACCCTGCTCACCGCCGGGCTCGCCGGCCTGCTGGCCGGATCGATGTCCATGGCGGCCGGCGAGTACGTATCGGTCTCCACCCAACGCGACTCGGAGAAGGCCGCACTGGCCCTGGAGAAACGCGAACTGGCCACCGAACCGCAGGCCGAACTCCATGAACTGACCGAGCTGCTGGAGGACAAGGGACTCGGCCCCGAACTGGCCCAGGAAGTCGCCGAGCAACTGACGGAGCACGACGCGCTGCGCGCCCACGCCGAGGTGGAGCTGGGCATCGACCCCGACGAGCTCACCAACCCCTGGCACGCGGCGGGCGCCAGCTTCCTCGCTTTCACGGCCGGCGCGCTGCTGCCGCTGCTGGCGATCGTGCTGCCGGCGGCGGGCGCACGACTGTGGATCACGGTGGCCGCCGTGCTCGCGGCGCTGGCCCTGTGCGGCTGGAGCAGCGCACGCCTGGGAGCGGCGCCGGTGACCCCGGCGGTGCTGCGGAACGTGACGGGCGGCGCGTTGGCCATGGGCGTCACGTACGTGGCGGGGACGTTGCTGGGGGCGGTGGGCGTCTAGGGCCGGCCCGGCGGATCAGGGTCGAACCGGCCCTAGTTGCCTTCCCGCGTGCTGTCGGCCGGCCCGTACAGGTCCGCGTACGAGGGGAAGACGCCGCCGGGGCCGTCCACCGAGGTGGCGGCGAGGGCGGCCTTGACGACGGCCCGGGTCAGGACGTCGGCGCCGGTGGCGAGGATGTCGTTCAGGGCGCCGGCTTGCAGGTGGACGCCGAAGGCGGGGTCGGCCAGGGCCTCCGCGGTGGCGAGCGGGCGGGCGCCGGTGGCCAGGGCGAAGACCGTGTCGCCGTCGTTGAGGAGGTGGACGGGGCGGACGGCGCGGGCCAGGCCGTCGTGGGCGGTACCGGCGAGCTTGTGGGCCTGGGCGCGGGTGAGGTCGGCGTCCGTGGCCACCACCGCGAGGGTGGTGTTGAGGGGCGGGTGGACCGATGCGGCGGACCGGGCCGCGGAGATCTCCCGGGCCCGCGCGAGGCGGCGTTGGGCGGCCGCGTGGACCTCGGGGTCGGGCAGCGGGCCGCGGGCGCCGTAGAGGGCGCCGGTGTGGGGGTCGGCGAAGGAGCCCGCGGCGTTCACGGCGGCGAGCGCGGCGACGGTTATGCCGGACGGCAGGACGGCGCTGGCGGTGCCGATGGCGCCCTTGAAGCCGCCCGTGACCGCGCCGGTGCCGGCGCCGGTGGTGCCCTGGGGGACGGGCGAGCCGGGGGCCGTCCGGGCGGCGGCCTCGACGGCCGCGCGGCCCAGGGCGGCGTCCGGGCGGGCCCGCCAGTCGCCGCCGCGGCCCAGGTCGAAGAGGGCGGCGGCGGGGACGACCGGCACGACCTGGGCCGGATCGGGGCCGACCCGGAAGCCGCGGCCCTGCTCCTCCAGCCAGGCGGCGACACCCGACGCGGCGTCAAGGCCGAACGCGGAGCCGCCGGTCAGGACGACGGCCTCGATGCGCTGGACGAGGTTGCGGGGGTCGAGGGCGTCGGTCTCCCGGGTGCCCGGGCCGCCGCCGCGTACGTCGACCGCCGCGACGGCGCCGCCTTCGGGGGCGAGGACGACGGTGGTGCCGGTGAGCCAGCCGTCGCCGGTGCGCTGGGCGTGGCCGACCCGTAGGCCGGGGACGTCGGTCAGGGCGTCGTGCGGGCCCGGGGGGTGAGGGGTGACCTCGCCCCCCTGGTGCCGCTGGTGCTGCCGCGCGTCAGTCATGGGGCCATGCGTACCACGCGGATCCCGCTCAGAGGCCGGCCGGGCCCATCACGACGACCGGGTGGAGTGCCGGGTCGAGGGTGCGCAGCAGTTCGCGCATCACCTGGGGCTTGAGGCTGACGCAGCCCTGGGTGGGGCCGTCGTGGTCCACGTGCAGCCAGACGCCGCCGCCCTTTTCGTCACCGAGGGGCCGCTGGCCGTCCAGCGGGGACGTGCCCGGGACGCGGTTGTAATTGATGGCGATGACGTAGTCGAAGGCGCCGGCCAGCGGCTCGCCCTCGACGCCGGTGCCATGGGCGACGAAGCTGCTGTTGTGGTCGTAGGGGAGCTTGGTGCCCTCGGGGGCGGGCAGTCGGCCGCCGGCGTCGGTGAGGGCGTAGACGCCCGCGGGGGAGCGCAGGTCGCCGTAGTGGTGACGGGTGGTCCATCCGTGGGCGGCGTTGTGCGCGACCCAGGCGGGGCCGGCCTCCCAGAGGTCCGACCCGTCCGCGCGGGTGTAGAGCACGACCCGGGACTCGTACGAGTCGGGGCCCTTGCCGGTGACGACGAGGACCTGGCGGGCGTTGGCGGGTATGCGCTTGCGGGCGGCGTCGCTGAGGTCCGGGATGGTGCGCAGGCCGCGGGCGGCCTCCGGGGCGGCCTGTGCGGGCGCGGGGGTGTTCGGGCTGGACACCGTCCGCGCCGAACCGCTCTTGGCGTCCGGCCGGCCGTTGTGGTCGTCGCCTGAAGCCGGCCAGGCCCACAGGGCGGTGCCGACCAGGGTGGAGAGCGCGAGGCCGCTGACGGCTTTGCTGCGCCGGGACAGTCTCCTGCGCGCACGGGACTGAGCGTGGCGGGCTGCCATGTCTGGCGTCTCCTCAGGTACGGGCGGGTGGACGGCCCGTGGGTCACTGCGAAAGTGCCGGACCCCCGGGCATAAAAAGGGCAATCTGCACCCTACCGCGTTCCGGCGGAGCCGCTTCCGTGGGCTGTGGTGAACGGTAGAGGGCACGAGGATGACGGCGCACGTCGGGTGGACCTTTGGTAGGGGATTACGGGGATTAGTCGGGTGGGCCGGGTGTGGGGCCGCCCCGGAGGGTGCGTCAGGGGTGCCCGAAGTTGGCCGGAATGTGCTCCAAGTCTGCTCTGTGCGAGCCGAGTTGAGCGGCCATCCAATCCTTCGCGTGCGGCTGTTGCGGGCCGCCTGACGGGGGCTCGGGCCGGCGGTCGGGGCGGGGGCGCGTACGGCCGTTCGGCACGCTAATGGGGGACGGGGTGCGGGGCCGACGCCGCTCGCACCACTGACCGCGATGGGCCGACCGGCGGCCGCTACTCCTCCTCCAGGGCAGTGCCCTGGCGGGCCGTCAGGGTGACGCCCACCGCGACCGTCAGCGCCGCCACCAGGCCCGCCGCCGGAACCGCCGCCGGCCCCGCGAACGTGCAGGCCAGGACCAGCGCGGCGGCGACCGGCAGGACCAGCTGCTGGGCCGGCCCGCGCTTCTGGTGGCGGGAGTGGATCAGCCACACCGTGAACAGGTAGAGCGCAGCCGGCACCGTGACGCAGGCCGCCGCCGCGTTCGCCGAGAGGTGGGCCCGGCCGGCCGACTCCTCCACCGCGATCTCGATCCCCGCACCGACCGCCGCGGCCGAGCCGAACACCAGATAGTGCCCATAGCCCCACAGGAACGCCTGGCGGCTGGAGCGCAGGTGGAGGTGGATGGGGACCGCGAAGTAGATCCAGTACGCGGCGAAGACCAGCAGCAGACCGCCGGCCGCGATCGGCAGCAGCGTGCCCAGGTCGTGGTGCTCGTCCAGCGCCGACTGCACCGCCACGGTCGCCGCGGAGACCGTCTCGCCCAGCACGATGATGGTGAACAGGCCGTAGCGTTCGGCGATGTGGTGCGGGTGCCAGTCGGTCTGCCGGTCGCGTTCGGCGATCGCCGGGACCGACAGCTCCAGGGCGCCCATGACGATGAACACCCACGGGGCGTCGGCCGCGGGCAGGAACACCAGCGCCAGCCAGCCGACCTGGCAGAGGGTCACCCCCAGGGCGTAGCGGAGGGCGGTCCGCCGTTCGTTGCCCCGGGTGCCGTGGGCGGCCCGCAGCCACTGGCTGACCAGCGCCAACCGCATCACCACATAGCCGAACCAGACGATGCGGAAGTCCCCGGCGGCGAAGGCCCGCGGCACGCCAGCGGCCAGGATGAGGACGCCGGCGATCTGTACGAGGGTCACCACCCGGTACAGCACGTCGTCGGTGTCGTAGGCCGACGAGAACCAACTGAAGTTGACCCACGCCCACCAGATGGCGAAGAACAGCATCAGATAGCCGGTGATGCCGTGCCCCGGGTGGCCCTCGGCGAGGGCGTGCACCAGTTGGCGGCCGGCCTGGGCGATCGCCACGACGAAGCAGAGGTCGAAGAACAGCTCCAGTGGAGTGGCGGCGCGGTGCGCCTCCGTACGACTGCGCGCACGCATCAGAACCGGCACGGTGCCCCAGCCCCTCTCGTCGACCGCTGGTGGGGGCCCTCAGTAGAGCGTGGGCGCCGGGGCGACGGCGGCAACGGCCGCAACGGGGCCGCGGCGTGTCGCGGGCCCACGCCCACCGGGCCCACGACGTACGCGTTGGTGACGGCTCCTGGGGCCGCTCCGCCCCTGGTCCACCGGACCGGCCCTAGTCGGCCACCGCCTCCACGATCGACGGGAAGCCGGCCGTCGGCAGCACCCGCGTCAGCCGGAAGTCGCCCGCCGCCAGCAGCGTCGCGAAATCGTCCGCGTTGCGTTCCCGGCCGTCGAGGAGCGCCAGCATGGCCACGTCCATCGTCTTGCCGAAGTGCGGTGCGTTCCCGGGCGGCAGGACCGAGTCGACGACCAGGAGGCGGCGGCCGGCCGCCATCGCCGTGCGGCAGCTGCGCAGGATGCGGCGGCAGTCCTCGTCCGGCCAGTCGTGCAGGATGTGTTTGAGGACGTAGACGTCGCCGCCCTCTGGGACGGCGGCGAAGAAGTCGCCCTCCTGGGTGCGCCAGCGGCCCTTCAGGTCGTCGGTGTCCAGGAGGTGGTGGGCCAGCGGCGGCGCCAGGTCGAAGAGGACGCCGGTCGCCTGCGGGTGGCGGCGGAGCACCGCGCGCAACAGTCCGCCCCGGCCGCCGCCGACGTCGATGACGGTGCCGGTCTCGGGGAACGGGTAGACGGCGGCCACCGCGTCGTCCACCGGGGCGGCCAGCGACGCCATGCCGTCGTCGAAGAGTTCCCGCTTGGCCGGATCCGACTCCAGGTGGGCGAAGAGCGGTGCGCCGAACAGCCGCTCGAAGGCCGCGCCGCCGTGCCGCACCGCCTCGGTAAGGCCGGCGGAAGTCCGTAGGAACAGGTCGTCGGTGAGCATCATGACGGCGGGGTGCAGCGAGTCGGGCACGTCGGTGCGCAGCTGCCGGGCGGCCGGGGTCAGCTGGTACGCGCCCGAGGCGTCCTCGCGGAAGATGCCGCGGGCGGCGAGGTAACGCAGGACGCGGCGCAGGTGCGGGGCGTGGGTGTCGGTGGCGGCGGCCAGTTGTTCGGGGGTGCGCGGGCCCGCGGTGAGCCGGTCGGCGATGCGGTAGTGGGCGGCGGTGCGCAGCGCGGCGGAGAAAAGGTGGCCCAGGGCCTGGTCCATGAGGTGGGTCGCGAGATCGCCGGGCTCGTCCGCCGGACGGGTGGGTGAAGTGGCCAACGTCAGCCTCCGGTCGTCGGCTTGGTCATGCCTGCGCCACGTCGCAGGCACAGTGATCCACGGTTGCAGGCGGGGGCGGTGGTGTCACGGGGGGAGGGGTGGCGACCCGCTGCGTACCGGCCAGGGAGCACCGGCGCGGCCCGCGGCGTGATCGTGCGCGCCGGGGGGCAGACGGCGCCGGCCGTGCATGGTCGAATGCGCGTATGAGCGACCGTGACCTTCCCTTCCCCGCATCCGTCCTGGAACCGCTCGACGCCCGCCTCGCGGACCTCGTGGCGCTCTACGAAGACCTGCACCGCCACCCCGAAATGGCCTTTCAGGAGACCCGCACCGCCGGCGAGGTGGCCCGCCGCCTGACCGCGTACGGCTACGACGTCACGACCGGCATCGGCGTCACCGGCGTCACCGGTGTGCTGCGCAACGGACCGGGCCCGGTGGTCCTGCTGCGGGCCGACATGGACGCGCTGCCGGTCACCGAGAACTCCGGGGTGCCGTACGCCTCCACGGTCCCGGGGCGGATGCACGCCTGCGGGCACGACGTCCACGTGACCTGCCTGCTGGGCGCAGCGGATCTGCTCGCCGCGGGGCGCGACCGCTGGTCGGGCACGCTGGTCGTACTGTTCCAGCCGGCCGAGGAGGCCGGCAGCGGCGCCCGCGCCATGCTCGACGACGGCCTCTACAGCAAGCAGCTGGTGCCGGTGCCCGATGTGGTGCTGGCGCAGCACGTCGCCCCGTTCGGCGCGGGGCTGATCGCGTACTGCCCGGGCGCCTGTATGGCCGCCGCCGACACGCTGGAGATCACCTTCCACGGGACCGGCGGCCACGGGTCGCGGCCGGAGACGACGGTGGACCCGATCCTGATGGCGGCGGCGTTCGTGCAGCGGGTCCAGTCGGTGGTGTCGCGGGAGATCGCGGCGAAGGAGCAGGCGGTGGTTACGGTCGGCTCGTTCCACGCCGGGGACACCGCCAACGTGATCCCGGACCGGGCCGTCGTACGGCTCAGCGTCCGCAGCTTCGACCAGAACGTGCGGACCGCCGTGCTGGCCGCCATCGACCGGATCGCCCGCGCCGAGGCGACCGCGTCCGACGCGCCGAAGGAGCCGGAGACGAAGCTGCTCGACTCCTTCCCGGTGACCGTCAACGACACGGCGGTGCTGGCGGAGGTCAACGAGGGCTTCACCCGGCTCTTCGGCGAGCAGCGGGTGTTCGCCTACGAACCGGCGACCGGCAGTGAGGACGCGGGCCTGTTGGCGACTGCCGCCGAGGCGCCGCTGTACTACTGGTGGCTGGGCGGCTGGGACCCGGACGAGTTCCGCACGGCGCTGGCCGCCGGTCGGCTGGCCCAGGACATCCCCTCCAACCACTCGCCGCAGTTCGTGCCGGTCGCCCGGCCGACCCTGACCATGGGCGTGCAGGCGCTGACGGCCGCGGCGCTGACCCGGCTGGCCGGGGCGTAGCGGGGGCCGGACCGGTCCGTTGACCTTGTCCCTGGGGGAAGGCCCAGCATCGGTGGGGCCGGGCGAGGTGCCCGGTACGAGGAGGACGGACGCCGTCCGGCGGGCGCCGGACGGGGCGACGGAGTGCGGAGGAGCGCCGGGTGGACGGGGAGTTGCTGACGATCGGGGCGTTCGCACGGGCGTCCCGGCTCTCGCCGAAGGCGCTCCGCCTGTATGACGAGCTCGGTCTGCTGACGCCTGTTCACGTCGACCCGTACAGCGGCTACCGGCACTACGCCCCGACCCAACTGGAGCGCGCCCGGCTGGTCGCCTGGCTGCGGCGGCTCGGCATGCCGCTGGCCCGCATTCGTGAGGTGTGCGGGCTGGCACCGGTTGCGGCGGCCCGGGCGGTCGCCGCGTACTGGGCGCAGGTCGAGGCCGACGTCGCCGCCCGCCGGGACCTGGCCGCCTTCCTCGTGGACCAACTGGAGCGGAAGGACACCACGATGAGCGAACCCCTGGACCCTGCAACCCCGTTGACGATGCGCTGCGCCGCACTGACGGACCGGGGACTGGTCCGGCCCACCAACCAGGACGCGGCCCATGCCGGCCCGCGTCTACTGGCGGTCGCCGACGGCTACGGCCCCAGTGGGGGGCCGGCCGCCACCTCCGCCATCGAGGCGCTGAAGGCCCTGGAGGACCAGGATCTGACCTCGGCCGACCTGCTGGCCGTAGTGGAGGAGGCGACGCTGCACGCCCACCGGACCGCGCCGTCGGCCGACGAGGCGACCGGCTGCACCCTCACCGCGCTGCTGCGCTCCGGCTCCCGGGTGGCGCTGCTGCACGTCGGGGACTCGCGGGCGTACGTGCTGCGGGACGCCAAGCTGATCCGCCTCACCCACGACCACAGCCTGGTGCAGTCCCTCATCGACGAGGGCCGGCTCACTCCCGAGGAGGCGCCGTCGCATCCGCAGCGCGCCCTGCTGCTGCGGTCCCTGGACGGCGGCACCGACTTCGCCCCGGACCTCCACCTGCTCGACGTCCGTCCCGGTGAGCGCTACCTGCTGTGCACCGACGGCCTGACCGGCGTCGTCCCGCCCGAGGCGATCCAGGAGGCCCTCACCGGCGCGGCCACGCCCCAGCAGGCCGTCGCCGCACTCGTCCGCCTCACCCACGAGGCCGGCGCCCCGGACAACGTGGGGTGCGTGGTGGCGGATGTGGTGGAGGGGGGCGAGGGGGCGTAGCGGGGGCGGGGTGCTTGGGGGCGGGGGCTGGGGGCCGGGGCCGGGGGCCCGTAAGGGGGTGCCCTTAGGGGGAGTGGGCGCCCCTTGCGGAATCCCTGCCCGGCGGGGGCGGGGGCAACGCCTGGGAGCTGACGGGCAGTTGGCCAGTCGGGCGAAGCCCGGCCGAAGCCTGGTCGGGGTCCGGCCGAAGCCCGGCTCAGGTCCGGCTGAAGCCCGGCTGGGGTCCTGCCGGTCGCCGGCCGGTCGCCGAGGAAACGCGACCGGCCGGATCGTGTCCGTGGCCTGGCCGGCCAGGCCGGACAGGCCCTAGGCCCGCCCCTTCAACATCCCCTGGAAGTAGAGCTGCGGCAGGCCGTAGCGCTTGAGGAACCACATGTCGGTACGTTCCCGGGTGGTGTCGAGGAAGGGGAACGAGGGGGCGGGGCGCAGGTCGTAGTCGAACTCGGCCAGCAGCATCTTGTGCCGGGCGGTGACCAGGGGGCACGAGGTGTAGCCGTCGTAGCGGGCGGTGGCGGGGCGGCCACGAAGCCCGGCGAGGAGGTTGGCCACGAGCACCGGGGCCTGCTTGCGGATCGCGGCGCCCGTCTTGGACGTGGGGAGGTGGGCCACGTCCCCCAGGGCGAACACCTCGGGGAAATCGGGGTTTTGGAGGGTGTGCGGGTCCGTCTTGACGTACCCGTGGGGGGAGCCCGGGTCGGCCAACGGGCCGTCCGCGAGCCACTGCGGTGCGCGCTGCGGCGGTACCGCGTGCAGCAGGTCGTAGTGGACGGTCTCGGTGCGGCCGGTGGCGTGGTCGGTGAGGACGGCCGCGCGCTCCGGGCCGTCCAACCGGGTCAGTTCGGTCTGTAGGCGCACCTCGATGCCGTAGCGGCGGGCGGTCCCCTCCAGGGCCCGGGCGAAGACCGGCACCTTGAAGAGGGAGGGCTCCGGGAGGACGAGCACGGTGCGGATGGCGCCCAGGACACCGCGTTTGCGCCAGTAGTCCGCCGCCAGGTACGCGATCTTCTGCGGCGCGCCACCGCACTTGACCGGCCCGGACGGCATGGTGAACACCGCCGTGCCGCGCCGCATCCGACGGATCAACTCCCAGGTGTACGGGGCGAGGTCGGCCCGGTAGTTGCTGCTCACCCCGTCGTGGCCGACGGCCGACGCCAGCCCCGGCAGGCCGTCCCAGTCGAGCCGCAGACCGGGTGCCAGGACCAGTCGCCCGTAGGAGAACACCCGGCCGGTGGCGGTGGTGACCGTACGGGCCACCGGATCGACGGCGGTGGCGCGCTCCCGCAGCCAGCGCACACCGGGCGGGATGACCTCGGCCTCGGGGCGCAGCGCGGCCCGCAGCGGCGCCTGGCCGCCGCCGACCAGCGTCCACAGCGGCTGGTACCAGTGCGTCTCGGCGGGTTCCAGCAGCGCGATGTCGCGGAGGCCGGCGCGGCGTAACCGGGCGGCGACGGTGATGCCCGCGGTGCCGCCGCCGACGATCAGGATCTGGTGGTGTACGGGGGTGGCGGCGGGCGCGGGGTCCGCGCCGGCTGCGGGCCGGGTCATGCGTGTCTCCTGACTGCTGGTGATCACTGGGGAGTGCTGGTGATCACCGGCGATTACCGGCGATTACCGGGGATTGTGGGTGGCTGGGTGGCTGGGTGCCTAGGTGACTAGTGGGTGGCTCATGGGGGTTGGAGATCCGGGACGAATTGGGGGCGTGGGGTGTTCGGGGGTTTGGGTTCGGCTTGGGCTTGGGCTTGGGCTCGGGTGTGGGGTCGGGGGTGGGGTCGAGGGTGGGTCCGGCGGGGCGTGGGCGGTGGGGCGTCGTGGCGTCCGGGTGGTGGCTTCACAGGCCGGGCAGCGTGGTGGCCGCCAGCGCCAGCGCCAGGACGGCGACGAGAGCGGCGAAGGAGGTGGTGAGGGTCTGCGGGCGCAGGCGGCCGGCGAGCCGGTTGCCGAGGTGGCTGCCGACCGCGGCGCAGGCCGCGAGGGTGGCCAGCAGGGGCCAGTCCAGGGAACCGGTACCGGCCCGGGTCGCCAGTGCCACACCGGAGTTGATCAGGATCACCAGCAGCGAGGTGCCGACGGCGACCGGCATCTCCAGGCCGAGGACGAGGGTGAGGGCCGGCACGACGACGAAACCGCCACCCACCCCGAAGAAGCCGGTGAGCAGCCCTACGGAGGAGGCGGTCACGATGGTGCGGAGCGGACGGGGGCGGGGGCGGGGGCTGTAGGGCTGGTGAGGGCGGGGACTGTGGGGCTGGTGGGGACCCGAGGAGGCGCGGGATTCGTGCGAGCCGGTGGGTGAGCTGGTGGGGGAGCCGGTGGGTGAGTCGGTGGGGGAGCCGGTGGGCTTCCCTAAGGACCGGCACACCGCCTCCCGTAAGCGCACCGCCCGCACCCGAAGTATCGATTCCTCCGCTCTGCCCCGGGCCCCGTCCTCCGCCCTGCCCGTGGCCCCGTCCTCCGTATCGGCCCGCTCGCTCCCCCGGGTGCCGCGCAACACCATCCCCGCCACCACGAGCATCAGCACCGAGAACGCCGCCATCAGGACCCCCGGGTCCAGTGCCGCGCTCCAGCGGGATCCGGCGAAGCTGCCGGCCGTCCCCAGCGCCCCGAACGTCGCGCCGGCGGCCCAACGGACCCGGCCGGCCCTGGCGTGGCAGAGCAGCCCGCTGACCGCGCCGACCGCGACCACCACCAGGGCGCCCGCGGTCGCCTCGTGCGGGGACTGGCCCATCAGATAGACCAGGGCCGGCACCGCCAGCACCGAACCGCCACCGCCGAGCGCGCCCAGCAGCAGACCGATCAGCAACCCGCAGGGCAGTGCCGCCGCGGCTATGAGGACGGACATGGCGGCCCGTTAGACGGACGGCGCCGCGGCGCGCGGAGCCAGGGCGACCGCCCGGCTGGCGTCGGACCACTCGGCGACGAACGCGAAGCGGTCGCCGCGGACCACCGTCTCGCGCCACTCCACCGGCCGGTCCCCGGCCCGTCCGATCCGTTCGATGGCGAACGCCGCCTCCCGGTCGGCTAGTCCGAGCAGCCACGCCTGCCGGATGTCCGGCAGGAACGGAGCGATCCGCTCCCGACCACCGGTGACCTTCACCCCGCAGCGCCGGGACAGTTCGCCGTAGAGCGAGGTGTGCCCGAAGTCGGCCTCCAGCAGGGGCTCGGCCAGGTCGGCCGGGAGGTACGCGGTGTCGTGGGCGAGCGGTTCACCGTCCGCGAGCCGCAGCCGCTCCAGGACGACCAGGGGCGCGTCCAGCACCAGCCCCAGGTGGCCGGCGACCGTCGCGTCCGCGGTCCGCTCCAGCCGCAGCACCTCGCTGCGCTGCTCCACGCCCTGGGCCTCCAGGTCACGGAAGAGGCTGTAGAGGGAGCCGAGCGGCTGCTGTATGCGGCGGGTGTCCAGGCGGCTGGCGCGGCCGCGTTCGGCGATCACCAGGCCGTCGGCGCGCAGTTTGCGCAGCGCCTCCCGGACGGTGTGCCGGCTGACCTCGTACTCGCCCGTCAGCCGGTGCTCGGCGGGGAACTCCTCGGTGAACGCGCCGGCTTCCATCCGGCGGCGCAGATCGTCCAACAGCTGCGCCCACAGGGGCAGCGGGGAACCGCGGTCCAACGGGCGCGGTGCGTAGGCATCGCCGCCGCCATTGCTGCCGCCGCTGCCGTCGCCGCCGCTGTGGTCGCGGTGCGGGGCCCTCCGGCCGGGTGGGGTCATCCGGCCGTGCACGCCCGGTGGTTCGGGCTGGGGCGGCGTCATCTCGGTCCTCTCGTCCGTCGTCCGGCCTGTTTCCGACCGTCGTCCGGCTGTCGTTCGGCCTGCGTCCGGCTGCCGTCCGGCCTGCCTTTGACTGCTGTCCGGCCTGTCTCCGGCTGCCGTCCGGCCTGCCTTCGGCCTGCGGGGAGGGGGCTCGGCTTGTCCCCCGCCAACCGGATACCTAATGTACGTACATCCGTGCATCCGCACAACGGAGCGGCATACACGGTGCATTCAGCCGTCCACGCTCCCAGCCCGAGCGAGCCGACCGCCGCGCACGGGCGCCGCGCACCCCTGGAGGCCCGACCGTGCACTTCGCGCAGTACTACCTCGACTGCCTGTCCCAGGCGTCGTACCTGATCGGCGATCAGAACACCGGGCGCGCCGTCCTCGTCGACCCGCGCCGCGACATCGACGAGTACCTGGCCGACGCCGAAGCAGCCGGCCTGCGCATCGAACTCGTCATCGAGACGCACATTCACGCCGACTTCCTCTCCGGGCACCTGGAGGCGGCCCGGGCGACCGGCGCCGAGATCGCCTTCGGCGCGGCCGCCGAAACCGGCTTCCCCATACGGCGGTTACGCGACGGCGAACGCATCTGCCTGGGCACCACCGAGCCCGGAGAAACGCCCAGAACAGCGCCAGGCCCGACGTCAGGGGCGACATCAGGCCCGGAATCGGGGGCGAAATCAGGGGCGAGATCAGGTGTGGACTCAGGCCCGGAGCCAGGCCCGGACTCAGGTCCGGAGCCAGGCGTGGAATCCGGGGTCACCCTCACCGTCCTCGCCACTCCCGGCCACACCCTGGAATCCATCTGCCTGGTCATCCGGGAGAACCCCGACGACGACGTGCCGTTCGGCGTCCTGACCGGCGACACCCTCTTCGTCGGCGACGTCGGCCGCCCCGACCTGCTCTCCGCCGCCGGACACTCCCCGCAGGACATGGCGGCACGCCTCTACCGCTCCCTGCACACCAAACTGCTGCCCCTCCCGGACGCGACCCGGATCTTTCCCGCACACGGCGCCGGCTCGGCCTGCGGCCGCAGCATCTCCACCGAGACCAGCTCCACCCTCGGCGACCAGCGCCGCCTCAACTACGCGCTCCAGCCCATGGCGCCGGACGCCTTCGTCCAACTGGTCACCGCCGAACAGCCCGCCACCCCGGGCTATTTCGCACACGACGCGGCCCTCAACCGCGACGGCCACCCCCTACGGGACTCCGCACCGCCGGCCCCGCTCACCCTGGACGAGGCGCTCACCGCCCGCGACCAGCACGGCGCCGCACTGCTCGACTGCCGCCCGGCCGCCGACTACGCCCGCGCCCACCTCGCCGGGTCCCTGCACGCCGGCCTGGACACCCGGTTCGCGGAGTACGCCGGCAGCGTGGTGGCCCCCGGCACCCCGATCGTCCTCCTGGCCGCCCCCGGCACGGAGCACGAGGCCCGCCTCCGCCTCGCCCGCATCGGCTACGACCGGGTCCTCGGCCACCTGCCCGACCCGGCCGGCGTCCTGGCGGGCGCCCCGGAACTCACCCGCCGCAGCAACCGCCTAGCCGTGTCCGACCTGCTCGAACGGCTGCCCTTGGACCCGGTGGCCGGCGCCCAGCTGATCGACGTCCGCAACCCGGCCGAGTACGCGGCGGGCGCCCTGCCCGGCGCCCGCAACATCCCGCTGGCCGCACTCCTCGACCGGCTCGACGAACTGGACCCGGCCCGCCCGGTCGTCCTGTACTGCCGCAGCGGCAACCGCTCGATGATCGCGGCAGCACTCCTGGAAGCCCACGGCTTCGACGACGTGAGCGACGTCTCGGGCGGCTACCCGGCACCCGCCCTCGCCTGACTCAGGGGGGAGGGCCCCGGCCCTGGCCCTCCCCCCCGCCTCCCCTTCCCTCCTTCTTTTCCTCTTCCTCTTCCTTTTCCTTTTCCTTTGTGTTTGTCCCGTCCCCCGGTGACCGTCACCGACGCCTCAGTGCCACCACCAGCACAGCCAGCACCACCACCAGAACCGCCCCCACCAGGCACCCCACCGCCGGCAGCGCCAGCGACGGCAGCACCCCGCCACCGGACGCACTCACGGCACCATCAGGACCCACAGACCCCATGGCGCCCAAGGGGCTTCCCGAACTTCCGGGCCCCGATGTGGCGCCCGCACCCGCACCCGTAAGGGTCAGCCCCAGCCCCGCCGTAACGGTCAGGACGGACTTGGTGACGCCCGAAGCCTCCCCCGCGCGTTCCCGACGGACCACGGCCTGGGTCCCCGTAAGGGCCAGCCCGCCCGCCACCCCCAGCGCCGCCGCGGCGCCCGTCGAGGCCACCAGCAGCGCGAACGCCCCCGCAACGGCCCCGGCCGCCCACAGCGCGCCCCCGGCGCCGGCCAGGCACAGCGCCATCACCGGCACGGCCGCCCCCGGACGGACCCGCCCGGCCACCGGACCCCCGACGGCCAACGCGGCGGCTGGAACGAGGAACGCTACCCCCGCCTCCAACACCGTCCACCCGTACCCCTGTTGGAGCGTCAAGGGGATCACGTACAGCAGCGCCACGGTCGCCGCGTTGGCGACCGCACCGGCCGCGGTCAGCGTCACGTAGGGCAGGTTGCGGACGAGGGTGAGGTCCACCAGCGGCGCCGGGGCGCGCCGTTCGGCCCGTGCGAACAGCGCGCCCAGCAGCAACGCACCCGCCGCCCAGCCCCAGGCGGCGACGTGTTCCAGCCACCGTGCCAGGCACACCAGGGCGCCGGTCGCGGTCACCGCACCGGCCACGTCCAGGGGGAACTCCGCGGCGGCCGGGTCCCGGGACTCGGCCGTCCGGCGAGCACACCACAGCGCGGCCGCGGCCAGCGGCACCGTCATCCAGAACACGGCCCGCCAGGAAGCCGATTGGGCCAGGACGCCACCGAGGAACGGGCCGCACACGGTGGCCAGCCCGGCCAGGCCCAACGCCCGCCCGGTCGCCCGCCGCCCGTGGCCCGGCGGGCAGGCGTTGGTGAGCAGCGCCAGCCCCGCGGGCATGATCAGCGCGCCGCCCGCGCCCTGCACCACCCGCGCCGCCACCAGGAAGGACAGCGACGGAGCCACCGCACACAGAGCAGCGCTCACCCCGAAGAGCACCGCTCCGACGGCCACCATCCGCCGCCGCCCGTAGAGGTCGGCCAGCCGCCCGGCCACCGGCATCAGCGCCCCGGCAGCGACCAGATAGCCACTAACCACCCACGGCGTCGCGGCCAACGAACCATGCAGATCGGCCCGGACGACGGGCAGCACCGGATTGAGCGCGAAGGAGTCCAACTGGACGCAGAACGCCCCGATGGCCAGCGCACTTTGCGCCCAACGGCCCTCGGGGGAAAGCCCGTTCATCGGCGATACGGACATGGCGCCGACAATCCACCTCTCAACTCGAACACCAAACGGAAACCACGCAAGGAAAAGAAAGGAAAAGAAGGGACAAGAGGAAGGAAGGGAGGGATGAAGTGCACCGGACCGGGGCAGGAAGAGGCGGGAACGTGCCGCGCTACCGTGCGGGTGCGAGAAGAGGCCGGCGCCGACCCCGTGGAGCCGTACGGTGCCCATGGGGCCGTACAGCGGACGTTCAGCGATCGTTGATCGCAAATCTCCATGCTGATACGCATGTTGCGCCGTGTGATCTCAGAGCATGCAGATGACGCCCGGGAAGTGCAAGAGCCGGATGCGTCGCAGATCGCCCTCACCTGGAGCGGGGAGCCGGGCCGTCTGGAGGAGCTGACGCACGGCATGCTCCTGGACCAGGCCGAACGGGCGGCGGCCGCCCTGACCCGCTTCGGGGTACGCGCCGGCGACCGGGTCGCGGTACACCTGCCGCTGGTGCCCGAGTCGGTGATCGCCACGCTCGCCTGCGGTCGACTGGACGCGATACGCACCACGTTGCCGGTCTCGCTGACCGTCCCCGAACTGGCCGCGCGCATCCGGGAGTCGGGGATCCGGGTGCTGATCACGGCGGACGCGGCGTTCTGGGACGGGTCCGTGCGGCCGGTGAAGCCGGTGTTGGACCACGCGCTGGCGCGGAGTGCCGCCATGGACGGGAGCAGCCTTCCACGCACCGTCCTGGTGGTGAACCGCTGCTCCCGCCCGGTCTCCTGGAAGCCCGGCCGCGACAAGTGGTGGCACGAGGCCCTCGCCACCAACTAACCCACAGCCATCCCCACCTACGGGAGCCCCCACCTACCGGAGGCCCCATCTACCTGAGCTCCCGCCCACCGGAGCGAGCCCCCACCTACAGGGGCACCTACACGGGGAGCCCCATCTACGGGAAGCCCCATCTACGGGGGCACCCACCTATGGGGCGCCCCTTTACGGCGAGCACCGCCCGACCACGCGCGCTGCCCCGGCCCGACCACGAGCACTGCCTGACCCTCCCCGCCGTCACACCCGGCAAGGGCACCGCCCCCGCCGTACGCATCGAGGCATCCCGCCGAGGCACCCCACCCACGCACCGCACCGGGCACACCGCAACGCCGGGCCGCACCCCGCTCACGCACCGCACCGGGCACGCCGCAATCCAGCCCGCACCCGCCCAGGCGCCGGACCAGGCCCCGGCCAGCCCCCCCTCGCGCACCCCGCGCCCACCCCACACATCACGCCGCACATCACGCCGCACATCACGCCGTGCGTCACCCCGGGCCCCACACCCCGATGCGCCACACAGCGGGCCGTACGCCGGAAGCGCTCCTAGCGTGGGTCTTCCCGACCCCGTACGGAAGCCCGGTAGCCATGCCGAACCGCAAAGCCCGTGGCCATCACCCCCACCCCCTCCCCGGTTCTGAGCGTGGCCGGCCGCTTGGGCGAGGGTGCGCCGAGCACGGGCCGCCCACCCGCCCACAGGACGCGCAGCGACCCCATCCGATACCCACCCACGAGAAGGGCACCTGGAGCACCTAGCGCCGGCCCTCAAACTCCCGCCCCCGCCGCCCGTCTCCCGCCGTCCTCCGGGCGGGACGGCACGGGAGCCGGACGGCAGGATCCAGCGCGCCGGGGGCGAGGTGCCCCGCCCGTACCCTGAAGGGGTGAGCACCACGTCCCAGCCCCAGCCCCAGCCGCGACCGCAGCCCCAGTCTCAACCTGAGCCCGAGCCGACCGCCCAGGGCAGCCAGCGCAGCCGGGGCAGCCGGGGCTTCCGAGCCGGTGGCCTGAGCCCGGCGCCCGAAGCCGCCACCGCGGGCGCGGCCGAGACCCTGGCCCCTGCCGGCTCGGAGGAGGCCGCCCCTGCCCCGTCAGAGGTCGCCGCATCCGAGGCCGCCGCGGCCCAGGGCGCCCACGAGCCCGCGGCTGCCGCGCGGCCGGCGCCGAGGAAGGCCGCGGCCTTGATCTTCGACGATCCGCTGAGCCAGCAGTCCTCGGACGACACCGACCGCGGCTGGGGTGAGCGCTCCACCGCCAGGGACGCCGCCGCCGACCTCGCCCGCTTCCTCGACGAAAAACCGCCCCACCACCTCTGAGCGAGGCGAGGGGGCGGCTCAGTCCGTCCGTAGCGCTCGCTACTGCTGCGTCTTCTGCGCGACGATGGCCGCCGCGGCCGCCCCCGGAGCGGCGGAGGTGCCATTGCGCTGGGCGATCAGGGCGTCGCGGATCTCGGTGAGCAGTTCGATCTCGGTCGGGGCCGCCGGAGCGCCGTCGACCGGCTTCTTCGCGTCCTGGCGAGCCTTCCACCTGCTCATCGGCAGGATCATGAGGAAGTAGACGACGCCCGCGGTGATCAGGAACGTCAGCGCCGCGCTGAGTACCGAGCCCCACAGGACGTAGATGCCGTCGACGTACAGACCGGTCTTCTTGTCCACCGAGCACGTGGTGAGGCAGGACTGGTAGTTGTCGAGGTTCTGCGAGCCGAAGGCACCGACGATCGGGTTGATGACGCCCTTGACCACCGCATTGACGATGCTCGTGAACGCCGCACCGACGACGACCGCCACCGCGAGTTCGATGACGTTGCCGCGCATCAGGAATTCCTTGAATCCCTGGAGGACGCTCTTGTTCTCGCTCACCTGACAGCCTCTTTCCACGCTTGCTTTGGACGGTGCACCGACAATCAGCACCGCAACTTACGGCAGGGCGGGGCGGAGGTGTCCAATCGCACAACACGAACCAGCGATCGACCAGAGCGTCAGTGCGGGTAGCGGTATCCGTACGGGTGCGGATCCGGGGGACCGGGCTGTGCCGAGGGCGGTGCGTATGGGGCGGCCGGGCGGCCGTGCGGGAGCCGGGAGCCACCGGGGGGGCGGCGGATCCGGCCGCTCGGCAGGGCCCTGGCGGCGGCGATTGGTGCGGCGGTTCCGATAGCGGCATCGGTATCGGTGGTGCGGGCGCGCCGTAGTGAGCGGCGCGCGGCAGGTGCCCCGCCACTCGGAGAAGTCTCGCGTGCCCGGGCGGGAGACGCCACTCGATCTTGGCGCCGGGTCGGCATCGTCACCGCCCCCCGGAGGTCGCCGCGGCGGAGCAGGCGGCGGGCGCGGATGTGGTGCGCACCGGGCCGTGCGACAGGCCGGTGGCCAGTGCTGCGGCGGTCGTTGCCAGGGCGACGGCGAGCAGCCGCCGGTGGGCCGCCCCGCGCCATCGGCCGTGGCGGCCGCCCGCCCGAACCGGGGCGAAGTGCGGCACTTCACACTGCGGGGGAGCGGGCAGGGTCGGGGTCGGGGTCGGGGAGGGGCAGGGCATGGTGATCACCGCCTGTGGTGCGGAAGCGGGACCGGCGTTCGGTCCCGGCGATCACCACCGTGCCGCAATGCGCCGCGGCCCGCTCCGGCCTGTGGACGGGCCCCGCGGTTGTGGACAACTCCGTCACCCGCCAGGGGTGTTCGGCAGTCGCCCGCCCCGGCCCCGCGGAAGCTGGCGCCCCCCGCGGAAGCTGGCGCCCCCGCGCCTACGGCAGCTCGATCCCCAGGTCCCACCCCTGGTGCGCGTCCGTGCACAGGCAGGCGCGCTCGGCGTTGGTGGGCAGTGCGGCGACGGTGTCGAAGAGGACCTCGCGGAGCCGGCTGATGTTCTCGCCGAAGACCTTGAGGACCTCCTCGTGGGAGACGCCCTCGCCGGTCTCGGTGCCCGCGTCCAGGTCGGTGACCAGGGTCAGCGAGGTGTAGCAGAGGCTCAGCTCGCGGGCCAGGACGGCCTCGGGGTGGCCGGTCATGCCGACCACCGACCAGCCCTGGGCGGCGTGCCAGCGCGACTCGGCGCGGGTGGAGAAGCGCGGGCCCTCTATCACCACGAGGGTGCCGCCGTCGACCGGCTCCCAGTCCCGGCCGCGGGCGGCGGTCAGGGCGGCCTGGCGGCCGGTGGGGCAGTACGGGTCGGCGAAGGTGAGGTGGACGACGTTGGGGACGCCCCCGTCCGGGAGCGGTTCGCCGTCGAAGTACGTCTGAACGCGGTTCTTGGTGCGGTCCACGAGCTGATCGGGGACGAGCAGCGTGCCCGGGCCGTGTTCGGGGCGCAGTCCGCCGACCGCGCACGGGCCGAGGACCTGGCGCACGCCGAGGGAGCGCAGTGCCCAGAGGTTGGCGCGGTAGTTGATGCGGTGCGGCGGGAGGTGGTGGCCGCGGCCGTGCCGGGGCAGGAACGCGACCGAGCGGCCGGCGATCTCACCGAGGAACAAGGAGTCGCTGGGGCGCCCGTAGGGCGTGTCCACAGTGATCTCGGTCACGTCGTCCAGGAAGGAGTAGAACCCCGACCCACCGATAACGCCAATCTCCGCGTCAGCCATGCGGTCACACTATCGGGGCGTGGCAGCGGCCCGCTGGTGGGCCGGTGGAACGGTGACGCGAGCGACACGGGAGCGGCGGGACGAGGCGACACGGCAAGGCAACAGCACAAGGCGACAGCGCAAAGCGACAGCACAAGGCGACAGGGCTGGGCGTCAGTTGCGGGCTCGACGCGCGTCCCGCCCGCCGCCGTCGATGGTGCCCGCCCACCTGGCGTCCCGGAACCCACCCGGCGTCCCGGAACGTCGCGCGCCCCGGGGAGAACGCGGCGGGCCCCGCCGTCCCCTGGTGGGGAGGGCGGGGCCCGGGAGCTCAGTTGCCGGTGTCGTCGTGCGCGCCGGGCTGCTGCCGCAGGTCAGGCGGCCGAGCCGGTGCTCGCCGAGGCCGTCGACTTGCTGTCCGAGGACGACGAGGACGAAGACGACGAGGAGGAAGACGAAGACGACGAAGAAGGCGACGACGTCGAAGAGGTGGAGTTGCTCGACGTGGAGCCGTTCGACGGCGTGGAGCTGCTGGCGGGGCTGCTGCTGGACGACGAGCCGCGGCTGTCGTTGCGGTAGAAGCCGGAGCCCTTGAAGACGATGCCGACCGCCGAGAACACCTTCTTGAGGCGCCCGCTGCAGCTGGGGCACTCGGTGAGCGCGTCGTCGGTGAACTTCTGCACGGCCTCAAGGCCCTCGCCGCACGCGGTGCACTGGTACTGGTAGGTCGGCACTTGACTTCCTCCTGGCACTCTCACTCATTGAGTGCTAACGACGCTCCATCTTGCAGTATTCCTGCGCGTCAGTCCACCGTGAACGTCCTACGGTGACCGACTCCACGCCGGGTCCCGGCCCCCGCGCCACACCCGCTCAGGCGGCGCTCAGCTCGCGTTCCCGCTCGTCGGCGGCGGTGTCGGTGTCGGCGGCACCCGCCGCACCGGTGACGACCTTCGACGACCGGGGCATCAGATGGGCCTGCAGGGTCAGCAGGACCACCAGGGCCAGCGCCGTACCGACCAGCGGCACCAGGAAGCCGGAGCTCGGGCCGAAGCGGTCGGCCAGCTGGCCGGCGGAGGTGGCCGCCGCTGCCTGGCCGAGGGCGACCGCGCCGGTCAGCCAGGTGAACGCCTCGGTCCGGGCGGTGGCCGGGACCAGGGACTCGACGAGGGTGTAGCCGGTGATCAGCGCGGGGGCGATGCACAGGCCGACGACCAGGCCGAGGGCGCCCAGCAGCGGTATCGCGGTCACCGCCCACAGCGGGGTGGTGGCCAGTGCCAGCAGCCCGTAGGCGACCAGCAGACGGCGGCTCGGGCCGACCTTCCAGGCGATCGCGCCGCAGGCGATGCCGGCGAGCATGTTGCCGCCCGCGAAGATCCCGTAGAGGACGCCGTTGATGCCGGGCTGGCCGATGTGCTCGGTGAGCGCGGTCAGCGAGACCTGCATGCCGCCGAAGACCGAGCCGATGCCGAGGAACGCCACGATCAGGACGCGCACGCCGGGGATGGACAGGGCCGAGACGCGCTGGCGGTCGTCGGACTGCCCCCGGTGGACGGGCGGTTGGGTGCGCCGCTGCGAGGCGAAGAGCAGACCGCCGGCCAGCGATAGCACGGCCTCGGCGATCAGGCCGGCGGCCGGGTGGACGCCGGTGCACAGCGCGGTCGCCAGCACCGGGCCGACGACGAAGGTGAACTCGTCGGTCACCGACTCGAAGGCGGCGGCGGTGGGCATCAGCGGGCTGCCGCCCAGCTTCGCCGCCCAGCGGGCCCGCACCATCGGGCCGACCTGCGGCGTCGAGGCGCCCGTGGGGACGGCGACCGCGAGCAGCGCCCATAGGGGGGCGTGCGCGAGGGCGAGGACGATCAGGGCGGAGACGCCGGCGACGTGTACCAGGACGCCGGGGATCAGGACGGCGCGCTGGCCGAAGCGGTCGGCGAGCTTGCCGCCCTGCGGGGCGAACAGCGCCATCGAGACACCGGTGGCGGCGGAGACCGCGCCGGCGGTGCCGTAGGAGCCGGTGGTGGACTGGACGAGCAGCACGATGCCGATGGTCAGCATTGCGAACGGCTGCCGGGCCAGGAAGCCGGGCAACAGGAAGGTCCACGCACCGGGCGTGCGCAACAGTTGTCCGTAACCGGGACGGGAATCCTTGACCGCGGATGCCACGGCCGGGCCTTTCTGCCGCCTGGTAGCGCTACCCCGCGAGATCGTCACAGGTACGCGCCGAGAGCTGTCCTCTCGCGCAGGACCGAGTGATACCGCATGGTCCGCACCGAAAGGGGTGGCTGCGTGTGGCAGGGGACCGCGGCCGCCGAGCGGTCGCGCCAGCTCTGCGTCAGGCAGAGTTGGTTCGTGATCCGTACAAATTTCCTACTTGATTGTACAGGCTGAAGGTAGAGAAGCCCTGGGATTAACCAGGGCTTCTTGCGGATTTCCTTGGGATCCGTGGAGAGATGGCGCACATTCGGCGCCCGGTCGGGCAAGCCGGGCAGGGAGTGGGCGAGGGGCGGACCCGGGGGCCCGCCGGGTCACCCGGCCCCGCGCCGTCGGACGCGCCCGGCCTCTCCTTCCTGGGGTCGCTCCGTGCCGGTCCCCAACCAGCCCGCGAGCTTGCCGCCCTGGGACACCGCCTGGAGCCGCCGCTCGGCCGCGTCCCGCACCGGGTCGGTGGCGACCACCAGCAGCTCGTCGCCGCGCCGCAACACCGTGGTGGGGGAGGGCACGAAGCTGGTGCCGTCCCGGACGACGAGGGTGACCGCGGCGCCCGCCGGCATCCGCAGCTCGCCGACCTCCACGCCGTGCATCCGCGAGGTGGGGCCTATCGACGTGGACAGTAGATGGCCGCGCAGCCGCTCCAGCGGTGCCGACTCGATACCCAGGTCGGCGGGCTCCTCACCCTCGCCGAGCCGCAGCCGGCGGGCCAGCCACGGCAGCGTCGGGCCCTGGATGAGGGTGTAGACCACGACCAGGACGAAGACGATGTTGAAGACCGTCTCGCTGCCGGGGACGTCGTTCACCATCGGGATGGTGGCCAGCACGATCGGCACCGCGCCGCGCAGCCCGGCCCAGGACAGCAGGGTCTTCTCCTGCCACGGCACCCGGAACGGCAGCAGCGAGGTGAAGACGGACAGCGGGCGGGCGATCAGCGTCAGGATCATGCCGATGAGCAGCGCCGGCACGATGTCGTCGAGCAGGTTGTGCGGGGTGACCAGCAGGCCGAGCAGGACGAACATGCCGATCTGGCCGATCCAGCCGACCCCTTCGGCGAAGCCGCGGGTGGCCGGGGCGTGCGGCAGCTTGGCGTTGCCGAGGACGACCGCGGCCAGATAGACGGCGAGGAAGCCGGAGCCGTGCGCCAGCGCGCCGGCGGCGTACGCGGAGACCGCGATGGCCATCACCGCGATCGGGTACAGACCGGAGGCGGGCAGTGCCACGTGCCGCATGCCGTACGCGCCGAGCCAGCCGATGGCCACGCCGATGGCGGCGCCGATCGCCAGCTCCAGCGCTATCTCACCGAGCAGTACGTACCAGTGCTCGGTCGGGCCGGCGGTGGAGAAGGCCACGACGAGGATCACCACCGGGGCGTCGTTGAAGCCGGATTCGGCCTCCAGGACACCCGTCAGCCGGGCCGGCAGCGGCACGCTGCGCAGCACCGAGAAGACGGCCGCGGCGTCCGTGGACGAGACCACCGCGCCGATCAGCAGGGCCTGGCGCCATTCGAGACCGGCGAGGTAGTGCGCGCCGGCCGCGGTGACCCCCACGCTCACCGCGACGCCGAAGGTCGAGAGCACCGCGGCCCGTGGCAGGGCCGGTTTGATCTCTTTCCACTTGGTGCCCAGGCCGCCTTCGGCGAGGATCACCACCAGCGCGGCGTAGCCGAGGAGTTGGGTCAGTTCGGCGTTGTCGAAGACGACGCCGCCGATGCCGTCCTGCCCTATGGCGATGCCTATCCCCAAGTAGATGAGCAGGCTGGGGAGCCCGCTGCGCGAGGAGAGCCGTACCGCGGCAACCGCGATGAGCAGTACGAGTGAGCAGATCAGCAGGAGTTCGTTGAGGTGTTCGACAGTCAGGAGCTGATCCTTCCACGCGCCTTGGTCGGGATGGGCTGGGTGTCCTTACCGTATCTAGTTACTGACTCTAACAATTTACCATTGCTTGAAAGTTTAATGTGCTCGGTGGTGACTCCACGTAGGGGTCGGCAAACCGGTGCGCCTATGGTTGCTCCAGCACTCCCACCCTGCCCCTCGAAGGACAGAGATGCCCGCCAACAAGTCCGGTCCAGCCCCCAAAAAGAAGAAGGGGCGGCGAGGCCGCCTCGTCGCACTCACGGTCGTGCTGCTGCTCGTGGCGGGCATCGGCTTCGGCGCGTACTGGAGCGTCAGCACCGTTCGCGCCTCCTTCCCGGAGACCACGGGATCGCTCAAACTCCCCGGCCTGACCGACCCGGTGGATGTCGTCCGTGACGCCAACGGCATTCCGCAGATCTACGCCGACACCGACGAGGACCTCTTCCGCGCGCAGGGCTACGTTCAGGCGCAGGACCGCTTCTGGGAGATGGACGTCCGCCGCCACATGACGGCCGGCCGGCTCTCCGAGATGTTCGGCAAGGGGCAGGTCAAGACCGACGAGTTCCTGCGCACCCTCGGGTGGCACGACGTGGCGCAGAAGGAATACGACACCAAGCTCTCGGCCACCACGAAGAAATACCTCCAGGCGTACTCCGCCGGTGTCAACGCCTACCTCACGGACCACCAGGGCTCGGCGCTCTCTCTGGAATACGCCGCGCTCGGCTTCACCAACGACTACAAGCCCCAGCCCTGGACCCCGACCGACTCGGTGGCCTGGCTCAAGGCGATGGCCTGGGACCTGCGCGGCAACATGAAGGATGAGATCGACCGGGCCCTGATGACCAGCCGGTTCACCCAGCAGCAGATCGCCCAGCTCTACCCGGAGTACCCGTACCAGCGGAACCAGCCGATCGTCGACGGCGGCAGCGTCGACCCCGCCACCAAGGAGTTCGACCCCAAGGGCAGCGGCAACACCGGCACCAACGGCGGCACGGGTACGGGTACCGGAACGGGCACGGGTAATACGGGCACCGGGACCGGTACGGGTACCGGGTCCGGCAACGGCACCGTGCGCGGCGCCACCACCGGCGTCCAGGCCCAGCTCTCCGCGCTGTCCACGACCCTCGAACAGGTCCCGGCGCTGCTCGGCCCCAACGGCAACGGCATCGGCTCCAACTCCTGGGTCGTCTCCGGGGAGCACACCACCACCGGTAAGCCGCTGCTCGCCAACGACCCGCACCTGGCACCGCAGATGCCCTCGCTCTGGTACCAGATGGGCCTGCACTGCCGCACCACCGGCCCCAAGTGCAACTACGACGTGGCCGGCTTCACCTTCTCCGGGATGCCCGGCGTCGTCATCGGCCACAACCAGGACATCTCCTGGGGCATGACCAACCTGGGCGCGGACGTCACCGACCTGTACCTGGAGAAGATCAACGCCGACGGCTACCTCTACGACGGCAAGCAGAAGCCCTTCGTCACCCGCCAGGAGACCATCAAGGTCGCCGGCGGCGAGAGCCAAAAGATCACCGTCCGGTCCACCAACAACGGCCCGATCGTCTCCGACCGCGACGACGAACTCGCCGGCGTCGGCAAGGACGCCCCGGTCGCCAACGGTGCCCCCGACCGCGGCGACGGCTACGCCGTCTCGCTGCGCTGGACCGCGCTGACCCCCAGCAAGTCCATGGACGCCGTCTTCGAGCTCAACCGCGCCAAGGACTGGACCAGCTTCCGCAAGGCCGCGGCCGACTTCGAGGTCCCCTCGCAGAACCTCATCTACGCCGACACCAAGGGCAACATCGGCTACCAGGCCCCCGGCGCCATCCCGATCCGTGGCAAGGGCGACGGCACCTACCCGGCGCCCGGCTGGGACCCCGCGTACCAGTGGAAGGGCACCATCCCGCAGAGCGCCCTGCCGTACGAGTACAACCCCAAGCGCGGTTTCATCGTCACCGCCAACCAGTCCGTCACCGATGACAAGTACCCGTACCTGCTCACCAAGGACTGGGGCTACGGCGCGCGCAGCCAGCGGATCAACGACCTGATCGAGTCCAAGATCAAGGACGGCGGCAAGGTCTCCACCGACGACATGCAGAGCCTCCAGAAGGACAACAGCAGCGAGATCGCCCGCCTGCTGACGCCCTACCTGACGAAGATCGACATCAAGGACAAGTACGTCCGCGACGCCCAGCAGCTGCTCAACGGCTGGGACTTCACCCAGGAGCCCGACTCCGCCGCGGCCGCCTACTTCAACGCCGTCTGGCGCAACACCCTCAAGCTCGCCTTCGGCAACAAGATGCCCAAGGAACTGCGCGTCCAGGGCCAGTGCCTCTACGTCCGCCCGGCCAGCGACAACGGCCCGGCCGACGACCAGAACAAGCTGGTCCGCGAGTGCGGCCAGCGAGCCGGCGACACCGCCCAGCCCGACGGCGGCGACCGCTGGTACGAGGTCGTCCGGAACATCCTCGACGACCCGAACAACGCCTGGTGGAAGACCGACGACCGGCCCGGCCACCCCGGCCTGAAGAACCGCGACCAGCTCCTCGCCCAGGCCATGAAGGACGCCCGCTACGAGCTGACCTCCAAGCTCGGCAAGAACATCGACAACTGGGCCTGGGGCCGCCTGCACCAGATGGACCTCAAGAACCAGACCCTCGGCAAGGAGGGGCCGGGCTTCCTCCAGGACCTGCTCAACCGCGGGCCGTGGAACCTCGGCGGCGGTGAGGCCGCGGTCGACGCCACCGGCTGGAACGCCGCCAGCGGCTACAAGGTCACCTGGGTCCCGTCCATGCGGATGGTGGTCAACCTCGCCGACCTCGACAAGTCCCGCTGGATCAACCTCACCGGCGCCTCCGGTCACGCCTACGACGCCCACTACTACGACCAGACCGACAAGTGGGCCAAGGGCGAACTGCTCCCCTGGGCGTTCAGCGAGGACGCCGTGAAGAAGGCCGGCAAGGAGACCCTGACCCTGTCGCCGTAACGGGCAGCGCAGCACCACCGCATCGGGCGGGCCGGACTCCTCCGGCCCGCCCGACCGTGTTTCACGTGAAACCTCGACGCACCACGCGTGGGCCCGTCAGTGCCGGAAGCGGTGCACTCCTGACGGGGTCACCGCGGCGTGCACCCGGCGGTCGTGCGATTCGGCCGGGACCGCTTCCAGCACCTCGTCGTCGTAGAGCAGCACCACCAGCGCCGTCCGCCTGCCGGACCGCTCCAGCCGGGCCAGCACCCGGTCGTAGGAGCCGCCGCCGCGGCCCAGCCGCAACCCCGTCCGGTCCACCGCCAGCCCCGGCAGCAGCACCACGTCCGCCTGCGTCACCGCCTCCGGGGTCAGCCGCGGCCCGTCCGGCTCCCGCAGCCCCCAGCCCGCCGGGACCAGCCGCTCAGGACCTTCGTATACGGCCCAGTCCAGGTCGTTGTCCGGCAGCAGCACCGGCAGCAGCACCCGCACCCCGGCCGCCCGCAGCGCCTCGATCAGCGCCCGGGTGTCCGGCTCACCGCCGATCGACACGTACGCGGCGACGGTCGGCGGGGCGCCCTCGGCCCCCTCCGAGGGGGCCGTGCGCAGCTCGTCCAGTTCCCGTACCCGCCGGGCCAGCGCGGCGCCCCGGACCGCGACGGCATCGGCCGGCAACGCTCTCCTCACCTCCTGGAGATCCCGCCGCAACCTGCGCTTTTCCTCATGCTCAACGCTCATCGTGGGCCTCGCTCGGGCTCTCATGATCTCTTAACCGGACGCTCATCACCGGTCCGTGCGGGCCGGTTAGGGTGGCGCGCATGACCCCATCGCATGCACGGATCAGCAAGGCTGTCATCCCGGCAGCAGGGCTCGGCACCCGGTTCCTGCCGGCGACCAAAGCCACTCCCAAGGAGATGCTGCCGGTCGTCGACAAGCCCGCCATCCAGTACGTGGTGGAGGAGGCGGCCGCGGCCGGACTGACCGACGTCCTCATGGTGACCGGCCGGAACAAGCGCCCCCTGGAGGACCACTTCGACCGTAACTACGAGCTCGAAGAGGCCCTGCACCGCAAGGGCGACGGATCCCGGCTCGCCAAGGTACTGGAGTCCAGCGACCTGGCGACCATCCACTACGTCCGCCAGGGCAACCCCAAGGGCCTGGGCCACGCCGTGCTGTGCGCCGCACCCCACGTGGGCGACCAGCCGTTCGCGGTCCTCCTGGGCGACGACCTCATCGACCCCCGCGACCCCCTGCTGAGCCGGATGATCGAGGTGCGCGAGGAGTACGGCGGCTCGGTCATCGGCCTGCTGGAGGTCGACCCGGCCAACATCCACCTCTACGGCTGCGCGGCCGCCGCCCCGACCGCCGACGACGACGTGGTCACCGTCTCCGACCTGATCGAGAAGCCCGAGCCGGCCGAGGCACCCAGCAACCTCGCCATCATCGGCCGCTACATCCTCGACCCGGCCGTCTTCGAGGTGCTGCGCAAGACCGACCCCGGCCGTGGCGGCGAGATCCAGCTCACCGACGCCCTCCAGGTGCTGGCCGCCCACCCCGAGCTGGGCGGCCCCGTGCACGGCGTGGTCTTCAAGGGCCGCCGCTATGACACCGGTGACCGCGGCGACTATCTGCGTGCCATTGTCAGACTGGCATGCGAACGTGAAGACCTGGGCCCCGACTTCCGGGCCTGGCTTCGCAGTTACGTCACCGAGGAGATGTAGGACGTTGAACGGCACCGCCGACCAGGCCCACCCCGCTGACCGCGTCTGGTCGGTGGCCGAACACCTCGACGACATCCTGGCGAAGCTGCAACCGCCGGCCCCGGTCGCCCGGCAACTCCTCGACGCCCAGGGCTGCGTCCTCGCCGAGGACCTCACCGTTCCGCTGCCGCTGCCGCCGTTCGACAACAGCTCCATGGACGGCTACGCGGTCCGCGCCGCCGACGTCGCGGCCGCCGGCGAAGGCGCCCCGGCCACCCTCACCGTCATCGGCGACGTCGCCGCCGGCAGCGGGGAACTCCCCACCGTCGGGCCCGGCCAGGCCGCCCGCATCATGACCGGCGCCCCGGTGCCGCCCGGCGCCGACGCGGTGGTCCCCGTCGAGTGGACCGACGGCGGCACCGGCCAGGGGCCGGCCGCCACCATGCGCGCCCACAGCGCCGCCCCGCAGGACGCCGGCGGCGAGGTCCGGGTGCACCGCCCGGCCACCGCCGGGGCCCACATCCGCCGGGCCGGCAGCGACGCCCGGGCCGGCGAGCCGGCACTGTCCGCCGGCACCGTCCTCGGCCCCACCCAGATCGGCCTGCTCGCCGCCCTCGGCCTGGACACCGTCACGGTCCGCCGCCGCCCCCGGGTCGTGGTGCTCTCCACCGGCAGCGAACTGGTCCAGCCCGGCGAGCCGTTGGGCCCCGGCCAGATCCACGACTCCAACAGCTTCCAGCTCACCGCCGCCGCCCGCGAGGCCGGCGCGCTCGCCTACCGCGTCGGCGCCGTCGCCGACGACGCACCGACCCTCCGCGCGGCCCTGGAGGACCAGTACGCCCGCGCCGACGTCCTGGTCACCAGCGGCGGCGTCAGCGTCGGCGCCTACGACGTCGTCAAGGAGACCCTCGCCGGCCTCTCCACCGACGACGGCCGGGTCGAGTTCCGCAAGCTCGCCATGCAGCCCGGCAAGCCGCAGGGCTTCGGCCTGATCGGCCCCGACCGCATCCCGCTGCTCGCCCTGCCCGGCAATCCGGTCAGCTCCTACGTCTCCTTCGAACTGTTCGTCCGCCCCGTCATCCGGACGCTCATGGGCCACCCTGAGGTCCACCGCCGCCCCGTCCGCGCCCGCGTCACCGCGCCGCTCGGCTCCTCGCCCCGCGGCCGGCGGCAGTTCCTCCGCGGCGCCCACGACCCGGTGGCCGGCACGGTCACCCCCGTCGGCGGCAGCGGCTCCCACCTCATCAAGGCCATGGCGCACGCCGACGCCCTGATCGTGGTCCCCGAGGACACCACCGAGGTCCCCGCCGACGCCACCGTGGACGTCCTCCCGCTCGGCCCCTGCTGACCCGCCCACCCGGAGCGGCGGGAGGGGCGGCCCGTATCCCTTGCCCTCCGGGGCCCAGCGGTACGGTGTCGTCCCACAAGCGGCAGTATGGACCGGGAGAACGATGAGCAGCGGCCAGCAACACCTCACCCACATCGACGCGGCCGGTGCGGCCCGCATGGTCGACGTCTCCGAGAAGGACGTCACCGCCCGCACCGCCCGTGCCCGCGGCCGCGTCCTGGTGGCGCCGCGCGTCATCGAGCTGCTGCGCGGCGAGGGCGTCCCGAAGGGCGACGCCCTGGCCACCGCCCGCATCGCCGGCATCCTGGGCGCCAAGCGCACCCCCGACCTGATCCCGCTGTGCCACCCGCTGTCGGTCTCCGGCGTCACCGTGGACCTCGCGGTCGCCGACGACGCCGTCGAGATCACCGCCACGGTCAAGACCACCGACCGCACCGGCGTCGAGATGGAGGCGCTGACCGCGGTCTCGGTCGCCGCGCTCACCGTCGTCGACATGGTCAAGGCGGTCGACAAGGCCGCGGTGATCTCCGACATCCGCGTCGAGGAGAAGACCGGCGGCAAGTCCGGCGACTGGCGGCGGCCGTGAGCCCCGCCCGCGCCCTGGTCGTCACCGCCTCCAACCGCGCCGCCGCCGGCGTCTACGAGGACAAGGGCGGCCCGCTGCTCGCCGAGGGCCTGACCGCCATGGGCTTCGCGGTCGACGGCCCCCAAGTGGTCCCCGACGGCGACCCCGTGGAGGCCGCCCTGCGCGCGGCCGTCGCCGCCGGCTACGCCGTGGTGCTGACCACCGGCGGCACCGGCATCTCGCCCACCGACCGCACCCCCGAGGCCACCCGCCGGGTCCTCGACTACGAGGTCCCCGGCATCCCCGAGGCGATCCGCGCCGCCGGCCGCGCCAAGGTCCCCACCGCCGCCCTCTCCCGAGGACTGGCGGGCGTCGCCGACCGCACCCTGATCGTCAACCTCCCCGGCTCGGCCGGTGGGGTGCGCGACGGCCTGGCCGTCCTCGCCGAACTCCTCCCGCACGCCGTCGACCAGATCCACGGCGGCGACCATCCCAGACCCTCCGGGAGCCCCAGCTGAACACGCCCTGGCCGGTGGTCCTGACGGACGGAGAGATCTCCCTCCGCCCCATAAGGCTGCGCGACCAACGCCCCTGGCGCGAGGTCAACCGCCGTAACCGCGACTGGCTGCGCCCCTGGGAGGCGACCGTCCCGCCGCCCCCTCCGGGCGTCCCGGTGCCGCACCGCCCCACCTTCCGGCAAATGGTCCGCCATCTGCGGGCCGAGGCACACGCCGGCCGGATGCTGCCGTTCGTCATCGAATACCGGGGCCGGGTGGTCGGTCAGCTCACCGTCGCGGGTATCACCTGGGGCTCGATGTGCTCGGGCCATATCGGTTACTGGGTCGACCAGGAAGTCGCCGGCCGCGGTGTCATGCCGACCGCGGTGGCGCTCGCCGTCGACCACTGTTTCCGCACCGTCGGACTGCACCGCATCGAGGTCTGCATTCGGCCGGAAAACATCCCCAGCCGGCGCGTGGTGGAGAAACTCGGCTTCCGCGAGGAAGGTCTCCGCCCGCGCTACCTCCACATCGACGGCGCCTGGCGCGACCACGCGGTTTTCGCGCTGACCGCCGAGGAAGTACCGGAAGGACTCCTCACCCGCTGGCGGAGCCGGCGGCCCGGCGCACCCGGCCTCCCCGACGCATCCCACAAATGAAAAACCTGTTCGAATTAATCCTTCGCTGACACCGCATTCGCCACAACTTCATCGCAACAATCACAAAAAAAGTTCGAGATATCAGCCAGATCGTGCGACACACCGGCTCAATTGGCGGATGGCCCCACGGAAACCCCTCTACCGTGTGAGTTGTGAGAAGCAGCGGCCTCATCTACGCAGTCATCGTCGGGGCCTGGGCCGCCTATTTGGTGCCGATGTGGCTCCGTAGACAGGACGAGCTCAACGAGGCTCGTCCCACCGAGCGCTTCAGCACGGCCATCCGGCTCCTGTCCGGACGCGCGGGCATGCAGCGCCGCTACGACAAGGAGCACGGGGCGCGCCCCGCCGGCGATGCGGACGAGGAGCAGGAACCGGACGCCACGGACGACCCGGCCGGCGCCCGGTCCTTCGGCGACCCCGCACCGCCCCCGGAGCTCCCCGACGACACCCACACCCGCGCCCAGGCCGCCCCGCCGCGCCCCTCCCTCGCCGAACGCACCAAGCGCGCGAAGGTCCTGGCCCGCCGCCGGCGCACCATCACCATCCTGTTCTTCGCCTTCACCGCCGGCGCCGGCGCCGCGGCCGTGGGCGGCCTGGCGTTCCTCTGGACCCCGGCCCTCCCGGCCGTCCTCCTCACCGCCTACATCGTCTATCTCCGCGCCCAGGAGCGCCGCCGCTTCACCTTCACCATGGACCAGCGCAAGGCGGAGGCGGCAGCACGACGACTGCGGGAGGGTCGACCCCGCCCTCACCAGGCGGCCGACCAGCCGCCCGCCGCCGACCACCAGCCCGACGTCCGCGCTGACGCCGCCGAGGTCGCCCCCGAGCCGTCCCGCCCGGCGCCGCCCCCGCACGCCACCGGCGCCCGCGCCCTCGTCGAGGAGACCGACCACGCCGAGTGGGTCGACCAGCAGCGCAAGCGCCCCCGCCCGGCCACCGGCAGCTGGGAGCCCGTCCCGGTCCCGCTGCCCACCTACGTCACCGCCCCGGTCGCCCCGCGCGCCACCAGCCACGTCGACCTGGACGCCGACGACGCCTGGAGCTCCGCCCGCTCCAGCTCCGTCCCCGAGCGCCCGCGGCCCGCCGCCTCGCAGGACCGCCCCACCCACCCGGGCCGCCGCGCCCGCGGCCGCACCCCGCTCTTCGACCAGTACGAGGACGAGGACCGCCCGCGCGCAGCGAACGAGTGAGGCTCGCCCCGCTGACCAGCACCGGAAGCGATTTCCGAGCACGGCGAACGAGATGCTAGAGTTTCACTCGTCGCAAGGGCCTGTGGCGCAGCTGGTAGCGCACCTCGTTCGCAACGAGGGGGTCAGGGGTTCGAGTCCCCTCAGGTCCACGCACAGTAAAGCCCCCACCGGGGAAATCCGGTGGGGGCTTTTTCGTGTGTCTGGGGTGGGGTGGGGCGGTTGTTGACGGGGGGTGGGGTTGGTTAGGGGGTGAGGCGGGTGAGGGTGTTGAGGGCGGTGGTGGCGCCGTCTTCGGTGGCGAGGTGGCGGGCGGCGGCCTCGGCGCGGGTGCGGAGGGACGGGGTGGTGGTGGCCTCGGTGAGGGCGGCGGCGAGGCGGGCGACGGCGTCGTCGGGGGAGAGGGTCTTGGTGAGGGTGGTGACGGGCAGGGCGGGGGTGGCGGTGCCCAGGGCGGCCAGGCGGGCGGCCCAGAAGGGCTGGTCCGCGGTGAACGGGACGGGGACGGACGGGATGCCCGCGCGCAGGGCCGCGGCGGAGGTGCCGGCGCCGCAGTGGTGGACGGCGGCGGCGACGCGGGGGAAGAGCAGGGCGTGCGGGACCGGGGTGGGGACGGTGAGGATGTCGTCGGAGGGGGAGTCGGCGGTGGTCAGGCCGGCGTTGCCGGAGAGGAGGAGGCCGCGGGTGCCGGCGCGGCGCAGGGCCCGGACGGCGAGGGAGTTGAGGCGTTCGGCGTCCTCGGCGGCCATGCTGCCGAAGCCGATGGAGACCGGGGGCGGGCCGGCGGCGAGGAAGTCTTCGAGGGCGGGCGGGAGTTGGGCGTCGGGGGCGTGGTGGGGCCACCAGTAGCCGGTGACGTCGAGGCCGGGGCGCCAGTCCGCGGGGCGCGGTACGAGGAGTTCGCTGAAGCCGTGCAGGACGGGCCAGTTGGCGGCCTCGATGCGGCGGCGGACCGTACCGGGGGTGGCGGGCGGCAGGCCCAGGCGGGTGCGCAGGGCGCGGGTGGCGCCGGCGTGGAGGCGGTCGACGACGCGGAGCGAGAAGCGGCCGGCGGCGCGGTTGCCCCAACCGCCCAGCGAGCGGCCGCCGCTGACGACGGGTGAGAAGGCGCGGGTGGGGGCGGTGGGCTGGAGGTAGGCGCCGACGGACGGGATGTCCAGGGCCTCGGCGACGTGCCAGCCGAGCGGGGCGGTGGTGGTGGACAGCATCAGCAGTTCGGTGTCCGGGGCGGCGACGTCGGCCATGCCGGTGCCGAGCTGTTCGATGAAGGCGGCGGCGCGCCGCATCAGGTCGCGGCGGGTAGTGGGGGTCCCGGGGGCGCTCGGGTCCGTGGGGCGGCTGGCGCGGGGGTCGGCGGGCAGGCTGCGGAAGCCGAGGCCGGCGGCGCGGACCAGGGGGGCGAAGCTGTCGTGGGTGGCGAGGGTGACCTCGTGGCCGGCGGCTTGGAGGCGGGCGCCGAGGCCGGTGTACGGGGCGACGTCGCCGTAGGAGCCGGCGGCGGTGAGGAGGATGTTCATGGGCGGCCTTGGGTCAGGAGGGGGCGGGGCCGGTCGCGGGGTCGGCGGTGGGTGCCGGGGGTGACTGGCGGACCGCGTTGGCGTGGATGGCGGTGCGGAGGTACGGGGCGAGGCCCGGGCGTTGTTCGGTCGGTGGGACGAGCAGGGCGAAGGCGCGGGGATCGGTGGCGAAGTCGTCGGCGATCCGGCCGTGCATGTCGGTGGGGCAGGGGGTGAACCACCGGGTGATGTGCCGGCGGTGCTCCTCCGCGAGGTCCATGGCGCGCTCGCCGTCGGGCGGTTCGCCGGCGTCGAAGGCGGTGGTCAGGCGGGCCCGCCAGTCGGCCGCCTCGGCCATGATCTGCGTCCAGTCGTCCTTGGAGTGCGTGGCGGCCCGGGCCATCGAGCGCTGGTAGCCGTCGCTGTGCCGCAGTTTCCGGTCGGCTTCGGTGGCGTACGTCAGGTCGAAGGCGATCTCGCCGAAGACCTCGAAGCGCTCTTCCGGGGTCAGGCGGACGCCGGTCTGCTGGACCTCCATGGCCTGCTCGGCGACCTCGACCAGGCGCTGTAGCCGGGTGATTTCCTCGGTGAGCCGGCGGTGTCGGGCGCGGAGCTGGTCCAGGGCGTTGGCCTGCGGGTCCGCCAGGATCGTGGCGATCTCGTCGAGCGGGAAGCCGAGCTCGCGGTAGAAGAGGATCTGCTGGAGTCGGGCGAGGTCGGCGTCGCTGTAGAGGCGGTAGCCGGCGGGGCTGCGGTCGCTGGGGCTGAGCAGGCCGGTCTTGTCGTAGTGGTGCAGGGTGCGGATGGTGACCCCGGCGAAGGCGGAGACCTGGCCTACCGGGTATCCCATGGGAGTGCCTTTCGCTTGCTGGTGCGGTGGGACGGTGTCCCGCGCGTCGTTGATCAAGGGTGTGGCCTGACGTCACGTGAGGGTCAAGGGGAGGGTGGGGAGGGCGGGCGGTGTCGGCATGTGAGAGGGGACGTCGGATCGGAGGGACCGCCGTTACATTTGTCGGGAAACAGGTATTCGCTCTCGTGTGCGCATCCTGTACGACCTTGTGCACACAGGGTGCCCTGGTGCGCAGCCCGTCCGCCCGTCCGTCCACGGCCCGAAGGATTCCGTGAGAGCAGCAATCGCCACCCCCCGAGCCGCCGCGGCTGCCGGGGCCGGGCTGCTCGGGCTGCTGCTCTTCGTGGTGCTCACGGGGTGTGGTGGGCCGGCTCCGCTGCTGCGGGACCAGGGACCGGCGGTGGCGCCGGCGCCGTCCGCGCGGAGCGGGCCGGTCTACGTGGCGGGCGACGCCGGGCGCCCGCTGCAACGCCCGGACGCCCTCCCGCTGGGCGACTCCGCGCGGCTGACCGCGCTGCGCTGGAAGTCGTGGGGCGGTTCGACCGCGGTGGCCGGCGGCGGGCTGGTCGGGGACTGGTGCGCGCCGGAGTGCGTCCGCACGCCGTACCGGGTGACGGTCACGCTGAGCGGGCTCCAGCAACAGCAGGGATTCGCGTACTACTCCAGTGCCGGGGTGGTCGCGCCCGAGGTGCACGGTGCGAGGGCCGCCGAGCTGGGGCGGGTGAGCCTGCACCTTCCCGACGTCGAGTAGGCGAGGAGGCGCGTACGGGCCTCTGGTCGGGTACGCGCTTCGACGTCGGGCGCCCCGGGAGTCCCGGGGTGGCGGGCGGGCGCACGGGCCGGGGACGGTTCGAGGGACGAGTGGAACGGAGGAGAGAACGGATGGGGCTACGCGCCAAGATCGGTATCGCGATCTCCGCCACCGCGGCGGTGGTCGTGGTCCTCGTCGGCGTGCTCGTCCACCACCACACCGTCAACGCCCAGCTCGACCTGGCCGGGCACACCCTCGACAGCCGGTTGCAGACCACCGTCCAGGACCGGGCGGCCGGGATCGACACCGGGCGGGGGCTGATCAACCCCAAGGATCTGCCGGGTCCGCTGAAGTCGCTGGTTCAGAGCGGCCGGCGGGGCGTCTATCTGGAGCTGGGCGGCCGTACGCCGTATCTGTGGGCGGCCACCAAGCTGGGCCCGGACATCGTCGCGCTGAAGCGCCCCTACGACCGGGAACAGCAGACCGCCGAGGCCCTGGACCGGATGCTGTGGGTGGCCGGGGCGGCCGGTACCGCGCTGGGCTGCGTGGTCGGGCTGCTGGTCGCGCACCGTTTCGGGCGGCGGCTGACCGCCTCCGCGGCGACCGCCCAGCGGATCGCCGAGGGCGATCTGGGCGCCCGGCTGCCGAGGACCGGAAACGACGAGATCGCGCAGCTCACCGAGGCGGTGAACACCATGGCGGAGACGCTGGCGGGGCGGCTGCGGGCGGAACGCGACGTCACCGCGAACATCGCCCACGAGCTGCGGACCCCGGTGGCCGGGCTGGTCACCGCGGCCGGTCTGCTGCCGCCGTCCCGGCCCGCCGAGATGGTCCGGGAGCGGGCCGAGCGGGTGCGCGGGCTGATGGAGGACGTGCTGGAGGTGGCCCGGCTGGACGCCCGTACGGAGGAGGCGGACCGGGAGGTGCGGCCGCTGGGGGAGCTGGTGCGGCGGGCGGTCGTGGCGGCCGGCCAGGCCGCCGGGGCCGGGGCCGAGACGTCCGGGGTCGGGACGTCCGGGTGCGGCGCTTCCGGTGCGGACCGGGCGGCTGGGGGCCCGGCGGCGGTGGACGGGGCGATACGGGTCCGGGTGCTGGTGGACGGGCTGGTGGAGACCGATCCGCGGCGGGTCGAGCGAATCCTGGTCAATCTGATCAGCAATGCCCGCCGGCACGGCGCGGAACCGGTGACCGTCGAGGTCGAGGGCGGGGTCATACGGGTGCGGGACGCCGGGTCGGGCTTCCCGGCGGCGTTGTTGGCGCACGGCCCGCAGCGGTTCCGGACCAGTGGCGGCCGGGGCGGGCCGGGGCTGGGCCTCGGGCTGACCATCGCCGCCGGGCAGGCCCGGGTGCTCGGGGCCGGGCTGTGCTTCGCCAATCCGCCCGCGGGCGGGGCGCAGGCCACCGTCGACCTGCGGGGGGCGCTGTGCCCGGAGCGGGCCGGCGAGTCGGGCGAGTCCGGCGGGTCCGGGGCCGCGGACGGGCGGTGAGGCGGGGCGGGTGGCCCGCCCTTCCGCCGCCGCCGTACGCCCCGGGTCCGCCGGGCTGTGGCCGGCACGCCCGCCTCACCCCTCCGGGAAGCGGTCCTCCAGGACGGAGTTCAGCAGCGCCCGGACGTCCTCGCGGTCCAGGCCCTCGGTGCGGGCCCGTTCCATCCAGGTGCGCAGTTCCTCGCGCAGGACGGCGTCGGCCGCCGAGTCGGGGCGGGCCAGGGTGCGGCTGACGAATGTGCCGAGCCCGGGCCGCGGCTCGACCAGACCCTCGCGCTCCAGCTCGCGGTACGCCTTGAGCGTGGTGTTCGGGTTGACCTTGGTCGTGGCGGCGACCTGTGCGGCCGTGGGCAGCCGGTCGCCCTCCACCAGGACGCCCAGCCGCAGCGCCTGCTGGACCTGCTGGACGATCTGGAGGTAGGTGGCGACGCCGCTGCGGCGGTCGATCCGGAATTCGACGGCGCTCACCACCTCTCTGCCTCTGTGCTCGTTTCGGTACGGCTGGTACGGCTGGTGCAGCCGGTCCGACCGCCGGGGCCGTGCCGGCCGACCGCTTGATGATCGGGCTGCCCGCGACGGGTGTCAAAGCGCCCCCCGTGGCGCGCCCGACGCCCGTTCAGAGCGGCCGCCTGCGGGCCCGCCACACCACGAACGCCAGCACCAGTACGGTCAGCGCCAGCAGGATGCCCGCGCCGAGCCACTGCATCCCGGGCATCTGGTCGTAGGAGATGTACTGGGTGACGCGGTTGACGATGCCCATCTTGGCCCGGCAGGCGTCGGGATGGGCGTCGTGGACGCAGGTGCTGAAGCCGAAGAGTCGGCCGTCGGCGGTGGCCACCCAGTCGTCCATCCGGATCGCGTCGGGCGCCAGACTGGGGCCGTTGCCGTTGTACGGGTAGGTGATGTTGTGCAGCGTGCCCAGCTTCGGCCGCACCTTCTCGTCCCAGACCACGCTCACCGCCGCCGCGGTGAACGCGGTGGCCAGCATCGCCGGCACCACCCGCTTGATGAGCTTGCCGAGGGCGATGCCGCAGGCCGTGAGGAACAGCGTCTTGGCGACCAGCACCGGGCCGGTGAGGTCGAACGGGCCGCTGTTCAGCCAGTCGCCGGTCACGACCAGCGAGTGGGCGGGCATCCACAGCCACGTGAAGACCAGTGACACCAGGGTGGTGCACGCCGTGACGATCCCCAGCGGGAGGGCCAGCGTGGCGGCGAGCCAGCGGCCGCGGCTCACCGACTGGGTGGTGACCAGTTGGAGGGTGCCGCGTTCCAGTTCGGCGGCGATCAGCGGGGCGCCCAGGAAGACGGCGACGATCACCGGCACCATCTGGAGGAACTGGATGTCGCTGCTGAACGTCGGGCCGAACCTGCTCTGGAACTCCGTCTGGAGCGCTTCGCCGCCGGCGCTCTTCCCGCCGAGGAAGCCCATCAGCCCGATCCGCTGGTACGAGAAGACGGCGCAGGCGGCGAGGGTGACCAGGATGCCGGTGAGCAGCGCGGAACGGTGCCGGCGCCAGACCAGCCAGAGGGTGCCGCGCAGCGGGCCGGAGGCGGTGGCGGCGCCCGCTCCGACCTCGTGGGTGGTGGTGGCGGTGCTCATGCCGCGGTCTCCTTCCGGGCCTCGTCCAGGATCAGGGCGGGTGCGTCCGGGGAGCGCATGCAGGCCAGCAGGATCTCCTCCAGGCTCGGCGCCATGGCCTCCCAGGGGGCGTCCGCGGTGGCGTCGGGGCGGGTGGGCAGTGTTCCGTCGGGCCGCACCATGGCGCTGAACTGCCGTCCGCTGATCCGGGATTCGACGATGGTGTGCCGTGCGGTCAGTTCCTCGGGGACCCGGCCGGCGACGGCCAGACCGGTCACCAGGGTGTGTGCGGGTACCAGCGCCTCGGTCGGGCCGGCCATCCGCAGCCGCCCGCCGGTCAGGACGAGGAGGTAGTCACACATCTCCTCCACCTCGGCCAGCATGTGCGAGGACATCAGGACGGTGGTGCCGTGCTCGGCGGCCTCGGCCATCAGGAGCCCGGACAGTTCGTCCCGGGCCAGCGGGTCCAGGTCGGACATCGGCTCGTCGAGCAGCAGCAGTTCGGGGCGCTTGCCGAAGGCGAGCGCGAAGGCGACCCGGGTGCGCTGGCCGCCGGAGAGGGTGCCGACCCGGGCGCTGAGCGGTATGTCGCCGGAGCGGACGATGCGTTCGGCCAGCGCCTGGTCCCAGCGCGGGTTCAGCTCGCGGCCGAGCCGGAGCGTCTCGGAGACCGTGAAGCGCTGGTAGAGGGGCTTGTCCTGCGCGAGGTAGGCGACGCGTTGCAGGGCGGCGGGGTCGCTGACCGGGACGCCGCACAGCCGCAGCGTGCCGGTGGACGGTTCGAGCAGGCGGGCGGCGATGCCCAGGAAGGTGCTCTTGCCGGCGCCGTTGGGGCCGACCATGGCGCAGACGCGCCCGGCCGGGATCCGGAAGGAGCATTCCTGGAGCGCCCACCGTCGGCGGTACCGCTTCCACAGGTTGTCGGCCTCGACCGCCCAGGGGCTCGGGCTCGGGTCGTGCACGCTGGATCCCCCCTTTAGCTAGTTAATTAGTGGAATGAGTATGGAGAGAGGTCGGGGACCTGTCAAAGCGGGGGTGGCCGGCGGCGGCCCGGACGGTCCGCTTACGTCCGGTTACTCGGCTCCGACCAGCGATTTCGCCATACAGCGGCTTGACTCGTACGTCCGGTAGTAGCCGAACTTCTTGACCAGTGCGTAGCCGCTGGAGGCGTACAGGGAGAGTGCCTCGGGCTGCTCGGTGCCGGTCTCCAACACCATCCGGGTGCGGCCCGCGGCCAGGGCGTCGGCTTCGAGCGCGGCCAGGATCCGCCGGGCCAGGCCGCGGCCGCGGGCCTGCGGCACCACGAACATCCGCTTGATCTCGGCGTCGCCGGTGGCGTACCCCGCCGCGGCGTCCTCCTGGACCCGCCAGCCGCCGGTGGCCAGCGGCCTGCCCTCCTCGTAGGCGATCAGGTACAGGCCGCGCGGCGGGAGGAACATCTCCGGCGCCAGCCGGGTCAGGTCCCCGTCGCCGTACCGCCGCGCGTACTCCTGCTGGACCTCTTCGTCGAGTCGGACCGCGTCGGGGTGGTCGTAGCGGACGGGGCGTATCTCCATTCCAGGAAGCGTACGGAAGCGACGGGCGGGGCGGAAGCGGCGGTCTGGGCAGGCGGGTGGCTCGGCCGCGGGGATGCGGCGGTGCCCCCGTCTGACCTGGGGAAACGTGAGGCGCCGCCGCCGGGAGGTCCCTGGCGGCGGCGCCGTCGCGTGGTGCGGCCTCAGCTGTGCGTCTGCTTCGCCAGGGTCACGAGGTCGGTGAATGCCTGGGGGGTGAGGTGGAGGTGCGGGCCGTCCGGGTTCTTGGAGTCGCGGACGGGGACCGTGCCGTGCGTGACTACGAGGTTGGTGGCGATCTCGATGCACTGGCCGCCGTTGCCACTGTAGGAAGACTTGAACCAGCGAGGGGATTCGGTCGTCACGGAGATCCCTTTCGTAGCTGATCGATATTCCATGAAGCGTACGGAGGCGCCGGGCGGGGGCGTGCGTCGTCGCTTCCGCGGTCGTGTGAGGGACGGTGTGAGAAGGGGGAGTCGTGGTCAGCCCTGGAACTTGGCGAAGTTGACCAGTTCCGACCATGCGTCGGCGGACAGCGCCAGATGCGGGCCGGCGGGGGTCTTGCTGTCCCGGACCAGAACCTCACCAGTGTGCCGGGCGTGCTCCGGAGCCCATTCGATGCAGGCGCCGCCGTTGTCGGAGTGCGAGGAAGAGACCCATTGAAGGGTGGCAGTCACGGGGTGCCCTTTCGTAACGTATTGATCACGGCCACAGACGCAGCCTGGGAAAGCGCCTCAGCCTGCAACTGATGGTAGGCCGTCAACATGGGGACTGCCGATGTGCTTTCCCGGTCCAAGTGCCCTCGCTGGGCCGACTCTGTGTAGGTCATGAGTGAGCGATCCGGGAGCGTCAGGACGTATAGCGGCAGGTTAAACGGCCTCCGCTCTCCCATGGTGAACGGGGCGATCTGAAGCATGGTGTTCGGCAACTCGGCGAACTTCAGCAGACCTTCAAACTGGGCGTCCATGACCTCGCGACTGCCGACGGGGCGTCGGACGCAACTCTCGTCCAGGACAGCGGAGATCAGTGGTGGGCGCGCTCGGTCTAGCGCAGCTTGACGTTCGACAACGGTCGACACACGTTCGTCAGCCTGCTCAGGCGTGATCGCACCACGCTTGACCGCGCTCGCGGCGAGGATCGATGCGTACTCCGGCGTCTGCAACAGTCCTGGGATTACGCCTACTTCATACAGGCGGATCTCTGCCGCCTTCGCCTCAGCGGCCTTGTACTCCGGGAAGCCCTCCAGCAAGCCGCCATGTTTGATCTCGCGGTACTCGCTCTCGAAGGCTTCCGCCGTGCCGGTCAGGCCGAACGCCACGTCCGCGCTACGCGAGAACCGAAGAGTCGGAGGCTTCCGGGCAGTTTCGACCGCCGAAATATGCACGCTTGAATACTCCGTGCGGTCGGCCAGGTCATCTTGTGTCCAGCCGCGCGACTCCCGCAGGCTGCGTAAGCGCGCTCCATAGGCAGCCCGCGGCGACGCTTCCGGGTTCAACTCCCGACGATTCAAGAACTGTTCACCGACCCTTCGTTCTCGTCCAACAAGTTGAATGCTCCCCAGGCGCGGTCCACTCTGAACCTCCCCGGTAGCGATACCGCTACGGAGAGCAAGGAGGGCTTGATGGCCAGTCCTGTTCGTACGCCCTACTCGGCGTGCGCTGACGAAGGAACGAAGCTCGATGCCGCGTTGAGGGAGGTGGGGATCGACGCCCCGCCCAGCGCGGTGTCCGTGACGGAGGACGGGGGCGTCAAGGTGTCCCGGGTGGTCCCGCCGTTGCTCACGCCCAGCCAGGCTGCTCGGCTGACCCGCATTGTGCGGGCGGCGCGGGGAGCCAACGGGCGGCCGGACGACCTGAGTGCGCGGAACGCGGACCAGACCAGGCGGTCGTTGGGGCCGAACGCGGGCAAGCGGACCGACGGGAGCGGTAGGCCGTGCACCGCCTCCTAGGGCGCCTGCTCGCAGCTCAGCGGGAAGCCGTGCCGTGGTCGGAACCGGCCGGTGACGATGTGCCGGTTCGCTGCCCGGTCGGCCGGCACGACATGACCGTCTGGGCTCCCTCGGTGTACCGGTGCGACGAACACGGCGCGACGCTCGTCGTCCACTCCCCGTCCCTGACCCTGCCCCTGAAGACTCCCGACGTACGAGAGAAGGAAGACCCCGTGTCCATGGTTTTCAGCGCCGACGGTGGCGACAGGCTTCCCGGCAAGCCGTACCCCGGCCCCCACGAGCCGCCGACCCCCGACGGCGGCCCCGGCGTTCCCAACCCGCCCAAGGCCGGCTGAACATGGCCGACGCACACCAGGAGCGCCCCAGCCGGACCGGGCTGGGGCGTGCCCTCATGTCGGCCGGTGACCTCTCTCCCGACTGGGCACCCGCTTACGCCGCCGTACCCCGCGCCGCGTTCCTGCCGGACCTCATGTGGCCCTGGGACATGCGGGCCGGCACGAGCGTGCCCGTCGCCCGGACCGACGACCCGGAAGCCTGGCACGCCTACGCGGATGCCGACTGCCCGATCGTGACGCAGTGGGACGACGGCGAACACACCGGCACGGCGCCCGGAACGGTCTCCACCAGTTCGGCGTCGATGCCGTCGGTGGTGTTCCGCATGCTGCGGGACCTCGACGTGCGCCGCGGGCATCGCGTCCTTGAGATCGGTACCGGTACCGGCTGGAACGCGGGTCTGCTGGCCCACCGGGTCGGGCGGGAGAACGTGGTCACGGTGGAGGTCGACGGGGCCGTCGCCGCCGCCGCGCGGGCGGCACTGGAGCGGTTCGGCACCCCGGTCGAGGTCGTGCACGGGGACGGCTTCGAGGGCCACCCCGCAGGCGCGCCGTACGACCGCGTCGTCGCTACCTGCGGCCTGCGGGCCATCCCGTACGCCTGGGTGGCGCAGTGCCGGCCGGGCGGCGTCATGGTGGTCCCCTGGGGCACCCACTACGGCAACGGTGACGCGGTGGCCCGGCTGGTCGTGAGCGAGGACGGTAGGAGTGCGTCCGGGCGGTTCACCGGCCCCGTCGAGTTCATGAAGCTCCGGGCGCAGCGCCTGCCGCAGGTCGACCACTGGGACTACGTGCCGGGCAGCGTGGCTGACGGCGACGAGACCGCCACGTCCGTCGTGGAGAACGAGTTCGTCGTGGGTCCGTTCGGCGCCCTTCGGTTCGTTCTGGGGCTGCGCGTGCCGCACTGCCTCCAGGTGGTCGCGGAGAAGCGGGACGGCGCACGGCCGGTCTGGCTGTACGGGCTGGGTGGTGATCGGTCCTGGGCCTGTGTGCAGTTCCGGGAGGGCAGGGCCGCGCGGGTCTGGCAGCACGGGGACCGTCGACTCTGGGACGAGGCAGAGGCCGCCTACCGGTGGTGGACGGATCACGGCCGGCCCGCACACGACCGCTTCGGCCTGACCGTCGGGGCCGACGGCGCACGGGCGTGGCTGGAGCACCCGGGGAACGCCTGGCGCCTTTGAAGCGCCTGGCGCCTGGCGCCTTTGCCGCCGCCGCCGGGGGCAGGCCGGCCGGGGTGGACGGGCGGCCGTGGCGGATGCGGCCGCGGGTTAGGGTGCCGGGATGCTGACCGTGACCTCTGTGAACGTGAATGGGCTGCGGGCCGCGGCCAAGAAGGGCTTCGTGCCGTGGCTGGCCGGGACCGATGCCGATGTGCTGTGCCTCCAGGAGGTGCGGGCCGAGACCGCCCAGCTGCCGGCTGAGGTGCGGGAGCCGGCCGGCTGGCACGTGGTGCACGCGCCGGCTGCCGCCAAGGGGCGGGCCGGTGTCTCGCTCTACACGCGGCGGGAGCCGGAGCGGGTGCAGGTGGGCTTCGGATCGGCGGAGTTCGACGACAGCGGGCGGTACGTGGAAGTCGATCTGCCCGGGGTGACGGTGGCCAGCCTCTACCTGCCCTCCGGCGAGGTCGGCACCGAGCGGCAGGACGAGAAGGAACGGTTCATGGCGGAGTTCCTGCCGTACCTCGTCGGGCTGCGGGAGCGGGCGAAGGCGGCCGGCCGCGAGGTGGTCGTCTGCGGCGACTGGAACATCGCCCACCAGGAGGCCGACCTGAAGAACTGGAAGGCCAACCAGAAGAAGTCCGGCTTCCTGCCGGAGGAGCGGGCCTGGCTGTCCGCCGTGCTGGACGCGGACCAGGGCGGTTACGTGGACGTCGTCCGGGCCCTGCACCCGGACACCGAGGGGCCGTACTCGTGGTGGTCCTACCGCGGGCGCGCCTTCGACAACGACGCCGGGTGGCGGATCGACTACCACCTGTCCACGCCGGGGCTGGCGGCCCGCGCCGTCAAGGCGTCCGTGGAGCGGGCGGCGACGTACGACCAGCGGTGGAGTGACCACGCGCCGGTGACGGTGGTGTACGGGGCGTAGGCGCCGCACGTCACCTCGCCCCGCACGTCACTTCGCCCCGTACGTCGCTTTGCCCCGCGGGGTCCGGTCCTCCCGGGGCTCAGTCCTCCTGGGGGCCGGCTGCTCCTGGGGGGCGGGGGTCCGGGGATCGGTGGCCCCGCCGTTCAGGAGGTTCTCCAGTTCCGTGCGGATGCGGCGGTCCATGGCCATGGAGAGTTCGGCCTCGACGACGCCCTTGGCGAGCGGGCGGAGGTTCTCGACGGCCTCGGTGGCGCGGGGGAGGTCCTGGAGCGTGGTGACGAGGTGGGCCCGGATGAGGGTGGTGAAGACGTCGGCGAGGGCGTCGGCGTGGGCGCGGACCCGGCCGCCGGCCTCCAGGACGGCGGCCAGCGGCACGCCCTGGGCGACGAGGCTGGTGGAGACGTCCAGGAGGCGCCGGCTGATGTGCACGAACTCGTCGCCGTCCACGGCCAGATAGCCCAGGGCGAGCGAGGCGGTGAGGTTCGCCGCGGTGACCTCGCCGCTGAAGTGGTCGGCCAGTTCCTCGGGGGTGAGGCGGACCGGGGTCTCCTCGGACCAGGGGGTCAGCAGCGGGCTGGGGAGGCCGAGGAGTTCGCCGACGTCGCGGCCGGTCTCGAAGGCGGTGAAGAGTTCGGCGATCCCGCCGAGGGTGTGCCCGCGCTCCAGGAGGGCGGCGATGGTGCGTAGGCGGGCGAGGTGGTGCTCGTTGTACCAGGCGATCCGGCCTTCCCGGCGGGGCGGCGGGATGAGCTTGCGCTCGCGGTAGAAGCGCAGGGTGCGGACGGTGATGCCGGCTTCCCGGGCCAGGTCGGCCATGCGGAACTCGCGTTCCTTCGGGGGGTTTTCGGGGGAAGCGGGACGGGTGTCCGCCGCGTCTTCGCGGGTCTCCGCGTTTCTGGGGGTCTGCGCCGCCGCCTGGTCTGCCACGGGGCCAGCCTATGCGGGCCGGCTCTGCCGGGGGTCCGATGTGACCGGAAGTAACTTCCTGCCGCCGAACCCCTACCGCTCGGTACGGGTCTGTCCTACGCTCCAACCGTGCCAATCATGCCAGTGATTGCTGGCGCGGTTGCGGGACGGTGGAGCGTCGACTTCGAGAGGTGGCGGCATGGCCGACGACGGGCAGCGGCATGTGCGGGTGGCGGTGATCGGATCGGGGTTCGGCGGCCTGGGTGCCGCCGTACGGCTACGGCGCGCCGGGATCACCGACTTCGTGGTCCTGGAGCGGGCGGACTCGGTGGGGGGCACCTGGCGGGACAACAGCTATCCGGGGTGCGCCTGCGACGTGCCCTCGCACCTGTACTCGTTCTCGTTCGCGCCCAATCCGGACTGGCCGCGCAACTTCAGCGGGCAGCGGCACATCCGGGCATACCTGGAGCGGGTGACGGACACCTTCGGGCTGCGGCCGCACCTCCGCTTCAACGCTGAGGTGCGCCAACTGCGCTGGAACACCGAGAAGTTGTGGTGGGAGATCGAGACCGCACAGGGGTCGCTCACCGCTGACGTGGTGGTGTCGGCCACCGGCCCGCTCTCCGATCCGCAGATACCCGACGTCCCCGGCCTGGCGGACTTCCCCGGCAAGGTCTTCCACTCGGCGCGCTGGGACCACGACTACGACCTGCGGGGCAAGCGGGTCGCCATGGTCGGCACCGGGGCCTCCGCGATCCAGATCGTGCCGGCGATCCAGCCGCAGGTCGACGCGTTGACGGTGTTCCAGCGGACCCCGCCGTGGGTGTTGCCGCGGGTCGACCGGCGGATCACCGGGGTGGAGCGGTGGCTGCACACCAAGGTTCCGGCCACTCGCCAGCTGCGCCGTCAACTTCTGTGGAGCATAAGGGAGTTGCAGGTCAGCGCGTTCACCAAGCGGCCCGGTGAGCTGGGGCCGGTCGAGAGCCTGGCGAAGTCGCACATGCGCAAGGCGATCAAGGATCCGGCGCTACAGGCCCGGCTCACCCCCGACTACCGCATCGGCTGCAAGCGGATCCTGCTGTCCAACACCTGGTACCCGGCGCTGACCCGGCCCAACGTGGACGTGGTGACCTCCGGACTGCGCGAGATCCGGGGCAACGTCCTGGTCGCGGCGGACGGCAGCGAGGCCGAGGTGGACGCGATCATCTTCGGGACCGGCTTCCACGTCACGGACATGCCGATCGCGCAGCGGGTCACCGGGGCCCACGGCACCACCCTCGCGGAGGAGTGGAAGGACGGCATGGAGGGGCTGCGCGGCACCAGCGCGGCCGGCTTCCCCAACTTCCTCACCATCATCGGGCCCAACACCGGCCTGGGGAACAGCTCGATGATCCTGATGATCGAGGCGCAGCTGAACTACCTCGTCGACTTCATGCGCCAGCTGGACGTGCTCGGCGACCGGATCGCCCTGGACGCCCGCCGGTCCGCCGTCGACGCGTGGACCCGCACCATCCAGCAGCGGATGACGCGCACGGTGTGGAACACCGGCGGCTGCGACAGCTGGTACCTCGACGCCAACGGGCGGAACACCACCGCCTGGCCCGGCACCACCGCGGAGTTCCGCCGGATGACCCGGCAGGTGGACCTCGCCGAGTACCAGGTGATCCGGCCCCCGAAGGAGGGACCCGACGACGAACCGGCCCCGGCCGGCACCGGCCGGACGGTCACCGAGGAGGTGGCGGCGTGAAGCAGCCGGCACACCTCACCCGGGGCCGCTACGCCCCGCCGGTGCCCCGTAGGACGCTGGAGGTCACCTCCGCCGACGGGTCCCGGCTGTACGCCGAGCTCCACGGGCCCGAGGGCGCCCCGACGGTGGTCCTGGCGCACGGTTGGACCTGCTCGACCGCCTTCTGGGCGCCGGTCGTCCGGGAACTGGCCGACACCCACCAGGTGGTGGTCTACGACCAGCGGGGGCACGGGCGCAGCCCGGCCGTCTCGCCCGCCGGCTACAGCACCCGCGCGCTCGCCGACGACCTGGTCGCCGTCCTGGAGCAGACCCTCGCTCCCGGTGAACGGGCCGTCATCGGCGGGCACTCCATGGGCGGTATGACGATCATGGCCGCCGCCGAACGGCCCGAACTGCGCGCCCGCGCCGCGGCGGCCCTGCTGTGCAGCACCGGCAGCGCCGATCTGCCCGCCGAGTCCCGGGTGTTCCCGCTGCCCACCCCCGGTGGCCGCCGCCGGGCGCACCGGTTGCTGCTGGGCTCCCGCGCCCCGCTCGGCCCGGTCTCCCCGCCCGCCAAGTGGGCCCTGCGGTACGCCACGATGGGCGCCGGGTCGAGCGCCGAGCAGATCGAGGCGTGCGCCCGGATCGTGCACGCCTGCCCGCCGGGCGTCCGCGCCCGCTGGGGGCATGTGCTGCGCGAACTCCAACTCACCCGTGGAGTCAGCCGGTTGGAGGTGCCGACCGCGGTCCTCGCGGGCACCGCGGACCGGCTCACCCCGGTCGTGCACGCCCGCCGGCTGGCCTCCGTCCTCCCGCAGTGCGCGGGGCTGACCGAACTTCCCGGGCTCGGCCACATGACCCCGATCGAGGACCCGGACGCGGTCGCCGGGTGCCTGCGGGAACTCGTCCGCGACCATCTGGCCACCGCCCCGGCCCCCCGGGGCACGCGGTCGGCCCGGCAGAAGAAGGAGAAGGCGGCGTGAACGGAAGCAAGCTCGACGGTCAGGTGGTGGTCGTCACCGGCGCGGCGCGCGGTGTCGGGGCGCTACTGGCGCGCAAGTTGTCGGCGCGCGGGGCGACCCTGGCGCTGGTCGGCCTGGAGCCCGACGAACTGCGCGAGGTCGCGGCCTCGTTGCACGGCCCGGCCCACCACTGGCACGCCGACGTCACCGACCACGAGGCGATGGCCCGGGTCGCGGAGGAGGTCAAGCTCCGCTTCGGCAAGGTCGATGTGGTGGTCGCCAACGCCGGGGTGGCGACCGGCGGCCCGCTCGTGGACTCCGACCCGGTGGCCTGGCGCCGGGTCATCGAGGTCAACCTGATCGGCGGCGCGGTCACCGCGCGGGCGTTCCTGCCGGTGCTGATGGCGTCCCGCGGCTACTTCCTCCAGATCGCCTCGCTCGCCGCGCTCACGCCGGCGCCGATGATGAGCGCGTACTGCGCCTCCAAGTCGGGCGTGGAGGCGTTCGCGCACAGCCTGCGCGCGGAGGTCGGCTACAAGGGCGTCCGGGTCGGGGTGGGGTACCTGAGCTGGACCGACACCGACATGGTGCGCGGCGCCGACCGGGAGGACCTGATGCGGGAGTTGCGCGCCCGGCTGCCCTGGCCGTCCAACAAGACCTATCCGCTGGGCCCCGCCGTGGACCGCATCGTGGCCGGCATCGAGCGCCGTTCCCCGCACGTCTACGGGCAGTGGTGGCTGCGCGGGATGCAGTCGGTGCGCGGCTATCTGCCGTCGCTCATCGGGACGGTGGGGCAGCGCGAGATGCGACGGTTCGGGGACCGGCTCGACGGGTTCCGGCCGGGGCTGGTCGGGGCGGGCGGCGAGGCGGACGAGAAGGCCCGGGTGAACGGGTAGCGGGGCCCGGGCGGCGGGCCGGCCCCGGCCCGGGGGTGACCACGGAGAGTGTCCGATTGTGATCGAAATGCGACGAATGTCGGTTCGTGTCACGCTTATCGAGCCCGATCCCCAACACCCCCACAGGAGTGAACAGCATGGGCATCGAAGACCAGTTCAAGGACAAGGCGCAGCAGCTCAAGGACGAGGCCAAGCGGCGGGCCCAGCAGGGCCAGGAGCGCGGTAAGCCGTCCCCGGAGCGCGGTAAGCCGTCCCCGGAGCGTGGCCAGCAGCCGCGCGAGCGTGGCCAGCAGGCGCTGGACGACGTCGAGGACCGCTACCAGAGCTGACGCCCTGGCGTCCAGAGTGATGGGCGTCTGACGTCCTGAACGAGGGTCGTTCGTCCTTTCGCGGAGAGGCGCATCCGGTGAACCCGGGTGCGCCTTTTCGTTGCGCCGGCCGGGTCGGTGTCGATGTGCCGGCCGGGGTCGGGTCGGTGTCGTTGTGCCGGAACCGGGTTGCCCCGCAGGGTGGTTGGGCGGCGGTGGTTACTCGGTGCCGCGCGGCGGGAGTGGGGGTCGACGCCGGTCCGGGACGTCCGAGAGGTCCGGCGGGGTCGCCGCGGGATGGCGGTCGAGGAGTTCCAGTGCGGTGCGCACCGCGACGCCGAGCTGCGGGTGCCGGCCCTCCGCCCAGTGCAGCGGGGAGCGCAGCGCCTCGATGTCGACCTCGACGCCGTGGTTCTCCACGCCCCAGCCGTAGAGGTGGAACCACGCCGCGTTCATCGGGACGGTGATCTGGGTGCCGTCCGCGAGCCGGTGCCGGCCGGTCATGCCGACCACCCCGCCCCAGGTCCGGGTGCCGACCACCGGCCCGATGCCCTGGAGCTTGAACGCCGCGGTGATCATGTCCCCGTCGGACGAGGTCATCTCGTCGGCGAGTGCGACCACGGGACCGCGCGGCGCGTTGCTGGTGTACGACACCGGCTCGGCGTCCCGGGTCAGGTCCCAGCCCATGATGGTCCGGGTCAGCTTCTCGATGACCAGCTCGGAGATGTTGCCACCGGCGTTGCCGCGGACGTCCACGACCAGCGCGGGCATCGCGACCTCCCGCCGCAGATCGCGGTTGAACTGCGCCCAGCCCGAGCCGCCCATGTCGGGGATGTGCAGGTAGCCGCACCGGCCGTCGCTCAACTTCCGCACCACGGCCCGCCGTTTGGCCACCCAGTCCTGGTAGCGCAGCGGCCGCTCGTCGATCAGCGGGACCACCGCGACCCGCCGGGCGTGACCGTTGCCCTCGCTCTCCGGCGGGGCAAAAGTCAGCTCCACGGTCGTCCCGCCGGCCGCGGCCAGCAGCGGGTACGGGCCGGCCACCGGGTCCACCGGGCGGCCGTCGACGTGGGTGAGCGCACTGCCCTCGCGGATGCCCGTACCGGCCAGCGGCGAACGGGCCTTGGAGTCCGAGGACTCGCCGGGCAGGATCCGCTTGACCACCCAACGGCCGTCCCGGCACACGAAGTTGGCGCCGAGCAGCCCGATTGGGCGCTGGTAGTGCGGCGGTCCCTCGTTGCGGCGGGCGCCGGTGACGTAGGCGTGCGAGGTGCCCAGCTCGCCCAGTACCTCGCGCAGCAGATCGGCGAACTCGTCGGGGCTGGCGACCCGTTCCAGCAGCGGCCGGTACTGCGCCTGCACGTCCTCCCAGTCGATGCCGCACAGCTTCGGGTCCCAGAAGTACGCCCGGACGATCCGGCCCGCCTCGTCGAACGCCTGCCGCCACTCCGCCTCCGGATCCACGTCGTGCAGGATCCGCCGCAGGTCCAGGTAGACCGTGGTGTCGCTGTCCGCCGACTCGGTCGCGGGCACCGCGCGCAGCTCGCCCTCGTCGTTGACGACCAGCCGGGTGCCGTCGCCGCTCAGCGCGAACCCGTCCAGGGAGCTGGTGAGTTCGGTGCGCCGGGCCTTGGTCAGGTCGAAGTGCTCCAGGGTGGGGCGGCCGGAGGTGTCGGCCGGGTTGGCGAAGGTCTCGCCCAGCGCGCCGGAGATCGGCCACCGCAGCCACACCAGACCGCCGCCGCTGACCGGCCGGAGCGAGGAGTACTTGGACGCGGCGACCGGGAACGGCGTGACGCGGTTCGCCAGCCCCTCCACCTCCACCAGCACCGGCCCCTCCCCGGCCTGGGGGTTCTCGTCCGGATCCAGCCCGCCGGCCGCCGGCCGCCCTTCCGGGGACAGCGCGAACGGGGACGGGGTCGCCGACGACAGCGGCACGAGGTAGGGGCGGCAGCCCAGCGGGAACGACAGGTCGCCGGTGTGGACGTCGTAGACCGGGTCGAAACCGCGCCAGGACAGGAAGGCGAGGTACCGGCCGTCCCGGGTGAACACCGGCTGCTCGTCCTCGAAGCGGCCGTTGGTGACGTCCACGATGTGCCCGTCGGACAGCCGGGCCATCTTGATCATCCGCAGGGTGCGGCCGATGCCCGGGTGCGACCAGGTCAGCCAGCGGGAGTCGGGGGAGAAGGCCAGATCGCGGACCGGGCCGTTGCGGGACCGGGTCACTTCGGTGACCACCTGGGCCGTCCCGCCGGCCGTCCCGCCGGCCGGGCCGGCGTCACCGCCCGCTGCCTTCTCCGGCGTACCGGCCTCCTCCGGGGCACTGGCCTCCTCCGGTGTGCCGGTCTCCACCGGCGTACCGGTCTCCTCCGGTGTGCCGGTCTCCACCAGCAGCAGCCGCCCGTCGTGGGTGGCCACCGCCAGCCGCTCGCCGTCCGGCGCTGAGATCAACTCGTGGACCCGGCCCACCGCCCCGGCCGCCAGCCGGCGCGGGGTGCCAGGCCCGCTGGCCCGCGGCAGGTTGGCGATCTCGATGGCGTCCTCGCCCTCGGCGTCCGTCACGTACGCGATCCGCCCGGTGGCGCCCAGCATCACCGGCAGCCGCACCCGCACGCCCGGGGTGTCGTGGATGGTCCGGGCCGGGCCGTCGCGGTGGGTGAGCCAGTACAGACTGCCGCGGACCCCGACCGCGCTGGCCCGCCCGGTGGCGTCCACCGCCAGGCCGGTGACGTGCGCGGCGGCCGGCACCTGGTAGCTGCGGCGGCCGGCTCGCGGACCGCCCAGCCGCACCGCGAGCTTCCGCGGCACCGCGCCCGGGGCCAGGTCGTCGATCAGCCACAGGTCGCCGGCGCACTGGTAGACGATCCGGGAACCGTCGGTGGAGGCGTGCCGGGCGTAGAAGTCGGGGTGGTCGCTGTGCCGGCGCAGATCCGTACCGTCGGGGCGGCACGAGTAGACGTTGCCGATGCCCTCGTGGTCGGAGAGGAAGGCGATCCGGCCGGCGGTGAACATCACCGAGCCCAGGTGCCCGCACAGATCCGGCAGCAGCCGGGTGCCGTGCAGCCACATCCGCCCCATCGCCCCGCCCCGGTACCGCTTCCAGGACGCCGGTTCGTGCGGCGGCTTACCGCTGAGCAGCAGGGTCCGCCGCTCCCCGTCGAGGTCGGCCAGCGCGATGTCGGCGACCGGCCCCCAGGGCAGCTGGCCGCCGGGACTGCCGTCGGTGGGCAGGCTGTACGCCCACGAGTAGTACGAGAACGGCTGGCCGTGCGAGGACACCGCGAGGATCTGCGACTGCCCCTCGTGGTCCGGTGGCGTCCAGCCGCAGACCCGGGCGTCGGTACTGCCCCAGTACGTCAGCCGCCGGGCCGGGCCGCCCTCCACGGACACCAGGTGGACCTCCGGGTCCAGGCTGCGCCAGCTGGTGAAGGCGATCCGGGTGCCGTCGGGGGAGAAGCGCGGATGCCCGACCCGGGTCCGGTCCACGGTCAGCCGCCAGGCCCGGCCCGGTTCCGCCCCCTCCGGCGCGAGCGGCGCCAGCCACAGGTCGTCCTCCGCGGCGAAGCACAGCAGGTCGCCGTGGAGGTGCGGATACCGCAGGTAGGACCCGGGCGGGCGGCCCGGCCCGGTCGGAACGCGGCGCAGCCGGCCGCGGGGGACGGCCGCTTCCCGGACGTCCGCGGCGGCCGCGGGTTGCGTGTCGTTCGACCCCGGGGGCGGCCCGGCGGCCTCGGGTTTTTGGCTCACCTCCCCATGGTTTCGACGCCGCGGGCGGGCGGCAACTCGGCCTGTCCGGACGGCCCCGCTCCGTTCACTCGTGCCGCAACCGCTGCTCCGTCCGCTGCCGCAACCGCTGCTCGACCCGCTGCCCTCCCCGTTGTCTCCCCCGCTGCCTCACCCGCGAGCGGAACGGTCACGTCCGGCCGGTGGCGAACGGCAGCGACGCGTACCGCCGCACGTAATGGCCGCCCGCGAAGGTGCCGCCGGCCGCGTCCACCGTGAAGTCCGGGAAACGGGCCAGCAGTTCCTCCAGTGCGATCCGGGCGACCAGCCGGGCCGCGGCGGCCCCCAGGCAGTGGTGCGGGCCGTGGGTGAAGGCGAGGTGCTGCGGCCCGTCCCGGGTGATGTCCAGGCGGTCGGCGTCCGGGCCGAACGCGCGGGGGTCGCGGTTGGCGGCGCCGTACAGCAGCAGCACCTTGCGGCCGGCCGGGACGGTGCGGCCGTGCAGCGTGGTGTCGACGGTGACGGTGCGGGCCAGGCACTGGACCGGGGAGGTCAGCCGGAGCAGTTCCTCGACGGCCGCCGGCAGCCGGGCGGGGGTGTCGAGCAGGGTGCGGCGCTGGCCCGGATGGGAGGTGAGGAGTTCCGCGGCACCGCCCAGCAGGCCGGTGGTGGTGTCGTTGCCGCCGGCGACCATGGTGAAGGCGAAGCCGAGGATCCGCAGCAGCGCGGTGCCGTCGCTCGGCGGCAGCAGCCGGACCAGGTCGGAGACGGTGTCGTCGGCCGGCTCGGCGCGCCGCCGTTCGACCAGCTCCGCGAAGTAGCCGAACAGCCCGCCCACCGCCTCGGTCGCGGCCAGCGGGTCGCCCTGCGCATTGGCCTCCACGATGGCGTGCGTCCAGCCGTCGAAGCGGGCCCGGTCCGCCTCCGGCACGCCGAGGTAACGGCCGACGACGAAGCTGGGCAGCGGCTTGAACAGCTCCGCGACGATGTCGCAGCCGTCGCGCAGGCCGGCGATGCGGTCCAGCCGGGCCCGGACGAAGGCGCGCACGTCCGGCTCGATGGCGGTCACCCGGCGCGGGGTGTAGCCGCGGGTGATCAGCCGTCGGAAGTCGGTGTGCTCGGGCGGGTCCAGCATCACCATCGGGGCGGCGTCGGTGATGCCGAGCCGCTCGCGCTCGCCGTAGCCGAAGGTGAGGCCGCCGGCGGAGGAGAACCGCGCGGTGTCGCGGGCGGCCGCGAGCACGTCCGCGTAACGGGAGAGGACCCAGTAGTCGCCGTCGGCGACGTGGTGCAGGGGACGGGAGTCCCGCAGGGTCGCGTACATGTCCCACGGGGCGCGCCAGCTCTCTCCGGCGCACGGGGCGAACCCGGCGGTACCGGAACCCGGGGCTTGGGGTGCTTCCTGGGCTGTCATGGCCGGGAGGGTGGGGGAGCGGGGCGCAAGAGTCAATGGCGATGCGGGGGCGGGCGGGGGTGCGTGAGCGGCGGCCCGGGCGTCCCGCCCCGAGGGCGCTCTTGCAAGTTAGTTGCAAGACCCACATCATCGTCGGGTTGCAGAGCCAGAAACCCGCTCGCCGCGCTGGCCGTCTGCCTCCTGGGATGGACCCTGTGAGTACCACCACCCCCGCCCCCTCGCTCGCCGTCGCCGGCCTCGCCTACGCCTACCCCGACGGCCACCAGGCCCTGTTCGGCGCTGACCGGACCCGGCCCGCCCCCGCCCCGCGGCCGGATGTGAGGAACGCCACGGCCCCGGGCCCTGGCGGTGCCCCTGGTCATGAGCACGGATCCCGACGTTGCACCATTGATGGGTCACCAAAGCGACGGAAGAGTGGGAAGCGGGATTCAGTGGTGGACGTCCAGGGCACGGTCGAGGACGGCTTCGAGCCGGTCCGGGACGCCTTCGCAGCCAACTTCGCCGAGCGCGGCGAGCGGGGAGCGGCGGTCGCCGTCTACCGGGACGGACGCAAGATCGTCGACCTGTGGGGCGGCACCAAGGACGGCGACGCCGAGCCCGGCGACCCCACGGCCGCCCCCTGGGAGCCCGGCACCGCCCAGGTCGTCCGCTCCGCCACCAAGGGCATCGCCGCCACCGTCCCGCTCCTGCTGCACCAGCGCGGCCAGCTGGACCTGGACGCCCCGGTCGGCACCTACTGGCCCGAGTTCAAGGCCGCCGGCAAGGACCGCGTCCTGGTCCGCCACCTCCTCGCGCACCGGGCCGGCGTGCCGGCCCTGGACACCCCGCTCACCCCCGCCCAGGCCATCGACGGGCTCAGCGGCCCGGCCGCGGTCGCCGCCCAGGCCCCCGCCTGGACGCCCGGCACCGATCACGGCTACCACGCCCAGACCTACAGCTGGCTGCTGAGCGAACTGGTACTGCGGGTCACCGGCCGCACCCTCGGCGCCTGGGTCGCCGACGAGATATCCCGGCCGCTCGACCTCGACCTGTGGATCGGCCTCCCGGACGAGGCCCGCCCCCGCGTCGGCCGCCTCGCGCCCGTCGAAGCCCCGCCCCGGCCCGCCGCCGCCGGCCTGCGGGTCCGCCCCAAGAAGGCGGTCGCCGACGCGTATGCCGATCCGGCCTCCCTCACCAGTCGCGCCTTCGGCGCGATCTCCCCGGCCCCGGACGAGAACGACGACGCCTACCGCGCCGCCGAGCTGCCGGCCTCGGCCGGCATCGCCACCGCGGACGCGTTGGCCCGCGCCTACGCGGCGCTGATCGGGCCGGTCGACGGCCGTCCGCGGCTCTTCGCGCCGGCGACGCTGACCCTCGCCCGCACCGAGGAGTCCGCCGGACCCGACCGCACCCTCCTCGTCAACACCCGCTTCGGCCTGGGCTTCATGCTGCACGGCCCGTCCTCCCCGTTGCTCGGCCCCGGCTCGTTCGGCCACCCCGGCCGCGGCGGCGCGCTGGCCTTCGCGGACCCGGAGAGCGGGATCGCCTTCGGCTACGTCACCAACGGCATGCAGCCGAATGTGACGGCGGATCCGCGGGCGCAGGCGCTGGTTCGTGCGCTCGCCGCCGTGGGCGGCTGATTTTCCCCACGTTGTCGGGTGCGCCGCCGTGGGGCGTCTGTTGTTCCGCCTTCGGCGGGAGAGGTGTGTGGGGCGGGGCCCCGGTTCGTCTGTGGTGCCGGGTCCGGGGGGTCCGGGGTGGGTTGTCGGACTGCTGCGCTTTACGTCCGACAACCCACCCCGGACCCCCCGGACCCTCCCGCGTGTGGAAGGGCCCTGCCCCGGTGGGGAGTTGAGGAAGCCCTGCACGGTGCATGACCCCCACCCCCACCGCGTGGGCCGCCCCCGGCGTCAGCCGGCCAGCATCAGGCCGATCCCCGCCACCATCAATCCCGCCGCCGCCAACCTCGGCAGCCCGAACCGCTCCTTGAAGAACAGCGTCCCGATCGCGGCCCCGACGATGATCGACGACTCGCGCAGCGCCGCGATGGGCGCCAGCGGTGCGCGGGTCTGCGCCCACAGCACCAGCCCGTACGCGAACACCGAGAGCAGTCCGCCGGCCAGGCCGCGCAGGGCGAACGGCCGGAGTTCGGCGCCGAGTCGGCCGCGCCGGGTGGCCAGTGCGTACGCCGGGATGACCAGCCCTTCGAGGATCATCAGCCAGGCGATGTAGCCCAGCGGGGTCCCCGAGGCACGGACGCCCAGGCCGTCGACGGTGGTGTAGGAGGCGATGGACAGGCCGGTGGCGAGCGCGGCCGCTATCGCCGGCCAGTGCGGGCGGGCGCCGGAGCCCCGGATGCCCCAGACCGCCAGCCCCACCAGTCCCGCGGAGGCCAGCGCGACCCCGGCCAGCGCCCAGCCGTTCGGCACCTCGTGCACGAAGACCGCGGCGAGGACGGTGACGACCAGCGGCGCGGTGCCCCGGGCGATCGGATACATCTGACCGAAATCGCCCAGCCGGAACGACTGCATCAGCAGCCCCTGGTAGACGATGTGCAGCACCGCGGAGCCCAGCAGGTACGGCCAGGCGGCGGCCGCCGGCAGCGGGGTGAAGCACGCCAGGACCGCGCCGCACAGCGCTCCGCCGCCGCCGACCAGGGTGAAGGCCAGCAACTGGTCGCGTATCCCGTGGGCGATGGCGTTCCAACTGGCGTGGGTGACGGCGGCCAGCAGCACGGCCGCCACGACCAGCGGCGTCAAGAGGTCTGCTCGCGTACGTCCACCAGCCGGGCCCCGGCGTGGGCGAGCAGGGTCTGCGGGTCGAGCGGGAAGACGGTGTGCGGGGTGCCGGCGGCGGCCCAGACCGTGCCGTGCGCGAGGATGGCGCGGTCGGCGAGGACGGGGGTGCGGGTGCGGTGGCCGAACGGCGGGACGCCCCCGATGGCGTAACCGGTGGCCTCCCGGACGACCGCGGCGTCGGCCCGGCGGACCTCGACGGTGAGGCCGAGCGCGGTGAGGGCCTCGGCGAAGCGGGGGTGGGGCTGGCTGGTGGCGGCGGTCGGAGGGCTGTCGGTCGCGGAATCGCTCATGGCCCGCACGCTAGCGAAAGCTGTACGGGCCATGCGAACGAGATCCGGAGGCCGGGCACCCCGGGTGAACGGGGTGCCCGGGTGCCTCAGTTGGCGGTGAGGATGGCGCGGACCAGCGGGCCGGCGTTGGTGCCGCCGTGGCCACTGGCCGGGACGACCGCGGCGGCCGCCAGGTCATCGCGGTAGGCGGCGAACCAGGCGTTGGGCTTGTCCTGGTTGTCGACCTCGGCGGAACCGGTCTTCGCGCCGATGTCGCCGCTGATCCCCTGCATCGCCTCGGCGCCCGTACCGGACGTCGCGGTCAGCTTCATCAGCGCCTTGAGGTTGGACGCGGTGTCCGGCTTCATCGCGCCGGCCGCCTTGGCGAACGCCCGGTTGTCCAGCGACTGGGCCACGATGTACGGCTGGTGGAACCCGCCGGACTGGGCGGTGGCGGCGATCGAGGCGACGTTCAGCGGGTTCATCCGGACCCCGCCCTGGCCGATCAGCGAGGCCGCCATCTGGGCGTCGCTCTGCACCGGGACGGTGCCGTCGAAGGTGGGGATGCCGGTCGCCCAGTTCAGCCCGATGCCGAAGACGTCCCGGGCCTCCTTGGTCAGGTCGTCGTTGCTGAGTTCCTTGGCGTGCCCGATGAAGGCGTTGTTGCAGGACGCCGCGAAGCTCTGCGCGAAGGTGCCGTCCGGGATCTCGGACTTGTTGAGGTTCTGGAACTTCCAGCCGCCGACCGTGACGAACTTCGGGCACGGGTTCTTCTTGTCCGGCGCCGTCAGCCCCTTGTCCATCAGCAGCGCGGAGGTGACGATCTTCATCGTCGAACCGGGCGCGTAGGACCCCTGGGTGGCGACGTTGAAGCCGTCCGCGGGGGAGTTGGCGAGCGCCAGGATCTCCCCGGTGCTGGGCTTGACGGCCGCCGCGGACGCCGACTTCTTGCCCTTGACCGCGTTCTCGGCCGCGGTCTGGAGCTTGGCGTCCAGCGTCGTGTGCAGGGTGCCGGGGGTGCCCTTGGAGAGCACCTTCAGCGTCTTGTCGGGCTGCTGCTTGTTGCTGTCGGCGGTCTTGGCGCGGTGGACGTACAGCTCCACGCCCGGCTTGCCGTCGGTCTTGCTGCCGTACTTGGTGCGCAGGCTGTCCAGCACCCCGGCCAGCGTCGGGTGGTCCTTGGCGGTCAGCTCGACGCCGTTGCGGTCCACCGCCTTGATGGGCGGCGCCTCGGCCTCCCCGGTGCGCAGTTCGTCGCCCTTGGCCAGGCCCGGGTAGAGCGTCGACGGCTGCCAGGCGACCTGCGGCTTCCCGGTGGTCTTGTCGCGCTGGAGGGTCACCGCGCTGCCGTACGAGAACGGCGTCTTGACGGCCTTGTAGGCGACCTCGGTGGTGACCGTGTACGGCACCTTGTCGCCGGCCGGGGTGCCCGGCTTCAGCGCCACCTTCGAGAACTTCGCCTGCTGGGCGAAGGAGGTCAGGGCGGTGCGGGCGGCGTCCGGCGCGTCGGTCAGCGCGGCGGCCTTCGCGACGTCCCCGGACTGCCAGGCCGTCAGGAACATCTGCGCTGTGGTGTTCACTTCCTTGGCGCTCAGCGGACCGGAGGGCACCGTGGGGCCGCCGTCGCCCGATTTGGCATCCGCCGACCTGACCGCCTGCGGGGCCCCGTCGTCCGAGCTGCCGAACAGCGTGAAGCCGCCGACGACGCCCACCACCAGGGCCACTGACCCGCCGATCAGTCCGTACTTCACCTCGCGGCGCATGCCACCGATCCCCTCCCAGGAGCTTGATGCCTTGAGTACGCACCCAAGAACGCCCATCGCACTCTAAGGGACACGGGCACGTGGTGAGTCTCGATCCGGGCACGGTCCGGTGACACGCTGTCGAACCGTCGTGACAGGTTCGTCACATCCGGCCGTCCGGAGCGGGCTCAGACCCAGCTGTCGAACCACATCCGGTTGTGCCAGGCGCTCTTGGGAATCGGCAGACCGGTATAGAGCGGGTAGAAGTAGATGAAATTCCACACGATCAGCAGAACCAGGACACCCGCGCCGACCGCGCCGATGGTGCGCCGTCGCTCACTGGCCCCCGGTGGCCCGATGATCGCGCCGATCATCATCGCCAGCGCCAGGCACAGGAACGGCACGAAGACCACCGCGTAGAAGAGGAAGATGGTCCGCTCCTGGTAGAGGAACCACGGCAGGTAGCCGGCCGCGACGCCGCAGGCGATCGCCCCGGCCCGCCAGTCCCGCCGGAACAGCCACCGCCACAGCACGTACAGCAGCGCGAAGCAGGCCGCCCACCACAGCAGCGGGGTGCCCAGCGCCAGCACCTCGCGGGCGCAGCCCTCGGCGGCGGTGCAGCCGTCCTGCCCGGCCTTGGGGTCCTCGTAGAAGTACGAGACCGGGCGGCCCAGCACCAGCCAGCTCCACGGGTTGGACATGTAGGTGTGCGGCGTGGTCAGGCCGGTGTGGAAGGCGTAGACCTCGCTTTGGTAGTGCCACAGGCTGCGCAGCCAGTCCGGCAGCCAGGTGAAGGAGCTGTGCTGACCCTCGGGGGAGGTGGCCCAGTCCCGGTAGTAGCCGCCCTTGGTGGCGATCCAGCCGCTCCAGGACGCCAGGTACGTGGCGAGTGCGACCACGACCGTGGCGCCGAGCGCGGGCAGCGCGTCGCGCCGCAGCACCGCCCGGAACGGGTGCCGGGCGCCGGCCGTGCGCCGCGCCCCCATGTCCCACAGCACCGACATCAGCGCGAACGCCGCCAGGAAGTACAGGCCGTTCCACTTCGTCGCCGCCGACAGGCCAAGGCACAGTCCGGCCGCGATCCGCCAGGGCCGCCAGCCCAGCCGCAGCCGGTCGCCGACCTCCCCGTCCGGACGGGCGACTCCGGCGGGGTCGGTGGGGAGCGCCGCCGCCAGCCGGGCCCGGGTGCGGTCCCGGTCCACCAACAGGCAGCCGAAACCGGCCAGCACCCAGAACATCACGATCAGGTCGAGCAGCGCGGTGCGGCTCATCACGAAGTGCAGGCCGTCCACCGCCAGCAGTCCGCCGGCCAGGCAGCCCAGCGCCGTCGAACGCAGCAGCCGCCGCCCGATCCGGCAGACCAGCAGCACCGACAGGGTGCCGAGCAGCGCGGTCATGAACCGCCAGCCGAAGGGGTTCATCCCGAACGCCCACTCGCCCAGCGCGATCAGCCACTTGCCCATCGGCGGATGGACGACGTACGAGTGGTCCGGCGAGAGCAGGATCTGCGGGGGATGGGCCAGCAGGGCGTCGTTGGCGTTCTTCGCCCAGGTGCCCTCGTAGCCGTACTGGAGCAGCGACCAGGCGTCCTTGGGGTAGTACGTCTCGTCGAATATCACCTTGTGCGGGCTGCCGAGGTTCCAGAACGTCAGCACGCCCGCGAACAGCGTCACCAGCAGCGGCCCGATCCAGCCCGACCAGCGCGCGAGCCGCAGCGCCAGGCCCGGGCCGGCGCCGAACAGCGCCCACACCCGCCCGTCCGGCTCGGGGAACGGCGCCACCAGCCGCGTGCGGACGTCGGCCTCGGGGCGGCCGGCGTACCCGAACCGGCGCAGCCGCCGCTGCCACGCGGGGGGCCGGTCGGTCGGCTCCGGGGTGCGCAGGGCGGCCGTGTGCGTCGCGCTGGTGTCACTCGTCACCCGGCCCATCGTAGGGAAGCGGTCTGTGCGGCGGGGGCCCGCGGCGCCGGGCGGTACCGCGCGTCACCGGCCCGGGCCCGGTCGGGCACCGGCGCGGGGCTGGGAGGATGGGGGTGTGACTGGAACGCTGGTACTTGCAGGGACGCCCATCGGTGACGTCGCGGACGCCCCGCCGCGGCTCGCCGCCGAGTTGGCCGCCGCCGATGTGATCGCGGCCGAGGACACCCGGCGGCTGCGCCGGCTCACCCAGGCGCTGGACGTGACGCCGGCCGGCCGGGTCGTGTCGTACTTCGAGGGCAACGAGGCGGCCCGGACGCCCGAGCTGGCGGACGCGCTGTCCGGTGGGGCGCGGGTGCTGCTGGTCACCGACGCCGGGATGCCGTCGGTCTCCGACCCGGGCTACCGGCTGGTGGCCGCGGCCGTCGAGCGCGGCATCACGGTCACCGCCGTGCCCGGCCCGAGCGCGGTGCTCACCGCGCTCGCGGTGTCCGGGCTGCCGGTGGACCGGTTCTGCTTCGAGGGCTTCCTGCCCCGTAAGGCGGGGGAGCGGCTCTCCCGCCTTAGGGAGGTCGCCGGGGAGCGGCGCACCCTGGTCTACTTCGAGGCCCCGCACCGCCTGGACGACACCCTCGCCGCGATGGCCGAGGTCTTCGGCGCGGACCGCCGGGCCGCCGTCTGCCGGGAGCTGACCAAGACGTACGAGGAGGTCCGGCGCGGCGGTCTGGGCGAGCTGGCGGCGTGGGCCGCCGAGGGCGTCCGCGGGGAGATCACCGTGGTCGTCGAGGGCGCTCCGGAGACCGGGCCGGCGGAGCTGGACGCCGCGGAGCTGGTGCGCCGGGTGCGGGTCCGCGAGGAGGCCGGGGAGCGCCGCAAGGAGGCGATCGCGGCGGTGGCGGCGGACGCCGGGCTGCCCAAGCGGGAGGTCTTCGACGCGGTCGTGGCGGCGAAGAACGCCGAGCGGGCCGCCGAGCGGGATGCCGGGCGGAATGCGGCCGGGACGGCGTGACGGGCCCGCCCGGGTGAGCGTCAAACCGCTCGGGAGAGCATAAAACCCCAGCCCAGAGCCATGAACCGACCTGTAAGAAGGTAAACGGTCGGCATCGAAGGTAAAGCGATCAGCCCCCTTGTGGTGCGTTTTTCCTACGACCTGCCAAATCTGGGCCAATAGGTAGCAGCTCAGCTGCGTTCCGGCCGCGAAAGGCGTTCCCTGGGAACCGGGACCTCCCGTCCCCGGAGAGCTTGTCCAGCGGACAAGAGGAGCGCACATGAGCGACATCACGAAGACCACCGCCGGCATTCCTGGCGCGGCACCCGCGAGCCCCGTCCCGCCCCACCCCCGACCGTCCGAGCCCGCCGCCCGCGAGGCATACGCCTTCGCCTGCATGAGCTGCGGCCACGGCTGGGAGCAGGCGTACGAGATCGAGCACCAGGTGGATGCCAAGGGCGTCACGCACGCCGTCTACTACGCGGACGACGCACGCGTCCCGTCCCCCCTGACCCACCCCACGTGCCTCAACTGCGGCGGCCACGTCGTCCGCATCATGCGCTCCGGTCAGGTCTCGATGGTCTCCGACGCGATCGCGCACATGCACCAGCGCCCGCACCACAAGAAGGCCCCCCACCAGGACGACACCGGCAGCACCGCCGAACGCCAACGGCACCACTGGCACCTCTCCGACCTGCTGCACCCCTTCCAGCACCACCGCAAGTGAGGCACCGGCCGCGGTCCTCGTAGGATCGCGGCCATGGCCAAGCAGGACAACGACACCCCGCCGCCGCTGCCGGAACCGCTCCGGGTACCGGTCGCGGACTCGCACACCCATCTAGACATGCAGGACACCACCGTCGAGGAGGCCCTAAGCAAGGCCGCCTCCGTCGGGGTGACCACCCTCGTCCAGGTGGGCTGCGACCTGGCCGGCTCCCGCTGGGCCGCGGACACCGCCGCCGCCCACGACAGCGTGCACGCCGCCGTCGCCCTGCACCCCAACGAAGCCCCGCGGATCGTCCTCGGGGACCCCATCGAGGGGGCGTCGCGAAGCGACTCTGGCAAGGGTGGTGGTGGGCGACGGGCGGGCGGCGGCGACGCCGCCCTCGATGACGCGCTCACTGAGATCGACGCGCTCGCCGCCCGCCCGGAGGTCCGCGGCGTCGGCGAGACCGGCCTGGACTACTTCCGCACCGGCCCCGACGGCACCGCCGCCCAACAGCGCTCCTTCCGCGCCCACATCGAGATCGCCAAGCGGCGCGGCAAGGCCCTGGTCATCCACGACCGGGAGGCCCACGACGACGTGCTGCGCATCCTGCGCGAGGAGGGTGCACCCGACCGGGTCGTCTTCCACTGCTACTCCGGCGACGCCGCGATGGCCGAGATCTGCGCCGCGGCCGGCTACTTCATGTCCTTCGCCGGCAACGTCACCTTCAAGAACGCCCAGCCGCTGCGCGACGCCCTCGCCGTCGCCCCGCCCGAACTGGTGCTCGTCGAGACCGACGCCCCCTTCCTCACCCCCGCGCCGTACCGCGGACGGGCCAACGCCCCCTACCTCATCCCGCACACCCTGCGCGCCATGGCCGAGGTCAAGGGCATGACGGAGGACGCGCTGGCCTCGGCCGTAGCCGCCAACACCGCCCGCGCGTTCGACTACTGACGTCGCCGGGACCCATCCGGCCGCCCCGCACCACCGCGGCGAGTTGGGTCCGCCGCCCGCACTCCGCTACATTCCGCGCTTGACCGGTTACCGGACGACACCCGTGGCAGGTGCAGCGTGAGTCCTTCACAGAGCGGCCACCGTGCCGGGCGCGGCCGCGGCCGCCGCCGGCGCACCGCCGACACCCCCCAACAACTGCGCCGGCTACTGCCCCGCGCCCTGGTCGTCGCGTTCCTCGCCGGCGGCACCACCGCCTTCGTCGCGCACGACAAGGCCGTCAAACTCAGCGTCGACGGGGACCCCCGCACCCTGCACACCTTCGCCGACGACGTCGACGAGCTCCTCGCCGACCAGGACCTCGCCATCGGCGCCCACGACATCGTCGCCCCCACCTCCGGCACCGACCTCACCAGCGGCGACGAGATCGTGGTCCGCCACGGCCGACCGGTCATGCTCACCCTCGACGGACAGCGCCGCCAGGTATGGACCACCGCCGACACCGTCGCCGGCGCGCTGCACCAACTCGGCGTCCGCGCCGAGGGCGCCTACCTCTCCACCGCCCGCTCCCAGCACATCGGCCGGCACGGCCTGGAACTGCACGTCCGCACCGAACGCACCCTGGTCTTCGTCGCCGACGGCCGCGAGTACCGCATCCGCACCAACGCCGCCACCGTCCGCGAGGCCCTCGCCCAGGCCGGCCTGGCCCTGCGCGACCGCGACACCACCTCGGTACCGGCGGACAGCTTCCCCCGCGACGGCCAGACCGTCTCCGTCCTGCGGGTCACCGGCACCACCGAAGTCCGCGAGGAGACCCTCCCCTTCCGCACCGTCAAGCGGCCCGATCCGGCGCTGCCCCGCGGCACCGAGGTGGTGGTCCACCCCGGCGTCCCCGGCCTGCGGCGCGTCACCTACCGCCGCGACACCGTCAACGGAGTCCACCGCAAACCCCACAAGGTCGCCGTCGAGACGGTCCGCGAGCCGCGCCCGCAGATCATCCACGTCGGCACCCAGGCGCTGCCCAGCTCCGTCCGCGGCGCCGACGGCCTCTCCTGGGGCGAACTCGCCCAGTGCGAGGCCGGCGGCCGCCCGGACGCGGTCGACGCCTCGGGCATTTACGGCGGGCTCTACCAGTTCGACGTCGGCACCTGGCGCCGGCTCGGCGGCGCCGGCCGCCCCCAGGACGCCCCCGCCGAGGAGCAGACCTTCCGGGCCAAGAAGCTCTACGTCACCCGGGGCGCGAGCCCCTGGCCGGTTTGCGGCCGTAAGCTTCACGGGTGAGCGACCGCAAGACCACTGACGAATCCGGCCCGCTGCTGGGCCCCGCCGATGTCCGGGAACTGGCCGCTGCGCTGGGCGTACGCCCCACCAAACAGCGCGGCCAGAACTTCGTCATCGACGCCAACACCGTCCGCCGGATCGTCCGGACCGCGGGGGTCCGCCCCGACGACGTGGTCGTCGAGGTCGGCCCGGGCCTGGGCTCGCTGACCCTGGCGCTGCTGGAGGCCGCCGACCGGGTCACCGCCGTCGAGATCGACGACGTGCTCGCCGCGGCGCTGCCCGGCACCATCGCGGCCCGGCTCCCCGAGCGCGCCGACCGCTTCGCCCTCGTCCACCGCGACGCCCTGCACGTCACCGAACTCCCCGGCCCGGCCCCCACCGCCCTGGTCGCCAACCTCCCGTACAACGTCGCCGTCCCGGTCCTGCTCCACATGCTGGAGCAGTTCCCGACCATCGAACGGACCCTGGTCATGGTCCAGGCCGAGGTCGCCGACCGGCTCGCCGCCGGCCCCGGCAACAAGGTCTACGGCGTCCCGTCGGTCAAGGCCAACTGGTACGCCGAGGTCAAGCGGGCCGGCTCGATCGGCCGCAACGTCTTCTGGCCCGCCCCCAACGTCGAATCCGGCCTGGTCTCCCTCGTCCGGCGCACCGAACCGCTGCCCTCCCGGGCCTCCCGCGAAGAGGTCTTCGCCGTCATCGACGGCGCCTTCGCGCAGCGCCGCAAGACGCTGCGGGCCGCCCTCGCCGGCTGGGCGGGCTCGGCCGCCGCGGCCGAAGCCGCCCTGGTCGCGGCCGGCGTCTCACCGCAGGCGCGCGGCGAATCGCTGACGGTCGAGGAGTTCATCGCCATCGCCGAGAACAAGGTTCCGGCCCCTGACGCCACCGACCAGGAGCCCACCCGATGACCCGCAACGCTCCCGACGGCGTCACCGTCCGCGTCCCCGCCAAGGTCAACGTCCAGCTCGCGGTCGGCGGCCGCCGTCCCGACGGCTTCCACGACCTCGCCAACGTCTTCCTGGCCGTCGGCCTGTACGACGAGGTGACGGCCACCCCCGCCGACGCCCTGACGCTCACCTGCACCGGCCCGGACGCCGAACACGTCCCCCTCGACGACACCAACCTCGCCGCCCGCGCTGCCCGCGCGCTGGCGGCCCGCCACGGCCTGGACCCGAACGTCCACCTCCACATCGCCAAGGACATCCCCGTCGCCGGCGGCATGGCCGGCGGCAGCGCGGACGCCGCCGGCGCCCTCCTGGCCTGCGACACCCTGTGGGGGACCGCCACCCCGCAGGACGAACTCCTGGCAATCTGCGCCGAGTTGGGCAGCGACGTACCGTTCAGCCTGGTCGGCGGCGCGGCCCTCGGCCGCGGCCGGGGCGAACTGCTGGAGCCGCTGCCCGTCGGCGGCACCTTCCACTGGGTCTTCGCGGTCGCCGACGGCGGCCTGTCCACCCCCGCCGTCTACAAGGAGTGCGACCGCCTGCGCGACGCCTCCGGCACCGGCGCGACCACCGCCGACATCCCCGACCCCGAGCCGTCCCCCGCCCTCCTGGACGCCCTGCGCACCGGCGACCCGGCCGCCCTCGCCGCAGCCCTGGACAACGACCTCCAGGCGGCGGCGCTCTCGCTGCGCCCGTCGCTGGCCGCCACCCTCGCCGCCGGCACGGACGCGGGAGCGCTGGCCGCCCTGGTCTCCGGCTCCGGCCCGACCACCGCGTTCCTGGTGGCCGACGCCGACCAGGCCGACCGCGTCGCCGCCGCCCTGCGCGCCTCGGGCACCTGCCGCACGGCCCGTGCCACGTCCGGCCCGGCCCCGGGCGCGACGGTCGTCACCAACGGCTGACCCCCAACGGCCCGCTCGGCGGGGTGCGTTCAGGTGGCACCAGGCCGTCCGGGCCGTGTCCGTACCGTGTCCGCCGCCCGGCAACCGCTCGACACGACGTTCGAGTCTGATCTTGCATGACGGATTCACGAGCGGGCAGCCGGCGTCGACGCGCGACCACGGCCTGGGCGGTCGCCCTGCTGGTCGTGCTCGGCGGGGCGGTGACCTCCAGCGGCGCGGGGAGTCCCGGCCGGGCGGACCAGCCTTCCCCGGGGGTGACGCTGGCGTTCCAGGACACGCCGGGCACCTTCTACCTCCGGGCGCTCGACAGGTCGGACGACCAGGCGCCCGGGGACCAGCAACCCGAGCCGTACGACGTCACCCTGGCGGCGAGCCGGCGCTCCCCGGGCCGGGAGCCGGCGAAGGCCGAGAAAATCAAGATCACCATCGATCTTTCCGACGCCAAGGCGGTGACGGCGTCACTCGACCCCTGGGACCGGCGCGACGGCTGCAAGTGGTCCGGTGCCCTCGTCACCTGCACTCCGAAGGACAGTGAATCGGGGAAGGCCAGGGACATCGCATCGGGCGAGTCCGCCCGCATCGCTCACTTCCACATGATTCCGAGAGAGGATGCGACGAAGGGGCCGGCCGGGTCCTTGAAGATCACCGTGGCCAGCAGCAACGCCCCCACCATCCACCAGACCATCCAACTGGCCATCGGGGCACCGCACTTGACCGCGCGGAGCGAATGGGGCCTGTGGGACCCGGCACCCGATCGGATAGACCCCGGCTCCGAGCTGAAGCTGAGGCCCGCCTTCGGCAACGAGGGAGAGGCCGACGTCGAAGGCGATCTCAACGTCGTGGTGGAGGTCATGGGACAGGCGACGCTGCACAGGCAGTACAGCAACTGCCGTTACGACCGGGCCGACGCGCCGAAGAAGGCGATGTGCACGATCCCCGGCCCCCTGCCGGTCGGAGCCGCGTACGAGACCGACCAGCCGTTCACGATGACGATCGACGAGACCGGGAACCACGGCCGGATCACTTCCACCGTGTACCCCGCCCCCAACACACCGAGCCGCGATCTGCTGCCCGACGCGGCCCCGCGGGGAACCGGCGCGCCGCTCGGGTTCCGCCCGACCGACGGCAGCGATTTCAAGTCGTTCGACAGGGAGCTCGCCTTCGGTGAAGTGCAGTTCCGCACCACCCGGAGATACGACCAGCAGGTCAACGGGTTCACCATCAAGGGCAAGGTGGGCGACGTGATCGACATGGACGTGATGAACGAGGACGGCTACTTCGAGGGTGACACGTACCTGACCCTGCCCGAGGGCGTCACCTTGATCGGGCACCAGGACGGCGAGAGCGGCGACGACCCCTTCTGCGAGTACGGCGACAAGAAGCACCGGACGGTGGTGTGCCCGTCACCGCTGAACGTCCACCCCTCGCTGCGGTTCCGCATCGACAAACGGGTCGACGGCGCGCAGGGCACGATCTCCGTGAAACCCGACTCGGAGCACCCGGACCCGGACCTGACGAACAACACCGCCCCGATCACGATGGAGTACGTGGACTGAGGGGTCGGTGGGGCGGCGTCACGGGTAGCGCGGCAGGCCGTCCGTCGGGATCGTCCACTCGGCAACGGTGACGTCCTCCCCGTAGACGAAGTCCTTGCGCGTGGCGTAGCGGGGGCCGTCCGGGGTCGGGTGGATGTCTGTGAAGACGGCGCCCGTCCCGGTGCGGGGGTCGAAGATCGCGTAGACGGGGATGCCGAGGAGGGGATAGTCCCGGGTCTTGCCCACCCAGTCGTTGTCCGGGTTGGACTGGGAGACGACCTCGATGGCGGCGATGAGCGTGCGGGGGTCGAACGTCCCGGGGACTTCCATATCGGCCTCAGCGATCACCATCACGTCGGGACGCCGCAGGACGCCGTGGGACTCAGCCGCCACGTCCGGGGCACCGGTGTGGGCCATGATTCCGTCCGGCATCGCCTTTTCCATGCGACGGTTGACCCGGGCCACCGTTAGCTCATGAGGCCCGACGGGGCACACCAGGTCGTGAACGATGCCTGTGCTGGTGATCTCCAGCTGGCCGGGGACGGAGTCCTGAATCCGCTCGATGGCGCTGTACATCGCTCGGTATCGAAGCGGAGTGCCCGCACGGCTGTTCATGGCGGGGGAGCCTCCGTGAGGTCGGTGCGGCAGTCGCGGCACTGCCCTGGATGTGGTGCGCGGAAGGCGCGGTCGCAGGCGTCGCAGGTCTGGAGGGGGTCGGGGCGTGCGGGGGCCGGGGCGGCGGCCGGGAGGGGCGGGGGCAGGCACGCCGTGAGGCGGTGGGCGAGGAAGGCCGCCGGACTGCGGAGGCCGGGCGGCAGGCCGGCCGCGAGGGTGCGGCGTACGGCGTCGGGCGGTGCATCGCGTTCGAGCCAGGCGTGCACGGCCGGAGCGAGACGCGCCACGTCCGCCTCGGAGAGCAGCAGCCGCGGATCGTCGCGCCGCAGCTCCACGAGGATGCGGTGGGCCGTCCGCGCACCCACCGGATCGGGACGGCGCGGCGCGGGCAGCGGCGCACGTGCCGGTTTCGGCGCCGGTTTCGGCGCTGGTTTCGGCGCTGGTTTCGGCGTTGGCGTCGGTGTCGACGTCGGCTCGTGTTCCCGTTTCGGTCTCGGGGCCCGTGGGGTGGGACGGGCCACGGGGCAGGGCGCCACGCCCGGCTGGTTGTACGAGACCGTGCGCGTCACGACCCGCCCGCTCGGCAGCCGCTCCCGTGTGCGCTTCAGATACCCGGCGGCCTCCAGCTCCCGTAGGGCGGAGGCGATCCGGGCCTCGCTCTCCGGGAAGCGGGCGGTCAGGCACTTGATGCCGATGCGCGCCCCGGCGGGCAGCGACTGAATGTGCACGGCGAGCCCGATCGCGACGAGCGACAACCCACGGTGCTGGGCGAGGTGGTTGCCGACCACCGTGTAGTGGCTGGTGTGACGGGAGTTGACGTGCATGACGCCGGACGAGGGAGTCGATGCGGGAACGCGGGACGCGGGGCGCGAGGGCGCGCTAGGGTTCGCAGGAGCCATCGGGAAACGTGGTTTTTCCTTGGTGGTAGCCATCGGGAAGGTTCTGCTTCCTTGGTGGTCAGGCCCTCGTTCGGGATTGCCGTCCCGGCCGGGGGCCGAAGTATGTGTGCGGTCGAGTACTCGGGTACTCGGGTCCTCGTGCACTTGTCGCGGTGAGCATATGCCGCTCAACCCACCCAGATCACAACCGAGTTGGCATATGTCACCCGTGTGGGTGGCGGGCCGGTGGGGGCGTGGGCGGCGTAAGAGTTCTGTCAGAGCCCCGTCATGATCGGCCTGGCTCGGCTGCTTCCCGTTACGGGGCCTCGTAGCGTCCTGTCCGTTGTCCGCATTCCGAACGACCGTGCGGGTGATGGTGACGACGTATCGATGGGGGAGTGTCATATGGCAGCAGGGCAATTTCAGGCACATCCCGACGGGCTACGAGAACTGGCGACGGAATTTCAGTCCGCGGCCGATGAACTCGCCGGGGGCATAGAGGGGTTCGTGGGAAACGTCTTCGAGATCGGGGAGGCGTTCGGGGTGATAGCCGCGTGCCAAGGGATCACCGACCAGTACGCGGAGATGGTGAACCGCACCGCCGAGGGCCTCGCCGAACTCGCCCAATTGTTCCGCTCCAACAGCGCGGGCCTTCATCAGTCCGCCGCCAACTACGACGGTGTCGACGCGCACACCAGCGAAACGTTGAGGGCCTGACGGATGAGCATCAACAGTTACCTGGTCGACAAGGTCGTCCCGGTCCTGGAAATGCTGGAAATCCCCTGGCCCGGCGGCGACCCGACGACCCTGCGGGAAATCGCCCACCGCTGGGGGAGTTTCGGCCAGGACCTCCAGGAAACCGCCGCGCGCCTGAACAAGCGGGTGGACGCCACGGTGGGCGTCACCTGGCACGGCGACGCCGCCGACGGCTTCAAGAAGCACTGGAAGCAGCAGTACGAAGCCTTTCAATCCACCGCGAAGAACTTCGCCGCCGTACAGAAGCAGCTCGATGCCTATGCGGACGAGGCCGAGGCGATCGTCAAGGAAATCGTCGAGATCGCCCTGGAGATCGCCGAGACGGAACTCGCCGGCGCCCTGCTGACGGTGGTCACGGCGGGCATCTCGGACGTGGTGGCGGCGGCTGCCTCCGGGGCCCGGGCCATGAGGATCCTCAGCCTGGTGGAGAAGTTCACGGGGCTTGCGGAGAAGGCAGAGAAGGCCGTTCTCGAACTCGTCAAGGGCTCCAAGACGATGATGCGCCTGGTCAAGGCGCTCTCCAAGCTGATCCAGGACGGCCTCAGGAACTCCGCGATGAACCTCGTGGGTACCGGTGTCAGCAAGGAGCTCACCGGACAGGGCGGCCTCACCGCACAGGACTGGCAGAACGCTGCCATCGCAGGCGGTGTGGCGGCGGCTCCGGGAGCACTAGGCAAGGGCCTGGGCTCACTGGGCAGACGCAGCGCCCCCAACGCCTTCGACAAGGTACTGACCGGCGCTGGTCTGGAAGGGGGCGCCAAGACGGCCCAGAGCGTCGTCTCCGGTGGGTTGACCAGCGCGGGCGGTACGTTCGTGGCGGAGCAGTTCGACCCGACCGCGACGACCGTCGGCCTCGATACCGCGACCAGTCTCGTCACCGGCGCCGAGGGCGCTCACCACGCGGGCCGATTGAAGCAAGGAGATCTACCGGACGCGGCGTCGCCGGCCTTTCGCAACCTCCATGAGATCGGCGCGAACGGGACCATCTACACCGGTGGCGGTGTTGTCGACGACACGATCAAAAATCACCACCTGCCGAACGCGGGGTCCGCGGTTACGGACGAGGATGGCGCGGTGCAACTTCCCCGGGAAGAGCGCGGGGGAAACCCTTTTGGATAGTGCGGGGTTCACCGGGTCGGCTTGCGGAGGGGATACGGGCCATGCGGCCTTTCAGGGGTGAGAAGTGGCAGGGTACGGGCCGCCGGAGGCGGCCCGCCGGAGAGTCCGATCCCCATCCGGTAAAACTCCGGGACCCGTGGGAGGAATGGGATGCCGCCCGTCCGGACTGGCGACTGTTGCGGAAATCCAAGGACCGGTACGCCGCGAAGATGCCTTTTCGCGGCCAGCCGATGGCCGGATACCCCTGGTACGTCGCCGCCGGCGAGTTGCCCGATCCGGACGGCACCGGCGAGAGCGTCGAGGCGCTGCTCTGGCAGTTGAAGGACTCGATCCCCCAGGGCCGCTCCTCCATCGATCTCGTGTCGTCCGGGGTGGCCCTGACCTTTCCCAGGACGCTCCCCCCGTTCGGCTTCTACCCCAAGAGCGATCACTGGCGGGCGTCTCGGGGGGATTTCTACTACACCACTCCCAAGCGTCTTCTGCGCGAGTACGACGCGCTTGCCGCGCTCGGTCCGGGGCATGGGCAAACGAGAGTGCTGGTAGCCGACGACCGGGTCTTCTCCGCACTCGTCAGGCCGGAGGTACTCCAACGTCCCCAGCTGTCCGGCAGGCACATGTGGCTCAACGGAAACCACGCGGTCGCCTGGGCAAAAGGGTATGCCTCTCCCGAAATGCTCGAAGAGTGCGCCATGGAGCTGTACGAACTGGTCAACCTGCTTCCCCGCACCTGGGGGAGTGAGCATGTCGACCGCGTTCGCGCCCTCGTCGTGGCGGGTGGTCTGAAGGGTTTGGAGAAGTGGGTTTTCCGGTCTTTGAAGTCTTGACGTCGCGCCGGGCCGCGACCCGGCCCACCGGGTCGCGGAAACCCGCGATGCGGTGACCACCCTTCCGTGCGCATTGCGACGATTCGCCCACCCTGCGGCATCGCTCGCGCGTAGCGTGCCGAGGAATCGCGTTGTACCGGGCAACCAGCAAGCAGCGGTGGTGAGTTATGCCCCCTCGCAAGGACGCAGACCCCTCAGCCAGTGTCCCGTGCTTCTACGGCGCCGAGATGCGCTACCTACGGGAGCAGGCCGGGCTCACGCTCGAACAGTTAGCGGAGGGCAGCTTTCGCGGCATCCCGCTGCTCAGCCGCATCGAGCGCGGTGAGTGCGGAATGCCGATGGATCTGGCCATCCACATCGACAAGAAGCTCAACACGAACGGTTTCTTCGAGCGCCGCTGCGAGGCGGTGGCGAAGGCCCGCCGGGCCGGTCACGCGGAGTATTTCGCGGACGCGCTGGAGATGGAGCGGCGCGCGGAGACCATCGACGAGTGGGCGCCGATGCTCGTCCCGGGCCTGCTTCAGACGCCGGCGTACACGCGGGCGGTCGTACGGGCGGCGCATCCCAGGGAGTCGGACGAAGAGGTTGAGGAGAAGGTGACAGCCCGGATGTCGCGGGCTGCGATCTTCGGGGCGGAGACGCCTCCGAAGTTCTGGGTGGTCCTGAGCGAGCATCTGATCCGCCGGCGGGCCCTCTCGGACGAGCAGATGGCAGAACTGCTGGAGCACATCGCGAAGGTGGTCAGGTCCACGCACTCGATCGTGCAGATCCTTCCGGACGTCGATGGCCTGCACCCGTTCATGATGGGGATGACCACGATCATGACGTTCTCGGACGCCCCTCCGGTCGCGTACACCGAGGGACTGCACAGCGGCCAACTCATTGATTTTCCGCCACTCGTGAAGCAGTACCGGGAGTCGTACGATCTGCTCAGGGCCGCCGCACTGTCGCCCGCGGCGTCTCTCTCCATGATCGAGACAGCGGCAGGGGACTTCCGAAATGGCAAGCACAGCGCGCGACTTGAGTAACGCTGCGTGGCGTAAGAGCAGCTACAGCAACGGCTCCGGAGGCAGCTGCGTTGAGGTCGCCGACGGCCTCCCCGGCGTTGTCCCCGTCCGGGACAGCAAAGATCCGCAGGGGCCCGCGCTGGTCTTCTCCGCTGCCGGGTGGTCGTCGTTCGTCGCGGCCGTCAAGGGCGCCGCCTAGAGTTCGTCGATGGCGGTCAGGCCGATGTCGATGGGGTAGGGCTTGTCGACCTTGATCCGGTCGCGGTGGATGCCGTCGTGCACATACGCCCCCGTGACCGGGTCGAGTTCGTAGACGTGGATGACGGGCTTGCCGTTCGTTCCGCTCTCCTCGACGCGCCAGAAGTTCTCGATCCCGGCGGCGGCGTACTTCCGCGGCTTGGTCGTCCGGTCGCGGGACGCTGATTCCGGGGTGACGACCTCGACGGCGAGGAGCACGTCCTCGGCCTGGTAGCTCGCCTTGTGCGGCCCGATCACCGCGTCGGCCCGGATCACGCTCACGTCGGGTGCCAAACCGTTGCGCTCGTCGAGGACGATGGTCATCTGCCGCCGCACGCGGAATTCGCCCGTGGCCGTGGCGCGCAAGCCGTGTTCCAGCAGATACAGCATCAGCGTGTGGAACTCACGCTGTGGGCTCACGAAGATCAGGCTCCCGTCGATCAATTGGGTGTGTGGCGGGAGGGCGGGCAGCGTGATCAGGTGGTCTACCCGGTACCCCTCCTGCGGGGGCCTCGGCCAGTGACGCTGCTCGGTGGATGTGGCGGTCTCGGTTCCTCCCATGGACGGGATTCTTCGGCCCGCCGGTCCCAGGTCGCGGCCGTATCCCGATCACGTCATCACAAAGGGTGACCGACCCGCGTGGGCCCCGTGAGGCACCGCCCTCCTCCCCCCGAGGCCCCCGCCCCGCGGCGACTACGCTGGGAGGCCGATCGAGCCCCCGACCGGGGACGCACAGAGCAGGAGTGAGATGGCCGTCAACCTCGTCAATCTGGAAGCCGTCGACAAGGTGTACGGGACCCGTGCGCTGCTCGACGGTGTCTCCCTCGGCGTCAATGAGGGCGACCGGATCGGCGTCGTCGGCCGCAACGGCGACGGCAAGACCACGCTGATCCGGATCCTGGCCAAGCTGGAGTCCGCCGACACCGGGCGGGTCACGCACGCCGGTGACCTGCGGTTGGGCGTGCTGACCCAGCACGATTCGCTGGACCCGGCCGCCACCATCCGGCACGAGGTGATCGGTGATCTCGCCGACCACGAGTGGGCCGGTAACGCCAAGATCCGGGACGTGCTGACCGGGCTGTTCGGGGATCTGCACCTGCCGGGGTTCACGCAGGGGCTGGACACCGTCATCGGGCCGCTGTCCGGTGGTGAGCGGCGGCGGATCGCGCTGGCCAAGCTGCTGATCGCCGAGCAGGACCTGATCGTGCTGGACGAGCCGACCAACCACCTCGACGTGGAGGGGATCTCGTGGCTCGCCCGGCACCTGGCCGGCCGGCGCTCCGCGCTGGTGGTCGTCACCCACGACCGGTGGTTCCTGGACCAGGTGGCGACGCGGATGTGGGACGTCCAGCGCGGTGCCGTCCACGAGTACGAGGGCGGCTACTCCGACTACGTCTTCGCGCGGGCCGAGCGGGAGCGGATCGCCGCCTCCGAGGAGGTCAAGCGGCAGAACCTGATGCGGAAGGAACTGGCGTGGCTGCGGCGCGGTGCCCCGGCGCGGACCAGTAAGCCGCGGTTCCGGATCGAGGCGGCCAACGAGCTGATCGCGGACGTGCCGCCGCCGCGGGACAACGCCGAGCTGATGAAGTTCGCCAGCTCGCGGCTGGGCAAGACGGTCTTCGAGCTGGAGGGCGTCACGGTCCAGGCCGGGCCCAAGGTGCTGCTGAAGCACCTGACCTGGCAGCTCGGCCCCGGTGACCGGATCGGTCTGGTCGGCGTCAACGGTGCGGGGAAGACCTCGCTGCTGCGGACGTTGGAGGCGGCCGCCCGTAGTGGGGGCGAGCAGCAGCCGGCGGCCGGCAAGGTCGTGGTCGGCAAGACCGTGAAGCTGGCGTACCTCTCGCAGGAGGTTGTCGAACTCAACCCGACGCTGCGGGTGTTGGAGGCCGTTCAGCAGATCCGCGACCGGGTCGATCTCGGCAAGGGCCGGGAGATGACGGCGGGGCAGCTGTGCGAGAAGTTCGGCTTCACGAAGGAGAAGCAGTGGACGCCGGTGGGGGACCTGTCCGGTGGTGAGCGGCGGCGGCTGCAGATCCTGCGGCTGCTGATGGACGAGCCGAACGTGCTGTTCCTGGACGAGCCGACCAACGATCTCGACATCGAGACGTTGACGCAGTTGGAGGACCTGCTCGACGGCTGGCCGGGGTCGATGATCGTCATCAGCCACGACCGGTACTTCGTGGAGCGGACGACGGACCGGGTCTTCGCGCTGCTGGGCGATGCCGCCCTGCGGATGCTGCCGCGCGGTCTGGACGAGTACCTGGAGCGCCGCCAGAAGGTGATCGAGGCGGCGACGCCGGCGCCCGCCCAGCCGGCCGCCGCGGCGCCGAAGAAGCCGGCCGCCGTCAACCGCGCGGCGCAGAAGGAGCTCCAGCGGATCGAGCGGCAGCTGGACAAGATCGGGGAGAAGGAGGCGAAGCTGCACGCGCAGATGGCCGAGCACGCCACCGACTTCGAGAAGATCGCCGGGCTCGACGCCGAGCTGCGGGAACTGGCCGCGCAGCGCGAGGAGTTGGAGATGCGCTGGCTGGAGCTGGCCGAGGACGCGTGAGCCCGCCCCCGGCGGCCCTGCGGAGGGCCGTCGGATTTGGCCGTCCAGGTGTGCGGCGGCAGGGGCGGCTATCGGCCCCGAATGGTCTTGATTCCCGCGTTCCGGTGGTCTTCTCCACGCTAAGGGGCGCGCATCGGCAGCCGAGCGTGTAGCTTCCCGGGAACACACAGCCGGGTCGGGGAGTTGAGGGGGTCCGCTCGATGGGCGTGCGGCTCATGGTGGTCGACGATCACCGTCTGCTCGCCGAGGCGCTCGCCTCGGCCCTGAAGCTGCGCGGACACCGGGTCCTGGCGGCCGCCGCGCCCAGCGCCGGGGCAGCGGACCTGGTGGTGAGCCGGGCGCCGGAGGTGTGCCTGCTGGGCACCGCGGGGCCCGCCGAGCCGGGGGCGTTCGACCCGGTCGTCCGGATCAAGAAGGAGCGGCCGCAGGTCGCGGTGGTGGTGCTCGGGCCGGTGCCCAGCCCGCGCGGGATCGCCGCCGCGTTCGCCGCCGGCGCCTCCGGCTACGTCCGTAACGACGAGCGCATCGAGGGCGTCGAGCGGGCCATGATCAAGGCCCGGGCGGGCGAGGCGGCGGTCGCCCCGCAACTGCTCCAGCAGGCGTTCGAGGAGCTGCTGCACCCCGCCGCCCAGCCCGACGACGAGGGGGTGCGGCTGCTCCAACTGCTCACCCCGCGCGAGGTCGAGGTGCTGATCCGGGTCGCGGAGGGTGAGGACACCCGGGTGATCGCGGCGGGCATGGACATCGCGCCGAGCACCGCCCGTACCCACGTCCAGCGGGTGTTGATGAAGCTGGAGGTGGGCTCCCGGTTGGAGGCGGCCGCGCTGGCCGCCCGCACCGGTCTGCTGGAGCGGGTCCAGCGGGGTCAGTCCGTGCCGCCGCCGCGTCCCTCCTGAGGCTGCTGGGGTTCCTGGTGCTCCTGGAGTGCCGCCGCGGACGGCGGGACGGTGGGCCGTAGCTTCAGCCAGACCAGGAAGAACAGGCCGAGCGCGAGCATGGCCAGGCCCGTCCACAGGTTGATGTTGATGTCCTGGGCCTTCTTCAGGTCGGCGTCGGAGGCGGTGAGCCCGGCGATGGTGACGATCACGCCGTAGACGACGAACAGGCCGCCGATGATCCGGCGGATGTCGAAGAGCCGGGCGGCGGTGGCCGACTTGCGCTCCAACTCGCCGACTTCGTGTTGCAGTTCAGACATGGCGGGGTCTCCGGTCAGAGCGAGTAGGGCAGGTAGCACAGCGCGGCGAGGGCGAGGGCGCCCCAGCCGAGCAGCGCGGGCTTGCGGTACCAGGCGTCATCGCCTTCGGCGGGCGGCTCTTCCAGGCCCGGCGCGGTCGTCCCGTAGACCAGCCCGGCCAGCTCGGCCTGTGGCTTGGGCTCGGTGAAGAGCGTGACGACGACCATGACCAGCGCGCCCGCGACGAAGCCGACGATCGCGGAGACGAAGTTGGCGCCCTGGTCGGTGGGGATGGCGATGATGCCCTGCTTGTAGATCCAGAAGTAGTTGACCATCGCGGCGGTGGTGCCCGCGAGCAGGCCCCAGACACCGGACTTCATCGACGCCCGCTTCCAGAACATGCCGATGATGAAGACCACGAACATCGGCACGTTGAAGAAGGAGAACAGGGTCTGGAGGTACCCCATGATGTTGGAGAACGACGAGGCGATGAACGCGGTGCCGATCGAGGCCAGCACGCCGATCGCGGTGATCAGCCGGCCGAAGCGCAGGTAGTAGCCGTCGGGCCGGTCCGTCTTCACGTACTTGGCCCAGATGTCGTACGTGAAGACGGTGTTGAAGGACGAGACGTTGGCGGCCATGCCGGCCATGAACGCGGCGAGCAGGCCGGTGACGGCGATGCCCAGCACGCCGTTGGGCAGCAGCTCCTGCATGAGGTAGGGGATCGCGTCGTTGTACTGGAGGCCGCCCGGGGCGCCGATCTTCGGTACGAGGACGGCGGCGACCAGGCCCGGGATCATCACCAGGAAGACGATGAACATCTTCGGGAAGGCGGCGATGAGGGGGGTGCGCTGGGCGGCGGAGAGGTTCTTCGCGGACAGGGCGCGCTGCACCTCGGCGAAGTTGGTGGTCCAGTAGCCGAAGGAGAGCACGAAGCCCAGGCCGAGGATGATCGTCAGCCAGTTGGCGCCGAGCGGGTTGGCCTGGCCGATGCCGGTACCGCCCCAGGCCGTCAGGAAGTTGTCGCCGTGCGCGGAGGTGAGCGAGTGGGTCAGGCCGCCCCAGCCGCCGACCCGCTTGAGGCCGAGGATGACCAGCGGGATGAGCGCGGCGAGGATCACGAAGAACTGGAGCACTTCGTTGTAGATCGCCGAGGAGAGCCCGCCAATGGTGATGTACGCGAGGACGAAGAGCCCGGCGACGACGATGGCCACCCACTGCGGCCAGCCGAGCAGCGCCTCGACGACGATCGACAGGGCGTAGAGGTTCACGCCCGCGATCAGGACGGCGGCGAAGGCGAACAGCACCGAGCTGAGCAGGTGCGCGGACCTGTCGAAGCGCTGGAGCAGGAACTCCGGTACGGAGCGGACCTTCGAGCGGTAGTAGAAGGGCATCATGACCAGGCCGAGGAAGACCATGGCGGGGATGGCGCCGATCCAGTACCAGTGGACGACCGCGACGCCGTACTGTGCGCCGGTCGCGGCCATCCCGAGGATCTCGGTGGCGCCGAGGTTGGCGGCGACGAAGGCGAGGCCGGTGACCCAGGCGGGCAGTGACCGCCCGGAGAGGAAGAAGTCCAGGCTCGTCTTCACGCTGCGCCGGGCGGCGAAGCCGATGCCGAGGACGACGACGAAGTAGATGGCCAGGATCGTGTAGTCGAGCCCGTTGGTCGGGAGTCGTAGCCCGTCGGCCAGAGTGATCATGGGCCCTCTTTCCGGGGGAGTACAGCCCTTTCGGGGAGCACGGCGGTGTGTGCGAAGTGAACGCACAAAAACGTACGCACGCTCGACCGAAAACTGAATAGTTTTGTGCGTTTCAGTTGTTGGATCATGGGCGATGGTTGTGGATTGGGTGGAAGTATGTCCGCTATGGCCGGTATCTGAGCTCAAGTGTGCGGGCGCGAGGGTGCGTTGACGTCGTTGTTGGGTTGTGCTTCATTGTGTGTGTTTGTGTTTGAGTGGTGTGCCCGCCACGGTGAGGAGCTCCCGGTGAAGAAGACGACGACCCGGCTCGCGGACGGCCGGGAGCTGATCTACTACGACGCATCCGACGACACCGCCCGCACCGCCGTCGACCCCCGCCCCCTGGACCCGGTCGCCACCACCTCCGAGATCCGCACCGACCCGCTCCTCGGCGACGCCGTCGCCATCGCCTCGCACCGCCAGGGCCGCCCCTACCACCCCGCGGTCGACGCCTGCCCGCTGTGCCCCTCCGGCGCCGGCCGGCACACCGAGATCCCCGCCGACGCCTACGACGTCGTCGTCTTCGAGAACCGCTTCCCCTCCCTGGCCGGCGAGCACGGCCGCTGCGAAGTGGTCTGCTTCACCCCCGACCACGACGCCTCGTTCGCCGACCTCACCGAGGAACAGGCCGCCCTGGTCCTCGACGCCTGGACCGACCGCACCGCCGCACTCTCCCAACTCCCCGGCGTGGCCCAGGTCTTCTGCTTCGAGAACCGCGGCGCCGAGATCGGCGTCACCCTCGGCCACCCGCACGGCCAGATCTACGGCTACCCCTTCGTCACCCCCCGCACCGAACGGATGCTGGCCTCCCTCGCCGCCCACCGCGAGACCACCGGCCGCAACCTCTTCGACGACGTCGTCGCCCGCGAACGCACCGACGGCCGCCGCATCGTCCTCGACGGCACCCACTGGGTCGCCTTCGTCCCCTACGCCGCCCACTGGCCCTACGAGGTGCACCTCTACCCCAAGCGCCGGGTCCCCGACCTGCTCGCCCTCGACGAGCCGGCCCGCACAGAATTCCCACAGATCTACCTGGAAGTCTTGCGACGGTTCGACCGGCTCTTCGGCCCGGAAGCGCCCCCGACGCCGTACATCTCCGCCTGGCACCAGGCGCCCGTACACCTCGCGGACCGTGCCGAGTTCGCGCTCCACCTTGAGCTTTTCACCGTCCGCAGGACTCCCGGCAAGCTGAAGTTCCTCGCGGGTTCCGAGTCCGGCATGAACGTGTTCATCAACGACGTGCCGCCGGAGGCTGCGGCCGACCGACTGCGAGAGGTAGCGAGCAAGCCATGAGCAATTACCTGGTGACCGGCGGGGCGGGCTACGTGGGCAGCGTGGTGACCCAGCACCTGCTGGAGGCCGGCCACACCGTCACGGTCCTCGACAACCTCTCCACCGGCTTCCGCGAGGCCGTGCCCGCCGGGGCGGCGTTCATCGAGGGCGACCTCCGCGACGCGCACCAGTGGCTGGACCCCTCCTACGACGCGGTCCTGCACTTCGCGGCGTTCTCGCAGGTCGGCGAGTCCGTCCGGCAGCCGGAGAAGTACTGGACCAACAACGTCGGCGGCACCATGGAACTGCTCGCCGCGATGCGCGCGGCGGGCGTGCGCACCCTCGTCTTCTCGTCCACCGCGGCCACATACGGCGAGCCGGTCAACACCCCGATCACCGAGACCGACCCGACCGCCCCCACCTCCCCCTACGGCGCGACCAAGCTCGCCGTCGACCACATGATCACCGGCGAGGCGGCCGCGCACGGCCTGGCCGCGGTGTCGCTGCGCTACTTCAACGTCGCCGGCGCGTACGGCGCGTACGGCGAACGCCACGACCCCGAGTCGCACCTCATCCCGCTCGTCCTCCAGGTCGCCCAGGGCCGACGCGACGCCATCTCCGTCTACGGCGACGACTACCCCACCCCCGACGGCACCTGCGTCCGCGACTACCTCCACGTCGCGGACCTGGCCGAGGCCCATCTGCTGGCCCTGGCCGCCGCCCGCCCCGGCGAACACCTCATCTGCAACCTCGGCAACGGCAACGGCTTCTCCGTCCGCGAGGTCATCGAGACCGTCCGCAAGGTCACCGGCCACCCCATCCCCGAGGTGACCGCCCCGCGCCGCGACGGCGACCCCGCCGTCCTGGTCGCCTCCGCACGCACCGCCACCGACCGGCTCGGCTGGCGCCCCACCCGCACCGACCTGGCCGGCATCGTCGCCGACGCCTGGGAGTTCACCCGGGCCACCACCCGCCCGGAGAACCCCGGCCCGTCCGGCGTTTGAGACCCGGCCCCGGGGCGGAACCCCGGCCGGGACAGCACGAAGGAGTCCACGTGACAGACACGGAGCACGGCGCGGCCCGCACCGCGGCGGCCTTCCACACGGTGTACGGGGCGGAGCCCACCGGCACCTGGGCAGCCCCCGGCCGGGTCAACCTCATCGGTGAACACACCGACTACAACGACGGCTTCGTGATGCCCCTGGCCCTCCCGCACACCACCATCGCCGCCGCAGCCCCCCGCACCGACGGGGTGCTGCGGTTGCACTCCGCCGGCGCCACCGGCGGCATCGTCGAACTCCACACCGACGACCTCCACCCGCCGGCCACCGGGGCGGGCTGGGCCGCCTACCCCGCCGGCGTGGTCTGGGCGATGCGGGAAGCCGGCCTCCCGATCGGCGGCGCCGACCTGCACTACACCAGCACCGTCCCGCTCGGCGCCGGCCTCTCCTCCTCGGCCGCCCTGGAAGTCGCCACCGCCCTCGCCCTCGACGACCTGTACGGCCTCGGCCTGCCCCGCGAGGAAGTGGCCCGCCTCGCCCAACGCGCCGAGAACGCCTACGTCGGCGTGCCCTGCGGAATCATGGACCAGACCGCCGCCGCCTGCTGCACCGCCGGCCACGCCCTCTTCCTCGACACCCGCGACCTCACCCGCCGCCACGTCCCGTTCGATTTGGCCGCGGAAGGACTGCGCCTCCTCGTCGTCGACACCCGCGTCCGCCACCAACTCGGCGACGGCGCATACGCCGAGCGACGCGCCGGATGCGAACGTGGCGCGCGGGCGCTCGGCGTGCACGCGCTGCGTGACATCCCGTACGCGCATCTGCCCGAAGCCCTCGACGCCTTGGGCAACGACCCGGTCGTGCAAGCCCTCGTCCGTCACATCGTCACCGAAAACCACCGCGTCGAACAGACCGTCGCGCACCTCGACGCTGGCCACCCCCGCGCCATCGGCCCCCTGCTCACCGCCGGACACGCCTCGCTCCGCGACGACTTCAAGATCTCCTGCCCGGAACTCGACCTCGCCGTCGACACCGCCAACGCCGCCGGCGCCCTCGGCGCCCGCATGACCGGCGGCGGCTTCGGCGGCTCGGCGCTCGTCCTCGTCGAAGCGGACGCCGCACCCACCGTCACCCACGCCCTGCACACCGCGTTCGCCACCGCCGGACACACCCCACCGCGGATCTTCCCGGCCGTCCCCGGCCCCGGCGCCCACCGCCTGGAGCCGTAGCGGGCTTTGCGCAGCCACCCCGTTCCCCGGCCACTTTCGTCAATCACCTTCCCCCGACGCACCCCGTCCGTACGCTGTCACCAGCGCCGGTGGGGGCCGGCGCCGATCAGGGGGCGAGACCGTTCGGGTACCGCGCCCGGGGCGGGTGGCCACCGACCCGCGGTGTCCGCCGCGCGGCCGAGGCGATCTTCAATCCGAGCGCCGTGCCCGCTATGGTCCGTTCACCGAGACAGGGGGTCTCTGTGCAACGAATCCGGGTTCTGGTGGTCGACGACCACCGCATCTTCGCCGAATCCCTGGCGGCCGCACTGGCCGCGGAGGTGGACGTGGACGTCGCCGCGGCGGGCAGCGCCCCGGCGGCCCTGCGGACACTCGACCGGGCCGCCGCCGACGGCCGCCGCTTCGACGTCCTGCTGGCCGACGCCGACCTGGCCGCACCGCTCCTCGCCGTGCCGCCCCAAGGGCCCGCCCGCGACGGCCCGCCCCGCGAGGGCCCGCCCCGCGGCTGCCCACTGGACGGCATCGCACTCGTCTCCGGCCTGCGCACCAGCCACCCGTACCTGCGGACCGTGGTCCTCGCCGACCGCGACGACCCGCGCCGCGCCGCCGCGGCACTCCAGGCCGGCGCCTCCGGCTGGGTCGCCAAGGACTCCTCCCTCTCCCGGCTGCTGGCCGTCATCCGCGGCGTCCTCCGCGACGAGACGCACCTGCCGCCCGCCCTGCTCACCGGCGTCCTGAGGGAACTGACCGCGGCCCGCAAGCACCGCACCGAAAGCGAACGCCTGGTGGAGTCCCTGACCCCGCGCGAACGCGAGGTGCTGCGCTGCATGGTCGCCGGCCTGGGCCGCAAGGCGGTCGCCGAGCGACTCTTCCTCTCCCCGCACACGGTCCGCACCCACATGCAGAACGTGCTCGGCAAACTGGGCGTGCACTCCACCCTCGCCGCCGTCGCCCTGGCCCGCCGGGCCGGCGTCGGCCCCGCCGAACTCGAACCGGCCACCGCCGGACCGCTCACCGTGCCCTGACCCTCGGCCCGGCCCGACACCCCGGACGGATCACCCCGCGGCGCCCCCACCGCCCTCCCGTCCCGGACCGGTCAGCACCGCCACGCCCCGGGCGGCCAGCCCCACCCGCGACACCGCCGCCGCCCGGGGCGCCAGCGCGTCCCGCATCGGCTCCGGCAACGCCACGTCCACCGCCCGACCCCCGTGGTTGAGCAGGAACAGGTACCGGCCGCCGGCGCCCTCCCGCACCGCCGCCTGCACCCCCGCCGGCAGCCCCGGCACCACCGGCGCCACCCCCGCCACCGCCCGCACCTCGTCCAACAGGGCCCGCAGCAGCGCCGGTTCCAGCCGGGTGCCCACGTACCACGCCGTGCCCCGCCCGTAGTCGTGCCGGGTCACCGCCGGCTGCCCGGCCAGCTCACCGTCCAGGAACCGCGCCACCACCTCCGCCCCCTGCACCACGATCTCCTCCGACCACAGGTCCGCCCGCCCCTCGTACGCTCCCCCAAGCTCTCGGCTTCGCTCGACCAGGGCGGTACCCCCACTCCCCACCGCCACCGACCGCCCCTCGGCCAACGGCCAGAACTCCGCCACCCGCAGCCCCAGCAGCTCCCGCAACGGCCCCGGATAGCCGCCCGGATGCACCCGGTCGCAGGCATCGACGATCCCCGAGAAGAACGACACCACCAGCCGCCCACCGCCCCGCACGTACGCCGCCAGCCGCGCCGCGTCCCGCTCCGTCACCAGGTACAGGTTCGGCACCACCACCATCCGGTACCGCGACAACTCCCGCCCCGGCGGCACCACATCACACGCCACCCCCGCCTCGAACAGCGGCCGGTAGTGCGCCAACGCGATCCGCGCGTGCTCCAGCGCGGTGGACGGTCGGGAATCCAGCTCCAAGGCCCACCAGCTCGGCCAGTCCGCCACCAGCGCCACAGACGCCCGCGACCGGGCCCCCTCGATCCCGGGCACCGCCGCCAACTCCCGCCCCAACGCACACACCTCACGGAAGATCCGGGTGTCCGTCCCCCCGTGCGGCACCATCGCCGAGTGGAACTTCTCCGCCCCGCCCAACGACTGCCGCCACTGGAAGAACAGCACCGCATCCGCGCCCTGTGCCACCGCCTGCCAGCTCCACAAGCGCATCGCCCCGGGCGGCTTGGGCCCGTTGCGCGGCCGCCAGTTGACCGCACCCGGCGCCTGCTCCAACAGCAGCCACGGCTGCCCGTCCCGCGCCGACCGCATCAGGTCGAAGACATAGCCCGCCCGGACGTGGTCGTCCGGCACCTGCGGATCCTGGTAGAAGTCCAGCGCCATCACATCCATCGACGGCGCCCAACCGAACGCGTCCACCGGCTTGTGCTGCGGCATCAGATTGGTGGTCACCGGCACCCCCGGCGTCAGCCGCGCAAGCACCGCCCGCTCCGCCAGATAGCACGCCCGCAGCGCCGCGTCACTGAACCGCAGATAGTCCAACTGCTGCGCCGGATTGGCGAACGTCGGCGCGGTCCGCGGCGGCAGCACCTCCGCGAAATCCCCGTACGCCTGCGACCAGAACGACGTCGACCAGGCGTCGTTGAGCGCCGCCACACTTCCGTACCGCTCCTTCAGCCACCGCCGGAAGTCCGCCGCCGACACCGCGCAGAAGCACTGCCGGGTGTGGCACCCGAACTCATTGCCCACGTGCCACATCGCCAACGCCGGATGGTCCGCGTACCGGGTCGCCACCTGCTCCACCAGCCGCACGGCGTGCGCCCGGAACACCGCACTGGACGGGCAGAAGTGCTGCCGCCCACCCGGCCAACGACGCCGCCCGTCCGGCCCCTCCGGCAGGATCTCCGGGTGCGCACGGCTCAACCACGGCGGCGGCGACGCCGTCATCGTCGCCAGACACACCTCGATCCCGGCCCCCGCCAACCCGTCCATCACCCGGTCGAACCACCCGAAGTCCCATTCCCCGGGCCGGGGTTCGACCTTCGCCCAGGAGAAGATCCCGGCCGTGACCATGGAGACATGCGCCGCCCCCATCAACTCCAGGTCCTCGGCCCACACCTCCTCCGGCCACTGCTCGGGGTTGTAGTCGCCGCCGAATCGGATGCCCATCGGACCCCCTGGCTCGCATACGGGATGAAAGACGCCGCGCAGCTGGGGCCGGTCCGGTGGATCAGGGTCGGACAGGCCCTAGGGGCAGCACCCGGCGCCACGGCACGGGCACCGCCCGCGCCGCAACCGCTCCCGGAGCGCCGCCCCACCACAGGTGTGCCTCACGAGGAGTTCTTGTACACGCTCCATCCGCCGTCCACCACCAGGCTGGCCCCGGTCACGAACGACGCCTCACCGGACAGCAGGAACGCGATGGCGGCCGCCACCTCCTCGGGCCGACCCAGCCGCCGCGCCGCGGTTTCCGCCGCGCTCGCCCGCCGCTGTTCCTCGCCGATGCCCTCCCACGCCCCGGTCAGCACCGGCCCCGGCAGCACGCAGTTCACCCGCACCTCGGGCCCGTACTCCACCGCCAACTGCCGCCCCAGCCCGGTCAGTCCCGCCTTGGACGCCGCATACGCCGGCCGCCCCGGCAGTCCCACCAGCGCATGCACCGACGACGTCAGCACCACAGCTCCTCCCCGCGCCCGCAGGTCCGCGAGGACCGCCCGGACGCCCAGGAACGCCCCGGTCAGATTCACCGCCAGCTGCCGGTCCCACTCCGCCGGCGACGTCTGGTCGGCCGGTGCCACGTGCGGCAGGTACGCATTGCTGACCAGCCCGTCCACCGGCCCGTACCGGGTGTGCGCCGCCGCGATGGCCCGCCCCCAGTCGTCCTCGCCGGCCACGTCACAGTGCTCGTACGAGGCCCGTCCGCCGGCCGCCCGGATCCGCCGCGCGGTGCGCTCCCCGCGGGCGTCGTCGACGTCCAGCAGCAGCACCGCGGCCCCCTCGGCCGCCAGCCGGTCCGCGGTCGCCGCGCCGATGCCCCCGGCGGCCCCGGTCACCAGCACCGTCCGCCCCGCAAACCGCCGCCCGCGCCTGCCCCCGCTGCCGTACGGCCCGACGGGCACCGAACCCGTCCCTCCGGTCTCCTGCTGGCTCATGCGGTGATCCAAGCCCACCCCGGGGCGGCCCGGCAAGACCACACCGGCGCCGGCGCCGTATGGACCTAACCTGGCACGTTGTCAAACGGTCCGGTCAGTCGACGCAGCAGACCGGCCAATTCGTGGCGCTGTTGCCGCGACAACTCGGCGAGGATGGCGCGCTCCTGCGTCAACAGTCCGGCCAGCGATTCATCGGCCTTGTCGCGGCCCTTGGCGGTCAGCCGGACCAGTACCCCGCGCCGGTCGCTGGGGTCCGGCAGCCGCTCCACCAACTCCTTCTTGGCGAGCCGGTCGATGCGGTTGGTCATCGTGCCGGAGGTGACCAGGGTCTGCGTCAACAGCGCGCCGGGGGAGAGCTGGTAGGGCGCGCCGGCGCGCCGCAGCGCGGTCAGTACGTCGAATTCCCAGGGCTCCAGACCCACCTCGGTGAACGCCAGGCGGCGGGCCCGGTCGAGGTGTCTGGCCAGCCGGGAGACGCGGCTGAGGACCTCAAGCGGCTCCACGTCGAGGTCCGGGCGCTCGCGGCGCCATGCTGCGACCAGTCGATCGACCTCGTCCTCCATGGCGATCAGTGTAAAGGGTCTGTCGATATAAAGTCTCTTGATGGCGAGCTTCTTGATGTCGAGATATATTTTCCTGGACTACTGGGCATCGTGGGCGCAGCAGGGAATCCGCCCGAGATGGCCAGAACTCGATCGGAGACCGTTCGCCCGGCTGCACAACAAAAACCGTGTCGGCCCTGCATCAGCAGAGGGGTTATCGAACATGCACGACGCGCCAACCTGGGATCCCCAGCAGTACCTCCACCACACCGGCCACCGGACCCGCCCCTTCTACGACCTCCTCGCCCGGATACCACAACTGCCCCGCCCCGACCGGCCCGCCCGCATCGCCGACCTCGGCTGCGGCCCCGGCAACGTCACCGTCCAACTCACCGACCGCTGGCCGGACGCACACATCACCGGCTTCGACAACTCCCCCGAAATGCTCAAGGAAGCCGAGTCCTACGCCGGCCCCACCCCCGGCGGCGGCCACCTCGACTTCGCCCCCGCCGACGCCGCCGACTGGACCCCCGAAGAGCCCTACGACCTGATCGTCTCCAACGCGGCCCTGCAATGGGTCCCCAACCACCCGGACTCCTTCCCCCGTTGGATCGACTCCCTCACCCCCGGCGGCACCTTCGCCTTCCAAGTCCCCGGCAACTTCACCTCGCCCAGCCACGCCCTCCTCGGCGAACTGTGCGACTCCCCGCAATGGCGCCACCGCTTCGACTCCCACGGCCGCCGCTTCGTCCACATCCTCGACCCCGCCGACTACCTGGAACGCCTCACCGACCTCGGCTGCACCACCGATGCCTGGGAAACCACCTACGTCCAGCTCCTCCAGGGCGACGACCCGGTCCTCGACTGGGTCAAGGGCACGGCCCTCCGCCCCGTTCTCACCGCCCTCGAAGACGACCCGGAGGCCCGTGACGCCTTCCTCATCGAATACCGCGACGCCCTCCGCCGCGTCTACCCGACCGGTCGCCACGGCACGGTCTTCCCGTTCCGCCGCATCTTCGCGGTAGCCCAGAAACTCACCGTCTGACCCCGGGCGCTCCGCAATGAGCACCGGCCTCGACCACATCCAGCTCGCCGCCGGCCTGGGGAGGCAGGAGAAGGCTGCTGGTTCGAGGCCGGCGCGGGCTGCCGCGCCGCCCCGAAGGAGGAAACACCGAACCGGGCGTCCCGTTCGGCAAGCCGACCAAGCCGACCAAGCCGCCGAAGGACGCACTCACGCGGCGAGCGCGAACCGCCCGAACCTCGCCGTCGTCTGACCCGTCCCGTCCGAGGACGCCACGCGCACCGGCGGGAACGCCAACCGACCGCCCGGTCCGCGGCCGTCCCGAACCGTTTCCACCGAGCCCCCACCGGCCCGCCCCCCGGCGCTGCCGCTCAGTTCTTCCGGTGACCTATCAGCCGCGGCTTGGGCTCCAGATTCCCCAGCCCGTGCCATGCCAGGTTCACCAGATGCGCCGCCACCTCCGCCTTCTTCGGCCTGCGGGCGTCGACCCACCACTGGCCGGTCAGCGCCACCATGCCGACCAGGGCCTGGGCGTACAGCGGTGCCAGCTTCGGATCGAAGCCACGGGCCTTGAACTCCAGCCCGAGAATGTCCTCGACCTGCGTGGCGATATCGCTGATCAGCGACGCGAAGGTGCCAGTCGACTGGGCGACCGGCGAATCACGGACGAGGATCCGGAAACCGTCCGTGAACGTCTCGATGTAGTCGAGCAGCGCGAACGCCGCCTGTTCGAGGAGCTCCCGCGGATGGCCGGCGGTCAGCGCACCGGTCACCATGTCCAGCAGCTGCCGCATCTCACGGTCCACGACCACCGCGTACAGGCCCTCCTTGCCGCCGAAGTGCTCGTAGACCACCGGCTTGGAAACCCCGGCCTTCGCCGCGATCTCCTCCACCGACGTGCCCTCGTAACCACGCTCGGCGAACAACGTGCGGCCGATGTCCAGCAACTGCTCACGGCGCTCCGCACCGGTCATCCGCACCCGACGGGCCCGCCGGCCCCCCGAAGACGGAGACCCGGAGGACTTTCCCTTACTGCCGTTGCTCGCGCTGTCGATCGCCACCCGTCAATCATGCCCCCAGCGGGGACTTCCCCTCGCCTCGGGAGCCGTCCTTGCGTCGGGCATCGATCCGCGCCGCGGTCGGCCACCGCACGTCATGCGCCCAGCCGGCCAGCTCGAACCAGCGGATCAGCCGGGCGCTGGAATCCACCTGGCCCTTCATGACCCCATGCCGCGCACAGGTCGGATCGGCATGGTGCAGGTTGTGCCAGGACTCACCACAGGAGAGCACCGCCAGCCACCACACGTTGCCGGACCGGTCCCGGGACTTGAACGGGCGCTTGCCCACCGCATGACAGATGGAGTTGATCGACCACGTGACGTGATGCAGCAGCGCCACCCGCACCAGAGAACCCCAGAAGAACGCGGTCAGCGCACCCTGCCAGGACCACGTCACCACCCCGCCGACCAGCGGCGGAATCAGCAGCGACACCACCGTCCACAGCACGAACTGGCGAGAGACCGCACGGATCGCCGGGTCGTTGACCAGATCGGGGGCGTACTTCTGCTGCGAGGTCTGCTCCTCGTCGAACATCCAGCCGATGTGCGCCCACCACAGGCCCTTCATCAGCGCCGGGATCGACTCCCCGTACCGCCACGGCGAATGTGGATCACCGTCCGCATCGGAGAACTTGTGGTGCTTGCGATGATCGGCGACCCAGCGGACCAGCGGCCCCTCCACCGCCATCGACCCCATGATCGCGAGCGCGATCCGCAACGGACGCCTCGCCTTGAACGCACCGTGCGTGAAGTAACGGTGGAAACCGATCGTGATGCCGTGACAACCGATGAAGTACATCGCCGTCATCAGCCCGAGATCCAGCCAGCTCACGCCCCAGCCCCAGGCCAGCGGCACCGCCGCGACCAAGGCCAGGAACGGCACGGTGATGAACAACAACAGGGTGATCTGTTCCAGCGACCTGCGCTGCTCACCGCCCAACGTCGCGGACGGCAGAGCGGAGGCGGCAGAAGAACCAGCGGGAGTGTCGCGTGGCATCGGTGACTCTTCCACGGCTTTCGGACCAGCGGTCATGTGGTGTCCCTCGTCGGGGGCTCGGGGGCACGGCTACGGCCTACGGGACCGTAACCTACGGTCTCGTAAGTATGGCAGCGACACCACCCCCGGCAAGGCCGTGACAGGCCCCCACCCCCGGCCCTCCACCCCCGATGCCCATCCTGCGGACGGTGTGATTCCAGGACGACGGGCAGACCTATCCTGGGGACGCCGGACAGCGCGGTCCGCACCCCGCCCAGACGTGCTCAATGACTGCACCATCCCTTGCAAGGAGCCGCACCTGTGAGCAGTGCCGACAACACCCCCGCCGAGACCGCCACCCCCGGAACCGCCCAGGCCACCTCCGGCGACAACGGAGCCCTGCGCGCCGACATCCGCCGCCTCGGCGACCTCCTCGGCGAAACCCTCGTCCGGCAGGAAGGCCAGGACCTCCTCGACCTCGTCGAACAGGTTCGCGCCCTGACCCGCTCCGACGGCGAGGCCGCCGCCCGGCTCCTCGGCGAAACCGACCTCGTCACCGCCGCCAAGCTGGTCCGCGCCTTCTCCACCTACTTCCACCTGGCCAACGTCACCGAGCAGGTCCACCGCGGCCGGGAACTCCGCACCCGACGCGCCGCCGAGGGCGGCATCCTCGCCCGCACCGCCGACATGCTCAAGGACGCCGACCCCCAGCACCTGCGGGAAACCGCCCGCAACCTCGGCGTCCGCCCCGTCTTCACCGCCCACCCCACCGAGGCCGCCCGCCGCTCCGTCCTCACCAAGCTCCGCAAGATCGCCGAACTGCTGGACCGCACCGACCCCACGGACCGCCGCCGCATCGACCTCCGCCTCGCCGAGAACGTCGACCTGATCTGGCAGACCGACGAACTCCGCGTGGCCCGCCCCGAGCCCACCGACGAGGCCCGCAACGCCATCTACTACCTCGACGAACTGGGCCGCGGCGCAGTCGGCGACGTCCTCGAAGACCTCGCCGCCGAACTCGAACGCGCCGGCACCGAACTCCCCGCCGGCACCCGCCCCCTCACCTTCGGCACCTGGATCGGCGGCGACCGCGACGGCAACCCCAACGTCACCCCCCAGGTCACCTGGGACGTCCTGATCCTCCAGCACGAACACGGCATCACCGACGCCCTGGAACACGTCGACGAACTCCGCGGCGCCCTCTCCAACTCCATCCGCAACTGCGGCGCCACCGACGAACTCCTGGCCTCCCTCCAGCGGGACCTCGACCTCCTCCCCGAGATCAGCCCCCGCTACAAGCGCCTCAACAGCGAAGAGCCCTACCGCCTCAAGGCCACCTGCATCCGCCAGAAGCTCCTCAACACCCGCGAGCGCCTGGCCAGCGACACCCCCCACGTCCCCGGCCGCGACTACCTCGGCACCAGCGAACTCCTCGACGACCTCACCCTCATCCAGACCTCGCTGCGCGCCCACCGCGGCGGCCTGATCGCCGACGGCCGCCTGGAGCGCACCCTCCGCACCATCGGCGCGTTCGGCCTCCAGCTCGCCACCATGGACGTCCGCGAACACGCTGACGCCCACCACCACGCCCTCGGCCAGCTCTTCGACCGCCTCGGCGAGGAATCCTGGCGCTACGTCGACATGCCCCGCGACTACCGCCGCAAGCTCCTCGCCAAGGAACTCCGCTCGCGCCGGCCGCTCGCCCCCACCCCGCCGCCCCTCGACGAAGCCGGCGCCAAGACCCTCGGCGTCTTCCGCACCATCCGCAAGGCCAAGAAGACCTTCGGCCCCGAGGTCATCGAGTCCTACATCATCTCGATGTGCCAGGGCTCCGACGACGTCTTCGCCGCCGCCGTCCTCGCCCGCGAAGCCGGCCTCATCGACCTGCACGCCGGCTGGGCCAAGATCGGCATCGTCCCCCTCCTGGAGACCACCGACGAGCTGAAGATCGCCGACCAGCTCCTCGACGACATGCTCTCCGACCCCTCCTACCGCCGCCTCGTCGCCCTCCGCGGCGACGTCCAGGAGGTCATGCTCGGCTACTCCGACTCCTCCAAGTTCGGCGGCATCACCACCAGCCAGTGGGAGATCCACCGCGCCCAACGCCTGCTCCGTGACGTCGCACACCGCCACGGCGTACGCCTCCGCCTCTTCCACGGCCGCGGCGGCACCGTCGGCCGCGGCGGCGGCCCCTCCCACGACGCGATCCTCGCCCAGCCCTACGGCACCCTCGAAGGCGAGATCAAGGTCACCGAGCAGGGCGAGGTCATCTCCGACAAGTACCTCGTCCCCTCACTCGCCAGGGAAAACCTCGAACTGACCGTCGCGGCGACCCTCCAGGCATCCGCCCTGCACACCGCACCCCGCCAGTCCGACGAGGCCCTGGCCCGCTGGGACGCCGCCATGGAGACCGTCTCCGACGCCGCCCACGGCGCCTACCGCCACCTCGTCGAAGACCCCGACCTGCCCTCCTACTTCTTCGCCTCCACCCCCGTCGACCAGCTCGCCGAACTCCACCTCGGCTCCCGGCCCTCCCGCCGCCCCGACTCCGGCGCCGGCCTCGACGGCCTCCGCGCCATCCCGTGGGTCTTCGGCTGGACCCAGTCCCGCCAGATCGTCCCCGGCTGGTTCGGCGTCGGCACCGGCCTCAAGGCCGCCCGCGAAGCCGGCCTCGGCAGCGTCCTCGACGAAATGCACGGGCACTGGCACTTCTTCCGCAACTTCCTCTCCAACGTCGAAATGACGCTGGCCAAGACCGACCTGCGGATCGCCCAGCACTACGTCGACACCCTCGTCCCCGACGACCTCCAGCACGTCTTCGCCACCATCAAGGCCGAACACGAACTCACCGTCGCCGAAGTCCTCCGCATCACCGGCGAGCACGAACTCCTCGACTCCAACCCGGTGCTCAAGCAGACCTTCCACGTCCGCGACGCCTACCTCGACCCCATCTCCTACCTCCAGGTCTCCCTCCTCAAGCGCCAGCGCGACGCAGCCACCGCCGGACAGGAACCCGACCCACTGCTCTCCCGCGCCCTGCTCCTCACCGTCAACGGCGTCGCCGCCGGCCTCCGCAACACCGGCTGACCCACCCACCCACACCACGGCGGGGCCGCCCGGAACACCCTCCGGACGGCCCCGCCGTCGTCACACCCGATGCCGAGCGGCACCGCAGACCCCTCACGAGTTGTACGTCGACTGAGCCCGCTCCAGACCCTCCACGACCAACGCCTCCACCGCGTCCGCCGCCCGGTCCACGAAGTACCCCAACTCCTTGCGCTCCGCCGACGAGAAATCCTTCAACACGAAATCCGCCACCGGCATCCGCCCCGGCGGCCGACCGATCCCGAACCGCACCCGGTGATACTCCGCACCCAACGACTTCGTGATCGACTTCAGCCCGTTGTGCCCGTTGTCACCGCCCCCCAGCTTCAGCCGCAACGCCCCGTGCTCAATGTCCAACTCGTCATGCACCGCAACGATGTTGGCCACCGGCACCTTGTAGAAATCCCGCAACGCCGTCGTCGGCCCACCCGACAGGTTCATGAACGACATCGGCTTCGCCACCACCACCCGACGGCTCAACGGACCCGGCGGACCGAAACGCCCCTCCACCACCTGAGCCCGCGCCTTGTGCGCCTTGAAACGGCCCCCCATCCGCTCCGCCAGCAGATCCGCCACCATGAACCCCACATTGTGGCGATTCCCCGCATAATCCGGACCCGGATTACCCAGCCCCACCACCAGCCAGGGGCTGTCTGCGTCCGACATCTGCGTGTCTCCTTGCTGTGCATCCCGAGGAAACCGCGCACCCCGGGAACCGGACCGGTGAAAACGAAAAACCCAATGAAAGCAAAACAGTCCAACCGCCGGCCCGACACCTGACGGCGCGGGACAGCGGCTGGACCAGAAAACTACCGGAGCTGGACTCAGCCCTCGGCGCCCTCACCCTCGGCAGCACCCTCGGCCGGAGCCTCCGCCTGCGCCGCAACGACCTGCAGCACCGCGGCGTCCTCCTCGACCGCCAGCGAAACGCCCGCCGGCAGCGCGATGTCCTTGGCCAGCACGGTGTGACCGGCGTCCAGGCCCGCGATCGACACGGTCACGGACTCGGGGATGTGGGTCGCCTCGGCCTCGACCGGCAGCGCGTTGAGCAGGTGCTCCAGCAGGTTGCCACCCGGGGCCAGCTCGCCCTCGGTCTGGATCGGCAGCTCGACGGAGACCTTCTCGCCCTTCGTCACGGCCAGGAAGTCCACGTGCACCAGGAAGCGACGGATCGCCTCACGCTGCACCGCCTTCGGGATCACCAGCTCGTCGGTGCCCTCGCCCTCAAGGCGGATCAGCGCGTTCGAGGTCTTCAGCGCCATCATCAGCGCGTGGCTGTCGACCGCCACGTGCTTCGGCTCCGCACCGTGGCCGTAAATGACCGCGGGAACCTTCGCCTCACGACGCAGACGACGCGCCGCACCCTTACCGAAGTCGTTCCGGGCCTCAGCGACAAGCTTGATCTCAGCCATGCCAGCTCCTCGTATCTGAAAAGAATCTGCGGGACGTCACCCGGCCCACGACAGACCTGCTACGAAGAGCGCGTCGATAACGGACAACCGCCACAAAGAGGCGGCCTCCCTCGCCGAGCAACTCCAAGAGTCTACCCGGCGACAAAGGCCGCCCCAAAGTCGATCTAGTCGGCCACCGCCGACCGCCGGCTCACTGCTCGTCGAACAGGCTCGTCACCGAACCGTCCTCGAACACCTCACGGATCGCCCGCGCGACCGTCGGCGCCATCGACAGCACCGTGATCTTGTCCAGCTCCAGCTCCGAAGGCGTCGGCAGCGTGTTCGTGAACACGAACTCGCTCACCTTCGAATTCTTCAGCCGATCCGCCGCCGGACCCGACAGCACACCGTGCGTCGCCGTCACGATCACGTCCTCCGCACCATTGGCGAACAGCGCCTCAGCCGCCGCGCAAATCGTGCCACCGGTGTCGATCATGTCGTCGACCAGGACACACACCCGGCCCTTCACATCACCGACGACCTCATGGACCGTGACCTGATTCGCCACGTCCTTGTCCCGCCGCTTGTGGACGATCGCCAGCGGCGCACCCAGCCGGTCACACCACCGGTCCGCCACCCGCACCCGACCCGCATCCGGAGACACCACGGTCAGCTTGTTCCGGTCCACCTTCGCGCCCACGTAATCCGCCAGCACCGGCAGCGCGAAAAGGTGATCCACCGGACCGTCGAAGAAGCCCATGATCTGATCCGTGTGCAGATCCACCGTGACGATGCGGTCCGCGCCCGCCGTCTTCATCAGATCCGCGATCAGCCGCGCCGAAATCGGCTCACGCCCACGGTGCTTCTTGTCCTGACGCGCATACCCGTAGAACGGCACGACCACGGTGATGCTCCGGGCCGAAGCCCGCTTCAACGCATCAAGCATGATCAGCTGCTCCATGATCCACTTATTGATCGGAGCCGTGTGGCTCTGAATCAAAAAGCAATCAGCGCCACGCGCCGACTCCTGATAGCGGACATAGATCTCGCCATTCGCGAAGTCAAAAGCCTTCGTCGGGACCAGGCCCACACCCAGCTGGTGCGCGACCTCCTCGGCAAGCTCGGGGTGGGCGCGGCCGGAGAAGAGCATCAGCTTCTTCTCGCCGGTCGTCTTGATCCCGGTCACAGCAAATCTCCTTGCATCACAGTTTGCATGCGCTCATCACCGTACGCCCCGCACGGCGCACCCGTTGGCACAGTCACCGCTCACCCTCGGACTTCCGGCCGGACCCCTGACCCGACTCCACATCCTGATGAACGGACGAAGCGGCCTGCGCGGCGGCGCTCCCGGGCCGCTTGCGCGCGACCCAACCCTCGATGTTCCGCTGCTGGCCACGCGCGACCGCCAGCGAACCCGGGGGCACATCCTTGGTAATGACCGAACCGGCCGCGGTGTACGCGCCGTCCCCGATCGTGACAGGCGCCACAAACATGTTGTCCGAGCCCGTCTTGCAATGCGACCCGACCGTCGTGTGGTGCTTCGCCTCACCGTCGTAGTTCACAAAAACACTCGCCGCACCGATATTGGTGTACTCGCCGATCGTCGCATCCCCCACATACGACAGATGCGGCACCTTCGTACCCTCACCGATCTGCGAATTCTTCATCTCGACAAACGTTCCGGCCTTCGACTTCAGACCCAGAACCGCCCCCGGACGCAAATACGCATACGGACCCACCGAAGCCTCCGGCCCGACCTCCGCACCATCGGCCACCGTGAACGACACCGACGCCCCCGCACCCACGACGGTGTCCTTCAGCCGCGACTGCGGCCCCACCTCGGACCCCGACCCCAGATGCGTCGACCCCAGCAACTGCGTCCCCGGGTGCACCGTCGCGTCCTGCTCGAACGTCACCGACACATCAACCCACGTCGACGCCGGATCGACCACCGTCACACCGGCCAACATCGCCCGCTCCAACAGCCGCGCGTTCAGCAGCCGTCGGGCCTCCGCCAGCTGCACCCGGTTGTTGATCCCCAGGATCTCCCGGTGGTCCGCCGCCACCGCGGCACCCACCCGGTGCCCCGCCGACCGCAGAATCCCCAGCACGTCCGTGAGGTACTCCTCACCCTGGCTGTTGTCCGTACGCACCTTGCCCAGCGCATCGACCAGCAACCGCGCATCGAACGCGAACACCCCGGAATTGATCTCCCGGATGGCCCGCTGCGCCTCGCTCGCGTCCTTGTGCTCGACGATCTCGGTCACCGTGCCGGACGCCCCGTCCCGCACGATCCGCCCGTAGCCCGTCGCGTCCGGCACCTCGGCCGACAGCACGGTCACGGCATTGCCGTCCGCGGCGTGCGTCTCGCTGAGCTGCCGCAGCGTCTCACCGGTCAACAGGGGAGTGTCACCGCACACCACGACGACCGTGCCGTCCAGTGTGATGCCGTCGCCGCTCAGCTCCTCCAACGCCGTGCGGACGGCATGGCCGGTGCCGTTCTGCTCGTGCTGCACGGCGCTGCGGGTGGCGGGATCGATCGCGGCGAGGTGCTCCTGCACCTGCTCGCGGGCGTGGCCGACGACCACGACGAGGTGTTCGGGGTCCAGCTCGCGGGATGCGGCGACGACGTGTCCGACGAGGGATCGGCCGCAGATCGCGTGCAGGACCTTGGGGGTCGTCGACTTCATGCGGGTGCCCTCACCCGCTGCGAGAACGACGACGGCGGCCGGGCGGTTGGCGCTCACGGGATGCCCTTCGGCTTCTTGGCTACTTCGGGTGGTGGTCATCCGAAGGATACCGGGGCGTTTTGCTGAGGAAACGAGGGCGGGTCCTGACCGGCTGGTCAGGACCCGCAGTTTGCTCTGCTCCCCTACCAGGACTCGAACCTGGAACAAATCATCCAAAGTGACCCGTGTTGCCAATTACACCATAGGGGAGTGCAAGCCGGCGTAAACCGGACATTCCGTCAGGCTGCCCGCTTGGCACCCAACACTATGCCGTACCACCAGCCTTCGATGCGACGGTATAGGTCAGCGCTTTGCAACACGCGGATCACCAGGCAGCCGTAGTAGCCCTCTCCGGTGTTCTTGCGGACGGTCTTCGGGTTGTGCTTCTTGATCGTCGTTTTCTGGAGCGCGGAGACGTCGACACCCACGAGACCGGCCCAGTAGCGCTCGGCTGCCGCCACGTCCGCAGTGACATGAATCATCACGCGGTAGTGCAGGCGTTCCGGCTCGACGCCGAGCAGCCGCAGCCAGGACAGGAAGACCTGGATCACACCGGGGTCGCTGTTGACGAAGACGACGTACTCCCGCCGGGCGTACGGCTTGTCCTTGGTGCCCTCGGCCCAGTACAGCGCTGCCCCGGCGAAGAGCAGTTCCCGGTCGGACATGGCGCCGACCTCCGCTGTCGCCGCGCCCTTGGTCCGCTGGCGTTCCTCGTCTCGCACGGCCAGCTCGTGGTCCCAGCGTTTGCGGCCGGCGATCCGGGCCTGCTCCGACGCGGGGCGCCGCTCCGGCTTCGGTAGGTCCCGTACCCACAGCGAGATCGAGCTCTTCGAGCAGCCCAGTTCGAGCTGGATCTGGTCGTACGTCATGCCCTGCTTGCGCAGCTCGCGGGCCTGCGCGCGTACGTCGTCCTTGGCGTTGGGGCGCTTGGTCCACTCCGGGACCGGAACGCCTTCCAGGAGACGGTTGAGGACGTCGTTGTTGTGGATGTGCAGCCGGTCGCGGATCTGGCGGCGGCTGAGGCCGGCGTGGCGGAGGGCGACGGCTTGGGGGCGTAAGGCTTCGTAGTCGGGGTGGGGGTGGGGTGGATGGGTGTGCGTCATGGGAACAGGCTGGCGGGGGTGGGGTGGGTGAAGGGCGAAAATGCGAGCGATTCAATAGTTCGAGCGATAACTGGCCGTAAGGGTTGGTAACGGGCTGAACGTGTGGTGAGAGCGGGCCCGGGGAAGGCGGGCCGGCGCCCGTACGCTGGTCGGTATGACCGCAACGGGGGCAAGTGAGAGCGTGGCCGCGAGAGGGAGGCCGGGGGGCGGTCCCTGGTGGTGGGCGCGGCGGCGGAGTGTCGTACTGGACGTGCTGCTCGCCCTGGTGTCCATGGTGGAGTGCATGGCCGAGGGGGTGCCGTTCGCGCACTCGTCGGGGATACCGGTGGTGGCGGGGGTGCTGCTGGGTCTGGTGGCCGGGCCGGTGCTCTTGGTGCGGCGCCGGTGGCCGGTGGCGGTGGTGCTGACGTCGATCGCCGTGATGCCCGCGGAGATGGGCGGGCTGCTGAGCGTGGTGGGGCTGTACACGCTCGCGGCGTCGGACGTGCCGCGGCGGATCATAGGGCTGCTGGCCGGGATGACGGTGGTCGGCACCGTGGTGACGACGTTCTTCAGCATGCGGCAGGACGTGGCGGGGCAGCCGGAGTTCCATCCGCCGGTGTGGTTCGTGACGGTGATGGCACTGGCGGTGGGGCTGGTGCTGACGGCTCCGCCGGTGTTGTGGGGGTTGTACGTCGGGGCGCGGCGGCGGCTGGTGGTGAGCCTGCGGGAGCGGGCGGACGGTCTGGAGCGGGAGCTGTCGCTGCTGGCGGATCGGGCCGAGGAACGGGCGGAGTGGGCCCGTAACGAGGAGCGGACGCGGATCGCGCGGGAGATGCACGACGTGGTCGCGCACCGGGTGAGCTTGATGGTGGTGCACGCGGCGGCGTTGCAGGCGGTGGCGTTGAAGGACCCGGAGAAGGCGTCGCGGAACGCCGGTCTGGTCGGGGACATGGGGCGGCAGGCGCTGACGGAGCTGCGGGAGATGTTGGGGGTGCTGCGTACGGCGGACGGTGCGGCGGTGCGCGGGCCGGTGGGTTCGGATGAGCCGGAGCGGTTGGCGGCGGTGGCGTCGCGGGTGTCGCGGCAGGCGGCGGAGGGTGTCGCGGACGTGCCGGCGGGTGCCGTTGCGGGGGCGGCCGGGGGGCCGGCGGGTGGCGCGGACCTGGAGAGCGACGGGCCGTGGCTGGGGGAGCTGGGGGCGTTGGTGGAGCAGTCCCGGGTGGCCGGGATGGCGGTGGAGTTCTCGGTGCACGGTGGCGACGGGGAGCCGGTCGCGGTGGGCGTCGTCGGTGCGCCTCGGTATGCGGCGCGGGTGGAGCAGACCGTGTACCGGGTGGTGCAGGAGGCGCTGACGAACGTGCACAAGCATGCGCCGGGGGCGCGGGCGCGGGTGCGGTTGGCGCATCGGGCCGGTGAGGTGGCGGTGCAGGTGGAGAACGGTCCGTCGGAACGGGACGCGACGGATGCCGGGCTGCCGAGCGGGGGGAACGGTCTGGTGGGGATGCGGGAGCGGGTGACGGCGCTGGGCGGGGTGTTCGTGTCCGGGCCGACGGAGGCGGGGGGTTTCCGGGTGTCGGCGGTGGTGCCGGTGGGGGCGGCGGCCTGAGGCCGGTGCCCCGGGGGTGTCGGTGACGGTGCCTCGGGGCTGGCGGTGCCCGTTTGCGGTCCGCTGCGGGTGCGTTTCCCCGTGCGCCGCGTCGCAGGTCGCGTCGGGTGTCGCGTCAGTCGCCGGAGACGGTCAGGCGGCTGGGGCGGGTGCCCAGGATGAGGGTGCCCAGGGCTTGGTCGAGGTCGGGGCCGAGGTACCAGTCGCCGGTGTGGTCGAGGCTGTAGACGCGGCCTTCGGTGTCGATGGCGAGGGTGGCCTGGGGGTGGGTGCTGCCGCGGGTCGCCTTGGTGTCGGGGAGTTGTTCCTGGCCGAGGGGGGCGACGTGGGTGTCGAGGGCGCGGCCGAGGTCGCCGAGGGTGCGGGCGAGGTGGAGGCCGAGGAGGGGGTCGATGACGAAGGGGGTGGGGGCGATGTGGCGGCCGGGGCCGGGGCCGGCGATGGACAGGCCGCCGAATTCGGCCCATGCCTCGACGGCGGCCGGGAAGATCGTGTGGCGGTGGCCGGCGGGCGAGGTGTGGGTGCCCAGGGCGTCGGCCCAGTGTTCGGCCTGCTGTATGTCCCAGCGGCCGGGTTGCCAGCCGGCGTTCTGCAGGGCGATGTCGACGGCGGCGGGGAAGCGGGTGGATCCCGGGTCGTCGTGGGTGGGGGTGGGCGGCATGGTGGCGGTCAGCTCCCTTGGGGCGTCGTGGCCCCGATGGGCATGACGCCGAAGTGGGCGAGGAGTGCGTCGCAGGAGCGGCAGGGGGGTGCGTAGCTGCCGTGCTGGGGGTCGCCGTCCTCGCGGATGTGACGTGCGGTGATCTTGGAGTGTTTCAGGGAGCGGCGGGCTTCGCCGTTGGTGAGGGGTTTGCGGGAGGCGCGCTTGCCGCGGTTGGCCTCGACGGCGAGGAGGTGGCGGGAGAGGAGGACCGCTTCGGGGCAGCGGCCGGTGAAGCGGTCGCGTTGTGCGGTGGTGAGGGTGTCGAGGAAGTCCTGCACGAGGGGGTGCAGGGTGGGGGGCTGTTCGGCTTTGCTCGCCGTACAGGTGAGGGTTTGTCCGCGTACGGACAGGGCGGCGCCGATGGTGGGGAGGATGCCGTCGCGGCGGTGGCGGAGGGCGGGCGCGCGGTCGGCGTCCGCGGTGCCGCTCCAGCCGATGCGGGGGTCACCGGTGGCGCGGGGGTCGCCGGTGGTGGTCGTGTGGTGTGCGGTGGCGCTCATGGTGGTGCTTCCCTCCCTGCAATCCCCCTGGTTGCGGAGGTCAGATTGCCAAATGTGCTGGGTGTTGCGGTAGTCGGGCGCGCTGTCGGGGATGTCACTGAGGTGTGACGGTCTGTCGGTCGTCTGGTAACGGGCCTGGTCGGCGGGGTGCGGTCGGGTGGCGCCGGGGGGTGCGGGGCGGGGGGTGACGCGGGTGTGTCGCGGGGCTGACGTGCGCTGCGGGCGGGGGCGGTGGAGGGTGTTGCGGCACCGCATAGGCTGTGCCCCAAAGCCAGCTTCAGCCAGGGGGCAACCGCGATGACGACAGGTCGGCAAGGGCTGGGGGCGCATCCCGGCCTCCAGGCCGGAGGACGTCCCGTGCCACCGAACTCGGCCTATGCCGGGCAGGTCGTGCATTTCCCGGATCCGGTGCGTGCCGCGCGGTATCCGGCGGGGGTGCGGATGGACGGGAACGGCTTCCCGGACTTCTCGCCGTACGCCCGGGCGGCGGCGGAGATCGCCGAGCCGCCGGAGGGCTTCGGCGTCGATGAGCTGCGGCTGACGGACTTCGTGTCGGCGAATGCGGCGCTGCACGCGCAGGGGCACGAGCTGTGGATAGACGTGCCGGCGGTGGCGACGCCGCATGGCTGGACCTGGCACCACGTGGCGGGAACGCGGCGGATGGAGCTGGTCCCGGTCGAGGTGAAGGCGTTGCTGCGGCACCACGCGGGGCTGGCGACGACGGCGGTGGCGCACGACAAGCGGGGGACGCGGCCCTTGCAGGAGACCCGGCCGGTGCATTTCGGACTGCCACGGCGGGAGCTGGCGGTGGCCGAGGAGCAGGTGGCACAGGCCGAGGAGGCGTTGGGCTACCGGCTGCCGGGGGCGTACCGGTCGTTCCTGAAGGCGGCGGGCGGGTGCGCGCCGGTGGGGGCGGCGCTCGACGCGGAGCTGGGCCTCCTGGTCGACCAGCCGTTCTTCGCGGTGCGCGACGACGCCGCGGTCAACGATCTCGTCTACGTGAACAAGTGCCTGCGGGATCACTTCACCAAGGACTATCTGGGTGTGGCGTTCGCACAGGGCGGGGTGGTCGCGGTGAAGGTGCGCGGCGAGGCACTGGGCTCGGTGTGGTTCTGTCCGTACGACGACGCCCGCGATCAGGACGGGTGGTCGGTGCAGGAGCGGGTGGAGCGGCTGATGCTGCCGTGTGGTGTGGACTTCGATGACTTCCTCCTGCGGCTGGCGGGCAATCCGCCGGAGCTGGAGACCGTGGCGAACCTGATGGTGGACGGCGGCTTCGCGTACGCCGTGCCGGTGGGGGGCTGAGTGCAGTGGTGACGTTCGCACAGGCGCAGGAGCGCGCCGAGCGGTGGGTCAACGGCGAGGTGTCGCCCACGTTCCACCGCGAGGTGCGGGTACGGGAGTTCGCGCTGGGCTTCGTGGCGTGGGCCGAGGACCGGGAGGACCGGGAGGGTGACGGTCGGGCCGGTGAGGGCGGCCGCAGCCGGCTGGTGATCGCCCGGGACAGCGGGGAGACGACGCTGTGGCCGGGGTTGCCGGTGGGCGAGGTGATCCGCCGTTACGAGGAGGAGTACGGCGCGGCGGCGGAGGCCGGGTACGAGGCGGCGGAGCCGCCGCAGCGGATCGACCTGGAAGCCACGTCGTTCCTGCTGACGCCGCCGGAGTGGTTGCAGGAGGCGGCGGACGCGATGGGACTCGCCGGCCGGAAGGGGACGGATGGCAGGGGCGGGGGCGGTGGCGCTTCTGGGGCTGGGGCTGGGGCTGCGCCTGAGTCTGGGGCTGGGGTCGGGGCTGCTTCTGGTGCCGGTGCTGCTGATTCCGCTGGTTCTGGTTCCGGTTCCGATTCCGGTTCTGGCTCGGCTTCCGGGGCTGGTTATGGGGTGGCTGCGGGGGTGGTGGCGGCTGGGGCTGCTGGGGGCGCGTCCGATGAGCAGTCGGCCGTGGCCGGCTCGGGGGCCGCGCCCGCGGATGCCTGGGCCGACGTCAGCGTGAACGCGGACCCGGACCCGGGCCTGAATCCTGACCCGGATCCTTCCGTGTTCCCGTCCTCGTCGCAGCCTTCCCCTTCCCCTTCCCCTTCCCCTTCCCCTTCCCCTTCCCCTTCCCCTTCCTTCTCTTCTTCGTCCTCCCCCGTCCCCGCTGCGGCTGACGACACGCCGTGGGCCGCCGCGGACACCACCGCGGGCGGGAACGGCGAGGACCGTTCGGTGGCGCCGCCGCAGACGGTGTTCGCGCCGCCGCTAGCCGGTTCCGATGACGAGGACACCCCCTCGACGCCGCGGGTGCGGCCCGACGCCAAGACCGAACTGCTGCACCGCGGAAGCCAGTTGCCGCGTACGAAGATCTCGCCCGCGCTGCCCCCGCCGTCGCCCGACGTGCCCGGCCAGGGCCAGTCAGGCGCCGGCGGTCCCGGCGGTCCCGGCGGTCCCGGTGGGCTGCCCCCGATGCCGTCCTCGCCGCCGCCGATGCCGCCCATGCCGCCCGGTGTGCCGCCGGCTCCGCCCGCGCCGTCCATGCCGTCCACGGCGCCGGGCGCCCTGCGCGACCTGCCGCCGCCGACCGGGGCGCCGATCGCCGACGTACCGCCGCCGCCCGGTGTGGTGCCGCAGGCTCCGCCGGCCCCGCCGTCCGAGGGTGGCCCCGGCGGGGGCGTGCACGCCGTGGCGACGATGCCGGCGGCCGGTTCCTCGCTGCCCGGCAACGCCGGCGGCCCGCCGCCTCCCCCTGGCACGCCCGGAATTCCCGGCGCGGGCCGGGACGGCGGACGGCTGGACCCGGAGGCGGTCGCGGCCGCCGAGACCCAGAAGGCCGACGCGCGTCCCGCCGACGGTCCGGCGGCCCCGCCACCGGCCCCGGGCCCGGTCGCTGCCGGTGCGCCGGCCGGTGGTTACGTACCGACCCAGCTGGTGTCCCAACTGGACGCTTCCGCACTGGACTTGAGTGCCGTGGACGGCCCCGGTGGGGGCTCCGGCGGCGCCGGCGCCACCGGTGGTTCGGGTGGTGCAGGCAGTATGGGCGGTGCGTCCGGTATCGGCGGTTCTGGTACGGCTGGTGCTGGTGCTGGCGCGGGTGGCCCCGGGGGCGGTCCCGGGGGTGGGGTGCACGCCGCGGCGACGATGCTCGCGGACGGCGCGGCCCTGCAAGCCGCTGCGCCCGGCCCGGGTGGCGCCGCCGGTGGTCCTGGCGGGCCCGGTCCTTCTGGGGGACCGGGTGCTTCCGGTGGTCCCGGTATGCCTCCGCCGCCGCCTCCCGGCCCGTTGGGCGCGCCGAAGCCCCTGGGGGCGTCGGGTAAGTCCGGCGGTGCCCCGGGCGTTCCCGGTCCCGGCGCCGGCCCCGGCCCTGGTGGCCAGGACGGCCCGCCTCTGCCGCCTGCTCCGCCGTCCGTTCCGCCGTCCGTTCCGCAGGGTGGTGCCGGTGCCGGGGGCGGGGTGCATGCCGCGGCCACGATGTTCGCGGACGGTGCCGCGCTGTCCGGGGGGCCGGGCATGCCGCCGACCGCCGGTCCCGGCATGCCGCCGGCTCCGCCGATGGCCCCGCCCGCGCAGCCCGGTCCGCCGCCGGGTCCGCCCGGTGTGCCGGGCCCCGGTGTGCCGGGTCCCGTAGGGCAAAGTGCTCCCGTAGGGCAGGGGGCTCCGCCTGGGCAGGGTGTTCCTGGAGGGCCGGGTGTGTCTGGGGGGCCGGGTGCGCCCGGTGCGTACGGCTACCCGCAGGCGCCCAGTGGCCAGCCGACCGTCGGCCCCGGCTACATGGCCGTCCTGAGCTACCGTGCGCCGGACGGCAGCGAGCAGAAGATCGTGCGCCGCTCGGCGCCGGGTACGCCGCATCCGGAGTGGCAACTGCTGCACGAACTGCGCGGGATGAACGTCCCGCCGCAGCAGGTGGTGGAGCTGCACACCGAGCTGGAGTGCTGCGATCTGCCCGGTGGCTACTGCGCGCGGATGATCCGGGAGACCTGGCCGCAGGTGCGGATCAGCCACACCGCCGCGTACGGCAAGGACCACGCTTCGCGCCAGCAGGGCGTCCGGCACCTGATCGAGCATCAGGGCGAGCTGCACCAGGTCGCCGATGGGCCGGCGCGGCCCGCGCCGGTACGGGCGCCGTTGCCGCATCCGTCGCAGGTGCAGCCGGTGCCTCCGGTGCCGCCGCAGGCCATCGGGCACGAGCTGGAGCAGGCGTTCGGGCCGCAGGGGATCTTCCGTTTCGAGCAGCGGGCGGTCTCCCGGCAGGGCGTGCCGGATGTCGTTGCGCAGACGCTGGTGTGGGCCGGGTTGCCGGTCGACTTCGGGCCGTTCTTCTGGGCGCAGGCGCAGCCGGGGCGTCCGGTGCCGACGTTGGCGGAGCTGGCGGCGGAACGGATGGTGCAGCCGGCACCGGATGCGGGCTCGTATCTGGTGATGGGCAACGACTTCGGCCGTCAGCTGTGCGTCCAGTACGGGACCGCGAACATCGTGACGGTCCCACTGGAGGCCGGGCCCGGCGGGCAGTCCGTCGCGCCGCAGTTCGTGAACAGCGGGCTGCCGGAGTTCGTGCGGTGCCTGGCGATGCTGGGGCGGATGTGGCGCCTGCGGTACGGGTTGACGCCCGAGCAGGCCGGCCGCTGGACGGTGGACTTCCAGGCGCAGCTGGTGGCGTTGGACCCGCCGGCGCTGGGGTCGCCGGAGACGTGGTGGTCCGTCCTGCTGGAACAGATGTGGGACGGGTTGTTGTAGGCGTTCCACGGCGGCCTGCGGTGTCCCGCGGTGGGGGTGCGGTGGTTCGGGTCTACCGCCGCACCAACCCGTCGATTACACTCCGTAATGGAGTAGGGAATGCCTCACGCTCCGTAATCGTTGCCGGAATGAGGAGGAGGCGGCGGCGGGGCGGCACGGCGTGGCGCGGTGGGCGTGCGGCGAGGTGGTGAGCCGCGGCGGGCCTGCGGGTGCCCAAGGTGGGTTGCTGGTTGCCGCCCCGCCGACCGCCGAGCGGCGACGGCCGGTGGCCGACTGTCGAGCGGGCGACTGTTGAGCGGCGTGCGGGCGGGCTGTGGAACCGCCTCCCGGCGCCGCGGTGGCGGTGCGTGGCAGCTGGCCGTCAGGGGCCGGCGGTATGTGTGACCGGCGGTATGTGTGAGGTGCCCCCGGCGGCGAATCCATCTCGCGTCGACGAGCCTGCCCGGGCCGGCGGCGAAGCCGGCTGTCCCCGGCGGCGGGCCTGCCCCCTCGCATAGCGGACCTTCCCCCGCGTGACGAACCCGCCCCTCCCGTAACGAACCTGTCCCCTCCTCGGGTGAAGCTGCCCCGTCCGGCGGTGGAACTGCCCCGTCCTGGGGTGGATCCGCTGCTCCCGCGGTGGGTCTGCTCGCCTCGGCAACGTGGGGGATGGCAAACCCCCCTCGCGGGCGAAGATCCAATTCCGGCTTCTGGTGGCAAATGACGCATCCTTGTGGGAAGGAATGGGCGGAGTGTCGTGATGGAACCGCTTCGGGCCGATCCAGAAAGATGTGCGCGGGACTGTGCGGAAGTTTGCGGGTCCGCGCGACTGCTGTGCGCAGCGGAGAGGGGCTTGAGGGATGAGTACTTCGGTTTCGCCTCACGGGTTCGAGACCGTACGAGGGCGCGGTTATCGCCCGGAGGACGTGGACCGGCGTGTCGAGGGGCTCTCGATCGACCGCGACTCTTGTTGGGAGCGTGCCGCCCGGTTGACCGTTCTGGCCAACGAGATGGAGGCCGAACTCGGCGAACTGCGGGCCTATGTGACGCAGCTGCCGGAGCAGACCTACGAGTCCCTCGGTGAGCAGTCGCGGCTGATTCTGACGACGGCGGAGTCCGAGGCGGCGCGGCTGCGGTCCGAGGCGGCGGCGGACGCGGAGCAGGCGCACGACGATGCGGCCGACTACGCGCAGGACGTCCAGGACGCGGCGGACAAGGCGGCGCAGCGGCTGCGGACGGAGGTGGAGGAGGACGCCCGGCATACGGAGAAGGCGGCGGCTGACGAGGCGGCGGAGCTGGTGGCGGCGGCTGTCCAGGAGGCCGAGCAGTTGCGGGCGGAGGCTGCGGCGGAACTGGCGGAGACCCGGCGGCGTACCGAGCGGCTGCTGAAGGACCAGGAGGCCCGGCACGCCGAGGAGTGGGACGCCCTGGAGCGGGAACTCGCGCGCCTGGAGACCGAGATGGACCAGCGGGTCGCCGAGTTGGACGCCCACGGGGAGGCGGTGATGGCCGAGCGGCGGCGGCTGACGGCGGAGACCGAGGAGGCCGCGCGGCACCGGATGGAGGACGCCGAGGCGCAGGCGGCGGAGCTGTTGGCGCAGGCCAGGGTCGAGGTGGAGCGGATCGAGCGGACAACCGAGCGGATCGTGCGGGAGCACGATGAGGCCCGCGAGGAGGTCCGGGTCCACATGACGCATGTGCGCAACAGTCTGGCGGCGTTGACGGGGAAGGACCCGGCGGAGTTCTCGGGGTCGGGGTCGGGGTCGGGGTCTGGCGCGGGGTCTGGTGAGGGGGCTGGTTCCGGTTCCGGTGTGGCTTCGGGGGCGGGTGCTGGGGCGGCGACGGGTTCGGGTTCGGGTGCGGACCGGGGGCCGGATCCGGACAGTGAGCAGACGGTGGAGACGGAGTTGCCGCGGGTGGACCGGGGTGGCCAGGGGCGGCGTTAGGCCGCGGCTGGTTAGCCCCCTGCCCGGCCGATATTGGGTCCCGGCCCGGCTGATGTGAGTCGTAGGTCGGGGCGTGATCAACCCGGCGAGTGGGGGGGCGGGCGGCAGCCGCAGCGGCAGCGGCAGTCGCCGTAGCGGTCGAGGTCGAGGTCGTGGACGCAGACGCAGTCAGCTGGTGGGCGGGGCACCGGCGCTGTCGTCACCGTTCGCCTCGGTCGCATCGTTCATCGCGTCCCCGCCTTTAGCCCCGTCCCCGTCCTCGTCCCCGTCCCCGTCCCCGGCCTTCGGGCTGGTCGGGTCGGCTGTTCCCGTTGTGTCGGGGTGGTCGGTTGGTGTGCTCGTTGTGGTGGTGGGGGCCGGGTGGGATTCGGGGTGGAGGGGGAAGCGGCGGGGGGCCAGTAGCAGGACGGTGAGGAAGGCGAGGGCGGCGGCGGCCGCGGCGCCCAGGTAGACGTGTTCGACGGTGGTGTCGACGGCGCGGCGTAGGTAGTCGGCGGCGCGGGCGGTGAGTGCGCCGGCGTGTTGGAGGGCGTGTGAGACGGCGTCGAGGTCGTGCGGCAGGCCGGTGCGGATGGCCGTGGGGGCGTGGGTGAGGCGGTCGTTGAGGGTGGTGTTGGCGATGGCGCCGAAGAGGGCTGCGCCGAGGGACTGGCCGACCTGGCGGCAGAAGAGGATGGAGGCGGTGGCGGTGCCGCGTTCGGCGTAGCCGACGGAGGACTGGACGCCGATGATCAGCGGGAGTTGGAAGAGGCCGAGCGTGGCGCCGAGGGCGAGCATGAGCAGGGCGGGCTGCCAGGCGGCGCCGGGGTAGGGGAGCAGGGGGAAGGCGAGCAGGACCAGGGCGGCGCCGCCGATGCCGAGGAGGGCGCAGTTGCGGATGCCGATGCGGTTGTAGACGCGGCTGCTGAAGGCGGCGGATATCGGCCAGCTCAGGGTCATGACGGAGAGGACGAAGCCGGCGGCGGTCGGGCCGAGGCCGAGGACGGCCTGGGCGTAGGTGGGCAGGAAGACGGTCGGGGCGACCATCAGCAGGCCCAGGGCGCCCAGGGCGAGGTTGACGGCGGAGATGGTGCGGCGGCGCCAGACCCAGCCGGGGATGATCGGTTCGGTGGCGCGGCGTTCGATCAGGACGGTGGCCGCGGCGGCCAGGGCGCTGCCGGTGAGCAGGAGGAGGGACGGGAGGGAGAGCCAGGGCCAGGCGGTGCCGCCCTGGACGAGGGCGGTGAGGAGCAGGCCGCCGGTGGCGAAGATGGCGAGTGCGCCGGGCCAGTCGATGCGGGTGCGGCGTCCGGTGGTGGCCGGTCGCTCGCGGGGGGTGTCGTGGAAGTGGCGGGCGATCAGCCAGAGGGCGAGGGCGCCGACGGGGAGGTTGATCAGGAAGATCCAGCGCCAGTCGCCGTAGGTGGTGAGCAGGCCGCCCAGTGCGGGGCCGGCGACCGAGGAGACGGCCCAGACGCTGGAGAGCTTGGACTGGATCTTGGGGCGTTCCTTCATCGGGTAGAGGTCGGCGGCGATGGTCTGGACGGTGCCTTGGAGGGCGCCGCCGCCCAGGCCCTGGAGGATGCGGAAGGCGATCAGGGAGCCCATGTTCCAGGCGCCGGCGCAGGCCAGGGAGCCGATGAGGAAGAGGACGATGCCGGCGAGCAGGATGGGTTTGCGGCCGTAGGTGTCGGAGAGCTTGCCGTAGACGGGGAGGGTGACGGTGACGGCGAGGAGGTAGCCGGAGAAGAGCCAGGAGAAGACGGCGAAGCCGCCGAGGTCGCCGACGATCTGGGGGACGGCGGTGGCGATGATCGTCGAGTCGAGGGCGGCCAGGGCCATGCCGAGCATGAGGGCGGCGATGACGGGGCCGCGGCGGGCGGTGGTGGGGCTGTCGGGTGGCTGGTTTTCGGTGCCGTTCCGGCCGGCGCTGTGGCTGTCCTGGGTGGTGCGGCTCACCGGGCCCCCTCCTGGTGTGGTGTGGCCGACGCGGTACGTGTAGTCGGCACGATTCCGGTGACACCTTGGCACGCGCGGTGGCGGGGCGGAATGGGGTTTCTCGCAGCGTGGGACGGCGGCGGGCGGCCGCTGCGGCGGCCGGTTGTCGGTGGTCCGGCGTAAGGTGGTCAGCCCTGGTCCGGGTGCGCCCGTCGGCGCTGTCGAGGGGGTGGCGGACCGGTCGCGTTGTTCGCCTCGCTGGGACGGAAACCTTTTCATGAGCCTGAGTGGTCTGCTCGACGCCGTCGTACGGGACCCGGCGCTCGCCGAAGCGGTCAAGGCCGCGGCCGACGGGCACCGGCCGCATGTCGACCTGGTCGGGCCGCCGGCCGGCCGCCCGTTCGTGGTGGCGGCGCTGGCGCGGCGGACCGGTCGCCCGGTGCTGGCGGTGACGGCCACGGGCCGGGAGGCCGAGGACCTGGCCGCCGCGCTGCGGTCGCTGATGCCGGCCGGTGAGGAGAGCTCCGTCGTGGAGTTCCCGTCCTGGGAGACGCTGCCGCACGAGCGGCTCTCGCCGCGGTCGGACACCGTCGGTCGGCGGCTGGCGGTGCTCCGCCGGCTGGCGCACCCGACCGCGGACGACCCGACGGCGGGCCCGGTGTCGGTGGTGGTCGCGCCGATCCGCTCGGTGCTCCAGCCGCAGGTCAAGGGGCTGGGCGAGCTGGTGCCGGTGAGTCTGCGGACGGGGCAGACGGCGGATCTCGAAGAGATCGTGGACGGTCTTGCGGCGGCTGCGTACGCGCGAGTCGAACTGGTCGAGAAGCGTGGCGAGTTCGCGGTCCGCGGCGGCATCCTGGACGTTTTTCCGCCTACGGAGGAGCACCCGCTGCGGGTGGAGTTCTGGGGCGACGACGTCGAGGAGATCCGGTATTTCAAGGTCGCCGACCAGCGTTCCCTGGAGGTGGCCGAGCACGGGCTGTGGGCGCCGCCCTGTCGTGAGCTGCTGCTGACCGATGAGGTGCGGGCGCGGGCCGCGGACCTCGCCGAGCAGCATCCGGAGCTGGGCGAGCTGCTGGGGAAGATCGCCGAGGGGATCGCCGTCGAGGGCATGGAGTCGCTGGCCCCGGTGCTGGTCGACGACATGGAGTTGCTGCTGGATGTGCTGCCGAAGGGCAGCATGGCGGTGGTCTGCGATCCGGAGCGGGTGCGGACCCGGGCGGCGGACCTGGTGACGACGAGCCAGGAGTTCCTCCAGGCGTCCTGGGCGGCCAGTGCCGGGGGTGGCGCGGCGCCGATCGACGTGGGCGCGGCGTCCCTGTGGGGCATCGCGGACGTCCGGGACCGGGCCCGTGAGCTGGGCATGATGTGGTGGTCGGTGTCGCCGTTCGCGGCGGACGAGGAAGCGGCCGACGGGGACACCCTCAAGCTGGGGATGCACGCCCCGGAGACGTACCGCGGTGATACGCAACGGGCGCTGGCCGACACCAAGGAGTGGTTGGCGGACGGCTGGCGCACGGTGTTCGTCACCGAGGGGCACGGCCCGGCGGCGCGTACGGTCGAGGTGCTCGGCGGGGAGGGCATCGCCGCCCGGCTGGAGGCCGACCTCGGGGAGATCGAGCCGTCGGTGGTGCATGTGGCCTGCGGCTCGATCGACAACGGCTTCGTCGACCCGGGCCTGAAGATCGCGGTGCTGACGGAGACGGACCTGTCCGGGCAGAAGGCCGCGGGCAAGGACGCGGCCCGGATGCCGGCCCGTCGCCGCAAGCAGATCGATCCGCTCACCCTCCAGGCCGGTGACTTCATCGTCCACGAGCAGCACGGCGTGGGCCGGTACATCGAGATGGTGCAGCGCACGGTCCAGGGCGCCACCCGGGAGTACCTGCTGGTGGAGTACGCGCCGGCCAAGCGCGGTCAGCCCGGGGACCGGCTGTACATCCCCACCGACCAGTTGGAGCAGGTCACCAAGTACGTGGGCGGCGAGGCGCCGACGCTGCACCGGCTCGGTGGCGCGGACTGGACGAAGACCAAGGCGCGCGCCAAGAAGGCCGTCAAGGAGATCGCCGCCGACCTGATCAAGCTGTACTCGGCGCGGATGGCGGCGCCCGGCCACACCTTCGGCCCGGACACGCCCTGGCAGCGGGAGCTGGAGGACGCGTTCCCGTACGTGGAGACGCCCGATCAGCTGACAACGATCGCCGAGGTCAAGGAGGACATGGAGAAGTCGGTCCCGATGGACCGGCTGATCTGCGGCGACGTCGGTTACGGCAAGACCGAGATCGCGGTCCGGGCCGCCTTCAAGGCCGTTCAGGACGGCAAGCAGGTGGCGGTGCTGGTGCCCACCACCCTCCTCGTCCAGCAGCACTACGGCACGTTCACCGAGCGCTACGGCCAGTTCCCGGTCAATGTCCGGGCGCTGTCCCGGTTCCAGACGGACACTGAGGCCAAGGCGGTCCTGGAGGGGCTGCGGGAGGGTGCGGTGGACATCGTCATCGGCACCCACCGGCTGTTCTCGGCCGAGACCAAGTTCAAGGACCTGGGGCTGGTGATCGTCGACGAGGAGCAGCGGTTCGGCGTCGAGCACAAGGAGCAGCTGAAGAAGCTCCGCGCCAACGTGGACGTGCTGACGATGTCCGCGACGCCGATCCCCCGCACGCTGGAGATGGCGGTCACCGGCATCCGGGAGATGTCGACGATCACCACGCCGCCCGAGGAGCGGCACCCGGTCCTGACCTTCGTCGGCCCCTACGAGCAGAAGCAGATCGGCGCCGCCATCCGCCGTGAACTCCTGCGCGAGGGCCAGGTCTTCTACATCCACAACCGCGTCGAGTCCATCGACCGTGCCGCGGCCCGACTCCGCGAGATCGTGCCCGAGGCGCGCGTCCAGACCGCCCACGGTCAGATGGGCGAGTCGCAACTGGAGCAGGTCGTGGTGGACTTCTGGGAGAAGAAGTTCGACGTGCTGGTCTCCACCACCATCGTGGAGTCCGGCATCGACATCTCCAACGCCAACACCCTGATCGTCGAGCGCGGCGACAACTTCGGCCTCTCGCAGCTGCACCAGTTGCGCGGCCGGGTGGGCCGGGGTCGCGAGCGCGGCTACGCGTACTTCCTCTACCCGCCGGAGAAGCCGCTGACCGAGACCGCGCACGAGCGGCTCGCGACGATCGCCCAGCACACCGAGATGGGTGCCGGCATGTACGTGGCCATGAAGGACCTGGAGATCCGCGGTGCGGGCAACCTCCTCGGCGGTGAGCAGTCCGGCCACATCGCGGGCGTCGGCTTCGACCTGTACGTGCGGATGGTCGGGGAGGCGGTGGCCGACTACCGGGCGTCCCTGGAGGGCGGCGCGGAGGAGCCCCCGCTGGAGGTCAAGATCGAACTCCCGGTGGACGCGCACGTTCCGCACGACTACGCGCCGGGCGAGCGACTGCGCCTCCAGGCGTACCGGGCGATCGCCTCGGCCAGCACGGAGGAGGACATCGCGGCGGTCCGCGAGGAACTCACCGACCGCTACGGCAAGCTGCCCGAGCCGGTGGAGAACCTCCTCCTGGTCGCCGGTCTGCGGATGCTGGCCCGCGCCTGCGGCGTCTCGGACATCACCCTCCAGGGTTCCAACATCCGCTTCGGCCCGGTGGAGTTGCGGGAATCGCAGGAGCTCCGCCTCAAGCGGCTGCACCCGCGGACGGTCCTCAAGCCGGCCACCCGGCAGATCCTGGTGCCGCGCCCGACGGCCGGCCGGATCGGCGGCAAGCCGGTGGTGGGGCGGGAGTTGCTCGCCTGGGTGGGGGAGTTCCTGACGACGATCTTGGGGTGACCCGTTCCGCCTTCTTCCGCCTTTGGCGGAGGGGGTGCTGTGGGGCGGGGCGCCTGGTGGTTGGTGGGTGCCGGGGGCGGGCCTGCGGGGGCGGGTTTCCGGACTGCTGCGCTTTACGTCCGGAAACCCGCCCCGGAGCCCCCGAACCCGCCACCCACCACCCAGCGGGGCCCCACCCCAACACCCCCTCCGCCGAAGGCGGAAGAAGGCGGAGAACGACAACGCCGGGTCAGCCGACAACGCGCGCGGCCACCCGCCCCGCGCACCCGACGGCATCCATCCGCCCCGTATCGACCGTCAGGTCGTACCGCACGCCCCGGTGCACCAGCTCCGCCTGGGCGGCGGCCATGCCGGGGACGCGGTCGCCGCGAGCCCGTTCGCGGGCAGCGGCGATCGCGGCATCGCACCGCACACCGACCCACAGCACGTCGAGCCCGTCGAGCGCGGCGCGCCACCGTGCCTGGCCGCTGGCGCCGCCGAGGAAGACCTCGTCGACGATGACGCCGGTGCCGGTGCGGGCGATGGCCGCGATGCCCTGGCACCAGGCGGACTCCAGGCGGCGGAAGGCGGGGCCGACCGTGATCTCGCCGTCCGGGGCCACCGCCAGGCCGTCCGGTGTGGAGGTCAGGGCGGGCGGTAGGGCGTCGACGAAGGTGTCCACGCCGAAGGTGAGCCAGGGCCGGGGGAGGGTGTTCTGGAGGGCCCGGGCGAGGGAGGAAACGCCGGCGCTGGAGCCGCCGTTGAGGACGATGACGTCGGTGGTCATCGGGTCACCGTAGGCGGGCCCGGTGCGGGCGCGCACAGGATTTCCGGTCCGCCACCCGGCCGATCCGGTCCGCCACCGGGCCGATCCGGTCCGCCACCGGGCCGATCCGGTCCGCCACCCGGCCGATCCCCGGCCGATCCCCGGCCGATCCCCGGCCGGCCGGGTCGTTATCGGGCCGACGTCCGGTGCAGGACCACGACGTCCCCGGCGGTGCCGATCAGGACGTAGGTGGACCTGGGGTGGCGGGCGGTGGCGTCGGCCAGGGTGTGTTCGGGGGTGTGGTCGTCGTGGAGTTGGGCGGCGACGTAGTCGGGGGCCAGGCCGCCGGTGTCGCCGGTCCAGTAGACGCGGGTGCGGCCGGTGAGGTGGCTGAGCGGGCGGATGTCGGACTCCACCGTCGCGCCGTCGGGTATGCGGTCGAGCAGTCGCTCGGCGGCGGTGACCGACGGCGGTGTGCGGTAGGTGTCGGCCTCGGTCAGCCGCGCCAGCGGCAGCGTGGTGGTGAGCGCGAGTGCGGCGGCCAGGACGGCGGCCGGCAGGTGGTGGGCGTAGGAGCGCAGCCAGGGCCGTCGGGAGGCGAGGGCGCGCGGTAGGGCGTCGACCAGGGCGAGGAAGACGACGGGCATCAGGACGGCGCTGTAGTGCCAGTCGGTGCCCCAGTAGTGCGGTTCGTGGGAGAGGAAGCGCCAGCCGAGGGTCGGTGCGGCCACGAGGAGCAGGGGGGAGCGGAGGGCGAGCAGGCCGGTGGTGGGCAGCAGGGTCCACAGCAGGGTGCGGAGAGCGACGTCGAGGGGTATGGCGGGGGCGGAGTTGCCGTGGCCGCCGAGTTTGTTCCAGTAGTCGTACGAGCCGGAGCCGTTGAAGGCGGGGATGACCAGGCCGAGGACGACGGCGGTGGCGGTGATGCCGACGGCGACCAGGGCGAGGGGGAGCGGGCCGGCGCGGCGGGTGCGGATCAGGGCGAGCGCCCCGATGGCGGCGGCGGTGACGCCCAGGTCCTCCTTGACCAGGATCAGCGGTGCGGCCCAGCACACCGCGGTGTTCCAGCGTCCGCGCAGTGCCGCTTCGAGGGCGAAGGCGATCAGCGGTACCGCGAAGGCTATTTCGTGGAAGTCGAAGTCGACGGCTCGCTGGATGCCCCAGGACAGGCCGTAGGCGAGGCCGAGGGCGAGCCCGCGTCGGCGGCCCAGGTGGTGGGCGGCGGCGCGGGTGACGGGTATCGCGGAGAGCGCGAACAGCGCGGCCTGCGCGGTGAGCAGGGTCAGGGGGGAGGGGAGGAGCCGGTAGAAGGGGGCGAGCAGCACCAGGATGGGGCTGAAGTGGTCGCCGAGGATGTTGGTGCCGGGGCCTTTGAGGTCGACGACGGGCGCCTGAAGGTGGGCGTAGCCGCGGATCGCCTGCTCGAAGATGCCGAGGTCCCAGGAGATCGTGGACAGCGTGCGGTAGCGCCAGTACGAGAGCACGGCGAACGCGAGGAAGAAGAACCCGGCGGTCCAGTACGGGTCGAGGCGCGGGGCGCGGAGCGCGGCGAGCCGGGATGCCGGTGGGGTGGCGGGTCCGGTCGTCGGGGCGGACGCGGTGGTGGGGGACGGCCCGGGGCGGCCGTCCGCCGCGGTTGCTGCGGCCGTGTCCATGCGCGTCCTCACTCTCGATTTCCGAAAAGATATCCGAATCGGGGTGCGGGTCGGTCCGGTGTTCGCCGGCCGGCCCGTCTCCTCGTTCATCTGTCCCGCAACCCTGTTGCCACGCTTTTCGGATTGGATCCCCCACGTGATACGGACCGCCCCGTCCGCCCGCCCGCACGGCCCCGCCGCGAGCCGTTCGCCCCTCGTGCCGCGGGCCGTTGGTGCCGCCGCCCTGGCCGCGCTGCTGACCGTCACCGGGTGCTCCGGCCACGGCGGCCGGGGTGGCGGTGGTGCGGACGCGTGGCAGACGGGTGCGCGGCAGTGGCCGGCGCGTAAGCGGGTGGCGTTGGCGAACGATCCTCCCCCATGCCTTAAGGGCATGGGAGGTGCCCCCATTCCCTGATCGCGGTGGAGGCGTCGGCCAACCGCAGCAAGAGCGACGGGGACGCGGCGGACTGGCTGCCCCCGTACGCCGGTTACCGCTGTACGTATGTCGCGCGGCAGGTGGCGGTGAAGAAGAAGTACGGGCTGTGGGTGACGCGGGCGGAGAAGGACGCGATGGCCAAGGTGCTCAACTCCTGCCCGCGGCAGGCGCTGCCGGGCGGTGGGACGCCGACCGAGGCGCCGGCGCGCTTCACGACGAAATAGCCGCCGGCTTACGCAAAGACGGCCCCTGGCCCGGATCGCGCGGGGCGCGGATCCGGGCCAGGGGCCGTCGGAGGGCGTTCTTTTCGGGTGGCGCCGGCCGGGGCTGGGCCGCTCGGGTCAGCTGGTCGGCAGCTTCCAGTGGACGCCCTGCAGGTCGATGTCCGGGGCGACCTCGACGTCGAGCTCCTTGGCGGTGGGCGGCGCGTCGAAGGCGACGTCCACGGTGGCGGTGGCGCCCGGGGCGATGGAGCCGTCGAAGCCGATGCCGATCTTGCCGTCGATGATCTGCTCCGCCTTGCGGCCGTCGGTGCCGGTCTTGGCCTTGATCTGGGTCAGGGCCGGGTTGAAGGCGGCCTTGCCCTTGTTCTTGATCTGCACGGTGACCTTGAACGCCTTGTTGCCCGCGGTGTGGCCGGAGACGATGTCGCCGACCGTGTACGGGGAGAGCTTGGCGACGCTCACCTCAAGGCCCTTGTCCGGGTAGGTCGCCGCGTCGCCCGGCCCGTAGGGCTTGTCGGCCTTGCCGCCGTCCTTGGGCTGCGCCTGCGAGCCGTTGACCTGCTTGTTGATCTCGTCGACCGCCTTGTTCACGGCGAGCGCGGTGACGATGACGCCGACGATCGCGAGGATCAGGGCGAGGCCGCCGAGGATCGTGCCGGTCAGCGCCACGCCCTTGTTGGTCGCCTGGCCCTTCTTGACCCGGCTCAGGCCGACGAAGCCGAAGATCAGCGACAGCAGACCGAGCGGTCCGGCCAGCCAGAACAGGATCATCGGGATGCCGCTGAGCGCGCCGATGATGCCGAGGATCAGGGCGGTGATGCCGAGGCCGTTGCGGGCCGCCTGGTGGTGGCCGGGGGTCGGCATGCCGGGCGCCCCCTCCGGGACGGGCTGGTACTGCATCTGCTGGGACATGCGAAGGGGCCCCTTCCGGGCGCTGGACTGCGTTCGGTCGAATCGGTGGGCCAATAACAGCAGAGGCTGTGAACCGAGTCAACACGAGTTCACGAAACGCCGTGGTTCACGACGTGAAGGGGTCTGTTCGTGGTGCATGGGTATGCTCGTCAACACAGAGGTCACACTGAGGTCACGGGGTCATCAGGACAGGAGCCACACAGGTGCCGGAGAAGGCGACGGACGACAGCGCGGGCCGCGGCGCTACGGACACCAGCGCAGACAGCGGGGCGGACGGCCGCCCGACCGAGGTGACCGCCGCCGGCATCGCCCGGCTCGCCGGCGTCGGCCGGGCCGCGGTCAGCAACTGGCGGCGCCGCCACGCCGACTTCCCCAAACCCGTCGGCGGCACCGAGACCAGCCCCGCCTTCGCCCTCCGCGACGTCGAACAATGGCTCCGCGACCAGGGCAAACTCGCCGAGGTCCCGGCCCGCGAACGGGTCTGGCAGCAACTCGTCGGCCACCCCGCCGGAGCCGCCGCCGCGCTCCGCCAGGTCGGCGCCGTCCTGCTGCTCGTCCACGAACGACCGGCCGCCTGGCGCGAACTCCGCGGCGCCGCCGACGACACCGAACTGACCGGCGTGCTGCCCGCCATGCTGGAATCCGTCCTCACCGGTCGGCTCGGCCCCGAGCACCCGGTGCGCGGCCTGACCCGCGCGGCGCTCGCCCACTCCGCTGCCCTGGTCCGCGCCGCCGGCGACCTCGCCACCACCGACGGCGCCGCCGCGGCATACGGCTTCCTGCTCGGCCGCCACCTGGACGCCAACCCCCGCCAGTACACCCTCACCCCGCCCGGGCCGGCCGCCCTGATGGCCGAACTCGCCGCATCCGCCGGCCCGCCCACCACCGTCCTGGACCCCGCCTGCGGCGCCGGCGGACTCCTGGCCGCCGCCCACCCGCTCTCCCACCCGGCACCCGACGCCGCCCCCCTGACCCTCCACGGCCAGGACGCCGACCCCGACCTCGCCGCCCTCACCGCACTCCGGCTCGCCCTGGAAGCCCCCGGTGCCGAGGTCCGCGTCCGGGCCGCCGACACCCTGCGCGCCGACGCCTTCCCGCAGCTCGCCGCCGACGCCGTCCTCCTCCACCCGCCGTTCAACGAACGCAACTGGGGCCACGACGAACTCGCCTACGACCCCCGCTGGGAGTACGGCTTCCCGGCCCGCACCGAATCCGAGCTCGCCTGGGTCCAGCACGCCCTGGCCCGGCTGCGCCCCGGCGGCACCGCCGTCCTCCTCATGCCGCCCGCCGCCGCCTCCCGCCGCTCCGGCCGCCGGATCCGCGCCGACCTGCTGCGCCGCGGCGCCCTGCGCGCGGTGATCGCCCTGCCCGCCGGCGCCGCCCCGCCCAACAACATCCCGCTGCACCTGTGGGTGCTGCGCAAGCCCGGCGGCACCCCCTCACCCGTCCCACAGCTGCTCGTCGTCGACACCGCCCCGGCCGCCAAGCCCTCGGCCTCGTTCGAGCCGGGCGGGACTCCCACCGCCGGCCGCGACAAGTTCGACTGGCAGACCGTGCGGGCCACCGCCGTGGACGCCTGGCGGGACTTCGACCGCGACGGCGGCATCGAGGAAGTGCCCGGCGTACGGCGCTCCCTGGCCGCCATCGACCTCCTCGGCGACGACGTCGACCTGGCCCCCGCCCGGCACCTGCCGCCGCCCGCCGCGGCCGGCGGCCCCGCCGAACTCGCCCGGGTCCACGACCGCCTCACCGCGACCCTGGCCCGCACCACCGCACTCACCCCGCACCCCGGCGCGGACGCCACCGCCCCCCAGCCGCCCGCCGCCCGCTGGCCGCTGACCACCGTCGGCGAACTCGCCCGCACCGGCGCCCTCGTCCTGCGCACCGGCGGCGCCGGCACCACCGCCCCCGGTGGGGCGGCCCCCGCGGTCCTCACAGACCACGACGTCATCGGCGGCCTCGCGCCCTCCGGGACCCTCCCCGAGACCCCCACCGGCACACCCCCCGAGGAGCCCGTCCTCGTCCAGGAGGGCGACGTGATCGTCCCGGTCCTCGGCGGCGGCGCCACCGCCCGGGTCGTCGACGAGACCACCGCCGGCACCGCCTTGGGCCGCAACCTCACCCTGCTGCGGCCCGACACCGCCGCCCTCGACCCCTGGTTCCTGGCCGGATTCCTGCGCGGCACCGCCAACAACCGCCAGGCCAGCAGCTACGCCTCCACCGCCACCCGGCTCGACGTCCGCCGCCTCCAACTGCCCCGGCTCCCACTCGCCGAACAGCGCCGCTACGGCCGCCGGTTCGCCGACCTGGCCACCTTCGAGAACGCCCTACGGCTGGCCTCCCGGCTCGGCGAACAACTGGTCCAGGGCCTCCACGACGGACTCACCGACGGCTCGGTCGCGCCGGACTGAGCCCCGGACCCGGGACGGTCGGACAGCCGTCCCGGGCCGGCCGGCAGCGGGGGCCGGCAGATTGTCCGTCGCAATTCGTACAACCTTGCACACGCGTTCGCTGTCGTATATACGCTCGCCAACACGTGCGCGCACCGACGGACCCACGGTGGCGCACACGGCCGCCGTGGCCACCCGGCCCGGCCCCGGCCACGAACGATCCGTCAGGAGCAGTGATGCACGGCCCAGTCCCGTCCCCGACGCCGCACCGTCCCCCGGCGCGCGGGACGGTCCTCGCACTGCGGGTGGTCTTCGTGGCCGCCACGGTGCTCAGCCTGGGCTTCCTGGCCTGGGCCGCGATGCTGCGGGCCGCGATCGTGCAGCGCCGACCACTGGGCTGGTGGCTCTTCGCCGGCGACCTGGCGCTGTTCCTCGGCACCTGCGTGCTCATCGTCAGCTTCCCGGAGACCGACTGGCGCACCAACCTCGGCGTCGCCCTCCTGCTGCTCCAGATCGCCGCGGTCGTCGCGTACTACCTCTTCGTCGACATCCGCGCCGCGCGCCCCCACTTCGCCGGGCCGGTCCCGCCGACCTACCCCGCCGGGCCGCCGCTCCACCCCTACGCCCCGGCCCCGCCGCCCCTCCACCCCCACCCCTCGCTGCACGCCCAGGAGACCCAGCCCTACCCCGTCGTGGGCCCCGCCCCCGTCAACCCGTACGCCACGACCGCCACCGGACTGCCCCCGCAGCCCGCGCCCGCTCACCCGGCACCCGGCCCCCGTCCGCAACCCCAGCGCATCGACCAGGTTCGCGCCGAACTCGACGAACTCAGCGACTACCTCCGCCAGGAGGGCCGGTGAACGGGCGGGTCATCGCCGACCGCTACGAACTCTCCGCCCTGCTCGGCCAGGGCGGCATGGGCCAGGTCTGGATCGGCTACGACCGCCGCCTGGACCGCCGGGTCGGCGTCAAACTGCTCCGCCCCGACCGGGTCGCCGGCACCCCCGACGGCGAGGAGATGCGCCGCCGCTTCGTCCGCGAGTGCCGGGTCACCGCGCAGGTCGACCACCCCGGACTCGTCACCGTCCACGACGCCGGCAGCGACGACGAAGACCTCTACCTGGTCATGCAGTACGTCGACGGCGCCGACCTCTCCGACCACCTCGCCGAGCACGACCCCTACCCCTGGCCCTGGGCGGTCTCCGTCGCCGCCCAGGTGTGCGCCGTCCTGGCCGCGGTGCACGCGGTGCCGATCGTCCACCGGGACCTCAAGCCCCGCAACGTGATGATCCGGCCGGACGGCTCCGTCGTCGTCCTCGACCTGGGCATCGCCTCCGCCCTGGACACCGACACCACCCGCCTCACCCACACCGGTTCGCCCATCGGCAGCCCCGCCTACATGGCACCCGAACAAGCCATGGGCGGCGCCGTCGGCCCGTACACCGACCTCTACGCCCTCGGGGTACTGCTGCACGAACTCCTCAGCGGCGAGGTCCCGTTCGCCGGCTCCACCGCGCTGGGCGTCCTGCACCGCCACCTCCACGAGGAACCGGTCCCGGTCCGCCGGCTCCGCCCCGACGTCCCCGAGGCCCTCGAAGCGCTCGTCCTGCACCTGCTCCGCAAGGACCCCCAGGCCCGCCCCGCCGACGCCCAGGAGGTCTACGCGGCCCTCGCCCCCCTCCTGCCCAGCGCCTCCCACCCGTCACCCGACCACCACCCCTCAACGGCGCCGCTGCGCGGCGGCAGCTACCACCCGCACCCCCCGCTGGCCCCCATGGACCCCACCCGCCCGTTCCGCCAGCCGCACGCCCCCTGGCCGACTCGCGCGAGCGGCGCCCCACCTCCCACACCGACACCGACCGTGCTGGCCACCCCGCGCGTCCCCGACCCGGCGCACGCCGCCGCCCGGGCCGTCCCGGACCCCCGCGCCTCCCTCGCCGGCAACGCCCCCTGGAGCTCCCTGGCGGCCGTCCCCAAGCGCTCGGTCTCGTTCGAACCGGCCGGCAGCTCCGCCCCCGCCGCCGACCCGCGCACCTCCGCCCCCGCCGGACCGGACGTCGCCGCCGCCGTCGACGAGGTCAAACACCTCCTCGACCAGGGCCGCATCACCCGCGCCGTGGACATCCTCGGCGGCATCCTGCCGGCCGCCGCCGAACGCCACGGCCCGCACTCCCCGGTCGTCCGCACCCTCCGCAAGCAGTACGCGGCCACCCTCATGGACGACGGCCAGTACCGCCGCGCCCTGCCCGAACTCCGCATCCTGGCCGAGGAGTACGCCAAGGAGTCCGGCGCCGGCGCCACCCGCCAGGCCCTCCAGTTCCACCACGACGCCGCCCAGTGCCTGGAACAACTCGGCGAGGTCGCCCAGGCCCTGGAGGAGTACCGGGCCCTCCTGCCGTATTTCGAGCACTACGCCGACGACCCCGTCCGCCCGCTCGAAATCCGCCGCTCCATCGGCCACCTGCTCCTGGCCCAGGGCGAACACGGCGCCGCCAAGGAGACCCTCTCCCGCCTCCTGTACGACGCCGAACGCCTCCACGGCCCGCACCACGCCTTCCCCACGGAGATCCGCCGGACCCTGTACTGGCTGGGGCAGATGCAAGGTTGACGCGGGCAGACGGCGCGCACGACGCCCGGGTGAGCCACCCGGGCGGGACGCCCGCCCCCGGCCGGAACCGACCCCGACGCGGCTCGTTGGCCGAAGCGGTGGCCCGGGCCACGTCGACTCCCTAGCATCGATCATTCAAGGTCGTAGCTAGGTCGCAAGTAGGTCGTCATTCCGTACTAGGTCGTCACTCCGTCGCACGATCCGATCTGCCGGGAGGCCATGTGTTCCGCCGTAGGACAGCGCTCTCCGTTTCCGCCGCCGCCGCTCTGCTGGCCGCGACCCCGTTGCTCACCGCCTGCGGCACCGACGCCCACCCCGGTGCCGCCGCCGTCATGGACGGCAAGCGGATCACCGTCGCCCAACTCCAGGCCCGGGTGAAGGACGTCCGCGCCGCACAGGCCGCGTCCCCCCAAGGCAAGCAGATGATCGCGAACACCGGCCGGCTCAGCCTCGCCACCCTCAACGGCATGATCTTCGACGAGGTGCTGGCCCGCGCCGCCGCGGACGCCGGCGTGACGGTCACCCGCGCCGACATCCAGAAGGCCCGGGCGGCGGTGGAGGACCGGGCCGGCGGCGCCGCCCGACTGCGGACGATGTGGCTCCAGCAGAGCATCGCCCCCGACCGGATCGACGGGGTGGTCCGCAACCAGCTCCTCCTGGACGGCCTCGCCAAGCACCTCCGGGCCGACCGCGGTCGCCCCGACGGCCAGCGCAAGCTCGTCGAGGCGCTGTCCAAGACCTCCCGTGCCCTCCGGGTCGACGTCAACCCGCGCTTCGGCAAGTGGGACGACCAGGAGGTCATCCTCGGCGAGACCAAGGACCCGTGGATCGTGCCGGCCACCGCCCAACCACAGCAGGCATAGCCACCGGGCCTCCTCGGGGCGGGGTGGGGCGGCGGCCCGGCCCCGGCCCGCCCCGGGGCCGGGCCGCGGGCCGGGGCACTGACCGGGGGACCCCCGGCACTGTCAGCGGCGTGCGTTACGTTCGTTTACGTGACCCCTGACGCCCCAGACGCCGCCTCCGCCGCCGCGCCCCACCCCGAGCGCCCCGGCACCGGCCGCCTGGTCCTGCTCACGACCAGCCACCGGGTCGCCCCCGGCCTGCTGTCCTGGCCCGCCTGGCAGACCCTGCGGACCGCCGACCGCGTGCTCTGCGCCGACCCGCACCACCCGCAACTCCCCTACCTCCGCGAGGCCGGCATCGCGGTCGAGACCGCCGCCCCCACCGCCCGCGAGCTGGTCGACGACGTCGTCCCCGGGGACCGCACCGCCGTCGTCCTCACCTCCGCCGACGGCGAGAGCGCCCTCACCGACGGACTGGCCCGGCTGGCCGGCTCCGGCCGCGAGACCATGCCCGACCTGGAACTCCTGCCCGGCTCCTACGACCTCCCCGGCGCCCGCCTGCTCGACCTCGTCCAGGTCATGGACCAGATCCGCGCCGCGTGCCCGTGGAGCAGCATCCGCACCCACCGCGACCTGGCCAAGTACGCCATCGAGGAGGCGTACGAGCTGGTCGAGGCCATCGAGGAGGGCGACCGCGAAGCGCTCCGCGAGGAGCTCGGCGACGTCCTCCTCCAGGTCGCCTTCCACGCCCGCATCGCCCAGGACGACCCCGACGAGCCGTTCTCCATCGACGACGTGGCCGGCACCATCGTCGAGAAGCTGCTCCACCGCCACCCGCACGTCTTCGGCGACGAGCCCGCCGAGACCCCCGAGGACGTCAAGGCCCACTGGCTCCGCACCAAGGCCGAGGAGAAGCAGCGCGAGTCCATCACGGAAGGCGTCCCGCTGGCCCAGCCCGGCCTCGCCCTGGCCGCCAAGCTCGCCTCCCGGGTGCGGACGGCGGGCCTGGACGTGCCGCTGCCGACGGGAGCCGGGATCGGCTACGAGCTTCTCGCGCTGGCCGTCCGCGCCGAGTCGGAGGGCGTCGACCCGGAGGCGGCGCTGCGGGCGGCGGCCCGGGCGTATCGGGATGCGGTGGTGGCGGCTGAGGGGAGTGACGCTTAGTACCGTTGGGGGCAACGGGAGTTGAGGGGGAGGGGCTTGATGGACGAGGAGTTGGTGAAGCGGGCGGCCTCGCTTTTCGCGAACCCGGCCAGCGGGCCGAGCGCGCGGACGGCAGCCGCCTTTCTGGGCCTCGTTGACGGACGCCCGCCCGAGGAACCGTCACACGCGAACGCCTGGTGGCTCGCCGCCCTGCGCAGCCTGCTGGACCGCGACCCTGCGGCCACCGCCGAACTCCGCTCCCTCGTGGGCGAGTTTCCCACCTCCGCCTCCGCCGAGTCGCTCGGCCCCGCCGAGTTCAACGGCCCCGCCAGGCCCTCCGCCGTCCGTAACATCGTCTCCGGCGGCACCACCCACGGCCCCGTGATCCAAGCGAACACCATCAGCGGCATCACCCTCACGCATTCCGGCTTCGCCGGCACCCTCCCCGACCCGGCGAGCTGGCCCACGGCCGGGGACATCGACCCCATCCCGTTCGGGGTGCGCCCCGCCGATCGCGTCACCGGCCACCCCGCGCTGCCGCCGTACGTCCTGCGCGAGCGCGACGACGACCTCAACACGGCGCTGGAGCACGCCCGTTCGGCCGGCGGGATGGTGCTGGTACTCGGCGAGCCGTTCGCCGGCAAGTCCCGCTCGGCGCTGACGGCGCTCACGGAACGACTCGCCGGCTTCCGCGTCTTCGCCCCCGCCCGCGGCGCGGACCTGCGCGGGCTGCCCGCCGTGCTGAGTGGGCGCCCGGGCCGGTACGCCGTCTGGCTCGACGACCTCGATGGATACCTGGGTGACGCCGACGGCGGACTGGAGCCGCGCCTGCTCGCCCAGTTGACCGCCCTGCGCGTCGTCGTGCTCGCCACCATGCGCGAGGACGCCTACGACGCCTGCCGGGCCGAGCCGCGCGGCCGGGTCCTCGACCTCGCGTACACCGTCGAGCTGCCGCGGGAATGGAGCGCGGCGGAGCGTTCCCGCGTCGAGCGCTGTGCCCACCTCACCGGTGACCCCCGACTGGCCGCGGCCACCCGTTCCGGCGGCCCCGAAGGCGCCCCCGCCTACCTCGCCCTCGCCCCCCGCCTCTGGGAGGAATGGTGGCGCGCCCGCCGCGCCGACCGCCACCCGCGCGGCCACGCCCTGGTCCGCGCCGCCCTGGACCTGGCCCGCTGCGGCCTCACCGGCCCGCTCCCCATGGACCTCCTCCTCAAGGTCCACGAGGGGTACGCGGACGTGACCGGCCTGGAGCGGGAGTCGGCCGAGGACGCCCTCGCCTGGGCGGTCGCACGGCGCCACGGCCTGCTGCCGCTCCTCGTCCGCGTCACGGGGGACACCTGGCGGGCCGCGCCGATCCTCGTCGAGGCGGCGGCCCGGCACGACGAACTGCCCGCCGTCCCCGGCCCGGTGTGGGGTTGCGCCCTGGAGACGGCCCGGACGGATCCGGCGTACGACTACGGCGAGGTCGCGGCAGCGGCACGGGACGCCTTCCGGCGCGCCGCGGACGAGGGGGACACCACCGCCCTCCACGCCCTCGGTCTCCTCGCCGAGTCGCTGGGGGACGGGGAAGAAGCCGAGCAGTGGTTCCGGCAGGCGGCGGAGGCCGGGGAGACCCGGTCCGCCGGCCGGATCGGCCGGATGCTCGCCGAGCGGGGTGAGGACCGGGCGGCGGAGCCCTTCCTGGAGACGGCCGCCGAGGCCGGGGACGCGGAGGCGGCCACGCGACTGGGGAAGCTGCTGCAAGCACGGGCCGAGCGCTGGTTCACGGCAGGAGCGGGGCACGGGAGTCCGGAGGCCGCGCAGCTGCTCGGCGATCTGCGGCTCGCCCGGGGCGACGTCGACAACGCCTTCTACAGCTACCTGGACGCGGCCTGGGCCCAGTACGAGCCCATCGCGAGGAGCATGGGGATCATCCACCTGCTGTGGCATGAACGTAAGGTCGCCGAGGTCTGGCTGCGGCGTGCGGCCGATTCGGGGGACGCGCGCGCCGCCGAGTTCCTGGACCCCCTGAGCGTCGACACCGTGGAACGGGCCGTGGAGTTCTTCCGGGACGATGCCGAGCGGCGTGGCTTTGACGCGTCCAACCTCGGCGTGCTCCTCGAAGAGCACGGCCGCCCCGACGAAGCCCGCCCCTGGTACCTCAAGGGCTATGAACAGGGCGACGCCTACGGCGCGTTCCGCCTCGCCGAGCTCCACAAGAAGGCCGGCGACGACGCCCAGGCCACCGCCTGGTACCGCAAGGCGGCGGCCCTGGGCCACTCCGGGGCGAAGCGGGCCCTCGGGGCGGCCCCGGAGCCGAAGAGCGGCGGCACCGGGCCGGTCGAGTAGTGCCCCCGCTCACGGCCCCGCCCGGGATGCGGGGCCGTGAGCCGGGCCCGTCGGCTCGGCCGGGACGCGCCCCGCCCCGCCGTCCGGGAGTCGCCGCTTACGCTCCACCTCGATCCTCTTCTCCAACCTGGCCATCCTCCTGAGTCGGTCGCCGTTTGCAGCCGGGTGCCGGTCGGTAGGACGGCATCGCGGGCTAGAGCAGGTGGTCTGCCTTGCCTGCCTTGATGTCCTGGATGAGGGTGCGTAGGGCGTCTATGGAGTCGGTGAGGTAGCGGTCTTCTTCGCCGTTGACGGCGATGTAGGCGTTGCCTTCGGGGTCCGTGCCGAGGCGGAAGCAGGAGTTGCCTTCCGCGCAGAAGGGCTCTTCCCAGGTGATCTTGGGTGTCATGGAACTTCTCCTCATAGTTGGAGTGCGACCTTGCGGATGAAGTCGCGAGACCGCTCCGGTGGCAGAGCCAACTTTTCCAACCAGTCGAGTTGGGCTCGGTATTTCGCCAACTGTCCCTCGGCGTAGAGGAAATCGGGGCCATGCGTGCTGTCCACCTGGACGGTGTCGAGCTGCGCTACGGGGCCCTCGGCGTACATGACGTTCTGCCCGGCCCCGGGGAAGGCGCCGCGAGAGAACGGGATGACGAGGAGGCGGATGTTCTGTCGATCCGACATGGTGAGCAAGTGGTCCAGTTGCGCACGTGCGACTTCGCGGCCGCCGAACTGCATCCTGAGCGCGGCCTCGTGGACGATGGCAACATAGGCGGCCGGATCATCACGGGTGATCACCTGTTGGCGCTCGGCGCGGTGAGCGAGGCGAAGTGCAACTTCGTGCTCGGGCAGGGCAGGCACTGCAACGCGGAACACGGCGAGCGCGTGGTCGGGAGTCTGAAGCAGGCCAGGGATGTGCACTGTGTTGGTCACCCGCATACGCACTGCCTGGTCTTCCAACTCGGCGATGTCGAGCAGCCCTTGCGGCAAGCTGCCTCTGTAGCGTTCCCACCAGCCGTCGCCGCCCGGCTGCGCCATCGCGACCAGTGCCTCGATGTACTTCTCGTCGGTGCAGCCGCAGTTGCACGCGAGTGTGCGCAGGCGCTCGGCGCTGATGCCGCGCACGCCCGACTCCATGTTGGAGATCTTGCCTCGGTCGACACCCAGCAGGCCGGCTGCGTGTTCGGCGGACATGCCCGCTGAGGTGCGCAGCCTCCTCAACTCGCTTCCCAAGCGCTTTTGTCGTTCCGTCGGGATCGTCCTCGGCGGCATGCCGTCCCCCTCCATGCGACGTCGCCTCAGTCTGGTGCTCAGGGAGGCGCGTTCACCAATACGTGGTTCATTTGCCGAAGTGTGTGGCAAATTTACCACCGGCTGTTTACGGTCGGTGTTGCGCAAGATACACACCGCTACCACCGGAAGCGCGCCGCGCGAGCACGCCCGCCTGCCCTGGGGTGCGTGTGCCCGCGCCCAGGGAGGCAGGCCACCGGTGCGGCCGGAGCGCGTACGTACCGCGTGCGTGACGTGCACGCGTCCAACTACCCGACGCAACTGAGGGGTTCCACCATGCCCGTCATCCCGTTTCCGTCGCAGTCCGCACCGCCATCGGCAACCCTGACCAAGCCCCGAGTGCCCACGGTTCCCTCCCGCTGGACGTTCCCCGCCACCGCCGCCTCCGTGCGGCGCGCCCGGTGGGCCGTGGCCGGGGCGCTGCCCGCCGACTGCTCCCCGCAACTGGCGGACGACCTCGTCCTGTTGGCCTCGGAGCTCGTCACGAACGCCGTGCGGCACGGCGCGCTCCATGACGAGGACCAACTGGTCGAACTGTTCCTCTGGCCCGCCGACGGGCACTACTGGCTGGCGGTGTCCGATGCGGGAGACGGCCGCCCGGTGATCAGGGCGTCCGGCCCGGAGGCCGGTTGCGGCGGCCGGGGGCTGGTCCTCGTGGACGCGGTCGCCGCTGCCTGGGCGGTGGTGCCGCGGCGCCCGTGCGGGAAGTCCGTCGTGGCCGGGATGCCGCTGCACTAGAAAGAGGGGAAGAAGCGGAGCGCGGGCCGCTCAGGCAGGGGATCCCGACGGGCTGGCCGCTGCCCGCGCGCCCCGCGTCCGCCGCACCCGTTCGGCCGTCCACACCCCACCACGGCCCCCGCCATCCCCGCCCCCAGCGCGCACACGCCGGTCCAGCCGCCCAGGCCCCACATCATCGAGGTCAGCGCGGAGCCGACCGCGCCGCCCGTGAAGGATTCGGTTCCGGTGGCCTACGTAGAGGGCTTCGTGACCGGGAACCTCATGGATGATCCGGCTCCGGTGGGTGCCGGCCAAACGGCCTACGCTCTAGCTCTGAGCGACGCGTTGTCGCATCAGGAGTCACTGGCCCTCGTCAAGGCTGTAGCGGAGGAACACGCACATGGTCAGCAGTGAGCACACCGTCTACGACTCGTCCACGCTCACCGGCTGGTACAAGTCCAGCTACAGCGGCGGCAATCAAGGCAACTGCCTCGAAGTCGCCCGCGGCCATGCCGACATCCCCGTCCGCGACAGCAAGCGCCCCACCGGGCCCGCGCTGACGTTCTCCCCCGAAAGCTGGTCGGTCTTCGTCTCGACCGTCAGGCGCGGGGAGTTCTCCGCCTGAGCCACTCCGCCACCCACACCCCCACCACGGCAACCGCCAGCCCCGCCCCCAGGGCGCACACGCCGGCCCAGCCGCCCAGGCCCCAGACCATCGAGGTCAGGGCGGAGCCGACCGCGCCGCCGACGAAGTAGCTGGTCATGTAGGCGGAGTTGAGGCGGTTGCGGGCCTCGGGGCGGAGGCCGTAGACCAGGTTCTGGTTGCTGACGTGGATGGCGTGGGCGGCGAGGTCGAGCACGATCACGCTGGCCAGCAGGGCCGCGAGTGACCAGGCGCCGCCCGCGCCGCCGGCCGCCAGCAGGCCCCAGGAGCCCAGGAGCAGGAACGCGCTGACGCCGGTGACGCGGTGCGCCAGCCCCCGGTCCGCCAGGCGTCCGGCCGTCGAGGCGGCGAGCGAACCGGCCGCGCCGACCAACCCCAGCAGCCCGATCGTCGATTCCTGCCAGCCGTACGCGGGGCCGGAGAGCAGGAAGACCAGGGCCGTCCACAGGGCGCTGAAGCCGGCGAAGGTCAGGGCGCCGAGCGCCGCCCGCCAGCGCAGCACCGGCTCCTGGGCGAAGAGCGCGAGGGTGGAGCGCAGCAGGGCCGGATAGCGCAGCCCGGCGGTGGTGCGGAGGGCCGGGAGGCGGAGGCGGAGCAGTACCGCCATCAGGAGCATCAGGGCGGCGTTGACCCAGTAGGGGGTGCGCCAGCCGCCGAGTTCGGCCAGCAGACCGGCCGCCGTGCGGGCCAGCAGGATGCCCAACAGCAGGCCGGTCATGACGGTGCCGATGGTCCGGCCGCGCTCGGCCGGCGCGGACAGGGTCGCCGCGAACGGCATGACGACCTGCGCGGCGACGGAGGTGAGGCCGGTGAGGGCGGTGCCCGTCAGCAGCAGGGCGGCGTTCGGGGCGCTCGCCGTCACGGTCAGGAAGGCGGCGGTCAGGGCGCAGAGGACGACCGCGAGCCGGCGGCGTTCCAGGAGGTCGCCGAGGGGGACGAGGAGCAGCAGTCCGAGGCCGTAGCCGGTCTGGGCGACGGTGACGACCAGGGCGGTGGTGCCGGCGGAGAGGTGGAGGTCGTGGCCTATGACGTTCAGGAGGGGCTGGGCGAAGTAGTTGCCGGCGACCGAGAGGCCGGTGGCGACGGACATCAGGAGCAGGGTGCCGCGGCCCAACCGGGGTGCCGGCGCCTCCGCTCCGGGCTCCGGAGGGCCTCCGGAGCCCGGGTGCGGTCCGGCCGTGGGGTGCGCGGCGTGCGCGGCGGTGTTCATGCGGCCAGCGTCCCGTTCGAGCCATCCATCGGTCCAACACATAGTTTTCATTGCATCGATCGTGAATCGCGATGGATGGCGCTGGATGGTGGCGGGGCGGTGCGTGCCTACGATCACGCGCATGGAGCTCCAGCAGATGCGGTACGTCGTCGCGGTCGCCGAGACCGGCGGGTTCACCCGGGCCGCGGAGCGCTGCCATGTGGTGCAGTCCGCGCTCAGCCACCAGATCGCGAGGTTGGAGAAGGAGCTGGGGGCCCGGCTCTTCGACCGGACGAGCCGGAGCGTGCGGCTGACCGCCGCCGGGGAAGCGTTCCTTCCGGTCGCCCGACAGACGTTGCAGGCCGCCGAGCGGGCCCGTGCGGAGGTGGAGGCGGTGACCGGCGAGGTGCGCGGACGGCTGGCGGTGGGCGCGATCTCCACCGTCGGGGCGGTCGATCTCGCCCGTGAGCTGGGCGCGTTCCGTACGAAGTACCCGAAGGTGCGGATCAGCCTCCAGATGGACATGAGCGATCCGTTGATCGAGCGGGTGCGGGAGGGCGCGCTGGACGTGGCGTTCGTCGGGCTGGTGCCCGGGGCGCGCACGGTCGGCGTGCGGGAGGAGGTGCTGGCGCGCGGGGAGTTGGTCGTGGTGGTGCCGCCGGAGCATCCGTTGGCCGGGCGCGAGTGGACGACGTTGGCGCGGGTGGCGCGGGAGACCTTCGTCGACTACGCGGAGGGCTCGGCGGCGCGGCGCCAGCGCGAGGACGTGTTCCGGGCGGCGGGGCTGACGGCCGAGGTGGCGTTCGAGGTGACCACGGTGGAGTTCCTGGCGGGGCTGGTCCGGGCCGGGCTCGGGATCGGCATGGTGCCGGAGGTGTTCGCCGGCAAACTGGCCGGGTTGCACCTCGTGCGGGTGCGGCCGGCGCCGGAGCGGACCGAGCGGGTGGTGTGGAGCGGACTGGGGCCGTCGCCGGCCGCGGCGGCGTTCCTGGCGGGGCTGGGCGTGCAGACGGGGTGAGGCCCCTGAGTGGGGTGGGGCGGGTGCGTCACCGGTTACGGTCGATACGTGCAGCACATGTCCGACACCCGCCCGGAGGGCGACCCGCCCGCCGTCTGCCCCATGGCCGCCGCCGGTCCGGTCCCCGCACTCTTCTCCTGGGAGTTCGCCGCCGACCCCTACCCGGCGTACGCCTGGCTGCGCGAGCATGCGCCGGTGCACCGGACGCGGTTGCCCAGCGGCGTCGAGGCGTGGCTGGTCACCCGTTACCCGGACGCCCGGCAGGCGCTCGCCGACGCCCGGCTGTCGAAGAATCCGGTGCACCATTCCGATGCTGCGCACGGAAAGGGTAAAACCGGCATTCCGGGCGAGCGCAGCGCCAACCTGATGACGCACCTGCTGAACATCGACCCGCCGGACCACACCCGGCTGCGCCGCCTGGTCTCCAAGGCGTTCACCCCGCGCCGGGTCGCCGCGTTCGCCCCGCGGATACAGGAGCTGACCGACCAGTTGATTGACAGCTTCGTGCAGCGGGGGAGCGCCGACCTCATCCACGAGTTCGCGTTCCCGCTGCCGATCTACGCGATCTGCGATCTGCTCGGCGTCCCGCCCGAGGACCAGGACGACTTCCGCGACTGGGCGGGCATGATGATCCGGCACGGCGGCGGGCCGCGCGGCGGGGTTGCCCGGTCCGTGAAGAAGATGCGGGCGTATCTGGCGGAGCTGATCCACCGCAAGCGCGGCGACCTCGGGGACGACCTGATCTCCGGGCTGATCCGGGCCTCCGACCACGGCGAGCACCTCACGGAGAACGAGGCCGCCGCCATGTGCTTCGTGTTGCTGTTCGCCGGATTCGAGACCACGGTCAACCTGATCGGCAACGGCACCTACGCGCTGCTCCGTCACCCCGCCCAGCGCGAACTCCTCCAGAAGTCGATCGCGGCCGGCGACACCGAACTGCTCGGCACCGCCGTCGAGGAACTGCTCCGCTACGACGGGCCCGTGGAGCTGGCTACCTGGCGGTACGCGACCCGGGAGCTGACGCTGGGCGGGCAGCGGATCGCCGCTGGGGACCCGGTCCTGGTGGTGCTGGCCGCCGCCGACCGCGATCCGGCGCGGTTCGACGAGCCGGACGTGCTCGACCTCACCCGGCGTGACAACCCGCACTTGGGATACGGGCACGGCATCCACTACTGCCTCGGCGCGCCGCTGGCCCGACTCGAAGGGCAGACCGCCCTGGCGACCCTGCTGACCCGACTCCCGGACCTCCGACTTGCGGCGGAACCGGACGATTTGCGCTGGCGCGGCGGGCTCATCATGCGCGGACTGCGCACCCTGCCGGTGGAGTTCACGCCCGAACCGTCCTGACCAGGGACCACTCCATAGTTGACGGTCAGTCAGCTATGTGACCATTGCGTGATCTCCGCTACACCGACTTGTGACTGCCCGTAACCCCGGCTACCTTTCCACCGACGATCGGGGCCGGCCCCGGGCTGCCGCCCGGTACCTCGCCGACACCGGTCCGACAACTCAACCGCCGCGCGAAAGGCAACCGCATGCGTTCCGGGAACGGCCGGCATCGTCGCCCCCGACAAGCACCGGCCATCTTTGTCACGGCAGGAGTGACCGGCGCGGGCCTGGCCCTGCCGCTGTTCACCGCGGGCGGCGCCCAGGCGGCCGACGCGCCGACCTGGGACCGCGTCGCGCAGTGCGAGAGCGGCGGGGTGTGGAGCTCCGCCACCGGCAACGGCTTCTACGGCGGCCTCCAGCTCACCCAGGAGATGTGGGACGACTACGGCGGCTCCGCCTACGCCTCCCGCCCCGACCTCGCCAGCCGCGCCCAGCAGATAGCCGTGGGCGAGGCGATCCTCGACGACCGCGGCCCGGACGCCTTCCCCAGCTGCGCGGTGCACGCCGGCCTGACCAAGGGCGGCCGCAAGCCCGCCGTCGACCCGGGCCCCACCAGCCGTCCGACGCCGCGCCCGTCCCACGGCCACACCGGCACCGGCGACCCCTCCGACTCCGACCCGACCGGGGACGCCTCCGGCTCGAAGGGGGACCAGGGCGAGGCCGGCCCGGCCACCAAGACCCCCGAGCCGTCCGGCAGTGATGCCGGCCGTGATTCCGGCGGCGATTCCGGCAGCGATTCCGGCGGTGGGTCCGGCGGCGACACCGGTACGGATGCCGGCACCGGCACCGGCTCTGGTTCCGACTCCGGCACCGACGCCCCGGACGCACCCCCGGCGACCCCGGGGCCGACGGACTCCCCGTCTGCGTCCCCCGCCCCGTCCGGCTCCGGAGCGCCCACCGGGTCCCCGTCCGGGACGCCGTCCACCTCCCCGTCCGACCCGGCTTCCCCGGCCCCGTCCGGCTCCACCGAGCCCGGTGACCCCGCCACGCCGCCCGCCACCGGCAAGCACCGCGGTGCGCCGGACGGTGGCGCGGACGCCGGGGACGACCGGGACGGCGGCAGCGGCCGGCACGCCTCCCGCGGCGGGGAGGCGCCCCGCACGCCCCCGGCGGACAGCGGCAGCTACCGCGTACGCCCGGGTGACAACCTGTCAGCGATCGCCGACAGTCATGACCTGCCGGGCGGCTGGCCTGCGCTCTACCACCGCAACCAGGACCTCATCGGCTCCGATGCGGACCTCATCCACCCCGGTCAGCTGCTCGATCTCGGGCGGACACAGGGGTAGTTACCGGCGGTTCGCTCGCTTTCGTAGCGTTTCGTAAAAGTGAGATATGGCTCTCGTTGCGGGGGATGGGGTGGATCCCGTCCCCCGTTTCCATACCGGGGTCGACCTGCGGAAATGCCCACCCTGATGATCAAAAACGGTCAACTTGGTTCAGAAGATGGGGTTTGAACACCAACAGGGTTACTGCTTACGGTCAGGACCGCTCGCCAAAGCGGGCCCTCCGATCGCACGCCGAGTCCTGCCGGCGGTCTGAGGACAACGACGCGCAAGCGCCGAAGGCAGGAGCGGGGGACCCAAGGTAAGTGCCGACCCCGCCCGTGAAAACGGGTCAGTCGGCTTGGGGTGAAGTCGCGTGTGCAGCACACGCGGCCGGGCAGCTCACACGGCCCGAACCCGACAGCTCACCTCGTAGGCGTCGGTGAGGAAACGAACGAACGATGCTGATCAACAAGGGCAAGCACCGCCGCAGCTCCAAGGCCGTCCGCGTCGCCACCCTGGCCGGTGTCGCCGGCGCAGCCGTCGCCGTCCCGCTGATGGGCGCCACCTCCGCTTCCGCCGCCTCCGTCGCCACCTGGGACAAGGTCGCCCAGTGCGAGTCCGGCGGCAACTGGTCGATCAACACCGGTAACGGCTACTACGGTGGCCTGCAGTTCTCGAACTCCAGCTGGGCCGCCGCCGGTGGCACCCAGTACGCGGCCCGCGCCGACCTGGCCACCAAGTCCCAGCAGATCGCCGCCGCCGAGAAGCTCCTCGCCCTCCAGGGCCCGGGTGCCTGGACCTGCGCCGGAGCCGGCAACCTGACCGCTGGTGGCCCGGCCGCCAACGTCGACACCTCCGGTGCCACCGTCAAGAAGAGCCAGGGCGCCTCCGAGGCCCGCAAGCAGACCCAGGGCACCACCAAGAAGTCCGCCCCGGTCCGCGAGAAGGTCGAGAAGGCCCAGCCGGCCCCGCAGCACTCGCACCGCTCCGGTGACACCTACACCGTCAAGTCCGGCGACACCCTCGCCAAGATCGCCAAGGCGCACGGCACCAACTGGAAGGCGCTCTACGCCGCCAACAAGTCCGTCGTCGGTGGCAACCCCAACCTCATCTTCCCGGGCCAGAAGCTCAGCATCTGAGCCGTCCCGGTTGCCCCAGAGAGCTGCCCCGCCGCGGCGCGTACCCCCGAGCGCGCCACGGCGGGGCTTCTCCGTTCCCCGGCCCGGATGCCGCGCCGCGGCCCGTCCACCTGCCCCGCGCCGCCCCGGCAGGCACACGCCCCTGACGTGCACCGTTTCCCGATGCCCCGGGCGGCCGGGCGCGGCGTTCCCCGCATAGCGAACATCGCGTGGAAACCTCCCGTGAACTGGGCTTTTGGGCAGCTTGTTGGGTAATTCCGTCCCACGGAGCGGGCCACAGGCGAGCGGATCCGCCCGGGGCCGTTAGGCTCATGCCGAGACCTCCAGACACCCATGAAGGAGACAACGTGCCGTCCATCGACGTCGTCGTAGCCCGCGAAATTCTCGACTCGCGAGGTAATCCCACGGTCGAGGTCGAGGTCGGCCTCGACGACGGCAGCACCGGCCGTGCCGCTGTTCCGTCCGGCGCCTCGACCGGCGCCTTCGAGGCCGTCGAGCTGCGGGACGGTGACCCCAACCGCTACCTCGGCAAGGGCGTGGAGAAGGCGGTCCTCGCCGTCATCGAGCAGATCGGCCCGGAGCTGGTCGGCTACGACGCGACCGAGCAGCGGTTGATCGACCAGGCGATGTTCGACCTGGACGCCACCGAGAACAAGGGCTCGCTGGGCGCCAACGCCATCCTCGGCGTCTCCCTCGCCGTCGCGCACGCCGCCTCCGAGGCCAGCGACCTGCCGCTGTTCCGCTACCTCGGTGGCCCGAACGCGCACGTCCTGCCCGTCCCGATGATGAACATCCTGAACGGCGGCTCGCACGCCGACTCCAACGTGGACATCCAGGAGTTCATGATCGCGCCGATCGGTGCGGAGTCCTTCTCCGAGGCGCTGCGCTGGGGCGCCGAGGTCTACCACACCCTCAAGAAGGTCCTGAAGGCCAAGGGCCTGGCCACCGGCCTCGGCGACGAGGGCGGCTTCGCCCCCAACCTGGGCTCCAACCGCGAGGCCCTCGACCTGATCCTTGAGGCCATCAAGGAAGCCGGCTACGCCCCCGGCCAGGACATCGCGCTCGCGCTGGACGTCGCCGCCTCCGAGTTCTACAAGGACGGCAAGTACCAGTTCGAGGGCAAGGAGCGCTCGGCCGCCGAGATGACCGAGTACTACGAGGAGCTGGTGGCGGCCTACCCGCTGGTCTCCATCGAGGACCCGCTGTTCGAGGACGACTGGGCCGGCTGGAAGGTCATCACCGACAAGCTCGGCGCCAAGGTGCAGCTGGTCGGCGACGACCTGTTCGTCACCAACCCCGAGCGCCTGGCCCGCGGCATCGAGGAGGGCTCCGCCAACGCCCTGCTGGTGAAGGTCAACCAGATCGGTTCGCTGACCGAGACCCTGGACGCCGTCGAGCTGGCCCAGCGCAACGGCTTCAAGTGCATGATGTCGCACCGATCCGGTGAGACCGAGGACGTCACCATCGCCGACCTCGCCGTCGCCACCAACTGCGGCCAGATCAAGACCGGCGCCCCGGCCCGCTCCGAGCGCGTCGCCAAGTACAACCAGCTGCTGCGCATCGAGGAGATCCTCGACGACGCCGCGGTGTACGCCGGTCGTAGCGCCTTCCCCCGCTTCAAGGGCTGACACCCTAAAGCCCGGCGTGCAGCGCTTCACGGGCTGAGCACCACCCCCGCCGTCGGCGCCCCGCGCGCCGCACGGCAGCACCACCGCACCGTCCGACTGCGCTCCCGAGGACTCGACCGAGGACTCGACGGGGGAGCAACGCGGAGGTGAAGCGCACCGTCCCCGGCGCCGGTCCCGTACCGTTGCCGGGGACGTACGTCATGATGGTCGCCGTGACGACGTCGGGACGGAAGCTGAAGGGGAGGCGAGGCGACGTGCCCGCGGACCGGTTCTCCACCGCGACCCGGCTCAAGGCGCTCGGCGAACAGGCCGCCGCCCGCGTCTACCGCGCCAAGCGGCGGCCCCGCCGCAACCGCCTCACCGGCCGCGCCGCCCTGCTGGCGCTGGTGATGTGCTCGCTGGTGGTCGCCCTCGCCTACCCGATAAGGCAGTACATCTCCCAGCGCTCGGACATCTCCGACCAGCGCCGCAAGGCCCAGGACGCCGCCGCCGCGCTCGACCGGCTGCGCGACGAGAAGGCCCGCTGGCAGGACCCGGCCTACGTCCAGCAGCAGGCCCGCCGACATCTGCACTACGTCATGCCGGGCGAGACCGGGTACATCGTCCAGGACGGCTCCGGTGTCCGCGCGGCACCCAAGGCGGCCAAGGCGGCCCAGCTCCCCTGGTACGACAAGCTCTGGGAATCCGTAGACGCGGCTGACACGGCCGGCACGGCTCACGCCGCTGGTACGGCCGACGCGGCCGGCACCGCCGTCGCGGACAAGCGGTAGCCCGCACCGGCCGGTACCGGCGAGACTGTACGGGCGGGTCCGCACGCGGCCCTACGGGTCGCCACCGGCTGCCCGCCGTCCGCTACCCGCCCAGCCCCTCCGCCATCCACCGAAAGCGCACATGGACACCGCCCCGCCCCAGACTGAGCCCACCGAGCCCACCGCCGCGGACATCGCCGCCTTCAAGGACCAGCTCGGCCGCCCGCCGCGCGGCCTGCGCGCCATCGCGCACCGCTGCCCGTGCGGGCAGCCGGACGTCGTGGAGACCGCGCCGCGCCTGGAGGACGGCACCCCCTTCCCCACGCTCTACTACCTCACCTGCCCGCGCGCCGCGTCCGCGATCGGCACGCTGGAGGCCAACGGCGTGATGAAGGAGATGACCGAGCGGCTGGCGAACGACCCGGAACTGGCCGCCGCCTACCGCGCGGCCCACGAGGACTACATCCGCCGGCGGGACGCCATCGAGGTGCTCCAGGGCTTCCCGAGCGCGGGCGGGATGCCCGACCGGGTCAAGTGCCTGCACGTGCTCGTCGGCCACTCGTTGGCCGCCGGCCCGGGCGTCAACCCGCTCGGCGACGAGGCCCTGGCGATGCTCCCCGAGTGGTGGCGCAAGGGCCCCTGCGTGACGCCTTGTGCGGAGGGCGGCCCGAGCCCCGCGCACACCTCCGAAACCCAGCGGAACGCCGCCGAAGGCGCTGACGGTCCCGAAGGAGACGCCAAGTGAAGCGGGTCGCCGCCATCGACTGCGGTACCAACTCCATCCGCCTGCTGGTCGCCGATCTCGACCCGGAGACCGGTGAACTGAAGGACCTGGACCGCCGGATGGAGATCGTCCGGCTGGGCCAGGGCGTGGACCGGACGGGGCGGCTGGCGCCCGAGGCGCTGGAACGCACCTTCGCGGCCTGCCGGGAGTACGCCGCGGTGATCAAGGGGCTGGGCGCGGAGCGGCTGCGGTTCGTGGCGACGTCCGCCTCCCGGGACGCGGAGAACCGCGACGTGTTCGTCCGCGGGGTGATGGACATCCTGGGCGTCGAGCCCGAGGTGATCAGCGGTGACCAGGAGGCGGAGTTCTCCTTCATCGGCGCCACCAAGGAGCTCACCGGCCACCCGCACATCGAACTCCCCTACCTCGTCGTGGACATCGGCGGCGGCTCGACCGAGTTCGTGCTCGGCGAGGAGACGGTCCGGGCGGCCCGCTCGGTCGACGTCGGCTGCGTCCGGATGACCGAGCGCCACCTCCTCCACGACGGCGAGGTCTCCGACCCGCCCACGCCGGGGCAGATCGCCGCCATCAAGGCCGACATCGCCGCGGCCCTGGACCGCGTCGAGGAGACCGTCCCGCTGACCGAGGCCGCCACGCTGGTCGGCCTGGCCGGCTCGGTGACCACCGTCGCCGCGGTCGCGCTCGGCCTGGACCACTACGAGTCCGCGGCCATCCACCACTCCCGGATGTCCCGGGCCACGGTCGCCGAGATCACCGAGCGGCTGCTGACCTCCACCCACGCCGAGCGCGCGGCGATCCCCGTCATGCACCCCGGCCGGGTCGACGTCATCGGCGCCGGCGCCCTCGTGCTGCTGTCGATCATGGAGCGGGTCGGCGCCGATGAGGTCGTGGTCAGCGAACACGACATTCTGGACGGAATCGCCTGGAGCATCGCCTGACCGGTGTGCCGGTCAGGCGCTCGGAGGCGGCGCCGCAACCGCCGCCCGCACCGCGGTTCTTGAGTGGGCGCGGCGCCGTCCGGGCGCGTTTTCGGGGCCCTGGAGGGGTCTCGGAAGGGCGCCCGGAAAGAAAGTTCGTGAAATCCTTCACATGAAAAACCCGCCTCTCGGGCGAACTATCGGGCCACTCGTCCCTCATTCGAAGGTCCTAGGACTCATCTGCCCGAGAATTGCGGGGTCTACGGTGGGTCTCCGCCGTGTTACGACAGTGCCCTCCAGGGGCCTGGTACAGCCGCTCAGAGGGGGACAAGCCCTGATCAACAGGGGTATCCAACGTGTCGCGTTATACCGTGGTTCCCCGATCGCGCTATGGCGTCGGTCACGAAGCCGGCGGAGTGTAGCAGATGCCTCCCTCATTCTTGTGAAGGGGCTCACGAGCGACCCCCCATGTGGGGGTGGATACTCGATTGCATGAGCACCACGGAGCGTCCCAGGATCCTCGTTGTAGGCGGTGGGTACGTTGGCCTGTACGCGGCGCGCCGCATCCTGAAGAAGATGCGGTACGGCGAGGCGACCGTCACGGTCGTCGACCCTCGCTCGTACATGACGTACCAGCCCTTCCTCCCTGAAGCTGCGGCCGGCAGCATCTCCCCCCGTCACGTTGTGGTCCCGCTGCGGCGCGTGCTGCCCAAGGCGGAGGTCCTCACCGGCCGGGTGACCACCATCGATCAGGACCGCAAGGTCGCCACCATCGCCCCGCTCGTGGGCGATGCGTATGAGCTGCCCTTCGACTACCTGGTCGTCGCGATGGGCGCGGTCTCCCGTACCTTCCCGATCCCCGGCCTGGCCGAGAACGGCATCGGTATGAAGGGCGTGGAGGAGGCCATCGGCCTGCGCAACCACGTCCTGGAGCAGCTGGACAAGGCCGACTCCACGACCGACGAGGAGGTCCGCCGCAAGGCGTTGACCTTCGTCTTCGTCGGCGGTGGCTTCGCCGGTGCGGAGACCGTCGGCGAGGTCGAGGACATGGCTCGCGACGCCGCGAAGTACTACAAGAACGTCAAGCGCGAGGACATGCGCTTCCTGCTGGTCGACGTCGCGGACAAGATCCTCCCCGAGGTCGGTCCGAAGCTCGGCGCCTACGGCAAGGAGCACCTGGAGTCCCGGGGTATCGAGATCTACCTCAAGACCGGCATGGACTCCTGCGTCGACGGCCACGTCATGCTCAACAACGGCCTTGAGGTGCTGTCCAACACCATCGTGTGGACCGCCGGCGTCAAGCCGAACCCGGCGCTCTCCCGCTTCGGTCTGCCGCTGGGTCCGCGCGGCCACATCGACGCCGAGCCCACCCTTCAGGTCAAGGGCACCGACTACATCTGGGCGGCCGGCGACAACGCCCAGGTCCCCGACCTGGTCGGCCGCAAGAACGGCAACGAGAACGCCTGGTGCCCGCCGAACGCGCAGCACGCGCTGCGGCAGGCCAGGGTCCTCGGCGACAACGTGGTCTCCGGTATGCGGGGCTTCCCGCAGAAGGAGTACAGCCACGCCAACAAGGGCGCGGTGGCGGGCCTCGGCCTCCACAAGGGCGTCGCGATGATCGTCATGGGCAAGATGAAGATCAAGCTCAAGGGCCGTCTCGCCTGGTACATGCACCGCGCGTACCACGGCATGGCGATGCCGACATTCAACCGCAAGATCCGGGTCTTCGCCGACTGGACGCTGGCCACCTTCCTCAAGCGCGAGGTGGTCTCGCTCGGCGCCATGGAGAACCCCCGCGAGGAGTTCTACGAGGCCGCCAAGCCGGCCCCCGCGCCGGCCGCAGCGGCCGACGGAGGCAAGCCGAAGGCCAAGGCTTCCTGAATCATCGGTCGGGTACTCCGACCAGCCCGAAGGGCGTCCGCCATCCGTGGGGCGGGCGCCCTTCGGCGTGCTCGGGTGTGGCCGAAAGTGCACGGTGTGTTGTTCTCTGTCAGGCGAACGGGACTATCGGGGCGCCCACTTGGCGTTTACGTGGTGGGTGAAACTTCTTTGCCCGACTCGTCAAGACGGAGGTGTGCGACATGGCCGGTGCCGCTGGACGGCTCACCAAGCTCGCCGAGGAGGTGCTGGGAGACCCGCTCCCGGTGCGGATCCGTGCCTGGGACCGTAGCGAGTCCGGCCCGCCGGGGGCCCCCACGCTGGTCATCCGCAATCGCCGGGCGCTGCGGCGACTGCTGTTCAAACCAGGCGAACTGGGCCTGGCCCGGGCCTGGGTGGCCGGCGACATCGACGTCGACGGGGACCTCTACGAGGCGCTGGACCTGCTCGCCGAGATGATCTGGGAGCGCGGCAGTGCCGCCCCCAATCCGCCGCGCGCCGCCGTGCTGCGCGCCCTGGCCCGTCCCGAGGTCCGGGCCGCCGCCAAGGAACTGCTCTCCCTGGGCGGCCTGCCCGTACCGCCCGCGCCGCCCGCCGAGGAGGCCCGCCCGCGCCGCGGGGCGCTGCACTCCCTGCTCCGCGACCGGCAGGCCATCAGCCACCACTACGACGTCGGCAACGACTTCTACGCGCTGGTGCTCGGCCCGTCCATGGTCTACTCCTGCGCCTACTGGGAGCCCGATGCGGAAGCGGCCGACGGCGTCGCCACCCTGGAGGACGCCCAGCGCGACAAGCTCGACCTGATCTGCCGCAAGCTCGGTCTGAAGGAGGGGCAGCGGCTGCTGGACGTGGGCTGCGGTTGGGGCTCGATGGTGCTGCACGCGGCCCGCGAGTTCGGCGTCCGGGCGGTCGGCATCACCCTCTCCGAGGAGCAGGCCACCTACGCCCGTAAGCGGATCGCCGAGGCCGGGCTCACGGACCGGATCGAGATCCGGGTGCAGGACTACCGCGAGATCACCGACGGGCCCTTCGATGCGATCTCCTCGATCGGGATGGCCGAGCACGTCGGCCGGGCCCAGTACGCGGAGTACGCGAACGCGCTGTACGCCCTGCTGAAGCCCGGTGGGCGGCTGCTCAACCACCAGATCGCGCGGCGTCCGCTGACGGACGAGGAGACGTACCGCGTCGACGAGTTCATCGACCGCTACGTCTTCCCCGACGGCGAGTTGGCGCCGGTGGGGCGGACGGCCGGCCAGCTGGAGGACGCGGGCTTCGAGGTGCGGGACGTGGAGGCGATCCGGGAGCACTACGCGCTGACGCTGCGTCAGTGGGTGGCCAACCTGGAGGACCACTGGGCGGAGGCGGTCCGGCTCACCTCCCCCGGCCGGGCCCGGGTCTGGCGGCTCTACATGGCCGCCTCGGCGCTGTCGTTCGAGCGCAACCGCATAGGGGTCAACCAAATCCTGGCGGTCCGCACGCCGGACTCCGGCGCCGCCGGGATGCCGCTGCGGGCCCGCGACTGGCGGGACTGACCCGGCGGGCGCCCCCCGCGGCCGGTGCGGCGCGGCGGGGCGCATACGGCCGAGGGCCCCGGTCCCACCCGACAGGGCGGGGGACCGGGGCCCTCGGGCCGTCCGGGGCCGCTGGGCGGCGACGGGCCGGCTACTCCGCCTTGATGGCCTGGAGCATGTTGAGCTTGGCCGCCCGGCGGGCCGGCCACAGCGCGGCCAGCACGCCCACCAGCGCGGCCACCGCGAGGAAGACGGCCATCCGGCCCCAGGGCATGACCAGTTCGTACGTCGGCAGCGAGCCGCCGATCAGTTCACCGGCCGCCCAGCCGAAGAACACGCCCAGGCCGATGCCCAGCACCCCGCCGAAGAGCGAGATCACCAGCGACTCCAGACGCACCATCCGCTTGATGGCGCGGCGGTCCAGGCCGATGGCGCGCAGCATGCCGATCTCCTGGGAGCGCTCGAAGACCGACATCGCCAGGGTGTTGATCACGCCGAGCACCGCCACGATCACCGCCATGGCCAGCAGGCCGTAGACCATGTTCAGCATCAGCGTGAACGTCTGGGCGATGGCGTTGGAGACGTCCTGCTTGTCCGCGACGGTGATCGCCGGGTTCTTGCCGAGCGCCTTGACCAGGGATTCCTTGGCCTCGGGGGTGGCGCCGTGCTGCGTCTTGACCATCACCTGCATGTCGGTGGCGTGCTTCTGGTGCGGGGCGAGCGTGCCGTTGTCCAGGAGGATGCCGCGGATCACTTGGTTGCCCTCGTAGACCCCGCCGATGGTCAGCGTGCCCTTCTTGCCGTCCTCGAAGGTCACCGGGACGCGGGAGCCGGGGTGCCAACCCTTCTCCTTGGCGAGGGTGTCGTCCACGACGGCCCGGTCGCCGTGCAGCGCACCGAGGGCGCCCTCGGTGAAGTCGAGCCGGGTGAGCTGGCCGAACTCCTTGCCGTTGACGCCGGTCAGGTACTCGGTGGCGGTGCCGATCCGGGACGGGGAGTTGCGCAGCGGGCTGGAGGCGGTGACTCCGTCCGCGGCCGCGAGCTGCTTCGCCACGTCCGGGGAGAGCGGCGAACGGTTCGCCATGGAGACCACGTAGTCGGCCTTGAGCGCCAAGGTGGCCATCTTGTCGATGCCCTGCTGCACACTGCCGGCGATCACCGTCAGGCCCGTGATCAGGGTCAGCCCGATCATCAGCGCGGAGGCGGTGGCGGCCGTCCGACGCGGATTGCGGACCGCGTTCTGCCGGGCGAGGACGCCGGAGATCCCGAAGAGCCGCAGCACCGGGGAGGCCAGCGCGATCAGCGGTCGGGACAGCAGCGGCGTCAGCACGAACACGCCGATCAGCAGCAGCGCCGCGCCGGCGCCCATGGTGACCTTGCCGTCGGACATTCCGGTGGCGACCAGGACCGCGGCCGTGCCGGCGGCGGCGAAGAGCGCACCGATGGTGTTGCGGACCACCAGCGACTTGGTGGTGGCGGTGGCGTGCAGGCTGTTCATCGCGGCGACCGGCGGGATCTTCGCGGCCCGGCGGCCGGGCAGCCAGGCGGCCAGGACCGTGACGACGATGCCGACCACCAGGGCGGTCAGGATCGTGGTGGGCGAGACCACCAGCGGACCGTCGGGCACCGTGGCGCCGGTGGCGACCATCAGCGAGCGCAGGGCGGCGCCGATGCCGATACCGGCCAGCAGACCGGTCACCGCCGCCACCGCGCCGACCACGAACGCCTCGGTCAGCACCGAGCGGGTGACCTGGCGGCGGCTGGCGCCGACCGCGCGCAGCAGCGCCAGTTCCTTGGTGCGCTGGGCGACCAGCATGGTGAAGGTGTTGGCGATGATGAAGATGCCGACGAAGAGCGCGATGCCGGCGAAGCCCAGCAGGGCGGTCTTCACCCCGTCCATGCTCTGGGCGATCATCTTCGCCTGGTCGTCGGCGAGTTGCCGGCCGGTGGTGGCCTCGGCGCCCTGGGGGAGCACCTTCTCCACCGCGTCCTTCAGCGCCGTCTGGGAGGTGCCCGGCGCGGCCTTGATGTCGATCTCGTCGAACTGGCCGGGGGCCGCGAACAGCTTCTGGGCGGTGGCGGTGTCGAACAGCGCGAGGCTGCCGCCGGCGTGGACCCGAGCGTCGTCGGTGGTGAAGATGCCGGTCAGCTTCTGTTCCCGGACCGGGCCGTCGGTGGATATCCGGACGGTGTCGCCGACCTTGTAGCCGCCGAGGTCGGCGGTGCGGGCGTCCAGCGCGAACTCGTGCGGGCCCTTGGGGACGGCGCCGCTGCGCAGCGGATAGCGGGCGTCGGTGCCGTCGTGGCCGGGGGAGTAGTTGCTGCCGGTGGTCGAGAAGCCGTCGCCGATCATCGTGCCGCTCTTGTCGGCGATGGCGGTGAAGCCGGAGACGGTGCCGGTGACGGAGGCGGCGCCGGGCAGCTGCGCGGTCTTGTCCAGCAGCTTCGCGTCGAGCGCGGAGCGCGCTCCGGGAGCGGCGTCGGCGCGGTCGGAGCCACCCCGCTGGATGGCCACGTCGACGTTGTCGAAGCCCTTGCGGGCGGTGGACTGGAGGGCGTCGGAGATGGTCGAGGTGAAGACCAGGGTGCCGGAGACGAAGGCCACGCCGAGCATCACGGCGAGAACGGTCATCAGCAGCCGGGCCTTGTGCGCAAGCACATTGCGCAAGGCGGTACGGAACATGGGTGGGTCAGTCCTGGAGGAGTGGTCCGGGGTGTCCGGGTGGGGAAGGTGGCTGCTGCCGGTCAGCTGACGCGGCCCGCGGTGTCGAAACCGGGGGTTCGGGGCCGCGCGGCGGAGCCGCCGGCGCTACCGCCCCCGGAAAAGCCCAGCATGCGCTCCAGCACCATGTCGGCGCTGGGGTCGGGCATATCGTCGACGATCCGGCCGTCGGCGAGGAATATCACGCGGTCCGCGTACGACGCCGCGACCGGGTCGTGCGTCACCATCACCACGGTCTGGCCCAGCTCGCGCACGGAGTTGCGCAGGAAACCGAGGACCTCGGCGCCGGAGCGGGAGTCGAGGTTGCCGGTGGGCTCGTCGGCGAAGATGATCTCGGGCCGGGAGGCCAGGGCGCGGGCCACCGCCACGCGCTGCTGCTGGCCGCCGGAGAGCTGGCTCGGGCGGTGCTTGAGCCGGCCGGACAGGCCGACGGTCTCCACGACCTGCTCCAGCCAGGCGCGGTCCGGCTTCCGGCCGGCGATGTCCATGGGGAGGGTGATGTTCTCCAGGGCGGTGAGCGTCGGGAGGAGGTTGAACGCCTGGAAGACGAAGCCGATCTTGTCGCGCCGGAGCTGGGTGAGCTTCTTGTCCTTCAGTCCGGTCAGCTCGATGTCACCGATCTTCGCGGAGCCGCCGGAGATCGCGTCCAGGCCGGCCATGCAGTGCATCAGCGTGGACTTGCCGGACCCGGAGGGGCCCATGATCGCGGTGAACTGGGCCTGCTGGAAGTCGACGGAGACCGCGTCCAGGGCGACCACCTGGGTCTCGCCGTGTCCGTAGACCTTGGTGAGATCCGTGGCGCGGGCGGCCACCGCGGTGCTGCGGCCGGCGAGAGAGACGCCGGAGTGGGTGGTGGTCACGGGGAGGGACTCCTGTCGGGACGAGGGACGGGCCGCTCCCGCGCCGGCACGGTGCCGCGGCGGGTGGGCGGTGGAACATCGGCTTCCATCGTCCGGCAGCTCACCGGGCCCGGACGTCAACCCGTGTGACCGTCCTTGGGCCACCCCCAGGGATTAGCTCCCCCCGCCTCGTCATCCCTGGGTATGAGGCCGTCCCTGAGGCCGGCGGCGCCGAAAGGGAGCCGCGCGGGCGGTGCCGGAGGGGCTGGGAAGGGCGTCGAGGAGCCCTCGCGCGGGCGTCGAGTTTTCGTCAATTCAGGGTCGAATTTCGCCCTGGCAGTCACCGGCGAACATGGGCTTCAGGCATGTGCCGGAGGCCCTGGCGGTCACTGATGCACCCTCAGTTGCCAATAAAATAAGACAACCTCGGGAAGAGCGGCCGATCTGCCTGGTGCACTGCGGGCTACGCTCGTGCTGCCTTCTTTGAGGTGGCATGGGGGACCCCAAGCCCGGATGGTGGAATGCAGACACGGCGAGCTTAAACCTCGCTGGCCTTCGGGCCGTGCCGGTTCAAGTCCGGCTCCGGGCACCTCTCGCGGGCAGCGGGACAAAGACCCGTAAATACCTGAATATTCAACTTGCTTGTCGAGGAGGGGCCGCCGGGAAAACCCGGCGGCCCCTCCTCGGTATTGCGCGCTCCGCGCTCAGCGCTCCACGAGCGCGAACAGCGCCTCCCAGCGGGCGACAATCTCGTCGGTCGAGAACCGCTGGATGTTCTCCCGGGCGGTGACGCCCATCCGGTCCCGCAGCTCCTCGTCCGACATCAGGGCGTCGAGGTGCCGGGCGAATTCGGTGATGTTGCCCGGCGGGGCCAGGAAGCCGTCGGTGCCGTCCGTGATGATCTCGCGGACGCCCGGCGCCACGTCGAACGCCACACACGGCACCGCGGTGGCCATCGCCTCCATCGGCGCGAGCGGGAAACCCTCACCGCGCGAGCTCAGCGCGAAGACCGCGCTCTCCCGCAGCGCACCGGCGACGTCGCTGGTCCGCCCCATCCACTCGACCGAATTGGCCACTCCCAGCTCGGCCGCCTGCTTGCGCAGCGCCTCGGCCTCCTCACCGGAGCCGTAGATCCGCAGCGTCCAGTCCGGGTGCTGCGGCGCGACCTTCGCCCACGCCTCCAGGAGCAGGTCGACGCCCTTCTCCTCGTGCAGCCGGCCGATGCTCGCCACGACCTTCCGGGACCGGTCCGAGGGGACGTCGGGGAAGAACGGCAGCGGGTTCGGCATGAAGCCGACGTTGTCCATCCGCTGCCGGATCCACTTGTCCGCGTCCTCCCGGGTGAGCGGCAGCATCCGGTCGACGTCCTGGTAAAACCGCTTGACGCGGGCGAACCTGGACGACTTGCGGCAGGTCTCGAACGATTCGTGGCTCATCCCGATGACCGCCAGCCCGGCGGTGTCGGCCAGCGCCACCCACTCCATCGCCCACACCTGGGTGACGATCACCACGCCACCCGGCTGCGCGGCCCGGAACAGCGCGCTCATCTTGGCGGCCTGCTCGTGCATCCCGGCCTCGCGGGCGGCCCGGCGGCGCTGCTCGACGACGTTCAGCTTGTCCTTCAGGCTCCGCACCGGGCGGACGCTCGGCGGGTGCACGTCGTACAGCGTGGTGGTCTCGTAGGGCAGGTCGGGGCCGAGTTCGTGGACCCGGCCCTCGGGCGGCGGCACGATTCCGACGACGTGCACCCGGTGGCCCTGCTCGGCGAACAGGCGCGCCATCTGGTGCGACCAACTGGTGATGCCGCCCAGCTCGTTGACGCTGTTGGAGACGAAGAAGATGTCCCGCGGCCCGGCTGCGTTCGACTTGGTCATCAACGGCTCCACTGCGCAAAGAACTGGTCGACGATGCTCTGTGCGGCGTCGCCCTGGTCGTATTCCCCGAACTTGGCGACGAATTCCTTGCGGTCCTTGGCGTATTCCAGCTGCTGGGACTCGAAAGACTCCATGGCCTCGAAGAAATCTTCCTCGGTGCGCACTACCGGGCCCGGTGCGTGCTCCAGCAGATCGAAGTACGTTCCGCGGCCCTCGTGCACGTATTCGTCGTAGTCGTAGGTGAAGAACATCAGCGGCCGGTCGAGCAGCGCGTAGTCGAACATCACCGACGAATAGTCCGTGACCAGGCCGTCGGCCAGCTCCAGGATCGGGGTGATGTCGTGGCGCGCGGAGACGTCGATGACCCGGCCCTGCACGGTCGGCGGCAGCACCACGTGGTTGAGGTAGTGCGAGCGGACGAGCAGGACGTAGCGGTCGCCGAACTCGTCGGCGAAGCGCTCCACGTCGAAGGGGAGCGCGAACCGGCCGTGCCGGCCGCCCGCCTTACGGAACGTCGGCGCGTACAGCAGCACCTTCTTGTCCGCGGGGATGCCCAGTTCGGCCGCCAGCGCGCCGCGCTCGCGGTGGCCCAACTCGGTCTCCCGCAGCCGGGCCCGCACCAGGGCGTCGTTGCGCGGGTAGCCCACCCGCAGCAGGGTCTTCTCCTTCAGGCGGAACGCCTTGGCCAGCGTCCGGGCATCGTGCTCGGTGCGGCACAGGAACCGGTCGAAGCGGTCCAGCGACTCCTGCTGCTCGGCCTGCTGCTGGCGGGTCTGCGCCTTGAGCGAGGGCTGGTCGAAGCCCATGTTCTTCAGCGCCGAGCCGTGCCAGGTCTGGAGGTAGGTGGTCTCGGGGCGCTTGGTCAGCTTGAGCGGGTAGCTCTGGTTGTCCACCCAGAACTCGGCCTGCGCGAGCGCCTTGAGGTACGGCAGCGACCAGCGCTTGACCAGCGTGGCGTCCTTGGGGAAGTCCTTCGGGGACCCGGCGTAGGCCCAGATCGCCTCGAACTCCAGGCCCTGCCGGCGCATCTCCTCGTAGATGGCGCGCGGGCTGTCGCTGTACTGCTTGCCCAGGTGGCTCTCGAAGACCACCGTGCGCTTCTTGATCGGCAGCCGGCTGAACACCTCGTGGTACGCCCGGAGCTTGGTGTCCCCGGAGGTCAGCGTCTTGCGCAGCGCCTTGGCCTTGCGGTAGCCGCTCTTGGCCAACGTCCCCGGCTTGCCGCGGACGCTCTTGGTGATGAGCTCCTGCACGCGCTCGGCGTTCTGGCTCTGGCTGGTCAGCCGGAACGCCAGGTGGCCCTTGGAGGAGACGTGCGGCTCGATGTGGTCGGCGACCATCCGGGTCAGCCGCGGCCGGATCGGCAGCGGCCCGCCGGCCAGCTCGGTGTCGGCCACCGTCAGCCGGGACGTGGTGGGCACCCCGTCGACGTTCAGCCGCAGCCGGACGTCCCAGATGGTGTCGACGATGCCCAGCGGGCGCAGCCGCGCGGTGACGTCCGCGGCGGTCTCCCACACCACGGCGTCGCCCTCGTGGCGCAGCGTCTGGATCGGGAAGCTGAAGGACTGCAGGCTGCGGCGGCGGGCGCTGAACTCCAGCGCGCCGCTGAGCTTGGCGCCCTCGGGGATCACTCCGAGCGGGTTGGTGATCCGACCGGCCAGCGAGACGGTGCTGCCCGCCTCGGAGAACCGGGTGAGCTGGTTGCGCAGGAACAGCTGGTTGACCGGCTTCTCGTGGTAGCCGACCTCGGTCACGTCCAGCACCTGGCGGCCGAACGCGTCGTCGAAGTGCCCGCCGCACCAGTAGATCCGGCCGTCGTGCGGGGCGAGCGGCGAGGAGAGCTTGTCGCGGTTGATGAGGGTGTCGACCGCCGGGATGAGGTTGTCCCAGTCGCCCTTCTGGAGCAGGTAGGCGCAGATGGCCTGTATCGGCAGGACCCGCTCGTACGCCTCGGGCGAGAGGCCGGCGAGGTACTCCTGGGAGAGCGCGGCGAACTCCTGGCGGTACGCCTCGTCCCGGAAGGGCAGGTCCCGCAGGTGCAGCACCAGGTCGTGCTTGAGGAATTTGACGTCCTTGGCGAGCTTCATCTCGGTGAGCCCGCGCTCCACCAGTGCGGCGTCGATCCGCCGGTGGACCTCCAGCCGGTGGATGTAATTGGTCATCTCGTGCCGTCGGTTCGTCACCGACTTCACGGCGGCCTTCTCGAAGACGTTCCAGAAGTAGACCTGATTGGGGATCAGGGTGATGCGCTTCGCCGCGAGATAGGCGTCGGCGATAAACATCAGGTCCTCGTAGAACATCCCCTTGGGGAAGCGGAGATCATTCTCGATGAGGAATTCGCGGCGGTAGCACTTGTTGGTGGAGAGGGTGTCCCAGACGAAAAGGTCCGGCAATTCCGTAACGGACTCAAGGGTGCGGGTCGTGGAATACAGCCAGGCGTACCACTCGTCGCGCTTCTGGTTCCGGGTGTCCTTGTGGATCCGGACGCAGAGACCGGAGACGATGTCCGAGCCGGTTTCCTCGGCGGCCTCCAGCAAATTGCGGCAGGCGTTGTGCTCCAGGACGTCATCGCTGTCCAGGAACATGACGTACTGTCCCCGGGTGTGCTGAATGCCGAGGTTCCGCGGCTCTCCGCCGGCGCCACTGTTCTCCGGCAGCTGGAAGGCTCTGACCCGCCCGGGGTGGGCAGCGGCGAGCGCTTGCGCGACCTCGAAAGAACGGTCGGTGCTGCAATCGTCGACGATCACCACCTCAACGTCCCGGAGTGTCTGATCCAGCACGGACTGGACCGCGGTCGGCAACCGGTCGGCGTCGTTGTAGACAATGACGACTACTGAGACGTCAGGCACAGGCACCTCAACCCTCTTTCGCTGCTGTTTCCGGCCAGAATAGCCCCATCTGCACACGGGGTTTACGACCACCCGCACCCGGACCGCTACACGTGGTGACGGGGTGCTGCCCGGGGAAGGGCAGGTACCGGCTAGCCAGTATGACGGCGACTCTGGTCAATCGGTTGCGTAGGCGCGGCGCGATCAGACCTTTATCGGATTCGGATCATGCCGGTGACCCCCAGCTCCCGGAGTTGACGGGGTGGGGAAATGCTCGTTCGACGGCGACGGGAAAAGATCGATTACCCGGATTTTGTCCGGACTATCTGGCGGCCGGACCCGACCGCCCGGAGGGCCGGCGAGTGGCATATGACACAGCGGCAGATGTGACGAAGATGGCGTCGGCCGGTACTCGATCGGCCGGTTCGGGCACCTCTGCGCGTCTCTGAACGTCCTCCCTGCAGAGGACGTGTACTCCGTGGGGTGGGGGAAGATCCTGCCCAAGAACGAGAGACGTGTCTTTGCCAAGCCATTACGCTTGCGTCAAGGCCGCGCAGGGCGGCCATGGAGGAGTGAGATGAGGAGCAGTAACCCGGTCTTCTCGCGACGGGGGTTCAGCCGAGGCAGCGGCTACGCGGACTTCACCGCACCGCCGCAGGCCGGGGGTCCCACCGCCACCCCGTACGCCGGGGCGAACCCGTACGCCGGAACCAACCCGTACGCCACTGAGGCGCCGCAGGCACCGCAGTACACCCCGCAGACCCGCCCCATGACGATGGACGACGTCGTCCTGCGCACGGGCCTGACGCTCGGCACGGTCATCGTCGGTGCCACCGTCGGCTGGCTGTTCCTGACCGGACAGCTCGCCTTCGCGATCGGCGCCGGTCTGGCCGCGACGGTGCTCGGCTTCATCCAGTCCTTCAAGCGCAAGCCCGTCCCGGCGCTGATCCTGGGCTACGCGGCCCTGGAGGGCGTCTTCCTCGGCGCGCTCAGCGGCTTCATCAACGACCTGCCGAAGATGAACGGCGCCCCCATGCAGGCGGTGCTGGGCACGATGGCGGTGTTCGTCGCCATGCTGGTCGCCTACAAGACCCGGATCGTCCGGGTCACCGCGCGGTTCACCCGCTTCGTGATGATTGCGGCGCTGGGCTTCGTCATGCTGTCGCTGGTCAACCTCCTGTTCATGGTGTTCGGCGGGGGTGACGGCCTCGGCTTCCGCAGCGGCGGCCTGGGCATCCTCTTCGGCGTCGTGGGCGTGGTCCTCGGCGCGCTCTTCCTCGCCATGGACTTCAAGCAGGTCGAGGACGGCGTCGCCTACGGCGCACCGCGCGAGGAGTCCTGGCTGGCCGCGTTCGGTCTCACCACGACCCTGGTGTGGATCTACTGGGAGATGCTGCGGCTGATCTCGATCCTGCGCGACTGACGCCCCGTACAGCGGACGAGGGGCCCGCGGGCAACTGCCCGCGGGCCCCTCGCGCGTGCCGGGACACGCCCCGGGCCCGGTCAGAACTTGCGGGCTGCGCGCCTCAGATCGTGTTCGTGGACGATCGCTTTGGCGTGGCCGTGCGAGAGATTGTGCGCGCCGCGCAGCCAGCTGACCTTTTCGTCGAAGCGGACGAGAGCGGGGCCCTCGTCGACGGTACGGAGCCAATCGGAGATATCCCGGCCGGTGCAGTGCGGGATGCGGGAGAGCATGTTCCGGTGGGTTTCTTCGGAGAAGGACTGAGACATCGGCGCCTCCGGACGCGGTCGATGCTGGTTCTTCCGCCCACCGTGCCTGAGCGTTCGGGCGTTGGCAACCACCCGGGAGTTGCGCCTAGGCTCACGCTGTGCTTGACGTGACGCCTTTGCAGACCGCCGTGGACGCCCTCGCCGACCGCCTCCGGGCGCTGCCGCAGAGCGCCCTGCGCCGCGGTGCCGCGGCCGAAGGGCTCGCGCTGGCCCGGGAGTTGGCGGCCCGCGCGCAGCTGATCGAACGCCCTGGGGAGCGGCCCCGGGAGCTTCCGGACGCCGGGATGTTCGCGGCCGGCGACCAACTGGCCGTGGCCGGTCACGACCTCGTCGAGGCGCTGCGGACCGTCGCCGCCGTGGCGGCGACGGACGGCCGGATCGGCGCGGAAGCTGACGCAAAAACGGCCCCCGCCGAGCAACTGGCCCAGGCCGTGCAACGGGTCCGGGACGCGGCTCAGAGCGAGGCGATGACCCGGTCGGCGAGGATGTAGACGCTCTCGTCGCGGCGCTCGCCCCACGAGAACGTCAGGGCGTAGGCCCCGGAGATCCCCGAGCCGCCGAGCAGTACCGGGGTGTGGCCCTCGCGCAACGCACCGGCCACGCTCTCGGCGGTCTCGCGGTGCCCGGGGGTCAGACACAGCGTCGTGCCGTCGGCGAAGACGTACACGTCCAGGGTGCCCAGCGGGCCGGGGCGGACGTCGGCGAGCGGGGTGGCCTCGCGGGCCAGCTCCGCCAGGCGCGCCACGGTGCGCTCGTGGTCGGCGATGGCCGGGACGGGGGAGAAGTCCGGGTGCGAGGGGTGGCGCCGGCGGGCGGCGGCCAGCTCGGCGGACTCGGTCTCCTCGGCCAGCTCGAACTCCGGCGCGTCCAGGGACTCCAGCGCCTCGACGGACTCCAGGGCTTCCAGTGACTCCAGCGACTCCAGGGCCTCGACGGGCTCCAGTGCGGGCAGCGGCTCCAGGGCCTCCGGGCCCAGCAGCGACTCCAGCCCGGCCAGGTCCGCCTGGCGCGGCACGAACGGATGGCCGTCGAACCGGTCCAGCTCCAGCCGCTCGGACGCCTCCCGCCGGCTCTCGCGGCCGTCGAGCGGGCCGTCGTCGCCGAAGCCGGGCAGCGGCCCGGACAGCGACGGGGCGTCCGCCGTGTTCAGGGAGTCCCGGGCCTCCTGCGCGGCCCAGAAGGCGCGCGCCTCGGCCAGCTCCCGCTCCCGCTCCTCGGCCAGCGCGTCCGCGACGGCGGCGCGTATGTCCGCGAGCGGGGTCTCGACGGCCGGCACCCCGCGGGCGGCCGGGACCGCGGCGCCGGCCACGCGCGCGGCCTCGGCGCGGGCGCTGGCGTCCGCGCGGGCGGCGACGAGCTCGGTGTGCAGCGCGGTGATCTGGCCGCGCAGCGCACGGGCGGTGTACAGGGCGACGGCGCCCAGCACCACGGCGACCGCCGCGGTCAGCAGCAGGACGAGGGTGGTGACAGTCATGCCGAAACCTCGCTTCGCTCGGCCTCGCACTCGCGAGGCGCGCACCTTTCGGTGGTTCGCTCACTTCCGGGCATACGCACACACTGTCGCGGACCGGTCACCGGCGTACTCCCGTTAGCAGATTGTTCTCCGACTTCCTACAACAGCGTGACCGAAGTCGGCGACAGATCGCAGGGTGGTATGTCCCGAAAAGGGGGGTGCATGGGGGCTCCTGGGGTGTAGTGGCCCCCTGCTGAGCTGCAAGAACACTGGCCCCTCGGGATGTTGGTCACAATCCTGGGAGCGATTGGGTCGCGATCTTGTCACCGAGTGGCCTGGGTCACTCAGCGTCGCGGACGGTGTCCGGGCGAGCGCGAAGGGTGCGCGGGGAACGGGAGTTGGTCCGTTTCCCCGCGCACCCTTCGGTGCGCTGGCGCGTGGGCCCGCGTCGGCTCGGCTCGGCCGCGCGCGCTCAGCTCGGCTGCGCGTGCCGGCCGCTACAGCTCAGCTCAGCCGCTCGATGACCATCGCCATGCCCTGGCCGCCGCCGACGCACATGGTTTCCAGGCCGAACTGCTTGTCGTGCCACTGGAGGGAGTTGATCAGGGTGGTGGTGATCCGGGCGCCGGTCATGCCGAAGGGGTGGCCGACGGCGATCGCGCCGCCGTTGACGTTCAGCCGGTCCAGGTCGATGCCCAGGTCGCGGTAGGAGGGGATCACCTGGGCGGCGAACGCCTCGTTGATCTCCACCAGGTCGATGTCGGAGACCGACAGGCCGGCGCGCTGCAGGGCCTGCTTGCTGGCCTCCACCGGGCCGTACCCCATGATCTCGGGGGACAGGCCGGAGACGCCGGTGGAGACGATCCGGGCCAGCGGGGTCAGGCCCAGCTCGCGGGCCTTGGTGTCGGACATGATCACGAGTGCGGCGGCGCCGTCGTTCAGCGGGCAGCAGTTGGCGGCGGTGACCAGGCCGTCGGGACGGAAGACCGGCTTCAGGCCCTGCACGCCCTCCAGGGTCACGCCGGCGCGCGGGCCGTCGTCCTTGGAGACGACCGTGCCGTCGGGCAGCTCGACCGGGGTGATCTCCCGCTCCCAGAAACCGTTCTTGATCGCCTGCTCGGCGAGGTTCTGGGACCGGACGCCGAACTCGTCCATGTCCTGGCGGGTGATGCCCTTGAGGCGGGCGAGGTTCTCCGCGGTCTGACCCATCGCGATGTACGCGTCCGGGACCAGGCCGTCCTCGCGCGGGTCGTGCCAGTCCGCGCCCTCCTGCTCGGCGCGGGCGGCGGTGCGCGCCTCGGCGTCCGCGAAGAGCGGGTTGTGGGTGTCAGGCAGGCCGTCGGAGGTGCCCTTGACGCTGCGCGAGACCATCTCGACGCCCGCCGAGATGAAGACGTCGCCCTCGCCGGCCTTGATGGCGTGCAGCGCCATCCGGCTCGTCTGGAGCGAGGAGGAGCAGTAACGGGTGACCGTGCAGCCCGGCAGGTGGTCCATCCCCATCTGGACGGCCACGATGCGGCCGAGGTTGTGGCCCTGCTCGCCGCCGGGCAGGCCACAGCCGAGCATCAGGTCGTCGATGTCGGTCGGGTCCAGCTCGGGCACCTTGGCGAGGGCCGCCTGGATGATCGTCGCGGTGAGGTCGTCGGGGCGCAGGTCCTTGAGGGAGCCCTTGAAGGCGCGGCCGATCGGGGAGCGGGCGGCTGAGACGATCACGGCTTCGGGCATCACGGCTCCAAGGGGTGAGTGGGTGCGGCGTCCGGTGCCCCGCCCGCGTGATGGCGGCTGGGCGGTGGGCGGCAGAACAGGGCGGACCGTCTGGGAAGTTACCTGCACGTAGTGCGAGAGGTCACGGGGTGTGCGCTGTGATGCGGGCCTCTTTTCTAAGCGGGCGCTTATGGAAACGGTGGAGGCGGGGCCGCTATTCCCCGCCGGGAGCCCGGCCCGGGGCGGCCCGCGCCCCTGACGTGCACCGGCGCGCGCTGCCACCCCGCGCGTGCTGCCACCCCGCGCGTGCTGCCACCCCGTGCGCGCTGCTACCCCGTGACCGACGGCCGGTCCGCGGTGCCCTCCTCCGGTGCCGGCAGCTGACGGCGCCGACGGTGCTTGAGCAGGGCCCAGGGGGCGCGGGAGGCGGTGACCTCCGTGCCGCCCTCGGAGGCGGCCCGGGCCGCGGCCTGCTCGACGGGGAGGATGCCCTCGCGCCGGGCGGGCTCCGGCCGTTCCTCCTCGGGCCACAACCCGAGCGCCGCGCATAGGGTCGGGAACACGGCCATCGCGGCGGTGGCGTACCCCTCGGCCGAGGGGTGGTAGTTGTCCGGACCGAACAGCTCCCGGGGGCGGGCCTCGAACTCCGGGCCGAGCAGCGCGCCCAGCGAGACCGTCCGGCCGCCGTTCTCGACCACGCCGATGGTCTGGGCGGCCGCCAGCTGCCGGGACAGCCGGCGGGCCACCCACCGCAGCGGCTGGTAGACCGGCTCGATGGTGCCCAGGTCGGGGCAGGTGCCGACGATCACCTCGCAGCCCGCCGCGCGCAGCGCCCGCACCGCCTCGGACAGGTGCCGCACCGACTCGGCGGGCGGCAGCCGGCGGGTGACGTCGTTGGCGCCGATCATGATGACGCAGAGGTCGGGGGTCTCCGCGCCGTCCGCGAGCAGCAGCTCCACCTGGCGGGGCAGGTCGTCGGACCGGGCGCCGGGCAGCGCCACGTTGCGGAAGTCGACGGGGAGTTCGGCGAGCGCGGCCAGGCCGGAGGCGAGCAGCGCACCGGGCGTCTGGGAGGGGCGGTGGACGCCCTGGCCGGCCGCGGTGGAGTCGCCGAGGAAGCCGAGTCGCAGCGGGGGCCGGTCGGTGCGGTGGCCGAAGGCGGCGCCGTAGCGGCCGTCGGCGCACGGCGGGATGTCGCTGGAGCCGCCGACCGTGCGGCGGGCCAGCCGGGCCTCGGTCAGCAGCAGCCCCACGGTGGCCACGCCCAGCAGCCCGATCCCGCCGCCGCCGAACGCGGCCGCGGTCGCGATCCGCCGTGCCACCCTCGCCCTGGACCTCGTCGTCACCATCGGCCGGCACCTCCCCGTGCAACGCGGGCGCGCCGCGGCCCGCCGGCCGGACGCGCTCGTGAAACGCCAACAACTCCTTCACCGGGTAAATGCCCGTTCCGGGCGGCGGCGCAACGCACCGGACCTCCGATGGAGCCCTGCGAACGAACCCGCGGGCCCTTGGTCCACCAGGGCAATAGGCTGGCGGCACGGGCGCAGGAGAGCGTGCCCCCGACCGCGGAGACCACCGTGCAGTTTTACGATTCGATGATTGAGCTCGTCGGCAACACCCCGCTCGTGCGACTCAACAACGTCACTCAAGGGATCCAGGCAACCGTCCTGGTGAAGGTCGAGTACTTCAACCCCGGAGGATCGGTCAAGGACCGCATCGCGGTGCGCATGATCGAGGCCGCCGAGGAGTCGGGCGAGTTGCAGCCGGGCGGCACCATCGTCGAGCCGACTTCCGGCAACACGGGTGTCGGGCTGGCGATCGTGGCCCAGCAGAAGGGCTACAAGTGCATCTTCGTCTGCCCCGACAAGGTGTCGACGGACAAGATCAATGTGCTGCGGGCGTACGGCGCTGAGGTGGTGGTCTGCCCGACGGCAGTCGATCCCGAGCACCCGGACTCGTACTACAACGTTTCCGACCGCCTGGTGCGTGAGACGCCCGGCGCCTGGAAGCCCGACCAGTACAGCAACCCCAACAACCCGCGCTCGCACTACGAGACCACCGGGCCGGAGTTGTGGGAGCAGACCGACGGGCGGATCACCCACTTCGTGGCGGGTGTCGGCACCGGCGGCACCATCAGCGGCACCGGCCGCTACTTGAAGGACGTCAGCGAGGACCGGGTCACGGTCGTCGGCGCCGACCCGGAGGGCTCGGTCTACAGCGGCGGCTCCGGCCGGCCGTACCTGATCGAGGGCGTCGGTGAGGACTTCTGGCCGACCGCCTACGACCGCTCGGTCGCCGACGAGATCGTGGCGGTCTCGGACAAGGACGCCTTCCAGATGACCCGGCGGCTGGCCAAGGAGGAGGGCCTGCTGGTCGGCGGCTCCTGCGGCATGGCTGTGGTGGCCGGTCTGCGGGTCGCCGAGCGGCTCGGACCGGACGACGTGATGGTCATCCTGCTCCCGGACAGCGGCCGCGGCTACCTCTCCAAGATCTTCAACGACGAGTGGATGGCCGACTACGGCTTCCTGGAGGAGAGCGGCACCGCGGCCCGGGTCGGCGAGGTCCTCCAGTACAAGGAGGGCGAGCTGCCGTCCCTGGTGCACATGCACCCGGAGGAGACCGTCGGCGAGGCCATCGAGGTGCTGCGCGAGTACGGCGTCTCGCAGATGCCGATCGTCAAGCCGGGGGCCGGGCACCCCGACGTGATGGCCGCCGAGGTCGTCGGCTCGGTCGTCGAACGGGAGCTGCTGGACGCGCTGTTCACCCAGCGCGCCGCACTGTCCGACCCGCTGGAGAAGCACATGTGCCCGCCGCTGCCGCAGGTCGGCTCGGGCGAGCCGGTCTCCGACCTGATGGCGGTGCTGGAGAACGCCGATGCGGCGATCGTCCTCGTCGAGGGCAAGCCCAAGGGCGTGGTGAGCCGGCAGGACCTGCTGGCGTACCTGGCGCGCGGGGTCGCCAAGTAGCCGTCGCCGCCGGGCGTCGCGCCCGACGCGGTGTCAAGTGTCCGTCAGGAAAAGGCCCGTCGCCGCAAGGTGTACGTATGCGTCACGTGCGCGCAGCACGGGCTTAACACTTCTCCGGCACATTGAGGTGTGCAGGCGATACGGACCTCCGGAGCGGCTCCCGGACCTCCACGATCGCCAGGACGCGATGACCGGCCTGACCCGGATCGCGTCCCGCGCGGGGACCGCCGTCGTCCCGCCCCCGGCTCCGGCCGGGGTGCGGCGGTCCCCGCACTACTTCTTCCGCCGGTCCGCCGGTCCGCCGGTCCACCGGTCCACCGGTCCACCGGTCTTCTGGCCCACCGGTCCGCCGGTCTTCGGGTCTGCCGGCCTTCCGGCCGGGCTCCCGGTCTTCCGGTCTTCCGGTCGGGTCAGTCCCAGTCCTCGTCGCGCTGCCCCGGCCGCGGCGACCGCCGCCCCAGGCCGTGCACGGCGTTGACGCCGACGATGCCGGCCCAGCACACCGCCAGGCCGACCAGCCCGGCGTTGACCACCGCGATCGCGGACAGGGGGATGGCCAGCACCAGCGAGACCACGGCGAACGTGAACCGCTCCCAGAACTCGCTGCCGGCGTTCGTCCGGCGCGGCGGCTGCGCCCCGCGCGCCACCTGCATCTGCTGCTCGGCCAGTTGTCGGCGCACCCGCCGGTCGACGTCCTTGTCGAGCTTCTCCAGGAAGGACTCCACCAGCTCCGACTCGTACTCCGACCCCAGCTCCTTGCGCGTCTGGAGGGTCGCGTCGAGTTCTTTCTTCAGCTCAGGGTCGTGTGTCGCCATGGCACCGAGAGTACGGCCGGGTGATGCGGCGGTGCGCTGGGGCTATCCCCCCAATCCGACGGGGGTCCGGCTCCCCTCCCCGGGCTCCGGTTCCGCCAGCCGCGCGGTGTCGTTACGAGCGGCGATCCAGTAGAGGACGGCGGGCACCGCCAGGCCGATCAGCCAGGAGACGTCGGCGCCGCCGAGCGGGGCGACCAGCGGCCCGGTGTAGAAGTGCGTGGCCAGGAACGGGAGTTGGGCCAGTACGCCGACGACGTACACGGTCAGTGCGCGCACGTTCCAGGCGCCGTACCGGCCGCCGGGGTCGGTGAGCGCCGGGATGTCGTAGCGCTCCTTGGAGATCAGGTAGTAGTCGACCAGGTTGATCGCCGACCAGGGCGTGAAGAACGTCAGCAGGAAGAGCAGGAAGTCCTTGAAGGAGGTGAGGAAGGAGTCCTTGCCCAGGAGGGCGACGGCGGTGCCGGCCACCATGATCCCGGCGATGTACGCGGACCGGCCGCGTGCCGAGAGGGTCCGTTGCCCGCGGAAGCCGCTGACGCTGGTGACCAGCGACATGAAGCCGCCGTAGGTGTTGAGGATGTTGATGGTGAGCTTGCCGAGGGCGATGACGAAGTAGAGGCACGAGGCGATCAGTCCCGTGCCGCCCAGCCCGACGACGTAGCCGACCTCGTGACCGACGAACGCCCCCGGGGCCGCGGCCGCCGCCAGCGCCCCGAAGGTCATCGACCACTGCGCGCCCAGTACGGACCCGCCCAGCGTCCACCAGAAGGTCGCCCGGGTCGAGGTGTGGCGCGGCAGATAACGGGAGTAGTCCGCCACGTACGGGCCGAACGCCAGCTGCCAGGATGCCGAGAGCGAGACCGCGAGCAGGAACACCGGCAGCCCGAAGCCGCGGTCGTGCAGCAGCGCGGCGAGGTCGACGCGGTCCAGCAGTCGGATGCCGAGGTAGACGAAGGCCAGCGCGCAGACCAGGCCGGCGACCTTGCCGAGCAGGTGGATGAGGCGGTAGCCGACGGCCGCGGCCAGCGCGGTGATCGCGGCGAAGAGCACGATCCCGACCGTCCCGCCGAGGTGCGTCAGTTCGCCCACCGCCTGCCCGGCGAGCACGCTGCCGCTGGCGAAGAAGCCGATGTACATCACGATGACCAGTGCCAGCGGCACCACCGCCCCGCGCACCCCGAACTGTGCCCGCGAGGTGATCATCTGCGGCAGGCCCAGCCGCGGCCCCTGCGCGGAGTGCAGCGCCATCACCGCCCCGCCCGCGAGGTTGCCCAGCAGCAGCCCGATCAGCGCCCAGAAGGCGTTGGACCCGAAGACCACGGCCAGCGCGCCGGTGACGACGGCGGTGATCTGGAGGTTGGCGCCGAGCCAGAGGGTGAACTGGTTGACCGCGCTGCCGTGCCGTTCGTCGTCCGGGACGACGTCGATGGAGCGCTGCTCGATCACGCCTGCCATGGGTGCCGCCTCTTCCGCCGCGCTGCATGTATGGATTCATGCAGGATCAGGCTCGATGAATGGAAGGTCAATAGGCGGGCGGCGATTCGCCCGCTCGCGGGGGCTCGACGCACGGAGCAGACGGGTGCCCGGCGCTCCGGTACCGTCTGGGCACGCATGCCGGACGTCGGCGGACGGGGAATGGCGGGTCTCATGAAGCAGTCCACCACCAGTGCGGGACACGGACCGGCCGACCCGGGCGCGACACCGGACCCGGGGCAGCCGGCACCCGACGACACCGACCGGCGGCCGCCGGAATCGGGCGAGGTCGCCGAGCGACTGGAGGCGTACCGCACCGAGCTGACCGGCTACTGCTACCGGATGCTCGGCTCCGCGTTCGAGGCCGAGGACGCCGTCCAGGAGGTCATGGTCCGGGCCTGGCGCGGCTACCACCGCTTCGAGGGCCGGGCCTCCCTGCGCTCCTGGCTCTACCGCATCGCCACCAACGTCTGCCTGGACCTCCTCAAGGGCAGCAGCCGCCGCGCCCGGCCGATGGACCTCGCGTCCCCGTCGAGCGTCGACTCCCCGATCGGGACCGGCAGGCCCGAGACGACCTGGATCGGACCGCTCCCCGACGAGCGGGTGTTGGCCCGGGCCGGCGACCCGGCGGACACCGCGGTCGCCCGGGAATCGGTCCGGCTGGCGTTCGTCTCCGCGCTCCAGCGGCTGGCCCCCCGGCAGCGGGCGGTGCTGATCCTGCGGGAGGTGCTCAGCTGGTCGGCGAGCGAGGTGGCGGAACTCCTCGACAGTTCGGTCGCCTCCGTCAACAGCGCCCTCCAGCGCGCCCGGGCCACCCTGGCTGCCTCCGGCGACGCCCCGACCGCGCCCCCGCCCAAGCCGCTGGACGACGCCCAACAGGCCCTCCTCGAACGCTACGTCGACGCCTTCGAGCGCTTCGACATGACGGCCCTCACCGCCGTCCTGCACGAGGACTGCACCCTCTCCATGCCGCCGTACGCGCTGTGGCTGCACGGCCGCGCGGACGTCGTCGGGTGGATGCTGGGACCGGGCCGCGGCTGCGAGGGCTCGCGACTGGTGCCGCTGACCGCGAACGGGATGCCGGCCTTCGGGCAGTACCGCGCCGGCGGCGTCCCCTGGGCCCTCCAGGTCATCGAGATCACCGACGGCCGGATCACCGGGCTCAACGCCTTCCTCGACACCGACCGGCTCTTCCCGCTGTTCGGGCTGCCGTTGCGGTACGAGGGGTAGCCGGGACGTCCGGGATGGCCAGCGGCGCGGGAGCCCGGGACCGGGACGGCGGCACCGGCCGGTCGCCCGCGCCCGCCGGGGTCGGGAACGCGCCGGTCGCCCGTCGTGAGCCGGTCGCCCGTCGCGCGCCGGTTGCCCGTTGCGGGCCGGTTGCCCGTTGCGGGCCGGCCGGTGCGTGTGCGTGTAGGTGTGCGTGTGCGTTTCCTGGTCCGTGCACGACTGCTGGTCCGTGCACGACTGTTGTTCCGCGCGGGACTGCTGTTCCTCGCGGGGCTGCTGTTCAGTGCGGGACTGCTTTTGAGTACGCGTCGGGTGGCGGTCCGTCGTCGGACGGCAGGGCGCCGTTCAGCCCCGTGGCGGCCAGTAGCAGCCCGAGCGCCTCGGGGACGTGCCACAGCCGGATGCCCGGGCCGCCCAGCCGCCGGGCGGTGAGCTGGAGGCGCAGCAGCGCCTGGACGGTGGCGGTGTCCGGGGCGGTGACCGCGCGGACGTCGCAGAGCACCGTCGTCCGCGGCCGGGCGCGGAGCAGCCGGTCCAGCCGCGTGCAGAGCGCCGGGACGTCGGTGGTGGCGATCGACGGGCCGAAGTGCCAGACGACCGTCCTGGGGGTGTGCGGCACGTTCGGCCTCCTGTCGCCGGGCGGGTGGGGTGCGGGCACGGGGGTGGGTGTGGCTGTGGCTGTGGCTGTGACTGTGGGGCGGGTGGGGCTCTGAGTGGGCGGGGCGGTTACGGGATGACGTCGGGGAGACCGTCCGGGACGGCGGAACTCATCGGGGAAGGCCCGCGCCGGGCCGACGAGTTCGCACGGCGGCCGCGGTCCGACCTCGCGAACCGCCCCGGAAGGACGCTGACCGGGGCCGCCACGGCGGTCCCGGCGCACCCGTATGGGACGACGAGCGGGGTGACAAAAGGGGTGAAAAGTAAGGCGATGAGCAGGGTGGGCGAGCAGGGCGGGTGGGTCGGAGACGGCGCCGGCGGGCGGGCGGGGCGCCGGTCGGATGGCCGGAGCATGCCGCCACGCCCCGCTCCACCCCGGACCCGGGACCGACGCGGCCGAGGAATTCCGTACAGTCGGTGCACCGACATCAAGGCCCCGGACCGGGCCGGGAAGAAGAGGCGATGAGCGGGGACGGGGACAACGGCGTCCGTACCAACGGGACGCGGCAACGGGGCACGGGCGCGTCGGGGAGTACGGCAGCGGGCGGCGCCACCGGCACCGCCGCCCGCCTCCAGCGGCTCTTCGAAGGGCACCGGCTGACGCCCACCCAGCGGCGGATCGCCCACTGCATGGTGCGGCGGGCCGCCGACGCGCCGTTCCTCTCCAGCGTCGAACTGGCCGAGCTGGCCGGCGTCAGCCAGCCGTCCGTGACCCGCTTCGCCGTCGCGCTCGGCTTCGACGGCTACCCGGCGCTCCGCCGCCACCTGCGGGACGTCGCCCCCGCCGAGCAGCCCGGCGTCTCCGGCGCGGACAACGAGTACCAGCAGGCCGTCCTGGCGGAGATCGACAACCTCCGCCACCTCGCCGACGCCCTCGCCGACCCCGGCCCGGTGACCGAGGCCGGCCGTCTCCTCGCCGCCTCCCGTCCGCTCCCGGTGCTCGGGCTGCGCGCCGCCACCGCCCAGGCCGCCGGTTTCGCGTACTTCGCGCGCAAGGTCCACCCCGACGTCCGCCTGCTGGACGAGGGCGGCACCATGCTCATCGACCGCATCGACGCCGCGGCCCACGCCGGCGCCAGCGCCCTGCTCTGCTTCGCCCTGCCCCGGCACCCCCGCGAGGTCATCGACGCCCTGGCCTACGCCCGCACCGTCGGGCTCACCGTCGTCACCGTCGCCGACAGCGCCTTCGCCCCGGTGGCCCACCACACCGACCTGCTCCTGCCGGCCCCGGTCGGCACCGGCCTGGCCTTCGACACGGCCTGCGCCCCGATGCTCCTGGGGCGCGTCCTCCTGGAGGCGATGTGCGACGACCTGCCGGACGCCCAGGCCCGCCTGGAGGAGTTCGACGCCAAGGCGGCGGAGCGCGGACTGTTCGTGGAGTGAGGACGCTCCGGGGGAGCGCCTCCAGGGGAGGGCGGTTCCGGCAGAGCGCTGCTTCGGGGGCGGGTGGGGCGTCTCGCCGCTGGGGCTTGCGGGCTTCACCGTTCCCGGGGACCGGGGACCGGGGCCCCGGGAACCGTTCCGGCTCCGGCTCCGGCTCCGGCTCCGGCTCCGGCTCCGGCTCCGGCTCCGGGCCCCGGCTCCCGGCTCTCCGCTGATCAGCCCAGTGCCAGTTTCCGCAGGTCGTTGGCGTGCTCGGCACCGCTCTCCGCGGTGAGCTCGTCCAGCGTCTGCGGGGTGCGGACGGTCGCGAAGGCGTAGGTGCCGTCGGAGGACGGTGCGTAGCCGTAAACACCGGGGCGGGGGAGTGAGTTGTAGGCGAAGTGGGTGGAGAAGTAGTACGCGCCGGTGTCCAGGAGGGCGACATGGTCGCCGGAGTCCAGACGGGGCAGCGGTCGGTTCTCGGCGACCAGGTCGCCGGCGAAGCAGCACGGGCCGGCGATGTCCTGCGGGACCGGCGCCCCGGTCTTCGGCCGGCCGGCGGAGTCGTACGCCGCCACCCGGATCGGCCAGGACGAGGGTGCGAAGACCGTGCGGGTGGCGACCTGGGCCCCGGCGTGGGTGAGGGCGATCGATCGGCCGCCGGCCCACTTCGCGTACTCGACGCGGGCCACGACCATGCCGTGCTTGGCCAGCAGTGACCGCCCGAACTCGGTGACCAGGCCGTAGCGTCCGGAGAACAGGCCGGGGACCGTCGAGCGGAGCAGCGCGGCGTACTCGCGGTAGGTCGGGGTGACGGTGTCCGAGGAGAAGTTGACGGGCAGGCCGCCGCCGATGTCGAGGGTGGTGATCCGGGGGCCGCCGGCTTGTTCGTTGATTTCCTCGGCGAGGTCGTAGAGCGCCCGGACGCCCTCCGCCATCCGCTCCAGCGGCATGCCCTGGGAACCGACGTGGGCGTGCAGCCGGGTCAGCCACGGGCGGTCCAGGCAGGCCCGGACGACCCACTCGCGGGCGCCCGGGTCGCGCAGCGGGATGCCGAACTTGGAGGTGTCGGTGGCGGTGCTCATCGCGCCGATGCTGCCGCCGCCGATCTGCGGGTTGACCCGCAGCCCTATCGGCGCGGTGGACGGGGCCGAGGCCATCATCCGGTCGATGCGGGAGAGTTCCTCGTGGTTGTCGACGTTGATGGCGATGCCGAGGGCCAGTGCCTCACGGAGTTCGGCGAGGGTCTTGGCGGGGGAGTCCAGGACGGTGTGCCGGGCCGGGACACCGGCGGCCCGGGCCAGCGCCAGCTCGCCGGGGCTGGCCACCTCGCAGCCGATCCCTTCCTGTGCCAGCAGCCGCAGTACGGGCACGAGCGAGGCGGCCTTCACCGCGAACGCGTGCAGCACCTGGGTGCCCGGGGCGGTGAACTCCGCGAAGGCGGCTCGGAGTTCGGCCGCCGACCGGCGGATCCCGGCGACGTCGAGCAGCCCGGCCACGGGCTGGCCGGTGCCGACCAGCCCTTGAGTGATGGCTGCCTGAACGGCACGGTCTCGGTCCGTGAAGGTCATGACTCAACTTCATCATCCGACGGGCGCCCCGCGCCACGATCGAAGGGGAAGGTCGGAGCCCTTCCGGTGCTGATGTTGTGCCGATCTTGTGCACCCGGTCGTGGCGTTACCGATCGTGACGTTTCCGAGCTTCGCGTTACCGAGCGTGCGTCTGTTGCCCGCTGCCCGCTGCCCGCTGCCCTTAGCCAGTCGTCTGCTGTGCGATGCGCCCGTGCCGTGCGCCGCCCCGTGCCGCGCCCGTGCCGTGCGCCGGCGGGAGCCCTGCCCGGGGCTCCCGCCGGCCGGGGCGGAGCCCGGAGCCCCCCGGCTCCGCCCTCCGCCCCCGCCCCCGTCGCGCCCTATGCCGGGCGGGCGCCGCTGAGCTGTGCCTTGCTCTGGCGGGCGGTCAGCCGGGAGCCGGACTCGCGGCGGGCGGCGCGGCGCAGCAGCGGTATCGCCAGGAGGAAGCCCAGGACGGCCCAGGCGGCCAGGACCAGGGCGATGGTCGGCAACTGCCAGGAGCCGGCTGGTTCCACGGCGCGGGCGGCGTCCGGCAGGAGGGCCGCGCGCAGGCCCTGCGCCATCCACCGGAGCGGGAAGACCGAGGCGATGTTCTGAACCACCGTCGGCATCCGGGATATCGGGAACATTGCCCCCGAGGTGACCAGGAGGGCCATCGCCGGCAGCATGATCATCGCCAGTGCCTCACGCGGATTGGGCAGTACCGCCCCGATCGCCGCGCCCAGCGGTACGACAGCGAGCAGGCCGAGGGCGGTGACCCACAGCAGCGTCACCCAGCCGGCCGCACTGTGCGGCAGCGGCCCGTCGACCAGTGCGGCGCCGGCGCCCAGCAGGACCGCCAGGGTGCCCAGTGCCATGACCACGATCAGCAGCGACTTGGCGATCAGGTAGGCCGGTATGCCGCCGGGGGTGGTCCGCAGCCGCAGCAGGGTGCCCTCCTCGCGCTCGGTCACCAGGATCTGCGGGAGGCTGATCAGGCCGATCTGGAACAGCAGGTACGCGGCGAAGCCCGCGAGGGTCAGGTGCGCCATCGGGATTCGGGTGCCGGGCACGTCGCCGCTGATGAAGCCGGCGAGCAGCAGGGCCACCACGACGTTGGTCAGATAGCCGCCCAACTCCTTGCGGTTGCGCAGGAGGTGACGCAGCTCGATGCCGCCGCGTCGGAGCCCCGCCTGCCAGGAGCGGAGCCGCGCGGGACGGGCCCCACCCCGGCCGGTGGTTCCCTGGCCGGTTGTGCCCCGGTCGGTGGTGCCCTGATCTCCGGCCGCCGTGTCGCGGTCCCGGTCCGGCGCACCCGGGCCGGTGTCCGTCGTCGCTGTCATCTCGGTCCCCCTCATGCTGCTGCCTCCCCCGTGCCGTCGCCGGCCGGGAAGCCGGTGCGGTGTGCGTCGTCGTCCGTGCCCTGCCGGTGCACCATGTGCAGGTAGGTGTCCTCCAGCGTCGGGCGGCGCACCTCCAGGTCCGCGATCGGTCCGGCCGCTTCGCGGTGCAGTTCCCAGACCAGGTGGGACGGGTCCGCGGTGCGCTCGTGGCGTGCTCTGCCGTCGGACGCCGTCCAGCGGACCTCGGCCTGTGCGGCGGCCCGTCGGGCGAGCTCGGCTGGGGTGCCGCAGGCCCGGATCCTGCCGTCGACCAGCATCGCTATCCGGTCGGCCAGCCGCTCGGCCTCGGCCAGGTCGTGGGTGGTCAGCAGGATCGTGACGCCCTCGGTGCGGGCCAGCCGCTCGACCAGGTCGTGGAAGGCGCGGCGCGCCTCCGGGTCGAAGCCGGTGGTGGGCTCGTCCAGGAAGAGGAGTTCGGGGCGGCCGACGATGGCGAGTGCGACGTCGAGGCGTCGACGCTGGCCGCCGGAGAGTCGGTCGACGCGCTGCCGCGCCTGGCTGGTGAGGCCGACCAGGTCGAGGAGTTCGGCCGGGTCGCGCGGATCCGGGTAGTACGTCGCGAAGTGCGTCAGCAGCTCCGCGACCTGCCAGCGGCGGTGGTCGCGCCAGGACTGGAGGACCAGCCCGATCCGGCCGCGCCAGACGTCGTCGGCGCGCGCCGGGTCGGCCCCGAGGACGCGCACCTCACCGGCGGACCGCTGCCGGAAGCCCTCCAGGATCTCGACGGTGGTGGTCTTCCCGGCGCCGTTGGGCCCGAGCAGGGCGAAGATCTCGCCGCGCCGGATCTCCAGGTCGACGCCGCGCAGGACGGCGGTGCTGCCGTACGACATCTGCAGGTCGCGGGCCTCGACGACCGGCGCGGCGCCGGTCGGGGCGGTGGGTGTGGTGGTCATCGATGTGCTCTCCGGGCGTGCGGTCGTGGTCATCGGCCCGCCTCCGCGTGCTGTTGGGGTGCCGGCCGGGGCGCTGTGGGGCCCGCGCCCTCGACGATGGCGCGGAGGGCGGCGACATGGCCCTCGAAGGCGGTGCGGCCCCGGGCCGTCAGTCGCACTTTGGTGCGCCGTTTGCGGCCGCCGCCCTCTTTGTGGATCTCCAGGTATGCGGCCTCCTCCAGCGTGTGCAGCTGTTTGGAGAGCGCGGAGTCACTGAGCGAGAGGCTGTCGCGGATGAACGGGAAGTCGGCCCATTCCGTGGCGGCCAGCAGGGCCACCACGGACAGCCGGGTGGACGGATGGATCAGTTCGTCGAAGCCCGAGGGGGTGCTCATCGGTCTGCCTCCTCATGGACGGTTCTCACGGTGTCGTCGCCGCGGCGCGGTTCCGGAGTGGGCTGATCGCCCACCGGTTGGCGGGGCCGACGAACAGGACGAAGGCGCCGGCGGAGACGGTGGCCTGGATCACGCTGCCGTAGGGCAGTGCCAGCCACTCGGTCAGGAAGCCGGTGAGGACGATCGTGCCGCCGCTGAGGACCCCGCCCGCGAGGAAGGTGGCGAAGCTGCGCCAGGTGTACCGCGAGCGGTGCAGCCGCACGCGGGTCCGGCGGCTGTAGACCACCGCCAGGGCGACCAGGGCGCCGACATAGACGGCGACGAGCAGTATGGAGCCCCACCGCGGGAGCTTGAGTCCGTAGCTGGCGAGGAAGAGCCACATGAGGGCGGCCGTCACATACGTCGACCGTCGGTCGCCGTGTGCGCAGCGCTCGACCTCGTCGTACACCCGCTCCTGAGGGACCCGGATGCGCTGGAGATCCTGCCAGGCCCGCTCGGCATCCACTGGTGTCGTCATGTCCTTCGCCTCCCCGTAGACGTGTCGGACGGTCCGTGTCACACGGACGGTGCGGGGATCGCCGGCGGCGCCCCCGTTCAACTTTCCCACTCGGAAAGTTAGCACTTGACTTTCCGAGTGGGCAAGTCGAGTGGCCGAGTTGGGGAAAGCTCTCGCCGCGCCCTGTTGACTAGCGGTATTCAGAACCTCCAGACTGTGAATAGGTCAATCCATTCAGAGTCAGGGAGGCACGGCCCATGTCGGGACCGCGACCCGTGCGGGCACCGCGCGGTACGGAGCTGAGCGCACGGGGATGGCAGCAGGAAGCCGCGCTGCGCATGCTGCAGAACAACCTCGACCCGGAGGTGGCTGAGCATCCGGACCAGCTCGTCGTCTACGGCGGCACCGGCAAGGCCGCCCGTGACTGGCGTTCCTTCGATGCCATGGTGCGCACCCTGACCACGCTCAAGCAGGACGAGACGATGCTCGTCCAGTCCGGCAAGCCGGTCGGCGTGATGCAGACGCACGAGTGGGCGCCGCGGGTGCTGATCGCCAACTCCAACCTCGTCGGCGACTGGGCCAACTGGGAGGAGTTCCGCCGCCTGGAGGCCCTCGGCCTGACCATGTACGGCCAGATGACGGCCGGTTCGTGGATCTACATCGGCACGCAGGGCATCCTCCAGGGCACCTACGAGACGTTCGCGGCGGTCGCGGCGAAGAAGTTCGGCGGGACGCTGGCCGGCACCATCACCCTCACCGCCGGCCTCGGCGGCATGGGCGGCGCCCAGCCGCTCGCCGTCACCATGAACGACGGCGTCGCGATCTGCATCGACTGCGACCCGCGCGCCATCGAGCGCCGCATCGAGCACCGCTACCTGGACGTGAAGGCGGACAGCCTCCAGCACGCCCTCCAGCTCGCCGTCGAGGCCCGCGACCAGCGCAAGCCGCTCTCCATCGGCCTGCTCGGCAACGCCGCGGAACTCCTCCCGCAGATGCTCGCCGAGGGCGCCCCGATCGACATCGTCACCGACCAGACCAGCGCCCACGACCCGCTGGCCTACCTTCCCGTCGGCATCGACTTCGCCGACATGGCGGCCTACGCGGCCGAGAAGCCCGCCGACTTCACCCAGCGCGCCCGCGAGTCGATGGCCCGGCACGTCGAGGCCATGGTCGGCTTCATGGACGCCGGCGCCGAGGTCTTCGACTACGGCAACTCCATCCGCGGCGAGGCCCAACTCGCCGGATATCAGCGGGCGTTCGCCTTCCCCGGCTTCGTCCCCGCCTACATCCGGCCGCTCTTCGCCGAGGGCAAGGGACCGTTCCGCTGGGCGGCGCTCTCCGGCGACCCGGCGGACATCGCGGCCACCGACCGCGCCATCCTCGACCTCTTCCCCGAGAACGAGTCGCTGGCCCGCTGGATCAAGCTGGCGGGGGAGCGGGTCCACTTCCAGGGCCTGCCCGCCCGGATCTGCTGGCTCGGCTACGGCGAACGCGACAAGGCCGGCGAGCGGTTCAACGAGATGGTCGCCGACGGCACCCTGAAGGCACCGCTGGCCATCGGCCGCGACCACCTCGACTGCGGCTCCGTCGCCTCCCCCTACCGCGAGACCGAAGCCATGAAGGACGGCTCGGACGCGATCGCCGACTGGCCGCTGCTCAACGCCATGGTCAACGTCGCCTCCGGCGCCTCCTGGGTCTCGCTGCACCACGGCGGCGGCGTCGGCATGGGTCGCTCCATCCACGCCGGCCAGGTCACGGTCGCCGACGGCACCCCGCTGGCCGGCGAGAAGATCCGCCGGGTGCTCACCAACGACCCGGGCATGGGCGTCATCCGCCACGTCGACGCCGGCTACGAGCGCGCCGACGAGGTGGCCGCCGAGCGGGGCGTCCGCATCCCGATGCGCGAGGGCGAGGGCGAGTGACCTCCTCGTTCCACGAGATGTGGGGGGAGTTGCGGCCGCTCGGCCGTGACTCCTCCTCCGGGGGCTACCGCCGCTTCGCCTGGACCGGCGCGGACACCGACTGCCGCGCGTGGTTCCGGGCCCAGGCCGAGGCCCGCGGACTCAGCTACGAACTCGACCGCAACGGCAACCAATGGGCCTGGCTCGGCACCACCACCTACCAGGACGTGGCCCCCGGCGACGCCGTTGTCACCGGCTCGCACCTGGACTCCGTCCCGGACGGCGGCGCCTTCGACGGCCCGCTCGGTGTGGTCTCCTCCTTCGCCGCGCTCGACGAACTCCGCGCGCGCGAAGCGGAGTTCACCAAGCCGCTGGCGATCGTCAACTTCGGCGACGAGGAGGGCGCCCGCTTCGGACTGGCCTGCGTCGGCTCCCGGCTGTCCGCCGGCGCGCTGACCACCGAGGCCGCGCACCGCCTGCGGGACGCCGACGGCGTCACCCTCCCGCAGGCCATGGAGCGCGCCGGCCACGACCCCGAGGCGATCGGCCCGGACCCGCAACGGCTCGCCACCATCGGCGCGTTCGTCGAGCTCCACGTGGAGCAGGGCCGCGCCCTGGACCTGTCCGGGGACCCGGTCGGCATCGCCTCGGCCATCTGGCCGCACGGCCGCTGGCGGTTCGACTTCCGCGGCGAGGCCAACCACGCCGGCACCACCCGTCTTCAGGACCGCCGCGACCCGATGCTCTCCTACGCCGCGACCGTGCTCGCCGCCCGCGAGCAGGCCCGGCTGGCCGGCGCCCTGGCCACCTTCGGAAAGATCAGCGTCGAGCCGAACGGCGTCAACGCCATCCCGTCGCTGGTCCGCGGCTGGCTGGACGCCCGCGCCGCCGGCCAGGACACCCTGGACACCGTGGTCACCGGGATCGAACGGGCCGCCGCCGAACGGGCCGCCCGCGACGGCGTCGACCTGGACGTCGTCCGGGAGTCCTTCACCCCCGTCGTGGAGTTCCAGCACGCCCTGCGGGACGAACTGGGTGCGCTCCTCGGCAAGCGGGCCGAGCGGCCGGTACCGGTCCTGGGCACCGGCGCCGGACACGACGCGGGTATTTTGTCCGCAACCGTTCCGACGGCCATGTTGTTCGTCCGCAACCCCACCGGCGTCTCGCACTCGCCCGCCGAAGCGGCCACCGAGGACGACTGCGTGGCCGGGGTCACCGCACTCGCCGACGTACTGGAGGGGCTGGCGTGCCGCTGACGCCGCAGGCAACACCGATGACGTACTGGCTCGAACACGCCTGGCTGGGCACGCACGTCGAGTCGGGCGTGGCCCTGACGGTGGCGGACGGCCGGATCACGGCCGTCCGCCCCGGCACCCCGACACCCCCGCCGGGCGCCGAGGCCCTCTACGGGCTGACCCTCCCGGGCCTCGCCAACGCCCACAGCCACGCCTTCCACCGCGCCCTGCGCGGCACCGTCCAGGTCGGCAGCGGCACCTTCTGGACCTGGCGCGAGGTGATGTACGGCGTCGCGGACCGCCTCACCCCCGAGAGCTACTACGCGCTGGCCCGCGCCGCCTACGCCGAGATGGCGCTGGCCGGCATCACCTGCGTCGGCGAATTCCACTACCTGCACCACGCGCCCGGCGGCACCCGCTACGACGACCCCAACGCCATGGGGCAGGCGCTGATCGCGGCCGCCGCCGACGCCGGCATCCGGATCACCCTCCTCGACACCGCCTACCTCTCCGCCGGCTTCGGCGATCCGCCCAACCGGCACCAACTGCGCTTCTCCGACGGCACCGCCGACGCCTGGGCGGAGCGCGCCGACGCACTCAAGGGCGCCGAGCACGCCCGGATCGGCGCCGCTGTGCACTCCGTACGCGCGGTCCCCGCGGCGGAGCTGAGCACCGTCGCCGACTGGGCCCGGCGGCAGCAGGCACCGCTGCACCTCCACCTCTCCGAGCAGACCGCCGAGAACGACGCCTGCCGGGCGGCCCACGGCCGCACCCCCACCCAACTGCTGGCCGACCACGGGGTGCTGGGCCCGCGCACCACGGCCGTGCACGCCACCCACCTCACCGACGAGGACATCGCCCTGCTCGGCGGCAGCACCACCGGCGTGTGCATGTGCCCGACCACCGAGCGGGACCTCGCCGACGGCATCGGACCGGCCGTGGCGCTCCAGGAGCAGGGCAGCCCGCTCTCCCTGGGCAGCGACAGCCACGCCGTCATCGACCTGCTCGAAGAGGCCCGCGCCATGGAGCTGAACGAGCGCCTGCGCACCCGCACCCGGGGCCACTGGACCGCCGCCGCCCTGCTCCGCGCCGCGACCGCCGACGGGCACGCCGCCCTGGGCTGGGACGACGCCGGCACCCTGGCACCCGGGGCGCTCGCCGACTTCACCACGATTGCGCTGGACTCCGTACGCACCGCCGGACCGCTGCCGCGACTGGGCGCCGAGACGGCCGTATTCGCCGCCACCGCGGCGGATGTGCGACACACCGTCGTGGGTGGTCGGCAGATCGTCCGCGACGGGACGCACACGCGCGTGCCCGACGTGCCCACCGCCCTCGCCGACGCCATCGCCGCCGTGCGCGGCTGACCCGCACCCTCCCGGGCAACCCCAGCCCGCCCTGGCCCCGCCGCCCGCGGACGAAGGAGAACACCCCCGCGATGACGACGACCTCAGCGCCGACCACCGCCATCACCCACATCGCCCAGCTCGTCACCAACGACCCCTCCCTCGGTGAAGGCCCCCTCGGTCTGATCCAGGACGCCGCGGTCGTCGTCGACGGTGACCGCATCGCCTGGGTCGGTCCCTCAAGCAAAGCACCCGCCACCGACAACGCCGTCGACGCGGCCGGCCGGGCGGGCCTCCCCGGCTTCGTCGACTCCCACTCCCACCTGGTCTTCGCCGGCGACCGCACGGCCGAGTTCAACGCCCGGATGTCCGGCCGCCCTTACTCCGCCGGCGGCATCCGCACCACCGTCGCCGCCACCCGCGCCGCCAGCGACGACGCACTGCACGCCAACGTCGCCCGCTACCTGGCCGAGGGCCTGCGCCAGGGCACCACCACCCAGGAGACCAAGTCCGGCTACGGCCTCACCGTCGAGGACGAGGCCCGCGCGCTGCGCATCGCCGCCGCGCACACCGACGAGGTCACCTTCCTCGGCGCCCACATCGTCTCGCCCGACTACGCCGACGACCCGGCCGGCTACGTGGATCTGGTCACCGGCCCGATGCTGGACGCCTGCGCCCCGCACGCCCGCTGGGTGGACGTCTTCTGCGAACGCGGCGCCTTCGACGGCGACCAGGCGCGCGCCATCCTCACCGCCGGCAAGGCCAAGGGCCTGGTGCCCCGGGTACACGCCAACCAGCTCGGCCACGGCCCCGGCGTCCAGCTCGCCGTCGAACTCGGCGCCGCCTCCGCCGACCACTGCACCCACCTCACCTACGCCGACATCGACGCGCTGGCCCAGTCCGACACCGTCGCCACGCTCCTCCCGGGTGCCGAGTTCTCCACCCGCGCCCAGTGGCCCGACGCCCGCCCGCTGCTCGACGCCGGCGCCACCGTCGCGCTCTCCACCGACTGCAACCCCGGCTCGTCCTTCACCAGTTCGATGCCGTTCTGCATCGCACTGGCCGTCCGCGACATGGGGATGACGCCCGACGAGGCGGTGTGGGCGGCGACCGCGGGTGGTGCCCGGGCGCTGCGCCGGGACGACGTCGGCCGGATCAGCCCCGGCGCCCGCGCCGACCTGGTCCTGCTGGACGCCCCGTCCCACGTCCACCTCGCCTACCGTCCGGGCGTGCCGCTGGTGACGGACGTCTGGCACAAGGGCGTCCGCCTCTGAGGGCGGCGGACGACACCGCCGGCAGACGCACAGGGGGCCCGTCCCGGACGATTCCGGGGCGGGCCCTCGTGTGCACGGGCGTCCGCCGGCCGTACGGGCCGGCGCCGACCGCGGGGGCTATTCCTCGATCATCAGGCCCTTGCGGAGCCGGACGAGGGTGCGGGAGAGCAGCCGGGAGACGTGCATCTGGGAAATGCCCAACTCCTCGCCGATCTCGGACTGCGTCAAATTGGCGACGAACCGCAGCGAGAGGATCTTCCGGTCCCGGGACGGGAGTTCGGCGATCAGCGGCTTCAGCGATTCCACGTATTCGATGCCTTCGAGGCCGTGGTCCTCGTAACCGATCCGGTCCGCCAGCGCGCCTTCGCTGTCGTCCTCCTCGGGCTGGGCGTCCAGCGAGCTCGCGGTGTAGGCGTTGCTCGCGGCCATCCCTTCGACGACCTCGTCCTTGGTGATGCCGAGGCGTTCGGCGAGTTCGCCGACCGTGGGTGCCCGGTCCAGCTTTTGCGCCAGTTCGTCGCCCGCTTTTGCCAGGTCCAGGCGGAGTTCCTGAAGTCGCCTCGGAACCCGCACCGACCAGCTGGTGTCGCGGAAGAAACGCTTGATCTCGCCGACGATGGTCGGCATCGCGAACGTCGGGAATTCCACGCCGCGGCTGAGCTCGAAACGGTCGATCGCCTTGATCAGACCGATGGTGCCGACCTGGACGATGTCCTCCATCGGTTCGCTGCGGGAGCGGAACCGGGAGGCCGCGAACTTCACGAGGGCGAGGTTCAGTTCGACCAGGGTGTTACGGACATAGGCGTATTCGTGGGTGCCTTCGTCCAGGGATTCCAGACGCGCGAAGAGCGTTTTCGACAGGGCCCTCGCATCCACCGGACCCACTTCGTCGAACGGTGGGATCTCGGGCAGGCCGTCGAGCTCGGGCACGCTCGCCGGCTCGGCGGCCGCGGCATGCGTCTGGGAAGGAATGTGACCGGTCACATAGGACCGGGGTGTCGACGACGCGGGGCGTTGATCGTCCTTGCTACGCAATTCGTCGAGCCGGGGTGACATGTGTCTCCTCCATCGTTCTCGGCATATGGCTGCCGAAGCCTCTGCATGAAGCTGCGGTGTGCGGCGCCTCCAAAGCCGGCCGTTTCGAATGTGTCCTTCTACGCCTACCTGGCTTCGACGGAAGAAGGCAAGTGCGTGTTGTCCACAATCCTTCGCTATGCCCTTTCTGCGGCTACCGGCGGACGTCAGGAAGGCGTAGGGTTCGACGCGCGCAGTCATGAGCAATGTCGTCACCACAACAGTCGTCTAGGCAGCAAAAGGGGTGCGCTCGCATGGACCGCGGGACGGTCGGCAGTGCAAGCCGGGGTCGGCTTCACGTCGAGATCCGCCATCACGGCCCCAGCGCGGTCGTGACCGTCGCCGGTGAGCTGGATCACCACACCGCGGATCTGTTGCGGGAATCACTGGAAGGCTGCGTCGACGAGGGATATGCACGCCTCGTGGTGGACTGCTCACCCCTGGAATTCATGGACTCTACCGGTCTGAACGTCTTGCTCGGTGCCCGGCTGAAAGCGGAGGCCGCGGGGGGCGGTGTCCATCTGGCCGGGATGCAACCGGTGGTGGCCCGGGTCTTTGAGATCACCGGCGCGGAAGCGGTTTTCACGGTGCACGACTCACTCGACGCGGCCTTGGTCGACTGACCGGTCGGGAAGTCCGGAAGGATGCGTTCCGGGCGCGTAGTCGGCATCACAACTTCCGTACCCAAGAAGTGGGTGTTCTCGCGGTCCGGTCGGGCAGGAGACATCTGAATCCGTTGAATCAGTGAGCTATCTGTTGTCCGTGAACAGGCGAATCGGTGAGGTGAAGCGCTGATGAGCACCACCCGGCCGTACCCGCCGGGCGATCTCGGCCCGGAGCCGGGCGGCGCCGGCGCTTCCGCTTCCGTCCCCGCAGGTCAGATCCGTCGGCTGCGCCTGGCGGGGACCCGGGGTGCCGTGGCGCGAGCCCGTGACTTCGCCCGGGAGGCGCTGCACGACTGGGGCTGGCTGCCGGCCGCGACCGCCGATCAGCGGGCCGCGGCCGAGGACGTGCTGCTCGTCGTCTCCGAGCTGGTCACCAACGCCTGCCTGCACGCCGAGGGCCCCGAGGAGCTGCGGCTGCGCTGTGCGGCCAAGGTGCTCCGCCTGGAGGTCAGCGACCTGGGTGCGGGCTCGCCGGCGCCGCGCAACCCGCACCGTCCCGGACGTCCGGGCGGCCACGGCATGTTCATCGTGCAGCGGCTGTGCCTGGACTGGGGCGTGGTGCGGAACGCCGACGGAGCGGGCAAGACCGTCTGGGCGGAGCTGGCCGCACCGTCCTGAAGCGGCGGCGGACCGGGAGACGTTGAGCGCGGGCCTACGGGCCCGCGCTGTGTCGTTTCTGGGGCCGGGTGGGGGCCGGGCCGTGGCCGCGGTGGGCCGTCTTCCGGACGGATCCGGCCGGTGCCGCGTATCGAGGCTGTGCCGTGCCTTCCCTCGGCAACCTCCCGGGCGTACCTTGAGCGCCCAATCTGATGTGCCGTCAGTAACATGTGGCGGCGCCAACCGGGAGAAGGGGAACTCAAGGTGGCCCGCTTCCACGCACAGCACGGCAGGCGGCCGCGGCGGGCGGCCGGGCTGGCCGCGGCCGCGGCGACAATGGCCGGTTCCGCGGTGCTGTTCACCGCACCCGCCGCGCACGCCGAGGTCGTCGACGTCAACTACCAGTGCAAGACGCCGATCGGTAACAAGGGGGCGGTCTCGCCCATCGACATCAAGGGGACGCCCAGCGGGAGCTCGTACAAGCTCGTGATGTCGTTCCAGAAGGGCGTCTCCTCCAGCCCCGTCGAACTGGGCAAGGGTGCGATGAAGCCCAGCGCGCTGATCCAGCTGGGCGGCGCGGAGAGCGGCACGGTGCAGGTCAGCGGCCCGCCCAACGACCAGGCGGTACCGGCCAACACGCCGATCAAGATCAGCGATCTGAGCGGCACGTACACCCCGAAGGCCAGCGGGAAGGTCACCTTCACCGCCTCCACGCTCACCATCAAGGCGCTGGGCACCACCACCACCTGCACACCGAGCAATCACCCCAAGCCGGCACTGTCCCTGGACGTGAAGGGCAGCGGCGGTTCCGGCGGCAGCGGCGGTTCCGGCGGCAGCGGTGGCTCCGCGGCGGCGGGCGGCTCGACCGGCGGCGGTCAACTGCCGCAGACCGGACCGGCGGACTCCGCCCTCGCCCTGGGCACCCTCGGCGGCACCGTCCTGCTGGCCGGCGCGGCCGGAGTGCTCTGGCTGACCCGCCGTCACCAACGGGCCTGACCTCCACCGGGAGCCGCCGATGCCGTTCCGTCCCCGCACCGCGGCCACCGGCGCCGCCCTCGCGGCCGCCGCCGTCCTCCTGTGCCCCGCGGCGGCCGCGGCCCGTCCGCCCGCCGCCGTACCGGCCGGGCCGTCCGCCCCCGCCGCACCGGGCTGGTCCGCCGCGCCGACCGGGGCCGCCCGGACGTCCTTCTACCTGGAGGGGCCACCGGGCGCCGCACTCACCGACCGGCTGGCCGTCCGCAATCCGTCCGACCGGCCGGTCACCGTACGGCTGGCCGGAGACGGCGCCGGGGCGTGGCTCGCCTTCGGCACGGCGGAGGTGACGGTGCCGCCGCGGACGCGGGCGAGCGTGCCGTTCACGATGACCGTGCCGCGCACCGCCACCCCCGGCGGCCGCTCCGGCGCGCTCACCGTGACCGGCACCGCGCCCGGCGCCCGGACCCGGATCCCGGTCCGGCTACGGGTGACCGGGCCCACGCTGTCCGCGCTCACCGTCGAGCACGTCTCGGTGACCCGGCGGGGGAGCGCCGCGGAGATCCACTACACCCTGGTCAACCGCGGGAACACCGCCCTCCGGCCGCAGTTGGCGGTCCGCGCCGACGGCCTCTTCGGGCCGCTGCTGCGCCGGCCCGCCCGCCCCCTGCCGGACGTCCTCCCACCCGGCGCCCGCGTCGACCGGACCGAGACCTGGCCCGATCCACCCGCCCTGGACACGGCGGACGTACGGCTCACCGCGACCGCGGCGGACGGCGCACAGGACACCGCCACCGCCCGGTACACCGCCGCCCCCTGGGGCGTGGGTGCCGCGCTGCTGCTCCTCCTGGCGACTGGTGGGGGCGGCTGGGCGGTCCTCCGGCGCCGCAGACGCACCGGCCGCGCGGACCGCACGGGAGGCAGCGGGGCCGGCGGTGCACCCGACGACGGGGGCGGCGCCCCGCCGGACCGGCCCGGAGCCCGATCTACCGACGACGCACGGCGGGCGAGCGGAACGGGGACGGACGGGATGGGCGGGACGGACGGGATGGACAGCAGAGGCCGTGCGGGCAGTAGAGGCAGTACGGGCAGTGCGGACGGGACGGGGCCCATCACGACGGCCGCGAGGACGGGATCAGGGGTGCGCGGGTGAACGGCGAGAAGGGCGAGAGCAGCGAGAACGCCGAGAGTGGCGGGAACAGCGAGAGTGGCGGGAACGGCGGCAAGGGCAAGTGGGGGGCGGTGCCGGCTGGAGCCGGGACGGGGGCCGTGGTCACCGCCGTGGCCGTGTCCGCGGCCGTCGCCGTGTCCGTAGGCAAGGCGGGACGGCTACGGACCGGCCGGTGGACCAGGTGGTGGACCGATCGGCTGACCGGCCGGTGGACCGGGTGGCGCCGTCGTCCGTCCGTTCTGCGCGCGGCCCTCGCCCTTGCGCTGGCCCTGTTCCCGGTCCTGCTGCCCGGCCTGGCCGCCCCGGCCGCGAGCGCCGCCCCGGCCGGCGGCGCGCCCTCCGTAGCGGTCTCCCAGCAGGAGGCGGGTGCCGGCGGCAGCGTCACCGTCACCGGGCAGGGCTGGCGCCCGCACACCCTGCTGACGTTGCTGATCTGCGGACAGAACATGATCGGCGGCACCAACTCCTGTGCCAACGGCGACGGGCGGGCCGTCACCACCGACGACCGGGGCGCGTTCAGCAAGCCGCTGCCGGTCGCCGAACCGCCCAAGCCCTGCCCCTGCGTGGTGCACGTGGCGACCGTGACCGGCCCGGCGGCCGCCGCGGACGCCGCGTTCAAGGTGGCCGGGCACCCGGTCGCGCCGCTGCCGCAGGACGTCAGTGCCGGTCGGCTGGCCGTCCTGGCGCAGCCCCGGCTGACCGGGAGCAGCGGACTGCTCACCTGGTTCGGCGCCCCGCCGCAGCGCGAACTGACCGTCACGGTAGGCAACTTGGGTTCGGCGTCGGCCAAGGACCCGGTCTTCCAGGTCGGCACCTCGCACGGCGTCTTCGCGCCCCAATGGGAGGACCAGCAGTGGCGGGGGACCGTCCCCGCCGGGCGGAAGGTCGAGGTCAGACTCCCGGTGGAGCTGGCCGCCGGGGCGCACGGGGACTACCTGGTCTCCCTCAAGTACGGCGGCAGGCTGCTGGTCGAGCAGCCGTGGGAGGTCGGCCGGCCGTGGGGCGTGACGCTCTTCTGGGTGCTGCTGTGCGTGGTCGTGCCGACGGCGGTGTTCCGGATCGGGATGGCGGTCGTCGACCGCGTCCGCCCGCCCCGCCCGGGCACCACCGTCCGCCCCGGGAGGACCTCGCACCGTCCGTACCCCCGGCGAACCACCAAGGACCAACAGAGGAAACCGCACAAGAGCCGGCAGAACAGCCGACAGAAGGACCAGCACGGCACGGACCCCGGCACCGCACCGGACGGCACCGCCGCCCTGCCGTGGTTCACCCCGGACACCGCACCGTCCACCACATCAACCGAACAACCCCCCTCGAAAGGTTCCGCGTGATGACGTTGATGAGGCTGACCCGGCCCACGAGGCCGACCGGACAACGCAGACGAGCGGGCACCGCCGCCGCGGCCGCGCTGGTACTCGCGGGGGCGGGTGTGGTCACCGCCGCCGGGACCGCCCAGGCGGCCGAGGTGGCGTACCAGACGGAGTGTCAGCCGCCGCCGATCTCAGGGCTGCCGCCCGTCGAGGGCACCACCAAGGTCGAGGTCACCGCGCCCGCGACCGCCAAGGTCGGCGATGCGGTCGAGGTGGTCTGGACGACGGTCCAGGCGGCCTCCCAGAACCCCGGCATCCTCGACCTGGCCAAGGACACCGTCCAGCCGACCGGCACGGTCAAGGTCGCCGGGGCGCAGACCGGGGACCTGGTCGTGCAGGGCCCGCGACAGAACCCGCCGATCCCGAAGAACAGCCCGATGAAGCTGTCCGCCATGAAGGGCACGCTGAAGCTCACCGCGCCAGGGGAGGTCACGCTGACGCCCGGTGCGTACAACATCAACGTCAACAAGCCGATCTCCACGGACACCAAGTGCACGCCCAAGGAGGCGGTGCACCCGGCGGTCACCATCAAGGTGACGGACGGCGGCGGCTCCTCCGGCGGCGCGACCACCGGCGGGACGAACAGTGGTGGGACGAGCAGCGGTGGGACGACCGCCGGCGGCACCAGCTCGGGCGGCACCGGCTCCGGCGGCGCGACGACCACCGGCGGCGGCAGCGCGGGCACCAGCGGCGGGAGCTCCGGCTCCTCCGGCTCCTCCGGCTCCACCGGAGGCTCGGGCGGCTCGGGCGGCGACCCCGACGGCACCGCGTACAAGGGCAAGGAGGTGCAGGTCCCCTACGCCTGCAAGACGCCCATCGGCGACAAGAAGGCCACCTCGCCGGTCCAGATCAACGGCGTCAAGAAGGGCGGCGCCTACGACCTGACGGTGCACTTCGCCAAGTCCGTCATGGACAGCCCGGCCGACATCCCCAAGGGCTCAGTCAAACCGTCGATGGACGTGAAGGTGGGCGGCGCCGACAAGGGCTCCGTCCCGGTGGCGGGCCCCACCAACGCCCAGCCCATCAAGGCCGGCCAGCCCATCGAGATCCCCGACCTCAAGGGCACCTACAAGCCCGGTGCCACCGGCAAGGCGACGCTCACCCCGGGCGTCCTCACCATCAACGCCCTCGGCACGACCACCACCTGCACCCCGGAGAAGGACCCCGGGGTCTCGCTCGCCCTGGACACCGCCGCCCAGCCCGGCGGCACCTCGGGCGGTTCGACGGGCGGTGCGTCCTCCGGGAGCGGCGCGGCCGGCCCGGCCAGCGTGTCCGGCGGCAGCGGCAGCGCCGGCGGCCTCGCCCAGACCGGCGCGGACGACCACGGTGCGCTGACCGCCCTCGGCGTGCTCGCCGGCACGGTCGTCCTGCTCGGCGCCGCGGTCTTCACCTTCGCCCCGCGGCGACTGCGCCGATGAGGCCCTAGGCGTGTGGTCCGGGGACCGTGTGGTCCCGGGACCCACGGCCCCGGGCATACGGAAGGGCCCGGCACGCATCGGCGTGCCGGGCCCTTCTCCTGCTACCGGGGGCGCGTCAGCGCACGTCCCCCATGAGCGCCACGATCTTCTTCCGGTACGCGTAGACCGCGACACCGGCCAGCACCGCCAGACCGGCCTCCAGGGCCAGCACCGGGATGCCGCTCAGGTCCACCCCGCCGATGGACAGCAGGCTGGTGATGCAGTCGCCAGCGGTGACGGCGAGGAACCACACGCCCATCATCTGGCTGGCGTACTTCGCCGGCGCCATCTTGGTGGTGACCGAGAGGCCGACCGGCGACAGGCACAGCTCGCCGATCGTCTGGATCATGTAGATCGAGATCAGCCACATCGGGCTCACCTTCGTGCCGTGCGTCGCCATCCCCATCGGGACGATGAAGACGAAGAACGAGGCACCGATGATGACCATGGCCATCGCGAACTTCACCGTGGTGCTGGTCTCGCGGCCACGGCGCGTCAGCCACATCCACAGCCAGGCGAAGACCGGAGCCAGCGCCATCACCCACAGCGGGTTCACGGACTGGAACCACGAGGACGGGAAGTTGAAGCCCAGCACGTCGCCGTTGGTCTTCTTGTCGGCGAAGGCCGACATCGTCGAGCCGCCCTGGTCGTAGATCATCCAGAAGACGGCGGCGGCCACGAAGAACCAGATGTAGCCGCTGACCTTGGTCTGCTCGGACTCGGACAGGTCCTTGTCGCGCTTGATGCGCACCAGCACGCTGATCGGGATGATCAGGCCGAGCAGGCTGATCGGGATCAGCGCCCAGTTCAGGGTGAAGTGCCCGGTGGCGATGACCACGCCGTAGAAGACCGCGGCGATCGCCGTCCAGATCAGGCCCTTGCGCAGCCACATGGCGCGCTCCTCGGCCACCAGCGGCTTCGGGACGACGCTGGACTTCGGGCTGAGGTGACGGGTGCCGATCAGGAACTGGACCAGACCCAGCGCCATGCCGACCGCGGCCAGCGCGAAGCCCAGGTGCCAGTTGACGCTCTGGCCGACGGTGCCGATGACCAGCGGCGCGGCGAAGGCACCGAGGTTGATGCCCATGTAGAAGACGGTGAAGCCGCCGTCCCGACGCGGGTCCTGCGGACCGTCGTAGAGGTGGCCGACCATCGTGGAGATGTTGGCCTTCAGCAGACCCGAACCGGCCGCGACCAGCGCCAGACCCACGAAGAACATCGCCTGGCCGGGGACGGCCAGCGTGAGGTGACCGACCATGATGACGCCCGCCGCGACCGCGACCGTCTTACGCGGACCCCACACCCGGTCGCCGAACCAGCCGCCGGGCATGGCCAGTAGGTAGACCATGGCCAGGTAGACGGCGTAGATCGCCGAGGCCGTGGTCATTTTCATGGCCAGGCCGCCGCCCTGGGAACCGGATCCGGCATCGGGACCGCCGGAGATCAGGTACAAGATGAGCAGGGCACGCATGCCGTAGAAGCTGAAGCGCTCCCACATCTCGGTCATGAAGAGAGTGGCCAGGCCGCGGGGGTGGCCGAAGAAGGTCTTGCCGCCGTTGACAGGGGTTCCCTGCTGGGCCGCGTCCTTCGTCAGGCTGGACGCCATGGGTGGTTCCTTGCTTCTCGGGACGCGTCCGAGGGACTCGTTATGCGCCCGGGTGGGGGTGACCGGCACCGACGCCGCCCTGCCCGCCCTCACGTCTGGGAGGTTCGACGCCACACGAGGAGGGTCGACGGGAGGCCGAACGCCGGGATCCACGCCCCCGTGCCGCGACAGCGCGGCCGGCGGACCCGGTCGACAGGTCTTTCACTGTGTAAGGGGCTGGAGATACCAGCCCCGCACACAACAAGGACCGATGACGTCAGTTCCGCGCCACGGGTCCTGGGGTTGTGCGTTGGACGTTCCGGACACCATACGTCCGCTTGGCAGCACGTTGGGAGTCGTGAGAGAACGCTCACACTCGCACAGGGAACCGCCTATACCCGTCTGTGCGACCGCGTTTGCCCGCGCGCTCCGGCGGCCCGGGCGCGCGAGCGGGCGCGGAAACGGGCCCGCTGTCGCCCATCCGTGCTGGTCCGCCCCTCCCTGTCGGTACATCGGACTACCATCGGCCCATGACCCGTGTACTGCTCGCCGAGGATGACGCGTCCATCTCGGAGCCGCTCGCCCGCGCCCTGCGCCGCGAGGGTTACGACGTCGAGGTGCGTGAGGACGGCCCGACGGCGCTAGACGCCGGTCTCCAGGGCAACATCGACCTCGTGGTCCTGGATCTGGGACTGCCCGGTATGGACGGTCTTGAGGTCTGTCGCCGGCTGCGCAACGAAGGCCATTCCTTCCCGATCCTGGTGCTGACCGCCCGCGCCGACGAGGTGGACACCGTCGTCGGCCTGGACGCCGGCGCGGACGACTACGTCACCAAGCCCTTCCGGCTCGCCGAGTTGCTCGCCCGGGTCCGGGCCCTGCTCCGCCGCGGCTCCACCGCCGAGCCCCAGCAGCCGCCCGCCACCCACGGCGTGCGGATCGACGTCGAGTCGCACCGCGCCTGGATGGGCGACGAGGAACTCCAGCTCACCGCGAAGGAATTCGACCTGCTGCGGGTCCTGGTGCGGGACGCCGGCCGGGTCGTCACCCGCGACCAGCTGATGCGCGAGGTCTGGGACACCACCTGGTGGTCGTCCACCAAGACGCTGGACATGCACATCTCCTGGCTCCGCAAGAAGCTCGGCGACGACGCCGCCAACCCGCGGTACATCGCCACCGTCCGCGGGGTCGGCTTCCGCTTCGAAAAGAGCTAGGGGCCCGTGCGCCGCCGACTGATCAACTCCACGCTCGCCGTGGTGCTCGTCGTCATCGCCGTCTTCGGCGTCTCCTTGGTGATCGTCGAGACCCGCACCATCCAGTCCGGCGCACAGGAGAGCGTGGCCTCCGAGGCGGTCCGGCTGGTCGGGATAGTGGAGAGCCGACTGGGCAGCGGCGAGAAGATCACCCCGGAGATCCTCTCCGAGCAGATCACCGCGTACCGCTACGCCGAGATCAAGGTGCCCGGCAAAGCGAAGATCGAGATCGGGCAGCGCCCGGTCGGCGACGTGATCGAGTCGGAGGTGCGCGGCGACCGCGGCGAATCGGTCACGGTCCAGGAGTCCCGCTCCACGGTCAGCGCGGAGATCGGCCGGACCCTGCTGGTGATCCTCGCGGTCGCCCTGCTGGCGATCCTGGCGGCCGTGGTGCTCGCCATCCGGCAGGCCCGCCGACTCACCGCCCCCCTCACCGACCTCGCCGAGACCGCCGAGCGGCTCGGCTCCGGCGACCCTCGGCCCCGCCACCGCCGCTACGGCGTCCAAGAGCTGGACCGGGTCGCCGACGTCCTGGACGCCAGCGCCGAGCGGATCGCCCGGATGCTCACCGCCGAGCGGCGGCTCGCCGCCGACGCCTCCCACCAGCTGCGCACCCCGCTGACCGCGCTGTCCATGCGGCTGGAGGAGATCACCCTCACCGACGACCCGGACACCGTGAAGGAAGAGGCCACCATCGCCCTGGCCCAGGTGGAGCGGCTGACGGACGTGGTGCAGCGGCTGCTGACCAACTCCCGGGACCCGCGCACCGGCTCGGCGGTCGCCTTCGACCTGGACGAGGTGGTCAAGCAGCAGATCGAGGAGTGGCGCCCGGCCTACCGCAGTGCCGGACGGGCCATCGTCCGCTCCGGCAGGAAGAGCCTGCGGGCCGTCGGCACCCCGGGCGCGGTCGCCCAGGTGCTGGCCACCCTGATCGAGAACTCCCTGATGCACGGCGACGGCACGGTCGCGCTGCGCACCCGCGTCACCGGCAATCAGGCGGTCGTCGAGGTCACCGACGCCGGCCCCGGCGTCCCGCCGGACCTCGGCTCACGGGTCTTCGAGCGGACCGTCTCCGGCCGCAACTCCACCGGCCTGGGGCTCGCCGTCGCCCGCGACCTGGCCGAGGCGGACGGCGGCCGCCTGGAACTGCTCCAGCAGTACCCGCCGGTCTTCGCGCTCTTCCTGGCCCGGGAGGGCGAGCCCACCGAGGAGTGAGCCGCGTCTACTTCCGAGAGGCGCCGCTCGGCAGCCGGGAGTCGTCGGTCAGGAACGACTCGGCGGTCTCCACCGCCTCCCGGGCGGGCAGCGCCCGGAAGACCCAGGTGCGGTACGACCAGAAGCGGAACAGCGTGGCGATCCCTATGCCGAGGAACTTGAAGACGTTGCTCTGCAGCGGGCTGTCCCAGTCGAACCCGTAGGTCGCGGTGTACAGGATGCCGTTCTCGATGACCAGGCCGACGACGCTGAACAGCAGGAACAGGGTCAGCTCACGGGTCCGGCCGCGCTTGTCGCGGTCCCGGTAGGCGAAGTAGCGGTAGCCGACGTAGTTGGTGACCGTGGCCACCACCGTCGCCACGATGCTCGCCCGGACCACCGGGAGCTCGGTCAGGTGCCGGACGAGGTTGAAGACCGCGAAGTTCACCACGACCCCGGCGCCGCCGACGGCACCGAACTTCACGATTTCCCGGGTGAGCGTCTCCAGCCTCGACCGCAGCGCGCTCCGTTCACTCATGGTGATCGTTCAGCTCCCCGTCGTGGGCGGTAGGCGGGCCGGCGACCCGATAGGTCCCTCATGCTAACCACGTGTGCCACGGCGCGGTGCGGGGGCTGCCCGTCCCGCGACCGGGCGCACGAATGCGGTCACGACAGGGTTGCGAACGACCGTGAACCGACCGTGAATGGACCGTCAACCGACCGTGACCCGGAAGTTGAGAGCGCGGGCCCCGGGCTCGTCCGCCGCCCCCGTCGCGCACCGCCGACAGCGCAGTAACCGCAGGTCGGTACGGCCCGGGTGGACGGCCTCGAAGTCCATCGCCCGGGAGCCGTGGCCCGGGGGCGGCGGCCCGCCGGCGGGGGCCTGTGGTGCGGCCCTGTCGCCGGTGGCCCGTAGAACGGCCGGATCCGGTCGGGGGGCGGCGACGATCCACTGATAGCCGTCGCCGGGGTCGTCGGGGACCTCGATGGTGAAGCGGTCGCCGGCGGAGACCGCGATCTCGGTGTCGTCGGGGCCGTACACCTCCGGCCCGGACAGTTCGCTGACCACCGTGTACAGGGCGATCAGCAGCGCGGCGACGGCGATGACGGCCACCAGCGCCCGGGAGCTCCTCGTTATGTCGCCGCTCTCCATGCGGCCTCCCCCTATCGCCGGGCTGGGGCCGGAACCGTCCGCCGCCGGTCCGGAACCCCACCGCGGTGGTGGAACTTCCCGATCACCCTCGAACGCCTGCCCTCGGATGATCCTCCAAGCGAGGGTCGGGTGCACGACTGCCGGGCGGCTACCCTGGGGGCGTGACGTTCCCGGTAGTCGGCATGGTCGGCGGCGGTCAGCTCGCCCGTATGACCCACGAGGCGGGTATCCCCCTCGGCATCAAGTTCAAGCTCCTCAGTGACACCCCGCAGGACTCGGCGGCTCAGGTGGTCAGCGAAGTCGTCGTCGGCGACTACCGCGATCTGGACACCCTGCGCGCCTTCGCCCGCGGCTGCGATGTCATCACCTTCGATCACGAGCACGTGCCCACCGCGCACTTGCGGGCGCTGGAGGCCGAGGGCATCCCCGTCCGCCCCGGCCCGGACGCGCTGGTGCACGCCCAGGACAAGGGCGTGATGCGGGCCAAGCTGGACGCCATCGGTGTCCCCTGCCCGCGCCACCGCATCGTGTCCGACCCGGCCGACGTGGAGCGGTTCGCGGCCGAGGGCGACGGCTTCCCGGTGGTCCTCAAGACTGTCCGCGGGGGCTATGACGGCAAGGGCGTATGGGTCGTGCGATCCTCCAAGGAGGCGGCGGAACCGTTCCTCGCCGGTGTGCCCGTCCTGGCGGAGGAGAAGGTCCCCTTCGTCCGCGAACTCGCCGCCAACGTCGTCCGCTCCCCGCACGGCCAGGCCGTCGCCTACCCGGTCGTGGAGTCCTTGCAGGTCGACGGCGTCTGCGACACCGTGATCGCGCCGGCTCCCGACCTCCTTGACGAGCTCTCCACCCACGCCCAGCAGCTCGCCCTGCGGATCGCCGACGAACTCGGCGTCGTCGGGCACCTCGCGGTCGAGCTGTTCGAGGTCCGGGACGCCGACGGCACGCCCGCCGTCCTCGTCAACGAGCTGGCCATGCGCCCGCACAACTCCGGCCACTGGACCCAGGACGGCGCGATCACCTCGCAGTTCGCCAACCACGTCCGGGCCGTCCTCGACCTCCCGCTCGGCGACCCGCGCCCGCGCGCCCGCTGGACGGTGATGGCCAACGTCCTCGGCGGCGACTACCCGGACATGTATGCGGCCTACCTCCATTGCATGGCTAGGGATCCGCAGTTGAAGATTCACATGTACGGCAAGGACGTGAAGCCGGGCCGCAAGGTCGGGCACGTCAACACCTACGGCGACGACCTGGCGGATGTGCGTGAGCGCGCCGCACACGCCGCCGGCTATTTGCGAGGAACGATCACGGAATGACTGCCCGCCCGTCGCCCGACCGCCACCCCTCAACGAGCGCTGACGCGCGCCTCTCCGACTCCCCCGTCGTCGTCGGCATCGTCATGGGCTCCGACTCCGACTGGCCCGTCATGGAAGCCGCCGCCCTGGCCCTGGACGAGTTCGAGATCGGCTACGAGGTCGACGTGGTCTCGGCCCACCGCATGCCGCACGAGATGATCGCGTACGGCGAGCAGGCGGCCGGCCGCGGCCTGAAGGCGATCATCGCCGGCGCCGGGGGAGCCGCCCACCTGCCGGGCATGCTCGCCTCCGTCACCCCCCTGCCGGTCATCGGCGTCCCCGTCCCGCTGAAGTACCTCGACGGCATGGACTCCCTCCTCTCCATCGTCCAGATGCCGGCCGGCGTCCCGGTCGCCACGGTCTCCGTCGGCGGCGCCCGCAACGCCGGACTGCTCGCCGCCCGGATGCTCGCCGCGCACGACCCCGAACTCCTCTCCCGCATGAAGGAGTTCCAGCAGGAGCTGAACGACCAGGCCACCGAGAAGGGCAAGCGGCTGCGCAACAAGGTCGCCGGGTCCGCCGGCTTCGGCTTCGGCGGCGGCAAGTGACGGCCGCCCGCGAAGCCGCGCTGGAGCTCCTCGCCCGCTGGCCGGTCGTCGACGGCCACAACGACCTCCCCTGGGCACTGCGCGAACAGGTCCGCTACGACCTCGACCGGCGCGACGTCGCCACCGACCAGAGCGCCAGCCTGCACACCGACATCCCCCGCCTACGGGCCGGCGGGGTCGGCGCACAGTTCTGGTCGGTGTACGTACGCTCCGACTACGCCGGCGACCAGGCCGTCAGCGCCACCCTGGAACAGATCGATGTCGTACACCAGCTGACGACGCGTTACGCAGCCGATCTGCGTCTGGCGGCCACCGCCGACGACATGGAGGAGGCGCGCGCGCAGGGCCGCATCGCCTCCCTCATGGGCGCCGAGGGCGGCCACTCGATCAACAACTCGCTGGCCACCCTGCGGGCCTTCCACACCCTGGGCGTCCGCTACATGACGCTCACCCACAACGACAACAACGACTGGGCGGACTCCGCGACCGACACCCCGCGCCATCACGGCCTGTCGGCCTTCGGCGAAGAGGTCGTCCGCGAGATGAACCGCTGCGGGATGCTCGTCGACCTCTCGCACGTCTCCCCGGACACCATGCGCGACGCGCTCCGGGTCAGCACCGCGCCGGTGATCTTCTCGCACTCCTCGGCCCGCGCGGTCTGCGACCACCCGCGCAACATCCCCGACGACGTCCTGGCCCAACTCCCCGCCAACGGCGGGGTCGCGATGGCCACCTTCGTCCCGAAGTTCGTGCTGCCCGCGGCGGTCGAGTGGACGCTGCGCGCCGACGAGAACATGCGCGCCCACGGCCTGCACCACCTCGACACCACCGAGGCGGGCATGACGGTCCAGCGCGCCTTTGAGGCCGCCAACCCGCGCCCGATGGCCACCGCGGCCATCGTCGCCGACCACCTCGACCACATGCGCGAGGTCGCCGGCATCGACCACATCGGCATCGGCGGCGACTTCGACGGCACCGCCTTCACCCCCGCCGACCTGGCCGACGTCGCCGGCTACCCGAACCTCATCGCCGAACTCCTCAACCGCGCGTGGTCACCGGCCGACCTGGCGAAGCTGACGTGGCAGAACGCGGTCCGGGTACTCCGCGACGCGGAATCCGTCGCCCAGGCGGAGCGGGGGCGGCGGGGGCCGTCCAACGCGACGCTTGGTTGAGCCTTCCCACGTTGTTGGCTTTCCCGCCATGGGAGTTGCTGTTTTTGCGCCTGCGGCGCGGGTCCGCTGCGCGGGGCTGTTGGGTGCGGTGCCGGGCCTGCGGGGGTGGTGTGCAGGACTGCTGCGCTTTACGTCCTGCACACCACCCCCTCCGGCCCGTCCCCTCCCGTTGGTGGGTGGGAAAGACAGGTCGGCGGCCAGTTGAGGCCGGTGGGCTGGTGCCGGTGGCCACTCAACGATCGGGCCCGCAGGGGGCCCACTGAGGCGCACCCCCACCCACCGTCATCCAACCCCGCAGCCCCGGCACCGCGGCCGAACAGCCCCGCGCAGCGGACCGCGCCGCAGGCGAAACGGCGAGGAAGCCAACAACGTACGGCGAGGCTCAGGGCAACGACACCGCCCCGCGCAGCGGACCCGCGCCGCAGGCGCAAGAACAGCAACCCCCACGGCGGGACGGCCGACAACGTGGGAGGCAACCGCTACGCGGACGGGCGGCCCAGCGCCCGATACGTCCAGCCCGCCTTGCGCCACAGGTCCGGATCGAGCGCATTGCGTCCGTCCAGGACGCTCCGTTCGGTGGCCACCTCGGCCAGTTCCGCCGGGTCCAGTTCGCGGAACTCGCGCCATTCGGTCAGGTGCAGGACGACGTGGGCGCCGCGCACCGCGTCCAGTGCGCTCGCGGCGTACCCCAGGGTCGGGAAGATCCGCTGGGCGTTCGCCATGCCCTTCGGGTCGTAGACGGTCACCTGGCCGCCCTGGAGGTGGATCTGGCCGGCGACGTTGAGGGCGGGTGAGTCGCGGACGTCGTCCGAGTCCGGCTTGAAGGTCGCGCCAAGGACGGCGACCCGCTTGCCGAGGAAGCTGCCGCCCACCGCTTCCCGGGCCAGCTCGACCATGTGGCCGCGGCGTCGCATGTTGATCGAGTCGACCTCGCGGAGGAACGTCAGTGCCTGGTCGGCGCCGAGTTCGCCGGCGCGTGCCATGAAGGCCCGGATGTCCTTGGGCAGGCAGCCGCCGCCGAAGCCGATACCGGCCCGCAGGAACTTCTTGCCGATCCGCTCGTCGTGGCCGATCGCCTCGGCCAGCTTCACCACGTCGCCGTCGGCCGCCTCGCAGACCTCGGCCATCGCGTTGATGAACGAGATCTTGGTGGCCAGGAAGGAGTTGGCGGCGGTCTTGACCAGTTCGGCGGTCGGGTAGTCCATGACGACGAACGGCGAGCCCTCGGCGATCGGGGTGGCGTAGACCTCGCGGAGCAGCGCCTCGGCGCGCTCGCTCGGGACGCCGACGACGATCCGGTCCGGGTGCAGGGTGTCCTGGACGGCGAACCCCTCGCGCAGGAACTCCGGGTTCCAGGCGAGTTCGGCGTCGGCACCGACGGGTGCGGCGGCCGTGAGGCGGCGGGCGAGTCGGGCCGCGCTGCCGACCGGCACCGTCGACTTGCCGACCACCAGCGCGGGCCGGGTCAGGTGCGGCGCCAGCGCGTCGAAGGCGGCCTCGACGTACGACATGTCACAGGCGTACTCACCGTGCTTCTGCGGAGTGTTCACGCAGACGAAGTGCACGTCGCCGAAGGCCCCGACCTCCTCGTAGGAGGTGGTGAAGCGGAGCCGGCCGGTGGAGCCCTCGATCCCGGCGACGTGGCGGCGCAGCAGGTCCGCGAGGCCCGGCTCGTACATCGGGACCTCGCCCCGGCGGAGCATGTCGATCTTCTCCGGCTGTACGTCCAGGCCCAGCACCTCGAAACCCAGCTCGGCCATCGCGGCGGCATGGGTGGCACCGAGGTAGCCGGTGCCGATCACGGTGATCTTGAGGGCCATTGAGGGGCTCCAGACGTCTGGCGGAAAACGGTGCCGAACGAGCATATCCGCGCGTGGAACGCACCCTTCCCGACCGCCGTACGCACCATGGGGGACTGTCGGCAACCTCACCTATCCGCGGCCTGGTATCCGCCCTAGAATCCCTTCTCAGTAAGGGTTACTTAACGGTAGTTAGCGCTGCCGACACCTCACAGGGGAGTGAGAAACCTTGGCGGGAACCGCTGATTTCGATCTGTACCGGCCGTCGGAGGAGCACGACATGCTCCGCGAGTCGGTGCGCTCGCTCGCCGAGGCGAAGATCGCGCCGTTCGCCGCTGCGGTGGACGAGGAGGCCCGTTTCCCGCAGGAGGCGCTCGACGCCCTGGTGGCCAGCGATCTGCACGCCGTGCACGTACCGGAGTCGTACGGCGGCGCCGGTGCCGACGCGCTGGCGACCGTGATCGTCATCGAGGAGGTCGCCCGGGTCTGCGCCTCGTCGTCCCTGATCCCGGCCGTCAACAAGCTCGGCTCGCTCCCGGTGATCCTCTCCGGCAGCGAGGAGATCAAGAAGAAGTACCTGGCGCCGCTCGCCAAGGGCGACGCGATGTTCTCGTACTGCCTCAGTGAGCCGGACGCCGGTTCCGACGCGGCCGGCATGAAGACCAAGGCCGTACGCGACGGTGACTTCTGGGTCCTCAACGGCGTCAAGCGCTGGATCACCAACGCCGGCGTCTCCGAGTACTACACGGTCATGGCCGTCACCGACCCGGAGAAGCGCTCCAAGGGCATATCGGCGTTCGTCGTCGAGAAGGGCGACGAGGGCGTCTCCTTCGGGGCCCCGGAGAAGAAGCTCGGCATCAAGGGCTCCCCGACCCGCGAGGTCTACCTCGACAACGTCCGCATCCCCGCCGACCGCATGATCGGCGCGGAGGGCACCGGCTTCGCCACCGCCATGAAGACCCTGGACCACACCCGCATCACCATCGCGGCCCAGGCGCTCGGCATCGCCCAGGGAGCCCTCGACTACGCCAAGGGCTACGTCCAGGAGCGCAAGCAGTTCGGCAAGCCGATCGGCGACTTCCAGGGCGTCCAGTTCATGCTCGCCGACATGGCCATGAAGCTGGAGGCGGCCCGTCAGCTGACGTATGCCGCCGCGGCCCGCTCCGAGCGCGTCTCGGCCGGGGCCAAGGGCGAGGACCTGACCTTCTTCGGCGCCGCCGCGAAGTGCTACGCCTCCGACGCCGCCATGGAGATCACCACCGACGCCGTGCAGCTGCTCGGCGGCTACGGCTACACCCGCGACTACCCGCTGGAGCGGATGATGCGGGACGCCAAGATCACGCAGATCTACGAGGGCACGAATCAGGTGCAGCGGATCGTGATGGCGCGGAACCTGCCGTAAGGCGTTCCGCCCCACGAGGACGGGCCCCGACCGCACCGCGGTCGGGGCCCGTCCTCGTAGGTGGCCGGTCCGGTCAGTTGTTGCCGGTGACGGTGACCGGCTCGTCGTTGTTGAGCTGCTGGACGAGCTGCTTGAGCTTGGCCTGGTCCCAGACCAGGTTGCCGCCCGTGCTGCCGGAGATCGGCATGTTCATCGACTTGCCGTTGCCGCTGGTGACGTCCTTCATCGCGAAGAACATCTGGCCCAGGTCCCACAGGTTCATGTCCTTGTCCACCTTCAGCGTGTCCAGCCCGGCGCCCAGCGTCGGGTAGAGCTTGAAGGGGTTGAGGAGGGTGCCCGGGGTGGCGGCCTGCTTCGCGATGGTGGCCAGGAACTTCTGCTGGTTCTTGGTGCGCTCAAGGTCCTGGGAGGCGAAGGCGTGCCGGGTCCGGACGAAGGCGAGCGCCTGGGCGCCGTTGAGGGTCTGCGTGCCGGCCTTGAAGTCGGCGCCGGAGTCCTTGTCCTTGAAGCCCTTGGGAATGTCCATCTCCACACCGCCGAGCGCGTCGACGATGTTGGCGAAGCCGGCGAAGCCGATCTCGACGTAGTGGTCGATGTGCAGGTGGGTGTTGTACTCGATGGTGCGCACCAGCAGGGCCGGGCCGTCCTCGGCGTAGGTCGCGTTCAGCTTGGTGTGCCGCCCGGTCACCGGGTACTTCTTGCCGGAGGTCGAGCCGACGTACGAGGGGACCTCGACGTTGGAGTCGCGCGGCAGGGATATCAGCGTGGGGCCGTTGCTGCCGTCGTGCAGGATCAGCATCGAGTCGGTGCGCCCGCCGTCGGTGGGGCCGCCGGTGTGCAGCTTCTGCTTCATGTCGTCGGTCATGCCCTCGCGGCTGTCCGTCCCGACGATGAGGTAGTTGGTGCCGTCGCCGGTCGCGGGGCGGTCGATGACCTTGCTCAGGTCCACCTCGCGGCGCAGCTTGCCGTCCGCCCAGAAGTAGGTGCCGATCGAGGCGGCCAGCACCACCACGACCAGGGTGATCAGCGCCCACTTGATGCGCCGGCCCCACCGCGGGCGCGGCCGGGCGTCGTAGCCGTCGCCGTAGCCGTCGCCGCCGTGGCCGTCACCGGCGCCCCGGCCGCGGCCGCCGCCCCCGCCGTAGACCTGGCCGGTGTTGTAGCCGCTGTCGTCGTAGCCCTGGGACTGCTGCGGCGGTACGCCGGCACCGCGGCGCGGCGAGAGCGACGGCGGGAGCGGGGGCTCGTTCCGCTGGTAGCCGGGGCCTGCGTCGCGCCGTACCTGGGGCATGGCGCGCGCACCCTCCGGCTGGGCGCTGCCGCTGCCGCGTCCGTACCCGTTGCCGCTCTGGTCGCCGGACCGTCCTTGGGGCCACTCATTCATAGGGGGAAGTGTGCACGCCGCGGGGGGTTGCTTTACAGGGCGGGTGCGGGATCGGGCCGTGGCTGTTGCAGAGCTGATGCAAAGCGACGGACCGCTAACGGGCCATACCGCGAAGGGCCCGACGATTCCGGGCGCCACCATCGGAAGCATCCATTCCAGATGGTTTCTGGCGGGGAGGGGAGAGGCATCTCACGCCGGTGCCGAGACCTGCGTCACGCCGCCCGGGGCCGTTCCGCCGCCCGCGCCGTACGGTCCCGTACGGGGCCGGCTTACGCTGGTCTGCATGACCGACCTCGCCACCAACAGTCCGGAGGACGCCCCTGCGGGCAAGCCCACCTCCGTCTCCCGCACCACGCTGTCGCACATCATGACCGCAGGCGACACCAATCTCCTCGGCACGGTGCACGGCGGCGTGATCATGAAACTGGTCGACGACGCCGCGGGCGCGGTCGCGGGCCGGCACTCCGGCGGCCCCGCGGTCACGGCGTCCATGGACGAGATGGCCTTCCTGGAGCCGGTCCGGGTCGGCGACCTCGTCCACGTCAAGGCACAGGTCAACTGGACCGGCCGGTCCTCCATGGAGATCGGCGTCCGGGTCCTGGCCGAGCGCTGGAACGAATCCACCCCCGCCCAGCAGGTCGGCTCCGCCTACCTCGTCTTCGCCGCCGTCGACGAGCACGGCAAGCCCCGTACGGTGCCGCCGGTCATGCCCGAGACCGAGCGTGACCGGCGCCGCTACCAAGAGGCCCAGATCCGCCGGACGCACCGGCTGGCCCGCCGCCGCGCCATCAAGGAACTGCGCGAGCGGCGCGCCGCCGAGGGACTCGACGACGCCTGACCGGCCGGCGGCGCCCCCTCACGCCTCCTCGGGCGCGGGCGCCGCCGTGGCCCGGACCGCCCGGCGGGGCAGCGCCCGGCGGTGCGCCACCGCCACCGCCAGCTTCGCCAGCAGCGCCAGCGCCGCACCGGTGACGGTCCCGGCCGCCGCACACAGCACGTCGTCGATGTCGGCCACCCGGCCCGCCCGCATCAGCAGCTGCGCCACCTCGATGGCGACGCTCAGCCCCACCCCGAGCAGGAACGCACCCGCCGCCGACCACCGGGGCGCGGCGAACCGCAGCAGCAGCGGCACCGGGACGAACAGCGCGGTGCCGGCGATCTGGCGCCGCACCAGCAGCGCCACCTGGTCCGGCTCCAGCTGGGCGCCCAGCTCGAACAGGCCCTCACCCGGGCGCCACCAGAACGTCGCGTCGCCGGAGCCGACCGGCTGGACGGGGGCGAGGGTGACCACCAGCATCAGCAGCAGCCAGACCGCCAACAGCACCCGGGCCGTGGTGCGCGGGGCCCGCCGGTACGGGGCCCGGACCGCCCACAGCGCCAGGCCCAGGGCCAGCGCCAGTGCCCCGAGCAGGAAGAGCACCACCGTGGTCGGGGTGATGACCAGGACGGCCTGCCACATGCTCCGCACCCACCTTTCCGGACTCCGGACACCGGGCGGCCCGGCGTCAGCCGCAGCTCCACTTGGTGACGAAGACCGCCGTGGTGTGCTCCATGACGCCCCGGATGCACTCGTCCGCCGGCATCTCCACCCGCCCGCTCAACCGGAGCGTGCCGCCCCGCGTCCGCCCGGTGCCGAACCAGCCGGGAAACGCCGTGATCCGGGAGTTCTTGCGCTGGTAGCCGAGCCGGACGGTGATCTCGCCGAGCATCGGCTCGTCCCGCCGGTAGACGACGGTGTAGGGGCCCGGGGCGCCGACCGGGCCGCGTAGGCACAGCAGGCCGCTGACCAGGACGCCGCAGCCGGTCGGCGCGGCCGGGGCCGCCGGGGCGGCCGCCGCGGTGGCCGCGACCAGCCCCAGCACCGCGACCGCGGCCGCGGTCCGACCCGCACGGTGCCGCCGGCCCGCCCCGACCGGCGGCGGCCCCGGCGCGGTCCGGCGGGGCGCGGGGACCGTCATCGGCACACCGCTTGGTCGCCGGTGATCGCGGCGAGGTTGCCGGGGGCCGGCGTCGGCTCCTCGGCCCGCACCGGCCGCACCGCCCGGAAGTCCGTCCCGACGGTCACCCGCATCACCGGCCCCTGCCCGGCCGCCGGCCGCAGCCGGGCACCGGGCAGCGCCGCGGCCAGTGAGCGCGCCGAGCGGTCCCAACGGGGGTCGTAGGAGAGCACCGTGCGCGGTGTGGTGTCGTGCGCAAGGTCACCGGGGACGTCGGTGGCGAAGCCGGTGTCGTGCAGGTCCCGGGTGACGTGGGCGGCCAGGCCGGGCCGCCCGGTGCCGTTCTCGACCCGCACCTTGACGTGTTCCGGCGGGACGTCCACGACCGGGGTGGGCGCCGCCTTCGGGTCCGGGTGGAGGGCGAACGGCCGGTCCTCGCGCAGGGCCCGGAACAGCCTCGGCGCCTGGACCGGGTCCCAGCGCACCGTCGAGCCCAGCCCCGGCACGTTCTCGGCCTCACCGCGCAGCGGCACCGACGCGAACTCCGACGACGCCGGGCCGAAGCCGCGCATCGCCTGCGCCAGGTCGGCCAGGTCGCCCGCCCCGAAGCCGTCGTCGGCCCGTACCGACCGGAGCATGGCATCCGCCACCTCCTTGAAGCGGACCGGGTTCATCAGCACCCCGGACGAGGTGATCCGGTCCAGCAGCGCGGCCAGGAACCGCTGCTGGCGCTGCATCCGGCCCAGGTCCGCCGAGGCGTCGACGTGGCGCGAGCGGACGTACTGGAGCGCCTGGCCGCCGCCCAGCCGCGAGGTCCCGGCCGGCAGGTTCAGCCCCGAGTAGCGGTCCTTGAGCGGCCGTACCGTGCACACCTCCACCCCGCCGACCGCGTCCACGGTCCGCATGAAGCTGGTGAAGTCGACCTCCAGGTAGTGGTCGATGTGCACCCCGGTCATGTGCTCGACGGTGCGCACGGTCAGGTTGGGGCCGCCCTCGGCGTAGGCGGCGTTCAGCTTGAGCGCGTGCCGCGGGTGGCGCCGGCCGTCGGCGTCCTGGTGGGCGGGCACATCGGCGTACGAGTCGCGGGGGAGGCTGACGACGCTGGCGCGGCTCCGGTCGGCGGACAGGTGCACCAGCATCAGGGTGTCGGTGCAGTGGCAGGGGTCGCCGCCCAGGTGGAACTTCTGCTTCTCCTCGTCGGTCAGCTTGTCCCGGCCGTCCGTGCCGACGACCAGGAAGGTCAGCCCGCCGCCGCCTCCGGGCCGGTCGCTGATGCCCTGGAAGGCGTCCACCCGGCTGATCCCGGTCTCGACGCCGGTGACCATGGCGTGCCCCACCCCGCTCGCGGACAGCAACAGGGCGGTCGCCGCGGCGCTGATCCGCACCCCCCAGCGCGCCCCCTGGGGCCGTCGGCGCGGGCGGCGCCACCGGGACCGACGGGGGCGCCGGCCCGGGACGGTGCGGGGGGAGGGGGACGGCGCGGTCACGGGCCACCTCCGCGGTGGACGGGGACAGGGACGGGGGAGCGGGGCGGACGGGCCCGGCCGGTGCGCGGGCAGTCGCGGTACGGAGTCCGTCACGGTCCGTTCCGGCACGGTACGGAGTCCGTCACGGAACGGACCGGGTCACCGTAAGCCCATATGATCTGCATCAAAACGCCACACACCGGGCGGTTGTCGTCCGGCCACCCGGTTGCCGTCCGACGGGGTCCCCCGTTCGCGGTACCGTGAGGCGGAATACCGCAGTCTGCCGGCGGGCGCTGCCGCCCCCCATGGCGGCTCGCCGCGGGCCGTACCCCCGAGGAAACATGCCCCAGCAGCAGCTCCCGGCCGTCTCCGTGATCATGCCGGTGCTCAACGAGGAACGTCACCTGCGCAATGCGGTCCGGCACATCCTGGCCCAGGAGTACGCCGGCGAGATGGAGGTGGTGATCGCCCTCGGCCCGTCCACGGACCGCACCGACGAGATCGCCGCGGAACTGGTCCGCGAGGACCCCCGGGTGCACACCGTCCCCAACCCCACCGGCCGCACCCCCGCCGCCCTGAACGCCGCGATCAAGGCGTCCCGGCACCCCGTCGTGGTCCGCGTCGACGGCCACGGCATGCTCTCGGCGAACTACATCGCCACCGCCGTGCGCCTCCTGGAAGAGACCGGCGCCGCCAACGTCGGCGGCATCATGCACGCCGAGGGCGAGAACGCCTGGGAGGAGGCGGTGGCCGCCGCCATGACCTCCAAGATCGGCGTCGGCAACGCCGCCTTCCACACCGGCGGTGCGGCCGCCCCGGCCGAAACGGTCTACCTCGGCGTCTTCCGCCGCGAGGTGCTGGAGCAGCAGGGCGGCTACAACGAGGAGTTCATCCGCGCCCAGGACTGGGAGCTGAACTTCCGCATCCGGGAGGCCGGCGGGCAGATCTGGTTCTCGCCGGAGCTGAAGGTCCAGTACCGGCCGCGGCCCAGCATCAAGGCACTGGCCAAGCAGTACAAGGACTACGGGAAGTGGCGGCACGTCGTCGCCCGCTACCACTCCGGGTCGATCAACCTGCGCTACCTCGCCCCGCCGACCGCGGTCTGCGCCATCGCGGCGGGCCTGGTCGTCGGCGTGGCCGTCACGCCCTGGGGCCTCGTCGTCCCGGCCGGCTACCTGGCCGCGATCACCGCGGGCTCGCTGCCGGCCGGCAAGGGCCTGACGCTGAAGGCCCGCGCCCAGATCCCCCTCGCCCTGGCGACCATGCACATGTCGTGGGGCGTCGGCTTCCTCACCAGCCCGCGCGCCCTCGCGCAGAAGGTCATCGCCAGCCGGCGGCCCGCCGTGCCGGCCCCGGCCGCGGAGTAGCCGCCCGGGTGCGCGCCCCACCGGCGCGCACCCCCGCCGGGCACGTCAGAACGTGTACTGCGGATTGACCGTCATACAGGCCGAGGAGTCCTTCTCCGCGTTCAGCGGGTCCGCGCTCTTGGGAGCCTCGTGCGCGGCCGCCCCGCCGCTCCCGCCGGACGACGCCGGGTAGTCCGTGCCGGTCCGCCAGTCGTTGCCGACCACCAGCCGCATCGTGCTAGCCGAGGACGACTCCCGCACCGCGCCGCCGGGCAGCCCCAGGGCCTTGGCGAGCGCCAGGGCGTCGCCGCGCTGGGCGGCGTCCTTGTAGACGACGGTGGTGTCCGCCTGGCTGGTGAGCCGGGAGTCCGTGCGCGCGCTCGTGTAGCCGAGCGCGGTCAGCCGGCTGTGGAGGTCGTTGGCGCGACCGGCGGCCGGACCGCGCGAACCGTCGGTGCCGTTCTGGACGATGACGTCCAACTTGGCCTTGGGGGTGGACGGCCCGGTCGCCGGTTCCGGCTTCTTCTTGGCGTCCTTGGCGTCCTTGCCGTCCAGTGCGACGTCGTTGCGCAGCATCGCGAAGGTGGCCTCCGCGTCAACGGGCTTGGGAAGCACGTACCGCTCCCCGGGGCCGTACTGCCACGGCATGGTGACCATCGTGGTGCGCTTGGTCGGCACCCGCTGGAGGTCACCGCCCAGGTCGTAGAGCTTCTTGACTGAGCCCAGCCCCTCGTCGACGGTGAGCGCGCTGGTCGCGGCCTCCGCCAGGTCCCGCAGCTGCACCGGGTCGGTGAGCTTGGTGCCCTTCTTGAGCTGACGGATCATCGCGTTCATGTACATGTGCTGGGCCTTGGCCCGGCCGATGTCGGTGTTGTCCTCGAAGCCGTAACGGGTGCGCAGCCACTGGAGCGCCTGGACGCCCTGGACGGAGTGGGTGCCCTTGGTCAGCCGCAGTCCGCTGCCGTGGCCCTTGCTGTCGTGCGAGTAGACGTTCCGGTCGACGCAGACCGGGACCCCGCCGACCGCGTCGGCCATGTCCACCACCCCGGCGAAGTCGACCATCATGAAGTGGTCGATGTAGATGCCGGTCAGCTCCTTCCAGGTGGCGACGGTGCAGCCCGGACCGCCGTGCTGGAGCGACTCGTTGATGGCGGCGGTGGTCTGCGGGTAGACGTGGCCGTCCTTGGGGTCGGTGCACTGCGGGATGGTCACCCGGGTGTCCCGCGGTATGGAGATCACCGACATGTTGCTGCGGTCGGCGCTGACGTGCAGCAGCATCTGGACGTCCGCCAGCGGTTTGCGGTCCGCGTCCTGGCGGGCCCCGCCCAGCTCGATGTTCTTCTCGCTGTTCCGGCCGTCCGAGCCCACCAGCAGGATGTTCATCGGCGTCTGCCCGAACGCGTTGGGCTCCGGCTTCTTCAGCCCGCCCGGGCCGAGGTCCAGCGCCTCCTTGCGGAGGTTGGCGTTCAGGTGCTGGTAGTAGAGGTAGCCGCCGGTCGCCCCGGCCACCAGGAGCAGGCCCAGACTCAGCGCGGTCCAGCGCAGCGCCCGGCCGCGCTTGCTGCCCTTACCGGCTTTGCCGGCTTCACCGGCCTTGCCGGTCTTACCGCCCTTGCGGCGACGCGGGGGACGGCCGGTGCGGTGGCCGGCCGGTTCGTCGTCGGGCGAGCCACCGCCGTCGTCGGGAGCCGGCGGGCCGGCGCCCTCGTCCGGCGCCCAGCCCGGCGCGTCCGGGGGCAGCCCCTTGTCCGCGAAGCCGCCGCCCGTCCAGCCCAACCGCTGGGGCTCCGGCTCCGGCTCCCGACGTCCCCCGCGCTGCCCGTCACCGCGCACACCGCTCTGCGGCATTCGGCACTCTCCCCGTTGTCCGATCCGGTGCGCTCGGTGTCCCCCCGGTGCACGCACCGGCTCCACTGGGGCACCCGGTACGCGCACCGGCTCCACTGGGGCGGCTGACGCCGCGCTCCCCGCTGGGCGGCCCAGTTGGGCCCGCCGGATTACTTCGCGCAGATGTTCTTGTCATCTGCATTGACGTGCTGGACCCCCGCCGGGGTTTCGGTCGGCGCCTCGATCGGTGAGCCCGGGGCGGTGAAGTCCTTGCCGAGCACCAGCTTCATCGGGACCCGCGGACCGGCGTCCGTGGCGGTCTGCTTCAACGCGCTCTTGGGCAGACCCATCCACTCGGCCAGCGTGGCGGCCTGGTCGGCCTGGTTGGGCGCGTACTCCAGACGGGTCGCGGCGAGCTTCTCCGGGGCGTTGCCGGCATTGGTGGAGAGCCGCGCGCCCTTGGTGTTCTGCAGCCAGTCCACGGTCTCCTGGGCCGAGCCGAACGGCCCGCCGCCGTTGGTGACATCGACCCGGACCAGCTCGGCCGGGGCCTTCTTGACCGGTGCGGTCTTCTTGCCGCCTTGGTCCTTCCCGGCGCCCTTGGCCAGCGTGTGGTCCTGCTGCACCATCTTGAACAGCGGATCGGCCTTGGCCGTGTCCAGCACGACGGTGGCCTTGTCGTGCGGGTTGTCCAGCACCGGGACGGTGGCGAAGGTGATCTTGTTGAGGTCGACCCGCTTCAGGTCGCTGCCGAAGTCCATCAGCTTCGAGGCACTGCCGATACCGGTGTCCACCGTCAACGCCTTGGTCGCCGCCTGCGCCACGTCCAGCAGCTTGGTCGGACTGCTGAACGCGCTGGACTTGAGCTTCCGGATCAGCGAACCGACGAACTGCTGCTGGAGTTGAATCCGACTCAGATCGCTGCCGGTGCCCACCGCGTGCCGGGTCCGGACGAACGCCAGCGCCTGCTCGCCCTCGACGATGTGCCGACCGGCCGTCAACTTCAGGTGCGACTTGGGGTCGTTGATGTCCTTGCCCGCGCACACCTCGACGCCGTCCACCGCGGTGGACAGGTCCTTGACGGCGTTGAAGTCCGCCATCATGAAGTGGTTGACCTTCACCCCGGTCAGCTTCTCGACGGTCCGCCAGGTGCAGCCCGGGTCCCGGCCCTCCTGGCCCAGGCTGGTGTTGAACCGCACCCGCTGCTGGCCCGGAATGACCTTCGTCGAGCCGTCCGGCTGCTTCGTCGGGCAGTCGGGGATGTCGGTGATCAGGTCACGCGGGATGCTCAGCGCGGTGGCGTTGGTCCGGTCCTTGGACACGTGCATCAGGATCGTGGTGTCCGCGTGCCCGACGCTGCCCGAGTCGCCGTACCCCGCATCGCCCTTGCCGGTGCGCGCGTCGGTGCCGATGACCAGGAGGTTCACCGGACCGTCGGTGACCGCCGAGTTCTCCTCGCCGACGTCGACCTTCTTGATGTTGCCGTTGAGCTGCTCGTAGAGGACGAACGCGGTACCGCAGCCGGCGACGAGCACGAAGCCCACCACACCGGCCGTCCAGTACACGGCCTTCCGCTTCACCGACTTCTTCGGCTTGGGCTTGCGGCGGCTCGCCGCGCTGCCGGCCGCCGCCGCGGATCCGGCCCCGGCCCGGTCCGCGGCCCGGCGCGCCGCCCGGCCGCCCGTCGCGGGCTCGGCGTCGTCGTCGTCCTTCCGGCTGCCCCGTTGGACGGGCAGCGGACGGGTGTCGGTGTCATCGCGCCCCGCGCCGGGTTTCCCCATGGCACGTCTGCCGGGCGCCTTGCGGTCGGCGGGCCGAGCCGGGCCCTGACCCTTCGGGTCAAGCCGCAACTCGTAGTTGCCGGTGTTCGGATCGAACACCCACTGATCGGCGGGGTCGACGTTGTCGTCGCCCGCCTGCCCACGGCCTTGCGCGTCCACGGTGCCTTGAGTCCTCCGTCGGTACCACGCGGCGCCATCCCCTCAGGGCGCTCGGTCGGTCGATAGTGCGTTACGTGGTCAGTTACTGGGTTAACGGTCAACGGTCAGCTGGTCGTGCGGACCGGATCGCTCACACTATCCGCCCAGTTCAGCGTCGGGCGACGCCCGTGACAAATTCCACTTCCCTACAACTGGGCAATCCACCCATTCCCTTCAGGGCTCGCCGGCGCACTGTGCGGCGTTTTTATTCGCAGGCGCCGTGTTCCGCCGTGGTCCCGGGAAAGGCCGGTGTCGAACTCGCGGCGGGCGCCGGCCTTCCGCCCCGCCCGCGGCCCGCCCCCTTGCCGTCCACGGCCGCGGTGGGCCGCTGCGGCACCACCGTCACCGGCTGATCACTGCGCAGCCGCCCGAAGAGCCGGTCCGCGTCCGGCTGCACCAGCTCATCGCGATTCGGGTCGTAGCGGTACGCGGTACGCGGCACGGTCAGGAACTGCACATGTGCGGTGGGAATGCTGCGCATGCTGCGGACCAATTCGTACAAACCCCGGAGGGAAGCCAGCCCGGCATCAGTGGTCAGTGAACTGGTCGCGGCATCCATCACCGGATACAGCCGCATCGGATTGAGCAGCACACCATTGCTCTGCACTTTCTTCACCAAAGCGGCGAGGAACTGCTGCTGCCGCTCCATACGCTGGGTGTCACTGCCGTTCCCCAAACTCTTGCGGGCCCGCACGAAACCGAGCGCCGCCTCGCCGTCCAACGTCTGCCGACCGGCCGGCAGCGCCACATGCGCCTCGTCGTCCTTCATGGGCTGGGGCAGACACACCTGCACACCGTGCACCGCGTCCACCATGTTCTTGAACCCGGTGAAGTCCACGATGACGTGGTGGTCGATCCGGACCCGGGTCATCATCTCCACCGTACGGATCGCACACGCCGCACCGCCGAACGCGAACGCCCAGTTGAACTGCACCGTCTGCGGCACCGACTCGGTTCCGTCGGCGCGCTTGCAGTGCGGCACGGGCACCATCAGGTCGCGCGGAATGCTGACCGCGGTCGCGCTCCTCCGGTCGGCCGCCAGGTGCAGCAGGATCGTGGTGTCCGAACGCTGGGTGCCGCTGTCCACCCCGTACGCGCCGTTGTCGCCACCGCGGTTGTCGGAGCCGATCAGCAGGATGTCCTGCGCGTTCGGCGGACCCGCCGGCGGCCGTTCCGACTCGTACTTCTCCAACTCCCGCTCGGTGGCGCTGTCCGAGTGGATATTGCCGTTGAGCCGGGTCCAGACGGCCCACCCCAACCCGGCCGAGGCCAGGACGGCGACGGTCAGTGCCAGCGCGGCGGCCCGCAGCCAGCGGCGGTGCGGCGGCGCCGGGACGCGCGGCGGGCCCGGCCGGTCGGTCGCCAGCAGCCCGGTGGGACGCTCCGCCCAGCCCCCGAACCGCGCCCGCCGACCGGGGCCCGGCGCCCCCCGCCCACTGCTCTCGGAAGGACGCCGGCGGCCGGGCGGGGTGTCGGGGCTCTCGGTCACGGGTGCGTCCCTCCCTCACGGAGTCGGCGGCACACCCCGGCGCCGGGCACCGCCGGGGAGGAGACCACCGGACCCCGCGCCGGGGAGTCCGTACGCACCGGGCGTACGTACACCGAGCATGGCCCCACACGGCCGGACCGGCCCGTCCGGCGGGAATCCCCTCGGCCGGACGGGGGAGTCGACGGCCCCGCGCCGGTCCCGGCCGCCGCGGGGCCGCTCCGGTGGATCAGGGCGTGTCCGGCCCTGATCCACCGGAGCGGCCCTAGGAGCGCGGCGCGGTGAAGGTGACCTTCTCGGTGGCCTCCCGCGCGGCCAGCGCACCGTCGTCCAGCCGGTCCAGGTGGCGGCACAGCACCACCGAACCGCCCGCCGCCAACGGCGCGTACAGCCCGAACGACAGGCCCTGCCAGGTGTCGTACGCCAGCCCCGACAGCACCCGCGGCGCCGCCGGCAGCCCCGTGGCCGCGGCATCCGCCCGCGCCCGCTCGCCGATCCCGGCACCGGTCAGCTCCACGCCGCCGACCGCCAGCGCCGGTGCGCCCGGATCCACCGGGACGAACGGCGCGAACCGGTCGCCCTGGCCCGGCACCTCCACCGCATAGTCCACGAACCCGGCCGGCGGCTGCGGGAACCGGCCGCCCAACGGGCGCAGCGCCAGCGCCACCCGCTCCCCGGAGCAGGCCCGCGCCGCATCGAGGGTGTCCGGACCACTGACGACGAGGTCCGCGGCGGCCGGATCACCCCCCACGTCCGCGACCACGCCCACCGATGCACAGGCCAACAGCCAGACGGCGGTCTGCCAGTGGGCGGGCAACAGCAGCGCGAGCCGGTCGCCGGGCTCGGCGGCCAGATCACCCTGGAGGTAGTTGGCGGTCTTCGCCACCCAATTGGCGAAGGTCGCGACGGACAGTTCCACCCGCTCGCCGGTGGCGTCGTCGTAGAAGGTCACCAGCGGGCGGGCCGGGTCCGCGGCGAGCGCGGAACCCAGCAGGTCGGCGGGGGTGCGGTCGGTGGCGTTCATCGCGGCCAGAGTACGCGCGCGGGCCACTGACGGTCAGTCGGGTGCGGTCCGCGCGGGCCACCGGTTCGGCCGATGTCCCGTCAGACCAGCGTTGGCGGGCCGCTGCCGGCCGTGTCCAGGATTTCCCATGCGCCCCTTCCTCGTGTCCTGCCTCGGCGCCGCGTGCACGGCCGCCCTCGCCCTGCCCCTCGCCCCGGCCGCCGCACACCCCGCCGAGTCAGCCTCCGGGCCCGGCGCGGTGCGCGCCGGCGACCTGCCGGGCGCCACCCAGTCCCTGCCACTGGAGAACCTCGTCCCGGCCGCCCCGGGCACCCCCGCCCAGGGCGGCCAGGACAGCGGCCCGCAACAAGAACAGGCCGTCCGCGCACTGGCACCCCGTACGGTCCGACCGTTCTCCCTCCTCGGCATCGTCTGGGACGACGCCGCGGCCGACCTCCGCGGCCGGATCCAGGTCCGCACCCGGGCCCGCGGCAGCGGCCTCTGGTCCGGCTGGCAGGACCTCCAGAACGCCAGCGACGACGCCCCCGACCTCGGCGCCAGGGAGGGCCGCGGCAACGTCGCACGGGGCAGCACGGCGCCCCTGTGGGTGGGCGCCAGCGACGCCGTCCAACTGCGCCTCACGCTCGCCGACCCGCACCGCGCCGCCACCGTCCTGCCGCACGGCCTACGGCTCGAACTCGTCGACCCCGGCCCCGACACCCCCGTCGTCCGCGGCGGCCCGCCCAGCACCCCCGAGGCCACCGCCAGCTCCGCCGCCAACGCGCCCCTGGCACCGCTCGGCGCCACCGAGATCCCCGCCGCCGACCAGGCCGCCACCCAGGCCGACGTCACCGCGGCCGGTGGCCCCGCCGCCGGAGCGGTGCACATCGGCCCCCGCCCGCGCATCGTCACCCGGGCCGGCTGGGGCGCCGACGAGAAGCTGCGCGAAGCGCGCTTCGTCTACACCCACCCGGTCCGCGCCGTCTTCGTCCACCACAGCGCCACCGGCAACAACTACACCTGCGCACAAGCCCCTTCGGTGATCCGCGGCCTGTACCGCTACCACGTCAAGAGCAGCCACTGGCGGGACATCGGCTACAACTTCCTGATCGACAAGTGCGGCACCATCTACGAGGGCCGCGCCGGCGGCGTCGCCAAACCGGTGCTCGGCGCCCACACCCTCGGCTTCAACAACGACAGCACCGGCATCGCGCTGCTCGGCTCGTTCAGCAAGACCGCGCCGCCCCGCCCCGCCGTCGAGGCGCTGGGCCGGCTGACGGCCTGGAAGCTCGGCCTGCAAGGCGCCGATCCGCGCGGCCGCACCCCGATGACGTCCACCGGCGGCAATCTCTACCGGAAGGGGAGAATCGTCGAACAGCACGTCATTTCCGGCCATCGCGACGGCTTCAAGACGGAATGCCCCGGCGCCCTCCTCTACGCCGACCTCCCCGCGGTCCGACTGACCGCGGCCCGCCTCCAGGGCCGCTGACGCCCGCCGGGAGCCCCGTCCGGCACCGCCACCGTGAAACGTGTCACCCCCGGTGTCCTCTGCCACCACACGGTCGTCGGCCCCGACACTGAACCGATCGCCGCCACTACACGTCCTAGGGACCGCGATACCTCCCGGCACCCCGTCATCGGCCCGCCGCGTCCCGACGTCCCGCCGAGGGCGACCGACGGTCCGTCTGCCTACACTGGTCCGCCGACCAGCCGACCCCAGGAAGCAGAGAAGACCACGTGAGCGTCGCACGCGCAGCCGCCGGGCCGCGGTCGACGCGACGACTGCCGCACCGTTGCCCTGCACGGGCGGAGAAGCGAACAAGAGGACACAAGTGACCGAAGCGATCCTCCTGGTCGGCGGCAAGGGCACTCGGCTGCGCCCGCTGACGGTGAACACGCCCAAGCCCATGGTCCCGGCCGCCGGCGTGCCCTTCCTCACCCACCAACTGGCCCGCGCCCGCGCCGCCGGCGTCGAGCACATCGTCCTGGCCACGTCCTACCTCGCCGAGGTCTTCGAGCCGTACTTCGGCGACGGCTCCGCGCTCGGCCTGCACCTGGAATACGTCACCGAGGTGGAGCCGCTGGGCACCGGCGGCGCCATCCGCAACGTCGCCTCCCGGCTGCACTCGGCCCCCGGCGACCCGGTGCTGATCTTCAACGGCGACATCCTCACCGGCCTGGACATCCGCGCCCTGGTCGACACCCACCGCACCAGCGGCGCCGACGTCTCCCTGCACCTCACCCGGGTCGAGGACCCGCGCGCCTTCGGACTGGTCCCCACCGACGAAACCGGCCGGGTCACCGCCTTCCTGGAGAAGCCGCAGACCCCCGAGGAAATCGTCACCGACCAGATCAACGCCGGCGCCTACGTCTTCAACCGCTCGGTCATCGACACCATCCCCACCGGCCGCCCGGTCTCCGTCGAACGCGAGACCTTCCCCGGCCTGCTCGCCGACGGCGCCCACCTCCAGGGCATGGTCGACTCCACCTACTGGCTCGACCTCGGCACCCCGCAGGCATTCGTCCGCGGCTCCGCCGACCTGGTCATGGGACGCGCCCCGTCCCCGGCCGTCCCCGGCCGCTGCGGCGACCGCCTCGTCCTGGCGGACGCCGAGGTCGCCCCCGACGCCAAGCTCACCGGCGGCACCGTCGTCGGCTCCGCCGCCACGGTCGGCGCCGGCGCCCGGGTGGACGGCAGCACGGTCCTCGACGGCGCCGTGATCGAACCGGGCGCCCAGGTCCGCGACTCGCTGATCGGCGCCGGCGCCCGGATCGGGGCCCGTACGGTCCTGGACGGCGCGGTGATCGGCGACGGCGCGGTGGTCGGTCCCGACAACGAACTGCGCGGCGGCATCCGCATCTGGTGCGGCGCCGACATCCCCGCCGGCTCGGTCCGCTTCTCCTCCGACCAGTGACGTGCTCCCCTTCCGACCGGTGACCTTGTTCCCCGTCCGATCAGTGGCCTGCGCCCCGTCCGGCCGGTGACGGCCTCCTCGTCCGACCGGTGACGAGCGACGCCTGACCCCGGCCCGACCCGATCGCCTAACCTGGCGGCATGCCCGCCCGCACCTGGGTTCCGCCCGGCCCGTACGACCTGCACCGCACCCTCGGGGTGCTGCGTCGCGGTCCCGGCGACCCGGCGTTCGCGGTCCGCGGCGACGAGATCTGGCGCGCCTGCCGCACGCCCGACGGCCCCGGCACCCTGCGCCTGGCGGTCCGCCCCGCCGACGGCCACGTCGCGGCGACGGCCTGGGGCCCGGGCGCGCAGTGGCTGCTGGAGCGCCTGCCGGAGCTGCTGGGGGAGTCCGACGACCCGGCGGCGCTGACCGCCCGGCACCGCGTCGTCCACGAGGCGCACCGCCGCCACCCCGGCGTCCGGCTCGCCCGCACCGGCCTGGTCCTGGAGTCGCTGATCCCCTCGATCCTGGAACAGAAGGTCACCAGCGACGAGGCGTACCGCGCCTGGCGGCTGCTGCTCCAGCGACACGGCACGCCCGCGCCCGGCCCCTGGGACCGACTGCGGGTGATGCCCGAGCCGCGCGGCTGGGCGCTGATCCCGTCCTGGGAGTGGCACCGCGCGGGCGTCGACGCCAAGCGGTCCTCGGCGATCGTGCGCGCGGTCCGGGTCGCGGCCCGTATGGAGGAGGCCGCGCGGATGGACCTCGCGGCCGCCACCCGCCGGCTGACCGCGATCCCGGGCATCGGCCCCTGGACGGCCGCCGAGACCCTCCAGCGCGTCCTGGGCGCCCCCGACGCGATCACCGTCGGCGACCTGCACCTGCCGAAGATCATCGGCTATGCGCTCACCGGCCGCCGCGGCACCACCGACGAGGAGATGCTCCACCTGCTGACGCCCTACGAGGGCCAGCGGCACCGCGCGGCCCGGCTGATCCTGCTCTCCGGCCTGGTCCCGCCGCGCCGCGCCCCGCGCTTCCCGGTGGGCGACATCGCCCGGCTGTGACCGGGACAGCGCCGCCCACCGTCGGGTTTGTCGTTCGTCCCCTCAGCGGACGCTGACGAAGTCGTCCACCGGCCGCGCCGGCCGCTCCCGCGGCGCCGCCGCCGGCCGCCCGATGGCCACCGCCCCCATCGGCTCCCAGTCCGCCGGCAGCTCCAGCACCTCCCGGACCACGTCCCGGCAGAACATCGTCGAGGAGACCCACGCCGACCCCAGCCGTTCGGCGGCCAGCGTCACCAGGAAGTTCTGGATGCCCGCGCCGTGCGCGACGACGAACATCTCGCGCTCGGCGGCGCCGCGCCGCGCGTCCGGGTAGGCGTGCGCACCGTCCAGCACCATGCACGGCACCGCCAGATACGGCGCGTTGCGCAGCACGTCGCCGCGCCGCACCCGCTTGGCGACGGCCTCCTCCGACTTCCCGTCCGCGCGCAGATCGGCCACCCAGGCGTCCCGCATCGCGTCCAGCAGGCGGGTCCGGGACTCCGCCGACTCCAGGAGGACGAACCGCCACGGCGCGGTGTGGTGCGGCGCCGGCGCGGTCAGTGCCGCGGCCACCGCGCGCCGCACCGCGCCCGGGTCCACCGGATCGTCGGTGAACTCCCGGACCGTGCGCCGCAGCGTCACCGCCTCCCGGACGGCCTCGGAGGTGCCCAGCCGGAACATGTCGTTCGCGGCGTCCCGCACCAGCGCCCGCGCCCCCAGGTCCAGGTCCGCGGGCTCCTCGCCGTCCGCGTTCCCGCCGGCACCCGCCTCCGGCTCCGCGTCCGCCGGCAGGACGACGTGCGGCAACCCGCGCACCACCGCCACCGGCAGCCCGGTCGCCTTGCCCTTCACCAGGTCGCCCGCGGCGGCGAGTTCGTCCGCGGTGGCCACGACGGTGGCGACCAGCGGATTGCCGTAGGCGTCGGTGCCGCCGCGCAGGTCGTCCAGCACCCGCACCCCGGCCGCCCCGATGGCGACGTCGGTCAGACCGCTGCGCCACGGCCGCCCGAAGGTGTCGGTGATGATCACGCCGACGTCCACGCCGAGCGTCTCGCGCAGCCCGGCCCGCAGCGCGCGGGCCGAGGCGTCCGGGTCCGCGGGCAGCAGCAGGATCGTGCCGGACGGGGTGTTGGAGGCGTCCACGCCGGCCGCGGCCATCACCAGGCCCCGGTGGTCCTGCACGATCCGCAGGGTGCCGCGGCGGGCCACCACCCGCGCCGTCTCGGCGTCGATAGCCGCCTCGCGGTCGGGGGCCTCGATGATCCGCCCCTCGGCCTTGCTGACGATCTTCGAGGTGACCAACACCACGTCACCATCGGCCAGTTGGGGCAGGTCGGTGCCGGCCGCCGCGGTCGCGATCAGCTTGACGAGGTCGGCGCCGGGCTGCACCTCGGGGATGCCCGGCAGCGCCCACACCCGGTACCCGGGCGCCGTTCCGGTCATCGCCGCACCTCCGTGGCGAGCGCCAGCGCCTCGCGGGCCATCGCGGCGGTGGCGTCCACATCCGTCATCATCAGCGGCACCGAGCGGCAACGGATCCCCGCCGCCTCGACGTCGGCCACCGCGCCCGCGTCCACGTCGTCCACCAGCCAGCCGTCCAGCAGGCCCGCGCCGTAGTGCCGGGCCACCGCTGCCGCGCTGGATTCCACCCCGACCGCCTCCAGCACCTTGTCGGCCATCCCGCGCACCGGGGCGTCCCCGACGATCGGCGACAGCCCGACCACCGGTGCCGCGGCCTCCGCGACGGCCTCCCGGATGCCGGGGACGGCCAGGATCGTGCCGATGCTGACGACCGGGTTGGAGGGCGGGAAGAGGATCACGTCGGCCGCCGCGAGGGCCTCCAGCACGCCGGGCGCCGGCTTGGCCTGTTCGGCGCCGACCGGCACCACGGCCAGCGCCGGCACCGAGGCCCGCAGCCGCACCCAGTACTCCTGGAAGTGCACGGCCTTGCGTTCGCCGTTCTCGTCCTCGATGGCCACGTGGGTCTCGACCCGGTCGTCGGACATCGGCAGCAGGTGCACGCCGGGCTGCCAGCGGTCGCACAGCGCCTCGGTGACCGCGCTCAGCGGGTAGCCGGCGCCCAGCATCTGGGTCCGGACGATGTGGGTGGCGAAGTCCCGGTCACCCAGCCCGAACCACTCCGGCCCGACGCCGTACGCGGCCAGTTCCTCCTTCACCCGGAACGTCTCGCCCGTCCGGCCCCAGCCCTGGTCCTCGTTGATCCCGCCACCGAGCGTGTACATCACGGTGTCGAGATCGGGACACACCTTCAGCCCGAACAGATGGATGTCGTCACCGGTGTTGCCGATGACGGTGATGTCCGCGTCCGGAGCTGCTGCCTTCAGTCCCCGCAGGAAGCGGGCGCCGCCGATACCGCCGGCCAGAACCACAATGCGCATGCCCGTCAGTCTGTCAGCCGCCGGCTGCTGCCATGAGGGGTGGTGGTCGGGCGCCGGCCGGGCGTCAGGGGGCCGCGGTCCCCCGGACCGGCGCCGCGCACCGGGCGCTGTGCGACGGGACGGGGGGCACCTCGGTGGAACGGAGGTGGGACGCGGGGAGCATCGGCATGTCGGTCAGGCCGGGGAAGTACACGTGCAGGCTGACGGCCGGCACCAGCGCGTCATTGACGACCTCGTGGGCGTAGCCGGGGGCGAAGACCCGCTGGACGCCGGCCCCCAGGGTGCGCGCTCCACCGGCGGCGTGTTCCGTCAACTCGCCTTCCAGGACGGTCAGTACGCCCGAGGACGGGCCGTGGTCGTGCCGACCGCTGCCCTGCCCGGGGACCCAGCTCAGCAGCCACACCTCGTAACCAGGGCCCGTGCGAAGCCGGTGGTACCAGCGGGTGGTGGCGTCGTAGCGGACCAGCGGGGCCCACGCGGCGCGGTCGGCGGCGAGGGAGCGGGCCAGGCCCGCGAAGCCGGCGACGGTGGAGGGGTGCGCGGGGACGGGCGGCAGCAGGTGGGGGATGGCGAGCGGGTCGCCGGCGATCTGGACGTCGCTGTTCATGGCGGGGTTCCTCGGCGGAAGTGCTGGGTGGCGCGCGAAAGGGGGTGCGGCACGGCGCGGGCCGTTCCTTGTGGGGGCGCGGCGCGGTGGTCGCGGCGGAGCAGTGCGCTGACGGGATGGTGCGAGCGCGGCGGGCTGGAGCTCAGTGGCTACGACAGCTGGAACAGCGACAGCGGGCCTGCACAGCGCAGAGCGACCCGTAGGAACGGGTCAGTCGGTGCGCGGAGGTCGCTGGCATGCGGCCAAGGAGACATGGGGCGGCGGTGCGCTGTCAAACGCATGACCGCGTATCGGACAGCGTTCACCTCATCCGGTTACTCCGTCCGGAGAAAGGTTTGTGCAGCCCACGGTGCGGAGAAGCGGTCAGCAACCGTGCCCACGGCCGCCGTTGCGGCCCTGTGATCCGGCTGTGATCTTCCCCGCTCCGGCGCGCGCGGTGCAACGCGAAAGCCGTCCGTTGACGTCTCACTCGGTGAGAAGGGAGCCACGGGTTCGCCGCCCGGGGAAGTGTCCTGTTTTTGGATGATTTGAACACTTTCCGCATACGCTTGGTTCCGCAGAGTGAATAAGAGGCCCAATAGCAGATCTCGGCTTGACTGGCCCGGATCAGCACACTTGTAATTTCACTCGTGTCGTTCAGCCGAATTCGATCACGGCTTGATCACGGGGACGTAAAGACAGACGAGGGGCGCACATGACCGAGCTGTTCCAGGAATTGCTGGTCGAGGAGGCGGACGAGGAGCTCGGCTGGCAGGAGCGCGCACTGTGCGCCCAGACCGACCCCGAGTCCTTCTTCCCGGAGAAGGGTGGCTCCACCCGCGAGGCCAAGAAGGTCTGCCTCGCCTGCGAAGTCCGGTCCGAGTGCCTCGAATACGCCCTCGCCAACGACGAGCGCTTCGGTATCTGGGGCGGTCTGTCCGAGCGCGAGCGCCGCCGGCTCAAGAAGGCCGCCGTCTGACCGTGACAGGCCAGCCCCCCGCACCAACAGCCCGCGGTCGCGCCGACCACGCCGCCGCCCCACCCCAACTCCCCATATCCCCCTATAGCGAACGCACCGCCTCCAGCGCCCTGTCCGCCGGAGGCGGTCTGCTGTGTACGGAGCCGGTCGGTGTCCCGGCGCGAACCATTAGTGTGGGGCCCCGTCCGAGACACGCCCGCACCGCCGGCGCGGGGTGCGCGTGTCCCTCGTAGTCCGTCGCAGTGTCTTCCGGGGGCGGGGGCCTTTCAGCGACTTCGCCGAGGGCCCCGGACTCCCGGGTCCGGAGGGCCCGTACCTCGATGTCCGTGCACAGCCAGTCGGCGGCCCAGGCCGCCCCGTACGCAGCTGCCACACCAGAGTTCCCGCGGCACGTCGTCACCGCCGTGATCGTCTCGCACGACGGCGGCCGCTGGCTGCCCGACGCGCTCGCCGGACTGCTCGGCCAGGAGCGCCCGGTGCAGAACGTCATCGGCGCCGACACCGGCAGCGCGGACGACTCCGCCCACCTGCTCGCCGAGGCGATCGGCGACGACCACGTGCTCCACCTCGCCCGCCGCTCCGGATTCGGCACCGCGGTCGACGAGGCGGTCCGCACCGCCCCCGTCCTCGGCCCCGACGACCTGCCGTACCTGCGCCGCCCCAGCGGCTGGGACCCGGTCAGCCGCACCTGGCACGACGAGGCGTACGAGATGCCGGAACTCCCGCACGGGGAACCGGTCCAGTGGCTGTGGCTGCTGCACGACGACTGCGCGCCGGCCCCCGACGCCCTCGCCGAACTGCTGCGGGTCGCCGACGCCAGCCCGTCCACCGCCGTCGTCGGCCCCAAGCTGCGCAGCTGGTACGACCGCCGGCAGCTGCTCGAAACCGGCGTCAGCATCGCCCGCAGCGGACGCCGTTGGACCGGCCTGGACCGCCGCGAACAGGACCAGGGCCAGCACGACCAGGTCCGCCCGGTGCTGTCCGTCTCCACCGCCGGCATGCTCATCCGCCGCGACGTCTACGAGCAGCTGGGCGGCTTCGACCGCCGACTGCCGCTGATGCGCGACGACGTCGACCTGTGCTGGCGCGCCCAGGCGGCCGGCCATCAGGTCCTCATCGCCCCGGACGCCGTCCTACGGCACGCCGAGGCCGCCGCCCGCGAACGCCGGCCCATCGACTGCGTCGGCCGCTCCGTCGCCCGCCCGTCGCCCGACGGTCACCCCTCATCGAAGCGCTTCGCGCTGCGTGGTTCCACCCCGCACCGGGTCGACAAGGCCGGCGCCGTCTACACCCTGCTCGCCAACACCCGTGGCGCGCTGATCCCGTACACCCTGCTGCGGCTGCTGATCGGCACCCTGCTGCGGGTCATCGCCTACCTCGTCGGCAAGGTCCCCGGCCAGGCCCTGGACGAACTCGCCGGACTCCTCGGCACCCTGCTCCGCCCCGGCAAGATCCTCGCCGCCCGCAAACGCCGGGGGAAGCCGACGGTCGATCCGAGCGAGCTGCGGCCGCTGTTCCCGCCGCCCGGCGCCACCGTCCGCGCCACCGTCGAACAGGTCGCCGGCAACCTCGCCGGCCGCGCCGCCCCCGACGTCGCCTCCGCCGGCCGGCACGGCGCCGTGGAGTCCGGGCCCGGCGGCGACGACGCCGACTACCTGGAGATCGAGCAGTTCGCGCGGCTCAAGCGGATCGCCCGCCGGCCCGGGCCGGTGCTCTTCCTCGTCCTGCTGGTCGTCTCGCTGATCGCCTGCCGCGGACTGCTCGGCGGCGGCTCGCTCGTCGGCGGCGCCCTGCTGCCCGCGCCCGACGGCCTCGGCGCCCTGTGGTCGTCCTACGTCAACAACTGGCACCCGGTCGGCGTCGGCGACACCGCCTCCGCGCCGCCCTACCTCGCCGTGCTGGCTTCCTTCTCCATGCTCTTCCTCGGCAGCACCGGCTTCACCCTCACCCTGCTGCTGGTCTGCTCGGTCCCGCTGGCCGGCCTCACCGCCTACTTCGCGTCCCGCCCGCTGGTCGCCTCGCGACTGCTGCGGGCCTGGGGCAGCATCGCCTACGCCTTCCTGCCCGCCGCCACCGGTGCGCTCGCCGGCGGCCGCCTGGGCACCGCCGTACTGGCCATCCTGCTGCCGCTGATGGCCCGCGCCGCGGTCGCCGCGAGCGGACTGCGGCTGGCACCCGGCACCCGGCCCAGCTGGCGCGCCGCCTGGGCGTACGCGCTGCTGGTCACCGTCACCACCGCCTTCACCCCGCTCGTCTGGCCGATCGCGGTGCTGCTCGGCGTGGCGTTGCTGGTGCTGCGCTTCCTGGACGGCAACCGGGGCCTCGTGATGCCGTACCTGCTGCGGTTCCTGGCCGTGGTGATCGCTCCGCTGGTGGTGCTGGCGCCCTGGTCGCTGTCGCTGCTCACCCACCCGTCGCAGTTCTTCCGCGAGGCCGGCCTCGACTACGGCGCCGGCTCCGCCTCCGTCCTCGACCTCGTCGGGCTCAGCCCGGGCGGCCCCAAGGCCGTCGGCGGGTTGCTGCTCCTCGGCATCGTGCTGGCCGCCCTCGGCGCGACCCTGCGCGACACGCGACAGACCGCGATCCGCACCGCCTGGGCAGTGGCCCTGACCGGACTGCTGTTCGCGGCGCTCGGCAACGGCTCCGGCTGGACCGGCCCGGCCATGCTCGTCTACGGCCTGGCGCTGCTGTGCGCGGCCGCGGTCGGCGCCGAGGGCATCCGCACCCGGATGGCCGCGCTCGGCTTCGGCTGGAAGCAGCCGGCCGCCGTGCTGGTCGCGTTGGCCTGTCTGATCGCCCCGCTCTACGCCGCGGTCAGCTGGATGATCACCGGCGCGGCCGGCCCGGTCCAGCGGCGCGACGCCACCCAGGTCCCGGCGTTCGTCGCCGAGGAGTCCACCACCACCGACCGGGCCCGCACCCTCGTCCTGGACGGCACCGCCGGTCACGTCTCCTACTCCCTCGTCCGCGGCTCCGGAGCCCAGCTCGGCGACGCCGACCTGGCCGCCGAGGCCGGCCCGGACACCCGCCTGGACGCCGTCGTCGCCCACCTCGTCGCCGGCTCCGGCGCCGACCAGACCGACCGGCTCGGCGGCTACGCGGTCCGCTACGTCCTGGTCCGCAAGGGCGCCCCGCGCGAGATGGGCCGCGTCCTGGACGCCACCCCCGGCCTGACCCGGCTCAGCCAGGAGGACGGCAGCGCCCTGTGGCGGGTCGACCAGCGCGTCTCCCGGATCGCGATCGTGCCCGGCCAGACCAAGGAGGGCACCGGCAACGGCGACGCTGTCGCGCCCGTCCCGGTGCCGGCCGGACCGGTCAACGCACACACCACCAAGGTGCCCGCCGGTCCCGCCGGCCGGATCCTGCGGATCGCCGACGCCGCCGACGACGGCTGGCACGCCACCCTCAACGGCACCCCCCTCAAGCCCGTCACCCTCGACGGCTGGGCCCAGGGCTTCCAGCTCCCGTCCGACGGCGGCCGGCTCGACCTCACCCACGACAACCCCCTCGGCCACACCCTCTGGCTGTGGGGCCAGGGCCTGCTCGCCCTCGTCCTGGTCGTGATGGCGCTGCCCGGTCGCCGCCGGGAGATCGACGACGACCTGCCCGAGGAGGCCGCCGTGGCCACCGTGGCCGCCGCCGCCGACCAGACCGCGGGGGAGGGCCGCCGGGCCCGCCGGCTGCGCGCCCAGGCCGAGGCCGCCGGCGCCGCAGCACCGGCCGACGCCGGCACCCCGGCCGCCCGCACCGGCGAGGAAACCCCGGCCCCGGCCCCGGACCCCGCCCCGGCCGCCGACCCGTACGCCGCGGTCCCCCCGCAGCCCTCCTACGAGGAGTGGCCGGCCGCCCCCGACCCGGCCGCCGCGGACCAGCAGCCCTACGCCCCGTCCGCCGACCCGTACGAGGCCGGTCCGTATGAGGCAGGCCCGTACGAGGCAGGCCAGTACGAGCCCGGCCAGTACGGCGAGCAGCAGCAGCCGTATCCGCCGGCCGACCCGTACCAGTCCGGCGGCTACCAGTCCGGCGGGTACACGACCGACCCCTACCAGGCGGGCGCCTACGACCCGTACGGCTACGGCGGGCAGCAGCAGCCCTACCCGGACGCCGGGGCGGACCAGCACCCGCAGCATCCGCAGCACCCGCAGCCCTACGACGGCACGACGTACCCCGGCGCCTTCCCCGAGCCGCGCCGTGACGGGAGCGAGCAGCAGTGAAGCGCACCATCTTGTCCCTGACCGGCGCGGCCGTCGCGCTGGCCGCCGTCACCGGGGTCGCCGCGCTCGCGGCCCCCGGCGACGGTGCGGCCGCGTCCGCGGCCCCCGCGAGCGGCACCCGGCTGCCCGTCCAGCGGACCACGCTGGTGTGCCCGGCGCCCAGCTCCTCGGAGGTCGCCGACACCACCTACACCGCCTTCGCGCCCCCCGGTGCCGCGGCCGGTGCGGACACCAAGAAGGGCACCGCCCAGCTCCAGCCCGCCGGCACGGTCGCCGACAGCCACGGCAACGCCGCCGGCAAGGGCGGCAAGAACGCGAAGGACGGCAAGGGCAAGGGCGGCGCCGCGGACGCCGGTGGGACGCAGATCGTCCCGCCGCCCGACACCAAGCCCGTGGTGCCCCTCCAGCAGGCCGGGAAGCCGGTCATCGCGACCACCGACAGCGCCGACGCACCCGCCCTGACCGGCTCCGCCGACGGTGTCCTGGCCCCCGGCTGGATCATCCAGCAGACCACCGGCATCGCCGCCGGCTCCGGCCGCGGCCTCCAGGGGCTGACCTGCACCGCCCCCGACACCCAGTTCTGGTTCCCCGGTGTCAGCACCGCCACCGGCCGCAACGACTACGTCCACCTCACCAACCCCGACTCGGCGCCGGCCGTCGTGGACCTCGAAATGCGCGGCAAGGACGGCCCGTTGACGGACAGCGGCGGCGGCGAGGACATCACCGTGCCGCCGCGCACCACCGTCCCGGTGCTGCTCTCCACCCTCACCAACAGCTCCGCCGACGGCGCCGCGCTGCACGTCACCGCCCGCTCCGGTCGGATCGGCGCGGCCGTCCAGGCCGCCGACGCCAAGACCGGCGGCGACTGGCTGCCGCCCGCCGCCGACCCGTCGCCCGGTGCCGTCCTCCCCGGCATCCCGGCCGACGCCACCGACGTCCAGCTGGTCGCCGTCGCGCCGGGCGCCACCGACGCCGACCTCAACGTCCAACTGGCCACCCCGACCGGTCTGATCACCCCCGCCGGCCTCGACAGCCTGCACGTCAAGAGCGGGATGACCACCACCGTCGACCTCAAGGACATCACCAAGGGCGAGGCCGGTTCGCTGGTCCTCACGCCGAGCGACGGCGGCTCCACCGCCCCGATCGCCGCGGCGCTACGGGTGATCCGCGGCAAGGGCGACAACCAGGAGATGGCCTTCATCCCGGCGACCCGGCCCCTGGAGGCCCGCGGCACCGTCGCCGACAACCGGGCCAAGGGCAGCACCCTGACCCTGGTCGCCCCCGTCAAGGGCAAGGACGCCAAGGTCAAGGTCACCGCGTCGGCCGGCAGCGACGGCGGCACGCCGGTCTCCAAGACGTACACGGTCAAGGGCGGCACCAGCCTCGCCGTCCAGCCGCCGCAACCGACCGGCCTCAAGGGCTCCTACGCGCTGACCGTCGAGCCCCAGTCCGGCAGCGGCCCGGTCTACGCGGCCCGGATGCTGGCGCTGCCGCAGGGCGGGCTGCCCGCCTTCACCATCCAGCCGCTGCCCGACGACCGCGGTTCGGTGCTGGTGCCCACCGCCGGCCAGGACCTGTCGCTGCTCACCCGCTGACCCGCCCGCCGCGGCCGCGCCTCAAGGGCGCCGCCGCGGGCGACACCTCCCGGACCCGCGCTGCCCGCTCATTCCTGCCCGTAGCGCGGGTCCACCGATTCCGGCGCCAGCCCCAACAGCTCGGCGACCTGCTCGACGACGACCTCGTGCACCAGCAGCGCCCGCTCGTCGCGGCTCTTCGTACGGATCTCCACCGGCCTGCGGTAGATCACGATCCGGTCGCGATATCCGCCACCGGCCGGCAACACCCGGCCCAGCGGCACGCCCTCCTCCTCGGCGAGCGGATCCGGCTCGTCGTCCGGCCCGAACCCCGGCACCTCCAGCACCAGGAAATCGACCTGCGCCAGCTGCGACCAGCGTCGCTCCAGCCGGTCCCGGGAGTCGTAGACGAGGTCCGCGAACGCGTCGGCGCGGGACACCGACAGCGGTACCTGGGGAGGCGCGATCGGGCCGCGCATGCCACGGCCGTGGCGGTCGCGGCGGCGGGGCCGCGGCTCCGCAGGACGGGGAGGTACGGGGCTGTCCATCAGATCGAGCGTAGTCCTCCAGGGACGACCCGTACGGCGTTGTGCGACAACTCGCCACTTGTCGTCGGGTGACCGGACCGGCCCCGGTTCGGTTCGTTTGTGGCCCCGTAACGGATCGCCCCACCTCTACTCCGCACCGCAGAATGACACGAAATGCACCACCTGGGGACGGCCTGCCACCCCCCGCGCGTCTCCTCCGCGCGCACCCCCGACGCGCCCCGGCCGACGGGTGCAGGTCAGACGCATCGGACGAAGCGGGACGACACGGTTGGGTGAGCGGAGGGAGAGTCGTCGCGGCCCGCTCAAGAGTGCGGTACCGTCCAACGTCGTGAGCCCTGTACGTCGCTGTTCGCGCACTGCGTGCGGCCGCCCCGCCGTCGCAACGCTGACGTACGTCTACGCGGATTCGACCGCCGTGCTCGGACCGCTCGCCACCTACGCCGAGCCGCACTGCTACGACCTGTGCGCCGAACACTCCGAGCGCCTGACCGCCCCCCGCGGCTGGGAAGTCGTCCGCCTTGCCATCGACTCCGGACCCGCCCGCCCCAACAGCGACGACCTCGAAGCGCTGGCCAACGCCGTCCGCGAGGCGGCCCGCCCCCAGGAACGCGTCGCCGGCGGCACGGACACCCCCACCCCCACCGGCCGCGACGGCCACCCCATGGAGGTCGCCCGCCGCGGCCACCTCCGGATCCTGCGCTCACCCGACTCCTGACCCGCCACCAGCTGGCCCGCTGCCGTACACGGCTGGTTCACGGCCCCCGCACAGAACGTACGGGTAGGTTTGTCACCCCGTAGCGACTGCAGGAGGGCTGGCTGTGACTGATCTGTCGCAGATCGTGAAGGCGTACGACGTGCGCGGCGTGGTCCCCGACCAATGGGACGAGACCCTGGCCGAACTCTTCGGCGCGGCCTTCGTCCAGGTAACCGGCGCCGACGCGATCGTCATCGGGCACGACATGCGGCCCTCCTCGCCGAGCCTGTCCCGGGCCTTCGGCCGCGGCGCGGCCGCCCGCGGCGCCGACGTCACCGAGATCGGCCTCTGCTCCACCGACGAGCTCTACTACGCCAGCGGCGCCCTCGACCTGCCCGGCGCGATGTTCACCGCCTCGCACAACCCCGCCCAGTACAACGGCATCAAGCTGTGCCGGGCCGGCGCCGCCCCCGTCGGCCAGGACACCGGCCTCGCCGACATCCGCGCCCTGGTCGAACGCTGGACCGCCGAAGGCGCCCCCGAGCCGGCCGCCGCACCCGGCACCCTCACCCGGCGCGACGTCCTGAAGGACTACGCCGCACACCTGCGCTCCCTGGTGGACCTGTCGGATATCCGCCCCCTGAAGGTCGTCGTCGACGCCGGCAACGGCATGGGCGGCCACACCGTCCCCACCGTCTTCGAGGGCCTGCCCCTCGACCTCGACGCCCTCTACTTCGAGCTGGACGGCTCCTTCCCCAACCACGAGGCCAACCCGCTCGACCCGAAGAACATCACCGACCTGACGGCCCGGGTCCGCGCCGTCGGCGCCGACCTCGGCCTCGCCTTCGACGGCGACGCCGACCGCTGCTTCGTCGTCGACGAGAACGGCGACCCGGTCTCCCCGTCCGCGATCACCGCCCTGGTCGCCGCCCGCGAACTCGCCAAGCACCCCGGCGGCACGGTCATCCACAACTGCATCACCTCCTGGTCCGTCCCGGAGGTCGTCAAGGAGCACGGCGGCAGCCCCGTCCGCACCCGCGTCGGCCACTCCTTCATCAAGGCCGAAATGGCCCACACCGGCGCCATCTTCGGCGGCGAGCACTCCGCCCACTACTACTTCCGCGACTTCTGGAACGCCGACACCGGCATGCTCGCCGCGATGCACGTCCTGGCCGCCCTCGGAGGCCAGGACGGCCCGCTGTCCCAGCTGGTCGCCCAGTACGACCGCTACGCCGCCTCCGGCGAGATCAACAGCACCGTCGACGACCAGGCCGGCCGACTCGCCGCCATCAAGGCCACCTACGAAGGCCGCGACGGCATCACCCTCGACGAACTCGACGGACTGACCGTCACCGCCGCCGACTGGTGGTTCAACGTCCGCCCCTCCAACACCGAGCCGCTGCTCCGCCTCAACGTCGAGGCCCGCGACCAGGCCACCGTCGCCCGCACCCGCGACGAGGCCCTGGGGATCATCCGCGGCTGACCCTTCACCCACCCGACGGGAGGGCCGGCCCACACCGGCCCTCCCACCTGCCAAAACCCCCTCCGGGCAGGCCCCGCCCCTCACACCGGCGGTACGCTGGCCACGCCGTAACCACGCCAAAGGAGCACCCCGATGCCGGTCGAAGCCAGCCTGATCCAGATCCTCGCCTGCCCGGCCTGCCACGCTCCGCTGGAAGACCGCACCGCGGCCGACCCGGCCGAGCTGATCTGCACCTCCGCCGACTGCGGCCTCGCCTACCCCGTCCAGGACGGCATCCCGGTCCTCCTCGTCGACGAAGCCCGCCGCCCCGCCTGACCGGCACCACCCCGCCCACCGGCGATCGGAGGCCGCGCCACCATGCTCGACGAGTCACTGCTCGACGCTCCCGAGGCGCTGGCCGGCGCCGACCGTTTCGGCCTGCTGCGCGGCGTCGCCGAATCCGGCGCCCGGGTCCGCACCGCCGCCCGTAGCGCCGCCGAATCCGGCATCCCCGAGCTGACCCCCGACGGGCGGCCGCGCGCCATCCTGGTCGCCGGCCCCGGCCCAGCCGCCGCCGGCGTCGCCGACCTGCTGCGCGCCCTCAGCGGCGGCAGCTGCCCGGTCAGCCTCATCCAGCCCACCGGAGTCGCCCCCCTACCCGGCGCCCTCCGCTGGACCCTGCCCGGCTGGGCCGGCCCCCTCGACCTCCTCCTGGTCGCCGGCCCCGACGCCGCCGACCCCGGCCTCGCCGAACTCGTCGAACACGCCTACCGCCGCGGCTGCGCGGTCGTCGCCGTCACCCCCGCCGGCGGCCCCCTCGCCGACGCCGTCGTCCAGGCCCGCGGCCTGCTCGTCCCCCTGGCCACCACCGCCTACGACGAGGAATTCGACGTCGAGGGCGCCCCACCCGCCGCCCCCGGCACCCTCTGGTCCGTCCTCATCCCGCTGCTCGTGCTCGCCGACCGGATCGGCCTCATCAGCGCCCCGGCGGACGCCGTCAGCAAGCTCGCCGACCGCCTCGACCAGGTCGCAGAACGCTGCGGCCCGGCCATCCCCACCTACACCAACCCCGGCAAGACCCTCGCCGCCGACCTCGCCGACGCGCTCCCGCTCATCTGGACCGAGGGCCTGATCGCCGGCGCCGTCGGCCGCCACTTCGCCACCGAACTCGCCGGACTGGCCGGTCGCCCCGCGCTCGCCGCGGAACTCCCCGAGGCGCTCACCACCCACCGCACCCTGCTCGCCGGCGCACTCGCCGCCGGCGCCGACCCCGACGACTTCTTCCGCGACCGCGTCGAGCAACCCGCCGCCCTGCACGCCAGGATCATCCTGCTCCGCGAAGACGAGGCCGGCCCGCTCTCCGCCACCCGCGCCGCTCAGCAACTCGCCGAGGAACGCGACACCCCCCTCAGCGAGCTGGAGCCGACCGCCGGCAGCGACCTGGAACGCGCCGCGGAACTCCTCGCCATCGCCGATTTCGGCGCCGTTTACCTGGCGCTCGCCGGCACCGAGTGATCATGGCTCCGGGGGAGCACACCACCCGCGCCCCGCCGGACCACCCACGTCACGTCAGGAAGCAGCCGTCCCATGGACCGCCTCGTCAACACCGTGCGCCCCTACGCCTGGGGCTCCACCACCGCCCTCCCCGACCTCCTCGGCGTCGCACCCACCGGCGAACCGCAGGCCGAGATGTGGCTCGGTGCCCACCCCGGCGCCCCCTCCCGCCTCGACCGCGGCCACGGCCCGGTCTCCCTCGCCGACGTGATCGCCGCCGACCCCGAGGCCGAACTCGGCGCCGACACCGTCCGCGCCTTCGGCCCCCGGCTGCCCTTCCTGTTCAAAGTCCTCGCCGCCGGCGCCCCGCTCTCCCTCCAGGTCCACCCCGACCGCGCCCAGGCCGAAGCCGGCTACGCCGACGAGGAGGCCCGCGGCGTCCCCCACGACGCCCCGCACCGCAACTACAAGGACGCGCACCACAAGCCCGAACTGATCTGCGCCCTCACCCCCTTCGACGGCCTCTGCGGCTTCCGCCACCCCGACCAGGCCGCCGAACTCCTGGAGGGCCTCGACGTCGGCGACCTCAAGCCGTACGTCGACATCCTCCGCGCCAGCCCGGAGGAATCCGCGCTGCGCGAGGTGCTCACCGCCGTCCTCGGCGCCGAACCCCACGCCATAGCCGAAACCGTCGAACGCGCCGCCACCGCCGCCGCCCACCTCGCCCCCAAGGGCGGCCCGCACACCGAGGCGTACGAGGCCCTCGCCACCCTCGCCCACCACTACCCGGGCGACCCCGGCGTCCTCGCCGCCGCGCTCCTCAACCACGTCCGCCTCCAGCCGGGCGAAGCGCTCTTCCTCGGCGCCGGCATCCCGCACGCCTACCTCAGCGGCCTCGGCGTGGAACTGATGGCCAACTCCGACAACGTGCTCCGCTGCGGCCTCACCCCCAAGCACGTCGATGTCCCCGAACTCCTGCGCGTGGTCCGCTTCGCCCCCCGCGACGCCGGCGTACTGCGCCCCGAGGACGTCGACGGCGAGGAGGTCTACGACACCCCCGTCGACGAGTTCCGCCTCTCCCGCTTCGCGCTCGCCCCCGGCGCCGCCCCCCGCCCGCTCCCCGCCCGCACCCCGCAGATCCTGCTCTGCACCGCCGGCGCCGTACACCTGACCAGCGACCGCGGCACCACCCGCGACCTCACCCTCACGCCCGGCACCGCCGTCTTCGCCCCCGCCGGCGAACACCTCACCCTCGCCGGCGACGGCACCCTCTTCCGCGCCACCGTCGTCGCCTGATCCCCGTCCGGGATCCCGTCCGGTATACGGCCTCCCGACGCCTCCCGCGGACCGGGCTGCAAGAATGACCGCCGCACGGCATTAAAGGGGCGGTAAAGCCCGGTCTACGGAAGGGACACGGCGCACCCATGAGCGCATCCGGCGGTACCAAGGCGATCGTTGCGGCGCTGGGCGCCAACCTGGCGATCGCCGTGGCCAAGTTCGTCGCCTTCGCCTTCAGCGGCTCGTCCTCGATGCTGGCAGAAGGCGTGCACTCCATCGCCGACTCCGGCAACCAGGGCCTGCTACTACTCGGCGGCAAGCGGGCCAAGCGCGCCGCCACCGCCGAACACCCCTTCGGCTACGGCCGCGAGCGCTACATCTACGGCTTCCTGGTCTCCATCGTCCTGTTCACCATCGGTGGCGTCTTCGCGCTCTACGAGGGCTGGGAGAAGATCCAGCACCCGCACCCCCTGGACAACTGGTTCTGGCCGGTCGGCGTCCTGATCTTCGCCGTCATCGCCGAGGGCTTCTCCTTCCGCACCGCGATCAAGGAGTCCAACGAACTGCGCGGCCAGCAGAGTTGGATCCAGTTCATCCGCCGCGCCAAGGCCCCCGAACTCCCCGTCGTCCTGCTGGAGGACTTCGGCGCGCTGATCGGCCTCGTCCTCGCCCTGTGCGGCGTCGCCCTCACCCTCGCCACCGGCAACAGCGTCTGGGACGGCATCGGCACCATGTGCATCGGCACCCTGCTGGTCCTGATCGCCCTGGTCCTCGCCGCCGAGACCAAGTCCCTGCTGCTCGGTGAGGCGGCCGGCCCCGACCAGGTCGCCAAGATCCGCGCCGCCCTCGTCGACGGCGACGTCGTCACCCGCGTCATCCACATGCGCACCCTCCACCTCGGCCCCGAGGAACTCCTCGTCGCCGCCAAGATCGCCGTCCAGCACGACGACACCGCCACCGAGATCGCCCGTGCCATCGACGCCGCCGAGGCCCGCATCCGCGAAGCCGTCCCGATAGCCCGCGTCATCTACCTCGAACCCGACATCTACGACGAGCAGGCCGCCGCCCAACCCCCCAGCGGCACCTGACCGACCCACCCGCCGCAAGGCCCCGCCACCCCAGAAGGCGGGGCCTTACGCATGCCACCCCACCCGCCGGCCGACCCCCACACCCCGCACACCGCACAGAACAAGCCAACGAACAAACCGATGCGGGCTGGGGCACCAGGACCGATCGGTGTAAATTCGAGGGCAGTGCCAGACGTCGCTGCTGATGGCGGTCGGGCGGCCCGCACCGCGGACCGGCCGAGGGAGAGAGGGCCTCCGACGGACTGCGCTGCGGCAAGGGGAGAGGTGTACCAGCCTCCACGTAGGCTCAAGTGCGCCCCAATACCACTGGGGATCCCCAGCCCGCGCCGCAGACTGCCCGAATTGCCCGACCGACCTCGACATTCCGAGGAGCAGCCCGAATGACGACAGCAGCCACCGGCCAGGACTTCAAGGTCGCCGACCTTTCCCTCGCCGCCTTCGGCCGCAAGGAGATCACCCTCGCCGAGCACGAGATGCCCGGTCTGATGGCGATCCGCAAGGAGTACGCCGACCAGCAGCCCCTCAAGGGCGCCCGGATCACCGGCTCGCTGCACATGACCGTGCAGACCGCCGTGCTGATCGAGACCCTGGTCGCCCTGGGCGCGCAGGTGCGCTGGGCCTCCTGCAACATCTTCTCCACCCAGGACCATGCCGCTGCGGCGATCGCGGTCGGCCCCCACGGCACCGCCGAGGCTCCGCAGGGCGTCCCGGTCTTCGCCTGGAAGGGCGAGAGCCTGGAGGAGTACTGGTGGTGCACGGAGCAGGCGTTGACCTGGCCCGGTACGCCCACCGGTGGTCCGAACATGATCCTCGACGACGGCGGTGACGCCACGCTCCTGGTCCACAAGGGCGTGGAGTACGAGAAGGCCGGCCAGGCCCCGGCGGTCGAGACCGCCGAGAACGAAGAGCACCACGCGATCCTGGAGCTCCTCAACCGCACCCTCGCCGACAGCCCGCAGAAGTGGACCAGGCTCGCCTCCGAGATCCGCGGCGTGACGGAGGAGACCACCACCGGTGTCCACCGCCTCTACGAGATGCAGCGCGACGGCGTCCTGCTCTTCCCCGCGATCAACGTCAACGACGCGGTGACCAAGTCGAAGTTCGACAACAAGTACGGCTGCCGCCACTCGCTGGTCGACGGCATCAACCGCGCCACCGACGTCCTGATCGGCGGCAAGACCGCCGTGATCTGCGGCTACGGCGACGTCGGCAAGGGCTGCGCGGAGTCCCTGCGCGGCCAGGGTGCCCGCGTGATCATCACCGAGATCGACCCGATCTGCGCGCTGCAGGCGGCGATGGACGGTTACCAGGTCACCACGCTCGAGGAGGTCGTGGAGACCGCGGACATCTTCGTCACCACCACCGGTAACAAGGACATCATCCTTGCTTCCGACATGGCGCGGATGAAGCACCAGGCGATCGTCGGCAACATCGGTCACTTCGACAACGAGATCGACATGGCCGGTCTGGCGAAGCTCCCCGGCATCGTCAAGGACGAGGTCAAGCCGCAGGTCCACACCTGGACCCACCCCGACGGCAAGGTCCTGATCGTGCTGTCCGAGGGACGTCTGCTCAACCTGGGCAACGCCACCGGTCACCCCTCGTTCGTGATGTCGAACTCCTTCGCGGACCAGACGCTGGCGCAGCTCGAGCTGTTCACCAAGCCCGAGCAGTACCCGACCGACGTCTACGTCCTGCCCAAGCACCTGGACGAGAAGGTCGCCCGCCTCCACCTGGACGCGCTGGGCGTCAAGCTCACCACCCTGCGCCAGGAGCAGGCCGACTACATCGGCGTCAAGGTCGACGGCCCCTACAAGCCCGACCACTACCGCTACTAAAGCCACCACCGGCCCGCCCGCGGACCGGTAACCGGCACCCCAGCAGCCGCTGGCACCAGGCCCTCGCCCTCCCGGCGGGGGCCTGGCTCGCAGAACCCCCCGAACCCCCGCCCGCGGCGCACCACCCCGCCCGCCTCTCCCAAGGACTGCACCACCATGCCCCGCGGCCACTACTCCCTGTACGACCCGCACGACCACACCCCCCTCGGCGAGGAACACTTCCACTGCGCCACCGGCCCCTCCGGCTGGCGCTACGTCTCCCAGACCCTCGACACCGCCGGCGAGCCCACCGGATCCGTCGACCTCACCCTCGACGACCTCGGCCGCCCGATCCGCCTCGAACTCGTGCGCGCCGCCTGGCAGATCCGCGGCGCCGCCCTCGACGGCGTCACCTGGGTACGCACCGACCCCACCGGCACTCACGCCACCGAAGGCAACGTCCCCGCCCACGCCTTCACCGGCGCGTCCCCGGCCTTCCTCGTCGCCACCGCCCGCCTGCTGCGCCCCACCCTGGGCGCCGGCGCCACCCGCGTTCGCCTCGTCGCCTTCACACCCCCCGTCCTCGCCCCCCGCACCCTCGACCAGTCCTGGGCCCTGCTCTCCAGCACACCACACGCCACTGACAACGCCCCGCTCCTCGCCGACGAGTACCAGGTCACCGACCTCGAAACCGGCGAACAGCACGCCGTCCACCTCGCCGGCGACGTCGTCCTGGCCGCCCCCGGCATCGAACTCGAATCCCTCGACACCCCGCCCTCGACGTTCACCTGACGGCGACGGCGGGCGCCGGACCCCGTGCCCCCGCCCCCGGCGCCAACTCGCCGCGTTCCCCACCGGCCTCCTGCTGCCCGCCCGTCTCACACAGGCGGCGCGAACCCGCTGCCACCCCGAGGCGCCTGGCCACCCCCGCCTTCACCCGTCGCCGCCGGGGCCGTCCCTGTAGACCAGCCCGCCCCGCCGCCTCCCGGCGCAACGCCCGTCGCCCCCTGCCCGGCCGCAACTTCACCCCCGGGCACCACCCACGCCCCACCGGCCACAGCCGCACCGCCCCCACGCTCCGCCGAAGCCCCCGCAGGAGCATCGCCCCCAGGAACACCACCCGAGGGCGGCACCTCCATGACCGCCCCCGGCACACCGCTCGCCCCGAACGCCCGCCGGGACTCCCGCCCCTGCCGCTCCCGCACCACCGAGGCCAGATACACCGCCGGGTCCAACCCCGCCGGCACCTCCGCCCCCGCGAAGCCCCGCAGATCCCCCGCGAGCCGCCAGGCCATCGCCGCGCCCGCCTGCGGATCCAGCTCGCCCAGCCGCTCCAGGTACTGCCGCACGGCCAGCCACCACCCGTCCGGCACCCGCGACAGATCGAGCCCCCCGACCTCCCCGGCCAGCCACGGAGGCGGCGCCGGCAGCACCACACCCCCGCCCTCCACCTCGGGCACCCGCTCCCGTATCACCAGCGTCCCGGCGAACACATCACCCAGCCGCCGCCCCCGGGCCGACACCATGGACGCGATCGACGCCAACACCCCCATCGTCATCACGATCTCGACCGCCCCCATGGCACCCCGCACTAGCGCATGCCGGAACCGGATCGGCCCGCCGTCCTCCCGCACCACCCGCAGCCCACAGATCAGCTTCCCCAACGACCGCCCGTGGCTCAGCGTCTCGACCGCGATCGGAATCCCCACCTGCACCAACACGAACGTGGCCACCTGTACGGCCGCCAACACCGCACTGTCCAACGAGGACGCAGCGCTCACCATCACCAACGTCACCACGATGTACGTCCCCCAGGCCACCGCGAGATCGACGACCACCGCCAGCCCGCGGCTCGCCAGCCTGGCCGGCCGCAGCCCCAGCACCACCGCTTCCCCCGTCACCAGCTGACTCACACGCCCACTCCCTCTCGACCCTGCTCTCGAGCCCGCCACCGCGCGGCCCCCTCACACGGTGCTCCCTACCCCTTGAGGTCCAGGGCCCCGCGCCCGGCCAGTCTGCCAAGCTGGCCCGACACCCACCCACCGCGCTACGAGGAGCGACCCCGCATGGACCTCGATGTCTTCGTCACGGCCCACAGCGCCGAATGGGATCGCCTCGACTCCCTCCTCCGCCGCAAGCGCCGCCTCACCGGCACGGAGGCCGACGAACTCGTCACCCTCTACCAACGCACCACCACCCACCTCTCCCTCCTCCTCTCCAGCGCCCCCGACCCCGCCCTGACGGGCCGCCTCACCTCCCTCGTGGCCCGCGCCCGCAGCAAGGTCACCGGCGCCCGCACGTCCTCCTGGCGCGACGCCGCCCGCTTCTTCACCACCTCGTTCCCCGCCGCCGTCTACCGCCTGCGCCACTGGTGGATCCCCACGGCGGTGCTCTCCCTGACCGTCGCCGCCCTCTTGGGCTGGTGGATAGCCGCCCACCCGGAGGTCCAGTCCACCCTCGGCGCCCCCCAGGAACTCCGCGAGATGACCCGCCCCGGCGGCGACTACGAGGCCTACTACTCCAACCACCCCGCCGCGGCCTTCGCCGCCCAGGTATGGACGAACAACGCCCAGGCCGTGGCCCTCTGCCTGGTCCTCGGCGCCTTCCTCGGCCTCCCCGTCCTGTGGATCCTCTTCGAGAACATGCTCAACCTGGGCGCCGGCCTGGGCCTGATGTCCTCGGCGGGCCGCCTGGACACCTTCCTCGGCCTGATCCTCCCGCACGGCCTCCTCGAACTGACCGCCGTCTTCGTCGCCGCCGGCATCGGCCTGCGCCTGGGCTGGACCGTCATCGACCCGGGGCCTCGCCCCCGTCGTACGGCCCTCGCCGAGGAAGGCCGCACCGCCCTCGGCGTGGCCATCGGCCTGGCCGCCGTCCTCTTCGTCTCCGGCGCCCTCGAAGGCTTCGTCACGCCCTCCGGCCTTCCGACCTGGGCCCGCATCACCATCGGCATCCTCGCCGAGCTGGCGTTCCTCACCTACGTCTACGTACTGGGCGGCCGCGCCGTACGCGCCGGCGAAACCGGAGACGTCGCCACCACCGACCGCGCCGCTCTCCTCCCCACCGCCGCCTGATGTGCGCGCACCCCTCCTGACCTGCTAATCTCCTCTTCGCCCCAGCAACCCATTGACACGGGTGGCAGGAGGAGGTAGATTCAAACGGTTGCAACGAACTGGACAAGTTCAATCGCAACGGTTAGTCTCATCTCCGCTCCAGTCGCACTTTCGAATCGACTGAGCGCACCGGCCACTTATCGGAAGTTCCACTCGATTATTTGGATCGAATGCCTTCTGATAAAGTCGGAAAAGTCGAAAGACAAACCCCCTCTGACGGGTAATTCAGAACGGAATTCGAACCAGCCGCCTCGCGGTCTGGAACGGAAAGAAGATCTGATAAAGTCGGAAAGGCCGAAAAGCGAAAGCGAAGCGGCCGGACCCCGCTCCAGCAGGGGGCCAGAGACGGAAACGGATCTGGTAAGGTTGGAACCGCGAAGAAGCCGAAAGGCCGAATCGCACCGGCGAAAATCAGGGCCGAAAGGATCTGATAGAGTCGGAAACGCAAGACCGAAGGGAAGCGCCCGGAGAGCCTGGTGAAACAGGCACAAAGGAAGCGTCCGTTCCTTGAGAACTCAACAGCGTGCCAAAAGTCAACGCCAGATATGTTGATACCCCGTCTCCATCATGGAGATGAGGTTCCTTTGAAAGTCCTTCCAAGTTTTTGGGAGGCGCACAGCGAGGACGCTGTGAACCGTGAGGATTATTCCTCCTCGTGGTTCCGCTCAACGCGAGTGTCACACCGGATTACCGGTAAACATTCACGGAGAGTTTGATCCTGGCTCAGGACGAACGCTGGCGGCGTGCTTAACACATGCAAGTCGAACGATGAACCTCTTTCGGGAGGGGATTAGTGGCGAACGGGTGAGTAACACGTGGGCAATCTGCCCTTCACTCTGGGACAAGCCCTGGAAACGGGGTCTAATACCGGATATGACACACGGAGGCATCTTCTGTGTGTGGAAAGCTCCGGCGGTGAAGGATGAGCCCGCGGCCTATCAGCTTGTTGGTGAGGTAATGGCTCACCAAGGCGACGACGGGTAGCCGGCCTGAGAGGGCGACCGGCCACACTGGGACTGAGACACGGCCCAGACTCCTACGGGAGGCAGCAGTGGGGAATATTGCACAATGGGCGAAAGCCTGATGCAGCGACGCCGCGTGAGGGATGACGGCCTTCGGGTTGTAAACCTCTTTCAGCAGGGAAGAAGCGAGAGTGACGGTACCTGCAGAAGAAGCGCCGGCTAACTACGTGCCAGCAGCCGCGGTAATACGTAGGGCGCGAGCGTTGTCCGGAATTATTGGGCGTAAAGAGCTCGTAGGCGGCTTGTCACGTCGGATGTGAAAGCCCGGGGCTTAACCCCGGGTCTGCATTCGATACGGGCAGGCTAGAGTTCGGTAGGGGAGATCGGAATTCCTGGTGTAGCGGTGAAATGCGCAGATATCAGGAGGAACACCGGTGGCGAAGGCGGATCTCTGGGCCGATACTGACGCTGAGGAGCGAAAGCGTGGGGAGCGAACAGGATTAGATACCCTGGTAGTCCACGCCGTAAACGTTGGGAACTAGGTGTGGGCGACATTCCACGTCGTCCGTGCCGCAGCTAACGCATTAAGTTCCCCGCCTGGGGAGTACGGCCGCAAGGCTAAAACTCAAAGGAATTGACGGGGGCCCGCACAAGCAGCGGAGCATGTGGCTTAATTCGACGCAACGCGAAGAACCTTACCAAGGCTTGACATACGCCGGAAAGCGCTAGAGATAGTGCCCCCCTTGTGGTCGGTGTACAGGTGGTGCATGGCTGTCGTCAGCTCGTGTCGTGAGATGTTGGGTTAAGTCCCGCAACGAGCGCAACCCTTGTTCTGTGTTGCCAGCATGCCTTTCGGGGTGATGGGGACTCACAGGAGACTGCCGGGGTCAACTCGGAGGAAGGTGGGGACGACGTCAAGTCATCATGCCCCTTATGTCTTGGGCTGCACACGTGCTACAATGGCCGGTACAATGAGCTGCGATACCGCGAGGTGGAGCGAATCTCAAAAAGCCGGTCTCAGTTCGGATTGGGGTCTGCAACTCGACCCCATGAAGTCGGAGTTGCTAGTAATCGCAGATCAGCATTGCTGCGGTGAATACGTTCCCGGGCCTTGTACACACCGCCCGTCACGTCACGAAAGTCGGTAACACCCGAAGCCGGTGGCCCAACCCCTTGTGGGAGGGAATCGTCGAAGGTGGGACTGGCGATTGGGACGAAGTCGTAACAAGGTAGCCGTACCGGAAGGTGCGGCTGGATCACCTCCTTTCTAAGGAGCATCTAGACGGTCGTAAGATTGTCCAGAGCCACTACGTCGGCGAATGTTCGACGGTGGTTAGCTCATGGGTGGAACGTTGACTATTCGGCACGATGGGTTGGGTTTGTTAGTACTGCTTCGGCGTGGAACGCAAGTTTTGACTGGTCGTGTTGGGCGCGCTGTTGGGTGTCTGAGGGTACGGACTGTGGTCTGGACCTTCGCGATGCCGGCCCCGGTGAAGCATCCTTTGTGGGTGTGTGACGGGTGGCTGGTCGTTGCTTGAGAACTGCACAGTGGACGCGAGCATCTGTGGCCAAGTTTTTAAGGGCGCACGGTGGATGCCTTGGCACCAGGAACCGATGAAGGACGTGGGAGGCCACGATAGGCCCCGGGGAGCTGTCAACCAAGCTTTGATCCGGGGGTGTCCGAATGGGGAAACCCGGCAGTCGTCATGGGCTGTCACCCGCTGCTGAACACATAGGCAGTGTGGAGGGAACGCGGGGAAGTGAAACATCTCAGTACCCGCAGGAAGAGAAAACAACCGTGATTCCGGGAGTAGTGGCGAGCGAAACTGGATGAGGCCAAACCAGTCACGTGTGATACCCGGCAGGGGTTGCGTGGTTGGGGTTGTGGGAGTTCTTTTGATCGGTCTGCCGGCCGGTCGGCGAGTCAGAAACCGTTGATGTAGGCGAAGGACATGCGAAAGGTCCGGCGTAGAGGGTAAGACCCCCGTAGCTGAAACATTAGCGGCTTGCTTAAGAACCACCCAAGTAGCACGGGGCCCGAGAAATCCCGTGTGAATCTGGCGGGACCACCCGTTAAGCCTAAATATTCCCTGGTGACCGATAGCGGATAGTACCGTGAGGGAATGGTGAAAAGTACCGCGGGAGCGGAGTGAAATAGTACCTGAAACCGTGTGCCTACAAGCCGTGGGAGCGTCGCGCATCAAGCTTGCTTGGTGCGTCGTGACTGCGTGCCTTTTGAAGAATGAGCCTGCGAGTTTGCGGTATGTTGCGAGGTTAACCCGTGTGGGGAAGCCGTAGCGAAAGCGAGTCCGAATAGGGCGTGGAGTAGCATGCTCAAGACCCGAAGCGGAGTGATCTAGCCATGGGCAGGTTGAAGCGGAGGTAAGACTTCGTGGAGGACCGAACCCACCAGGGTTGAAAACCTGGGGGATGACCTGTGGTTAGGGGTGAAAGGCCAATCAAACTCCGTGATAGCTGGTTCTCCCCGAAATGCATTTAGGTGCAGCGTCGTGTGTTTCTTGCCGGAGGTAGAGCACTGGATAGGCGATGGGCCCTACCGGGTTACTGACCTTAGCCAAACTCCGAATGCCGGTAAGTGAGAGCGCGGCAGTGAGACTGTGGGGGATAAGCTCCATGGTCGAGAGGGAAACAGCCCAGAGCATCGACTAAGGCCCCTAAGCGTGTGCTAAGTGGGAAAGGATGTGGAGTCGCAGAGACAACCAGGAGGTTGGCTTAGAAGCAGCCACCCTTGAAAGAGTGCGTAATAGCTCACTGGTCAAGTGATTCCGCGCCGACAATGTAGCGGGGCTCAAGTACACCGCCGAAGTCGTGTCATTGCGATATTACCCCCAACGGGGATCGTGATGGGTAGGGGAGCGTCGTGTGCCGGGTGAAGCAGCCGTGGAAACGAGTTGTGGACGGTTCACGAGTGAGAATGCAGGCATGAGTAGCGATACAAGAGTGGGAAACTCTTGCGCCGATTGACTAAGGGTTCCTGGGTCAAGCTGATCTGCCCAGGGTAAGTCGGGACCTAAGGCGAGGCCGACAGGCGTAGTCGATGGACAACCGGTTGATATTCCGGTACCCGCTTTGAAACGCCCAATATCGAATCCATTAATGCTAAAGCCGTGAAGCCGGCCTGGAGTCTTCGGACAAAGGGACGTGGTGGAGCCGTTGACCCAAGGTGGTAGTAGGTAAGCGATGGGGTGACGCAGGAAGGTAGTCCAGCCCGGGCGGTGGTTGTCCCGGGGTAAGGGTGTAGGCCGTGTGGTAGGTAAATCCGTCACACGTTAAGGCTGAGACCTGATGCCGAGCCGATTGTGGTGAAGTGGATGATCCTATGCTGTCGAGAAAAGCCTCTAGCGAGTTTCATGGCGGCCCGTACCCTAAACCGACTCAGGTGGTCAGGTAGAGAATACCGAGGCGTTCGGGTGAACTATGGTTAAGGAACTCGGCAAAATGCCCCCGTAACTTCGGGAGAAGGGGGGCCATTTCTGGTGAGGGAACTTGCTTCCTGAGCTGGGGGTGGCCGCAGAGACCAGCGAGAAGCGACTGTTTACTAAAAACACAGGTCCGTGCGAAGCCGTAAGGCGATGTATACGGACTGACGCCTGCCCGGTGCTGGAACGTTAAGGGGACCGGTTAGCTCCATTTCGGTGGGGCGAAGCTGAGAACTTAAGCGCCAGTAAACGGCGGTGGTAACTATAACCATCCTAAGGTAGCGAAATTCCTTGTCGGGTAAGTTCCGACCTGCACGAATGGCGTAACGACTTCTCGACTGTCTCAACCATAGGCCCGGTGAAATTGCATTACGAGTAAAGATGCTCGTTTCGCGCAGCAGGACGGAAAGACCCCGGGACCTTTACTATAGCTTGATATTGGTGTTCGGTTCGGCTTGTGTAGGATAGGTGGGAGACTTTGAAGCGCCAACGCCAGTTGGTGTGGAGTCGTTGTTGAAATACCACTCTGGTCGTGCTGGATGTCTAACCTGGGTCCGTGATCCGGATCAGGGACAGTGTCTGGTGGGTAGTTTAACTGGGGCGGTTGCCTCCTAAAGAGTAACGGAGGCGCCCAAAGGTTCCCTCAGCCTGGTTGGTAATCAGGTGTTGAGTGTAAGTGCACAAGGGAGCTTGACTGTGAGACTGACGGGTCGAGCAGGTACGAAAGTAGGGACTAGTGATCCGGCGGTGGCTTGTGGAAGCGCCGTCGCTCAACGGATAAAAGGTACCCCGGGGATAACAGGCTGATCTTCCCCAAGAGTCCATATCGACGGGATGGTTTGGCACCTCGATGTCGGCTCGTCGCATCCTGGGGCTGGAGTCGGTCCCAAGGGTTGGGCTGTTCGCCCATTAAAGCGGTACGCGAGCTGGGTTTAGAACGTCGTGAGACAGTTCGGTCCCTATCCGCTGCGCGCGTAGGAGTCTTGAGAAGGGCTGTCCCTAGTACGAGAGGACCGGGACGGACGGACCTCTGGTGTGCCAGTTGTTCTGCCAAGGGCATGGCTGGTTGGCTACGTTCGGAAAGGATAACCGCTGAAAGCATCTAAGCGGGAAGCCTGCTTCGAGATGAGGGCTCCCTCCCACTTGATGGGGTAAGGCTCCCAGTAGATGACTGGGTTGATAGGCCAGATATGGAAGCGCCGTAAGGTGTGGAGTTGACTGGTACTAATAGGCCGAGGGCTTGTCCTCAGTTGCTCGCGTCCACTGTGTAGGTTCTGAAGTAACGAACTCGCCTTGTTGGCTGGAGTTCAACTTCATAGTGTTTCGGTGGTTTTAGCGTTAGGGAAACGCCCGGTTACATTTCGAACCCGGAAGCTAAGCCTTTCAGCGCCGATGGTACTGCAGGGGGGACCCTGTGGGAGAGTAGGACGCCGCCGAACAATTATTGTGGGAAGGCCCCGCACCTTATGGTGCGGGGCCTTTCTGTTTTTTGGGCTTCGTTCCCCAATCCAGTGACCTGGGTTTGGGGGCGGGGCCCTTTTTGTGTTGTGGCCGGCCTTCTCCGTAGGCATAGACGCAGGCACAGGGTATGGCCGGGGGTACGGATGCTTTGGCCTTGGGGCTGTGAGGGGTTCGTCTTTGTGGGCCATGGGGGGCGGCGTGGGGGGATGGGCCTGTAGGCGCTGTGAGTGAGCGGGTGAGAGGAGAGGGGGCGGGGAGGCTTCGTAATGAGGCCCGGTGTCTCAGAGGGGAGTGATTGCACGGCCCGTAGGTGAGGCGTGGGCTGTGCTGGTTATGGGGGGCCTTTCCCTGTCCGGATGGGCCTCTACAGGCGGCCGGCGGACTTCAGGGAGAGGTAGGCGTCGGCGAGATCGGGGGCCAGGTGGGCCGGGGTGGAGTCAATGACCGTGATGCCGTGGCGGCGGAGGCGGTCGGCGGTGCGGCGGCGGGCGGCGCGGGTCTGCTCCGCGGCGGCGGCCGCGTATACGGCCTGCGGGGTGTGGCGGCCGGCGGCCAGTTCTTCGATACGGGGATCGGCGACCGCCGCGACGATCAGTTCGTTGCGCCGGGTGAGGGTGGGGAGGACGGGCAGCAGTGCCTCCTCCATGGGGGCCGTGTCGAGGCCGGTGAAGAGCACGATGAGGGAGCGGCGTGCGGTGTGGCGCTGGATGGTCGCCGCCAGGCTGCGGGCGTCGGCTTCGACGAGCTCGGGTTCGAGGGGGGCGAGGGCGTTGGTGAGGGCCGGAAGGAGATCGCGGGCGGTGCGGCCTTGTACGGACGCGCGTACCCGGCGGTCGTAGGCGAGCAGGTCGACGTGATCGCCCGCGCGGGCGGCGAGCGCGGCGAGGAGCAGCGCGGCGTCCATGGATGCATCGAGGCGAGGGGTGTCGCCGACGCGGCCGGCCGAGGTGCGGCCGGTTTCCAGGACGAGGAGGATGCGTCGGTCGCGCTCGGGGCGCCAGGTGCGGACGGCTACGGCCTGCCGGCGGGCGGTGGCGCGCCAGTCGATGGAGCGGGTGTCGTCGCCGGGGGTGTAGTCGCGGAGGCTGTCGAATTCGGTGCCTTCGCCGCGGGTCAGGATGCTGGTGCGGCCGTCGAGTTCGCGGAGCCGGGCGAGTTTTGCGGGGAGGTGCTTGCGGCTGGTGAAGGGGGGCAGAACGCGCAGGGTCCAGGGGACGTGGTGGCTGCCTTGGCGGGCGGCCAGGCCGAGGGGGCCGTAGGAGCGGACCGTAACGCGGACGGCGTGGTGGTCGCCGCGACGGGTGGGGTGGAGGGTGGTGGTCAGGCGGCGGCGTTCGGCGCTGGGGACGCGGAGGGTGTGGCGGGATGCGGGGATGTCGTTGCCAGGGTGGAACGAACTGGGGGGCCAGGCGTCGCGGAGCTGGGCGCGCAGGGGGCGGCGGTTGGGGTTGGTGACGGTGAGGTGGATGTGGGCTTCGCTTGTTAGTCGAACGCTCGTGTCACCGGTTCGGGTGAAATGGAGCTTTCGCACTGGCGCGGCGAGGGCCAGATCGCACAAGATTGCTAGCAGCAAGGCGAGTTGAACGGTGAGGATCCCGAGCCAGCTGGGCAGCGCGAAGCCCACGACCAGGGCTCCGAGCGCGGAGATGAGAGCGGTGCGTCCGGTGAGGGCCACGGTCTTGCCTCAGCGGGGGACGGGGAGATGAGCGAGCACGGCGTTGATCACGGAGTCAGCGGTGACTCCTTCCATCTCGGCCTCGGGTCGAAGGTGCACCCGGTGCCGGAGTGTGGGAAGGGCCAGGGCTTTGACGTCGTCGGGCGTGACGTAGTCGCGGCCGGTGAGCCAGGCCCAGGCGCGTGAGGTGGAGAGCAGGGCGGTGGTCCCTCGGGGGGAGACACCGAGAGACAGCGAGGGGGATTCGCGAGTGGCACGGCAGATATCGACGATATAGCCGGTGACTTCGGGCGAGACGGCGGTCTTGGCGACCGCGGCCCGGGCGGCTTCGAGGTCGGCGGCGGAAGCGACGGGGCGGAGACCTGCGGCATTCAGGTCGCGCGGGCTGAAGCCGGCCGCGTGACGGTTGAGAATGTCGATCTCGTCCTGGCGGGCGGGCAGGGAGACCGTCAGCTTCAGGAGGAAGCGGTCGAGCTGGGCTTCGGGGAGAGGGTAAGTGCCCTCGTATTCCATGGGGTTCTGCGTGGCGGCGACGAGGAACGGTTCGGGGAGTAGACGGGGGGTGCCGTCGACGGTCACCTGGCGTTCTTCCATCGCTTCGAGCAGGGACGCCTGGGTCTTGGGTGGCGTCCGGTTGATTTCGTCGGCGAGCAGGAGGTTGGTGAAGACCGGGCCGGGCTGGAAGGAGAACTCGGCGGTGCGGGTGTCGTAGACCAGTGAACCAGTGACATCACTGGGCATCAGATCGGGGGTGAATTGGACGCGCTTGGTGTCGAGTTCGAGGACCGTGGACAGGGCGCGTACGAGCAGGGTCTTGGCGACGCCGGGGACTCCTTCGAGGAGTACGTGACCGCGGCAGAGCAGTGCGACGACCAGACCGGTGACGGCGGGGTCCTGGCCTACCACGGCCTTGGCTATCTCGGTGCGCAGTTCCTCAAGTGAGGCTCGGGCGCTGTCAGCGGTCGGGGTGCTCACGGGGTGCGTGCCTCTCATGGGAAACGATCGAGTTCTCAAGCGTGTCGAGTTGGTCGGCCAGGTGCACCAGGGCCTTGTCGTCCGCTGGGGTGGGACCGAAGAGCAGGGTGTTGAGGTCGGTCGTGGCCAGGGGGGCGGTGGCCAAGTGGGTGCGGATGGCCGGGAGTAGGAGGTCGGGGGTGTTGGCGTGCGTGGGAGGCACGCCGATCAGGGGGGCGAGCCGGGTGCGGGTTGCGGAGCGCAGGACGGCTGAGGCCCGGTCGCGGGCGTGGGCCTGTTCGTAGAGGCGGGCGTGGCCCTCGGTGGTTTCGGCGGCCGGGACGGTGACCGGGAGACGCTCCGGCACCAGCGGGCCGAGGCGGCGGGCACGCCACAGGGCCGCGCAGCCGGCGGCGAGGGTGAGTTGGAGCAGGGCCCAGCGCCAGCCGGACGGGATGAGGCCGAAGAGGCCCGGCTGAGCGTCCTGGGCGGTGGCGGACGGATCACTGACGGAGGGGAGGTACCAGACCAGATGCTTGTGTGCACCGAGGAGTTGGAGGGCCAGCGAGGCGTTGCCGTGCTCGGCGAGGCGGTAGTTGTAGAGGAAATCGGCGGAGCCGAGGAGGACGGTGTCGCGGTCCTTGTGGGCGGCCGGGAGGCGCAGCAGGGCGGGGTAGCCGCCGGCGTCGTAGCAGCGGTCGGCGGCGGTGGCGGAGGTGGTGTAGCGGATGCCGCCCAGGAGAGCGTCGCCTGCGCGGCGGGCGGCGGGCAGCGAACAGCCGGGCACCCGCGGCGCGTTGCTGACCTGGGGCTCGGCCTGGACGCCGGGGGCGAACACCTGGAGCGAGGCGAAGCCGGGCGAGAGGAGGACGGTGCGGCCGGGGGTGTGCGCAGTCGCTGCGTGGAGGCTGGTCAGCTGATCGGAGGTCAGCACGTCGGGGGCGGCGACGAGGAGCGTGGTGTGCGGGCCGGCCGCGGCTGCGGCCTCCTCGGCGGTGGTCACGACCTGGCTGGTGATGCCGTGGGCGGTGAGGAGTTGGGCGAGCGCCCGGCTTCCGGTCCGGTCCACGGAGCGCGGGTCGAGCCGGCCGTACTGTTCGCCGGACTGCAGGGCGGCGAGGGTCAGTCCGCCGATGACGAGCAGCAGCAGTCCCACCAGCACGCCCCGGGAGCGGGCCCACAGGCGGTGCGCGGTGTGACCGGGAACGGCGGTGGCGGTGGTGGCAGTGGTCATCCGCGACTCCTGGTCGGGGTGGCGGCCAGGTGGGGCTTGGCGCGCTGCAGCTCGGTGTCGAGGTCGGCCAGGAGGGTGTATGCCCGTTCGGTGCCGGGGCGGCCGCCGTATGCGACGTCGTCGAAGGTACGGGCCGCTGTGCGGAGTTGTTCGGCGTTTGCGGGGAGGACCAGGCCGGCTTCGGTGGCGGCCTCGTCGGCGGTGCGGCCGGGGCCGGGCGTGAGCAGGGCGCGCTCTTCGAGGGCGAGGACGATGGCGCGCATCCGGTCCTGGACCGCCTCGTTCCAGCGGCCCTCGGTCGCGTGCCGGTCGGCGGCCGCGCGGTGTTCCGCGGCGGTCCGGGGCGTATCGATGAAGAGGGTGCCCCGTGTGGTCGGAGTGCGGCGCACCGCACCGAGCCGCAATCGGAGGGCGATGATCAGTAGCAGCGCGAATGCGGCGATGGCGATGAGCCCGGCCCAGCCGCCCGGGGTGGCGCCGGAGGCCGCATTGAAGAGCTCGCCGATGCGGTCCCAGAGCCAATCCAGGGCGCGCTGGATCAGATTGGGGTCGTGCTGGTGGTACCGGGGGTCGGACAGTTCGCGTTCCGCCGCCTCACGGGCGGGGTCGCGAGAGATCCGTACCGGTATGTCGTTGCCAGAGCGCACGATGAGGTCGGCGAGTGCGGTGATCTTCCCCCCTGTGGTCACCGCATCAGCTTCCCGGTGCGGTGTCGGTCGGGCGCGGTCCGGGGATGTCGGGAGCGACATCCGTGGGCGTGCCGGGAGCGTCAGGGGTCTCGGCGGTGGCAGGCTCGGTCTTCTCCGGCGCTGGGTTCTCGGCCTCGGTGTTCTGAGTTTTCGTCAACTGAATCTTCGTCGACTGAAGGCTCGTTGGCTGAGAGTCCGTCGGGTCTGCCGGCTCGGTGGGCGGCTGCGTGGACGGGGCGTCAGCGGCGGGCCGGGCGGCCGGGGTTGTGTCGGGAGCGGTCCTGGGGGCCGGGGTGCCGCCGGTGGCCGTGGGCGTGGCGGGCGCTTCGGGGGTGTAGCCGGGGAGACCGGCGGCGCGGGCGAGTTCGAGGTCGAGGGCCTCGCGGCGGATGCGCTGGTCGACGTAGAGGAGTGCGGTGACCCCGGCGCTGATCGGGAAGGTGACCGCCGAGCTGATGACCGCGCCGAGGCCCAGCACGATGAGGAACGGCCAGCCGGTGGAGTCGCTGGTGCCGTTCGCCCAGTCCATGAGGTTCTCGCCGCCTATCAGGAAGGCGATGAAGGTGGCCGGGATCTGGATGATGAACTCGACGATGGCGATCAGCAGGTAGGCGAGGAGCTGGATGCCCAGCACCCGCCACCAGGAGCCACGGACGAGCTTGGCGGAGCGCCGCATGGAGGCCACGACGCCCTGCTTCTCCAGCATCAGGGCCGGGGAGGCGAGGCTGTAGCGGACCCACAGCCAGATGCTCACGACGGTGGCGGCGAGCACGCCGAGCAGGACGAGGAGAAGACCGAGGTCGAGCGAGCCGGAGCTGGTGATGATGAGGCCCGGGGCCACCGCGGCCGCGAAGATGGCGGTGATGATCAGGGGAAGCAGGCCGAGCAGGCCGAGCAGGCGCGGGAGTTGGCCGCGGGCATCGCTCCAAGCTTCTCCGGCGGTCACCGAGCGGCCCAGGACCGCCCGGCTGATGATCATGGTCAGCATGCCGGTGGCGATGATCGTGGCGAGCAGCCCGATGAGCGTGGTGATGGCGGAGCCGGTGAGGGAGTCGGCCAATTCGCCCAGGACGTGTCGCAGCGGGGGTGCGGAACCGTCATCGGGGCCCAGCTGATGGTTGGCGCCGGGGAGCCACAGGCCGGTGACGAGCGTGATCGCGGTCTGCGAGACGAGTGCGACCACCAGCGAGATGCCGAGCACGGTGCGCCAGTGGGCGCGCATGGTGGCGATGGCGCCGTCGAGGATCTCACCCACGCCGAGCGGGCGGAGCGGGATGACGCCCGGCTTGGCGGCGGGCGGCATGCCGCCCCAGCCGGGGCCGCTTCCCCAGGCGCCCTGATTGCCGGGGCCCGGCGGGGTGGCCCAGCCGCCTGGGGCCGAGCCGGACGAGGCGCGGGTGCGGTCTCCGCCGCCCTGGGTATCCGGTCCGCTCTGGCCGGGGATGCCGGCCGGGGCCGTCCACTGGCCGGCAGGTGGCTGGTTACTGGACCAGTTCGGCGGGGGCGGCTGTTGGGACGCGTCGGGGCGATCGTCCGGAGCGGGCGGTTGGGTGGGCTGCTCCGAGGTGCCGCGGCCCGGCTCGTCGGAGGGAGAGGATCCGGGCGAGGCCCAGCCCGGAGAGTTGTTCATCGTCGCTCCTTCTTGCTGCCCGTCCGCCGGGGCGGCGGGGGTCCGGGGTCCGCGGTGTCATTCATCGTGTCATGGCCGGTGGCGCTCTGTACCCGTGCCCTTCTAGGAAGGGGACCTTCTGTTCGGTGGGGGGTCGGCGGCAGACTGAGGGAATGGCTGATCGGCACGAGGTATCGGAGGCGGGCGCCGAGTCGCTCGCGGTCCCGTCGTTGCGCTGGGGGGAGTTGCCCGAGGGCCCGGTGGTGGTCTTGCTCGACCAGACCCGTCTGCCGGCGGAGGAGGTCGAGCTGGTCTGTACGGACGTACCGGCGTTGGTGCGGGCGATCCAGACGCTGGCCGTGCGCGGGGCGCCGCTGTTGGGCATCGCGGGTGCGTACGGCGTTGCGCTGGCCGCGGCGCGTGGATTCGACGTCGAGGAGGCGGCGGACGCACTGGCGAACGCCCGGCCGACCGCGGTCAACCTCGGCTACGGCGTCCGGCGCGCGACCGAGGCGTACCGCAGGGCGGTGGCCGGTGGCGCTGATGCGCAGGGTGCGGCGGCGGCCACGCTGGTCGAGGCGCGCGCCGTCCACGCGGAGGACGTCGAGGCCAGCGCGCGCATGGCGGAGCACGGTCTGGAACTGCTGGGTGAGCTGCTGCCGGGCGGCGGACACCGCATACTCACGCACTGCAACACAGGTGCCCTGGTCTCCGGGGGAGAGGGGACCGCCCTGGCCGTGGTGCTGGCGGCGCACCGGGCCGGCGAGCTGCGGCGACTGTGGGTGGACGAGACCCGACCACTGTTGCAGGGGGCGCGACTGACCGCTTACGAGGCGGCGCGGGCCGGGATGGCGTACACGGTGCTGGCGGACGGCGCCGCGGGTTCGCTGTTCGCGGCCGGTGAGGTGGATGCGGTGTTCATCGGGGCGGACCGGATCGCGGCGGATGGCGCGGTCGCCAACAAGATCGGCAGCTATCCGCTGGCGGTGCTCGCCCGGCACCACCACGTTCCGTTCGTAGTGGTGGCCCCGACCAGCACGGTGGATCTGGAGACGGTGGACGGCGCCGGTATTGAGGTGGAGCAGCGGCCGGGCCATGAAGTGACGGAGTTCTCGTTGCCGCATCTGCTGGGCACCGGGGCGGCGGCCGGCGCCGGGATTCCGGTGGCCCCACTGGGCTCGCTGGCCTACAACCCGGCCTTCGACGTCACGCCGGCCGAGCTGGTGACGGCGATCGTGACGGAGGCCGGAGTGGTGTCACCGGTGAACCGCGAGCGGCTGGCGGACGTGTGTTCCGCCTCACGATGGAGAAAGTCACGATCAGGTAATGGGATGATGGCCGAATGAAGGGACGCGTCCTGGTCGTCGACGACGACACCGCACTGGCAGAGATGCTCGGCATCGTGCTGCGTGGCGAGGGCTTTGAACCGTCGTTCGTGTCGGACGGCGACAAGGCGCTCGCTGCGTTCCGCGAGACCAAGCCCGATCTTGTGCTGCTCGACCTGATGCTGCCCGGACGGGACGGCATCGAAGTGTGCCGGCTGATCCGTGCCGAGTCGGGTGTGCCGATCGTCATGCTGACCGCCAAGAGTGACACGGTGGATGTGGTGGTCGGCCTCGAATCGGGTGCGGACGACTACGTCGTCAAGCCGTTCAAGCCCAAGGAGCTGGTGGCTCGGATCCGGGCGCGGCTGCGGCGCTCGGAGGAGCCGGCGCCCGAGCAGTTGGCGATCGGGGACCTGGTCATCGACGTGGCCGGGCACTCCGTGAAGCGGGACGGGCAGTCGATCGCGCTGACCCCCTTGGAGTTCGATCTGCTGGTGGCGCTGGCGCGCAAGCCGTGGCAGGTGTTCACCCGCGAGGTGCTGCTGGAGCAGGTCTGGGGCTACCGGCACGCCGCGGACACCCGGCTCGTCAACGTCCATGTGCAGCGGCTGCGCTCCAAGGTCGAGCGGGATCCGGAGCGGCCGGACATCGTGGTGACCGTGCGCGGCGTCGGCTACAAGGCCGGGCCCAGCTGAGATGCCCCGGGACGGTTCGGCCCCGGAGGGACAGCGGGGGCGCACCGTCGGCCCGGCGGGTGATATGTCCTTTTCGGATCGCGTAGCGGCACGATTGCTGCGCGGCGGACAGCTGCTGCCCGACGGCGCAGTGAGCGGGCCGGTCCATCCCCTGCTGCGGCTCTTCAGCCGGTGGGTGCGGCGGCCGCTGCTGCCCGCGCTGCGCCTGTGGCGACGCAACATCCAGCTGCGAGTGGTCGCCACCACCCTGCTGATGTCGCTGGCCGTGGTGCTGCTGCTCGGCGTCGTGGTCGTCGGGCAGGTCCGTAACGGCCTGCTCACCGCCAAGGCGCAAGCCGCCCAGAGCCAGGCCGTCGGCGGTTTCGAGGTCGCCCGGAAACTGGCCGACGGCGGCGATGACAACCACACCGACGACAACAGCCGCACCGCAAGCCGCGGCACCCAGGACTCCGCGACCTGGCTGACCAGTCTGGTCGAACAGCTCGCCAGCGGCGGGCAGGGCGTGTTCTCGGTCGTCGCGCTCAGCTCCGACACCGACGAACCGTTCGGCGACTCCACCCCCGGCACTCGCGGACCCCGCGCCTCCGGGGACGTCGATCCCGAACGCAGCGTCCCCGTCGAACTGCGGCGGAAGCTGGACAGCAAGTCCGGCACGTTCCGCCAGTACACCCAGATCAAACGTATCGGGTCCAACGACGGCATGCCGGCATTGATCATCGGCAAGCGGCTCAACGACATCAACGGCAACCAGTACCAGCTCTACTACCTCTTCCCGTTCAGCCAGGAAGAGGAGTCCCTCAAGCTCGTCACCGGCACGTTGGCGACCGCCGGAGTGTTCGTCGTGATCCTGCTCGGCGCCATCGCCTGGCTGGTGGTGCGGCAGGTCGTCACGCCCGTACGGATGGCCGCCGGGATCTCCGAGCGGCTGGCCGCCGGCCTCCTCCAGGAGCGGATGAAGGTCACCGGCGAGGACGACATCGCCCGGCTCGGCGAATCCTTCAACAAGATGGCGCAGAACCTCCAGGTCAAGATCCAGCAGTTGGAGGAGCTGTCCCGGATGCAGCGGCGGTTCGTCTCCGACGTCTCGCACGAGCTGCGCACCCCGCTCACGACCGTACGGATGGCCGCCGACGTCATCCACGAGGTGCGGGACGAGTTCGACCCCGCCACCGCGCGCTCCGCGGAACTGCTGCGCGGCCAGCTCGACCGCTTCGAGTCGCTGCTCGCCGAGCTGCTGGAGATCAGCCGGTTCGACGCGGGTGCGGCGGCCCTGGAGGCCGAACCGGTCGACCTGCGCGACGTGGTCCACCGCGTCATCGAAGGCGCCGAACCGCTTGCCGAACGCAAGGGCAGCCGCATAGTGGTGCGCGGCGCCGAGCACCCCGTCATGGCCGAGGCCGACCCCCGACGGGTGGAGCGGATCCTGCGCAACCTCGTTGTCAACGCCGTCGAGCACGGCGAGGGCCGCGACGTCGTGGTCCGGCTGTCGTCCGCCGGCGGCCGCAGCGACGGCGCGGTCGCCGTCGCGGTGCGGGACTACGGCGTCGGCCTCAAGCCCGGCGAGGCGACCCGGGTCTTCAACCGCTTCTGGCGCGCGGACCCGGCACGGGCCCGTACGACCGGCGGCACCGGGCTCGGCCTGTCCATCGCCATCGAGGACGCCCGGCTGCACGGCGGCTGGCTACAGGCGTGGGGTGAGCCGGGCGGCGGCTCCCAGTTCCGGCTGACGCTGCCCCGTACGGCCGGCGAAACACTGCGCGGCTCCCCGATTCCCCTGGAGCCCGAGGACTCACGGCGCAACCGCGGCCTGGACGAACACGGGCGGCCCCGCCCCGGCGCGGGCCGCGCGGCGTCCACCATCCCGGCGCAGCCCCGCCCCGGCGCACAGCACACCGCGGCCCGACCCACGACGCCCCCGGCGGCGCTGCCCCCCGGCGGCAGTTCCCGTGCGGTTCCCCAGCAGGCCACCGCACGCAAGACCGAGCGCACGGGCGACGACAACACCCACGACAACGCCCACGACAACACCCACACCGACGCCATCAGGGACGCGGGTACGCCCGCCGACCCAGGCGCGTACGGGAGTGCGGCCCCCGACAGCACGGAGCAGAAGACCGAACGCGGTGCGGAGCGGGAAGGCGGACGGCGTGGGCGCTGAGCACGGAGACAAGCGCGCGGCGCGCACCCCGCGGTTCCACCGGCGCGCGCTCCGGGGCACCGGAGTCGCACGCACGGGACGCAAGGCCGTCCTGCTGGGCTGTGCCGGGGCACTGCTGGCCGGTTGCGCGTCCATGCCGGACAGCGGCGACGTCACGGCGGCCGACCCGTCCCCGCGCGCCGACGGTGACTCGCAGGTGCGGGTCTACGGCGTGCCCCCGCAGGACGGTGCCCAGCCGACCAACATCGTGCGCAGCTTCCTCGACGCGACCACCAGCGACGAGGCGGACTTCCGCACGGCCAGGATGTACCTGGCCAAGTCGGCGAAGCAGACCTGGCGGCCGTTCCTGGTCACCAATGTGCTCCAGGAGCGGCCGAAGTCTGAGCCGGAGGTCCAGCCCAGCCGCGAGGGCGCCAACGGCTACACCGTCACGCTCGCCGGCAGCCAGGTGGCGAAGGTGGACGCCAACCACGCGTACACCCCCGAGGAGAAGCCGTACCGCGAGACGATCCACCTCATCAAGGAGGGGGACCAGTGGCGCATCGACCGGCTGCCCGACGGGCTGGTGCTGGGGCAGTCCGACTTCCAGCGCATCTACCGCTCCGTCAACAAGTACTACTTCGCGTCCTACAAGTCCGAGTCGGACGACCCCAAGGCGGGCAAGAACGTGCTCGTCGCCGACCCGGTCTACCTGCGGCAGCGGATAAAGCCGATCACGTCCAGCGTGGAGGCGCTGCTCACCGGGCCTACCGACTGGCTGGACAGGGTGACGACTTCGGCGTTCCCGCCCGGCACCCGGCTCGCCGCCCGTGACCTGTCGCTGGACGACGCCAACGCACTGCATGTCAAGCTCAGCAAACAGGCGGTCAACACCGACACCGCCCAGTGCAAGCGGATGGCGGCTCAGCTCTTCTTCACCGTCCAGGACATGACGCGGGCTTCGAAGATCAGTGAAGTGGAACTCCAGGATCCGAGCGGCAACTCGTTGTGCGCGCTGACCCAGGACCAGGCCGAGCGGGACTTCGCCGCACCGGGCCACACCGGTCACGCCGGCAAGGAGTACTTCATCGACGCGGAGCACCGCGTCGTCGCGATGTCGGACGCGGCCAGCGAACCGACGCCGGTGCGCGGGCCGTTCGGCACCGGCAAGACCCCGCTGCGCTCGGTCGCCATCTCGCGTGGGGAGACCACCGCCGCCGGGGTGTCGGGCGACGGCCGGTATCTGTACGTGTCCGGGATGGAGGACGGGGTCGAACGCGCGGGGCCGCTGCTGACCAGCGCCAGTACGGCCAAGAGCGCCGACGAGGGGCTGACCGCGCCGAGTTGGGACGGGCTGGGCGACCTGTGGATCGCCGACCGCGACGCGCACCGCTCGCGGCTGCTGCGGATGCGCGAGGGCAAGGGCGACCCCGAGGAGGTCTCGGTGCCCGGTCTCGGCGCGCGACGGATCAAGGCGATCAAGGTGGCCGCTGACGGCATACGGATCGCGATCCTGGTGGAGGACAAGGGTCGTACGACGCTCCAGCTCGGCCGGGTCGAGCGGGACGGCACCTCCGCGCATCCGACGCTGTCGGTGCAGGAACTGCGGCCGATCGCGCCCCAGTTGGAGGACGTGGTGGCGGCGTCCTGGGCGGGCGGCAGCCGGCTGGTGGTCGTCGGCCGGGAAGCCGGCGGGGTCCAGCAGATGCAGTTCATGGAGACCGACGGCTCCGCGTCCGACGCGCAGACCCTGCCCGGAGTCAACGGCGTGAAGGCGGTGGCGGCCTCGGAGGACGAGACCCGCCCGCTGATCGCGGACGCCGCGGAGGGCATAGTCCGGCTCCCCACGGACTCCAACTGGAAGACGGTGGCCAAGGACGGGACGGCGCCGGTCTATCCGGGGTGAGCGCGGGCGCGGCGACGGCTCGTCGGGGGAAGGGCGGGTGCGGCGTCGGTGCGTTCGTCCGGCTCGGCGAGGGCCGGGGTGGTGGCCACGTGCCTGGTGGGGGCGTGGATCGGGACGGTCCCGGTGCCGTGGTCAGGGATGGTGCGGAGCTGGCTTGTCCGGGGCGGGCGTGGCCCGTTCGTCGGGATGAAGCATGGGCGGGGTGTTCGTGCTGGTGCTGGTGCTGGTGTTGGTTCGTGGGAGGCGCGAGGGGCAGGCCCGGGTTGTACGGGCCGGGGAGAGGGCGCGGGCGAGGCGCGTGCCCGGGCGGCGGCTCTTGCGGGCGGTGTCTCTGACTGGAAGGTTGGCCACCTCGGCGTAGTTATCCACAGGGGTGGTGGCCGAGCGTGCACAACGCGACAGTGGAGTCATGCGGGGGGTGTGGCGAGAGCTGGCGAGCCTGGTACTGCCGGTCGACTGTGCGGGGTGTGGCCAGCCGCGTACGGAGCTGTGTGCGGCGTGTCACCGGGCGCTGTGGCGCGGTGGACGTGGCGCGGGGCAGGTGCGGCCGAGGCCGGTACCGGCGGGGCTGCCGCGGGTGTGGGCCGGTGCGCCGTACGCCGATGAGGTGCGCACCGTGCTGCTGGCCCACAAGGAGCGGGGCGCGCTGCGGCTGGCCGCGCCACTGGGGGCAGTGCTGACGGGGGCGGTGCGGGGGGTGGGGGGAGGGGGCGGCCCCCTCCTGCTGGTCCCGGTGCCGTCCGCGCGGAAGGCGGTGGCCGGCCGTGGTCACGATCCTGTGCGCAGGATCGCGTTGGCGGCCTCCGTCGAGCTGCGGCGGGTGGGTGTCGGCGCGCGGGTGCTGGCGGTGCTGCGGCAGCGTCGTGCGGTAGTCGATCAAGCGGGGCTGGATGCCCGGCAGCGCCTGGCGAACGTCGCCGGTGCCCTGGAGGTGCCGGGTGCGGTCGGGAGGCTGCTGACGGGGGCGCCGGTGGTGCTGGTGGACGATCTGGTGACGACGGGGGCCACGCTCGCCGAGGCGGCACGGGCGGTCCGGGCTGCCGGCGGTCGGGTGACGGGGGCCGCGGTGGTGGCCGCGTCCCCCAGTTCTTTCCTTTTCAACGGAAGTTGAGGGGGCTGAGTCCGGCCAAAGGGACGGCGGTGGTCGGCCACAAGGCAGGCAAAGGGCCGCCGGGCCACAAGGGTGCCCGTGCCTCTTCCGGATGGAGCGGACCGCCTTGTTCCGCCCCTGGCGAGTGGCTGCCCCCCCACCGGCCTGCCGCGATGGCCCCTGGCGCGCTGATCGGTCGACCGGCCTGCGGTGACGGCCCGGAGGTTCTGATCGTTCGACCGGACTGACCGGCCTGACCGGCCCACGGGCGCGCCTGTGGGCCGTGGCCCAGGCGGTGCCGCCGTCCGAGGGAACGGTGTCCCGGGGCGTTGACCGGCGAGGTGGGGCCCCGGACGGCCGTCGGAGCGTCCCTGCGGGAGCCGGGGCAAGGGGAACTGGGTGGGGTGGCAGGTCGTTGCTGGTAGTGAGCGCCGAATTTCACTCAAACGGAGCTGGTCGTGGCGAGGGGGTGCCGACACCCGTCCAGTAGAGCTATGTTCGGTTGTGAGGACTTGGCGGACGCTTTGCCTCGGATGTCGTGTTGCATGCTTTTCAGGGTTTTTCGGCGATTCTGAAAACGTGGGAATGGAGATCTCGTCCCTGGGGGAGGAGGAGGTGAAAGTCGCCAGTCCGAGGCTCCGGCACCCACCGGGGCCTGGTGCAAGAAGGAGCTGCTCCGCTCGCTGAGCGGGGCGATCCGGGAACGGAGTTCTGCGTGGACATCGTCGTCAAGGGCCGCAAGACCGAGGTGCCCGAGCGGTTCCGCAAGCACGTGGCCGAGAAGCTGAAGCTGGACAAAGTCCAGAAGCTCGACGGCAAGGTGATCAGCCTGGACGTCGAGGTGTCCAAGGAGCCCAACCCGCGGCAGGCCGACCGTTCCGACCGAGTGGAGATCACCCTCCGCTCCCGTGGCCCGGTGGTCCGGGCCGAGGCGGCCGCAGCCGACCCGTACGCCGCGCTGGATCTGGCAACAGCCAAGCTGGAGGCGCGCCTGCGGAAGGAGCACGACAAGCGTCACTCACGCCGTGGCAACGGCCGTATCCCGGCGAGTGAGGTCGCGATCACCGTCCCCGACGCGGCACGGCTGAACGGCCACGGCCTGACGGCCGCGGAGGAAGCCGCGCAGCAGGACAAGGTGCCGACCACCCGGATGGGATCGCTGGAGATCCAGGGCGAAGGGCCCGTGGTCGTCCGCGAGAAGACCCACTCGGCCGCACCGATGGCGCTTGACCAGGCGCTGTACGAGATGGAGTTGGTCGGACACGACTTCTATCTCTTCGTCGACGCCGAGACCAAGCAGCCGAGCGTCGTCTACCGGCGGCACGCTTACGACTACGGCGTCATCCACCTGAATTCCGACGCGTTCGGAGAGGAATCACCCGGCGGCGCAGGCGGCGCGCTGGGAGGCTGACCCCCACCCGTTCGGTGCCCCCGGCGTACGCCCGGGGGCACCATCGTGCCTGCGGAAGGCTGGAGTTGAAGCCGTATAGTGTTTGTGCCAGCCGGGGAGTATGTGGACGCGAAACGGCGACATACCGGGGAGACGGTCGTATGGCATTGATCGGGCCGGCCGAAAAGGGCTGTTGTCAACCAGCCTTATATCCAAACTCTGGCCCTTCGGCCGAGTAGTTGACGGGGAGGAACCATGGGGGAGAGTTTCGGGCCCGTACGGGGTGACGCGGGCGGCGATGTCTGCGGTGTGGGGGCTGACGACGCGGACGGTGCTGCGCGGGTGCCGCGCAAGGAGCCGATTCGTGTCCTCGTCGTGGACGATCATGCGCTCTTCCGCCGCGGCCTGGAGATCGTGCTGGCGCAGGAGGAGGACATCCAGGTCGTCGGTGAGGCGGGTGACGGTGCGGAGGCGGTCGACAAGGCCGCCGACCTGCTGCCCGACATCGTGCTGATGGACGTGCGGATGCCCCGGCGCGGCGGGATCGAGGCGTGTACCTCCATCAAGGAGGTGGCCCCCAGCGCGAAGATCATCATGCTGACGATCAGCGACGAAGAGGCCGATCTCTACGACGCGATCAAGGCCGGTGCCACCGGCTACCTCCTCAAGGAGATCTCCACCGACGAGGTGGCCACCGCGATCCGGGCCGTCGCGGACGGTCAGTCGCAGATCAGCCCGTCGATGGCGTCCAAGCTCCTGACGGAGTTCAAGTCGATGATCCAGCGCACCGACGAGCGTCGTCTGGTGCCGGCGCCCCGGCTCACCGATCGGGAGCTGGAGGTCCTCAAACTCGTCGCCACGGGCATGAACAACCGCGATATCGCCAAGGAGTTGTTCATCTCCGAGAACACCGTCAAGAACCATGTGCGCAACATCCTGGAGAAGCTCCAGCTGCATTCCCGGATGGAAGCCGTGGTGTATGCGATGCGGGAGAAGATTCTCGAAATCCGGTGAAGTCGGGGGCCAGGTGCCCCCGGATTGACGTCGGATTGCCGGTGGTTCGGGGTCGGCGCCGGGGCTTGCGGGTCAGGCAGTGGTGGCCTCCTCGGGGTTCGTCTCGTCGGTGTGGGTGAGTTCGGCGCGCAGGGCGGCTGCCAGCCGCGGGTCGTCGCAGCGCTCGATGTGGACGCTGTCGCAGCCCACCCAGGCCGCGGCCTCGCGCAGGGCCTGGGCCATGGGGCGGACAGCCTTGGGGCCCTGGAGCGAGAGCTGGCGGGCGACCAGGGTGCCGCCCTCGCGGGCCGGGTCGACGCGGCCGACCAGCTTGCCGCCGGCCAGCAGGGGCATGGCGAAGTAGCCGTGTACCCGCTGGGGCTTGGGGACGTAGGCCTCCAGGCGGTGGGTGAAGTCGAAGATCCGTTCCGTCCGTGGGCGGTCCCAGATGAGGGAGTCGAAGGGCGAGAGCAGGGTCGTGCGGTGCCGGCCGCGGGGCGCGGCGGCGAGCGCCTCCGGATCCGCCCAGGCGGGCTTGGCCCAACCCTCGACCGTCACCGGCACCAGCCCGGTGTCCTCGATGACGGCGTCCACCTGCTCGCCCTTGAGGCGGTGGTAGTCGGCGAGGTCCGCGCGGGTGGCCACGCCCATCGCGGCGCCGGCCTGGGCCACCAGGCGCCGTATGCACGCGGTGTCGTCGAGGTCGTCGTGGAGCAGCGGCTCGGGGACGGCGCGTTCGGCGAGGTCGTAGATCCGCTTCCAGCCGCGGCGTTCGGTGCAGACCACGTCGCCGGTGTCCAGCAGCCACTCCACGGCGATCTTGGTTTCGGACCAGTCCCACCACTCCCCGCCGTTCCGGCCGCCGCCCAGCTGGGAGGTGGTGAGGGGACCGTCGGCTTTGAGGCGGTCCAGGACGGCGGCGCAGGAGCGTGCGGAGTCCTTCATGACGTGCCAGCGGTGGCCCTTGGCGCGCCGGGCGCGGCGGCGGAAGGCGAAGTGCGGCCACTCCTCGATGGGCAGGATGCAGGCCGCGTGCGACCAGTACTCGAAGCTGTGCGGCCGGGCCGGGGCATTGCCTTCGGGGCTCGCCGACCAGTAGGCGCCCTCTACGGCGGAGCGGCCGACTGCGCCGAGCCGGGCGTAGGGGATCAGCTCGTGGGAGCGGGCGAGCACGGAGATCGTGTCGAGCTGGACCGCGCCCAGGCGGCGCAGCATCCCGCGGACGCCGGCCCGGCGGTCCGGGGCGCCCAGCAGGCCCTGGGCCCGCAGTGCCATCCGTCGGGCGTCGTCGGCGGACAGGGCGGTCACGGGGCGTGGTGCGGGCTTTCGCTGCGTCACTCCGGTCATGTGGCACAGCGTAGGGGCGGCCACTGACAACGCCCCGGGGTTCGGCCGTTCCCGCAGGTCAGGGGGTTAGCGGGGGTGGGGGAGGTAGGGCGTGGGGGCCTGGGACGGGAGGGTGGCGGAGCCGGCGGGGACGGGCTCGCGGGGCAGGTCGGACGGGAGGAGGGAGCCGATCCAGAGGTCCCGGCGGGTGCCGTCGTGCACCAGCTTGGCGCGCAGGGTGCCCTCCCGGTGGAAGCCGACCTTGCGGGCGACCGCCCAGGAGCCTTCGTTGCCGGCCTCGGCGAGCCATTCCAGGCGTTCCACGGCCAGCTCGCGGAAGGCCCAGCGGACCACCGCGCCGGCGGCTTCCGCGGTGTAGCCCTGGCCGCGCTGCTCCTTCGCCGTCCAGTAACCGAGCTCCGCCTGCCGCTCCAGGGTGCGCAGCTGGTCGAGTCGGAGCAGAGCCATGGAACCGACCAGGGTTCCGCCGGCCCGGGTGACCACGGCGAAGGTGTAGGAGGTGTCGTTCCGCCAGCCCTCGGCGGCGACGGTGTCGACGAACCGCTCCGCGTCGGCGTGGCTGTACGGCGAGGGGACGTCGGTCCAGCGGGGGATGTCGGGGTCCTGACAGGCGGCGTGTACCGCGGGCACGTCAGAGGGCTCGAAGGGGCGCAGCAGGAGGCGGTCGGTGGTGAGGGTGACGGGCATCATGTGGTGAGTCTGCTGCGGCGGGCACCGCATCGCGAGCCGTTTTCGTCATGATTCCGGGCACTGTGGCCCAGGGGCGCCGGGAACGGTTCCGGGAATGTCTGCGGGAGGTTTTCGGTGGTTCTGCGGAAACTTTTCCGGCACCTTCTCGCGGGCTCGTGCGTTGACCTGGCGAGGGGTCGGCGGGCTCGGCTGCGGCGGACCTCCCGGCCGGACAGCGTCCTCCTTTACGATGGCCGTTGCGGCGGGGCCTGCCCCCTGGAAACATGCCGCGCCCGCGCACTCGACCGTGCAGGCCCGACCGGCAAGGAGACCAGCCCAAGTGTCCGTCTTGACGAAGATCATGCGTGCAGGCGAAGGAAAGATCCTGCGCAAGCTGCACCGCATCGCGGGCCAGGTGAACTCCATCGAAGAGGACTTCGCGGCGCTCTCCGACGCCGAGCTGCGGGCGCTCACCGATGAGTACAAGCAGCGCTACGCGGACGGCGAGAGCCTCGACGACCTGCTGCCCGAGGCGTTCGCCACGGTCCGGGAGGGCGCCAAGCGGGTGCTCGGCCAGCGGCACTACGACGTCCAGCTGATGGGTGGTGCGGCCCTGCACCTCGGCTTCGTCGCGGAGATGAAGACCGGTGAGGGCAAGACCCTGGTGGGTACCCTCCCGGCGTATCTGAACGCGCTGTCCGGCAAGGGCGTCCACCTGATCACGGTCAACGACTACCTCGCCGAGCGCGACTCCGAGATGATGGGCCGGGTCCACAAGTTCCTGGGCCTGTCCGTGGGCTGCATCCTGTCCGACATGACGCCGGCTCAGCGCCGCGAGCAGTACGGCTGTGACATCACCTACGGCACCAACAACGAGTTCGGCTTCGACTACCTGCGCGACAACATGGCGTGGTCGCAGGACGAACTGGTCCAGCGCGGCCACAACTTCGCGATCGTCGACGAGGTCGACTCGATCCTGGTGGACGAGGCCCGTACGCCGCTGATCATCTCGGGTCCGGCGGACTCGGCCACCAAGTGGTACGGCGACTTCGCCAAGTTGGTGCAGCGCCTCAAGCGGGGCGAGCCGGCCAACCCGCAGCGCGGTGTCGAGGAGACCGGCGACTACGACGTCGACGAGAAGAAGCGCACCGTCGGCATCCACGAGTCCGGTGTCGGCAAGGTCGAGGACTGGCTGGGCATCGACAACCTCTACGAGTCGGTCAACACGCCGCTGGTCGGGTACCTCAACAACGCGATCAAGGCCAAGGAGCTGTTCAAGCTCGACAAGGACTACGTCGTCATCGACGGCGAGGTCATGATCGTCGACGAGCACACCGGTCGTATCCTCGCCGGCCGCCGCTACAACGAGGGCATGCACCAGGCCATCGAGGCGAAGGAAGGGGTGGAGATCAAGGACGAGAACCAGACGCTCGCCACGATCACCCTCCAGAACTTCTTCCGCCTCTACGACAAGCTCTCCGGCATGACCGGTACGGCCATGACCGAGGCCGCGGAGTTCCACCAGATCTACAAGCTCGGCGTCGTCCCGATCCCGACGAACCGGCCGATGGTCCGCAAGGACCAGGCGGACCTGATCTACCGCACCGAGCCCGCGAAGTTCGACGCGGTCGTCGAGGACATCGCCGAGAAGCACGAGAAGGGTCAGCCGATCCTGGTCGGCACCACCTCCGTCGAGAAGTCCGAGTACCTCTCGCAGCAGCTCAAGAAGCGCGGCATCGCCCACGAGGTGCTCAACGCCAAGCAGCACGACCGGGAGGCGACGATCGTCGCCCAGGCCGGCCGCAAGGGCGCGGTGACGGTCGCCACCAACATGGCCGGCCGCGGTACGGACATCAAGCTCGGCGGCAACCCCGACGACCTCGCCGAGACCGAGCTGCGCCAGGCGGGGCTGGACCCGGTCGAGCACGTGGAGGAGTGGGCGGCCGCGCTGCCCGCCGCCCTGGAGCGCGCCGAGGCGGCCGTCAAGGCGGAGTTCGAGGAGGTCAAGGAGCTCGGCGGGCTCTACGTCCTGGGCACCGAGCGGCACGAGTCGCGGCGTATCGACAACCAGCTGCGCGGTCGTTCCGGCCGACAGGGCGACCCGGGTGAGTCGCGGTTCTACCTCTCCCTGGGCGATGACCTGATGCGGCTGTTCAAGGCCCAGATGGTCGAGCGGGTCATGGCGATGGCCAACGTGCCCGACGATGTGCCGATCGAGAACAAGATGGTGACGCGGGCGATCGCCTCCGCCCAGTCGCAGGTCGAGCAGCAGAACTTCGAGACCCGCAAGAACGTCCTGAAGTACGACGAGGTGCTCAACCGCCAGCGCGAGGTCATCTACGGCGAGCGGCGCCGCGTCCTGGAGGGCGAGGACCTCCAGGACCAGGTCAAGCACTTCATGGAAGACACGATCGACGCCTACATCCAGGCGGAGACCGTCGAGGGCTTCGCCGAGGAGTGGGACCTGGACCGCCTGTGGGGCGCGTTCAAGCAGCTCTACCCGGTCAAGGCGACCATCGAGGAGCTGGAGGAGGAGGTCGGCGACCGCGCGGGCCTGACCGCCGAGTTCATCGCCGACGGCATCAAGGACGACATTCACGAGCAGTACGCCGCCCGTGAGGAGCAGCTGGGCTCGGAGATCATGCGGGAGCTGGAGCGCCGCGTGGTGCTGTCCGTCCTGGACCGCAAGTGGCGTGAGCACCTCTACGAGATGGACTACCTCCAGGAGGGCATCGGCCTGCGGGCGATGGCCCAGAAGGACCCGCTGGTCGAGTACCAGCGCGAGGGCTTCGACATGTTCACCGCGATGATGGAGGGCATCAAGGAGGAGTCCGTCGGCTACCTGTTCAACCTGGAGGTCCAGGTGGAGCAGCAGGTCGAGGAGGTCCCGGTGGAGGAGGCCGCCGAGCGCGCCCCGCTGGAGCAGGGCGACGAGGAGGCCGTCCCGGCAGCGGCCGGTACGGGGCGTCCGGAGATCCACGCCAAGGGCCTGGAGGCGCCGCAGCGGCCCGATCGGCTGCACTTCACCGCGCCCAAGGTCGACGGTGACGGCAGCGTCATCGAGGGCGACTTCGTCAGCGACGTGGAGGGCGAGGGTCCGGCCCGCTCGGAGGCCGATGGGCTGACGCGTGCGGAGCGGCGCAAGGCGCAGAAGAGCGGGGGCCGCCGCCGCAAGAAGTAGCCGCATGCCGCGCAGCGGTCCGCTGCGCGGCGGAAGCTGAAGCGAAGGGCGCCCTGGCCGTGGCCGGCCGGGGCGCCCTTCGTGCTGCGCGGGTCCGACCTGTGGGACAGGTCCTGGCGAGGGCCTGTCCCGCGGATCGGGGTTGGCCAGGTCCTAGGGGAAGGGGCCGATGTCGAGGGCGGCGCAGCGCCAGCGGGCGTCGGCGCCCCGTTCCAGGCGGAATGCCAGGGCGCGCAGGCGGGCGCCGGTGGTGATGCGGGCGAACGCCTCGATGACGCCGTCGCGGGGGCGGCACAGACCGCAGGCGTGGAGGGCCGGGACGGGGGCGCGCAGGCCCGGGGCGACATAGGGGCGCAGGGGTGACAGCGGGGCGAGTTCGGCGAGTTGGTCGTAGGCGGCGGGCAGGGCGTGTCCGAGGAGGGCGTGGACGGGGCGTTGGGCGCTCAGGGTGAGCAGGAGTTGGTGGGCGAACCAGAGGTGGGGCCGGTTCTCGTGGGCGTGGCGTCGGGCACTGGGGGTGGGGAGTGGGGTGTCCCGGGTGGGGAGTGGGGTGGTGGGCGGGCTGGCGGGGCGGCGTGGGGTGGTGGTGCGGGTGAGGTGTGGGGTGCGGGTGGGTCCGCGGTTGCCGGGGGAGCCGGGGCCGCGGCCCGCGGGGCCGGTGGGGCGGCGGGTGTCGCGGCGGGCCGGGGGAACGGTGCGGCGCGGCGCGGTGGGCGCCGGCGCCGGTTTGGGCGGGGTGCCGGGGGTGTTCGGGGCGTCGGGGGTGCGGTCGGTGGGGGAGCGGCGGGGGCGGGGGACGGTCGGGGCGGGCGCCGGGCCGTCGGCGGTGGGCGCACCCGGTGTCGCACCGCCGGAGGGCGGGCCTGGGCGGGCCGGGTCCGCAGGGGCCGGGCGGGTGTCCGTCGTGGCGCCGGTCGTTGCGGTGTTCTCGCTGGTCGTATCGGTCATCGCGGTGCCCCCTCGTGCCCGGCCCGGAGTGATTACCGGGCGGTAGCTTGTGGTGTGGGATCTTGTCGGCGGGGCGCCGGGGACGGCAAGGCGCGCGGCCGTCGGGGGTACGGCGGGGGATTTTCACCCGTCCGTGACACGGGCCCGGGATTGCGGGGCGGGGTCGGGGCGGCGGAGGGGTGCGGGCCGGGTGTGACGGGAGGTGCCGGGGCGGCACGATGGGGGACGCACGGCCGTATGCTGGCGGGGCATTGTTCTGGATCTAGCGAGAGCGGCTGTTATGCGTGTCTACGTTCCCCTGACGCTTTCCGGGCTCGCTGCGGCACATCAGAGCGGTGAGCTGGAGGCCGGCCCGCTGCTCGCGTACGCCGTCACGCCCGCGCTGCGGGAGTGGTACGTCTCGGACGACATCGAAGAGCTGGAGTACGCGGCCCTGAACCGCGCGGCGCAGGCGTCGCTGCGACTGCTGGCCGGGCACCCGGACGTGGCCCGGCGGCGGGTCGTGTTGGCGGTGGACGTGCCGGACCGGAGCGCGGCCGTGGACCCGGACCTGGGGCTGGACCAGTCCGCGCTGGGCGAGGTGCGGATCGCCGGGCCGGTGCCGCTGTCGAAGGCGGCGGCGGTGCACGTGGACGCCGCGGACGCGGTGGAGGACGTGGCGGCGGCCGCGGCGGCGCTGGGCGCGGCCGATGTCGGCGACGACGACGCGCAGTTCACGGTGGACGGTGCCGAGGACCACGACCTGATGTGGTTCGGGGTGCAGGAGATTCCGCAGTTGCTGGGGTGACGCCCCGGCGTGGCGGCCCGGCCGCCGGCCCGTCGCCGTTGTCAGTGGCGGCGGGTACGGTTTTTCCCATGGCAATCGCGCGGGGGAAGGACCGGGGATCGGCATGAGGAAGCCCGCCGCACACATCGTGTGGGACTGGAACGGCACCTTGTTCCACGACATCGACGCCGTGATCGCGGCGACCAACTCCGCCTTCGCGGAGATCGGCCTGGCGCCGATCACCCTGGAGCGGTACCGCGAGCTGTACTGCGTGCCGGTGCCCCGGTTCTACGAGCGGCTGATGGGCCGGCTGCCGACCGAGGCCGAGTGGCAGGTGATGGACGACACCTTCCACCGGTACTACACCGAGCACCGGGTGGGGTGCGGCCTCGCCGAGGGCGCACAGACGCTGCTCGCGTCCTGGCAGGCGGCCGGACGGAGCCAGTCGATCCTCAGCATGTTCGGCCACGACGAGCTGATACCCCTGGTCCGCGGCCTGGGCATCGCCTCGCGGTTCGTCCGGGTCGAGGGCCGCACGGGGCCGTCCGGGGGGTCGAAGAGCGCGCAGATGGTCCGTCATCTGGCGGCTCTGGAGAGCGTCGATCCGGGGCGTACGGTGGTGATCGGGGACGCCGTCGACGATGCGGTGGCCGCGCGTGACGCGGGAGCCCATGCGGTGCTGTACACCGGCGGTTCGCACAGCCGGAGCAGTCTGACGGCCGCCGGAGTGCCGGTGGTGGACAGTCTCGCCGAGGCCGTGCAGGTCGCGGAGGACATCGCGGCCTAGCGGTTCGGCCCGCTGCACACCGGCCTGCTGCGCACCGGCCCGCTACACATACGCCACCCCGGCGCCCCATTGTCCAGAAGGGCCAAGTTAAGGGTGTGGTTTTACGTGCACGGCGCATAACGGGGCAGTTGTCGGGAGAGATAGCCTTGCACCGTGATCAGCGCGATAGTCCGCGGGGGTAGCAAGGCCCCCGCCGTGCGCCCGGGACACCACCGTGACCGGGCGGCTGCTGATCGTTGCGGCCGCCAATCCATGTCGACTTCGTCAAAACTCGTCGACGGCGGTACGGCCTTCCCCCATCGCGGCATAGCGTCGACAGCGACAGGACACCTCGCGTCGCGGCGGCGTTGTGCGGCTTCCACAGCCCTTCCCACGTTTTTCCACGACGTCACGCAACGGCGCGCGACAGGAGCCAGAGGACATGCAGACCAAGCTGGACGAAGCCAAGATCGAGCTGCTCGCGAGGGCCGCCCGGGTAGGTGAGAGCAGCCCGGCCGGGGCGAAGACCCCGGTACGCGGACTGGACCCGGACACCCTCACGGGATACCTCCAGCGCTACTACCTGCACACCGCCCCCGAGGACCTCGCCGACCGCGACCCGGTCGATGTCTTCGGTGCCGCGCTTTCCCACTACCGCCTCGCCGAGCACCGGCCCCAGGGCACCGCGAATGTGCGGGTGCACACCCCGACCGTCGAGGAGAACGGCTGGACGTGCAGCCACTCCGTCGTCGAGGTGGTCACCGACGACATGCCCTTCCTGGTCGACTCGGTCACCAACGAGCTCTCGCGGCAGGCGCGCGGCATCCACGTCGTGATCCACCCGCAGTTGATCGTTCGCCGGGACGTCACCGGCAAGCTGATCGAGGTCCTCGACATCAACGGTGACGTGCACGGCCTCAACGGCGGCCGGAAGGCCACCGAGCTGCCGCACGACGCGGTCGTCGAGTCCTGGATCCACGTCGAGATCGACCGGGAGACCGACAAGGACGACCTCAAGCAGATCACCGCCGATCTGTTGCGGGTGCTCTCCGACGTCCGCGAGGCCGTCGAGGACTGGGACAAGATGCGCTCCGCCGCCCTGCGGATCGCCGAGGACCTGCCCGCCGAGCCGATCGCCGACGACATCCGCGCGGAGGAGGTCGAGGAGGCCCGGGAGCTGCTGCGCTGGCTCTCCGACGAGCACTTCACCTTCCTCGGCTACCGCGAGTACGAGCTCGCCTGCGCGCCCTGCGACGACGGCACGGAGGAGGACGTCCTCACCGCGATCCCCGGCACCGGCCTGGGCATCCTGCGCTCCGACCCGGCGCACCGCGAGAGCGACGCCGGACACCCCGTCTCGCCGTCCTTCAACCGGCTGCCCGCGGACGCCCGCGCCAAGGCCCGTGAGCACAAGCTGCTGATCCTCACCAAGGCCAACAGCCGCGCCACCGTCCACCGGCCCTCCTACCTCGACTACGTCGGGGTGAAGAAGTTCGACAAGGACGGCAACGTCATCGGGGAGCGCCGCTTCCTGGGCCTGTTCTCCTCGGCCGCGTACACCGAGTCCGTCCGACGGGTGCCGGTGATCCGCCGCAAGGTCGCCGAGGTCCTGGAGGGCGCCGGCTTCAGCCCGAACAGCCACGACGGCCGCGACCTGCTCCAGATCCTGGAGACCTACCCGCGCGACGAGTTGTTCCAGACCCCGGCCGACCAGCTGCGGTCCATCGCCACCAGCGTGCTCTACCTCCAAGAGCGCCGTCGTCTGCGGCTCTACCTCCGCCAGGACGAGTACGGCCGCTACTACTCCGCGCTCGTCTACCTCCCGCGGGACCGCTACACCACCGGTGTCCGGCTGCGGCTGATCGACATCCTCAAGGAGGAGCTGGGCGGCACCAGCGTCGACTTCACCGCCTGGAACACCGAGTCGGTGCTCTCCCGGCTGCACTTCCTCATCCGGGTCGAGCCCGGCACCGCCCTGTCCGAGCTCACCGACGCGGACGTGGACCGCATCGAGGCCCGGCTGGTGGAGGCCGCCCGCTCCTGGGCCGACGGCTTCGCCGAGGCGCTGACCGCCGAGGTCGGCGAGGAGCGCGCCGCCGAGCTGCTGCGCCGCTACGCCCACGCCTTCCCCGAGGGCTACAAGGCCGACAACAACCCGCGCAGCGCGGTCGCCGACCTCCAGCACCTGGAGAAGCTCACCGGGGAGCCGGGCCACGACTTCGCGGTCAGCCTCTACGAGCCGGTCAACGCCAGCCCCGGTGAGCGCCGCTTCAAGATCTACCGCCGGGGCGAGCCGGTCTCGCTGTCGAAGGTGCTGCCCGGCCTCAACCGCCTGGGCGTCGAGGTCGTCGACGAGCGTCCGCACGAGCTGCGCTGCGCCGACGCCACCCTCGCCTGGGTCTACGACTTCGGTCTGCGGATGCCCGAGCACGTCTCGGGTGACGACGCCCGCGAGCGCTTCCAGGAGGCGTTCACCGCGGTGTGGACGGGCGCCGCCGAGAGCGACGACTTCAACCAGCTGGTGCTGCGGGCCGGTCTCGACTGGCGTCAGGCGATGGTGCTCCGTGCCTACGCCAAGTACCTGCGGCAGGCCGGTTCGACCTTCAGCCAGACGTACATGGAGGACACCCTCTCCAACAACGTCCACACCACCCGGCTGCTGGTCTCGCTCTTCGAGGCACGGATGTCCCCGGAGCGGCAGAGCGCCGGCACCGAGCTGATCGACGGGCTGCTGGAGGAGTTGGAAGGCGCCCTGGACCAGGTCGCCTCCCTCGACGAGGACCGCATCCTGCGCTCCTTCCTCACCGTCATCAAGGCGACCCTGCGCACCAACCACTACCAGCGCGACAGCACGGGCCGGCCGCACTCCTACCTGTCCATGAAGCTGGACCCGCAGGCCATCCCCGATCTTCCGGCGCCCCGCCCGGCGTACGAGATCTGGGTGTACTCGCCCCGCGTCGAGGGCGTCCACCTGCGGTTCGGCAAGGTCGCACGCGGTGGTCTGCGCTGGTCGGACCGGCGGGAGGACTTCCGCACCGAGATCCTCGGCCTGGTCAAGGCGCAGATGGTCAAGAACACCGTCATCGTGCCGGTCGGCGCCAAGGGCGGCTTCGTCGGTAAGCAGCTGCCGGACCCGGCGCAGGACCGGGACGCGTGGCTGGCCGAGGGCATCGCCTGCTACAAGACCTTCATCTCGGGTCTGCTGGACATCACCGACAACCTCGTCGGCGGCGAGGTCGTCCCGCCCAAGGGCGTCGTCCGGCACGACGAGGACGACACCTACCTGGTGGTCGCCGCCGACAAGGGCACCGCGACGTTCTCCGACATCGCCAACGAGGTCGCCGAGTCCTACGGCTTCTGGCTGGGTGACGCGTTCGCCTCCGGCGGCAGCGCCGGCTACGACCACAAGGGCATGGGCATCACCGCCCGCGGCGCCTGGGAGTCGGTCAAGCGGCACTTCCGGGAGCTGGGCCACGACTCCCAGACCCAGGACTTCACCGTCGTCGGCGTCGGCGACATGTCCGGTGACGTGTTCGGCAACGGCATGCTGCTCAGCGAGCACATCCGGCTGGTCGCCGCCTTCGACCACCGGCACATCTTCCTCGACCCCAAGCCGGACGCGGCGACCTCGTACGCCGAGCGCCGCCGGCTGTTCGAGCTGCCGCGTTCCTCGTGGGCGGACTACAACACCGACCTGCTCTCGCAGGGCGGCGGGGTGCACCCGCGGTCGGCCAAGTCCATCCCGATCAACGCCCAGGTGCGGGCCGCGCTGGGCATCGAGTCCGGCGTGAAGAAGATGACGCCGGCCGACCTGATGCAGGCCATCCTCAAGGCCCCGGTCGACCTGCTGTGGAACGGCGGCATCGGCACGTACGTCAAGGCGTCCACCGAGTCGCACGCCGACGTGGGCGACAAGTCCAACGACGCGATCCGGGTCAACGGTGAGGACCTGCGGGTCAAGGTCGTCGGCGAGGGCGGCAACCTGGGCCTGACGCAGTTGGGCCGGATCGAGTTCGCCATTGCCGGCGGGAAGATCAACACCGACGCGATCGACAACAGCGCCGGTGTGGACACCTCCGACCACGAGGTCAACATCAAGATCCTGCTCAACTCCGTCGTCGCCAACGGCGACATGACGGTCAAGCAGCGGAACAAGCTCCTGGCCCAGATGACCGACGAGGTCGGCTCGCTGGTGCTGCGCAACAACTACGCGCAGAACACCGCACTGGCGCTGGCCATCGCCCAGTCCTCCAGCATGCTCCACGCCCAGCAGCGCTTCATGCGCCGCCTGGTGCGCGACAGGCACCTGGACCGGGCGCTGGAGTTCCTGCCCAGCGACCGGCAGATCCGGGAGCGGCTGAACGCCGGGCGCGGCCTGACCCAGCCGGAGACCGCGGTCCTGCTCGCCTACACCAAGATCACGGTGGCCGACGAGCTGATCCAGACGGGGCTGCCGGACGACCCCTACCTCCAGCGCCTGCTGCACGCGTACTTCCCGACCGCGCTGCGGGAGGACTTCACCGACCAGGTCGACGGGCACGCGCTGTCCCGCGAGATCGTCACCACGGTGCTGGTCAACGACACCGTCAACACCGGTGGTACGAGCTTCCTGCACCGGATGCGGGAGGAGACCGGAGCCTCGCTGGAAGAGGTCGTCCGGGCGCACACCGCGGCCCGCGCGATCTTCCGCCTCAACCAGGTCTGGGACGACGTCGAGGCGCTCGACAACGTCGTCGCGGCCGACGTCCAGACCCGGATCCGGCTGCACTCGCGCCGGCTGGTCGAGCGCGGCACCCGCTGGCTGCTCAACAACCGCCGTCAGCCGCTGGAGCTGTCCGGGACGATCGAGTTCTTCTCGGAGCGGGTGGCGCAGGTCTGGGCGGAGCTGCCGAAGCTGCTCCAGGGCAGTGACCTGGAGTGGTACCAGACGATCCTGGAGGAGCTGACCGACGCCGGGGTGTCCGAGCCGCTGGCCGTCCAGGTGTCCGGCTTCTCGTCGGTCTTCCCGGCGCTGGACATCGTCGCCATCGCGGACCGTACGGGCAAGGAGCCGCTGGCCGTCGCGGAGGTCTACTACGACCTGGGCGACCGGCTGCGGATCAACCAACTCCTGGACCGGATCCTGGAGTTGCCGCGGAACGACCGTTGGCAGTCGATGGCCCGTGCCTCCATCCGCGAGGACCTCTTCGCGGCGCACGCCGCGCTCACCTCGGACGTGCTGTCGGTGGGCAACGGGTCGGCGTCGCCGCAGGAGCGGTTCTCGGCGTGGGAGGAGGCGAACGCGGCGATCCTGACGCGGGCGCGGGCCACGCTGGAGGAGATCCACGGGTCCGAGGGGTTCGATCTGGCGAATCTCTCGGTGGCCATGCGGACCATGCGGACGTTGCTGCGTACGCATAGCTGAGGCCGGTGGGGGCGGCGCCCGGCGGCGCCGGCCCCCTTGCCCGCAAGCGCCGGACGGGCTGGTGGGCCTGTCCGGCGCTCACGGCGTTGTGGGCCAGGGGAGAGGGGGGGAGGGAGGAGGGCTACTAGCCCTGGGTGAAGTCCTCGTAGGCGGCGAGGACGTCGTCGGTGGGGCCGTCCATGCGGAGGACGCCCTTTTCCAGCCACAGGACCCGGTCGCAGGTGTCGCGGATGGAGTTGTTGTTGTGGCTGACCAGGAAGACCGTGCCGGCCTCCTCGCGCAGCTCCCGGATGCGGGCCTCGGAGCGCTTCTGGAAGCTGCGGTCGCCGGTGGCCAGGGCCTCGTCGATCAGCAGCACGTCGTGGTCCTTGGCGGCCGCGATGGAGAACCGCAGCCGGGCGGCCATACCGGAGGAGTAAGTGCGCATCGGCAGCGAGATGAAGTCGCCCTTCTCGTTGATGCCGGAGAAGTCGACGATGCCGTCGTAGCGTTCGTGGACCTCCTCGCGGCTCATGCCCATCGCCAGGCCGCCGAGGATGACGTTCTTCTCGCCGGTCAGGTCGTTCATCAGGGCCGCGTTGACGCCGAGCAGCGAGGGCTGGCCGTGGGTGTAGACCTTGCCGCGCTCGGCGGGCAGCAGCCCGGCGACCGCCTGGAGCAGGGTCGACTTGCCGGAGCCGTTGGAGCCGATCAGGCCGATCGACTCGCCGCGGTAGGCGGTGAAGGAGACGCCCTTGACGGCGTGCACCTCGCGCACGCCGGTGGCGGGCTTGCGGCGGGCGATGCGGCCCAGCGCCGCGGTGGCGCTGCCCTTGCCGGCGCCGGTGCCGTAGACGCGGTAGACGATGTGCAGTTGGTCGGCGATCACGGTCGGGATGCGGGGCTCGTCCGGTGCCGCCGGGCCGGTGCCGCTCACGCTCAGGTTCTCCGTCATGAACTCAGCCACGTCCGTACCGCTCCTCGGCCTTCCAGAAGTACACGAAGCCCCCGACGCCCGCCAGCAGTGCCCAGCCGGCCGCGAACGCCCAGACGTGCGGCGGGAGTTGGTGCGCCTTGAAGCTGTCGATCAGGGCGAAGCGCATCAGGTCGATGTAGACCGCGGCCGGGTTGCCGTTCAGCAGCACCACCACGATCTGCGGGAGGTGCTTGCCCTTGAGGATGAGGCTGATGCTGAACATCACGCCGGACGCGTACATCCAGGTCCGCATGATGAAGGGCATCAGCTGCGCCAGGTCCGGGGTCCGCGCGCCGAGCCGCGCCATGACCATCGCGAGGCCGACGTTGAAGACGAACTGGAGCGTCAGCGCCGGGACGACCAGCAGCCACGACCAGGTCGGCACCTGCCCGAAGCACAGCAGGATGATCACCAGCACGCCCATGGAGTACAGCAGCTGCTGGAGCTGTGCCAGGCAGAACGAGATCGGCAGGCAGGCGCGGGGGAAGTGCAGCGCGCGCACCAGGCCGAGGCTGCCGGAGATCGCCCGGGTGCCGGTCATCACCGAGTTCTGCAGGAAGGTGAAGACGAAGACGCCGGTCACCAGGTACGGGATGTAGTCCGGGACGCCCTTCCGGGTGCCGATCAGCACGCCGAAGATCAAGTAGTAGACGCCGGCGTTGAGCAGCGGGGTGATCACCTGCCAGAGCTGGCCGAGCTTGGAGGTGGTGTACATCGCGGTGAGCTTGGCGGTGGCGAACGAGGTGATGAAGTGCCGCCGGTGCCACAGCTGCCGGGTGTACTCGGACAGCGAGGGGCGGGCGCCGCTCACCGTCAGGCCGTGGCGTTCGGCCAGGGCGCGCAGCTCCGGGTCGGGTGAGCCGCCGGAGCCGGCCGGCCGGACGGGAGCCGGGGCCGGGCCGGGGGGCGGGGGAGCGAGGGTCTGGGGCATGGGCCGCTTTCGCTTTCGTACGGGGACGTCGGAGTCCGGTCGGGCGGACGCCAGGGTCCGACACGACGATGGAACGGGTCCGTATCGTCGCGACGTCGACAGTAGGGCCGGTTCACGTCGAAACGCAACCGTAGCGTCGTGCCGCTAGGATCAAGGCATGGCAAAAGACGGCACCGAGAGCGAGAGAGGCCCGGCGGCGTCCGGTGCGCGCCGGGCCCCGGCCGGCGCCGCCGTGCTGCGGGAGGACAAGACCGCCGCGATCCGCGCGGCGGTCTTCGAGGAGCTGGCCGCGGTCGGCTTCGCCCGGATGTCCATCGAGGGCATCGCCCGGCGGGCCGGGGTCGGCAAGACCGCCGTCTACCGGCGCTGGCGCTCCAAACTGCACCTGGTCCTGGACGTGATCTCGGCGGTCGCCGCGGCGGGACTGCCGGCCCCGGACACCGGGTCGCTGCGCGGCGACGTCCGGATGGTGCTGGAGGTCGCGGCCCGCGCGCTGCGGCACCCGATGGCCTCGCAGATCATCCCGGACCTGCTGGCCGAGGCGGCGCGCAGCCCGGAGCTGGCCACGGCGTTGAAGTCCGCGCTGCACGACAGCCAGGAGGGCGTCGCCGCGGCGGTGGTGGCGCGGGCGGTGGAGCGCGGTGAGCTGCCCGTGGACGTGGATCCCCAGCTGGCGCTCGACCTGCTGACCGGGCCGCTGTACTGGCGGCTGCTGGTGGTCCGCGACGAGGTGCCCGCGGGGTACCTCGACGCGTTGGCGGGGTCGGTGACGGCGGCGCTGGGCGCGGAGTAGGCGCAGCGGACGCGGCGCGGGGCGGCCGGATCTCTCCGGGCGCCCCCGCGCCGCGTTTCAGGGCCCTACCCGACCCCTACCCGGCCCCTACCCGGCCCCTGCCCGGCCCCTGCCCGGCCCTTGTCCGGTGGATCAGGGGCCGGACGGGCCCCGGCTAGCCCTTCTTCCAGAGCGTCACCTTGGTCGCGAAGTCCGGCATGTTGCTCTGGTGGTTCGGGCTCATGCCGGTGATCTCGATCATCGCCAGGTTGCCGTCGGTGGTCTCCGTGCACAGCAGGGTGCCGACGTGGATCGTCTGGCCCTTGTCCAGCTCTTCGCGCCGCACCTTGTCCGGGAGGACGTCCGAGTGCGAGCCGTCCAGGCACGCCTGGGCGGTCCGGCCGGTGCTGCGGCCCATGGGGGTGTGGAACTCCAGGCCGATCCCGGACACGCCGTTGTAGGTGATCTCGTAGGGGGACTCGTCGATCTGCGTGCCGGGCACCGACTTGGGGACGTCCAGGTCGATGTAGTTGAAGCCCGCCTCGGAGGGCGCGCGCAGGGCGAACGGGCGGTCCTTGAAGGCGACCTGGTAGCCGGCGTTCCCGTCCGGTGTCGGGGACGCGGACGGGGTGGGCGGCGGGCCGGACGAGCCGTCCTTCCCGTGCGCGGGGGTGGGGGAGTCGTGCCGGCCCGTGGCCTGGTCGCCGGAGCCGTCGCTGCGCGCCACGGTCCAGGTGATGCCGGCCACCGCGATCAGCGCCACCACACCGAGCGCGGCCCGTAGCGCGGGGTTGCGCCGCGGGCCGGCCGCGGGTGCGCCGGGGCCGGTGGTGGGCATGGCGTGCAGATGGCCGGGCGTCGGTACGGGGCCGGTGGCGCCCTGGGTCGGGGCGGCGTGCGGGCCCGTTCCCCAGGTGGGGGCGTGGCCGGCCGGGCCCTGCGTCGGGGTGTAGCCGGGCGGCGGCGGGGTGGTGGCCGGTTGCGGGTCCGGGAGTTCCTCGGCGGCGCGCTCCCGCCGGGCGATCTCGGCGGCCACGGGGGTCGGCAGCCAGTCGTCGAAGTCCCGCGGTCCGCGCCCGGACGCCGCCCGGCACAGCTCCGCCAACTCGGCGGGCGCCGGCCGCTGTTGGGGGTCGGCGGCCAGGCAGCGGGTGAGCAGCGGGCGCAGCGCGTCCGGGTAGCCGGTGAGGTCCGGGGCGACCTGCGCGGTGTTGGCGATCCGGGCGGCGACGGTGATGGCCGCGCCGTCCCCGTACGGGTGCCGGCCGGTGGCCGCGACCGCCGCGATCAGGCCCAGCGAGAAGAGGTCGGCGGCGGGCGTGACCTGCTCGCCGCCCGCGTGCTCGGGGGACATGTACTGCGGGGTGCCGATGAAGCCGCCGCTGCGGGTGAGCTGGGTGGCGTCGGCGGCCCGGGCGATCCCGAAGTCGATGACGTAGGGGCCCTGCGAGCCGAGCAGGACGTTGCTCGGCTTGAGGTCGCGGTGGACGACCCCGGCGGCGTGCACCGAGCCCAGGGCGGTGGCCGCCGCGCCGATCAGCTGGAAGACCGCCGGCAGCGGCAGCGGGCCGTACCGCAGGGCCTCGTCGAGCGGCAGGCCGGGGATGAACGCCGTGGCCAGCCAGGGGAGTTCGCCGCTGGTGTCGTGGTCGAGGACCGAGACGATGTGGTAGCCCTGGACCCGTCGGGCGGCCCGGACCTCCTGCTCGAAGCGGCTGCGGAAGTCCGGGTCCTGCCCGAACTCCCGGCGGATGACCTTCAGCGCGGCGGGCTGGTTGCCGCGGGTGCGGGTGAGGTACACCGAGCCCATGCCGCCCTCGCCCAGACGGGCCAGCAGCCGGTAGCCGGCCACCTCCCGTGGATCCTCGGAGCGCAAGGGCAGGAAGACGTCGTCGTGCGTGCTGATGTGGAGCCACCCCCCGGTCGAGAACTACCGGGGAATGCTATCCGCACACCTGTCCGGCGGCGGGATGCCCAGCCGGCCAACGCCGCGGCAGGCAGGGGCAGTCCGTCGACGTCCCGGGGCGGCACCGTCCCCCTCGCTGCGGTACGGCGTCAGCCGACTGACGGGCACTCACTCCGATGCTCACCCGACACTCACCGCCATGCGCCACGATTCACCCGAAGGAGTTGTCGTCCCTCGGTGGGGAGGCCCGGGGTGCCGTGCGTGGACCGGGCCGCGGCGGCCTTGTGGGCGCGCGGGATCGCCGGGGCCCGCAAATACTGAGGATGTGCCCCGGTCAGGACCCTCAGGGCCGTTGACGTCGCGCCGCCGGCTGTTGCAGGTCACCGGCGGTGCCGTTCTTGCGGCCACCGCGGGCGCCGGCGTGTGGGCCTGGACCTCCCCCGACACCTCGCGCCCGGCCCCGCCGGCCCGCGAGCAGGAGTCCGCCGAGGAACCGGACGAGCAGGTGTTCCTGCACGTCATCGCGCACCCCGACGACGGCCTGTTCTTCATGAATCCGGGCCTGGAGCAGGCCATCCGCAGCGGCGCGCGGACCGTCACGGTCTGTCTGACGGGCGGGGAGTCCGACGGCCGGAACGCCCCCCGCGGCACCGCCCTGCACCACCGGGTGATCCCCGACCGGTCGGCGTTCGCCCGGGCCCGGGTCAACGGACTGCTCGCCGCGCACGCCCAGATGGCCACCGGCGACCCGGAGAGCACCTGGGACGCCGAGGCCCGCACCCTGCTCCGCGGCTTCCAGGTGGAGGTCCAGACGCTGCGCGCCGCCCCCCAGCACCAGCTGGTCTTCCTGGAGCTGGTCGAGGCCCGCGCGGTCTACCAGCCGCGCGCCATCAGCCTGCGCGGCCTCTGGCTCGGGGTGGCCGACTCGATCCCCACGCTGCGCCCCGAGGGCAGCCCCGTTCAGCGGCAGTTCCGCTACACCCGCGACCAGGTCACCGACACCCTGACGGCGGTCCTGGACTGGGTCCGGCCCACCGTCGTCCGCACCCTGGACCCCAACGCGGTGCACTCCGGCAAACGGCCGCTGTCCACCCCCGACCCCCGGTTGGCCGGTCTGCGCTACTTCGACCACCAGGACCACACCGCCTCCGCCCACTTCACCCAGGCGGCGCTGGCCCGCTACTGGGGGCGCAGCCGCCCCGCCCCGACCCTCGTGGAGAACTACCTCGGCTACGAACTCGGCGTCCTCCCCGGCGACCTCGACCCGTCGACCGTCCGCCGCAAGGCCGGGACGCTGAACACCTACGGCTGGGCCGACCACCGCCCGTGCGCCGACCCGGCGGGCTGCGGCGACCGCAAGGTCGGCGGCTCCGCCCTCAACGGCAGCCCGCGGAGCTGGACCCGCAGCACCCGGCTGCGCGCGCCCGGCTCCAACGCCTGGGTGCGGCCAGCCCGGGACGGCCGGCTGACCGCCTTCGCGGTGCTGGGCGGGGCCGCGTACGGCTGGGCGGAGACCTCGGCGGGCAGCGGGCGGTTCGGCGCGCCGTACCGGATCGGCGGGGACCTGCTCCAGGGGCAGCTGCACGTGGTGCGTCACCCGGATGGCACCCTCCAACTGTTCGGGTCCCGGACGGTCCTGCCCGGGCCCGACACCGACCACCGCCGCGAGCTGGTCACCGCGCGGCAGTCCGGCACCCGCCCGGACGGGGGGCCCGCGTTCGGGGAGTGGGAGTCGCTGGGCTCCCCGGACCCGGACCCGGTCCGGTCGCTGGAGATCGGCTTCCCGGCGGCGGTGGCGGCCCCGGACGGCACGGTGCACCTGTTCGTCCGGACCTGGGACGGCGGGATCGGCCACCGCAGTGGGCCGCACGGCGCACAGTGGTCGCCCTGGGACCTCCTGGAGGGACCGGCCGGCATCGGCACCCTCAAGGCGTCCCCGCAGGTCGTCGACGGGATCGACGCCTGTGTGGACTCCGCGGGGCTGATCCACGTGGTCGCGCCGAGCGTCCGGACGGTGCAGCACTGGGTGTCCAAGGAACCGGGACGAACGCCCCGGCCGGGCGCGGCCACCGGGCTGCCGGAGCCGGGCGGGCCGATCAGCATCGCCCCTCTGGCTGGCGGTGTGGTGCGGATCGCCTACCGGCAGTCGGGGACCGCGCGGGTGCTGATCGCCGAGCGGCAGCGGGCGGTCGGCAGTTGGCGGGTCGCCGGGCAGTGCGAGCGGGCCGGCGGCTACGGGCGGGTGGCGCTGGCGCCGACCGGCAGCGGCGACCGGATGGTGCTGGCCGCCCGGGACGACGCCGGCGACGTCCGGGTGGCGATGGCGCAGGCCGCGCCCAAGCCCTGGCAGCGGTGCCGGCTGGCGCATTCGGCGGCGGCCGGGGTGGTCCACGACGCGGCCGGCCGGGCGGTGCTGGTCGCCCTCGGCAACGACGGTCGGCTGTACGCGGCCCGGCAGGCGAAGGCCGGGCAGACCGCGCCGTTCCTGGCGTTGCGGGGTCAGACCGGTCCGCCGGAGCGCGCCGGCGACGACTCGGGCTGACCGGGCGCGCTGTCGCGGCGGGTGGGGGGCCGGAGTATGCGTCGGGAGACGACGAAGGTGACCGGCAGCGCCAGCAGTGCCGCGGCCAGCGGAGCGGCCACGCTGTTCATCCCCAGCCAGCTCACCAGCGCCACCAGACCGGCGCTCTGCACCGCGTAGTTGGTGACCTGGGTCAGCGGGAAGAGCAGGAACTTCTTCCAGGTGGGGCGGGTGCGGTAGGTGAAGTAGGTGTTCAGGAAGAACGAGCCGACCAGGCTGAGGGCGAAGCCGACGGTGTAGGCCGCGAAGTACGGCAGCAGGCGGTGCAGCGGCAGGTAACAGGCGTAGAACGTCACGGTGTTGACGCCGCCGACCACCGTGAACCGGACGACCTGCCCCCAGGGGACCGCCGTGGCCGGCCGGCGCATCAGCGGGGCCGCGGGCCGACGGTGGCGGTCCCGGGCGGGGCCGGCGCGTGCACCGGGGCGGGCGCGGCGCCGTCGCTCTCCTTGACCAGGAAGTGCGGTCGCCGCTTGGTCTCGTAGTAGATCCGCCCGATGTACTCGCCGATCAGGCCGAGCATCACCATCTGGAGGCCGCCCAGCCCCACGACGATGGCCACCAGCGTCACGTAGCCGGGGGCGGTGACCCCGCCGACGGCGGCGACGCCGATGACCCACAGGGCGTAGAGGGCGGCGAGTAACGCCAGGCTCAGCCCGGTGTAGATGGCGGCGCGCAGCGGACGGCAGTTGAAGGAGATCATCCCGTCGATGCCGTAGTTGACCAGTGAGCCGAAGCGCCACTTGGTCTCGCCGGCCTCCCGGGCCGCGTTGCGGTAGTCGAAGCTGACGGTGTCGAAGCCGATCCAGGAGAACAGCCCCTTGGAGAAGCGGTTGTACTCGGGCAGCGAGACCAGTGCGTCGACCGCCTTGCGGGACAGCAGCCGGAAGTCGCCCGCGCCGTCGGTCAGTTCGACGTCGATCCAGGTGTTGACGGCGCGGTAGTACAGGCGGCTGAGCGCGGTGCGCAGCCGCCGGTCGCCGTCCCGGCTGCGCCGGGCGATGACCTGGTCGTGGCCGAGCTGGTAGAGGTCGAGCATCTTCTCGATCAGTTCCGGCGGGTGCTGGAGGTCGGCGTCCATGATGATCACCGCGTCGCCGGTGGCCGCCTTGAGTCCGGCCAGCATCGCCGGCTCCTTGCCGAAGTTGCGGCTGAAGGAGAGGTAGCGGGTGGTGCCGCGGTGCCGGTGGGCCAGGGAGCGCAGCCGGGGCAGGGTTCCGTCGAGGCTGCCGTCGTCCACGTAACACAGCTCGTACGCGACGGTGAGACCGTCCAGCACCGCGCGCAGCTGTGCGTCGAAGCGACCTATCACGGCTTCTTCGTTGTAGCAGGGGACGACGATGGAGAGCTTCATGAGCGGGCCTTTTCGCCGGGGACAGGGGGCGGCTTAGGCGGCCGTCCCCTGAAAAGCAGTTTTACAAATCCGGGCGAAACGCACTATTTGGGCGGCTGGGTGGACTGTGTCGCGGACGCCGCCGGCGGACGGCACCGACGCGGGCCACCGCGCCCACCGCCAGCACCCCCGCCCCGCTCGCCGCCAGCCCCGCGGCCAGCCCCGGCGGGACGTACGCGCAGCTCAGCCGCGTCGCCCCCGGCCCCAGCGGAACGGCCAACAGCCCGCCCAACGCCCCGGGCGCCCGGACCGGCCCGCCATCCACCGAACAGCCCCAACCGGACACCGCCGGCAGGGCGAGCACCGCGGTCCCGGCGGCCCCCGGATGCAGCCGCGCCACCAGGCCGTGGCCGCCGGCGGACAGCCGGACCGGCCCCTCCAGCGCCCGCACCGCCGCGGCCAGCCGACCCGGGCGCAGACAGCCCACCGCCCGCTCCGGCACGTACTGGCGACCCTCCCCGGCGAACCGCACCGGCACCGCCCCGTCCGCCGGTACGGTGCCCAGCCGCCGCAGCGGGCCGGCGGTGACGTCCCGCCGGCCCACCGCCTGGGTCGTCGTCCCCGGCCCGTCGACCTCGCCCGCGAACCACGGCGCGTACCAGAGCGCCTCACTGCCCGGCGTGCACCGGGCGGTGAAGACCGTCCCACCGGCCTGGGGAGCCACCGCACCCGAGGGCACGGTGGGCTGCCGCCGGGCCGGCAGCACCCAGCCGCCGGGCGCCCGCTCCGGGGGCGGCCCCGCCGTGGGCACCAGTCGCGGCACCTCGTAGACCCGGGCGCCCAGCACCCGCTCCTGACGGGCGAAGACGGTGTCCGGGCCGGCCCCGGGGCCCGGCAGCGGCCCGCGCCGCACGGTTAGCAGCGGCGCCGCCGGGCCGCGCTGCACGGTGTACTGGCCGCGCGGCCCGCCCGCCACCGGCTGCATCTGCGCGCTGCTCACCCCCATCAGGGCCTGCCCCACCGGGTCCTCGAAGCTGAGCGTGTGCCGCCCCCGGATGTACCAGCCGGCGCCCAGCCCGTGCAGCGTCCGGGCGGTCGCCGCGGGCACGTAGCTGCTGTAGTACGCGCCGCCCTCGCCGCCGAGCAGCAGCGGATCGTTGTTGGCGAACTCGTGCGGGCCCGGGTCCGTGCGGGAGCGCGGCCAGTCGTCGCGGGCGGCCAGTCCCCGCCGGGTGGCCAGCGCCCCCGCGGTCAGGGTCAGCTTCGGCCGGAACCACGGGATGCGGTCCCGCGCGGCCGTCACCGCGAACGTCGTGTACGCGGCGGTCAGCGTGGTCGCACAGACCAGCACCGCGGTGACGGCCGCCCGCCCCCGCGGCCGCGCCCGCAGCCGGGCCGGTGCCAGCAGCGCCGCCAGCACCACCGCACCGCCGCCGACCATCACGAACCAGGTCGAGCCACCCACCGCGCTGCGCTCCCGGCAGCACCACAGCAGCACCGCGACCAGCCCCGCCCCCGCGGCCAGCTCCCGCGGCCGCGGGCGGTGCGCCAGCGCCAGCCAGGCGATCATCACCAGCACCCCGCTGAGCACGAAGGCGGCCCGGTACGGGCTTCCGTTGGGCAGCGCCAGCCCGTGCCACAGCAGGATCGTCGGCTTCCAGACGAACGAGACGGCGATCGCCGCCGCGAGCAGCGACCACCCGATCCGCGCCCGGGCCGGCACCGCCCGGACGAACGGGAAGGCGGCCACCAGCAACAGCGCCAGCACCCCGACGAAGACGTTCGGCGCCGGCACCGCACCGTGGCCGCCCGGCAGCAGCTGCGCCACCTGGTCCAGCAGCGGCGGCCGGCCCCCGTACACCGCCGTGGGCGGCGGCTGCGAGGTCCGGCTGGCCTTCAACGTCACCGTCAGCACCGGCGCGGCCAGCGCGATCCCGGTCGCCGTCATGGCGGCCGCCCGTCCCGCCACCCGCGCTGCCGCCCGCAGCCGGCCGCCCGCCGGCGCCGCCACGGCGTCGTCGTCCACCAGCAGCCGCACCGCCAGCACCAGGCCGGTCGCCAGGGTGGCCATCGCCGCGGTGTAGAAGTTCCCGGCCCAGGCGAGTGTCACCAGGAGCGTCCCGGCCACCCAGCGCACCCGCCGCAGGCACCAGTCAGCGGCGATCCCCAACAGGGGCAGCGAGACCAGTCCCCACATCCACATCGGATCGGCGGACCCGTCGTTCAGCACCCAGGCGCACAGCGCGTACCCCACCGCCAGCAGTGCCCGCAGCCCGCCCGGTCCGGGCCGCAGCCGCCCCAGCAGGACGGTCATCAGCGCCGCGCCCAGCCCGATGCTCAGCAGCGTCACCAGGAACACTGGTAGATCCACCAGCGCCCGTGGGAACACTCCGACCAGCAGGGAGAACGGATTCATCAGATACGTGACGAAGTCCGCCAGGAACGGGACGCCGTACCCGCTGCCCCAGTTGAAGAACAGGTCCCCGTGGGCGGTGCCGTGCAGCAGGTCCCACAGCCGGGCGTGGAACGGCACGAACTGATTGCCCAGGTCGTTGACGGCCCGGGAGCGCGGCCCGAAGGGGTAGCTGCCGTGGGCGGTCAGCGCCAGGCAGTACGCCGCCATGGACAGCAGCGCCGCGAGCCCGGGCGCGGCCGGCCGGCGCCATCGGGTCCGGCCGGCGGGTGTGGCGCAGGTCGCGCCGGGCGGGGTCCGGGCAACCTCGTGGGCCCGGACCCCCTCTTGGGGTGCGGAAGGTGTCGGGCTCACCGGCGCTCCTCCGAGGTCGGCGCGGTACTCCGCGCGCAGACAGGCAGCGAACGATTTATATGGCTTGATGTCTTGATAGTCCGTTTTACCCCGGAGGGGGCGGGGTAGGGCGAGGACCCGCAGAAAGGAACGGAGGCCACTGTTCCCGTGTCCGACAACGCCACTGACCCCACTGACCCCGCTCGCCCCGGTAGCTCCGGCCGCTCCGACGGCCCGCACCGCCCCGACGGCCCGGCCTGCTCCGCCACCGGCCCCGTAGCCGACTCCGCAGCGGACCGCCCCGCCGCGACCGTCACCGTGATCGTGCCGGTCCACAACACCCGCCGCTACCTCGACCGCAGCCTCGGCTCGGTCTTCACCCAGACGCTCGACCCGCACCGCATCGAGATCATCGCGGTCGACGACGGCTCCACCGACGGCAGCGCCGCCTGGCTGGACGAAGCCGCCGCCAGCCACCCCCGGCTCACCGTCGTCCACCAGCCCGCCTCCGGCGGCGCCGGCAAACCCCGCAACGTGGGCCTGGACCACGCCACCGGCGACTACGTCTTCTTCCTCGACTCCGACGACCGCCTCGGCCCCGAGGCGCTGGCCCGCCTCGTCCGCATGGCCGAGGAACACGACTCCGACATCGTCTACGGCCGGATCGTCGGCGCGGAGGGCCGCGGCGCCCCCGTCGACCTGCGCACCACCAACCCCCGCGTCTCGGTCTTCGACTCACCCGTCTACTGGAGCCTGGCCGCCTACAAGCTCTTCCGCCGCTCCTTCATCGAGCGCCACCGGCTGCGCTTCGTCGAGGGCCGCCTGCTCGCCGAGGACCTCCCCTTCGGCATCGCCGCCCTGGTCCGCGCCCAGACCATCTCGGTCCTCGCCGACTACGACTGCTACTACCTCTACGGTCGCGACGACGACAGCAACGCCTCCCGCCAGGACGTGGACTGGCCCGCCTACCTTGCCTACATCGACACCGTCCTGACCGACCTCGCCGCCGAGGTCCCGCCCGGCCCCGACCGCGACAAACTCATGATCCGCCACTTCCACGGCGAGATACTCATGCCGTTCGCGGCCCCCTACCTCGCCCGGGACGAGGCCGGCCGCCGCGCGATGCGCGAGGCCGCCCGCCCGCTGGTCGACCGCTACCTCACCGAGGGGGTGCTCGCCGCCCTCCCGCCCGGCCTCCGGCTCCGCGCCCACTGCCTGCGCGCCGGCCTCGACGCCGAACTGACCGCCGTCGTCCAGGCCGACTCCGCCCCCGGATCCGCCCCGACGCCCGGCCCGCCCCGCATCGAGGACGGCCGCGCCTACGCCGCCTACCCCCACTTCCGCGACCCGGACCACCCCCTGCCGGACGCCCTCTACGACCTCACCCCCCGGATCGCGGTACGCCAGCGCCTGATCGACGTCCAATGGGTCGGCGGCGTCCTCCACCTCCGCGGCATCGCCACCCTCCGCGCGGTAGGCGCCGACCGCGTCGAGCTGATCCTCCACCGCAGCGGCGCCCACCTCCGCGTCCCTGCCACCTACGGCCCCGACGACACCTGGCACGCCGCCCTCGACCCGGCCACCGCGGCCCACGGCGAACCCCTGGCGGACGGCATCTGGGGCCTGAAGATCGCGGTCACCGCATACGGGGCGGGCGCCGGTCCGTCCGGGCCCCGGGACGCGGGGGCGGCGACCGGTCCGTCCCCCGACGCGGCCGGCACCACCACCGTCTCCGCCGCCCTCCGCCGGGAAGCCTGGCTCGTCCCCGAAGGTGGCGAGTCGGCCACCGACACCGCCCCCCGCGTCATCAGCCACGGCCCCACCGGCCCCACCGTCGCCGCCCTCTTCCTCTCCTCACCGCACCGCCATCTCCATCTCGACCTGGACCACGACGGGGCCCGCCGCCTGCTCGGTGCCGACCTCCGGGGCGCCGCCGCCCGCACCCGCACCGGCCGCGCCACGGTCGACGCCCGCCTCACCCTCCCCGGCTGCCCCGTCGACGCCCGCCTCCAGTTCGTGCTGCGCGACGCCACCCGCTGCGTGGCCCTGCGCACCACCGTCGAACGCGCCGCCGGCGACCGCTACCGCGCCCGCTCCCGCCTCCGCGGCGGCCCCCCGGGCACCTGGCGGGTCGCCCTCCGTCTCACCGCGGGCGGCCTCCGCCGCGAGATCCCGGTCCAATCCGCCGACGGCAAGGGGCCGTTGACGCTCCGGGTGCCGTAGGCGAGCCACTGACGCCCCCGGGCGGGGCCGCTCGCCCCGCCCGATGAACTCCCCGCCGCCCACGCCCGGTTCGGTCGCCGCGTACAACTGCGGCAGCGCCCCGCGCTCCGGCCCCTGAGCGAGCAACGGGTTCCCGATCCACCCGAACACCACCCGCCGCGTCGTCCAGCTGTCCGGCGACCGTCGACGCGATGAACTTCAGCTCCTTGTCGCGTTCTTGTCGCGTTCTTGGTGTCCGCCCCGTAGTCTCGCGGCAGCTACTTGTTCTATAAAAGCTAGAACAAGTAGATGGTCGACAGGGGGGATCGGCGGACCACCGTCCGCCCACCTCTCCTCCTTGCCACCTCTCACCGCCTCAACTCACAGGGAGACTCGATGCGTTCGCGCACCCCTTGGCGCAGCAGGATGTGTGCCGTGGCCATGGCGGCGGCCGTCGTCGCCACCGGACCGGTGTTAGGCGCGGCCGGGGCGTCCGCGGCTCCCCGGGCCGCCGCCCTCGTCCCCGCCGCGGACCGCGAGGTCCACTTCACCGCGGACGGCACCACGGCGTACGGCACGGTGCATATCCCCGCCCACCGAGCGGGCCGCAGACTGGCCGCGGCCCTCCTGATCCCCGGCAGCGGCCCGACCGACCGCAACGGTGACGAACCGCCCGGGTTCACCCCGCACACCCTGCCCCTCCTCGCCGACGCCCTCGGCGAGGACGGCGTGATGAGCCTGCGGTTCGACAAGTACGGCACCGGGCGGACGGGCCTGGGCGGCCGGCACAGCGCCCCCGACATGGCCGCCTACACCCGCCAGGCCGTGGCCGCGTACGACACCCTGCGTGCCCAGCCGGAAGCCGATCCGCACGCACTGCTCGTGGTCGGGCACAGCGAGGGCGGCCTCCAGGCGCTGCTCGTCGACCGTGCGGTGGCGGCGAAGCCCGCCGGGCTCGCGCTCCTGGCCCCGCAGAGCATGCGGCTGCTGGACATGATCGACTTCCAGCTGGCGGCTGGCCTGGACCGGGCGGTCGCGGCCGGCCAACTCGACGTTGCACAGGCGGAGTTCAACAAGCGCGGCCTGACCCGGGCCATCGCGGACTTCCGGGCCGGGCGCCCGGTGGACACCGCAAGGCTGCTGCCCTCTCTCGCCGCCGTCCTCAACGGCATGTTCGGGCCGGTCAACGCGGACTTCGTGCGCAGCGACGATGCCCTCTCCCCGCCGTCCGTGGCCCGGAGCATCGCCCCCGGCACGCGCACGCTCGTCACCTGCGGTACGCAGGACGCCAAGGTGCCGTGCCGGACCGTGCCGGCCCTGGTGTCCGCCCTCGCCGGTGCCGGTGCCACCGGCCCCGGCCTGCGGGTCCTGCCCGGTCTCGACCATCTGCTGCACCCTGCCGGGACCCCGGACAACGACCCGGTGATCGCCCCGGCGGCGCGGCGGGCCCTGCACGCGTTCGTCCGCCCCTGGCGGCAGGCCCCGGCGAACTGAAGGCCCCTCCCGCAGGTCTTGCGCGTCCCGCCGCCCCGCTGGATACCGTCCAGCGGGGCGGCGGCGTCTCACGCGTGCGGTGGCGTACCCGGCTCCGTCTCCGTCGCCGTCCCCGGGTGCGTGTCCAGCCCGTCCACCAGGCGGTCCAGGAAGCGCGCGAAGGTGGCCTCGGGGGTGAGGGGGCGGCCGGGGGAGGCGAGGGCCTGGGCGAGTTCCGGGTGGTGGCCGTCGGCGGCGACGGTGGCGAGGTAACGGGCCTCGGCGGCGGCCCGTTCGGGGGCGTCGGTGGCCGCGACTCGGGTGAGTTCGTGGCTGACGTGGGAGGACACGAAGCCGGTGAGGAGGCTGAAGACCTCCAGCTTCGCGGCGCCGTCCAGGGGGAGGGGGCGGAGCGCGGTGAGGGCGTGCTCCAGCTGGACCAGGGTGTTCGGCCCGAGGGTGGTGCGGTGGGTGGTCAGGGCGGTCGACAGCCACGGGTGGCGGAGCATCAGGGCGCGCTGGTCGCGGGCGAGGGCCTTGAGGTCGGTGCGCCAGTCGCCGCTGAGTGGGGCGGGGGGCAGGAGTTCGCCGCTGACGTGGTCGACCATCAGTTCCAGCAGGGTCTCCTTGTCCGGGGCGTAGCTGTACAGGGACATCACGCCGGCGCCGACCCGGGCGGCGACCGCGCGCATGGTGACCGCGTCGAGCCCTTCGGCGTCGGCGAGGGCGACGGCCGCGGCGGTGATCGCCTCGCGGGTGAAGGCGGGTCGGCGGCCGCGGCGGGGGCGGTCGGGGGTCAGCCAGAGCTGTTGGGGATCGACGACGCCAGGGGTGCCGGTTCGGTCGCCGGGGGATGCGGGCGCGGGCACGGTGGCGGGTCTCCTCTCCCGGATGGGCGGTGGGCGGTCCATCGGGGACATCCAAGCATCCGTTATTCTCGTACGCAGTACGAGAATGGGTTTTCGGTGGGAGGGGTGGCGATGACGGAGAGGTGGACCGCGCCGGCCGGGCGCCCGGCGCGCAGGGCCCGGTGGATGCGGGCGACATGGCGGAAGGTGCCGGCGGGGCCGTACGAGGTCGGATGCGAGGCGGGGCTGACGGTGCCGGGCGGGAACGGCGACCCGCTGGTGACGGACCACTACTTTCCGCGCGGGCAGGGGGAGTTCCCGACGCTGCTGGTGCGCTCGCCCTACGGCAGGGGAGTGCCGTGGGCACCGCTCTACGGGATCCTCTTCGCCGAGCAGGGCTTCCACGTGGTGGTGCAGAGCTGCCGGGGAACGGGCGGATCGGGCGGCGACTTCCATCTGTGGCGGAACGAGGTCGCGGACGGCCGGGCCACGGTGGCGTGGCTGCGGCAGCAGTCGTGGTTCAACGGGGCACTGGCCACGATTGGACCCAGCTACCTCGGCTACGCGCAGTGGGCACTCGCGCTGGAGCCCCCGCCGGAGCTGCGGGCGATGGTGGTGCAGATCGGGCTGCACGACCCGTACGCGTACTTCCACGCGGGGGGCGCGGTCCACCTGGAGAACGCGCTGGTGTCGGGCATCGGGATGGCGCACCAGCACCGCGGCGTCGGCCCGTTGCTGCGGGCGGCGCTGCGGCTGCGGCGCTGGCTGCGCACCGCACACCGCGAGCAGCCGCCGTACGCGACCGGACCGGCGGCCGAACTGCCGTGGCTGGCCGAGGCGTTGGCCCATACGGACCGGGACGATCCGTACTGGCACGGGGCGTCGACGGCGCAGGCCGCGGCACGCCTGACGGTGCCCACCTGCCTGATCGGCGGCTGGCAGGACGTCTTCCTCGACCAGAACCTCGCACAGTACCGGCGGCTGCGGCGGGCGGGCTGCGCGACCGCGCTGCTCGTCGGCCCCTGGACGCACGCCTCGGCGCTCCAGGAGGGCTGGCCCGTGGTGTTCGCGGAGAGCCTGGGGTGGTTGCGGGCTCAGCTGGGCGGTGACCGGGCGGGGCTGCGGCCCACGCCGGTGCGGGTGCACGTCGGTGCCGGCGGCGGGGGCGAGTGGCGGGACCTCCCCGACTGGCCGCCGCCCCCGGGCACCGCGGCGGGCCCCTGGTACCTGTCCGCGGGCGGCGCTCTCGCGCCGCAGGCCCCCGCCGGCACGGCGCCGGTGGGGGAGTTCCGCTACGACCCGGCCGACCCGACCCCGTCCGTCGGCGGGCCGCTGCTCTCCCAAGGCGGCGGGCGCCGCGACAACCGAGCACTGGAGGCCCGGGCGGACGTGCTGACGTTCACCGGACCGGAGTTGGACGAACCACTGGAGGTACTGGGGCCGGTCGGGGCACGCCTGCGCCTGACAGGGGAGCGGGAGCGGGGGGCCGCCGGCGCCGCCTTCGACGTCTTCGCGCGGCTGTGCGACGTGGACCCGCGGGGCCGCTCGGTGCATGTGTGCGACGGGCTGGTGCGGATGCCCGGCGGGGCCGCGGAACCCCTGGAGGCGGTGGTGCCGATGACCGCCACGGCGCACCGGTTCGAGGCCGGACACCGGCTGCGGTTGCAGGTCAGCGGGGGCGCGTTCCCGCGATACGCACCCCCGGCCGGCGCGGCCGGGGCCGGCCCGGTACGCCTCGTCCTGCACCCCGGGTCGATGCTGGACCTGCCCTGAACGCACAACCCCGACCGCGGGCCCGGACCTGACCTGGACGCGCAATGCCGACCGCGGGCCCGGAAACGCCCGGGCCGCCCACCCCCGGGAACGGGAGCGGGCGGCCCGGACGGCGGACGCGGGGCCGTCAGCCCTGACGGGCCTCGGGGTGGTGGTGCTGCCAGCCCGCCCACGCCGACGTGATCATGTCGCGGACGTCGTGGCGGGCCTCCCAGCCCAGTTCCTTGCTGATCCGGTCGGCGGCGGCCACCACCCGCGCCGGGTCGCCGGCGCGGCGCGGCGTCACCTCGGGGACGACCCCCTGATGGCCGGTGATCTCGGCGATCAGGTCGACCATCTCGCGGACCGAAACGCCCTCGCCCCGACCGATGTTGAGGGTCAGATCCCGGACCGGGCCCGGCTCGGCGAGCTTGCGGGCCGCCGCGACGTGCGCGTCGGCGAGGTCCGCGACGTGGATGTAGTCGCGGATGCAGGTGCCGTCGGGGGTGTCGTAGTCGTCACCGAAGATGCGCGGCGCGGCGCCCTGGGTGAGCCGCTCGAAGACCATCGGAACGATGTTGAACACCCCGGTGTCGGCCAGCTCGGGGGTGGCGGCACCGGCCACGTTGAAGTAGCGCAGGCAGGCGGTGCTGATGCCGTGGGCCTTGCCGGCGGCGCGCGCCATCCACTCGCCGACGAGCTTGGTCTCGCCGTACGGGTTGATCGGGTCGCAGGGGGTGTCCTCGGTGACCAGGTCCACATCCGGCATCCCGTAGACGGCGGCGGACGAGGAGAAGACGAAACGCGGCACCCCACCGGCGGCCATCGCTTCGAGGAGGGTCTGCAGACCGTGGACGTTCTCGCGGTAGTAGTGCAGCGGCATCTCCACGGACTCGCCGACCTGCTTCTTCGCGGCCAGGTGGACGACGTCGGTGATGCCGTGCTCGGCAAGGGTGGCGTCGAGCAGCGCGCGGTCCAGCGTCGAGCCGACGATCAGCGGCACGTCCTCGGGGACCCGGGCGCGCACGCCCGTCGTCAGATCGTCGAGGACGACGACCGACTCGCCGGCCTGCCGCAGGGCCCTTACGACATGGGAGCCGATGTAACCGGCACCACCCGTGATCAGGTAAGACATAGCGCCAATCCTAGGCAGGGAACAGAGGGACAACAGGATGCGGGTCAGCGGTGCAGCCGCCGGGCGGCGATCCGCCAGACACTGCGCGGCCCGGACGCCACCCGCAGTGCCAGCGCACCGCCGGTGGTCGCGTACGGCTGCGCCAACAGCACCAGCCGGCGCCGACTGGGCAGCACCCGGCGCCGCAGACCGGCACCCACCGCCCGCAACCCCACCCCGATCGCGGTGCCGTCCGTGCAGGTCAGCCTTGCCGTCAGGTCCCACGGCTCGGGGTCGGCGGGGCGCGACCCGGGCAGCTCGGTGAGCGGCGCGAGGTCCAGTGCCACCGTGGCCGTCCAGGCGGTGCCGTCGGCGGAGGGGGTGAGCGCGGCGGTGTACACCGGGCCGGGGCGGTCGTCGCGGCGGCGGTGCAGCGCGATGTCGACACTGACCGGGCCGGCCGCGGCCAACCGGCCGTAGAGGTCGTGGACGCGGAGCCGCAGCAGCCCGCCGGTGGCGCCCAGCACCGGATCGGCGTCGACGGTCACCGGCAGGCGCGGGGACGCGTCGGTGCCCGGCACGTCCTCGTCCGCGGCGTCCACCGCGTCCCCGGCGGCCAGGCCGTCCAACCGCACCGCGGGCAGCTCCGCCGACCAGACCGGGGCCCCGTCGTCACCCGTCGCGTACGGCGGCAGCAGCCGACCGGGCCGGGCCGCCAACTGCGTCAGCCGGTCCAGGTCACGGGGGACGGCGGAGGCCAGGATGACGCGGGCCAGCCAGCGGGCCGGGGCGTGCGCGGCGGACAGCTCGGCCTCTTCGAAGGCCGCCAGGTGGTCACGGGTCAGCTGCCACCACTCGGCCCGGTACTCGACGCTCCGGGTGTGCAGCTCACGGACGTACATCCGCAGGTCGTGGTCGAGGAACTTGGTCGCCGCGGCCTGCGTCAGCGTCTTCCGACCGGCGTCGCCGAGGATCCGCAGGACGGTGCGGTGCGCCTCCAGGCGCTGCCGCCAGTTGGCGACGTCCTTGCGATCCAGGGAGATCGACTGCTTCGCGGCGGCCCGCCGGACGTGCCACACGTAGACCGTGTCGGGGACCGTGGCGATCTTCGGGGCGGCGGCCAGCACCCGCGCGGTGAAGACGAAGTCCTCGTAGTGGTAACGGCCTTCGGGGAACGTGATGCCGTGGTCGGTGAGGAACTCCCGGGAGTAGAGCTTGTTGACGCAGAGCGTGTCGCGGACCAGCTGCGGCGCGGCCTCGGGGCGCTCGTACACGGCCGGCTCGCGGTACAGGGCCGGCTGCCAGGGCACATCGCGGCGGGCCGGCAGCTCCCGGCGGACGCAGGCGCCCGCGGCGACCGGCGCCTCATGCCGGAGCGCCGCGGACAGCAGGGCCGGCACCGCGCCCGGCGGCAGCACGTCGTCACTGTCGAGGAACATCACGTACCGGCCGGTGGCGGCCCGCAGCCCGTCGTTGCGCGGGGACCCGCAGCCGCCGCTGTTCTCGCCGCGGTGCAGGACCCGCAGCCGCGGCTCGTCGCGGGCCAGGGCGTCCAGCGCGGCACCGGTGCCGTCCGTGGAGGCGTCGTCCACCGCGACCACCTCGGCGACCGCGTCTCCCTGGTCTCCCTGCGCGAGCGCCGAACGCACCGCGTCGACGACGTGCACGGCATCGTTGAAGGCGATGACGACGACGCTGACCTGCGCGGTTGGCGTGAGGGTGGGCCCAGGCTGTGACTCAAGGGCGTCATTCACAAGCACTAAATCTACATTTCGTGTCGACAGCAGCTCTTGGCGCGGGCGGGTTCGGACCCCTGTCCTCCAGGGTCAGAGGGCGAAAACCGCCGAGCGGTTGCAGCGGCCGCCTACTTTTTCCGCCTCATTGCCGTCTCGTGACCAACCGGACCCCGGGGCGAGGCCGTACGCCAACCCGCGCGGACACCCCGCAAGGGCGCCGGCACATGCTGTAACGACGCGGGCGCCGGGAGATGCCGATCCGGCCACCACACACCGGACCGGCCCGCGCCCCCACCCCCGCGGCCCCGACACTCACTCCCCGTCCCCGGCCCGCTCACTCCATGACCAGGTCCGCGACCCGCCCCGCCGCCCCACCGTCGTCCAGATGACAGAACACCCGCCGAAACTCCGCATACGCCTCCGCGCTCGCCCGCGCCACCGCCGGCAGATCCCCCAACGCCTCCACCACCTCGCCCGTCGACGACAACAACGGACCCGGCACCCGCGCCTCGAAGTCCACACTGAAACCCCGCAGCGTGTCGCGGTAGTGCGCCAAATCGGGGGTGAGGAACAGCATCGGACGACCGGTGCCCGCGAAGTCCACGGCCAACGACGAGTAGTCGGTGACCAGCACGTCGGCGACCAACAGCAACTCGGTCGCGTCCGGATGCGACGACACGTCGACCGCGAACGGCGCATGGTGCGCCGGCAGCCGGTCGGGCACCTGCGGATGGCTGCGCACCAGCACCACGTGGTCCCCGCCCAGCGCCGCCCGCGCCACCTCCAGGTCCAGCGGCAGGTGCAGCCGGTGGTGCGAGGCGTCGTATGCCACATCGTCGCGCGGCGTCGGCGCGTACAGCACCACCCGCTGGTCCGGCCGCACACCCAGGTGGGCGCGGACCGCCGCGGCCACCTCGTCCCGGTCCGGGGCGTGCAGCGCATCGGTCCGCGGCAGCCCGGTCTCCAGCAGCTTCCCGGCGTAACCGAGCGCCGACCGCAGCACCGGGGTGCTCGCCGCGTTCGGCGACAGCAGCACGCTCCACTGCCGGCCCAGCCGCGGCCGCGCCGCAAGGTGCGCCAACCCCCCGCACAGCGTCCCCGCCAGGTCCGCCCCGATCCGCTTCAGCGGCGTCCCGTGCCACGTCTGGATCACCCGCTGCCCGGCCCGCCGCACGAACCAGCGCGGCAGATGGGTGTTGGTGACGATCCAGTGGCTGTGCGCCAGCGCCCCGTGCCAGGCCGCACTGCCCACCACCACCGGCCGGGCCGACGACGGCACCGCGGTCTGCGCGTCCCGCACCGCCCACAGGTGTTCCACGTCCATCCCCCGCCGCACCAACTCCTCGTGCACCGCCCGCGGCGAATCCCCGTACGCCCGACCGCCGAAGCTGCTGTACAGGACGGTGTCCCGCAGCGGCCGCGAACGGTGCAGCGGATAGTGCTGCTCACGCAGCACCCGACGCCGGTACGGACCCCGGTCGACCGGCGGCACCGCCGGCCCGGCCGCCACGAACACCTCGTCGTACCGCACCCGGTCCACCGTGAACGGCTTACCGCGCACCGTCCGCGACACCGGCAGCCCGTCGAAGACCGCCGGCGCGCACCGCACCGGCGGATCCAGCGGCGACCCCACCGCCCCCTGCGCCCGCAGGTGCAGCGTCCAACGGCCCTCCCGCAGCGGCACCTCCCCGGCCAGCGAAGGCAACGCGGCCAGCGGCAGCGCACCGTGGAACCGCCCACTGTCGTGGACGGCCGGGAAGACCACCTCGGTGGCGTGCGCGTCGTGCTTGAGGACCAGCTCCGGGGCGGGCGGCGCGGCGTCCGGCAACGCCCCCGCCAGCAGCAGCGTCCCGTCCGTCCGCCACACCACCCGGTCCAGGTACGCCTGCGGGACCCGGTCCTGGAGCACCAGCTCCCCGGCCGGCGACGTCGTCGCCACCACCTCCCGGCCGTGCGGCAGCGGATGGGCCACCGGCGCCATCCCCGGCGGGCAGACGACCGGGGCGGTGCCGCCGCCGGGCAGCACCAGCTCCGGCCGCCAGCTCTCGGTGTGCGGCGGCGGGACCGCGGCCGGCTCACCGTCCCGCGCGGGCCGGGCCGCGGCCAGCACGTCCAACCGCACCCGGACGACACACCGCGCGCCACCGGCCACGACGACCCCGACCCCGCGCCCGCTCTCGTGCCCGGTCTCCTGCGCGTGCCGGGTCTCCGTCTCGTGCCCGGTCTCCTTCTCATGCCCATCCGGGCCCACCGTGACCGCGCCGACCTCGCTGTCCTCGCCGACCGGGGCCTCCGCGCCCTCCACCGGGAACGACACCACCGTCCCCGTCCCCCGGTGCGTCAACCGCAACGCCACCGGCGCCGGCCCGGGCGCCGTCACCGCCAACTCCAGCGCCCCACCCACCACCCGCGGCGGCCCCGCCAACCGCCGCACCCCACGGGACACCACGATCCGCAGCCGCCCGTCCACGTACCGCGGCGTCACCCGCACCCCGTCCGCGCCCTCGTACGCGCCCGGCACCGCCCCCGACCCGCTGTCCGGCGCCGCCAACGCCCCGGACCGCACCACCCCCGCCGACGCCAACAGCACCTCCACCCGCCACTCGTCCTCCCCGCCGTCGCCCGACCACCGCCCCTCGACGTCGCCGCTGCGCGGCGGCACCCGCCAGCCCCGCCCGACCCGGCGCAGCCGCGCCGGATCCAGCCGCAGCTCGAACCCCGACCAGTCGTAACAGTGCAGCTCCTGCCCGGACGCCGCGGTCGCCTCCGGCATCGCCACCGTCCGCAGCGGCAACACGATCCGCCGCCGCCCGCACGACAGCACCACCGTCCGCAGCACACCGTGCCGCGACCTGGCCGGCAGGTTCCGCACATAGGCCCACCCCCGCAGCAGCAGCACCCCGCCCCGCCACACCGCCTCCCGGACCTCCGCCCGCACCGGGAAGTCCGCCCGCTCCAGCCGCACCACCCCCGCCGGCAACGTCACCGGCGGCACCGCCCGCCGCCGCAACGGCGGCCCGACCACCGCGAAACCCCCCGGATTGCGCGCCTCATGCGCCAGCAGCGTCCCCAAATCCCCCAACCGCCCGGCCCGCACCAGATACCAGCGCATCCGCAGCTCCACCGGCAACGCCCGCAACAGCCGCGGATCGGTCCGCGCCAAGAAGTCCCGCGCACAGTCCAGGAACGCCGTCCGCACCTCCGGCGCCGCCCCCGGCACCGCCGCCACCAGGTCCACCAACCCTCCGGTCAACTGCGCCCGGTCGTAGTCCGCCCGCAGCCGCCCACCCACCGGGCGCACCGGATCGGCCAGCAACGCCCGCATCCGCGCCACCGCCGCGAACCGGTCCCGCACCCCCTGCGCACTCGGCCACCGGTGCCGCCCCGCACCCTCCGGCAGCCGCCAGTAACAGACGTGCTCGTGCAGCACGTCCACCGCCTCCGCCAGGACGTGCGCGGGCAACGCCACCGCCGCCCCGTCACACCACTCCCCCTCGGGAAAGACGAAGTGGTGCCGGTCCCAGAAGGAGCGACGGAAGACCTTGTTCCGCACGAAGTGGTCGCCGAGCAGCGCCGGATCCTCCCCGACGTGGGTGCGCAGCACCGTCTCCCGGGCCGCCGGATGGTCCGCCGACTGGCTCCGCCCCGCCGCCCCCAACCGGTAGACGTTCCCGGTCGCCAGGTCCGCCCCCGACTTGTCCAACAGCCCGACCAGATCCTCGTACGCCCGCGGCAGCAACACGTCGTCCGGCGCCAGGAACGCCACGTACTCGGTATGCGGAAAGACATGCCGGGCACCGGCGTTCCACCCCCCGCCCCGGCCCCCGCCACCCTCGTGCACCACCCGGAACCGCGGATCCCGCTCCACCCACCGCCGCCACCGACCCGGCGGCGCCCCCTCCGCCGGCCCGTCATCCACCAGCACCACATCCAGTTCCTCCAGCGTCTGGGCCGCCACCGACTCCAGACACTCCTCCACATGGCGCGCGGACCCCGCACCACGTGGGACCGGGACGACGACGGTGAGCCGAGGCTTCATGGGCGGACGAGCCTTTCCGGACTGGCGAACCACGGGACCAACCCCGGGTCACACACGGGACGATGCGGCCAACTCGTCCCTCAACTCGTCCATCGGCGACCCGGTCACCGGCGCTGCGCTGAAAGGGTGAGGCGAAGGTGCGGCGGATCGGCCCGGACCGCGCGATGGCGTAGACCGTGGGACAGCGTGCCCGGCGCCCCACGCGCCGGACACCGGCAACCATCCGCCGCCCAGGAAGGTGACCGCCCCGCGATGCCCGGCCGAACCGACAGCTCCGCCGCCACCGACCGCCCCGACACCGCGGCCCCCGCCCCCGACACCCCCGCCGCCCGCCCCCCGCACCCCGCCGGCACCGCCCCGGCCGCCTCCACCGTCCGCCTCCCCGCCCGCCACGAACGCGGCGGCCTGACCCGGCTCCTGCCCGCCCGCCCCCCGTTCGCCCGGCAACTGCGCCGGATCGGCCCCGGCCGCGTCCTGGAGATCGGCTGCGGCGACGGCGACACCCGCGCCGCCTGCGCCCCCGGCAGCGTCGGCATCGACCACGACCCGCGGTCCGTCGCCCACTGCCGCACCCGCGGCCTCACCGCCTACACCGCCGACGCCTTCCTGGCCGGCCCGCACGCCCGCCCCGGCGCCTTCGACGCGCTGCTCACCGCCCACGTCCTGGAACACCTCGACGACGAACAGGTCGAGGACCTGCTGCACGCCTACGTCCGCTACGTCCGGCCCGGCGGCGGCGTCCTGCTGATCACCGCCCAGGAAGCCGGCCACCGCGCCGGCCCCGACCCCGTCCGCTTCACCGACTTCACCCTGCTGCGGGCCTTCGCCGAAGCCGCCGGACTCACCGTCCGACGCACCTACTCCCACCCGCTGCCCCGGACCGCCGGACGGGTCCTGCGCGCGAACTCCTTCGTCCTGGTCGGCCAGGTGCCCCGGGGCTGAACCGGACGGGCCCGGCACACCCCGCCGACCCGCCCGCCCGACGAATCAGCGACCCGCCGCCCCCGACCGCCCCCGCGCCCGCACCAGCGCCCGGGTCACGATCGGCGGCAGCACATCCCGCGCGACCCGCCGCAGCACACCCCGCGGCGGCCGCGACGACGGACCCGCGGCGGCCGGCCGGGCCACCCCCGCCGCCTTCACCGCCGCTTTCACCGCCGCCCGCTCCGGCGCCTGGTGGCGGGACACCGGGTGCGCCGGCTCCTTCGCACCCTTGGCACTCAACCGCACCAGCGCCGCACCGTTGACCTGCTGCACCTCGTGCCACACGTCATTGCGGCCGGCCAGCCACCCCAGCAGCGCGGTCCGGTACGGCTCCGGGTCCCCCCACGTGCCGTAGAACTTGGTGCCGCTGACACAGATCGGCCGCAGCCCGTGGTCCGTCACCGCCTGCCACGTGGCGGCGGCCACCCCCGGGCAGTGCTCGGCCCGGTAGTCGTCCATCACCACCACCCCCCGGTCGGTCAACAGCTCCCGCACCGCCAGGATGTCGCCGTGCACGTGCTCGTACAGATGCGACGCGTCGATATGCGCGAACCGCACGCTGCCCGCCGCGACGTGCTCGCTCACCGAGGAGCTCAGCCCCTGCACGATGACCGGCAACTCCTCATGGAACGAAAGGTAGTTGGCCTCGAACGCGCGCCGCGTCAAGGTCGCGTACGACTTCGCCATCTCCCGGGAGTTCGAGGCGTCCTCGGCCGGCGAGTCGAACAGGTCGCAGACCGTGAAGCGCTCCTCCGGACGCAGCCGCGCACCCAGGAAGATCGCGCTCTTCCCCAGGTACGCGCCCAGCTCCAACAGGTCACCCGCCACCGAACCGTCCTGCTGATGCCGCAGGAACCAGTCGAAGAGCAGCTGATCGGCGGTGAAGAACCACCCCTTGACCTCGGACAACCGGGTCGGGCGCGGCAGGTGGTCGGCACTCTGGTCTGCGGTCACGGCAGTCATGTGCGGTCCGTCTCCAGACGGTCGGGAATCGAGGGCGATGTACGACACGAGGGCGCGGCGCGGCAGCGGAATCCGGCCGCTCGCGCGCAGGACCCCGGTCGCACCATGCGTTTCACGGAGCGGCGCCATCGTGGGGCAGCAACATGAACGGAAGGTGAGCGACGCCCCCGCCTCCGGTCATCTCCGCCACCCGACCGCCGCGGTCACCCCCGACCACAGCGGTCACCCCCGGCAACAGCGGTCACGGCGGTCGCAGTGTCACTTCACCGCGCCCGCCATCACCCCCGACACGAACTGCCGCTGGAAGGCGAAGAACACGATCAACGGCACCACCATCGACAGGAACGCCCCCGGCGCCAACACATCGATGTTGTTGCCGAACTGCCGCACCTCCTGCTGCAACGCCACCGTGATCGGCGGATGCCCACTGTCCGCGAAGATCAACGCGATCAGCATGTCGTTCCACACCCACAAGAACTGGAAGATCCCCAACGACGCGATCGCCGGCCCGCCGAGCGGCATCACCACCCGCGTGAACAACCGCAGCTCACCCGCCCCGTCCAGGCGCGCCGCCTCCAACAACTCCCGCGGAATCTCCGCGAAGAAGTTCCGCAACAGGAACACCGCGAACGGCAACCCGAACGCCGTGTGGAACAGCACCACCCCGGCCGTCGTCTCGAACAACCCCACCGCACCGAACAGCTTCGCCACCGGAATCAGCGCCACCTGCACCGGCACCACCAGCAGCCCCACCACCACCATGAACCAGGCATCCCGCCCCGGGAACTCCAACCACGCGAAGGCATAACCCGCCAGCGACCCGATCACCACCACCAACACCGTCGCCGGCACCGTGATCGCCGCCGTCGTCACCAGCGACCCCATCACCTTCCCGTTCGACAACAACTGGCTGTAGTTGTCGAACGTCAACTCCGCGGGCCGGGTGAACACCTGCCACCACCCCGACCCGGCGATCTGCGCCGGACTACGCAACGACGACAGCAGCAAACCCACCGACGGCATCAACCAGAACAACGCCACCAACACCAGGAACACCCGCACCGCACCACCCCCGGTGCGCGCCACGAACCGCGCGACCACCGACGGCCCACCACCCGCCCGCCGCCCCCGCCTACGGACCCCACGACCGGCCGCCCCCGCGGCCCCGTCCACGGCCGACATCGACGACGTCATCGACGGCGCTCCTTCCGTATCCGGCGCAGATTCACATACATCACCGGCATCACCAGCACCAACAAGAACACCGCAATCGCACTACCCAGCCCCTCGTCCACATCCGTCCCGAACGACGACTGGAACAACTGCAACGCCAACACATTCGCCGACCGCAGACTGGAGCCCGGCGCGATGATGTACACCAGGTCGAAGATCTTCAGCACATTGATCATCAGCGTGACCAGCACCACCACCAGCACCGGCGCCAACAACGGCACCGTGATCCGACGGAACACCTGCCACTCACCGGCCCCGTCCACCCGCGCCGCCTCCAACAACTCCCGCGGCACACCCGCCAACCCCGCCGCGATCAACACCATCGCGAAACCAGCCCACATCCACACATAACTGCCGATGATCGCCGGCGTCACCAACGCCGGACCCAGCCAGTCCACCCCGTGGTACGCCGCCGCGAAATTCGCCGCCGGCAACCGCAACCGCGCCCCGACCGCCTCCGCCGCCGGCAACGCATACGTCCCGTCCGCCGCCGTCACCGCCGACGCCACCACCCGGCCGCCCCGCACCGCCTCCACCGTCAGACCGGCCAGCGCCTTCTCACCCGGATCGATGACGTTCGGCCGCCCCCCACCCCCACGGGTGAAATCCAGCCACGCCGTACCGGTCACCTGCCCCGGCCGCGACCGCGCCACCACCGCCGACCTCGCACCCCGCACGTCCCACGACTGCACCGCCACCAACGGCAGATCCACCGGCGACCCCGCCCGCACCACCGACCGCGTGGTGAACGCCCCACCCCCCGACGGTCGCAACTCTGCGTTCGGCCGCGGCTTCGCCCCCGGGAACGGCGCCGGCTCCGCAAACGTGTCATGCACCGCCACCCACACCGCATTGGCCACCCCACGCTGCGGATCCTGGTCGTAGACCAACCGGAAAATGATCCCGGCCGCCAGCATCGAAATCGCCATCGGCATGAAGACGACCAACTTGAACGCGGTACCCCAACGCACCCGCTCGGTCAACACCGCGAAGATCAACCCCAACGCGGTGGACACCGTCGGCGCCACCACCACCCACACCACGTTGTTCTTCAACGCCGTCCGGATGCCCTCGTCCGAGAACATCGCCCCGTAATTCCCCAGCCCCACAAAACCCTTACCGGACGCATCGAAAAAACTCCGGTACACCGAGAACCCGATGGGATACACCACCAACGCCCCCAACAGCACCAACGCCGGCAACAGGAACACCGCCGCGACCCACCACCGCGACCCCGCCACCGCACGCCGCCGCCGCACCCCACCCCCGGCCGGCGGCCCCACCTCCGCCGCGCCCACCGCCACCGCATCCGCCCCTGCACCCGTGCCCGCATCGCTCATCGTTGACGAACCCCCGCTCCCGATCGAGGTACTTCACGCATCGAGGTGGCGCACACACGGAGCCCGCTCACGCAACGGAGGCGCCCCACGGAGGGAGGCAGCGCACACCGCTCTCCACCGGCGCCCGCTCGCCCGCGCCCCCGTTCCCGCGCCTCAGTGCCCGAACGACTTGGTCGCGTCCTGCTCCAACCGCTGCTGGGTACCCGCCACGTCCCCGGGGTTCTTCAGGAAGTCCTGCAAGTCCTTCCACTCGCCCTGCCCCGGCTTGCCACCGAACGAAGCGGGCGCCTGATCGGACATGTCGAACCGGAAGTCGTCACCCGCCGCGATCAACGCCTTGGAGATCTTCCGCATCACGCCATCCCCGTACGCCGCCTGATCCAGCTCCTTGTTGGGCGAGAGGAAACCGCCCGCCCGCGCCCAGATCCCGGCCGCGTCCGTCGACGCCAGGAACGTCAGCAACGCCTGCGCCGCCTTGCCGTCCTTGAGCGCCACCGCCACGTCCCCACCGGTCACCACCGGCGACTTGGCACCCACCGCAGGAAACGGGAAAACCTTTGCATCCGTCCCGATCCTCGCCTTCGTCTGCGCGATATTCGCCGCCGCGAAATCCGCCGACGACACCATCGCCGCCTTCGGCGCGTCACCACCGGTGAACGTCTGCGTCACCGACGTCGGGAAATCCGTCTGCAACGCCCCCGCATTGCCCCCCGACAACAATTCCTTACGACCGAACAACTGCCCCAACGTGGTCAGCGCCTGCTTGACCGAGGGGTCGGTCCACTTCAGATCGTGCTTCGCCAACTGGTCGTACTTCTGTGGCCCGGCCTGCGAGAGATAGACGTTCTCGAACCAGTCGGTCAGCGTCCAACCGTCCGACCCACCCACCGACACCGGCTCCACACCTGACTCGGAAACCGTCTGCGCCACCTTCAAGAACTCCGGCCACGTCTTCGGCTCGGAAACCCCGGCATTCTCGAAAACCTTGGCGTTGTACCACACCAACGACTTGTTACTGGCCTTGAAATACACCCCGTACTCAGTGCCCTTATGGGCCCCCAGATCCCGCCACCCCTTGCCGAAGTTCTTCGCCAACTCCGCCTTGGCATCCGCCCCGAGCGGCTTGAGCCACCCCTTCCCCGCGAACTCGTTCAACACCCCGACCTGCTGGAGCAGCGCCACGTCCGGCGGCCCACCACCCGCGATCTTGGACCCGATGAAACCGGCCATGTCATCGCCGCTGGGCACGAAGTCGACCTTCGCCCCGGTGCGCTTCTCGAACTCCGCCAACACCTTGGTGAAGTTGTCCCGCTCGGCCCCCGTCCAGACCGCCGTCACCTGGAGCCGCTGCCCACTCAGCTTGGGCAACGCCACCGTAGGCGCCGCACCCCCACTCCCTTTCCCCACCCCCTTCCCACCACTCCCACTCCCACTTCCACACCCAGCCACCCCAAGCGCCAACACCGCCACGGCCGCCACCCCCCGCACAGCCCGCCCACGCCCCCCGCGCCCCCCAGCGCCAACACCGCCCTGCCCCGCCCCCTGGCCGCTCGCCTTCCCGACGATCGCCTTCTCGCCGGTTGCCGTCTCGCAACGTGCCATCTGGCCGCTCGCCTTCTCGCGGGTCGCCTTCTGCCTGCTCGCCTTCTGCCTGCTCGCCGTCTGGCCGCTTCCGGTGCCTGTCCCCATACGGTCGACTCGTCTGCGCATCCCCGTAGCCCCTCCGTAGCCGTAGCCCTAGCCCCTTGACCCAGCGCCCGCGAACGGCCCCGCCCGGTGCAGCCGGGCCCCGCACGCTCACGCCGGCGCCGTGCCGCCGAAACCGTTCCGCCTACGCCAGTGCCGCAATCACCGTGCCGTCGCGCCGTACCATCCAGCTGCGTGCTGCGTGCTGCGTGCTGCGTGCTGCGTGCTGCGTGCCGTCTACCGTCGTGCCGTCTAGGCGAGCGCCCGTGGCGCTGCGGTGCTGTGGCGCTGAGGTGCTGTGGTGCCGTGATGCGGTGTCGCCGATGCAGTCGTCCTGTGCACGCTGCCGCTCCGTACGTGGCGCCTCACCGTGGCTTGCCGCTCGCTACTGCCCTTGCTGCCCTACCGGCCACTGCTGCCCTACTGGCCACTGCTGCCCACCGGCCACCAGCTCTACCGGCCCTAACTGCGCCAGAGCCGGCCGATCCCACCGGAGTCGCATCCGCACCACTCGCACCGGCGCTCACCCACGCCGCGTCCGCGCTCACCCTGAGCCTGAGTCCGAGTCCGAGCCTGAGCCCGAGACCGCGGCACGTGCGACAGTCCTACGCCCCCACCACCGGCTCCGCAATACCGCCAACCACGCCAACTCCCCTTTCGTGATGGGCCTGTTACGGGCCGCGCCCGCTCGCCGGCTCCACCACCACCCCGCCCTCACCACCGGCTCGGAAACCACATTTCGGCCCGTCTCCCGACCCGGCTGACCCCCCACCGGCCCCGCCGACCCGCCCGCGCAACAGCCCCAAAACCCACGGCCCCCTCAGCCCACCGCGAGGCACACGATCACGCCTTGGACACCACCCGCCATGGGGCACCACCCACCACGGGACACACCACCCGCCATGGAGCCATCACCACAGGAGCAACCGCCGCCCCGACCCCGAACCGCCCCCCGAAGCCCTCCCGCACCGGCCCGCAGCAGATCCCGCACCGACCACCCAGGCCGCTAACCCCCACTGGCCACCGAGGCCGCCCCCCCCCCAGCATCAACAGCCCTGACGGCCCCGACAGCCCAGACGGCCCGCAAGCACCCACAACCACCACAAGCACTCACGACCACCGCAAGCACTCACGACCACCGCAAGCACCACAAGCACTCGCAACCACCTCAAGCGGCAATAACCGCCTCAAGCCCCCGCCGCCACCCTCAAGCCCTCACATCCACCCTCAAGCGCCCGCAACCGCCCGCAACCGTCCTCAAACCAACGACGGCCCCGCCGGCGCACCCGAGGACTGCGCGGCCCGCTGTAGCGCGCTGGCCAGCAGTGCCAGGTCCGTCGGGCCGTTGCCCAGTTCCCGGAGCGGGCGCCGGGCCGGCGGGTCACCCATCCGCTGCCATTCCAAGGGCACGACGGTCGGCCGCAGCGTGGACGTACGAGGTATCCGCCCGGTCACCCGCCCCGCCTGGAACGGCGTGGACGTGCCGTCCGCCGCACGGTGCAGCCGTCCGCGGCCGGGCGGTACCGGCTCGCAGCCGGGCGGCGTCGGCTCGGACGGGCCGGTGGCGCCGCCCAACTGGATCAGCAGGGCGGCCCGTTCGGCGGTCGCCGTGCCTTCCGTGCGGTCCGGGTGGCCAGTGGCGGCTATCAGGTGCACGCCCAGTGCCGCGCCGTCCCGGGCCACCGCCTCCAGGGCGCGCACCACGGAACCGGCGGCCGGGCGGCCCGTACTGCCCAGCGCCGGGGAGACCAGGGCGTCGAAGTCGTCGACCAGGATGAAGAGCCGGGGCATGGGAGCGGCCGGTGGGACAGCGGACTGAGCTACCGCCTGCGATGCCGTCCGGCCGGGAGTGGCCGAAGCTGTCGAGGCTGCCGAGGCGGCGGACGCCGCCGTACCGGCCGCGCCTGCCAGACCCGGCGTGCCGGTCGAGCCTCCACTGCCCGTCGTGCCCGCGGCGCCGGCCATCCGGTGGGTCGGCGCATCGCCGAGGGTGGCGGAGGGGCCGGGGTGGCCGTGGTGGTTCGGGTGGTCGGGGTCCTGGGGCGGGACGTCGGGGCGGGTGCGGAGGCGCAGGGTGCCCGTGCGGGAGGGGTCCGCGGGGTCGGCCGGGGCGCCGCTGCTGTCTTCCTTGTTACGGCAACGATTACGGAGAGTGATTTGTTCCTGGGCTTCGTTACTCGCTGTGAAGGTGGGGGGTGGGATGGAGGGGGTGTAAGTGGCGGATGAATCAGGTGGGACGGGTGAGCCAGGTGTGGCGGGCAGACCGGATGAGTTGGACGAGCCGGATGTGCCGGATGAGCCAGACGAACTGGACGAGTCGAATGGTCCCGATGAGGCGTGAGGGGTGGGAGGGGTGGGAGGGGTGTGCCGGGCCGGCATGGCCACGGAAGCGCCGGCAGCCGAAGCACTCGCGGTGGAGGCGTTGGCTGTGGAGGAGCTGGCCAGGGGGGCGCTCGATGTGCGGGTGCTCGACGTACGGGCACTCGACGATGTGGCGGGGTTGGGGGTGAAGGTGCCGGGGGTGGAGGTGCTTTCGGTGGAGCGGCGGGGGGCGATGATGCGGGGGGCCGGGAGGTGCTTGGTGCGCCACTCGGAGAAGGGGGTGCCGGCCAGTATTTCGGCGCGCCGCTTCAGTTCGGAGGAGAGCGCCTGGGCGAACTCCCGCATCCGCACCGGGTCCGAGGCGGCCAGGTGCGTCGTGACGTGCGGCAGTTCCGTACAGACCCGCAGGCCCTCGCCGCGTTCGGTGCCGGCGCCGTCCACCAGTACCAGCGACAGTCGGTCCGGGCGGTCCGCGGCGGCCAGCGACGCGGCGAGGGACCGCAGTAGTTCGGTCTTGCCGGTGGCCGCCGCGCCCTCGACGAGCAGGTGCGCGCCGTCGGCCGCGAGGTCGGCGACGACGGGGCCGTGCGGTCCGGCGCCCAGTACTGCGGCGGCGCTGGGCCGGTCGGTGTCCTGGGCCGCCGCCCAACGGGCCATCAGGGACGCGGGTGTGGCGCGGGCCAGCCCCAGTTCGTCCAGCAGGCGTGCCGAATCCGGCAGCGGTACCGCGGCGCGCGGCGCGGTCGGTCCGCCCGGGCCGGCGCCCGTTTCGGCCTCGCGCAGCGGCGCCAGCGCCCGGGCGAACCGCTCCGCCCAGGCGACGGAGACCGCGTCCACGGTCGCGACCGTGCCGTTCGGCCCCGAGCCCGGCTGGACCACCCGCAGGGCCGTGGCGACGTCGCCGCTGAGCACCGCCACCGCCCCGCACTCGCCGAACGCGGGCGAGGCGACGCGCGCCGCCTCGTATGTCGCGGCCAGCGGGAAGGCGGGGGAGGCGGCCGGGGTCTCGGCCAGGCACAGCACGTGGATGCCGGCCGCCGGGCCGCCGGCGGCCAGTCGTGCGGTGGTTTCGCGCAGCGCCGACGAGCCGGGGTCGCCGTCGACGATCAGCAGGGTGTACGGCCCCTGGTGGCGGGCGGCGGCGGAGGCCACCTCGGCGCGGTCGGCGCTGGGCCAGCCGGGGCCCAGTGGGCCGTCGTCCAGCCGTCGCACCAGTTCGGCGGTGCGGGCCGCGGCCTGTTCCTTGTCGTAGGCGAGCAGCAGGCGGCAGTCCTGGCCGCGGGCCGGGCGGACGTGCGGCAACCAGCCCAGCCAGGACCAGTCGGTCACCCGCTCCTCGACGGCGTGTGCCCGGTCGGCGCTGATCAAGGCGATCTCCAGCGCCCCGGGGGAGTGCAGCGCGGCCAGTTGCGCGGTGGCGGACCGGGCCAGGCCGACGAGCCGGCCTCGCGGTCCGGCCAGCCCGAGGGCGCCGGCCCGGCGCAGTTCGACGGTGACGGGTGTGACGGTGCGGCCGCCGTCCCGCTCGGCCGTTCCCAGGCGGACGGTGAGGGCGTCCGGGTGTTCTGGGCCGCGCTCCCAGAGCCGGGGGCCGGGGCCGAGCGCGGTGAGCAGGACGGCGGCGGCGTCCGGCCAGCGTTCGTGGGCGGCCGGGCCGGCGGGGGCGGGGGTGGTGCCGGCGGCCGTAGGGGACGGCTCGTCGGTGGGTGCCGGCCCGTCGCCGTACGCCGTCTCGGGGGTCGGGTCGTGCGGCTCTACTACGGGGCGTCCGCCGGCGAGTCGGCGGGCCCAGGCGCCGATGCCGCCGCGCCGGCCGGCCTTGCGGGTCACCGGGTCGGCCGGGACCAGGGACTGCTGTCCGCCGTGGGTCTGCCCGCCCGTGGGCGCGACCCCGTGGCCGGCCACCGCGGCGGGGACGGTGGGTGCCTCGTAGTCCGCCGTGGGGTGGCCCGGGCCGTTCCCGTAGGTGGCGTGCGTCGGGGCGTGGGGGGCGGCGTCCGGTGCCCGTTCGGAGCCGGGTACCGCGGCGCCGGGTGTCGTGGAGCCGGGTGCCGTGGGGTCGTGCGGGCCCTGCCCGTATGTGGCGGGGTCGGGGGTGGGCTCCTGGCGGGGCGTGGCGGGTGCGGCGGGCGGGAACAGGCCGCCCTCCTCCGGCCCACCCCACCCCGGGACGGGAACGCCGCGCAGCGGGGTGTCCCGGCGCCCGGATCCGGCGGCGGGCCAGCTCTCGGGGGCGGGGGTCGGCGGGGCGGCCATCGGTGGGGTGGCGCCGGCCGAGGTGGCGTGCTCGTGGCCGGGCGCTACCGGGCCGTTGCCACTGGCGTCGGTCCCTGGATAGGTGGTGTTGCCCGTGGTGCCGGTGGTGCCCGTGGTGGTGCCGTACGGGTCGGCAGGGGCGGTGCGGGTGCCGTGCGCGCCGGCGTGCGTCGGGGGGTGGCCGGGGTGGGCGTACAAGGCACCCGACGTGGTCGCTCCGGTGGCCGTCGCGCCGGGGCTCACCCGGCCGGGGGCGACCCGGAGGTGGCCCTCGCCGTCGGGGGTGGCGTTCAGGGCCGGGTCCGGGGTGCGGGGCGGGGACTGGAGGCGGAGCGCCGATTCGCCGATGCGCAGCAGGGCGCCGGGCGGCAGGGGGACGGCGAGGTCGTGGAGTTCGGTGCCGTCGACGGCGGTGCCGTTGGTGGAGCGCAGGTCGGCGACGTACACCGCGCCGTCGGGCTCGACCGTGACGGCGCAGTGCAGGCGGGAGACGTCCGGGTCGTCCAGGGGGACGTCGGCGTCGGCGGAGCGGCCGATGCGGATCTGACCGCCGTGCAGGAGGTGGACGCCGCCGGCATCGGGGCCCGAGACGACGCGGAGTCGCGCGGAGCCGTGCGGCAGGCCGTGTGCGGGGGCGGGGCCGGGGCCCTGGAGGGAGAGCACCGCGCCGTCGATCAGGGGTGGCTCGCCGAGGGCGGCGCGCTGCGGGTCGAGTCGCTCGGCGCCGGCGTAAAGGACGACCGGGGCGCTGCTGCTGGTGCTGCCGACGTCCGCGCCGGTGCCCGCCACGGCCGCCGCGAGTGAGCCGGCCACCGTCGCCAGGGCGGTCCCGGCGGGGGCCGTCACGAGGACGTCGCAGGCCCGCGTGGTGTGGCCGCTGCGCGGCCCGAGGACGGTCAGCCGGATCTGCATCGCCGTCAACGGTCCCTTCTGCCGGGAATCCGGCAGGGGCTCCGCTCGCTCCCCCACCGCACCCCGGGCACGTCGGCACGGACATGTCCCATGCACGTCGCGACAGTGACCGCGCGCCCCCACCGCGTGCGTGCTGGGATGCATCCTCGCACCTGCCGCTGACAACACGCCCGCCGACCGCCCATTAATGATCTTGATTGGTCGGCGGCCGGCGGAAAACTGCCTGCTTACGCGCATCGAACCGGCCGATTTCGATCATCGGTTGCCATGGGAGCGGTCGGTGGCGGACGGCACCCGGACCGCTGAAGCGGCTTCCGGCCGTGTTGACGCGGACCTGGGAACACCGCGTACCGGCCGGGCCGGGAGGCGTTCGGAATCCGGGCAACCAACGACCCGGAACCGGCGTCTTTCCGAGGAGCCCTGCCCTGTCCGGCGCGCCGAAATGTTTGTGCGACGGCACTACAGTGGGGCGGACGGGCCGCGAGCTGACCCAGCGGGCCAGGCAAGGATCTCCACCACGACCAGGGAGCGCATGACGTGCGGCCGGTAGGCAGCAAGTACCTGCTTGAGGAGCCGCTGGGACGCGGCGCCACGGGCACCGTCTGGCGTGCCCGCCAGAGGGAGGCGGCGGGTGCCGAGGCCGCCGTCCCGGGGGAGCCCGGCGAAACGGTCGCGATCAAGGTCCTCAAGGAGGAGCTGGCGTCCGACGCCGACGTGGTGATGCGCTTCCTACGGGAGCGCTCGGTCCTGCTGCGGCTGACCCACCCCAACATCGTCCGGACCCGCGACCTGGTCGTCGAGGGCGACCTGCTGGCGCTCGTCATGGACCTCGTCGACGGCCCCGACCTGCACCGCTACCTGCGCGACAACGGCCCGTTCAGCCCGGTGGCAGCCGCCCTGCTCACCGCGCAGATCGCCGACGCACTGGCCGCCAGCCACGCCGACGGCGTCGTCCACCGCGACCTCAAGCCCGCCAACGTCCTGCTCGCCGGCTCGGACGGCAGCGGCGAGATGCACCCGATGCTGACCGACTTCGGCATCGCCCGGCTGGCCGACTCCCCGGGGCTGACCCGTACCCACGAGTTCGTCGGCACCCCCGCCTACGTGGCGCCGGAGTCCGCCGAGGGCCGCCCGCAGACCTCCGCCGTGGATATCTACGGCGCCGGCATCCTGCTCTACGAACTGCTCACCGGCCGCCCGCCGTTCGCCGGGGCGACCGCCCTGGAGGTGCTGCACAAGCACCTCGCCGAGGAGCCGCAGCGCCCCGCCTCGCTCCCCGAGCCGATGTGGACGATCATCGAGCGCTGCCTGCGCAAGCGCCCCGAGGAGCGCCCCAGCGCCGAGAACCTGGCGCGCGGGCTGCGCACCGTCGCGGCCGGCATCGGCGCGCAGGCCACCCCGGAGCAGGCCCAGGCCGCGCTGGGTGTCGCCGTGCTGCTCGCCCCCGACCCGGACCCGGCCACGGTCCCCGGCACCGGCTCCCAGGGGACGGACGCCGCCGCGCCGACCCAGGTGCTGCCGACCAACGCGTCCTCCTACGACCCGGGCGCACCGACCAGCGTGCTGCCGTCCACCGGCGGCGTCGGTGGTCCCGGAGGCCAGGGCCCGGCGCCCACGCGTGCGATGCCGCCGGTGCCCCCGATGCCGATGGGCGCGCCCACCGCCGGTCCGCCGGAGCCCGAGGGCCCGCATCCGTGGGAGTCCCAGCTGCGGGCCGCCCGCGACCGCAACGACCAGACCCAGGTGCAGTACCTGGACCCGCAGGACGACCCGCTGCGCCGCCGTCCGCAGCGCCGCTCGGCCCCGCAGCAGCCGCCCCAGTACGGCGGGCAGCAGGCCGGGTACGCCCAGCAGCAGCAGCAGCAGCGGCCGCCGGCCCCGCAGCGCCGTCAGGAGCCGCCGCCGCAGCGCTACGAGCCGGCTCCGCCGCCCGCCCGGGAGCCGCGGCCCCGGCGCGAACCGCGGCCGCGCAGCGCCAACCCGATGCGGATCCCCGGTCTGGGCTGTCTGAAGGGCTGCCTGTTCACGGTGCTGCTGCTGTTCGTGGCGGCCTGGCTGATCTGGGAGTTCACCCCGCTCCAGGAGTGGATCGGGACGACCAAGGGCTTCTTCCAGCAGATCGGCGACATCTTCACCAGCGTGCGGGACTTCGTACAGAAAATCGGTGGCTGACGGTCCGTACGGACGGAGCGGCGGCAGCATAGTCTCTTTGTCGACTTCCGGCCGATGAATTCCCGGACAGAAGTGACGGTTGCCGCCATTGGGGGCACTGAACCCTCTGGCGCCCGCGTAGCTTTGACGCCAACCTCAGCCCCCGCAGGACGCTCGGGGGCCCGACACGTCGGAGCAGTCTTGGCACGGAAGATCGGCAGCCGGTACACCGCCCACCAGATCCTGGGGCGCGGCAGTGCGGGCACGGTATGGCTGGGCGAGGGTCCCGAAGGGGCCGTGGCCATCAAGCTGTTGCGTGAGGATCTCGCCTCCGACCAGGAGCTCGTCGGCCGCTTCGTGCAGGAGCGGGCGGCGCTGCTGAGCCTGGAGCACCCGCGTGTCGTCGGCGTCCGCGACCTCGTCGTCGACGGCGCCGACCTCGCGCTCGTCATGGACCTGGTCCGCGGGACCGACCTGCGCACCCGCCTGGAACGCGAGCGGCGGCTGGCCCCGGAGGCCGCCGTGGCCATCGCGGCCGACGTCGCCGACGGCCTCGCCGCCGCGCACGCCGCCCGGATCGTGCACCGCGACGTCAAGCCGGAGAACGTCCTCCTGGACATGCAGGGGCCGCTCGGCCCCGGTGGCGCGCACCCCGCGCTGCTCACCGACTTCGGCATCGCGCGCCTGGTCGACTCCCCACGCAGGACCCTCCCCCAGCCTCCGACCGGGGGGACCACCCACCCGCTCCGCTCGACCAAGGTCATCGGCACCCCCGACTACCTCGCCCCGGAGATCATCGAAGGGCTGCCGCCGCGCGCCTCGGTGGACGTCTACGCGCTGGCCACCGTCCTGTACGAGATGCTCGCCGGCTTCACGCCCTTCGGGGGCGGCCACTCCGGCGCGGTGTTGCGCCGCCACGTCACCGAGAGTGTTGCCCCGCTGCCCGGCATTCCGGACGAGCTGTGGCAACTGCTGCTCCAGTGCCTGGCCAAAGCGCCTGCCTCCCGGTTGCGGGCCCCGGAACTCGCCGCCCGGCTGCGGGAGATCCTGCCCGGTCTGGCCGGCATCCCGCCGCTGGACATCGACGAGCCCGGCGACGAGCAGCCGGCGGACGACCCGGAGGGCGTTCCCACCGGCTCCCGCCAGGAGGCCCACTACGCGACGGCGGCGCCCGAAGGGCCGCCGCGCGGCGCGGTCCCCCTCGTCCAGGGGGCGAAACCGGACTCCAACCGGGAGACGCACACCAGCATGCGGGTCCCCGAGCCGGACGAACTGGCCGGCGGCGCGCACGGCACCGCCCGCGCCCCGCGGGCCGCGGGGGAGCGTCGGGCGGGCTCGGCCCGGCACCGTTCGTCGCCGGAGGCGGTGCGCCGCCGTCGGATCAAGGTGGGCGTGGCGGCCGCCCTGGTCGTCGTGGCGGCCGTGGTCGGCGGTCTGCTGGCCTCGGGCGGCGACGAGGGGGGCGACGCCAGGCCCGGCGTGCACCAGCCGCATCGGGCCCCGTGACCTGGGGCTGACGCCGCCGCGGCGCCGGCGCGGGAACGGCGCGCGAGGCGGACTGTGGGCCCGAGCGCCCCGGTCCCGCCCCGGCCGGGTAGCCGGGGCCGGGGCACATTGTCGGTGGCAGCCGTTAGGCTGGGTGCGTGGCAGTCGTCGATGTATCCGAAGAGCTGAAGTCCCTCTCCTCGACCATGGAGTCGATCGAGGCCGTCCTGGACCTCGACAAGATGAGGGCCGATGTCGCCGTGCTTGAGGAGCAGGCCGCGGCGCCGTCCCTGTGGGACGACCCGGCGAACGCGCAGAAGATCACCAGCCAGCTGTCCTACCTCCAGGGCCAGCTGCGCCGGGCCGAGGAGCTGCGCGGCCGCGTCGACGACCTTGAGGTGCTCTTCGAGCTCGCCGAGGCCGAGGGCGACGAGGAGACCCGCGCCGAGGCCGAGCGCGAGCTGACCGACGTCCGCAAGGCGGTGGACGAGCTGGAGGTCCGCACGCTGCTGTCCGGCGAGTACGACGCCCGCGAGGCCGTGGTGAGCATCCGCGCCGAGGCCGGTGGGGTGGACGCCGCGGACTTCGCCGAGAAGCTCCAGCGGATGTACCTGCGCTGGGCCGAGCGCCACGGCTACAAGACCGAGCTGTACGAGACCTCGTACGCCGAAGAGGCCGGCATCAAGTCGACCACCTTCGCCGTCCAGGTGCCCTACGCCTACGGCACGCTCTCCGTGGAGCAGGGCACGCACCGCCTGGTGCGGATCTCGCCGTTCGACAACCAGGGCCGCCGCCAGACCTCCTTCGCGGGCGTCGAGGTGCTGCCGGTCGTCGAGCAGACCGACCACATCGAGATCGACGAGAGCGATCTGCGGGTGGACGTCTACCGTTCCTCCGGCCCCGGCGGCCAGGGCGTCAACACCACGGACTCCGCGGTCCGGCTGACGCACATCCCCACCGGCATCGTCGTCTCCTGCCAGAACGAGCGCTCGCAGATCCAGAACAAGGCCACCGCCATGAACGTCCTCCAGGCGAAGCTGCTGGAGCGGCGCCGCCAGGAGGAGCGGGCCAAGATGGACGCTCTCAAGGGCGACGGCGGCAACTCCTGGGGCAACCAGATGCGTTCGTACGTCCTGCACCCGTACCAGATGGTCAAGGACCTGCGGACGGAGTGCGAGGTCGGTAACCCGCAGGGCGTGCTGGACGGCGACATCGACGGCTTCCTGGAGGCCGGCATCCGCTGGCGCAAGCAGCAGGAGCAGCAGGCGAAGTAACCGCAGACGCAAGCGGACAAAAGGCCGCGGAACGTCCCGACAACTGCCTCCCTGAGGGGGGCAGTTGTTTTTTGCGGTGGCGGTTAGGTCACAGTCGTACGTCCATGTATCGCCCATCTCCGGGCAATTCAGGCATCAACCCTTTATTCGGCCTTGACGATGTTCCGAGAACTGGGAAGGCTGAGCGCGGCATGCGTGTGTCATGGGGCGCGTGCAAGAACGGGGAGGCGAATGGCCCGCAGTCAGTGCGAGGTCGTGGCGTGCATACCCCCATCGGTCGTTGCCCCGTGCGGCGGTGCTCCAATGACGAGTTCAGCTACTGGGGGTAGCAGTACATGACGAAGAAGACGCGGCTGCGCGTTGCGCGCATTGCGGCCGGTGCGGTGATCGCGGCCGGTGCGTCGCTCACCGCGGCCGGCGCGGCATCGGCAGCTGAGACGGGCCAGGGCCAGAGCGGCGGCACGGTCTGCAAGCCGTGGGACGTGCTCAAGCTGTTCTGCCACGAGACTGGCGGCGGTAGCTCCACCGGCGGTAGCTCCACGGGTGGCGAGTCCACCGGCGGCGACTCCACCGGCGGCGAGATCGGCAGCCAGAACTCCGGCGGTCAGACCACCGGTGGCGAGATCAGCGGTGGCCAAGACTCCGGCGGTCAGACCTCCGGTGGCGAGACCACGGGTGGCGAGACCACCGGCGGCCAGACCACGGGCGGTCAGACCACGGGTGGCGAGACCACGGGTGGCGAGACCACCGGTGGTCAGACCTCCGGCGGTCAGACCACGGGTGGCGAGACCACCGGCGGCCAGACCACGGGTGGCCAGACCTCCGGCGGCGAGACCTCCGGCGGCCACACCGGCGGTCAGACCTCCGGCGGCCAGACCGGCGGCAGCACCGGCGGTCACTCCGGTGGCAGCAGCACCGGTGGTAGCAGTACTGGTGGCGGCCACTCCGGTGGTAGCAGCACTGGTGGCGGCCACTCCGGCGGCAGCAGCACCGGCGGCGACAGCACCGGTACCGGCACCGACAACGAGGGCTCCAAGCCGATCGAGCAGCCCGGCCAGGGCAAGGAGCAGGTCGTCGACACCCCCGGCCAGGCCAAGCAGCAGGCCAAGGGCGGTCAGCTGGCGGAAACCGGTTCGTCCGGCACCACCTTCCTGCTGATCGGTGCGGCCACGATGATCGCCGGCGGTGTGGGCTTCCGGGTCCTGCCCCGTCTGATCAACAAGAACGGCGGCGGCGCGGCGGCTGCCTGACGCTGACGCGGCACACGACGAGGGGCCCGGGACGCTGTGCGTCCCGGGCCCCTCGGGCGTATCTGGGGGAGGCGGAGCGCTCTTCGGACACGCTGCGCGGCGGCGCCGTCACCCTGCGGCGCCGCGGTCGGGTGCGGGCTCCTAGACGGCCTGGCGGAGCAGCACCGCGACCGCGATCACGGCGATCAGCAGGGCCGCCAGCACCACGGGGCTGAGCTGGCCGAAAATGCCTGCTTGCTGCTGGAGTCGTTCCCTGTTGGCCCGGCACACGGGGCAGCGGCCCTCGCTCACAGGGGCCGCGCAATTGGCGCACACCAATCGGTCGTACGTCATGCGACCTCCTTACTCACTGCACCAACGCACCGGGAGGCGCGTCGGTTCCCTTACCACTGTGCCAGCTCCGTCGTCGTACGGCGCGCCCCGAGGATCTCTCGCTACCGCCCGCACGGGTCTCTCCCTCCCGCGTGCCGGGGTCTCACCCGCCCGCCCACGCGGCTTTCCCCCTCCCGCCCACGCGGCTCTCTCCTGCCGCCCGTGCGGCTTTCCCCCTCCCGCCCACGCGGCCTTCTCCTCCCACCCGTGCAGCTTTCTGCCGCCCGCCGACTCGGCATTGTGCGTCTTTTGTCCCATAGGCGCCGTGAAGAAACCCACCAACCCCCTACGACGACTTCGCCCCCACTCGAGGTTCGCGTAGGGTCACGCTCACCGACGGGAGCCCTGACCGGCAACCCGTGCCCCTACCCAGGTCGACCGTGGTGCATCTGTGATCCGATTCGACAACGTCTCCAAGACCTACCCGAAGCAGAACCGCCCCGCACTCAGGGATGTCTCCCTGGAGATCGAGCGCGGCGAGTTCGTCTTCCTGGTGGGCTCCTCGGGCTCCGGTAAGTCCACCTTCCTGCGACTGCTCCTGCGCGAGGAGCGCGCCAGCCATGGCGCCGTCCACGTACTGGGGAAGGATCTGGCCAAGCTCTCCAACTGGAAGGTGCCGCAGATGCGCCGCCAGGTGGGGACGGTCTTCCAGGACTTCCGGCTGCTCCCTAACAAGACGGTGGGACAGAACGTCGCCTTCGCCCTGGAAGTGATCGGCAAACCGCGCGGACAGATCCGCAAGACGGTGCCCGAAGTCCTCGAACTCGTCGGCCTCGGCGGCAAGGAGGACCGCATGCCGGGTGAGCTGTCCGGTGGTGAGCAGCAGCGCGTCGCCATCGCACGGGCCTTCGTCAACCGCCCGTTGCTGCTCATCGCCGACGAACCCACCGGCAACCTCGACCCGCAGACCTCCGTCGGCATCATGAAGCTGCTGGACCGGATCAACCGCACCGGGACGACGGTGGTCATGGCCACCCACGACCAGCAGATCGTCGACCAGATGCGCAAGCGGGTCATGGAACTCGAGAAGGGCCGGCTCGTACGCGACCAGTCGCGCGGCGTGTACGGCTACCAGCACTGAAAGGACGCCATGCGCGCCCAATTCGTCCTGTCGGAGATTGGCGTCGGTCTCCGCCGAAATCTCACGATGACCTTCGCCGTCATCGTCTCCGTAGCCCTCTCGCTCGGCCTGTTCGGCGCCTCACTGCTGATGCGTGACCAGGTCAGCACGATGAAGGGCTACTGGTACGACAAGGTCAACGTCTCCATCTTCTTCTGCAACAAGAACGACGCCGAGACGGCCGCCAACTGCGCCAAGGGCGCGGCGACCGACCAGCAGAAGAACGACATCCTGGCCGAACTGCACCGGCTGCCGCTGGTGCAGAACGTGGAGCACGAGACCAGCGACCAGGCGTACAAGCACTACAAGGAGCAGTTCGGCGACACGCCCGTGGCCGGTCTGGTGACGCCCGACCAGCTGCCGGAGTCCTTCCGGGTCAAGCTCAAGGACCCGACGAAGTTCGACGTCATCAAGTCGGCGTTCTCCGAACGGCCCGGCGTCGAGCAGGTGCAGGACCAACGGGACACCGTCGAGCCGCTGTTCCGTCTCCTGGACGGCATGCGGTACGCGGCCCTGGGCGTCATGGGCCTGATGCTGGTGGTGGCGCTGATGCTGATCGTCAACACCGTGCGGGTGTCGGCGTTCAGTCGCCGCCGGGAGACCGGCATCATGCGGCTGGTCGGCGCGTCCAGCTTTTACATCCAGATGCCGTTCATCATGGAGGCCGCGATCGCCGGCCTGATCGGCGCCGTGTTCGCCTGCTTCCTGCTCGTCGGCGGCAAGTACTTCATGATCAACCAGTGGTTGGCCAAGCAGATCCAGGTGGTCAACTTCATCGGCTGGGACTCGGTCCTGGCGGTGCTCCCGCTGGTCCTCCTCATCGGCCTGCTGATGCCCGCGCTCGCCGCGTTCTTCGCGCTGCGCAAGTACCTCAAGGTGTGAGCTTCGCCAAGGGCGCCGTACGGTCAACTCACCGTACGGCGCCCTTTCGTCGCCTAGACTCACCGGCATGTCGGGCCCGTGTTCGTACGACCGGCCCCGCCGCATCCGCCGCGGGGCGGCCCTGACGTTGTTCCTCACCGGGGTGCTCGCCGCGGGCGCGGCCACCGGCACTTGGGACGACGCGGCGGACGTCGCCGAGCCCGCCGCCCGCAGCCGCCCGGCCGAGGACACGGTCGCCGACCGGGCATCCGTCGAATGGGCCGCACGGGCCGCGCGGGCCGCGGCGCAGGCCGCCGCGGACGGCAAGTCCGGTGCGCAGGCCGCCGCCGACGTCGTCAGCCGCAGCGGCGACCGCTGGTCGACGGTCTACACCCCCGGCGAATTCGAGGACTTCCAGGCCCAGTTGGGCGGCGCTTACGTCGGCGTCGGACTGTGGGTGCGGCAGCGGGAGGATGGCCGGATCACGGTGTCCCGGGTCCAGCCCGGCGGCCCCGCGGCGCGCGCCGGCATCACCGTCGGCGATCGCCTCGACGCCGTCGACGGCAGCCCCGTCCAGGGCCGGCCGGTCACCGAGACCGTCGCCCGGCTGCGCGGCGACGGCCCCGAGGGTTCCGACGCCGCCGCCGGCACGCCCGTCCGGCTGGACCTCCGGCGCGGTGCCCGCCAGTGGAGCGTGACCCTGCACCGCACCCGCCTGCACACCCAGAACGTCACCGTGGACCGCCCGGCCGGCGCCGGCAGCCCGACCCGCATCAAGATCGCCGCGTTCGCCAAGGGCACCGGGGCCGCCGTCCGCCGTGCGGTGCGCACCGCCGATCCGCGCGCGGGCCTGCTGCTGGACCTGCGCGGCAACACCGGCGGCCTGGTCAGCGAGGCCGTCGCCACCGCCTCGGTCTTCCTCGACGGCGGCCTGGTCGCCACCTACGACGTGCACGGCAGCCAACGCGCCCTGTACGCCGCGGGCACCGGCGACACCCGGACCCCCCTGGTCGTGCTGGTGGACGGCGGCACGATGAGCGCCGCCGAGCTGCTGTCCGGAGCCCTCCAGGACCGCGGTCGGGCGGTCGTGGTGGGTTCCCCGACGTTCGGCAAGGGCTCGATCCAGATGCCCAGCGAGCTCCCGGACGGCTCGGTCGCGGAGTTGACCGTCGGCCATTACCGGACCCCGGCCGGCCGCGCGGTGGACGGCGCCGGCATCACCCCGGACCTGATCGTCGAGGATCATGCCGAGAAACGGGCCCGCACAGTATTGAGTGGCCTCGGCACCGGTACGTAGTGCGAAAATGGCCGCACTATGGCTACCAAGGGCAAGGGCAAAGAGAAGGACGACGGGCGCAAGCTCGTCGCGCAGCACAAGAAGGCGCGGCACGACTACCACATTCTGGACACCTATGAGTGTGGTCTGGTGCTGAGCGGCACCGAGGTGAAGTCGCTGCGTCAGGGCCGGGCGTCGCTCGTGGACGGATTTGTCCAGATCGACGGCGGCGAAGCCTGGCTGCACAACGTGCATATCCCGGAATACGCGCAGGGCACCTGGACGAATCACAGTGCCCGGCGGAAGCGGAAGCTGCTGATGCACCGCGCCGAGATCGACAAGCTGGAGGTCAAGGCCCAGGACTCGGGTCACACGATCGTGCCGCTGTCCCTGTATTTCAAGGACGGCCGGGCCAAGGTCGAGATCGCGCTGGCCAAGGGCAAGAAGGAGTATGACAAGCGGCAGACGCTGCGCGAGCAGCAGGACCGTCGCGAGACGGACCGGGCGATCTCGGCGGTGCGCCGCCGGCAGCGGGCCTGACGTTCCCGGCGGCCGGACCGGGTCTGCGGCGGCCGCCGGGAATATGCTGGCACCCTCGTGCGTTGGTCACGTACGATGGGGTCACACCCCGCGAGGGTGTGGCACCACCTTGAAAAGAAAACATGGGGATGATCGGTTTCGACAGCGGATGTCGAAGCAGGGGAAGCGAGTCGAGGAAGCGGCAATGATCTCGTAAACCATATGTCGCAACCAATAATCGCCAACACCAAGCGCGATTCCTTCGCCCTCGCTGCCTAAGTAGCGACTTGCGAAGTGTCAGCCCGGGGATGTTCCCGACCCGGTTCCTGGCATCAGCTAGGGGACTTTACTTCTGAACCCGGTCACGGGGTGCAGTAAGGACAACTAACAGTGACTGAGCCCGTCGGAGACTTGTCTGCGTGATCTCCGGGGCTGAGAAAATCGCAGCAGACTGCACTCGGAGAAGCCCTGATTCTGCACCGTTGGACGCGGGTTCGATTCCCGCCATCTCCACGAAAAAACGACGAAGGCGACGTGTGCCCGCGAATGTGCGGGCCGCGTCGCCTTCGTCGTTTTTGTGTGGCCTTCGCCGTGGGTGGCGTGGGTGGTGTGGGTGCGGGGGTTCCGCCACCCGCACCCACCGGACAGGCCCTAGTCCAGCCGTCGGGCCCGTCGGGCAGGGGCGGCCGCGGTCGTCGCGGTGATCGCCAGGGCCAGGGCCGCCGCCGCGGCCGGTACGGCGTATCCGGCGGCGGGCGACGGGAGGTGGTCCGCGGCCCAGCCACCGGCCGCGGAGCCGGTCGCGATGCCGGCCAGCAGCGCGGTCACCGCCAGCGTCATCCCCTCGTTCAGTCGGCCCGCCGGGGTGCGGGACTGGACCAGGCCCATGCCGGTGACCATGGCCGGGGCGGTGGCCGTCCCGGCCGTCAGCAGGGCGGCGGCGAGCAGCACCGGCGCGCCCGTGCAGGCGGCCAGCAGCGGCAGGGTCAGCAGCGCGGCCATCGCGGCGACGCAGCCCAGGAAGCGCCGGGCGGGTCGGGCCGCCGGTGGCAGCAGGCCGAGCAGCAGTCCACTCGCGCCGGAACCGGCCGCCTGGAGGGCGAGCAGTGCGCCGGCCGCCGGGCGGTAGCCGTGCGCGTCCGCGTAGGCGATCGTGGCCACTTCCAGGGAGCCGAAGATCGCGCCGGTGGCCAGGAAGGTGAGCAGGAGTGGTGGCAGGCCGCGGGTGCGGAGTGGGGTGGGGGGCTCCCCGGCCGGAGGCTGGGGGAGGGTGCGGCCGGGCGGGCGCGGGACGGCGGGCGGTTCGGTGCGGCGTTGGGCCGCGAAGAGCAGGACGCCGGTGAGCAGCAGGGCGGCCGCGACCGCGGTGCCGGCCTCCGGGGCGACGGTGGTGCACAGCAGCGTGGCGAGGACCGGGCCGAGCAGGAAGCACAGTTCGTCGGCGGCCTGCTCGAAGGAGTTGGCGGTGTGCCGGGCGGCCGGGTCGTCGCGGAAGAGGTGTGCCCAGCGGGCGCGGGACATGCCGCCGGTGTTGGGGGTGGTGGCGGTGGCGGCGTAGGAGGCGAAGAGGGTCCAGTCCGGGGCGCCGGCGCGGACGCACAGGAGTAGGGAGAGCGAGCCGAGGGCGGCGACGGCGGTGGCCGGGACGGCGATCCGGGCCTGGCCGTGGCGGTCGACGAGCCGGGCGGTCCAGGGGCCGACCAGTGCGGTGGCGGCCAGGCCGGTGGCGGTGACCGCCCCGGCGAGGGCGTAGGAGCCGCGGCTGCCTGCGATCATCAGGACCGCGCTGACGCTGAGCATCCCCATCGGTAGCCGGGCGAGGAGGCCGGCGGCGGTGAAGGCGCGGGTGCCGGGGACGGCGAAGATCCGGGCGTAGGGGGAGCGTCGGCGGGCGGGGCGGGGACGGACGGTACGGGGCGAGACGGGGCGGGCGGCCAGGAAGAGGATCATGTCCGCAACGGTCGCGGTGGGACCCGGTGATCGTCCAACACCTGGACGGGGCGATTGACGCAGTTGTGTGGTGAGTGTCCGGGTGAGGGCGCCTGAGGTGCGGGAACTCGCTGTGCGGGGCCTCTGTGAGGGGTGAGGATGGGGCGGTGCCGTACGACATCGACCCCCGGCTGTTGCGGGCGTTCACCGCCGTCGCCGAAGAATTGCACTTCACCCGGGCCGCCGCCCGGCTCTACGTCGCCCAGCAGGCGCTCAGCCGAGATGTCCGACGGCTGGAGCGGGAGTTGGGGGCCCAGCTGTTCGTCCGCAGTACCCGGCAGGTGGCGCTGACCGGGGAGGGGGAGCGGCTGTTGCCGTACGCGCGGCGGGTGTTGGCGGCCCACGAGGAGCTGGCGGCGGCCTTCCGGGCGGATCCCGCGCGGCCGTTGGTGGTGGACGTGGGGGCGCCGGTCGGGACCGGGTACCGGGTGTTGGAGGAGGCCCGGCGGCGGGTGCCGGACAGTTGTGAACTGGTCGCGCGGTTCCACGGTGGGCTGACCGGTGCCGCCGCGGCGTTGGCGGCCGGGCGGCTGGACGTCTCCTTCGGGCGGTTCGCGGGGCTGTCGGCCGCGGCCCGGGCCGGGCTCGGTCACCAGCCGGTCCGCTTGGAGCCGATGGCGGTGCTGCTGCGCGCGGACCATCCGCTGGCCGGTGCCGCCGCCGTACCGTTGGGCCGGCTGGCCGGTGAGACGCTCTACGCGGCTGCCGGGAACCCGCACACCGTGGAGTGGACGGATCTGGCGGCGCGGCTCTTCGCGGGGCGGGGGATCGCGATGGCGGAGCCGTTCCCGGAGATCGAGGGGGCGGAGGAGTTCGTCCGGGTGGTGCGCAAGCACGGCTGGTTGGTGCTGGCGAGTACGGAGTTCATCGAGGTGCCGGGGATGGTGCTGCGGCCGGTGGTGGATCCGGTGCCACTGTCGCCGGTGGGGATGGTGTGGCGGCGGGGGTTGCGGCATCCCGGGCTGGACGTGCTGCGGGCCACGGCCCGGGAACTGGGAGCCCGGGAGGGCTGGTTGACGCTCCCCGGCGACGACTGGTGGCTGCCGGCGGCGGATGCCACGGCGATGGGGGTGGCCGCGGCGGGCGCTGAGGGGCCGTAGGATCCCGCCGGGCGCCCGGCGACGAGGAGCGCGCGACCGCGACGTGATCGATATCTCTTTATGAGATGCGTATCCGTCCCCGCGCGCAGGCAACCAACCGCACCGAAATTCCTTCCTTACGGAAGGACATCGCGTGCGAACGATGTGTGCGAACAGGACAAACGGATGGAACAAGGGGGAGTCGTGCAGCGACGTTCCGTGCTCGCGACGACGGTGGCCGCACTCGCCTTGACCGTTACCGCCGGACTGGGTCTGACCGGTTGCGGCTCGGGGCGGATGGCGGCACTGCACGCCAACTGCAAGACCAAGGGCCTGAGCTGGAAGGTCACCGTCCTCAAGGACACGCCACACAGCACCCATCGGGAGGCCCGGCTCTCGGGCGTGAACAAGGGCTCGCAGCCGTGCGTCTTCGACGGCTTCCCCACGTTCGCGGTCCACGTCGGCAAGGGGCCGGAGTCGGACGGCAAGGGGCAGGGCCGCACCATGCCGATAGACCTCGGGCGCGGTGGCACGGTGACGACCAGCCTGCGCTACAAGGACCACGGGCCCGGTATGACGCCCGCGGACTGCCTGGTCAGCAATGACGAGGCGGTGGTGGGCGCGCCCCGCGACCACCACCAGAAGGCGATAAAGGTCCGGGACGAAAAGGGCAAGAAGACCCGGATGAACATCTGCGACCAGACGATCTGGATGGGTCCGCCCGTCGAACTGACCAGCTGAGGACGATCGGCTGGAACTGACCGCCGAGCCGGCCGCCCGGCGGACCTCCGTCGGGCGCGGGTCAGCCGCCCTCGCCGGTCGGGGCGGGCATCCGGGCGGCGGGCGCCGGGACGGTGTCGCAGGCCGGCGGGGTCGGCCGGGCCCGTAACCAGAACTCGGCGGCCAGGGTCGGGTCCAGCGGCCGCAGCGCAGCGGTGTCCGGTTGCAGGGACGTCAGGATCGGACGGAGTGCCTCCGGGCGGATCAGGCCCAGCGCCGCCAGCCGGGAGTCCGCACACAGCGCGGCCAGCGCCCGGCGGTTCCGGCGCAGCCCGGCGTGCAGTTCCGCGCTGTGCGCGCGCCGGCCGCCGCGGCCAAGGACCGGGCCGGGCACGGTGCCGCGCATCGCCGCGACCAGCACGGGTTTGCCGCCGCCGCCCGGCACCCGGTCCGCGAGCCGGACCGCCAACGCCGCCTCGATCACCGCGTCGTCCAGGAACGGCGCCTCGTACGCCACGCCGTGCGCCGAGGTCAGCGCGTCGACGCCGCGCACCCGCTCGCCGGCCCGGACCGCGGCGGCGGCCAGTTCGTGCTGGGCGCGCAGCGGGTCGAACGGTTCCGGTGCCGCGGCGGCGGCCACATGCAGCAGCCGGCGGACCGTGGCGACCGCGTCCGGATGCGCCCAGGGCGGCATCGCCGGGAACTCCTCCCAGTCCGCCCCGCCGGGCCGGCGACGGGCGTCGGGGGCGATCCGGTCGGCGCCGGCGGCCAGCCACCGGGGGTAGCAGCGGCCGCCGAGCAGGGTGCGCACGGTGGCCGGCAGGGTCCAGGAGGCGAGTCGCCGGGCCCGGCGGGCCAGCCGGACGGCTTCGCGGAGGTCGCCGCGGGCCAGGGAGTTGAGTGCCACCGGCCGCAGTGTGAACAACTCGTCGCCGCCGACGCCGGCCAGGTGCATCCGGGAGCCGAACTTCGCGACCAGCCGCGCCTGGTGGACCAGCCGGGCGGCCTCCCGGACGGCGACCAGCGGCCCGGCGGCGTCGGTGTGCGCGGGCTGGGCGGGCGGGGTGTACCAGGTGGGGGCGTCGGTGTACGGGAGGGGGAGGTGGCGGCCCCCGTGGCGGACCTGGCTGAGGCGGTAGGCGCTGTGGGCGCTCCACAGGGGGCCGTCGTCGGCCGGGTCGCGGCCCTCCCAGGCGGTGGTGATCAGTTCGGTCCCGTCGCGGGCGGCCAGGAAGCACAGGCTGGTGGAGTCCAGGCCGCCGGAGAGGTCGGCGCTGAGGGTGGCCCGGTGCGTCCGGGCGTGCACGGCCGCGCTGAGGGCCTCCCGTACGGCCTCGGCGGCGTCCGGAAGCGGGAGGTCCGGCTCCGGCGGGTGCCACCAGCGGTCCTCGCGGTAGCGGCCGGCCGGGTCGTGGGTGGCGCAGTGGCCGGGGGGTACGGCGTGCACCGCGTGCCAGGGGGTGCGCAGCGCGAGCGGCAGCGGGGCGCCGGGCGCGAGCAGGCGGGTGGCCAGCGCCTCCTCGTCGACCGTGCCGGTCCGCGGGGCGCCGGGCAGGCCGGCGGCGGCCGCCGCGTCGGCCAGTGCGGCCAGGTCCTGCGGGCGGCTGCCCAGGACGGTGAGGCCGGCGAGGTCGGTGCGGTGCAGTTGGCGGACCGCGGAGAGGCTGCCCTGGGCGCGGACCTCGGCGCCCATACAGGCCAACAGGAAGAAGCTGCCGGGGAGTTCGTGGCGGAGCCCGGTGCGCCCGCCGAGATCGTCGAGGCCGCGCAGTCGGCGCAGCAGCCGGGCCAGCGTGTCCGGGGTGGCCGAGGTCGTGCCGAGCAGCACCGCGCAGCGCGGGCCGACCCGTGCGGTGACCGCCTCCTCGCGCCGCCAGTGGCCGACGATCCAGGGGCGGCCGGAGAGGTGCGTGACGGTGTGGGTGGCCGGGGTCCGGGGCAGGCAGGCGGCGAGCCGGTCGGCGACGGGGTGGTCGGGGAACACCAGGAAGTCCACGGGGGTACCACTCCTTGGCCTTAGGGCTGGGCGAGGGCGGGCGGGGCCCGGGGCGGTCCGGCCGCGACCGGCCGGACCGGCCCTCGGTGGTGCCGGGGCGGGGAGGCGCCCCGGCGGGGGATCGCGCGGCGGCTGGGGGTGTCAGGAGCCGTACCGTCCGCCGGTGATCCGCTGCGGTGATCGGTGCATCGCATCCCTTTCCTTCCGGTGTCCGAGGGTGCCCGGCATCCCTGCGGGGGTGGGTGTGGCGCCCTGGCAGGGGGGAACGGCCGCCGCCGGACGGGAGGCGCCTCCGCGTCGGCGACGGAGCGTGGTGGGCTGGTCACTCCGTGCGTCGGAGGAAAAGGCTGGCAGTGTCCGCGGCACGTGCCATTACCCCGTTCGGGTGAACGCGGGGGCGCGTGGTGCACGGTGGCGCACCGCCCCCGCTCCGTACGCCGCGGGTGTGCCGCGGTGGCTCACCGCATGCATCCGCACCGCGTGAGCGCAAGGTTTCGCGCTGGTCACGTGCTGCCACAAGGAGGTAACCCGTCGTCCCTAGCGTCGGGGACGGAATCGGTCCGCGGACCGAACCGACCCTTGGGAGGCGCGATGACGGCCGAGACCGCGACGGAGATGGCCGGCACCCGGACTACGGGTGGCCGGCCCAGGAAGGGGCGGCGCTGGATCGAGCGCTGGGACCCCGAGGACGAGGTGTTCTGGCGGGAGTCCGGCGAGCGGATCGCCCGGCGCAATCTGGTCTTCTCGGTGCTGACCGAGCACATCGGCTTCTCGGTGTGGAGCCTGTGGTCGGTGCTGGTGCTGTTCATGGGCCCGGGGTACGGGATCGACCCGGCCGGGAAGTTCTTCCTGGTGGCGGTGCCGACGCTGGTGGGGGCGGTGCTGCGGGTGCCGTACACCTTCGCCGTGGCGCGGTTCGGCGGGCGCAACTGGACGGTCTTCAGCGCGCTGCTGCTGGTGGTGCCGGCGATCGCGGCGGCGGTGGTGATGAGGCCGGGGACGCCGTACGGGGTGTTCCTGGCGGTGGCCGCGCTGGCCGGGGTCGGCGGTGGGAACTTCGCCTCGTCCATGACCAACATCAACTCCTTCTACCCGCTGCGGAAGAAGGGCTGGGCGCTGGGGCTGAACGCCGGCGGCGGCAACCTCGGGGTGCCGGTGGTCCAACTGCTGGGACTGCTGGTCATCGGGACGGTGGGGGCCGCGCAGCCGCGACTCGTACTGGCCGTGTACCTGCCGCTGATCGTGCTCGCGGCGGTGCTGGCCGCGCTGCGCATGGACAACCTCGCAACGGTGACCAACGACACCGGCGCGGTCGTCGAGGCGGCCCGGGACCGGCACACCTGGGTGATGGCGCTGCTCTACGTCGGGACCTTCGGGTCGTTCATCGGCTACAGCTTCGCCTTCGGGCTCGTCCTGCAGACCCAGTTCGCGCGCACGCCCCTCCAGGCGGCGTCGCTGACCTTCGTCGGGCCGCTGCTGGGGTCGCTGGCCCGACCGGTCGGCGGATGGCTGGCGGACCGGTACGGCGGCGCGCGGATCACCCTGGGGAACTTCGCGGCGATGGGCCTGGCCACCGGCGTGGTGCTGGTCGCCTCTGCGGTGCGCTCGCTGCCGCTCTTCCTCGTCGGTTTCACCGCACTGTTCCTGCTCACCGGCCTGGGCAACGGCGCCACGTACAAGATGATCCCGGGCATCTTCCTGGCCCGGGCGCTCCGCCGGGGGCTGACCGGCGAGGCGGCCGCGGCGTCCGGACGGCGGCTCTCGGGGGCCGCGATGGGGCTGATCGGGGCGGTGGGCGCGCTCGGCGGGCTGGGCATCAACCTCGCCTTCCGGGAGGCGTTCGCCGCCACCGGCTCCGGGGTGCCGGCGTGCGCCGCGTTCCTGGCGTACTACGCGGTGTGCGGGGTGGTCACCTGGGCGGTGTACCTGCGCCGCCCGGAGCGCGGGCCGGCCGCCGCGGATGCGGACGGGGCGGCGCGCCGTCCCGCGTACGCCGACGTCTGAAAACCGCGCCCCAAGAGGCGCGGCCGTAACAGGAGGGAAATACTGACGCACCGGGCCTGTCATGTGCCGTTGGCAGGCTCGACACCTTGCGCGGGTGTGCCGGAGCCCGCGGCGACACCCGGGCGTACGACGGACGGGAGCGCCCGGCGACACCGGGACGCAGGGCGCAGTAGACCACTCGGGCGGAGCGGGACGGACAAACCGATGCACGATCAGCAGGAGGCAGCCGGGCAGGAGCCCACCGGGCCGGAGCGGGCGGTGCGTCCGCTGGACGGCTTCACCGTCGGGGTGACCGCGGCCCGCCGGGCGGAGGAGTTGGGCGCGCTGCTGGAGCGCCGCGGCGCCCAGGTGGTGCACGCCCCGGCGCTGCGCATCGTGCCGCTGCCGGACGACGCCGAACTGCTCGCCGTCACCCGCGCACTGGCCGACGCTCCACCGGACGTGGTGGTGGCGACCACCGCCATCGGGTTCCGCGGCTGGATCGAGGCGGCGGAGGGCTGGGGGCTGGGCGAGGCGCTGTTGGGCCGGCTGGCCGGGGTGGAGCTGTTGGCCCGCGGCCCGAAGGTGCGCGGCGCGATCCGGGCCGCCGGGCTGACCGAGAAGTGGTCGCCGGCCTCGGAGTCGATGGCCGAGGTGCTCGACCGGTTGCTGGCGGAGGGCGTCGCCGGGCGGCGGATCGCCGTCCAACTGCACGGGGAGCCGCTGCCGGGGTTCGTCGAGGCGCTGCGGGCCGGCGGTGCGGAGGTGGTCGGGGTGCCGGTGTACCGGTGGATGCCGCCGGCCGACCTCGGGCCGGTGGATCGGCTGCTGGACTCGGTCCTGGTGCGCGGCGTGGACGCGGTGACCTTCACCAGCGCCCCGGCCGCCGCCTCGCTGCTGCGCCGGGCCGCCGACCGCGGCATCCAGCCGGAGCTGCTGGCCGCGCTGCGGCAGGACGTGCTGGTGGCGTGCGTGGGGCCGGTGACCGCGCTTCCGCTGGAGGCGCTGGACGTGCCCACCCGGCAGCCGGAGCGGTTCCGGCTGGGGCCGCTGGTGCAGCTGCTGTGCCGGGAACTCCCGGGTCGGGTACCGCCGTTGCCGGTCGCCGGGCGCCGGCTGGAGATCCGCGGCCGGGCCGCCGTAGTGGACGGCGCGCTGCGCCCGGTGCCGCCCGCCGGGATGGCGCTGCTGCGCGCCCTGGTCCGCCGCCCCGGCTGGGTGGTGGCCCGCTCCGAACTGCTGCGGGCGCTGCCGGGCACCGGCCGGGACGAGCACGCGGTGGAGACCGCGATGGCGCGGCTGCGGACGGCCCTGGGGGAGCCGCGGCTGATCCAGACGGTGGTCAAACGCGGCTACCGGCTGGCACTGGACACACCGGTGGACACCGACAAGTACGGCGATCACTAGGGCCGGTCCGGTGGGTCAGGGCCGGGTCCGCGGCGTGTCCGACCCTGACCCACCGGCCCGGTCCGGCCCTAGGTCCGGTGGGTCAGGAGCGGACCCCGCCGTGATCCACCGGACCGGCCCCGGGGCGCGTCCGTGCGGCCCCGTCCGGGGTCTTCAGGCCGGGTTGCTCACCCGGATCTTGGACTGGCCGTGCGGCCGGGACTCCCAGTCCTCCATGAACCGCGCCTCCAGCCCGTGCTTGCGGGCCAGTCGCAGCAGGGTCTCGGTCCGGTAGTAGAAGTCCTCCCGCAGTACCTGGTGTTCGGCGCCCTCGGTGCGGTCGAAGGTGAAGTCGAAGAACCCGCCCGGGGCCAGGATCCGGCCGACGTGCGCCAGGCACTCGTCGATGACGTTGATCGGCGAGTGCGAGAAGACGCTGTGCGCGTGGACGACGTCGAAGTGCGCGGACGGCAGGAATTCCAGCTTCAGGTCCTGAGTGATCGTCAGGTGCGGGAGTTTGTCCTGGAGTTCGTAGGTCGCCAGGGTCCGCTTGGCGGCTATCAGGATGTCCGGCGAGATGTCGATGCCGTAGTAGTTGCCGGCGTCCAGGTGGGCGATGAAGCGCCAGCCGGCGCGCAGGTTGCCGCAGCCGATGTCCAGCATCCGGTGCTCGGGTTGCAGTCCGTGCTCCACCAGGTAGGCGAACTGCATCTCGCCCAGCGCCAGCCAGCGTTCGTGGCTGCGGCTGCCGACCGCGGCCTCCGGGTTGCGGCCGGTGTCCGAGGCCATCACCGCGCGGTAGTACGCGACGTGGTCGGGGTGCTTGAGGCGCAGCCAGGTGTCGCGGGCGGTGCGCTTGACGTAGGGGGCGATCCGGGCCGGGTTGCGGACCGCGTAGCCGAGCTTGTGGGTCAGGCTGGCGCGGTTCTTGAGCAGCGGGGAGGACATGCCGCCGAACTATACATCACATGTATACGCAGCGTGTCTACATGGAGGGTCTACACGGGCTCTCTACGCGGATTGTCTAGCGGGTGTCTGGAGGAGTGTCTGGAGGAGTGCCTGGAGGGGGCGTCCGGTGCGGCCGGCCCGCGGGGTTCCGGCGGGCGGCGCGGGCGGGCACCCTGGGAACGCTCCCGTACGCCCCCTCCGCCCCCTTCCCCGCGTCCCCCCGTCCCTTTCGTCTCCCGTTCCCGTTCCCCGTGCCCGTTCCCGAGGAGTGACAGGCAGATGGCAGCCCCCTACGGCCTCCGGTTCGACTGCGGGCGGATCTGCCTGGACCTGGTGGCCACCGCCGGCGGCGCCCCGATCGCCGTCGAACGGCTCACCGGCCCCGCGCCGCTGGCCGCCTGGCTGGCCGACGCGGGCGTGGTGCCGCCCGGCGCCCCGCTCGACGCCGTCGACGCCCGCTGGGTCGCCCGCTTCCGGGCGCTGCGCGACCTGCTGGCCCGGATCGTCCGCGCCGAACTGCTCGGCCGGGCCGCCGCGTCCGACCTCGCGCTGCTGAACGCCGCGGCCGGGTCCGCCCCACCGCCCGCCGTACGGGCCGTCCGCGGCCCGGACGGTGCGCTGGCCGGCGTCCTGCCCGATCCGCCCGACTGCGCCGCGCTGCTGGCGACGGTGGCCCGGGACGCCGTCGCGCTGCTCACCGACCCCGCGGTGCGCGGGCAGTTGCGGCAATGCGCCGGCGACGGCTGTGCTCTGGTCTACCTGGACGCCTCGCGCGGCCGGCGCCGCCGCTGGTGCTCCAGCGAGGTCTGCGGCAACCGCGCCCGGGTGGCCCGGCACCGGCGCCGGACCGCACGGATCCCGTGACCGGTCCCCGTACCCGGAACTCGTGCCCGGACCCCGCGGCCGGACCCCGCGACCGCGCCCCAAGGCCGGTCCGCATGACCGGACCTGCGTGACCGAACCGCGTCCTGAGGCAACATCCGACCGACAACATCCGTCTTTGTCCGTACCTCCAGGTGCGCACCGTGCCGGGTTCGCGTACGGTTGACGGCTGCCCTACGCACAGCAGAAGGGGGCCTGGGTGGCCGCGCACAACGCCACGCACGCACCGGACCACGCACCGGACCACGCACCGGATTCCGTCCGGGACCGCGAGATCGAGGCCGAGCAGACACATCTCGACCACGTCTACCGGCGCCTTGAGGAGAAGATCCACGAGGCCGAGTTCCTGATGGACGACGCCGCCAAGCGCGGCCAGGTCGGCACGCCCGGCGCGCTCGCTGAACGCGACGCCCAGGTGTTCCAGGCCGGTGTCCACCTCCACCGGCTCAACTCCGAGTACGAGGACTTCCTCTTCGGCCGGATCGACCTGCTCCTGGGCAAGGACGGGAAGAAGGGGCCGGACGGCGCGTACACCTCCGTCGAGCCCGCCGACGGCGCGATCCGGGACGGCCGCGCCGCCATCGCCGAGACGCTGCACATCGGCCGCCTCGGGGTCCTGGACGCGGACTACTCGCCGCTGGTCATCGACTGGCGGGCGCCGGCCGCCGCGCCCTTCTACCGGGCCACCCCGGTCGCCCCCGGCCGGGTCGTCCGCCGCCGGGTGATCCGCTCCAAGGGCCGCAAGGTGCTGGGCGTCGAGGACGACCTGATGCGCCCGGAGGTCACCGCGACGTTGGACGGCGCGGAGCTGCCGGCGGTCGGCGACGGCGCGCTGATGGCCGCGCTGGGCCGGGCCCGCAGCCACACCATGCGGGACATCGTCGCCTCCATCCAGGCCGAGCAGGACATGGTGATCCGGGCCCCCGCCGCCTCCGTCACGGAGGTCGAGGGCGGCCCCGGCACCGGCAAGACCGCGGTCGCCCTGCACCGCGCCGCCTACCTCCTCTACCAGGACCGCCGCCGCTACTCCGGCGGCATCCTGATCGTCTCCCCGACCCCGCTGCTGGTCGCCTACACCGAGGGCGTACTGCCGTCGCTCGGCGAGGAGGGGCAGGTCGCCATCCGGGCGCTCGGCTCGCTCGTCGACGGCGCCGAGGCGACTGCCTACGACCCGCCGGCGATCTCCCGCGTCAAGGGCTCGGCGCGGATGCTGAAGCTGCTGCGCAGAGCGGCCCGCGGGGCGCTGGAGGGGGCGGTCCCGCCCGCGCCGCGCCGCGCCCGCGCCGCGCAGGACGCTCAGCTGTCCCTGGAGGACCTCGCCGCGGGGACGGACGCCCCGGCCCCGCCGACCCGCCTGAGGGTCGTCGCGTTCGGCGCCCGGCTCGAACTCGACGAGGCCGAGCTGCGCGCCATCCGGCAGTCCGCCCTGGGCGGCACCGCCCCGGTCAACCTGCTGCGCCCGCGCGCCCGCCGGCTGATCCTGGACGCCCTGTGGACCAAGTCCGGCGCCGCCCGCCGCTTCCTGGACCCGGAGCTGGCCGCCGAGGCCCGCCAGGGCTTCGACGAGGACCTCACCACCGAGCCCGAGTTCCAGGAGTTCCTGGACGCCTGGTGGCCCGAGCTCACCGCGCGCGGGGTGCTCGCCGCGATGGCCGACGAGCGCCGCCTTGGCCGCTGGGGGCGCCGCCTCCTCAACCCCCGCGAGATCCGTCAACTCGCCCGCTCGCTGCGGCGGTTGGGCGACGACGGCCGGGGCCCGCTGTCGGTGCACGACATCGCGCTGCTGGACGAGCTCCAGCAGATCCTGGGCGCCCCGGCCCGGCCGGCCCGCCCGCGCGAGGCCGACCCGCTGGACCAGCTGACCGGCCTGGACGAGCTGACCACGTACGCGGACCGGTTCTCGGCCGGTCGCAGCCGCCGCGAGCGGCTGGAGGAGGAGCGCACCGACTACGCCCACGTCATCGTCGACGAGGCCCAGGACCTGACGCCGATGCAGTGGCGGATGGTCGGCCGCCGCGGCCGGCACGCCACCTGGACCGTGGTCGGCGACCCGGCGCAGTCCTCCTGGTCGGACCCGGACGAGGCCGCCGAAGCCCGCGACGAGGCACTCGGCACCCGTCCCCGCCGCCGCTTCACGCTCACCGTGAACTACCGCAACCCGGCCGAGATCGCGGAGCTGGCGTCCAAGGTGCTGGCCCTGGCCATGCCCGGCTCCCCGGCGCCGAGGGCGGTCCGCTCGACCGGTCTGGAACCCCGCTTCGCCGTCGTGGACGGCACGGGCGGCGCCAATAAGGCCGCTGACGAGGCGCTGGCCCGGGCCACCGTCGCCGAGGCCGAGCGGCTGCTGGCCGAGGTCGAGGGCACGGTCGGCGTCGTGGTGGCGATGCACCGCCGCACACAGGCCCGCACCTGGCTGGCCGGGCTCGGCGACCGCGTGGTGGCGCTGGGCTCCCTGGAGGCCAAGGGCCTGGAGTACGACGCCACCCTGGTGGTCTCGCCCGCCGAGATCGCCGACGAGTCCCCGGCGGGCCTGCGGGTGCTCTACGTCGCCCTGACCCGCGCCACCCAGCAGCTGACGGTGCTCTCCGCCGCCCTCGACGACCCGGACGGCGACGGCGTGCCGGACCTGCTGCGCGACTAGGGCCGGTCCGGTGGACCAGGGTCGGACAGGCCCTGGGCGCCGGCCGCGGTGCGCCCCGTGCGCGGGCGCACCGCCGTAGGGGCGGTGGTGCTGCCATCCGAGGGGTTGTGAAATCGGCCGCGCGGGACGGGATTCGCTTGCCGGGATGGTTTGTTAGCCTTGGTGGCGGCACCGGCTCGATCCAAGCCCCCGGGCCCAACCATCGTCGCTACGAGCGACCACTTGCCGCGAGGCGAGCATGGCGGGTCGGTGTCATAAGCCACAAAGGCGCGGGCGCCCCTCCTTCGGGAGGGGCGCCCGCGGTCGTTTCCGCCCGGTGCCGGGGCCGGGGTGCGCCGTGGCTGGTTCACGTTGCCCGAGGGGGTTCCGCTCGGCGGGCCAACTCTCGTATGGTGGAAGAGTCTTTCCGAAATTTGTAGCTGGTTACCGTGTACCGGCTGGTAGGTGGGACGATCGGACAACGCGCTCCGGCTCGGGCACCCCTGAGTCCCGGAGCCGCTTAGAGCCAAACCAGGGAAAGCAGAGGAAGTCGGCCATGGCAACGGCGCCTAGCGTCTCGTATTCGATGACGGTGCGACTGGAAGTTCCCGCAAGCGGCACCGCCGTCAGCCAGCTCACCACGGCCGTGGAGTCCTCCGGCGGGTCGGTCACCGGCCTTGACGTGACCGCATCCGGCCACGAAAAGCTCCGGATCGACGTCACGATCGCCGCGACCTCCACCGCGCACGCCCAGGAGATCGTCTCCAAGCTGCGCACCATCGAGGGCGTCTCGCTCGGCAAGGTCTCCGACCGGACCTTCCTGATGCACCTCGGCGGCAAGATCGAGATGTCGTCCAAGCACCCCATCCGGAACCGCGACGACCTGTCCATGGTCTACACCCCCGGCGTGGCCCGGGTCTGTCAGGCGATCGCCGACAACCCCGAGGACGCCCGCCGGCTCACCATCAAGCGCAACAGCGTCGCGGTGGTCACCGACGGCTCCGCGGTCCTCGGCCTGGGCAACATCGGCCCCAAGGCCGCGCTGCCCGTCATGGAGGGCAAGGCGGCCCTCTTCAAGCGCTTCGCCGGCATCGACGCCTGGCCGATCTGCCTGGACACCCAGGACAGCGACGCGATCGTGGAGATCGTCAAGGCCATCGCCCCCGGCTTCGCGGGCATCAACCTGGAGGACATCTCCGCGCCCCGCTGCTTCGAGATCGAGGCCCGGCTGCGCGAGGCCCTGGACATCCCGGTCTTCCACGACGACCAGCACGGCACCGCCATCGTGGTGCTCGCCGCGCTCACCAACGCGCTGCGGGTGGTCGGCAAGAAGATCGAGGACGTCCGGGTCGTGATGTCCGGCGCCGGCGCGGCCGGTACCGCCATCCTCAAACTGCTGCTGGCCGCCGGCGTCCACCACGCCGTGGTCGCCGACATCCACGGCGTGGTCCACGCCGGCCGCCCCGACCTGGTCGACGCCGACCCCGACTCGGCCCTGCGCTGGATCGCCGACAACACCAACCCCGAGGGCGTCACCGGCACCCTCAAGGAGGCCGTGGTCGGCGCCGACGTCTTCATCGGCGTCTCGGCCCCCAACGTCCTCGACGGCGACGACGTGGCCCAGATGGCCGACGGCGCGATCGTGTTCGCACTCGCCAACCCGGACCCCGAGGTCGACCCGGCCATCGCCCGGCAGTCCGCCGCCGTGGTCGCCACCGGCCGCTCCGACTTCCCCAACCAGATCAACAACGTCCTGGTGTTCCCCGGCGTCTTCCGTGGTCTGCTCGACGCCGCCTCGCGTACGGTGAACACCGAGATGATGCTGGCCGCGGCCGGCGCTCTCGCCGCCGTCGTGCTGGACGACGAGCTCAACGCGAACTACATCATCCCCAGCGTCTTCAACGAGAAGGTCGCGGGCGCGGTGGCCGGCGCGGTGCGCGACGCGGCGAAGGCCGCGGGCGATGCTGTGACGACTGCCACGGAGATCTGAGACGGCGCGTCGCAGGACCTGCCCTCAGCAGGCCCCCCATAGGGTGTCGAGTGACCCTCCAGGGTGCCGGATTGGCTTTACCGCCGCAGGTGGGGGCAGGATGCTCTCCCAAGGACAATGTCCAGGGGGACCTCAGGCGCGAGGGAGCTGAAGGACGGACCCGGTTCGGTGGGCCGTCCGAGGGCCCTGGCAGCATCGGCTTCGATCTCACGCCGCATTGGCAAGAAGAACACGGGAGTACATACATGAACCGCAGTGAGCTGGTGGCCGCACTGGCCGATCGCGCCGAGGTGACCCGCAAGGACGCCGACGCCGTTCTGGCCGCGCTCGCCGAGACCGTCGGCGAGGTCGTCGCCAAGGGTGACGAGAAGGTCACCATCCCCGGCTTCCTGACCTTCGAGCGCACCCACCGTGCCGCTCGCACCGCCCGGAACCCGCAGACCGGTGAGCCGATCCAGATCGCTGCCGGCTACAGCGTGAAGGTCTCCGCGGGCTCCAAGCTCAAGGAAGCCGCCAAGGGCAAGTAAGGCCCTTCCGACGGCACCGAAGGCGGCCACCCCTCCCGGGGGTGGCCGCCTTCGCGTATGCCCGCCTACGCGGGGCTCAGGGGCCTTGGAGGGGGTCGGCCGGGGCGGGGGCGGCGCGCGCCGTCCCCGGATCCTCCCGTTGTCGTTGCTGCCGGGCCTCCTGGCGGCCCCTGGCGGCCCCTGGCGGCCCTCTGGTGGCCCCCGGTGGGGCAAGGCAAAGGCGCCGCACGGTCGTCGCAGTCGCGACCGTGCGGCGCCTTTGGGGGCCTTGGGCGGGCGTCAGCCCTGGAGGGCGCCGTTCGGCAGCTCCACCTTCGCGCCCAGTTCCACGAGCTTCTCCATGAAGTTCTCGTAGCCGCGGTTGATCAGGTCGATGCCGTGCACCCGGGAGGTGCCCTGCGCCGCCAGTGCCGCGATCAGGTACGAGAAGCCGCCGCGCAGGTCGGGGATGACCAGGTCGGCGCCCTGCAGCTTGGTGGGGCCGGAGACGACCGCGGAGTGCAGGAAGTTGCGCTGGCCGAAGCGGCAGGCGGAGCCGCCCAGGCACTCGCGGTAGAGCTGGATGTGCGCGCCCATCTGGTTGAGCGCTTCGGTGAAGCCCAGCCGGGACTCGTAGACCGTCTCGTGCACGATCGACAGGCCCGACGCCTGGGTCAGCGCGACCACCAGGGGCTGCTGCCAGTCGGTCTGGAAACCGGGGTGCACGTCGGTCTCCAGGGCGATGGCGTTGAGCGAGCCGCCCGGGTGCCAGAAGCGGATGCCCTCGTCGTCGATCTCGAAGGCGCCGCCGACCTTACGGAAGGTGTTCAGGAACGTCATCATCGAGCGCTGGTGCGCGCCCCGGACGTAGATGTTGCCCTCGGTGGCCAGCGCCGCGGACGCCCAGGAGGCGGCCTCCAGGCGGTCCGGGAGGGCCCGGTGGGTGTAGCCGTCGAGCTTGTCGACACCGGTGATCCGGATCGTCCGGTCGGTGTCCATGGAGATGATCGCGCCCATCTTCTGCAGGACGCAGATCAGGTCCTCGATCTCGGGCTCCACGGCGGCGTTCGACAGCTCGGTGACGCCCTCGGCCAGGACGGCCGTCAGCAGCACCTGCTCGGTCGAGCCGACCGACGGGTACGGCAGCCGGATCTTGCAGCCGCGCAGCCGCTGCGGGGCCTCCAGGTACTGCCCGTCCGCGCGCTTCTCGATCTTGGCGCCGAACTGGCGCAGCACGTCGAAGTGGAAGTCGACCGGCCGGCCGCCGATGTCGCAGCCGCCCAGGCCCGGGATGAAGGCGTGGCCCAGCCGGTGCAGCAGCGGGCCGCAGAACAGGATCGGGATCCGCGAGGAGCCGGCGTGCGCGTCGATGTCCGCGACGTTGGCGCTCTCCACGTGGGACGGGTCGAGGACCAGCTCGCCGGGCTCGTCACCCGGGCGCACCGTGACGCCGTGCAACTGGAGGAGCCCACGCACCACGCGGACGTCCCGGATGTCGGGAACGTTGCGCAGCCGGCTCGGACTGCTGCCCAGTAGGGCGGCGACCATGGCCTTGGGCACAAGGTTCTTCGCACCACGAACCCGGATCTCGCCCTCCAGCGGGGTGCCGCCGTGGACAAGCAGTACGTCGTCAGTAGAGACGGTCATGGATCTCGCGTTCCTGGAGTCGGTCAGGGCCAGGAGAAATGGTAAGGGCGGCCGAGGGGGTGCCCGAGGCGGTGCCCCTGGTACGGCCATGTAATGGCTTTGTCACAACACGCTCCGCTACGGTCCGCCTTTGATTCGTAATCACCTTTTGCGCGGAATATTCCGAATGTCGCGAATGGGTCATCCGGGTGCGAAGCGTGTGCGCCGGGGCCTGCCGCCGTACGCCCGCCCTGCTCTCCCAGCGGGTCCGGGCGTTGACTCCCCCTTCCGGCCGGAAGTGCGGGATCATGTGGCCATGACCGAGGTGTCCTCGCTCACAGGGCGGCTGCTCGTCGCCACACCCGCGCTCGCCGACCCGAACTTCGACCGCGCGGTGGTGCTCCTCCTCGACCACGACGAGGAGGGGTCCCTCGGCGTGGTCCTGAACCGCCCCACACCGGTCGGCGTCGCCGACATCCTCGCCCCCTGGGCCGAGCTGGCCGGGGAGCCCGGGGTGGTCTTCCAGGGCGGCCCGGTCTCGTTGGACTCGGCGCTCGGAGTGGCCGTGGTGCCCGGCGGGCCGTCCGGCGAGGGCGCCCCGTCCCCGGGTGCCGGCAGCGGCACCCGCACCGGCGGCGCGGTCGGCGGGGCGGCCGGCGCTTCCCCGGGCTCCACGAGTCGGGAGGACTCCCAGGCCACCGACACCGCGGACGGCGCCGGGCCGGGGGACGAGCCGCTGGGCTGGCGCCGGGTGCACGGCGCGATCGGCCTGGTGGACCTGGAGGCCCCGCCGGAACTCCTCGCCGCGGTCCTCGGCAGTCTGCGGATCTTCGCCGGGTACGCCGGCTGGGGACCCGGCCAGCTGGAGGAAGAGCTGGTGGAGGGGGCCTGGTACGTCGTCGAGTCCGAGCCGGGCGACGTCTCCTCGCCCGATCCGGAGCAGCTGTGGCGGGCCGTGCTGCGCCGGCAGCGCAACGAGCTGGCGATGGTGGCGACCTACCCCGACGACCCGTCGCTGAACTGACCCGCCGGGCCACTCCGGGCGCCGCCGCGCAGCGCGTACCGGGCCCCGCGCGCCGGGTGGTGCGCCCGGGCGCTCGACGGGGCATTTTGTGACGGCTTCGTCATGGGGAATTGTCGGACCCCGTCGCTATCGTTCGGTGTGGCAAGAACGCTGCGCGGACGCGTCCCCGAGCCCTTGAGTCTCGTGCGAGCAGGGGAGCTCGCGACCGCGCCGAACGGACGGGGGAGAGCACCATGCACAGGCCGAGCGTGCCCGAGGACCTGGACCATCCGGAGCAGGTGTGGGCGCGGGCCGCGACCTTGGCGGTGGTGGCCGCCGCCATGAACGACGGGGACGAGTACTCCTGGGGGCCGGACGGCCTGCACTGCTGGAACTGCGGCGGCTCGTACTGGTGGCGGCTGAAGCTGTACGACGGTGGCCGCGCCCTGCTCTGCGGCCAGGACTCCGACGGGAGCTACACGCACAGCGGCGACAGGCAGATCGACTTCCTGGCCGGCGGCCCCGCCTGGCTGCCCTGGGAGCAGCTGCGGGACGACGCCCAGGGCAACCTCCTCGGCTTCGCCTACTGGTACGAGGACGGCGCCTGGGCCCGCGCCCCGTACCCCGCCGCGATGCCGGACGACGGCCTGGAGATGGCGATCGGCTGGGCGGCGCCCGGTGACGCTGCGGTGGAGGAGATCACCGAGCATCTGGTGGCGCTCACGGAGACCGACGTCCACCCGGCGGCGACGGTCCGTGCGTTCATCGCGGCCGCCGCGGCCCGTACGGTCTGCGCGGCGGACGTCTCCGCGCTGCTGGACGCGGTGTGCGGCCCGGACTGCTGGTACGAGGTCCGCCCGGACGCTGCGCTGGCGTTCGCCGCGGAGTTGGGGCTGACGGCCGGGGACCGGGGCGGGGTGCCGGCGGTGGCGTCGTAGCGTCGCTCCGGCGCGCGCCGGAGCGTTCGCGCCGGGCCCTTGGGTCGGCCCCGGTGGGCGTCAGTGGCGGTGCTGTCCGCCCAGGGTGAGGAAGCGCTCGGCCAGCGGATGGGCGTCGCGGGCCGGCAGGGCCAGGTGCACGGGCACCGGCGGGGCGTTCTTCAGCCGGACGTAGCGGATCTGGGGGTGCGGATGCCGTTCGGCGACCCCCTCCGGGGCGACCCCGACCCCGTGCCCGGCCGCGACCGCCTCCAGCCACTCGTCGAAGTTGCCCGCGGTGCAGGCGAGTTGGGGGCGCCGGTCGGCGGGCCACAGCTCGGGCCGGGTGGTGCCGGTGACGGTGTTGACCACCAGGGGCAGCTCGGCCAGCTCGGCCCAGTCCAGCACCCGCCGGCGGGCCAGGCTCCCGGGGGCGGCGGCGCGCGGCACGGCGGCGACCCGCGGCTCCCGGAAGAGCAGCGCGGTGCGCAGTCCGGCGTCCCGCGGCACCTCGCCCCGGAGCACCACCACGTCCGACTCCCCGGTCTCCAGCCCGGCCAGCGGGCTGTCCCGGCGGACGAGCCGGACGCCGGCCCCGGTCGTCGCCTTGAACTCCGTGATCAGCGTGCGGCAGGCGGCCGGCAGCATCGAGGTGAAGCCCAGCCGCAGCACCGCCCGCCCGGTGGGGGAGCGCAGCGCGGCGGCGAGCCGGGGGAGCAGGGGGGTGAGGTCGGCGTAGAGGCGGCGGCCGGCGTCGGTGAGGGCGACCCGGCGGGTGGTCCGTTCCAGCAGCCGGACGCCGAGCGTGGTCTCCAGGGCCCGGACGGCGCGGGTCAGCGCGGGTTGGCCGATCCGTAGGCGGTCCGCGGCGTGGGTGAAGCTGCGCTCCTCCGCGACGGCGAGGAAGCCCCGCAGGTGGCGCAGTTCGACACCGTCGAGGGCCGGGTCGGCGAGCGGGTCTGCGTCGTACGGAGAGAGGCCGCGCGGAGGGAGGTCGTCGTCGTGGGCGGGCCCCGTCGTGGCGCCGGCGTCGTCCTGGGTACCGCGGACTCCATTCATGTCGCCCCAGCATAAGTGCTGCGTCTGGGCATTTCCCCGCCCATCCGGAGACTGCCTACGTTTCTCCGCAGCGGTCCGCCCGGGTCCGGGGACGGTCCCCGCCCCTCGGACCACCAGGGGAGTTGAGCGCGATGCGCAAGGTCTGGCTGCTGACGCTGGGGGCGTTCACCCTCGGCCTGGACGCGTATGTGATGGCGGGGCTGCTACCGGTCATCGCGGCGGACGTCGGCACGCGGGTGTCCCTCGCCGGCCAACTGGTGACCGTCTTCACGCTGGCCTACGCGATCTCCGCGCCGCTGGTCGCCGGGCTGCTCTCCGGGGTGCGGCCCCGGCTGCTGATCCTGGCCGCGCTGGCCGTCTTCACCCTCGGCAACGGCCTGACCGCACTGGCCCCGTCGCTGGGAACGCTGCTCGCCGCCCGGATCGTCGCCGGCGCCGGCGCCGGGGTCTACTCCGCACTGTCCACCGCGGCCGCCGCCGCACTGGTCCCCGAGGAGAAGCGCGGCCGGGCGCTGGCCCTCGTGATGGGCGGGATGAGCGCGGGCACCGTGCTCGGCGTGCCGATCGGCGTACTGCTGGCCGAGCACACCGGCTGGCGGGCCACGCTCTGGCTGGTCACCGCGCTGGGCGCGGTCGCGCTCGGCGGGCTGGCGGCGCTGCTGCCGCAGGTGCCCGCGGGGCCCGCCGTCCCGCTACGGGCCCGGCTGTCGGCCATCACCGACCGCGCGGTGGCGCCGGTGGTCACGGTGTCCTTCCTCGCCGCGGTGGCCAGCCTCGGCCTCTACACCTACCTCGCGCCGGTGCTGGCCGCGGCCGGCGGTGTCCACGAGGTCGCCCCGTACCTGTGGGCCTGGGGCGTCGGCGGCGTGCTGGGGAGCGTGCTGTCCGGGCCGCTGGTGGACCGGACCGGTCGGGTGCGGCTGCTGGCCGGCGGGGTGCTGGTGGTGGTCACCGTGGCCCAGGCCCTGCTGCCGACCCTGGCGGCGGTGGCGCTGCCCGGTGCGGCGGTCGCCCTGGTGGCCTGGGGCGCGGCCGGCTGGGCGTTCCAGGTGCCGCAGCAGCACCGGCTGCTTCAGGCCAGCGCGAAGCGCGGCACCGTCGCCCTCGCGCTGAACAACTCGGCGCTCTACCTGGGCAGCGCGGTCGGCTCGGCACTCGGCGGGCTGGCCCTGGCGGCGGGGCTGGCGCCGGCCGCGCTGCCCTGGGCGGCGGCCGGCGTGGCGGCCCTGGCACTGGTGGTGCATCTGGCGACGGGCCGACGCTCCCGACCCGTGCCGCGCGTGAGTACCCTTGGCAGTTATGAGCACTCTTGAGCCCGAGCGCGGGGCAGGTACGGGGACCCTCGTAGAGCCGACACCGCAGGTGTCGCACGGCGACGGCGACCACGAGCGCTTCGCCCACTACGTCCAGAAGGACAAGATCATGGCGAGCGCGCTCGACGGCACGCCCGTCGTGGCGCTCTGCGGCAAGGTCTGGGTCCCGGGTCGCGACCCGAAGAAGTACCCGGTCTGCCCGCTGTGCAAGGAGATCTTCGAGTCCATGGGCGCCGGTGGCGACAAGGACAAGGACGGCGGCAAGAAGTAAGCGTCGGCCGCGGCGCCTGCCCTCTGGGTACGGCGCCTCGGCGCACCGCTCCGCGCCCGCGGTCCGCACGGGCCCGCGCCCCCCAGGGGCCCGGGCCCGTCGTCGTGCCCGCGCCGCCCGTCGCGGCCCGGCCCCTGGGGCACCCCGGTCTCCCGGCGGCGGCCGGCAACCGTGGGTTTCCCTCCGCGGCGGCGCGGTGAAGACTGACGTCGTGACAGATCTGGAGACCGCTGCCCACACGGGTCTGATCCCGGCGCCGCTGAGCCACGACCTGGGAGACGCCGGGGCCCGTTCCCGAACCGTACGGCTCGGCGCGCAGACCGCGCTGGCCGCAGCCCCCGGCACCGAGGCCACCGCCCGCTGGCTGCGCGCCACCCTCGGCGCCGCCTTCGCACTGCCACTGCCGCCCGGCTCCGCCGAAGCCCCGGACGCCCTGGCGCTCGCCCTCGACCCGGCCCTCCCGACGGAGGGCTACCGGCTCGACGCCGACGCCCGCTGGGGCGTGCGGCTCACCGGTGGTGGCCCGGCCGGCGTCTTCTGGGGCGCGCAGACGCTCCGTCAGCTCCTGGGCCCCGCCGCCTTCCGGCGCGCCCCACTGGACCCGGAGCGCGCCCCCGGCCTGCCGGAGCAGACCATCGAGGACGCCCCCCGCTTCGCCTGGCGCGGCCTGATGCTGGACGTCGCCCGGCACTTCCTGCCCAAGGAGGGGGTGCTGCGCTACCTCGACCTGATGGCCGCCCACAAGCTGAACGTCCTGCACTTCCACCTCACCGACGACCAGGGCTGGCGGATCGAGATCCTCCGCTATCCGGAGCTGACCGCGACCGGCGCCTGGCGCGAGCGCAGCAAACTCGGCCACCGCGACTCTCCGCTGTGGGACCCGCGCCCGCACGGCGGCTACTACACCCAGGACGACATCCGCGAGATCGTCGCCTACGCCGCCGAGCGACAGATCACCGTCGTCCCCGAGATCGATATCCCCGGGCACTCGCAGGCCGCCATCGCGGCGTACCCGGAACTCGGCAACACCGACGTCATCGACACCACCTCCCTGAAGGTCTGGGACACCTGGGGCGTCAATCCCAACGTACTGGCGCCCACTGACAACACCCTGCGCTTCTACGAAAACGTGCTGGAGGAGGTGCTCGGGCTCTTCCCGTCGCGGTTCGTGCACCTCGGCGGCGACGAGTGCCCCAAGGACCAGTGGCGGGCGTCGCCCACCGCCCAGGCCCGGATCGCCGCCCTGTCCCTGGACGACGAGGACGGCCTGCAGAGCTGGTTCATCCGCCACTTCGACCGCTGGCTCACCGACCGCGGCCGGCGGCTCATCGGCTGGGACGAGATCCTCGAAGGGGGCCTGGCCGAGGGGGCGACGGTCTCCTCCTGGCGCGGGTACGCGGGCGGCATCGCCGCCGGCAAGGCCGGCCACGACGTCGTCATGTGCCCCGAGCAGCAGGTGTATCTGGACCACCGTCAGCACGCCTCCCCCGACGAGCCGGTGCCGATCGGCTACGTGCGGACCCTGGAGGACGTCTACCGCTTCGAGCCGGTGCCACCGGACCTGACGGACGAACAGGCCGAACGGGTCCTCGGCACCCAGGCCAACACCTGGACCGAGGGCATGGACAGTCAGCAGCGCCTCGACTACCAGGTCTTCCCGCGGCTGGCCGCGCTCGCCGAGGTGGCCTGGTCCCGACTGCCCGCCCCACAGGCACGCGACTACCAGGACTTCACCCGCCGGATGATCCACCACTACGCCCGCCTCGACGCCCTCGGCGTCAGCTACCGCCCGCCCGGCGGCCCGCACCCCTGGCAGAAACGCCCCGGCATCCTCGGACGCCCCTTCGACGGGGCGCCCCCAAACGTGTGAGCCGCCGTGCAAGGGGGCGCCCGTCCGGCCGGACCCTGGAACGGTGGTGCTCGGTGACCGGAACCTGCGGACGAAACCGGACCAGCGCCCTCTTCGAGGACGGAACACCGCTTCGCGGACCCTTGCGCGTACCAGGTCCGCGAAGATGTGCCAGAGTTGCCACGTCCGGGCTGTGAGCACGTACCGTACGGCGGAGCGGAACTGCCGGGACACCGGGGAAGGGGCAGCTGGGTTGACCACGCACGCACCGCACGCGTCGCAATCGGTGACGTTGCCGGCCTCGCTCGACGAGGCGGTGGCGGCACTGACCGCCATGCCCGCCGCCGTGCCCGTCGCGGGCGGCACGGACCTCATGGCGGCGGTCAACGCCGGACTCCTCAGACCCGCGGGCCTGGTGGGCCTCGGCCGGATCAGCGAGATCCGCGGCTGGCAGTACCTGGACGGCCATGCGCTGCTCGGTGCCGGCCTCACCCTCGCCCGGATGGGGCGCCCCGACTTCGCCGCCCTGATCCCGGGCCTGGCCGCCGCGGCCCGCGCGGCCGGCCCGCCGCAGATCCGCAACGCCGGGACCCTGGGCGGCAACATCGTCAGCTGCGCCCCCACGGGCGACACCCTCCCGGTGCTGGCCGCCCTGGAGGCCACGGTGATCATCGCCGGCCCCGGGGGCGCCCGCCGCGAGATTCCGGTCAGCCACCTGCTCACCGGCCGCGAGATGCTGCACCCCGGTGAACTCGTCGGCTTCGTACGGGTGCCGCTGCTGCACGCCCCGCAGACCTTCCTCAAGGCCACCGGGCGCACCGGCCCCGGCCGCGCCACCGCCTCCGTCGCGCTCGTCCTGGACCCGGCCCGGCGCTCGGTGCGCTGCGCGGTCGGCGCGGTCGCGGCCATGCCGCTGCGCCCGCTGGAGGCCGAGCAGTGGGTGGCCTCGCTCATCGACTGGGACGGCGAACGCGGTCTGGTCCCCGAGGCGCTGGCCGCCTTCGGCGACTACGTGGCCGCCGCCTGCATCCCCGACCCGGCGCCGCCGCAGGACGGCTCCGAACCGGCGACCCTGCCGCCGGCCGCGCTGCACCTGCGTCGTACGGTGGCAGCCCTGGCCCGCCGCGCACTTGGGAGGGCGCTCTCGTGAGCAACGCAGACCACCGTCACCCGCAGCAGCCGCACCCCGAGCAGGGGTGGCAGCCGCTGCCGCCGGGCGGCGAGTACGAGTCGGAGGCGACCGCCTTCGTCCAGCTCCCGGAAGGCTTCACCACCGGGGCGTACGGCGCCGGTTACGGCACTCCGGGCACGGAGCCGCTGGCCGCCCCCGGCCACGGCTACACCCCGCCGGCCTCGTTCCCCGCGCACCCCGCCGCGCCCCCGGTACCAGGCCCGGGCACCGACCCGGCGGCCACCGGACAGTGGACGATGCCGTTCGCCGACCCGTCGGCCGGCTACGCCGACCCCGCGGCGGGTTACGCCCCGACGGGGCAGCAGGGACCCGCACCGCACCAGGACCCGTCCGCGGGCTATCAGGCCAACGCGCCCGAGGCCGCCCAGGGGTGGGGCGCCGAACAGGTGCACTGGCCGGTCGCCGGCAGTCCGGAGGCGGCCGGTGGTGCCTGGACCATCCCGGCGGCCGACGACACCCTGGAGGAGTCCGGTGAGTACCTGGTCGGCGACGACCGACTGACCGGGCACGGCGGCGCCGCGTCCTACCAGGACGGCGGCTACCCCGGCGCGCCGTACGACGGCGGCGCCGGCGCGGCCGCCCCCGGGGAGGCCGGTGCCACCGGCCACTGGAACTTCACCGCCGGGCTCAACGCCACGAGCGGGACCGCCGGGACCGTCGACGTGGGCGGTGCCGTCGGCACCGGTCAGGACGGCGCCGCGGGAGAGCCGTTCGCGGCGCCCGCCGCCGACCCGTACGCGCCGGGCACGACCGCGGCCGGTACAGGCGGTGCGACCGGCCACTGGTCGCTGCCCGCCGACGCGCTGGCCCAGTGGCCGCCGGCCGGGCACCCGTCCCACCAGGAGCAGGAGCAGGAGCACGCGGCTGCCGGCCAGGGCATCGCCGCCGGCCAGGAAACCGCCGCCGAGGTGCCCGCCCCGGGAGGCGCCGAACGGTGGACGGTCCCGGTGGTGGAGAGCGAACAGCTCGACACCACGGGGGAGTTCGTCCTCGGTGCCGGCCGCGGTGCGGTCGCCGATCCCGGTGCCGCACCCGGCACGCCGGTCGAGGAGCACACCGCCGCCGGGCCCGCGACGCCCGTCGAGCACGGTGTGCCCACGGCTCCCGAGGCCCCTGCCGAGGCCGTGGCCGCCGGCCCGGTGCCGGCGGAGCTGCCCGGTGCCGCGGAGGTGCCCGGTGCTCCGGAGATGCCCGCCACGGCCGTCCCGGACGCCGCAGCCGGCCACCCGGTGGCGCCCGCCGCGGACCCCGGTGCGCCCGCCGAGTCGGCCCCCGTCGAGGCCCCCGCGCCCGCCGGACCGGTCGCCCACGCCGTCGAGGAGAGCGCGGCGCACCCCGCGCCCGAGCCGGCCCCCGCCACCCCCGACGTCGCTGTCGCGCCGGATGCCCCCGACGCCCCCGACGCCACGGCCGTCCTCGACAGCCACGACGAACACCCCTCCGCCTCCTACGTACTGCGCGTCAATGGCACCGACCGGCCCGTCACGGACGCCTGGGTCGGCGAGTCGCTGCTGTACGTGCTGCGCGAACGGCTCGGCCTGGCCGGGGCCAAGGACGGCTGCTCCCAGGGGGAGTGCGGGGCCTGCTCGGTCCAGGTGGACGGGCGGCTGGTCGCCTCCTGTCTGGTGCCCGCCGCCACCGCGGCCGGCAGCGAGGTCCGCACCGTCGAGGGGCTGGCGCAGCACGGCGTGCCCTCCGACGTCCAGCAGGCGCTCGCCGCCTCCGGGGCGGTGCAGTGCGGCTTCTGCGTACCGGGCATGGCGATGACCGTGCACGACCTCCTGGAGGGCAACCACGCCCCCACGGAACTGGAGACCCGCAAGGCGCTCTGCGGCAACCTCTGCCGCTGCTCGGGGTACCGCGGTGTCCTGGATGCCGTCGCCGAGGTCGTGAAGTCCCGTGCCGAGGTCGCCGAGTCGGCCGCCGGCGCGCAGGCGCCGGCCGAAGCCGCCCGCATCCCCCACCAGGCGGGTCCCGCCGACCCGATGGACGGGGTACCGCACCACCAGGATCCGCAGCCGGGAGGCGCTGGATGAGCGAGCGCAGCATGGGGGTCCCCCCGGCCGGAGGCTGGGGGAGAGTCGTCAAGAGGTGTGCGCCTCGCGGATGCGCGGGCGAGCGGAGCGAGGACTCGGCATGAGCGGCACGACCGACGGCGCCGGAGCCGTCACCGCGACGCCCCCCGCGGGCGTCCAGATCCCCGTCGAACCGCCGCTGCACGGGCTGGGCGTCTCCCTGACGCCCGCCGATGCGGCGGCCAAGGCCGAGGGCACCTTCCCGTACGCCGCCGACCTGTGGGCCGAGGGCCTGTTGTGGGCGGCGGTGCTGCGCTCCCCGCACCCCCGGGCGCGGATCCGGTCCGTGGACACCCGGCACGCCACGGAGATGCCGGGCGTGCACGCCGTCGTCACGCACGAGGACGTGCCCGGCGACAAGGGGCACGGCCGGGGCATCGCCGACCGGCCGGTGTTCGCCAGGGACGAGGTCCGCTACCACGGTGAGCCGATCGCCGCGGTGGCCGCCGACCACCCGGACACGGCCCGGCTGGCCGCCGCCGCCATCGTGGTCGAGTACGAGGTCCTGGAGGCCGTCACCGATCCCCAACTCGCCTTCGAGGCCGAGCCGCTGCACCCCGACGGCAACCTCATCCGGCACATCCCGCTCCGCTTCGGCGACGCCGAGGCGATCGGCGAGGTGATGGTCGAGGGCTTCTACCGGATCGGCCGCCAGGACCCGGCGCCCATCGGGGCCGAGGCCGGCCTCGCGGTGCCGCGCCCGGACGGCGGGGTGGAGATCTACACCGCCTCCACCGACCCGCACACCGACCGCGATCTGGCCGCGGCCTCCTTCGGCCTGCAACCGGAACAGGTCAAGGTCGTGGTGACCGGCGTGCCCGGTGCCACCGCCGACCGCGAGGACCCCAGCATCCAGCTGTCCCTGGGCCTGCTGGCGCTCCGTACGGGATGCCCGGTGAAGCTGGCTGCCACCCGGGAGGAGTCCTTCCTCACGCACGCCCACCGCCACCCCACGCTGCTGCGCTACCGCCATCACGCGGACGGCGACGGCAAGCTGGTGAAGGTGGAGGCGCAGATCCTGATGGACGCCGGCGCCTACGCGGACACCTCCGCCGAGGCGCTGGCCGCCGCGGTCTCGTTCGCCTGCGGCCCGTACGTCGTCCCGCACGCCGTCGTCGAGGGCTGGGCGGTCCGCACCAACAACCCGCCGTCCGGGCACATGCGCGGCGAGGGTGCGCTTCAGGTCTGCGCCGCCTACGAGGGCCAGATGGACAAGCTCGCCGCCCAGTTGGACCTGGAGCCGGACGAGATCCGCCGGCGCAACGCCATGGCCACCGGCGACCTGCTGCCCACCGGGCAGACCGTCACCTGCCCCGCCCCGGTCTCCGAACTCCTGCGTGCCGTCACCGAGGCGCCGCTGCCCGAGCTGCCCAAGGACACCCCCGAGGCGGAGTGGCTGCTGCCGGGCGGCGCCGAGGGCGCGGGCGAACCGGGCGCGGTCCGGCGCGGGGTCGGCTACGCGCTCGGCATGGTGCACATGTTGGGCGCGGAGGGCGCCGACGAGGTGTCCACCGCGACCGTGAAGGTCAGCGGCTCGGTCGCGACCGTCATCTGCGCCGCGGTGGAGACCGGTTCCGGGTTCGCCACGTTGGCGCGGCAGATCGTCCAGGAGACCCTGGGCGTCGAGGAGGTACACGTCGCGGGCGTGGACACCGACCAGCCGCCGGCCGGTCGGGCCTGCCACGGCCGGCACACCTGGGTCTCCGGCGGTGCCGTCGAGCGGGCCGCGAAGATGGTCCGCACCCAGCTCCTCCAACCGCTGGCCCACAAGTTCGGGATGTCCACGGAGCTGCTCCAGATCGCCGACGGCAAGATCACCTCCTACGACGGGGTGCTCAGCACCACCGTTGCCGAGGCGTTGGACGGCAAGGAACTGTGGGCCACCGCGCAGTGCCGGCCGCACCCCACCGAGCCGCTGGACGAGACCGGTCAGGGCGATGCGTTCGTCGGGCTGGCGTTCTGCGCCATCCGCTGCGTCGCCGACGTGGACATCGAACTGGGCACCGTCCGGGTGGTGGAGATGACCGTGGCGCAGGACGTCGGCCGGGTGCTCAACCCGCGCCAGCTGCGGGCCCGGATCGAGGCCGGGGTCACCCAGGGCCTGGGTGCCGCACTGATGGAGAACCTCCGCACCACCCGTGGTGAGGTCCGCCACCCCGACCTGACCGGCTATGCGCTGCCGACCGCGTTGGACGCGCCGGACATCCGGATCGTCAAGCTCATCGAGGAGCGCGATGTGGTCGCGCCGTTCGGCGCCAAGGCGGCCAGCGCGGTGCCGGTGGTGACCTCGCCGGCCGCGGTGGCGTCGGCGGTCCGGGCCGCCACCGGCCGGCCGATCGGCCGACTGCCGATCCGACCGCAGGCGGCGGTGGCACAGCCGGTGCAGTCGTCGCAGATTCCGCAGTGATTCCGCAGTGGTGCCGCGGTGGTGCCGCGGTGATTTCGAAGTGATGCCGTCGCGCTGAGGGCGCGCCGGCGCCCTCGTAGGGGCCAAGCGCGACGGGAACGGAGACGGACGACCGAAAGGGCGGCACCCCTCATGGGGTGCCGCCCTTTCCTTCTGCCTGGTCAAGGCATGGGAGGCCGTGGCGGGAATCGAACCCGCGTAACTCGCTTTGCAGGCGAGTCCCTAAACCACTCGGGCACACGGCCGGGGTGCGGTGCTGTCCCGACTGTAGGCCGCGGGGCGGGGGGTCGGACAAGAGCGGCGGGCAGGCTGCCATGAGGCTGCAACACGCGGTTCACGCGACGTGCGGTGTAGGACCGACGGCGGAGGGAATCCCCGACTCCGGACAGGGGTGCAACCGCCCTGCGGCCCTTACGCTGGCCCGATGACCGCTGACCCTTCGAGCCCCGCGGACGCGGCCGTCCCCGCCGCGACGGGCAGTGCCGCCGCCCCCGCCGCCGCCCCGCCCCCGGACGGCTCCGGGGGCGTCCTCGGCCGGGAGCACCGCGCGCTGACCCTCGGCATCATCTCCGTCGTATCCCTCATCGCCTTCGAGGCGAGCGCGGTGAACACCGCCATGCCGGTGGCGGCCCGCGCCCTCGACGGCATCGGGCTCTACGCCTTCGCCTTCTCGGCCTTCTTCACGGCCAGCCTGTTCGCCATGGCGCTCTCCGGCGTGTGGAGCGACCGGCGCGGACCGCTGGCGCCGCTGTTCAGCGGGATCGCCGCGTTCGGCGCGGGGCTGCTGATCGCCGGCGGGGCGCAGAGCATGGGCATGTTCGTCGCCGGGCGCGGGGTCCAGGGCCTGGGCGGGGGCCTGGCGCTGGTGTCGCTGTACGTCGTCGTCGGCCGCGGCTATCCCGAGCGGCTGCGGGCGTCGGTCATGGCGTCGTTCTCGGCGGCCTGGGTGGTGCCGGTGATCGTCGGACCGCTGGTCGCCGGGACGGTCACCGAACAGCTCGGCTGGCGCTGGGTGTTCCTCTCCATACCCGTGCTGATACTCCTGCCGCTCGCGGTGATGCTGCCGGCGCTGCGCAAGCTGCCGCGCACCGCCCCGGTCCCGGACGGCGGCCTCCGGCAGATCCTCGGCAGCCGCCGCTGCCGGCTGGCCCTGGCGGTCGCGGTGGGTGCGTCGCTGTTGCAGTACGCGGGCCAGCACCCGAGCTGGTTCGCGCTGGTGCCGGCGGTCGTCGGGTTGGCGCTGCTGGCCCCGGCCATCGTGCGGCTGCTGCCCCGCGGCACGTTCCGGGCGGGGCGTGGGCTGCCGGCGGTGGTGCTGATGCGCGGTCTGGCCGCCGGGGCGCTGGTGGCGGCCGAGAGCTTCATCCCGCTGCTGCTGGTCACCCAGCGCGGGCTGTCCGCCACCCTGGCCGGCCTCTCGCTCACCGGCGGCGGTCTGACTTGGGCGCTCGGCTCGTACGTCCAGAGCCGCCCGCGCCTGGACCCGCACCGCGAGCGGCTGATGGGCCTGGGCATGGCGCTGTTGGCGACGGCGATCCTGCTGGTGCCGCTGGTGCTGATCGACGCGGTGCCGGTCTGGACGGTGGCCGCGGCGTGGACGATCGGCGGATTCGGCATGGGCCTGAACATCTCCAGTGGCGGCGTGCTGCTGCTGAAGCTGTCCCGTCCGGAGGAGGCGGGCAGCAACTCCTCGTCCCTCCAGATGTCCGATGCGCTGGGCAATGTGACCTTCGTCGGCGTCAGCGGGGTGCTGTTCGTGGCGTTCGGTGGCGGTTCGATCGCCGCGGCCGGCGCCGCGTCGGCCACCGCCGGGGGCGCCGCCCCGGTGAGCCACCCCGCGGCGTTCCTGGCGGTCTTCGTGGCGATGGCGGTGGTGGCGGCTGCCGGTGTGGTGGTGTCCACCCGGCTGCGCCCGAAAGCCGGCAGCGGGCCCAACCTCACAGGGCAATACCGCCGGGGCCGGTCCGGTGGGTCGGGGTCGGACAGGCCGCGTCAGACGCCGCGGACCCGGCCGTGACCCATCGGCCCGGCCCCAGGGGTGTCCACCGCCGCTGGTGGCCGGTGCGGTGTGACGTCGCTCCCACCCTCGGGTGGGAGTGGGCCTTCGGCGCCGGGGGGAAAGCGGGGCACCGGTAGGCTGACGCGGTTGCCGATCGCCGACTTCAGCCGACGGAGACCGTGACTACTACCACCAGCGCCACCAACAGCCATCACCTGTCCCCGGCTTTCCCGGGGCGGGCCCCGTGGGGTACCGCGAACAAGCTGCGCGCCTGGCAGCAGGCGGCCATGGACCGGTACCTCCAGACCCAGCCGAGAGACTTCCTCGCCGTGGCCACGCCCGGCGCCGGCAAGACGACGTTCGCGCTGACCCTCGCCTCGTGGCTGCTGCACCACCACGTCGTGCAGCAGGTGACGGTGGTCGCGCCGACCGAGCACCTGAAGAAGCAGTGGGCGGAGGCCGCGGCCCGGATCGGGATCAAGCTGGACCCGGAGTACAGCGCCGGGCCGCTGGGCCGCGAGTACCACGGCATCGCGATCACCTACGCCGGTGTCGGGGTGCGCCCGATGCTGCACCGCAACCGGATCGAGCAGCGCAAGACCCTGGTCATCCTCGACGAGATCCACCACGCCGGTGACTCGAAGTCGTGGGGCGAGGCGTGCCTGGAGGCGTTCGAGCCGGCGACCCGGCGGCTGGCGCTGACCGGTACGCCCTTCCGGTCCGACACCAACCCCATCCCGTTCGTGGCCTACGAGGAGGGCAACGACGGGATCCGCCGGTCGTCGGCGGACTACACCTACGGCTACGGGAACGCGCTCTCCGACGGCGTCGTCCGGCCGGTCATCTTCCTCTCCTACAGCGGGAACATGCGCTGGCGGACCAAGGCCGGCGACGAGATCGCGGCGCGGCTGGGCGAGCCGATGACCAAGGACGCGGTGTCCCAGGCGTGGCGCACCGCGCTGGATCCGCGCGGCGAGTGGATGCCGAACGTGCTGCGGGCCGCCGACCGCCGGCTGACCGAGGTCCGTAAGGGCATCCCGGACGCCGGTGCCCTGGTGATCGCCTCCGACCAGGAGCAGGCCCGGGCGTACGCCAAGCTGATCCGGGAGATCACCGGGCAGGGCGCGACCCTGGTGCTGTCCGACGACACGGGCGCCTCGCAGCGCATCGACGACTTCGCCGATTCCGACGACCGCTGGATGGTCGCGGTCCGGATGGTGTCCGAGGGCGTGGACGTGCCGCGGCTCGCGGTCGGGGTGTACGCCACCACGATCTCCACCCCGCTGTTCTTCGCGCAGGCGGTCGGCCGCTTCGTCCGGTCCCGCAAGCGCGGCGAGACCGCGTCCGTCTTCCTGCCCACCGTCCCTTCGCTGCTCGGCTTCGCCAACGAGATGGAGGTCGAGCGCGACCACGTGCTCGACAAGCCGAAGAAGGACGGCGAGGAGGACCCGTACGCCGAGTCCGAGAAGGAGATGGACGAGGCGAACAAGGAGCAGGACGAGGACACCGGGGAGCAGGAGCAGTTCTCGTTCGAGGCGCTGGAGTCGGAGGCGGTCTTCGACCGGGTGCTCTACGACGGCGCCGAGTTCGGCATGCAGGCGCACGCCGGCAGCGAGGAGGAGGAGGACTACCTCGGCATCCCCGGGCTGCTGGAGCCCGACCAGGTGCAGTTGCTGTTGCAGAAGCGGCAGGCCCGGCAGATCGCGCACAGCCGGAAGAAGCCGGACACCGAGGCGGACCTGCTCGAAATGCCCGCCGAACGGCGGCCGGTGGTCACGCACAAGGAACTGCTGGAACTGCGCAAGCAGCTGAACACGCTGGTGGGTGCCTACGTCCACCAGAGCGGCAAACCGCACGGGGTGATCCACACCGAGCTGCGCCGGGTGTGCGGCGGCCCGCCGAGCGCGGAGGCGACGGCCGGGCAGCTCGGCGAGCGCATCAAGAAGGTGCGGGAGTGGGCCACGCGGATGCGCTGAGCGCGTCCCCGGGTGCGACCGGCCGGCTGGCGGGCCGGAGCCGGCGCCGGCGGTGGTGCCGGTAGGCCCGGGCGGTGTCGGCTCGGGGAACGCGTCGGGGAGGTCCGGTGCGGGTTCCGTGCGGACGTGGTGTGCGGGGCGCGGCGCGGGCCGCCGGGCGGCATGCGGCCGGGGATCACGGGCCGGTCACGGTGGCGCGTCCCGGCCCCCTCTGAGGTGGACCACGGTGCGGACAAGAGGGGATATTCCGGGCGCGAAAGCCCGGATTCTGGACGCACTCTTCCGCTGACCGGAGTGGCTCGCTACTGTCCCGGTCACGCACACGCCCCGTGGCAGCGCCGCCGCGGAGCGCAGCCGGTGCAAAGCGGCCGGCGGCTCTTGCGTGCTGCTCCGGGACGGGCAGTGCGCCGCGCACGGACGCCGCCACTCACTTCAGGAGGGGCGTCGTGACCGCAGAGACCTCCCAGACGCTCGACCGAGGACTGCGCGTCCTCAAACTGCTTGCCGACACCGATCACGGCCTGACCGTCACCGAGCTCTCGCACAAACTCGGCGTCAACCGCACCGTGGTCTACCGCCTGCTGGCGACGCTGGAGCAGCACGCTCTGGTACGCCGGGACGCCGGCGGCCGGGCCCGGGTCGGACTGGGCGTGCTCCGCCTGGGCCGCCAGGTCCACCCCCTGGTCAGAGAGGCCGCACTGCCGGCGCTGCGGTCGCTCGCCGAGGACGTCGGCGCCACCGCACACCTCACCCTCGTCGACGGCACCGAGGCACTGGCGGTCGCGGTCGTCGAGCCGACCTGGACCGACTACCACGTCGCCTACCGGGCCGGGTTCCGTCATCCGCTGGACCGTGGAGCCGCCGGGCGGGCGATCCTCAAGGCCCGCCAGGGCCGCCTCCAGGACGCCGGACTCGCCCTGACCCACGGGGAGTTGGAGGCCGGCGCCAGCGGTGCCGCGGCACCGCTGCTCGGGGTCAGCGGCATAGAGGGCAGCGTGGGCGTGGTGATGCTCACGGACAGCGTCGCGGAGCAGATCGGGCCGCGGGTGGTGGACGCGGCCCGGGAGGTCGCCGAGGCGCTGCGCTGACGCCGACGGCGGTCCGCCGTCGGCCCGGCAAGCCCGTGGGGATCACGTGCCCCATGTGGTGACCCTGTGCCGCTGCCGTGCGGCCAGGGCGCCGCACGGGGCGGTCGGGGCGGGGGTCATTTAGGGTGGCGGAGTGTCCTCACGTGCCCGTGCCCTGCTGGTCTGCACCGTCCCCGTCCTCGCCGTGCTCGTCACCGCGGCCCTGGCACCGCTGCCGTACTCGGTCGCGTACCCGGGCATCACGGCCAACGTCCTCGGCGACGACAAGGGCAAGCCGGTGATCACCATCTCCGGCCCCCACACCCGCGACACCAGCGGGCAGCTGCGGATGACCTCCATCACCGCCACCGGACCGGACGCCTCCGTCCACCTGCCGGACGTGGTCCGGGCGTGGTTCCGCACCGACGAGGCGGTGATGCCGCGGGATTCGGTCTACCCGGTGGGCAACAACACCGAGGAGATCGCCGAGCACAACGCGGAGCAGATGAAGCAGTCGCAGGACAGCGCCACCCAGGCCGCGCTGGGCCGGCTGGACAAGTCCCCCAAGGACGTCAAGGTCACCTTGAGCCTGGCGGACGTCGGCGGGCCCAGCGCCGGCCTGATGTTCGCGCTGGGCATCGTCGACAAGCTGGCCGGTGACGGCGCCGGGCGCGACCTCACCGGCGGCCGGACCATCGCGGGGACCGGCACCATCGACGCCGACGGCACGGTCGGCGCGGTCGGCGGGGTGGCGCTCAAGACCCAGGCCGCGCACCGCGACGGCGCGACGGTCTTCCTCGTCCCGCGCAAGGAGTGCACCGACGCCCGCGTCGAGCTCCCCGCAGGGATGCGGCTGATCCCGGTCACCACCCTGGACGGGGCGGTGGACGCCCTGAAGGCCCTCAACTCCGGCGGTGAGGTTCCCAGCTGCACCGGTTGAGTCCGAGGGCCCGGCGACGGGCCCGGCCGCACGCGGCAGGCGGCCCGGGCGGGTCGCGCTCAGAGGGTCGCGGTGGTCTCCCGGTCGGCGTAGCGGAAGCCGTCGTCGTCGAAGTAGAAGACGGTGACCTTCACCTTGTCGCCCTTGGCGAAGCCCTGGTCGGCCGGGCGGAGCCGTACCTGTGTGGTGTGGTCGGCGTAGTCGCAGACGAGCTTGTCGACCTTGAGGGTGCCCGCCCCGCGCGCCGCCAGCTTCGAGGAGGTGATCTGCTCGGCGTTGGCGACCAGCTGGTGGTTCATGCCGGGGTCGCAGGAGTAGGTGACGTCCACCCGCAGGCCCGGCGCGGCCAGCGCGACCCTGTCGATGGCGATGAGGTTGGCCTTGGCCGCGGCCGAAAGGCGTGGCCAAGGTGCCTGCGTCGACCAGAGACGCGACAGTGGTGCCTGCGCCGATCAGAACGGCGGTAGAGGCACCGAAGCAAGACAACCTGGATACGGGATGCCTGCGTGACTCCGCTCCCCGCCTGATGGAGGGGGCTTCCAACCGGAGGTTGCGGTCCAGCCCGAACCGACCCCTTGCAGGGTGAGGGGAAGATACCGCAACTGCTGCTCCGCTCAGCGGGGTTATCCGCCGCCCTTCTTGATGAAGCCCTCCTGGAGGAGCCACGCCTTGGCGACCTCGTGCGGATCCCGGCCCTCGACGTCGACCCTGGCGTTGAGCTTCTGGGCGACCTCGTTGTTCAGGGCGGCGGTGACCGGGGCGAGGACGGTGGCGATCTGCGGGTACTTCCGCAGCGCGGCGGCGTTGATCTCCGGCGCGGCGTTGTAGTTCGGGAAGAAGTGCTGGTCGTCCGCGAGGACGGTCAGTCCCATCGCCTTGATCCGGCCGTCGGTGGTGAAGACCTCGCCGAAGGTGCAGGACGTCCCCTTCGCCGTCTCGGTGTAGACCACGCCGCCGGTCATCCGCCGGACGTTGCCCGACGGGACGTCCATGCCGTACGCCTTCGCCATACCGGGCAGGCCGTCGTTGCGGGTGGCGAACTCGTTCTCCACGCACAGGGTGACCGCGCGGGGGTCCTTCTTCAGCAGCGCGGCGACGTCGGAGAGGGTGCGCACCCGGTACTTCTTCTCGTTGGCGGCGTTCAGCGCCAGCGCATAGGTGTTGTTCAGCTGGGACTGCGGCAGCCAGACGATGCCGTTGCGCCGGTCGGCGTCGCGTACCGCCACCCACTGCTGGTGCGGGTCCGGGATCGGCTTGACGTGCCCGAGGTGGGTGATCCAGCCGGTGCCGGTGTACTCGTACATCCCGTCCGCGGTGCCGGTGCGGACCGCCTCCCGGGCGCCGATGGTGCCCTGGATGTTGGTCTTGTCGATGACGGTGGCGCCGGCCGCCTTGAAGACCAGCCCCATGATCTGGCCGAGGATGATGTTCTCGGTGAACTCCTTCGAGGTGACGGTGAGTTCGGCGCCCTTGAGGGGCAGCCCCCGGCCGACCGTCCCGGGGACCACGTCGTCGGTCATCGGGCTGCCGCTGACCAGCCCGCAGCCGCCGAGCAGTACGGCCGCCAGCAGCAGCGCGCCGGCCGCCGCGAGCCCGCCGCCCCGCCGTCCTCGGCGCCGCGCCCTCGGGCCGTTCCGCCCCCTCATGTGGCCACCTCCAATCCGCGCGGCCGCAACAGCAGTTCCGCCAACGAGGCGAGCCACTCGACCAGCAGCGCCAGCGCCACGGTCAGCACCGAGCCCAGGATCAGTACCGGCATCCGCTGGGTGATGATGCCCGCCGAGATGAGGTCGCCCAGCCCGCCGCCCCCGCCGAACGTGGCCAGCGTCGCGGTGCCCACGTTCAGCACCAGCGCGGTGCGCACCCCGGCCAGGATCAGCGGGACGGCCAGCGGGAGTTCGACCTTGGCCAGCACGCCCAATGGGGACATGCCGATCCCGCGGGCCGCCTCGGTCAGCGTCGGATCGATGCCGCGCAGCCCGGCGATGGTGTTGGCCAGCACCGGCAGGACGGCGTAGACCACCATGCCGACGATGGCCGAACCGGCGCCGATACCGAGCCAGATGACCAGCAGCACCAGCAGGCCGAGCGCCGGGACGGCCTGCCCGAGATTGGCGACGGCCATCGCGAACGGGGCGGCCCGGCGCAGCCGCGGCCGGGTCAGCGCGATGCCCAGCGGGATCGCGATCACCAGCACGAAGAAGGTGGAGATGGCGGTCAGTTGGAGGTGCTGGCGCAGCGCCAGCCACACCTTGCCGCCGTCGACCGCCTGGTGGGCGATGGAGTCCAGGCGGGCGCCGCGGAACCACAGCCAGGTCGCCAGCAGCGCGGCGGTCAGGAACGCCGGCATGAACGTCCACTTCTGCCAGCTGATCCGGCGCCCGCCCACCGGGGTGGAGCGGGTCGGCGCCGTCCCGGACGCCACCTCCCGCTCGGCGGTCTCCGCGTCGCCCGGGGGGACTGCCCCGTGCGCCCCGTCCGCCCCGTCCGCCCCGTTGACCCCGTTGACCCCGTCGGGCCCCTCAGGGGGCCGCCTGCGGTCCCCGCCGCCCGAGGCGGCGCTCGGCGTCACGCCCGGCCTCCCGGGCCGCGCTCGGCCCCGCCTGCGCCGTTCAGACCCTCCTGGGCGAGCTGGGTCCGGTGGGCGCGCAGCGCCTGGAGTTCGTGCTGGTGCTCCAGGGCCTCCAGGCGGTCCGCCTCCAGCAGTTCGTGGACGTTGTTCATCAGCGTCTCCATGTCGACCACGCCGAGGAACTCGCCGCGCCGGCCGGTGACCGCGACCCGGCCCGCGCTGTCGGTCAGCACCGCCTCCAGGGCGTCGCGCAGCGTCGCGTCCAAGGTCACGGTGTCGGTGACCAGGGTGCCGGCCCGGGCCAGTGACTGTTTGGCGCGCGCGAGGTCGCTGCGGCGCAGCCACTTGTACGGGCGGCGGTGGCGGTCCAGCAGCAGCACTTCGTTGGTGGCACCGTCGCGCAGCAGGTCGAAGATCGACTGGAGCGGGTCGTCGACCCGCGCGGTGGGGAAGTCGACCACCGCCACGTCCCGTACCCGGGTCAGGTTCAGTCGCTTCAGCGCCGCCCCGGCGCCCACGAAGCCGGAGACGAAGTCGTCCGCCGGATTGGTGAGGATGGCCTCCGGGGTGTCGAACTGGGCGATGTGCGAGCGCTCGCGGAGCACCGCGATCCGGTCGCCGAGCTTGATCGCCTCGTCGAAGTCGTGGGTGACGAAGACGATGGTCTTGTGCAGCTCGTGCTGGAGCCGGATCAGTTCGTCCTGGAGGTGGTCGCGGGTGATCGGGTCGACGGCGCCGAACGGCTCGTCCATCAGCAGCACCGGCGGGTCGGCGGCGAGCGCGCGGGCCACCCCGACCCGCTGCTGCTGGCCGCCGGAGAGCTGCCGGGGGTAGCGGTCGTGGAACTCGCCCGGGTCCAGGCCGACCAGGTCGAGCATCTCCGCCACCCGCTGCCGGGTGCGCGCCTTCGACCAGCCGGTCATCTTCGGTACCAGGGCGATGTTCTGCGCCACCGTCATGTGCGGGAAGAGCCCGGACGCCTGGATGGCGTAGCCGACCTTGCGGCGCAGCCGGACCGGGTCGATGTCGGTGACGTCCTCGTCGCCGATCCGGATCCGCCCCGAGGTCGGCTCGATCAGCCGGTTGATCATCTTCAGCGTGGTGGACTTGCCGCAGCCGGACGGCCCCACGAACACCACCGTCTCGCCAGCCTTGATCTCCATGCTGACGTCGTCGACCGCCGGGGCGGGGGTGCCCGGGTAGACCTTCGTCAGGTTCTCCAGCCGGATGGCGGCGCCCACCGAGCCGGCCGGCCGCGCGGCGGTCTCCGTGGCGCTCGGGTCGCTCGGGTCGCTCGGGAACGGCTCAGGCACGGATCCCCCTGGAAATGGTCAGGCGTCCGATCAGGACGTAGGCGGCGTCGAAGAGGAGGGCCAGCACGACGATCCCGAGCGTCCCGGAGAGCACCTGGTTGAGCGCGTTGGCGCTGCCCAGTGAGGCGATCCCGCGGAAGATCTCGTTGCCGAGGCCGGGGCCCGAGGCGAAGGCGGCGATGGCCGCGATGCCCATCAGCATCTGGGTGGCGACCCGGATGCCGGTGAGGATCGGCGGCCAGGCCAGCGGGAGTTCGACCCGGAAGAGCCGGCCGAGGCGCGACATCCCGATGCCCTTGGCCGCGTCGACCAGCGCCGGGTCCACCCCGCGCAGCCCCACGATGGCGTTGCGGACCACCGGCAGCAGCCCGTACAGGGTCAGCGCGACGACGGTCGGCGCGACGCCCAGGCCGACGACCGGGATCAGCAGGCCGATCATGGCCAGGGACGGGATGGTCAGGATCGTCGCGGTCGTCATGGTGGCGAGCGTGCCGGCCCATTCGCTGCGGTAGGTGGCGACGCCGATCGCGACGCCCAGCACCGTCGCGATCACCATGCATTGGAAGACCGCGCTGGCGTGCTGATACGTGTCCGTCAGCAGCTGGCTGTGCCGGCTGCCGACGTACTCCCAGAAGCTCACCCGTCGCCTCCTCGGTCCGTCGCCACTGCGGCCGGCCCGCCGCGGTTCAGTCGCCCGCGGCCTGTTTGACCAGCGGGATGATTCGCAGCGGAACCGGATTTTCCATGACGATTGCCGTGGATGCCCGCACGATGCCATCAAAGCCCACGACCCGGTCGATCACCCGCTGCAGATCGGCGTTCGACCGCGCCACCAGCCTGCACAGCATGTCCCCGTGCCCGGTCGTTGTATGCAGCTCCAGCACTTCCGGTACGCCCGCCAAGTGGGCCCGCACATCGCTGCCTTGGCCCTGCTTGATCTCCAGGGTCGCGAACGCGGTCACCGGATAGCCCAGCGCCGCGGGGTCCACGTCCGGCCCGAAACCCCTGATCACTCCATTCGACTGAAGCCGGTCGAGCCGCGCCTGCACTGTGCCGCGGGCCACCCCCAGCCGGCGGGACGCCTCCAGGACGCCGATCCGCGGTTCCCGGGCGAGCAGTTCCAGCAATGCCCCGTCCAAATGATCGATCGCCACCGCCGCACCCTCCGAATTCGATGGTCATGATGTACAGAACGCTCGGTGAAACCCGCTGACCCCTATACAGAATGCCCAGTAGATACGCAAACTATTGCGCACCTTGTGGATCGGCGGGACTCTGCGGACATGGCAGACACCACGATGCACACCCAGCCCACCACCCCGCACACGGCCCGGCAGGCGGACCCCTTCCCGGTCAAGGGGATGGACGCGGTCGTCTTCGCCGTCGGCAACGCCAAGCAGGCCGCGCACTACTACTCCACCGCCTTCGGCATGAAGCGGGTCGCCTACCAGGGCCCGGAGACCGGCAGCCGCGAGACGGCCTCCTACGTCCTGGAGTCCGGCGGCGCCCGCTTCGTGTTCACCTCCGTGGTCAAGCCGACCACCGAGTGGGGCCAGTTCGTCGCCGACCACGTGGCCGCGCACGGCGACGGCGTCATCGACCTGGCCATCGAGGTGCCGGACGCCCGCGCGGCCTACGCCTACGCCGTCGAGCACGGCGCCACCGGCCTGACCGAGCCCTACGAGACCAAGGACGAGCACGGCACGGTCGTCCGGGCCGCCATCGCCACCTACGGGCAGACCCGGCACACCCTCGTGGAGCGCGCCGGTTACGACGGTCCGTACCTGCCGGGCTTCGTCGCAGCGGAACCGCTGGTCGCCGCTCCGACGAAACGTTTCTTCCAGGCGATCGACCACTGCGTCGGCAACGTCGAGCTCGGCAAGATGAACGAGTGGGTGGCCTTCTACAACGACGTCATGGGCTTCACCAACATGAAGGAGTTCGTCGGCGACGACATCGCCACCGAGTACTCGGCGCTGATGTCCAAGGTCGTCGCGGACGGCACCAAGAAGGTGAAGTTCCCGCTCAACGAGCCCGCCATCGCCAAGAAGAAGTCCCAGATCGACGAGTACCTGGAGTTCTACGGCGGCCCCGGCGTCCAGCACATCGCGCTGGCCACCAACGACATCGTGGCGTCGGTCCGCCAGATGCGGGCCGCGGGCGTGGAGTTCCTCGACGTGCCCGGCTCGTACTACGACACCCTCGGCGAGTGGGTCGGCGAGACCCGGGTCCCGATCGACGAGCTGCGCGAGCTGAAGATCCTCGCCGACCGCGACGAGGACGGCTACCTGCTCCAGATCTTCACCAAGCCGGTCCAGGACCGCCCGACCGTCTTCTTCGAGATGATCGAGCGGCACGGCTCCCTCGGCTTCGGCAAGGGCAACTTCAAGGCCCTCTTCGAGGCCATCGAGCGCGAGCAGGACCGACGCGGCAATCTCTGAGCCGGCTCCGGCCGCGCCGTCCCGCCGGCCCGTCGCCTGACCGGCGCCGCGCGCTGCCCCCGTTGGCCCGTGGGCCGTACGCGATCTTCCGTGTACGGCCCACGGGTGCGACGCTGAGGGCATGGACCTCATCGAACGCCTGCGCGCCGGGCTCCCCGAGGAAGCGCTGCTCACCGACCCCGACGTCACCGGTTCCTACGCCCGGGACATGGCCAACTTCTGCGACGCCGGCACCCCCGCCGTGGTCGTCCTGCCGCGCACCGTCGAGCAGGTCCAGCACGTGATGCGGACGGCGACCGCGCTGCGCGTCCCGGTCGTCCCCCAGGGCGCGCGGTCCGGGGTCTCCGGCGCCGCCAACGCCGTCGACGGCTGCATCGTCCTCTCCCTGGTCAAGATGGACCGCATCCTGGAGATCAACCCCGTCGACCGGATCGCGGTCGTCGAGCCGGGCGTCGTCAACGCCGTCCTCTCCCGCGCGGTCAACGAGCACGGCCTGTACTACCCGCCGGACCCCTCCAGCTGGGAGACGTGCACCATCGGCGGCAACATCGGCACCGCCGCGGGCGGCCTGTGCTGCGTGAAGTACGGCGTCACCGCCGAGTACGTGCTCGGCCTGGAGGTCGTGCTCGCCGACGGCCGCCTGATCAAGACCGGCCGGCGCACCGCCAAGGGCGTCGCCGGCTACGACCTCACCCGCCTCTTCGTGGGCTCCGAGGGCAGCCTCGGTGTCGTGGTCCGCGCCACCCTGGCCCTGAAGCCCGAGCCTCTCCAACAGTTGGCCCTGGTCGCGGAGTTCGGCTCGGTGGCGGCGGCCGGCGACGCGGTCTGCCGGATCATGGCCGAGGGGCACGCCCCGTCCCTCCTGGAGCTGATGGACCGCACCAGCGTCCGGGCGGTCAACGCCATGGCAAAGATGGGCCTGCCAGAGACCACCGAGGTGTTGTTGCTGGCGGCCTTCGACACCCCCGATCCGGCGGCCGACCTGGCCGCGGTCGGCGCGCTGTGCGAGGCGGCCGGCGCCACCCAGGTCGTCCCCGCCGAGGACGCCGCCGAGTCCGAACTCCTCCTCCAAGCAAGGCGGTTGACCTTCACCGCGCTGGAGCGGATCAAGCCCGCGATGCTCATCGACGACGTCTGCGTGCCCCGTTCGCAGCTCGCCGCGATGCTGGAGGGTGCTGCCGCCATCGCCGAGAAGTACGACCTGACCATCGGCGTCTGCGCGCACGCCGGTGACGGCAACACCCACCCGCTGGTCTGCTTCGATCCGGCCGACCCCGACGAGGAGCGGCGGGCCCGCGAGTCGTTCGACGCCATCATGGCCCTCGGCCTCCAACTGGGCGGCACCATCACCGGCGAACACGGCGTCGGCGTCCTGAAGAAGGAGTGGCTGGCCCGCGAACTGGGCCCGGACGCGGTGGAGTTGCACCGCGGCATCAAGCAGGTCTTCGACCCCCTGGGCCTCCTCAACCCCGGGAAGCTGTTCTAGCGCCCGCCACCGGCCTGCTCCGGGCCCCGTCCCCCCGTCGGGCTACGGGGGCGCCCTGTAGCCCGACGGCTAGGCCGTTTCGTTTGGATCACCGGACCGTTGGCCCGGGCGTGTCGTTGACTGACGTGCAGTGGGCGCGGGTTGAGCCCTTGCTCCCGGACCGGACGCCGAAGCGGGGTGGCCGCTGGCGAGACCACCGACAGGCGATCAACGCAATCGCCTTCAAGTTCCAGACCGGAACGCAGTGGGTCCACCTGCCGGAGAAGTACCTGGCTGGACCCCACATCGCGGGCGTCTTCCTCTGGTCCGCCCGCTGAACCGAAACCGCCTAGCCGCGGGTGAGGCGGGTGAGGGTGACCCCGTTGGGGAAGGCGGTGCGCTCGGCGACGTCGAAGACAGTGGGGTCGAAGGCACCGTCGACTACCGGGACTCCGGTGCCGGCAATGACCGGATACGTCTTGATCAGCAGCTCGTCAATCTCGGGCAGCAGGGTGCCCGCGAGCTGGCCGCCCCCGCAGAGCCAGATGTCCAGCACGGCGCCCACCTCGCCCTTGAGCTCGCGGACGAGGGCGAGCGGGTCGCTTGGCACGACGGTGACGGTTGGGTCGGTGTCCGGCTTGAGAGTGCTGGACACCACGTACTGGCGCAGGTGCGCGTACGGGCTGGTGATCCCGTTGTCGAGGGCTGGGCGGTAGGTACCGAGGCCCATGATGACGGTGTCGAAACGCCGGTTGGGCGCGTCGGCGACGCCGACGGCCGCGCGATAAGCGGTCGGGATGGTCTCCGGGTACAGCGCGGTCATCCAAGTCGAATAGGCGGCGGCCTGCTGCTCGTCGCCCTGCGGAAAGAAGTCGAACTCGCCGCCTGGACCGGCGATGCGGCCGTCGAGCGAGACGCCGATGTAGTACACGAGCTTCCGCAAAGCGGTCCCCCACACGTAGTACTCTGATTGAAGTGGTTTGAACGTAGTACTACATCTGGAGTGGTGTCAATGGTGAGACGGAACGACCAGCGGCGCGCGACCCTCGTCGACGCGGCGATCGAGGTACTGGCCCGGGAAGGCGCACGCGGCCTGACTTTCCGGGCCGTGGATGCCGAGGCGGCCGTTCCCGCCGGTACGGCGTCCAACTACTTCTCCAGTCGCGACGACCTGTTCACTCAGGCCGGCGCGCGGGTCTACGAGCGACTCCAGCCCGACGAGGCCACGATTGCCCGCCAGCAGGCGGCCGGCCGCGACCGGGGCGCCTACGTAGAGCTGATGCGCGAACTCGTGGGCCGCATCGCCTCCTTCCGTACCGGTTACCTCGCGTTGCTGGAACTCCGCCTCGAAGCCACTCGCCGCCCCGAATTGCGCAAGGTCCTCACGGAGCGAGTCCGGGCCGACGTGGACGCCAACGTCGCCTATCACGAGACTTCCGGTCTCCCCGGCGACACCACGGCGGTCAAGCTGCTCATGCTGACGCTGAACTGGCTGATCGTTGAAGAGCTCACCCTGCCGGACGTCTTCACGGAGGCAGAGCGTGAACAACTGGTAACGGCCGCAGTGGAGCGCATCGTGGCGGCGGAGTAGCTGCCCGGCCCAGGATGACTCCAGTCGGCTGCGGTGGAAGTGGGCTGGACCGGACCGGCCTCGGCAGTCACCCGCTCTTGGTTCCGTCTGCTGATCCGAACGAAACGGCCTAGGCGTAGGCCGCCAACGTGTCCCGCAGCCGCTTGTCCGGTCCGCGCAGGTGCAGCGCGCGCAGTTCGCCGGCCGGGTCGGAAATGTGGAGGTGGTCGTCCTCGGGGTCGTCGTACTCCTCGTCGTCGTCCTCGTCCGGGGCGGCTTCGGGGCCCTCCACCATGGGGACGTCGTAGGTGTCGTGGGGGTCCTCGGAGGGCCGCGGGCGCCACCTCCACACGGCGCCGCACTCCCTGACCTGGACCTCGCCGAAGTACCAGGCCGCGCCGACCAGGAACGGATCGCCGTGTGCGGCCACCATCTCCTCGTAGCTGGCGAACCGGCCGCGCACCAGCGCTTCGAGCCGGTCCAGTGAGGCGGGGGAGAAGTCCCACTCCGCGGTTCCCCCGCCCGCCGCGGTGGCCCATGCGGCGAAGGCGTCGCGCCGGGCGGCCAGCCAGGTGTTCAGCCGGTGGTTGTCGTACCAGTCCGGGCCCGCCAGGTCGTCGGTCGCGGCCAGCTCCGCCAGCTCCTCTTCGGTGCCGGGCGGCAGGGGCGGCGTCCGGAAGTGTTCGGGACGGGCCAGCACCCACAGCGCCTCGGGCCAGGTCGTCCCCCTGGTCGACTCGCCGCGCGGGACGGGGTCCGGGAAGCGGTCCACCACCTCGCGCAGCGGCACGCCGGCGACGGCCTCCCGCAGCATCACCCAGGGGTGTTCGGCGTGACCGTCGTAGCGGAGCCGCTGGCTGACGAAGATGCTGCCGGCCCAGTAGCAGTCCTCCGCGTACCAAGTGCCGGGCGGGGCCCCGGGGTTGACCTCGCGGTACTGCCACAGGGCCTTCTTGTTCTCGACGACGTACTGGCCCACGTACCAGGCGGCCATGGTCCAGAACGGTTCGTGCGCGGCCCGGTCGTAGTCCTCGACCGTCGGGAAGTTCTCGCGCAGCAGGGCCTGGAGGGTGTCCAGGGACGCGGGGGCGAAGTCCCAGCGAGCGCGGCCGCCGGCCTCCTCGCTCCACCACTTGAGGTAGTCGAGCATGCGCGCGTCCTTCCAGCGCCGCGGGGTGTTGCAGGCGGTCAGGATCGTCCCGTAGCGCACCCACGGCGTGGGAACCCGCCGCGGCCACCACTCCGGATGCTCCCGCTGCCGGTCCCTGACCGCCTTGCGTAGCAGCCGCACGACCGTGGCGAAGACCTGCCCCGACGCGTCGTCGAGCGCCTGGCCGACGACGAGCAGCGGCGCGACCGGCGCAAGGCCGAGGACCGGGTCCGGGCAGACCACGGGCAGCCCGTCGGTTCCCGCGCTCTCGTCCCAGTCCCAACGGCCGCCCGCCTCCTCAAGCAGCGTCTCGCCGAGGTAGGCCGCCGCGGACTCGATGTACATCGCGTTCCCGTCACTGCCGTCGTCGAGCGAGCAGAAGTCGAGCAGCGCCTCCTCCAGTTCCGGCAGTGAGCGGGCGGTGTAGTCGTGCTCCCACTCCTCGTAGGTGAACTGGTCGTAGAGGCGGGTCATGAACTCGTGCAGGCCCTCGATCCAGAGGTACAGCCGGTGGGCAGGTGAGCCCTCCGGGGCGTCCCTGCCCGCCATATAGACGTCGTTGCAGACGTCGTTATAGACATCTTTGTCGACATCGTTCGTCGTGTTGTCGTCCATGTGGATCCCCCGTGTAGACGTTGATGGGGATCGACCATAAAGGAGTAAGTCCGCTGGCCTGCTTCGATCCGGCCGATCCCGACGAAGAGCGGCGGGTCCGCGAACGTGGCCCGGGCGCCGTGGAGTTGCGATCCGCGTACGGGATCACGGTCGGCCGCTACCGGGACTGATCGCAGTGCTCCCCCGTTTGCGGGGGGGTGAAGCGATTCTGAGCGCTGGTCTGACTCGCAGGCTAGAGCGGGCGGTTTTGCTGCTCGATGTACTGACGGACGGTCGACAGTGGAGCGCCGCCGACCGATCCGGCGAAGTAGGAGCCGGACCACAGCCGTTGTGCCCGCCAGTAGTGCCGGACCAGCTCGGGGTACTCCTGGCGGAGCCTGCGGGAGGAGACGCCCTTGAGGGAGTTGACCAGCTTCGATAGGGCGACCTTCGGCGGGAAGTTCACCAGCAGGTGAACGTGGTTGGTCTCGCCGTTGAACTCGACCAGCTCACATTCGAAGTCCTTGCAGACCGCCCGCATGATCTCTTCCATGCGCGTCAGGTGCCGGTCGTTGAAGACCTTATGCCGGTACTTCGTGACGAAAACCAAGTGCGCGTGCATGACGAACGCGCAGTGCCTGCCAGTGCGGATGTTGTCGTACTCAGCCATAAACCAACTGTAGTACGCTGATCGACATGCAGCTTCGGTACTCCTTCCGGATGTATCCGAACGGCCCTCAGTGCTCAAGCCTTGCCAGGGCGTTCGGATGCGCACGGGTGGTCTACAACGATGCGCTTCGGGCTCGCGAGACCGCCCGCGCCGACGGGAAGGCGTTCCCGAAGACCGGGGACCTGTCGAAGCTGTTGATCACCGAGGCGAAGAAGACCGGGGAACGGGCCTGGCTCGGCGAAGTGTCTGCCGTCGTGCTCCAGCAGTCCCTTCGGGATCTGGACACCGCATACCGGAACTTCTTCGACGGGCTGAAGGGCAAGCGCCCGCGCATGGGCGCGCCCCGGTTCACGTCCCGCAAGGACAACCGGCAGGCCGTACGGTTCACAGCGAACGCCCGCTGGAAGATCACGATGGGTGGTGACCTGTCGCTCCCGAAGATCGGGGATGTGCGGGTCAAGTGGTCCCGACCCCTTCCTTCCGCCCCGTCCACGGTGACCGTGGTCAAGGACGCGGCCGGGCGGTACTTCTGCTCGTTCGTCATCGAGACCGGGCCCGGCGAGGCCCTACCCGAGGCAGAGGGGCAGGTCGGTATCGACCTGGGCCTGTCACACTTCGCGATCCTCTCCGACGGCACGAAGATCGACAGCCCCCGCTTCCTGCGCCGGGCCGAGAAGAAGCTGAAGAAGGCACAGCGGGACCTGAGCCGGAAGGCTAAGGGAAGCAGGAACAGGACGAAGGCCCGGCTCAAGGCCGCCCGCGCACACGCGAAGGTGGCCGACGCACGCCGCGAGTTCCACCACCAGCTCTCAACGAAGATCATCCGCGAAAACCAAGCGGTTGCCGTTGAAGACCTGGCGGTCAAGGGACTCGCCCGCACGCGCCTGGCCAAGTCCGTCCACGACGCCGGATGGTCCACGTTCGTCGCGATGCTGGAGTACAAGGCCGCCCGGTACGGGCGCACCCTCGCCAAGATCAGCCGGTTCGAGCCGACCTCTCAGGTCTGCTCACAGTGCGGCGTCAAGGACGGCCCTAAACCCCTCCACATCCGCGTGTGGGAGTGCGGGGCGTGCGGGGCCGTCCTGGACCGGGACATCAACGCGGCGGTCAACGTCGCCAAGGCGGCCGGACTGGCCGTGTCAGCCTGCGGAGCGCGGGTAAGACCGGGACTCGTCCCGGCGCAGCGCGATGAACCAGGAACCCACCGAGACGGTCAGATGACCGTGGTAGGAATCTCCTCCCTTTAGGGAGGGGAGCGGAAGTCAAGTCGCCACCGTCACGCCCTTCGCCCTGCGCCCGCCGTCGGCAGAGGTCAGCGGGGCGATGCCGGCGTACGCGGCTGCACTCCTGCCCGCGTGCACGGCCGGGCGGCGCGCTGAGCTGCCGTGCTGGAGCGCATCGCAGCCCAGCGCGCCGGTGTGGCGGCGTCCCTCACCGCCCGTGGGCGGCACCCCGCGTACGGGGGCGGACGGGGCGGGACGCGCGGCACGTCTGCCGCCGTCGCGCCGATTCCCGTCGGGGGACGCCACGCCTGGGGGCGGGCCCGCGGCGACTACGGCTGCCGCTGTCCGCCGGCGGGGTCGTCCTCGGGGTCGTCGTCAGAGTCGTCGTCCGGGTCGTCGTCCGGTTCGTAGTCGGGCACGGGGAGTCGCGCCCCGCGGCTTTCCGCGACCCGGTGGGTGGTGACCAGGGAGTTCTTCAACTCCACGGTCAGCAGGTGAAGTTCACCGGGCGACCAGGCCCGGTCGGTCAGGACCCGCTCCGCCTCCTCGATGAGCGCGGCAGCGGAGCCGAGCTGTTCGGCCTCCAACCGGTCGGCGAGCCGGGAGACATACCCGGTTCCGTCACTGGGGAGCAGGAAGCACGGGTTCCCTTCCGGGGTCGTCCAGGGCAGCAGCCGCGGCGCGCGGTCGGCGTGGTCCCTCATGCGGCGACCTCCACCCCGTGGATGCGGCGCGGCCCGACGTCGAGGCCGTGCACCGCGAGCCACAGCGCCCGCCGCCGTCCGCGCCGCAACCGCCGCTCCCGGCGCTCCTCGCGTTCCGCCTCGGTGAGGACGTACGGCCGGACGAGCGGGACGTCCTCGCCGCGGAGCAGCACCGGCGGCCGGGCGGGCGCGCGGAGCGGCGCGATCCACGACTGCGGGTCCTCGCGGCGCGGGGCCGAGGGTGCGGCGGGCGGGGTGTCGGGTGTCCGGTGTCGTCCGTCGGCCGGAAGTAACAGCCGCAGCAGCGGCAGGAACAGGCTCGCGATACGGTGCATCACGTCGTCAACTCCGTTGTAGTTGGTGGCCACGCCCCCGGACCGGTCGCACGGTCGCGGGGGTCTTGTGCGAATGGCGGGTCGCGCCGCCCTGGGCCCATTACGTTGGGTAGGGAGAGCGTTGCTCTACGGAGTGCCGGGGTGCAATGCCTGGCGCGTGCCACTTGCCGACTGTCACAAAGGGGAAGGCGTGAGCCGACGTAATGCCACAGGGGGAACGGCCGCCACCAACGCCGCCGTCTTCGGGGAGGTGCTGAGGCACTTCCGGGAGGCGGCGGGACTCACCCAGGAGGAACTGGCGAGGAAGATCCCGTGCGACCGGTCGCATGTGGCGAGAGTCGAGCGGGGAACGCGGGTCCCTCAAGAGACCTCCGCCGAGAAGTGCGACGAACTGCTGGGCACGGGCGGGGTGTTGAAGAAGCTATGGGGGCGGATCGACTGGTATCCGGAGGTCGCGCACCCTGATTGGTTCAAGCGCCGGGCTGAGATGGATACGAAGGCGGTGGCGTTATACGAGTTTCAGACCCACTTCATGCCGGGGCTGTTGCAGACCGAGGACTACGCCCACGCACTGTTCTCCCGCGTCGAGAGTGGTGACGAACTGCAGGAGCGCGTTAGGGCTCGACTCAGTCGGCAGCAACGCTTTTTCGATCCGAACGGACCTCTGTACATCGCCGTGTTGGATGAGAGCTGCCTGCGTAGCGTTGTGGGGAGCGCGGCGGTCATGCGTGACCAGTGTGCACATCTGCTGGACGTCGGGCGGTGCCCTAACATCCGGGTGCAGGTCGCCCCGGCCAGCCGTGCCGGACTGATCTGCCCTGACACGTCCTTGTCGTTGATCAAACTGCCCGACGGGCATGAATGGGTCTACTCAGAATCGCTGGACCGAGGGCACTTCAGCGACGATCCGGCCGTCTTGGCGCGCCACGGCCGAGCCTATGATGTGCTCAGGGCGGACGCTCTGTCAGCCCGCGAGTCTGCCTCTCTGATCAGCGAAGCGATGGAAAGGTATGGACGCCATGGACAGGCGCGAGTTCAGCCCGAAGACGTGGATCAAGAGCAGCTACAGCGGCGCAAACGGCGGCAACTGCGTCGAGGCGGGCCTCGGTATCCCCGGCGTCGTTCCCGTTCGTGATTCGAAGGATCCGCGCGGTCCTGTGCTGGTCATTCCGGCCGGTGGCTGGTCGTCTTTCGTTGCCGCCGTCAAGGGTGGCGACTTCCTGTCCTGAGGAAGTCGCCCGGCGCCCCAATGCCGCACGCCCGGTTCGCGCTGGTGAACGTCACCTCGGCGGTCTTCGCCGCGGGCATGCCCTGGGCGGACAGCAGCACGATCTGGGCCCGCGGCCTGGGCGGCAGCTGCGACCGGCCGGATCCTCAGTCCCTCTGTTCGTCGACGGGTGCCGTCAGCAGTCGGTTCAGTTCGTTGCCGGCGTCGTCGTATCCGGCGTCGGAGATCCGTTGCAGCTCGCGCAGGTCGCCCGTCGCGGCCGCGCGTCGAGTGAGCAGGAACCCGGCTCGCATGGATCCCTCGTCCAACAGCTCGCTCAGCTCCCCGACCTCGCCAGCTGCGTCGGCGAGGTCGGCCAGCCGATCCAAAGCCGTCTCGTTGCCCTCGTCGGCCAGCTCGCGCAGGGTCTCCCGATCGATGTTCGCGTTAGCCATGCCGCCATGGTGCAACCTTGCCCCAGGGGAAAGGTCAAGTGGGACGATGACTGGGTGATCACCATCGGGCAGCTGGCCAGGTACGTCGGAGTGTCGACCAAGACCATTCGCGTCTATCACGACAAGGGGCTGCTCCCCGAGCCCAACCGCGATGCGTCCGGCTACCGGCGGTACGGCGCGAACGACGCCATCGACCTGATCAAGATCCGCACCCTCGCTGAAGCCGGCGTCCCCCTGGCCCGTATCCGCGACCTGAGATCAGCGACCGACGAAGAGTTCCAGCAGGCGCTGCGCGAGATCGACGGCGAGCTCACCACTCGCATCCGTGGCCTGCGGGCGACGCAAGGGCGCCTGCGCCGGCTCGCCGCCGGGCAACTGGCACCGCTACCCACCGAGATCGATACCTATCTGGAGCACCTGGTCCGTTGGGGATTCACCCCTCGATGGGTGGATCTGCAACGCGACCTGTGGATCCTCGTGTTCGCCACTCACCCAGACCGGGCGATCACACTGTTTCTGGAGCAAACCGAGATCCTGTCCGATCCCACGCTGCGGCAGCTCTTCCTCGACTACGACCACGCGCACGACCTCGACGCTGACGATCCCCACATCGGCGACCTCGCCCGCCGGATCGCCGACGCGACCCGAGAACGCTACGGACCCGACGAACTGCCCCAGCTGGATGCAACCTCCGAGATCCCCGCCCTCATCCAGGGCACGGTCAACGCTGCGTCCCCGGCGTGGCGGCGACTCGACATACTCATCCGCGCACAACTGGATACGTGACTCGATGTTACGGGCGCATGGTCCAAGGCTGTGTGCGGAAACAGCCGGCGCGCGGCGAACTACAGGGCAAACGTTGTCTGATGTGGTCCCTAGTGCGATGCGCCAGAAATTTTGATGGTTAGTTCTGCTCTGTTTTCTGGCTGTCGGTTGCGACCTTGGTGAGGTAGTCGGCGAGGGAGTTGAGAATCTCGTCGGCGGTCTTGGTCCAGGTGAAGGGCCGTGGGTTTTCATTCCAGGTATCGATCCACGCGGTGATGTCGTCCTCCAGGGCCTTCACGGAGGTGTGGACGCCGCGGCGGATGAGTTTGTCGGTCAGCAGGCCGAACCACCGCTCGACCTGGTTCATCCAGGAGGAGCCGGTCGGGGTGAAGTGGACGTGGAAGCGGGGGTGTTTACCGAGCCACGTCCTGATCTCGGCGGTGTTGTGGGTGGCGTAGTTGTCACACACCAAGTGCACGTCGAGTCCGGTGGGCACGGCCTTGTCGATCCGGACCAGGAACTTCTTGAACTCAATCGCACGGTGGCGGCGGTGGAGTTGGGATATGACGGTGCCGTCGGCGATGTTGAAGGCGGCGAACAGGCTGGTGATGCCGTGCCGGTAGTAGTCATGGGTGCGGCGTTCGGGCATGCCCGGCATCATCGGCAGGACTGGTTGCGAGCGGTCCAGCGCCTGGATCTGGCTCTTCTCATCGACGCAGAGCACGACCGCCTTCTCGGGCGGGTGGTGGTACAGGCCGACGACATCGACGACCTTGGCGACGAACTGCGGGTCGGTGGACAGTTTGAAGGAGTCCTGCAGGTGGGGCTTGAGGTCGAACCTCTTCCAGATCCGGCCGATGGTCGACTTCGACAGACCGGTGCGCTGAGCCATCGAGGCCCGTGACCAGTGCGTGTCCCTGCCCGCAGTCGACTCCAGGGTGGCCACGATGACCTCCTCGACCCGGTCGAGCAGGATCGAGGGCGGCCGGCCCGAGCGGGGTTCGTCATGCAGGCCCTCGATGCGTTTCGCGATGAACCGGGCCCGCCAGCGGTCCACGGTCGACCTGTCGATGCCGAGATCGGCCGCGGCCTGCTGGTTCGTTCCACCCTCCGCGCAGCGCAGCACGATCTTCGCTCGTAACGCGAGGAACTGCGCGGTCTTCGCCCGCCGTGCCCACTGCGTCAGCTGGCTCCGCTCAGCCTCGTCCAGCACCAGGTCGGCCTTCGGCCGGCCAATCCAGCCGGCATCCTCAAGCCCGGCCATCCGCTCTGCGGCGAACGCCCGACGCCACTTGCCCACCGTCTTGGACCCAACGCCAATGACCCGTGCCACCCCTGCGTTTGACATGCCATCAGCACACGCCAGGATGATCCGGGCCTTCTCAGCCGATCGCCGGTCCGGCAGCCCCGCCCGGCGCACCAACTCGGCACGCTCGTCCTCGGACAGCGTGATCTCCACAGCGGAAGGCCCCGGATGCGACATGCCAACAGCGTAGTAACTAACCATCAGAACTTCTGGCGCATCACACTAGCGAGATGTATTGATCACCCCGCAGGGGACTCGGCGGGGAACCCGGGGGCGTGCGATGCGGTGGCAGAGTGGGCCCTCGGTCGACCCGGTTCGGTAGTTGCGCGTAGCCCGAGAACGGGCGGAACGCCTCGCGGTGGACCGCCCCGCCTCCGCTCCTCGCTCGCCCGTCGTCCGGGGCGCCGCCGTGCGGTCGTCGCGCTCTGCACCTGCGTGCGCGGTCGGTGCCATCAGCCCCCGCCAGGCGTTTTACGCTTTCGTCATGGACACATCCTTTTCTGCCCTGGCCATTTTCGTGCTGGCCGCCAGCGTGCTCGCCTCCACCTTTGACCGTCGCACCAAGCCGCTGGAGCGGCGGATGGCGCGGCTGGAGCAGAAGGTGGATTTGCTGATGGCCCACCTCGGGGTGGAGGAGCCGGTGGACCCGCGGATGGCGGAGGTCGACGCGCTGCTGGCGCAGGACAAGAAGATCGCGGCGATCAAGGTCTACCGCGAGGTGACCGGTGAGGGGCTCGCGGAGGCGAAGGCGGCGGTCGAGCGCCGGATGCGGTGAGCCCGCGCCGGGAAGAGGATGGCCGTTAGGGACGCGGGACCCCGACCCACCCCATGCCCAGCAGGGAGCGAGCGCCGATGTCAGCGAACCGAGCGACCGAAGCGACCGAAGAGACCGGAGCGGCTGAAGGGGCGGAAGCGGCCGGCGGTGGTCGGGGCGCCCCCGATACCTACGACGTGATCGTGCTGGGCGGCGGGCCGACCGGTGAGAACCTCGCCGACCGGGTGCACGCCGCCGGCCTGAGCGCGCTGCTGGTGGAGCACGAACTCGTGGGCGGGGAGTGCTCGTACTGGGCCTGTATGCCCAGCAAGGCGCTGCTGCGTCCGGTCACCGCCCGTTCCGAGGCGCGCCGGGTGCCGGGGCTGAAGGACGCGGCCGCCGGGCCCCTGGACGCGTCCGCGGTCCTCGCCCACCGGGACGCGGCCGCCGCCTACTGGAAGGACGACGGACAGGTCCGCTGGCTGGACTCGGCCGGGATCGACCTGGTGCGCGGCCGGGCGCGGCTCGTCGGGCCACGACGGGTGACCGTGGACGACGGGCGGACGTTCACCGCCCGGCACGCGGTCGCGGTGTGCACCGGCAGTCGCCCGGTGCTGCCGGACGTCCCCGGGCTGGCCGCGGCCAAGCCGTGGACCAGTCGCGATGCCACCAGCGCCAAGACCGTGCCGGGCCGGCTGGTGATCGTCGGTGGCGGGGTGGTGGGCGTCGAGATGGCGACCGCCTGGCGGGCGCTGGGCGCCTCGGTGACGCTCCTGGTGCGCGGCGACGGGCTGCTGCCCCGGATGGAGCCGTTCGCCGGCCATCTGGTCGCCGAGTCGCTGGCCGAGGCGGGCGTGTTCCTGCGGACCGGCGTGGAGGTGAGCGAGGTGCGCCGGGAGGCGCCCGGCGGCCCGGTCACCGTCCTCCTGGACACCGGGGACGAGATCGTCGCCGACGAGCTGCTGATCGCGGCGGGCCGCGCGCCGCGCACCGAGGACCTGGGGCTGGAGACCGTCGGCCTGACGCCCGGCGCCTGGCTGGACGTCGACGACACCCTGCGGGTCACCGGCGTGCCCGGCGGCTGGCTGTACGGCGCCGGCGACGTCAACCACCGCGCCCTCCTCACCCATCAGGGCAAGTACCAGGCCCGGATCGCCGGCGCCGCGATCGCCGCCCGGGCCCGCGGGGTGCCGCTCCTGGAGACCGACCACTGGGGCGCGCACGTCGCCACCGCGGACCGGCACGCCGTCCCGCAGGTGGTCTTCAGCGACCCCGAGGCCGCGGCGGTGGGCCTCTCCGCCGCCGAGGCCGAACGCGCCGGCCACCGGGTCCGCGTCGTCGACTACGACGTGGGCGCGGTGGCCGGCGCGTTCCTGTACGCCGAGGGCTACCGCGGCCGCGCCCGGATGGTCGTCGACGTGGACCGCGAGGTGCTGCTGGGCGCCACCTTCGTCGGGCCGGGCGTCGGCGAACTGCTGCACTCGGCCACCGTCGCGGTCGCCGGCGAGGTCCCGATCGAACGCCTCTGGCACGCGGTCCCCGCCTATCCGACGATCAGCGAGGTCTGGCTCCGGTTGCTGGAGGCGTACCGCGGCGACTGAGCGGCGGACCGGCTCCGGGCGGACGGGCGCCGGGCCAGCGGCCGCCGGGCGGACGGCCGTCGGGTGGACGGTCACCAAGTGGCGGACCGAGACCACCGCTACGCCCCTGGCTCGGGGAACTCCTCCGACGGCCAGGGGCCGTTCGGCCCGGCGTCGTCCCGGGAGGCCAGCGCGAGCAGCGCACTCAGCCCTTTGTCGATGCCCAGGTGCACGCTCTCGGAGCCCGGCGGCACGATCCGCAGGGTGCGCTCCAGCCAGGCCGACACCGCGGCGGCCGGCGCCTCCAGCAGCGCGTCGCCGTCCGGCGAGGTCAGCGCCATGCAGACCAGGCTGCGGCCGTCCAGTTTCGTCGGCCAGACCCGTACGTCGCCCTCGCCGGACGGCCGGAACACGCCCTCGACGAGCAGTTCGCGGGCGAACGTCCAGTGGACGGGGGAGTCCGACCCGACGTGGAAGGCGACGTGGACGGCATAGGGGTCGTCGGTCCGGTAGGTCAACCGGGCCGGTACCGGAATGCTTCGCTCCGGCGATAGGACCAGACCCAGTTCCAGCTCTCGTTCCACCACGGTGTGCATGGGTTTCCGCCTCTCTTCAACACCTGCGCGGGGGCCCGTGTGCGGGCCCGCACAGGGAGAGAGCGGGTGGCGGCCGGACTCTTACACGACTTCGGGCAACTTTTTTCCAGGAGTTGCCGACGGCTGCTGGGGCAGGGGAGGAACACGGTTACGACCCGGGGTCTGATAGATGTGGACGCCGCGTTGCGGCAGACTGCACCCCGACACCCACCAGGCCGAGAACAGATACGGGACTTCGGACATGAGCGCCCCTACCTCAGGATCCGCCGGCGGCAGCCCCACGCCAGGCTTCTACCCGGACCCGTCCATCCCCGGCTACATCCGGTACTGGAACGGTGCCGCATGGGTGCCGGGCACCAGTCGTCCGGCCCCCGCCGAGGGCGAGCCGATGCCCGCGCCGCCGCCCGGCGTGGCCCCCGCACCCGCCACCGTCGAGGAGACCGGTCCGGTCTTCCTGGACGAGGCGGACCCGGCCGTTCGCCCCCGCGGCGAGGCCGAGGTCCCCGGCGCGAGCTGGGACGATCCGGCGCGACTGCACGGCACCAGCCCGGAGGCGGCGGCCTCTTGGCACGCCGACGCCTCCCGGCAGGCCGGCTTCGGCGAGGACGGCCGGATCTCCTGGGGCGCCTCCGGCCAGCCCCCCGCCGGCACCCCGGCCGGCGGCGCAGCCTGGGGCGGACTCCCGCCGCAGCGCGCCGCGGAGACCGACGAGGCCGCCTCCGGGGCCGCGCCCGGCACCCCGGGCCCGCGCACGCCGGACGCCCCGGCCGACGGGACGGTCGCGTTCCGTGCCGTCAACCCGGGGGCCCGCCGCGGGTCCGGCGATCAGGGGACCACCGCGATCCGCGCGGTGCGGCCCGGGAACCCGCCCGGTAACGCGCCGGCGAAGCCGCCCGCCGCGGACCAGGGCACCACCGCCTTCCGCGCCGTCCGGCCGGACGCCGGCGAGGGCGGCCGACCCGCCGCCAAGAACGAGACGATGGCCTTCCGGCTCCCGGCGGGCGACCGGCCCAAGGCCGGCCCGGCCGGCGGCGGCGCGCCCCAGGCCCTGCCCTCCACCGGGGCACCGGCCCAGCAGGCGGCCCGCCCGGTCCAGCCGCCGGCCGCCCAGCAGCCGCCGGCCGCCCAGCAGCCGCCGGCCGCCCAGCAGCCCCCGGCTGCCGCGGCGCCCACGCCCGGTTTCCCGCCGCAGGGCGGTGCCTCCGGCGACGACGGCGTCATCCCCTGGAAGCCGCCGACCACCGATGTCTTCTTCGCCGCCGCACAGGCCGCGCAGGGCCATCCGGCGCCGCTCGGCCGCCGGCTCGCGGCCCGGCTGATCGACACCCTGGTGCTGGCCCTGGTCACCCTCGCGGTGGCGCTGCCCATGTGGTCCACGGTCACCGACCACCTCGACGCCAAGGTCGAGGCGGCCAAGCAGTCCGGCCGTCAGGTGACGGTGTACTTGGTCGACGGCACCACCACCCCGGTCTACCTCGCCATCCTGGCCGTCATCCTGATCGGCGGCGGCCTCTACGAGGTGCTGCCGACCCTCAAGTGGGGCCGCACGCTGGGCAAGAAGCTCTGCGGTGTGCGGGTGCTGGACATCGAGAGCCACGACACCCCGGCGCTGGCGCAGACCATCAAGCGCTGGCTGGTCTACGGCGTGCTCGGGGTCGTCGTGGTCGGCGTGGTCAACGCCCTGTGGTGCCTGTTCGACCAGCCGTGGCGGCAGTGCTGGCACGACAAGGTGGCCCGCACCTTCGTCGCCTCCGACGCGACGTCCGACTGACCGTCACCCGGTCGTTGCCCGGGCCGTCACCCGCCCTGACGGCCCGGGTACCCCGATCGGACGTCGGCGGATGCGGCGCCCGTCCGCAAGGGGTCGACTCGGGCCATGAGTACCGACCAGCCCCGGCCCGGCCCCGGTGAACCACCGGAGCACGACCCGTTCCTGAAGCAGCCGCAGGAGCCCCCGGCGGGCGGCGCTCCGCACGACGGCGCACCGCGCAACGGCTCCCCGTACGGCGCCGGCCCGGGCGAGGGCGCCGGCACCCCGCCCCCTGGCGGTGCACCGCCCCCTGGTGGCCCGCCCCCCGGTGGCCCGCCTCCGGGTGGCCCGCCGCCCCCGAAGCCCCCGCCGCCGCCCGGCGCCGGCCCCTACGGTGGTCCCTACGGCGGTGCGGGGGAGTACGGGGCCGATCCCCTCGCCGGAATGCCGCCGTTGGCCAACCGCGGTAAGCGCCTGCTGGCGCGGATCATCGACGCGATCATCATCGGTCTTCCGGTCACCCTGATCATGAACGCGATCGTTGGCTGGGTGGACTACTTCAGCACCAGCAGCGTGGAGACCAGCAAGCAGGCGACGGTGTCCGGCGTGACGATGCTGGCGTATCTGATCTACGAGGGGCTGATGCTGACCAGCCGCGGTCAGACGCTCGGCAAGATGGCGATGCGGATCCGGGTCGCGATGCTCTCCGACGGTGCCATCCCGACCCCGCAGGCCGGTTGGACCCGGGCCGCCGTCTACACGCTGCCGGAGATCGTCCCGTGCTGCGGCTTCGTCTTCTGGCTGGTCAACGTCCTGTGGTGCACCTGGGACAAGCCGTATCAGCAGTGCCTGCACGACAAGGCCGCCAGGACCGTGGTGGTCGCCACGGACTGAGGTGTCGCGGAACGGCGCGCGACGGTCAATGAATTGACGAAGTATCAGATATCGGCGGTGTGCTCGCCGACCCGGGCGCCGGCCCGCCGTCGCGGCAACTGCTCGGCCGGGGTCGGCACGGCCCGCAGTGGGACGGGGCGGGCCGGGGCCGCGGCGCTCCCGCCGCCCCGGCGCACCACCCGCGACATCCCCGGCATCGGCACCGTCATCGCGACCAACAGCCCGAGCCCGAGGCCGGCCAGCGCGATGACCGCGACCCCGATCCCGGTCTGCGTCTGCGAGAGCAGCAGCATCGCGAGGGTGGAGAGAAAGACGGTGGCCGAACCGTAGACGAGCTGGGTGGCGGTCGGACGAGGCATGGCGGAATCCGTCCTCGGAGGGTCGGCGGGGGTGTCGGGCGTCCGGCGGCGCGCCACCGAACGAGCCTACGGTCCCTTGTGCCCGAGCGGAACGGTAGGTAAGCGTGACCTAACCCACCGGCTCGGAGCACGGGGGCGCACGGGGTGGTCGCGGATCGGTGCGACAAGTCGCCCCGGGTGGCGTCCGACCTGCTGATGACGGGGGCGCATGCCCGTCAGGCATATACCCCCAGTCTCCCTACCGCGTTCCGCCGATCCGCCGGGCTATGCGGAACCTGTGCGTCCGCTGTCCGATAGCTGTGACACGCAAGCCGGATAACGTACTTGGGAGTTCGCACACACGTCAAGATCTGTCTTTTCTTCCCCACATCCGGTCGAATGCCCTCCAGCATTGGCCAGTTGATGGGGAGGACTTGACCAAGTGAGAAAGCACCGAAGACTGTTCGGGACGGCCGCCCTGGCCACCGCGCTCGCCGCGACCGGGGCGGCCGTTCTCTCTCCCGGGGTGGCCGCCGCCGACACCACCCGGCCCGCCGCGTCCGCCGTCCGCACGGACCCGGCGCCCGAGCGGGCCGACGCCCACGACCTCAAGGGCCCCTTCAGCGACCGGCAGAAGGCGCAGCGCACCGAGGCGGTCCAACAGGTCATATCCGGCGACGCCCAGGCGACCGAACGCAACGGCTCCAAGGTCGTCAAGCTCGGCAAGGGCAAGTACGTCGAACTGGCCCGGGAGAAGACCGACAAGATCTTCACCATCCTCGTGGACTTCGGGGACAAGGTCGACGACACCACGATGTACGACCCGGACGGCGACGGGCCGCTGCCCCCGGTCAAGAAGTACGGCGGCACCCCCGGCCCGGCGCACAACCAGATAGCCAAGCCGGACCGCACCAAGGACAACAGCACCGCCTGGCAACCGGACTTCAACCGGCAGCACTTCCAGGACCTGTACTTCTCGCACGACAAGAAGAAGGAGTCGCTGGCCAAGTACTACGAGCGGCAGTCCTCGGGCCGCTACTCCGTCGACGGCCAGGTCTCCGACTGGGTCCGGGTCCCGTGGAACGAGGCCCGCTACGGCTCCAACTACTGCGGCTCCACCAACTGCCCCAGCGCCTGGGACCTGATCCGCGACGCGGTCAACCAGTGGGTCACCGACCAGAAGGCCAAGGGCCGCACCGACGCCCAGATCAAGGCCGACCTCGCCCAGTACGACCAGTGGGACCGCAACGACTACAACCACAACGGCAACTTCAACGAGCCCGACGGGTACCTCGACCACTTCCAGATCGTGCACGCCGGTGAGGACGAGTCGGCCGGCGGCGGCGCCCAGAAGACCGACGCCATCTGGGCGCACCGCTGGTACGCGTACGGCACCGACGCCGGCAAGACGGGTCCCGCGGGCAACAAGGCCGGCGGCACCCAGATCGGCGACACCGGCTTCTGGGTCGGCGACTACACCATGCAGCCCGAGAACGGCGGACTCGGCGTCTTCGCCCACGAGTACGGCCACGACCTGGGCCTGCCGGACGAGTACGACACCACCGGCAAGGGCGAATCCTCGGTGGACTTCTGGTCGTTGATGTCGGCCGGCTCCTGGCTCGGCCGCGGCAAGGACGCCATCGGTGACCTGCCCGGCGACATGAGCGCCTGGGACAAGCTCCAACTGGGCTGGCTCAACTACGCCAAGGCCAAGGCCGCGACGCCGTCCCGGCACACCCTGGGCGTCGCCGAGTACAACACCAAGAACAAGCAGGCACTGGTCGTCGACCTGCCCGCGAAGAAGGTCACCACCGAGATCGTCAAGCCCGCCGAGGGCGCCACGCAGTGGTGGAGCGGGATGGGCGACGACCTGTCCAACACCCTGACCCGGACCGTGGACCTCACCGGCAAGTCCCACGCGGCGCTCACCCTCAAGGGATGGTGGGACACCGAGAAGGACTTCGACTACGTCTACGCCGAGGTCTCCACGGACGACGGCGCCAACTGGACGCCCCTGGACGGCACCGCGAACGGCGCGGCCCTCCCGCGCGACGCCTCCGGCAAGCCCGCGCTGAGCGGCACCGTCACCACCCACCAGGACCTGGCCTTCCCGCTGGACGCCTACGCCGGCAAGAAGATCGGCCTCCGCTTCCGCTACCAGACCGACGGCGGCGTCGCCCAGAAGGGCTTCACCGCGGACGCCCTCACCCTCACCGCCGACGGCACCCCGCTCTTCACCGACGACGCCGAACACGGCGACAACGGCTGGACCAGCAAGGGCTTCACGCGGATCGGCGCGTCCTTCACCAAGGACTACCCGCAGTACTACCTTGCCGAGAACCGCCAGTACGTCTCCTACGACAAGACCCTCAAGTCCGGCCCGTACAACTTCGGTTGGAAGACCGCCCGGCCGGGCTGGGTCGAGCACTTCCCGTTCCAGAACGGCGTGCTGATCTGGCTCTGGGACACCTCGCAGCGGGACAACAACGTGGGCGTGCACCCCGGCGTCGGGCGGATCCTCCCGGTCGACGCGCACCCGGGGGCCGAGCGCTGGGCCGACGGCACCCTGATGCGCAACCGCTTCCAGTCCTACGACTCGACCTTCACCGGCGCCCGGACGGACGCCCTCACCCTCCACAAGGACGGTGCCGCGGTGAAGATCGCGTCGAAGCCCGGCGTGCGGGTCTTCGACGACCGCAACGGCGTCTACTACGACAAGGCGAACCCGACCGGCGGTGTGATCGTTCCTGACACCAACACCAAGATCGCGATCACCAAGGAGGCCAAGGACGGCTCCACGGTGAACCTCACGGTGGGCCCTGCGAGTAAGTAAAAAGTAAAAATCGCAGGTCACAGCGTTATCGGTCGCCACCCCCTAGCGGGCGGCGGCCGATAAGGGTTTAGATGCGTCCTACAGTTCCTTGTTGACGCCGAGTCTCACGGGGGAGATATGACGATGACCAGAGGCGGCTTCATCAGGCTTCCCGGCGGAAGCGTGGTGGTCGCCCTCTCGCTGCCCAGACCGGGCCACGGCCCACTCTGCGGGCCGTACGACGGCGGCTGCCGCATCCGGGTCCTGGTGCACGCCGTGAACCGCCAGCGCGCCCTGACCAGGCTGCGCAACCTCGGACTGCGCGCCGTCTACCTGCGCGGCAACACCGAGCCGCCGACCCCCGACGAGATCACCGCGGTGCTCCACCACCCCGACGGCCTGGTCTGGCGCGAGGCCCCCGACGACGACACCGAGTCCTGGCACCCGATACGGGCCCTCCTGCGGCAGAAGGTCGGCTCGCCGGCACCCGCCAGCCCGTCCGGCGTGTGAGGACGAGCGGCCGCCGAGCCGCGGAACGGGCCCCTCAGCCGCCGGCCACCACCGGTTTGCCGGTCAGCTCCGCGCCCGCCGCGCGAAGCTCCTCCAGCGCCGCCTCGGTGGTCTGCGGGGCGACGCCCGCCGTCAGGTCCAGCAGGACCCGGGTGCGCAGGCCCTCGGCCAGCGCGTCCAGGGCGGTGGCGCGGACGCAGTGGTCGGTGGCGATCCCGACCACGTCGACCTCGGTGACGCCCCGCTCCCGCAGCCACTGGGCGAGCGGTGTGCCGTGCTCGTCCGCACCCTCGAAACCGCTGTACGCGGCCGCGTGGGCGCCCTTGGAGAACACCGCGTCGACCGCGCCGGAGGCGAGGGCCGGCGCGAAGTTCGGGTGGAAGCCGCCGCCCTCGGTGCCGGCCACGCAGTGCACGGGCCAGGACGTGCGGTAGTCGGGCTGGTCGGAGAAGTGGTCGCCGGGGTCGATGTGGTGGTCACGGGTGGCCACCACGTGGCGGTAGCCGCTGCCGGCCGCGGCGCCCACCAGATCGGTGATGGCCGCCGCGACGTCCGCGCCGCCCGTCACCGCGAGGCTGCCGCCCTCGCAGAAGTCGTTCTGTACGTCGACGACGATCAGTGCCCGGTGCATGGTGCGTGCCTTCCGGCCGGAGGTTCGAGGGGCGCGAGACGTGGTGTGACCGAGGGTAGCCACTGGGGGCGGGCGGCGGGAGGGGCGGGCACGGGCCCGCCGCAACGGACCCGCCGCCCGCCGGGGCTCAGACGAATTCGGTGGGCAGCACCGGCTCCCCGCGGGACAGCTGCGTCGCCGACAGCGGCAGCCCGGCGCGGGCCGCGATATGCCGGTTCCGGGCCGCGTCCAGCGGCTCCCGAGCCACTACCTTGCCGCCGCTGACCAGCGGTACCTGGAGCAGCTGGTCGGTCAGCTCGGCCGGCACCGGGCCGGTGCCGACCACCTCGGCCTCCGCCACCCCGTCCTCGTCCAGCCGGCGCGCCGCCCACTTGCGGCCGCCGACCGAGGACTTGGCGCCCATCGACTTCTTCGCCACCGGCCGCAGCGGCGTGCCCGGCTCGTTGCTGTCCGCCCGCGCGACCAGCTTGTAGACCATCGAGCAGGTCGGATGCCCGCTGCCGGTGACCAGCTGGGTGCCGACGCCGTACGCGTCCACCGGCGCGGCGGCGAGCGACGCGATGGCGTACTCGTCCAGGTCGCTGGTGACCACGATCTTGGTCTTGGTCGCGCCCAGCTCGTCCAGCTGCTGGCGCACCCGGTGCGCGATCAGCAGCAGGTCACCGGAGTCGATCCGGACCGCGCCCAGGCCGGGGCCGGCCACCTCCACGGCGGTGCGCACCGCCGTGGTGACGTCGAAGGTGTCCACCAGCAGCGTGGTCCCGCTGCCCAGCGTGTCGACCTGTGCGGTGAAGGCGTCCCGCTCGCTGTCGTGCAGCAGGGTGAAGGCGTGCGCGCTGGTGCCGACGGTGGGGATGTTGTAGCGGAAGCCGGCCGCCAGGTCGGAGGTGACGTGGAAGCCGCCGACGTACGCGGCGCGGGCCGCGGCCACCGCCGAGAGCTCGTGGGTGCGTCGGGCACCCATCTCCATCAGCGGCCGGTCGCCGGCCGCCACCGCCATCCGGGACGCCGCCGCGGCCACCGCCGAATCGTGGTTGAGGATCGACAGGATCGCCGTCTCCAGCACCACCGCCTCGGCGAAGGTGCCCTCGACGCGCATGATCGGCGAGCCGGGGAAGTAGACCTCGCCCTCTGGGTAGCCCCAGATGTCGCCGCGGAAGCGGTAGTCGGCCAGCCAGTCCAGCGTCGGCTCGTCGAGGATGCCGCGCTCTTGCAGGAAGCCCAGGATCGTGTCGTCGAAGCGGAAGTTCTCCACCGCGTCCAGCACCCGCCCGGTGCCCGCCACCACGCCGTAGCGGCGGCCCTCGGGGAGTCGCCGGGTGAAGACCTCGAAGACCGACCGACGGTCCGCGGTCCCGGACCGCAACGCGGCCTGCAGCATGGTGAGTTCGTACTGGTCGGTGAAGAGTGCCGTCGACGGCACGGCCACCGGCAGCCCCAGGTCTGCTGTGTTCATGGGGGAGATGCTACCCCCAATACTCGTCACTTTGACGATAGTAGGCCCGGGAGGTGCCCGTCGGCCGGGCGCCGCGCCAGCACGGCCCGCGCCGGGGCCGTTTGTGCGTCCCCCGCCCCTGGGTGGCAGCATGGGCCCTGTGAGCGCCCACCCGTCACCCACGAGCACCCTCCGGCCGCACTGCGGCAGCCTCAGCGTTCCGGTCGAGACCGAGCGCCCGGAGGCGAGTGAGGCACCCTTCGCGGTGCCGTCGCCCGATACCCCATGGGTCACGATCGTTCACAACGACCCCGTGAATCTCATGAGCTATGTCTCCTACGTCTTCCAGACGTACTTCGGCTACTCCAAGGACAAGGCACACCAGCTGATGCTCGACGTCCATCACAAAGGCCGCGCGGTCGTCTCCAGCGGCAGCCGCGAGGAAATGGAACGCGACGTGCAGGCCATGCACGGCTACGGCCTGTGGGCGACCCTCCAGCAGGACCGCGGATGACCGGCCAGTTCGAACCGTTGCCCGGCGGCGGCGCGGCCGCCCCGCTCGACGAGGTCGAGATCTCCATCCTGCGCAGCCTCGCCGTCCAGTTGCTGGAACTGGTCGGCCCGGGTACGGAGCCGGCCGGCTCCAGCGAGGACGACATGCTGGCGGCGCTCTTCGCCGAGGGCCCCAGTGAGCCGCCGTCCGACCCGGTGCTGGCCCGTCTCTTCCCCGACGCCTACGGCGGCCCCGACCTCGTACCGGACGACGACATCTGCGCCGCCTCCGCGGAGTTCCGCCGCTTCACCGAGAACGACCTGCGGGCCCGCAAGCGCGAGGATGCCCTGGCGCTGGTCCGGGCGCTGGACGCGCTGTCGGCCGAGAGCGGGGGCGCGGTGCTGCGGCTCAAGCCGGACGAGTGCCGGCAGTGGCTCGGTGCGCTCAACGACCTGCGGCTGGCCATCGGCACCCGGCTGGAGGTCACCGACGAGGACGACGGCGGGGAACTGCTGCGGCTGCCGGACAGCGATCCGCGCAAGCCGATGGTGCTGGCCTACTTCTGGCTGGGCGGCCTCCAGGAGACGCTCGTCGAGGCGCTGACGGGCTGACGGGCCCACGGGCCGACGGGCCGATGGCGGTCCGGCCGGGCGGCGCCGGCGCAAACCGGGGCGCAAGGGGCTGATCGTCTACCCCGCGTTCGCTCAGCGGAGGCTCAAATCCGGATAACGATCGCGTTACCGACCCTGTGTGCTGTGCTGTAGATTTCGCCTTTTGTCCTGATTCCGCTGTGGGATGGCTCACGCCGAGTCTGGTCGATCTCCGGCGGGCCGTGATAAAAGTTCTCGACCTGCCGTCAGCGACGCCACCCCTGTCGCTGCGGGAGCGCTGAGCCGGCCGACCGTCGGCGTGCAGGAACTCCATCCGGGGGGATCGGGACCCGATCCGGAAAGAACCGGGTCGGTATGGAGAAAGGCGCACCACTCATGACCTCTGTGCAGGTCGACAAGAATCGCGACGGCAACGAGGCCGCTGGCCAAGCCCCCGAAGAGGGCTACCAGCGGGGTCTGGGCAATCGCCAGATCCAGATGATCGCCATTGGTGGCGCCATCGGTACCGGTCTGTTCCTCGGAGCAGGCAAGGCCATTTCCAAGGCCGGACCGAGCATCATCCTGGCGTACGCCATCGTCGGTCTGGTCATCTTTTTCATCATGCGGGCCCTGGGCGAACTGCTCATGTACCGGCCCGTCTCCGGCTCGTTCTCCGAGTACGGCCGGGAATTCCTCGGCCCGTTCATCGGGTTCGTCACGGGCTGGACCTATTGGCTCTTCTGGGTCGTCACCAGCATCACCGAAGTGACCGCCGCGGCCACCTATGTCCAATATTGGAACAAAGGCATACCCCAATGGGTCTCGGCGTTGGTCTTCACCATCGCGCTCTTCGGTATCAACCTGATCTCGGTGAAGCTCTTCGGTGAACTGGAATTCTGGTTCTCGATGGTCAAGGTCACCGCGATCATCGGCATGATCCTGATCGGCATCGGCGTTATCACGCTCGGCTTCTCCAAGGCCGGCGACACCGCGTCGTTCAGCCTTCTGTGGAGCCACGGCGGCTTCTTCCCCAAGGGCATCGGCGGCACGCTGATGACGCTCCAGATCGTGATGTTCGCCTTCCTCGCCGTCGAACTCGTCGGCGTCACCGCGGGCGAGGCGAACGACCCGAAGAAGGTGCTCCCCAAGGCCATCAACACCGTGCCGTGGCGGATCGGCCTCTTCTACATCGGCTCGCTCATCATCATCCTGTCCGTCGTCAGCTGGACGTACTTCAAGCCGGGCGTCAGCCCCTTCGTCGCGGCCTTCGCCAAGATCGGCCTGCCGGCCGGTGCGGGCATCGTCAACTTCGTCGTGCTGACCGCGGCGCTGTCCTCGGCCAACTCCGGCATGTACTCCACCGGCCGGATGCTGCGCGACCTGGCGCTCAACGGCCAGGGCCCGAAGCTCTTCACCAGGCTCAGCAAGACCGGCCTGCCCACCTGGGGCACCGCCGTCTCGGCCGCCATGATGCTGTTCGGCGTCTACATCAACTACCAGTGGCCCAGCGACGCGTTCAACTACGTCGTCTCCTTCGCCACGATCTCCGGTATGTGGGCGTGGATCGTCATCCTGCTCTCGCAGCTGCGCTACCGGGCCAAGGCGAACCGCGGTGAGCTGCCGCAGTCCGAGTTCAAGGCCCCCGGCGCCCCGTACACCTCGCTCTTCGCGCTGGCCTTCATCGGCATGGTGATCGTGATGATGGGCATCGACCCGGACGCCCGGATCTCGCTCTACGCGGCTCCCCTGTGGGCGGTCATCCTGGGCGTGGGCTACGTGGCGATCAAGCGCCGGGACGCCGCACAGCTGTCCCGGACGCCCGCGGAGCCGGCCGAGAAGGGCTGACATCCCGCGGGAAACCGGCGGGAAATCCTCCGGCTGTCCAGCATTCGGGCCCGTGCGTACCACTCTTCGGTACGCACGGGCCCGCTGTCTATTCTTGGCCGCATGCTGACCCTCACCAAGGCCCTCCACGACCAGATCGTCGCGCACGCCCGCCAGGACCATCCCGACGAGGCCTGCGGCGTGGTCGCGGGCCCGGCCGGCAGCGGCCGCCCCGAGCGGTTCATCCCGATGCTCAACGCCGCCCGCTCGCCCACGTTCTACGAGTTCGACTCCGCCGATCTCCTCAAGCTCTACCGCGAGATGGACGACCGGGACGAGGAACCGGTCATCGTCTACCACTCGCACACCGCCACCGAGGCGTACCCCTCGCGCACCGACCTCACCTACGCCAACGAGCCCGGCGCGCACTACGTCCTGGTCTCCACCGCCGACACCGACGACGCCGGCCCCTTCCAGTTCCGCTCGTTCCGCATCGTGGACGGCGAGGTCACCGAGGAAGAGGTCCGGATCGTCGAGAGCTACGCCTGAGAAGTGCCGAGTGGCCGACCTCATGCCGGAGCCGGTCGGCGGCCGTGACCTGGGGGTTCACCCTCGGTCATGGTGCGTACGGAAGACCGGGCCCACCCCGCGTCCCACCTGTCGTACAGCGAACGTCCGCATCATGGGACGAGGTTCCAGAACCCGGACCGGGAATCGATACGATGACCGCATGGTTGAGCATGTCGTGTGGGGAGTGAGCGAGCAGCGGCCGGGCGTGCAGCCGCACGCCCCGCTCGCCACGCGCCGCTCCGCCTCCGCACTCCTGGGCGCCTTCGGCTGCGGAGCCGCCCGGCTGCACATCGACCTGTGCCGCCTGTCCAGCGCCATCTGTCCGCGCTGCGCCGCGAGCTGACCGCCGCCGGCCCGCGGCGTCATGCCGCACCCGCCCCGCACGGGCCCCGCGCCGTCCGGCGCCCCGCACCTCCCGCACCGCCGCGGTACACCGCTCACGCACCGCCCGCACACCGCCCCCGCATCCCGAACTCCGACAGGAGCACTCCCATGGCCATCGAGGTCCGCATCCCGACCATCCTGCGCAGCTACACCGACGGCCAGAAGGCCGTCGCGGGCAGCGGCGCGACTCTCGACGAACTCTTCAAGGACCTGGACGGCCGGCACGCCGGGATCCGCGAGCGCCTGGTCGACGACGGTGGGGAGCTGCGCCGCTTCGTGAACGTCTACCTCAACGACGAGGACGTGCGCTTCCTCGCCGGCATCACCACCGAGCTCGGCGACGGCGACAGCGTGACGATCCTGCCGGCCGTGGCCGGTGGAAGGGTCTGACAGACGTGCGGTACGACTCCCCGCTGGCGGCGGTCGGGAACACCCCTCTCGTCCGCCTCCCGCACCTCTCGCCCTCCGAGGACGTCCGCATCTGGGCGAAGCTGGAGGACCGCAACCCCACGGGTTCCGTCAAGGACCGGCCCGCGCTCCACATGATCGAGCAGGCCGAGAAGGCCGGCCGGCTCACCCCCGGCTGCACGATCCTGGAGCCCACCAGCGGCAACACCGGCATCTCGCTCGCCATGGCGGCCAAGCTCAAGGGCTACCGCATCGTCTGCGTGATGCCGGAGAACACCTCCGCCGAGCGGCGTGAACTGCTCGCCATGTGGGGCGCCGAGATCATCCCCTCGCCCGCGGCGGGCGGCTCCAACACCGCCGTGAGGGTCGCCAAGGAGCTCGCCGCCGAGCACCCCGACTGGGTGATGCTCTACCAGTACGGCAACCCCGACAACGCCGGCGCCCACTACGCCACCACCGGCCCCGAGATCCTCGCCGACCTGCCCTCGGTCACCCACTTCGTGGCCGGTCTGGGCACCACCGGCACCCTGATGGGCGTCGGCCGCTACCTGCGCGAGCACGTCCCCGGCGTCCAGATCGTCGCCGCCGAACCCCGCTACGACGACATCGTCTACGGCCTGCGCAACCTCGACGAGGGCTTCATCCCCGAGCTCTACGACGAGACCGTCCTGACCACCCGTTTCTCCGTCGGTTCCGAGGACGCGGTCCGCCGCACCCGTGAACTCCTCGCGACGGAAGGCATCTTCGCCGGCATCTCCACCGGCGCGGCGCTGCACGCCGCCCTCGGCGTGGCCCGTAAGGCGGTCCGGGCCGGTGCGTCCGCGGACATCGTCTTCGTCGTCGCCGACGGCGGTTGGAAGTACCTCTCCACCGGCGTCTACACCGCCGAGTCGACCGAGGCGGCGATCGCGACGCTGCACGGGCAGCTCTGGGCGTAGGCCCCGGGATCACCAGGGGGTGGCTGCCGGCGTCCGCCGGAGCCACCCCCTGGTGCGTCGGCCCGCGGCGGGCGCGGCCCGGCCGACTTTCCGCCCACCGGAAGCCCGGCCCGCGGCCCGCCGCCGAACCCCCACCCGGACTGGTGATTCCGCCCACAGCTCGCCCCACCTAAGGCGCCACACGCCCCTTCGCGCCTTACGCTCGTGGGCACCGCACCGACCGCCACGGACCCGGCAGCAGCCCGGCACGGCACCGCCGGGACACACCGCAGGGGACCGCCGGCCGCCGCCCTCCCCCAGCCCATGGAGGTTCACGCCCGCATGAAGCTCACCGTCGTCGGATGCTCGGGGTCGTTCCCCTCCATGGAATCGGCCTGTTCGAGCTACCTCCTGGAGGCCGACGGCTTCAGGCTGCTCCTCGACATGGGCAATGGCGCCCTCGGCGAGTTGCAGCGCCACTGCGGTCTCTACGACCTGGACGCCATCCTCCTGTCGCACCTGCACGCCGATCACTGCATCGACCTGTGCGGTTACTTCGTCGTCCGCTACTACCGCCCGGACGGCAGCCGCTGCGCGCCGCTGCCGCTCCACGGGCCGGCCGGCACCGAACGCCGACTCACCGTCGCCCACGCCGACCTGCCGCACGAGGCGGCGATGAGCGAGGTCTTCGACTTCCGCACGCTGACCCCCGGCACCGTGACCATCGGCCCGTTCACCGTCCGCGCGGAACGGGTCAGCCACCCCGTCGAGGCGTACGGCTTCCGCATCGAGCACGGCGGCCGCACCCTGACGTACTCCGGCGACACCGGTCCCTGCGAGGCGCTGGACGGCCTCGCCGAGGGCACCGACCTCTTCCTGTGCGAGGCGTCCTTCACCCACGGCAAGGAGGACATCCCCGACCTCCACCTCAACGGCCGGGAGGCCGGCGAGCACGCCCGGCAGGCCGGTGCGAAGCGGCTGGTGCTGACCCACATCCCGCCGTGGACCGACCCGGACATCAGCGTCCGCGACGCCCAGAAGGTCTACGACGGACCGGTCGAGGTCGCCAAGGCCGGCGCGGTCTACGAGGTCTGAGCCGCTCCGGCCTTCCGTGCGCGCAGAGTTGGCGCCGGGGGGAGAAGAAAACCGGGTCCCCCGTCGTCTGCGGACGGGGGACCCGGTTTTCAGGGGCTACTGCCGGTGCGGCCTACTTGGCCTCGGCCTTCTGCAGCTCCGCCAGTTCCTCGTCGGACTCGCGGCCCGGCGTGGGGAGGTTGAACTTGGTGATGGCGAAGCGGAAGACCACGTAGTAGAGCACCGCGAAGCACAGGCCCACCAGGGCGAGGCCCCACGGGTTGGACGCGATGCCCAGGTTGAGGAGGTAGTCGATCGCGCCGGCCGAGAAGCCGAAGCCGTCCTTCATCCCCAGCGCCCAGGTCAGCGCCATCGAGACGCCGGTGAGCACGGCGTGGATCGCGTACAGGACCGGCGCGATGAACATGAAGGTGAACTCGATCGGCTCGGTCACACCGGTGACGAACGCGGTGAGCGCGAGCGAGAGCATCATGCCGCCGACGACCTTGCGGCGCTCGGGGCGCGCGCAGTGGACGATCGCGAGGCAGGCGGCCGGCAGGGCGAACATCATGATCGGGAAGAACCCGGTCATGAACTGTCCGGCGGAGGGGTCGCCGGCGAGGAAGCGCGCGATGTCGCCGTGCTTGCCGTGGTAGTCGCCCGCCTGGAGCCACGGGAAGGAGTTCAGCAGGTGGTGCATGCCGACCGGGATCAGCGCGCGGTTGGCGACACCGAAGATGCCCGCGCCCACGGCGCCCGAACCGACCAGCCACTGACCGAAGTTGTGCAGCCCGGTGCCGAGCACCGGCCAGATGAGGCCGAAGACGATGCCGATGGCCAGGCCGGCGAAGGCCGACAGGATCGGCACGAGCCGGCGGCCGCCGAAGAAGCCCAGCCAGTCGGGCAGCTTCTTGCGGTAGAAGCGCTGGTAGAGCAGCGCCACGACGAGTCCCATCACGACACCGCCGAGGACGCCGGCGTTGACCGGTGCGTCGTTCATGACGATCTTGCCGTCGACGACCGCGGCGACCTTCGGCAGGTTCTTGTCGGTGAAGGTGGCGAGCACCTTCTGGAAGACCAGGTAACCGGTCACCGCGGCCAGCGCGGTCGAGCCGTCCGACTTCTTCGCGTAGCCGATCGCGATGCCGACGGCGAACAGCAGCGGCATGTTGTCGAGGATCGCGCCGCCGCCGGCGGCCATATAGCTGGCGATCTTGGTGATGACCGTCGGGAACGACTCCCGGCCGAGCATGTCACTGTTGCCTAGGCGGACAAGCAGGGCGGCTGCGGGCAGCACGGCGACCGGCAGCATGAGGCTGCGGCCGATGCGCTGCATGACAGCCATCGCGCCGGAACCCTTCTTCTTGTCGGCCGCGGGAGCGGCACTGGCCGTGGACACAACTTCCTCCAGTGGGCAAGACGCCGCCCGGGTCAAGGGGTGGGGGGCGGTGGCGTCTCGGGGGACTCGGCCAGAATGGCCGCATGGTCTACACCCGTGAGTGGTGTAGACCTGTTGTAGCACGGGGGAGGCGGTGCGAGGAACCCACGGAACGCACGATCCCTTTCATGGCGTGCCAAACCGCCGCAAACGCTGCGGAAGCGGAGCGGCGGGGCACGTCCGGAACCGGGGCGTCCACCCCCGGCCGCGGCCGGACCCGGGTGCGGGGCCTACGCGACGTTCTCCCGCTCCATCGCGTCCCCCACCTCGTCCGGCTCCCGGCCGGGGGTCGGTAGGTCGAACACGGTGATCGCCAGACGGAAGAGCACGTAGTAGACCACCGCGAAACCCAGCCCGATCGGAATGATCAGCCACGGTTTGGTCGCCAACCCCCAATTGATGACGTAGTCGATCAGCCCCGCCGAGAAACTGAAGCTGTCGTGCACCCCCAGCGCCCAGCACACCGCCATCGACACACCCGTCAGCACCGCGTGGATCCCGTACAGCACCGGCGCGATGAACAGGAACGAGTACTCCACCGGCTCGGTCACCCCGGTCACGAACGAGGTCAGCCCGACCGACAGCATCATTCCGGCCACCTCCTTGCGGCGGTGCGGCCGGGCGCAGTGCGCGATCGCCAGCGCCGCGGCCGGCAGCGCGAACATCATGATCGGGAAGAATCCGGTGGTGAACTGGCCCGCCGTCGGATCGCCCGCCAGGAACCGGTTGATGTCGCCGTGCACCACCGTCCCGTCCGGTTTGGTGAAGTTCCCGAACTGGAACCACAGGAACGTGTTCAGGAACTGGTGCAGCCCCACCACCAGCAGCGCCCGGTTCGCCACCCCGAAGATCCCCGAACCCCACGAGCCCAGCGCCGTCAGCCACTGGCTGAAACTCGTCAGCGCGTCACCGATCGGCGGCCACACCCACAGGCAGACCACCGCGAACGCCAACCCGACGAAGGCCATCACGATCGGCACCAACCGCCGCCCGTTGAAGAAGCCCAGCCAGTCCACCAGCTTCACCCGGTGCAACCGCTGCCAGAACCACGCGGACAGGAAGCCCATCACGATGCCGCCGAAGACCCCCGGATTCTGGAACGTCGCCTGCGTCGCCTTCCCCTTCGCATCGACGCACACCCCGCTCCACAGCCCGGCCTGCGTGTACGCCTGTCCCGGCGGGCAGTGCACCGGGAACTGGTGCAGCACCGCGTAGTAGACGAGGAAACCGGCCACCGCCGCCAACGCCGTCGAGCCGTCCGACTTCTTCGCCATCCCGATCGCCACACCGATGCTGAACAGCAGCGGCAGCCCCAGCCCGGAATCCAGCAGCCCCCCGCCCGCCCCCAGGAACACCTTGGCGACGCTGTCCCAGCCGAGCCCCTTGTTACCGAAGACGTCCGGCTGCCCCAGCCGGTTGAGGATGCCCGCCGCCGGCAGCACCGCGATCGGCAACTGAAGGCTGCGGCCCATCTTCTGCAGGCCCTGGAAGAGGCCCGCCGTCCGGCTCTTGGTCGGGCTCGCCGGCCCCTTCCCCGGCGCCGTGCCTGCCGCGTCCGAACTCATCCGCGCCCTCCGCCTGCTCCCGGCGCCGGCCCGGCGGCGCCCGGCCCACCGCTTGCCGCATACTGGTGGTGTAGACCATTTATCGGGGTGCGTCCCGGACGCCTCCTCCGATGATCGCCATCCTTCGCCAGGTAGCGGATAAACGCCCACGGAAGTGGGCTGAACGTGCGTTACCGTGTGAAAACCGCGCGGCGGAACCGCCGACGGCCGAGACAAGCAGGAGTGGACATGGCCACCAAGGCTGAGAAGATCGTCGCCGGGCTCGGCGGACTCGACAACATCGAGGAGGTCGAGGGCTGCATCACCCGCCTCCGCACCGAGGTCAACGACGCCTCCCTCGTCGACGACGCCGCCCTCAAGGCCGCCGGCGCCCACGGCGTCGTGAAGATGGGCACTGCCATCCAGGTCGTCATCGGCACCGACGCCGACCCCATCGCCGCCGAGATCGAAGACATGATGTGAGCCACCGCTCCTGACCAGGGCCTCGTCTCTCGGTCTTCTCGGTGTTTCCGGTGTTCCCGGCACCGGAAGCACCGGAAACGAGGCCCTCCGTGTAGCCGATAGGGTCGGAGCCATGTCTCGCATCGACGGCCGCACCCCCGAACAGCTCCGCCCCGTCACCATCGAACGCGGCTGGAGCAAGCACGCCGAAGGCTCCGTCCTCGTCTCCTTCGGCGACACCAAAGTCTTCTGCACCGCCTCTGTCGCCGAAGGCGTACCGCGCTGGCGCAAGGGCACCGGCGAAGGCTGGGTCACCGCCGAATACGCGATGCTGCCCCGCTCCACCAACACCCGCGGGGACCGGGAATCCGTCCGCGGCAAGATCGGCGGCCGCACCCACGAGATCTCCCGCCTGATCGGCCGCTCGCTGCGCGCCGTCATCGACTTCAAGGCCCTCGGCGAGAACACCGTCGTCCTGGACTGCGACGTCCTCCAGGCCGACGGCGGCACCCGCACCGCCGCCATCACCGGCGCCTACGTCGCCCTCGCCGACGCCATCAGCTGGGCCCAGGGCAAGAAGCTCATCAAGCACGGCCGCCGCCCGCTCGCCGGCACCGTCAGCGCCGTGAGCGTCGGCATCGTCGACGGCGTCCCGCTCCTCGACCTCTGCTACGAGGAGGACGTCCGCGCCGAGACCGACATGAACGTCGTCTGCACCGGCGACGGCCGCTTCGTCGAGGTCCAGGGCACCGCCGAAGCCGCGCCCTTCGCCCGCGACGAACTCAACTCCCTGCTCGACCTCGCCGTCGCCGGCTGCACCTCCCTCGACGCCGCCCAGCAGGAAGCGTTGGCCCGCACCCTCTGACCGGACGCGCCCACCGGGGGAGCGGGGCCGGCACACAGCCCTCCGCCCCGCTTCCCCCGCCCTGCCTCTCCACCCGCCCGGTCAATGAGCGACCCCCGCCCCCACGCACCGGGCAACCCCCCTTCCCCGCCCTGCGTTTCCCCCCGTGCCGAGCCCGCCGTACGCCACCGCCGTACCGCACACCGCCCCGGCACCCGTACGCGTCCCCCGTACGTCCCAAGGGAAGGAACGCTCCATGGACCGCCCTCACCGCCTCCGCCCGCGCCGTCCCGCCGCCACCGCGCTCGCCGCGTTGGCCGCCGCCACCCTCGCGCTCCCGCTGCTGACCGCCTGCGGCGCCGTCCAGAAGGCCGTGGACTGCGCCAACACCGCCAGCACCCTCGTCAACGGTGTCGACCACCTCCGCACGGCCGCCGACCAGGCCCTCGACGACCCCCAGGAAGCCAACAAGGCCCTGGACGCCCTCGACACCGACCTGCGCAAGCTCGGTGCGTCCACCGACGACCCCGAGCTCACCAAGGCCGTCGCCGCGATGAACGCCGGCATCAAGGATGCCCGCAAGGCCATCGACGAGAACCGGGCCCCCGACCTCACCCCCATCGGCCAGGCGGCGAACCGGATCACCACCGCCTGCACCCCGGGCGACAAGGAATAATCGCGTCCCATGGAGTCACAAACCGGCGACCGCCCCGCAGCCCACCACCGCCTCGTCCTCGCCACCCGCAACACCGGCAAGATCGCCGAACTCCGCGCCATCCTCGCCGCGGCCGACCTCGACGTCGAACTCGTCGGCGCCGACGCCTATCCCGACGTCCCCGACGTCAAGGAAACCGGCGTCACCTTCGCCGAGAACGCCCTCCTCAAGGCGCACGCACTCGCGCAGGCCACCGGCCACCCGGCCGTCGCCGACGACTCCGGCCTCTGCGTCGACGTCCTCGGCGGCGCCCCCGGCATCTTCTCCGCCCGCTGGGCCGGCCGGCACGGCGACGACCAGGCCAACCTCGACCTGCTCCTCGCCCAGCTCTCCGACATCGCCGACGAACACCGCGCCGCGCACTTCGCCTGCGCCGCGGCCCTCGCCCTCCCCGACGGCACCGAGCGGGTCGTCGAGGGCACCCTCGACGGCATCCTCCGCCGCACCCCCGCCGGCACCGGTGGCTTCGGCTACGACCCCGTCCTCCAGCCCCACGGCGAAAGCCGGACCTGCGCCGAACTGACCCCCGCCGAGAAGAACGCCATCAGCCACCGCGGCAAGGCGTTCCGGGCGCTGGCCCCGGTGGTGCGGGAGTTGTTGGGCTAGGGCCTGTCCTGACCCACCGGACGGGCCCCGGGCCCCTGGGCCGGACCTCTACGCACGGCAACGGCCTGCGAACCAATACCTCTGGTTCGCAGGCCGTTAGTGTGCGGCGGAAGGGATTCGAACCCTCAAACCCTTAACGGGTCACTGGACCTAAACCAGCTGTGTCGCCATTGCACCACCGCCGCCAGCTGCCAGCCATGATATCGGCCCGGCGGTCGCGACGGGGTTCGGGTGGGTGAATAGGCCGCTGCCCTGGGGCGATGCCCGCCGTGACACCGCATTGAGGCGGTGGCCCGACCGCCCCCGCGCCCCGAGCGAACCGGCAGAAGGGCCAACGCGGCGGCGGATACGCCCGGTTGCGGGGTGGGGTCAGAAGCGCGGTTCGGGGGTGCGGGCGGAGATGAGGGCGAGCGCCTCTTCCTTGGTGGCGACGGAGGGCGGGGAGCCTTCGAGGGGCTGTTGGGCGGTTTCCTTCATGCAGGCGACGGCGATGACGCCGACGAGGGCGGCGCCCATCGTGTAGTACGCGGGCACCATGACGTTCTTGTCGAAGGCGTCCATGAGGGCGGTGATGACCAGCGGGGTGGTACCGCCGAACAGGGAGACCGCGAGGTTGTAGCCGATGGAGAGGGAGCCGTAGCGGACGCTGGTGGGGAAGAGGGCGGGCAGGGCCGCGGACATGGTGCCCAGGAGGCAGAGGAGGGAGAGGCCGAGGAGGGCCATTCCGCACGAAACGGTGAGCAGGGAGCCCTGTTTGACCAGGAGGAACGCCGGGATGGCGAGGAACAGGAAGCCCAGCATTCCGGTCATGAGGAGGGGTTTGCGGCCGTAGCGGTCGTTGAGTTTCCCGACGGTGGGGAGCAGGCAGGTGAGGACGACCATGGTGACCAGCAGGATCAGCAGGCCGTGGGTCTCGTTGTATTTGAGGGTGTCCGTGAGATAGGTCGGCATGTAGGACAGGAGCATGTAGTCGGTGATGTTGTAGGCGCCGACCAGGGCGATGCAGAGGATGAGTGCGGGCCAGTGCTGGGTGAGGATTTCGCCCAGCTTCTTCCCCGGGGTGGTGGCGGGGAGGTGGCCGAGATCCTCCTCGGCCCGGGCGGGGGAATCGGTGGGCGCGTGGGCCTGCGCGGCCTCGAATTTCTGGAAGGCCGGGGTCTCGTCGAGCCGGAGCCGGAGGTAGAGACCGACCAGGCCGAGCGGGCCGGCGACGAGGAAGGGGACGCGCCAGCCCCAGCTGAGCATGGCGTCCGGGCCCAGCGTGGTGTTGAGCACGAGGACGATTCCCGCGGCGGCGGTGTAGCCGATCAGGGTGCCCATTTCCAGGAAGCTGCCGAAATAGCCGCGCTTCTTGTCGGGGGCGTATTCGGCGATGAAGGTCGAGGCGCCGCCGTATTCACCACCGGTCGAGAAGCCCTGGATCATGCGGAAGAGGATGAGGAGGGCGGGGGACCACAGGCCGATGGTCGCGTAGGACGGGATGAGGCCGATGCAGAGGGTGCCCACCGCCATCATGATCATGGTGAGGGCGAGCACCTTCTTGCGGCCGATGCGGTCGCCGAGGGGGCCGAAGTAGGCGCCGCCCAGGGGCCGTACGAGGAAGGCCACGGCGAAGGTGGCGAACGAAGACAGCAGGCTGGTGGTGGCGCTGCCGCCGGGGAAGAAGACCTTGCCGATGGTGAGGGCCAGGTAGCTGTAGATCCCGAAGTCGAACCATTCCATGGCGTTGCCGAGGGCGGCGGCCTTCACCGCGCGGCGGACGGTCGGTTCGTCGGTGACGGTGATGTCGGTGCGGCGGAGCCGCGGGTTGCGGCGTCGGTCGATGACGCGGAAGAGCGCCCAGTGACGTCTGCGTGCCTCCCGGTCCGGCTCCGGCGTGGAGTGGCTGTCTTCGGAACTGAGGTGCGGCACGCGGCGGTCCTCCCGGTCGGTCAGCGCGCGGTTCGGTTACGCGGACGGGGTGTTGGAGCTACGACGGGTGCGCCTGCACGCTGGAGGGCGGGTCAAAACACTGTGAACGGCGAACGCGAGCTATGTCACGTGGAGCCGGTCCGTACGGCGCACGTCAGAGGGGGTGGAGGGTTGTCGTGCGGCGGCGGCTTGTTACACGACTGGTACAAAGCCGAGCGGTCACCGCAGCATTCGGGCAATCAGCCTGTGTCGGGGGGAGAGGAGAGTGGCGGTGACGAAACCGCCCTTTTTTGTCGCAGGCCCGCCGAAGGGTGCCCTTTCGTCGCAGGAAGTGGCAGCCGTCGGGTGATGTCGAAGTGCCCGTGGCCGGTTCCCGGCCGGTTCCGGGTCGGTGCGGGTGCGGGGCTGCCGCGGCGGTCGTGTTTGCTGGTGGGGTTGACGGGGCGAAGGTGCCCCGGGAGGAGTGTGTGATGACCGACCGCGAAGAGGCCCGCTGGAGGCGCGGGCGCACCGCCCTGGTGGCCTTTGTCGTGGTGACCGCGCTGGCGGCCGGCGGGGTGTGGTTCGGCCAGGCGTCGGACCGGGCGTCGGCGGTGGACGCCGCGCCGAAGACCTCGGCCGTCCAGGACGTGAAGTCCGACGGTCGGCCGACCGAAGGTCTCCCGGGCGTCCGCGACTGCGGGATCGGGGAGCCGGAGATCAGGCCCCGGGTGATCACGCTGACCTGCGCTGACGCCGGGATGGTGGCGACCGCGATCACCTGGGACCGCTACGACGCCGACGAGGCCGAGGGCCGGGGCGTGGTGCAGGTCGAGAAGACCGCGGCGGGGGTCGGCACGGACGCCGGGTACCGGGCGACGTTCCGGCTCTACGGCGCGAAGGAGGTCGACGGCGCGCGGGCCTTCACGGGGCTGGAAGTGACCTACGACGGCTCCACGCCGCTCGGTGACACGACGGAGATGTACAACCTCGCGTGATGGGCATTCGAGGCCGGATCGCCCTGGCCATTTCGGGTATGACGGCGCTTGCGGTGGTGGTGCTCGGGTTCGCCGTGCACCACATCGCGGACGTCGAGCGGGAGCGGTCGGCCCGGTCCTATCAGGACGAGCGGCTGAGTTCGGCGCTGCAGATCTACGAGCGGGACGGGACGCTGGCGCTGGGCGCGCAGCTGGACGACGCGACGCTGCCGTCACCACTGCGGGAGGCGGTGTTCCACAACCGTTCGGGGACGTATCTCAGCGGGGGCGACGACCCGCGGGTGTGGGCGGCCACCGGGGTCGGCGGGGACGCCGACCGGCCGACGCGCTCGCTGTCGGTGTCGGCGGCGTTCCCGGCCGACGATCCGGCGCAGGTGGCGCTGGACCGGGCGCTGCTGATCGCCGGGTGCGGCACGGTCGTGCTGATGGCGGTGGTGTCGTGGTTCGTGTCGCAGCGGTTGTCGCGGCGGCTGCGGCTCAGCGCGGCGGCGGCGCGCCGGATCGCGGCGGGGGAGCCGCCGGACGCGGAAGCGTTGGCCAGCAACGGCCGGGACGAGGTGGCCGAGTTGGGGCGCAGCGTCCACCACATGGCGACGTCGTTGGCGGCCCAGGCGCAGGCGGAGCGGGAGTTCACCGCGGATGTGGCGCACGAGCTGCGGACGCCGGTGGCGGGTCTGGTGGCGGCGGCCGAGCTGCTGCCGGAGCCGCGGGCGGTGGAGCTGGTGCGGGACCGGGCGCAGGCGATGCGACGGCTGGTGGAGGACCTGCTGGAAGTCTCGCGGCTGGACGCGGGGGTGGAGCGGGCCGATCTGGACGCCTGTGAGCTGCCGTCGCTGGTCCGCGGGATCGTGAAGCGGGCGGCGCGGCAGCGCGGGGTGGACGACCTCGCGGTGTCGGTGACGGTCGAGGGCGAGCCGCAGATCGTGGAGACGGACCGGCGGCGGGTGGAGCGGGTGCTGGTGAACCTGCTGGCGAACGCGGCCAAGCACGGCCAGCCGCCGATCGAGGTGGTGGTCGCCGGAGCGCGGATCGTGGTGCGGGACCACGGGCCGGGGTATCCGGCGGAGCTGTGTGCGGAGGGACCGCGGCGGTTCCGTACGGCGGCGCCGGAGCGCGGTACGGGGCACGGGCTGGGGTTGACGATCGCGGCCGGGCAGGCGGAGGTGCTGGGGGCGCGGCTGGAGTTCGGCGCCGCCGCGGGCGGCGGCGCCGAGGCCGTGCTGGAGCTGCCGGACCGGGCCGTGGTGACGGCCCCGGAGGCGGCGCCGGCGCCGTAGGCCCGGTCCGGTCCGCCGTAGGCCGGGTCGGTCCGCTGCCGGTCCGACGGCTCTACCGCCGGTCCGACGGCTGTAACGGCGTTACAGCGCCAGATCCTTGATGATCTTGGCGACATGGCCGGTGGCCTTGACGTTGTACAGCGCGCGCTCGACCTTGCCGTCCTCGTCGACGATGACGGTGGAACGGATCACTCCGGTCACCGTCTTGCCGTAGAGCTTCTTCTCGCCGAAGGCGCCGTAGGCGGTGAGGATCTCCTTGTCCGGGTCACCGAGCAGGGTGACCTTGAGGTCCTCCGTCTCGCGGAACTTCGCGAGTTTCTCCGGCTTGTCGGGGGAGATGCCGATGACGTCGTAGCCGTGGCCGGCCAGGAAGTCGAGGTTGTCGGTGAAGTCGCAGGCCTGCTTGGTGCAGCCGGGGGTCAGCGCGGCCGGGTAGAAGTAGACGATGACCTTGCGTCCCTTGTGGTCGGCGAGCGAGACCTGCTTGCCGTCGGCATCGGGGAGCGTGAAGGCGGGCGCGGTGTCGCCGGGCTGGAGTCGCTCGCTCATGGTGGGTCTCCGTCTCCTTGCAGGGTCCTGAGGGTGGGTCGGTACGTCCCTGACATTAGGCCAGCGGGCCGCCCCGGCATGCGTCAGCCGGCGGTGGGGGCGCCCCGGCGGCGCGAAACGGGGGTGCTGTGGGGCGCCCGCCGGTGCGAGCTGACAGACTGTCCTTCACGAATCGGCCGCTGATCACGGTGGCCGGCTCCGTACGGGGCAGATCCGGAACGTGTCCGGCCCTTGTACGCATCGGCACGAGATGACGGAGGCGGCGCGGTGTCGGAAGCCAGGACCCCTGCGCAGATCGAGGCGGACATCGTCCGCAGGCGGCAGGATCTCGCCGTGACGCTCGACGAGATCGGCGTTCGACTGCACCCGAAGACGATCATGGACGATGCGAAGGCGAAGGCGTCCGCGGCCGTGGACCGCACGGCGGGACGGGCCTACGTGGCCGTCAACCGCCTGGTGTCGGATGTGCGCGGCCAGCTGGTGTCCGAGGACGGGGCGCCCCGCCTGGAGCGGATCATTCCGGTGGCCATGATCGGCGTGGCCGTGGTGGGCCTGCTGGCGCTGGGCTCCAAGAAGCGGCACAAGTAAGCCCGCTCGCGGGGCCGGTCGGGCCCTTCCGATCCGGCCCGCGGTGCATGATCGTCGCCGCCGGACAGGTACGGTCATGCCGTGAGCCCGAATAACGCCAAGGACACCCACGACAAGCTGCCGATCCGGATGCTGCACGACCGTGTGCTGGTCCGGACGGACATCCCCGAAGGCGAGCGCCGCTCGTCCGGCGGCATCGTCATCCCCGCGACCGCGGCGGTCGGCCGTCGCCTGGCCTGGGCCGAGGTGGTCGCGGTAGGGCAGAACGTACGGACCGTCGAGGTGGGCGACCGGGTCCTGTACGACCCCGAGGACCGGGCCGAGGTCGAGGTGCGCGGGGTGGCGTACGTGCTGATGCGCGAGCGCGACCTGCACGCGGTGGCCGCGGAGCGCCTGGAGGGCGCGGAGGACTCGACCGGCCTGTACCTGTAGTGACGCGGCTCCCCGCGGGCGGTGATCCACATCACCACCTGCGGGGGAGCCCTTTGCTAGCCTCGGGGACAACCCGACGAGACGCGCCGTACCGGGTCAGGACAAGACGACGCACCCCTGTTGAAGTCCTTTCACGGAGGTGCCGTCATGGCATGGATTCTGCTCGTCGTCGCCGGCCTGTTGGAGGTCGGCTGGTCGATCGGGATGAAGTTCACCGACGGATTCACCCGGCTGTGGCCCAGTGTCGCCACCGGCGCGGGCATCGTCGCCAGCATGGTGCTGCTCTCCTACGCGGCCCGGACCCTGCCGATCGGCACCGCCTACGGCGTCTGGGTCGGCATCGGCGCGGCCGGTGCGGCGGTGATCGGGATGCTGGTGCTCGGCGAGCCCATGACCGCCGCGCGGATCTTCTTCATCTGTTTGCTGCTGGTGGCCGTGGTCGGCTTGAAGGCCACGTCGGGTCACTGACGCGGGCCGGCGGATGGCCGTCGGCCCGCGGCCGCCGGCTATCCGCCGCCCCACCGTTGCGCGTAGTCGTCGGCGTCCGGCGGGCCCACCGTCGGGAACTCCTCGGTGGGTTCGGCGGTCGTCGGCACTTCGGTGGGGATCGGCGGGAGGGTCGGTGCGCCGGTCGGCCCGGTGGGGGCGCCGGTCCCGGTCGGCGCCCCGGTGTCGGTGGGGGTGACGCTGCCGGACGGGCCGGTGCTCGGTGAGGTCGAGGCGCTCGCCGACTCCGAGCCGTCGGCGGACGGCGAGGCGGACAGGCTCGGCTCGGCGCCGTCCTGGAGCTGGAGGTCGAAGTCGTGGACGGGGCGGCCGGTGAGCGCCGCCGCGGTGTAGTCGGCCCAGATCTGGGCGGGGAAGTCGCCGCCGTTGAGACGGTCCCGCCCGGCCGCGCCGTAGAGCGGTTCCTGGACGGCGGTCTCCGGGTGCTGGCCCAGGACGGCGACGACGGTGGCCAGGTCGGGGGTGTAGCCGGCGAACCAGGCGGCCTTGTCATACTCCGCGGTGCCGGTCTTGCCGGCCGCCGGGCGGCCGGCGCCCTGGGCGGCGGTGCCGGTGCCGCCGTCGACGACGCTGCGCAGGATCTGGGTGGTGGTGTCGGCGGCGGCCCGCTCGACGGCGGTGGTCTCCTCGCGCTCCGGGAGGTCGAGGGCCTCGCCGTCCTTGGTGACGCGGTCGACCAGGGTGTAGGGGAGCTGCCGGCCGTGGTGCGCGAGGGTCGCGTAGACCTGGGTCATGTCCAGCACGCTGGGGGTCGCGGTGCCCAGGGAGATGGCGCCCTGGGAGGTGGCGAGGCTGGGGGTCTTGGCGGGGATGCCGAGGGCGACCGCGGTCTTGCGGACGGTGTCCGGGCCGACGTCGATGCCCATCTGGGCGTAGACCGCGTTGACGGACTTGTCGGTGGCCTCGGTGACGGTGATCGGGCCGTAGGAGCGGTCGTCCTCGTTGCCGGGGGCGAAGCCGGTGGGGCGGCCGTGACTGACCGTCATCCGTTTGCTGGTGCCGTCGTAGACGGTGTTGGGGGTGATCGGGGAGCCGTCCTGGGTGATGGAGCCGTTCTGCACGGCGGAGGCGAAGACCAGCGGTTTGAAGGTGGAGCCGACCTGGTAGTCGCGGCGGGTGGCGCTGTTGACGTACTGCTTGGCGTAGTCGATGCCGCCGTAGAGGGCGACGACGTGGCCGGTGCCGGGGTCGATGGAGGCGCCGCCGGCCCGGACGTAGCCGTCGACCGCGCGGCCGTCGCTGAGCTGGTCCATCAGCTGGGTGCGGACGGCCTTGACGAAGGCGTTCTGCCGTTTGCGGTCGATGGTGGTGGTGATGCGGTAGCCGCCGGCCCGCAGGGTGTCCTCGTCGATGACGTCGTGGTCGGTGAGGTAGTCCCGGACCGCTTCGACGAGGTAGCCGCGCTGGCCGGAGAGGCCGGCGGAGGCGCGGGCCTTGGTGAGGGCGGGGAAGGCCAGCCCGGCGCGTTCGGCGCGGCCGAGCCACTTCTGTTTGACCATGCCGTCCAGGACGTAGTTCCAACGGGCCAGGGCGCGCGGTCGGTTCTCGGGGTGGGCGGTGATGTCGTACGCGCTGGGGGCGTTGAGCAGCGCGGCGAGGTAGGCGCCCTCGGCGGTGGTGAGGGCGCCTACGTTCTTGCCGTAGTACGCCTGGGCGGCGGCCTGGATGCCGTAGGCGTTGCGGCCGTAGTAGCTGGTGTTGAGGTAGCCCTGGAGGATCTCGTCCTTGCTCACCTCGCGGTCCAGCTTGATGGCGATGAAGAACTCCTTGGCCTTGCGGGTGAGGGTCTGTTCCTGGCCGAGGTAGTAGTTCTTGACGTACTGCTGGGTGATGGTGGAGCCGGACTGCTTGCCCTTCCCTGTAACGGTGTTCCAGGCGGCCCGCAGCATCGCGGCCGGGTCGACCGCGGACTCGGAGTAGAAGTCCCGGTCCTCGGCGGCGAGTACGGCCCGCTGGGCGGTCCTGGGGACCTGACCGAGCGGTACGTTCTCGCGGTTGACGTCGCCGTCGCGGGCCAGTTCCGTGCCGTCGGAGTACAGGTAGACGTTGCTCTGCGCCTTCGCCGCGCTGTTGGCGGGCGGGATGTCGACGAGGAGGTAGCCGGCGGTCAACCCGCCCACGATCAGCAGCAGGAAGAGCAGGACCGACCCCAACAGCATCCGCCAGGTGGGCAGGAGTCGGCGCCAACCGGTGCGCCGGGGGCGGGCGGCCCTCTCCTCGTCGGGCTCGTCGGCCTCGCTGCCCATGCCGTCGTGCCGCGCGTCGTCGCTCATGTCTGTGTGACTCCTCGGCCGCCGCCGAAGGTTGTGCCGCGGCGGAGCGGTGTCGTGTCAGGACCGGTGCGGGGTCAGGTCCGGTGTCGTACCGGGGTGCGGGGTCGTACGGAGTGCAGTGCGGTGTTTTCTGCGCTGTGCCGGAAAGGCGACGAACACCCGATAGGTAACTTTCGCATCATCTGTCCCGGGCACCCGGCGTGGCGCGCACCCGCGCCCGCCCGGTGCCCGGCTGAATGGCGCCCACGCCTCACCCGGACGAGTGATAAATCGATGGTGCCCACCGCAGGCGGGCCTTAGGCTCCGATGCTTCCCGTCTGCATGACCCAGGCCGGGGTCGGCCAAGAGCTGAGGGAGCACGGCGTGTTGTACGTGGCAGTGGCGGCCGGCAGCTTCCGGCGGTACGCCACCTACCGCTCCGCCACCGTCGCGGGCGTCGCCACCAACACCGTCTTCGGCTTCATCGTCGCCTACACCTACCTCGCCCTGTGGGACCAGCGGCCACACCTGGGCGGCTACGGGCAGGCGCAGGCACTGACCTTCGTCTGGGCGGGGCAGGCGCTGCTGGCCGTCGCCATGATCGCCACCGGGGGGCTGGACGAGCTCCAGGACCGGATCCGCAGCGGCGACATCGCGGTGGACCTCTACCGGCCGGCCGACCTCCAGCTGTGGTGGCTCGCCGCGGACCTGGGCCGGGCCGGGCTCCAGATGATCGGGCGCGGGGTGGTGCCGCTGGCGGTGGGCGCCCTGGCGTTCCCGCTGGCGCTCCCCGGCAATCCGCTGACCTGGGGCTGGTTCCTGGTGTCGGCGCTGCTGGGCGTGGTGGTCAGCTTCGCGCTGCGCTACCTCGTGGCGCTGTCGGCGTTCTGGCTGCTGGACAGCTCCGGACTGGCCCTGGTCAGCGGGCTGTCGTGCATGTTCTTCTCCGGGATGGTGCTGCCGCTGCGGGTCTTCCCCGGCGGCTTCGCCGACCTCGCCCAACTCCTGCCGTGGGCGGCGCTCCTCCAGGTGCCGGCCGACGTCCTGATCGGCGTCCGGACCGGCGGGGCGCTGCTGCGCGGGCTGGCGTTCCAGGTGGCCTGGGCGGCGGCGCTGCTGGCGCTGGGACGGCTGATGCAGTCGGCCGCCACCCGCAAGGTGGTGGTGCACGGTGGCTAGCGCGCCTGCGCACCGCCCCGACGGTGCGGACGACGGCCGGCTGCGCGCCCTGCGGCACGGGCTGTTCGCGTTCGGACTGATCGCCTGGATGTGGGTGCGCTCCACGCTCACCTACCGGACGTCGTTCGCCCTGATGACGTTCGGCAACTTCGCCGCCAGCGGGCTGGACTTCGTCGCGATCCTGCTGATGTTCTCCCGCGTCGACGCGCTCGGCGGCTTCACCCTCCCCGAGGTCGCCTTCCTCTACGGCACCTGTGGTCTGGCGCTGGGCCTGGCGGACCTGGTGATCGGCAACGTGGAGCGGCTCGGCGCCCGGATCCGCGACGGCACCCTCGACACCCTGCTGCTGCGCCCTGCCCCGGTCTACGTCCAGATCGCCGCGGACCGCTTCGCGCTGCGCCGGCTGGGCCGCACCGTCCAGGGGCTGCTGGTGCTGCTCTGGTCGGTCGGTCGGCTCGACGTGGAGTGGACGGTGGGCCGGGTCCTGATGGTGCCGCTGATGGCGGTCTGCGGCGCGGTGATCTTCGGCGCGGTCTACACCGCCGGGGCGGCCTTCCAGTTCTGGGCGCAGGACGCCGCCGAGCTGCAGAACTCCCTCACCTACGGCGGCAACGCCCTGCTCCAGTACCCGCCGACGGTGTTCGCCCGGGACCTGGTGCGCGGGGTCACCTTCATCATCCCGCTGGCCTTCGTCAACTGGCTGCCCGCGCTGTGGGTGCTGGGCCGCCCCTACCCCCTCGGGCTGCCGGTCTGGACCGCCTTCCTGGGGCCGGCGGTGGCCGCGCTGATGGTCGCGGGCGCCGCGCTGGCCTGGCGGCACGGCATCCGCGCCTACCGCAGCACCGGCAGCTGACAGCACATCAAAAAGTCATGAATGAAGGGGAGTTGCGGGCATGAGCGGAACGAACGCGACGGACGCGGAGCCGCTGATCGAGCTGGCCGGCGTCGAGAAGATCTTCACCGTACGGCGCAGGGCGGGCCGGCTGCGGCGGACCCGGCACCAGGTGCGGGCCGTCGACGGCCTCACCTTCGACGTGCCGCGCGGCGAGATGGTCGGGTACATCGGACCCAACGGCGCCGGGAAGTCCACCACCATCAAGATGCTGACCGGCATCCTGGTGCCCAGCGGCGGCCGACTGCGGGTCGCCGGCATCGACCCGTCCCGCGAACGCACCCGCCTCGCCCGCCGGATCGGCGTGGTCTTCGGACAGCGCACCACCCTGTGGTGGGACCTGCCGCTCAAGGACTCCTTCGAGCTGGTGCGCCGGATGTACCGGGTCCCGGCCGACGTCTTCCGCGCCAACCTCGACCGCTGCATCGAACTCCTCGACCTGGCACCGTTGTTGGACGTCCCGGTCCGCCAACTCTCGCTCGGCCAGCGGATGCGCGGCGACATCACGGCGGCGCTGCTGCACGACCCCGAGGTGCTCTACCTCGACGAGCCGACCATCGGCCTGGACGTCATCAGCAAGGCCAAGGTCCGCACGTTCCTGCGCGAGGTCAACGCCGAACGGGGCACCACGGTCCTGCTCACCACCCACGACCTCACCGACATCGAGCAGTTGTGCCGCCGGGTGATGGTCATCGACCACGGGCGGCTGGTCTTCGACGGGGACCTGGCCGGGCTGCGGGCGGCCGCGGACGGCGAACGGACGCTGGTGGTGGACCTGGCGGCGGAACTCCCGCCCATCGACGGCATCCCCGGGGCCCGTACGGTCAAGGTGGACGGCCCCCGGCAGTGGCTGGCGTTCCCCGCGGCGCGCAGCGCGGCACCCCTGGTGACGGCGGTCGCCGCGCGCTATCCGCTGGTGGACCTCTCGGTCCGCGAACCCGACATCGAGACCCTGATCGCCGAGCTGTACGCGGGCGGTGGCGCCGCCCGCCGCGAGCCGGGCGACTCGGCGCGGGCCGCGCTCTAATCTGTCCGTATGACTGACGAACGCCTCCCTCAGTTGCGCGCCTCCGACGCCGACCGCGAGCGGGTCACCGAGATCCTGCGGGACGCCCTCGCCGAGGGGCGGCTGGACATGGCGGAGTTCGACGAGCGGTTCGACGCCGCCTACCAGGCCCGCACCTACGGGGAACTGGAGCGGATCACCGCCGACCTACCGGCCGCCGCACCGGCCCCGGCCCCGCTGTCGCTCCGCAAGGAACCGGCGGCCGACGGCGCGGTGGCGACCTGGTCCGAGCGGATCGTGGAGGACGCCAGGGGCTCCACGTCGGGCATCGCCGTCATGGGCGGCTTCGAGCGCAAGGGCCGGTGGACGATCGGGCGCCGGTTCACCGCGGTGTGCCTCATGGGCGGCGGCGAACTCGACCTGCGCGAGGCCAACTTCGCCGGCCGGGAGGTCGAGATCAGCGTCTGGGCGCTGATGGGCGGGGTCAACGTCATCGTGCCGCCGGGCGTCGAGGTCGAGATGCGCGGGCTGGGCATCATGGGCGGTTTCGACTCCCGGGAGGACGGGGTGCCGGGCGATCCCGGAGCGCCCCGGGTGATCGTCTCGGGGCTGGCCCTGATGGGCGGCGTCGGCGTGGAGCGCAAGCTGCCCAGGGAGGAGCAGCGGCGCCTGAAGGCCGAGCGCAAGGAGGAGCGGCGGCGGCTCAAGCAGGAGCGCCGGGAGCGCCGGGAACTGGACTGACCGGGGGCCGCCGCGCTCAGAGCGCGGCGGGCGCGACCTGCCGGAGGTGGTCGAGGTCCACCGCGTCGGCCATCGCGCGGTAGCCGGTGTCGCTGGGGTGCAGATGGTCCCCGGAGTCGTAGGCCGACCGCAGCCGCAGCGGGTGCGCCGGATCGCGCAGCGCCCGGTCGAAGTCGACGACCTCGTCGTAGACGGTGCCGGAGCGGATCAGGTGGTTGATCTGTTCGCGTACCGCGTTGAGCTGGTGGGAGTAGCCGCGGTGCCCACCGAACGGGGTGAGGGTGGAGCCGGTGACCCGCAGCCCGTGGGCGTGCGCCCGGTGCACCACCTCCCGCATGCCCGCGACGATCTTCTGCGCGTCGAGCTGGCGCGGGGCCTTGAACAGGTCGTTCACGCCGACCTCGACCACCACCGCCTTCACGCCCGTACGGGACAGCGCGTCGCGGTCCAGACGGGAGAGCAGGCTGGGCCCGTTGGTGGGGGCGAGGCGGTTGCCGTCGGTCAGCAGGCGGTTGCCGCTGATGCCGGCGTTGAGGACGCCGTAGCGGGGGGCGCCCGGCTCGACGCGCAGCCGGTCGGCGAGGAAGTCGGTCCAGCGGTGGTTGGCGCCCGGGGTGGAGGTGATGCCGTCGGTGATCGAGTCGCCGATCGCCACCACCGCGCCGTGCGCCTGGGTGGTCCACACATCCACGCCGGTCAGATAGCGCCAGTAGGGGCTCTGCTCGGTGTAGGCGGTGCCGGTGGTGTCCTCGGTGCGGTCGCCGCGCGCCAGGTAGGACGTCTGGCGGGCGTACGGGTGATAGGTGGCCGGTCCCGAGGGGGCCGGGGAGTACGTGGTGACCAGCAGGTCGGCGTTGCCGGGGACGCTCAGCCGGACCGGGTCGCTGGTGATCTCGCCGCCGACCGGGAGGGTCACCGAGGGCTTGCCGCCGAAGGTGAGCCGCCGCATCGTGCCGGCCGTGGCGATCGGGCCGCCGCTGCCCGCCGACAGGGCGAGCGAGGCATGGCTGAGCGGCAGCGGGCGGGTGCCGTAGAGGTTGGAGAGCCGGATCCGGGCGCTGGAGCCGCCGACGCTGGTGTGGACGACGTTCCGGATCGACATCTGCGCGTAGCCGTCCTGAGTGCCGGGCTCGGCCGACGCCGCGGCCGCCGACCAGGTGCCGACCCACTGCCCGGAGACCGCCGGCGCCGCCGACGTCTGCGGTTCGTGCGGAGCGCCGCCCGGGGTGCCGCGGGTGCCGCCGAAGCCGATGAATATGGCGGCCGAGATCAGCAGCACCAACGCCGCCAGGCCGGCGAGCAGGGAGTAACCCACACGTCTGGTCATGCCGCAGGCGTCTCCTGGAGGCTGGCGGAGCTGCGCGCTCCGGGCGGGCAGGGGCGGCGGGACCCGGATGCCCGGACCTGGGAGGTGCGGACTTCGGACGCCCGGTGAACGGCGGTGCCGTCGCGGTCCGGCCGGGGGGCCATGATCCCACGGACCCCCGGGGGGCCGCCTGCCGCCCCGGTCCGCCCCGGCGTCCGGGGCACCGGGAACTCGTGGGGGGTTCCGGGAGTAGGGCACTGTGGGACACATACGGGCGTACGGCCGGCACGACCGGATCCCGGCGACCCGTCCGAGGCCCGCACGGCCCGCTCCGCACCGGTCCGTACGGCCGGCACGGGCGGTGCGGACCGGATGGCGTACGGAAGGCGGGGGACACGGTGGGAGTGGTGGAGCGGATGGAACGCACCCAGACGGAGGGGCCACAGGGGCCGCGGACGGCGCGGGCCGTGGAGCCGGTGCCGGCCCCGGGCGGCGCCCCGGGTGGCCGCACGCTGCCCGGCGGCTTCGGCTACAGCGCCGCCGACGAGGAGAAGCGGGGGGCCGTCCGCCGGATGAAGGCCCTGGCGACCGGCCTGCTGCTGTTCGTCGCCGTGGTGTACGCCCTGGCGAAGTGGGCCGGCGCGGCCGGCGCTGGCGGCTGGACCGGCTTCGTCGCGGCGGCCGCCGAGGCCGGCATGGTCGGTGCGCTGGCCGACTGGTTCGCGGTCACCGCGCTGTTCAAGCGGCCGATGGGCCTGCCGATCCCGCACACCGCGATCATCCCCAACAAGAAGGACCAGCTCGGGCAGAGCCTGGGCGAGTTCGTCGGGGAGAACTTCCTCTCCGGCGAGGTGATCCGCCGCCGGCTGCGCTCGGTCGGCATCGGCGCCCGGCTCGGCAGCTGGCTCGCCGAACCGCGGAACGCCGACCGGGTCACCGCCGAGCTGTCCACCGCGCTGCGCGGCGCGCTGACCGTGCTGCGCGACTCCGACGTCCAGGCGGTGGTCGGCGAGGCCATCACCCGCCGCGCCGACGCCCAGGAGATCGCGCCCGGCATCGGCTCGCTGCTGGAGAAGATCGTCGCCGAGGGCGGCCACACCCGGGTGGTGGACCTGGTCTGCGCCCGCGCCCACGACTGGCTGGTCGACCACGGCGACTCGGTCGTCTCCGCGGTCTCCGGCGGCGCCCCCGGCTGGACCCCCCGGTTCGTCGACCGCAAGGTGGGCGACCGGGTCTACAAGGAACTCCTGCGCTTCGTCACCGAGATGCGGGACATGCCAGAGCACCCGGCGCGCGGCGCGGTGGACCGCTTCCTGACGGACTTCGCCGGCGACCTGCGGTCCGACCCGGGCACCCGCGAGAAGGTCGAACGGCTCAAGTCCGAGGTGCTGGGCCGCGGCGAGGTGCAGGACCTGATCGCCTCCGCCTGGGGCGCGGTCCGCGCGATGATCGTGGCCGCCGCCGAGGACGAGCGCAGTGAACTCCGGCTCCGGGTGCGCGCGGCGCTGCTCTCCCTGGGCGGGCGGCTGGCCGCCGACGGCCGGCTGCGCGGCAAGGTCGACGGCTGGCTGGAGGGCGCCGCCGTCTACGTGGTGACGACGTATCGGAGCGAGATCACCGCACTGATCACCGACACCGTCGCGAGCTGGGACGCCGAGCACACCTCGAAGAAGATCGAGGCGCACATCGGCCGCGACCTCCAGTTCATCCGCATCAACGGCACGGTCGTCGGCGCCCTCGCCGGACTGTGCATCTACGCCGTCTCCCAGGCGTTCGGCGGCTGACCGGCTGACCGGCTGACCGGCTGACCGGCTGACCGGCTGACCGGCTGACCGGCTGACCGGCTGACCGGCTGACCGGCTGACCGGCTGACCCGGCCGGGCCCCGGGCCGCCCGCCCGGACCTTTGGCCGCACCGCCTCTGGCAGGCTGCGGCCGGAGGGCTTACGGTGCCCGCGTGCGGGAGCGGATACCGGTGGTCGTACAAGGGCGGCGGGGGCGGTACGGCCGCCGCTCGCCGGCCGGGCGGGCCCTGTGGACCGGCGCGGAGCTGGCCGTCACGCTCGGCGTCGTCCTGTTGCTGTTCGTCGCCCACCAGCTGTGGTGGACCAACCGTGCGGCCCAGGAGGCGGCCCGCGACCAGGTCGGCCAGTTGGAACGGCAGTGGCGGGACGGAGCCGCGGCCGGGCCGTCCCACCCCCCGCCGGCGGACGGCGCCGGGACCGCGCGGCCGGCCGGCCCGCCGGGCACCACGCCGCCCACCGCACCCCCGTCCGGCCGGGACACCGCCCCGGCGGCCCCGCCCCGCGACCTCGCCTACGCGATCCTGCGCATCCCCCGCCTCGACCTGACCGCCCCGGTCGCCGAGGGCATCGGCCGCACCACCGTCCTCAACAAGGGCTACGTCGGCCACTACCCGCACACCGCGCAGCCCGGCGCGACCGGCAACACCGCACTGGCCGGCCACCGCAACACCCACGGCGAACCGTTCCGCCACCTCGACCGGCTGCGCCCCGGCGACACCGTCGTCCTGGAGACCGCCCGCCTCCGCGCCACCTACGTGGTCCGCGCGACGCTGCCCGAGACCACCCCCGGCGATGCCACCGTCCTCGCGCCCGTCCCCCGCAGCACCGTCCACCCCGGCTACGGCTTCACCGCCCCGGGCGCGTACCTCACCCTGACGACCTGCACGCCGGAGTACACCTCCACCTACCGCCTGGTCGTCTGGGCGGTGTTGCGGACGGCGCAGCCGCGGTGAGCGGGGACCACCGGCCACCCCGGGCCGCTCCCGGCCGGCCGGGACGTCGCCTAGGCTCTCCCCACGTGCGAAACCAGTCCCCCGGCGGCCCGCCCCCGGGATCCCGAAAGCGCCCCGCGCTGCTCTGGCTGCTGCTGCCGTATGTGCTGTTCCTGGTAGTGCTGCCGTTCGTCAACCGGGTCACCCCGACCGTCCTCGGCCTGCCGTTCCTCTTCTTCTGGATGCTGCTCGCCACCCTGCTGACCCCGGTGTCGGTGTGGCTGGCGCGCCGCGGCGACCTCAGGCGGGACCGCGGCCGGGACGACCAACCGACCGGGGGCCGCGCGTGAACGCCACCGTCTCCACCGCGATCTTCGCCGCGTTCATGGTCCTGACCGTCGTCCTGGGACTGCTCGCGGTCCGCGGGCGAGGGGCGGCCAAGTCCCGGGCGGGCCTGGCCGAGTGGTCGGTGGGCGGCCGCAGCCTGGGCACCGTCTTCATCTGGGTGCTGATGGCCGGCGAGAGCTACACGAGCTTCAGCTACCTCGGCGCGGCCGGCTGGGGCTACAACTTCGGCGCGCCGGTGCTCTACGTCGTGGCCTACATGTCCTGCGGCTACGCGATCGGTTACGTCGTCGGCCCGATGTTGTGGGCCTACGCCCGCCGCCACGGCCTGGTCGGCATCACCGACATCGTCGCCCACCGCTACCGCCGGCCCTGGCTCGGCGCCGCCGTCGCCGTCCTCGCCACCGTCTGCCTGCTGCCCTACATCCAGCTCCAGATCACCGGCATGGGCGTGGTCGTCTCGACCATCTCCTACGGCACGATCAGCCTCAACTGGGCCTATTTCATAGGCTTCGCGGTGACCACCGGCTTCGTCGTCGTCAGCGGACTGCGCGGCAGCGCCTGGGTGTCGGTCCTCAAGGACATCCTGGTCATCGTGACCCTCGGCTTCCTCGCGGTGTACGTCCCGCTGCACTACTTCGACGGCTACGGCCCCTTCCTGGACCGGATCGTCGCGGAGAAGCCGCAGTGGCTGACCTTTCCCGGCCACGCCTCCGGCGGCCTGGGCCAGACCTGGTTCCTCAGCACCACCCTGATCAACTCCCTGACGGTGGTGATCTTCCCGACGACCGTGGCCGGTTACCTGGGCGCCCGCAACGCCGACGCGCTCCGCCGCAACGCCATGTACCTGCCCTTCTACAACGTCCTGCTGTTCGTGCCGATGCTGCTGGGGATGGCGGCGCTGTTCGTCGTCCCGGGGCTGACCGGCGCCGGGTCCAACCTGGCGCTGTTCACACTGGTCGTGGACTCCCTGCCGGCCTGGGCGGTCGGGGTGATCGGAGTGGCCGCGGCGCTCTCCTCGATCGTGCCGATGGCGGTCTTCATGCTGGTCATCGGCACGATGTGGGGCAGGAGCGTGCTGGGCGCTGTCCCCCGCCTGGCGTCCCGTCAGAAGCTCTGGTCGCAGCTGGTCGTGGTGGTCGCCGGGGCGCTCGCGCTGGCGCTCACCTACACCGCGCCCAACACCCTGGTCCGGCTTTCCCTGATCTCCTACGAGGGCATGGCGCAGCTGGTGCCGATGCTGCTCCTGGGCCTGGTGTGGCGACGGTTGACGATGTACGCGGCGGTGAGCGGCCTGGTGGCGGGCTTCACCCTGGTGTGCGTCCTGGTCTTCGGCGGCCACGACCCGGTGTGGGGCGTGAACGCCGGGATCGTCGGACTCGCGGTGAACGTGCTGGTGACCCTGGCGGTGACCTGGCTCGGCCCGCGGGAACGGGGCGACGACCGGCCGGACGCCGAAGTCCTGGCGCTGGAGGACGAGTTCCCCCGGGCCGAGGCCGCCGCGGGCGGCACCCGCTGACAACCGGCCGCCGCGACCCCGCGCCGCGGCGGCCGCCCTTGCTCGGCCCCTTTCCCGGCGCCTTTCCCGTCTCCTTACGCGGCCACCCGCTGCGCCACGGCCCGCCGTTCACCGCCGCGAGTGAATACTCGAACGGACTGTCGCAACCGCTCGCCCGTCCGGTTACTCTGATACGGACGGTCGATCACCGATCACCATCACCATCACCATCACCGATCACCGATCACCGATCACCGATCACCGAACGACGGGGCGCGGGGGAGCGCGGGAAGGGGGACGCCGGATGTACCGCATCGCCGAAGCCTGGCGGCTCTACACCAGCGCGCTGTTCTTCCTGCTCGCCGGACTCCTGCTGGAGCAGAGCGGTCTGACGACGACCCTGGCCGCCGCCGCGACCACCGCCGCCGTGCTGCTGCTGTGCAGCGCCCTCGCCCTGGCCGCCGCCGTCCGCCCGATGCCACCGGGCCGGATACGCACGGCCATCCGCGACCGTGAACGCCGTACGGCGTTCCTGCCCCAACGCGACCCCGATGCTGCCGGTCGCCCGCGCCCGCGAGCACCCGGCCGCGCCCTCCCGGCGGCCGCGTAGCCGCTCCGGCGCACTCCCACCACGCCCGGCCAGTCGTCCGGCGCGTGCCCTGATCCGCCCTACCGCTGCGCCGGTGCGTGCCCGCGCGGTTCGTCACGCCGTATCTCCCTTTCGGCACGACGAGACCCGTGGAGGGCTCACCCATGTCCGTTTTCGACCTGCTCGGCGAGGCGCTGGAGCGCGGCGCCCAGGCCATCGAACCGCTCTTCGGCACCGCGGCCACCGCGGCCGTCATCGTCCTGTTCACCCTCGGCGTGCGCGCCGCCCTGCACCCGCTGGCCCGCGCGGCGGCCCGCGGTGAGAAGGCCCGTGGTGCCCTCGCCCCGCAGATCGCCGCCCTCCAGCGCAAGTACCGCGGCGACCGCGAGCGACTCCAGAAGGCGATGGCCGACCTGTACGCCACGTCAGGCTCCTCGCCACTGGCCGGCTGCCTGCCGACCCTGCTCCAACTCCCGGTCTTCTTCGTGATGTACCACCTCTTCTCCACCGGGAACGGCACCCTGCTCAGCCATACGCTGCTGGGCGCCCCGCTCGGCGGGACCTGGCGCCAGGCGCTCGCCGACGGCGGGGTGACCGGGCCGCAGGGTCTGGTCTACCTCGCGCTGTTCGTCCTGATCGCGGCGGTCGCCACCTGGAACTACCGGCGCGCTAAGGCGACGCTGGCCGCGGCCCCCACCCCCGCCGCGGGCACCACGGCGCCCGGTATGGGCGCGCTGCGCAACCTGATGCCGCTGCTGTCGTTCGGCACGCTGATCACCGTGGCGGTGGTACCGCTGGCGGCCGGGCTGTACATGGTGACGACCACGACCTGGACGGCGTGCGAACGGGCCCTGCTGCACCGCGACCGCACACCGGCCGACGCCCCCGAGCCGACGACGAGCAGCGCCCCCCAGCCCGCGTCTCAGCCCCAGCCCGCGTCGCAGGCGCCGCGGGCGGTGCGGCGGGGTGGGCCCAGGACCCGGGCCGCGCGGCAGAAGGCGGCGCGGGCTAGGGCCAACACCGCGGTGCGGGCGGGCGCTTCGGAGCAGCCGACCGGTCCGGATCGGCGGGGGACCGGCCCCGACCCGATCGTTACTACCCCTCAGTAACGGTCCAGTCCGTGAACGGGGTCTTGCGGAGTGGAACGCCTTCTTGGAGGATCGGCCAAATCGCTCGATGGCCGTCCCCCATCGGCCGGCCCGGGAGGACCCTCCCAGGGCCGACCTTCGACCACGGGAGTGGAAACGATGAAGCTGCTGCGTGTCGGAACGGTGGGGGCGGAACGCCCGGCGCTGCTCGACGGGGCCGGCGTGCTGCGTGACCTGTCGGGCCTGGTTCCGGACGTCGACGGCGCACTGCTCGCGGACGACGCCGCGCTGGCCCGGATCCGGGCCGCCGCGGACGCCGGCGACCTGCCCGCACTCGACGCCACCGGACTGCGCATCGGCCCGCCGGTCGCCCGGATCGGCAAGGTCGTGTGCATCGGGCTGAACTACCACGACCACGCCAGGGAGACCGGGGCCGCCACCCCCGAGGAGCCGATCATCTTCATGAAGGCGCCGGACACCGTGGTCGGCCCCGAGGACACGGTCCTCGTGCCGCGCGGCAGCGTGAAGACCGACTGGGAGGTCGAGCTGGCGGTGGTCATCGGCCGGACCGCCCGCTATCTGGAGAGCGACGAGCAGGCGCTGGCGGCGGTGGCCGGTTACGCGGTGGCGCACGACGTGTCCGAGCGCGCCTTCCAGATCGAGCGCGGCGGCCAGTGGGACAAGGGCAAGAACTGCGAGACGTTCAACCCGCTGGGTCCCTGGCTGGTGACCGCCGACGAGGTACCGGACCCGCAGGCGCTGGGCATCCGCCTGTGGGTCAACGGGGAGCTGAAGCAGGACGGCACGACCGCCGAACAGATCTTCCCGGTGGCCGAAGTCGTCCGCTACGTGAGCCAGTTCATGACGCTCTACCCGGGCGACGTCATCAACACCGGCACCCCGGCCGGCGTGGCGATGGGCCAGCCCGAGCCCAAGCCGTACCTGCGGGCGGGCGACGTGGTGGAGCTGGAGATCGACGGCCTGGGCCGCCAGCGGCAGGCTCTGCGCGCGGCCTGACGCTGCGCTTGGTTGGCCCCGCACGTTGTCGGCCGTCCCGCCGTTGCGCCTGGCGGCGCGGGGTCTCGTACGTTGCCGGGTGCGGCGTCGTTTCGCCTGCGGCGTGGGTTGTTGTCCGCTGCGCGGGGCTGTTGGGTGCGGGGGCGGGGCGGAGGGTGGGTGGCTAGGCCGAGTGGTCGGCTAACGGTCACCACTCAACAACGGACCCGCACACGCCCACTGCCGGTACCTCAACTCACCTGGATTCCACCCATCAACGGGAGGGGGCGGGGCTGTGGGGGAGGGGTGTGCCGGACGTAAAGCGAAGCAGTCCAGCACACCCCTCCCCCACAGCCCCGGCACCGCGGCCGAACAGCCCGCGCAGCGGCCCCGCCCGCCGCAGGCGATACGGCGGGAAAGCCAAAAACGTACGAAGGCCCGCGCCGCCAGGCGCAAAACGCGAACCCCCACGGCGGGACGGCCGACAACGTGCGGGGCCCAGCCAAGCGCAGCGGACCGTCAGGCGAGCGTCACGGTCCGCCCCTCCTGCGCGGAGCGCCTCGCGGCCTCCAGGACGCGTAGTGCCGCCGCGGCCTCGGTGGCGGTCACCGGCGGTGTCCCGCCCTCGCGTAGTGCTCGCGCGATCGCCGCGTAGTAGGCGGGGTAGGCGCCCGGCAGGGTGGGGACCGGGTGGCCGTGGCCGGTCTGCGGGGACTCTCCGCCGGCTGCCGCCGGGGGCGTCCCCACGGCGCCGAGCCGGCCCCAGGAGGACTCGGGCTCCACGCCCCAGGCGTCGCCGTCGGTGCCCGGCCGCCGGCCGGCGCGCAGTGCGGCCTCCTGCGGGTCCAGGCCGTACTTCACGTAGCCCGCGCGGCTGCCCAACACCCGGAAGCGCGGCCCGAGTTGTGCGGCGGTGGCGCTCATCCACAGGTGGGAGCGGACGCCGCCTGCGTGGGTGACGGCGAGGAAGGTGTCGTCGTCGGCCTCGGCGCCCGGGCGGCGGACGTCGGCCTCGGCGTAGACCGAGACCGCCGGGCCGAAGAGGGTCAGCGCCTGGTCGACGAGGTGGCTGCCCAGGTCGTAGAGGAGCCCGCCCAGTTCTGCCGGGTCGCCGGACTCGCGCCAGCCGCCCTTGGGTTGCGGCCGCCAGCGTTCGAAGCGGGACTCGAAGCGCCGTACCTCGCCCAGCGCGCCGTCCGCGAGCAGTTGGCGCACGGTGCGGAAGTCGTTGTCCCAGCGGCGGTTCTGGAAGACCGAGAGCAGCAGTCCGCGGCGGTCGGCGAGCGTGGCGAGCTGTTCGGCCTCGGCAGCGGTGGCGGCCAGCGGCTTGTCGACCACGACCGCGGTACCGGCCTCCAGGGCGGCGGTGGCGAGCGGTACGTGCGTCTTGTTCGGCGACGCCAGCACGATCAGGTCGAGCGCGCCGGCGGCGGCCAGGTCCAGCACCTCCTCGGCACTCGCCACCGTGCGGACCTGCGGGTGCTCGGCGCGGGCCTGCGCCTGCCGCTCGGGGCTGCGGGTCGAGACGGTGTCGAGCCGCAGCCCGTCGGTGGCGGCGATCAGCGGGGCGTGGAAGACCGAGCCCGCCAGGCCGTAGCCGATCAGGCCGACGCGGAGGGGGCCGGTGCGGGGTGCGGCCGCGGTGGCGGTGCTGAGTGCTTCGGGGTCGCTCATGCCCTCCACTTTGGCAACGCTGTTGCCAAAGTGCAAGCAGTGCGGAGAATGGGAGGGTGAGCAGCAACGATCCCGCCCGCCCGGCCACCGACGACCACCGGCACACCGCCGCACCGGCCACCACCGCGGCGGCCCCCGCCCCCACGGAAGTGGCCTGCCCCACGGCCCCCGCCGGCCCGGCCGCAGCCGCCGTGCCGGGCGCCTCCGCCGCCCCCGGCGCCAACCTCCTCGCCCTGCGCGGGCACAACGCCGCGCTGGTGCTGGGCCTGCTGCGCGCGGCGGGGGAGGAGGGCGTGAGCCGTCTGGAACTGGCCGAGCGGACCGGGCTCACCCCGCAGGCGGTCAGCAAGATCACCGCCCGGCTGCGGGCCGACGGCCTGGCCGCCGAGGCCGGCCGCCGGGCCTCCACCGGTGGCAAACCGCGCACCGTACTGCGGCTGGTCCCCGGCGCCCGGCACGCCGTCGGCGTCCACCTGGACCGCGACGAGATCACCTGTGTCCTGGCCGATCTCACCGGCCGGCCGGCTGCCGTCCGCCGCGCGCCCCTGGACTTCGGCGCCGACGCCGGGACGGTACTGGCCACCGCCGCCCGCGAGGTCGCGGCGCTACGGGACGCGGCGGGCGGGCCGCCGGTGCTCGGCGCGGGGGTGGCCTGCCCGGGCCCGTTGGACCACGCGACGGGCGTGCTGCGCCAGGTCACCGGCGCCCCGCAGTGGGCCGGCTTCCCCCTGCGGGACGCGCTCGCGGAACGCCTGGGCCTGCCGGTCGTCCTGGACAAGGACACCAACGCGGCGGCCCTGGGCCTCAGTCGTGCGCCGGAGGAGGTCGGCGGCGCCTCGTTCGTCTATCTCCACCTGGGGACCGGGCTGGGCGCCGGGCTGGTCCTCGGCGGCACCCTCTACCGCGGACCGCACACCGGCGCCGGCGAATTCGGCCACCAGGTGGTGCAGTTGGACGGACCGCGGTGCGACTGCGGGCGGCGCGGTTGCATCGAGGCGCTGTGCCTGGCGGCGGTGGCCCGCGACGATCTGCCGGCGGCGGCCCGGGTGTTGGGCGTGGCTGCGGCCAACCTCGTGGAGCTGCTGGACATCGACCGGGTGCTGCTCGGCGGCCGCACCGTCCTCGCGCACCCGGAGCGGTTCCGGGACGGCGTGGCCCGGGTCCTCGCCGACCATGCGGAGCTCCGCGACCGGCCGGGTAGGGCACCCGGCGGCGGCCCCGCGGCGGCGGTACCGGTGACGTTGGCCCGCGGCGGTTCCCGGACCGTCGCGGACGGCGCCGCGGAACTGGTCCTGACCGGGCTGTTCCGCTGAGGCGTCGCCGCCCCGCCCCGCCTGACGTCGCGGACCTGCCGGACCGGCCCTGACATCTCGCGAAGCCATCGCGTTCCCCGGCTCCTCGCCGCGGACGGCTCCTCGCCGGGGAGGAGAGGGCAGTCAGCGGTTGTAGAGGGGCATGATGGCCTTGCTGTCGTCGCACCACGCCTCGTGGTGGCCGTTCGCCTGGGCTACCGGGAGTTCCGACGCTTCGCACGCCGCCTTCGAGGGGTACGGCTCGGTGCCGGTGGGGACCCAGTCGTCGCCGGGCGGCGGGGGCGGCGACGGCGGTGGTGGCGGTCAGCCGATGGGGTTGACGAAGGTGGCCGGGTGGGTGGCGGCGCGCTGGTCGACGAGGGTGCCCCAGGGCCACTTGATGGTGAGCGACTTGGTCTCGTTGGGCGGGGTGATCTGCGCCCAGGCGGGCTGGTAGAAGCCCTGGTCTTCCTTGGTCATGGCGACGTTGATGGTGAAGTCGGTGCTGTCGCCGGGGCCCAGGGTGATCGAGCCGTGCTTGGCCGACGAGCGGGCCAGCGACCAGCGCTCGCCGCCGTTCTCGGACGTGAGGTCCACGCCCGGGAAGCCGCCGATCTTGCAGGTGCGGCTGCCCTTGTTGGTCAGCACGACGCTGGTGGTCGTCGCGCCGCCCGCATCCGGGTCCGGGGCGGCGTCGCCGCCGGTGGCGAACGACGCCTTCAGACCGGAGGTGTGGCAGCGCTCGATGCCGGAACCCGCCCCGCCACCGTTGGCGGCACGCGAGCCGCCCGACTGCTTGTCCGCGGCCTCCGCCTTCGTACCGGTCTTGGCACCCGAACCCGCCGTGGCGCCCGAAGCCTGCGTACCGCCGGAGGAACCGGCACCGTCAGCGGAGGAACCACTGCCGGCGGAGGAACCGGTGGCATCCACGCCCGCGGCGTTCACGCCACTCTCCGTCCCGCCCGCGGCCTTCGTCCCGGCGGCGTCCGAGCCGGAGCAGGCGGTCAGGGTCAGACCGGCGACCGCGGTCAGGGCCGCGGCGGCGACGCGCAGGGTGCGGCGACGGGCGGTGCGGGCGGCGGTGTTGGAGCTCATGTCGGGTCCCCCGGAGGCAGTGGGTGTCGTTGTTTCCTCGGTACGTCACCCACTTTGGTCGGGGCCGCTGTCGCAGGACTGCCGCGCCGCTAACATCCGGCTAACACGGCTACGGGGAGGGGAAGGACGCCCACGAGAACCCGAAGAACCAGGCCGCGGCCGCCCGTAGTGCGAGGTGATCGCGCATGCGGCAGCCTTCCACGGTCCCGGGGCGCCGTCCGCGAGGCGCCGGGAGTCGTGGGGCGGTGCTGCAGGAGCCCGGGGCGGCGGTCCTCCCGGCGGCCACGGGTGCGAAGATCGCCGGGTGGAGTTCCCGTACGGCCAGGATCCTGGCGCACCCGTCCGGTCCGGCATCCCCGAGCACGGACGCATCCCCAAGTACTACGCGGCGAAGGTCGAAATCGCCGCCCTGCTGACGGAGTTGGGCGAGGGCGAACCCCTGCCCGCCGAACGCGAACTGGCCCTGCGCTTCGAGGTGTCCCGCGAGACGCTGCGCCAGGCCCTGCGCGAGCTGGTGCTGGAGGGGCGGCTGCGCCGGTCGGGGCGCGGCACGGTCGTCGCCGGCCCCAAGATGGCGCAGCCGCTCTCACTCGCCAGTTACACCGAGGGCGTCCGCCGCCAGGGCCGCACGCCCGGCCGGCACCTCGTCTCGCTCGACCGCTTCGCCAGCCCGCCGGCGCTCGCCCGCGACCTGGGACTCGCCGCGGGCGACGCGGTGTGGCACATGGAGCGGGTGCTGCTCGCCGACGACGAGCGGGTCGGCCTGGAGAGCACCTACGTCGCGGTGGCCCGGGTCCCGGACCTGGCGAGCGACTTCGAGCCGGACTCGTCGTTCTACGCCTACCTCCACGAGCGGCTCGGCATCGGCTTCGGGGACGCCGACGAACGCCTGGAGACGGTCCTGGCCACCCCGCGCGAGGCGCTGCTGATCGGGACGCCCGGTGCGCTGCCGATGCTGCTGATCCACCGACTGTCCCGGGACACCGGGGGCCGCCCGCTGGAGCGGGTGCGCTCGCTCTACCGGGGCGACCGGTTCTCGTTCACCACCCACCTGGGCGGCGCGCGGGAGTCCTGACGGGGACCTTCCGCGGCCCGCGACCGCCCTCGTTATGTCACGGGAAGATAACGGGTCTAGGCCAAGTTTGAACCCTTGTTAACCGACCCGTCGCCGACCCGTCCCCCGCGGGCCACCCGCCGCCGCGACCGTCTGGGGCATGCGAGTCATAGTCGTCGGAGCCGGCGTGCTGGGAACCCTGCACGCCTGGCACGCAGTCGAACGGGGCCACGAGGTCCTGCACATCGAGCGGGAGGCCGAGGCCCGCGGCGCCTCGGTCCGCAACTTCGGACAGATCTGGGTCAGCGGCCGCGCCGGCGGCGAGGAACTGGACACCGCACTGCGCGCCCGCGAACTCTGGGAGGGCATCGGCGCCCGCGTCCCCGGCATCGGATTCCGGGCCATCGGCTCGCTGACCGTCGTCCGGAACGACACCGAGTACGCGGTCGCCGAGGCCGCCACCCGCCGCCCGGACGCCGCCGCCCGCGGCTACCAGCTCCTCGACGCGGGCCGGGCCCGCGCCCTCAACCCCGCCCTGCGCGGCGACTTCACCGGCGCCCTGTGGTGCGAACGGGACGCCGCAGTGGAACCCCGGGTCGCCCAACGCGCCCTGAAGGACGCCCTATTGGCGTCCGGCCGGTACACCTACCTCGGCGGCCGCGAGGTCCGCGACGTGGTCGGCGAGAACGCGGTCCGCGACGACCACGGCGACACCCACCACGGCGACGTGGTGGTGCTGTGCACCGGTGCCTGGCTCGGCGGCCTCGTCCGGGAACTCGTCCCCGACCTGCCGGTGCGCCGGGTGCGCCTCCAGATGATGCAGACCGACCCGCTCGGCGAACCGCTGACCACCTCCGTCGCCGACGCCGACAGCTTCCGCTACTACCCGGCCTACCGCGGCGACGCCCTGGACGCCCTCAACGCTGGCCAGGCGCAGACCCCGACCGCCGCCGCCCACAAGATGCAGCTGCTGATGGTCCAGCGCGCCGACGGCGGCCTGACCATCGGCGACACCCACGAGTACGAGACGCCGTTCGCCTTCGACACCGTCGAGGAGCCCTACGAGCACCTCACCGGCGTCGTCGAGACGATCCTGGGCCGCCCGCTGCCACGCATCCGCCACCGCTGGGCCGGGGTCTACGCCCAGTGCACCGACACTCCCCCTGGCTCCGCCGGGGGTACCCCCAGCCGGGTCGTCCACCGCCAGCAGGTCCGGGACGGCGTCTGGCTGGTCACCGGACCCGGCGGACGCGGCATGACCTGCTCCCCGGCCATCGCCGAAACCACCGCGAACGAACTGGGATGGTGAGCCCGTTGACGAACCCGTTGGCGAATCCGTTGGCGCAGTCGTTGGTGAATCCGGCGCCGCACCCCGCCCGCCCCGACCACCCCGCCCGCCCGGACGACGTCCGGCTGGTCGTCCTCGACATGGCCGGCACCACCGTCGCCGACGACGGCCTGGTGGAGCGGGCCTTCGACACCGCCGCCCGCCACATGGGCGTCGAGCCGGGCAGCCCCCGGCACGCCGAACAGCTCGCCTACGTCCGCGCCACCATGGGCGAGTCCAAGATCTCCGTCTTCCGGCACCTGTTCGCCGCCGCCGACGGCGACCCCCACGCCACCGAGGAAGCCGCCCAGCGCGCCAACCGCGCCTTCGAGACGGCCTACGGTGCCCTGGTCGACGACGGCCGGATCGCCCCCGTCCCCGGCGCCCGCGCCGCGATCGAGGCTCTCCAGGCCGCCGGCCGCACCGTCGTCCTCACCACCGGATTCGCCCGGGTCACCCAGGACGCCATCCTCGACGCGCTCGGCTGGCGCGACCTGGTCCGGCTCACCCTCTGCCCGGCCGACGCCGGCGGCCGTGGCCGCCCGTACCCCGACATGGTGCTGGCCGCCCTGCTGCGCACCGGCGCCGCCGACGACGTGGCGCAGCTCGCGGTGGCCGGCGACACCTCCTACGACATGACCGCCGGTCGCCGCAGCGGCGCCGCGGTGGTCGCCGGGGTGCTCACCGGCGCCCATGCCGCCGCGCAACTGTCGGCCGCCGGTGCCACCCACGTCCTCGGCTCGGTCGCCGAACTGCCCGCCCTGCTGGGAGTGGTGTGAGATGCCCGCCCCCTCCGCCGCGGTCGCCGCCCCCTCCGCGGCGCCGCGCCCCGCCTCCGGCATCCGCTTCGACCGCGTCACCGTCGCCCACGGCCGGCGCGGCGAACACACCGTCCTGGACTCCCTCGACCTCACCGTCGAACCGGGCGAGGTGATGGCCCTGCTCGGACCGTCCGGCTCCGGCAAGACCACCGCACTGCGGGCGGTCGCCGGTTTCGTCCGGCCGGTCTCCGGGCGGGTCCTGATCGGCGGCCGGGACGTGACCGCCCTGCCCCCCTACAAGCGCGGCATCGGCATGGTCGTCCAGCAGTACGCGCTCTTCCCGCACATGAAGGTCGCCGAGAACGTCGCCTTCGGCCTCAAGGCGCAGCAGGTCCCGCGCGCCGAGATCCCCGGCCGGGTCGCCGAAGCCCTGGAGATGACCGGTATGGCCGCCTACGCCGACCGGCACCCCCGGGAGCTGTCCGGCGGCCAGCAGCAGCGGGTCGCCATCGCCCGGGCGCTCGCCATCCGCCCCGGTGTGCTGCTGCTGGACGAGCCGCTGTCCGCGCTCGACGCCCAGCTGCGCTCCGGCATGCTCACCGAACTCGCCCGCCTGCACCGGGAGTTGCCGGGCGTCTCGATCCTCTACGTCACCCACGACCAGGTCGAGGCGCTGACCCTCGCCGACCGGATCGCCGTACTGGAGTCGGCCCGGCTGCGCGAGTGCGGCACCCCGCAAGCGCTCTACCGCAGCCCGCGCACCGCGTTCACCGCGTCGTTCGTCGGGACCGCGAACCTCCTGCCGGTGACCGTGCGCCACGACGGCGGGGTGGAGTTCGCCGGCCGCCCGCTGGCCGTCCGCACCGGGGACGCGACCCCGGGCGCCACCGCCACGCTGTGCGTCCGCCCGCACCTCCTCGGCCTCGGCGCCAGCCCCGACCCGCACGGCAACACCCTGCGCGGCACCGTCACCGAGGTCCAGTGGCGCGGCGCCACCCACCGGCTGTACCTCACGGTCGACGGTTACCGCGTCCTGGCCGACCTGCGGGAACTGCGCGAGACCCCACCGCTCGGCACGGAACTCGCCCTGCACTTCGCCCCGGAGGACGCGGTCCTCATTCCGGCGGGCATTCCGACGGGCATCTCGACGGGAATCCAGGGGGAGACCCCGGCGGACGCCCCGGCGGTGGCCGTGAACGGTGGACGGCGCCATGCCTGACCGCACCATGCCTGACCGCGCCACTCCCGACCGTGTCCCGCCCGACCGTGCCAAGCCGGAAGCCGGGCGGCGCCCCCGCGGAGCCGCCGCCCTGTGGGCCCTGCCGCCGGTCGCCGCCCTCGCGGTGGTGTTCCTCTACCCGCTCGCCCTGGTGGTCCGCCAGTCCTTCACCCCGGAGAACGGCGGCGGCCCGTCCACCGCCCCGTACACCGCGGTGCTGGCCACCACCTCCTTCCGGGACGCGCTCACCCACACCGTGCTGATCGCGGCCGGCGCCACCCTCGGCGCGCTCCTCCTCGGCCTGCTGCTCTCCCTCGTCATCGCCTTCGTCCCGTTCCCCGGCGGCAAGGCGCTGGCCCGCTTCATCGACATCTTCCTGGCCTTCCCGTCCTTCCTGATCACCCTCGCCCTGCTGTTCCTCTACGGCACCGTCGGCATCGCCAACGGCCTGTGGACGGACGTCACCGGCGCCGCCAACGGGCCACTGGACTTCCTGCACACCCCCTGGGGCGTCCTGCTGGCCGAGGTCACCTACTTCACCCCGTTCGTGATGCGCCCGCTGCTCGCGGCGTTCTCGCAGGTGGAGACGGCGCAGGTGGAGGCCGCCGGATCACTGGGCGCCCGGCCGTGGCGGACCGTGCGGACGGTGATCCTGCCGGAGGCGCTGCCCTCGCTCGCCGCCGGCGGCGCGCTGGTCCTGGTGATGTGCCTGAACGAGTTCGGCATCGTGCTGTTCACCGGCGCCAAGAACGTCGTCACCCTGCCGATGCTCGTCTACACCAAGGCGATCCTCGACGGCGACTACACCGGCGCCTGTGTCGTCGCGGTCATCAACATCGCGCTGTCGGTCGCCCTCTACGCCCTCTACCGGGCGGTGATGTCCCGCACGCGCGGCACCGCCGAGCGCCGCAAGACCCCCCGGGCCCCCGCCGGCAACGCCCCTGCGGGCACTGTCCCTGCGGGCACCGCCCCGGCCGAGCGCACCCCCGCGGGAGACCTCCCCGCCGGGCACACTCAGGCCCCCGCGCCCGCGCCCGCGCCCGCCCCCGCCCTCGTCGCAGGAGGTGCCGACCGTGCTCGTGCATAGCGCAGCCGCCCGCCGGGTCATCTGGGCGGTGTTCTTCCTCCTCTTCGTCCCGGTCTTCGCGCTCCCGCTGCTGGTGATCGTCGCCGCCTCGTTCGCCGGCGGCTGGAGCGGAGCCCTCCCCTCCGGCCTGACCCTGACGCACTATCAGGACATCGCCAAGGGGGACGCGCTCACCGCCCTGCTCACCAGCGTGCTCACCGCCCTCGCCGCCAGCGTCGCCGCCCTGACCGCCGGCACCTGGGCCGCCCTGGCCGCCGAAAAGCTCGGCCGGCGCGCCCGCCGGGTCCTCGACGCGCTCTTCCTCCTGCCGGTCGCCGTCCCCTCCGTCGTCGTCGGCCTCGCCCTCCTCGTCGCCTTCTCCCAGCCCCCGTTCCTCCTCAACGGCACCCCGCAGATCGTGATCATCGCCCACACCGTGCTGGTCACCGCCTTCGCCTACCAGTCCGTGACCGCCGCGCTGGCCCGCCTCGACCCGGCCTACGAACAGAGCGCCGCCGGCCTCGGCGCCCGCCCCGGCTACGTCCTGCGGCGGGTCAAGCTCCCCCTGCTCCTGCCGTCCCTGACCGCCGCCGCGGGCCTGTGCTTCGCCCTCTCCATGGGCGAGTTGAGCGCCACGATGATGCTCTACCCCCCGGACTGGATGCCGCTGCCCGTCCAGATCTTCGCCGCCACCGACCGCGGTGCCCTCTTCACCGGCGCCGCGCTCGCGGTGGCCCTCATGGCCACCACCCTCCTCGTCCTCCTCGGCGTCTCCCGCATCCGCACCCGGGCCACCTACCGCTGAACCCCACGCCACCCCCCCGACTCCCCGTCGCCCGCGACCCGTTCCCCAGGAGCACCCGCCATGTCCAGCCGCCTGCCCCGCGCCCTCACCGCCGGCGCCGCCGTCCTCGTCCTCGCCGCCACCGGCACCGCCTGCGGCACCTCGGCCGCCGACCCCAACGCCAAGGAGATCACCGTCTACAGCGCCGACGGCCTCAAGAGCGAACAGGGCGACGGCTTCTACGACAAGGTCTTCAAGGACTTCGAGAAGCAGACCGGCATCAAGGTCAACTACGTCGAGTCCGGCTCCGGCGCCGCCGTCCAGCGTCTGGCCCGGGAACGCGCCAACACCAAGGCGGACGTCCTCGTCACCCTGCCGCCCTTCATCCAGCAGGCCGACGGCAAGGGCCTGCTCGACGTCTACCGCCCGCACGGCTCCGAACAGGTCGCCGCCGCCGACAAGGACCCCAACGGCAAGTGGGTCTCCGTCGTCAACAACTACTTCTGCTTCATCTACAACAAGAAGGAGCTCAAGGAGCCCCCGGCCACCTGGCAGGACCTCACCGACCACCGCTTCGCGGGCAAGCTCCAGTACTCCACCCCCGGCGTCGCCGGCGACGGCACCGCCGTCCTCATCAAGGCCCTGCACGACTTCGGCGGCCAGGGCCCCGCCATGGACTTCCTCAAGAAGCTCCAGGCCAACAACGTCGGCCCGTCCTCCTCCACCGGCCAGCTCGCCCCCAAGACCGACAAGGGCGAACTCCTGGTCGCCAACGGCGACGTCCAGATGAACTACGCCAACATGAAGTCCATGCCCCACCAGGGCATCTTCTTCCCCGCCGCCAAGCCCGGCGCCCGCCCCACCACCTTCGCCCTCCCCTACGCCGCCGGCCTGGTCAAGGACGCCCCGCACGCCGCCAACGCCCGGAAGTTCCTCGACTACCTGCTCAGCAAGCCGGTCCAGGAACAGGTCTCCGCCGTCGGCGGCGGCTTCACCTCCCGCAAGGACGTCAAGCCCACCGACCCCAACGCCACGGCCCTCGCCGCGATCATGAAGGGGGTCGACGTCTTCCAGCCCGACTGGAACGACATCGACAAGAACCTCGACAGCTACATCGGCGCCTGGAAGACCGCAACCGGAAGCTGACCATCACCGACCAGGGCCGGTGCGCCGCCGCTGACTTAGGCTGGGGCCGTCGGCCGCCCGTTCGGGCCCGGCCGGCGCCCTGGCCATCCGGCCAGCCCTGGTCAACACGCACGGCAGGAGTGGCAGTGGCAGAGCGCAAGCCGATCGAGTCCTGGCTCACCGACATGGACGGCGTCCTCATGCACGAAGGCGTCCCCGTCCCCGGTGCGGACGCCTTCATCAAGCGGCTGCGCGAATCGGGCCGGCCCTTCCTCGTCCTGACCAACAACTCCATCTACACCCCCCGCGACCTGCACGCCCGCCTCAACCGCATCGGGCTGGACGTCCCTTGGGAGTCGATCTGGACCTCGGCGCTGGCCACCGCCCAGTTCCTCGACGACCAGCGCCCCGGCGGCACCGCCTACGTCATCGGCGAGGCCGGCCTGACCACCGCCCTGCACGACATCGGCTACATCCTCACCGACCACGCCCCCGATTACGTCGTCCTCGGCGAGCCTAGCACGCACAAAACGTATTTGGGCCTGACCTGCGGAAACGTCGATTCCGGGGCCCTCGGAGCGGTCGCTCTGGCTGCTTGAGCAGTCAGCTCGCAGCGGCCAGAGCGACCGCCGGTCACACGAGGTCGACCAGGTCCGCGATCGAGTCCTTCACGTGGGTCGGCCGGTACGGGAAGCGGTTGATGTCGTCCGCAGTGGCTGTCAGGCCGGTGAGCACCAGGAAGGTCTCCATCCCCGCTTCCAGCCCGGCGAGAATGTCGGTGTCCATCCGGTCGCCGATCATTGCGCTCGTCTCCGAGTGGGCGCCGATGGTGTTGAGTGCAGTCCGCATCATCAAAGGATTTGGCTTCCCGATGAAATACGGCTTCTTGCCGGTAGCCGCAGTGATCAGCGCTGCGACGGCTCCCGTGGCGGGAAGCGCTCCCTCAGCAGACGGCCCCGTCTCGTCAGGGTTCGTGGCGATAAACCGAGCGCCATCGTTGATCAGCCGCACCGCCTTGGTCATAGCCTCGAACGAATAGGTTCGAGTCTCACCCAAGATCACAAAATCAGGCTCGGTATCCGTCAGGACGTACCCGACCTCGTGCAATGCTGTCGTGAGGCCGGCCTCACCGATGACATAGGCGGAGCCGCCAGGGTGCTGGTCATCCAGGAACTTCGCGGTAGCCAGAGCCGAAGTCCAGATGTTCTCCGCAGGCACGTCCAGACCAATGCGGTTCAGCCGAGCGTGTAGGTCCCGCGCCGTATAGATCGAATTATTGGTCAGGACCAGGAATGGCTGACTGGAGTCACGCAACTTCTTGATGAAGGCATCCGCTCCCGGCACCGGGATACCTTCGTGCATCAGTACCCCATCCATGTCGGTGAGCCACGATTCGATGGGCTTACGCTCTGCCATGTTGTCGGTCTCCTGTACGCAAGGGGCTTGCTGGGCGCCGGGACGACGATGTGCCACGACGCCCACAGCGTAGCCAGGGCAGAGGCGGTTAATTCATTCACCGTGGCTTACGGTGCTTGCCGCGTCCCGGCGCTAGCGGCGGCCGGGCAGGTTGGGCAGGCTCTTGCGCTGGACTCTCGGCATCGGCGGGCCGCAGGAGCTTGCGGGCCTCATTGAGGTTGGCGGCAACGGTGAAGACCTCCCAGCCCGACCCGTTCCACCGTTCGATGACCCGAGGCGCGCCAGGGTTCAGGTGCGAGCCCTTGGGGCCGTCGCCGAAGAAGATGGGCACGGCGCGAAGTCGGCCGATCTTGGCGTCACGGCGTTCGGCCCATTCAGACAGCGGCTCGTCGTCCATCGCGCCGTTCCTTACATCGGTGGCGGCTCTTCGAGGAGAGTAGCGGTCACCGAGCCGACGCTGTGGCCAGGTTTCGGGCCCCGTGGTCAGTGAGCTGCTGGCAGACCGTCATGGCGGCCTGGGTGGCGTCCCCTCGGGTGAGCCGTACGTCGATGGCGGTGCCACCGTCCTCGGCGAAGGCGCGGGCGCGGACGGTATAGGTGGTGGTCCGGTCGCTGCGGTTGGTGGTGCAGTAGCCAGCCAGCGGCGCGTTGCAGAAGCCGCCCATCTGCCGGAGGACCAGACGCTCGGCCTCAGCTTCCACCTCCGTGGCGGTGTCGTGGAGCCTGAAGATCTTCTTGCGCGTCTCCATGTCGTCCTCACGGGCCTGGAGGGCGATGATGGCCGCTCCGAGGGGCGGGCAGATGACTTCTGGGCTGATGCGTTCGGCGATCCGATGGGACAGCCCGAGGCGTTCCATGGAACAGGTGGCCACGATCAGCCCGTCCACGTCGCTACTGCTCCCGTCCAGGGAGCGCAGGCGCTCATGGACGGGGCCGCGCATGGGGGCGATCTCGATGTCCGGGCGGTGGATGCGGAGGGCGGCAGCGCGGCGGACGGAGGAGGTCGCGATGACGGCGCCCTTGGGGAGCGTCGCCAAGCTGAGGCCGGCCTCATGGGTGACCAGGCAGTCCCGGATGTCGTCGCGCGGCAGAAAGGCGGCCATGGTGAGGCCGGCAGTGTCGTGAGTGGGGGCGTCCTTGAGACAGTGGACAGCGACGTCGATCTCACCGGAGAGAAGGGCGTTCTCGATCTCTTTGGAGAAGACTCCGTCCGCGTCCAGCGGGGCGCGATCCTTCTCACGGTCGCCTCCCGCGCCGTAGAACGGGCGTAAGACGGTGGGCGTAGGGGCGAGGCGGGCCAGGATCGGAGCAGTTTGGAGCAGGGACATGAGCGACGCGCGGGCGCCGATGCGCAGAGGTTCCATCAGGTTCTCCTTTGGTGACAATCTGTCGGAAACTGCATGGTTCTGGTGCAAGTACGATTGAGCGTCAACAAGCCTTGCCGAGCGAGGAGTTGACCCGAATGAGCGACATGGTGCGAATCGGTTCCCGAGCGAGCAAACTGGCGAAGACGCAGGTCACGGAGTGGCTTACGCCCATCGCTGAGCAGTTCCCTGGCGTTCGGTTCAAGCGAGAGGTCATCCTCGAAGGCGGCGATCAGGACCGCGTCACGCCCACCCTCGCCGAGGTGGCGAAGACGGCTGGTGGCTCCGCCTTCTCGACCAACCAGGAAGAAGCCCTCGTCACGGGCCGAGTGGACGTGATCGTGCACTCCCTCAAAGACCTCCCCACGTCCGTCTGCGAAGGCACGGTCTTGCTCGCCACCCCCGGCCCCCGGGAAGACGTGCGAGATGTGCTGTGCGGAGCCACCCTTGACGGCCTCCCCAGGGGCGCCCGCGTAGGCACCGGGGCGCCTCGACGTGTCGCCCAGCTCCTTGCATTGCGCCCGGACCTGGAGGTCATCCCGATTCGCGGGAACGTGCCTGGGCGACTGGCCCGCACCACCAAGGGCAACCTTGACGCGGTGATCCTCGCGGCGGCCGGCCTGAACCGACTCGGCCTCATGCCCGACGTTCACCAGATCCTTGACCCCACCGTCTTCCCGCCGTCCCCGGGACAAGGCGCGCTCGGCATTCAGGTCCGCACCAACTCCCCGGCCGCCCAGCTCCTCGGCGGAACCGGAGACCCACAAGTCGACGCTTGCGTGCGTGCCGAGCGCGCCCTGCTGGCCGAGCTTCACGGAGGCTGCTCCGTCCCGGTGGGGGCATGGGGAAGGATCGGACAGGACGGGCTGCTGCACCTGTCCGCCGCCGTCACCTCGCTGGACGGGGCGACTCAGGTCACCGCAGCCGGGTCCGGGCCAGCGGACGATCCGGAGAAGCTCGGCGCCTGCGTGGCCGCCGACCTCCTGACGCAGGGGGCGGCCGACATCCTGGCCGCGATCAGGAAGCCCTGAGCTCCCGAGCGATCTCCAGGGCGCCGTACGTGATGATCCGGTCGGCGCCCGCTCGCTTCAGGACTGTGTACGCCTCCATCAGCCCCTTCACGTCCCGCTCGCCATCCGCTCGACGGTCGGTCAGCCGGAGGTACTCGCCGCTCACAGAGAACGGCATGACGGGGACAGCCAGCTTGTTCTTCAGGTGCACGACGGTGTCCACGGTGTGGAGCGCGGGTTCGGTGAGGATCATGTCCGCCCCCTCCTCGACCATCTGCCGCGCGGCGTGGACGGCCTGCTCGGGCTGCCGCGGATTGATCTGGAAGGCCCGCGCCCCCGAGCGGGGGATCGCCTCCATGGTGGCTCGGTACCCCTCGTAGAGCGAGGACTCGAAGATCAGGTGCGGCATGATCGACACGTCCCTGTGCCCGGCAGCGTCGAGGGCCCCGCGAACCGCGCGCACCGAGCCGGGAATCATCGCGGCCGGGCCGACGATGTCGGCGCCGACATCGGCCTGCATCACCGCCTGGGCCGCCATGACCTCAGTCGTCTCCTCCAGATCCATGGCGCCGCGCTCGTCCGCGAGCCAGCACTCGCCCGAGTCAGTGTGCGAGCACACGCACGTCTCGGTCATTACAGCGACGCTGGGCGCGGCCTTCTTCGCCGCCTGGATCGCGCGGGCCATCAGGCTCGTGGGGGATGCACCCTGGGAGGCGCGGGCGTCCCTGACACGGGAGCCAGCGAACATCTTCACCGACTTCACGCCGAAGGACTCCAGGGCCTTGATGGCGCCGGGGACCTCCCGCACCGTGAGCGTGGGCATCGGGCGTGGGGCGGTATCGTCGTCCTCCCGCATCAGAAAGACCATGGTCAGGTCTTCGGGGGCCAGTCCAGGGCCTCCGAGAAAGTTGCGGACGGCTAAGCGGTGGGTGGGCATCTGCTCCTCCTGCAAGGTCAAATCGATTGACTGCGTGGGGGCTTGGAGCCCGCCCCGGCCATCACTCGCGCCGTGGGGGACGACAATGAGTAAGAACCGTGGCCGAGGCGGGCGATCAGAGGAACACCGTCGTCGGCTGGACTGCCGACGGGTGCAATTCATTCATTCACGAGGGCATGCGCGCTCGACCGAGCAAGGTTCCGATGTGGCCTGGGGTGGGGGCATCGAGCACCTGCACTTCCACGTCCACGAAGCCCGCATCCGACAGATACGACGCCCAACCGCCCGGCTCGTAGCTGTAGCGGTACGTGTACATGGCAGGCCCGGCGAACCCGCCCTTGTACATACCTTGCGGGCCGTAGGCGCCGGGGATTGCTGGCGGCTGCGAGAAGGCGAACACCCCGCCCGGGTTGAGGCGGCCAGCCACAAGGGGGAACAACCGCTCGGGAGCGGTGAACCATGCAGCGCCGAAGATGGAGTACACCGCGTCGTACGTGGCCGCCGAAGAGGCCAGATAGTCCAGGACTTCAGCGCATACGAACTCGACGCCCAAAGACCCCCACCGCTCGGCCACCTGCTGCACCATCACGGGTGACAGATCGATGCCCGTCGCCTTGACGCCCCGCTCCGCAAGGTGGGCGAGGGCCCTACCGGTCCCACAGCCGATTTCCAACACGCTCTGAGGGGTGCCCAGAAGCTCCGGGCCGGGGGCTTTCGGGTGATTGCGGTACTGGGTCCAGCGGAATACCGGCTCGGAGTCCTCCACCTGTTCCTTGACGGACGTCGACTCGGCGTAGGCGTTCCAGTGCTCACGCTCGTGGTCGTAGTTGTGGGGTGCGGTCACGTGATCGGGTTCCTCAAGCGCTCGGAGAACGGGCAGCGGTGGGGCTCCGCCATGGCGTACCGCGGAGCCCCACCTCGAACAGCCGGGCGGATCTAGTGGCTGTCGGGGACCTTGCTGTCGCACGGCGAGCACTCGGACCCGTCCCGGCTCCACAGCTCATCGTCCGGCATGAAGCCGATCGAGCGCAGGAAGTCCGCGGTACGGAGGACGGTGCCGTCGTTGCGGCGCTGGATGAACGGCGCATGGTGCTTGTACGCGCCGCCGTTGTACGCCTCGCAGAAGGCGAAGTAGACAGGGGTGTCCAGGATGATCTGATGCACGCCGATGTCCACGACCTTGCCGACACCCAGGTGCACTTCCGGGTGTTCCATGGAGGCGACCAGGTACATCACGGCGTTGCCGAGTATCCGCTCCGCCAGGTCCTTCACCATCACCTCGTCGCGAAGCAGCAACGCCACCTCGCGGTCCCAGATGGTCATCCCGGAGTCGAGGACGTTGATGGTCAGATGCTGGATGTGGGGCTGCACGGCGTTCAGCAGCTCCCGGGGGTCTCGCGTGCGAGTAGCCGCGAGTCCTTCAAGTACGGCTGTCACTGGCGTTCCTCTCGGTTCGTGTCGAGTGGTGCCTTGTGGTGCCTTGCTGACCCGCCCCGGTCGCTCGACCTGTCCTCTCAGGGGGCACGACCGGGGCGGGCGTCTGGTACCGCTCCGGCCACGGGAAGGGGGATTCCGAGCCCTGCATCCGACGAGGGGGCCGGATGCCTGCTGCGGGCTGTGCGTGGCCGGAGCGGAGTCTTAGGCGGCCTGGTAGGCCGGTATCGGTGGGTCGTATCGCCACTGATCGAGAAAGGCGACCTGTGTGGTACGAGCGGACAGCCAGTAGTAGGCGGTCTCGTCGTAGGTCACGAAGGTGAACAGTTCGTCGCGCACGAGGAGGGACAGCGCCTCCTCCTGCCGCGGCCAGCTCCGTCGCCACTGGCGAAGAGCCGCTGCGGGGTCTGGCTTGCCGAGGGCGGCCGGCACCTCCCGCAAGGGCGCGTTGCGCAACCACCAGGTGCCGGGGTCAGGGTCCAAGGCGTTCGCGATTCGCGATGCTTGTTCCCGCAGCCACCTGACGGCTAAGCGGGCGTTCCTGGCGTGGTACGAGCTGAGGAGAATGGCGCGGGAGTGGTCCCCGGAGGTGGCTGAGACCTCGCACCAGAAGCCGTCACCCTGCATTGTCGTCACCCCCAACGACTTCAAGCTGAGGCTTCCGGAAGCGGGCGGTGCGGTCGGCCGCCAGGCTCCCTTCCGGAGGCTCGGTGAGGAGGTAGTCGGTGGACATGCGGATGAACCGGGTGTGTCCGGTCGCCTCGGTGTGCGCGCACATCCACTTGTCCACGGCTTCCGGAGTTTCCAGCGCCCTGGACTCCGCTCCGCAGTCCTCGCTTTCGCCAGAGACGCACTCAGCTTCCCAGGAGGCCCGAACCAGCGGGTCCGGCTTGATGGTCCACGTGGCGAATCGGAATACGCGAGTCACAGTTCAAGCCCTCCCGCACGCTTGCCGCTGTCTGTTGGCAGCAGCGACCCGTGCACTCAGCAGTTCGGCCTGAGTGATCTCGCGAAGATCCGCCGGGCAGGCAGCCCACTCTCGGCCGCCCCCGACCGGGCGCACCCAGTACCGGCCCATCGCGACGTCCATGACTATGCCGACCATGCCCGTCTTGGCGTCCCGCACGTAGTCACCCAGTGACGGCTGGATCGATGCCTCAGCGCTCACGGTGACCTCCTCCTTGCTCAGGTGGCGGATGCCGGCGACGGGCGGCCCCCACCTGTAAGAGCGGGGCCGCGAACCGACACAGCAAGAGGGTTGCGGCCAACACCGGTGTCACGGAAGGTTTCTAGGGGGTTTCTCTTCGTACTGGCCGGTCGTTGGGCCTGGGTACGCGAGTAGGCTTTCGAACACCTGTCAGGGGACCGGAGGACAGCCGTGCTTGACTTCCCGTTGACACATCCGCTCACTTACCTTCTTGAGCTTCGCGGCTGGGGCAAGGCTGAGTTCGCAGACCTGATGCAGACTCATGGGGGTACGCTCGGCGTTCCGCTGGCCACTAATCGCACAACAGTGTGGAAGTGGGAGCAAGGGCAGAGGCCGGACGACGATGCGCAGTACGTCCTGGCTGACCTGCTCGGAGTGCCCCAGGAACTCGCGCGGCCGGAGCTGTGGCCGACCTGGTTGCCAGTCTGGGAGGTGGCCGGCCTACGGCGTCCGTGGACGCTGGCCGGTACCGTTGATGCACTGGATGATCTGGTCAGGAGTGCACACATGGATCGCAGGGGATTTCTCACGATCACGGGTGCCACGCTCTCCGCACTTGCAGCGAGCTGGGCCACCGCCCCATCGGCCTTCGCCGCAGCAGCGGATGGGGATCGTGTCACCGACGAAATGGTCTCGACTCTCGAACAGCGCGTCACCACGTTGCGAAGCCTGGACGCCCAGATGGGCGGGGCGCGCCTTCTCGACCAAGCGCGCAGCGACCTCGCCCTCATCACGACCTTGATCAAGCAGGCGCGCTATACCGATGCCGTCGGGGAGCGACTGCACTCACTCGCCGCCCAGGTCTCCTACCTGACCGGCTGGATGGCCTACGACTCGGGCCTTCACTCCCAAGGCCAGCAGTACTACGTGGCGGCACTCCGAGCCGCACGGACGGCGGGGGACGACGATCTCGGCGCCTTCGTCCTCGCCGAGATGGGCGTGCACGCTTCGGACGGCGGTTACAACAAGGAACGGGCGCAGCTCCTTAACACCGCCATCGACAGCAGTGGAACGACCATCCCCACGCACAGCAGGGCCTACCTCCACCTGCACCTGGCGGCAGCGTTGGCGCAACAGGGCTACCACCGCCAGGCGGCATCCGCTCTTCACCGCTCCACGCAGCTCTGGGACCGCTCCAGTGGGGAACTCCCCGAGTGGCTGGCGTGGTTCGAGGAGTCGCAAATCAACTCCACCCGGGGAAAGATCATGCTTTGGGCTGGGCACGCGGACCAGGCAGCGGACTTCCTCGTCGCCTCGGTCGACGCCTCGGTTCCCCGTGACCGGGCAGTCCGGGCCGGGCGGTTGGCCGAGGCATACCTGGAGGGCAAGAACTTGGACGGGGCCCTCGCCGCGGCCAACGAAGGGGCCGAACTCCTCGAACAGCGGGTCGCGTCCGGGCGGGCGCTAGAGCGCCTGACTGAGTTTTCCGGCAAACTCGGGAAGTTTAAGAACGAGCCAGCCGTGTGTGAGTTCCGAGAGCGTGTAAAGGCCCTGCCGTCACCTGTCGCGGCATAGCCACATCGATTAAGGAATTAGTGCTGTCTGGGATGGCATACCATTCCTGGCATGGCACAGAAGACCGTCGTTATCTATACGGACGACCTCACAGGCGAAGAGTCCTCGGAGGCCACCACGCACCAGCTCATCATTGATGGCGTGGCATACGAGATCGACCTCGCCCCGGAGAGCTACGACAAGCTTTTGGAGGCGGTAGCACCCTTCACCAAGGCTGGTCGACGTGTCCGCGGCAGCCGTGGAAAGGCCCCTGCTTCCCGCCCGGCTGGTGGGAACAAGGACACGGCGAACATCCGGGCCTGGGCCAAGGAACAGGGCTACAACGTGAACGACCGTGGCCGTGTGCCGGCCGAGATTCGCGAGGCATACGAGAAGGCCAGCAAGTAACCGTCCCTCAAGGGCCCCCTCTCACTGGAGGGGGCCTTTCTGTTGCACTCATGGGCATATAGAGAACCCGGCACAAGTAACGTAGATGTCATCCGGCCCTATTAGGACTGCCGGCGGGGCGAAAGTGGCCCACCTCACCTCAATGATTCATCCACTCACTCGTTGAGGCAGCGAAGTTCCGGCCGACGGGCCCCAAAAGTGCCCCAGAGGGCCCCTCTGGGGCCGTTCTCAGACCCTCTGAGGCCCGAGGGGGATGGGGCAGGCGAAGCTGACAGGCAGGCGCTGAACAGTTCATACCCGTACACAGTTTGAGGAAGGCACCCCCGGTGGGTCCTCTTTGAATGAATGAGCGGACTACCCCCGTCTCCGTGTGGGATAGATCACGCCAATGATTCATTCACGCGGGGCGCTCTGGAAATCCCGCCCACTGCGAGTGGTGACCACCTTCTCGGGTTGCAATGAGTGAATTATCTGGCCCCCATGATCACGCACCGTAGAACTCTACGCAGATTCACGTGATCGTAATCACTCATTCGGCTATTGACTCATCCGCCCGTGTAATGCAACGCGCGTCTTCCTATGAAACTTTAGGCCGCTCGACTGTCAGTGAGACCAGAATCCAAAAGTTGATGTGCGAGGTGAACTCGCGTAATGTCTTCCATGTCGAAAGGCGCCGCCCCAAAGAGTCGCCCTGAGTACCACCTGCTGAGCGGGGATGCGGAAAGGGGGATCAGGCGAAAGGTGATCAGGCGCCACGACAGGAACGGCCCGCAGTGGCTGAACCCAAATCCACACGCACTAGTGATGAGTGCCTATGTGAGTCCGTCTCAGGGCGATAGGCAGACCAGCTAGGAACAGACCATAGGTCTCGCCCTCCCAAACCAGGGAGGGAGGCACCCACAAAGGCCCGAAGCAATACCCACACCTAACGGTGTCAGGCGCTAGACGGAGTACCGGGAGTGGAGAGAGAACCGATAGCGGGGAATGACCGGCCCGTAATGGATAGGTCATGCAGTACAGGACGACACGGCGCGTCCGGTTTCCAGCATCAAAGCCTAGAGCGACGATGTGCGGGTTGCCTTAAGCGCCTGAGTCCGGAGTCCTAGCCCCTCTATGGGGGGCTGTCAGTTCGAGTCTGACCTAGGACGCGACGGTGCCAACAGGGCACCGCTCTTACCTAAAAAGTTGATGTGCGATGCGATGGAGGTATGTCCATGGACACCATGACCCCAGTTGAGCAGTGCCGCGCGATCGTCAATGACGGCGGCCTGACCTTTTCTCCAGTTCGTCCCGCCCCTGTTGACGGCTTCATGGTCAGCATTGCCGGAAGTGAGCGCACCATCCCCGTCGAATCATTCGACCCTGAGGCGCTGGCTCAATATGTGGCTGACTATGCATGCCGTGTGACTGATCAAGGGCTCTTCTTTGGCGCTTGGGTTGATGGCGGCCTGGTCTACCTCGACCTCTCCATAAACGTGACGGACCGTGCCGAAGCTGAGGCCATGGGACGTCTGGAATCTCAGCTTGCAATCTTCGATGTGGCAAATGGAGAGGTTATCTCCCTGTGAAGATCCGAACGTTCCTCCTGGTGCTTGCCCTGGCTGTGTCCACGGCGGTAGCAGGCTACGCGGTGGGGGAATCGCGTAAATCCGCAGCAGTGGAGCACGCCACGATAACGGCCTATAACGAAGGTTTCACAGACGCTCTGTGCAAGCCTGCGCCCGGGAATCCCCGAAGAGATGGCGGGGGCGATATTCAAGACGGGGCCGGAAACATGTGCGGGGAATACGAAGCTACCGACTGAACGGCTCTAATCGGGCCTGACGTGCAAGGAATGCATGACGGGCCCGGCTATGGCTGGTCATTCTGGCCAGATCAGGAAAGAGAAAGGAATCCAATGCCTGAGTTCACTCGCACCCTCGTGATATCCCGCAGCGTTCGTACCCTGTGTCAGTGCGGAGAAGGGGTGGAGATCGAATGCACGCCGGATGACTCCATTGCCTTCGCGCTTGGCCTGACGGACAAGCCGACTGAATCTATTGCGCGGACCGCGCTTGCAGTCTGGGAGGCGACGCACGAATGCCCGCCGACGGTTGATGGCCTCATGGCCGCAATGGGTCTGATCTGAGGGGGCGCCGAATGTACGTCGCACACGTTGGCCCGGCATGGCATAAGCGGTTTGGAACCTATCGGGAAGCGGTTGGCTATGCCGCTAGCTACGGCCTGCCTTCCGTATTCGTAGAACTCAACCTCTGGAAACACAAGTACACCCGCTGAAATCTGACGCGCTTTGATTGGTCCCCGCCCTGGTGGGGGCCGGTCATGGCCTGCCAGCCGTGGCAGCCGATACACCCGCAGCACACTTGGAGAGCATTACCGTGAGCTTTTATGACGACGGCGCAGCCGAGATGAACAAGACCCGCGCGAACTGGGCACTTACGGCGCTCGAAGCTTTCGGCGGCCAGACCGGACAGCGTGAATACTTCGACGGAACCCTGACCATTGCCCCCGAAGTAATCCGAGAGGTGGCCGGAGACCTGATCGCCAACATTTTTCACCTGGCGCGCATGAATGACCTCGACCCTGAATCGATCATCGCTGCGGCGGAATTCCACTTCGAAGAAGAAGTTCAAGAGGAGGTCGAAGAGGTAACCGAGATCGAAATCTCTGACGGGATCATCCAGCTTGAAGACTTCCTGAAGGGGCAGAAGTAATGGTGGATGAGTTCGGGCGTGTCCTGTGCAACGAATGCAGGATGGACCTTTGCGCCTACCCCCAGGATTACGAGGACGGCGGCAAGAACACGCTGTGCGGCCACTGCTCATGGGGTGGCCACGTGTGCCCGGAAGAGCGGTACGAGACCATTATTCGAGCAGCCGTTAAGCGTATACGCCAGCACGAGGCTGATTGGCTGGCGACACTCCGCGCAGAGGTCCCGTCGTACGACCCCGAGGAGAACTTGGCGGACGACGGCCCGGAAACCGACCGGATGGACGAGGTGCAGACGGACCAGGCTTTCGACGCCCAAGCCCTACTGCGCAAACTCCTGGCAGAATTCGAGGGGGCGGCGGTATAGCCATGCAGGAGGCTTACGTGAGCGAGGAACAAGAAGACGGGACTGCCCGGGAATTCTGGGTCAATCACGGTGCCGGACTCATGCACACGGTTGAGTTCGCCGAAGGGTTCGGAAACGACTCAGAGACCATCTTCCTGTCCTGGTGGACAGATTTTACCGGAGTCGCTAAGTGGGACTCACACAGCATGCTAGCGATCACCAAGGGGGATGCTCGCCGGATGATCGCGGCGTTGCAACGACTGATTGATGCCTAATAACTGACGTGCTTTGCCTCGGGCCGCCTGCCATCGGTGGGCGGCTCTTTGCATGGCCTGTCAGACCGGACAGCGCCACGAGAAAGGGAGGCCATGCCCAGAACACCCGAGACCGAGATGCGGCACGTGATCGCAGACACCGTCTTCACATTGTCCGCCCCCAATCAGATATCGATCTGGTACCCCTGGCAACCAAAGTACGGCAACCCGGTGCGGCCTCTCTTCTCGGCTACCTACTCGTCCGAGCACGGCATGGGAGATCACTTCGACTTCGCAAGCAACGAGGAGTTCGCCGAGTTCTGCGAAACCCACGCAGCGAGGCACCCCTACCTCATTGAAAACTCCAAGACCAACAGCGAGGAGGAACCCGCCGTGCAAAAGATCATCATTCGTGCTGGGCAATGGGAAGAGGACCTTAGCCGAATTCGGGTCCGCATGTGGCGTGAGGACGAGGAAGTCCCATTCGTGGATCTCGTTTTGGACGAGTGGCGTCAGCGCCTCTACAGGGAGATGCCCGCTATGACGCTCTCGTTCCTCGCGGAAGAGAACGGCGTAACCAAACCGCCGAAGATCTACCGCAAGGACTACCACAACGACTACAACCCGTTCCTCTACGACCTGGTCGGGGAGGGAGAGAAGTGACCGGCTGGCGGTACGAAGTATGGGTCTGTAAGGACGGTTGGACGGACCCGGCCGCCCACGACGGGACGTGCGGCATCTGGTCGCGCAAGACCATCCACTGGAACGGCCAGTGGTTCAAGGCTTTGGAGGATGCGGCCTCGCACCCCCACGCCGTCGTGGAAGCGATACCCGTTGGCATTGACCCAGGGTGGAAGCCCCACACCGTATTTGAGCACATCGAGGGCGGCGGCTTGTGCAAGGGATGCTGGGATCGACACGTCAACTCTCATAAGGAGCACGTAATTTCCGAGCCCATGGGTTGGTGCGTGCCGTGCGTCGATGCGCAGAAACGGCGAGGCCCCCTGACCCGAACTCCCAATGGAGAGGAGTTCATGTGTGAGGACTGCCGTGCGGCGTTCCGGCGGAGCCACGAGCGGAACGCATACGTGACCGGCCGAGACCCTGACTCGCGCCTCTACAGGCCCGTCCTCGACGTAGCGCGCGAGGACGCAGGAGAAGGAGAGCAGTAATGGGCAAGGGCTCAACCAAGAGCGAAGTCCGGCACTTTCAGACGCTCGATGAAGGGCGCATCGGGTGCTGGCTGGGGCACTGCGGCGCACCCGCAACGCGGTGGATCGATATGGAGCGGTACGGCATCCGCCGCTGGCTGAGTACGGCGTACTGCGACGGCCACGGCAACGACGAGTCCAAGGATTCGCACCACACCTACCGCGTGCGACAGATAAAGGAAGGCAACAACAAGTGACCACCTCAACCCGATGGATCGCCACCTTTGACGAGGAGGTGGGGCAGCTCGACATCTACAGCTCCAACGGCCCCGGGCCGATGTACACATGGCGCCGACGCCAGGACCTGACCCACGCCATCCAGACGCTCATCCTGTGGAGCTGGGAACGCCCCGCCAACGGATGGCGCACCGCCCCGCAGTGGGAGCGGTTGGGCGAGTCCGATGTCCTGGTGGCCGACGCTTGGCCGGTCCGGATCAGCGTGGAGGGCCGATGAGCCGCATGAAGAGGTACGCCGAGGACGTGTGGGAGGTCCAGGAGGCGGCCGGCCTGGCCGCCCTGCACGACACTCCACGGGCCTGCCTGAAGGCGATATCGGAAACGTTCGAGCTGTGCGGAACGCTCGCCCAGCACTACCACGACCCGCGTGCCGTCGCGGCACGCTTGGTGCACGAGGCCGCCCTCTCCTACATGACGGCAATCCCCCGTGCGGCACGAGGGGCGGTGGCAGCCTGATGTGGAAGACGCTTGCAAGCGGTCTTGAGGTGAAGCCGCTCGGACGCTGCACGGCTGGCTTCTGCTCGGAGCCCGCGACCGTGGTCACCACCTTCGTCTCCCGGTACTCCACCGTCCCGCAAAGCCCGCTGGGCTACTGCGCCGGGCACGTTGAGCGCCGGTTCGTGGACGACGAGACCTATGACCGGCGGCACCAGGACTACCCGGGTGTCGTCGGCGGCTCCGTCTACCGGCGGAGTGATTACGAGATCCGGGAGCCCAACGAAACCGAGGCGGCTGAACTCGCCTGGGAGCAGGGCGCTGAGGAGCGTTGGAAGGCCGAAGGCCGGATCGGCGAATACCGCCGGATAGCCGAGCTGCACGCCGCCGACACCGTCGACGGGATGCTCGTGGACGCCTGGACAGCAGGGGCGTGCGTCGCCCTTCACGATGCCCTGAGCGAGAAGAACCGAGAGCGCTGGCTCGCCATGACCACAGCGCAGCAGTGCGAGGTAGCGGTTCAGCTCACGATGGGCGGCCGATGATGGGCGAGTCCTACACCTACCACTGGGCCGTGGCCGAGTGGCCCGACGAGAACAGCCAGCCCCGCATCCAGGTGGTCAGGACCACCAAGGGAAGGGACGCGGCAAGCGAGGCGGCGTGGACGTGGGTGCACAAGAACCTTGCACCGGCCGCACTCAAGCAGGTGAGCGTCCGCTACCTCGGCCGGTCGGACACGCGGACCAAGTACTGACGCAAGGGAGTTCAACATGACGAAACTCGATGAGGCCGCGCTCTGGGAACGACTAGCCGAGGTGCTGAACACGCTCGACGGTGCGGGCCTCAACGTCCACTTCGGGGACCGGATGGGCCCTGAGACCGATTGGCGGACTGCCCCGCACGTCTACGCGGGCAACAGGCACGGCGGAACCCGTGTCGCGTGGGACCGCAAGCGGCGCCGCTGGACAGTCGAGCAGCGGTAAGCAACAAGCACAACCAAACAGCACCACCAGACGAGCGGCCATCAACCGATGGGCCGCTTTCTTCATGCCCGCGAGGCGGGCGCCTTTGGTGAGGGCCAGGTCTTCGGATCTGGCCCTTCGCCATGGGTGACCAGCGAAAGGAGATGCACATGACCGCGCTCTGCATGGGGTGCAAGGCCAAGGGCCAGGAGCAGGAAGCCGCGACGGTGATCGCGGTGGGGCACAAGGGATGGGACCTGTGCCCGGAACACGCCGAGCGGTTCGGCGCCTACCTCGCCGACCTCTTCGGCACTGACGGCCTGGAGCCGACCGTCGAGGCACGGGGCAGCGTCGTCATCACGGGCACGATCCCCGGCTACGACGCCGACACCGCCCGGCTGGCGCTGGAGAACAGCGGGTACCGCATCGTCGGCCACGTCGAAGAGGACACCGCACTGATCGTCTGCGGCGTCCGTCCGGCCCCGCACAAGGTGAAGGAGGCGGAGACGGCCGGTACGCCGTGCCTGGACGCCACGCGGGCCGGCGCCTTCCGTGAGGCCGTGACCTCCGGCCAGTGGATCGGCGAGGACCCGCTACCGGCGGTGGCGCAGAAGAAGACGGCCGAGGACGTACAAGCTCAGGTGGAAGCCGAGGAGAAGTGGCGGCTGGAGAAGAACCGCCGCCTGGCCGAGTCCAGCGTCCGATGGGCCGAGGAGCGCCAGGAGAAGGAGCAGCAGGAAATCCGGCGCATCGTCAAGCAGTCCCAGCCGCCACAGCTGAGCGAGCCCCAGAAGATCCGGGCCTGGGCCAAGGCGGAGGGATTCAAGATCAGCGACAAGGGCGCCATCCCCAGCACCGTCCGGGAGGCGTACCGCCACGCACACGCCGGTCAGGAAGCCCTCGTCATGGACGTGGCCTCGTGACCGATCCGGAGCACATGGGCACCTGCGCCGTCTGCTGCGAAGACCTGGAGCAGCTGGCCGAGGAGGGCATCCCCTGCGGCGACTGCCCCGTCTGCGGCTACCTCGTCTGTGAGAACTGCGAGGCCGGATACGACCCCACCACCGGCCAGTTCGTCTGCCCCGACCACGCGAGCGACCGCCGGGCCGCTCACTGCACCGAATAAGAGGACCACCATGTTCGACACCATGAAGTACGGGCCCATCGGGGACGCGGTCGAAGCGATCATGCCCCAGACAGAGGCCGACCCCATCGGCATCTACGCCTCGACCCTCAGTCTGTTCTCCGCAGCGATCAACGGGTTCGTCCGCACCGACGAGGGACGGCCCGTCTGCATCTGGACCGTGCTGGCCGGCCGCTCCGGCATCGGGTGCAAGGGCACCGCTTACCGCGCCTCGCGCGCCCTCCTGGGCCCCCAGTTCGAGGGCTTCCTCTCCACCCGGGTACTGAACGGCATATCGTCCGGCCCTTCCCTGGTCGGCAACCTGTACGGCATCGAGCTTGCTTCGATGGGCAGTGAAGGCGGCCCGGACGGGCGGGCGTGCATCGTGGAAGAGGAGTGGGCGGAGGTCCTGAAGCGCGCCAAGCGCTGCCCCACCTTCGATCAGAAGCTCCGCACGGCCTGGGACGGCAACGAGATCTCCAACCGCACCAAGGGCAAGGACGGGACCGGCGAAGTTCAAAAGGTCGAAGCGCCCCTGCTCGGCTTCACCGTCCACGTGACCCCCGGGGAGTGGGCCAAGTACGTCAGCAGCAGCGCAGCCCTCGGCGGCTCCTACAACCGACTGCTCCCCGTCCTGGTCGAGCAGAGCAAGATGCTGCCGTACGGCAAGCGCGCCCCGATCCGCGCGGACAAGCGGCTGGCCGAGGCGTACAAGTGGGCAAAGGACAAGCCTCGCGAGATCGCGCTCGCCAAGGAGGCGCACAAGGCGTACGACGAGATCCGGGCCTACATGATCGGCAAGATGGCCGGTACCCCGGAACACGTCGGCGTGTACTTCGAGCGCACCGCGGAGCAGGTGTTCCGGGTTGCCGCCGTCCTTGCGGCCTCGGAGATGAAGACGCGGATCTCGAAGAAGGCCCTCATGGCGGCCTGGGCCTTCGTCCAGTACTCGATCAACTCGGTGGAGAAGCTGGTCACCGAGAACCACAGCGGCACCCAGAGCAAGGTGAAGAGCCTCCCGGACGTGATCCGCGAAACGCTCAAGCGCCACGGCGGCGAGGCAACCTCCACCCTGCTGCTCCGGTCCCTCCAGGCCCGCACGAATGCCCAGGGCCTTCGCGAGACGGTGGACCAGCTCGATGACGTCGAGTACTTCCGGGGCAAGTCTTCGACGGCGGGGCCGAAGCCGATCATCTACCGCCTGCTGGCGGACGGCGCGGAGAAGAAGCCCGAGCGTGAGGAAGGGCCGGTGCTCACCTTGGTCGAGCCGCCCAAGGCGGCCCCGGTTGCCAAGGAGGAACCGGCCGCGAAGAAGGCCGTCATTCCGCAGCCCAAGCAGGCGCCGGCCCCGAGTAATCCGCTCGCCGCTTGCCTGTGAGACACCTGCTCCGCAGGCGGCCGGAAGGCCGGCACCAGTGTCGTTCGTGTCGAGCCGCCTTCCTCACCAGGGAGGCGGCCGACCGCTCCAGCTTCCCGTGCCCCGGCTACCCGCTGGTGCACGGGCCGCTGGGCCGACGAGAACACATCGTCTATCCCACCTGGTCACGGCTGCGGGCCTGCGAGGCATGGGGATGCCCAGACCCGCACCCCACCCACGACTTCCACGGCCCTGACCCCTTCTGCGACGAAGGAACCTGTCGCACCTGCCTCCATGACTGCGACTGCGACGTATGCGAGATGCGCGTGCAGGCGCCTGGCCTTTGCGTGCTGGTGGACAGCCACGAGCCCGAAATCCCGAAGGAGATGAATGAATTGATCTACGAAGAGGTGCCGGTTTCCTGCGCCAAGCAAGGGGCCCGAGTGCGGGCCAAGGGCAAGGACACGCGCGGGTACACCAAGACCTTGGAGGGCACGCTGCTGCGGGCGCCCAAGGACACCCGAGCGCAGCGCGACGGGCGGTCGGTGAAGGTCTGGCGGATCTACGTCGGGCAGCCGGGCGAACGCCCCTGCAACCAGAACACTCTGGCTCTGCTCCCGGAGGAGACGCTGGAACAAGAGGCCCCCGAGGTAGAAGCCGAGGAGACCTTGCACTTCAAGCTGAACGAAGCAGGAATCGGCGAGCTGGCGGCGGGGTACCGCATCCGGGCCACCGGCCGTGAGCCGCGGGGCCGCACCGTCACCCGAGAGGGCGTCCTGCTGGCCGATCCCCAGCAGGACGCCACCCGATGGGACGGGGAACCGGTGGAGGTGTGGAGGCTGCACCTTGGCCAGCCCGGTGAGGAGCCTGCGCACCGCCACCTGCTGACCGTGCGCCTGGATGACATGGTGGAGATCATCAACGAGCCCGACCCCGCGCCGGCCCACGAGGAAGACAGCCCCAGCACGACCAGCGAGCCCGAGCCGGCCCCTGTGTCAGCGCCCGTCGTTACTCTTCCGGTGAAGGGCCACGGCCTGGGGAAGCCGATCCGCCACGTAGTTACGAATGAGGTCGTGGGGTATCTGCGTGAACCTCACGACGGTGAGTCCTGGAAGTGGACTCCGATCGAGAAAGTAGAGCAGCGATGAGCAGCGACACCAGCGACGTCAAGAAGATCGCCGAGCAGTGGGCCCGGGACTTCGCAGACGCCGCCGACGTGGAGTATGTGCCGCTCGTACAGGTGGACACGGACGGCGAGCTGACCACGCTGTCCTACTTCTTTGAGCGGATGAGTGAATTTTCGGCCTGCAAGGTCGCCATGCGGTTGATCAGGCACGGCAACAACGTCGAGCTGCGGGTGCACGCCGACAACTGGATCGTCCTCGAAGTGAATCTCCCCACCAGCACCTTCGCGCTGGCTCAGGGGGCCGAGGAGCAGGGGAACGAAGCATGATCCAGAAGTTCGACCTGGCATGCCTCAACGCCCATCATGGCGGCTGCACCGGTGAGATCATCTTCCGCGAGCCCCTGACGGGACGGGGGCCAGCGGTCCCGAGGTGCGACCACCATCAAGCGCTGGCGGTCGAGAGAGCCGAGAAGCAGCGCCCGGCGTGACACCGAACGCCATGCCACAGAAGCGGCCAGCACGATTCGTGCAGGGCCGCTTTTCTGCTCTTGCGAGCAGGTGGAGAGACGGAGTGTGGACAGAGCCCGAACCTCCGACCGAGAACGCGCTCTGCTCCGGCCGGGAGTAGGCGCCGTCATCTGAGGTGCGGAGTATCGGCCGACCCCTCCCTGCCCAAGGCAGGGAGGGGCATCCCCTTTTTATGCGGGAGATGACATGAACACGCCCGCAATGATTCATTCATTCACGGCCGGGCTGGGCGTCCCTTACCGCGCGAGGTTGGACTGGCCCTCTCGCTGGGCGAGCTGCATGTGTATCGCGGCCAGCTCGTCGTAGGGCGACGTCTTGTGCAGGGCCTCGCTGGTCTTGCTGTTCTCGACGCGCTGAGCCATTTCGCCAGCACCGAGCAGGGCGCCGACGACGGTGGCCAGGCCGTACCAGTCGATGCCGGGCCATCGGGCAACCAGAAGAGGGACGAGCGCCGCCAGTGCGGCCAGGATGCGGACTGAGTGGGTACGCAGGAATTCCATGTTGCTCCTTACTTGGCCTGGTGGCCGGGGTCAGGGGTCTGGGGGGTCGTGGCAGCCGGGACAGCCGGGACGGCCGGGGTCACCGGGGTAGCCGGGGTTGTGGACGGCTTCGGGGGATCGCTCGGCTTGTCCGGCTTCGGTACGTCGGTCGGCTTGGTGGTCGGCCGCGGAATCGGCTTCTTGGTGCCGCAGCAGTCACAGGAGCACTGGCACTTGACGATCACGGTCACCGGCTTCTCGGACTCATGCGCCTTCGGCTTCGCCGCAGGGGCCGGGGCGATCGGCTTGGGCGCCGCATGCCGGGGGCCGGCCGCCTTGGGCGCTGCCTTCGGCGCCGTGCCCTTGACCCGGATCTGCTGGCCGTCCTGGATGACGTTTGGGTCCGTGATCGCGGGGTTGCGGGCCAGAAGTGCGGTCAGGGACTGCCCGAAGGAGCGGGCGATGCCGCTGAGGCTGTCGCCCTTCTGCACGGTGTAGAAGTCGCCGGTCGTGGCCGGTGTGGTCGGCTTGCTCGGCTCCGGTGTCGGCTTCACCGGGGGGACGGTCGGCTTGGGCGGCGGTGTGGGCGCGACCGGGACAGTGATCTCCTGGCCCTCGTCCACACGGTCCGGGGTCTTGATCTGAGGGTTGGCCGCCAGGAGGGCGGCGAGCGAGACGCCCAGCAGGGCCGCGATGCCGCTCAGCGTCTGGCCCTTCTTGATCTTGTACTTGCCCGTTGAGCCGCCCGAGTTGGTGACCGGCGTCGAGGCGGTGGCCGCGTAGGTGTAGCCCGCCAGGCCCTTCTTCGACGGGTCCGCGGTGGTCACGCCTTCCGCGTACGAGGGGTACCCGTAGCCGTGGACGTAGGAGTCGCGCCGAAGCCGCTGGCGCTTCATCACCTTGTTGCCGTTGGCGTCGTTGGTGGTGCTGGTGTTGCCTTCAACTGTGTAGATCCACTCGCTGTCGTAGGCGTAGCAGATGCCGGTGTGCGTACTGCCCGACGTCCCGTAGATCACCTGTGCGCCGATGGCCGGGTAGTCACTCCAGCGCGAGCGCTGCTTGAACCACTCCATCGCGGACCAGACGGAAGCGGTGCGCGGGAAAAGGTCGGCCACGCCTGCCTTCATCGCGACCCAGGAGACCCAAGTCGCACACCACGGCTGGTAGTTGGACCACTCAAGCCCAGGCACCTGGCCGCTGTACTTCTGATGGCCAGAGGGGCGCTCACCCGGAGCGCGCTCCGCCTGATAGCCCACCTCCCCAAAGGCTATGGACAGGACGTTGGAAACCTGACTCATGGGCGCCTCCAAAAGGGCATGAAAAAGGGCTGGCCGAAGCCAGCCCGCGAATAATTAATTACTTCAGGTCAGTTGCTGCGATGCAGCGCGGCAAGCCGTGACGGATCGAGGGACGTCAGCACCTCGATGAGCCGCTGATTTTCACGCTCGATGCTCGTGAGCCGCTGTTTGATCTCAGTGAGGTCATCCTGAAGCCGGTCGGCCCGAGCCTTCTGTGCCTCGGCCTCCCCCTTCCAGACCTCAGAGGTTTTCGCCTCGTTCGTGGCGCGCAGCACCACGTAGCCGCCGAGTACGGTGGCAGCAATGCCCACCAGTCCAAAGGCGTTGAGGATCACCGTCGTACTGGTCATTCGCCAAGCCCCTTCGCGTCCGGGGCTATCTGGACGGCGCTGAACGCGTTCATCGACCAGCTCTTGTTCCCCGAGGTCGCCTTGGTCCAGGTGCCTCCAGTTCCGGAGGTCGTGGCGTAGAGCAGGTCACCTTCGGCGAGGTAGGCCAGGCCCGAGGTGTTCACGCTCAGGTAGCTGCCGATGATCTTCGTGTTGTTCAGCGACTTCAAGAGCGCAGTGCTCCCGCTCCCGTCGCGCCTGGAAGAGTAGACCAGGGTGTCAACCATGGCGGTCTTCTTGTCGTCCATGGCGGCCGGTGGGCGGAAGGTCAGGTTGGCGTTGACGAAATAGGTCCCCGAGGCCGGGCACCTGAACCTCTTCATGTCCGTAGAGGTCCAGCCTTGGCGCTCGAAGTCCCATAGGTCCCACTTGAGTTCCACTCGACTGGTGAACTCATCAGTGGAATCAAGGCCCTTGACTCTGAAAGCGCTCGGGGTGACGAGTCTGCTGTTGTTCTCGTAAATGTATGGGTTGAGTTCCGTGGCCGACACGAGCTGTCGGGAGGGCCACGAGGGGTATGTGAGCATCTAGCCTCCCATGTAGGTTGCCCCCAGATTGAATATTCGGCCGTCTCCCGTGCCGTTGACCCAGCGCGTGTCAGAACCCCAGCCGTAGAAGCGGACGTTGAGGTTTTCGCCGGCCTTGAGGTACACCAGTTCATTGAGCGCGACCGAGCAGTCCATGTTGATTCGCGTGGTGCTGTTCTGCGCGAGAATCTTGGCGTCGCCGCTGTTTCCGTGGATCTTGAACTGGAATCCGTAAGAGGCCGTGTCGACGCCGCTGGTGTGCTGTACGGCGCCAAAGAAGGTGACCAGGTACAGGCCGGAGTAGGGGACCTTGATGGCCGTTCGGTCGGCGTAGCCGTCAGCGAGCCTCTGGAGTGCAAACCCAGGGTCGTTCGCGTACATGGTCTTCCAGGAGAGGGCTACCTTCTCCTGGCCGGCCGCGACGTTGAAGGAGGTGTCGCGGGCGAGGAACCTGGGGCGGTTCTCCAAGTGGACGAACGCGTCGAAGGTCTGGCTGTCCATCGCCTCCACGCTGACGTAGTTGCCATCAGACCACGCTGTGAGCCTCGGCGGCGGGGCGGCGGCCTGCGCCCAGCCGTTGACGCTCGGGGCGAGCATGAAGGCATTCAGGTTGGCGTCGAAGTCGGCGGTGGCGATCCACCAGATTCCGGTAGCGCCAGAGTCCAAGTACACCTGGGCCCTCACGAAGGACCCCTTCGTGAAGTACTCGGTGACGCTCACCTGGATCGTGGTGTAGTTCGAGGCCATCTGGTGCTGGAAGGTGGTATGCCCGATGGCGCCTGAGACTCCCTGCCCGGTCGCGCCGTCGACGTAGAGGTAGGCGTTCAGGTTCTCGCCGACTCCCCGCACCGTGCTGCCGTTGACGGCGGCGTTGAAGGTGACGTGGTAGACGCCATCCTCCGGGATCTTGAAGCGGGTGCTGTCAGGGGTGGTGAAGCCGTTGACATAGATGCGGTTGGAGTCCCACAGGACATCCCGCTTCTGGCCCGCGTACAGGGCCTGCCCCGATATGCCAGAGCTGGTGACGACTCCCCGCGTCGAGACGTAGGGCATGTTCGCGTAGTACTTCTGCGGTGCGGTCACCCGCTCGTTCATGAGATCCGGGTCCGGAACCTCACGGGCCGACCACCGCTTGAGTGCGGGTTTAGGGATGGTTCACCTCACTGAAGGTAGGTCGTCTTACCGAGCACGGACGCGGCAGCATCGCCGAGAATCCACGTCGGCTTCCCGTCGCTCCTGCCGGGGATGGTCACCAGGTACATGGCCGCGGCGTCCACCTTGGTGTTGAGCTGGAGGGCTCCGAGCGACGCGCCGGCCCCCGGGGTGTCGGCCGTGAACGCGCTGATCTCGTACGAGCCGAACCGGCCCACGACCGCTTCGCGCGGAAGAACCCCCTCGGGCCACGCGTAGCTGGACACCTGGCGGGACACCGCGAGCGCCACGAAGACGCTCGTGTAGTCCTTGGACGGCATCAGGGGGACCTTGTCCACATCCTTGTGGAGCTGCATGTCGCTTACGGGGGTCACGGACTGATTGGAGACGTCGCCATTGCGGTAGAGCAGGTTCATACAGGCAGCCTGGGGGGAGCCGCCGAGGTCCCACACCACATCGCCTTCCTGGCCGGTGTACGGCCAGCAGACAACCGCGAAGGACATCTCGTCAGTGGACGGTGAGATGACCTGGGGAAGGTGACCGGCAGGGGAGACCAGCTTGGGGAAGCCCTTCATGTTCGCGCAGATCGAGACGACGAAGTCATTGACGCGAACTCCGGCCGGGGTGGGTATCCCGGCGTAGCGGGTGTTCTTGTAGTTGCCCTTGTTCGAGCCGGAGAAGGCCGCGAACTCGCGTGGAACCGGTGGCTTGGGCCGCCACGCGGTGCCGTCCCAGAACAGGACGGTGGGCATCGCGGCCCACTGAGTGCCGTCCCAGACCTTCTTGCTGGCCTCCCCCCACTTCGAGCCGTCCCACACCATGGTGGGGTTGTAGGTACGCGCCAGGTCAGTGGGATCAGCCATACTGCACCCACACGTCTCCGGGCTTGAGCTGGCTGGCGGGCGGCAGGACGGAGGCAGGGCCGGAGTACACGCGGGCAGATCCAACGTTCGGCGCGATCACATTGCCGTCCGCCTGGAGAGACCCGGTGATCAGGACGTTGCCGGACCTGCGTACGCGGAAGACGGAGGTCGCTCCGTCTGCGCCGCCCTGGACGTTGATGGCGTTGGTGGTCTCGCTGGTGTTCTTCGTGAGGACGACCAGGCCGGTGTTGTTGGTGAACGGCTGTATGTAGAGGGTTCCGTTGCTCTTGAGCTGTGTGCCGGCCTCGCCCGCACGGTTCAGGCGGATCACGTCGTTGGTGCCGCCTGCGGCCTCGACGTTGAGCCAGGCGTCGCCGGGGGTGGTGGCGACGTCGTTCTTGCCGGTGCGAACCACCGCGGCATCGAACTTGCGGTCCGTGTACTCGCGATCCCTGTGCGGGTCCACGTCCGTGGTGAGGTGCTTGGCCAGCCGCGAGGACAGGCTCATCTGGATCAGCTCGACCCGTTTCCCCACCGTGCCGGCCTTCGCCCACAGGCGTTCCACTCCGGGAGGCCCGAGGAACGGGAGGATATAGCCGTACTCGTCGGCGGTGAGGGTGCTCTGCTCGATCTGGCTGCCGTTCTCGACGTCCACCAGGTCCATGACCCGGTTCGCGGTGTCGGTGGGGCCGTCCCAGATGGTGACCGGAGCACCGGCTACTCGTCCGCCGTCCACGTCTTCGGCAACGTCGGCGGTGCCGCCGCCAAACAGGTACCTTTCCATCGGTGGCTCCTTACTCGTTGTAGGCGTTGGTCTCGTAGACGCCGGAGACGACGATCGAGGACTGAGACGGGAAGACCGTCAGGTAGTCCAGCCCCTCGCTCAGGTAGTTCTGGCTCGGGTACGTCATGCGCACGGTCTTGCCCTTGTTGCTGCCGTTGGCCATTCCGGTGATCGCCACGAAGTTGGGCATCCCACCCCGGTAGCCGCCGTTGAGCATGTAGCCCGCGAACGATTGGCCGATCACGCCGTTGAGGTTCTGGGGCAGCGTGAAGCTGAGAGCGCCGTCCTTCGCCCGGATGTCCGTGTTGGACGAGTTATCGAAGTCGATCGTGAACCAGACGAGATTCGGGGCGGCCCAACGCCAACGGCCCCGCAGGAGAAGGCCCTTGGGAATGCTGGCGGCGTTGACCAGGTCGGGCGTGTAGCTCCAGGACTTACCCAAGGTGCGGGCGACCGCCACGCCGTCGCGGCCCTTGTAGATCTCCTCCTGGACGTGGCGGGCGTCGCTGTCGAGGTCGAGGGCGAAGCTGCCCTGGGGAAGGAAGCGCATCGAGTCGTCAGCCCACCAGGGGAAGGCCACGTGGTTGGGCGCGTCGAAAGGGGCTCGGTCGTAGAGCTGAGGGGTGCCGTTGTTCCTCGGGACGAAGACCTCCCAGATGACCATCTCCCACTGCTGGCCGGCCTCGTGGATCGGCTGTGGCGGAACGGGGTTCGAGGAGGGCTGGCTCTGCCGGATGTCCATGTTCACGGAGCCCTTGGTGTGGTCCACTCGAATGACGACCACGTCCCGGCGGTCCTTGGCCTTATCGAAGTTCTGGCCGATCTCGAATTGGCGAGTGCCTTCGAGCTTGTAGTAGAAGCCGCCCACCCAGGCTTCGCCGCCCTGGATCTCCAGGGTCCGGGTGTTCGGGAGGATCTTGGCGTAGAAGGGGAGGGTCGCCGCGTCGGGGGAGGCGGCGGTGATGCGGGTCGCTACACGGTCCCCGCCCCACATCGTCGCCATCTTCTGCCAGTCCACCTGGCTGACGGACTGCCGCCCTCCGTCTCCGCCATCCTTCTCGAACGGAAAGCTAATCTCCGCCATGGGTCACATCCTTGCTTCCAACTTGCGCAGCTTCTCTCGCATTTCGGATACGTGCTTGTAGAGGTTCAGTGGTTCGCCGGTGCCTTGTTCGCCGATTTTCGGCACGACGGTTTCGGACCGGCCTCCGTCTTCAACGGTGATGTTGACCTCGCGGACGATGTCCTCGTAGACCTCGCCCTCAATGTCCACCGACACCTTGTCGCCGACGAAATAGTCGATTCCGAAACGGCATTGAGGCGTCTCGATCGGGTAAATCTGGAAGTTGCCGTTCTTCTCCGACTCCTTCAATACGGCGTCAGCGGCCGTCCTCATCGCGTCCTGGTAGATCTTCAGCGCTTCGGCTTCGTCCTTGGCCCCGGGCGGCAGCGTGAAGCCGCCGTCCTTGGGCTTGTTCAGGACTGGCTTTCCGGCTGCGTCGGTCTTCAAAGGGATGTCGCGGCGGTCGATGAACTGCTCGCCGATCAGGCCCCATTCGCGTTCGTCGTCGGTCAGCCCATCGGGGCCGTAACCCGTCTCCGGGTACTGGCGGATGAACCGGTCCTTGCCCTCGCCCTGCGCTGCGACGATGGCGCGAGTCACACGAGGCGCTGTCAGGGTGGCCACGTACTCGCGGAGGTTCCCCAGCTCGGGGGAGAAGCGCACACTGTTGGTCTTGTCCTGCGGGAGGAACGTGCTGAGCTTGATCTTCTTGTCATCGGGGTGCCACAGGAAGCGGTAGCCGATGCCGCCTTCCTTGGTCCACTTCTCGGCGAGCGCGCCCAGGTTGTCGTATCGGACGGTGCCCGCCACCTTGGCGCCGATCTTCGGCGGGACTCCCGGCTGATCGGGGGTCGGAGGCGGGAGCAGGGTGACGCCGGGGGCCTTTCGGCCTGGCAGGCCGCGGGCGCCGAAGGCGAGGTCCATCTCGACCCAGAGAGCCTGGCCGGCCTCTTCGCCGATCGGGCGTGCGTCCCGGTCGCGGTCCTTCCACTGCTCGCTCGCGGGGTAAACGGCCATCCCGTCCGTGCCCCAGTTCTTCACGCCGGGGAAGGCGAGGTACTGGTAGGGGAGCTTGTTGTCGCACTTGCCGCCGACGTACACCGAGCCCCGCCCCGTGTGCTGCTCGACGGTCCAGTACTTCTGGAACTGCTCGATCTGGCCCGAAAAGATCGGCTCGTCATCGCGGCCGTCCATCCAGACGGCGATCCCCCCGCCCTTCTCCAACAGCTTCGCCTGCGGCGTCTTGTCCTTGACGAGGAGCTGCCAAGTGCCTTGGGCGTTGTAGCGGATGATCAGATCCAGCTTGATCCAGGTGTCCAGCTCGCCGATCCGATGAATGAGGCCGCCCTCATCGGGACGGCCACGGATCTCTACTCGGTAGCCCAAAGCACCTCCTAGTAGGTCTCGTAGCGGGGGGCGATCGTCATGCGCAGCGTCGCGTTCGCGCTGCCGGGCACCAGCTCGATGCCGATCTGGGATCTGCCCGAGGGAAGGGACCACAGGGACGGTGACTTGCCGAGCAGGGGCCAGTAGTTCTTGCCCTTGTCGTCCAGCAGGGTCTTGTGGCCGGGGCGTGTGTCGATCTTCAAAGTGGTGCCGCCCGGCACGGCGTCCTGGGCTCTGCCGTCGATGCCGAACGACCGGTCGCCGCAGGTGAATCGGAACCGGCGCACGGGCCCGGTGATCTCCCACACGGGCCAGGCGTCCACGTCACCGGGGTTGGTCACGGGGAAGTCCTCCCGTGACACGAGACCCTGGCTGATTGAGAGGGGGAAGAGGGACTTCGCGGGCTTCAGGAACGAGGACCCCTGGCCGAACGTCCACTCGGCGACGTGGAAGTCATCGCCGTAGTACCACGGGTCCATCGCGGTGAGCTGGACGCCGTAGCGAATCCACCGGAAGCCACTGCTGTCTTCTGACTCGTTGCCCTCCAGGCCGCCCTTGTACCAGCACTTCAGGTACCGGGCAGGCAGCCCGCTTTCCTGGATCTTGAGCACGCAGTGCCCGTTGAGGGGATTGAGGGCCCGTATAAGCGACTGTTTCAGGCGCCGGACGGTGTACCGGTCGATGCCGTACAGGAACAACGGGATCATGATCTCCCGCGCGGCGGCCCTGGTGCTGCGGTACATCGATCCGGCGAGGTTCGGGCTCGTGTCGGAATGGATTTCCATGGGGGGCATGTCGAGGCCGGTGGCGCCGGCCTGCATGAAGATGTTGGGCCAGTAGCGGCCCCCGAAGCCGGTAAGGGGGATCTCCTCCCCCTTACCGGCGTTGCCCGTGATCGATACGTAAGTGTGCCCCCACTTCTTCGGAACTGGGGGACTGGGACGATTCGCCGGAGGGTTCTCCGGGAGAAAGTCCCATGAAGCCGGAATTGGCATACACACTCCTATCCATCACATGGCGTACATCGCCTCCACGTACTGAAGGCCGCGAATCACGGCCTGAGTTGTGTTCTCGGCCTTCGCTTCGTGAATGTGAATCTCGTAGCGTTTCCCGAGGAGATCCCGGGTCTCGGCGTCGTTGTACACACGCTCACCGCCGCGGAAATTCACCAGCTCCGGGCCTCGCTCGCCGACCAGGGCCAGGCCCGGGGAGGCGTAGGTCGTCCCTGTCCAGTAGCCCTTCGGCGGCTTGCTGGGGTCGGCCTGCTGTACCCGGCTGATGTCGCCGTACCGGTCCCGGATGTAGTTGATCGAGGCGGCGATGTTCGCCACCGGATCGAAGATGTCCCAGCTCGTACCGGGCTGGTGATACGCACGGAAGGTCGGGTCAATCACCTGGGTCAGGCCCTTGGACGGCGTGCCGGCCTTGGCGTTGGAGTCCCAGTTGTTGACCGCCCGGACGTTGCCCCCGGACTCGCGACGGACGATCGTCGCCATGCCGTCGGCCCACCTCGGCCCGCTGACCCCGGTCAGCGCCATCGCCTTCGCGATGTACTGGCCGATCTCGGAGTCCACGCCGCCCCCGAGGGAGCCGATGAACTTCGGGATCGAACCGGGCCAGGCATTGAGGACCGGGCCGTCCGACGAAGTCGAGCCCCCGCCGGTCGGCCGCAGCGCGGCCGTGGCCGTACGCCAGTAACCCCGCGTCCGCTTCAGCGAGTTGGACTCGTTGCCGCCAACCGTCTCATCGGGTCCGGTCTTGATGTTGATGTGGCCATCGCCCCGGTAGGTCAGCAGGTCGCCGGGCTGGGACTGGGCCACCGGGACGTGGCGCATCGCGCCGTTCCAGGCCGCCACCGCCGGCCAGCGATTCCGCGGCGTCCCCTTCGGGCTGCCGCCATACGCAGCGTTCGCGCCTGCGTGGTCCACGACCCACGAGACGAAGTCCGCACACCAGGACTCCAGGGCCCCATCGGTGTACTTGGAGCCGCCCACCATCGGGGCTTCCCGCTCGAACTCGGACAGCGCGAGCTTGACGACCGCACCGCCTCCCGTCGTGTGCTCGTCGACCCACGACGTCCACTTCTCCAGCCACGGCCGGCCAGCCTGGAAGTCCCGCTTCGCGAGGTCTCCGGAGAGGCCGAAGGTGCGCCCGACCATGTCGAGCATCGGCTGAACGACGTCCTTCCACCCGGCCTTGAAGGCGGAGGCATAGCCGTCGTAGTCGTCGTCCTTGTGCCGCTTCACCCAGTCGCTGCCGGACTGGCCGCCGAAGCGGGTCGGCCCGACGATGCCGCCTCCTGCGAAGGCATTCCCGCCCCGCCGGGCCACCGCATTCCAGCGCAGAATCGTTTCTGCGCCGAGAGCGCGAACGACCTCCGGGCGAAGGATGCCTTCTCCGGGGCTGAGTACGGCAGGGACAGAGTCCACACCCGGCTGGTAGCCGGGAACGACACCACCACGGGCGAAGGCGAGTGTGCGGAGTGGGGCCTTGGTGCCGGCCAGCTTCGCCATCTCGCTCATCATCGAGACTGCGCCCTGGTTGTAGGGCCCGGCCAGCGTGCTCCTGGTCGAGGAGTCCACGTACGACATGGCCGTGCGCCAGGTGCTCTCGATCGCCTGGCCCGTCTGCCGGAAGAAGCCCGACAGCCCCTGAAGCCCGGACCGCAGGCGAGTGAATGAATCAATCACCCGGGCCGAGGCGGAACCTGTGGTGCTCTGGACGTCGGACCAGGCGCCCTGGTTCGTGGACTGGAACTGTCGGTGCGCCTGCGTCAGCGGCCCGCTGAGGAAGCTGCCCTGACGCTGGTAGGCGGGGACGAGCTGGCCGTCGACGGCCGCCGTGACCCGCTGGGAGATCTGCGTCCAGGCGGCATCGGAGGATGCGCGGAGCTGCCGCAAGGCGGCCTCGATCGTCTCCACTGCGTCAACGATCTGCTTGGCGGCCTCCTCGAACGCCGAAGCGTCGGGGGCGGCGACAGCGGTCGTCGACTCCTGGGCAGTGCCCGACAAGGAGCCCGACTTTGCCCCGGCATTGAGCTGCTGGATAGCGGCGAAGCCGAGGAAGCGGGCGGCCTCCGGCCGCAGCACCGCCTCACCCGGGGACAGGAGCGCATGGACGCTGTCGTTGCCCGGCGCGTATCCGCCGGGGACGATCCCGCCGTCCGCGAACCTGAACAACCCTTCGGTGTTCGGCATCGCCTCCTGGGCTCGCGCCCAGAAGTTCTGCCAGACCTCTTCGGCGAACTCCTCCGGGTTGGAGACCAGATCTTGAACGGTCTGGATCATGTCCCGGACACCGGCCAGCATCTCCGAGAACATGGACTCCATGGCCTCGATGCCTTCCTTCAGCACCGCTGCCGGGCCGTCGGTCGCCACCTTCTCGATCAGGCCGCCGATGGACTTCACGGTCTCCCAGAGACCGCCCACCCCGTCCTTGATCATCTGCCAGAGGTTTTCCGGCTTCAGCAGGTCACCGGTGAACTTCGCACCGCGCTGGACGATGTTGCCCCGGCCCTTCCAGATGTCATCCCAGAAGAGCTGACCTGCGGTCGGCGCCACAGCGCCCGCCACCAGGCCCAGGATGTTTCCGATGCCTGTTGGGGCGGCCCGGAGCAGCCCGGGTATTCGGTTCGTGGCGAACTCGCGCAGGTTGTCGAAGCGGTTCAAGGCGCCACGGCCAGCCGCGTCACCACCGGCCTGCGACCCCCAGCGCCCGACGTTGCGACCTGTCGTGCCGCCGATCGCGCGACCGGCAGAGGCCATCTGAATACCGCCACCGAAGGCGCCCGCCGCCGGGCCGAGGTTGATCGAGTCCCACAGCTCGCCCAGGATCGACAGCGGCCAGGGGCCCGACTTGCGGGTCCCCTTTCCTGCCGTTCCCTTCGCATGGCGGGAGATGTGACCCCGGGCCGCCGCCGCGTTCCACTGGTTGATCGTGTCGGCGCCGAGCGCGTGAGCCACCTCGGGCCGCAGGATGGCCTCGCCGGGGCTCAAGATCGCCGGGTAGTTGTCGACGCCGGGGGCGTAGCCCGGAATGACGCCACCGAGGGCGTGCTTCTTCGACCGGCCACTCTTGCCGTCACCTCCACCGAAGCCGGTGAGGCCGTTGACGGCGGCGATCTTCCCTTCGAGCTTTCCGGCCTTGCCCTCCGCCTGGTCCAGGGCGTCGCGGAGTGTGCGGACCTTCGACGTGATGCTGCCGAGGCCCCGCCCGTTGGTGTCCTTGATCTTCTCGTTGAGATCCCGTGCCTGGCTGTACGAGCCCTTGACGGCCGGTGTAAGCGTCGAGGCGAACCGTCCCCGGATCTGGGACAAGGAACGGTCGTTGAGGTCGCCCACTTCGGAGCCGACGCCTGCGATGTGCCGCTTGGCCGTATCCGACTTGTCCTTCAGGTACTCGACCTGCTGGCGGACCATGCCGAGCTTGCCGTCGTTGAGGTCCCGCACCGCGCCGTGCGTCTGCTTCACCTGCTGCTCGGCCGCGTTCGCGGCATCGGCGAAGGAGCGGAACTTCGTAGTGATCTCGCCCAGGCCCGCCGCATTGAGCTGCTGCACACCCTGACGGACACCGCCGATCCGCTGGTCAGCGTCGCGTGCGCCGGCCTTTACCGAGGCGCCCGTTTCTCCGCCCAGAGACTCGGCGAGGTTGTTGAGCCTCAATTCATTCAACGAGCGGATGGCGGCCTTGACCGTCTGGATCTTCTGATCGATCTCGCGAAGGGCGCGCTCCGCGGCCTCGGTGTTCAGTTGTACGGCCTCGGCGCGGCTGTCCTGGCCGCGCATCCGGTCGATACCGCGCCGCATCATCGAGCGGTCGTCCCCATCGTGGGACTCGGCGCGCCGTTCGCGGTACACCTCACGGAAGTTGCCCCGGCCAGCCCTCACGCCTGCCAGGAACTGGTTGCCGGTGCGGAACGCGCCGCGAGCGCCCTTGGCCAGGCCGCTGCCGAGCTTGATTGCAGGCTGGAACGATTTTCCGACCTTGCCGAGGACCTTCGTGGCCAGGCCGACGGCGATGGCCAGGGGGCCGAGAACCGCAGCGACCTTGACGGCCTTGGCCACCAGGTCCTTCAGCCACGGGTGATCGTTGAGTAGACCTTCCGTCTTTTCGACACCGGTGAGCAGGAGCCCCAGTGCTCGGACGAACTGGCCCAGGAGACCGCCGGTGAGGTGCTGGAAGTCGGGGTCCTCAAGGAGCTTGCCGAGCCGATCAATGAGGCTGCGGACCTGCTTTCCCAGCTCGGTCCATTCGAACCTACCGGTCTCCGGATTGAAGTCGCCGAACTGCTTACCGAAGTTGAGCTGAGCCTGCTCCTTGGTGGCCTGGAGCGCGCCGCCGATCGAGCCGGTTCCCAGGGTCTCGGCCGTTCCCTTGACGCCCTTGCGGGTGTCGTACGCCTTGAGGAAGTTGGCGAAGAACGACTTCGAGGAGACGCCCTCACCTCGCTCCTGGACCTTCGCCAGGAACTCCTTGGCCTCGGTATCCTCGTCGCCCTTGCCCGAGGTCTTGAACCCGGCCATCTTCGCCAGCTCGTTGATGGGAATACCCGTGCCACGCGAAAACTGCTTCAAGCTCCGCGTGTTGAGCTTGGACATGTCCATCATCATGTCCGCGCTGTACATGGCGCCCTTGACCCGCTCAGGGTCCAGGACACCGTACGAAGCGGCGAAGTCGGCGATACCCCGAATCAGCTTTTCGCTCTTCTTCAGGGACTCACCCGTCGAGTCGCCATAGGACTGGAAGTTCCGAGCGAGCTGCTGGAACTTGTCCGTCATGTCCTCAAGGGAGAAGGGCGTCTTCACCGCGAAGTCCTGAATGGACTGGATGCCCTTCATGACGTCCTTGTTGTTGAAGCCGGCCCGCTCCAGACCTCGGGACGAGAGGAACTGCATGTCCGCGGACTGGGTGCCGATCTTCGTCACGTAACCCGCTGCCAGCGCGAGCGGAGCGACCAGGTTCTGCGTGATCGACCGGCCGACCTGCTCCAAGTTCGTGCCGAACGTCTCGGTGCCCTGCGATAGGGCCTTCCACTGTTCGGCCGCGCTCTTGGTGCTGCCGCGGTGTTCAGCCATGAAGCCGCGGAGCTGGCGCTGATTCGCGGTGATGGTGTTGGCGTACTCGCGGCGCTGCACCGCAAGGTCCCGCAGCTCGTTCTGGAGGGCGGCGGTGCGTGCCTGTATCGCGAGGCGTTCCTCGGCCAGGCGCTGGCGGGTGGCGAGCTGGATCTCGCGCTCTGCCGCCTTCTGCTCGGCGGCGGCCTGGCGGGCGGCGGTGGCCTGCTCGCGTTTGACTTCCGCGACTTCACGGGCGAGAGCACGTTCCTCGGTCCGCTCGGCGGCGACTCGGCGGCGGGTCTCCGCCTGGGCCTCGCGCTCCAGGCGCTGCTTCTCCTGAGCCTTGGCCCGCTCGTCGCGGATCGACTCCTCAACCGCCTGGCGGTTGGCGCGGACGACGTCGTTGATGGCTCGGCGGGTTGCGGCGCTGGTGCCCTGCTCCAGTTGCTCGCGCTGCTTGGCAAGGTTCCGGTAGGTGCGGAACTGCTGCCCGGCCTCCTCACCGTGGAACCGGGTGAGGCTGCGCTCGATCTGCCGCAGCTTGTTGGAGGTATCCAGGGCCTCCTTCTCGGTCATCTTGCCCGCGACCTTGGCCTGCTTGGCCGCAAGCGAGGCGATACCGGCGAAGCCCTGGCCCATCGAGCGGGAGAACGCCTTGCCGGCCTGTTCTCCGGCTCGCGTCATCTGCCGGGTGAGGTCGGTACGCATCCGCGACAGGCCCGTCTTGGACAGCTCCGGGTAAATCTCGATGTAGCCGGACCCGACCTTGACCGGTGCCCTTCCGCGGCTCGCCATGTGGCCCCCTACAGGTTGTTCATCTGCGTGAAGAAAGAGGCCACGTCGGAACCGGAGGCGAACTCGAACTGCGGTTCCGGCTGCTGTTCAGGCTGTCCCGGACGAGGCAGAGGCTTCGGAGGTTCGAGGCCGGTGTCTTCCGAGGAATTGGCCTGGATGAAGAGGTAGTTGGACAGCTCGATGCCATCGCTGATGCGGGCGAGCAAGTGCTCGCGGGTATCCCAGGTGGTGGACTCGTCCAGGGCAGCCAGGACGGAAGAGCGGCCCGGTTTCCTGCACAGCGACGCGATGAGCACGCCTACGCGGCGTATGGAGAGCCGTCCGCGCCACAGGTCCAGCAGATCGACCCCGAAGTGTTCGAGGAGATCGGCCTCCAGCTCGTCGCTGAACTCCTGAATGACGCGGACGGTCGCGATTAGTTTCCCGAGTCGCCCTGACCGGAAGCCTTCGCCACCAGGTCAGCGAACTCGCCGAACTCGCGGATCGTCGGGCGGGTGGCCTTGTAGGCCGCCCACTGCTCATCGCCGACGATCAGACGGACGGCCGTCAGCTCGTCCTCGGCCTCCAGCAGCTCAAGCGGCATGTCCAGGGCGTTGGGGACCTCGAAGGTGATGCCCCGGTGCTCGAAGGTCGTCGGGCCGGCCTCGGCCTCCGCCTTCTTCGCAGCGGTCTTCGCGGACGCAGCCTGATTCGCGGTAGCAGCCATGGGTACTCCTGAAAGCAAGAAAGCCCCCGGGACACGGGGGCGTTGAGAGGTAAGGGAAGGGGGCGGGGATTTCTCCCTCCCCGCCACGGGGATGGGGTCGCTCTGCGGTCGACCGCGTTAGACGGTCTGTGCCTTGGCTTCGACGGTGAGCGTGCCGACCTGCGCGGAGTGTTCGCCGTCGCTCGCGCTGATGGTGAAGCCCTTCAGCGGCGCGTCAGCGGCGACGGTGACCCGAATATCGAAGGAACCGTTCGGAGAGGCGTTCCCGGCGTCGGCCACCAGCTTCGGGTCACCGGTGGTGACCGTGATCGGAGCGTTCGGCTTCGCGCCCTTACCGGTCACGTGGACCTCGCCGCCCTGCTTGACGGTCTCCTGCGAAAGGTCCGCCTGGAACTTCTCGCCGGGGAGTACGGCCCCGTCCTTGATCGCGTCGTTGGTCAGGACGTAGCCCAGGCGGCCCGAGGCATCCAACGCCTCGATGGTCAACTCGAACTTTCCGGCCTCGGCCCGCTGGAGCTGGATGGCGCCTCGGTCGGAGATCATCGCCCGCTCGATCACTGCGCGGTACTGCACGGCGCCCTGCGACCAGTCCACGACGAGGGAAATCTCGCTCAACTCCGGAGTGCTGGACAGGTCCAGGCGCCAGGTGTCCTTGATCGGCCTCTCAGAGCCGTCCGAGCCCTTTTCCGTGGCGGGCTTCCACTCCGCACCGAAGAAGAGTTCCGTGGTGGCGAGGTTCGTTTCCAGCAGGGTGGCCTTTACCTGGAACGACGCCTCCTTGACGTTGTAAAGGACGGGCACGGCGCTCTGCCAGACCTTGACCGGGTCGGAGGAAATGGAAGGCGTAATCGTCACGCCGCCCTCATCGACGTAGCCCATCGGGGTGTAGCCGCTCGGGGCAACACCCTTGATGCCGCAGTCAGTTGGAGGCTTCGGGCCAGCGCCGGACTTCGGGAGAGGGGCGAAGTAGAGAGCGCCGTCGGGGGCGAACCGAATCCGACCTGCGTCGTTACCCTTAGCGTCAGCAGCCAATGTGTGTCTCCTCTTTATGGCATGAAAAAGCCCCCATTGCTGGGGGCTGGATGAGAGGGAAGGTCTATCCCTCGGTGATGAATACGGAGACCTCGCCGAGATAGGAATGCTCTCGGGAAGTCGAATCCGGAAAGTAGCGGGGGCTGATGCCATCGGAGACATCCAGCACCAGGACGCCGCCCACGAGGCGGCCCGGCAGGTCCTCAAGCAGGTACTCGCGAACGAGGTAGGCCAACTTGGCAGCCTCGTCGCGGTGTTCCGAGTACACCTGGAAGGTGATGTCTGCCCGGTCCATGCGGTCCCGGACGGCCCGGTAGCCGCCCGCGTGCTCGACGTAGATAGCGGTCTCGCCGGGTTCCCGGCCCACCATGTCCCCGGTCACCGCGTGGGCCAGCTCGGGCTTGGCACGCAGGTAGTCATGGACGACGGAGACGGGATCGATCCTCACGACTCCCTGACCTTCATCAGGGCGCCCTTGAGGATGTGCCGGCCCGCATGACGGCGGCCGGCCTTGTCTCGCCAACCGAACTCCACGAGGAGCGGGTGACGGTCGGCCTGGACAGCGGCGTGCACGACGCCGTTCTCCTCGAAGGCCGTGACCGAGATCGAGCGCGAGTACATGTTCCACGACCCGCGCTTGTTCCTCGGCGCCTCGCCACGGGCCAGGGCCGCGATCTCCTCGGCCTTCTTCGCACTCAGCTCCGCCGCCTTGGGGGAGGAGACAAGTTCCTTAAGGCCGCCCTCGGAGAGGTCGAGTCGGAATGCTGCGGGCATCAGTGCTCCACCCTCCAAGCGCGGACCCGGACATGCCGGATCGAGCCGTAGTTCCATTCCATGGGGTCGCCGTCCACCTCATAGGTGCGGCCGTCGAACTCGACTCGGTCCGCGGAGTCCACATCGGTGCCCCAGGGCAGGAAGACCCGCAGCCGTTCCTGCGCCGTCTCGCGCTCGGGGCTGCGGGCCTCGAAGGCTCGGTCCGGCTGCACGTGGGCCAGGCCCTCGAAGACGTTCCGCGCGTTCGACCAGTCCCGACGCCTGGTGTAGGCCGATTCCTCGATGTCCGCTCTGCGGACCACCACGTGGTCACTGAACAGGAACAACGCCTACCCCCGTCCCAGGCGGACGGTGGACAGGGGGCGCCGATATCGCTTCAGTGCGGTCCTGGCCGCCGGCGAAAGCTGCTGGGCGGAGGAGGCAGGGCCGAACTGGACTTCCACGTCGCCCACGCGCTCCGACACGATGCCGGGCTGAACCGCCAGCCACCGGATGACTTCGGAGCACAGAACGGCCCGAATGCCGGGGGCGTCGGGCGCGTACCGGCTACCGCAGTAGTCGCGGATGAAGGCCGCAGCATCCTCAATGAATGCTTCGACTCGCGGCTTCTCCGCTTCCTCGAACCTCCGCCCGAGCCTGACCTCGATGTCAGCGACGGATACGGGCATGGCGGCCTCCTCCGTTAGGAGCCCGAGGGCGCGGTCGTCTTCTCGGTGATCGACACCTTCAGGCCGCGCACGAACGATTCGCCGATGCCGACGCCACGGACCGAGTAGTCCGGGTCCTCCCGGACCGTCGACAGGCCGTACATGGTGTCCAGGCCGATCGTGTCGGCCTTCTTGGCGTAGTCGTAGTCGATCAGCATGCGGGTGGCGATGCCGTTGATGTTCTGGACGCTGCCCTGCACGGCACCCATCGGGATCGCCGGGCAAGCACTGACCAGAAGCATCGCGCTCTTGTGGAAGAGGTACATCTCCAGGCCGAACGAGTTGTGAATCACGATGTCGAAGCCGTAGATCCGGCCCACGACAGCCCGCCGCAGGGCGTTGGTGTCGCCGGAGTAGTCGACCGCGACGAACTCCGGGTCCTTCAGGAGGATGGCCTCGACCTCGGGGCCGGCGATCAGATACCGCTCGGAGGCCGGCACGTTGGCGACGTTCATCGCCATGCGGGCATCAACGAGCGCGGTACGCAGACCGAGCGCGCGGGCCTTCATGTTCTCCCCCGTCCCGTCCGCAGCCGGGATCGTCACCTCGACATCGCCGCCGATGACCTTCTTCTGCGCGGCGCTCAGACCGGACCGCGTGATGTTGGCCTTGATGAAGGTCGCGGTGGTGTCATCGAAGTACTCCGCGAAGCCGCGCGTCAGCTTGGTCAGCACCTGGGTGCCGAACTGCTTGAGGTCGAAGGCAACCTGCTCCATCGACAGCGCGGTGGAGTTCTGAGCGAGGGTGGTGAGCTGGACGGGGAACCGGCTCTCGTTGATGAAGCCGACCGGCGCCAGGCGATCGTTGGTCGGCAGCGGGCGGTCCGAAGCGGCGGCGAACTTGTTCTTGTCGCCCTTCACCGGGTTCCAGATCGGCTCAGAGATGCCGGCCGCCTGCACAGGGATGCCCCGGCTCTCACGGTTTACGTTGATCACGTCACCGAGGCCGCCGGTGAACTTCAGCTCCGAATACCGGGCCGGAATCCCGCCCAGGGTGAGCTGCCGGTCCAGGAGGCCGAGAGCAGCAATAGTGACCTGCTTGGGGTCAAGATTGAAATGATGCGTGGTAAGCGCCATAGGCGTGCCTCCAAAAGGGCATAAAAAAGCCCTCCTGGAGGGGAGGGCGTTCGAGGAGTCTCGGGCTAGATGAAGGACCCGCCAGCGATGAAGTCAGCCAGCTCGCTCGGGTCCATGGAGGAAATGTCACTGCCGCCAGCCCGGTGGTAGCCCGTACCCATGAGCTGAGGGAACTCCGGCTGCTGCGCCTCAGGCTTCGGGAGGGAGGCGATCAGCTCAGTGACCCGTTCTCGGTCGGCGCGGCCGTCCTCGGCCACGAAGCGAGAGAGGTCCAGGTAGTCGGTCGGCACGGTGACACCGGCCGCGGCTGCCTGGGCTCGGATCTCTGCCTCGGCCAGCGAGGTCCCCACCTCCGCCAGCGCAGCCTTCCGGGCTTCCGCCTTCGCCGACTCGATGGCCTTCTCCTGATCGGTCATCTGTGCGTGACGGATGCCCTCTAGCTCCCTGGTGGCCTGCTTCCAGCGCTTCTCGTTCTCACGGGACAGGCGCTTCCACTTCTCCAGCTCATCAGTGGGGCCGGCCTCGGCCGGAGCCTCGGGCGGCTGAGGCGCCTCGACCTCGGGGACAGGGGTGGCGACAGGGTCGTTCTGTGTCTCGTTCATGCGCTAATCCATTTCGGATGGACCCGCCATTCCGGCGAGTCGATTACTTTTTCTCACTGAGCTTGCGATTCACGTTGCCTGAATTGCCTTGCGGGGGCTTCTGAGCCATTTGGGCTGCCTTCGCCTCGCTCGGCGCACTTCCTCCCGGCTGCTGTTGCTGGGGACCGAGCTTCTGGACCTCTGCCGCAGCGCGGGCGTCATCCTTCCGCATTTCACGGAAGGCGCTGATCTGGGACGGGGTGTAACCCGCATCGCTCCACAATTGCTCTTCAGGGACATTGAGCTGCTTCAGCTTGAGGAGGGCGTCAATATGTTGCGCCTCGGTCCTGTACTCCGGATCGCGCCACACGGTTTCCATGGCGAACGCTTTGGACCGCTCGTCTCGCTTCACTGCGAAGCAGAGCCGGATTACCTTCTCCCATGCCTCACCAAAATGAAGCATGCGTTCCCGGACCTTTGCGACCAGACCGGCCTCTGCACTGATGATGGACTCGCCAGAGGGCGCCGCTCCTCCGTTTACAAGGAAATAATGAGGCGGGGTGCGGGATATGGAACTCATGTGCTGGAGCAGGAGGCCGACCAGATCGCAATAATTGCTGAGGCTGGCGGCCTCGAATTGTCCGAACTTCGCCTGGGAGTCCTCGGCCTGGAGGAGCTTGTCCACCGCAACCTTGAAAGGCTCGACCGGGTTTCCCTGGTCGTCTTCCACGATCTCCAGGCCCGTCACATACCGCTGAGGGAACGCTGCAAATTCCGATGCGGTCAGCGCGTCCGAGACGGTCTTGTTGATCGCGTCCTGAATCGGGATGACGTTCGCGAGATCCGAATACGGGTCACCGGACAGTCGGGAGCGGTTGTGAAATGGGACAACCGGGACGACGCCCAGCGGGTTCGGGCGCTTGACGCCGTTTTCCCACTCGGCCTCGCCGCGCTTGGTCTCATAGACGTATTCCTCGGTCCACAAGGTGACCCACTGCCGGCCCCAGTCGTCCATGAAGAAACGGGCTGCGGCTTGCAGCTCGGTCCTGCTGCCGGGCTTGTACTGGACGACCATGTTCTCGGCGGAGACGGGGAGGATGGACGGCTCGCCCTCCTCGTCAGCCCAGACCAGGACGTAAGCACGGCCCTGCACCATCGCGTCCAGGTGGACGGCGTTCGAGAGCACATCCATGCTGCTGCGCTGCCAGAACTCCCAGGCGTCCTTGTCGGTGCCGGGAGATTCGGGTATTCGGAAGGCGTCCACGGTCATGCGCTCGGTCGCGCTGTCGATGATCAGGCCGCAAAAATTGTCGCGCCAGCTCTCGAAGACCTCGCGGAATTCGGCTTTGAAACGAGCCTGGGAAAAGGCGAGCCGCTGGTGCTCGCCTTCATAGTATTCGGCGTAGCGGAACATGTCCGGCAACTGGTCTGTCAGCTTCCCGTACAGATAGGCCAGCCAGTCAGTTGGGGATTCCGGGGGGCCAGCCGCGGCGTATCCGTTGGGGGGAACAATCATGGGGCCTCACTAAAAGCCGACCACGCGCCCCCTTCGCGCATTGAGCCGACCGTCAGCGATTGCATCAGCCCTGGCCTCAAAGGCAAGAATGGCGCACACGGCCAGGTCGATTTTCTTCTTGGAACGGGGGGAGTCTTTGGTGATCAAGAGCCCCTGGGGAACTTCCCGCGTCACTGCGTTCATCATGTGTCGAGTCAAGTCAGAATTTCCGTCGTGCTTGACGTCACCGACCGTGACGGCGGAGTGCAAGCGCTCTGTGGCTTCACACATCCGCATCGGCTTGTTAGTCCAGTATTCGAAGACGCGGTCGTCGCCGTATGTCATGGCCCACCGACCAATGGCCTCCTGCCAATACGGCGGGTCTCCGTAAAACCACTCCACTTTGTACGTCTCAAAGGCGCGCTTCACGGTGGATTCAACGGAGGGAACGTCGACTTCCCAGTCGGGTTTCTTCGGGTCTCGCGGGTTCTCCCACAGGCCCAGGAGGAAGAGCTTGCCGTCACGCAGGCGGCAGCCAACGAGCCCTGTGGCGTCCCCCCGGAAGGAGCCGTCGAAACCGACGGATATCTGATCCCCGGGGCGGATCGGGTCGTCCTCGTCGAGGCAGGCGTCCCACTCCGATTTCATGAGCCAACCGTCCGCGTTCTCCTGAATGTTGTTCAGGTAGAAGCGGTAGGCGATGGCCGCGCTGGTGCGCGGGTCCATGACTGCGGCAACGATGCCGTCAACGTCGACCCAGTGTGAATCCCCGTAGGCGTCGATGACGGCTTCACGAACGGCGTCCTCGTCCTTGAGGTCAACGTCCCGGACTGCTTCCCGGCAGTCGTAGAGGATGCCCTTCGCCCCGAACTCCATTGCGGCCTCGTGGGTCCGTTGGGCGATACTGCCCTCGTTCGGGTTGAAGGCGTTGGTGGTCTCGATCAGGCGTGAGCCTGCACCCGCAGTCTTCTGGACGTTGCGGTCGAGGGTTTCCCAGACGTAGGTGCCCTGGTTGCTGTCCACCCAGTGGTGGACCTCATCGCAAACGACAAAGTGGGCATGGCCCGGCCCCGGCAGGAGAGACCCCGCCGGGGCCGGGCAAAGGTGGGCCTCGCCCCCTCAAGCCCGCGGCTGGAGGAGGTCACGGGCTCGATGCGGCCGGGCCGGCCATCCTTGAACTGGATGATCCCCTTGCCGATGTCGAGGTTGAACTCCTTCTCGGCCGGGGACTCGGCCAGCATGCCGCGGATCATGTCGCGGGTGTTCGCGGTCTGGTCCAGGGAGGTGGCTGCGATCTGGACGAGGGGGAGGGGCACCCTCTTGCCCACCGGCTGCCCGTTCTCATCGAAGTGAGAGAAGCGGGCCGGCCCGATGAACTCCACGATGGCCAAGGCGGCGAGCAAGGGTGTTTTGCCCCACCCCTTCGCGCGCCGCAGAGCTGCGGACCGGTACAGCCACCTTCCGCGCTCATCAATCGCGTACATCCAGAGCACGAAGCGCAGTTGCTCAGGGCTGAATCGCCAGGGTTGACCGGCGTGTTCGCCATCCGGCTGAACGATGAACTTCTGGGCCCACCGGATGATGCCGTAGCCAAGGCTCCGGCTGGGGTGCGGGACTCCGGAAGGCATGTTGCCCGTCAGTGGCATCCCGGCACCCCCTTTCTTACTCGGAGAGCATCTTGAACAGCTCCTCGTCCAGGTCCGTGGCAGCCTCCTGAGCTGCCTGCGCGGCTTCCTGTTCTGCTTGCTGGTCGAAATTCATGCGGAGCCGGGCCCGGTCCTCGGTGGTGGCGCCCCACCGTCCGACTCGTTGCCGGATCTCGCCGGCCAGGCGCACGTTGCCCTGGTAGAAGGCATCCACGAGCCGGGTGGTCAGCTCCAGTTCGGCCCAGTCGGTCTCAAGCCAGTGCTCGGTCTGGGGGGCTGCTGCCCACGTCTTCCAGAAGCGCTTGGCCCCGCCGGTTTCGACGCCGAGGGACTTCGGCAGGGCTCGGCCCTCGCCAGAGCTGAGGGATAGACCGTGCTCGCCCAAGGCGTGATCGGTGTTACGGCGACGGGCATTGGGGCTGGGGGCCGGCCCGCGTCGAGACGGCATCAGGGCACGCTCCGAAGGCTGTTGGGGTCGACCCCGTACAGCTCGCCCAGCTCCGACAGCTCGAAAAGGGCGTCCTGTATCCACTGGCGCTTCTCTGCGGCCTTCGAAGGCCGGCGGACGGCCTTGTTCGGCGGGAAGGGGCACTGGCAGTCGACGCACAGGCCATCGCACAAGGGCACTGGAAGCCTCCGTGGTGGAGAGTGAATGAATGATTGAGTGGGGGCCTACCGGTCCTCGTAGTAGGTCTTTCGTCTGTGGCAGTCCCTGCACAGGACCCACAGGTTCGACAGGTCCCAGGTGCCGCCCTTGGCGATCGGGATCAAGTGGTCGACCTCCAACTCGGTCCGGCAGCCGCAGCGTTGGCACGTGAAGCGGTCTCGGGCCAGGACCAGGGACCTGCGCTTGTGGAAGTCGCCGGGCCGGTTGAGGTTCCGCGCCGAGGTCTTCCAGGTCCTCTTGGGAGGGGCGTGGCTCTCGCAGCGTCCTGAACGAATGGTCACGGAGGTGCAGCCCACCGACATGCATATCGACTTGGCTCGGGGCATCGTGGCCTCCCTCCGTGAGTGGTGAGTCGACGGGATTCGAACCCGCTCTTCCGCCCTTGCAGGGCGGAGTGCACGCCGGACACTGCGACTCCAGCGCAGAGCGACCGCGCCTTTGCTCGCTGCGGGGATCAAGCGCAGCGAACCGGGTGAGGGCCCCGGCTGGTTTCTTGTCTGGCAGCCGGGGCCATGATCTTCCTGGATCTCTACCGAGAGAAAAGATTCATCTGGGAGATCAACAGGAAGAAGGTTTCTTACAGTTAATTCATTCAAGAACCCCTAAGAAGGTTTTCCGTTCGACCTCGTTTCACTCGGTCTCACTATGTATGTAGGTGTTACTCAGGCCGATATGGCCGACAGAGAGACAAAGTGAGATCCATGTCACTCTCGCCCGAATAGAGGTTGACTCTGGGCGCAAAAGTTGATGTGCGACGCGTGATCTTGGTACGGTCTGGAGCGTCCCTGTGACGACCCCTTCGGGCGAAGGTGCGTCGAAGTCCGTGCTCGAAAGGTCGCCCTCCGTGACCAAGCTGCCCTCTGATGCCGAACTCGCGAAGATGTTCCACCTCGGCGTGCTGGATGCCGACATCGCCGAGCAGTACGGGGCGACGGTCCAGGCGGTTAACAAGCGTCTCGTGAAGATGGGGCTGCGGAAGAAGCCGATCGCCGTCCGAGTCAACGAGTTGGTGAAGTCCATCTGGGACGTCAAGACCTCCCGCAGCGGCCCGAGCCACCACAACGCGTACATCCTCAAGAACCTCAAGGTCTACATGCGCGTGCAGCTCGGTGACACCGCCAGTGAGACACAGCGGCGGGAAGCTGACTGGCTGATTGGCCGGTTGATCCGTGAGGGGGTCGTCATCGACTACGACCCCGAGACGGAGGAGGGCTGGGCGTACGTACCGCGCAAGCCCCAGGACGGCCGCAGGATCATCCGGTGGCCGGAGGGTACGGCACTGCCCGCGGCTGACCTCCAGCGAGCTATGGAGCTGCCCGAGACGGACGGGGCCAAGGGCCAGACGGAGCCAAAGTAGGGGCTGGGCGCCCACGTCCTGGTGGAAGGTATGGCAGCGTAGGCGGGCTAAGACTTCGCCATGCACATAAGCCGGCCGGTACCTCGCGGTTGGGGTACCGGCCGGCTCTGTCGTGTCGATCTACTCCTCGTCGGCTACTTCCTCTGCCGGGACGATCATGAGCCGCAGCGACGGGTCCGCCATGGGCGTGTAACAAAGGAACGTGACCTCAAAGACGGTGTCACCGTGGCCAGGCAGGTACGCCCGGCGACGCTGCTTGTCCGGGTGGTGCACGGTGGTCAGATCGTTCTCAAGGATGCGGGCGGCTACCTGGTCGCGCTCCTTGATTTCCTTGATGACCTCGTTGAGGCGAACGTGGTCCGGGTTGGCCTGGTGGTGCAGCCGCAGTTGGGAGGCCATGGGTTTGGCCCAGTCCTCTTCCCAGTTGATCAGCTGCATGCGGGCTTCGGGGTAAGTCAGGGCCCACACCATGACGTTGACGCCGTTTCGCATCCACGGCCACTCGCGTCCGGCGGTCTCGTTCATGGTCATTACGTCCCAGGCGAAGTCAGAGACGTAGGCGGTCCAGGGCTGAACCTGGACCAATGCATCGGCGGTGGGGTGCAAGTTGCTCCTATCTGGGCGGCTGCGGCTGGGCGGCTCGACGCCGATGCCATACAGGTAAAGGCTGTGGCGCTGGCCCTCGTCCAGGACCAGGGCACGCACGAGAGTTTCGATCCACTCGGCCGAGGGGGCCTGACGCCCCTTCTCCAGCTGTCGATACCAGCCAGCCGTGACACCGGTGAGGCGGGCCATGTGGTCTTGGGTGATGCCGAGCCTGGTAGCCGGTGAGCCCGTGATCAGCCCCGGGACCTTGTTGCCGTCGCAACAGGCGCGAATGTGCAGCAGGAGCCGAGAGAAACGCACAAGGTCGGTCATGTATGGCACCACCCACTTTTGGTAAAGAGTCGGTCAAGGATCTGGTTTCTCTGGGCAACGTTAACGCTTCCCTAACGTTGATCGCACACCTGTACCCACGCACGTAAACGGGCATTTAGGGACAAGTGACCTCGCAACCGTCAGTCCGACTTCCGGTAGTTCGAGTGTCGGTAGGCGGTTGCGCCCGAAGATTGGTACCCATGCAGGCTCAAATCCAGGCAAAGATGGACCAGGCCGCACGGCCGCGATTGGCCCCGCTGGCCTGGGCGTTGTCGTGCGCACGGTGCCGGAGCTGACCAATCCGGCCGTACCTGTACCACCTGCATCAAGGGATCTTCAGCTGTGAGTCGTAGCGTTTTCATCACCGGGGGCAACCGAGGAATCGGACTGGCCATTGCGCGCACCTTGGCCGACGCCGGGGACAAGGTCGCCATCACCTACCGGTCCGGCGAGCCCCCGGCCGGCCTGCTCGCCATCAAGTGCGACATCACCGACCCTGAGCAGGTGGCAGCGGCCTACAAGCAGATCGAGGCCGAACACGGCCCCGTCGAGGTACTCGTGGCCAACGCGGGCATCACCCGCGACGGGTTGCTGCTGCGCATGTCGGAAGAAGACTTCGGCGACGTGCTGGCCACCAACCTCACCGCCTCGTACCGGGTCGCCAAGCACGCCGCCCGCGGGATGCTCCGCGCACGCAAGGGCCGCATGATCTTCATCTCCTCGGCCGTCGCGCTGCTGGGTGAAGCGGGGCAGGCCAACTACGCCGCCTCCAAGGCCGGCCTCATAGGACTCGCACGCTCCCTCTCCCGCGAGCTGGGCTCCCGGGGAATCACGTCCAACGCCGTGGCACCGGGGCTGACTGCCACGGACATGGCCGCCGCCCTGCCGCCGGAGCGCACCGCAGAGCTGTGCGGACAGATCCCCCTCGGCCGCCTCGCGCAGCCGGAGGAGATTGCTGCGGCCGTGCGCTTCCTGGCTTCAGAGGAAGCGGCATACATCACCGGAGCCGTCATCCCTGTCGATGGCGGCGTCGGAATGGGGCACTGAGCTGCCGGTTCGATGCCATCGCGTCATCGGACCCCATTTCGGCACAGGTTGATGTGAGACCGCCTCGGGGGAAGGCGTGAGGAGCCAGCCCCTGAGTCTTCCAACAAGGAGATCTCCTGCATGGCCCTGTCCTGCGCCCTGGCAATCGCCCAGCCGCATGTCATCCAGAGCCTCGTAGACGCCGTGAACCGAGCGCCGATCAGTAAGGCACCAATCAACCTTCTCGTCAGCGTGGGCGTCATGGTCTGCAAGATCACGACGTCCGCGCTCGGCGCGGCGTCTTACTTCCACCTCGTGGTCAGCGACATGGCCACCGCTGACTGCGAGCAAGACGTTGAGCAGACCTTTCGGGAAGAGGGCCTGACTGGGTGGCGTGACTCGGTGATCGAGACCATCCACATGCCCCGCCCGAACCTCCACTTTCCCGGCAGCACCGAGTCCACCCTGTACGTCATCCACCCGGAGGTACCCCGTTGAGCATCGAAACCCAGCCCCGATCCGTCTCCCAGACCGAGCAGTACGAGAAGTGCGCGCACCGCTTCTACCTCCAACGAGTGGAGCGTGTTGAGCCCCGGCCGGCCGCCTGGAGCCACCACGGGACCGCCTTCCACAGCGCCGCCGAAGCCTTCGAGCTGTCCGGCCGGGCCATGGGCGCAGACGAGGCAGTGACGCTCTTCTCCGAGCGGTACAGCGCCCTGGTGAACAAGAGCCTCGACAAGGAGCCGAACACCGACCTCTGGCTCTCTGCCACCGGCACCGGCGGGGAGGACATCGAGAGGCGGTACGTACTCGGACAGCAGCAGACGGGCCGGTATGTGGAATGGGCAGCCGCCAACCCCACCGAGACCTACCGCACCCCCGACGGCACGCCCGCTGTGGAGCTGTACTTCATGGTCGAGTTGGGCGGCGTCCGAGTGCGGGGCTTCATTGACCAGCTCGTGCGGGACGCGGACGGCACGGTGCGCCCGAGGGACTGGAAGACCGGCTCCATGAAGAGCAAGTTCCAGCTTGAGACCTACGGCGTCGCCGTACGCAAGCTCTACGGCGTGGAGGTCAACAAGGCGGACTGGTACCTCGCGAAGACCGGCCGCCTGTCGAGGCCGGTTGCCCTGGACAAGGTCACGGAGGAGGCAGTGGGAGAGCGGTACGCAGCCATGGACGCTGGCGTGAAGCGCGGCGACTTTCCCGCCAGTCCCGGCTTTTCCTGCCGCTTCTGTGACGTTTCCCACGCCTGTTCATTTAAGCAATAAGTTGATGCGCGAGGCGAATTCAACTACTCTGAAGGCAGAAGGAAAGAGGGGTTCTGGTGTATTCACTGAGTCAGTCCGTGCGCATGAAGGGTGCAGCCGGTGAGCCGATCAGGTCCCCTTTCAAGGGGCTGACCGAACTCGGGGCGGACTTCCGCAGGGGAGAGCTGTCTGTTGTCGCTGCCGCTGGCGGAACGGGAAAGTCTGTGGCCGCTCTCAACTTGGCCGTCCGCAGCAACGTGCCGACCCTCTACTTCTCGGCGGACTCAACCGCGGCAACGCAGCTCTCCAGGGCTACGGCCATCCTTACGGGCGATGACGCCAAGAGCATCAAGGCCAAACTGCACGCTGACGACTTCGAGGAGTACAACGACGTGCTGGCAGAGCGTTGGTGGCAGCGATTCAACTACTCCGCAAGGCCCACGCCGGCCGAGATCGAGCTGCACCTTGAGGCGTACTGGGAGGTCTTCAATGTCTACCCGCACCTCGTCGTCGTGGACAACATCACCAATATCGACGCGGGCGGCGCCGCCAACGCCGACGAGTTCACCTTCTCTTTGGAAGGGCTCTGCGACTACCTAAATGAACTCGCCCGCGAAACGCACGCACACGTCATGGCCATGCACCACGTCATTGGCGACTACGCGGATGGGCTCAAGCCGATCCCGCAGTCCGGCCTCAAGGGAAAGATCAGCAGAGTGCCGGCCCTCATCCTGACCATCCATAAGGAGATCGACGGCATGGACGGCCGCACCTTGCACATCAGCCCCGTGAAGAACCGCGAAGGCTTCGAAGACAGCAGTGGTGAGACCTACGCCTCCTTCAGCTTCAACACGAGCAACATGCGACTGGAGGACGTCGCCGTCGCAACGGCCTTCTGAAGCAGCACCACAAAGTTGATGTGCGATGGGCGTGCATCGGGCTCTACGTGAAAGGGAAGCAGTGATCACCACCCGCAACCGCCAGCATGGCCGACGCCCCAAGGGCTTCAGCATCTCCATGGACCTGTCCGGCAACCTCGCCGAGCGCTTCCCGCTTGACGAAGGCGAACGCACCAAGCTCACCGAACCGGTGGCTCTGCTGGTCGAACTCGGCGACACGGTCGCTATCGGCAGCGTGCGCCAGCTCGCTCACGAACTCCGCGGCCGAGGCCAGTTGCAGGTGGTCGTCACCCGACGTGGACGGGGAGGGCGCCAGCTCGTCAAGGTCATGGCCGCCGACATGCTGTGCACCTACGCGACGGATTGCGACCAGACCGGACGGCTCATGCGCCTTGAGCGCACTCTTCGGAAGGCCGCGTGACGGGCCCGCGCAGGGGCTTCCGGCGCTGCTCGCGCTGCGAAAGGAACCGGGCCGAGAGGTTCTTCACGCCACGCGGCAGGATTTGCGGGACGTGCAAGAAGGTCGCGCGGAGCACGGCCAGCCATGAGGCTCGTGTCCGCTCCACGTACGGCCTGGGCCCCGGTGAGTACGACATCCTGTTCCGCAGTCAGGGCGGCTGCTGCGCCATCTGCGGCGGAACGCGGCGACAGCGCCTCTCTGTCGACCACTGCCACAAAACCCAACTCGTTCGAGGGCTGCTATGCCGCATGTGCAACGGCAGGCTCCTCACAGCGGCCAGAGACCGGCCCACCGTGCTCCGTGCGGCGGCTCAGTACCTCGATGACCCGCCTGCACCCCGTCTCATAGGGCGGCGCTTCTACCAAGGCAAGGACAAGTGACACCGAAGAGCTATGGCAAGCCCATCGCCACGTACCGCGAGTGGCGCGGCGACAAAGCCTTCCTGGAGGCGGCCTACCGCAAGTACGAATTCCCGGTTAATACCCAAAAAGTTGAATGGCGAGGCGAGGATGAGCGTGCAGAAGGCCGCTAGGCCACCCATCGCCACGGTCCTCGCCCACTACTTCCCGGAGTGGCGGCCCCCGCAGTGCCCGACGCGCGTCGGCGGCTGGAGCAGATGCCTCTGCCCGTTCCACGCCGAGCGGACACCCTCCGCAAGCATCAACTACGCCAAGAACAAGGTCCATTGCTTCGCCTGTGACCTGTCCTTGGACTCGATCGACATCATCATGCGACAGGAGAAGGCGGGGTTTGTCGAAGCTGCACGACTCGCAGAAAGCCGATTTGGTCACGGCGGCCAAGCGCTACGCGACCAACTACCAGGGCAGCCCGGCGGAACGGTATATGGCGCACCGCGGTCTCGGCAGCGTAGCGAAGCTCCGCCTCGGCTACGTTTCGGAGCCAGCCGTAGGACATGAACTTCACCGTGGACGCCTGGCCGTCCCGTACTGGCGCCCCGCCGGGGGCATCCACGCCGTGGCCACGATCCGCTTCCGCTGCATCGCTGATGCGTGCGTGAGGGCACCGGACGGTTCATATCTGCCGCCACATCGGGAGAAGCACGAGGGACACGGCAAGTACATGGGGCTGCCCGGCCATCCGCCCCGCCTCTTCAACACGGCGGCCCTGCTCACCAGCAAGCCATACATCGCTCTGAACGAGGGGGAGTTGGACAGCGCGGCGGTCGAAGGCGCCGACGTGCCCGCCGTGGGTACTCCGGGTGTGTCGAGCTGGCGGGATCACTTCGACCCGGCGTTCGCAGGCTTCGAAATCGTCTTCGTTCTTGGTGACGGAGACGATGCCGGCCGCCGCTTCTCCGCCAAGGTCTGCGAGCGCTTGCCCAACGCCAAGGCCGTCGACCTCGGCGACGGCTACGACGCAGCCAGGTTCATCCACGAGTTCGGTCCCGCGAAGTTCCGAGAAAGGCTGGGTCTCTGATGGCGCGCTTCAACGTCGGCGACGAAGTGATCGTCGTCGCCGGATCTGGACAGGCGGCGAGCTGGCTCTACGAGGACAAACGCGGGGTTGTCCAGGCCGTCCACGAGGGCCAGCCGTACCCGAACGACGTGCAGCTCCGCAACGGCGGCGCGCTCTGCTTCACAGATGACGAGCTGATGCTCGCCATGGAGCCCAACCCCGGCCGGCGCCTCCTCAACGAGACAAAGGGCCTGGCCCTCGGCATCGACACCTACAAAGCACAGGAAGTCATGAAGGCCGCCTTGACCACCTCAAGCACAAACCCCACGCACCGGCCCGCCGTCGAACACCCAGCGCACTACACCAACCACCCGAGCGGAATCGAGTGCATCGAGATCACCAAACACATGAACTTCCCTCTCGGCAACGCCATCAAGTACATCTGGCGCGCGGGTCTGAAGGGTGACCCGGTAGAGGACCTTCGGAAGGCGATCCGCTACGTCGAGATCGAGATCGAACGGACTGAGGGCGGCTCGAAGTGAGTGACTGTTGCTCCTCGTATCCCTGCAACTGCATACGGGAAACCGACCTCGATCACCTGCTGGGCAAGGTGAGAGAACGGATTGTCCTGCACGGCGGAAGGGCTACAGCCCGTCAGCTGCTCCCCTACGTCAGGGCTACCGCATCCGTAGTCAAGTCCCTTCCTGGGATCACGACCGTCAGAGAAGACTCAGGGATCGGACGGCCGAGAACCGTCTACCTCTACCAGCCTGCTAATGACCGCGCTACGCAAAGGACCGATGTGACGCAAACCGACGACTTCCCCACGGCCATCAAGGGGGTTTCCTTCTGCATCGGAGCTGCGATGAAGAGTCTCTGGCTGGCGGAGTACGAAGACGAATCAACGCAGGAGCTGAAAGAGGCTGTGAGGGCCATCGAATACGAAATCACCCGTCGCGAGAAGGGGGCTGTGTGAGCGTCAAGGAGATAGCGATCGTCTCGGACGTCCAGTACCCGCTTCACGACGCACGGGCAGTGCGGAACCTGTGGGGCTACATCGGAGAGCGGCAGCCCGCCGAGGTTCTGATCATCGGCGACTTCATGAACTACGCGGCTCCCAGCCGTTGGTCCAAGGGCACCCGAGCCGAGTTCGAGAACGACGTCTTCCGGGAGTCCGAAGGCGGCAAGGCCCTCCTGGCCGAGCTGCGCGAGGGCTACAGCGGGCCGATCAAGTTCGTCATCGGAAACCATGACTCCCGCCCCCGTGACTACCTGCTCAAGTACGCGCCGGCCCTCGCCGCCAGCCGAGCCTTCGACATCGATGTGCTCTTGGGCTTCGAAGAACTGGACATCGAGGTCTTGCCGCCGTTCACCGAAGTCGCGCCCGGATGGGTCGCCATGCACGGCCATGAGCTACGGGGACTGAACCAGATCCCGGGCAGGACAGCGGCGTCGAAGGTGAAGAAGCTGGACCGGTCCGTCGTCATGGGACACACCCACAAGAACGCGGTCTCGCCCGAGACGGTAGGCGTTGGACGGCACCGGCGCACGCTCTTCGGCTTCGAGGTCGGACACCTCATGGACGAGTCCAAGGCCGAGTACCTGTCCCAAGGCGTGGCGAACTGGCAGAAGGGCTGGGGACGGCTGCTCGTCGGCAAGTACTCCGCGGTGCCGGTACCGGTGTACGTCGAGCGCGACGGCTCGTTCGTGGTGGACGGCATCCGGTACGGGGCCATCCAGCGCAACAACCAGGGCCGCTTCGTCAGCCCGACGAAGGGAGCGAAGGTTGCCTGAACCGGTCGTCCTTGACTGGGCCTACCTCTCGGCCCTAGCGGAGCGAGTGGCCTACAGCATCGCGCAGAAATGGAGCATCGTTGAACAGGACGATGTGAAGCAGGAGATCCTGCTTCACGCCTACGCACACCGGCCGACCATCGAAGCCCACTACGCCAACGAAGACTTCCTCTGGAAGATCTTCCAGAAGGCCGGCACCCAGTACGCCAGCAAGGAGCGCAACTACCGCGACCTCCTGGATGACGCGTACTACTACACCCCCGACGAGGCCAAGGCCGCATTGCGGACCTTCCTCTACACCGACGACGAGCTGAGTCAGATGGTCGGCAAGAAGGACGACCTTCTACAGGCCCGCGTCACCGACAACGTCGTCTCGGCACGCATCGACGCTGCGGCCTCCATGAAGAAGCTACCCGAGCGGTATCAGCAGCTCCTCATGCGGCGCCACGTCTACGGCCTCCCGGTCCCCGACCAGGCCGACCGTCAAGCCCTCACACGGGCCGCAGTCGCCCTCGCCCAGCAGATGAACCGCACCCTGCGCACCCGAAGGAACTCCGCGTGATCGAAACGACGAAAACGTACAGGCGAGACCTCGCCGCCGGGACGTTCGTCCGGCTGGAGGTCACCTACGACGAGACGGTCGGCACCCCCACCTACATCGGCTACCGGGACGCTGACGGCGACCTCACCGAACTCAATCTCCACCCGCTCGACCTCACCAGCCTGCTGGACATGCTCAGCCACGCCCCGGCAGCGAAGGGAACCCGCTGTGTCGTATGACGACCCGTTCGCCGACAAGTCCCCCTGGGACGAGCCCAACCCCACCGAAACCGACACCCCCAAGGAAAAGCCCATGACCACTCCCGCCCCCACCACGCCCGCCCCTTTCAAGATCGGCCTCACGGTGAAGGCAGGCCCGGACTACGGCGCCGAGTGGCTGACCCCGGCCGTCTACGGCCACACCGCCATCGAGACGGCAACCCGTGGCGTCGAGCTGCTGACCGCCATGAAGGAGAAGGGCCTGATCGAGTACAACGCCAAGTTCGCCCAGTACACCCGCGAGCAGTACAAGGGCGGGGCCGGCGCCGCACCCAAGCGGTTCGAGAACGGCAAGGTCGTCGCCTCGAACACGAACGGCAGCGACTACACCTGTGATCACGGGCAGAGGAACTTCAAGGACGGCGGGAGCTGGGCCGCCTACTTCTGCGGCGGCCGGGGCCTCGACAAGTCCGAGCAGTGCCCGCCGCTCTGGCGGCAGAAGGACGGCTCCTTCCGCGCGAAGTAATGAATCAACTCTGCACAGAAAGTTGATGTGCGATGGGGTCGGTCGGCGGGCCGGCCCCACGGGCAAGGAGGACTCACATCCGGGTCATTGACTACCCGATCAAGGGCCAACCGGTCCGCATCCACGTGGTCGAGACCGAAGACGACCTTCCCGACTTCCAAGCGTTCGTCCTGGCCAACCAGCAACTCCTAGGCCACGACAGCGAGACAACCGGACTGGACTGGTGGAATGCCAGCCTCGGCACCTTCCGGGCCCGCCTTTGGCAGTTCGGCAACGACCAGGAGGCGTTCGTCGTCCCGGTCGAGAAAGGCCGACCGTTCCAGGACGCCGCGCGCTGGGCGCTCAGGACGGCGCACCGGCTCATCGCCCACAACGGCACCTACGACTTGCACGTGGCACAGCAGTGCCTCGGCATCCCTATGGAGGAACTGGCCCCCAAGAGCTGGGACACCAAGCTATTCGCCCACCTTGTCGACCCTCGGGCCGTCAAGGAGAGCGGACCCGGCCTCAAGCTCGAAGAGCTGACCCGGCACTACATATGCGAGGCCATCGCAGCCGAGGTGAAGGGCTCCATGGCGGCCATCGCCAAGGAGCTGAAGGTCAAGAAGGATGACGTTTGGCCGCTCGTCCCGATCGACCACCACGGCTACCTGCTGTACGCGGGCATGGACCCGATCCTTGCGTTCCGCCTGTACAAGATCCTCAAGTCCAAGGTGCCGGTCCGCAGTTGGAAGCGGGGCCTCGTCTCCTGGGAACACCGGCTCGCGCACATCACGGCCAAGATCGAGCGGACCGGGTATCTCCTCGACCGCCAGTACGCGGAGGACAAAGCCGCCGAACTGGCCCGCCAGCAGGAGACGTGGGAAGAGGTCGCCCGACGCGAAGGCGTCGACAACGTCAACGCGAACGCGCAGATCATCGCCGCTCTCCAGGAGCGCGGCATCAAGCTCACGAAGAAGACGAAGAAGGGGAACGTATCGGTCGATGACGAGGTGTTGACCTCGATCGGCATCCCGCTGACCGAGGCCATCATCCAGGCCAAGAAGGCGAAGAAGTGGAAAGCCACGTGGTTCGACCGGGCCCTCGGCGGCCAGGACTCTGAGGGGCGCGTTCACGCCAGCATCAACAGTTGCCAGGCCCGTACCGCTCGCATGAGCATCACGGGCGCGGTGCCGGCGCAGACGCTCCCGGCCGGGGACTCGTACGTGCGGCACTGCTTCCTCGCGGAGCCCGGCCACGTGACCGTGTCATCCGACTACGGAAACATGGAGCTGCGGGTGCTGGCCGCCTTCAGTGGCGACCCGACGATGCTGGACGCCTTCCACCGCGGCCTGGATCTGCACCAGATCACCGCTGACGCCGCAGGCGTTGACCGCAAAGCCGGTAAGGGCACCAACTTCACCGTCTGTTTCGGAGGCGGCTGGAGGGCGATTGTCGAGCAGTACGGCGTCGCGGAGGCCGAAGCCAAGAAGGCCGTCAAGGCGTTCTGGGAGACCTACCCCGGTGTCAAGCGCCTGGCCGACCGTCTTCAGCGCGAAGCGCGGCGTACCGGCTTCATCTACACCGGGACGGGCCGACGCCTCCCCGTGGACCGCGACCGCGTGTACGCGGCGCTCAACTACTTCATCCAGTCGACCAGTCGTGACATCACGGCCCGAGCCCTGATCGAACTCGACCGGGCCGGATACACCGAGTACGTCCGCCTCCCAATCCACGACGAGCTGGTGTTCAGCTTCCCCAGGGAGCAGGCAGCGGAGTTGGCCGAGAAGACGGCCCGAATCATGGAAATGACGGTCAAGGGCCTCCTCGTCCCCGTTGACGCCGAGATCGGCGAACGGAGCTGGGGCAGCGTCCTCGACCTCGAAGCAAGCAAGCACTAAGGAATGAATTGACCAACGCTGATGGGTTTGACGAGCTGATCTCTGGCATCGAGACGGAGATGAACCAGGCTCTGATCGAGAAGCGGGGGACCGCTGTTGTCGCCCTGGCCCGGATCACCGGTGTCGTCTACACAGAGGCGATAGCGGCTGGCGTCCCGCACGTCCTGGCTCAGGAGATGGCCACGGACTACTGGGCCAAGGAGATGCACCCCGAGGTCGCTGTCGTCGCCGACGACCAGGACGGTGACGAGTGAGCGCCAAGACTTCCGACACGTGCCACGAGGTGATGACGCTTGAGGAGCGGATCGAGTGGGAGATAGAGCGCTCGCCCACGCGCAGTGACGAGTGGGTCAACGCCATGCTGAAGCGCTTCGGCATCTCCCGTGCATAGCAAGACCGCCCCGGCCGTTTGGCCGGGGCGGTCTTGTTGTGTGCGGTGGCTACTTCCAGACGATCTCGATGAGTTCTGGGCGGAAGACTCCCCGCTGGGCGCCGCCCTTGCCCGCCTTGCTGATCACTACGGCCTCGATGCTCCGCCTGATCTCGGCACGCTTCATGTCCACGGTGTACGACCCCCACTCGCGGATGATCCTGGCGGCGGCCGAGCCTGCCCGGATGGGAGAGACGGTCAGGGTGGACACCTTCTCCTTCAGCTCGGCTTCCTTGCCCTCAAGGCGGCTGATCTCGCGGGCGAACTCGGCGAGGGACAAACGATCCTCAGCGCGCAGGGTGCGGGCCTCGGCCTTGTCCGCGTCGATCTGCTTCAGCTTCTCCTTAGCCTGGGTCAGCTCCGGGTCCTCAACCTCGGTGGGCGTCACGTCGTGGGCCTGCTTCTTGAGATGGCCCAGAAGGATCTTCTCTACGTAGTCTTCGACAGGGGGCCCGCTACGGGAGAGCTTCCCGCAGCCGCCGTTGGCGGGCTTGCACACGTAGTAGTAGCCGTACTTCTCGTAGCTCTTGGTGCCGCGCTGGTACATCGCGGAGTTGAGGCCCGAGCCGCACTCACCGCAGCGGGCGATGTTCGTCAGCAACCGCTTCGTGACCGTGGAGCCGACCTGACGACCGGCGCCGGTGTTCTTGCGCGCGTCCAGTTCGTCTACCAGCTCCCGCCACTCCTCGGGTGTAAAGATCGTCTCCCACTTGCCGACGATGGGAGTGCCGTCGGTCCTCTCGACCAGGTACTCCACCGGGTCAACGCGGCCGGAGCGTTCACGGTGTTCTTGGGGGATGTAAGCCCGGTAGCCGCACAGTCGGGGATTGCGCAGGACGTACTTCACGCTGGTGTAGCTGATCGTCTTTCCTTCAGGCGTTTGGGGAGCCCGCACGCCTGCCTCAGCCCACTCGCGGTGGAGAGTGGAGACACGCTTCCCGTTCAGGATGTCCCTGCGGGCCTTTCGAAGGATCTCCGCTTCCATGGGGTCAACGTGCTCCAGGTCTTTCCAGCCGAATGCGCGCTGTCCCTTGTGCGGCTTACCGTCCTGGGCTTCAGCCAACTTCTGTCGGGCAACGCGGCGAGCGGCGTCGGCAGAAAACTTGTTGGCGATGGTTACGTAAATGCGGGCCTGGAACCGTCCATCGGCAGTCGTTAGGTCGTAGTCACCGGCGGTGGTGCCAAAAACCATCGGCCGACGGGCCTGCTCATAAATATCGATCAGGCGTTCAAGGTCGCGCGGCTGGCGGGCAATCCGGTCGATGTTGTAGGCGAGAATGCCACTGATGGTTCCCGTCTGAAGGTCAATGATCATGTCCTCGAATGCCTTGCGCTTAACCCGGCGCTTGTAGGCGGACGTGTCGTTGTCTTCATAGATGCGGTGGACGTTGCAGCGGCTTCCCTTGGCCAGGTCGTACACGTCCTCGCGCTGACGGACGACCCCCTCTCGCCCGTCCCTGCCGTCTCCGAGCTGACCGATGTCAGAGATCCGCGTGTACCCACCCACGTCAAGCATGCCCACCCCTGCAAGCGTCGCCGCCTTCATGATCACCTCACAGTAACATTTATGTGTTCGTGGTGAGACCCGGACTTATAGCTTCGAGGCCCTCACCAAGGCCATCCGGCTGATCGACAACGGCGCCCGCTTCATCGCCACCAACCCCGACGAGACCGGCCCCTCGCCCGAGGGCGCCCTGCCCGCCACCGGCTCCGTCGCCGCCCTGATCACCAAGGCCACCGGCGTCGAGCCGTACTTCGTCGGCAAGCCCAACCCGCTGATGATGCGCCACGCGCTCAACGCCATCGGCGCCCATTCTGAGAGCTCCGCCATGATCGGCGACCGGATGGACACCGACGTGGTCGCCGGCCTGGAAGCGGGCATGGAGACCTTCCTCGTCCTCACCGGCCTCACCCGCCCCGAGGACATCGAACGCCACCCCTTCCGCCCCTCCCGCGTCGTCGACTCCATCGCGGACCTGGTCGACCTGGTCTGATCCGCGGCCCGGGGCCGGCCACACCCGCCGGCCCCGCCGCACGAGCCCCGCCGCCGAAGCCGCCGGCGGAGGCTCCCGGCCACCCGAACGGCGCAGCCCCGCCCCGCCCCGGATGCGCCCGGCCGCGCACCGGCGGACCTTCGGAGTATCCGGAGGTACACCATGCGCTCACCGCAGCTCGCACTCTGTGCCGCGGTCGCGGTATGCGCGGTGACGACGGTACCCGCGTACGCCACCGACGACGGACGCGGCCACGGCACCGCCCAGACCACCATCGCCGCCCCGGCCGCGCACGGCCCGCACCGCACCCCACCCACCGGCCCGCACCCCGCCGGCCCCGACACCACCCGGGCCACCGACCCGGCCGGGTCGGTGCGCGCCCACACCGCGCCCGCCCTGACCGCCCGGGGCCCCCTCATGCCCCGCCGGGTCACCGCCCGCCGGGAACTGAGCAGCACTTCCGCCGTCGCCCTGGTCCTGGCGGGCGGCGCGATCCTGGTCATCGCCGGCCAACTGCTCCGCCTCAGACTCCGGCTCCGCCGCGAACGCCAGGGGAGCGGCAGTGGCGACGAACGTTGAGGAAACGGCCACCCCAAGGGACGCCGAGCGCGCCACCGCTGTGCCGGACGCCGAGAACCCGGCCGCCCCGACGGACGGCGAGCGAGCGCCTGGCTGGAATGACTGGACGGGCACCGAGAACGCGGCACTCCTGATGGCGGCCGAGCAGGTGGCCGTCCCGATGGTCACCGGCGCCGCGACCGTCCCGGTGATCGCCGAGCGGTCGGGGCCGCCGGGTGGACGCCCCGCATCCGCCGCCGCACGCCTCCTGGCGGGCCTCGCCTGGGTCGTCCTGCTGCTGGCCTGCTGGTTCTGCGGCGGCCGTCCCGACCTCCCGGACGGTGGCCCGGCGCGGCTCCCCCTGACCGGCGACGCCGCCGCCGTCGGCCGCCCCCCGGCCCGTCCGCCCGTCCGACCGCACCCGCTCACCGCGCCCACGACGCGTACCGGAGCCCCGGCGGCCCCCGGCACCACAGCAGAACACGACTGAGGCCCCCCGCAATGCGAGGGGCCTCAGTCTTACGTGCGCCGCCAGGGACTCGAACCCCGGACCCGCTGATTAAGAGTCAGCTGCTCTAACCAACTGAGCTAGCGGCGCGCGCTGACGAAGAAAACTCTACACGAACTCCGGGGGTGGTCCGTACCCAGGAATGCGCCCCCCACGCTTCCACCTCCTGTGATCCCCGCCACTCCCACACCCGCCTGGCCGCGGCCTCGCCCGTCGACCGCACCAACCCCACCCGCCCCGTACTCCGCCGGGGACCCTCCCGTCCGGGGCGAAAGTCCCGCGACATCGGGACCTTCGCCCGAGGGGGTACCCGAATTGGCCTGTGAAGATCGACTTGGTGGCCGTAGTGCATCAGTTGCCCCGTCAACATGCGGTATCTCCTGCCCGTTGAGAGGCTGAGGCCAGCGCCGGAGCGCGGCAGGGCCGACGCCCGGGAGGGGCCCCGACGAGCAGCCGGCCTGGAGGAGAACGGGCATGACGGTCCCGCGACACACCGCCCACGGCACCCTGCACGTCACCCCGCCGCCAGGCCGGACACCGGACCGCCACCCCGCCCGCGCGTCCCCCGCGGACCATGGCGTCCATCACTAGTCCGCCATCACCTGCAACCCCATCCCGCGAGCCAACGTCTGCTAGGACGCGAGCCCCGAACCGGGGCCCCGGGACTCGCCCCTCTTTGGAAAGGTTGATCGTCGTGGTGTCGACAGCCAAGCGCACCCTTGAGATGCAGCTCCTCCTCGGGCCGGACGAAACGCTTCCGGTGGCCGGCCGGTTCGGCTACCGCAGTGACCGCCCCTACGAGGTCGAGGTCGCGTTCCTCAGTCGTGGCGAGACGGTCGCCACCTGGCTCTTCGCCCGCGATCTGCTGCTCGGCGGGCTGTGCGGCGAGGTCGGACAGGGCGACGTGCGGGTCTGGCCCGCCTGCCGGGCGGGCGCATCCCGCCGTGTCCACATCGAACTCGCCACCGACGACAACGTCTGCGAGCTGACGGTGCGCGCGACGGAGCTCACCGCCTGGCTGGAGCAGACCGCGGCCATCGTCCCGCCCGGCCACGAGGACCGCTATCTCGATATGGACGCCCACCTGGCCCGCCTGCTAGCGGGGAAGTGCTGATGACCCCTACTCCCATGACGACGACGCCCGACGCTCGCCTCGCCATACGCGCGACGACACCCGAAACGGGCGCCCCCGGAGCCACCACGACCGCCGACCCGCGGGATCCGGCCGGCGCGGCCGCCCCGGGTGCGGTTGACCCCGGCACTGTCGGCCGGACCGCCGCCCACCGCATCCCCGCCGCCCGGACCGGCGCCGACCCGGCCGTCCGGATCCCGGTGCAGGGCGGCCCCGCTGGCGCCAGCGCCGACCCCATCGGAACGGCCGACGCCGCGCCCGCCGACGGCGACACCTCCGGCGCGCCGGCCCCGCACGACCCCTGCACGCACGGCTTCCTCCCCGAGCGGCCCCCCGTACGCTCCATGATCGGCACCTGGACCCGGCTGGACGCCATGGCCCGCGAGGCGGCCGTCGCACCCGACCGCGCGACCGCCCTCGACGTCGTCAAGCGTGCCGACCACGCCGAGGAGTTGACCGCCCTACGACAGCGCGTCTCCCGCCTCTCGCCGCGCAACGCGGAGGCCGCCGCGATGCGCGTCGCGGTCATCGCGGTGTCCTGCGGCTGGAGCGCCCTGGACCCGCAGGCGCCGGCCGCCCGCGAGGTCGCCAACGAGGCGTTCCTGGAACTCTGGGCAGCCATCGCACACCGCATCGACCACGACCAGTTCGTCGCCCTGCCCACCCTTGCGCTCCACAACTGGGCCCCGGAACGCAAACCACGCCGCCACATCCCCATCGACCAACTGGCCCGCACCGAACAACTGGTCCCGATCGTGCGCTGGGCTCCGGAGGGCCAGCCGCTCAGCCGCCTGGACCGGCTGATGCTCGCCGCGACCCGGCTGGAGGCGCACGGCATCTGGCTCTTCCGCCTCGCCGACACCCTGGCCGGCCGCGCCCCCGACGACTCGTCCACGCAGACGGCGCTGCGCCGCCTGGTCCGCATCCAGCACGCCCTGCGCGCCCAGCTCCACTCCGAGGCCGCGGAACTGGCGTCCGCCCCGGCCACCGACCAACAGCGCGCGGTGCTCGGCGCGCTCGCCGAACAGGGCGCCCTGGAACCGCCGGTCCTCCAGGCCGCCGATGCTGTCCTGGGCATCGGCGGACGCCGCCTCGGCGAGGGCCGACGCCAACACCTGCGCCGCCACCTCCCGGCCCAACACCGCGCCTGGCTCAGCGCCATGGACCGCCACTGCGCCCCCGTCCGCACCCTCGCCCACCGCGGCGGCCCCGACGCCGCCGTCTACCGCGAGGCCCAGGAATCCCTCATCGCCCTCCGCCGCACCTACACCGCCCTCGTCCAAACTGCCGCGGCCCCCACCCCGGGCCCCCTCCCCGAGGCAGCGTGACCCCACACCTCCCGGGCAGCCGAGCCAGCCGGCAGCCCAGGCCAGCCGGTAGCCCGAGCCAGCCGGCAGCCCAGGCCAGCCGGTAGCTCAGGCCAGCTGGGTGGCCCGAGCCAGCCGGGCAGCGCTGGCCCGCCGGGTGACGCTGGCCCGTCGGATGGTGCTGGCCCGCCGGGTGGTGCGACCCGGCCGGAGCGCCAGCCGGCCTGGCCGCGATGCGGGGTGCCTCAGGCGCCCGTTGTGCCGTCGATGCACTCCCGGATGAGGTCCGCGTGACCGTTGTGGCGTGCGTATTCCTCGATCATGTGGACCAGGATCCAGCGCAGCGAGACTCCCTGGCCGCCGATGTGTCCGGCCTCCTCTTCCGAGAGCTTGCCGGCGTCCTCCAGCGACGAGCCGGCGATCAGCTCCCTGCTCCGTGCGACCTCCGCGCGCCAGAGGCCCAGGGCCTCGTCGATCCCGCGGCCCGGGACGAGCGTGAAGCCATCGCCCGAACCCTCCTCGTACACCGGTGGCACGTCCCGGCCCGCGAACACCCGCTGGAACCAGTTGCGTTCGACCTCTGCCAGGTGCTGAACCAGGCCCAGTAGCGTCATCGACGACGGCACCACCGAGGCCAGCCGCAGCTGACGGTCATCGAGGCCCGAGCACTTCAGTTCCAGTGTGGCGCGGTGGAAGTCCAGCCAGCTCTCCAGGCCCTCGCGTTCCCCGGCATGCGGCGGCGGGATGGGGCGGCCATCCGGTGTCGTATCCATGCCCCTCACTCTCACACAGCCGCCGACCGGCACAGTCGCAACCGACGAGCGCCACAACCGATGGACGCCGCAACGGAAGGCCAATGTGGCGTAGGGCCGCTGGCGGCGCGCGACGGACTTCGTGACGGGCATCGCGACGGACTTCGCGACGGGCATCGTACGGAGGTCGCGTAGACGTCGAGCGGACGCCGAGCGGACATGATCGCGTCATGGTCTAGACATGTTCAATTCCCCTCACTAATCTGCCGGTTGGTCTGGACCACGCACAGCACCGCACTTCACTCGACTCGCAGAACTCCCCCTCCCCCCAGCGTTCTTCAGGAGCGAAGCATGCGTAAGAAGCTCAGTGCCGCCGTGATAGGTCTCGGTATCGTCGGGGCCTCCTTTCTCGCGACGGGCAGCGCCTCCAGCCACGGCTACAGCGACGCGCCGCCGAGTCGTCAAGCGCTCTGCGCCAACGGCACCGTCAAGGACTGTGGCGCCATTCAGTACGAGCCCCAGAGCGTCGAGGCGCCCAAGGGATTCCCGGCCGCCGGACCGGCTGACGGCAAGATCTGTTCCGGCGGGCACGACAACTTCGCGCAACTGGACGATCCGCGCGGCGGCAAGTGGCCGGCGACCAAGCTCTCCCCGGGGCAGGGCTACACCTTCACCTGGCGGCTCACGGCGCGGCATGCGACGACGGACTTCGAGTACTTCATCACCAAGGACGGCTACGACCCCGCCAAGCCGCTCACCCGCGCCGACCTCGAACCCGAGCCGTTCATGACGGTGCCGATGGGGGGCGCGCGACCGGGGGAGACGGTGCAGCATCAGGGCACCGTCCCCACCCTCAAGTCCGGGCGCCACCTCATCCTGGGCGTATGGAACATCGCCGACACGGGCAACGCGTTCTACGCCTGCTCGGATGTTGACCTGTCCTGACCTTGGTACTGCTGACACGTCCCGTCGGCATACGTGGTGTCTTCATCGGGCCTCCCCGTCCTCCCTCCGGGGAGGCCCTCGCCGCCCCGGGACTGTGTGCGGCTCCTTCGTGCTTCCGCCGCCGTCTCGTTGTATAAGAACGCTACGGGCAGCGGCAGTTGGCGGCGTCACGCCACGGGTTGGTCTTGATGGAGGCGGGGGTAGACCCAGGGGTTGATGGGACACCGGGCGGAGCGCTCCGACCCGAGGTGAGAGGCCCGAAGCCCGAGGCTTCAAGCCACCGGCCCGAAGTCCGAAGCCACAGGCCAGAAGTTCGAAGTCCAAGGTCCGACTTCCTTGCCCCGCACCCTGCAAAACTGACACAGCGTCAGCTAAGCTCCGCCGTCATGGTGGCCGACAGCTCCCGCAGCGACAGCCCGCTCGCCCGCGACGCTCATGAGCACACCCCACCCGGTCGCAAGGCGCCCGCCCACAAGGCGGCCGGCCACACCGCCCCCGCCCCGACCCCGGCCCCCGCCCCCGCCCCGGCGCTCGCCCCGACCCCCGGCCGCGGCTCCGCCCCCGCCCCCCACACCATCGCCGAGCTCGTCCAGGCGCAGTGGAGCGACCACCGCATCGCCCTCAAGTACCAGGAGGTGGCGCTCACCCACCACCAGGTGGCCGGCGCCGCCGCTGCGCGGGCCGCGTTGCTGGGGGAGCTGCTGCCGCGCGGCGCGGAGCCGCACATCGGGGTGCTGCTCGACAACGTCCCGGAGTTCCCGCTCTGGCTCAGCGCGGCGGCACTCGCCGGAGCCGCGGTCGCCGGTATCAACCCCACCCGCCGCGGCCCGGAGCTGGCCCGCGACATCGCCCACACCGACTGCGCGCTGCTGATCACCGAACGGGCGCACCTGCCGCTGCTCGCCGGTCTCGACCAGGTGCTCCCGCCCGAGCGGGTACTGATCACCGACGACCCCGCCTACCAGGAGCTGCTCGCCCCGTTCGAGGGCACTCGGCCGGGGGACGTCACCGGCTCCGCGCTCCGTACTGGAGGGGAGGGGCGGGGGCCGACCCCGAGTCCCGCCACCCGCATGCTCCTCTACTTCACCTCCGGCTCCACCGGGGCGCCGAAGGCCGCCCTGTGCAGCCAGGGCCGGCTAGCCGCCGCCGGCCACTCCCTGGTCCGCTACTTCGGGGTGCGGAAGGAGGACGTCCATTACCTGTGCATGCCGATGTTCCACGGCAACGCGGTGATCGCCGGCTGGTCCCCGGCGCTCGCCGGCGGCGCGGCCGTCGCCCTGCGCCGCCGCTTCTCGGCCTCCGCCTTCCTCCCCGACGTGCGCCGCTACGGCGCCACCTACTTCACCTACGTCGGCCGCGCCGTGCAGTACCTCCTCGCCACCCCACCCACCCCCGACGACCGCGACCACGCACTGCGCACCGGATTCGGGACGGAGGCGGGCGCCGTCGACGTCGCCCGCTTCGCCGACCGGTTCGGCGTGCGACTGATCGAGGGGTACGGCTCCTCCGAAGGCGGCGCGGCATTACAGCGCACCCCGGATACCCCGCCCGGCGCCGTCGGCCGGCCCGCCCCCGGCGACGACCTCGTCGTCGTCGACCCGGAATCCGGCGACGAACTGCCGCGCGCCCGGCTCGACCCGGTCGGCCGGCTACTCAACGGGGACGAGGCCATAGGGGAGCTGGTCAACCGGGGACGCAGCGCCTTCGAGGGCTACTGGCGCAACCCGGAGGCCACCGACGCCCGCACCCGGGGCCGGGCGTCGGGCCGCGCCGGTGCGGGGTGGTACTGGACCGGTGACCTGTTCTTCCGGGACCCGGCCGGGTTCTTCCACTTCGCCGGGCGGGCGGACGACCGGCTGCGGGTCGACAGCGAGAACCTGGCCGCCGCGATGATCGAGAACATCCTCGCCCGTTACGTCCCGGCCACCGGCGTCGCCGTCTACGCCGTGCCCGACCCGGTCGCCGGCGACCAGGTCATGGCGGCACTCGCACTGCCCGACGGCACGGTCTTCGACCCGGACGACTTCGCGGCCTTCCTCGCCGCCCAGCCCGACCTCGGTACGAAGATGGTGCCCCGGTTCCTGCGGACCGTTGCCGCGCTGCCGGTCACCGCGACCAACAAGGTGCACCGGGTCGCCCTCCGGCGGGCCGGCTTCCGCTGTCCGGATCCGGTCTGGTGGCGACCGATCGAGCCCCCGGCCACCTCCTCGCCCGCCGGCGAGGGCCATGCCGTCCGGTGCCGGTACCGCCGCTTCACCGACGACGACCGTGCCGCCCTCCTGGCGCAGTACCGCGATCATGATCGGGAGCAGCTCCTCGATCGATGACCGGCACCTCACGGACCGTGCCCCGTACTCCGTACTCCGTGCTCCGTGCCTGTACTCCGAGCGCGGCACGCGGTCCGGAACGCAAAAGAAGTGGGCGCTCCCGGTAAACCGAGAGCGCCCACTTCCTACGTGCGCCGCCAGGGACTCGAACCCCGGACCCGCTGATTAAGAGTCAGCTGCTCTAACCAACTGAGCTAGCGGCGCGCGCTGACGAAAGAAATACTACCTGGTCGAGAGGGGTGCTCATGACCACCCGCGGGACCGCCCCCGTGGCGCTCCCGGGGCCCTCGCGTTCAAGCCCGTAGTGGCCCGGGATCCCGGGCCACTACGGGCTTGAACGACGTCCCGACCTCAGACGACGTCCCGACCTCGGGTGGCGCCCCGCCCTCAGATCGCCAGTGACAGGAGGACCGGCGCGGCCTTGCGGTTGAGGGTGTCGGCGGCCTGCCGCAGGCGGTGGGCGTTCTCCAGCGGCATGGACAGGGCCAGGCAGCCGACCGTCTTGCCGGCGGTGATCGGAACGGCGGCGCAGACCGTGCCGACCGCGTATTCCTGGAGGTCCAGGACGGGGACGGTCGGCGGCTGGCTGTCCAGCTTGTGGAACAGCACCTTCTCGTTGGTGATCGTCCGGGAGGTGAGCCGGGCGGTCTTGTGGCGTGAGAGGTGGTCCATCCGGCCGTCGTGGTCGAGCTGAGCCAGCAGGCACTTGCCGACCGCGCTGGCGTGTGCCGTGCGGCGGAATTCGGCCCACTCGTTGACCTTGGGTGCCAGTGGGCCGTCGGCGTAGTGGAGGATCTTCACCTCGCCGTCGATGTACCGGCTGATGTAGACCGCCGCCCCGACCGAATCGCGTAGCTGGTCCAGCGTGCGCTGGAGCTTGTCGCGTAGGGCGCGGCTGCGGTCGGTGTCTGAGCCGAGTAGGAGCAGCGACTCGCCGACGACGTATGCGCCGTCGGCGAGCTGTTGCGCGTAGCCTTCCCGGCGCAGCATCGAGAGCAGTTGGGTGAGGTGGGCTGCCGGCAGTCCGGTCTCGCGGGCGATCTGCGCGTCGGTCACGCCGTTGGCGTGCCGGGAGATCGTTTCGAGTACGCGGAGGGCGTACTGCACCGAATGGAACGGCGCGGTCGGCTCGGGCTTCAGCGCCACGGTGTCCCCCTAAGAGGTTGGTACCGCTTGCGTCGTGACCGTTGTGGACGGCCTCGACCCCGTGGAACGCGGGTCGCTTCCGGACAACGGGCTCGTATCACGATAGCGGTCAACGAGCCCGGATGGAGGGGGTCTTGACTGAAAACCAGGTCGGTTCACGCGTCTGTGCAGGCGCCCTGCACTCTGGCATATGCCCTGGTCATGAACGGATCGTCGGATCCCGCGCGGACCGGCGGCAATGGCGGGCGGGAGCGGGGCGGGCGGCCCGCTGACGGCCGGGGTTGACGGCCCGTGGTGACGTGCGAAGTTGACGGAGTGTCGGGTTTTCGCCTGAGGCTCAGGCACCTCACTCTTCCGTCTAGTGATCTTCTTCCCGTCGGGTATCCGTACGCCTCATCTTTCACGTCTATCGCAGTGGGCGCGGATGCCTCAAAACTCGTGGGGTGCCGGGCAGCGGGCCTCGGTCGCCGGGGAAACGGGCGGCGAGGCGGGGCGTGCCGGAGCGCGCACCACGTGCCGCACTCCCACACGCCCCGGGGCGGCGCCCACAGGGACACCGCCCACCGCGCCACCTACAGCACCGCGCTCAGGAACTCCCGGGTCCGCTCGTGCTCCGGGTCCGTGAAGATCTGCTCCGGCGGACCGAACTCGATGACCCGCCCGGCGTCGAACATCATCACGCAGTCGGAGATGTCCCGGGCGAAGTTCATCTCGTGCGTGACGCAGAGCATGGTGATGTCCGTGGAGTGCGCGATGTCCCGCAGCAGGTCCAGGACGCCGGCCACCAGCTCCGGGTCGAGGGCCGAGGTGACCTCGTCCAGCAGCAGGACCTGCGGGCGCATGGCCAGCGCCCGGGCGATGGCGACCCGCTGCTGCTGACCGCCGGAGAGCTGGGTGGGGTACTTGTCGAGGTGGGCGGTGAGGCCGACGAGTTCGAGGAGCTCGCGGGCGCGCTCCTCGGCCGCGTCCTTGTCCAGCCCCAGGACGTGCACCGGGGCCTCGGTGATGTTCCGCAGCACGTTCATGTTGGGGAAGAGGTTGAACTGCTGGAAGACCATCCCGATGTCCTTGCGGACCTCGCGGCTGTAGCGGTCGCTCGCCGGGACGAGCTTGCCGCCCTTCTCCTCGTGGGTCAGGTACCGGTCGCCCAGCTTGATGGTGCCCTCGTCCGGCTTCAGCAGCGTCATCATCAGCCGCAGGATCGTGGTCTTTCCGGAGCCGGACGGGCCGATCAGGGTGACGTGCTTGCCGGAGTAGACCTTCATGTCGAGCGAGTCGAGGACGGTGTGCGCACCGAACCGCTTGGTAACCGCATCGAAGCGGATCAGCTCGGTCTCCTCGGAGGGCGCGTCGTCGCCCGTGGCGGGCGGGGTGTTCGGGGTGCTGCGGTCAGCGGACAAGGCGGCGCTCCAGGGCTCGCAGGAGAAGAGAGGCGGGGTAGGCGATGGCGATGAAAGCGACCCCGACGACCGTGTACGGCTCGACGGTCTGGAAGGTCTGGGAGGAGAACTGCCGGGCCTCGCCCAGCATCTCCAGCACGCCGATGGCGAAGAGCATCGGCGAGTCCTTCAGCATCGCGATCACGTAGTTGCCGAGGGCGGGGGTCACGCGGCGGATCGCCTGCGGCAGGATCACCGCGGTCCAGGTGCGGTGGCGCGGCAGGCTCAGTGCGATGGCCGCCTCCCACTGGCCGGCCGGGACGCCGTCGATACCGGAGCGGTAGACCTCGGCGGTGTACGTCGAGTAGTGCAGGCCCAGCCCGATCACGCCGGTGGCCAGGGCGCTGAGCGTGAGGCCCCACTCGGGCATCACGTAGAAGAGGAAGAACAGCTGCACCAGCAGCGGGGTGTTGCGCACGAACTCGGTGACCGCGGTCACCGGCCAGCGCACCACCTTAAGGGACGAGCGCTGCGCCAGCGCCCAGACCAGGCCGAGCGCGAAGGCGATCAGGGAACCCAGGACCAGGGCCTGGAGGGTGACCAGCACGCCCTTCCAGAACGTCGGCAGGAAGTCGCCGACCGCGGACCAGTCGAACTTCATCGGGCCTCACCTTCCGCGGGAGCTGCGGTACCGGTGACCGCCGGGCCGGTGGCGGGCCGGAGCCGCAGCCGCGACCGCTTGGCCGGCGCCTGCCCGACGCCCGCCTTGGCGTGCCGTTCCACCGCCCGCATCCCGCGGGTCAGGGTGAACGCCAGGACGAAGTACATCACCAGGATGATCGTGTAGACGGGGGCGCTCTGCGCGGTGGCGTTGCGCACCAGGGAGGCGCCGAAGGCGATGTCGCCGACGCCCAGGATCGACACCAGCGCGGTGCCCTTGAGCAGCTCGATCAGCAGGTTGTTGAAGGGCGGGACCATGCCCGGCCACGCCTGCGGCAGGACGACCTTCCGCAGCTGCTGGCCGGGCGAGAAGCTGAGCGCGATCCCGGCCTCGCGCTGGCCCGGCGGCACCGCGGCGATCGCGCCCCGGACGACCTCGGAACCGTACGCGCCGTAGGTCAGGCCCAGCGTCAGCACCGCGGCCCACATCGGGACCAACTGCCAGCCGAACCCCATCGGCAGCACGAAGAACATCCAGAACATCAGGATCAGCGCGGAGGTCCCGCGGAAGATCTCGAAATAGGTCCCGGACAGGAAGCGCACGATCCACCGCCGGTGGGTGCGCGCGAGGCCGATGCCGAAGGCCACGACGGCGGCCAGGGCCGCGCTGTAGACGGTCAGCTGGACGGTGATCCAGACGCCTTTGAGGAGGAGTTCCCACAGACCCCAGGTGATGTCAGTCATGGCCGGCACTTCTCCTTGGCGGTGATCTTCGTCATCTGCTGCGCGGTGAAGCCGAAGGGCCGCATGAGGTCCAGGAGTTCCCCGGACCGCTTCATCTTGTGGAGTTCGCGGTTGAACGCGTCACGGAGGTTGGTCTCGGGGGTCCGGAACGCGAAGCCACCGACGTCGATCACCGGTTTCCCCTTCACGTACGGGGTGACCTCGGGCGTCGCCTCCGCCTTGGTGGTCCGCGACTGCTGCACGACGTTGCGTACCGTCACCGCGGTCCCGACGAAGACGTCCACCCGCCCCTGCTCGACCGCCAGCAGTCCCGCCAACTGGTCCGGCAGCGTGGTGATTTTCGTGATCCCGGCTTCCTTGGCGTAATCGATCTCGGCGTAGCCGACGCCGGTGGCCATCCGCGCCCCGGTCCGCGCGATGTCCTTGTAGGAGCGCAGCTTCAGCGGATTGCCCTTGCGGACGATGAAGGCGTCCAGCATCTGGTACTCGGGATCGGCGAAGATGACCTGCGCGCAGCGGTCGGGATTGATGTACATCCCGGCCGCGACCACGTCGAACTGCTGGGAGTTCAGTCCGACGATCAGCGAGCCGAAGTCGGTCGGGAACGGCTCGACGCGCGGCACGCCGAGCCGTTTGAAGACCACCCGGGCGATGGTGGGCGCCGAACCGGTCATCTTGCCGTCGGTGCCGATGTAGCCGTACGGCTGCTCGCCGGCCACGCCCAGGGTGACCGAGCCCTTCTTGCGGAGCCGGTCCAGCAGCTGACCGCCGCCCGCCGCCTCCGCGGTCGGGACCCGGCTGCAACCGCTTGCCGCGCCCATCGCACCCACTGCACCGAGCGCCGCTACCCCCGCGAGCAGCGACCGGCGGCGGATGCCGCTGGTCTGTCGTCCTGTTATGTCGTGTCCCCGGGTGTGCTGTCCTAGAGGGTCATGAGGACCTTGATTGTCTGAGGCCGTGCTCTGTGGAGGAGCCATGGGCGCGCGGCTACCCGAACCGTTCACACCTATGCCGATGGTTTCCAGCCCTTCACACCGGCACGGGAGATGTTCCGTACGCCGGTAATGCCCCCTACGCTCGGGATATGACCGATCGCTTCATCGAAGTCTCCCTGGACAAGCGCGGCGTCAGCTGCACGGCCAAGTTGCTCGACGATCGCGCTCCACTCACGTGCGCCGCCATCTGGGACGCGCTCCCGCTCGGCGGCGACGTCTACCACGCCAAGTACGCCCGCAACGAGATCTACACGCTGGTCCCGCCGTTCGCGCCCGAGGAGCCGCCGCTGGAGAACCCGACGATCACCCCGATCCCCGGCGACCTGTGCTACTTCACCTTCAGTGACACCCAGTTGGGCACCGCCTCCTACGGCTACGAGAGCGGGGCCAAGCACCGCGGCCGCGCCACCGTCGTCGACCTCGCGCTCTTCTACGAGCGCAACAACCTGTTGATCAACGGTGACGCGGGCTGGGTGCCGGGCATCGTCTGGGGTGCGGTCGTCGACGGCCTGGACCGGATGGCCGACGCCTGCCAGGACCTGTGGCGGGCCGGCGCCCTGGGAGAGACCCTCACCTTCCGCCGGGCCTGAGAGCCACCGACCACTCCTCCCGCACCCCCGGGGATGCCGGAATACCCTCCGCCACCGCCACGTTGTGGCCCCGCAGGGGGCGCCGGCATCCCCTAGGGGAAGTGTTCGCCCCCGCCCCAGGACCCGTCCGGTGGATCAGGGCCGGACCGGTCCTAGGGCATCCGCGGTGCCGGGATCTCCGCCGCCCCCGCCTCGTAGAGGGCGTGCGCGGCGCGCAGTACCAGCGCATCCGCGTGCCGCGCACCCACCAGTTGCACCCCGATCGGCAACCCGTCGCCGTCCACCCCGCACGGCACGGTCGCGGCCGGCTGCTGGGTGAGGTTGAACGGATAGGTGAACGGCGTCCAGCCCGTCCAGCGGGTGTGGCCGGAACCAGGCGGTACTTCCGCGCCAGCCGCGAAGGCGGTGAGCGGCTCGGTCGGCGTCACCAGCAGGTCGTAGACGCTGTGGAAACGCCCCATCGCCCGGCCCAGCGCCATCCGGACGTCGACCGCCGCCAGATAGTCCAGCGCGCTGTAGCGGGCGCCCTGTTCACAGACCTCCCGCAGTCCCGGGTCCAGCAACTCCCGGTCGGCCGCCCCCAGCGGCTGCACCAGCCGGGCCGCGCCGCTGAACCACAGCGTGTGGAACGCCTCCACGGGATCCGCCACCCCCGGGTCGATCTCCTCGACGTCCGCGCCGAGCCCGGCCAGCGTGTCCACCGCCCGGCGGACCGCCGCCGCCACCTCGGGCGCGACCGGCACGTCCCAGCCCAGCGACGGGCTGTAGGCCACCCGCAGCCCGGCCACCTTCCCGGCCAGCGCCTCCCGGAACGACCCCGGCTCCGGCGCCGACTGCGACCAGTCCCGCCAGTCCGGGCCGCAGATCACGTCCATCACCAGCGCCGCGTCCGCCGCGTCCCGGGCCATCGGCCCCACGTGCGCCAGCGTCCCGAACGGGCTCGCCGGATACAGCGGCACCCGCCCGTAGGTCGCCTTCAGACCGAAGACCCCGCAGAACGACGCCGGGATCCGCACCGACCCCCCGCCGTCCGTCCCCAGACTCAGCGGCCCGGCCCCCAACGCCACCGCCGCCGCGCTGCCCCCGCTGGAGCCGCCCGAGGTGCGCCCCGGGTCGTACGGATTGCCCGTCACCCCGTGCCGTGGACTGTCGGTGACACCCTTCCAGCCGAACTCCGGGGTGGTGGTCTTGCCGACGAACACCGCCCCGGACTCCCGCAACCGGGCCACCGCCGGCGCGTCCTCGTCCCACGTCGCCCCCTCGGCCCGGACCGTCCGGGACCCGCGCAGCGTCGGCTCCCCCCGGGTCAACAACAGGTCCTTGACGGTGACCGGCACCCCGTCCACCGGGCCGGCCGGTGCACCGCGCCGCCAGCGCTCCGCCGACTCCGCGGCCTGCGCCAACGCCTGGTCGGCATCGATCCGGGTGAAGGCGTTGACCGCGGCCTGGGCGGCCTCGGCGCGCTCCAGCACCTCCCGGGTCGCCTCCACGGGGGAGAACTCGCCGGCGGCGTAGCCGGCCGTCAGACGGGTGGCGGACAGGTCGGCGAGGCGGGTCGGTCCGTTGGTCATGCGTCCTCCGAGCGTCGGCCGCCCCGAGCGGGACGGCGGGCGGGGCGCGGACCGCCGCGGGTCGGGCCCGGACGGCCCGCGCGGTCACTGCACCGGTACGTATCCGAGGTGTTTGTCGACCACGTTGTGCAGCGGCTCCCCGGCCGCCCACCGGTCGAAGTTGTCCTGGAACTGCGCGGCGAGCACATCCCGCCAGCCCAGGGTGTCGCCGCTCATGTGCGGCGAGACGATCAAGTGCGGCACGTCCCACAGCGGGCTGTCCGTGCCCAGCGGCTCGCGCTGGAAGACGTCCAGCGCCGCCGCCGCGATCCGCCACTCCCGCAACGCCGCGACCAGCGCTTCCTCGTTGACCAGCGGCCCGCGTGCGACGTTGATGAAACGGGCCCGGCGCGGCATCAGCGCGAACGCCGCGGCCCCGAACATCCCCTGGGTCTGGGCCGTCAGCGGCGCCGCGCAGACCACCCAATCGGCGTGGGGCAGCAGCGCGTTCAAGGCCCCCGCGCCGTGCACCCGGCCGAACTCCGGATCACCGGTCCGCTCCCGGCGGCCGACCAGATCGACCTCGACACCCAGTGCCAGCAAGGTGGTGCCGATGGCCCGGCCGATCGGTCCCGAACCCACCACCACCGCGCGGGTTCCGGCCAGCCGCAGCGTCTCCCGGTGCTGCCAGCGCCGCTGCCGCTGGAGCTCCCAACTTCCGTAGAAGTCCTTGGCCATGGCGATCACCAGCCCGGCGACGTACTCGGCGATCGGCTGCTCGAAGACCCCGCGGGCGTTGGTGACGACGGTGTCGTCGGCGATCAGCGCCGGGCACAGCAGCCGGTCCACGCCGGCGCTCGCGGTGTGCACCCACCGGGGGCGCGGGCCGCTCTCCGGCCAGCTGTCGCGGATCGCGTCGGAGGTGAAGTCCCAGGCCAACAGTACGTCGGCGGTGGGGAGTAGGCCGGCCAGCGTCTCCTCGTCGGCGAAGACGACGTCGGTCCGGCCGGCGAGCCGGTCCAGCTGGGGGAGTGGGTCGGAACCCAGTACGAGGAGGGTGCTGCCGGTGCTATCGGACATAGGCCAGAAACCGTTCTGAAGCGTGTGCCCCGTATCGCGGAACAGGGCGCCGACAGATGCCTGAGATGCGAGGATTGACCACGCTAAGAAGTCGTATCTACCGTGTCAACAACGGCTCTGTCCCGGCGTCCCCCGGCTTGTCCGGCTGCACCACCTTCTCCGGCCACTGGCCGGCTATCCCAGCCCGTCGTGCCTTCTAGGGGCCTTCATGGACGTCTCTTTCCTGGGTGGCCCACAGCCGCAGCTCGGCGTGGGCGTCGTCGCCCCCTTCGACTTCGCACTCGACCGCGAGCTGTGGCGCTGGGTCCCCGACGACGTGTCCCTCCACCTCACCCGAACTCCCTTCGTGCCCGTCGAGGTCAGCCTCGACCTGGCCCGTCTGGTCAGCGAGCACGAGACCTTGCACGCCGCCGTCCAGGCGCTGTGCGCGGTATCGCCCCAGGTCATCGCCTATGCCTGTACGTCCGGCAGCTTTGTCGGCGGCACGGCGGGCGAACGCGCGATGTGCGCGGCGATGGCCCAGGCGGGGGAGGTACCCGCCCTCACCACCTCGGGTGCCGCGGTCGCGGCGCTCCATGAGATCGGGGCCCGGCGCATCGCCGTCGTCACCCCCTACACCAAATCGGTCACCGATTCCCTGGAGGAATACCTGGGCGAGGCCGGCATCACGGTCACCGGCCGCGCTTACCTCGGACTGACCCGGCACATCTGGAAGGTCCCCTACCGCGACGTCGTCGACATGGCCCGCACGGCCGTCGTCGGTGCCACCGACGCCCTCTTCATCAGCTGCACCAACCTCCCCACCTACGACGTCATCCCCCAACTGGAGGCCGAGCTGCGGATGCCCGTGCTCTCCGCCAACCAGGTGACCATGTGGGCCGCGCTGCGCGCCATCGGCATCCAGGCCGTCGGGGCGTACCAGGCGCTGCTCGACCCGGTGGCTAGAAGCGGGCCGGCCGGCATGTCCTGCTGCGCTACCGGCGGACCGAAAGGCCGGCCGCAGGCTACGCCCGAGGCCGCCTTCGCCGGCACTACCGCACCTCCCGAAGGGGAGGTGGTGGACGGCAGCGATCCGCCGCCCATCCTGCCCGAAGAACCCGGGCTCTAGATCACCGCAAGGGAGACCTGCGTGACTCCGCTCCCCCTCCCGCAAGGAGGGGGGCTTCCAACCCTGAGGTTGCGGTCCAGCCCGAACCGATCCCTTGTGGGACGAAGGAACCGCAGTAAGGAGACCTGCATGGCATCGGTCGGCTTCCTCTACCCCGGCCACTCCGCCGAGGACGACTACCCCCGGCTCGAAGCGCTCCTGGGCGGCACGGTCCGCCTGCCACTCGTCCACACCGACATCGGCGAGGACGCCCACCGGGTCGACGCCCTGCTGGAGATGGGCTCCGCGGCCCGGCTCGCGGCCGGCGTCGGCGCGCTGCGGGACCGCGGCGCCGAGGCCGTCGTCTGGGCCTGCACGAGCGCCAGCTTCATCTACGGCTGGGAAGGCGCCCACCAACAGGTGCGGGAGCTGTCGGCCACTGCCGGGCTGCCCGCCTCCAGTACCTCCTTCGCCTTCGCGCACGCCGTCCAGGCCCTCGACGTCCACCGGGTCGCGATCGCTGCCACCTACCCCGCCGATGTCGCCGAGCACTTCCAGGCGTTCCTCAAGGCCGCCGGTGCCGAGGTCGTCGCGACCCGCGGCAGCGGCATCATCACCGCCGCCGAGGTCGGCACCTGGGGCCGCGACGAGGTGCTGGCCCTGGCCCGTCTCGGCGACCACCCCGACGCCGAGGCCGTCCTGCTGCCCGACACCGCCCTGCACACCGCCGCCCACCTGCCCGCCCTCGAAGCCGCGCTCGGCAAGCCGGTCCTCACCGCCAATCAGGTGACGGTCTGGGAGGGCCTGCGGCTGCTCGACCGCCCGCTGCTCTGCCCGGAGCTGGGCGCGCTCTTCTCGCGTACGGCCCGCGGGTAGCGCCCTGCCGTCATCCGGCCGCGCCCGGCAGCCGTCGGGCCGCGGCCGGAAACCGTCGTGCGGAAAGCGTCGTGCGGTGACCGGAAAGCGTCGGGCGGTGGCCGGGAATCTGCCGGAATCGCGATCCGGCCGGCACCTGGCCGGAATTGCCACCCTCTCCCGGGAATAACCGGAGAACTGCTCCGGTTAACCTCCTCGCAGACCCGACCACCGACGTCAGATCGCGCGACGCGAGGAGGACCCGCACCGTGAGCGGCGAAGACCAGCAGACCCCGGGCACCGACGGCGAGCCCGGGGGCGACGGGATCCGGGGCACGGCCCTGGGCACCGCGCCCGTCCCCCTGTCCGTGCTCGACCTGGTGACGGTCGGCGCCGGCAGCACCGCCACCGCCGCGGTCCGCACCGCCGTCGAGCTCGCCCGCACCGCCGAGCGCCGCGGCTTCCACCGCTACTGGGTCGCCGAGCACCACTCCATGCCCGGCGTCGCCTCCTCCTCGCCCGCCGTGCTCCTCGCCCACATCGCCGCCCACACCGACCGCATCCGGCTCGGCTCCGGCGGCGTCATGCTGCCCAACCACGCCCCCCTGGTCATCGCCGAGCAGTTCGGCACCCTGGAGGCGATGGCCCCCGGCCGCGTCGACCTGGGCCTGGGCCGCGCCCCCGGCACCGACGGCGCCACCGCCGCCGCCCTCCGCCGCACCGAGCGGCTCCATGAAGGCGCCGACGAATTCCCCCAGCAGCTCGCCGAATTGACCCGCTTCCTCGACGACTCCTTCCCCGACGGCCACCCGTACGCCCGGATCCACGCCGTGCCCGGCCCCGTCCAGGCCACCGCCCCCGGTGGCGTCCAGTCCCCGCACCGCCCGCCCCTGTGGCTGCTCGGCTCCTCCGGCTTCAGCGCCCGCCTGGCCGGCGCGCTCGGCCTGCCGTTCGCCTTCGCCCACCACTTCTCCGCGGCCAACACCGTCCCCGCGCTCGACCTCTACCGCGCCTCGTTCCGCCCCTCCGAGGTCCTCGCCGAGCCCTACGCCCTGATCGGCGTCTCCGCGCTGGCCGCCGAGGACGAGCAGGAGGCCCGCCGTCAGGTCCGCACCGGCGCACTCGCCATGATCCGGCTGCGCACCGGCCGCCCCGGCCTGGTCCCCAGCCCCGAAGAGGCCGCCGCCCACCACTTCAGCGACGTCGAGCAGGACTTCGTCGACAGCTGGCTGGGGAACGTCATCCACGGCACCCCCGACGCCGTCCGCCAGGGGCTCGACGACCTCGCTAAGCGCACCGGCGCCGACGAGCTGATGATCACTGCCAACGCCCACACCGGCGAGGTCCGCCGCCGTTCCTACGACCTCATAGCCGACGCGTACGGACTCCCGCGGGGCTGACGCACGGCGCGGGGCGCGGGGCGCGGCGGTTCAGCCGCAGGCGCGCCCCGCGTCCAACAGCGCCTCCACCCGGTCCGGGGCCACCGGCCGGGAGTAGAGCCAGCCCTGACCGGTGTCACAACCGATCCGGCGGAGCCGCTCGGCCTGCTCGGCGCTCTCCACGCACTCCGCGGTCACCGTGAGCCCGAGCCGGTGCGCCAGCGCGACCAGGGCCTCCACGATCATCTCGTCCGCCGGGTTCGGGTGCTCCTGCGAGCGGAAGCCGTGGACGAAGGATCCGTCCAGCTTCAGCACGGACACCGGCAGTCGGCTGAGGTAGGCGAGGTTGGAGTACCCGGTGCCGAAGTCGTCGATGGCGATCCGCACGCCCATGTCGCTGAGCGCCTGGAGGGCCTGGAGCGGCCGGCCCGCCGACCCCATCACCGCGGACTCGGTCAGCTCCAGCTGGAGCAGCTGCGGTGGCAGCCCGGTCTCCGCCAGGATCCCGGCGACGTCCGCGACCAGGTCGGAGTCCCACACCTGACGCACGGCCACATTGACGCTGACGAACAGCGGCTGGCCCCCGGGGTGCGCCAGCTGCCAGGCCCGCGCCTGATAGCAGGCCTGCTCCAGCACCCAGCGGCCCAGTTCGACGATCGCGCCGTTCTCCTCGGCCAGCGCGATGAACCGATTCGGCGACAGCACTCCGAACTGCGGATGCCGCCACCGCACCAGCGCCTCCACGCCCTGCGCCCGGCCGTCCCCCAGCCCCACCAGCGGCTGGTACTCCAGGGTGAACTCGCCGCGGTCCACCGCCGGCCGCAGCGTGCTGGACAGCGCCTGCCGGGTCATCCGGTGTGCGTTGCGCTCCGGGTCGAAGAGCGTCCAGCGGGCCTTGCCGTCTTCCTTCGCCCAGTACAGCGTGGTGTCCGCGGCCTGCATCAGCCCGGTCGCGGTGGTGCCGCTCGCGGTCCGCTCCACCACGCCGATGCTCGCCGACACCGACAGCCGCTGCCCGGCGAGGTCGAACGGCCGCTGGAGCGCGTCCAGGACGCACTGCGCCAGCTCGGCCACCTGGTCGGTGCCGGTGGAGTCCTCGACCAGCAGCGCGAACTCGTCGCCGCCCAGCCGCGCCACCAGATGCCTGCCACGGCCCGGCCCGCGCTCAGCGGCGCTCTCCGCACAGCGCGTCAGCCGCTGCGCCACGGCGCTGAGCAGCCGGTCGCCGACCCGGTGCCCCAAGGTGTCGTTGACCGCCTTGAAGCCGTCCAGGTCCAGGTAACACAGCCCGATCCGGCCGGTGCCGGACCGCTCGAACGCGGCCGCCTCCAGCGCCGAGGAGAGCCGCTCGAAGAACAGCGTGCGATTGGGCAGCCGGGTCACCGGATCGTGCATCTGAAGGTGCCGCAGCCGGGCCAGCAGATCGTGCCGGTCGCTGATGTCCGCGATCGACAGCAGCACCCGTTCCGCGCCGCCCAGCGGCCCCTCGGCGACCGGCTCGACGGTCACCTCCACCCATACGGAGCTTCCGTCGGACCGTTTCAGCCGCCGGGTGCAGCACAACCGCTCGCTGCGGCCGCACAGCACCTCCCGGTACGCGGCCCACACCCGCGGGTCGGCGCCCAGGTCGGTGAGGTCGGCGGCGGTGGCGGCGACCAGGTCGTCCGGGTCGGTGCCCACCAGTTCGCCCAGTGCGGGGTTGGCGGCGAGCACCAGCCCGTCGCGGTTGAGGACGGCCATCGGCAGGCTCGCGGTGCGGAAGGCGGCGCGGTAGTCGCCGAGCGAGGCGGCGGTGTCGTCGCACCGCGCCGAGGCGTCGCAGGCGGGCGGGGGAGCGGGTCGGGCAGCGGATTCGTTGGTCGAACCATCACGCTCCGTCACCGCGGGCAGTGTCGCTCCGGGCGTGCGGCCCGTGCTGTCGGGGTGTCCGCTCACTGCTCGCTCCCGCATGGCGCTTGTCTCGTGACGGAGGGGGTCCTCGCGCTGGAAAGTGTGGCGATCATAGAGGCTGGCACGAGGGCCGATCCAGCGACGAAGCCGTGACCATCCGCACGCATGACGGAAGTTCAGCCAATTCTGCCCGGCTCTGTTCGCCCCTATTGCCCCTTTGGTCGCTTGTGACTTTCCGTTACGGGGCGGGCGAGGCGCGACGGTCACTCATACGGGCTGCCATAACGAGACGAAGAGCATGAAATCACCTCAGGGTAAGTGGGTGTCCCGAATCCGTCCCTGGAGGTCTACGTGCCGCGCGCCCAGACACCCCACGGGGTGGACCGCCGTCGCATGCGGCGCGTCGCAGCCGTCGTCACCTCCTTGAGCGCGCTCATCGCGACCTCCATCGTCGCCGGCCCAGCCACCGCCTCCGAAGCGGCCCTCTCCTGCGCCCTGGGACGTACCGACGCCCACCACTCCGAGGGCGTCGACAACTGGAACGGCGCCTACCCCCGCCCGGACGGCTCCCTCGACGCCGTGATGATCTTCCTGTCCTTCCCGGACGCTCACCCCACCACGACCCCGCAGCGGCTGTCCGGCGACTACTTCCCCGCCACCGCCCGCTTCTTCGACCGCGCCTCGTACGGCAAGTTCCACCTCCGCACCCACATCCACCACCGCTGGGTCCGCATGCCGCACCCGTCCGCCTGGTACGGCATACAACGCGACTGGGAATCCGGACGCCGCTCCGCCTACCTCCGCGACGCGGTCGCCGCCGCCGACCCCGTCATCGACTTCAGCCGCTACGACCTGGTCTACCTCGTCGCCGACCCGGCCGCCCCCGGCGTCGACTCGGACGCCACCAAGGTCGTCAACCTCGACCAACCGATGCACGCCGACGGCGTCGAGCTCCGCCGCTTCGTCACCGTCTTCGAACACAGTCCGCCCGACCGCAACGTCCTCGCCCACGAAACCGGCCACGTCTTCGACCTGCCGGACCTCTACCACCGCCCCGAGAACGGCCACGGCGACTGGGACACCTACGTGGGCGACTGGGACCTCATGGGCAGCCAGTTCGGGCTGGCCCCCGACCCCTTCGCCTGGCACAAGTGGCGCCTGGGCTGGATCACCGACGGCCAGGTCGACTGCGTCGGCCTGGACCACCCCCGGATGCACTCGCTGCGCACCCTCTCCGCCCCCGAGGACCCCGGCGACCACCGCCGCCCCCGCCTCCTGGTGGTCCGCACCGGCCCCGACAGTGCCCTCGCCCTGGAGGCCCGCGGCGCGGAGGGCAACGACCGCTCCATCTGCACCGAGGGCGTCCTCGTCTACCGGGTCCGCAGCGCCACCGCCTCCGGCGCGGGCCCCGTCCAGGTGCTCGACGGCCACCCCGGCACCTCCGCCTGCTGGGGCACCTCCGTCTATCCGCCGCTCGCCGACGCGCCGCTCGGCGTCGGGGAGAGCCTCAACGACACCGAGGACGGCGTCCGTATCCAGGTGCAGGGCCGGACCACCGACGGCGAATGGGCGGTCAAGGTCACCCGCAGCACCTCGTGAGACCTCCCCGGCGGTCGAAAGGCCCCCACGCACGCCGAAGGCCCCCACCGGAGTGGGGGCCTTCGACCGTCTGTGCGCCGCCAGGGACTCGAACCCCGGACCCGCTGATTAAGAGTCAGCTGCTCTAACCAACTGAGCTAGCGGCGCCTGCTGACGGAGGAAACATTAGCATCCTGGCCGGGGAGGGCAAAAATCGATTCTCCTCAGCCCCCCGTCAGCACGGCATCCGCGCCCTGAGCAGCGGGTTCGTGGTGCGTGCGGGCAGTTTCCCGGTCCGCGCCGAGCACGCTGCGGGCGGCCCGTACGCAGGCCCACAGCAGGATGTCGGGCCCCGGCAGCCAGGGGGCGCGGACGTCCGGCGCCACCAGCCAGCGCGACCCGGTGGGCGTTGCCGGGTCGCCCAGGTCGGCGCGGTTGCCCGGCTGCCCCGCTCCCGGCGCCGCCCAGCCGTAGCCGCGTCCGGCGCCGCCCTCGGCGTACCCGGGGCCGTCCGCCGGCTCCCGCCGGCCGCCCGTCCCCGTGCCGGCCGTACGGGGACGGGGGTGCAGCGGCGGCACCGTCACCGCGTCCCCGCTGCCGTGGCACATCAGGGGCGGTACGGCGCTGCCCCACTCCTCCCAGGCCAGCAGCGCGGGCAGTCGCTGGGCGGTACCGGGAGTCGCGAACAGCAGGATCCGGCCGCGGTGTGTGGCCACCGGCCCCGACCCCGGACCGGCCGACCACAGGCGGTCCACCATGCGCCGTCCGAAGAGCGCCGGGGCGTTGATCACGTCGAAGACCCCGCCGCACGGCAGGACGCTGGGCGCCGCGGGGTGCTCCGCCCACAGCATGTGCATGCCCTCCGGATGCGGGCTGGCGGAGGCGAGCCAGTCGGCCCCGGCGAGGGTGACGTACGCCGTGGTGGGGAAGGCCAGGTTCCGGGGGGTCTCAGGCAGCCAGTCGCTCATGGGACAGGTCTACCGATCCGGCGCGTCCCGACAGAGCTGATTGGCGGAAAACGGGACAGGGCGGGGCGGTGGGGAGTATCTTCCCCTCCCCGCATATGCCAGCGGCTCATGATCTTGGACCATGAGCCGAGAGGGGGGCCTGCGGTTGGTGTGGTTCCTGTGAGGTGGTGGCCGGGGTCGTGGGCCGGACCGCTGCGCCAACGGTCCCCGTGGGTGCGCCGGATCCGCCGGACGCGCGCGGTCGCCGGTCAGTCGATGTCGGGCGGGACGGTGCTGCCGCTGTGCATCAGGCTCCGGCCGAACTCGACCATCTTCTGCGCGTAGTCCTCGGTCCAGTCGGCCCGCTCGGCGACCTCCGCCAGCGGCAGCCGGTCGAAGCGGCGGGGGTCGGTCAGCTGCGCGGCGGCCATCGCCTGGAACTCCGTCGCGCGGTCGGCCGCCGCGCGGAACGCGAGGGTGAGCTCGGTCGCGCGGCCGAGCAGGGCGCTGGGGTCCTCCATCGACTCCAGCCCGAAGAAGTGCTCGGGGTCGGCGGTGGCCTCGGGGGGCTCGAACAGCAACTGCGCTGGCTTCATGCGGCGGGGGGCGGGTGCCGTACCGCGTGGATCGGGAGCCGGCTGCGGCTCGGACATGTACCTACCTCCATGGTTGTGTGCCGCATTCCATTGTCCCGCCCTGCGCAAGGGGGCAGCTGGGGGTGCCGCTGGGGGCTCCCGCGGCGCGGTCCCGGGGTTCCGCTTCCGGGCCGGACCTGCCGTCATGCGGTGGCCCGCCGCGGCGCCGGGAGAAGGAGTGCGACCGCCGCACGTCGCGGGCTGACCTGCCGGGTCCGGGTCCGGGTCCGGTGGCCGAACCGGGCCACCGCGGCCACGGCGCGGGACCGTCGACCACCCCCGCAGCGGGACGCGGTGTTCCGACAGGTGGGCGAGTGCGGAGGGGTTCGCTTCCCAGCCGTCCGGGCTGTTTCCCTCGGCCGTCTCCGGCGGCGTGCCGGACTCCGTCCTGCGGATGGGGCGGCGCCGCGCTGATCGCCTGCCGAGCAGGTGGCGGAGGGGCGTCAGGGACGCCAGACCACCCGGTGCTCGGACCAGTGATCCCAGGTGGACATCATGGCTTCCCAGCCGTCCGGGAACTTCACGGTGACGCCCAGCTGAACGGGGTCCGTGGCGGGGTGTTCGTCGAGGAGTTCGGTGACGCCGGCGCGGCAGACGACGATGCAGGCGTGCCGGTGCCGGGAGGCGAGCACGCACAGGCGGCCGGTCTCCAGGTGGAAGGCGGTCGCGTCGGGGCGGCCGGAGAGCGGGTGGAGGACGACGGTGACGTCGAACTCGCGGCCCTGGAGGCGGTTGGCGGTGTCCACCGTGACGCCGGTGACGCCCAGCTCGGCGAGGGCGGCGCGGACCGCCGCCGCCTGGTCGCGGTGGGCGGTGCCGACCGCGATCCGGGCGGCCGTCAGCGGCTCCGGGTCGTCGCTGTGCTCGCTGGTGGCGGCGCCGCCCCGGTCCAGTAGCCGGCGGACGACCCGGGCGAGGGCGTGGACCGCCTCCGGGTCCGTGCGGGGGGTGTGCCGGGCGGGCAGCTCCAGCAGGCCCCAGCCGGACTCCGCGGCCTCGTCCAGGACGCGGTCCACGGCCGAGCCGTCGCCCCGTACGCCGAAGGCCAGCCGCCGGTCGCCGGGGCCGGTGCCGCTGCGGAACGGGGTGTAGGGGTAGAACGCGCCGGACACCAGGGGCGCGGCGGAGGCCGGGAGCCGCCAGGAGACGGGCAGGCGGTGCTGCGGCAGGTCGGGGTTGTGGGCGAGGAGGGTGGAGACGGCGCTGGTGGAGGGGTCGTAGGAGAGGCCGGCCCACTGGTCGGCGCCGACCACGCTGAACGGGTCGAGTTGGCCCGGGTCGCCGACGAAGAGCGCCCGCTCGAAGAGGCCGGCGACGCTCAGCAGGGCGTCGGAGCGCATCTGGTACGCCTCGTCCACGATGGCGTGCCGCCAGGGTTCCTCGACTTTGGTGTAGGCCCACTTGGCGGCGGTGGAGACGACCACGTCCAGGGCGGTCAGGTCGGCGATCTTGGCGGAGGTGCGGACGGCGGGCAGGTCCGCGAGGGCGGGGTCGAAGGCGTCGGGGTCGCTGCTGTGGAGGCGGCCCACCGGGAGGTCGGGGTCCTTCGCGGCGAGGCGCAGGACGAGGTCGTCGACCTGGGCGTTGGTCTGCGCGACGATCATCAAGCGGCGGCCCGCTGCGGCCAGTTCGCGGGCGGCGCGGACGACCAGGGTGGACTTCCCGGCGCCCGGCGGGGAGTCGACGACCACGCCGCGGCGGGTGCTGTGCAGCGTGTCGTGCAGGATCGCGTCGGTCGCCTCGGCCGCCGCCGCGGCGGGGTCCACGGGCGGCGGTACGGGCAGGGGCTGAGGGGGCGTCATACCGGGGTGGCTTCCGGGGAGTTGGCGGGCGTGGGGCGGTGGACGCGGGTCACAGGAAGTCCTCGGGGGTGACCGGATCGGCGGCGGGCGCCGCGTCGCCGGGGCCGGGCGGGGGACCACCGTGCGTCCACGGCGTGTCCTCCGGCTCCGGGAGGGTGGGGCCGCCGCGCGGGGCGTGCTCGAAGAGCGTCCAGCACAGCGCCTCGCCGGGCTCCGGTACCGAGCCCGGCTCGGGGGTGCGACCGCGCCCCATGCCGCCGGTGAGCCGGACCACCGGGGCGCCGTCCTCACCGGCGGCGAACGCCACGAACTCGGCGGTCTGGGTGCGCCCGTCGGGGAACGCGCGGTAGAGCTTGGCGCCCTCGGCCAACGGGGGACGGTCCTCGGTGCGCAGCGTCACCAGGGGGCGCGGCATCGGCCGCTTGCCCTCGGAGAGCGCCATCTCGACGGCGGTGACCGTGCCCTGCAACGCCTCGCCGGCGAGCCGTCGGGCGGCCATCACCAGCGGGTCGTCCAGGGCTTCCTGGGCGTCCAGTTGGGCCTGCGCGCTCTCCCGGGCGGCGAGCTTCTGGGCGGCGGTGACCGCGTCGTCCTGCTTGGGCTGCGGTGGCTCCCCGGCGCGGATCCGGTCGCGGTGGGCGGTGTACGACCAGCGGTCGCGCTTCCAGCGGTCGGTGACCCGGGCGCCCTCGGGGAGGCACCGGAGCAGGTCGATGCCCTGCCAGACGGCGTCCCAGGTGGGCCGCAGTTGGCTCTCGACGAGGGCGCGGACCTCCTCGTCGGCGCCGGGTGCTCCGGCGTCATAGCGGGCCATCGCTGGGGCCAGCAGCCGGTTGTCGAAGGCCGGGTCGGTGGCCGGTCCGGCCGGCGGGCAGTGCAGCTGCCCGTTCGCGTCGCGGGCCGCCTCGGCGAGCTCGGCGGCCCGCTGGGCCGGTACCCCGGCCGGCGGGGCGATCCAGGCGAGCAGCGCACCCAGGTGCTGGTCCTCCAGGACGCTCTGGCCGGTCGCCCAGTGCCGGGTCAGCAGGCCCGTCATGGAGAGCAGCAGGGAGGCGCCCGGCACCCGGGCCCGCTCGCCGAAGTGCGTGAACCAGCGGCCCAGCAGCGGGACGTGCGGCGGCGCGGGGTAGGGCGTCTCCGGTTCCTGCTCGGCCGTCCGCCGGAACCGCATCGAGCGGCCCAGCAGGCGGACGTACGCGATGCCGGCGGCGCTGGGCACGATCAACTGGGGTGCGTCGGCGCACAGTTCGACCTGCACCGGGACCTTCTTGCCGGTCTCCGCGTCGGTCTCCTTGCGCTCCTCGAACTCGACGTCGTCGGCGAAGCCGTCCACGTAGGGCAGCACCGCCTCGGCCAGGTCGGCGAGGAAGGCGAACCGCAGGTCGCGGTCCCGGGGCTGAGGGACCGTCAGCAGCAGCGGCTTCTCCCGGTCCGTGCCGACCAGGGCGCCCAGCGGGGCACCGGCCTCACCGGCGGTGGTGAGCGGGACGAGGACCAGCGGTTCGGCGGCGAGGTGGCGGTGGCGGACCGTGGTCAGCGGCTGGGCCCGCCCGGCGGCCACCGCCTCCATCCGGGCCAGCGTCTCGATCAGTGACATGTGTCCTCCCCGTGCCGGGGGGCAGGTGGGGGCGCGGCGTGCGCCGCTCCAGTGGGGCCGGCGCTTGGGCCGGGGGCAGTGGTGCCGGCGAGGGCCGCGGCGCGCAGTGCGGCGGCCGCGCGGAGGGCCTGGACGGCCGGGTCGTCGGGGTCCGCGCCGGGCGCGCCGGCGGCCGCCGCCAGCGCCTCCTCGATGGTCCGCAGCCCACCCAACTCGCCCCGTGCGCCGCGGCCCAGGCTCTCCACCGCACCGTCCTGGCGGGACCGCTTGCGGCAGTGGAAGGCCAGTTCGCAGGCGGCCAGGCACTCCGGGGCGTAGGCCGCGGAGACCGCTTCCACCGCCTCGGTCAGCTCGTCGGACGGGCGGGTCGCGGTCCGGCCGTCGTCGGTCAGCCCGAGGTCGAAGGTGGTCCCCGCCGGGAGCGCGGCGGCGATCTCCTCGACGCGGGTGAGCCGGGTCAACTGGCGCCGGGTGGTGGCGAGTTGCTTGCGGATGTCGATGGTGGCGGCGGTCGGGAGGTTGGAGAAGTCCTTGGGGCAGACCAGCAGCGCCCGCTCGCGGACCCGGACGGGGCGGCCGGTGTGCGCCGCGGTGTGCTCGGCCACCGCCTCCAGGGCGAGGACGTAGACCGCCGCCTGGCGGGCCGCGGCGCCGACCTTGGCGGCGTCCGCTGACCCGTCGATCATCGGGAAGGACTTGATCTCGACGACCGTCCAGCTGCCGTCCGGATGCACGACCACGGCGTCCGGCTCCACGTAGGCCGGCGAGCCGGCGACCTCCATCGCCAGCAGCGGGTGGTCCAGCAGCGCCCAGCCGCCGGCCGCGGTCGCCTCGCGCAGCGCCAGCGCGGTGCGCGCCGCCCGGCCCTCGGGACCGGCCGCGGACAGATCGGGCCGGGCGACCGCGCCGTCCTCGGGCACCGCCGTGCCCGGCGCCAGCCGCTCGCACACCAGCCGCAGCAGTTCGATGCCGCCGTCGGCCTTCACCCGGGCCTCGAAGGAGTTGCCGCGGACCAGGGCGAACTGGGACTGGCCGTTCCCCGCGGGCGAGCCCAGCGCGCGGGCCAGCGCGCCCTTGTCGACGCCCGCGCCGTCCAGCAGCGCCCGGCGTCGGCAGCCGGGATTGGCGGCGAGCGCGGCGAGGGCGCGGGCATCCAGCGACCGGGGGCGCACCCCCGGTCCGCGCAGCTCGGTCAAACGCTGCCGCAGGCTCGGTGGGCTTTCGCGGGAAACGTTCACCTGCCGAAGTCTCGCATCCATCACGCCCGGTGCCGGCACCGGCTCCACCGCGGCAGCGAGCGCCACGCACTGCGGCCGGCGCCCCCCTGCCGGGGCCGCCGGCCGGGTTTCCGCCGGGTGCGCGATGATGGAAGGGCCGCGGTCAGCGCCGCCCGCGCCCAGCGAAGCACGACGACAAGCCGGGAATCCGGCGAGAGGTACGACCCATGGCACCGCGCATTCTCCTGGCCCGGCACGGGCAGACGGAGTGGTCCGTCTCCGGCCGGCACACCGGACGGACCGACATCCCCCTGCTGGACGAGGGGCGGCGCGGCGCCAAGCTCCTGGGCGAGCGGCTGCACCGCGCCCCCTGGGACGGCCTGCCGGACGTCGAGGTCCGCACCAGCCCCCTGGTGCGCGCCAAGGAGACCTGCGAACTGGCCGGCTTCGGGACGCGGGCCCAGGAGTGGGACGCACTCCTGGAGATCGACTACGGCGCCTACGAGGGGCTCACCCCGGCGCAGATCAAGGCCGACCGGCCGGACTGGCTGATCTGGCGGGACGGGGTGCCGGCGGGCGAGACGCTCGCCGAGGTCTCCGCCCGGGCCGACGAGGTCGTCGACTGGGTGCGCTCGGCCGACCGCGATGTGCTGGTCTTCGCGCACGGCCACATCCTGCGGGTCCTGGGTGCGCGCTGGCTGGGCCTGGACATCTCCTTCGCGGCGCGGCTCCGGCTGGCGCCGACCTCCCTGTCGGTGCTCGGCTGGGCGTATGACGAACCGGCCGTGGTGAGCTGGAACGACACCGGGCACCTCGACCTCGACTGAGCGCCGCCGCCCTCGGCGGGGGGCGGCCCGGGGCGGCTACCGCCCCACGGGTTCGCCGGCCGCCCGGTAGTGCGCCAGGAAGTCGGCGACCGGGCCGCAGCTGCGGTAGGGGCCGAGCGCCCGGGCGGCGTCGTCCAGCATTGCCCGGATCCGGGCGGAACGGACCTCCGCCAGCAGGGTGAGCGCCTGGAGAGCGGCCGTGGCGGCCTCTTCGGCGGCGCCGCTCGCCGCGAGGTTGCCCGCCAACTCCGTGGTGAACAGGGCGATGTTGCGGGTGAAGTGAGGATCCTGCAGTGCCACCGCCCGGCGTGCGTGCTCCGCCGCGCGCCCCCGTTCGCCCAGTGCCGCCCAGCACTGTGCCGTGAGGCCGGCGAATTCGGCCTCCCCGTAGAAGGTCATCCACTCCGGATCACGCTCCCCGGGCCCGGCCGCGAACAGCCGCTCGGCCCGGGTCAGCGCCTGCGTGCAGCCGGTACGGTCGCCGAGGCCCGCCCAACCGCCGGCCTCGCGCAGCGCCAGCAGCGACCGCAGTCGCGGTGAGCCGAGCCGCTTGGCGGCCTGTTGGGCGGCCTGCGCGGCCCGTACCGCCTCGCGCGGCCGGCCGGCGTCGCGGGCCAGGAAGGCGGTGTTGCAGAACGCGTGCGCCTCCAGGGCGGCGTCGCCGCAGACCCGGGCGGTGGACAGCGCCTCCGCGTAGTGCGAGCGGGCGTCGTCGAAGCGACCGGAGTCGTGCGCCAACCAGCCGACGGAGATGGCGAGTTCGCCCGCGCCGGCGTGCAGCCGGTCGTAGACCGCGCGGCGTTGGGTGCCGGCGTCCAGCAGTTCGTAGGCGACGCGCAGCGGTTGGGCGGCGCGGTGGTACAGGCCGTCGGCGCCGTGCCGGTCGTCCAGCAGGCGGATCCGGCGGACGGCTTCCTCGACGGCGGTGGCCTCGGCGGCGCCGGCCCGGGCGCCGGGGGCGGTACGGGGTCCGGGCACGGACACGGTGTAACCGTCCGGCGGAGCCGGCGCCTGCGCCGGGGGGCCGGCCGGGCAGAAGCCGGTCAGGCCCAGGGCGGCCGCCGGGCCGCCGGTGATGAACGCGCGACGTAGCACGTCGCTCTCCTTGCAGTTCTGGATACGGGTATCGCGGTGGTCGGGGTCGGTCGCCAGGGCCGCGGCGCTCGTTGCCGTCGTACGCGCCCCCCGTCCGCGTACCGTCTCCCGCGGCGCGAACCCCATGTCGGGCAGCGTCAGCCCCGGGAACATGTGCCGGAACACCCGTTCGTAGGCGTAGTTCGGGCACCGGATCTCCCCGGACTCGACGCGGCCCACATAGCGGGCGTCGCACGAGACCTGCTCGCCGATCTCACGGGCGGACCGTCGGACCGCCGCCGCGAACTCGCCGGGCGACAGCCGGCCGCGCAGCTGTCGGAAAGCGGTGTTCGGGCGGGCGGGTACGGTGCGGGACGACGCTGAACGCTGAGCTTGCGACGCCATGGCGGACCTCTCCGTGCCCTACTCCGTGCCATCGTGTGACCGTGCCGCGTCCTGGCGGTGCGGCGGGTCGACGGTACCCGCTGTGACGGGTCGGCCACCCTGCGTTTGGCAACAAACCGGAATATCTCACCCGTGATCCGCCATGAAGTGCCATCCTTTGCAGCGTTCCGCCGCCGTAGCTGTTGACGCGTTTCTCCGTTGAAGACGGTGTAAAGGGTGTGGCGCGTGCAGAGGAGGGGTTCTCCGTGTGGGAGACCGGCGTCAGCAGGGGTGGCAAGGAGTCCGCGGGTCGGGCCGCGGGTCGCGAGGGGCGTATCGCCCCGGTGGCCGCCGCCCAGCCCTGTGACCTGGTCACGGTGCCGGCCCGGCAGGGCCTGGAGGCGGTGGACATCCTGCGGCTGCGGGACGGCGTCGGCCCGGTCCTGCACGACGGCGCCTGCGACACCCTCGGATTCCTGGTCCCGCCGGGGACGGCCGACGGCTGGGACGTACCGGGCAGCGCCTGCACCCAGACCTCTGCGCGCGGGGTCCCCTTCGGCGGGCCGGACGACGGGGCGGTGCCGGGGCCGCCGGTGCAGGGCACCGGCTGGCTGGTGCCCCCGGAGGGCGCGTACGCCGATGCCACCGACCCGGTGGTGCTGCGTGCCGCGCTGGGGGAGGCGGCCCGCACGATCGAGGCGGTCGACCGCTGCCAGTGAGGCGGTGGTGACGGTGCGGGTGAGGTGACGGGTCCGGTCCGCCGGTGGGGCGGCGGGGCGGGTGAGGGGCGGCCGTGACGGCCGCCCCTCCGCCGTTTCCGGACCGGCCGACCCGCCGGCGGACCGGACCCGTCAGCGCTGGGAGAGCGAATGCCCGTCGGGTACCGGCGCCGGGGACGGGTCGGGCAGGGAGACGCCCGCGGGCAGGCCCTGGGGCGGGGGGCCGGTGGGTGCCGTCGTCGGACGGGTCCGACGCGAGGCGACGCGGGCCTCCTCGTAGACGGCCATCAACTCCTGGGCGCTGCGGTCGATGTCGTAGCGCCGCACCACCGGGGGCACCGGCAGTCGGACCACTCCGGTGCGCCGCAACTCCCTTAGTGCGGCGGCGAGTTCGTGTACGCCGTGGCCGAAGCGGCGGGCGCCGGGGGCCTGGTCGTCGGGGAGTTCGTCGACGACCGGGCAGCTGCCGTGCAGGACGTGCAGTCCGCAGGCCAGGGCCTCCAGGGTGGCCAGTCCGAACGCCGCGTCGGGGGACGGCGACACGAAGACGTCGATGGTGGACAGCAGGCCGGGGATGTCCGGCTCGGCACCGGCCGTCGGCCCGTCCGCGCTGCCGCGGGCGCCGAGCAGGTGGATCCGGTCGGCGGAGCCGAACTGCCCGGCCATCCGCCGCAGCAGCTCCCGCTCCGGCCCGTCCCCGGCCAGCAGCAGGTGGACACCGGGGAGCTGGGTCACCGCCCGGACCAGGACGTCGAACCGTTTGCCGGGCACCAGCCGGCCGGCGCCGCCGACCACGAACGCGTCGGGCGACAGGCCGAGTTGGGCCCGGATCGTGGCCCGGGCGGCCGGGTCGTAGGCGAAGCGGTGCGCCTCGATGCCGTTGGGCACCACGTGGATCCGCCGCTCGGGGACGCCCCAGCGGCGCAGCCGGGCGGCGACGGTGTCCGAGACCGCGACGGTCGCCGAGCCCAGCCGCTCGGTGGCCCGGTACAGGGTGCGCACGCCGCGGGTCAGCCGCCGGCCCTCGATGACCGCGTCGCCCAGCGAGTGCTCGGTGGCGACCACCGCCCGGACGCCGGCCATCCGGGCGGCGATCCGGCCGTAGACGCAGGCCCGGTAGAGGTGGGTGTGGACGAGGTCGGGGCCGACGGTGCGGATCAGGCCGGCCAGGCGGGGGAGCGCGGACAGGTCCCGGTTGCCGGTCATGCCGAGGTGGGTGACGGGGGTGCCGTCCGCCTCGATGGCCTCGGCGAGCGGGCCGGGGTTGGTCAGGGTGACGACCTCGCAGTGGGCGGGCAGCCGGCGCAGCAGCAGCCGCAGCTGCTGCGCGGCGCCGCCCACTTCGAGGCCGGTGATGACGTGCAGGACTTTCACCGGATCCCTCCAGGGGTAACGGCCAGGGTGGCCTGGTCAGCGGCCGGGTCGGCCTCGTCGGGGGGCAGCGCGCGGCGGTGCGGCGGACGCGGGGGCCGGCCGGCCGGGGCGGCCGGCACCGCGGCGCCCGGGGTCACCGGCCCGCCCGCCGGAACGGCGACCGGGCCGCGGCCCGCAGCAGGATCCGCAGGTCCTGCCCCGGCGACCAGCCGTCGATGTAGAGGTTGTCGAAGCGCGCCCGGTCCTCGGCGCGGGCGCCGTCGCGCAGCCCGTGCACCTGCGCCAGACCGGTGAGGCCGGGCGGCATCCGGAGTCGGGCCGCGTAGCCGGGGTGCCGGCGGGCGAACTCCGCGGCCCGGGAGGGGCGTTCGGGGCGCGGCCCGACCAGGCTCAGCTCGCCGCGCAGCACGTTCCACAGCTGCGGCAGCCCGTCCAGCGAGGTGCGCCGCAGCCATCGACCGAGGCGGCCCGGCTGGGCACCGGGGCGCGCGGTGCGGAACCGCAGCAGGGCGAAGCGCCGGCCGTCCTTGCCGACGCGTTCCGGCCGGCAGAACACCCCGGGCCCGTCCACCAGCCGCACGGCCAGTACGCAGCCGAGCAGCAGCGGTGCCGTCAACAGCAGTGCCACCGACGCCAGGACGAGGTCCAGCGCCCGTTTGACCGGCCCGCCGGACCGGGGCCGCGCGGTCTCCAACGGCCGGCAGGCGAAACCCCACAGGTGGCCGGTGCCCGACCCCGCCGGCCGCCCGTCGTGACCCGCGGCGGCCCCGGCCAGCCAGACGGCCGCGCCCTGCCCGAGGAACCGGCGGAGCAGCGCCGCGGCGTACGGGTCGCTCTCCGGCGGCAGCAGGAACACCGCGTCGCGGACGGTGTGCCGGATGACCGCGCGGGTGACCGCCTCGGAGGAGCGGAGCGGCGCGGGTCCCGCGCCGGCCGGGGCGCCCTCGGGCCCGACCGGCCCGGTCGCCACCACGCCCACCGGGCGCAGCCCGTACTCCGGGTGCGCCAGCAGCGCCGCGGCCAGCTGCCGGGCGGCCGGCTCCGGGCCGACCAGCAGCGCCGACCGCGGGCGGCGCCGGGCGGCGGCGCGCCGGGCCCGGTACACCACGGCCCGGGCGGCGCCGGCCAGCGCCGCCTGCGCGGCCACCGCGACCGGGAGCGCGACCGGGCCCAGCGCGAGCCCGGGGCGCAGCGCGGCCAGCGCCGCGGCCACCGCGCACCAGCCGGCGGCGGCCCGGCCCAGCAGCGGCGCCAGCTCGTCCAGCGCGGCCGGGGCGGGGCCCGGACGGTAGAGCCCGGCCCGGGAGTTGAGCAGCAGCAGGACCGGCACCAGACCGGCGAGCAGCGCCGGGTCCGCTCCTACGAGGAGGAGTGCGCCGGTGGTGGCCAGTGCGTCGGCCGTCGCCAGCAGGGCGGGGACGGCCCTCCGCGGCACGGTCCGGCCGGACCGTGCCGGTGACGCCGGGTCGGGCGCGGGGCGGCGGGGCGGCCGGACCGGGACGGCGGGCTGAGGCAGCATCCCGGCCGGCGGCCGGGCGCACCCCTCGGCGTCGACTGCGGGAGCGTCCGCGCGCTCGGCGGTCATCGCCCGGCCCGCGCGGCGGTCAGGACGGGCGGTACGGCGAGCAGCTCCCGGTAGAGGTTCAGCACCGCACCCGCCATCCGCTGCACGTCATGGGCCATCCGTACGTGGTCCGCGAGCCGTGCGCCGAGTGCCGTCCGCCGGTCGGGGTCGGCCAGCAGCGCGATGACGGCCCGGGCCAGCGCGGCCGGGTCGCCCGGCGGCACCAGGCAGTCGTCCGCGGCGTCGGCCGGCAGGCACTCCCGGGCTCCGCCGACGTCGCTGAGCACCACCGGCCGGCCGCAGGCCATCGCCTCCAGGGGGACCAGCGCCATCCCCTCCCACCGCGACGGCACCACCACCAGGTCCGCCGCCCGGTACCAGGGGGCGGCGCTGTCGACGGCGCCGGCGAAGAGCACCCCGGGCGGTGCGGCCCGCCGCAGCGCCGCCCGGTCCGGCCCGTCCCCGACCAGCACCAGGCGGGCGCCCGGGACCGCCGCGGCCACCTCGGGCCAGGCCCGCAACAGCGTCGACTGGCCCTTCTGCGCGCACAGCCGGGCCACGCACACCACCAGCGGCGCCCCCGCCGGCACCGTGTCGCGCAGCACGGGCAGGGCCTCGCGCGCCGCCGCCCGGGCGTCGTCGTCGGTGGGCGAGAACCGCCGCAGGTCCACGCCGTTGGGGATCACCACCCACCGGCCCGTCACCCCCACGGTCGCCCCGCGCCGCCGCTGCGCCTCGCTCACGCACAGCACCCGGTCCGTCCAACGCGCCGCGTACCGCTCCCAGACCCGCGCCGCCCACCCGCCGACCACCTCGAACGGCCAGCAGTGCGGCTGGTGCACGGTCGGGATCCGGCCGCGCAGGGCCATCCGGGCGGCGTACCCGGCCCGGGGCCCGTGGGCGTGCACGAGGTGGGGGCCGGTGCGCCGGACCAGCCGGGTCAGTCGCCGGCGCCCGGACAGCGTCGTGCCGAGGGCGCCGCGGGCGGACCAGAGCACCACTTCGGCGCCGGCGACGGCGGCCTCGACGTGCAGGGTGCCGCCGGGCGGCGCGGCCACCACCACCCGTAGTCCGGCCGCCACCTGGGACCGCACCAGGTCGGCGACGACCCGGGCGATCCCGCCGTCGACCGGCTGGGACACATGGAGGACCGTGAGTCGGTCCTGGGACGGCAGGTCTTGTGGCAGCACGCGCACTGCTCCCCTGATTACCGAGCTGTCAGAACTCCGCGAGAATTGCCGGTGCCCGCCGTTCAGTGCCGCAGATCGGCCTGAACGAAGAGCGCGCCGAGCAGATATCCCGCCTTTCGGGTGGTGAAGCGGAATGCCAGCCGATCGCCCCCGGACCGGAGCGCCGGCGTCAGGTCGAAGACCTCGGAATCAAAACCAAGGGTGGTGCGGTAAACGGGTGCCCGGGGTGTTTGCCGATCAGAATTCGGGCCGGTCGAGTGCACCGCTCCGTTCGCCTGATCGGTGGAATCGTGAAGCTCGACCGGGGTAATCCGACCGGCCCGGGCGGAGATTGTGTGTTGCTTTTCGTGCGTTCCGTGGTAGGCCACGACCCCGGCCTGCCCGTGCGCCCGCGCCGGAATGCGCAGCCCGGCCAGGTGCACCGCGAACGCCCGGCGGCGCCCGCCCAGCGGCTCGAAGCCGTCCCACAGCGCCAGCCGTCGCAGTGGCTCCTTGGGGTTCTCGTAGGCGACGACCAGCGCCCAGTCGCCCCGGGCCCGCCCGCGCTCGGGGGCCGGCCGGGCCACCGCGTACCCGCCCGGGCCGCCACGCCGCACCACCGCGGTGACGTCCGCGGACGCCTGGTAGTCGTCGGTCCTGGCGGTGGTACGGCGCCCGATCGGGCTGTCCGCGCGCACCTCCTGGTACCGGCCGCGGGGCCCGGCGAGCAGCACCTGCCCGGCGTCCCGGGCCGCCGCGGGCCCACCGGTCCGCAGGTCGCCGCCCCAGTACAGCCGGGCGTAGCGCACCCGGGACCCGGCCGGCAGCCGCAGTCGGGCGGGGCCGGTCCGGCGGGGGGCGGGGCAGGACGGGCCGGTCGGGGTCGCCCGGCGCGCCGCCGGACGGCAGGGCACCAAGGAATGGGCGACCCGTGCGAAGCCGCCGCGCCCGGTGGCGTGGAAGCGCTCGGCGAAAGGAATTCGGGAGGATTCCCGGGGAGCCGGGGCGGCTACTGCCGAAGTCAGCGAGGCCGACAAAGCCAGGGCCGCTAGCGCGCATACGGCGCCGCGCCCGGTGCGGTCCATCGACTTCGGCATGACGTCCTCTCCGGCTGCAAATCAGTCAAACAGGAGAGCACTCTGGCAGAAATCATGCCGGAAATCGTGGCAGGCGCGCCGCGGCGTCTTCCTGGTTTCCGATCAGACGAATACCAGCCAGACAGGCTAATGAATCCGCTTAAGTGGTAACACCCGCATCCCCAGTCCATATTGTTCGTTGTGTCCGATGCCCCATTCGTAAACTGAGAGGAGAATGGAATGAAGCGGTTCGCCAAGACCGCGGCGGTGGCTGCGGTCACCTCGGCGCTGGTACTGGGTGGCGCGGGTCTCGCCTCCGCCGACGGCGGGCACCATGGCCGTCAGGGCCGTCACCACGGTCGTTTCGACGAGGGCCACCGGCACCACGGCCACACCGGTGCGAAGGCGGTGGGCTTCGCCGCGCACTCGCCGGGTGTCCTCAGCGGCAACGTCATCCAGGTGCCGATCAACATCCCGATCAACGTGTGCGGCAACAGCCTCGACCTGCTCGCCCTGCTGAACCCGGCGTTCGGCAACATCTGCATCAACAAGTGACCCCGAGCCGGTCCGCAGGGACATGCGGACCGGCTCGGATCACGGCACACCAGGCGGACTGCCCACGGCCTCCGGTCGCTGGGCGGTCCGCCGCCCCGTCTCTCGCACCGGGCCTGACCAGCGCATACCGTCCCGCGGCGGCACGCCATACTGGAGGCATGGCGAGAAGCAGGCGCGGGCGCGGCGGCCCGGAACCCGTCACCGGGACGGTCGGCGGCGGCGTCGCGGAACTGCGCCCCGACCGGGACCGACCGCGTGGATGGACGCTGCTGATCGACGGCGCCCCGCAGTCCCACGTCGACCTCGACGACCCGTCGTACCTGGAGTTCTCCTACCAGCGGCGGCTCGGCCACATCGCCGACCTGGTGGCCCCGCCCGGCGCACCGCTGCGTGTCGTCCACCTCGGCGGCGGCGCCCTGACCCTGGCGCGGTACGTCGCCGCGACCCGGCCGCGGTCCACCCAGCAGGTCGTGGAGATCGACACCCCCCTGGTCCAACTCGTCCGCGAACAGCTGCCGTTGGAGAACACCTGGCGGATCCGGGTCCGCGGTGCGGACGCCCGCGCCGGGCTCGCCCGGATCCCGGACGGCTGGGCGGACCTGGTCATCGCCGACGTCTTCGCCGGGGCCCGCACGCCCGCGCATCTGACCAGCGTCGAATTCGTGGCGGAGGTGCGCCGGGCGCTGCGGCCCGGCGGCTGCTACGCGGCCAACCTCGCCGACGGGCCGCCGCTGGCGTTCCTGCGCGGCCAGATCGCCACCGTCCACACCGTCTTCCCCGAGTTGGCGCTGACCGCCGAGCCGGCCGTGCTGCGCGGCAAGCGGTTCGGCAACGCCGTGCTGCTCGCCGCCGACCGGACCCTGCCGGTCGCCGAACTGACCCGGCGGGCGGCCGGTGACCCGCACGCCGGCCGGGTCGAACACGGCCGGGCGCTCCTGGACTTCACCGGCGGCGCGGCCCCGGTCACCGACGCCACCGCGGTCGCCTCACCGGCCCCGCCCGCCGGCGTCTTCACCTGAAGGGCACCCACCGCACCGTCAACTCCCTTGCTACGTAGCGTGGTTGCTGGTCTCCACGGTCGGCGGGTGGCCGTTCCAGGTACAGATCACTGAGGTGTGCGCGCCACCGCCGGTGAAGTCGACCCGGAGCCACTGGCCCTGCTTCCACACCTGCATCTCCCAGCCCGCGTTGGGGGTCGCCGACACCAGTTCGGCGGAGTCGGAGCCCAGGGAGAGCACCACCCGGCCGCCGGAGGTGACGAAGCTGCGGACCCGGCCGCCGGTGGCCGGTGACGTGCTGCCGCCCGGGCCGGCCGAGGTCGCCGGCGCGAGGTCGCCGGCGGTGCGGGACGGGGCGGTGGTCCGCGTCGGCCGGTCGTCGGTGGGGGAGGAGGACGGGCTCGCGGAGGCCGAAGCGGACGGTTTCGGCCGGTGGGTGGAGGATGCCTGCGGCAGGGCAGAGGCGGCCACCTGGTCGGACAGGGGCAGCGCCCGCGGTGCGTCGTAGACCGTGCCGGACAGCACGGTGTGCACGCCGAACCACGACAGGGTGACCGCGGCGCCGGTCGCCAGCGTCCAGGCCGCCGCATGAACCAGACCTCGTTGCATCTGGCTCATCTTGCCCCACCCGCCGCAGCGGTCGCAGCCCGTCCGGCGCCGGTCGGCGGGCCGTCCGGTTGTCAACCACGCGTAAGGAAACTCGCCCGTATGGCGTACGGTGCCGCCCATGGCACGAGTGCTCGTGGTCGAGGACGACCAGTTCGTACGTTCCGCGCTCATCCGGCATCTGACCGAGGCCGGCCACGCGGTGCGCAGCGTCGGAACCGCCCTGGAAGCGCTGCGCGAGGTGGCGCAGGTCGGCTTCGACCTGGTCGTCCTCGACCTCGGTCTGCCCGACCTGGACGGCGGCGAGGCGCTGAAGATGCTGCGCGGCATCACCGACGTCCCGGTGATCATCGCGACCGCGCGGGACGACGAGGCCGAGATCGTCCGGTTGCTGAACGACGGCGCGGATGACTACCTCACCAAGCCGTTCTCGGTCGAGCACCTCTCGGCGCGGATGGCGGCCGTGTTGCGCCGGTCCCGGGGCGCGGCCCCCGGTGCAGAACCGCCCTCACGAGTGATCCTGGTCGGCGGGCTGTCCATCGACCCGCTGCGCCGCCGGGCCGCGCTCGACGGCACCGCGCTCGACCTCACCCGCCGCGAGTTCGACCTGCTGGCCTTCCTCGCCCAGCGCCCCGGCGTGGTCGTGCCCCGCAAGGAACTCCTCGCCGAGGTCTGGCAGCAGTCCTACGGGGACGACCAGACCATCGACGTCCACCTGTCCTGGCTGCGTCGCAAACTCGGCGAGACCGCCGCCCGGCCCCGGTACCTGCACACCCTGCGCGGCGTCGGCGTGAAACTGGAGCCGCCACGGTGAGCGCCCCGCGCGGGGCCGCCGGGCCGCGGCCGGTGGAGCGGGCCGCACCGTTGCGCCGCGCGGGCGGAGCGGCGACCGGGGGGACGCCGTGAGGTGGGCCCTGGTCAAGGTGGCCCTGGCGGTCACCACGATGGTCGTGGTCGCGTTCGCGGTACCGCTGGGGCTGGTGGTCAAGGAGATGGCCTCCGACCGCGCCTACTCCAATGCCGAGCGGCAGGCCGCCGCCCTCGGCCCGGTCCTCGCCATCACCACCGACCGCACCCAACTGGAACGGGCCCTGGCCAGCGCCGAAACCGGCCCCGGCGGCCGGATCGGCATCCACGTCCCACAGGGCGGCAAGGACGGCGGCCCGGCCGAGATCGGCGCCCGCCGGGCCGCCCCCTCCGACGTCGCCGCCGCCATCCGGCTCGGCCGGGCCTCCATCGCCCAGGTCCCCGGCGGCACCTCGTTGCTCCAGCCCACCGCGGTCGCCTCCGGGATCGCGGTCGTCGAGGTGTACGTCCCCGATGACGCGCTCACCAACGGGGTGGCCACCTCCTGGGCGGTGCTGGCCGGCGTCGGCCTGGCACTGGTCATCGGCTCGGTCGCGGTCGCCGACCGGCTCGGCACCCGGATGGTGCGCCCCGCCGAGCGACTGTCCGCCGCCGCCCACGACCTGGGCCGGGGCGACCTCGGCGTCCGGGTGCGGGAGGACGGCCCCAAGGAACTGCGTTCGGCGGCCAGCGCCTTCAACGCCATGGCCGACCAGGTCGTCCAGCTCCTCACCAACGAACGCGAGCTGGCCGCCGACCTCTCGCACCGGCTGCGTACCCCGCTGACCGTGCTCCGGCTCAACGCCGCCTCGCTGGGCGACGGTCCGGCCGCCGAGCAGACCCGGGCCGCCGTCGAGCAACTGGAACGCGAGGTCGACCAGATCATCCGCACCGCCCGCGCCCAGCGGGAACACACCGCACAGGCCGCCGCCTCGGTCGCCGGCTGCGACGCGGCCGAAGTGATCCGCGACCGGATGGACTTCTGGTCGGCGCTGTCCGAGGACGAGGGCCGCACCGTACGGGTCGCCGGCGTGGACCGCCCGGTGCGGGTGCCGGTCGCCCGCCCCGACCTCGCCGCGGCCCTGGACGCCATGCTCGGCAACGTCTTCCGCCACACCCCCGAGGGCACCGCCTTCGCCGTCGACGTGCACCACGCCGGCGACGCGGTGATCGTGCTGGTCTCGGACGCCGGACCGGGCATCGCCGACCCGGCCGCCGCGCTGCGTCGGGGCCACGGCGGTGGCGGCGACGGTTCGACCGGCCTCGGCCTGGACATCGTCCGCCGGCTGGCGGAGTCCACCGGCGGTGACGTCCGGATCGGCCGTTCCGTACTGGGCGGCACCGAGGTCCGGGTCTGGCTGGCCCTGGACGGGCGGCGCGCCCACCCCGGCGCCCGGCGCGGCCACCGGCTACGTCGCCGGATCGGCGGTCGGGTGTTCGGCACCGGGGGCCGACGGGCCGTCCGCGGCGCCGCGCCGGGCGGCCGGTCCCCGGGCCGGGGCGCGGGCTCTTAACCGCCCCCTTCCGCTTCCTTAAGGCGGCCATAATTCCGCCAACCGCCGTACCGAACCCGGCATTTGTCCGTTTCGCTGCCGCTAGCGTGCGGGGCGCACCTTCCCCCACAGGTGCGCTCCCCACCCCCCCCATGTGACGACAGGCAGGCACGAGATGAGTTCCTCGGCACACCGGCGCCGGATGAGCCGCACGAGCAAGGTGATCGGCGCGGCGGCGGCCGGCGCGCTGGCGGTCGGCGGCGGGTTCGCCGTCGCCGGCTCCGCGATGGCCACCAAGGCCCCGCAGGCCGCCCCCACCGCCGCCAAGGCCGGCTTCGCCCCGTACGTCGACACCTCCCTCACCCCCGCCTACGACCTGACCGGCACCGCGCAGAAGACCGGGGTGAAGCACTTCACCCTCGCCTTCCTCACCTCCGGCGGCGGCTGCGTCCCCAAGTGGGGCGGCTCCGGCGACCTCGGCAGCGACGCGGTGGCCAAGCAGATACCGGCGCTGCGCAAGGCCGGCGGCGACGTCCGGGTCTCCTTCGGCGGCGCCAACGGCACCGAACTGGCCGCCGCGTGCTCCTCCGCGTCCGAACTGGCCGCCGCCTACGGCAAGGCCGTCGACCAGTTCAAGCTCACCAAGGTGGACTTCGACATCGAGGGCGGCGCGCTGCCCGACGCGGCCGCCAACACCCGCCGCGCCCAGGCGATTGCCCAACTCCAGAAGCAGCACCCGGGCCTCGACGTCTCCTTCACCCTGCCGGTGATGCCCGAGGGCCTCACCCAGGACGGCGTCAACCTGCTGAGCAACGCCCGGCAGAACGGCGTGCAGGTCTCCGCCGTCAACACCATGGCGATGGACTACGGCTCCTCCTACAACGGCACCATGAGCACCTACGCCACCCAGGCCGCCACCGCCACCCAGGCCCAGGTCAAGAAGGCCCTCGGCCGTAGCGACGCGGACGCCTGGAAGACCGTGGCGGTCACCTCGATGATCGGCGTCAACGACGTCCAGGGCGAGGTTTTCAAGCCCGCCGACGCCGCCGCCCTGGTGAAGTTCGCCCAGAGCAAGCACCTGGCCTGGCTGTCCATGTGGTCCGCCACCCGCGACCAGCCCTGCCCCGGCGGATCGTCCAACTCCGCCCAGCCGACGTGCAGTTCCATCGACCAGGCCCCGCTGGCCTTCACCAAGGCGTTCGGCGCCTACACCGGCTGACCCCCCACCGGTCCGGACCCCCTGCCGGACCGCCCCAGGCGGGGCGCGGCGGCCCACCCCCCACCCGCTGCGCCCCGCCCTCGCCCGCCCCTTCCCGACCGACGGGAGCCGGTCAGCCGCCGCCCCGTACGGCGGCCCGGAACGCGATCGGCGTGATCCCGGCCTGCCGTTGGAAGAACTTGCTGAAGTTGGTGGCGTCCGCGAAACCCAGCCGGTCCGCGATCCGCGAGGCCGGCTGGTCGCCGTGCGCCAGCAGCCGTTTGGCCTCCAGCACCACCCGCCGGTCGATGAACTCCTTCGCGCCGACCCCGGCCGCCGCCTCGGTGGCCCGCGAGAGGGTGCGCGGCGCGTACCCCAACGCCCGGGCGTAGTCGGCGACCCGGCGACTGCGGGCGAACCCCCGCTCCACCGCGTCCCGGAACCGCAGGTACGTCTCGCCCGCCTCGCACGTCCCGCCGTCCGGGCGGTCCGCCGGCCCCTCCGGATGCGCGGCCCGCAGCACCAGAACGGCCAGCAGGTGCCGCAGCACCTCCAGGTGCACCTCCAACGGCAGCCCGCCCAGCGCCCCGAACTCCCGGTGCAGTTGCGTCAACGCCTCGTCCAGCGCCCGGGCCGCGCCGCCTTCGGGGTGCCGCACGGCCGGCCCGTACCAGTCCTCGATGCGGGCCGCGGCGGCGGTCGCCGGGTCCAGGAACCCGGACTCGAAGAGCACCAGCCGCCCCTCCGCCCCGGTCAGGTCCCCGAAGTGCTGCACCTGCCCGGGCCGCGACCACAGCAGATCCCCGGGCTCCATGAGGTGCTCCCGGAAGTCGACGCAGTGCACCAGGTGCCCGCGGTCCAGGACCAGCAGGTGGTGGAAGCCGGGCCGGTGCGGCGTCGAGAGCTGGCAGGCGTCCGCGCGCTCGCGCAGCTCGGCGAGGGTCAGCACCTCCATCCCGGCGGGCCGCCCGGCCGGCGCGGAGAACGCCACCTCACGGATCGCCCCTGCATCCTCTCGAGGGTCCTGTCGCTTTTTCACCATGACCCGTCGCCTCGCTACCCCGGAATCTCCCGCTGATACCCCTAGCGTAGGAGACGTCAGCACAGCTGATGGCGGAAAACGGCAGCCAGACCACGGAGGCCGGAACACCGCGCTCCGCACGGGCACACCTCGCCCCCCACCGAACCACCGGGAGAACCCACCATGTCCAAGATCGCTCTCTTCGGGGCCAACGGCACCATCGGCAGCCGCATCCTCGACGAGGCCCTGCGCCGCGGCCACCAGGTCACCGCGGTGGTCCGCGACCCCGCGAAGGTCACCGTGACCCACCCGGCCCTCACCGTGGTCTACGGCGACGCGCTCGATTCGGAGTCCGTCACCGAGGTGGCCAAGGGCCAGGACGTGGTGGTCAGCGCGGTCGGCGGCGGCGACGGCGCCGGCCACATCGCCACCATCCGGCCCGCCGCCGAGGCACTGGTCGAGGGAGTGCGGAGGCTGAGCGGCGACGCGCCCCGCCTGATCACGGTCGGCGGCGCCGGTTCGCTCCGCAAGCCCGACGGCACCCAGGTCTGGGACGCCGAGGGCCTCCCGGTCCCGCTGCTCCAGATCATGCACGCGCACGGCGACGCGCTGGACTTCTACCGCACCGTCTCCGACGTCCGCTGGACCAACCTCAGCCCGTCCGCCTCCATCGAGCCGGGCGAGCGCACCGGCGCCTACCGCACCGCCACCGAAGACCTGCTCGTCGCGGCGGACGGCAGCAGCCGGATCTCCACCGAGGACTACGCCGTCGCCGTCCTCGACGAGATCGAGCAGCCCCGCCACATCGGTGAGCGCTTCACTGTCGGCTACTGAGCGCCCGGCGCCGCCGCCCCTACCGGCGGCGGCATCTGACCCGGAAACACTCAAGGCCCCCGATCCGAAGATCGGGGGCCTTGAGGCTGGGGTGAGTAACGGGACTCGAACCCGCGACATCCTGGACCACAACCAGGTGCTCTACCAGCTGAGCTATACCCACCAAGACCGGTGCTGTGTGGTTCCTTTTCCCCACCGGCTGAGAAAAAGTGTACAGGCTCTCAGGGGGTGCTCGCTCCCAGGTTTCGCGTCCCCGGGAGCGAGCTACGTCACTGTGCTGCCGACGCCGGTTCGGCGGGCAGCTTGTGCTTGGCCGCGATGGCCTTCGCGGTCTCCGAGTCGGGCCCGGGCTGCGGCACGAACACGGCCTCTCGGTAGTAGCGCAACTCCGCGATGGATTCACGGATGTCCGCCAGCGCCCGGTGGTTGCCGTTCTTGTCCGGACTGTTGAAGTACGCCCGCGGGAACCAGCGCCGGGCCAGTTCCTTCACGGACGACACATCGACGATCCGGTAGTGCAGGTAGCTCTCCAGCGTCGGCATGTCGCGCAGCAGGAAGCCGCGGTCGGTACCGACGGAGTTTCCGCACAGCGGCGCCTTCCCCGGCTCCGGCACATGCTGCTTGATGTAAGCAAGCACCTGTGCCTCGGCCTCCTCCAGCGTCGTTCCGGCGTCCAGCTCGGCCAGCAGCCCGGAGGTGGTGTGCATCTGCCGCACCACCTCCGGCATGGTGGTCAGCGCCTCGGCTGGGGGACGGATCACCACATCCACCCCGTCACCCAGCACGTTCAGCTCCGAGTCGGTGACCAGGGCGGCCACCTCGATAAGCGCGTCACTCGCCAGCGAGAGTCCGGTCATCTCGCAGTCGATCCACACCATGCGATCGTTCATACGTCTCACCCTACGGGGCGCTCCCGCTGACCGGGCAGTACGGGGCGACCGGCCCCCCGGCCGACCGGAGTCTCCGGTAGCCGCGCGGCGTAACCCTCCAACGGTGGCTTGCCCACGTCGGCCGCCTCGGCGGCCAGACCGTGCCCGCCCAGCGCGGCGGCGGAGAACCGCTCGCTGCCCAGCGCCGCCCGTTCCCGCTCCGGACGCTCGGCCCGTTCCGGACGCAGCGCTGCTTCGGGTGCACCGTTTTGCGGCCGGCGGGCGCGGTAGGCCGCCCGATAGGCCGCGGGTGATGCGCCCAGCTGCCGCCGGAAGTGGCCGCGCAGCGCGACCGGCGAGCGGAACCCGCAGCGCCCGGCGACCTCGTCCACCGAATAGTCGGAGGTCTCCAGCAGCCGCTGGGCCTGGAGGACCCGCTGGGTGATCAGCCACTGGAGCGGAGCGCTGCCCGTGAGGGAGCGGAACCGCCGGTCGAACGTGCGTCGGCTCATGTACGCGCGGGCCGCCAGCGTCTCCACGTCGAACTGCTCGTGGAGGTGCTCCAGCGCCCAGGCGACGACCTCGGCGAGCGGGTCGGCGCCGATCTCCTCCGGTAACGACCTGTCCAGGTAGCGCTGGTGCCCGAGGTCGGACGCGGTCCGCCGGGGCGGGACGACCAGTCGGCGGGCGAGCGCGTTGGCCGCGTCGGCGCCGTGGTCGGTGCGCACGATGTGGAGGCACAGGTCGATCCCGGCGGCGGTGCCGGCGGAAGTGAGGACGTCGCCGTCGTCGACGAAGAGCTCACGCGGGTCCACGTGGACGGACGGGTAGCGCTTGGCGAGCGTCGGCGCGTACATCCAGTGGGTGGTGGCCGGTCGGCCGTCGAGCAGTCCGGCTGCGGCGAGGACGAACGCCCCCGTGCACAGCCCGACGATCCTGGCCCCTTCCTCGTGCGCGCGACGCAGTGCGTCGAGCGCCGCGGGTGGCGGGGCCTGGGTGATGGAACGCCAGGCCGGTACGACGACCGTCCCGGCACGGGAGATCGCCTCCAGCCCGTAGGGGGCTGACAGTTCGAGCCCCCCGGTCGTGCGCAAAGGCGCATCTTCGCCCGCGCACACAAGAAGCCGGTACCTCGGAACGCCTGCGTCTTGGCGGTCGATGCCGAAGACCGAGAGCGGAATGGAGCTCTCGAAAATGGGACCGCCGCTGAAGAGGAGCACCGCGACTATTTCGCGGCGTCGTCGGGCGGCGAGCTTGCGTGCGGCATCTGGTACGGCAGCGGAGTCCTGGCTCATGGCACTTAAGCCCCCCTCGGTCGTCTCGCCCTCTCGGTCCTGCACAGTTCCCCCGCCGTAGCTACCAAGATCGAATCTACTGTGTCCCGTGAGGATGGATGGCCAAGTTCACCACCCGCTGGTATGTCGATATGGCAACTTGGCGCGAAGCATTCGATCACGAAGCGTTCCACTCGTCGGGCCTGCATGGGAAGTACGCGTCTCGGCTCTGCCCGTTCGCAGTAGGGCACAACCATGCCCAGCGGTCCTTTCCGCCCTGCTCACACCGGGGTTGAGGGGGGTCCAGGGCAAGGGGTGAGTACGGGCCGGAAGTTGGCCGAAAACGGTCGTGGACAGACTTGCGGAGCTCCCAATCGGCCGGCGTGCGCCCCCCGCTGAGGGGTCCGCCCCCTTGCGCTCCCGTCCCGGTATATCCCCTTTTGCCCCTGTGGTGGGTGGTGTCTCCAGCACGGGGTTGCGTGGTTGTCCACTCGGGTCGGTGCGAGGGCCCGCGGCGGGCACCGGCCGCCCCCGCGGGGGCGAGGGCGGCGCCCGTCCGTGCCCGCCGGTGCCGTCCCGCCCGCGATCAAGGCGACGGGCACCGCGGGCGGTCGGACGCGCCCGGGGGGCGCGACGCCGCTCACTGGGTCGAGTGATCTACGGTGCGGCGGCGGCGTCGTGGTGATCACCGAGGCCAGGCGGTGAGGGGCGCGCTGTCGATGCTCGCGGGGCGCCGCCGGGGGTACGTACGGGGGCAGGGCGGGGCATTGCCATCCGCGCCACGCTCCGGCATGCTCCGGGGAACGCTTGCGGCCCCGGACCGCCCCGTACGGGCGCCCGGTGACCCGTGGGCGTTCTGGGCAGTGAAGGAGTAGCGCCGTACTCTTGGGGTATCGGCTTGGAAAGATGATTCCCAGTCGTGTTGTTCCTCTTTGAACTAAGGCTCCTGCTCCTTGATCGAGCCGCCCAGGTCAACTGCCGGATCAAGTCAATCGCCGTTCCCCGTTCGCCCCTCCGCAAGAGGACGTTCTCGCCGAGACACCCATGGCCGGTCACGAAACCCCTGAACCCGCGGACCGCAAGCAGGTCGCCGATCCGATGGCGGACCTCGAAGCGGTGGAACAGAAGCACCACTCCTGCGATCCCGCCTTCCGGCACGGCGTCGTGGTCGGCTTCGACGGCTCCACGTCGAGCGAACGCGCGTTGGCGTATGCAATCGGTATGGCGCGACGCCACGGCTCCGGCCTGATCATCGTCCACGTGGCCAACCGGCTGCCGACGACGGTGTGGGCGGGCTGCGAACCCCCGGTCTTCGTGGACGTCCCCGATCACCGCACCGAGGTGCTCGGGCTGGAGCTCGCCTGCGCCGACCACCTCGCCGAGGTCCCCTGGATCCTCGTCGAGCGCGGCGGCGACATCTGCCACGAGCTGGAGGAGGTCGGCCGGGAGTACGAGGCCGACGCGATCGTGGTCGGCTCGACGCACGGTCTCGTCGGCCGGATCTTCGGCTCGGTGGCCGGCCGGCTGGCCCGCCGGGCGCAGCGCCCGGTCATGGTCATTCCCTGACGCCGGCGAGGATGTGGCCCCGGTCGGGTCGCGGCCGAACTCCCTTGCACACGCCCCCCGTTGATCGACTCTCCTCGGCATGTCCACAGTTGAGGGGGCGTCATGGGGATTGTGGGCAACGGAAGCCCGGTTGCCGTCGGGAGGTTGGTCGTGCGCTTGCGACGGGTAGAAAACGGTCACAGCGACGTGCTGCCGGCCGGGACGTGACGGATCCCGGGGCGGTGGCATCCCGCCGGCGTAATGGGCGACGTCGGCAAAGGGGAGGCGCCGGCTCCGCGTGCGTACGGTGGCACGCACGCGGAGCCAGCGCCTGTTTTTGCGGGCCTACTCCACCGTGACGGACTTGGCGAGGTTGCGGGGCTTGTCGATGTCCCGACCCAGGGCCAACGCCGTGTGGTAGGCGAGGAGTTGGAGCGGGATGCCCATCAGGATCGGGTCCAGCTCGGGCTCGTTCTTCGGCACCACGATGGTGTGGTCGGCCTTCTCCTGCTCGGTGTGGGCGACGGCGAGGATCCGGCCGCTGCGGGCCTTGATCTCCTCCAGCGCGGCGCGGTTCTTCTCCAGCAGGTCGTCGTCCGGCACGATCGCGACCGTCGGCATCGCCGGCTCGATCAGCGCCAGCGGGCCGTGCTTGAGCTCCGAGGCCGGGTACGCCTCGGCGTGGATGTACGAGACCTCCTTGAGCTTCAGCGATGCCTCGCGGGCCACCGGGTAGCCGCGCACCCGGCCGATGAACATCATCGACTTCGCGTCGGCGTACTGGGCCGAGAGCTCCTTGATCTCGTCCTCGCCCTTGAGGATCTCGTCGATCTGGCCGGGCAGCTTCCGCAGGCCCTCGATGATCCGCTTGCCGTCCGCGACCGACAGGTCCCGGATCCGGCCCAGGTGCAGGGCGAGCAGCGCGAAGGAGACCACCATGTTGGTGAAGCACTTGGTGGAGACCACGCAGACCTCGGGTCCTGCGTGGACGTAGATGCCGCCGTCGGTCTCCCGGGCGATCGCCGAGCCGACCACGTTCACCAGACCCAGCACCCGGGCGCCCTTGCGCTTGAGCTCCTGGACGGCGGCCAGCACGTCGTAGGTCTCACCGGACTGGGAGACGGCGACGTAGAGGGTGTCGGGGTCCACGACCGGGTTGCGGTAGCGGAACTCGGAGGCCGGCTCGGCGTCCGAGGGGATGCGGGCCAGCTCCTCGATCATCTGGGCGCCGATCTGGCCGGCGTGGTAGGAGGTGCCGCAGCCCAGGATCTTCACCCGGCGCACCGCACGCGCCTCGCGGGCGTCGAGGTTGAGACCGCCGAGGTGGACGGTGGAGAAGCGGTCGTCGATCCGGCCGCGCAGCGCCCGGTCCACCGCCTCCGCCTGCTCGGAGATCTCCTTGTGCATGTAGGTGTCGTGGCCGCCCAGGTCGTACGACTCGGCCGCGTACTCGACGGTCTCCGGCGTCGCCGTCGTACGGGAGCCCTCGGTGGTGTACGTGCGGTAGTCGTCGGCCTTGAGGGTGGCCATCTCGCCGTCGTCGAGGGTGACGACCTGGCGGGTGTGCGAGACCAGCGCGGCGACGTCAGAGGAGACGAACATCTCGTGCTCGCCGATGCCCAGGACGACCGGGGAGCCGTTGCGGGCGACCACGATGCGGTCGGCGAAGTCGGCGTGCAGGACGGCGATGCCGTAGGTGCCCTCGATGTGGCGGAGCGCCTCGCGGACCTTCTCCTCCAGCGTCGGGGCGGCGGAGCGGCCGATGAGGTGGGCCAGCACCTCGGTGTCGGTCTCGGAGGCGAAGACGAAGCCGTCGGCGGTCAGCCGGGCGCGCAACTCGGCGGCGTTGTCGATGATGCCGTTGTGGACGACCGCGACCTTGCCCTCGGTGTCGAGGTGCGGGTGGGCGTTCTCGTCGGTGGGGGCGCCGTGGGTGGCCCAGCGGGTGTGCGCGATGCCGGTGGAGCCGGCGAAGCGCTTCGGCAGGCGGGACTCCAGCTCCCGGACCCGACCCTTGGCCTTGGCGGTCTTCAGACCGCCGGTGGCCTTGCCGGTGCCCTTGGCGTGGATGGCGATGCCGGCCGAGTCGTAGCCGCGGTACTCCAGGCGCTGCAGGCCCTCAAGGAGCAGCGGCGCGACATCGCGCTTACCGATGTATCCGACGATCCCGCACATACGGTGACCCTTCTCGTTGGCGTTCATGGGGGCTCGGCCGTCGCTGGCCGGTCCGGGGCTGGCTTTCGGCTCCGGAGGCCGTCAGCCGTAGACCAGGCGGCGCAGCTGGCGCAGCGAGAGCGACGGGGGGGACACGGCGCGGTGCGGCAGCTCGTGTGCGATCCGCTCGAAGATCGCCTCGTTCCGCAGTCCCTGGGACTGCAGCTCGCGGTGTCTGCGGCGGACGAACCCCTCCGTGCTCTCGTCGAAGTACGCCAGCACGTCCAGCACCACCCGGGCCGCTTCGCCGCGCTGTAGCGGCGTGCTGCGGACCAGGTGGTCGATGAGGTCCTCGTGGGACGGACGGCGTTCGAGCACCCGTCGATATTGCGGGGCCGCGCCGAGAATCGCAAGAATTCTGCCCGGTATCGGGCAGATGGCGCCGAACGCGCCCGGAAACTGGTCTACACCTTGACCGACAACCAGGCGCGCGGTACGCATGGTCACCGTCCGGTCGCTCCATGCCATGCAGAACGTGCCGCTGATGAAGCTCGCCGAAGGGATCGTCCATCGATGTTGGGCTGTGGTAATTTCCCCTCGCCCCACGAGGGGCCGGTTCGGGCTGGACCGCAACCCTCGGGTTGGAAGCCCCCCTCCTTCAGGTGGGGGAGCGGAGTCACGAGACGACGCAGACTCCTGTTCTCACTGCTGCTCGTCGCGGCGGCTGGGACGGTGACCGCCGGTGCACCGCAGCGGAGTACCGCCGCCCCCGCCGCCACCCCGCTCGGCCGGGTCATCCCGGCGCCCGCCTCCGTCCGCCCGGCCGGCGACGCCTACACGATCGGCGAGCGCACCAGGATCCGGGTGCCCGGCAACTCCGGCGAGGCCCGACAGATCGCCGGCTACCTGGCCGGGCTGCTGCGCCCGGCCACCGGCTTCTCGCTGCCGGTCACCACCCGCGGCGGCGCGGACGGCATCGTCTTCCGGCTCGGCGGCCGGGACACCCGCGGCCTCGGCGCCGAGGGGTACCGGCTGACCTCCGGCGGCCGCGCGGTCACCATCAGCGCCGCCCGCCCGGCCGGCCTCTTCCACGGCGTCCAGACCCTCCGCCAGTTGCTGCCGGCCGCCGTCGAGAAGAAGAGCCGGCAGCCCGGCCCCTGGCGGATCGCCGGCGGGACGATCTCCGACACCCCGCGCTACGCCTACCGGGGCGCGATGCTGGACGTCTCCCGGCACTTCTTCACCGTCGAGCAGGTCAAGCGGTACATCGACCAGCTCGCCCAGTACAAGATCAACAAGTTGCACCTCCACCTCTCCGACGACCAGGGCTGGCGGATCGCGATCGACTCCTGGCCGCGGCTGGCGACCTACGGCGGCAGCACCCAGGTCGGCGGCGGCCGCGGCGGCCACTACACCAAGGACGACTACCGCGAGATCGTCCGCTACGCTGCCAGCCGCTACCTGACGGTGGTCCCCGAGATCGACCTGCCCGGCCACACCAACGCCGCGCTCGCCTCGTACGCCGACCTCAACTGCAACGGCGAGGCGCCGCCGCTCTACACCGGCACCAAGGTCGGCTTCAGCTCGCTGTGCGTGCCCAAGAAGGTCACCTACGACTTCGTCGACGACGTCATCCGGGAGATCGCCGCGCTCACCCCCGGCCGCTACCTCCACATCGGCGGCGACGAGGCGCACTCCACCAGCCACGCGGACTACGTCACCTTCATGGACAAGGTGCAGCCGGTGGTCGCCAAATACGGCAAGACCGTGGTCGGCTGGCACCAGCTGACCGGGGCGCAACCGGCCAAGGGCGCCCTCGCCCAGTACTGGGGCTACGACAAGACGGGAGCGGAGGAGCGCGCGCAGGTCGTCGACGCCGCGAAGCACGGGACGGGGCTGGTCCTCTCGCCCGCCGACCGGGCCTACCTCGACATGAAGTACGACAAGGACACCCCGCTGGGCCTGACCTGGGCCGGCTACGTGAACGTCCGGCGCGCCTACGACTGGGACCCGGGCACCTATCTGGCCGGCGCGCCCGGCACGGCGGTCGCGGGCGTCGAGGCGCCCCTGTGGTCGGAGACCCTGACGACCTCGGCGAACATCGAGTACATGGCCTTCCCGCGGCTGCCCGGCATCGCCGAGCTGGGCTGGTCGCCGGCCCGGACGCACGGCTGGGACGGGTACCGGACGCGGCTGGCCGCACAGGGGCCGCGGTGGGACGCCCAGGGCATCCACTACTACCGGGCGCCCGAGGTGGCGTGGCCGACGCGGTGACGCGTCGGGGCGGCGGCGGTTGACGCATCGCGACCACGCGCCGGGCCCGGGAACAGCCTCCCGGGCCCGGCGCGTGGTGGCTCGCCACGTCGCCTGGCCTGCATGGATGCCGCGGGCGTGGCTCCCGGACTGGAAAGAGCGGCACAACGCCTCCCACCGCCAGGTCCGTGCCCGGGTCGGTCGAGCACGCCTCCGCCCGGATGACGAACGGGAAGATCCTGCGGGACTGCCACCTCAAAGGCAACGGTGTCCGGTGGGCCACCCACGGCGTCGCCCACATGCACCACCTCGCCCTCGACCAAGCCTGATCACAGGGGCGCAAGACAAGCCTTGGTTGCATGCCACCTGGCTCGGTGCTCCTCTGACTCAGGACACCGCGGCGTGAGCAAACGACGTTGCGGAGCTACTCAGCACCCGGCTCTCCGGAGAGTTGTTCGATCCGCTCGTCAGCCAGCTGGTCGGCAAGGGAAACGAGCGAGTCCATATCCGAAGCTGTCGGGTCGGCGGCGTAGGTAGCCATTACGTAGCCACGAATAACGGATCGGATGTCTCCGCTGCCGACGGTGACTCCGTCCGCCTTCAAGGCTTTCAGGCGCTCTTCTCCTAGCTGTGCCGCTGAATGCGGATCCGTCAACCCAGGTACACTCCCACGCTTTCGGCACACCACGATCGAATCCAAATTGGATGGTTCCGATCCATTCTTGGTGATGCTGGTGGTCATCTCGCCCTTAACGGGCTGCACAGCCGTTACGACAAGTCCGGCATCAGCCAGTGCTTTTACAAGGGCTGCCCACCCGGTGATTCTGGCTTGGTGGAAGGTGAAAGCAATGAGACCGTTCGGCTTGAGTACGCGAGAGCATTCCGACCAGACCCTGGAGATGGCTTGCTCGAAGCCATCTGGTGTTGCGCTCTGCACTTCGCGCGAGTTTCTGGTTGTCGCGCTGCGTGGATAGTCAGACGAAGGCGCTACTGCGCAAAGCCATGCATGGAAGAAGTCGGCCAACTCCGAGTAATGGACATTGTCCATGTACGGAGGGTCGGTGATCACAAGGTCGACCGACCCGTCAGGCAGATCCGTGTGTGAAGAGTCTCCCGTTCGCAGATAGACGGTTCCGCGACGCAAGCCCTCGGCGGGCCATGAGTTAACCACTTCGGATTCGGTCGGAAGCGACAGCCCAGAGATCCTGCATACCTTGTCATCCAGAATGACTTGGTCGGTGGGGTCCGTTTTGTACGCGTGGGCTCGGACCAGTCGGCTCTTGAAGAGCGTCGAAAAGGAGCCCGACGATGCAGGCGTGCCCCAAGGGTGGGCTTCGAGCGGGGTTCGCTCAGGCTTCAAGATGTGATGGCTGAACATATGCCGAACGGCACCAGTTCCTTCGCCCTTGAACGAGCAGAACATGTTATTGAACTCAAGTGTTCCGGAGAAGAGAGCGGCAAGAGCTTCTCTTTCTGCTGGCCCCGCGTCAGAGTCGCGAATTGCGGCCCCGAGTAGTCCCAGTGAATAGAGCTGTCGATCGTTAAAGAACTGCTTCCAGGTGGTGAAGCCCCAGCGGATTGCCTGGCGTGTGTTGTGCCCGTTTTCGAGCTCCCCTTCCGGGAGGACGAGCTCCGATGACTTCTCGCTCAGGAGGGCCGAGCACTCGCTGTAGAGCGAGCGGTCGTAGTCATCGATAGGCTCGTATCGCTTCTTTCCGTCGAAGCCCAGCACGAGCTTGGCGTACATCTCGTAGCGCGGAGCTTTCCCGTCCAGGGCGGCTAGCACCTTGGATGTGTGTCCGTTCGGGCACGTCAGCTGCGTACGGTCGACGGCGCCTTTGCGCGTGACTTCATGCCCATTCCGGCACAGGAGGTGCTCGAAGTCGTATCGCCCGGGCGTGATGTCGAGGCATTCAGGGCAAACAATCTGGGCAGCTGGCACCCTTTTGGGGTAGGCGTTCTGGGAGAAGACGTGGCTTGAGAAGAGACGGGTTTCAGCATCGCAATCAGGGCATGCGGCTACGGCGACCCAAAAGTAGTAAAGAGCGGTTTCGCCAGTTGAGGTTCGGTGTACGCGGTCAATCTCAGCCCGGCAGGAAGCCTCAACCAATTTGTACGCACGTTCCAGCTCCGCCATGTCCCATCGCTGGACGGCTTGGCGCTGCACGAGAGTTGCTACAGGATTGATATCCCATCCGATGACGTTCGCGCCGAGCTTTACTGCCTCAACGAGAGTTGTCCCTGATCCGGAAAACGGATCGAAGACGGCGATGCCGTCGAGCCTGGCAGCAGATCCGTAGGCAGCAAGAGCGTCGTCTTGGTTGTCGGTGATAGAAGACGTCAGGATTCCGCGGAAGATGCTGCCGAGACGTTTGGCCCACCACTTGTGTGTGCTGGTTGCCGGTCGGTGCACTTCCTTGCGCCACGACTCGTGCTCGCCGATACGACTCAAGGCGGCGGACGGGAAGTCGCTCTCAAGTGCCGTGAGTGGTGGAATGGGAGTATTTGCGGCTTCGTTTCCCCCTGCGGTGCCCCGGAAATCGATCTCAAAGAGCGTCATTCATCGTCGCCAATCACAAGCTGCCCATTGGTGCGTCGGGCGTCATTCATCGCGACAGAGCCGCTTCCCATCCCCTTCATTCTATAGGCTGTGAACCGGTGCTCCTTACCGGCGGAGGGATTGGGGGTAAAATCGGGGGTTAGTTCATTTGTTCGCAAGTCAAATGAGTAACCGACTGCCACTTCGTCTGATTCGATGCGGATCAGTTCGCCAACCTGCTCGATCCTGTCATCGTTCAACTTCAGCTCGGAAGGGGTTATGAGGGTTGCCTGCCCGGTAGTCCCTTGCGCCAGTGCAAACGGCGTTGGGGCGACGTACATTTTGCGATCACGCACAAGGAGGTCGCCGTAGGACCCGAATCCCCGGAAGCTCTTATTCTTGTGGACGTACGAATGGTCGGCGTTCAGGAAATCGCCATGGCAAATGACGAGGTCGACAACCGGGTACTCGGATTCATCGGTCACTGCCGGGTAGCGACCGAAGACGTAGTAGACAGTTCGCCCGTTGTGTTCCCCAGTCGGGATACGGCTGTTGCTGTCGTAGTCCGCCTCACGGCCTGGCCACTTCAGGCCCTTGACCTCATAACCCTCGGGGCTCTGCACGAGGGTGTAGTCCGGGTAGCTGTTGCGTCCTGCTGAATCGTGCTGGAGCTTGGCATCGGTCAGGCGGTCCCCGACCCAGTTCTGGAAGTGGAATTCCTTGTCCTGGCGACTGACACGCTTAATCAGGATTGCTTGCTGCATTGCCCGGCAACAGGCTACGAAGATGTCCGCACAGGTCGAGGAGCTGTTGGGAGTCAAGGTCAACATCCTACGTGTCTCGGAACCGGAGGTCGGGGTCAGCGTAGTGGGTGCACCTGACTCGGGCTGACCCTTCTGGTGGTATGGGATCTCCGTTGAAGCTTGTCTCGCGACCACTGTGATCAGGCTTGGTCGAGGGCGAGGTGGCGGATGTGGGCGACGCTGTCGGTGGCCCACCGGACACCGTTGCCTTTGAGGTGGCAGTCCCGCAGGATCTTCCCGTTCGTCATCCGGGCGGAGGCGTGCTCGACCGACCCGGGCGCGGACCTGGCGGTGGGAGGCGTTGTGTCGACGCGGGCGAAGCCCGGTGAACGCCTCTATGAGCTCACCGCGTTGAGCGGTGACCACCTGCACGACCAGGCCAACGCTGCACCCGATCCCGAGTCACCAGACAGGCTTGAGAAGCCACGCGCCGGGCCCGGGAACAGCTTCCCGGGCCCGGCGCGTTGTGGCCCCACAGGGGGCGTTGTGAACCCCTAGGGGATCTGTTCGCCCGTCCCCGAGGGGTTCGCCGCTCGGGGACGGACGGGGTGTTTCTAGAAGCCCAACTCACGGGCGATCAGCATCCGTTGGACCTCGCTGGTGCCCTCGCCGATCTCCAGGATCTTGGCGTCCCGCCACATCCGGGCGACCGGGTACTCGTTCATGAAGCCGTAGCCGCCGTGGATCTGGGTGGCCTCGCGGGCGTTGTCCACCGCGATCTCGGAGGAGTAGAGCTTGGCGAGCGCCGCCTCCTTCTTGAACGGCTCGCCGTGCACCAGCCGGGAGGCGGCGTCGCGCCAGGCCAGCCGGGAGGTGTGGGCGCGCATCTCCATGTCGGCCAGTTTGAACTGGATGGCCTGGTTGGCGCCGATCGGGCGGCCGAAGGCGTGCCGCTCCTTGGCGTACCGCACCGACTCGTCCACACAGCCCTGGGCGAGGCCGGTGGCCAGGGCGGCGATGGCGATCCGGCCCTCGTCGAGGATCCGCAGGAACTGCGCGTAGCCCCGGCCCTCCTCGCCGAGGAGGTTGCCGGCCGGGACGCGGACGTCCGTGAAGGACAGCTCACGGGTGTCCGAGGCGTTCCAACCGACCTTGGAGTACGGGGCGGCGACCGTGAAGCCGGGGGTGCCGGCCGGCACGATGATCGCGGAGATCTGCGGGGAGCCGTCGGCCTTGCGGCCGGTGACCGCGGTGACCGTCACCAGGCCGGTGATGTCCGTACCGGAGTTGGTGATGAAGCACTTGCTGCCGTTGATCACCCAATCCTCGCCGTCGCGGACCGCGGTGGTCCGGGTGGCGCCGGCGTCCGAGCCGCCGTCCGGTTCGGTGAGGCCGAAGGCGCCCAGCAGCTCCCCGCTGCACAGCTTCGGCAGCCACTCCTGCTTCTGCTCCTCGGTGCCGAAGCGGTAGAGCGGCATCGCGCCGAGCGAGACGCCGGCCTCCAGGGTGATCGCCACCGAGGAGTCGACCCGGGCCAGCTCCTCCAGGGCGATGCCGAGCGCCAGGTAGTCGCCGCCCATCCCGCCGTACTCCTCGGGGAACGGCAGGCCGAACAGGCCCATCTGGCCCATCTGGCGGACGATGTCGTAGGGGAAGGCGTGCTGCTCGTAGTACGCGCCGATCTCCGGGGCGACGACGTCGTGCGCGAACGCCTCGACCGTGCGCCGGAGTTCTTCCAGTTCGTCGGGCAGGCGGTGGTCCAGGGACATGGGTCACTCCTTGGGGGAGAGGGCACGGACGGTGCGCGAGGGGCTGGGGCGGCCGAGGACCGAGGCCAGCCAGACGCTGGCCTCGGTCAGCCGCCCCAGGTCGACGCCGGTCTCGATGCCCAGGCCGTGCAGCATCCATACGAGGTCTTCGGTGGCGAGGTTGCCGGTGGCGCTCTTGGCGTACGGGCAGCCGCCCAGGCCGCCGGCGGAGGCATCGACGGTGGTGACGCCGTGCTGGAGCGCGGCGAAGGTGTTGGCGAGGGCCTGCCCGTAGGTGTCGTGGAAGTGGACGCCCAGCCGGGAGGTGGGCACGCCGGCCTCGTTGAGCGCGGCGAGCAGGTGCTGGACGTGGCCGGGGGTGGCCACGCCGATGGTGTCGCCCAGGCTCAGCTCGTCGCAGCCCAGGTCGAGCAGGGCCCGGCAGACCCGGACGACCTGGGCGATCGGCACCGGGCCCTCCCAGGGGTCGCCGAAGCACATCGACAGGTAGCCGCGGACGTGGATCTTCTCGTCCCGGGCTCGCCGGACGACCGGCTCGAACATCGCCAGCGCCTCGTCGACCGTGCGGTTGAGGTTGGCCTTGGCGAACGACTCGGTGGCGCTGCCGATCACCGCGATCCGGCGGGCGCCCAGGGCCAGGGCACGGGTCAGGCCCCGCTCGTTGGGCACCAGTACTGGCAGCTGCCGCGGGTCCAGCCCGTCCAGCATCGGGAACAGCGCTTCGGCGTCGGCGAGTTGGGGCACCCACTTGGGGTGCACGAAGCTGGCCGCCTCGACCAGCGGCAGGCCGGCGGCGACCAGCCGGCGGATGAACTCCGCCTTGACCTCGGTGGGCACCACCGCCTGCTCGTTCTGTAGTCCGTCGCGCGGCCCGACCTCGTGGATCCGCACGCGGGTGGGCAGGCCCTCCGCGGGCACCTCCATGGGAAGCCCGGTCACCGGTGCGCCGTCGGTGGTCATGCCGTCACCTCCTCGTCCGTGCCGGGGGCCGTCCCGGCGTCCTCGCCGTCGGCGCTCTCGTGGGGCGCGACGACGGCCAGCACCTGGTCCATGGCGACCGTGCTGCCGGGGGTGACGTCCAACTCGGTGACCGTCCCGGCGTGCGGCGCGGAGATCACGTGCTCCATCTTCATCGCCTCCACCACCAACAGGCCCTGCCCGGCGGTGACCTCGTCGCCGACGGCCACCTTGACGACGGTGACGGTGCCCGGCATCGGGGCGGCGAGGGTGTCCACCCCGTGCCCGCGGGCCGCCGCGCGCAGCGCCTCGGCCACCGGGTCGTGGTCGGTGACGTGCCAGGCGTCGCCGTCCCGGCCCAGCCAGTCGCCGCCGCGGTGGAAGGTGTGCCGGACACCGTCGACGGTGAGCCGCACCTCGTCGGCGGTGACCTCGAAGCGCTCCGGGGCGGCGCCGGGCCGGACGTCGTACGCCACCGGGTCCTGTCCGGGGACCCGCAGCCAGTGGCGCACCGGGGCGGGCTCGCCGCCGAGCCGGAAGCCGGTCGGCGCGGCGAACGGGTCGCGCCAGCCGGCCGCGTCCGCCGTCGGTTCCAGGGCCGCCTGCCGGACCGCGGCGGCCGCCGCGTACACCTCGTCCGGTACCGCGTCGCCCACCAGGTCGGCCGCCACCCGCTCGACCAGCCCGGTGTCCAACTCGCCGGAGACCACGTCCGGGTGGGCCAGCAGGCGGCGCAGGAACCCGGCGTTGGTCGGCACGCCGAGGGTGACCGTGGCGGCCAGTGCGGCCCGCAGCTTCCGTAGGGCGCTGGCCCGGTCCGGGCCGTGCGCGATGACCTTGGCGAGCATCGGGTCGTAGCGGCTGCCGACCTCGACGCCCTCGGTGAGGCCGGAGTCGGTGCGCACTCCCGCAAGCTCCCCACTCCGCTCGAACGGGGAGGACCCCCACTCGCCGCCGGGCTCGCGCAGGGTGAGCACGGTGCCGCCGGTCGGCAGGAAGTCGCGGCTGGGGTCCTCGGCGCAGATCCGGGCCTCTATGGCGTGCCCGGAGAAGGAGAGGTGCTCCTGGGCGTAGGGCAGGTGTTCTCCGGCGGCGATCCGTAGCTGCCATTCGACGAGGTCCAGTCCGCCCCCGGCGCCGGTCGGATCGAAGGACACCGTCATCTCGGTGACCGGGTGTTCCACCTGGAGGCGGGTGTTCATCTCCATGAAGCAGTAGCCGGCCGGGTCCTTGCCGGGGACGATGAACTCGACGGTGCCGGCGCCGCGGTAGCCGCAGGAGCGGGCCGCTTGGACGGCTGCCGCGCCCATCGCGGCCCGGGTGGCCTCGTCCAGCAGTACCGAGGGGGCCTCCTCGATGATCTTCTGGTGGCGGCGCTGGAGGGAGCACTCGCGCTCGCCGAGGTGGAGGACGTTGCCGTGGCCGTCCGCCAGGACCTGGATCTCGATGTGCCGGGGCCGGTCGATCCAGCGCTCCACCAGCAGGGTGTCGTCCCCGAAGGACGAGCGGGCCTCGCGGCGGGCGGCGGCGATCTCGTCGGCCAACCGGGCGGCGTCCCGGACCAGGCGCATGCCCTTGCCGCCGCCGCCGGCCGACGGTTTGAGGAGTACGGGCATGCCGATCTCCCGTGCCGCGGCGGCCAGTTGTGCGTCGGTGAGGCCGCTGCCGGACGAACCGGGGACGACCGGGACGCCGGCCGCGCGGACCGTCTCCTTGGCCCGGATCTTGTCGCCCATCAGGTCGATGGCGTCCGCTGGCGGCCCGATGAACGCCAGTCCGGCGTCGGTGCAGGCGCGGGCGAAGCCGGCGTTCTCGGCGAGGAAGCCGTAGCCGGGGTGGACGGCCTGGGCGCCGGTGCGGGCCGCGGCGGCCAGCAGGCGTTCCACGGACAGGTAGCTCTCGGCGGCCGGGGCCGGGCCGATCCGGACCGCGGTGTCGGCCTCCCGGACGTGCCGGGCGTCGGCGTCCGCGTCGCTGTACACCGCGACCGAGCGGATGCCGAGCGCGCGCAGCGTCCGGATGACGCGGACCGCGATCTCCCCGCGGTTGGCGACCAGGACGGTGTCGAACAGGCCGGTGTCGAAGCTGGTCATAGGTCCTCTCACATCCGGAAGACGCCGAAGCTCGGCTCACCGAGCGGGGCGTTGGCGCAGGCCGTCAGCGCCAGGCCCAGTACCTGGCGGGTCTCCAGCGGGTCGATGACGCCGTCGTCCCACAGTCGGGCGGTCGCGTAGTAGGCGTTGCCCTGGGTCTCGTACTGTGCGCGGATCGGGTCCTTGAAGGCGGTCTCGTCCGCCGCGCTCCACTCCTCGCCGCGGGCCTCCAACTGGTCGCGCTTGACGGTGGCGAGGACGGACGCGGCCTGCTCGCCGCCCATCACCGAGATCTTGGCGTTGGGCCACATCCACAGGAAGCGGGGGGAGTAGGCCCGGCCGCACATCGAGTAGTTGCCCGCCCCGTAGGAGCCGCCGATGACGACGGTCAGCTTGGGGACGCGGGTGCAGGCGACCGCGGTCACCATCTTCGCGCCGTGCTTGGCGATGCCGCCCGCCTCGTAGTCGCGGCCGACCATGAAGCCGGAGATGTTCTGGAGGAAGAGCAGCGGGATGCCGCGCTGGTCGCACAGCTCGATGAAGTGGGCGCCCTTCTGGGCGGATTCGGAGAACAGGATGCCGTTGTTGGCGACGATGCCCACCGGGTGCCCGTGCACGTGGGCGAAGCCGGTGATCAGGGTCGTGCCGTACTCGGCCTTGAACTCGGCGAAGCGGGAGCCGTCGACGATCCGGGCGATGACCTCGCGGACGTCGTAGGGCGTGCGGGAGTCCACCGGCACCGCGCCGTAGAGCCCGGCGGGGTCGGCCTTGGGTTCCTCGACGGGCCGGACGGACCAGGGGAGCGGCGGGCGGTCGCCGAGGGTGGCGACGATGGTGCGGACGATCCGCAGGGCGTGCGCATCGTCCTCGGCGAGGTGGTCGGTGACCCCGGAGGTGCGGGAGTGCACTTCGCCGCCGCCCAGTTCCTCGGCGCTGACCACCTCGCCGGTGGCGGCCTTCACCAGCGGTGGGCCGCCGAGGAAGATCGTGCCTTGGTTCCGCACGATCACCGCCTCGTCGCTCATCGCCGGGACGTAGGCGCCGCCGGCCGTGCAGGATCCGAGGACCGCGGCGATCTGCGGGATGCGGGCGGCGGACATCCGTGCCTGGTTGTAGAAGATCCGTCCGAAGTGCTCGCGGTCGGGGAAGACGTCGTCCTGCATCGGCAGGAACGCGCCGCCGGAGTCGACGAGGTACAGGCACGGGAGGCGGTTCTCCAGCGCCACCTCCTGTGCGCGCAGGTGCTTCTTGACCGTCATCGGGTAGTACGTGCCGCCCTTGACGGTGGCGTCGTTGGCGACGATCACGGTCTCCCGGCCGCTGACCCGGCCGATACCGGCGATCACCCCGGCGGCCGGCGCGGCCCCGTCGTACATCCCGTCCGCCGCCAGCGGCGCCAGCTCCAGGAACGGGGAGCCGGGGTCCAGCAGCGCGTCCACCCGCTCGCGCGGCAGCAGCTTGCCGCGGGCGGTGTGCCGGGCCCGGGCCTTCTCGCCGCCGCCCAGCCGGGCGGCGGCCAGCTTCGCGCGCAGGTGCTCGGCCAGTTCGCGGTGCGCGGCCTCGTTGGCCTGCCAGGCGTCGGACGCCGGGTCGTCGGTGCTTGCCAGCACCGGTGCCTGCTCGATGGCCTCCATCGCTATGGGCCCCCTCGCTCGGTCGGCTGCCCGCCGGGCGCCACGGGGTGTGTCCCGGAGCCAGGCGGGTTAATAGGCGTTAACCTCATCGCTCTCAGGTTAACGACCACTAACCCGCCTGTCTACAATCGACGGCATGAGTGATGCGCATGCCCCCGCCCCGACCAGCCGCCGCGAGCAGATCCTCAAGGAGGCCGCCCGGCTCTTCGCGGAGCGCGGTTTCCACGGCGTCGGCGTGGACGAAATAGGGGCGGCCGTGGGTATTTCCGGCCCCGGGCTCTACCGGCACTTCGCCGGTAAGGACGCGATGCTCGCCGAACTCCTCGTCGGGATCAGTGAGCGGCTGCTGGCCGGCGGCCGGATGCGGGTCGAGGAGGGCGGCGAGAGCCCCGCGGCGGTGCTCGACGCGCTGATCGACGGGCACATCGACTTCGCGCTCGACGACCGCCCCCTGATCACCCTGCACGACCGCGAGCTGGACCGGCTCCGGGAGGCCGACCGCAAGCGGGTCCGGCAGCTCCAGCGGCAGTACGTCGAGCTGTGGGTAGAGGTCGTCCGGCAGGTCCACCCCGAGTCGTCGGAGTCCGAGGTGCGGGCGGCCGTGCACGCGGTCTTCGGCCTGCTGAACTCCACCCCGCACCTGGGTCGCCCGGGCTCGCTCCCGGGGCGGACGGAGATGGCGCGGCTGCTGCACCGGCTGGCGCTGGGGGCGTTCGGGGCGGTGGACGCCGAGGTGCCGGAGGCGGCCGGGGGTGGCGCGCGGGGCGTGGTGGCGTCGCGCCGGGCGGGCTGAGGGGCTGCCCCCTTCCCCACTCTGGACAGCGTTGGTGACCGGCGGGTAGCTTTCGCTGAGCAAACGCTTAGTGTGGTGGTGAAGGAGGCCAAGGGCATGCGTCGGACGGTGTTCAACGAGGATCACGAGGCGTTCCGCGAGACCATACGCGCCTTCATCGAGGCCGAGGTCGTGCCCGCCCACGACGAGTGGTACACCGCCGGCCTGGTGCCCCGCGACTTCTACTACAAGCTCGCCGAGCTGGGCATCTTCGGGATCCGCGTCCCCGAGGAGTACGGCGGCGCCGGCATCGACTCGCACAAGTTCGAGGCCGTGATGTACGAAGAGACCGCCCGCGCCGGCGTCTCCTTCGGCGGCTCCGGCGTCCACGTGCTGCTCGGCCTGCCGTACCTCCAGATGCTCGCCACCGACGCGCAGAAGAAGCGCTACCTGCCCAAGTTCGTCTCCGGCGAGGAGATGTGGGCCCTGGCGATGACCGAGCCGGGCACCGGCTCCGACCTCGCCGGCATGAAGACCACCGCCAAGCTCTCCGCCGACGGCACCCACTACGTCCTCAACGGCTCCAAGACCTTCATCACCGGCGGCGTGCACGCCGACCGCGTCATCGTGTGCGCCCGCACCTCCGCCCCGCGCGAGGACGACCGCCGCCACGGCATCTCCCTCTTCGCCGTCGACACCACGTCCGAGGGCTACTCGATCGGCCGCAAGCTCGACAAGCTGGGCCTGAAGGTCTCCGACACCGCCGAGCTGGCGTTCGTCGACGTCAAGGTGCCCGTCGAGGACCTGCTCGGCGAGGAGAACAAGGGCTTCTCCTACCTCGGCCGGAACCTGCCCTCCGAGCGCTGGGGCATCGCCTTCGGCGCCTACGCGCAGGCCAAGGCCGCCGTCCGGTTCGCCCAGCAGTACGTGCAGGAGCGCACCGTCTTCGGCAAGACCGTCGCCTCCTTCCAGAACACCAAGTTCGAACTGGCCGCCTGCCAGGCCGAGGTGGACGCCGCCGAGGCCGTCGCCGACCGCGCCCTAGAGGCCCTCGACGCCGGCGAGCTGTCCCCGGCCGAGGCCGCCTCCGCGAAGCTCTTCTGCACCGAGGTCGCCCACCGCGTCATCGACCGCTGCCTCCAACTGCACGGCGGCTACGGCTTCATGAACGAGTACCCGATCGCCCGCCTCTACGCCGACAACCGCGTCAACCGCATCTACGGCGGCACCAGCGAGGTCATGAAGTCCATCATCGCCAAGTCCATGGGCCTGTAAGGGCGTAGGGGCCACGCGCAGGTGAACGACGCACTCAAGTCGCTGCTCGATCTACTGGACCTGGAGCGGATCGAGCAGGACATCTTCCGCGGCCAGAGCCGGGCCTCGGTCGTGCCCCGGGTCTTCGGCGGCCAGGTCGCGGCCCAGGCCCTGGTCGCGGCCGGCCGCACCGTCCCCGCCGACCGTCCGCCGCACTCGCTGCACGCCTACTTCCTGCGCCCCGGCGACCCCGGCGCGCCCATCGTCTACACCGTCGACCGGATCCGCGACGGACGGTCCTTCACCACCCGGCGGGTGGTCGCCGTCCAACACGGCAAGCCGATCTTCCACCTCACCGCGTCCTTCCACGCGCAGGAGGAGGCGGCGCTGGAACACCAGGAGCCGATGCCGGCGGCGCCGGATCCGCTGGAGCTGCCGACGCAGGCCGAACTGCTGCCGCGGTACGCCGACCGGTTCCGCGAACCGGACATGGTCCAGCGGCTGTTGGAGGCCCGGGCCGCCGTCGACCTGCGCTACGTGGAGGAGCCGCCGTTCGGCAGCGTGGGCACGGCACGGGAGCCCCGGTCGCAGGTGTGGTTCCGCACCGACGGCAAGCTGGACGGTCCGGAGGACCTGCCGCTGCTGCACATCTGCCTGGTCACCTACGTCTCCGACATGACCCTGCTGGACTCGATCCTGCTGGCGCACGGCCGCGGCGGCTGGGCGGTGGGCGATGTGGTGGGGGCGAGCCTGGACCACGCGATGTGGTTCCACCGTCCGCTGCGGGCCGACGAGTGGCTGCTCTACGACCAGGAGTCGCCGACCGCGCGAAGCGGCCGAGGACTGGGGACGGGGCGGATCTTCACGGCGGACGGGCGGTTGGCGGTGTCCGTGGTGCAGGAGGGCGTCGTGCGGGTGCCGCGGGAGGACTGAGGCCGGTGCGACCGTCATGCGCGACGGCCGCCGGCCCCGGTCCTTCGGTGTGCCGGTGGCTTCCGTGCGCCGGTGATCAGAGCAGGTCCGCCGCCGCCAGCAGGTAGCCGGTCAGCGGGTCGTAGTGGCGGGGGCTCAGGACGTGGTCGTCCAGGGGGATGGTGACCTGGACGGTGCCCTCGGATTCGGCGAGGAAGAGCGCGGGGTCGTTGCAGTCGGCGAAGCCGATCGTGGGGATGCCGCGCTGGCCCGCGCAGCCGGCCCAGCCGTGGTCGGCCATGACCAGGTCCGGCTGGGGGCGGCCGGCGCGCTCCAGGCCGTCCAGGATGGCCGCCATCGGCTCCGGGGAGTGCGTGTGCCACAGCGTGGCGCCGCGCTCCAACATCGCCACGTCGCCGAACTGGAAGACCATGCCGTCGTCGGCGTGCAGCCCGTCGGGGATGACTACGATCTCGCAGTCCCGGGCGTGCAGGGCCTGCGCGGTGGCGCGGTGGACGTCCAGCAGGCCGCCCGGGTGGCCGGTGGCGAACAGGACGCGCTGCCGGTCGGCGGCCGCCTTGCGCAGCACCGCGGCCGCGCGGTCCAGGGCGTCCACGGTCAGCTCGGGGTCGATGGTGTCCTGGCCCTGCCGGTGGTGCGGGTCGTCGCTGACGCCGCAGCGTTCCGCCATCACGGCCAGCACGTCCTGCTCGTCCGTCCAGCGGTCACCCAGCTCCACGCCGAACCAGTAGTGGCGGTCGCCGTTCGCGAGCCGGCGGTAGTGGAGGAGGTTGTTCTCGCGTGGGGTGGCGACCTGCCCGGCGATCCGGGTCCGTACGAGGTGGTCGATGAGTTCGGCACGCGAGGGGGCGGTAGCGGCTATCGGCATAGCGACATTGTGCCCGTACGGATCTCCAGAGGCCGGGCGTTCCACAGCGCGGACACCGGGCGGACACGGGCCGGACACCGTCGGGCCGGCTCGGCAGGCGCCGGCGGGGCTGGACAGAACGTCGAACGCCGGTGGCCGGGAGCTCGGAAATGTCCATGTCCCGGGTGGTGGGGCGGTCCCTACTCTGCCCCCATGACCACCGCATCGCACGAGCCCGTGGGCCCCGTCGACTCCTCCCGCATTCCGCGCTACGCCGGGCCCGCGACCTTCGCCCGACTGCCCCGCCTCGACGAGGTCGGCGGCCGGACCGATGTCGCCGTCGTCGGTGTCCCCTTCGACACCGGCGTCTCCTACCGCCCGGGCGCCCGCTTCGGCGGCAACGCGATCCGCGAGGCATCGCGGCTGCTGCGGCCGTACAACCCGGCGCAGGACGCCTCGCCGTTCGCGCTGGCGCAGGTCGCGGACGCCGGGGACATCGCGGCCAACCCGTTCAACATCAACGAGGCCGTGGAGACCATCGAGGCCGCCGCGGACGACCTCCTCGGCAGCGGCGCCCGCATGATGACGCTGGGTGGTGACCACACCATCGCGCTGCCGCTGCTGCGTTCGGTCGCCAAGAAGCACGGTCCGGTCGCGCTGCTGCACTTCGACGCGCACCTGGACACCTGGGACACCTACTTCGGTGCCGAGTACACCCACGGGACGCCGTTCCGGCGGGCCGTCGAGGAGGGCATCCTCGACACCTCGGCGCTCTCCCACGTCGGCATCCGCGGTCCGCTCTACGGCAAGAAGGACCTCACCGACGACGAGAAGATGGGCTTCGGCATCGTCACCTCGGCCGACGTCTACCGGCGCGGCGCCGACGAGATCGCCGACCAGCTGCGCCAGCGCATCGGTGACCGGCCGCTCTACATCTCCATCGACATCGACTGCCTCGACCCGGCCCACGCCCCGGGCACCGGCACGCCGGAGGCGGGTGGCATGACCTCCCGCGAGCTGCTGGAGATCCTGCGGGGGCTGGCGTCCTGCAACCTGGTGTCCGCCGATGTCGTCGAGGTCGCGCCGGCCTACGACCACGCGGAGATCACGGCCGTGGCCGCCTCGCACACCGCGTACGAGCTGACCACGATCATGTCGCGGCAGATCGCGGACGCACGCGGCTGATCGTCGGCTGCGGATTCCCTGGAACCGCCGGCGAGCCTGGGGCTCGCCGGCGGTTCTTGTGTGTGCGGTGCGTGCGGCGGGTGCGGTGTGTGCGGCGGGTGTTCTGGATGGGGTGGATGGGGTGGATGGGGTGGATGGGGTGGTCAGGTCGGCTTGAGGCCGGGGAGGGGCCAGCCGCTTCTCACCGGTACCACTGCCGGTAGACCGAAATGGCGGATTCCGGGGGGAAGTTGGGCACCGTGGTCACGTCGCCGTTGCTCTTGGCGATCACGATGTTGGTGCCGCCGGGGCCGGCCGGCGGGGCGGTGGGGTCCTCGGGGGCGGGCCAGCCGGCGTGGACGAGGTAGCCCTCGTCGAATACGTGGACCAGGAGCGAGACCGGGCCGCCCGGGGAGCCGACCGGCGGGAAGTAGGCGCGACCGATCTCCAGGGCGTGGTCGGCGGAGGTCGGTACCACCTTGGGCGGGGCGCCGGCGCCGGGCTGCGGACCGGGGACGGTGCTCGGCGGGTACGGCGGCGGCGTCGGCTGACCGCCGGCGGCACCCCGCGGAGCACCTGCGTTCCCGCCGGTGCTCCCGCCCGCGTTCGCACCCGTGTTGCCGCCGGGGGTGGCGCCCGCGTTTCGGGTCCGATCGATCCGGCTGATCTGACCCATCCGGTTGATCCGGTTGATCCGGTCGATTCGGCTAATTCTCTTGATTCGGTTCATTCCGGGGATTCCTCTGGTGTGTCCTCCAAGGTGCGGAGGGCGAACCACAGTTCCATGCGGACGTCGGGGGCGTCCAGGTCGGTGTCCAGGAGGCGGGCGATACGGGTGATGCGCTGGCGCACGGTGTTGCGGTGGATGTCGAGGGCGGCCGCCGTGCGGTCCCAACTGCCGTGCAGCGAGAGCCAGTTGTGGAGGGTAGTGAGCAGGTGCGGGGAGTCGGTGAGCGGGGCGAGGCGGGTCCGGGCGTGCTCCCGGGCGTCCGCGGGGTCGAGGAGGGTGCCGAGGCCGTGCCGGCCGGCGGCGTGGTGCCGTACCAGTCCGGTGCGGCGGGCCAGGGCGCGGCGGAGGGCGGTCGCGGCGTGTCGGTCGGCGGCGGGCAGGTCGGCCACCGGGACGGGGGCGCTGACGCCCAGCGTCCAGCCGGGGAGCGCGGTGACCTCGCGGTCGCCGGGGACCAGGGCCCGTAGTCCGTCCGGGGCGGAAGCCGGGGCCACCAGCGGGGTCGTCAGGGCGCTGGCCAGGGCGGCCGGTGCGGCGGGGGTGTCGCGGCGGGGCGCGGCGTGGACGACGGTCCACCGGGGGTGGCCGAGGAGCGGGGCGACGTCGGCCGGGCGGGCGCCGACGAGGAGGTGGACCAGGGCCGCGGAGTGTGCGGCACCGGCCGGGCCGGCGGTGGTGGACGGGCCGGTGATCAGGGAGAGCAGGACGGCGGCGACGCCCGCGATGGTGTGCGCGGGCGGGTCGCCGGGGTCGGTGGCGACCACCAGGGCGAGCCCGCCGCCGGTGTCCTCCGGGCGGGCGGCGGCCGTCCGGTCCCGGTCTGCGGGCCCGGCGCCCGCCTGTCCCGTCAGGGCGTAGCCGGTCAGTTGGGTGCCCGGGAGGGTGTCCGCGGCCGAGGTGGGGCCGCCTGCGGTGACCACCCCGGCCAGGCGGACGGCCGCGGCCCGGCAGGCGGCGGAGGGGCGCGGGCCGGCCGAGCCGTGCGGGGTGCCGTCGGGGGCGAGCAGCGCGGCCCAGCCGTGTACGTGGCGGGCCAGCGCGCGCAGGACGGCGGCCGCCGGCTCCGGGCGGGCGGCTGCCGCGGACAGGGCTCGCTGGGCCGCGCCGATCCGGGTCAGTTCGCGGTGCCGGGCCTCGGTCACGGCCTGCCAGACGGCGCTCTCCACGGCCGTGAACGGCGTCCCCTCGGGGACCTCGACGAGCGCCAGCCCGTGCCGGTCGCAGGCGTCCACCAGGGCCCGTGGGACGGTCCGGTGGACCGGCGCGATGCCGAACCCGAGGGCGGCGGCACCGGCCGCGACGGTACGGGCGGCATAGCCGTCCAGATAGCCGTCGAGCGCGTCACCGTCCCGTGAGGACACCGCCTCCGCCAGGTGGACGCCGGCGGTCAACAGCAGTTCGCCGCCCAGGAGGTACGGCACCGGATCGGCCATCTCCGAGGTGTGCACCCAGTGGATCGTCACCCCCTCGCGGGGCCCGGCGAGCTGACGCAGGCCCAGGTCCGTACGGGCGAGCAGGTCCGCCAGGGGGACCGGAGGAGTGGACGGCGGGGGCAGCGGGCGCGGCATGTGCGGACCCTCCACATCAGGGGCGGCGGAGTGGAGGAAACGTACACTTCAGCGCCGTCCGCGCGCCTCCTAGGGTCAACCCCCGAGACGGGTCGCCCCCACCGCCCCCCTCGCCTCTTCCTCCCCACCCCCCCCACAGCACCCCCGCTCTCCCCTCGCTTTCCCCCTCTCCCCTCGGCGCAGCTGGAAGGGATGGCCCATGGCTGTCGACTATGCGGTGATCGTTCTCTATTTGGCCGGCATGCTCGCCATGGGGTGGTGGGGCATGCGGCGCGCCACGTCGAAGAGCGACTTCCTGGTCGCCGGGCGGCGCCTCGGCCCCGTGATGTACTCCGGGACCATGGCCGCGATCGTGCTCGGCGGCGCCTCCACCATCGGCGGGGTCGGCCTCGGCTACCAGTACGGACTGTCCGGGGCGTGGATGGTCTTCACCATCGGCCTCGGGCTGCTGGGCCTGAGCGTCTTCTTCTCGGCCCGGATCGCCCGCCTGAAGGTCTACACCGTCTCCGAGATGCTGGACCTGCGCTACGGCGGCGCCGCCGGGATCATCTCCGGCGTGGTCATGTGGGCGTACACCCTGATGCTCGCGGTGACCTCGACCATCGCCTACGCGACCATCTTCGACGTCCTCTTCGGACTGGACCGCACCCCCGCGATCATCCTCGGTGGGGCGATCGTGGTGGCGTACTCGACGCTCGGCGGCATGTGGTCGATCACCCTGACCGACATGGTGCAGTTCGTCGTGAAGACGATCGGGGTCCTGCTGCTCCTGCTACCGCTCGCGATCGTCAAGGCGGGCGGCTTCGCCCAGTTGGAGGCCCGGCTGCCGGACGACTACTTCGCCCCGCTGGGCATCGGCGGCCAGACCGTCTTCACCTACGTCCTGATCTACTCGTTCGGGATGCTGATCGGGCAGGACATCTGGCAGCGGGTGTTCACCGCGCGCAGCGACAAGGTGGCGCGCCTGGGCGGCACCGTGGCCGGTACGTACTGCCTGGTGTACGCGGTGGCGGGGGCGGCCATCGGCACCGCGGCCAAGGTCCTCTACCCCCATCTGGGCAGCCCGGACGACGCGTTCGCGACGATCGTGAAGGACGCGCTGCCGGTGGGGGTGCGCGGGCTGGTGCTGGCGGCGGCGCTGTCGGCGGTGATGTCGACGTCGTCGGGGGCGCTGATCGCCTGTGCCACGGTGGCCAACAACGACATCTGGGCGCGGATACGGCGCGGTACCGGGCGCCGGCAGGGCCGGCCGGAGGCGCCCGACCGCCCGTCGCCCGAGGCGGCCGGGCCGCACGACGAGGTGCGGGGGAACCGGCTGTTCATCCTGCTCATGGGCGTCGCGGTGATCGTCATCGCGAGCGCGCTGAACAACGTCGTCGAGGCGCTCACCCTCGCCTACAACGTGCTGGTCGGCGGGTTGCTGGTGCCCATCCTCGGGGGCCTGCTGTGGAAGCGTGGCAATGCCGCCGGGGCGCTGGCCGCGGTCGTGGTCGGCGGGCTGACGGTGGTTGGTCTGATGGTCGCCCTCGGGGTCCTCGCCAACGAGCCCATCTACTACGGGCTGCTCGCCTCCCTCGTGGCCTACGTGGCGGTCGGTCTGGCCACCCGGCCCACGGACGCGGCGGTCCTGGCGGCCTGGCGGGAACGGCTGAGCCCGCAGCCCGCGGCCGTGACGGCCACCCCGGGCCCGTCCGGCGACTGACCCTCCGGGGCCCCCAAGAGCCGCGGAAAGCCCCCGAGAGCCCCCGAGAGTCGCGGAAAGCCCCAAGAGTCGCCGATCGACCCCGAGAGTCCCTGAGTGCCCCCGAGAGTCGCCGATCGACCCCGACGAGACGGAGAGAACACCGCAATGAGCACCACCCCGACCCCCGCGCCCGCTACGGCGACCCGGCCGCCCCGCACCGGCGGCGACCTGGTGATCGAATCGCTCACCGCACTCGGCGCCGACACGGTCTTCGGCCTCCCCGGTCAGCACGCGCTCGGCCTGTTCGACGCGCTCCGTCGCGCGCCGGGCGTGCGGTACGTGGGGCTGCGGGTGGAGAACAACGCGGGCTTCGCCGCCGACGCCTACGCCCGGACCACGCACCGGGTCGCCCCGCTGCTGGTCTCCACTGGGCCCGGCGCGCTGCTGACGCTGCCCGCGCTCCAGGAGGCGGCCGCCGGTTCGGCCGCCGTCCTGGCCATCGGCAGCCAGGTGCCGGTGGCCGGGCTGGGCGGCGGCCGCCACGGCTATCTGCACGAACTCCCCGACCAGGCGGCCGCGTTCCGGGGCGTGGTCAAGTCCGTGCACACGGTGCGGGCCGCGTCGCAGATCCCGTCCGCGGTGGCCGCGGCGTGGGAGTCGGCGCTGAGCGCCCCGCACGGCCCGGTGTGGCTGGAGATCCCGCAGGACGTGCTGCTGGCGCCGGTCGACGTCCCGCCCGTCACCGAACTCGCCGTCGCACCAAGGGAGTTGTTGCCGCGGCGGGAGCTGATCGCGGAGGCGGCTCGGCGGCTGGGGGATGCCCGGCGGCCGGTGATCCTGGCCGGTGGTGGCGTCGTACGGGCCGGCGCTGAGGCGGAACTGCTGGCGCTGGCCGAGCGGTTGCGGGCGCCGGTGGCGACCACCTTCGGGGGCAAGGGCGCCTTCCCCTGGGAGCATCCGCTCTCCCTCCAGTCCTGGCTGGAGGACCGCCACACCACCGACTTCCTGGAGGACGCGGACACGCTCCTGGTGGTGGGTTCGGGGCTTGGCGAACTCTCCTCGAACTACCACACCTTCCGGCCGCGCGGCCGGGTCGTCCAGATCGAGGCGGACCTCGGCAAACTGGAGTCCAACCACGCCGGGCTGGGCCTCCACGCGGACGCCCGGGCTGCGCTGGCCGCACTGCTGGCAGAGCTTCCGGAACAGCTCCCGCAACAGCTCCCGGAACGGCGCCCCTATGAGGCGTCCCCCCACGAGCCGTCCCCCGAGGGCGCCGTCGCCGCGCTGCTGGCCCGGGTCCGGGACCGGCTCGACGGCCAGGGGCTGGCGGCGGAGCGGCGGATCCTCGCCGCGGTCCGCACGGCGCTGCCCGACGACGCGGTCAGCTGCTGGGACATGACGATCCTGGCGTACTGGGCCTGGTCGGCCTTCGACCCGCGGCGGACCAACGCGCTGCACTCCGCGCAGGGCGCCGGCGGCCTGGGCTACGGGTTCCCGGCGGCGCTGGGCGCGGCCGTCGCCGCCCCGGGCCGGCCGGTGCTGGCGGTCTCCGGCGACGGCGGTGCGATGTACTCGCTCGCCGAACTCGCCACCGCCCGCCAGTGCGACCTGCCGGTGACCTGGCTCATCGTCGACGACGGCGGCTACGGCATCCTGCGGGAGTACATGACCGACGCGTTCGGCGCGACCACTGCCGAGGCCACCGAGCTGACCCGCCCGGACTTCGTGGCGCTGGCCGGGGCGTTCGGGGTGCCGGCGGTCCGGACGAGCCCGGAGCGGCTGGCCGCGGACCTGGCCGCGGCGCTGGCCGCCCCCGGCCCGTCGGTCGTCGTCCTCCCCGCCCGGCTGCGGATGTTCGCCCCCACGCACCTGACGGCGTGAGCGCGCCCGTTCACGCCCCGACCCGTCCCTGCACCAGCTGGGACAGTGCGGCGTGCACTTCCTCGACCGACCGGTCGGGCTGGAACGACTGCCAGTCCAGCGCGGCGACCAGCACCATCCCCAGCAGCGCGGAGGAGGTGAGGGGGACGTCGAGTTCGTCGCTGAGCTCCCCGGTGCGCACGGCGTCCTGGAGGACCGACTCGACGACCGCCAGGGCGCGGCCCCGTACGGAGGTGAGGGTGGCGCGCCAGGTGCGGTTGGTGCGCCAGAGTTCGGCGACGTAGAGCTGGGTGAGGGCGGGGGAGCCGGCGATGAAGTCCAGGCCGGCGCGGATCATCGCGTCGAGGGCGTCGACGCGGGTGCCGCCGCGGGCGACGGTCTGGTCGGCGGCGGTGCGCAGGGAGGCGGCGAGCAGGTCGACGCCGTCCCGCAGGAGTTCCTCGTAGAGGACGTTCTTGCTGCTGAAGTTGTAGTAGACGGTGCCCTTGGCGACGCCCGCGCGCTCGGCGATCTCCTCGACCGTGGTGGCCGAGAAGCCCTGTTCGGCGATGAGGGTGACGGCGGCGTCGAAGAGCCGGCGCCGGGTCGAGGCGCGGCGGGGGGCGGCGCCGGCGACGGCACCGCCCCCCTTGCCGGAGCGCGTGCTCACAGGCTGAGCTCCGGGTGCAGGTCCTTCATCCGCACGACCTGGCGGCTGCGGGCCGCGAGGGCGGTGAGGGCCAGTGCGCCCAGCGTGAACGCGACGAGCACCACGCTGCCCTGCCAGACGACGTCCACGTCGCCGCCGGTGATCAGCCGGCGCAGACCGTCGACGACGTAACTCATCGGCAGGAACGGGTGGATGGCCGAGAAGAACGCCGGGCTGGTCTGCACCGGGTAGGTGCCGCCCGCCGAGGTCAGCTGGAGCATCAGGATGACCAGCGTCAGCACCCGGCCCGCCGGCCCGAAGAAGGCGCTCAGCAGCTGGATGACGGCGGTGAAGCAGGCGGTCGCCAGCATCAGGAAGCCGATGGTGGCACCCGCGCGGGCCATTTCCAGGCCGAGGGCCCAGTGCAGCACGGCCATCAGGGCCAGCACCTGGACGACGCCGATGGCGAAGGCCGGCAGCCAGGAGCCGAGCGCGATCCGCCAGCCGGGCGCGCCCGCGGCCAGCGCCCGCTTGCCGAGCGGCGACAGGAGCATGAACGCGACCATCGCGCCGACCCAGAGGGAGAGCGGGATGAAGTACGGCGCGAGGCCGGTGCCGTAGTTGGGCGCCTTGTGCATCGACTTGGCGGCCAGCTTGACCGGGTCGGACATCACGTCGGTCCGGTCGTCGCGGTCCTTCTTGTCGTAGTCGGGGATCTTGGCGACCCCGCTGTGCAGCCCGGTGGCCAGCTGGTTGGCGCCGTCCTTGAGCTGGTAGAGGCCGCCGCTGAGCTTCTCGGCGCCGTCGTGGGCGGTGCCGAGGCCGTTGTGGAGCTGGCCGGCACCGTTGGCGAGCTGGCCGGCACCGTTGTGGAGCTGGCCGGCACCGTTGGCGAGCTGGCCGGCGCCGTTGGCGAGGGTGCCGAGGCCGGTGGCGAACTGGCCCGCGCCCTGGGCGACCTGGTGGGCGCCGGCGTTGAGCTGGTTGAGCTTGGCGAGCTGACCGTCCGCGTTCTTCACGACGTCCGGCACCTGGTCGGCGACCATCTGGGCGCCCTGGTGCACCTCGCGCAGCTGGGCCCGCAGCTGGCCGAAGTCCTTCTGGGCGATGTCGTCGTTGAGCTTCTCCGCCAGGTCGGCGCCGATCCGCGCACCGACCGCGTTGCCCTTCATGGTCGGGCAGTCGGGGTCGGTGTTCCCGCCCGTGCACCGCTTCTCGTAGAGGGCCTGATTGTCGTCGGCGGTCTTGCGCGCCTGGGCGGCGGCCTTGGCGGAGTTCCCCGGCAGCTTGGCCAGGAAGTCGTCGATGTCCTGGGTCGCGTCGGCGACGAGCTGCGCGCCCTTGGCGATCTCCGTGCCGTGCTTCTTGATGAAGGGCAGGTCCTTGCGCGCGAGGCCGTCGGCCATGTCGACGAGCTGCTGGGTGCCGTCCGCGACCTGGCTTGCGCCCTGGCTGAGCTGCTGGGCCTTGCCGGCGGCCTGCGCCGCACCGTTGCTGAGGTCGCCCGCGCCCTTGCCCAGCTTGCCGGCGCCCTGGCTCAGGTCACCGGCGCCCTTGCTGAGGTCGCCGGCGCCCTTGTTCAACTTGCCGAGCCCGTCGGCCAGTTCGCCGGTCTTCTCCCTGGCGGTCCCCAGCCCGTCATCGACCTTGCCCGCTCCGTCGGCCGCCTTGGCGGTCTCGTCGTGCAGGTCCGAGAACGACACGAAGATCTTGTCGAAGAAGGCCCGGGTGGACTTCGACGACGTCTTGGCGCGGATCTCCGAGAACACCGTCTTGGAGATCGAGCCGACGATGTAGTTGTTGGCGTCGTTGGTGCGGACCTGGAGGGCACCGGTCTGCGGGTCGGCACCGCCGCTGGAGGCGATCTTCTTGCTGAAGTCCTTCGGGACGGTCAGCGAGAGGTAGTAGTCGCCCTTCTCCAGACCCTTGGCGGCGTCGGCGGCGCCGACCTCCTCCCAGTCGAAGGTCTTGCTGTCCTTGACGTTCTTGGCCAGGTCGGCGCCGGCGGTCAGCTTCTTGCCGTCGGAGGTGGCGCCCTGGTCCTCGTTGACCAGCGCGACCGGGATCTTGTCCAGCCGGCTGTACGGGTCCCAGAAGGAGCAGAGGTAGAGCGCTCCGTACAGCAGCGGGATGAGCATCAGGGCGACCAGGCCAAGGCGGGGGAGCTTCCCCCGGCCGAAGCGCCGGAGCTCAAGCGCGGCCAGTTTCGGCGAACGCATGCGCTGCTTCCTCCTCGTGGGTGTCGTGGGTGTCGTGGGTGGTGGGGGCGGTGGCGGTCGCGCCGGTGGAGACGACCAGCGCGTCCGCCGGGGCGTCGGAGGCGACCGCGACGACGGTGGTGCCGGCCAGTGCCACGTCCCGCAGCAACTGCCAGGCCGCGGCGCGCTCTTCGGCCGACAGCTTGAGGTCGAGGTCGTCGACGGCCAGCAGGCGCGGGTGGTGCATGGCCGCGAGCGCCACCGACAGCCGCAGCGCCTCCAGGCGCTCCAGGTCGCGGACGCAGGTCCGCAGGCCCTTGGGCAGGGTGTCCGGGTCGAGTCCGGCGGTCGCCAGGGCGGCGTCCACCAGGGCTCGGGTGGCTTCCTTGCGGTGGCGGCCCCAGAGGAGCGGGGCGCCTCGGCGGCCCAAGAGGGCCTGTTCCTGGAGGTGTTCGGCGACGGTGAGGGCCGGTTCGAGGTCGGCGATGCCGGGCACGTGCGCGAGCGCGGTACGGCCGCGGACCGTTCCCATTCGCTTGGGCAGCGGGAAGCCGGCGACCGTGGCGTGGCCCTCGGCGATCCGCATCCGTCCGGTGAGCGCGAGCAGCAGGCAGGTGCGGCCGGAGCCCGACGGGCCCTGTACCGCGATCAGCGCCCCCGGGTCCGCGGTGAGGTCGACGCCTCTGAAGGCCCAGCCGCGTGGGCCCTTCACTCCGATGCCCCGGGCGTTGATGGCCGCCCCCTGGCGGGTGGTCTCCACAACCCCTCCTTTTGATCTGACTGGTCAGTCTAAAAGTGTGCCGTACGTGTGCCCGTATTGGCCAATCGGAGGCGACGTCAGGGCCGGAAATCGATGACCGCGGCCGGAAATCGATGGACCGTGCATTTAACGGTGACGGTGCGATCGTCGGCCCGTAGGGTGCGCAGACGTTGGGCAGAGCCGAGGCTGGGTCCGTGCCTCGGAGCGCGGTCCCGGCCGTGCGGGGACGGAGAGCCATGGATCACACGAAGCGGACGCCACAGCACGGCGCGAGGAACGACGGTGGGCGGCGCCCGGAGCCGCCCACCGCCCACCCGGGCGGGCCCCGCCGCAGGCGCGGACCACTCGCCGCGCTGCTCGCCGGCACCCTGCTCGCGGCCCTGGCCCCGGCCACCGCCGCCCCGGCCGCCGCCGCGGACCCCACGCCCGCCCCGGACGCCGCCGCGCAGCGCTCCTGCACCGCCGATGGCTGGGCCGCCACCGCCACCGCGATCGACCCCCAGGACAGCCACCACGCCTACGTCGGCAACGGCTACCTAGGCCAACGCGTCCCGCCCAACGGCATGGGCTACGCCGCCCCCGGCGGCACCACCGGCTGGCCCCTGAAGACCCCCGAGTACGACGGTTCCTTCGTCTCCGGCCTCTACGCCAAGGGCCCGGCGAACCTCCAGGGCCGCCAGGCGATAGCCGCCCTCCCCACCTGGACCACCCTGGACGTCACCACCGGGGGCCCCCACCCCGACACGTTCTCCTCGGCCACCACCCCGGGCCGCATCAGCCACTACCGCCAGACCCTCTCCCTGCGCTGCGGCTTCGTCCGCACCGCACTGACCTGGACCGCCGCCGACGGCCGGGCCACCGACCTGGTCTACGACGTGCTCGCCGACCGGGCCGAGGCGCACACCGCCGCGGTCCGCCTACGGATGACGCCCCACTGGAGCGGCGCGACGACCGTCACCGACACCCTCGACGGCCGCGGCGCCCGCCGACTGCGCCCCGCCGGCCCGGCCCCGGGCGACCGCGCCGGCCGCCCCGGCACGGTCTCCGTCGGCTTCCGCACCGACGGCACCGGCACCGAGGGCGCCGTCGCCTCCACCCTGCGCGCCGGGCCCGGCGTCCCGGACGCCCGACCCGCGCCGCGCGCCGCGACGACCCGCCCCGGTGCCACCACGGCCGAGGACCTCAGCGCCCACCAGCGACTGACCTTCCCGGTCCGCCGCGGCCACACCTACGAGCTGACCAAGTACGTCGGCGTGGACACCGCCCTCACCTCCCGCGGTCCGCGCACCGCAGCCGAGACCGCCTCCCGCCGGGCCGCCGACGCCGGCTGGGCCGCCCTGACCGCCCGGCACCGCGCCACCTGGCAGAAGCTGTGGCGCAGCGACATCGAGGTGTCCGGGCAGCCCGCGCTCCAGTCCTGGGTCCGCTCCGCGGAGTACGGACTCCTGGCCGCGACCCGTCCCGGCAGCGCCAACAGCATCGGCCCCACCGGCCTGACCAGCGACAACTACGCCGGCGAGGTCTTCTGGGACGCCGAGACCTGGATGTACCCGGGTCTGCTGGCCACCCACCCCGACCTCGCCCGGTCCGTCGTCGACTACCGCTACCGCACCCGGGACGCCGCCCGCGCCAACGCCCGCCGCCTCGGCTACCAGGGCCTCTTCTACTCCTGGACCAGCGGCAGCACCGGCGACCTGTGGACCGAGTGCCACAGCTGGGACCCGCCGCACTGCAAGACCCAGAACCACCTCATGGGCGACATCTCGCTGGCCGCCTGGCAGTACTACCTCGCCACCAAGGACACCGCCTGGCTGAAGTCCCGCGGCTGGCCCGTCCTGAAGGGCATCGCCGACTTCTGGGCCTCCCGCGCCACCCGCAACCCCGACGGCAGCTACTCGATCAAGAACGTCGCCGGCCCGGACGAGTACAGCAACGGCGTCAACGACGCGGTCTTCACCAACGCCGGCGCCGCCACCGCCCTACGCCACGCCACCCGCGCAGCCACCCTCCTGGGCGAAGCGGCCCCCGCCGCCTGGAAGACCGTCGCCGACAAGCTGCGGATCCCCTACGACAGCACCGGGAAGGTCTTCGAGCAGTACGCCGGGTACAAGGGGACGACCATCAAGCAGGCCGACACGGTGCTCCTGACGTACCCCCTGCAATGGCCGATGACCCAGCAGCAGGCCGCCGCCACCCTCGACTACTACGCCGCCCGCACCGACCCCGACGGCCCGGCCATGACCGACTCGGTGCACGCCATCGACGCCGCCGCCCTCGGCGAACCCGGCTGCGCCACCTACACCTACCTCCAGCGCGCCATCAAGCCGTTCGTCCGCGGGCCGTTCGCGGAGTTCTCCGAGGCCCGCGGCGAGAAGGCCGGCGCCGGCGACCCGCACGCCGGCCGCCCCGCCCAGGACTTCCTCACCGGCAAGGGCGGCTTCCTCCAGGTCTTCACCCACGGACTGACCGGTCTGCGGATGACCGAGGACCGGGTGCGCCTGGACCCGATGCTGCCGCCGCAGCTGTCCGCCGGCGTCACCCTGCGCGGTCTGCACTGGCAGGGCCGCACCTTCGACGTCGCGCTCGGCGCCCACCAGACCACGGTCCGGCTCACCGCCGGCCCCGCCCTGCCGCTCGCCACCCCGGAGGGCGACAAGCTGGTCAGCCGCGGCGTTCCGGCCGTCCTCAAGACCCGCCGCCCCGACCTCGCCGCGACCACCGACGCGGCCCGGTGCACCACCGCCACCGCCAGCTCCGAGGAACCCGGCCTGTACGCCGGCGCCGCGGTCGACGGCAACGCCACCACCGCCTGGGTCCCGGACGCCGCCGACGGCACCCTCACCGTCGACCTGGGCCGCACCGTCACCGTCGGCCAGATCACCCCGCACTGGACCGCCACCCGCCCGACGTCGTACGTCGTGCAGGTCTCCCGGGACGGCCGGCACTGGACCGGCACCGGCTACGCCGGCCGCAGTCCGGCCCGGTACGTCCGCGTCGTGGTGCACGGCGACACCCGGCCCGGGCCCGGCGGCAAGCCCGCCCCGCACCCGGGCGTCACCGAGCTGGAGGTGACCCGGGTGCGCTGACGGCCGCCCCGGGCGGGGGAGGGTCGGGTCTGCCACGGCGGTTTGTTGCGGCGGTTTGTTGCGGCGGGATGAAATCCGCCGCCTCCGGTGTTGGTTCTGTGCGGTAGACGACGCATGGGAGGCATCGGGTGGCGGGGACGGACACGGCACGACAGGGCTGGGCACGGCGACTGATCGGCGACTGTTGGCAGTACCGCAAGGACGTCCTGCTGGCGCTCGGCGCCTCGCTCGCCGGGATGGCCATCACGGCGCTCGTCCCGCTCGTGCCCAAGCTGATCATCGACGACGTGATCGTCCGGCACGAGCGGGCCCTCGCCCCCTGGGCCACGCTCCTGATCGTCGCCGCCGTCGTGGTCTACGCCTTCACCTACCTCCGCCGCTTCTACGGCGGCCGGCTCGCCCTGGACGTCCAGCACGACCTGCGCACCCGGATGTTCGACGCGATAGCCCGGCTCGACGGGCGGCGGCAGGACGAGCTGAGCACCGGCCAGGTCGTCGGCCGCGCCACCAGCGACCTCCAGCTCATCCAGGGCCTGCTGTTCATGCTCCCGATGATGATCGGGAACGTCCTGCTCTTCGCCGTCTCGCTGGCCGTGATGGCCGTCCTCTCCCCGCTGCTGACGGTCGTCGTGCTGGCCGTCGCCCCGGCCCTGTGGTTCATCGCGCGCCGCAGCCGCATCCGCCTGTTCCCCGCCACCTGGTACGCCCAGGGCCAGGCCGCCGCGGTCGCCTCCGTCGTGGACGGCGCGGTCTCCGGTGTCCGGGTCGTCAAGGGCTTCGGTCAGGAGGAGCAGGAGACCGGCAAGCTCCGGGAGGTCAGCCGCCGCCTGTTCGCCGGCCGACTGCGCACGGTCCGCCTCAACGCCCGCTACACCCCCGCCCTCCAGGCCGTCCCGGCGCTCGGCCAGGTCGCGATGCTGGCGCTCGGCGGCTGGATGGCCACCCAGGGCCACATCACCCTCGGCACCTTCGTCGCCTTCTCCACCTATCTCGCGCAGCTGGTCGGCCCGGTCCGGATGCTGGCCATGATGCTCACCGTCGGCCAGCAGGCCCGCGCCGGCGTGGAGCGGGTCTACGAACTCATCGACACCGAGCCGACCATAGAGGAGCACCCGGACGCCCACGCGCTGCCCGCCGACGTCCCGGCGACCGTCGTCTTCGACCGCGTCACCTTCGGCTACGGCCCGCACCACGAACCGGCCGGCAACGCGCACGGCCAGGACGGGCAAGACGGCCAGGACGGGCAGGACAGCCAAGCCGGCCAGGCCAGCCCGACCGGCCAGGCCGGCGCCGGCACCGGCGGCCCGCCCGCCCCCCGGCCCCCCCGCCCCGTCCTCGACGATTTCTCCCTCCGCATCGACGCCGGCGAGACGGTCGCCGTCATCGGCGCCTCCGGCAGCGGCAAGTCCACCGTCTCCCTGCTGCTGCCCCGCTTCTACGACGTCACCGCCGGCCACGTCCTGGTCGGCGGCCACGACGTACGCGACCTCACCCTGGAATCGCTGCGCGCCGCCATCGGCCTGGTCCCCGAGAGCAGCTTCCTGTTCTCCGACTCCATACGCGACAACATCACCTACGGCCACCCCGAGGCCACCGACGACCAGATCCGCGCCGCCGCCCGCGCCGCCCAGGCCGACGGCTTCATAGCGGAGCTGCCGCACGGCTACGACACCAAGGTCGGCGAACAGGGCCTGACCCTCTCCGGCGGCCAACGGCAGCGGATAGCCCTGGCCCGCGCCATCCTCACCGACCCCCGGCTACTGGTCCTCGACGACGCCACCTCCGCGGTCGACGCCCGGGTCGAGCACGAGATCCACGAGGCGCTGCGCGGCGTCATGGCCGGCCGCACCACGCTGCTGATCGCCCACCGCGCCTCCACCCTGGCGCTCGCCGACCGGGTCGCGGTCCTCGACGGCGGCCGGCTCGCCGACATCGGCACCCAGGAGGAGCTGGCCGAACGCTGCGCCCTGTACCGCCGGCTGCTGACCGACCCGGAAGAGCTGGGCGGCGTCCCGCACGACCCCGCCGGCGTGGTGGGAGATCGGGTCCTGTCCGGCTCGAAGGGAGCCGAGAGCTCGGGGGCCTTCGGCGGCGAGTACGCGGCGTCCGGGACGACCGGCCTGCTGGAGCCCGCCACCGACCGCGACCGGCCGTACCCCGACGGCACCCCCCGCCGCCCCGGCGCCCTGGTCGACGCCGATCCGGCCGAGCCCGCCGACCCCACCGCCGCCGCGGCCGCCACCGGCGGCATCACCCCCGAGCTGTGGGTCCGCCGCGAGGAGGAGGCCGAGGCGGGCGCCGCCGGCACCGCCCCCCGCGCGGTCACCGCCGCCGGCCCCGCCATCGCCGCCGCGATGGCCGGCAGCCCGGCCACCCCCGAACTCCTCGCCCAGGTCGCCGCGCTGCCCCCGGCCACCGACACCCCCGACATCGACGAGGCCGCCGCGATCCGCCCCGAGCGCTCCTACGGCCTGCGCCGGCTGCTGCACGGCTTCGGCGGGCCGCTGGTCCTGGCCCTCCTCCTGGTCGCCGTGGACGCGGTCGCCTCGCTGCTGCTGCCGGTCCTCATCCGGCAGGGCATCGACGACGGCGTCCGGCGCGGCGTCCTGGCCGGCGTCTGGACCGCCGCCGGGTTCGCCCTGGCCGTGGTGGCCGCCCAATGGGTCGCCCAGATCGGCGCCAACCGCATGACCGGCCGCACCGGCGAACGGGTCCTGTACTCCCTCCGCCTGAAGATCTTCGCCCAGCTCCAGCGCCTCGGCCTCGACTACTACGAGCGCGAGCTGACCGGCAAGATCATGACGCGGATGACCACCGACGTCGACGCACTGTCCACGTTCCTCCAGACCGGCCTGGTCACCGCCGTCGTCTCGGTCCTCACCTTCTTCGGCATCCTGTTCGCCCTGCTGGCCCTCGACATCCAGCTGGCCCTGGTCGTCTTCGCCACCCTCCCCCCGCTGGTCCTCGCCACCTACGTCTTCCGCAAGCGCAGCGTCAAGGCGTACGAACTCGCCCGTGAGCGGATCAGCACCGTCAACGGCGAACTCCAGGAGAGCGTCGCCGGACTGCGGATAGTCCAGGCGTTCCGCCGCGAGGGACACGGCGCCGAGCGGTACGCCGCGCACAGCGACGCCTACCGCCGGGCCCGGGTGCGCGGCCAGTTCCTGATATCCGTCTACTTCCCGTTCGTCCAGCTCCTGTCGTCCGTGGCCTCCGCGCTGGTCCTGATCGTCGGCGCCGACCGGGTCGGCGGACACACCCTCACCGCCGGCGCCCTGGTCGCCTACCTCCTCTACATCGACCTTTTCTTCGCCCCCGTCCAGCAGCTCTCCCAGGTCTTCGACGGCTACCAGCAGGCGTCCGTCTCGCTCGGCCGGATCCGCGAACTCCTCGCCCAGCCCACCTCCACCCCGGTCGCCGAGCACCCCCGCGCGGTCCGCGCGCTGCGCGGTGACCTCACCTTCGACGACGTCCACTTCCACTACGGCGACCACGACGAGCAGGCCCTGGCCGACATCGACCTGACCATCCCCGCCGGCCAGACCGTCGCCTTCGTCGGCGAGACCGGCGCCGGCAAGTCCACCCTGGTCAAGCTCGTCGCCCGCTTCTACGACCCGACCGCGGGCGCGGTCCGCATCGACGGCACCGACCTGCGCGAACTGGACCTGACCGGCTACCGCCGCCGGCTCGGCGTCGTCCCCCAGGAGTCCTACCTCTTCGCCGGCACGGTCCGCGACGCCATCGCCTACGGCCGCCCGGACGCCACCGACGCCGAGGTGGAGGCCGCCGCCCGGGCGGTCGGCGCGCACGCCATGATCGCCACCCTCGACGGCGGCTACCTCCACGAGATCGCCGAGCGCGGCCGCAATCTCTCCGCCGGCCAGCGCCAACTCCTGGCCCTGGCCCGGGCCGAACTCACCGACCCGGACGTGCTGTTGCTCGACGAGGCCACCGCCGCCCTGGACCTGGCCACCGAGGCCGTCGTCAACCAAGCCACCGACCGCCTCACCGGCCGTCGCGCCCACCAATCGCCCGACCACCACCCCGCATCGAGCGCTCACCCGCGCACCACTCTCATCGTCGCCCACCGGCTCACCACCGCCGCCCGCGCCGACCGGGTGGTGGTGCTCGACCGCGGCCGGATCATCGAGGACGGCACCCACCCCCAACTGCTCGCCCGCGGCGGCCGCTACGCGGAACTGTGGCGGACCTTCACCGGCGAGGAGGAGACCCGCACGGCCGACCCCGCCGACGGCACCACCCTGTCCGCAGGCTCGGCCGCAGGTACCGCGGTCACCCCGCGGCGGTGACGGCGGTCTTCCTGCGGGCGCGGTACGCCGCGGCCTTGAGCTTGTTGCCGCAGGACTCCATGCCGCACCACTGCCGCCGTCCGCCGCGCGAGCGGTCGAGGTAGACGCGGGTGCACTCGGGGTTGCCGCACTCCTTGAGCAGGGGGACGTCCGGGCCACTCAGCAGTTCCACCGCGTGCCGGGCGACGGTGGACAGCGCTTCGCGCTGCGTTGCTGTCGTCCAGCGGCCGGAGTGGGTCAGCTGCGGTGCCGCGGGCGCCCGGCGAGCCGCGTCGTTGACCACGGCCAGCGCCTCGTCGTCGAAGTCCGCGCCGCGGCGCCGGGCCGTGATCAGCTGGTAGACGGCTTCCCGTACGGCCGTCGCCCGCTCCACGTCGGCCGGCCGGGCGGGCGAGACAGAGTCGACGACGCCGGACTCCACGTACCACGCGTCCAGGCGGTCGGGGGCCGCGAACATCTCGAATCGCGCCGTGCGGCGCGCCCGGAGCGTGGCCGCGAAGTCCAGGGCCGGACTGCCGCACACAAAGACATGATCCAGGTTCACGTCACCATCTTGACGGGTGACTAGGGCGCTCGCAAGGATCGCCGGTCGTGACCGGCGGGCCGACGCTGCCCGCTTCGGGTTCGTCGGTACCGGCGAGGATCCGCAGCAAAGTCGATTTGCCGACCCCGTTCTCGCCGGTCAGCCCGATGCGGTGGCCGGGCGAGGCGGTGAGGCCGACTCCGTCGAGGACCCGGCGGGTGCCGAGGATGCGGACGATGTCGTGTGCGAGCAGGGCAGGGGGATGCATGGTGATCCGTCCGACGTGGTCGTTTCTGGGCCCACCGGGTGCGGCACCTCGGGCGTGGGCACGGGCGGCACGTCAGCGGCTCAGGCGTGCGGTGCCCCGGTCTCCGTCAGCTCGCCGCCGGCGACCCGCAGCCACCGGTCGACGCCGATCCGTTCGAGGAACCGCTCATCGTGGCTGACCACCACGAACGCGCCGCGGTAGCACGCCAGAGCGCTCTCCAGCTGGCCCGCGCCGACCAGGTCGAGGTTGTTCGTCGGCTCGTCCAACAGCAGCAGCTGCGGGGCCGGTTCGGCGCACAGGACGCAGGCGAGCGTGGCACGCAGGCGTTCGCCGCCGGAGAGTACGCGCACCGGCAGGTGCGCTCGGGGGCCGCGGAACAGGAAGCGCGCGAGCAGGTTCATCCGCTCCGCCTCCGGCCGGTGCGGGGCGAACGCCGCGAAGTTCTCGGCCACGGTGCGGTCGGCATCGAGCAGGTCCAGGCGTTGCGACAGGGCGGCAATCCGTCCGTCGGTGCGCTTGATGTTCCCGCTGTCCAGGGCGAGTTCACCGCCGATCAGCCGCAACAGCGTGGTCTTGCCCGCGCCGTTGGGGCCGGTGAGCGCGATGCGTTCGGGCCCGCGGATCGTGAGGTCGACACCGTCCCCCGCGAACAGGTTCCGCTCCCCGTGGCGGAGCTGCATCCGCTCGCCCAGGATGACGGTGCGCCCGGCGGGGACGTCGGTGTCGGGCAGCTCCAGGACGAGCCGCTGCTCGTCCCGCAGGGCGCGTCCCGCTTCGTCGAGCCGGGCCTGTGCCTCGTGGACGCGGGTGGTGTGCATCTGGCCCGCCCGGCCGGCGGATTCCTGGGCGCCGCGCTTCATGTTCCCGGCGAAGATGCGTGGCAGGCCGGCGTTCTTGAGGTTGCGGGCGGCGTTGCTCGCGCGGCGCTCGGCCCGTTCCCGGGCCTGCTGCATCTCGCGCTTCTCCCGCTTCAGCTCCTGCTCGGCGTTGCGTACGTTCTTCTCCGCGACGTCCTGCTCGGCCCGTACGGCCTCCTCGTACTGGGTGAAGTTGCCGCCGTACAGCCGCAGTTCACCGCGGTCGAGTTCGGCGATGCGCTCCATGCGGTCCAGCAGGGCCCGGTCGTGGCTGACGAGCAGCAGGCTGCCGTTCCAGTCCGCGAGCACGTCGTAGAGCTTGTGGCGGGCTTCGCGGTCGAGGTTGTTGGTCGGTTCGTCCAGCAGCAGCACGTCGGGGCGCTTGAGCAGTTGCGCCGCCAGGCCGAGGCTGACGATCTGGCCGCCGCTGAGCGTGCCCAGGGTCCGGTCGAGGGCGAGCCGGTCGAGGCCGAGCCGGTCGAGTTGGGCGCGGGTGCGCTCTTCGATGTCCCAGTCGTCGCCGATGGTCGTGAAGTGCTCCTCCCGCACGTCGCCGGACTCGACGGCGTCGATGGCGCGGATCACCGCGTCGACGCCCAGGACCTCGGCCACCGTCGGTTCGCCGGTCAGGGGGAGGGTCTGCGGGAGGTAGCCGATCGCGCCGTGCACGGTCAACGCCCCTGCCGCGGGGCGCAGTTCGCCGGCGATCAGCTTCAGCAGGGTGCTCTTGCCGGAGCCGTTGGGCGCCACCAGGCCCGTACGGCCGGCGCCGACGGTGAAGGACAGGCCCTCGAAGACCGGGGTGTCGTCGGGCCAGGAGAAGGTCAGCTGGGAGCAGATGACGGAAGCGTCGGACATGGGGATGACCTCGTGAGGGAAAGAGGGCAGGGCGCTCCATGGGGGAACCGCTGTACGGAAACCGCCGCATGAAGGGCACTGCGCCTGAGACAGGAAAATGGGGACGGCGAGATGACCACAACGGCGGCACTGCCAGGGGCGCGCCTGCCGGTGGTCGATCAGATCCGGGTATCACCCGGAGATGTCGTCGTCACCCACCATGTCCGGACTCCTCTACGAAGGGTCACTGTCGCGGCGACCGTACCAGGCTCCGCACGGCCGGCCGAACCCTTTTCTCCGCCGCCGACGCGAAGGCCCACGGCCCGCGCGGCGGAGGAAGCTCCTCAAAGCGCCAGGTCCCACGCCAGGCAGGCGAGGAGGTTCCCCGCCCCGGGGCTGCCGATGCCCTGTTCCGGGTCCCTCGGCGAGGCCGCCTTCACCTCGACCATGTCCTCGTAGGCGATCCGCTCGGGCAGTGCGCCGAACCGCGCGTGGCGCACCGCCGAGTCGCTGCCTTGTGTGCTGTGGTCCTGCATCGTCAGCCTCCCGCTCTCTTGATTGCCTCACGCGCGGCCCCACTCCACCGCGCCGCGCCGGACGCGCTGGCATGAACACGCCTCCGCAGCACAGTCGTTGACCCCTCAGAGGCGGCCGGCGTCGATGACGGCCCGGGCGAACGCCGCGGGTGCCTCCTGGGGCAGGTTGTGGCCGATGCCCTTCAGGGTCCGGTGGTCGTACGGGCCCGTGAACCTGTCCCGGTACGCGGATCCGTCGCCCGGAACCGTGAACGGGTCGCGCTCGGCGTCGAGCGTCACCGTCGGCACGGCGATGACCGGCCGGGTGGCGAGCCGCTTCTCGTACGGCTCGTAGCGCCGTTCACCCTCGGCGAGGCTCAGCCGCCAGCGGTAGTTGTGGATCACGACGGCGGCGTAGTCCAGGTTCTCGAAGGCGGCGGGCGGTGCGCTCGAAGGTGGCGTCGTCGAAGTTCCACGTGGGGGACGCGGTGTCCCAGACCAGCCGTGTCAGGTCGTGCCGCTTGGCCTTGTCCGCCATGGCGAGCCGGCCCCGCTCGGTGGCGAAGTAGTACTGGTACCACCAGGCGTGCTCGGTCGCCGGCGCCAGCGGCTGGAGGTTCGCCTCACGGTTGACGACGAGGTAACCGCCCACCGACACCAGGGCTTTGCAGCGCTCGGGCCACAGTGCCGCGAGGATGTCGGCGGTCCGGGCTCCCCAGTCGAATCCGGCGAGCACCGCCTTCTCCAGCCCCAGCGCGTCCATCAGGGCGATGACGTCGAGGGCGAGGGCCGACTGCTGCCCGTTCCTGAAGGTCCGGCGGGAGACGAAGCGCGTCGTGCCGTGGCCGCGCAGATAGGGAACGATCACCCGGTGCCCCTCCGCCGCCAGGAGGGGCGCGACCTCGACGAAGCTGTGGATGTCGTACGGCCAGCCGTGCAGGCAGATGACCGGCGGTCCGTGTGCCGGCCCCAGCTCGGCGTAGCCGATCTCCAGCAGACCGGCCCTGACCTTCTTGAGCGGGAGGAACGCGCCGCGTCCGCCGGGACCGGCCGCGGCGGCCGCACCGGCCCGCCGCTCCGGCACGGCCGAGGCGCGCGCCGGCCCCGATGCCCCCGCCAGTGTCACGGCGACCGCGCCGCCGGCACTCAGGCCGAGCGCCTTGCCGAACGTACGCCTGTTGATCATGTGAAGCCCTCCGTGCGTCTCGAAGTGGCGGCCTGCGACCGGTCTGCGCCTCGCAGGAGATCCCACGCCCCCCCGCGGTCCCGGTGACTGCCGTGGGCGTGCCGGACGACTGTGGCACAGCATTCGTCACCGGTCAAACAGGTGACGCGCGCCAACTCTCCGCACATCAGCGGCGATTGACCGCCCGGGGTCGTTCATTCCATGGGGCCCGCAGGGCGGGGGAGTGGGGTGGAGGGCGCCGTGGCGGCCGCCCTCGCCGCTCATCGGGGCCGTGATGCCCTGCGCGCCGTCATGGCCATGATCGGCAACGGCCTCCGTCGGCCGGGGTTCCGCGGCTGCGGTTTCCGTAACGGCGCCGCGGAGTACCCCGACGCTGAGCGCGCGGCCCGGACCCTGGTCGTCCTGCGGGACGGAGCGATGGCGGGCGGCTCTCTCGACGACCCCCGCGCCATCAGGGCGACGCTGCGCGCGGCCACGGAAAGCCGTGCGCATGATCCCCCCGCACAATCGATGCTCATCTCGCGCGGATGCCCGACGTTTTCGCGGCAGACCGTGGTCACGAACCCGTGGTCCTGGCCGGGTGATCGCGGCGCCCCAATGGGGGCTGGTGGCGCCCCCGCCGCGCGGATAGGTTCGGCCCGACCTGTGACACCCCAAGGGGAGGGCCCATGCGCAAGGGCAAGAGATGGCTGCTGACGCTCGCCGTACTCATAAGTGCGGCGAGTGTCAGCGCACCGGCAGGGGCGGCCACCGCCGCCGGACCGGACGGCACGGACATCAAGGACCGGATCCTCGCGATCCCCGGGATGCGCCTGATCGAGGAGAAGCCGGTCGACGGCTACCGCTACTTCGTCCTCACCTACACCCAGCCGATCGACCACCAGCACCCGGAGAAGGGGACCTTCCAGCAGCGGCTGACCCTGCTCCACAAGTCGGTCGACCGCCCGACGGTGTTCTTCACCTCCGGCTACAACGTCAGCACCACGCCGTCCCGCAGCGAACCCACCAAGATCATCGACGGTAACCAGATCTCCCTGGAATACCGCTACTTCACCCCGTCCCGCCCGGTGCCCACCGACTGGAAGAAGCTCGACATCCAGCAGGCCGCCACCGACCAGCACCGCATCTTCCAGGCACTGCACGCCCTCTACCCCAAGCACTGGATCGCCACCGGCGGCAGCAAGGGCGGAATGACGGCCACCTACTACCGCCGCTTCTTCCCGCAGGACATGAACGGCACCGTCGCCTACGTCGCCCCCAACAACACCGACCGCACCGACACCGCCCCCTACGACCGCTTCTTCGCCACCGTCGGCACCCCCGAGTGCCGCACCGCCGTCGGCAAGGTCGAGCGCGAGGCACTGCTCCGCCGCGACGAGATGGTGGGCCGCTACGAGAAGTGGGCCGGCGAGCACAAGCGCACCTTCACCCTCACCGGCAACGCCGACCGGGCCTACGAAGTCCTCGTCACCGACCTGGTGTTCGGCTTCTGGCAGTACCAGCCCGCCGCGACCGCCTGCGCCGAGGTGCCCGCGCCCACCGCCTCCACGGACGCCCTGTGGACCTGGATCGACAAGGTCGGCGGCTTCGACTCCTACACCGACCAGGGCATGGAGAAGTACCAGCCGTACTACTACCAGGCCGGCACCCAGCTCGGTGAGCCCGCGTACCACTACCCCAACCTGCGCGGCCTGCTGCGCTACCCGGGCATCAACAACTCCCGCAGTTTCGTGCCCCGCGAGATCCCCATGCGGTTCGACCGGCGCGCCATGCCGGACGTCGACCGCTGGGTGCGGCACCACGCCACCCGCATGATGTTCGTCAACGGGCAGTTCGACCCGTGGAGCGCCAAGCACTTCGAACTCGGCCGCGGTGCCCGGGACTCGTACCTCTTCACCGTCCCCGGCGGCAACCACAGCGCCAACATCGCCACGCTCAAGGACACCGACCGCACCAAGGCCACCGCCGAACTCCTCACCTGGGCCGGCCTCCCGGTGCCCGCCAACGGCCGGGCCGTCGCCCAGGCCCCGGACAACAAGGCCCTCGACCGGCCGGAACTCTCCCCGCACATGACCCTGCGGCCGTAGGCCCGCACCGCACCGCACCGATCCCGGGTGCGCCGGGTGCGCCGGGTGCGTGCCCTCCGCCGGACGGAGGGCACGCACCCACCGGGCCCCGTCGGCCCGCTCAGTACCGCAGCCCGTGCCCGATCTGGTACAACGCGGTCCGCGGCGCGTCCGCGCGCATTATCGCCACCGGCAGCCGGCCCGCCGGATCCCGCCGCCCGGCGATCACCCGGGCCGCCGCCCGCAACTCCACATCCGTCCACGAATAGCTGGCCAACGCCGCCGCCACCCCGTCCAACAGCGCGATGTCGTACGGATTGCGGACCGCCAGCTGCACCACCGGCTTCCCCGTGGCCAGCAGCGCCCCGACCAGCGTGCGCTGCGCCGACGACGCGGTCACCTCGTACGTCGCCACCACCGCCGCATCCCGCTCCGCCAGCGCCGCCCGGGCCTGGGCGATGAGCTCCGAGGACGGCGCCATCCCGGTGGACAGTGCGGTGGCCGTGAAGCCCGACCGGGTCAGCTCCTCGGCCAGGACCGTGGTCGGCGGGCCGCCGGTGCCGGACGGCGCGGCCGGATCCACCCCCACCACCAGCAGCCGGCCGGTCCGCCGCCGGGACAGCGGCAACACCCCACCCTCATTGCGCAGCAGCGTGGTGGTGCGGTCCGCGATCCGGTCCGCGGCGGCGCGGTGCGCCCGCACCCCCACCACCCGGTCCACCTGCTGCCGGGAGGTGTACGGATCGGCGAACAGCCCCCGGCGCTCTTTCAGCAACAGGATCCGCAACAGCTTGGCGTCGATCTCCCGCCCGCTCAGCTCCCCGTCCCGCAGTGCCCGGACCACCGCGGCGTGTGCGACGGACAGGTCCGGCGGGTTCAGCAACTGGTCCACGCCGGCCTTCAGCGCCAGCACCGGCACCCGGTCGTCCCCGTACTTCACCCGGACGCCCTCCATGCCCAGTGAATCGGTCACCACCACCCCGTCGTAGCCGAGCCGCTGCCGCAGGATGCCGGTGACGATCGGACGGGAGAGGGTCGCCGGATCGCCGCTGGGGTCGAGGGCCGGCACCACGATGTGCGCCGTCATCACCGAGTCGATGCCGGCGGCGATCGCGGCCTTGAAGGGCGGCGCGTCCAGCCGCTCCCACTCCTGGGCGGAGTGGTGGATGTAGGGCAGCCCGACGTGGCTGTCGGTGTCGGTGTCACCGTGCCCGGGGAAGTGCTTGGCGCAGGCCACCACCCCCGCGCCCTGGTAGCCACGCACCTGAGCCGCGACCATACGGGCCACGGCCTGCGGGTCGGCCCCGAAGGACCGTACGCCGATGACCGGGTTGGCGGGGTTCACATTGACGTCCGCGTCCGGCGCGTAGTCCTGCCGGACGCCCATCGCGAACAGCTCCTGGCCGGCGATCCGCCCCGCCGTGCGGGCGTCCTCGACAGACCCGCCGGCGCCCAGCGCCATCGCGCCGGGCAGCAGCGTCGCCGGTGCCCCGATCCGGGCCACTATGCCGTGTTCCTGGTCCGTGGAGATCAACACCGGGACGGGGACGCGGAGGGCGGCGGCGGCCTCCTGGATGCCGTTGGACAGGTCGGCGACCTGGTGCGGGTCGCGGGTGTTGTGCGCCCAGCCGAAGTAGATGATGCCGCCGACGTGGTACTTGGCGATCAGTTCGGCGGCGTTGGCGACGCCGATTTCCTTGCGGTTGGCCGCGGCGTCGGCCGGGTCCGGGTCGGTCGCGGAGTGCCCGTACACCCGCATCACGAAGAGCTGGCCGGCCTTCTCCTCCGGCGTCATCCGGGCGATCAGCCGGCGCAGCCGGTCCAGGGTGGCGCGTGGGGGTGAGGAGACGGGGGAGGGGGCGGCGTGGGCCTCGCCGAGGCCCAGGGCGGCGGTCGCGGCTGCTGCGGCGGCGGTGGTCAGGACGGTACGTCTGGAGTGCATCTGCGCTCCTTCCGGGGGGCTTCCTCGAACATGTGAAGGAAACTTCCAAGGAGACACGGATAGCCGGAAAATTCTTGCCGGTCAATGACGGAGAACCACGGCGCCGCCCAGGGATTGCGGCCCGGGCCGGGGTGTGGTGGGGGTGTGGTGGGGGAGTGCGCCGCGGGGACGGAGAGGGGACGGAGAGGGGACGGCGAAGAGGCGGCGTAGGGGCGGTGCGGGGATGCCATGGGACGTCGGACGTCGGGGGCGCCGGGGGGATGCCGTCGGGACGTCGCAGGGACGCCATGGGACGTCGTGGGGACATCGCCGGGCGTGTGGCTGCGCTCAGGCGCCGTCCGGACCCCGGCCCCGGCCCTCGCCCCCGTCGAGCAGCCGCGCCAGATGCGCCCGCCCTGCCGCCAGCAGCCCCGGCAGCCCCGCCGCCCCCGGATACCACCGCTTCTCGTACTCCCAGCACCACCACCCGCCGGCCTCTGGCCCGAGCGCCGCCACCACCTCCGGCAGCGGCAGCACCCCCGTCCCCAACGGAAGCGGCGTCAGATCCCGTGCCGACGCCACGTCCTTGACCTGCACGTACCCCAGGTGCCCGGCCAGCGCGGCGCGGGTCGCGGCGGGCGCCTCCCCACCCAGCCAGCTGTGCAGCACATCCCACAGCGCCCCCACCCGCGGATCGTCCACGGCCGCCAGGATCCGGGCCGCCGCCGCGCCGGTGCGGTGCGAGTCATGGGTCTCCAACACCACCCGCACCCCGCGCTCGGCGGCCAGCGGCGCCACCGCCCCCAGCCGCCGGACCGCGTCCGCCTCCGCGCGCTCCGCCGGACGGCCACCGCCTCCGGGGAAGACCCGGACGTACTCGGCCCCCAAGTCGCCGGCCAGCAGCACCAGTTCGGCCAATTCGTGGGCGAGCGCCGCCTCCGCCGCGGGGCCCGAACACTCGGCCGCGACCCGCGCGTACCCGGCCACGGTCAGGATCTCCACGCCCGCGTCCGCGAACCGCCCGCGCACCGCAGCCCGCTCCCGTATCCCCAGCAGCGGATGCACCGGCTCCTCGGGGTGCGCCCGCAGCTCCACCCCCTGATAGCCGCACGCCACGGCCAGCCGCACCACCTCGGCCACCGGCATCCCCGGCACCCCGAGCGTCGAGAACGCCAGCCGCACCCCCGCCGGGGCACCGTCCCCGTCCATCCCGCCTCCCGCCATCCCTGATGCCACGTCAGCCGCCAGACCTGCCCGACCCGACCCTGCCCGAAACCGCGCCCCCGCCACCCCCGGCGGTCGCCGCCCCGGGCCGCACCGGACCGGTCGACTCGCGCACCAGCAGCTCCGCCGACAGCGTCGCCACCCCACCCGGCGGCGCCACCGCCCGCCCCAGCGCCAGCCGCCCGGCCCGCGCCCCGGCCTCCCGCAGCGGCAGCCGCACGGTGGTCAGCGCGGGCGCCGCGTCCACGCTGAACGGCAGATCGTCGAAACCGGCGACCGAGACGTCCTCGGGTATCCGCAGCCCCCGGTCGCGCAGCGCCGCGCACACCCCGAGCGCGGCGGTGTCGTTGGCCGCCACCACGGCCGTCAGGTCCGGCTGCCGGCGGAGGAGTTCCAGGGCCGCGTCATAGCCCGAGGAGCGGTCGTAGGCCCCGGGGACGGTGCGCGCCGGCACGTCCACGATGCCGTGCGCGGCGAGCGCATCCCGGTGGCCGGCCAGCCGCTCGGCCGTGGTGGTGCGGCCGGCCGGGCCCGCCACACAGCCGATCCGGCGGTGCCCCAGCGCCAGCAGGTGCGCCGTCAACCGCCGGGCGCCGCCGCGGTTGTCGAACGCCAGGGTGACGGGCGGAACGGCGGCCCGAGCCCGGCCCGCGGCCGGTGGCACCGCCGCCGCCACCTCCGGATCCTGTGGGGGCCGCCCGCACAGCACCACCCGGGTGCCCGCCTCCGCCAGCCGCGCCACCCTGGCGGCGAGGGCCCGCGCGTGCCCGGAGTCCTCCGGGGCGCCGCCGGTCAGCACCACCGCGGCGGCCCGCTGCCGCTGGAGGTGGGTGAGGTAGTCCAGCTCGCGCTGCGGGGAGCCGCCCGTGCCACACACCACGGCCAGCTTCTCGCCCCCGAGCCCGGCGGCGCCGCCCAGCTCCCCCTGGACGGCGGCCGCCAACACCCCGAAGAACGGGTCCGCGAGGTCGTTCACCAAGATGCCGACCAGGTCCGAACCGGCGCCGGCCAGCGCGCTCGCCGGGCCGTCCACGACGTACTCCAGCTCCGCGACCGCGCGCAGCACCCGGCCGCGGGTGCCCTCGGTCACCGGATAGCTGCCGCTGAGCACCCGCGAGACGGTCGCCGGCGACACCCCCGCACGCGCCGCCACATCCGCCAGCGTCACCGCCATCACGCCCTCCCGCACACCGCAACGTCCCTCGGCCGCACCCTTGTTGGCGACCTGCCACGCAGGCTAGCGTCCCCTCGTGGAGAAAGTGCTTACTGTCCACAGGTACCCCATCCGCGCATCACCCCGTCTCCCCCCGTCCCACCCCCGCACGTACCCCAACCGCCGAGCGCGCAGAGAGGCCGGGCCGTGACACGTAGGACCGTACGCATCGCCATGAACGGCGTGACCGGGCGCATGGGCCACCACCAGCACCTGGTCCGCTCCCTCCTCGCCCTGCGCGAACAGGGCGGACTCCCGTTGGACGACGGCACGGTGATCTGGCCGGAACCGGTGCTGGTCGGCCGCTCCGCGCCGCGGGTCCGGGCGCTGGCCGAACGGTACGGCCTCGCCTGGAGCCCCGACCTCGACACCGTCCTCGCCGACGACTCCGTCGAGATCTACTTCGACGCCCAGGTCACCGCCGCCCGCGAACCGGCCGTAAAGAAAGCGATTGCTGCCGGAAAGCACCTCTACGTGGAGAAGCCCACCGCCGCCGGCCTCACCGGAGCCCTGGACCTCGCCCACCGCGCCCAGGAAGCTGGCGTCAAACACGGCGTCGTCCAGGACAAGCTGTTCCTCCCCGGGCTGCGCAAACTCCGCCGCCTCCTGGACGGCGGTTTCTTCGGCCGGGTTCTGTCCGTACGGGGCGAGTTCGGCTACTGGGTCTTCGAAGGTGACTGGCAGTCCGCCCAGCGCCCCTCCTGGAACTACCGGGCCGAGGACGGCGGCGGCATCGCCGCGGACATGTTCCCGCACTGGGAGTACGTGCTGCACGAGCTGTTCGGGCCGGTCCGCGCCGTCCAGGCCCGGGTGACCACCCACCTCCCGCGCCGCTGGGACGAGTCCGGCACCCCGTACGAGGCGACCGCCGACGACGCCGCCTACGCCCTCTTCGAACTCGACGGCGGCGTCGTCGCCCAGATCAACTCCTCCTGGGCGGTCCGGGTGCACCGCGACGAGCTGCTGGAATTCCAGGTCGACGGCACCGAGGGCTCGGCCGTCGCCGGACTGCGCCGCTGCCGTGTCCAGCACCGCGCCACCACCCCCAAACCCGTCTGGAACCCCGACCTGCCGTCCACCGAGCCGTTCCGCGACCAGTGGCAGGAGGTCCCCGACAACGCCGAGTTCGACAACGCCTTCAAGGCCCAGTGGGAGCTCTTCCTCCGGCACGTGGTGGCCGACGGGCCCTGGCACTGGGACCTCTGGGCGGGCGCCCGCGGTGTCCGACTCGCAGAACTGGGCCTGCGCTCTTCGGTCGAGGGCCGCCGGCTGCCCGTACCGGAGCTGACCCGGTGACCACTCCGGAAGCCACTGGCGCCACCGGGCCGCCCCCGCGGCTGCGCTCCCGTAGGGTCTTCGCCGCCGCCCATGTGGTCGCCGACCCGCACGCCGACACCACCCCGGACGGCCCGGCCGCCCTCGACTGGGACGCCACCCTCGCCTTCCGCCACCACCTCTGGGCGCACGGGCTGGGCGTGGCCGAGGCGATGGACACCGCGCAGCGCGGTATGGGCCTGGACTGGGCCGGCGCCGCCGAACTGATCCGCCGCTCGTCCGCCGAGGCCCGCGCGGTCGGCGGCCACCTCGCCTGCGGCACCGGAACCGACCAACTCCCCCCAGTCGGCGCCTCTTTGGTCGACGTCCGAGCCGCCTACGAGGAGCAGCTCACCGTAGTCGAGGACGCCGGCGCCCAGCCCGTCCTGATGGCCTCCCGTCAACTCGCCGCGCTCGGCGTCGGCCCGGACGCCTACCGCGACCTCTACGGGCACCTGCTGCGCCAGACCACCCGCCCGGTGATCCTGCACTGGCTCGGCCCGGCGTTCGACCCGGCACTGGCCGGCTACTGGGGCAGTCCGGACCTCGACACCGCAACGGAGACGCTCCTCGGCATCATCGCCGACAACCCCGGCGCGGTGGACGGCGTCAAGGTCTCCCTCCTGGACGCCACCCGGGAAGTACGGCTGCGCCGCCGGCTCCCCCCGGGCGTGCGCTGCTATACGGGCGACGACTTCCACTACCCCGAACTGATCGCCGGCGACGCCCACGGCTTCAGCGACGCCCTGCTGGGCGTCTTCGACCCGCTCGCCCCCCTGGCCGCCGCGGCCGTCCGCCGCCTGGACGTCGGCGACCCGGCCGGTTTCCGCGCCGTCCTCGACCCGACCGTCCCCCTGGCCCGTCACCTCTTCCAGGCCCCCACCCGCTACTACAAGACCGGCGTGGTCCTGCTCGCCTGGTTGGCCGGGCACCAGTCCCACTTCACCATGGCCGGCGGGCTGCAATCCGCCCGTTCCCTCCCCCACCTGCGCCGCGCCCACGAACTCGGCGCCGCACTGGGCCTGTTCCCCGACCCGGACCTGGCGGCCGCCAGAATGCGCGCCCTCCTGGCCGTGTACGGCGCCGAGGAGGCGAGCATCACGTGACGGATGCCGCGGCGCAGCCCCTCCTCTCCCGCTTGAGCCTCAATCAGGAGACCATCCGGCAGTGGTCACTGCCCGAACTGGCCGACGGCTGCGCCCGGGCGGGCCTGCGGGGCATCGGCCTGTGGCGGGCACCGGTACGCGCCTACGGAGTGACCGCCGCGGCCCGCCTCGTACGGGATGCCGGGCTCACCGTCACCAGCCTGTGCCGGGGCGGCTTCTTCACCGCGGCGGACCCCACGGAGCGCAGGGCGGCCCTGGCGGACAACCGGGCCGCCGTCGAGGAGGCCGCGGCACTCGGCACCGGCACCCTGGTCCTGGTCTCCGGCGGACTGCCGCCCGGCAGCCGGGACCTCGCCGGCGCCCGGGAGCGGGTCGCCGACGCGCTCGCCGAACTGGCCCCGTACGCCGCCGAGCGGGGCGTACGACTGGCCCTGGAACCGCTGCACCCGATGTACGCGGCGGACCGGTGCGTCGTCTCCACCCTCGCCCAGGCCCTCGATCTGGCGGAGCGCTTCTCCGCCGACCAGGTGGGCGTGGTGGTGGACACCTACCACCTGTGGTGGGACGACACGGTCGGCGCCCAACTCGCCCGGGCCGGCGGCGCGGACGGCACCACTGGGGCGGACGGCACCACCAATGCAGGCGGCACCACCAATACGGACGGCACCACCGGTGCGGAGAGCGCGCCCTCCCGGATCGCCGCCTTCCAACTCGCCGACTGGATCACGCCGCTCCCCGAGGGCGTCCTCCTGGGGCGCGGGCAGCTGGGCGACGGCGCGGTGGACCTGCGCTGGTTCCGCGAACGCGTCGACGCGGCCGGTTACCGGGGCCCCATCGAGGTGGAGATCTTCAACCCGTCCCTGTGGTCCCGCAACGGCACCGAAGTCCTCACCGAGGTCGTCACCCGCTTCCTCCGCCATGTCACCTGACCAGTGGTCTTGCGTGCAAGCCCCGTCCTTCAGGGCGGGGTTAGCGCATCTCAGGACTGCTCTAAGCCGTAGGTTAGAGCGGACGTTTTTGCTGCTCGATGTACTGTCGGATGATCGCCAACGGTGCCCCGCCGCACGAGGCCGCGAAGTAGGACGGCGACCAGAAGTGCCCGTGCATGATGGCCCGGTTCACGCGGTCGGTGAACTCCTTTCGCAGGTAGCGGGAGGAGACGCCTTTGAGGCTGTTCACCAGGGAGGACACGGCCACCTTCGGCGGGTAGTGCACGAGCAGGTGTACGTGATCGTGCTTGCCGTTGAACTCCTTCAGCTCCGCCTCGAAGTCCTCGCACACCTTCCGCATGGTCTCCTCGCAGCGCGTCAGCATCTCGTCGTCCAGGGCCCCGTGCCGGCACTTCGTCACAAAGACCAAATGCACGTGCATCGCGGAATCCACATGTCTGCCGCGCCTGTACTCAGTGTCTGTACTCATAGACCAAATGATACGATCGCGATCGTGCGGCTCCGATACAACTACCGGGTCTATCCGGATGCCCCGCAGCGCCGTGCGCTGGCCTAGGCATTCGGGTGCGCCCGCGTGGTCTTCAACGACGGCCTTCGGGCGCGTCAGGAAGCCCACGCGGCCGGGGAGCCGTACCTCAAGGACACTGACCTGCAAAAGCAGGTCATCACCGCCGCCAAGCGCACCGAGGAACGCGCTTGGTTGGGTGAGGTGTCCTCCGTCGTGCTCGTGCAGTCCCTGCGGGACCTGCACACCGCGTACCGGAACTTCTTCTCCTCCGTCACCGGCAAGCGCAAGGGGCCGAAGGTCGCGCCCCCGCGTTTTCAGTCCCGCAAGGACAACCGGCAGTCGATCCGGCTCACCGCGAACGGCTTCACCCTTCGCGACAACGGCACGCTGTACGTGGCGAAAGTCGGAGACCTTGAGGTCCGCTGGTCCCGACCACTTCCCGCCGTCCCGACCTCGGTCACCGTCACCAAGGACGCCGCCGACCGGTACTGGGCGTCGTTCGTCATCGACACCGACCCCGAGTTCCTCCCCGAGCTGGAGACCGAAACTGGTATCGACCTGGGCCTGTCGCACTTCGCGGTCCTGGCCGACGGAAAGAAGATCGACGCCCCGAAGTTCCTACGACGTGCCGAACGCAAGCTCAAGCGGTTGCAGAAGGACTTGAGCCGCAAGGCCAAGGGCAGCAACAACCGGGCGAAGGCTCGCAAGCTCGTCGCCCGGCAGCACGCCAAAGTGGCGGACCGGCGCCGAGACTGGCACCACAAGGAATCCACGAAGATCATTCGCGACAACCAAGCGGTGTACGTGGAAGACCTTACGGTGTCCGGCCTCGGACGCACCCGCCTGGCCAAGAGCGTGCACGACGCCGGATGGTCCACGTTCGTCGCGATGCTGGAATACAAGGCCGCCAAGCACGGCCGGTACTTCGGCAAGATCGGGCGCTTCGAGCCGACCTCTCAGGTCTGCTCTGCCTGCGGCATCAAGGACGGCCCCAAGCCCCTCCACGTCCGCGAATGGACGTGCCAGGAGTGCGGGACCGTCCACGACCGCGACGTCAACGCAGCTCGCAACATCCTGGCGGCCGGAAGGGCCGACAGACTAAACGCCTGTGGAGCGCCGGTAAGACGGGCATCCGTGCCCGCACAGCGCGGTGAAGCAGGAACCCCCCAGAAGGGTCAGACGACCCAGGCTGGAATCCACGTCCTTTAGGGCGTGGAGGGCTTCAACCGCTTCACGGGCCTGCCACCTTGTCCCGTTCCACTGGCCACGTCGGCTGCCTGCCCGCCATACGCCGACTGCTGCCCCACGTCACTCGACGCCAGCCCTGCGCCTGCCGACGCCCGCCGCGCGCATCCCGTGTCCCGTGTCACACGTCTCATCGCACGGCGCGTCAGGCGAGCAGCTATGAGACGGGCCAAGTGTCGGGCGCCGCCGGAACACCCACAGCTCGTCCGGTGCGTCACACGCCAGCCGCTCACCCCTCCGTCACGTCAGGCCATCGACCAGCCCGACCCCGGCTCCCCATCCCGTTGTCAGCCCCCGGCGGTACCGTCAAGGCATGCTCAACGCAGCCGTGGTGGAAGGGGTCCTGGAGCGGATCACCTATGCCAATGAGGAGAACGGTTACACCGTCGCCCGGGTCGACACGGGCCGCGGCTCCGGCGAGCTGCTGACGGTCGTGGGTGCGCTCCTGGGGGCGCAGCCGGGGGAGTCGCTCCGGTTGGAGGGCCGCTGGGGCTCGCACCCCCAGTACGGCAAGCAGTTCACGGTGGAGAACTACACCACCGTCCTGCCGGCCACCATCCAGGGCATCCGCCGATATCTGGGCTCGGGCCTCATCAAGGGCATCGGCCCCCGGATCGCGGACCGCATCACCGAGCACTTCGGCATCGACACCCTCGACGTGATCGAGCAGGACCCCGGGCGCCTGATCGAGGTGCCCGGCCTGGGCCCCAAGCGCACCAAGCTGATCGGTGCCGCCTGGGAGGAGCAGAAGGCGATCAAGGAGGTGATGGTCTTCCTCCAGGGCGTCGGCGTGTCCACCTCCATCGCCGTGCGGATCTACAAGAAGTACGGCGACGCGTCGATCTCCGTGGTGAAGAACGAGCCCTACCGCCTGGCCGCCGACGTATGGGGCATCGGCTTCCTGACCGCCGACCGGATCGCCCAGTCGGTGGGCATCCCGCACGACAGCCCGGAGCGGGTCAAGTCCGGCCTCCAGTACGCGCTGTCGCAGTCCACGGACCAGGGGCACTGCTTCCTGCCCGAGGAGCAACTGATCGCGGACGCGGTGAAGTTGCTCCAGGTGGACACCGGCCTGGTCATCGACTGCCTGGCCGAGTTGGCCGAGGACCCGGAGGGCGTGGTCCGCGAGAAGGTGCCCGGCCCGGAGGACGGCGCTCCGGTCACCGCGGTGTATCTGGTGCCGTTCCACCGCGCCGAGATCTCCCTGGCCGGGCGGCTGACCAGACTGCTGCGCACGGACGACGACCGGATGCCCGCGTTCCAGGGCGTGGACTGGGACAAGGCGCTGGCGTGGCTGGCGCGGCGTACGGGGGCGGAGCTGGCGCCCGAGCAGCAGGCGGCGGTTCGGCTGGCGCTGACCAGCAAGGTTGCGGTGCTCACGGGCGGGCCGGGCTGCGGCAAGTCGTTCACGGTCCGCTCGGTGGTCGAGCTGGCCCGCGCCAAGCAGGCCACGGTGGTGCTGGCGGCGCCCACGGGCCGGGCGGCCAAGCGGCTGGCGGAGCTGACGGGGGCGGATGCCTCCACCGTGCACCGCCTGCTGGAGCTCAGGCCGGGCGGGGACGCCGCCTACGACGCGGACCGCCCGCTGGACGCCGATCTGGTGGTGGTCGACGAGGCGTCGATGCTCGATCTGCTGTTGGCTAACAAGCTGGTCAAGGCGGTGCCGCCGGGCGCCCACCTGCTGCTGGTCGGGGATGTGGACCAGCTGCCGTCGGTGGGCGCCGGCGAGGTGCTGCGCGATCTGCTGGCCGAGGGAGGGACCGGGCGCGGCGCGTCGGACGGGGGCGGTGGCCGGATGACGGGCGGCAAGGTGCCGGCCGTCCGACTGACCAAGATCTTCCGTCAGGCCCAGCAGTCCGGCGTGGTCACCAACGCGCACCGCATCAATTCCGGCGTCCCCCCGCTGACCAGCGGTCTCGCGGATTTCTTCCTGTTCGCCGAGGAGGACGCGGAGGAGGCCGCCCGATTGACGGTCGATGTGGTGGCGCGCCGCATCCCGGCGAAGTTCGGCCTCGACCCGCGCCGGGACGTCCAGGTGCTGGCCCCGATGCACCGCGGCCCGGCCGGCGCGGGGGCGCTGAACGGCCTGCTCCAACAGGCGGTGACCCCGGCCCGCCCGGATCTGCCGGAGCGCCGTTTCGGCGGCCGGGTCTTCCGCGTCGGCGACAAGGTCACCCAGATCAGGAACAACTACGAGAAGGGCCATAACGGCGTCTTCAACGGGACGGTGGGGGTGGTCACGGGACTGGACACCGTCGAGCAGCGGCTGACGATCCTCACGGACGAGGACGAGGAAGTGCCGTACGACTTCGACGAACTGGACGAACTCGCCCATGCCTATGCGGTGACGATCCATCGCTCCCAAGGAAGCGAGTATCCGGCCGTGGTGATTCCGGTCACCACCAGCGCCTGGATGATGCTCCAGCGCAATTTGCTCTATACCGCTGTGACGCGGGCGAAGCGCCTGGTGGTGCTGGTGGGGTCCCGGAGAGCCCTCGGTCAGGCCGTGCGGACGGTATCCGCCGGTCGGAGGCATACCGCGCTGGATCACCGGCTCGCCGGAGCGCGGTGAGGTCGCCCCTCTTTCCTAATCGGGGCGAACGGGAGCAGGATGGACTCCGACGCGGCACTGAGTGCCGCGATGAGGCCCTATGGCCGACCCCGAGTGCACATCCAAGGTCCAAATGGGGGAAGGTATAGGCAGTCAGGGCACCTCGAAGAAGAGGCACAACGTCGGTGAGGGATGACGTGAGCGACAACTCTGTAGTACTGCGTTACGGGGACGGCGAATACAGCTACCCGGTCGTCGACAGCTCGGTCGGCGACAAGGGCTTCGACATCTCGAAGCTGCGCGCCCAGACCGGTCTGGTGACCCTGGATTCCGGTTACGGCAACACCGCGGCATATAAATCCGCGATCACCTATCTCGACGGTGAAAAGGGCATCCTTCGTTATCGCGGTTACCCGATCGAGCAGCTCGCGGAGCGCAGCACGTTCGTGGAGACCGCCTACCTCCTCATCAATGGTGAGCTGCCCACCGTCGACGAGCTGGCGACCTTCAAGCAGGACATCACGTACCACACCCTGCTCCACGAGGACGTCAAGCGCTTCTACGACGGCTTCCCCCGGGACGCCCACCCGATGGCCATGCTGTCCTCCGTGGTCAGCGCGCTGTCGACGTTCTACCAGGACAGCCACAACCCGTTCGACGAGCGGCAGCGGCACATCTCCACGATCCGCCTGCTGGCCAAGCTTCCGACCATCGCGGCCTACGCCTACAAGAAGTCGGTCGGCCACCCGGTCGTCTACCCGAGCAACGACCTCGGGTACGTGGAGAACTTCCTGCGGATGACCTTCTCGGTCCCCGCCGCCGAGTACGACCTGGACCCGGTCGTGGTCAGCGCGCTCGACAAGCTGCTGATCCTGCACGCGGACCACGAGCAGAACTGTTCGACCTCCACCGTGCGTCTGGTCGGCTCCTCGCAGGCGAACCTCTTCGCCTCGATCTCGGCGGGCATCAACGCCCTCTGGGGCCCGCTGCACGGTGGCGCCAACCAGTCGGTGCTGGAGATGCTGGAAGGCATCCGGGACGCCGGCGGCGACGTCGACACCTTCATCCGCAAGGTGAAGAACAAGGAAGACGGCGTGAAGCTCATGGGCTTCGGGCACCGCGTCTACAAGAACTTCGACCCCCGGGCGAAGATCATCAAGGCGGCGGCGCACGACGTCCTTTCGGCGCTGGGCAAGGACGACGAGCTCCTCGACATCGCCCTGAAGCTGGAAGAGCACGCGCTGGCCGACGACTACTTCGTCGAGCGCAAGCTCTACCCGAACGTCGACTTCTACACCGGCCTGATCTACCGGGCGATGGGCTTCCCGACCGAGATGTTCACCGTGCTCTTCGCGCTCGGCCGGCTCCCCGGCTGGATCGCCCAGTGGCACGAGATGATCAAGGAGCCCGGTTCCCGCATCGGCCGTCCGCGGCAGATCTACACCGGCGTCGTCGAGCGCGACTTCGTGCCCGTCCAGGAGCGCTGAACCAAGGTCCCCGCGTAGCGGCTGGACCGATGCCGACTGCTGCGTATGGGTGATCGATAATCGCGTAAATGCGACGCCCGCCGGTCGCCGGTCGATGCCGCGACGCGAGCGCGCAAGCGAAGAAGCGAGCGCGTAAAAGAAAGCGCCCCGCCTCCGGATCCCCCCACGGGTCCAGAGTGCGGGGCGCTTCCCATGTCCCGGTGCGGATTCCCCCCACGGGATCCGTCCGGGCGTTCCGGGTTGCACCGCGCTCTGCCGGGACGCGCACATACGGGAGGGCCGCTCAAAGCTCCCCGGGCGCGTCGCCCCGGCCAACGCGGAGCCGGGCATGATCCCCCAAGACCTTGCACGGCTGTCGCAGTGCAAGCCCCGCCGGGGTGCTCGCACTGCCCGGTTAGACTCGCGACCCCCCTCGATGGTTACGTTCCGAAGAGTGTGATCTGGGTCTCATGCCATATGGGGGCGAATCTGGTCAAGGGCTTCCATTTGCAGATCAGCGCCCCGAGGTATGGGTGTTGTGCGAGTTGTAATGGCCGTGTGAATTTTTGTGACCGTGCCCTGAGGTTGTGGCCGTTCGTCGCTGATCGTCCCGCTCTGCGGCGATTACCGTCAGTGCCCGGTTGGGGGGGCCGTTTCTCCGGTACGCGCGAGGCGCAGGACGTGCCCGCCGGCGGCGGGACGGCCTGCGCCTCGTGAGAGAGCGCGAGGTGGGTCAGACCTGACCCACGAGCTCGTACCCCGCCTCGTCGACCGCCGCGCGCACCGCGGCCTCGTCCAGCGGCGCCTGTGAGGTGACGGTCACCAGGCCGGTCGCCGCGGCCGCCTGCACCGAGCTCACCCCGGCGATCTCGCCGATCTCGGACGACACCGCGCCTTCGCAGTGACCGCAGGTCATGCCGGTGACCTTGTAGGTGGTGGTCACCGCGCCAACCTGGACGGCGGTGCCGCCGCCGGTGTGGCAGGAGCCTTCAGGGGTGCAGCAGGAGCCGTTCTCAGCCATGGGATTCTCCTCGTGGTGCCGTGTGTGCCGACATGCGCCGGTACGGGCGATGTGGCCGTTGCGCCCAGTGTGGTGCCCAAGTGGCGTGAGGGGGCGCGGTGGCGGCTGGTGTCGTCCTCCCGACTCTCGTCACTGTATACCCCCTAGGGGTATGGGTCCAGCCCTGGGATACCCCGGACCGCACGCGTTGCCACCCGCCCGCCACGCGTCAGTCTGGGGATACGGACTCGAGGCGCGGATCCGAGGAGGCGGCCGGATGGACGGCACGCTCGCCCTCTACGGCCTGCTGGCGCTGACCACCCTGCCGCCACTGGTCCCCAACTCCGCACTCCTGGCCTCCGCCGGCGTCCTCGCCTCCGAAGGGCGCGTCGCCCTCCCCCTCGCCCTGGTGATCGTCGCCGGCAGCGCCTTCCTCGGCGACCTGCTGATGTACCTCGCCGCCCGCCGGTTCGGCGGCCCCGCCCGCGCCTGGATGCTGCGCCGACCGCGCCGCCGGGCGGCCCTCGAATGGACCGCCCGGCGGATCCGCCGCTACGGCGTCCCCTTCCTGATCGCCGTACGGTTCCTGCCCAGCGGCCGGATCGTCGGCCCCCTGGCCTCCGGGGTGCTGCGCTACCCGCCGCGCAAGTACCTGATCGGCGCCGGCCTCGCCGAGTCCCTGTGGGCCGCCTACTCCATCGGCCTCGGCTACCTCGGCAGCGCCGCCGCCGGAAACCCCCTCTACGCCGCCGGCATCGGCATCGGCATCGGTGTCTCCGTCCTCGTCGCCGCCATCGGCACCGTCGTCCAGTGGGGCACCCGCCGCCGCGCCCTGCGCGCCCAGGTCGGCCACCAGCACCCCGGCGAACCCCCGTGCACCGACCGCGAAGAGGGTGATGACCAGGCGTCATCCACAGCAGCGGTGTGACTGTCAGTGGTCGTGCGTAACGTTGAGGACATGACGACGGAACGCACAACCGAAGCGCCGACAGTCGCCGCCGACGTGCGGATCGAGCCGTGGACGGCAGCCGACCTCGACCTGCTGCGCAAGGCCAACGCCCCTGAGATGACCCGACACTTGGGCGGCCCCGAGACCGAGGAACAACTCGCCCGCCGCCACCACAGATACCTCGCAGCCGAGGGACCCGGCCGGATGTACCGCATCCTGCTCCTGCCGCAGCGCGAGGCCGTGGGCACGATCGGCTTCTGGGAGACGGAGTGGCAGGGAACGGCGGTGTATGAGACCGGCTGGGGCGTGCTCCCCGGATTCCAGGGCCGCGGCATCGCGGCGACCGCGGTGCGGCAGGTCCTCACGGCGGCCGCCGCCGAAGGCCGGCACCGCATCATCCACGCCTTCCCCTCCGTGGCCAACGCCGCGTCGAACGCGGTATGCCGCAAAGCCGGCTTCACCCTCATAGGAGCGTGCGAGGTCGAATATCCCAAGGGCCACCTCATACGCGCCCATGAGTGGCGGACGACGCTGCCGGAGCCGACGACCGGCGACGCCGGCGCGGCCGGAGCCGGCCGGCCGGGGACGACGCAATGACGTGACGGACCACCGGCGGGAAGCCACCGCCGTCCCGCCCGTCCCTTGCCTCAGCGCAACAGCACGACGCTGGTGAGGACCGTGAAGACGAGCACCAACCGCTCGAAGACTCCCCGGTCGATGCGACGCACCAGCGCCCGCCCGGCATACGCACCGACGACCACGGCAACCACCAGCAACGCATCCAGTGCCAGCCCGTCCGCCGTGACCAGCCCCAACCCCACGCTGAACGGCACCTTCACGAGATTGACGAGCAAGAAGAACCACGCACCGGTCCCCAGGAACCCGAGCATCCCGAAGCCGGCCGAGAGGAGATAAAGCGACATCGCCGGCCCACCGGCGTTGGCCACCATGGTCGCGAACCCGGCGACCAGCCCGAAGAACGCCGTCCCCAACCGGTGCTGACGGACCAGCGGGAACGACCCCGCACCGTCCCCACGCCCACGCCCACTCCCACGCTCCCGGCCCCGCACCCGTTCCGGCGCCCGGGCCCGGGCCCTGACGCGGACCCGGACCCGTTGCCACACCTGGTGCACCGCGACCGTCAGTAGCAGCACACCGATCGTGCGCCGCATCACGCCGTCACCGGTCCGCGCGACGAACACCATCCCGAGCAACACCCCGGCCGCCACCGACGGCAGCAGCCGGCGCAGCACGGCCCGGTCGGCGTGCCCGCGGTAGGCGCGCACGGCCAGCACATCACCCACGAGCAGCAGCGGAAGGAGGACACCGGTGGATTCCCTGGCCGGCAGCACGGTCGCGAACAGCGCCACACTCAGCGTCCCCACCCCGCTGACGGCGGTCTTGGAGACCCCCACCAGCAGCGCGGCCAGCACCAGCACGGCGAACGGCACCACGCCCCACGCCGCCCCCGGACCGGCTGCCAACTGCTCGGCCATGAGACCGCCGCCGGTCATGCGCCGGGCGCCACCCTGCCGCCCGCGGTCGCCCGGACGTCCGCGACGAGTACCGGCTGACCGGTCCGTCGCGAGCGGTCGCACGCCTCCGCGACATACAGCGCCTCCAACGCCTCTGCGGCGGTGCAGGGGTTGGGCATACGGCCCGCGGCCACCTCGACGAAGACCCCCAACTCGGTCACGTACGCGTCATGGAACCGCTCCATGAACGTGGCGTACGGGGCGTCCGCCCGCCGCCAAGACAACTGCACCTCGGCCGACGGCATCGGTGCCCGGTCGTCCAGACCGACGAAGCGGGCGCCCGCGGAGCCACAGACCTCCAGCCGGACGTCGTGGCCCGCGCCGTTGTAGCGGGTCGCGGTGACCGTGGCCAGGGTGTCGTCGTCGAGGCGCAGCAGTGCGGCGCAGGTGTCGACGTCGTCGCCGTCGGCGAAGAAGTCCGCGCCGCGGTTGGCGCCCTGGGCGTAGACCGAGACCACCTCGCGGCCGGTCAGCCAGCGCATGATGTCGAAGTCGTGGATGCTGCAGTCCCGGAACAGCCCGCCGGAGGTGGGGATGAAGGCCGCAGGCGGCGGTGACTGGTCGCTGGTGCAGGCCCGCAAGGTGTGCAGCCAGCCCAGCTCTCCGGAGCGCAGTGCCTCACGCGCCGCCCGATACCCGGCGTCGAACCGCCGCTGGAAGCCGATCTGCACGGGCACGGTGCCGGCCTCGGCGCGCTCCACGACGGCACGGGTGCCCGGCACGTCCAGCGCCACCGGCTTCTCGCAGAACACCGGCACACCGGCGTCCAGGGCCTGATGGATCAATGCGGCGTGCGCACTGGTCGCGGCGGTGATCACCACGCCGTCCACGCCCTCCGCGTAGAGCGCCGTGATGCTGTCGGCGGCCCGTACGCCCAGGGCGTCGGCGAGCGCGGTGGCCCGCGCCGGGTCCGCGTCGGCGACCACGAGGCCGGTGACGCCGGGGACGTTCTGCAGGGTTGCGGCGTGGAACGCGCCAATGCGCCCGGTACCGATGAGACCGATCTTCATGGGGGTTCCTTTCGGGGGCGGAAGGGAGGTAGGACGGAAGGAGGGAGGGAGGTGGCGGGAGGAGGGTGGGGTGGGGGTGGGGGAGGGAGGGGGAGAGGGAAAGGCGACGGGGGTGGGCGCGGTGGGTGGTACGAGTTGCTGACGCGGCCCCAGCGGCATTTGGAACGGTCCAAACGCGGTGTCCTCGGCACCCTGCATGTCCGTATGTCCGGATGTCAAGCCTCGCGGGACAATCAACTCCCGTGCCGTGGCAGGAATCAGAAGCCGGGAGTCGGGAGCCGGGAGCCGGGAGCCGGGAGCCGGGGGCCGGGGGTTGGGAGTCGGAGGCCAGTGGTCGGGGAGTCAGGCGTCGGGAGTGACAAGTAACGAGAGGCGAGAGGCGAGAGGCGAGTGGCAAGAAGTGAGTGATGGGTGATGGGTGATGGGTGACGAGTGATGGGTGGTGAGCGATGAGGAATGTCCGGTGCGTGGGGTGGGTCGTGGTGGTGCCTGTTGGTGGGGAGGAGGTTGCGTCCGGCGGCGTCCGTATGTGCACGCATTGACGCCGACCTGCACCGATGGAAGGATTTCCACTCATGGAACGGTCCAACACCCCGCCGGGCGAGCCCCCCAAGGCGGCCCCCGGCCCTGACCGGCCTCCGACGATCCGTGGCGTCGCCGAACGTGCCGGCGTCTCCAAATCGCTGGTTTCGCTCGTCCTCCAGGGCTCGCCCCGGGTCAGCGACGCCAAGCGGCAGGCCGTCCTGGCCGCCATCGACGAGTTGGGTTACCGGCCCAACGCCGCGGCCCGCAGCCTCGTCGCCCGCCGCACGCACACCGTGGGCGTCCTGCTGAACGACATGCGCAACCCCTGGTTCGTGGACGTTCTCGACGGCCTCAACTCCCTGCTGCACGCGCACGGCCTACGGATGTTGATGGCCGACGGCCGTCTGGACCGGCGCGCCGGCCAGGAGTTCGCCCGTACCTTCCAGGAACTCCGGGTCGACGGCCTGGTCGTGGTCGGCACCCTCCCGGACACCGCGGGGCTCGCCGAGGTTGCCGAGCGGTTGCCGACCGTCATCGCCGGCAACCACGAACCCCGGCTGCCGCGGGCCGACATCGTCGCCAACGACGACGAACACGGCGCCCGCCTCGCCGCCGAGCACCTCATCGGCCTCGGACACCGCCGGATCGCCCACGTCGCCGGCCGAGGGCTGGTCGGTGAACTGCGCCGGCGCGGCTTCGAGGCCGCGATGCGCGACCACGGGTTGGCCGCATACACCGTGGTGGAGAGCGGTGACGGCACGGAGGAGGGTGGCTACCGCGCCGCCGTACGGTTGCTCAGTCCGGTCCGTGGTGGTCAGCGCCCCACCGCCGTCTTCGCGTTCAACGACCTCACCGCCATCGGCGCGCTGTCCGCCGCCGGGGAACTGGGCCTCGACGTGCCCGCCGACCTCTCCGTCGTCGGCTACGACAACACCTACCTCGCCCGCATCCGCCACCTCTGGCTGAGCTCGGTCAACAACGCCAGTCACGAGGTCGGCCGCCGCGCCGCCCGTTGCCTGCTGGACCGGATGGCGCACCCCGACGCACCCGCCGCCCACCAACTCGTCACCCCGGAACTGGAGACCAGAGGCTCCACGGCACCGCCTCGGGAGGGAGCCGGGGCGGCGGCGCCGTAGCGGAGGGGCGTGTCGGCGCGGTTCGCCGGACCGGTTCGCGGTCGACCGCCCGCAGCAGCGTCAGCACCGTCCCGTTCGGGCGCCCGAACAGGACGGGTGTCGAACGTCGGGGCCGGGCCCGTCCTCACCGGCTCAGACCCGTACGGTCACTGTCGCCCGCGGTGGCCCGGGCGTTGTGCCACCCAGGCTCTGACGGTGTCCGCGAACCAGTACGGTCTACCGCCCTCCACTAGATCGGGCTCCGGTAGCAAACCGTGCTTGCGGTAAGAGCGCACGGTGTCCGGCTGCACCTGGATGTGGGCGGCGATTTCCTTGTACGACCAGAGCCTTCGGTCAGTCATCTCTGCGCACCTCCTTGGCGCCGCACACAGGGTCGGCCCGGCGAGCCGGCAGGGGCAGCGTACGGCGGGGTGATTGCTCACCCTGTGCCCGGACAACGACGGTGAGTGATCGTCGGCGAGGGGCTGTTGAAAGGCTGTGACGGAAGACCCGCGCAATGGTGACAGCCGTAACAGAGGAGGGACGGATGTGCCGCGGCAAGCCAGGTGTATCGGTCGCGCCCCGCCGTCCCTCCCCTCGCACCCACAGCGGTGCGGCGGGCGACCCCGTCAGTGACCACCCGCCACACCGCCGTACGGATCATGCGCCGAGCACACGTCAGGATTCGGGAATCAGGGATCAGGCATTCCGGGATCAGGGATCAGGCATTCTGGGATTAGGGATTAGGGATTAGGAATACAGCGCTCGCCAGGTCTTCTTGTCGACCTTGCCATTGGCGGGAAGACGGTGTTTGGTCTGCAACTTCGTCACTCCGGTCCGTGTCTTCGCCCCGAAGGAACCGGTCACGTCCTTCCAGGTCAGATAGTGGCGGTTTGCCAGGAGGCACTGCACCTGTTTGACCCGGTCGCCGTGCTGACCGTAGATCGTGAGGGCGTTTCCGCCGTAGAACGCGCAGGCGGTCAGTGCGGCGGGTCGAGTGGAGTCGTCCCGCCCGGCCGTCGCTGCGGCCGACGCCGGGCCGGTGAGCAGCCCGGCGGTGACCAGTCCCGCGGCCGCCGCGAGGACGCCCGCGCGCCGGACGGCCCGGCCGGCACCCCGCACGGTCCCCGCTCCCGCTCCCGCTCCCGCCACTGCGGTCGTACCGGTTCCGGCTCCGGCTCCGGTTCCCGTTCCGGTTCCGGCCCGCGTTCCCGTTGTCGTTCCCGTTCCCGGGATTGCTTCGGTAGCCGTGGCGAAGCCCGTGTCGGTGGCTTGCCCGCCGAGTTCTTCGCCGAGCCTTCCCGTGGCCTTTTCGTTGGCTTTCACGAATTCCATTGCTTCCCCCCGTTGGATGCGTTGGATGTGAGCGCACCCGTTTGCGCGACGGGAAGCCGACGGACGGTTCCGGGAGTCGCGGGGATTGGCCGGTAGTGTCCGATGAACCGTCAGTTCCGAGCGATTCATCCCTGCGATTCATCCCTCCGTGGCAGCGCCCGGAGCGGACTCGTTCGCGGTCCTGCGGAGCTCCTGCTCCAGGTCCTCCAGCGCCAGCCCCTTCGTCTCCGGCGCGTACCGCTTGCAGAAGACCAGCGAGAGTACGCACATCACGGCGAAGAGCCAGAACGTGACGCCGGAGCCGACCGCGTCGAGCAGCAACGGGAAGACCAGCGCGATCCCGAAGTTGACCAGCCACATCACGAACACCGCCGCGCCCATGGCCAGCCCACGTACCTTCAGCGGGAACATCTCGGCGAGCAGCAGCCAGACACCGGTGTTGAGGGTCGCCTGCATGAAGCCCATATAGAGGACCATCAGGCCGAGCACCAGGTAGCTGACGCCGGTGGAGTGCGGCAGGTGGAACGCCGCGCCCAGCAGGGCCAGCGACACCGTCATCCCGGACAGTCCCCAGAGGAGCATGGGGCGCCGTCCCACCCGGTCGATCAGGGACATGCCGATCGCGGTGGCGATGACCGAGATGGCGCCGATCGCGATGGTGGCGGTGATCGCCGCACTGGTACCCAGACCGGTCGTCGCCAGGATCTTGGGAGCGAAGTAGATGACCGCGTTGACCCCGGTGATCTGCTGGACGATCGCCAGCCCGATACCGACCAGCAGCAGCCGTCGCACCCAGGGGAGTTGGAGTTCCTGCCATGCGCCGCGCTGCGCGTCGGTCTCCAGATGGCGGGCCTGCTGGATACGGGCGAGCTCGTCCGGGACGTCGTCGGCGGCCAGCGTACGGCGCAGCACCGCGGCAGCCTCGTCCTGCCGCCCCCGGCTGATGTACCAGCGCGGCGTATCGGGCAGGAAGAGGACGCCGAGGAACAGCGCCACCGCGGGCAGCGCGGCCAGCCCCAGCATCCAGCGCCACGCCTCCCAGTGGGCCAGCACGGCGTTGACGAGATACGCCAGCAACTGACCGCTGACGATCATCAGGGAGTTGAACGAGACCAGCCGGCCACGGATGTGCGAGGGCGCGATCTCGGAGAGGTAGAGCGGGGTGATGACGGAGGCGCTGCCCACGGCGAGGCCCAGCACGAAGCGCGCGACGGTCATGAACGGCACGGTCGGCGCCAGCGCGACCGCCACCGCCCCGCCGATGAACACCGCGCCCGCCCACAACAGCGAGTTGCGCCGCCCCAGCGTGTCGGCCATCCGCCCGCCGGCCAGCGAGCCGAAGGCCGCGCCGATCAGCAGCGCGCTGGTGATGACGCCCTCACTGAGGGAGGTGAGGCCGAAGTGCCGCTCCATGAAGGGGAGCGCGCCCGAGACCACCCCGGTGTCGTAGCCGAACAGGGCACCGCCGAGCGCCGCGATGGCGGCGATGGCGATGATGAAGCGCTTGGCGGTCAGGGTCGGGGACGGGGTCTTGGGGCGGCCGTTGGTCAGCCCCTGCCCCTGCCCTTGTCCTTGTCCCTGGTCGTGGCTCTGGTCGCGGTCGTGGTCATGGCTGTCGCCGTGGTCAGGGTTGCGCTCGCCGGGGGACGCGGACCGACTGGTCGGAGCTCCCATCGTCAACTCCCGTTCGCCGTGGCGCCATGCGTCGGCACCCTGAGGGCCCCGCTCACCGGCTCACCTATCCGGTCGGACGACGAGAGGGGTGTCCGGAGGGACGAGACGGCTGCCAGGGGGGATGCCAGGGGGGCTGCCAGGGTGGGCGTCGGAAACGGTGGCAAGAACGGCGACTCGGGAGCCATTCCCGAAAACGCTGGCCCGTAGGGCATGCGGGGACCGTGCGGGGTACACATGGTGCGGCCTTTCGGTGGCTTGCTTGCTCATGGGGTTGGGTCGATAGCGCAAAGATTCAAAGGCTCGATGACTCAAAGGCTGAATTGCTGAATGGCTCAGTGACTCAAAGGCTCAACGGCTCATTGGCTTGATGGCTCGGTAAAGCGATGGCGGGGGCTGGGCAGCGCGATGGCCGTTGAAGGGGGGGCGGCGGCAGGTCGAAGGGCATGGCGAGGCGAGGCGAGATGAGGAGGCAAGCGGACCGGCCCGTGAGCAAGGGAAACGGCCACGCCCCAAGGCCGGTCGGACAACGCACTCCAGTCGCAAGGAATGCTCAACTACGGCTCTTCACCGCTCCATCGGTGCGCCAATTCACCAACTCACCAACTCACCAACTCGCCAACTCGCTAATTCGTCAATTCGTCAATTCGCCGAATCGCCAACTCACCGATAAAGATCCGGCCGCTCGATCAACTCGACCACGACCCGATCCCCGGTTGCCTGTGCCAGGACGCCCGCCTCGCATACCGCGGCCGCCGCGTAGCCGTCCCAGCAGCTGGGGCCCTCGACCTCGCCGCGTCGGGTGGCGTCCACCCAGCGCTGTACCTGCCGGTCGTACGCGTCCTCGAAACGTTCCACGAAGCCGGGGGTGATGGTGCCGCCCCACCGGCCCGCGGTGTTGACGAACACCCCGTGGTCGTCGCCGATCCGGGCGGTACCGCCCTCGCAGACCGCCTCGCAGCTGACCTGGTAACCGAAGCCGCAGTTGACGAAGAGTTCGGTGTCCACGACCTGGCCGCCCGCCGTCTCGAACAGGATCAGCTGCGGGTCGCTCAGCCCCTCCGGCGCGTTGTCGGTGGGTGCCGGTCGGAGGACCCGTACGGCCGTGATCTCCTCGCCGAGCAGCCAGCGCGTCACGTCGATCTCGTGCACCACCGAGTCGTTGATCATCATCGCGTTGGTGAAGCCGGGTGGGGTGTCGGCGTTGCGGTGCTTGTTGTGCAGCATCAATGGGCGGCCGTAAGTCCCCTCGTCCAGCAGGGACTTGAGGGAGCGGTAGCCGGCGTCGTAGCGGCGCATGAACCCCACCTGGACGCGGCGGTGGCCCAGCTTCTGCTCGGCTTCCAGGATCCGCAGCGCGGAGGCGGCGTCCGGGGTCAGCGGCTTCTCGCACAACACCGGCAGGTCGCGGGCGAAGGCGTCGAGCAGCGCCGCCTCATGGGCCGGGCCCGGTGAGGCGATCAGTACGGCGTCCACTCCGGGGTCGTCCATGGCGGCGGCCGGATCGGTGTAGGCGGTGGCGCCCTCGATGCCCTTGGCGAACCGCTCCGCCCGGTCGGCGTCGATGTCGGCCACTGCCGCCACCCTGGCCCCACTGATCACGTCATTGATGCGCCGCACATGGTCGGCCCCCATGCGCCCGGTCCCGATGACCGCAACGCCCAACGTCCCTCGCGTCTGCTTAGATCCCGCCACGCCCGTCTCGCTCATCTCCCCCACCTCACCCGTCTCGCCGATCTTGCCCATCTCATCCATCTCGCTCATGTCGTCCCTCGTCTCGCCCATGTCGTCTCTCGTCTCGCTCATGTCGTCCCTCAAGTCCTTCGTCGTGCTGGCGCATGCCGTCCCTGGCACACGTCGCCCGCACACCGAGAATCACTCACGCCCCACAGGACCGCAGGAAGCGGCGCGTCCGCTGGGCGATCGGGAACGGCTGGTCGGGCGGGCACGGGTACATGTCCTGCTCGACGATGGCGAAGAGGTCGACGTTCAGTTCCTGGGCGGCTTCCAGGACGGGCGGCAGGGCCGGGACGCCCAGCGGCGGCTCGCACATCACGCCCTGTTGGACGGCCGGGCCGAACGGGGTGCCCTTGGCGACGACGTCGCTGAGGATGTCCGGGTCCACCTGCTTGAGGTGGAGGTACCCGATCCGCTCGCCGTAGGTGCGGATCAGCTTGACGCTGTCGCCGCCGCAGTAGGCGTAGTGGCCGGTGTCCAGGCAGAGGTTGACCAGGTCGGAGTCGGTGACGTCGAGGAAGCGCTCGACATGCTCCTCGGTGTCGATGTGGGTGTCGGCGTGCGGGTGGACGACGATGTCCAGCCCGAACTCGTCGCGGACCCGCTTGCCCAGGCGCTCCATGCCGGTGGTCAGGTGCTTCCACTGCTCGACGGTCAGCTCGGGCGGCTCGATGATCTCGGCGGTCTTGTCGTCCCGCCAGAAGGAGGGGATGACGACGAGGTGCTGGGCGCCCATCGCCTGGGTGAGGGTGGCGACCTCGGTGACGTGCGCCCAGGTCTTGTCCCAGACGGACGGGCCGTGGTGCATCGAGGTGAAGATGGTGCCGGCCGAGACCTTGAGGCCGCGGCGGGCGGTCTCCTCGCGCAGGGCGGCGGGGTCGGTGGGCAGGTAGCCGTACGGGCCGAGTTCGATCCACTCGTAGCCGGCTTCGGCGACCTCGTCCAGGAAGCGCTGCCAGGGGACTTGCTGTGCGTCGTCGGGGAACCAGACGCCCCAGGAGTCCGGGGCGGAACCGATGCGGAGGCGGTCCAGAACGGGCGAGGCGGCACGGGGTACGGACATGCTGCGGCTCTCCTCTCGCCGGTCGGCGGTGACCGGGAGGCGCTGGGGTGGGTTGTGGGGCACAGCCTCTCTGCCGCCCTGGGGAGTGTCAAGACTTCGTCCTGACATAAGGACTTAATGACTTGGGGGGGGAGGGATGGGAGGGTGAGGAGGGGCGGGGGTGAGGGGGGAGGGGTGGAGGAGGGGTGGAAGGGGGCGGTATCGGGCGGGATTGGTGGCCGAGGTGGAATGATTGACGTCATAATGTAAGGACAAACTGTTGACAGGGTTTGGGTGGGCCCGTTAGACCTTTGGTCAGAGCTGGAGCCGGCGGGGAGAGCCGGTTCCGATCGACTGACCCGCCGTGCCGGCCTCCCCTCAAGCTTTCGACCTCGCTTGAGCCGGGGAGTCCCACCGTCGCGCCGGGCGACCCGAAGGGGCGTCTATGACCGAGCCGTACGACCTGATCACCATGGGGCGCATCGGGGTGGACATCTACCCGTTGCAGACCGGGGTGTCGCTCGCCCAGGTGGAGACGTTCGGGAAGTTCCTCGGTGGGTCCGCCGCCAATGTGGCGGTGGCGGCCGCCCGGCTGGGGCGCCGCACCGCCGTCATCACCCGCACCGGGCGGGACCCGTTCGGGGAGTACCTCCACCAGGCGCTGCGCGACTTCGGTGTCGATGACCGTTGGGTGACCCCGGTGGCGGGCCTTCCCACACCGGTGACGTTCTGCGAGATCTTCCCGCCGGACGACTTCCCGCTCTACTTCTACCGCCGCCCCAAGGCTCCCGACCTGGTCATTCGCCCCGAGGAACTGGACCTGGAGGCCATCTCCGCGGCCGGGATCTTCTGGGTCACCGGCACCGGGCTGTGTGAGGAGCCGAGCCGCGGCGCCACGTTGGCCGCACTGGAGGTCCGTGACCGTAAGGGCACCACGGTCTTCGACCTGGACTGGCGGCCGATGTTCTGGGGCGGGGAGGGCGGCGCCTCCGGGGACGGCGGGGCGACCGGTGCGGCCGCGATGGCCTCCGCGCGGCCGTACTACGAGGCCGCGCTGAAGCATGCGACGGTCGCGGTCGGCAACGTCGACGAGGCCGAGGTGGCCACCGGCCTGCGGGACCCGAAAGCCTGCGCCGAGGCGCTGCTCGACATGGGCGTGGAGCTGGCCGTCATCAAACAGGGGCCGAAGGGCGTGCTCGCCGTCCACCGGGACGGGCGTTCCGCCGAGGTGCCGCCCACCCCCGTCGAGGTGGTCAACGGGCTCGGCGCCGGGGACGCGTTCGGCGGGTCGTTGTGCCACGGGCTGTTGGCCGGCCGGGAGTTGGCGCCGATGATGCGTTACGCCAATGCCGCCGGGGCGATCGTCGCCTCCCGGCTGGCGTGTTCGTCCGCGATGCCGACGGCCGATGAGGTCGAGGAGTTCCTCGCGGGACGGTGAACGGACTCCTCGTGGCCCCGCCCCACCCCGCCTCCGGCCCAGCCCGCCCCAAGCCCGCTCCCGCCCCAAGCCCGCCCCACTCGTGCCCTCAAGAAGGTGAGTTGAGCCTTGACTCCTCGGATCAGTGACCTCCCGGCGCTACGGGCCCGGCATCCCGAAGCCGTCGCGGAGGCCGCCGCCCGCCGCGCCCGTCGCCCGTTGCTCGGCGACAGTGGCCGGCTGATGATCGTCGCCGCCGACCATCCGGCCCGCGGCGCGCTCGCCGTCGGAGACCGCCAACTGGCCATGGCCAACCGGCTGGACCTGCTCGAACGACTGGTCCTGGCACTGTCCCGGCCCGGTGTCGACGGGGTGCTGGCCACCGCCGACATCCTGGAGGACCTGCTGCTGCTCGGTGCCCTCGAAGGCAAGGTCGTCATGGGCTCCATGAACCGCGGCGGGATCGCGGGTGCCGCCTTCGAGATGGACGACCGGTTCACCGGCCACCGCCCCCAGGACATCGCCCGGCTCCGCTTCGACGCGGGCAAGCTGCTGCTGCGCATCGATTACGACGACCCCGGTTCGCTGACCACGTTGGAAGCCACCGCCCGCGCCATCGACGCGATGGCGGAACGCGGACTCCCCACGTTCGTCGAACCGTTCCTCTCCCGGCGGATAGACGGCGCGGTCCGCAACGACCTCAGCCCGGAAGCCGTCATCCGTTCCGTCGCCATCGCCTCCGGCCTCGGCGGTACGTCCGCCTACACCTGGTTGAAGCTCCCGGTCACCGACGACCCCGACGCGATGGCCCGGGTCTGCGAGACCTCCACCCTGCCCGTCGTCCTCCTCGGCGGCGACGTGGGCGGGACGGTGCGGGAGCAGGAAGCCGCCTACGAGAAGTGGCGCAAGGCGCTCCGGCTGCCGACCGTGCACGGCCTCGTCGTCGGCCGCTCGCTCCTCTATCCGGCGGATGGCGATGTGGCGGCCGCGGTCGATACCGCCGTGGGGCTGCTCTAGGGCCCCTCCGGCGGGTCAGGGCGGGACCGGCCCTGTGTGCCGGGGGATGCCGTCGGGGCGAGCGGTCCGATCCCGGCGCCACGCCGCCGGAGAACTTCACTGTCAGTGGCGAGTAGGAGACTTGCAGTCATGAGCGCCGAGTTCGCAGATACCCACACCTCCCGCGGGCACGACACACCGCACGACGGGATCGACGAGTCCGCCACCGAGTCCGCTACCGAGCCCGCCACCGTCAGCCCCGTGTCCACCCCCACTCCTGCCTCCACCCCCACCCCCACCCCTGCCTCTTCCTTCCACCTCACGGCGGGCCGTGCCGCCGACGGTCCGTACGCCCTCGACGTTTCGCCGGAGAAGGCCGGCTGGGGCTACTCCTCCCTGCGGATCCTCGACCTGCCGCCGGGCGGCGACCACTCCTTCGCGACCGGCGACAGCGAATGGATCGTGCTGCCGCTCTCCGGTGGCTGCACGGTCCGGACCGACGGCCCCGGAGGCGGGACGTTCGAACTGACCGGCCGGGAGAGCGTGTTCAGCGGAGTGACGGACTTCGCGTACGTGCCGCGGGACGCGCAGGTCCGGATCGCCAGTCCGGGCGGCGGGCGGTTCGCGCTCACCGGGGCGCGCTGCGAGCGCCGGCTGCCCGCCCGTTACGGTGCCGCGTCCGACGTGCCCGTGGAGTTGCGCGGCACCGGCACCTGCTCGCGGCAGGTCAACAACTTCGGTGCGGCCGGCGTGTTCGACTGCGACCGGCTGATCGCGGTGGAAGTGCTCACCCCCGGTGGCAACTGGTCGTCGTATCCGCCGCACAAGCACGACGAGTGCCGTCCCGGGGAGGAGTCCGAGCTCGAAGAGATCTACTACTTCGAGATCGCCGCCGCCCACGGGACGGCGGGGCTGGGCTATCAGCGGGTGACGCCCTCCGGGCACGGACGCGGTACGGACGTCCTCGCCGAGGTCCGTACGGGGGACGCGGTGCTGATCCCGGACGGGTGGCACGGCCCGTCCATCGCCGCCCCCGGGCACGACATGTACTACCTCAACGTCATGGCGGGGCCGGGCGCGCAGCGCCAGTGGCTGATCTGCGACCACCCCGACCACGGCTGGATCCGCACGACCTGGCCGCAGCAGCCGGTCGATCCCCGACTCCCTCTGTACGAAGCACCGGCAGGAGATCCGCGATGACCGCGCCGACCAACGATCCGACGACCAACGACTCGGCGACCAACGACCCGACGAGCGACTCCCCGGCGACCAACGACCCGGCGAGCAAAGCCCCGACGAGCGACGCGACGGACGCCGCCACGCGTGTCCCCGCGCACGCCCCCACGGGCGACGCGACGGACGCCGCGGCCGGCACCCGCCGGCTGACCGTGGCGCAGGCCCTGGTGGAGTTCCTCGCCCACCAGTACACCGAGCGGGACGGCCGCCGACACCGCCTGATCACCGCCTGCTGGGGCATCTTCGGGCACGGCAACGTCGCCGGTATCGGACAGGCGCTGCTGGAGTCCGGCGGCGCGGCGTCCCGCGGCGCGGCCGACGGGCCGCCGAAGCTCCCGTACTTCCAGGGGCGCAACGAACAGGCCATGGTGCACGCCGCGGTGGGCTACGCCCGCCAGTGCGACCGGCTCTCCGCGCAGGCCGTGACCACCTCCATCGGGCCGGGTGCCACCAACCTCGTCACGGGCGCCGCGCTCGCCACCGTGAACCGCCTCCCCGTGCTGCTGCTGCCCGGCGACGTGTTCGCCACCCGGCCCGCCGATCCGGTCCTCCAGCAGCTCGAAGTGCCGTCCGCGGGCGATGTGTCGGTCAATGACGCGCTGCGCCCCGTCTCCCGCTATTTCGACCGGGTCACCCGGCCCGAGGCGCTGATTCCGGCCGCCCTCCAGGCGATGCGGGTGCTCGCCGACCCGGTCGACACCGGCGCCGTCACCCTGGCGCTGCCACAGGACGTGCAGGCCGAGGCGTACGACTGGCCGGTGGAGTTCTTCGCCGACCGGGTGTGGCGGGTGCCCCGGCCCGCGCCCGACGCCGATGCCCTGGCGGACGCGGTGCGGGCCGTCCGGGCGGCCGGCCGGCCGCTGATCGTCGCGGGCGGCGGCGTCCACCACAGTGAGGCTGAGGAGGCCCTGCGGACCTTCGTCGAGGCCACCGGCATCCCGGTCGCCGCCACCCAGGCGGGCAAGGGGGCGCTGCGCTACGACCACCCGGCGGACGTCGGCGGCATCGGCCACACCGGCACCGCCACCGCCGACGGGCTGGCCCGGCGGGCCGACCTGGTGATCGGCGTCGGCACCCGCTACACCGACTTCACCACCGCCTCCGCCACCCTCTTCGCCGAGCCCGGCGTCCGCTTCGTCAACCTCAACATCGCCGCGTTCGACTCCCACAAGCTCGGTGCCCTCGCCCTGGTCGCCGACGCCCGCGCCGGACTCGACGCGCTCCGCGAGGCCCTCACCGGCCACCGCGTGGACGCCGCCTACGAGGCGGAGTACGCCGCGGCGAAGGCGGACTGGGAGCGGCGGGTGGACGCCGCGTACGAGGCCGCCGACCCCTCCGCGCAGCCGTCGCAGACCCAGGTCCTTGGGGCGCTGGACGCGCTCGTCGACGGATCCGACATCGTCCTCAATGCCGCCGGTTCCCTCCCTGGTGACCTGCACAAACTCTGGCGCGCCCGGTCCCGTCGGCAGTACCACCTCGAATACGGCTACTCCTGCATGGGCTATGAGATCCCGGCCGCGATCGGGGTCCGGATGGCTGCTCCCGATCGCCCGGTGTGGGCGCTCGTCGGTGACGGTACATACCTGATGAACCCCACAGAAATCGTCACCGCGGTCCAGGAGGGCATCAACATCACTCTCGTCCTCATCCAGAACCACGGCTATGCCTCCATCGGCGGCCTCTCCCAGGAGACCGGCGGCGAGCGCTTCGGCACCGACTACCGCTTCCGCGCCGCGGACGGCACGTACACCGGCGAGCCGCTGCCCGTCGATCTCGCCGCCAACGCCGCCTCACTGGGCATGCGGGTGCTGCGCGCCAGGACCGTCGCCGAGCTGCGCACCGCGCTCGCCGAGGCGCGTGACGCAAAAGCGCCCACATGTGTCTACGTGGAGACCAAAACGACTGACACTGTGCCGGGCGCGCCGCCGGCCCAAGCCTGGTGGGATGTACCCGTTGCCGAGACCGCGACGCGTCCGGCGGCGGTCGCCGCCCGCAAGGCGTACGACGAGCACGCCGCCGCACGCCGCCGCCACCTCTGACATCCGCTCTGCCGCACTGTACGAAAGGCCCCTCGCATGAAGACCATCAACCACTGGATCGGCGGGAAGCCCGTCGAGGGCGTCTCCGGCAACTTCGGGCCGGTCTACAACCCGGCCACCGGCGCCCAGGAGAAGCAGGTCGCCTTCGCCTCCGTCGAGGAGGTCGACGCCGCGGTCCGCGCCGCCAAGGACGCGTACCGCAGCTGGGGCACCAGCTCGCTGGCCAAGCGCACCTCGGTGCTCTTCACGTACCGCGCGCTGGTGGACGCGCACCGCGACGAGCTGGCCCGGCTGATCACCGCCGAGCACGGCAAGGTGCACTCCGACGCGCTCGGCGAGGTCGCCCGCGGCCTGGAGATCATCGAGCTGGCCTGCGGCATCCCGGAGAAGCTCAAGGGCGAGCTGTCCACCCAGGTGTCGACGCGGGTGGACGTGGCCTCGATCCGCCAGTCGCTGGGCGTGGTCGCCGGCATCACGCCGTTCAACTTCCCCGCGATGGTCCCGATGTGGATGTTCCCGATCGCCATCGCCTGCGGCAACACCTTCATCCTGAAGCCGAGCGAGAAGGTGCCCAGCGCCGCGTTCAAGCTCGCCGAGCTGGCCGCCGAGGCGGGCCTGCCCGACGGCGTGCTGAACATCGTCAACGGCGACAAGGTGGCCGTCGACGCGCTCCTCACGCACCCGGACGTCGCCGCCGTCTCCTTCGTGGGCTCCACCCCCATCGCCCGGTACATCCACACCACCGGCACCGCCAACGGCAAGCGCGTCCAGGCGCTGGGCGGCGCCAAGAACCACATGCTGGTCCTCCCGGACGCCGACCTCGACCTGGCCGCCGACTCCGCGATCAACGCCGCGTACGGCTCGGCCGGTGAGCGCTGCATGGCGATCTCCGTGGTCGTCGCCGTCGGCGACACCGCCGACCCGCTGATCGGCAAGATCAAGGAGCGCGCCGACAAGCTGCGCATCGGCCCCGGCGACGACCCGGCCTCCGAGATGGGTCCGCTGATCACCAAGGCCCACCGCGACAAGGTCGCCTCGTACGTCACCGGTGCCGCCGCCCAGGGTGCCGACGTCGTCATCGACGGCACCGGCTACACCGTCGAGGGCCACGAGGACGGCCACTGGATCGGCGTCTCGCTGCTCGACAACGTCACGCCGGAGATGGACGCCTACCGCGACGAGATCTTCGGCCCGGTGCTCTCGGTCGTCCGCGTGGAGACCTACGAGCAGGCCATCGAGCTGATGAACTCCTCGCCGTGGGGCAACGGCACCGCGATCTTCACCCGGGACGGCGGCGCGGCCCGCCGCTTCCAGCTGGAGGTCGAGGCCGGCATGGTCGGCGTGAACGTGCCGATCCCGGTCCCGGTGGGCTACCACTCCTTCGGCGGTTGGAAGGACTCGCTCTTCGGCGACCACCACATCTACGGCAACGACGGCGTGCACTTCTACACCCGCGGCAAGGTCGTCACCACCCGCTGGCCTGACCCGGCCGACGGCGGCATCAACCTGGGCTTCCCGAGCAACCACTGAGCGACGCCCAGGATCCCGGCCGGCGGGGCGCCCCCCTCACGGGCGCTTCCGCCCGGACTCCCTGCCGGACCCCCGCCGGCAGGGAGTCCGCATACCCGCGGCAATGGGCCGCCGCCCGGGGGAGACCTCGCGGTCGGGCGTTGCTACGGTGCTCCTCGCGCCGCCGGAGGCTGGCGGCGCTGCACCGATACAACGGGGGATGAGATGGCACAAGGCATGGCGCTGGCCAAGGGCGCGCGGATCACCGCGGGCATACTCTGCCTGCTGTTCTTCTTCTGGACGGCGTACTGGTTCGTCGTCGACCTCGGCGCGTTCGGCATCGTCGGCGTCTGGGACAGCTGGACCGGCAGCCGCCCGCCGGGCACCAACGCGGTCACCGACCCCGTCCAGCTGGGCTTCTGCCTGCTCCAACTGACCGCCGCGATCGCCGCGTTCGCCGGCCGTCGCTCGGCCGGCGGGCTGCTGGCCGTCGCCACCACCGTCACCTTCGCCACCGCCCTCCAGGCCCTGATCAGCGTCGGCAACCACACCAGCGACGACCGTTGGTTCCGCAACGCCGAGACCGGCACCGCCACCTTCGACGGGGTCTTCCTCAGCAGCCTGCCGCTGTTCCTGCTGACCCTGGTCGCCGGCATCGTGCTGCTGGCCGGGATGCGGTCCTGGCCGCGCCCGGCCCCCAGCGGGCCGCCCGCCCGCCCGGCCAAGGCCGCCGGCGTGATCGGCGGACTGACGCTCGGCGCCATGGCGTTGGGCTACGTCGTCTACCAGCTCTACATGCTGGTGCAGTACGGCACGGAATCCTTCCCCATGCTCTACCTCGGCAAGGGCACGCTGACCTCGCTGCTGGCGCTCGCCCCCGGCTGGTACGCGGTGGTGTTCCTGCTGCTGACCGCCATCGCCGGGATCAACTGCCTGGCCCGCGGGTGCGCGGCCCGCGGGCTCGCCCTCGGCCTGGCCGTCGCACTGCTGCCGAACGCCGTGCTGACGGTCGTCTCGTTCCTCAACTCCGGCACGTTCTTGGACATGAGCAAGGAGATGCCGGGCCTGAGCGTCATCATCTACGCCCAGTTGGCGCTCGACCTGTTCGGCTCGTTGGCGCTGGGCGCCCTGATGGTCCGCGGCGAGCCGATCGCGCCCGCCTGGCAGCCGCCGTCCCCGGCACTGGCCTTCGCCGCACCCGGCTTCGTACCGGGTCCCGCGGGCCCGCCGCCGGCCGGCTGGCAGCAGCCCGGCCCGCCGCCGATGCCCCCGGTCGGCGGCCCGCCCATGCCGCCCGGCGTTCCGCAGCCGCCGCACCCCCCGCAGGGCGGTTTCGGCCCGCCGCAGTACTGACCGCGGCGACACCGGCGCCGTCCGGGCCCGTACCACGGACGCGGTACGGGCCCGGCGGGGGCTACTGCGCCGGGAGGGCGCCCGGTTCCGCCCCGGGGACGGGCCGCCCGCCCGGACCGCTCCCTAGGATTCAGCTATGGATCTCCGACTGCGCGGGCGCCGGCTCTACGCCACCGTGGGCGCGCTGGCCCTCCTCATAGGAGGCGGCACCTGGGCGGCCGCCGCCTCGGACACCCCGCCCACCGTGCACCGCGAGGACCACGTCCTGACGATGCCCGAGACGCCCGGCGGCATCCGGACGGTGCGGATCGACACCTCGTTCTTCGCCGCGGGGGGCGACGCCGCCGGCCGCCGGCCCGCGGTCCTCCTCGGCCATGGCTTCGGCGGCAGCAAGACCGACGTCCGCACCGAGGCCGAGCAACTGGCCCGGGACGGCTATGCGGTGCTGACCTGGTCGGCGCGCGGCTTCGGCAGGTCCACCGGCAAGATCGGACTGAACGACCCGAACGCCGAGGTCGCCGACGTCAGCCGGCTGATCGACTGGCTCGCCAAGCGCCCCGAGGTGCGGCTCGACAAGCCCGGCGACCCGCGCGTGGGCATCGCCGGCGCCTCGTACGGCGGCGCCATCGCCCTGCTGGCCGCCGGCCACGATCCGCGGGTGGACGCCATCGCCCCGCAGATCACCTACTGGAACCTCGCCGACGCCCTCTTCCCCAACGGGGTGTTCAAGAAGTTGTGGGCCGGGATCTTCTTCACCACCGGAACGGCCGGTTCCGCCACGGGTGCGGCCGGTTCCCCCACCGGCACCTCGGGCACCGCCTCCGCCGCACCCGCCCCGTCCACCCCCGCCACTGCGCCCGACTCAGCCAGCTCGTCTGGCTCATCAGGCTCGTCCGGCTCATCAGGCTCGTCCGGCCCGTCCGTCTCCGCCGGCGGTTGCGGACGGTTCCAGCCCGCGCTCTGCGCGATGTACGAACGGGTCGCGGTCAGCGGAACACCGGACGCCGCGGCCCGCCGGCTCCTGGAGGCCCGCAGCCCCTCCGCCGTCGCCGACCGCATCAAGGTGCCCACCCTCCTCATGCAGGGCCAGACCGACTCGCTGTTCCCCCTCGACCAGGCCGACGCCACGGCCCGGGCCCTCCGCCACAACGGCGCACCCGTCGCCGTCGACTGGATCGCCGGCGGACACGACGGCGGCGACCGGGAGACCACCCGGCTCACCGCACGCACCACGGCCTGGTTCGACCGCTACCTCAAGGGCGACCAACACGCCGCCACCGGGCCCGCGTTCCGGGTCAGCCGCAGCGGAGGAGTGGACTCCACCGCCGGCACCGTACGGCTCCGCGGCGCGAGCGCCGACCGCTACCCGGGCCTGGACCACGACCCGCGCCCCGTTCCGCTGACCGGCCGGGAACAGCGCTTCACCAACCCCGCCGGCGCCGCCCCACCCGCGATCTCCGCCGTCCCCGGAGTCGGCGCCCTCGGCGACCTCTCCGCCCTCGGCGCCGGCGGCCTCTCCCTCGACTTCCCCGGCCAGTACGCCCACTTCGACTCCGCCCCGCTGCGCACCTCCGTCCACCTCACCGGCAGCCCCACCACCACCGTGCGGATCCGGTCCAGTTCCCCCGACGCGGTGTTCTTCGCCAAGCTCTACGACGTCGCCCCGGACGGCCGGCGCCAACTGCTGCCGTCCCAACTGGTCACGCCGTACCGCGTCGAAGGGGCCCGGGACGGCCGGACCGTGCGGCTCCACCTGCCCACCGTCGACCACGACTTCGCCGCCGGCCACCGCCTGCGCCTGGTGCTCGCCGCCACCGACCTGGGCTACGCCACCCCGGCCGCGCCCGCCACCTACACCGTCTCCCTGGCCGGCGGCACCCCCACCCACGCCCCGGCGACCACCGGGAACCTCGACGTGCCCACCGCACCCGAGGTGCGCAGCGCCGCCGCCCCGCTGCCCGCCTGGACCTGGTCGCTGCCCGCGGCCGCCGCGGTGGTGGCCGCGCTGCTGCTGCTCACCGCCCGCCGCAGGACCGCGGCGCCCGCCCCCGACCCGGCCCTGACCGACGTCCCGCTTCAGATCACCGACCTGAGCAAGCGCTATGCCAAGTCCACCGACCGGTACGCCGTCCGGGACCTGACCTTCCGCGTCGAACGCGGCCAGGTGCTGGGCCTGCTGGGGCCCAACGGCGCCGGCAAGACCACCACCCTGCGGATGCTGATGGGCCTGATCCGCCCGGACGGCGGGGAGGTCCGGGTGTTCGGCCAGGCCGTCCGGCCGGGCGCGCCGGTGCTGTCGCGGGTCGGCGCGTTCGTCGAGGGCGCCGGCTTCCTGCCGCACCTGTCCGGCCGGGCCAACCTCGACCTGTACTGGCAGGCGACCGGCCGCCCCGCCGCCGACGCACACACCGAGGAGGCGCTGGAGATCGCCGGACTGGGCGACGCCCTGGAGCGCGCGGTCCGCACCTACTCGCAGGGCATGCGGCAACGCCTCGCCCTCGCCCAGGCCATGCTCGGCCTGCCGGACCTGCTGATCCTCGACGAGCCGACCAACGGCCTGGACCCGCCGCAGATCCGCGAGATGCGCGAGGTGATGATCCGTTACGCCGCGGCCGGACGCACCGTCATCGTCTCCAGCCACCTGCTGTCGGAGGTCGAGCAGAGCTGCACCCACCTGGTCGTCATGGACCGCGGCCGGCTCGTCCAGGCCGGCCCGGTCGGCGACATCGTGGGCTCCGGCGACACCGTGCTGATCGACGTCGGCGCCGCCGCGCCGCTCCCCGACGCACTGGTGGAGAAGGTCGGCGCGCTGCCCGGGGTGGCCTCCGCGGCCCACGCCGACGAGGGTCTGCTGGTCCGGCTCGCCGCCCCCGACGGCACCCCGCAGCTGCTGGCCGAACTGCTCCGGCTGGAAGTCCCGGTGCACCGCGTCGGCCCGCACCGCCGCCTGGAGGACGCCTTCCTCACCCTGATCGGAGGAGACGGACGATGACCGCCACCACCCCGGCAGCGGCGCCCGGCTACCGCGCCCGGCACACCCTGCCGCTGCGCGTCGAGGCCCGCCGCCAACTCCTGCGGCGCCGCACCCTGGTGATCGCCGCGATCCTGACGCTGCTGCCGTTCGTCCTCGTCGCGGCGTTCGCGATCGGCGGCGACCCCAGCACCCGCAACACCGGCCGGATCAGCCTGATGGCCACCGCCACCGCCTCCGGCAGCAACTTCGCCGCCACCGCGCTGTTCGTGTCCGCCGGCTTCCTACTGGTGGTGCCGGTCGCGCTGTTCTGCGGGGACACCGTCGCCTCCGAGGCCAGCTGGTCCTCGTTGCGCTACCTGCTCGCCGCGCCGGTGCCGCGGGCCCGGCTGCTGCTGAGCAAACTCACCGTGGGGCTGGTGTTCAGCGCCGCCGCGATGCTGCTGCTGCCGCTGGTCGCCCTGGCGGTGGGCACCGCCGCATACGGCTGGGGTCCGCTCCAGCTGCCCACCGGCGGCGCGCTCGCCCCGGGCGACGCGGTGCTGCGGCTGGCCGTGGTCACCGGCTACGTCTTCGCCAGCCAACTGGTCACCGCGGCGCTGGCGTTCTGGCTGTCCACGGTGACCGACGCCCCGCTGGGCGCGGTCGGCGGCGCCGTCGGACTGACCATCGTCGGCAACGTCCTCGACCAGGTCACCGCGCTCGGCGACTGGCGCGCGGTGCTGCCCGCCCACTGGCAGTACGCCTGGCGGACGCGCTCCAACCCCAGATGGAGTGGTCCGGGATGCTCCAGGGCGCCTCGGTATCGGTGTCCTACGCGCTGGTGCTCACCGCACTGGCCTTCCGCGGCTTCGCCCGCAAGGACGTGGTGTCGTAACCAGGCCGGGCACCGGGACGCACACCGTTGTGCGAACGACTGTCCCCTTTGCCCGGCCCACCCCGGACCGCAACCTTCCGCCGGAAACGCGTGTCTACGCAGTCACACGCCTGAAGATGAGGACCCGCCATGTCCCGTACCGCACCGCGTCCTGTCACCGCCGTCGCCGCCTGTGCCGCGGCCCTCGCCCTGACCCTCGCCGCTACCGGACCCGCCGCCGCCACCGTCCGCAGCGACCCCAACGGCCGCCACACCGCCACCGAGATCCACCACTTCCTGACCGGCTTCTACGGCCAGCACGGCCCCACCCCCTACCGGCGCAGTCACCAGGTCTCCGCCTACCTCAAGGACCGCGCCGCCCACACCGACGGCTACGACCTGCTGCTCTGCGCCCAGAACACCCCGCGGTCGATCACCATCGGCAAGGTCACCACCGCCCAGTCCGCGGGCGTCGGCTGGGCCACCGTCACCACCCACTGGGACGGCGGCACCCGCCGCACCTTCACCGCCTACGTCGGCCTGGACTCCCACCCGATCACCCTCCAGGACGTCGACTGCGCGCCGTGACCCCCGCACACGACGAGGGCGGCCGCCACGGACCGGTGTCCGTCGCGACCGCCCTTCGGTCCGCCCCGCGCTCAGCCGATCGGACCCTGCATGTGGGCGCTGACCCACTGCATCGTGCCCATGCCCATGCCTTGGACGTAGGTGGCGCCGCTGTGCGTGCCGTCCGGCACGATCTGTAGCCGCGTCTTCACCGGCCCGTGGCCGTATTGGGCGATGAACTTCCGCACCTTCGGCAGCACGGTGTTCTCCTTGGAACCGTCCTGGAAGGCCAGGTAGACGTCCGGCCCGCCGCGGGCGATCAACTGGTGCGCCAGCACCTCGGGGTTGTTCTCCCGCATCGCCGAGAGGTGACCCCGCCACAGCGGCGAGTCCGGCACGATGTCCGGCCCGTTGGGGATCGCCACCTTGAAGTCCTTCGGGTTCTGCAGCACGTTCTTCAGCGCCGAGAAACCACCCGACGAGGAGCCCATGATGCACCACGCGTTGCGGGTCTTCAGGGTGCGGAAGTTCTCCCGGACCAGGTCGGGGACGTCCTTGCTCAGCCACGTCCCGATCTTCGGCTGGCCGGGGATGTCACTGCCGTCGTAGTACTGCTTGTCATTGGGGTTGAGCACCGGCATCACGACGATGAACGGCAGGCTCTTACCGGCCTTCGACCAGGTGGCGAGGCTCTCCTCCAGCTTGAGGTCGGAACCTATCCAGTAGTTGACCGGGTAGCCGTAGGCGCCGGGCAGCGCCTCCATGACCGGGAAGCCCTTGTTCGCGTTCTTCTTGTCGTAGTACTCCGGCGGCGCCCAGACCCACACCTTCCCCGTGAAGCCGGACTTCTTCCCGTGATAGGTGGTCAGGGCGATCGGAGTGTTCTCACCGGCCCCGCCGACCTTGCTGGTCTCCTGGAAGCTGATCGGGTGGGTGGGCATCTGCACCAGCGAGTTCTTGCTGGTCGGCGCGGTCTGCATGGCGGCACCCGTCCGGGGGCCACTGAACCGCACGGGGGTGGCCTCGGAGTCGCTCGTGCCGCAGCCTGCCGTGGCTCCGAGGACGGTCAGGGCGATCAACGCGATCACCGGTTTGACAAGGGATTTGCGCACGGGACCTTCTCCTTGGCGAACGGGCCGGGAGTTGTCCCGACCGGCCAGCAAGAGGGGACAGGGCGGGGACAGGTTTCCCTCCCGGGGTGTCTGGTTGCTCGCACCGCTCCGGGCCGAAAGTCCTTACCCCGCTCTGACCTGTGGTGTTTACGCTCACCGGAGATCCGGTTTACCGTCATTTTCCTGGTGGGGGTGTGCCGCTGAACCCAGATGGCCCCCGTGCGCCCCTCCCCACCACCCCGGGCACCCGCACGCGCCCTGGCGCCCTTCCCTCCCACGACGGCCCCGCCACCCGCCCTCCCCGCCCCCGCGCGCCCCCCTTCCGCACCCCCGCGGAGGCATCCGGGTACCCCTCCCGCACCCGCCGCCCGACACCCCGTCACCCCAGCTCCCGGCCCGTATCCTCTCGCTATGACCTGGTCGCGAGCGCTCAAGGAAGCCGCCCGCTCGGGGCTGACCATCGAACGGGCCAAACTCACCCCGCTGATCGCGATCCGCGGCACCGCCGGCGTGGCCGTCGTCATCGGCCTGTGCCTGTGGTGGGGCAGCCCCGCCCTCGCCGTCTCCTCCGCCTTCGGCGCCTTCTCCTCCGGCATCGTCACCTTCCAGCGCAGCATGCGGCCCCGCCCGGTCCTGGCCCTGGCCGTCGCCGGCGCCCTGGCGGTCTCCACCTTCCTCGGCTATCTGGCCGCCGCCCACCTCGTCGCGTTCGTCCTGCTGCTCACCGGCTGGACCTTCCTGGCGGGCCTGGCCTGGGCGATCGGCCCGGTCTCCGGCCTCATCGGCACCCAGACCGTGGCGATCATGCTGATCACCGTCACGCTCCCGACGTCCGTCCTGGGCGCCCTGCAACACGCCGCACTGATCGCCTTCGGCGGCCTCGTCCAGGCCACCCTCATCGTCCTGTTCCCGGTACGCCCCTGGGGCATCCAGCGCGACGCCCTGGCCGACGCCCTGGCCGCCGAGGCCGACTACGCCCGACGACTACGGCACGACCCGGTCGCCCCCTTCGACCCCGCGCCCCTGATGGACGCCCGGCTCGCCTCCGCCGTCACCCCCCGCCAGGCCAAGCGCCGCCCCGTCCAACTGCACGGCCCCCGCGGTCTCGCCGAACGCGTCCGCCCGGTCCTCGCCTCACTGGCCGACCCGGTCGTCGGCGCCCCCCTGGAAGGACCCGAACGCGACCGCGCCCGCGAACTGCTGGGCGCCGCCGCCACCGTCCTGGACGCCGTCGCGCACGCCGTACGGCACGACAAGCCGGTCCGGCTGCCACCGGAGGCGATGGCCGCCCTCGAAGTCCCGGCCACCGGCCCGATGCTCAGCGGCCCCGCCCGCCGCGCCGCCTACCGCCTGATCTCCCTCCTCGCCGACGCCGTCGAACTCACCGACGAACCCGTCGAGGCCACCCGCCCCACCACCACGGCCGAACGCGGCCACCTGCTGCGCCCCAGCGTCCCCAAACTCGTCCCGGTCGCCCTCCGCGCCCTGCGCCGCGAGGCCCGCTGGTCCTCCCACATCTTCCGACACGCCCTCCGCGTCGCCGCGGTCGCCGCCGCCGGCTACCTGCTCGCCACCGCCCTCCGGTTCGGCCACGGCTACTGGGCGCCGCTCGCCTCCGTCATGGTGATGCGCCCCGACTTCGCCCAGACCTACTCCCGCGGCGTCGCCCGCTTCGCCGGCACCCTCGTCGGCGTCACCATCGCCGGCGCCCTGATGGCCCTGGCCCATCCCGGCGCCTACATCAGCGCCGCCCTCGCCCTGGTCTGCGTCTTCCTGATGTACCTGCTGATGCGCACCGGCTTCTCGGTCACCTCGGCCTGCATCGCCGGCTACGTCGTCTTCCTGCTCGGCATCGTCGGCGCCGGCTGGGAACAGACCGTCCAGGAACGCGTCGTACTCACCCTCATCGGCGGCATCCTGGCGATGCTGTCCTACGCGCTGTTCCCCGCCTGGGAGACGCCCCGGCTCCGCGACCGCCTCGCCGACTGGCTCACCGCCAACGGCCGCTACGCACGCGCCGTCCTCGACGGCTACGCCCGGCCCGCCGAGCGCCGCCCCCGACAGGTCCGCGAAGCCCTGCTGGACGCCCGCGCGGCCCGCGCCGCCTGGGAGGTGAGCGAGGCCCGCGCCGAGAAGGAGCCGGTCCGCCACCGCGGCCTCTCGCTCCACGCGGCCCACGCCGCCAGCACCACGCTCGCCACGATGGGCCGGGTCACGATGATCCTGGAGGCCCACCTGCCCGACAAGGACGCCGAACCCTCGCCCGGCGCCGACGCGTTCACCGCCGCCCTCCGCCCCGCCCTGGACCGCGCGGCCCGGGCCGTCCGCGACGGCGCCCCCCTGGACTGGAGTGAACCGCACGCCGTCTGGGAACGGTGGAACGCCGAGGGCGAGCACGCGGGCGTCGCCGTCCGCGCCTCCGAACTCCTCCTGGACGCCCTCGACGACCTCGCCGAGGCGCTGCCCCCCGACCCCTGACCTTGCCGCCTCTTTACCCCGCGGGCCGCCCCCGCAGGAACCATTCCGCACCCCCAGTAGTCTAGATAATTGCCCGCAATTACCGTCATTGGTAGGTCAATGACGCTCTCTGCGGCGCAATGTCCTCCCGAGAGAGAGCAAACGAACTCCCCATGGCGTCCAGCACTTCGTCCGGTACGTACGACATAGGCATCGACCTCGGCACCGCCAACACCCTCGTCTACGCCCGCGGCAAAGGCGTGGTGCTGAACGAGCCGTCCGTGGTCGCCGTCAACGCCGCCGGCGACGTCATCGCCGTCGGCTCGGAGGCCAAACGCACCATCGGCCGCACGCCCTCCGGGATCACCGCGATGCGCCCCCTCCGGGAAGGCGTCATCGCCGACTTCGACGCCGCCGAACAAATGCTGCGCGCCCTGATGAAGAAGGCCCTGCCCAGCCGCCGCTTCTCCCGCCCCAGGGTCGTCATCTGCGTCCCCTCCGGCATCACCGGGGTCGAACGGCGCGCCGTCATCGACTCCGCGCGGGGCGCCGGCGCCCGCGAGGTGCACCTGATCGAGGAGCCGATGGCCGCCGCGATCGGCGCGGGCCTCCCGGTGGCCGAACCGGTCGGCTGCATGGTCGTCGACATCGGCGGCGGCACCACCGAGGTCGCCGTCGTCTCCATGGGCGGCCTGGTCACCGCCCACTCCGTACGGGTCGCCGGGGACGCGATGGACGCCGCCATCTCGACGTACATCAAGAAGGAACACGGCCTGGCCATCGGCGAACGCACCGCCGAAGAAATCAAGATAGCCATCGGCTCGGCCGCCTGGACCCCCGAGGACTCCACCGCCCTCGCCGCCCTCACCACTCCCACCGCGAAAACCGCAGCCGACCCCGAAGCCGACTCCGAGGCGTCCCCGTCCTCCCCCTCTTCGTCGCCCTCCCCCTACTCCTTCACGGTCCGCGGCCGCGACCACCTCAGCGGCCTCCCCCGCCTCCAGGAAATCACCGCCGAAGAAATCCGCACCGCCCTCACCGAACCCGTCGAGGCCATCGTCCGAGCCGTCCACCGCACCCTCGACGAATGCCCCCCGGAGCTCTCCGGCGACATCATCGAACGCGGCATCGCCCTCACCGGCGGCGGCGCCCTGCTCCGCGGCCTGGACCGCCGCCTCCGTCAGGAGATGGGTGTCCCGGTCACGGTCGCCGACGCCCCCCTGGACTGCGTCGTCAACGGCACCGCCAAGTGCGTCGACGAATTCGCCACCCTGCACGGCCTCTTGACGGGTGCGAAGGAGCAGCCCCGCAAGTCGGTACGACTGGGTATGTAGCGGCGGCGCCCGTGGGGCTTCCCCTGCCTTGTGGCTCGCCCGCCCCGAGGCAGGGGGCCGGGGCGGTTTCGGGTGCCCGCCCGGTGGGCGGCACCCACCCACCACCAGGGCCCGGCGGAAGGCACACACCACCGAAACCGCACCGCCCGCCCGACGACCTCACCCGCGCCCGACGTACGCCGCCAGCCCGTCCAGGATCCGTTCCAGCCCGAACTCCCAGGCATGGTCCCGGGATGCGCCCCCCGCGGTGTCCGCCACCGCCGCCGCCACCGCCGGAAACCGCTCGGACCGCCCGACGAGCAGCTCGTTCAGCGCGGCACTCATCACCGCCTCCGGCTCCTTCGCCCGGGCGCTGCCCACGCCCATGGACGCCGACACCTGCGCGATGGCCCGGATGTGCCCGCTCACCACCACCACGGCATCCAACTGCTCACCGCCCGTCAGCCCGGTGTTCACGAGCGCCGCCAACGCCCGCTCCGTCCAGCCGAGTTCATTGGGACCCATGACCCGCGGCCCGATGAGGACGCTCAACAGCCACGGGTGCCGGTCGAAGACCGCCGCGAGCCGCTCCGCCCACTCCCGCAACGCGCCACGCCAGTCGTCGGCCGCGGCGCCCGCCAGCTCCGGCGGTTCACCCAGCGCCATGTCGATCATCAGCGCGACCAGCTCCGACTTACCGGGCACGTACCGGTACAGGGACATCTTCGTGAAGTCCAGCTCCGCCGCGACCCGCTGCATGGAGACCGCGCCCAGCCCGCCGGTGTCGGCGAGCCCGATGGCCGTCTGCGTGATCCGCTCCAGGCTCAGCGCCGGCTTGGGGCCACGACTCGGCCGCCCGCGCCCGCCCCACAACAGCTCGACGCTGCCCGCCTGATCCCCGAACACACTGCTCTTCTCGTCTCCAGCCACCCCCGCATCCTAAAACTGTGTCCACGGGTATACAGATCTGTGTCCGCCGGATACAGTGACTTCGTCACCACGCCACACCGACACGGGGGGAGCGTCCAATGACGCACGGATCAACGACGACACCAGCCACGCCGGCCACCACCACGACCGCCGCGCCGGCCACGACGGCCATGCCTCCGACCAGGGAAGAAGGCACGCTCACCGCGCCGCCCGCGCCCACCCGGCCCCGCACGGTACTGATCTCCGGCGCCAGCATCGCCGGCCCGGCCCTCGCCTACTGGCTCGCTCGCTACGGCTTCCGCCCCACCGTCGTCGAGGTGGCGCCGGCCCTGCGCGGCGGCGGCTTCGCGGTCGACTTCCGCGGTGCGGCGCATCTGGAGGTGCTCCAGCGGATGGGCGTCCTCGACAAGATCAGACAGCGCCGCACCGCCGGCAGCCCCATGACCTTCATCGACGCCGAGGGGGAGCAAGTGGCCGCCATGCCCCCCGAGTTCGCGGGCGGCGACCTGGAGATCCTCCGCTCAGAGCTCTCCCGCATCCTCTACGACCACACCCACTCCACCCACCACACCCACCCCACCGACCTGGCCCACCCCACCCCCACGCCCCACGCCCCTTCCACCGAATACCTCTTCGGCGACACCGTCACCTCCCTCACCGAATCCGCCGACGGAGTCCACGTCACCTTCGAGCGCGGCGCGCCCCGCACCTTCGACCTGGTCATCGGCGCCGACGGCCTGCACTCCACCGTGCGCCGCCTCGCCTTCGGCCCCGAAGAGCAATTCGTCAGCCACCTCGGCTATTACGTCGCCGGCTGGGACCTCCCGACAACGGCCGCCCCCGACCTCGCGGCCCGCGCCGTCGGCTACAACGAGCCCGGCCGGTTGGCGACGGTCGGCCGCGTCCCCCGCCGGGCCGACGACCCCACCTACGGAGGCGAGACCTTCTGCGTCTTCGCGTCCGAGCAACTGAACCACGACCGCCGTGACCCGCAGGCCCAGAGGAAGGCCCTCACCCAGGCGTACGAGGGCGCCGGCTGGCGCACCACGGAACTCATTGGAACGGTCTGGGACGCCGACGACCTCTACTTCGACTCCATCAGCCGCGTCGACATACCGACTTGGTCGACGGGCCGGATAGCACTCCTCGGCGACGCCGCCTATGGCGCCACCGTCGGCGGCATGGGCACCGGCTCGGCGATCGTCGGCGCCTACGTCCTCGCCGGCGAGCTGGCCACCGCGGCCGGCGACCACCGCCAAGCCTTCGCCCGCTACGAGGAGAAACTGCGACCGTACGTCACGCGCTGCCAGGAAGGCGGCCGAGGCGCCGGTGAATTCCTGGCCCCCCTCACCCAAGAAGCACTAACCGCCCGCAACGCCGCCCTCAACGACCCCGCCACCCTCACCGCCATGCTCCAAGAGGGCCACGAAATCTCGGCCGCCATATCCCTCGACGACTACCCGTCCCTGCTCAACACCCCCACCCCGACACACCCCCACCCCTAACCGAACCGCCCCCAGCCCCAGGCCCCCCACCACCCACCCAACAAAAAGACCCTCCCAAAGGGAGGGCCTGTCCTGGTGCCCCCGGCAGGACTCGAACCTGCGGCCAAGTGCTTAGAAGGCACCTGCTCTATCCACTGAGCTACGGGGGCCGGATGGTGGGCGTGGATCACGAACCGCGGACCAGGATAGAGGCCCGGGTGGCTCGTCCCGGTTGCTTCACCTCCGTGGCACGTTGTGGAGGTTCGGTGAAGCGATCCCGATAATCGCAGGCAGGTACGAATCCTGCACGGCTTTTGCCGTCTCGCGTGGCGGGTGTTGTGCACTCGTTATGCCTGCGTCTGAGATGTTACGAAAATCCCATATCTCACCTATCGCGTTCCGTGGAGATTCTTGCGGCGCACACAAGGGGTTATACGCTTCAAAAAGCTAACTAAATTGGGCATTCTTCACATGTGGCGACCTTGGACGTAGGACCCCGGCTGATCGACGCACTGTCCGTTCTGCGTGACCGCGTCGACGCCGCACGATTTCCCCTGCCGCTCGGGGGCGCCGCCCGCGCCCGGCGCAATCGGGCCGAGCTGCTCTCCCAGCTGGACGACTATGTGATGCCCCGCCTGCGCGCCCCTAAGGCTCCACTTCTCGCGGTCGTCGGAGGTTCCACGGGGGCGGGCAAGTCCACCCTGGTCAATTCGCTGGTGGGGCGGCGCGTCTCGGAGGCCGGGGTGCTGCGGCCCACGACGCGTACGCCGGTGCTGGTCTGCCACCCCGACGACCACCGCTGGTTCGCCGGACAGCGGGTGCTCCCGGGGCTCACCCGGGTGTGGGTGCCGGAGCAGGACGGTGGCGAGGGAAGCGAGCGCAACGAAGGAGAGGAGAAAGGGCTCGGCGGTGGGCACGGTCGGGCGGTCGGTGAGCCGGGGACGCCGACGGTGCGGATCGAGACGGACGCCGCGCTGCCCAGCGGGCTGGCGTTGCTGGACGCCCCGGACATCGACTCACTGGTGGCCGGCAACCGCGAACTGGCCGCCGAGTTGATCTGCGCGGCCGACGTCTGGGTACTGGTCACCACGGCGGCCCGGTACGCCGACGCGGTGCCCTGGCATCTGCTGCGCACCGCCAAGGAGTACGACGTCACGCTGGTCACCGTGCTGGACCGGGTACCGCACCAGATCGCCGCCGAGATCTCCGCGCGGTACGCGGAGCTCCTGCAACGGGCCGGGCTCGGGCACGTTCCCCGGTTCACCATTCCCGAACTGCCCGAGTCTGCGGGCGGGGGCCGCGGACTGTTGCCCGCGACGGCGGTCGCCGGTCTGCGGGAGTGGCTGGAACGGCACGCCCAGGACCCCGTGGCCCGTAGTGCCGCCGCGGACCGGACCGCTTTCGGGGTGATCGCCTCGCTGCGCAGCCGGCTGCCCGCGCTGGCCGGGGCCGCCGCCGCCCAGCACGCCGCGGCGCTACGGCTGGCCGGCCGGGCCGAGGAGGCGTACGAGGAGGCCGCGGAGCGGGTGCGGCGCGAGGTCGCGGCCGGTGAAGTGCTGGCCGGCGACGCCCGCGCCCACTGGCACGCGCACGGGCTCGGCGGTCGCGCCGACGAGCTGCTGGACGCGTTGGCCCAGGGGCTCACCGCGCTGCTGGTCTGTGCCGTCGAGGAGGCCGACGAGCGGGCCGTGGTCGCCTGGCGGCGGGACCCCGCGGCGGCCGAGGCGGCGCTGACCGCCATGGACGGGGCCGCGGGAGCCGCCGGGCGGATCGGCGTGATCGTCCGGCGGTGGCGGCGTTGCCTGGAGGAACTGGCCGAGGAGGAGACCCGGGAGGCACGCGGAGGCCAGGCCGGTGACCGGGCCGACCAGGTCGACGCCGAGGAACCGGCGGCCCTGCTGGCCACCGCGCTGCTGGGCGGGCGCCGGGCCCGTACGGCGGGGGAGAACCTCGCCGACCTGTTGGGGGCACAGAGCGCGCTGCGGCTGTGTGACCAGGGTGCTCAACTGCTGACCAGGTATCTGGCGCACGCCCTCGACGGTGAACGGGAGCGCCGATTGGCCCCCCTGGACCGTCTGACGGTGCCGCCGGACCAGCAGGCCGAACTGATCGCCGCGGTGTCCGTGGTGCAGCGCGAGCAGCGCCGGACGCGGTCGGTGGAGGAGCGGGAGACGGAGCGGGAACGCGCATGCCCGGTGGCGGACCGCTGCGGGAGAGAGACGGTGACGCGGTGACGGAGTCCGGGGAGCGTCGGGCGGAGACCGGTGCCGGCGAGGACGGCGAGGGGGCGGCGTGGAGTGACGGGACGGGGGACGGCGGGACGTGGGACGACGGGGTGATCGCGCGGCGGGCGCGGGAGGGGGAGTCGAGGCACGGTGGGCGGGCCGTGGGACCTGGCGCCGGGGCGGATGTTCCGCCGGCGTCCGAGGCAGACGAGGCTGATGGGACGGATCGGATGGATGGGGCTTGCGGTGTGGACGAGGCGTTCCGTGGGCGGCGCCAGAGCAGGGGGAGAGGAGCGGGAGCGCTTGCGGGGGAGGGGTCGGGCAGCGTGCGCGGTGAGGAGGTCGGGGACTGCGGGCCCGGCTACAAGTGGGTGCCCGGCGGCGCACGGCGGGCCGCCGAGGAGGGGCTGCGGCCCCGGCTGGAGGCGCTGCGGGAGCTGATCGCACTGTCCCGGAGCCGGCTGGACGGGATGGTGCTGGACGAGGCCGGACGGGTGCTGGAGGCGGCCGACGAGCGGTACCGGCTGTCCGGTGAGCACACCGTCGTCGCCCTGGCGGGAGCGACCGGGAGCGGGAAGTCCTCGCTGTTCAACGCGTTGGCGGGGGCGCCGCGTTCGGAGGTCGCGGCGCGTCGGCCGACGACCGGCGAGCCGGTGGCCTGCGTTTGGTCGGGTGGCCGGCCGGGCGCGGAGGGGCTGCTGCGCCGGCTCGGGGTGCCGGTGCACCGCCGGTACACCCCCGCGCAGGGCAGTCCCGAACTGGCCGGATTGGTCCTGCTCGACCTTCCCGACCATGACTCCTCGGCCACCGCCAACCGCGAACAGGTCGACCGGATGCTGGAGTTGGTGGACGCGGTGATCTGGGTGGTGGACCCGGAGAAGTACGCGGACGCGGTGCTCCACGAGCGGTATTTGCGGCCGTTGGCGGGCTACGCCGAGGTCACCTTCGTGGTGCTCAACCAGGTAGACCGACTGCCCGGCGACGCCGCCGACCAGGTGGTGGACGATCTGCGCCGGCTGCTGGACGAGGACGGGCTGGCGCTGGGCGAGCACGGGGAGCCGGGTGCGGCGGTCCTGGCGCTCTCCGCGGCGACCGGCGAGGGCGTGGCGGAACTGCGGGAGGCACTGGGCCAGTTCGTCGCGGAACGGGGCGCGGCGGACCGCAGGCTGACGGCGGATGTGGACACCGCGGCGGAACGCCTGCGGACGGCGTATGTCGCGGAGAGCCGGGTGGGACTGACCGAAGGGGCCCGGGAGGAGTTCGACGACCGGCTCGCCGAGGCGGTCGGGGCGGTGGCCACCGGGCGGGCGGCGGAACGGGACTGGCTGCGGCATGCGGAACGGGCCTGCGGCTCGCCGTGGTCGCGGCTGCGGGTCCGGGGCAAGGGCCGGGGAGCGCGCCGGCGGGGCGCGGCGACGGCGGCCGGGGCCGGCGACGGCACGGGCGCAGTCCGGATCGGCGCACCGCGTACCGGGGCGGGACGCACGGGGGCGAGAAGGCCCGGTTCCGGGGGTGAGGAGGCCGTGCGCGGCGCCTCCGCAACCGCTGGCGCCGTCCCCGTACGCTCCGCTTCGGCCGGTGTCGCACGGGGCGAGGACGGGCGGGCGGCGGCACGGCCGGTGGTGGAGCAGGCGGTCCGGACCGTGGCGGGCGAGGCCGCGCTGGGGCTGCCGGTGCCCTGGGCGCAGGCGGTACGGGAGGCGGCGGCGCGGGGGGCCGAGGGGCTGCCGGAGGTGCTGGACGCGGTGGCGGCCGAGGGCGAGGAGGCGTTGCGGCAGGGGCCGGACGTGAAGCCGCGGTGGTGGACGGTGGCGGCCTCGTTGCAGGGATTGCTGTTCGTGCTGCAAGTGGTCGGTGCGCTGTGGCTGTTGGGCGCCGTGACGGGTGTGGTGGACGCGTCGGAGTGGCTGTCCGGGCTGCTGCCCGCGGTCGTGGGGTCGGTGGGTGGACCGTCCCTGACCTGGCTGTGCGGGGTGGCGGCCCGTGGACCGGCCCGGCGGTACGGGCAGGAGGCCGAGCGGCGGCTGCGGGGCGCGGCGGCCGGGTGCGGTCGGGCACGGGTACTGGAGCCGGTGGCCGCCGAATTGCTGCGGTACCGCGAGGTGCGGGAGCGGTACGCGGTGGCATCGGGCGTATGAGGCGAGAGGCGCCCCGTGGCGGGGCGGCGGACGGGGTACCGCCGTCCCTGCCGGGTGACGGAGTTGTCCACAGGCTCCGTTGTCCACAGGCCGCCACGGCCCGCGCCGAATCCGTGCAGCATGGAATCAGCGAAGCGCACGCGGGACGGCCGGCCACCGAAGACATGCACCGAAGGCACGGGCCGCCGAAGGCACAGCAAAGAAGACACGACGAAGAGCCGCACCGAAGAGACGTACCGAAGAGGCGCGCTCAAGAGACGTACTGAAGACGCGTACTCGTGGGGCGCGCGGAAGAGACGTACTGAACGGAATCGACGTACTGCTGAACAGACGTCATAAAGAAGGGGACGGGGGAGTCTTCTATGAACGACACGATGGTGACGCTGGTGGGGAACGTGGCCACGGCGGTGGAGTACCGGGAGACCGCGGCGGGGGTGTCGGTGGCACGGTTCCGGATGGCGGCGACCTCGCGGCGGTGGGACAAGGCCCGGGAATGCTGGGCCGACGGGGAGACGAGTTTCTATACCGTCCGGTCCTGGCGGGCGCTCGCGGACAATGTCGCCGCGTCGGTGGCGGTTGGTGAACCGCTCGTCGTACAGGGGCGGTTGCGGGTTCGGGAGGGCGAACAGCCGCCGGAGAAGGGGGGCCAGCGCTGGTTCGCGGCAGAGGTCGACGCCCTGGCGATCGGGCACGATCTCGCACGCGGGACATCCGCATTCCGCCGGGTGGTAAGGGCGCGGAAAGCAGCGGAGGAAACGCAACGGGATCCGGATGGCGCACCGTTGGAGAAAGTTGAATCGAGTACGACTGTGGTAATGGGGGCGCCGGCGAACCGCCGGGCGGCCGCTCCGGTGGGGCGTGCAGGCCCGTCTGGCAATTCGCCCCAGAAGGTATCTGTGCCCTGAAAAGGTACGGGGATTTGTCGATAATGCCAGGTCAGGGTGCGCGTATTCGGTAACGATTGCGATTCGGATCGCTTATAGGACGCTATTACCGGGGACCCTGATGCGCCCGCTCCATAAGATCCGACGAGTACTCACGGGGGCTGACCAGGCTGACCAGTTCGGCCGCTGAGTTCTTGGGATCTTTCCGGTGAGGCGACTCCCCAGCCGACCGCCTTGCCCAGAGGGGAAATCATGCTTTCGATGAAGGGGCGGGGCGCAGCCCGCCTTGCCGCCGCGGTCGTGGCCTCGGGCCTGATCGCGGCGGGCACGATAGCCACCGCGGGGACCGCCGCGGCGGACGACCCGGCCGCGTCGCACGGGGGCGCCACCGCGACGCTCGGCGGCCTGAAGACCTTCGATCAGGCCGTGGTGCACGGAAACGGAGGGGACCAGCGCGTCGGCGCCGGCCTCTTCGAGATGTCGGTCGACAACGGCGGCACGCTGCAGACGTACTGCATCGACATCCACAACCCGACGCAGCAGCAGGCCCGCTACCAGGAAGTGCCCTGGAGCGCCTCGTCGCTGCACAACAACCCGGACGCCGGCAAGATCCGCTGGATCCTGCAGAACTCCTACCCGCAGGTGAACGACCTGGCGGCGCTCTCCGCCAAGGCCGGCGCCGGGCAGCTGTCCGAGAAGACCGCCGCGGCCGGCACCCAGGTCGCGATCTGGCGCTTCTCCGACCACGTCAAGGTGGACGCGGTCGACCCAGCCGCCGAGAAGCTCGCCGACTTCCTGGAGAAGAACGCGCAGAGCGTCTCCGAGCCCAAGGCGTCGCTGACCCTGGACCCGCCGGCGGTCTCGGGCAAGTCCGGCAGCAAGATCGGCCCGGTCACCGTGCACACCAACGCCGACAGCGTCACCATCTCCCCGGCGGCGGGCGTGCCCGCCGGCGTGAAGATCGTGGGCAAGGACGGCAAGCCGGTCACCAGCGCCGCCGACGGCACCCAGCTGTTCTTCGACGTCCCCAAGGGGGCCGCCGACGGCAACACCTCGCTGACCGCGCAGGCCGCGACCAAGGTCCCGGTCGGTCGGGCCTTCACCGGCATCGGTGAGCACGCCAAGAGCCAGACCCAGATCCTGGCTGGCTCCAGCGAGTCCACGGTCTCCGCGGCCGCCACGGTCTCCTGGAAGAAGCAGGGTGCGATCCCCGCGATCACCGCGGAGAAGAACTGCTCCAAGGGCGGCGTGGACGTCACCGCGACCAACAAGGGCGATGAGGCGTTCCGCTTCCAGCTGTCCGGCAAGGACTACGAGGTCGCGCCGGGCACGGCCAAGACCGTGACCGTTCCGGTCGGCGAGGACCAGCCGTACCAGATCACGATCACCGGCGCGGGCGGCTTCAAGAAGACCTTCTCCGGCGTCCTGGACTGCAAGACCGCCGGTCAGCCCTCCTCGCACCCCAGCCCGGCCACGGCCGGCGGCACCACGGGTGGTAGCACCACCGGCGGTCACGGCACCGACCTGGCCGAGACCGGTTCCAGCAGCGCCACCCCGGTGATCGCGGGCATCGCGGTCGCCCTCGTAGTGGTCGGCGGCGGAGCGGTGTTCTTCCTGCGTAAGAAGAAGACCGGACAGTCCGCGTAAGCGAGACGGTCAGTCGTCACTGTCACAACAGAACTCGTGACCACCGGTGAGCGAGCCGTCGGCGCACCGTGAGCCGGTGATCACCGGGCGCGTACCGCAAAGGCCCCGGAGCGAAGTGTCCGCTCCGGGGCCTTTGCCGTCCGTCCCTCGGTACCCGTTTCCGTCCGGGGATGGACGTACGGCAAGATGGGGTGTATCTGCCCTCGCGCGGCCACGCCGCACCACGGCCCACGCGGCGGAGCCACCCAGACCACCTGATAGATCCAAACTGGCGGACGGTTTCTCTTGGCTGAGTACATCTACACGATGCGCAAGGCGCGCAAGGCGCACGGCGACAAGGTCATCCTCGATGACGTGACGCTGAGCTTCCTGCCGGGCGCGAAGATCGGTGTCGTGGGTCCCAACGGCGCCGGTAAGTCCACGGTGCTGAAGATCATGGCCGGTCTTGAGCAGCCGTCGAACGGTGACGCCTTCCTCTCTCCCGGCTACACGGTCGGCATGCTCCTTCAGGAGCCGCCGCTCGACGAGTCCAAGACGGTCCTGGAGAACGTCCAGGACGGCGCCCGCGAGACCATGGACAAGCTCAAGCGCTTCAACGAGGTCGCCGAGCTGATGGCGACCGACTACTCCGACGCGCTGATGGAGGAGATGGGCAAGCTCCAGGAGGACCTGGACCACGCGAACGCCTGGGACCTCGACACCCAGCTGGAACAGGCCATGGACGCCCTCGGCTGCCCGCCCGGCGACTGGCAGGTCACCAACCTCTCCGGTGGTGAGCGCCGCCGCGTCGCGCTGTGCAAGCTGCTGCTGGAGGCCCCCGACCTGCTCCTCCTCGACGAGCCCACCAACCACCTCGACGCCGAGTCGGTGCAGTGGCTGGAGCAGCACCTGGCGAAGTACCCCGGCACCGTCGTCGCCGTCACCCACGACCGGTACTTCCTCGACAACGTCGCCGGCTGGATCTGCGAGGTCGACCGCGGCCGCCTCCACGGCTACGAGGGCAACTACTCCAAGTACCTGGAGACCAAGCAGACCCGCCTGAAGGTCGAGGGTCAGAAGGACGCCAAGCGCGCCAAGCGCCTGAAGGAAGAGCTGGAGTGGGTCCGCTCCAACGCCAAGGGGCGGCAGGCCAAGTCCAAGGCCCGACTGGCGCGTTACGAGGAGATGGCCGCCGAGGCCGACCGGATGCGGAAGCTGGACTTCGAGGAGATCCAGATCCCGCCGGGCCCGCGTCTGGGCAGCGTCGTCGTCGAGGTCGACAGCCTCAACAAGGCGTTCGGTGAGAAGGTCCTCATCGACGACCTCAGCTTCACGCTGCCGCGTAACGGCATCGTCGGCATCATCGGCCCGAACGGCGCCGGCAAGACCACGCTGTTCAAGATGATCCAGGGCCTGGAGACCCCGGACGCCGGCGACATCAAGGTCGGCGAGACCGTCAAGATCTCCTACGTCGACCAGAGCCGCGAGAACATCGACCCCAAGAAGACCCTGTGGGCCGTGGTCTCCGACGAGCTCGACTACATCAACGTCGGCCATGTCGAGATGCCCTCGCGGGCCTACGTCTCCGCGTTCGGCTTCAAGGGCCCGGACCAGCAGAAGCCGGCCGGCGTGCTCTCCGGTGGTGAGCGCAACCGCCTCAACCTGGCGCTCACCCTCAAGCAGGGCGGCAACCTCCTGCTCCTCGACGAGCCGACCAACGACCTCGACGTCGAGACGCTGTCCTCCCTGGAGAACGCGCTGCTGGAATTCCCCGGCTGCGCCGTGGTCGTCTCCCACGACCGCTGGTTCCTGGACCGCGTCGCCACGCACATCCTGGCGTACGAGGGCAACTCCAAGTGGTTCTGGTTCGAGGGCAACTTCGAGTCGTACGAGAAGAACAAGATCGAGCGGCTCGGCGCCGATGCGGCCCGTCCGCACCGTGCGACGTACAAGAAGCTGACCCGGGGCTGACCGTCGTGCGACACCTCTACTCCTGCCCCCTGCGCTGGTCGGACATGGACGCGTTCGGCCATGTCAACAACGCGGTGTTCGTCCGCTACCTCGAAGAGGCGCGGATCGACTTCATGCGCCGGCTGGCGCCGGGGGACGGCAGCCCCTCGTTCGAGGGCGGCTCGGTCGTCGCCCGGCACGAGATCGACTACGTGCGGCAGCTGGTCCACCGGCCCGAGCCGGTGACCGTCGAGCTGTGGGTGACGAAGATCAGCGCCGCGTCGATGACGGTGGGGTACGAGGTCAAGGACGAGGACACGGTCTACCTGCGGGCCCGGACCGTGGTCGTGCCGTTCGACTTCGCCGCGGGGCGGCCGCGCCGCCTCACGGCGGAGGAGAAGGCGATCCTCAAGGACTACCTGGACGACGCCGCGCATCAGGAAGGGGCCGTCGCCGTATGACGGTGCTGCGGTTGGCCGACGCCGGGGAGGCGGGGGATCTCGCCGCCTTCCTCGCCCGGCTGATCCACTACGACCGCGGGGCGGCGGTGCGGCTCCAGGCCGGTAACGGGGTGCTGGCCGTCTTCGGCCGCCCGCCGTCGTTCGAGGTGTTGGCGATCCGGACGGCGCGGCTGGCGGCCGACGGCGTTACGGAGGGGGCCGGCGGGGGCCGGGACGGTGGTCCCGGTCTGGACGTGACGGTTTCCGCGGGGGAACTCCTCGAAGGCATCTCGGAGGCGGCGGGCAGCGTCACCGTGCCCGCCCCGGTCACCGGCCCGCCGTGGGCCGGGGTGCTGCCGCCGCGGGGCGGCTGGACGCGGGTGCCCGGGCTGCCGGCTCCGGAGGCGTTGCTGCGTGCGGTGTCCGCCGCGGTCGCCGAATTCCGCGCCCGGGACGAGGCGTTGCCGCCACAGCGGCGCAACCGGAACGAGCGGGACCGGATCGGGCGGGAGATCTGGTCGCGGACGCTGGGCGATACGGAGCTGCCGTTGCGGGCGGTGCATGCCGCGCAGGCGCTCGGGTTCCTGCGTCGGGCGCGGGCCGGGGCGATGGCGGCCTCCGGGAGCGCGGGCGCGGCCTCCCGTGCGGGTGCGGCCTCCCGTGCGGGTGCCGCGGGCGGTGCGGTGTCCGGCCCGGCCGGTGTGGCGGGTGCGGAGGCGTCGGTGCCGACGCTGGCGCTGTTGGCTGCCGGGGGGTGGCTGCGGCTGAGCACGCCGTACGGGTCGATTGCCGTGCGGGCGGGTGGGCCGGCGGGGTTGGCCGGGCTGTCGGGGCTCACGGTTACGCCGGTTTGACGGGGCCCTGGCGGGCCCGGGTTTTCGAGGGCTGCGCAGGGTGTGGTGGGCGGTGCCTTGGCGCTTGGCGCCTTGGTGGTGAGTGTCCGGGGCCGGTGGGGTGCGGGTTGAAGTGGGCGCCCGGGTGCGGGCTGTGGTCGTTCGTGGGGTGTGCCCCGGTCCCGCCCCTTCCCGAAACCGGGGGTGAGCCCCGGGCCCCGAGTTCCAGGCCACGGGATCTTTTTGCGTTGCAGGGGTCCCGGCCGTCTGCGTGGGGCCTCGCCCTGCGGGCTCGTTGTCGCCCTGCGGGCTCGTCCTCAAACGCCGGACGGGCTGGGGGAATGCCGGTCGGGTTGGGGGGACGCCGGTCGGGCTGGGGGACGCCGGTCGGGCTGGGGGACGCCGGTCGGGTTGGGGGAATGCCGGACGGGTTGGGGGACGTCGGTCGGGTTGGGGAACGCCGGTCGGGTTGGGGACCTGAGGCGTTGGGCCGGGCGGAGGTCCGTCCTCAATCGTCGGACGGGCTGGAGGCGGGTGGGGGCGGTGGGGCGTCGGGCCAGACGCCGATGTGGTCGGGTTCCCGTTGGAGGAGGACGCGGTCCTGCATGCCCAGGGGGGCGGTGCAGTCGGCGGGGAGTTGGAGGCGGCCGGCGCGGTCGAGGGTGGCGTATTCGCGGGCCACTACGGATTCCTGACCGGTCGTGGCGTCGATTTCCATGCGGCGCAGGACTTCTGAGGAGGTGCGTCCGTCGCGGATGGCGACCGTGCGGCGGACTTCGTCGGCCACCTTCTGGTCGTGGGTGACGATCACGATCGTGGTGCCCAGTTCCTCGTTGGCGGTGCGGAACGCGGCGAAGTTGGCGGTGAGGTAGGGGAGCAGGTTGCGGGCGGTCTGTTGCCAGACGAAGCCGACGACGTTGCGGCGGTAGTCGAGGCGGCTGCGGTCGAGGGCCGCGAGGTGGGTGAGGTCGGGCTCCTCACCGCCCGTCGTGTCCCCGGTCGGCGGCCGGAAGGTGCGCGGCAGCGCGTACGGCCCGGAGCGGGTCAGCGTGCGGACGGTGAACGGCAGTCCGTCGAAGGCCCGCCGGGCGCCCCGCTCCACCGCCTGGTCGGCAGACTGCCGTCCGGAGGAGGGGAGTTGGGCCCTGATCTGGAGGGCGGCGGCGGCCGCGGTGGGGGTCTCCCCTGCCTGAACAGAGGTGAGGACTCGGGGACGGGCCCGTAGGGCCTGCCGCAGTCCGGCGTCGCCGGCCGCGTCGGAGAAGGCGGCGAGGGTGGCCAGGACGGTGGCGGTCAGCACCACCGTGAGCAGGGCGGCGGCCAGCAGCACGCGGTGCGCGCGGACCCGCAGCACGATGAAGCCAGACACGAATCCCCCCGGTGCGGCGCAGGCCGCCGGCCGGGGTGTGCCGGTGGCTCCCAGCACCCGAAAACCCCGAAAGCCCGGAAAACCCCGAAGGCCCCGAAGGCCCCGAACACATGGCGTATCCGAAGGAGTGATCGGATGTCGTGGATGTTTTCAGAGGGCGGCGGCGCCGGGTCAGGGTTCGTGGGTGGTCTTGACCGGATCGTGACGGGGGAGCGAGGGTTCCGGTCGGTGTGACCGTTCTCTCAGTCCGCGGTGTTGACCATCGATGCGGCCGCGTACGCGAGGTAGTCCCACAGCTGCGCCCGGTGTTCCTCGGCGAGCCCGAGGGAGTCCACGGCGTCCCGCATGTGCCGCAGCCAGGCGTCGTGCGCGGCCCGGTCGACGGTGAACGGGGCGTGCCGCATCCGCAGCCGGGGGTGGCCGCGGTTCTCGCTGTAGGTGCGGGGGCCGCCCCAGTACTGCATGAGGAAGAGGACGAGGCGCTCCTCGGCCGGTCCCAGGTCCTCTTCCGGGTACATCGGCCGCAGCAGCGGGTCCTCGGCAACCCCCTCGTAGAAGCGGCGCACCAGGCGGCGGAAGGTGTCCTCGCCACCGACCTGCTCGTAGAAGGTCTGCTCCTGAAGCGTGCCGTGCGGAATGTTGTTCACCGGTCCATGGTGGCAGACGCCCCGACCGAGGACTCCGGACTTAGGACGGTCGATGCCGGACGCAACTCCGGGGCGTGATCGTCTGATCACGCCCCGGAGTTGGGGTGTGCGCTGGTGCTGCCGTGGTCAGCCGCGGCGGACGGTCAGCGTCGTCCAGGCGCCGACGTGCACCCGGTCGCCCTCGTGCAGCGGCACCGGGACGTACGGCTGGATCGGCTCCTCGGCGAGGTTGACCGTGGTGCCGTTGGTGGAGTTCTGGTCCACCACGGCCCAGCTGCCGTCCTGCTGCTGGACGAGCAGTGCGTGCTGGTGTGAGACGCCCGGGTCCTCCGGGGTCCGGCCCAGGTCGACGTCCGGGGACTCGCCGGTGCTGTTGCGGCGCCGGCCCACCGAGATCTGGCCGTTGGCGAGCGGCAGCACCTGCTCGGGGGAGTACGAGGGCAGGTTGAGCCCCGCCGCCTCCGGGCCGCTGCGGCCCATCATCGCCATGAAGTACTCGCGGTCCGGCGCGATGGCCACCACCCAGCCGTCGCCGACCACCGGCGGCGGACCCTGCGGCGGCGCCGCCGGAGCCTGGCCGGGGCCACCGGGCCACTGGTTGTCAGGTCCCGGTTGCGGCTGCTCGAAGCCCTGCTGCGGCTGCTCGTACGGGGCCGGCTGTCCGAAGCCCTGCTGCGGCGGGAACGGGGCCGGCGGCTGCTGCTCGAACGGGGCCTGCGGGCCGGGTCCGGGGTGCGGCGGTGCCATCGGTGGGGCGGCGTTCCCCGGGTGCTGCTGGTGCGGCGGGCTCAGCGGCCAGTCGTCACCGCCCTGTTGCGGGGCCGGCGGCGGACCGGGCTGACCGGCCGGGCCGGGGCCGGGCATGCCGGGGGGCATACCCGGCGGCATACCGGGGGGCGGTCCGGGCTGACCCGGGAAGCCGCCGGGGCCGGGCATGCCGGGCGGCGGGCCCGGCTGCTGCGGCTGGTGCTGCGGCGGCTGCTGCTCGAACGGGGCTTGCTGCTCGAACGGGGCCTGCGGCGGCGGGAAGCCGTAACCGCCCTGGCCGCCCTGCGGACCGGGGCCGGGCATCGGGGCACCGGGGCCGCCCGGACCACCGGGACCGGGTGCCGGCGGCGGGAAGCCGTAGCCGCCCTGCGGCGGTTGGCCGCCGGGGCCGGGCATACCGGGCGGCGGCGCGAACGACGCCGGCGAGTTGGTGAGGAAGTTGTACTGGCACTCGGCGCAGAACGGCGTCATGCCCTCGCGCGGCGTACGGCACTGCGGGCAGAACTCCGTGGACTGCTCGGGGCCGGGCGCGGGCGCGGGGGCCGGCGCGCCGTGCGGCGGCGTGCCGGGGCCACCCGGGCCGGGTGCCGGGGGCGGGAAGCCGTAGCCGCCCTGCGGCGGTTGGCCGCCGGGGCCGGGCATACCGGGCGGCGGGCCCGGCTGGTGTGGCTGCTGCGGCGGCTGTTGCTGTTCGAACGGGGCCTGCTGTTCGAACGGGGCCTGCGGGCCGGGTCCGGGCTGCGGCGGCGGGAAGCCGTAACCGCCCTGGGCCTCGGGGCCGGGTCCGGGCGCGCCGGGACCGCCCAGACCGGGCGGCGGGCCGGGCTGGCCGACCGGGCCGGGTCCGGGCATGCCCGGCGGCGGGCCGGGCTGACCCGCCGGCGGGGGACCGGCGTGGCCGGGCGGCGGCGGTCCGGGCTGGCCGGGCGGCGGGCCCGCGGGGCCGGTCGGCTCGGCGGGCGGCGGCGTGGTCAGGAATCCAGCGGGCAGAGAGGGTGGCGGGGGGACGGCACCCGCCATGCGCTGGCCGCACACCTCGCACCAGTCTTCGGCCACCGACTGGTGGCCGCTCGGGCAGGTCGGCATGTCGGTTCTTCCCCCTCCGTACCGTTTCTTCCGGGTAGTGCCGATCAGAGCTGATCGTGCTCGTTCATTGCGGTTTCTTCGGGCGAAGAGTGGGGGCCGGGAGCCGTCCGGGAGCTCTCCCGTTCGGCCTCGGCCGCCTTCACCGCCTGTCGCACAGTACCGGTCGCGGGATCGACGTCGCCCACCACCTTCGCAAGGAGTTTCGCAGTGTCCCCGTTCCCCGGGGCGCCGGCGAGCGACGCCGCGCGACGCAGTTCCACCACGGCGCGGCCGGCATCTCCCCACTTGGCCGCATCCAGTCCCCGCTGGATGGCTTGCGCCAGTTCGGACCGTCCTGTGTGGTACGCGACTTGTGCATCGATCCGTACCACGGCGACCGGATCGTCCGTCCATGCGGCCCGGACCAGGGCCTGCGCCACGACGCGGGGCGTGGCGCCGTCCGGTGCGGGCAGCAGCACCGAGATCCGGGCGGCGAGCATCTCCCGGCCGAGTCCGGGGTCGGGGACGCGGAGGAAGAGGTGGTAGTCGCGGGACTCGTCGCCCCAGGGGCCGGTCGGGTAGTCGCCCGAGCGCGGCCCCGACGCTCTTCGCCGGTCGGTCAGGTCTTCGGCGGTGGGCGCCACTTGCCGCAGGAAACCGATCTCGGCGCCCAGCGGGGTCCGCACCCGCAGCACGACCCCGGCCTCCGGGCCGAGGGCCCCAGAGCTCCCAGAGGTCCCGGGGGTGCGGTCGGCCGCCGCCGGCGCCGGCGCGTCCGACCGCGGCCCGGGCACCGGCCGTCCGCCGGTCGAGCCGCCTCCGGTCGCGGTGACCGTGACCACGGCGTGCAGGGCCCGCCCGCCCTGGGGGAGGTAGGGGTTGTGGTGCACCTCGACGGTGAAGCGCGGCACCCGCGACTTGGCGAAGTTGGCCATGGGTTACGTCCGCTCCTTGCGGCCGCCGCCGGCCGGCCGGTCCACCGGCGGGCGGACGGCCCGGTGGGTGGGGGCCGGGTCCGGCGCGTGCGGTTCCGAGGTGCTCAGGCCGATCCTGCCCCGCCCGCGGGCGCCGGGAACGGCACCACCGCGACCGTTACGTTGTCGTGCCCGCCGCCGTCCAGGGCGTGGTCGACCAGCACCCGGGCCGCGTTCAGCGGCCGGAGCGGCGCGTCCAGGGGCAGCACCGTGGCCAGCGCCTGGGCCGCCTCGGCGTAGTTCCACAGCCCGTCCGTGCACACCACGACGCTTCCCGGCCCGTCCGGCCGGAACGCCGCGATGTGCGGCTCGACCTCGTACGCGTCCGCGCCCAGCCAGCCGGTGATGGCGTGCGCCCGCTCGTCGGCGTTGGCCTCGGCCTCCGTCATCAGGTTGTTGGCGACCATCTGGGCGGCCCAGGAGTCGTCCTCGGTGAGCCGGACCGGCGGCGCGGTGCGGTCGTCGGGGATCCAGTACGCCCGGCTGTCGCCGACCCAGCCGATGGTCAGGAGGCCGCCGCCGACCACCGCCCCGACGAACGTGCAGGCCGGGGCGTTCTGCTGGCGGTACTCGTCGTGCGCTATCGAGGGGTCGACGGCCAGCTCGTCGACCGCCGCCGAGGCCGCCATCACCGCGTCGTGCAGGGCCTGCTGCGGGTGCGTACCGCGCGGCAGCGCCATCCGCAGCGCCCCGGCGGCCCGCTCGGCGGCGGCCTTGGACGCGTCGTCCGGCCGGGTCGCCGAGGAGACCCCGTCGCAGACCACCGCGATCACCGCGGGTGAGCCGTCCGGCAGTGCGGTGTCGGCGAGGGCGAAGAAGTCCTCGTTGCGGTGGTGCCGGTGGCCGCGGTCACTGACCGCCGCGCCGCCCGCCACCTCCCGTTCCAGATGGTCGCGGGCCGGCCCGGACGGGGCCGCCGGCGCCGTTCCGGTTCCGGCCGCCGCGGGCTCGGAATCGGGCCCGGCAACCGGGCCGTCGGCCACTCCGCTTGACGCCCCCTCGACCGCATCGAACCCCGGCAAACCAGCCGCCCCCATCCCCGCCCCGATCTCCGTCGCGCGCTCCGCTTCGGCCCCGCCGCCGGCCTCGTCCGGGCTCGCCGCCGGGACGTCCGCTTCGGCTCGCGCCCCGGCTCCGGCGGCGGCGTCGGCGACCGCCTCATAGCCGACCACCCGCGGGTCGGCCGGCCGGCCGTCGGCACCGGCCGGCGTCGCCGCGGCATCCCCGTGATCCCCGTACGAGAGGCGGGTCGTGGGATCCGGCGGCGGCGGACCCGCCGGTGCCACCGGCCCCGCCGCGTACGTAGCCGCCGGCGGTGCCCCGTATCCCGCGGGCACGCCGTACCCGCCCGACGCCAGGGGATCGGCGCCGCACCGCCCGCAGTAGTTGTCCCCCGCATCGAGCGGCTCGCCGCAGCTCCGGCACCGGGACGGCCCAGTCACACCCATGTCACACCCATGTCCTGGGGCGGAAGCGGTTGGCCCGTTCCACCAGTTCGATCCTTTCCTCGCCACGCTGCGCGAGCCGCGCCAGCAGGCGGTACGAACGCTCCAGCCCGAACCGCAGCCCGCGTTCGTCCAACGGGTTGCCGAGCAGCGTCGGCCGCTGGTGCGCAGCCGCCGGCCCGGCCGTGCCGTCCGACCCCCCGTCATACGGAGCGCCGGCCGCGGGCCCGTCGCCGTGGCTCCCGGAGAGTACCCAGTCCAGGGCACTGCCCAGTACTTCGGTGGCGAGGAGTTCCCGGCGCCGGTCGTCCAGACCGAAGTCGGCCAGCTCCTCGACCTGTTGGGCGGCGGCCCGCAGGTCCGGCAGCAGCGGCTCCCGGGGCGAGCGCTGCCGCAGCCGGGCCCGGACCGCCGCGATCCGGGCCGCCGTGTAGTGGATGGACGCCTCCGGGACGGACTCCAGCGCCGCCACCGCACCCGTCCGGTCACCGGCCGCCAGCCGCACCCGGGCCAGCCCGAACGCGGCACTCACATAGCCGCGGTCGGTCGCCCATACGAGGCGGTAGTACTCCGCGGCATTGTCCAACTGCCCCAGCAGCTCGGCACTGATGCCCAGCGCCAGCTTCGGCGCCGGTTCACCCGGAAAGGCGTCGTAGACCGCGTCGAAGGCCAGCGCGGCGCCCTCCCGGTCGCCGGTCGCCAGCGCCACCAGCCCGCGGTGCCACACCACCCGCCAGTCCCCAGACCCCGCCCCGGCCCGGTCCGCGTCAGGCTTCCCGGCGGCGTCCCACGGGCCGCCGGCCCACCGCTCACCGGCATCCGGCCCGTCGGACGGCCGGTCCGCCGTGCCCGCGCCCAGCTCCAGTTGGGCGCGCAGGGACCGCAGCCGGACCTCCGGCGAGTCGGTCGGCGCCGCCCGCAGGGCCGCCAGCAGCTCCGCCGGCGTCGCGGCGTGCAGACCGGCCAGGAACCCGGCATTGGGGTCGTCCGGATCGGCCCGCGGCACCGGCAGCGCCAGCGCCGCCCCGGCCACGTCGAGGGGCCGTGGCCGCGGCCCGCCGCCCGCCCGCCCCGGATCCTCCGCGGCCGCCCGCACGGCCCGCCCCCGGCCGGTCCTCCGGCGGGCACCCAGCAGCGAACCGTCCCCGGCCGGCGGCGGCAGCAGCTCCGTGCCCACCACCCGCAGTTCGGGCCCGAACAGGGTCGACAGCGCCGGCCGCGGCTCACCCGTCCGGAGCGCCACCACCTCCCGCAGTACGCCCGTCAACTGCTCGGCCATCTCCTCCGCCGACCCGAAACGGCGCCCCGGATCCGGATCGGTGGCCCGCACCAGCAGCCGGTAGAACGACTCGTAGGCGCGGAACACCTCGATGTGGTCCGGGTCCGGCAGGGAGTCCGCGAAGACGTTGGTGTAGCCCTGGAAGTCGAAGGTGAGGACGGCGAGGGTGCGGGCGACGGTGTACAGGTCGGAGGCGATCGACGGGCCCACCTCGCCGACCTCCGGCGCCTGATAGCCGATCGTGCCGTAGAGGGGACTCTCGTGGTCGTCCATCCGCCGCACCGCACCCAGGTCGATCAGCTTCAGCCGGTCGTGCTGCTGAATGGCGTTGTCGACCTTGAAATCGCAGTACAGCAACTGCCGACCGTGCAGGTGCCCGAGGGCCTCCAGCGCCTCGATGCCGTACGCGCACGCCTGCTCCACCGGCATCGGATCGCGCCGCCCCTGGGACGTGCGCCGCTCGTTGGCGAGGTCCTGCAAGGACGTGCCGCCGACGTACTCCATGACGATGTAGCCGTCCCGGCTGCCCGTCGAACGGTCCAGGTGCTCCACGAAGTTGTAGATCCGCACGATGTTCGGGTGCTCGATCGCCGCCAGGAACCGCCGCTCGGACACCGCCGCCGCCAGCGCCTCCTCGTCACCGGTGTCCAACAGGCCCTTGAGCACCACCCACCGGTCGTCGACCGCCCGGTCCCGCGCCAGATAGATCCAGCCCAGCCCGCCGTGCGCCAAACAACCCACGACCTCGTACTGGTCGTGCACCAACTCCCCGGACCGCAACTTGGGTACGAAACTGTACGGATGACCGCACTTGGTGCAGAAGCCCTCCGCCGCGCCCGGCCGGCCGTCCCGACCCCGCCCCACCGGCGACCCGCACTCACCGCGACTACAGAACCGCTTCCGCTCCGGCACCTCCGGATCCGCCAGCACCGCCGCCCGCGGATCGCGCCGCGGCACCTGCGGCACCGTCACCAGCCCGGCACCCAGCCGCCCGCGCGACGCCCCGGAACCACCCCCCGAGCCCGAACCCGGCCGGCCGCTCCCGGTGCCGCGCACCACCGGCGGCGTCCGCCCACCCGACCCGCTCCCGGCCCCCGCCGGCCGGCCCGGCACGTGCGTCCCGGCCGTCCCACGCGCCCGGACCCCGGACGGTGGCGGCGCGGCGACCGTCGCACCCCCGACGTCCACCCGCTGCGTCAACACCGTCGCGGTCGCCGACAGCAGCCCCTCGGCGGACACCACCGGCGCCAGCCCGCAGACCTCGCAGTACAGTTCACCGCCCCCGACGTCCTCGTAGTGCCCCGCGCACTCCCGCCGCTGGCACCGCCCCCCGTGCCGCTCCGTCACGGCTCCCCCCTGCCGTCCCGCGCCTCGGGAACGATGGCCTCCGCCGCCGCCTCCTGATAGCGCCACACCGCCTGCTCCGCCGCCCGCAGATCGCACGGCGCACTCCACAACATCCGGCGCGCCAGGTCGTACCGCTCCACCAGCAGCGGATCCGCCGACAAGCCGTGCCGCGTCACCCGCGCCCGGTACGCGTCCAGCCGGCCCCGCAACTCGGCCCGCACCGCCAGCGGCGCGGTCACCGCCGTCAACGACTCCCGGGCCCGCTGCAGTTCGTCCTCGGCCCGGTCCTCCAGACTGTCCAACAGCGGCGACAACCGGTGCCACTGCGCCCGACGGCGGTACTCCGCGGCCGCCACCAACTGCTCGTGCAGCACCGTCGACGGACCGCTGACCGCCGGCACCTCCGAAGCGGCGATCTTCGCCAGCACCTCACCGCGCGCCTGCCGCGCCTCGGTCAACGTACGGTCCGCCCGCGACAACACGTCGCGCAGCAGCATCAGCCGCCGCTCCGCGTCCTGCCGCACGTCCAGCACCGCCGCCACCTCACGCCGGATGTCCTCCAACGCCCGCGCCGCCCGGTCGTACCGGACGGTGTCCGGACGGCCGCCACCCGGCGCCGCACTCCCCGCCCCCGACGACACCCAGAACGCCAACGGATCCGCGATCACCTGGGCCCGCAACCGCGCCAACTCGTCCGTGATCCGCTCCAGATCGTCGCCCGCCGGATGCTCCCCCGGACGCACCCCCACCGAATGCGCCAACGACCGCGTCCGCCGCAGCTCCTCGGCCAACAGGTCTATCCGGGCCGGCAGCGCCGACCACACCGCATCCGCCGCCACGATGACGTCCAGCGACCGCGCGTACAGCCCGGTCAACCGGCCGACCAGCTCCTCCAGCCCGAGCCGGCCCGCTCCTCCCCACTCCGCGCGAGCAGCGGGCACCCCGGGGCCCGGCCCGCCGTCGCCGCCCCCGTCACCCGCCCCGGCCGGCACCGGCACCACACCGCCGTGCAGCACCTCCGACAGCTCCGCCAGATCCTCCGCGGACGGCCAACGCCGCCGCGCCCGCACCTCCCGGGCCGCCGTCAACACCTCCGTATAGGCGTCGAACAGCGACCACAGCACCGTCAGGGACCGCTCCGTCTCACCCCAGCGCTCCTTGGTGACGCCCGACAGTTCGGCGCCCTCCAGGAGCCGACGGCCGGCGTGGTCCTGCAACGCGAGCAGCGAACTCTCGATCGCCTCGTACTCGGCGCCGAGCCGCGCCAGCACACGGTCCGCCTCCTCCCGGTCCAGCACCGGGGCATCGGGCCTCCCCGCCGAGCCGGGGAAGGGTCCAGGGACCCCCATCGTTCACCTCTCCAATACGCTGACCGTGCACGGCGGTTGGTGCGCCCGGCTCGCTCGCCGGCCCTTCGGCTCCCCTCCCCCCGCTCCAGCCCCTTCATAGTGACCCCATTGAACGCTCCGTGGGGCACCCGACCACGCCCGGCCCGCCCTCAGTCGCCGTACTCCGGCGCCGGCGGCCCCGATATCCCCGGCAGATCGGCCTTCAGCCACATCCGGTACGCCCGCATCCACGGACTGTCGTCCCCACCGCTGCGGTAGTCGTCCAGGACCTTGTTGACCCGACGCACCAGATCCGGGTCGTCCCGGTTCATCGCCACGCCGTACGACTCGTCCGTGAACGGCTTGCCCTTCAACTCCACCGTCGGGTCCTGCGCCGCCTGCGCCGCCGCCAACGCACTGTCGGTGACCACCGCGTCCGCCTCGCCCAACTGGAGCCGCACCAGGCAGTCCAGCTGATTGGGCGCGGTCAGCACCCGCGCACCGTGACTGCGCCGCCGCAGCTCCGCCTGCCCCGTCGAACCGTCCGCCGTGCACACCCGCTTGCCGCGCAGCGAGTCGTCGAACGCCGTGATCGGCGACGCCTTCGGGGCCAGCACCTGCTGACCCGCCTGGAAGTACGCCGTCGAGAACGCCACCTTCTCCTTGCGCTCACAGTTGATCGTCATCGTCCGCACGACCATGTCCACCGTGCGCTGCTGCACCGCGGGGATCCGCTGGTTGGTGGGCACCGCCTGGAACACGACCTTGGCGTCCGGCCCCAGGATGTCCTTGGCGATCGCCCGCGCCAGATCGATGTCGAAGCCCTCCAACGCGCCCGTGTCCCGGTCCCGGTACCCCCACCGGTACGTGTTCTGGTCCACCCCGACGACCAGCTGCCCCTTCTTCTTGATCCGTTCCACCGCCGGCCCGTCGTCCGGCGACGGCCGCAGGCTCTCCGCCGCGGTGCCCGGCGTGCAACCCGCCCCCGCCGGCGTCGCGTGCGTCGTCCCCGGCTCGTACGCCCGGTGCTCCGCCACCGGCCCGGGCACCTCCGGGTGCGCACCGCGACCCAGCGCGGGCACCAGCACCGTCGCGGCCGCCGCCATCACGGCCATGCCCGCCGCGACCGGCGCCAGCACGGCCCGCAGATCCCGCAGCCCCCGCCCGCGCACCACCCGCACCCCAGGCCCCCTCACCGGTACTCCGACAGCCTGCGCCCGACGCCCAGCACCGTGGCCGTCGCCGCCAGGACCGCCAGCACCCCGGCACCCACCGCCAACAAACGGAACCCCGCGCGCCCACCGTCCGCCGTCGTCCGGAACCGCGCCTGCTCGTGCACCAACGCCCGACCCAGCCCGGTGTCCACCCGGTCGAACGACGCGCCCGTAGCCCCGCCCCCACCGATCACCAGCGCCAACGCCCGGTCGTAGTCCCCCTTGTCGTCCGCCGCCCGCGCCGCGGCGTGCCGCGTCCGCCACTCCCCGACGGCCGCCACCGCGTCCCGCACCGACCCCCGGCCCGCCTCGTCGTCCACCAGCGCCAGCGCCTTCCCCAGCTCACCGGCGGTGGCCACCGACCCCGGGCCGGCCGCGCCCGCCAAATGCCCCATCTTCGCCTGGAAGTCGACCTCGTAGAAGTCCTTCTGATCAGGCGTCAACACCGCGCCGCGCGCCACCAACGTCAGATTCTCGTCCGCCCGCGCCCGCAGCGCGTCGATCCGCGCGGTGTTGAGCGCCTGCAACGACCGGGTGCCGTGCTCATACGCATCACTCAGCCCGGCCCGCGCCACCGCGTGCCCGGCCGCCAGCCACAGCAGCACCGCCACCGAAGCCACCGTCGCCGCCAGCAGACCGCGGTTGAACACCCGGTTGGTGCGCCGGTAGTGCCGGCGCTGCGCCCACCCCAGCGCCCCGAGGGCACTCACCCCCGCAGCCAGCGCGAACCACGGCCACGCCGTGGCCCGGGCCTGGTCGGCGGCCAGCCGCTGCGTCTCCGCCTCGTACAACGCCTGGGCCGCCGGCAGGAGTTCCGTCCGCATCTGCGCGTTCGCGTACCGCAGATAGGCACCGCCCAGCGGCAACCCCTGCCGGTTGTTGGTCCGGGCCGTCTCGATCAGCCCGGTGTACCGCGGCAACAACTGGTTCAGCCGGGCGATCTGCTCCCCGGCCCGATCCGCCGCGCCGCCCTCCGCGTCCGGCACCCGCGCGTTCGCCGCCGCCTTGACCAGCAGCTGCGACGCCATCGCAAGGTCCGCCTCGTACCGCTTCCGGGTCGCCACGGACTCCGTGCCGCCCGCCAGGAACCCGCCGGCCGCCGTGGTGTCGGCATCCGCCAACGAGCGGAAGATGCTCGCCGCGTCCGCGGTCAGCGGCTGGCTGCGCAGTACGACGTCATCGGCGGCCGCGGACCGGTCCGTCACCTGCCAGGCGGTGGCCGCCCCGAACACCATGACCAGCAGCGCCAGCACCGCGCCGATCGCGCGCAGCCGCCCCGGCTCGGTCGTCGCCGCGGCCCGTAGCCGGTCCAGGCCCTCGGCCCAGGCGGTGCGCCGGCGCGCGCCCGGGCGGGCACCCGGCGCGACGCGGCCGGCCGGCGCCGGCTCCGCGGACGGCACCGGGGAAACCGGCGTCACGGACGATGCGGACGACACCGACGAACCCCCCTAGGTCGCTGACTGCGGGCCGGCCCCGCGCCCGGCGCCCACGAGCACGGGCGCACGGCCGTCAGTATGTCCGGGCCGCCCGACCACCACACCGGACTTGACCTGATCTTGTTCGGAACGCCAAACACCGAACGCCGAACACCGAACGCCAAACACCCCACGACGGCGCACCCCCGACCCTTACCGCACCCCGCAACTCCGCACTCCCCCTCTCCTCCCCTCTCCGCCCCTCTCTCCCCCTCCCTTCCACCACGCCCGCCCGCCGCACCCCGGTTCCCCGCTCGCCCCGTCGCCCCCGCCGCCCCTTCCGGGCCGGGACGGGCCGCAGCCGCCCCGCATTACCCTTACGAGGAATCGTCGGACATCAGACGACCGGGATCGGACGCCCCGCCGCCAGCTGCCGCCCCGGGGGACACGCGTCCGGAGTCCCGCACCACGGGACCCGCACCGCACACCCCGGACCGCCCGTGCCGGACCCGTCCGGCTCCTGCACCACCGAAGATGTCCGTCCTGCCGAGAAGGGGAGTGATCGAGTGCAGACCGTCCGGAAGGGCCGGGTGTCGCTCGTGGAGTCCGCGACCGACGAGATCCGCGGCCAGATCGTCAACGGGACCTGGCCCGTGGGCAGCCGCATCCCGCCCGAGAGCGCCCTCTCCGAGACCCTCGGCGTCAGCCGCGCCTCGGTCCGCGAGGCCGTCCGCTCACTCGTCCACTCCGGCCTCCTCGAACCCCGGCAGGGCGACGGCACCTTCGTGATCTCCGACGACGACAGCGCGGTCGGCCTCCGCCGCCGCCTGGAACGCGCCGAGCTCAGCCATGTCACCCAGGTACGCCAGGGGCTCGACGTGGTCGCCGCCCGCCAGGCCGCCAAGCACCGCACCGACGAACAGCTCGCCGGCATCGAGGCCGCCCTGGACCGCCGCAAGGCCGCCCTCGCGCACCACGACAGCGAGGCGTTCACCGCCGCCGACGCCGATTTCCACATCCTGGTCGCCGAGGCCAGCGCCAACCCCGTGCTCGCCGACATCTACCGATCCCTCAGCGCCGCCCTGCGCGAGGAACTCCGGCGCGCCGCCTGCCTGGACACCGCCGACGCCGCCCCCGCCGACCCGCACTCCCGCCTCACCGACGCCATCCGCGCCCAGGACCCCCAGGCCGCCGTCGACGCCGCCGTCCTCCTCCTCGCCGGCCACGTACGCGACCTGGCGCTGCCGCTCGACGACTGACCGGCGGCGCGTGAGCGACGGCGCGTGAGCGGCGGACGACCGGCGGCGGCGCCCTATCGGCAGTGCCTGAGCGCCGATTTCGGATCGGTGAGGATTGGTGGGGCTCGCTCGGGACGGGTCCGCTACTGATCGTCGGGGACCGGACCGCTGCTGGTCGCTGAGGGCCGCCGACGCACCGTCGTCGAGTGGCGCGCGCACCATGCCCCGCACGCCCCCCACTTCACTCCCACGCGCCGCTGACGAACCCACCCCCTCTGGCTACGCTGAGTAACGAAAGGTTGGCCATCCCGCCAACCCCCGAAGCGCCGGAGGATCGCCATGCGCCGCATCAACCGACTCCTGACCCCCCTCACCAAGGCCGCCACCAAGACCACCACCAGGGACCCGGCCGCCCCAGCCCACCCCACCCCGGCCAGCGGATTGCTCACCATCGGCAGCACGACCTACATCAACCCGGCCGGCACCTACCCCCTCTTCCACTCCGCCGACGGCACCCTCACCCCCGTCATCAACGACACCGACCACCCCATCACCATCATCACGGAAAGCGACCACTCCCCGCCGCCCGCCGACCTGATCCTCGGGCCTGGCGAACGCACCGAGACCCGCAGAGGCGACTGCGTTCAGGTGGGCTGAGCGATTCCCGGGCCAGGCACGACGCCAACCCCCGCACTCCGCCGGCAGGCAACCGACCGATACCGCCGACGTGATGGTGAATTGCCGTTGATGTGTCGCCGATGTGTCGCGGTCCGGGCCCTACGCCCACTCCGACCGCAGCCGCTCGTAAGCCTGTGGGGGTGGTGCCGGGCTCGTCCGGTCCAGGGCGTCGAGGGCGGCGCCGAGGACGGGGGGTGCGGCGATGACGTGGGGGATCGCCTTGGGGGCGTGTTCGGCGAGGAGGTGGGTGAGCTGGTCGTGGAGGAGGGGGTGTCGGGCGGCGAGGACGCCGCCGCCGAGGACGACCGGGGTCGGTTCGGAGAGGAGGTCGAGGCGGCTCAGGGCGATGGTGGCCATCAGGGCGATCTCTTCCGCCTGGCGGGCCACGACGGAGCGGGCGACGGCGTCGCCGTCCGCGGCGATGGCGAAGAGCAGCGGGGCCAGTTCGTGCCGGCGAGCGTCGGGGATCCGGTGCAGGTGCAGGGCTTCGATCAGTTCCAGCACAGTGGCCAGGCCGAAGTGGGCCGGTAGCGCGCGGGCGAGTTCGCTCGGGGCGCCACGGCCGTCCTCGGCGCGGGCCGCGTGCCACAGGGCCTCGTCGGCGAGGAAGGCACCGCCGCCCCAGTCGCCGGAGAGGCGGCCGATGGACGGGAAGCGGGCGGTCGCTCCGCCGCGGCCGAGGCCGACGCAGTTGATGCCGGCGCCGCAGACCACGGCGACGCCCAACGGTTCGCCGTGGTCGGGGAGTCCGGCACGGAGCAGGGCGAAGGTGTCGTTGCGGACGGTGACGGTGTCCGCCCAGCCGCGGGCGGTGATCTCGGCGGTCAGGCGGGTCACTTCGATGGGGAGGTCGGCGTTGGCGAGGAAAGCGGAGAGATGGGCGACCGGGACGTTGTCGGTCAGCCCGGCCTGGGCCCGGGCCGCGGCGATCAGGGGGGTCAGGACGTCCACGGCGCGGGCGGTGCCCACCACAGCGGGCTGGAAGCCGCCGCCGCGGGCCCGGCCGAGGATCCTGCCGTCCGTGGCCAGCATAGCCACGTCGGTCTTGCTGTTGCCCGCGTCGATGGCGAGCGCTGTGCCGGTCAGGCCCACGTGAGGTGCTCCCGGTTGTGTGCGATCAGCTCGTCGGTGAGCCGGTTCGCGTAGTCGATCTGGCCGATGAGGGGGTGTGCGAGGAGTGCGGAGAAGACCCGGTCGCGGCCGCCCTTGAGGGCTGCCTCCAGGGCCAGGTGCTCGTAGGCCGTGACATTGGCGACCAGTCCGGCGAAGAGGGGGGCGAGGGGGCGGAGGGGGAGGGGGGAGGCCCCCCGGGGCCCCACCATCGCCGGGACCTCGATCACCGCATCGTCCGGCAGGAACGGCAGCGTGCCGTTGTTGAGGGTGTTGACGATCTGGACGTCGCCGGCCGGTCGGGCGGTGGCGTCCCGGGCCCCGCCGACCACAGCGCTCCCGAGTCCTGCCCCCGCCCCGCTCCCCCCGGCCGCTCGGATCCCCGAGGCCGCCCCGATCTCTCCGGCTGCCCCGTTCCCCCCAGCTGCCCCGATCTCTCCGGCCGTCCCCAGCTCCGCAGCCGTACCGCCTCCGTTGCTGCCTCCCTCGCCGCCGCCCAGCAGCGACGACGTCAGTGCCACTGCCGCTTCGGAGTAGAAGGCGCCGCCGCGGCGGGCGAGGAGTTCGGGCTTCTCGGCGAGTGTCGGGTCGGCGTAGAGGTCGAGGAGTTGGCGTTCGATGGCGGCGACCTCGGCGGCGCGGGAGGGTTTGGTGCGCAGCTCCTCCACGACCGCGTCGTGCTGGTAGTAGTAGCGCAGGTAGTAGGAGGGGACGACGCCCAGGTGGTCGAGGAGCGGGCGCGGCATGCGGATGTCGGCGGCGACGGCGTCGCCGTGTTCGGCGAGGAGCGTGGGCAGGACGTCCTTGCCGTCGACGCGGACGGCGCGTTCCCAGGTGAGGTGGTTGAGGCCGACGTGCTCCAACTCGACCCGTTCGGGGGCCACCCCGAGCAGTTTCGCGAACTTCCGTTGGAAGCCGATGGCCACGTTGCACAGCCCGACGGCCTTGTGGCCGTGGCTGAGCAGGGCCCGGGTGACGATGCCCACCGGGTTGGTGAAGTCCACGATCCAGGCGTCCGGGCAGCGGCGGCGGACCCGTTCGGCGATGTCCAGGACGACCGGGACGGTGCGCAGTGCCTTGGCGAGACCGCCCGCGCCGGTGGTTTCCTGGCCGACGCAGCCGCACTCCAGCGGCCAGGTCTCGTCCTGGTTGCGGGCCGCCTGCCCGCCGACCCGCAGTTGGAGGAGGACGGCGTCGGCGCCGTCGAGGCCGGCGTCGAGGTCGTCGGTCCAGGTGATCTTGCCCGGGTGGTCCTGTCGGGCGAAGATCCGGCGGGCCAGTCCGCCGATCAGCTCCAACCGTTCGGTGGCCGGGTCGATCAGCACGAGTTCGGTGACCGGCAGGGCGTCACGCAACCGCGCGAAGCCGTCGATGAGTTCGGGGGTGTAGGTCGAGCCGCCGCCGACCACGGCGATTTTGATGCGGGGGTACGGGGGGCGCCCCCCGGAAGTTGGCAGCATGTCCGTTTCAGCCCTTCACTCCGGTGAGCGTGACGCCTTCGACGAAGGCTTTCTGCGCGAAGAAGAAAACGAGGATGACGGGGGCCATGACCAGCACCGTGGCGGCCATGGTGAGGTTCCAGTTGACGGCGTGCGCGCTCTTGAAGGACTCCAGGCCGTAGGAGAGCGTCCAGGCCGCCGGGTTCTGCGCGGTGTAGATCTGCGGGCCGAAGTAGTCGTTCCAGCAGTAGAAGAACTGGAAGAGGGCGATGGCGGCGATGCCGGGGCGGGCCATCGGGATGATGATCCGCAGCAGGGTGCGGAGTTCGCCGCAGCCGTCGACCTTCGCGGACTCCACGTATTCCTGGGGGATCGTCAGGAGGAACTGGCGGAGCAGGAAGATGGAGTAGGCGTCGCCGAACGCCATCGGGATGACCAGTGGCCAGATCGAGCCGGTCAGGTGCAGTTGCTGCGCCCACACCAGGTACATCGGGATGACGACGACCTGGGGCGGCAGCATCATCGTGGAGATGACGAGGATCATCGCGGTGCGGCGGCCGCGGAAGCGGAAGCGGGCGAGCGCGTAGGCGGCGGGGATCGCCGAGCAGACCGTGAAGAGGGTGCCCAGGCCCGCGTAGAGCAGGGAGTTCTTCCACCAGTCGAGGAAGCCGGGGGTGGTGAACACGGTGGCGTAGTTGGACCAGTTCCACTCGTGCGGCCACAGTTCGCCGCTCATCGCCTGGTCGTCGTTCATGACGGAGGTCAGGAACACGAAGACGAACGGCAGGAGGAAGAAGAGGGCGGCGGCGATCGCCACCGCGTGCACGGCGATCCAGTGCAGCAGCCGTTTGCGGCGGGCGCGGGCGGCCGGGGTGCCGGTGGTGCCGGGCGTACGGGCCCGGGCCGGGCGCCGGGTGAGCGTCGTGGTGGTCACGTCGGATCACTCCTTGGTCATGACGGTCAGTCGTCCGCCGGGAGCAGGCCGGCGCGCTTGCGCATCAGCAGGGTGGTGACGGCCATCGCGATGGCGAACAGCACCAGGGAAAGGGCGCAGGCCGCACCGGTGTTGAAGTTCTGGAAGCCCAGCGAGTAGATGAGCTGAGGTACCGTCAGGGTGGCGTGGTCCGGGTAGCCGGGTTGGATGACGGAGCCGGGGCCGATGGAGATGCCGGAGGCGAGTTTTCCGGCGACCAGTGCCTGGGTGTAGTACTGCATGGTCTGCACGACGCCGGTGACCACCGCGAACAGCACGATCGGGGTGATCGACGGCCACGTCACGTAGCGGAACTTCCCCCAGGCGCCGGCGCCGTCCAGTTCGGCGGCCTCGTACTGCTCCCTCGGGACGTCCAGCAGTGCCGCCATGAAGATCACCATCAGGTCGCCGATGCCCCACAGGGACAGCAGGACCAGGGACGGTTTGGCCCAAGTCGGGTCGTTGAACCACTCCGGGGCCGGGATGCCGACCGCTCCGAGGATCTCGTCGACCGGTCCGGTCGCCGGGTTGAGCAGGAAGACGAACGCGACGGTGGCGGCCACCGGTGGTGCCAGGTAGGGCAGGTAGAACGCGGTGCGGAAGAACCCGGCGCCCGATTTGATCTTGGTAATGAGCAGGCCGATGCCCAGGCCGAAGACCACCCGGAGCGCCACCATCACCACGACCAGCCAGAGGGTGTTCCACAGGGCGGGCCCGAACAGCGGCATTTGGGTCAGCACGTATTTCCAGTTCCGCAGGCCCACGAAGGCGGGCTGCTCGATCTGGTTGTAGTGCATGAAGGAGAAATAGACGGTGGCGATCAGCGGGTAGCCGAAGAAGACCGAGAATCCGACGAGCCAGGGGGAGAGGAATCCCAGGATGCGGAGGCGTTCGCGGCGGTGTTTGCGCCGTAGTTCCGGGGCGGGGGAGCGCGTGGCTGCCATGGCAGGCTCCGTCAGTTCTCGGACTGGAGGTTGTCGGCGTCGATCCGCGCGTCGAGCCCGCGCAGTCCCGCGTCGAGGTCGGGAACCTTTCCGGCTTCCTCGGCGTAGGAGAAGTCCTGTAGCGAGAGGACGTACATGTCGCCGTTGTTGGAGGGCGGCAGTGCGGTGCTGTGCCGATTGCGGGCGATGCCGAGGAAGGTGCGGAAGTCCGGGTCGGCGTCGAGTCGGGGGGAGGTGAGTGCGGCGTTCGTGGACGGGACGTTATGGATGGCGTTGGCGAAGGCGACGACCTGGTCGGTGTCCACGGTCAGGAATTTCACCAGTTCCCAGGCGGCGTTCTGGTGTTGGCTGCTGTGGGCGATACCGGCGATGGTTCCGGTGAGATAGCCGCGGCCGTAGGCGTCGGCCTGGTCGTCGGGGACCGGCATCGGCGCGACGCCCCAGTTGAACGGCGCCTTGGCTTCCTTGAGCATCAGTCCGCGCCATTCACCGTCCATGTGCATGGCCACCTTCTGCCGCAGGAAGGCGTTCTGCGCGGACATTTCGTCGCCGAAGGTGGTGCGGAACTTCTCCGTCGCGCGGTATCCGCCCTGCGCGTTGATGAGGTCCCGCTGGGTGGTGAAGAAGTCGCGGGTCGACGGGTCCTTGGCGAGTTGCGCTTTTCCGTTCCGGTCGAAGTAGCGGGGACCCCATTGTGCGAAGAGCCGGTCCGGGCTGTTCTGGTAGAGCCGGAAGTTGGGCATGAAGCCGAGTTGTTGGTAACCGCCGTCCTTGGTGCGCCGGGTGAGTTTCGCGGCGTCCCGTTTCAGTTCCGACATGGTGTGCGGCGGTCGGGTGATGCCGGCTTTCTTGAACGCGTCCTCGTTGTAGTACAGCCCGTAGGTGTCGGCGAGTAGTGGCAGTGCGCACTGCCGGCCGCGGTACTGCGTGTAGCTGAGCAGGGTTTTCGGGAAGACCTTTTCCTTCACCACGCCGGTCTTCTTCATGAAGGGGTCGAGGTCCGCCCACATTCCGGACGAGCAGTACTGCCCGACGTTGTTGGTGGTGAACGACGACACCACGTCGGGGGCGTCGCTGCCGCCGGCCCGCAGCGCCTGGTTCATGGTGTCGTCGGAGACGTTGCCGACCGCCTTCACCGTGATGTTGGGGTGGCTTTTTTCGAAGCGCGCGATGCTGTCGTCGATAGCCTTCACCTCCCCGGAGTTGGACCAGCCGTGCCAGAAGGTGAGGGTGACCGGTTGGGTGGGGTCGTCGCGGTCGCTGCCGACACTGGGGTTGGCGCAGCCCGCGGCGAGGAGCCCGGCGGTGGCCAGGGCCACCGGGAGGCGAAGGAGCCGCGGGCGGGGGTGCGGACGGAGCTGCGGACGTGGTCGGACACCCGGGCGCGTGAGCGGCATGCGGACTTCCTTACGTCAGGGGTTCCTTGGGGTCTGGCGGGGGCGACTCGGCCGGGGCGGTGCGGGGGCTCACGCGGTGTCGAAGACGGTGTTGCGGGCCTCGGCGAGGGCCGTGCGCAGTGCGCCGGTGAGGATGGGGTTCCCGGCGATGTCGCTGATCCGGATCTCGGGGCGGGGTAGCGCGAGCCCGGTGAACTCCTCCTCGACCAGGGCCCGCAGGGCCTCTCCGCCGGCCTGCGGCACCTCGCCGGAGAGCACCACCAGGTGGGGGTCGACCACCGCGACCACGGCGGCCAGGCCGGTCGCCAGGCGTCGCGCCACCTCGGCCCGTACGTCGTCCCGGGCCAGTGCCTCGGCGACGGTGCGGACCTCGGGGGCGCCGTACGCGTGGGCGAGTTCGATGATGCTCGGGGTGCCGACCAGGCGTTGGAACCCGCCGCCGGCGTCCGGCCGTGCGGCGCTGCGGTCGCCGTCCCGGGCCAGGGGCGCGCCGGGCAGCGGCATGTAGCCGATCTCGCCGGCGCCGCCGGTGGCCCCGCGCAGTGGCCGGCCGTCGAGCACGATGGCGGCGCCCACGCCCTCGTCGACCCACACCAGTACGAAGTCGTCGAAGTCCTGGGCGGCGCCGTCGTGTTGTTCGGCGACCGCGGCCAGGTTCACGTCGTTCTCGATGACGAGCGGGACGCCGAGGACCTCGGCCAGTTCTTCCCGCAGTGCCCGCGACTGCCAGCCGGGCAGGTGGGGCGCGTACCGCAGCCGGCCGGTCTGCGGGTCGAGCGCGCCGGGCGTGCCGATGACCGCGCGGTGCAGCGCTCCGCGGTCCAGTCCGGCCTTGGCCAGCGCTCCGTCCACGGCCTGCGCGACGAGCCGGGCCGTCAGGTCGGTGGGGTCCCCGGGGACCGCCGTGGTGTCGATCCGCTCCTCGCCGAGCACCTGCCCGGTGATGTCCGCGACGGCCGCGGTGAGGCCCAGTTGGTCCACGGCGAGCGCGGCGACGTGGGCGGCGGCCGGGTTGATCTCGTAGAGCTGGGCGCTGGGCCCGGGGCGGCCGGTGACGTTCCCGGTCGTGCGGACGAGTCCGGCCGCGGCCAGGCGGGCCAGTAGTTGGGAGGCGGTCGGCTTCGACAGTCCGGTCAGTTCGCCGATCTGGGTGCGGGTCAGGGGGCCTTGGGACACCAGGAGGTCCAGTGCGGCCCGGTCGTTCATCGCCCGGAGCACCCTCGGCGTGCCCGGCGTTCCCTGTCCTGCTGCGGCCATGGCTGCTGCCCACCCCGTGTTCCGTGCGGAATCCGACCGGAAGATGTCTGTTAGGAAACCTTCCAATTACTGGGAAGGAAGGTAGGCCGCCCGTCAGGCGCGCGTCAATGGTGTGGGCGAGGGTTGTGGTTCCGGCCGGGCGGGGGAGCGCACGGAGAGAGGGGCGCCCGGCGGTCGGCCGGTACGCCCCTCGGTGCTCCCCCGTGTCCCCCGATATCCCCCCTGCGTCCCCCCGTGCTCGTGCCCCCGTTGTCATGTCCCGTCGCCGGGGCGTCCCCGGGGCTGCGGGCCGGCCGGCCCCTTGCCGATCACCGGCCGGCTCGTCCTCGTCAGGGCATCAACAGGACCTCGGCCCGCCTCAGCCCTCTTCCCAGCCGACGCTGCCGACGCCGGTGCCGCCGTCGCAGGTGGCCTCGGAGTGGTCGCGGGCGCCCGGGTTGAGGGTCCGCCACGGGCCGGTCTGGTCGGGCCACCAGCCGCAGACCACGGTCACCCGGAAGCCGATGGTGCGGTTGGTGTTGTTGGTGCAGTCCGCGGTGCCCCGGCGGCCGTCGCTGTTGGTGGTGCAGGTGAGGTCGTTCTTGATCTGCGGTCGCGTCGCGGCGGACGCGGGGGCGGCGGCGGTCAGGGCCGCCGCGCTGCCGAGCATCAGAACCGAAGCGACGGCCCCCGTGGCCACGCGATTGCGGATCTTCATGGTGAAGTCTCCTTCTCCGTCGTTGGTGTCGTTGGTGCCGACACCCCGGACACGAAGCGGGACCGCGGTACGTATGACAGAGGGGCATGTGATCTGAGTCACATACCCCTCGGTGTCCGTGCGGTACGGGAGTTACTTCTCCAACTGCGGCGGTGCGATGGGGGTCGTCGCCTGGGACTGCGGCGACGACGGGTTGTTGAGCACCGAGGGGGCCGCGACGGTGGCGGACGGGTCGGCCGGCGCCGCCTCTTCCTCCTCGGGGACCGGACGCGGCGCGAGGTGGATACCGGCCGCGTCCAACGCCTGCTTGATGCGCCAACGCAGCTCCCGCTCGATGCCGCCCGCCTTGCCCGGCATGGTCTTGGCCGAGACGCCGAGCGTGACGGTGTCCAGGGACACCTCGCTCAGGCCCAGCACCTCCACCGGCTCCCACAGCTGCTCGTTCCACGGCTCGGCCTTGGACATGGCCTCGCCGGCGTCGGTGATCACCGCGCGGGCCCGTTCCAGGTCCTGGTCCGCGGCGATCAGCACGTCGACGGAGGCGGTGGACCAACCCTGGCTGAGGTTGCCGATCCGCTTGACCTCGCCGTTGCGGATGTACCAGATCGCGCCGTTGGCACCGCGCAGCTTGGTGACCCGCAGGCCGACCTCGATGACCGTACCGGTGGCCACACCGGCGTCGATCTCGTCGCCGACGCCGTACTGGTCCTCCAGGATCATGAAGACGCCGGAGAGGAAGTCGGTGACGAGGTTGCGGGCGCCGAAACCGATCGCGACACCGGCCACCCCCGCGCTGGCCAGGAGCGGCGCGAGGTTGATCTGGAGGACGGACAGCACGGTCAGCGCGGCCGTGCCCATGATCACGAACGAGGCGACGCTGCGCAGCACCGAGCCGATCGCCTCCGAGCGCTGCCGCCGCCGTTCGGCGTTGACCAGCAGCCCGGCCAGTGCGGTGCCCTGGGCGGCGGCCGCGGTGCGGTTCATCCGCTCGATGAGCTTGGTGATGGTGCGGCGTATCACATGCCGCAGGACCACCGCGATCACGATGATCAGGATGATCTGCAGGGTGGACGTGAGCCACGTCCCCCAGTTCGCCTGTATCCAGCCGGCGGCGTTGGTGGCCTTCTGGGTGGCCTCGTCGAGGGAGGTCGGGCCGGTTGAGCCGGACGCGGCGGTGCGCAGCGGCGCGGCGGCGGCCGACGGGGCGGACCAGTACACAGCGGAACCTTCCGTGAGGGACAGCAGGCCCGGCCCGCTCAGGGACCCGAGAAAAGCCGGGCAGATCTACCACACTAACGGGGCAACGCGGGCGGACCGAGCCTGTGTTCGATCATGGAGGTCGGAGGAAGGCCGGAATGAGCCGGATCTGGTGGGGTCTGCGACGCTGTGGTGGAAAACACCTCCGGCCCGTTACCCGGTCATGGTGGCGCTCCGACCAGGCACCGGGGGACACTGTGGGGAGATCGTCCCGGCGCGAGCCACGCGCCGCCGGCGTACAAGGAGGCACCCGTGCCGCACGTCCTGGTCCTCAACGCGTCGTACGAGCCGCTCGGCGTCGTACCGCTCCGCCGCGCGCTCATCCTCGTCCTCAATGAGAAGGCCGTCAGCCTTGAGGAATCCGGCGCCCTGATGCACAGCGCGACCCATGTCATACCGGCTCCGAGCGTGGTTCGCTTGAAGCGCTTTGTGAGAGTGCCCTTTCGGGGGCCTGTCCCGCTGACCCGTCGGGCGCTGTTCGCCCGGGACGGCGGGCGCTGCATGTACTGCGGTGGCGTCGCAACCAGCGTCGACCACGTCATCCCGCGCAGCCGCGGCGGCCAGCACACCTGGGAGAACGTCGTCGCCGCCTGCCGGCGCTGCAACCACGTCAAGGCCGACCGTCATGTGGCCGAGATCGGCTGGCGGCTGCGCCATCAGCCCGCCCCACCGTCCGGACTGGCCTGGCGGATCATCGGCACGGGGCATAGGGACCCGCGCTGGCTGCCTTATTTGCAGCCGTACGGCGCGGATGACGCCCTGGCCCGGATCGATGCCGTATCGGCTTAGATCCGGGCTTTTGCGTCGGTGAGACGGCGGACGCGGTGTGGCGGGGGCTCCTTGGAACCCCCGCCACGGCCGTCTCACCCGCCGGTCACCGCGTACGCCTCAACGCCCCACAGTGAGTACCCGAACCGCGTCGCCCGCTTGTCGCCCTGGACGCGGACGTAGCGGGCGTCCTTGGCGTCCATCCGGATCGCCTCCCGGCCGCCCTTGCCGTCGCGGACGGTGGCGGCGGTGCGCCAGGTGCGGCCGTCGGTCGAGACCTGGATGCGGTAGGCGGCGGCGTAGGCGTTCTGCCAGTGGAGGACGACCAGTCCCAGTCGGGTCGGTGCGGGCAGGGTGAACTGCAACCAGGAGTTGTCCTCGGCGGGGGAGGACCAGCGGGTCTTCGGATCGCCGTCGGTGGCCGCGGACGCCGGGAAGTCGTCCGTCTCGTCGCCGGAGGAGGTGGTGTCCGCGCCGCGCGCCAGGTCGGGGCCGCCGGTGGGCGGGAAGACCCGGAGGGTCAACTGCTGCTCCTGGCCGGCGAAGGCGACGGAGACCCGGTACGTCCCGGAGGGGGTGTCCTTGGGGATGTCCACGTCGAGCGGGACGAGCGCGGTGCCGCCCCGCGGGGCGGTCGCGTCCCCGGGCGCGTGGACGGTGAAGCCCTTGGGCGCGGTGACCGTCAGCGGGCCGTGCACGTCGTCGGGGCGGCGGGAGGAGAGCAGGGCCTGCACCGTGGTCCGGCCGCCGGTCTGCGCGTCGGTCTCGGTACGGGAGAGCGCAAGACCGGCCCGTGGGCCGTCGTCGTACCACGGGGTGAGTGCCTGTACGGATGGTGCCGGGGTGCCGTCGTCCCAGGTCAGGCGCAGTGCGTCGGCGCGCAGCCCGGGGGTGGTGGCCTCCGTCCAGCCGGTCGCGGACAGCGGGCCCAGCCGCTGCCAGCCGGCCCCCGGTACGTGCGCCTCCAGGGAGACCGCGCCGGCCGTCGGACCCGGCCCGGTGAGCGCGGTGACCGCGGCCAGCGGTCGTACGCGGGGGAAGGGCACGGTCAGCGACGTCCGGCTGTCGCCGTGCTCCGGGGTCGGGGCGCCGCCGTGGGCCCCCGTCCAGGCGTCCGCCTCGGTCATCGCCCGGTCCAGGAACGGCCCCAGGACGCCCTTGCCGACGGTCACCGGGCTCTGGCCGATCTCGGTCCGCAACTGCAGCACGCTGCGCTGTGCCGCCCAGGCCGCGTCGCCGTCGTCCCGGGCCTGCGCCAGGAGGGTGTCCACGGCCTGTGCCCCGGCGTTCCCGTAGCGGGCCAACTGCTGGGCCCACGGCCCGACTTCGGCCCGCAGGTCGGAGGTCAGGTCCCGGGGCGCGCTGCTCATGGTGCCGAACGCGGCGCGCAGTGCCCGGGCGGCCTTGGCGTAGTCCGGGTCGGCGCCGGGTCGGCCGTGGTTGATGGCGGCCGCGCGGGCCTTCCAGAAGCGGTCGATGAGCGGCTGGAGGTACCCCGACTCCTCGCCGTTGAGCAGGGAGGACGCGGCGTTCCCGGCCAGGGCGCGGAGCGCCGTACGGGCCTGGGGGTCGCCGCCGGCGAGGTCGTCGATGGCCGCCTCCCAGGACTGCGTGGGGCGGTAGTCGCGCGGGTTCCAGGCGTAGTCGGCGGCGGTGAACAGCGGGATCCGGGACGCCAACGGCTGTTCCATGGCGTTGGCCAGCAGTGCCGCCGAGCCGGTGGCGACGGCCGGTTCGCGGCCCGTGTAGGGGCCGAGGAAGATCCGGTCCTGGGCGTAGTCGTTGACCGGGTAGTTGTCCATGGTGACCAGCGGATGGCCGAACGCCTCGCGGGCGGTGGACAGTTCGCCGCCGGTGATGGTCCGCGGGACCACGCCGACGCCCGTCCAGGCCACCTCCACGTGGTCGTTGAGCGCCGCCGCCAGCGCACTGCGGTAGGCGGTCACCCCGTCCTGGTAGAACTCGGTCGGCATCAAGGACAGCGGCGCCGCGCCGGGGTGCCGCTCGGCGAGGTGCTGCGCCAGCGCGTTGGCGACGCCCGCCTGGGCCTTGGCGGCCGCCTGCGGGCCGGTCCCGAAGGTCTCCTCGTCGGCGGCGCAGTGCCATTCGCTGTAGCTGACGTCCTGGAACTGGAGTTGGAAGGACCGCACCCCCAGCGCCCACATCGCGTCCACCTTGCGGCGCAGTGCCCGTAGGTCCTCTTCCGAGGACAGGCACATCGCCTGGCCGGGGGTCACCGCCCAGCCGAGCGTGACGTGGTTGGCGCGGGCCCGCTCGGCCAGTGCCCGGAAGTCGGCGCGCTGCGCGGCCGGGTACGGGTCGCGCCACCGCGCCTGCCGGTAGGGGTCGTCGCCGGGGGCGTAGAGGTACTGGTTCTGCTTGGTGCGGCCCATGAAGTCCAGTTGGGCCAGCCGCTGCGGCTGGCTCCACGGCTGTCCGTAGAAGCCCTCGGTGGTGCCGCGGACGCCGGTGCCGGGCCAGTCCCGGACGGTCACCGAGGCCAGCTGCCGCTCGCCGTCCGGGCCGTCGGTGACCAACTGGCGCAGGGTCTGCGCGGCGTGGAAGAGGCCGTCCGGGCCGACGCCGTCCAGCGCGACGGTGTCCCGGCCGGCGACCTGGCCCACGGCCAGCCGGTAGCCGCCGGACGGCAGATCGCCGCGGGGCGGCACCCGCAGCGCCCGCAGGGCGTCGTCCGCGGGCGCGCCGCCGGCCAGCAGCACCGGCCCGCCCGCGGGCAGCCGGTCGCCGGGCGCGACCTGCCGGACGGTGCGCACCCCGGCGTCCCGCAACAGCCCGCGCAGCACGTCGAGGGCGTACGGGTCGGTGTCCGGCGCGGCCACCAGCACCGCCGTCGGGCCGAGCGGGACCGCCGCGCCGAGCTGCCGCATCGACTGGGGGCGCGGCCAGACCGCGGGCGGCGCGCCGGTGTCGGTGGGGCGGCCGGGCTGGTCGGGGGTGCCGGCGGCAGGGCCGGCCGGGGCCGCCTGGGCGGCCGGTACGCCGGCCAGCAGCCCTCCTATGACGGCGGCGGCCAGCGCGGTGGTCCCCGCCACCCGCGCACGGCTGCTGCCCCTGCCCGTACCGGTTCTTCCGCCCCAAACGCCCCGGACTCGCACGGTCGCTCCTCGTCCCCGTATCTCGTGCTCACCGGCTCCCGCCGGTTCCCCCTGTGTCCCGCCGCCCGGTCGCCGCGTCGCCGTCACGCGCCCAGGTGCCTGCCTGGTGGGCGGGGCCGCGGTGCGGGCGTGTGGTCGTGGTGCGCGCGGCGCGGAACCGGGGGATTCGACACCCCTCGGTACCCGATCGGACAGACCTTCGGCTGTGAGCCCACCATTGCGGCGGCGAGGGTGTCAACCGGGCCTCGGGGGCGCTCCCGGACACCCGGCGGACCGCCCCTTTCATCCCCCTGGCACGGGCGGGCCATGAGGCGCTCCGCTCCGCAGAAATTACGTTCTGGAGCGCCATCTTCCGGCGTTCTGTGCGCCGCACGGCGTTCCCCGCCGCGAAATCGCCGGCCGAGCCATACTGTGACGTGAGTCACGTTTGCTGGGTGAAGGCGTCTGCGCTCGTGTCGACTGGGTAGGGCAAACGTGTCCCCCTACCGCAGACGTGCCCCACTACCGATGAACGGGAGGCCCCTCGTGGCCGCATCCGCTCAACTCCTCCTCGACGCGCTCGCCGCGAAACCCTGCGGCGAGCCCGGGCTCTTCGACGGGGTGTCCGGCCCCGACTCCGGCCTGGAGGGCTCCGGCTCGTTCAGCTTCACCGAGCCGCCGCTCACCAGCGAGCCCCCGCTCGCCGACAGCGCCCCGCTCACCAGCGAGGTCCCCATCACCGCCGAACTCCCGCTGACCAGCGAACCGACGGCCACCGGACTGGGCACGGAGTCGATGGAGGTCTGAGCAGCCATGGGCCGCGCCCGGCTCGCCCGGCTCCACGGCATCGCCACGTCCTACGAGCCCGCACCCGGCCGCACCGTCCACATCGCCGAGGACACCGCCGTCGCGGTGCTCGCCGCACTCGGCGTCGACGCCTCCACCCCGCAGGCCGTCCGCACCGCCCTCGCCGCCCACGAGGAGAGTGTCGGCCACGCCCTGCTGCCGCCCACCGTCACCGCCCGCAGCGGCCGGCCACCGCGCCTCCCGGACCTCCCCGACGGCACCGTCCTGAGCGTCCGCACCGAAGACGGCACGCTCATCGGCGCGGAAGTACGGGACGGCACCCCGTACGGCGGCACGCAGGACCCCGCGGCGCTCGCCGGGCTCCCGCTCGGCGTGCACGACCTCCGGGCCGACGCCCCCGACGGCCGCACCGCCCGCGCCCACCTGATCGTCGCCCCCGAGGCGGTGCCCGCCCCGCCCGGCCGCACCCACGGCTTCCTCGTCCAGCTCTACTCGCTGCTCTCCCGGCACTCCTGGGGCATGGGCGACCTCGGCGACCTCGCGGACCTCGCCGCCTGGTCCGGACGCGCCCTGGGCACTGGCTTCGTCCAGCTCAACCCGCTGCACGCGGCGGTCCCCGGGCCCCCCACCGACCCGTCCCCCTACCGCCCCTCCTCCCGCCGCTTCCCCGACCCCGTCCACCTGCGCATCGAGCAGATCCCGGAGTACGCCCTGCTGGCCGGCGACGCGCGGGCCCGCGCCGACGAACTGGCCTCCCGGGCCGGCGAGTTGCGCGCCGACGTCCTCGACCGCGGCGGACTGATCGACCGGGACGCCGTCTGGGCCCTCAAACGGGAGGCCCTGGAACTCCTCGGCACCGTCCCGCTCGGCCCCGGCCGGCGCGCCGCGTACTGCGACTTCCTCGCCGAACAGGGCCGCGCCCTGGACGACCACGCCACCTGGTGCGCGCTAGCCGAGCGGCACGGACCCGACTGGCGCGGCTGGCCGGCCGGCCTGTGCGACCCCCGCTCACCGCAGACCGCCCGGATCCGCCACCGGCTGCTGGACCGGATCGACTTCCACTGCCGGCTCGCCTGGTTCACCGACCAGCAACTGGCCGCCGCCCAACGGGCCGCCCGGGAGGCCGGCATGGCCGTCGGGCTCGTCCACGACCTCGCCGTCGGCGTGCACCCCTCCGGCGCGGACACCTGGGCCCAACAGGACGCGTTCGCCACCGGAATGTCCGTCGGGGCACCACCGGACGCCTTCAACTCCCGCGGCCAGGACTGGGGCCTGCCGCCCTGGCGCCCGGACGCCCTGGCCGCCGCCGGCTACGCGCCCTACCGCGCACTGCTGCGCGGCCTCCTCCGGCACGCCGGCGCGCTCCGCATCGACCATGTGATGGGCCTGTTCCGCCTGTGGTGGGTCCCCGAGGGCCGGCCGCCGACCGAGGGCGCCTACGTCCGCTACGACGGCGAGGCGATGCTCTCCGCGCTGGCCCTGGAGGCCCACCGGGCCGGCGCCGCGGTGATCGGCGAGGACCTGGGCACCGTCGAGCCGGGCGTCCGCGAGGCGCTCGCCGAACGGGGCGTCCTGGGCACCTCCGTCCTGTGGTTCGAGCGGGCCTACGGCACCGCCGCCGACGGCTCCCCCGCCGACGGGGACGACCCGACACCGGAACCGGCCGCCACCCCAGCCCGGATCCTGGCCCCCGACGAATGGCGGGCCGGCTGCCTGGCCACCGTCACCACCCACGACCTGCCGCCCACCGCCGCCCGGCTCACCGGCGCCGACGTCGCCCTGCGCGAACGCCTCGGCCTGCTCGCCGGGCCACCCGAGCGCGAACGCTCCCGGGCCGCCTACGAACTCCGCGAATGGCTCGGCGCGCTCTCCCGCCACGGACTGCTGCCCGAGGGCGCCCGCAACGAGGAAGCGGTGGTCAAGGCCGTCCACCGCTTCCTGCTGCGCACCCCGGCGCGCATGGTCGGCATCTGGCTCCCGGACGCGGTGGGCGACCGCCGCCCGCAGAACCTCCCCGGCACGTGGGACGAGTACCCCAACTGGCGCCTCCCCATCGCCGGCCCCGACGGCCGCCCGCACACCCTCGAAGAGCTGGCCGCCTCACCCCGACTGCACGCGTTGATGCGGGAGCTGGCGTCCTTCGCGCGCTGAGCGCGACGACCGCGAGCCCTCGCGGGGCGCCGCACCGGGCCGTCCGGCCTGCCGGTATGTCGCTTGCCCCACCCCGGACGCGCGGGGTGGAGTGTCGTCCGCTACGTTGAACGGGTGAGCAACAAGGTCAAGAACACCGCCCTGCGCGCCGGAACCATCACCGCCGGCACCGCGCTGATGCTGCTGATGTCGTCCCCCGCGTTTGCGCTCACCCGCGACGACGGTGACGACCCGGGTCCGGGCCTGAGCGTGATCCAGACGCTCGGCCTCTACGTGGTTGCGCCCATCGTGCTCTTCCTGATCATCGCCGGGCTGGTCATGGCGACCGACAAGTCCCGCAAGCAGGCCAAGTCCAAGGGCTGACCAAGCCCCGCGCGGGCCGTCCGCCCGCGCCCATGACGCCTTCAAAAGGGGCGCCTACCGATCCTTTACGGACCGGTGGGCGCCCCTTTTCGCATGCCTGGGCCAGTGATCACGAAAAACCGGACATAGGGCGGTAGTTGGGCAGCTATGCGGGCGATTCGCCCTTGGGGAGGTGTTTAACCGGGGCGTACCTACGATGACGTAACCTACGGGGCCGTAAGTCCAACTTACGGATCCGTAGGTCCGTCGTCCCCAGGAGTTCCCGTGACCATCGCCCCCGACCGCCTCGACGGAGCGCGCGGCCAGGCCGCCTGGACCGACACCCGACTGCTCTACGCCCTCGAAGAGGTCGTAGAGAAGGAGCTCAACCGGCATCTGGGGATCGCCAAGGAGTGGATGCCGCACGAGTACGTGCCGTGGAGCGACGGGCGGAACTTCGACGGCGTGATGGACGGCGAGCCCTGGGCCCCCGAGCAGTCCAAGGTCACCGCGATCGGCCGCACCGCGCTGGTCGTCAACCTCCTGACCGAGGACAACCTCCCCAGCTACCACCACGAGATCGCCACCCTCTTCGGCCGGGACGGCGCCTGGGGCACCTGGGTCCACCGCTGGACCGCGGAGGAGGGCCGGCACGGCATCGTGATGCGCGACTACCTGCTCACCAGCCGCGCCGTGGACCCGGTCGAGCTGGAGCGGTTCCGGATGGCCCACATGTCCGAGGGCTTCGAGTCCGACAACGCGCACAGCATGCTGCACTCGGTGGCGTACGTCGCCTTCCAGGAGCTGGCCACCCGGATCTCGCACCGCAACACCGGCCGGCACTCCGGCGACCCGGTGTGCGACCGGATGCTGGCCCGGATCGCCACCGACGAGAACCTCCACATGGTCTTCTACCGCAACCTCCTCGGCGCCTCCTTCGAGCTGGCCCCCGACCGGACGATGTGCGCCGTACGGGACGTGGTCACCGGCTTCCGGATGCCCGGCCACGGCATGCCCGGCTTCGAGCGGGCCGCCGCCCGGATGGCCCTCGGCGGGATCTACAACCTGCGCATCCACCACGACGACGTGCTCCAGCCCGTGCTGCGCTACCTGAAGGTGCTGGAGATCGGCGGGCTGGGCCCGGAGGGGCTCGCCGCCCAGGAGGAGCTGGGGGCGTTCCTGGACGGCCTGGACGGGCAGGCGCGCCGCTTCGACGAGCGGCAGGCCGCGATCCTGGCCCGCCGGGCGGCCCGCGGCTGACCCCCGTCAGGATCCCTTCAGGCGATTCCTTTCACTTTTCTTGAAAGGAATCGCCTGAAGTATTCGATGGACCTGATGGGTTGGGGGCTGCCACGGTGGATCCGTATCCACCATTGAGGGAGAGGAAACCGTGGCAGTCCTGGAGCGGGCCCGCACACACCGCACACCGTCCACGCAGGCCGTGGGGCTGACCCTGGCTCTGACGGCGACCGTCGTCTGGTCCGGCAACTTCGTCATCGCCCGCGCCCTGCACGAGACCGTACCGCCCGTCCAGACCGCGTTCTGGCGCTGGATCATCGCGCTGCTGGCGGTCGCCCCGTTCGCCCTGGGGCAGGTCCGCCGGGAGTGGCCGGTGATCCGCCGGCACCTCGGATTCCTGGCGCTGGCCGCCCTGTTGGGCGTCACCCTCTTCAACACCCTGATCTACACGGCCGGGAAGAGCACCTCGGCCACCAACATGGCGATGATCGCGGCCGCTTCGCCGATGATGATCGCCCTCTTCGACCTGGTCGGCGGCCGGCGCGGCGGCCGTGAGCCGCTGGGTGCCCGCCGCATCGCGGGCATGGTGATCGCGCTGCTGGGCGTGCTCACCCTGGTCGGCAAGGGTTCGCCGACCGCGGTACTGCACCTGGACTTCGCCGGCGGCGACCTGTGGATGCTGGCCGCCACCGCCACCTTCGCCGGCTACAGCGCGCTGCTGCGCCGCCGTCCCGAGGGGATCGGCGGGCTCTCCTTCCTGTTCATGACGTTCGCGCTGGGCGCCGGGATGCTGCTGCCCGCCTACGCCGTCAGCCTCGGCGTCGAGGGCGGCTTCCCGCTCACCGCCGGGACGGTCGGCCCGCTGCTCTACATCGGGGTGTGCTCCTCCGCCGTCGCCTACTTCACCTGGAACAAGGCGATCGCCCTGGTCGGCGCCGCCCGCGCCGGGGCCGTCTACTACCTCCAGCCGGTGTGCGTGGCGCTGGTCTCGCTGGTCGTCCTGGGCGAGGGCATCAGCGCGATGCAGGTGCTCTGCATGGCGCTGATCGTCGCCGGGGTGGCCCTGGGAGCGGCGGGCGGCCCGCGGTGACCGGGCCGGCCGCGTCGGGTGCGTACGCTGCCCGCATGGCCGACTGGGACATCAAGAAGCTGCGCATCCTGCGGACCCTCCAGGAAGTGGGCACGGTCACCGCGACCGCCGAGGCGCTGCACATGACGCCCTCGGCGGTTTCGCAGCAGCTGACCGGGCTCGCCAAGTCGCTCGGGGTGACGCTCCTGGAGGCGCACGGCCGGCGGGTCCGGCTCACCGGTGCCGCCCAACTGGTGCTGCGGCACGCCGAGGCGGTCTTCGCGCAGCTGGAGCGGGCCGACGCGGACCTCCTCGGCTACCTCCAGGGGGAGGCCGGCACGGTGCGGGTCGGGGCCTTCTCCACCGCCATCCCGGCGTTGGTGGTCCCCGCCGTCCAGGAGCTGCGCCGCACCCACCCGGGCCTGGCCGTGACCGTACGGGAGGCGGAGGCGGAGGCCGCGTACGAGCTGCTGGCCGAGGGCAGCGTCGATCTGGCGCTGTCGCTGGCCGCGCACGCGCCCACCCCGCGCGACCCCAAGTTCAGCCGGGTCTCGCTGCTCGCCGACCCGTTGGACGTGGCGCTGCCGGCCGGTCATCCGTTGGCCGCCGAGCCGGGGTTGCGGCTGGCCGACCTGGCCGGCGAGCCGTGGATCTTCGGCAGTAGCGGCCCGTGGTCCCAGATCACCACCACCGCCTGCGAGAACGCCGGGTTCGTCCCGGAACAGGCGCACGCCGCCGCCGACTGGAGCGCGATCTGGGCGATGGTCGCCGCCGGGATGGGCGTGGCGCTGGTGCCCCGGATGGCGATGGCGGGCGGCCTGCGGGCCCCCGGGCACGGCGGCGGGGTCGCCCTGCGGGTGCTCCACGCCGACCAGCCGCGCCGCCATGTGGTCGCCGCGGCCCGGCGCGGTTCGGAGGGGGCGCCCGGGCTCGCCCGGGTGCTGGCCGCGCTCCGTCAGGCGGCCTCCGCCCAGGTGACCGTGGGCCGGACCGGCGGCGAGTGAGGGCTGACGGCGCGTACGCCCCGGTGGAGCGCGTGCGGGCCGGTGGCGACGGCACACCGGCCACCTTTCAGCCCGGCTGAAGATATTCCTCACAAACTTTCGATGGACCTGTCGGGTGCCCCGCTGCGACGGTGGAGCGGTCCCCAGCACCGCACACAGGAGCAGAAGGGAAACGCATGTCCGTCACCCCGGCCGCCGATTCCACCGATCCGCACGCCAACGACGCCCAGCCGTACTCCGGCGGCGACCCGTACGCCGACTACCGCGGCGGTGACTTCCCGTTCACCTCGCTCGTCGACCTGGCCGACCGCCGCTTCGGCGCCGGTGTGATCGCCGCCAACGACGAGTTCTTCGCCGAGCGGGAGAACCTGCTGAAGCCGAACCCGGCGGTCTTCGACCCCGAGCACTTCGGCCACAAGGGCAAGATCATGGACGGCTGGGAGACCCGGCGCCGCCGGGGCGCCGACGGCGACCACCCCTTCCCCACCGAGGACGAGCACGACTGGGCGCTGATCCGCCTCGCCGCCCCCGGCGTGATCCGCGGCGTCATCGTCGACACCGCCCACTTCCGCGGCAACTACCCGCAGCAGGTCACCGTCGAGGCCACCGCGCTGCCCGGCAGCCCCAGCCCCGAGGACCTGCTCGCCGACGGCGTGAAGTGGGAGGAGCTCGTCCCCCGCACCCCCGTACGCGGCCACGCCGCCAACGGCTTCGAGGTCACCGCCGAGCGCCGCTTCACCCACCTCCGCCTCCGGCAGCACCCCGACGGCGGCATAGCCCGCCTCCGGGTCTACGGCGAGGTGGTCCCCGACCCGGAGTGGCTGGACGTCCTGGGCACCCTCGACCTGGCCTCGGTGATGCACGGCGGCACCGTCGAGGACGCCTCGGACCGCTTCTACTCCTCGCCCACCCAGATCATCCAGCCCGACCTGTCGCGCAAGATGGACGACGGCTGGGAGAACCGCCGCCGCCGGGTGCGGGGCACCAACGACTGGGTGCGGTTCAAGCTCGCCGCGCAGGGCGAGGTCCGCGCCGTCGAGATCGACACCGCCTACCTCAAGGGCAACTCGGCCGGCTGGGCCCGGCTCTCGGGCTGCGACGGGAACGCGGACGACGCGTCCTCGTGGTTCGAGATCCTGCCCAAGACCAAGCTCCAGCCCGACACCCCGCACCGCTTCGTGCTGCCCCGCCGGGTCACCGCCACCCACGTCCGCCTGGACGTCTACCCCGACGGCGGCCTGGCCCGGATGCGGGTGCACGGCGACCTCACCGAGGCCGGCCGGGCCGAACTGGTCCGCCGCTTCGACGAGCTGAGCGGCTGACCCGCACGTCCCGCCGGGCCCCGTAGGAGGGGGACGGGGCCCGGCTGTGCTCCCGCAGGCTCGTGCCGAGCCGGGAGCCCCCCGACCCGCCCGGCGGACGGCCACGCTCCTGACGCCCCGTCCGCCGGGCGACTCCACCCCGCAGCCCGCATCCGCGGAAAAGGGGCGTGCCCCGGAACCGACCTGGTTCCGGGGCACGCCCGCGTCCGTGGTGCGCGAGGAGGTCAGGCCCCGGCGGCCGCGTCCGCCGCCCGGGCCTTCAGGGCCCGCTCGACGCCGGCCCGGGACTCCGTCACCAGCCGGCGCAGGGCCGGGCTCGGGTCGGCCTTCGCCAGCCAGGCGTCGGTGGCCTCCAGGGTCTCCTGGGAGACCTGGAGGGCCGGGTAGTGGCCCACCACGACCTGCTGTGCCATCTCGTGGCTGCGCTTGTCCCAGACGTCCTTGACCGCCTCGAAGTACTTCGCGGTGTAGGGCGCCAGCAGTTCCTGCTGGTCCGGCTGGACGAAGCCGCCGATGACGGCCTCCTGCACGGCGTTGGGCAGCTCGTCGGACTCCACGACCGACGCCCAGGCTTCGGCCTTCGCCGCCACGGTGGGCCGCGCGGCGCGTGCCGTCGCCGCGTGCCGCTCGCCCGCCGAGGTCGCGTCCCGCGCCAGCTCGGCGGCGATCGCCGACTCGTCCGCCCGGCCGGTGGCCGCCAGCCGCTCCAGCAGCGCCCAGCGCAGCTCGGTGTCCACGGCCAGCCCGGGGATCTCCTGGGTGCCGTCCAGCAGGCCCTGGAGCAGGTCCAGCTGGTCGCCGGTGCGGGCCGACGCGGCGAACGCCCGGGCCCACGCCAGCTGGTGGTCGCTGCCCGGCGCGGCCGCCCGCAGGTGCGCGAGCGTCGCCTCGGTCCAGGTGGCCAGGCCGCTCTCGCGCCACTCCGGCGCCGCGTACAGGTCCAGTGCCAGCTTCACCTGGCGGTGCAGCGACTGGACCACGCCGATGTCGGTCTCCTTGCCGATGCCGGAGAGCACCAGCGCGAGGTAGTCGCGGGCGGGCAGTTCGGCGTCCCGGGTCATGTCCCAGGCCGAGGCCCACGACAGTGCCCGCGGCAGCGACTCGGTGAAGTCCCCGAGGTGCTCGGTGACGACCTTCAGCGACTGCTCGTCCAGCCGCACCTTGGCGTACGACAGGTCGCCGTCGTTGAGCAGGATCACGTCCGGCCGGCGGAAGCCCGCCGGGAACGGCACCTCGGTCCGTTCGCCGTCCACGTCCAGCTCGACGCCGCCGGTGCGGACCAGCTTGCCGTCGGTGAGGTCGTAGTAGCCGATGCCGATCCGGTGCGGCCGCAGGACGGGCTCACCCCTCGCCCCGGTCGGCAGCGCCGGCGCCTCCTGCCGCACCGCGAACGCGGTGACGGTGCCGTCCTCGGCCACCTCGATCTCCGGCCGCAGAATGTTGATGCCGGCCGTCTGGAGCCACTTCTTCGACCAGGTGGCAAGGTCCCGGCCACTGGTCTCCTCCAGCGCCCCGAGCAGGTCGCTCAGCCGGGTGTTGCCGAACGCGTGCGCCTTGAAGTACGCCTGCACGCCCTTGAAGAACTCGTCCATGCCGACGTAGGCCACCAGCTGCTTGAGGACGCTGGCGCCCTTGGCGTAGGTGATGCCGTCGAAGTTGACCAGGACGTCGTCCAGGTCGCGGATCTCCGCCATGATCGGGTGGGTGGACGGCAGTTGGTCCTGCCGGTAGGCCCAGGTCTTCATGGAGTTGGCGAACGTGGTCCAGGAGTGCGGCCACTTGCTGCCCGGTGCGTACGCCTGGCAGGCGATCGAGGTGTAGGTCGCGAACGACTCGTTCAGCCAGAGGTCGTTCCACCACTCCATGGTGACCAGGTCGCCGAACCACATGTGCGCCAGCTCGTGCAGAATCGTCTCGGCACGCACCTCGTAGGCCGCGTCCGTCACCTTCGAGCGGAAGACGTACTGGTCGCGGATGGTGACCGCACCGGCGTTCTCCATCGCCCCGGCGTTGAACTCCGGCACGAAGAGCTGGTCGTACTTGGCGAACGGGTAGGCGTAGTCGAACTTCTCCTGGAACCAGTCGAAGCCCTGCCGGGTGACCGCGAAGATCTCCTCCGCGTCCAGGTGCTCGGCCAGCGACGGCCGGCAGTAGATCCCCAGCGGCACCGACCGGCCGTCGGCGCCGTCCCAGGTGCTGTGCACGCTGTGGTACGGGCCGGCGATCAGCGCCGTGATGTACGTGGAGATCCGCGGCGTGGGCGCGAACTCCCAGACCGTGCCGTCCGCGCCGCCCGGCTCCGGCGTCGGCGAGTTCGAGATCACCGTCCAGCCCCGGGGCGCCGTCACGGTGAACCGGAACGTGGCCTTCAGGTCCGGCTGCTCGAAACTGGCGAACACCCGACGGGCGTCCGGCACCTCGAACTGCGTGTACAGGTACGCCTGTTGGTCCACCGGGTCGACGAACCGGTGCAGACCCTCACCGCTGTTGGTGTACGCGCAGTCGGCGACCACCCGCAGCTCGTTGCGGCCCTCCCGCAGCCCGGCCAGCGCGATCCGCGAGTCCTGGAACACCGCCGCCGCGTCGAGCGCCGTGCCGTTGAGCACCACCTCGTGCACGGTCGGCGCGACCAGATCGATGAACGACTCCGCGCCGCCCCCATCGGCGACGTCGAACCGGACCGTCGTCACCGACCGGAACGTGCCTCCCCCCTGCGCCCCGCTCAGGTCCAGCTCGATGTCGTACGCGTCCACGGTCAGCAGCCGCGCCCGTTCCTGGGCCTCTTCCCGGGTCAGATTCGTACCAGGCACCCGTCGCTCTCCTTCTCCATCACAATCCGTCAGCGCATCGTCCGACCATCCTTCCACGGCACCGCCGCGTCCAGGACGACGTCCGGATCCCGCCAGCGGCCCGGCCGCGGACCGCCCAGGCTGGCCGCATGACCACATACGCACCGCTTCCCATACCGGCCGCCACGCTCAAGGAGCTGCGCGGCACCGACGACGCCGGCCGCCCGACGGAGCCGTACCCCGCCCGCGCGGACGGAGTGCCGCTGGACTGCGTCGGTAGCCCGCTGCGCTGCTGCCTGCGGGCCATCGAGGAGGGCGAGCGGGTGGCCCTGGTGTCCTACGCGCCGCTGCGCCGCTGGGCGGCGGAGACCGGCGCCACCCCCGGGGCCTACGACGAGCAGGGGCCGGTGTTCATCCACGCCGAGGAGTGCCCGGGGCCGGACCCGGCGGCCGACGGCTACCCCCACGCCCACACCGGATCGCTGCGGACCCTGCGGCGCTACGACCGGCAGGGCCGGATCGCCGGCGGGCGGTGCTTCGAGATCCCCGAGGACGCCACGGCCGGCTTCGAGGCGGCCTTCGACGAGGCGTTCGCCGACCCGGAGGTGGCGCTCGTCCACGTCCGGGCGGTGGAGTACGGCTGCTTCCTGTACGAGGTGCGGCGCCCCTGACGGGGGTAGGGGCGCGCGAAGACCGGCGGCCGGTGCCGGTACGGAACGGATCCGTACCGGCACCGGCCGCGGTGCGTCGGGTGCGGGGCGGGTCAGCCGTGCAGCTCGGCGGCGACCAGCTCGGCGATCTGGACGGCGTTGAGCGCGGCGCCCTTGCGGAGGTTGTCGTTGGCGACGAACAGCGCCAGGCCGTTGTCGACGGTCTCGTCGCGGCGGATCCGGCCCACGAAGGAGGCGTCCTGGCCGGCGGCCTGGAGCGGGGTGGGGACGTCGGAGAGCGCGACACCGGGGGCGCCGGCCAGCAGTTCCTGGGCGCGCTCGGGGGAGAGCGGGCGCGCGAAGCGGGCGTTGACCTGGAGGGAGTGGCCGGTGAAGACCGGGACGCGGACGCAGGTGCCGGACACCTTCAGCTCCGGGATGTCCAGGATCTTGCGGCTCTCGTTGCGGAGCTTCTGCTCCTCGTCGGTCTCGTTCAGCCCGTCGTCGACGATCGAGCCGGCCATCGGCAGGACGTTGAAGGCGATCGGGCGGACGTAGGTCTCCGGGTCGGGGAACTCCACCGCCGCGCCGTCGTGCGTCAGCTTGGTGGCGTCCTGCTCGATGACCTTGCGGGCCTGTCCGTCCAGCTCGGCGACGCCGGCCAGGCCGCTGCCGGAGACCGCCTGGTAGGTGGCGACGACCAGGGAGACCAGCCCGGCCTCCTCGTGCAGCGGGCGCAGCACCGGCATGGCGGCCATGGTCGTGCAGTTCGGGTTGGCGATGATGCCCTTGGGCCGGTCGGCGATGGCCTGCGGGTTGACCTCGGCGACCACCAGCGGAACCTGCGGGTCACGGCGCCAGGCCGAGGAGTTGTCGATCACGACCGGGCCGGCGGCGGCGACCTTCTCCGCCAGCGCCTTGGAGGTGGCGCCACCGGCCGAGAAGAGCACGATGTCCAGACCGGAGTAGTCGGCGGTGGCCGCGTCCTCGATCGTGATCTCGGTGTCCTGCCAGGGCAGCGTCCGTCCGGCGGACCGGGCCGAAGCGAACAGCCGCAGCTGCTCGACCGGGAAGTTGCGCTCGGCGAGAATGCGCCGCATCACGCTGCCGACCTGTCCGGTCGCTCCGACGATACCGATCCTCATGGGACTCCTTCTTTCTGACCTGGCCCGCTGGCCCGGCTCCGGGTGTCTGCTGGAACACCTGCTCAGTGGCGCTCCCATCATGTGTGTGAGACCCGTCGCCTTGTCCAATCCGTTCCAACAGATGGAGTTGCGGGCCGCACGGTTCCCCACGGAGCGTGTCCGTTGGTCGCGGACCGTTACCTCGCCTGGTGGTGCGGTCAGTGCGGGAGGACCACCACGTACCGCGTCGGCTCCCGGTCCGCCGCCGCCATCAGCGCCGTCCGCACCACCGTGGCCTGCTGCTCCGGGGTCTCCCGCAGGGTCCGCGGCCGGCACCGGACGAGGCTGATGCCGAGCCGCTCCAGGCGCTCCCGGTGCTCGTCCCGGGGCGTGTCGGTACGGCCGTGGTCGGACGGGCGCGGGGTGCTGGTGTCGATCTCCACGGCCACTCCGTACTCCGGCCAGTACGCGTCCACCCCGCCCAGGTACGGGCCGCCCGGCAGCCGCAGGTCGACGTTCCACAGCGGGTCGGGCAGCCCGTAGGCGTGCACCAGGTCGTAGAGCCGCTGCTCGGCCAGGGCCCGGCCCTCGGCCATCAGGGCGTCGACCGCGTCCACCACGTGCGGCCGGGTCAGCAGCCGGGCCCGGCTCAGCTCCCGCACCACCGCGGTCGCCTCGCAGTGCCCGCCGCGCACCGCCTCGGTCAGCAGTCGGCGCACCACGGTTCCGTCGGTGAGGCCGGCCACCGCGTCCGCCAGGGCCCGTGGGACGGGGGCGGTGGGCACCCCGGTGACGTCCTGCGGGGCCGGCAGGTCGGCGCCCCGGACGATCCCCGCGAACCCCGCCGAGCGCAGCCGCCGGGTGCGCGCCACCAGTACCTCGATGCGGTCCAGGGAGAGCAGCGGGGGAGCGGCGGCGAAGCCGTGCAGGGCGAGCGCCGCCAGTCCGGTGATCATCGGTTCCTGGCCGGCTTCCGCGGCTCGCGGCTGGGCCGGCACGGACGGGCCGCGGTGCCGGGCGTAGAGCAGCGCGGCGTGCAGCCGCTCCTCGCTGGTGGGCGGCCCCTGGTGGAGCAGGTGGACGCCGGGCAGCAGCTGCTGCCAGGGGCCGCCCGGCCGGCAGCGCTCGGTGATCTCGGCGGGTGGTACGCCGTGCGCCCGCAGTTGATGGGTCGTCAGCACCGGGCAGCGGCCGTCGGCGAGGTGGTGGAGGGGGAGCGGGGAGAGCGGGGTGTCGTGGTTCATGCCCGGTCGATTCCCGGCCCCGCTCCGCCCCCTAACCGCTGTTACCCGCCTGTGTCACAAGCGGGACAATCCCGCCCTCAAGTACGGGCGTTCGACGGCCGATGACTACTGGTCGCGGGCCGGGTTACGGCCTGGGACCGGCCGCCTCGTCACAAGCCTGTGCGCGCAGCGCCCGCGCCAGGTCGTCCCGCTCCTCCCGCACCAGTCGGCGCAGCGCGGGCGCGGCCTCCGGACGCTCCGCCAACCAGGCGTCCGCCGCCTCCAGCGTGGCCCGGTCCACCTGCCAGGACGGGAACAGCCCGCGCACCACGGACATCCCGATCTCGATGGACCGCTCCCGCCAGATCCGCTCGATCACCGCGAAGTAGCGCGGCGCGTACGGCACCAGCAGTTCCCGCTGCGCCGGTTGCGCGAAGCCGCTGAGGGTCGCCTCGACCAGGGCGTTGGAGAGCGCGTCGGAGTCCACCACGTCCGCCCAGGCCGCCGCCTTGACGTCGGCCGAGGGGCGGGCGGCCAGGCAGCGCACCTGGTGGCGCTTGCCGGACGCGGTGTCGTCGCGGGCCAGTTCGGCGTCGATCGCCGCCTCGTCGGCGACCCCGTGCGCGGCCAGCGGCAGCAGGAACGCCCAGCGCAGCTCCTGGTCCACCGCCAGCCCGTCGATCTTCGCGGTGCCGTCCAGCAGTCCCCGGAGCAGCTGGAGGTCGGCCGCGGTGGTGGCCACCGCGGCGAAGTGCCGGGCCCAGCTCAGCTGGTGGCCGCTGCCGGGCTCGGCCAGCCGCAGTTCGCGCAGCGCGCCCTCGGACAGCTCGCGGGTGGTCCGCTCGCGGTACTCGGGCGCGACGTAGTGCTCCAGCGCCGCCTCCGCCTGGCCGAGCACCGACTGGAGCACCCCGATGACGCTCTCCGCCCCGGCGAACCGCCGCACCAGGTCCAGGAAGTCGCGGGCCGGCATCAGCCCGTCCCGGGTCAGTCCCCACACCGCGGCCCAGCACAGCGCCCGCGCCATCGGGTCGGTCAGATCGCCGAGCCGGGCCCGCAGGGTGGCCAGCGACCCCTCGTCGAACCGGGTCTTGCAGTACGTCAGGTCCTCGTCGTTGACCAGGATCAGCTCCGGCCGCTCGACCCCGGCCAGCTCCGGCACCGCGGTCCGCGGCCCGGCTACGTCCACCTCGGCGCGGGCGTAGCGGACCAGCGCCGAGTCGGCGTCCAGCCGGCGGTAGAGGCCCACCGCGACCCGGTGCGGCCGCAGCTCCGGGTGGCTGGGTGCGGCCTCCTGGAGGATGCTCAGCTCGGTGATCCGGTCCTGCGCGTCATAGGTGACCTGCGGGGTGAGGGAGTTGACGCCGGCCGTCTCCAGCCAGGCGCGGGACCAGGCCGCCAGGTCCCGCCCCGACGTCTCCTCCAGCACCGTCAGCAGGTCCGCCAGCCGGGTGTTGCCGTAGGCGTGCCGCTTGAAGTAGCGCCGGGCGCCCTCCAGGAACGCGTCCTGGCCGACGTACGCCACCAGCTGCTTGAGGACGCTGGCGCCCTTGGCGTAGGTGATGCCGTCGAAGTTGAGCTTGGCGTCCTCCAGGTCGCGGATGTCGGCGGTGATCGGGTGGGTGGAGGGCAGCTGGTCGGCGCGGTACGCCCAGGACTTGCGGCGGTTGGCGAAGGTGATCCAGCCGTCCGTGAAGCGGGTCGCGCCCACCTGCGCGAAGCTGCCCATGAAGTCCGCGTAGGACTCCTTCAGCCACAGGTCGTCCCACCAGTGCATGGTGACCAGGTCGCCGAACCACATGTGCGCCATCTCGTGCAGGATGACGTTGGCTCGGCGCTCGTAGGACGCCTCGGTGACCTTGCCACGGAAGATGAACTCCTCGCGGAAGGTGACGCAGCCGGGGTTCTCCATCGCGCCGAGGTTGTACTCCGGCACGAACGCCTGGTCGTACTTCCCGAACGGGTACGGGAAGTCGAAGTGGTCGTGGAAGAAGTCCAGGCCCTGCTTGGTGACGGTGAAGACGTCGTCCGCGTCGAAGTGCCGGGCCAGCCCCTTGCGGCAGAGCGCGCCGAGGGGGACCGTCAGCTCGGTGCCTCCCCCATTCTCGGCTGCGCTCGAACGGGAGGTACCCCCATCGAAGGTGCGGCGGTAGGTGTCGGTGACGTAGTGGTACGGGCCGGCGATCACGGCGGTGATGTACGTCGAGATCGGCTTGGTCGTCGCGAAGCGGTGCCGGCCGGCCTCGGCGGGGCCCTCCTGGGCGCCGTTGCTGAGCACCAGCCAGCCCTCGGGCGCGGTCACCTCGAAGGTGAACGGGGCCTTCAGGTCGGGTTGTTCGAAGGTGGCGAAGACCCGGCGCGCGTCGGCGGGCTCGTACTGGGTGTAGAGGTAGACCTCGCCGTCCTCGGGGTCGACGAAGCGGTGCAGGCCCTCGCCGGTGCGGCTGTAGGCGCACTGCGCGTCGACGACCAGGGTGTTCTCGGCGGCCAGGTCGGTCAGCGCGATCCGGGTGCCGTCGAAGACCTCGGCCGGGTCCAGTTCCCGGCCGTTGAGGGTGACCGAGGTGACCGAGGGCGCCAGGAGGTCCGCGAAACTCGCCGCGCCGGGCTCGGCACAGCGGAAGCGGATCGTCGTCCGGGAGCCGAAGGTGGTCGCGTCCGCACCCCGGGCGACCGCTGAGCGGACGTCCAGCGCCACGTCGTAGCCGTCGACCGCCAGCAGTTGGCCCCGCTCGCGTGCCTCTTCCCGGGACAGATTCTCACCTGGCACGGTGTGCCTCCCTCGCCCTCGTCTCGGATATCGAACACGGGGAATCATGGCACGGGCGCCGTCGGTTGAAGCGTGCACGGAACCACACCGTTGATGCTCTCAAGAGGAGACCCCGTGTCCGAGACCGCGAAGACCCCGGCAGACTTCTGGTTCGACCCGCTCTGCCCGTGGGCGTGGCTGACCTCCCGCTGGATGCTGGAGGTGGAGAAGCTCCGCCCGGTCCAGGTGCGCTGGCACGTGATGAGCCTGGCCGTGCTGAACGAGAACAAACTCGACGAACTGCCCGCCCAGTACGCGGAGAACATGCGCCCGGGCGGCAAGGCATGGGGCCCGGTCCGTGTGGTGATCGCCGCCCAGCAGCTCTACGGCGACGAGGTCGTCGGCAAGCTCTACACCGCGCTCGGCAACCGCTTCCACACCGCCGGCGAGGGGATCAATCGCGACTCCCTCGCGGCCGGCATCGCCGACGCCGGCCTGCCCGCCGACCTGATCGAGTACGCCGACAAGGACACCTACGACGCCGAGCTGCGCGCCTCCCACAAGGAGGGCATCGACCTGGTCGGCCAGGAGGTCGGCACCCCGGTGATCGCGGTCCCCGGGCCGGAGTACGACGGTGCGGGCGAAGGTCGGGCGACGGACGGGCGGATCGCCTTCTTCGGTCCGGTCGTCACCCCCGCCCCCAAGGGCGAGCAGGCCGCCAGGCTGTGGGACGGCACGCTGATGGTGGCGTCGATCCCGGGCTTCTTCGAGCTCAAGCGGACGCGGACCCAGGCTCCGCTCTTCGACTGACCGTCGGCCGGCCGCCCCGTCCGGTACGCACGAAGCCCCCGCGAGTCATGTCCTCGCGGGGGCTTCGCTCTGTTCCGCCTGCCAAGTGAAGGGTGAGAAGACGATCACGAGGCAGGACGCCTCGTCCGGCTACCGGGTCACGGCACCAGCAGCAGGTTGTTCGCACGCTCCTTGGCGGAGGCGTACCGCTTGGCCACGTCCTGCCAGTTCACGACGTTCCACATGGCCTCGATGAAGTCGACCTTCTGGTTCTTGTACTGGAGGTAGAAGGCGTGCTCCCAGGCGTCGAAGACCAGGATCGGCACCGAGCCCTGGCCGACGTTGCCCTGGTGGTCGTAGATCTGCTCGACGATGAGGCGGCCGGTCACCGGCTCGTAGGCCAGCACGCCCCAGCCGGAGCCCTGCGTGGTCGCCGACGCCTTGGACAGCTGCGCCTTGAACTTGGCGAACGAGCCGAAGCTCTCGGCGATGGCGTCGGCCAGCTCGCCCACGCCGTCCTTCTCCAGCGGCTCGCCGCCGCCGTCGCCGGTCATGTTGTGCCAGTAGATGCTGTGCAGGATGTGGCCGGAGAGGTGGAACGCGAGGTTCTTCTCCAGGCCGTTGACGTTGCCCCACTGGTCCTTGTCGCGCGCCTCGGCGAGCTGCTCAAGGGTGTCGTTGGCGCCCTTCACGTACGCCGCGTGGTGCTTGTCGTGGTGCAGCTCGATGATCTCGGGGCTGATGACCGGCGCCAGCGCCGCATAGTCGTAGGGGAGTTCCGGAAGTGTGTAGGTCGCCATATCGACCCCGCCTCCAAGCTGCGTATTCGCTGTAGTTGCAAACAATGAGCAAGAGCACGCTATCAGCAGGAATGATCACGGGCCCGTCATGGCGGGCGGCCTGGTCCCAAAGACGGAGGCGGGGCGGGACCTCGGAAGGAGGTCCCGCCCCGCCTGAAGGGGTCCGGAAGGAGAACTACCGGTTGTTCAGCGCCCGCTGCCGGACGAGTCCGACCACCGCCAGCACCACGCCGAAGCCACCGGTGAACAGCAGCTGGATCCGCTGGTTGTCGTCGCGCAGCATCAGCACCAGCACCGCCACGACCCCGATCAGCGCCACCCACGTCAGGTACGGGAAGGCCCACATCCGCACGATGAGCTTCTCGGGCGCCTCGCGCTCCAACTGCCGCCGGGTGCGCAGCTGGGCGACGGCGATGAAGCCCCAGACCACCAGGACGGCGGCGCCGACCATGTTGAGCAGCCACTGGAAGACCGTGGTCGGCCACCAGAAGCTCAGGAGCACCGCGACGAACCCGAACGCGGCGCACAGCAGCACCGTCCGGCGCGGCACCCCGCTGCTCACCTTGCCGAGGAAGGCCGGGCCCTGGCCGCGGGCGATCAGCGAGTAGGCCATCCGCGACGAGCCGTAGATGTTGGCGTTCACCGCGGAGAGCAGGGCGATCAGGATGACCACGTTCATGATCTGGCCGGCCGCCGGGATCTTGAGGTAGTCGAGCACCGCCACGTACGGGCCGCTCTTGGCGATCGACGGGGCGCTCCACGGGATGACGGTGACGATGATCGCCATCGAGCCGACGTAGAACAGCGCGATCCGCCACATCGCGGTGCGCACCGCGCGAGCCACGCCGCGGGCCGGGTCCTTGGACTCGGCGGCCGCGATGGTCACCGTCTCCAGGCCGCCGTAGGCGAACACCGACGCCAACAGACCGACCATCAATCCGTCGACGCCCTTGGGTAGGAAGCCGCCGTCGCCGGTCAGGTGAGAGGTGCCGGGCGCCGAGGTGCCGGGCAGCAGGCCGAAGATGGCCAGCACGCCCAGGATCAGGAAGAGGGCGATCGCCGCGACCTTCAGGGCGGCGAACCAGAACTCGAACTCACCGAAGTTGGCGACCGCGGTCAGGTTGGTCGCGGTGAAGATCACCATGATCAGCAGGACCCACATCCACGGCTCGGTGGAGGGGAACCACTGGTGCAGCACGTCCGCGGCGCCCAGCGCCTCGGCCGCCACCGCCACGCACAGCAGCGCGGTGAACATCCAGCCCACCGTGAAGCCGGCCCAGGAGCCGATGGACCGCTCGGCGTGCACCGAGAAGGAGCCGGAGGAGGGGTGGGCCGCGGACATCTCGCCGAGCATCCGCATGACGAGCATGACCAGTGCACCGGAGACGGCATACGCCAGCACGATCGACGGGCCGGCCGCCGCGATGCCCTCGCGGGAGCCGACGAACAGCCCCGCCCCGATCACCCCGCCGAGGGCGATCATCGAGAGGTGGCGCTGCTTGAGGCCGTGCGACAGTGCGCCGTCGTCCTGGCCGGTGCCCGGGGCCGCGGCGTTCCGCGCACCGGCGGACGCGGCGGACGAGGGTGTCCGATTCATGTCGTACCTGTCCCAGTAGGTGAGATGCGGGCGGGGCGATACTGCGTTCTCCCGGGGCCGCGGACGGCTCATCTCCGGGGTCCTCGGCAAAGCTGGCTCAGTCTGAGTGGCCGTGTCCGCTCAGGGCAACAGTCGTGCAGCGATTGTTCGCTATTCAGACGGGATCGTGACCGAGCGTGTCTGATACATCGTCGAATGCAGTGAGATGTGAGGTACGTCTCAAATGTGCCCGGGCCGCCCCGGAGCCGTCCCCAGGCCCGGACCGCGCCCCGCCCGCCCGGGCGGCGGCGGCCCTCAGCCCCGCACCCGGCGCGCCCGCAACTCCCGCGCACCCGCCACCACCAGCACCGCGGCGGTCGCACCGGCCGACCACAGCAACTGCGGCCGGGCCGTGTCATCGGTCAGCATCAGCACGATCACCACGCCCATCGCCACCAGCGCCACCCACGTCAGATACGGGAACGCCCACATCCGCAGCACCAGCCGCTCCGGCGCCTCCCGCTCGATCTGGGGCCGCAGCCGCAACTGGGACACGGCGATCAGCCCCCAGACGAACAGCAGCACCGCACCGACCGCATTGAGCAAGTACAGGAAGACCGAATCCGGCCACTTCAGATTCAGCAGCACCGAGACGAAGCCGAACGCCACCGACGCCAGCACCGCCCGCCGCGGCACCCCGCCGCCCGACACCTTCAACAGCCCGCGCGGCGCCTCCCCGCGCTCGGCCAGCGAGAACACCATCCGCGACGAACCGTAGAGATTGGCGTTCAGCGCCGACAGCAGCGCCACGAACACCACGATGTTCATGATCTGCCCGGCGCCCGGCACGCCGACGTGGTCCAGCACCATCACGTACGGACTCTTGCCCGGCTGCATCGACGACCAGGGCAGCACCGTGACGATCACCAGCATCGAGCCCACGTAGAAGAAGAGGATCCGCCACACGGCGCTGCGCACCGCCCGGCCCACCGCCCGCGCCGGATCGTCCGACTCGGCCGCCGCGATGGTGACCACCTCCAGCCCACCGAAGGCGAACACCACGGCCAGCACGCCGGAGACCACCCCGGACCAGCCGTGCGGCAGCAGCCCGCCGTGCCCGGTGAGATTGGTCAGCCCCACCGGCGAGGTCTCCGGCAGCACCCCGAAGACCGCCAGCAGGCTCAAGGCCAGGAACAGCACGATCGCGGTGACCTTCAGCGTCGCGAACCAGAACTCGAACTCGCCGAAGTTCTTCACCGCGGCCAGGTTGGCGACGGTGAACACGACCATGAAGAGCAGCACCCACCCCCACTGCGGCACCGCCGGCACCCAACCGTGCGCGATCTGCGCCGCCCCGGTGGCCTCCACCGCCAGCACCACCACCAGCAGGAACCAGTACAACCAGCCCACGCTGAACCCGGCCCAGCGCCCGAGCGCCCGCTCCGCGTGCACCGAGAACGCCCCGGACGCCGGCATCGCCGCCGACATCTCCCCGAGCATCCGCATGACCAGCATCGCCAGCGCCCCGGCGATCAGATAGGACAGCACGATCCCCGGCCCGGCCACCGCGATGCCCGCACCGGAGCCCACGAACAGCCCCGCCCCGATCACCCCGCCCAGACCCAACATCGTCAGATGGCGCTGCTTGAGCCCCGCGGACAGCGGCTCTTTCTCGACCAGGGGCGGTGCGTCGTGCATCGGCTCGTACTCTCGCAAGGGGCGCAAGGGCGGGATCGCCGCCCGGTTTGGGGGAACTCCACAGGTGACCGCGGAGCCGTCACAGTGTCCCCGCCCGCCCCTGGCTAGCACAAAACCAGCACCACACCACCGCCTTGTCCGTGACAAGCATCACGTGACCTGCGAAGACGCCCCGCGTGCCGGCGGGCTCCGGCATTCTGGCCGTTGTCCGGAACTCCCCAAGCGGGCCGGTACTGCTTTGTCACCGCTCGCACATGATCGCCACCGCCCCCCTGAACTAACGTCATCACGTCCCGCCGGACCGCTCCACCCCGGACGGTCCCCTCACACCCGCGGAGTCCCCTGATGAGCACAGCCGCCCCCACCCTCCCCTCTGGAGCGGTCCTCGCCGACCTGCTGCCGGCCGCCACCGCCACCCGCGCCCGCGTCCGCGACGCCGCACTGGTCGCCGGCGGCGCCGTGATCACCGGCATCGCCGCCCAGATCGCGATCCCGGTCCCCGGCTCCCCGGTCCCGGTCACCGCCCAGACCTTCGCCGCCCTCCTCGTGGGCACCTCGCTCGGCGCCCGCCGCGGGCTGCTGTCGATGGCGCTCTACGCGCTGGCCGGCATGGCCGGCGTGCCGTGGTTCGCGGGCGGCGCGTCGGGCGCCGGCGGGGCCACCTTCGGCTACGTCCTCGGCATGCTGCTCGCCGCCACCGCCGTGGGCGCGCTGGCCCGCCGCGGCGGCGACCGCGGGGTGCTCCGCACCGCCGCCACGATGGCCGCCGGCAACGCCCTGATCTACGCGATCGGCGTCCCCTACCTCGCGCTCAGCACGGGCCTGTCCTTCGGCCAGGCCGTCGCCGTCGGCATGGTGCCGTTCCTGATCGGCGACGCCCTCAAGGTCGCCCTGGCGATGGGGGCGCTGCCCACCGCCTGGAAGCTGGCCGGCCGCCGCGGCTGAGTACCCGCACAAACGCCGACGGGGCCCGCACCCACCAAGGGTGCGGGCCCCGTTCGTCGTCCGAGGCCCCTACGCGTTCTCGGGTGCTTCCACGGTCGCCACCGGCTCCGCCACCTCACGGGGCCGCCGCTTCTGGAGCACCAGCCCGGCCACCAGCACGACCGCGGCCGCCACCACCGACAGCACCATCTGCTCCCGGCCGTCCTTGTCGTAGAACATGTAGCCCACGACGAAGACGATCAGCGCGATGGTGGCGTAGGTCAGCCACGGGTACAGCCACATCCGCACCGTCAGCCGCTCCGGCGTCTCCCGCTCGATGATCCGGCGCATCCGCAGCTGCGAGACGCAGATCACCAGCCAGACGAAGAGCGCCACCGCGCCCGAGGAGTTCAGCAGGAACTGGAAGACGGTGTCCTTCGAGGTGTAGCTGAAGATCGTCGCGATGAAGCCGAAGGCCACCGACGCCCAGATCGCCACCGCCGGGACGCCGCCCTTGTTGACCTTTGCGAACGCCTTCGGCGCATCGCCGCGCTCACCGAGCGAGAACGCCATCCGGGACGCCGTGTAGAGCCCGGAGTTCAGACAGGACAGCACCGCGGTCAGCACGACCACGTCCATCACGACGTCCGCGTACGGGATGTGCAGCGACTTCAACACCGCCACGTACGGGCTCTTGGCCACCTCCGGGTCGTTCCACGGCAGCAGGGTCACGATCACCGCGATCGACCCGATGTAGAAGAGCGCGATCCGCCAGATCACGCTGTTCACGGCCTTGCGGACGGCCGCCACCGGGTTCGGCGACTCGCTCGCCGCCAGCGTGACGATCTCGCTGCCCATGAAGGAGAAGACCACCAGCAGCATCCCGGAGAGGATCGCGCCCGGTCCCTTCGGCAGGAATCCGCCGTGGTCCAACAGGTTCGCGGTGCCCACCGCGTGGTGCCCCGGCGGCAGTCCGAAGATCGCCAGCGCGCCGACCACGATGAAGATCACGATCGCCACGACCTTGATCCCGGCGAACCAGAACTCGAACTCGCCGAACGAGGCCACTGACACCAGGTTGGTGCCGGTCAGCACGATCATCACCAGCAGCGCCCAGGCCCACTGCGGCACCGCCGGTATCCAGCCGGTCAGGATCGACGCCGCCGCGGTCGCCTCGACCGCCAGCACCACCGACCAGAAGAACCAGTACAGCCAGCCGATGGTGAAGCCGGCCCAGCGGCCCAGGGCCCGGTCCGCGTACGCGGAGAACGAACCGGACGTGGGGGAGGCCGCGGCCATCTCACCCAGCATCCGCATCACCAGCACGACCAGCAGACCGGTCAGCGCGTACGAGAGGAGGATCCCCGGGCCGGCGGCTTTGATACCGGCCCCGGATCCGACGAAGAGGCCGGCGCCGATGACCCCGCCAATGGCGATCATGGACAGATGGCGGTTCTTGAGGCCGGCCTGGAGCCCGTCAGGCGACCGGTTCGCGGTGCCGTTGCCGGGTTCTCCGGCAGCGGGGACCGCGTGGGAAGTAGGCGGGTGCGCGCCCATGTGCACCGTCCTTCGGTGGTTCTCGGTGTCGAACCCAGGCATTAGAACGTTGTTAACGACCGTTTGGAAGAGCCGAATCCGGATCGTTGTCGTTACTGGTGAGTTGCCTGAAGTGGCAGGCCGCGCCCGGAGTGCGGGCCCCAGCCCCGATGGCGTCTACCCCGGGAACGGCATGCCACACTCGTGCCATGCGCGTGTACATCGGCTCCGATCATGCCGGCTTCGACCTCAAGAACCACCTCGTCGACTGGCTCAAGGCCCACGGCCACGAGCCCGTCGACTGCGGCCCGCACATCTACGACGCCCAGGACGACTACCCCCCGTTCTGCCTGCGCGCCGCGGAGCGCACCGCCGCCGACCCGGAGGGCCTGGGCATCGTGATCGGCGGCTCCGGCAACGGCGAGCAGATCGCCGCCAACAAGGTCAAGGGCGTCCGCGCCGCGCTGGCGTGGAGCGAGGAGACCGCCAAGCTCGGCCGCGAGCACAACAACGCCAACGTCGTCTCCGTCGGCGGCCGGATGCACACCGTCGAGGAGGCCACCCGCTTCGTCGAGGTCTTCCTCGCCACCCCGTACTCGGGCGAGGAGCGGCACACCCGCCGGATCGAGATGCTCTCCGCCTACGAGACCACCGGTGAGCTCCCCCCGATCCCGGCCCACCACCCGCAGCAGGACTGACACCCCCGCACCCCGCCGTCGCCCGCTCCCCCGGTGGCCACCGGGAGAGCGGGCGCGCCCACTGGAGGACACCCGATGCCCGAGGGGCACACGATCCACCGCTTGGCCGCGGACCACCGCGACCGGTTCCAGGGGCGGAAGGTCCGGGTGGCCAGTCCGCAGGGCAAGTTCGCCGAGGGCGCGGCGCTCGTCGACGGCCAGGTCCTGGAGACCGCCGAGGCCCACGGCAAGCACCTCTTCCTCGGCTTCGGCCTGGACCGCTGGATCCACGTCCACCTCGGCCTCTTCGGCAAACTCGGCTTCGGCACCACCCCTGCCCCGCCGCCCACCGACACCGTCCGGCTGCGGCTGGTCGGCGCCGGCCACCACGCCGACCTGCGCGGCCCCACCGCCTGCGCGCTGATCACCGACGCCGAGAAGCAGGCGATACACGACCGGCTGGGCCCCGACCCGCTGCGGCCGGACGACGACGGCGACCGCGCCTGGCAGCGGATCACCCGCAGCCGCACCACCATCGCCGCGCTGCTGCTCGACCAGAAGGTGATCGCCGGCGTCGGCAACGTCTACCGCGCCGAGGTCCTCTTCCGACACGGCATCGACCCCTACCTCCCCGGCCGCGCCCTCCGCCGGGACCAGTGGGACGCCGTCTGGGCCGACCTGGTCGCCCTGATGCGGGAGGGCGTGAAGAACAACCGGATCGACACCGTCCGCCCCGAGCACACCCCGGAAGCCATGGGCCGCCCGCCCCGGGTCGACGACCACGGCGGCGAGGTCTACGTCTACCGCCGCACCGGCGCCGCCTGCCACCTCTGCGGCAGTGCCGTCCGCACCGCCGACCTCGCCGCCCGCAACCTCTTCTGGTGCCCCACCTGCCAGCCCGCCGCCGCCCGCCCCTGAAGAACGCGGCGGGCCGCGCCCGTAACCGTCAGAAGCCGTGCGGCAGCCACGGTGCCGGGTCCGACCCGAACGCCACCGACGCTGCGGCCAGCGCCCCCGGCCGCAGTTCCCGCACCCGCCCGGCACCGGCCAGCGCCGACAGCGTGAACCCGCCCAGATAGGCCGACCCCAACTCCCTTACGGACAGCGCGAGTTCGGCCGGATCGGTGGTCCGCTGGCAACTCGCGCCCTTCGCGTCGCCGGACAGCCGCCAGCGCCCCGCGTTCCACGGGCACAACTCGTCGGTGACCTCCAGCACCACGTCCACCGGTGCCTGGTAGGTCCGGGCCGCCAGCGCCGCCCCGACGTCCACCGGCCGGACGAACAGCGATTCCCGCACCCCGATGTCACACCGCCGCTGGTCGGCCACCAGGTGCAGCAGCGGGTCGTCCACCGGCCGGCCGCGCACCGCCACCGACGCCGTCAGGTCGATCCCGAACAGATAGCGCCACAGCGCGGCGTAGGCCACCGGGTCCAGCGCGTCGATCTGGCGCACCAGCACCGTCCCGCGCGGCCCGGTGCGGTCCCACTCGGGCTTGACGGCGTACCGGGCGTAGCCCCGCACCTCGCCGTCCACCTCGGCCAGTACGCACTGCAGCGCGCCGGCCCCGTTCCGCTCGCCCTCCGGGTCGAGCGCCCCGCCCCGCTCCCAGTGCGGGCGGCGCGCCAGCATCCCGGGCCGGGTCGGCACCAGCTCCGCATAGACCCGCTCGCACTCCGCCAGCGAGGCCGCCGGGTCCACCAGCCGCAGCCGGACGCCGTCCACGCCCGGCAGGTCCGGGGCGGCCAGCCGCACCGTGTCCACGGTCATCCGCAGCTCCTGGGTGGCCGGGCCGTACCCGAACCGCCCGTAGATCGCCGGCTCCGTGGCGGTCAGCACCGCCAGCGCCTCCCCGCGCTCGTGCACGTCCGTCAGCTGGTGCCGCATCATCGAGCGCAGCACCCCGCGCCGCCGGTGGGTCGGCTGCACGCTGATCAGGGTGACCCCGGCCACGGCCAGCTCCGCCCCGCCCGGCACCGTTAGTCCGAACGAGAACGATCCGCCGGTGCCGACGATCTCGTCACCGTCCCGGACCGCGAACGCCCGCTCGACCTCGGTGATCGCCCGCCACCACGCGCGCCTCTCCGGCCCGTCCGGGATCCCGCCGAACGCCACGTCCAACTTGTCGTACCAGGCATCCCAGTCGGCATCCCGCAACGGCCGCAACTCTGTTGTCATGTGCCATCCCTAGCAGCCCGCTCTCCGGCCGCGCGACCGCATTTCGAACGCGAATTCCCCGCAATTCCCCGGGGTGACGTGCGGCGAATCGACGCGCCGCCGAACGGGTGGATAAGGTCCCAGAACAATGACACGCGGCGCGGGAGCGGAAAGCCTGAGGGCCCGGATGCGCAAACGGCTGCACCGGGCCCGGATCGGCATGCGCAAGGCCGGTGTCGACTACTTCCGCGGCGACGGCTCCGACTGGCTCGCGCTGGCCGCCCTGCTCGCCGCCGTCCCGGCCATCGCCGGCGGCACCCTCTGGCACCCGGAGTGGATCGCGCCGACCGCACTGGTCCTCCCGATCATCGCCGGCGGCCTGCTGCTACGGCCGGCCAACCTCCTCGTCCTGTACGCGGCCTCCGCCGCCGCCCTGATCGTCGAGGCGGCCCTGTTCGGCCCGTACGACCAGGGCCGGGACCGGATCACCCCGGGCACGGTCCTGGTGGTGGCCGCGGTCGGCCTCTCCGGGCTGCTGGTCGCACAGTTCCGCAGCCGGGTCGGCGTGCCCTGGCGACGCGGCGGCACCATGCTCTTCGACCTGCGCGAACGGATCCGCGTCCAGAGCAAACTCCCCAAGCTCCCCAAGGGCTGGCACCACGAAATGGCGCTCCGCCCGGCCGGCGGCCAGTCCTTCTCCGGCGACTTCGTGGTGGCCTCCTGCACCCAGGGCGGCAACATCCTGGAGGTCGTGCTCACCGACGTCTCCGGCAAGGGCATGGACGCCGCGTCCCGGTCACTGCTCCTCTCCGGTGCCTTCGGCGGCCTGCTCGGCTCGCTCCCCCCGCACGGCTTCCTGCCGGCCGCCAACGGCTACCTGCTGCGCCAGGACTGGGACGAGGGCTTCGCCACCTCCGTCCACCTCGTCCTCGACCTGGAGTCCGGCGACTACGAACTGTTCTCCGCGGGCCATCTCCCCGCCCTCCAACTCAGCGCGGGCACCGGCCGCTGGGAGGAGAAGGCGGGGGAGGGGCCGCTGCTCGGGGTCTACGACGGCGCCCAGTTCGACCCGGTCAAGGGGACGCTGCGCCCCGGCGACGTCCTGATGCTGTTCACCGACGGCCTGGTGGAGGCCGCCGACCGCGACATCGCCGAGGGCATCGACCGCCTGACCGGCGAGGCCGAGCGGTATGTGCACGGCGGCTTCGCCGGCGCCGCCTGGCACCTGATCGAGGCCGTCGCCAAGGACGTCAACGACGACCGGGCGCTACTGCTGATCTGTCGGGACAGCTGACCGCCGCACCGGGCTCGGCCTCCCGCCCCGCGCCGCCGCCCGGCAGCATCCGTGCCAGCAGCCCGGAGCGGCCGGCCGCCAGTGGTCCGAGGACGGCCAGGATCAGCACGTAACCGGCGATGAACGGGGGCAGTCGCTCGTCGAGTCCGGCGCCCGCCGCCATCGTCGCGAGGATCAGCGCGAACTCGCCGCGGGCCAGCAGCGCGGTGGCGATGTTCGCGGCCGGCCCGGGACCGAAGCCGTGGATCCGGGCCGCCGCCAGCCCCGCGAGGACGTTCATCAGCAGGGTCAGCGCCACCGCGATCAGCACCGGCCACACCACCGTCGGCAGGTCACCGGGGTCGATGGAGAGCCCGAACGCGAAGAAGAAGATCGCCCCGAACGCGTCCCGCAGCGGATGCACCAGCTTCCGGATCCGCGGCCCAGAACTCGTCCCGCCGAGCATCAGCCCCACCATGAACGCCCCGATGGCGTCGGCGACCCCGAACCACTCGGAGATCCCGGCAACCAGGACGGCGGCGCCGAGGAAGGAGATCACCAGCAGCTCGCTGTCCTTGGTGGCGATCAGCCGGCCGATGAGCCGGGTACCCCAACGGGCCGCCGCGGCGAGCAGCAGCAGGAAGCCGAACGCCTTCCCGGCGGCCGGCGCCGCCGCCGCGAGCGAGTCGGCCCCGGAGAGCACCGGCTGCAACGCGGCCAGATAGAGGGCCAGGAAGATGTCCTCGACGACGATGATGCCGAGGATCGGCTTGGTCTCGGGATTTCCCAGCCGCCCGGTGTCGACCAGGACCTTGGTGACGATCGCGGACGACGAGATGCCGAGCACCCCGGCGAGCACCAGTGCCTCGGAGGTGCCCCAGCCGAGCGCGAAGCCGAAGCCGAGCCCGGCGCCGACGTTCAGCGTCAGGTACGCGCCGCCGGCCAACGCCATCCGCCGGCCGCCCGCCTTGAGGTCGTCGACGTGGAATTCCAGGCCCAGGTAGAAGAGCAGCAGCACCAGGCCGAGGAGGGAGAGCATCTCCAGGTCGTGCGGATCGGCGACCAGCACGATGCCGGGGGTGTGCGGGCCGAGCAGGATTCCGGCCAGGATGAACAGGGGGATGGTGGGGAGTCCGATGCGGCCGCCGAGGCGGGCCAGGACGGCGGCGGCAAGAAAAGCGCCGCCCATGGCGATCAGGGTGTCTGCGTGTCCGATGGGCCCGTTCCTCCTGGTCGTTGATGCGTCGTCGATGCGCCGTCGATGTGAGTCCGGGCACGTACCGGTCGCACACGAGGTCAAGACAGCGTCAAGAACTAGTCAATAGTTAGATTACCAAACCATTAACCAGTGACCGTTGTGAGGCGGTGCGGGAGCTTTTGGGGGGTCGGTCCGGCGGGGTGCAAGGACCTGCCGGACCGACTGGAAGCGGCACGGGATGAACAATCGGGAACGAGCAAAGCGTTGGCCGATGATTCGTCACCCGCCTGCAATGGGCAGGGAGTTGATGGCACGATGGGTGCCGGGGGTGTGCGCGGCATGCCCCAGGGCCGGTGAGGCGTTCCGACCAAGGGTGTGATCAGTTGTGGCTCTGTCGCTATCAGTTGTCCTGATGTTGGGAATCATCCTGGTCGTACTGATCAGACAGAAGGCGATCAAGGCCGGTCCGGCGTTCGTCGCCATACTTTTCGGCTTCTTCCTTGCCTCCACGGGCATGGCGCCGTCGATCAACAGATTCCTGAATTCCATCGCGCAGACCATCAACCACATCACGTTCTAGGGCAGGCTCCTGGAACAGGTCACGGTCCGCAGGCCGGGCTCAGGGCGTCCGTCCGCCCCGGGTCCGCGTCAGTGCGTCACGCACGGCATCCTCGCTGCGCCCCACCAGCGCCGATCCGTCGTCGGCGGTGATGATCGGCCGCTGGATCAACCCGGGGTGCGCTGCCAGCGCCTCGATCCACCGGTCCCGTTCGGCGTCGGTGCGCTCCCACGCCCCGACGCCCAGTTCCTTCGCCTCGGCCTCTTGGGTCCGGGTGATGTCCCAGGGCTCCAGGCTCAGTCGGTCCAGCATGGCGCGCAGCTCGCCGGCGGTCGGCGGCTCTTCCAGATACTTCCGCACGGTGTAGTCGGCGCCCTCGGCGTCCAAAATCTCCACCGCGGCACGGCACTTCGAGCACGCGGGATTGAGCCAGATCTCCATGCGGGTCACCCTAGGGACTCCCGTTGCAGGAGAGAAGGAGGGGTGCGGGGAAGCCGCGCGAAGATAGCGTCAGGAACGCGAAAAGCCCCGGACCGGATGGTCCGGGGCTTTCCCCATTACGAGCGGGCGACGGGAATCGAACCCGCGTAGCCAGTTTGGAAGACTGGGGCTCTACCATTGAGCTACGCCCGCGAGCGCCAACGGTCGCTGAGACCTCGGCACGCAGAGCATCGTAGCGGGTGAAGGCGGTCGCGCGCACACCGCATCGCGCTCCCGGATAACGGGCAGCCACACCGTCCGCGGCCATGTACCCTACGTGTCGCACCGACGGGGTGTGGCGCAGCTTGGTAGCGCGTCCGCTTTGGGAGCGGAAGGTCGTCGGTTCGAATCCGGCCACCCCGACCAGTAGGTACTCGTCCCGCATGTAGGGAAAGCGGGCATAAGCGACCGTTCAAGATCGCGTTGTGGGTGCCCTCCTCCTTGCGGTTACTATGCAAGCTGCGTGCCCGTATGTCTCTGTACCGGGCGCGATCGGCCGGGCCGGGACATGCCGGACGCCGGCGGATCTCAGGCAAAACCCCAAAGTCAGCCCAAGGAGACCGAACCGTGAAGAGCGCCGTGGAGACCCTGAACCCGACCCGGGTTCGGCTCACTGTCGAGGTGCCCTTCGAGGAGCTCAAGGACAGCCTCGACGCGGCGTACAAGAAGATCAACCAGCAGGTCACGGTGAAGGGCTTCCGTCGCGGCAAGATCCCGGCTCGCGTCATCGACCAGCGGTTCGGTCGCGGCGCCGTGCTGGAAGAGGCCGTCAACGACGCGCTCCCGAAGTTCTACACCAGCGCGGTCAACGAGGCCGAGCTCAACGTCCTCGGTCAGCCCGACGTCGACATCACCGAGCTCAAGGACAACGAGCTGCTGGCCTTCACCGCCGAGGTCGACATCCGCCCCGCCCTGGAGATCCCGGACTACTCCGGCATCGAGGTCGAGGTCGACGCCGTCGAGGTGTCGGACGAGGACGTCGACAAGTCCGTCGAGCAGCTGCGTGAGCGCTTCGCCTCGACCAGCGCGGTCGAGCGCGCCGCCCAGGACGGCGACGTGGTGACCGTGGACCTGGAGGCCAAGGTCGATGGCGAGGTGCTGGCCGACGGCATCGCCAACGGCGTCAGCTACACCATCGGCTCCGGTGAGCTCCTCGACGGCATCGACGAGGCCGTCACCGGCCTGGAGGCCGGCGGCAGCGCCACCTTCACCTCCGAGCTCAAGGGCGGCTCCGCCCAGGGCAAGGAGGCCGAGGTGAAGGTGGACGTCACCGAGGTCAAGGCCCGCGAACTCCCCGAGCTGGACGACGAGTTCGCCCAGATGGCCAGCGAGTTCGACACCCTCGACGACCTCAAGGCGGACAGCCGCAAGCGCCTGGAGCGGATGAAGAAGTTCGACCAGGCCACCCAGGCCCAGGAGAAGGTCCTGGAGGCGCTGCTCGGGCTGATCGAGGTCCCGATCCCCGAGAAGCTGCTCGAGGACGAGATCCGTACCCGCAAGCACAACCTGGAGCACCACCAGCTCGGCCAAATGGGCCTCGACCTCGCGAAGTACCTGGAGATCCAGGGCAAGGCCGAGGAAGAGTTCGACGCCGAGACCAAGGAGCAGGCCGAAAAGGGCATCAAGACCCAGTTCGTCCTCGACGAGCTGGTCAACAAGGAGAAGCTCAACGTCAGCCAGGAGGAGCTCACCGAGCACCTCATGCGGCGTGCGCAGTCCTCCGGCATGAGCCCCGACCAGTTCGCCCAGGCCGTCGTCGAGGGTGGCCAGGTGCCGATGCTGGTGGGCGAGGTCGCCCGCGGCAAGGCCCTCGCGGTGGTCGTCGAGGCCGCCACGGTCAAGGACACCAACGGCGAGGTCGTCGACCTTGAGGACGAAGAGGAGACGGAGGCCGCCGAGGCCGTCGTCGCCGAGGTCGAGGGCACTGACGCCCCGGCCGACGAGCAGGCGGAGAAGTCCGAGGGCTGAGCCCCGGCCGCACCGCTGACCGACTGATCACGGGCCCGAACGCGCACGTCCGCGTGTTCGGGCCCGTGTGTCGTCCCGGTCCGTGAGCCTGCGCTCACAGCGAACAGTTCTCGGTCTGGGATGGCGTTGTCCGACCTGCGCGTTAGGGTCCGTAGATACGAGGGCAGGGGAGTTGCTGTAAGCGCGCCGGACGCACCACGCGGCGCGGTCCCCGGCCCCTGAAGACGACGCTGAGGCGGCTCCGAGCCGTCCGACAACGAGCAGGTGGACACGTGACGATCCCGATGCCTTCCGCCGCCGCTGAGCCGACCTTCGGTGGCCTCGGCGACCAGGTCTACAACCGGCTGCTCGGCGAGCGGATCATTTTCCTCGGCCAGCCGGTCGACGACGACATCGCCAACAAGATCACGGCGCAGCTGCTTCTCCTGGCCGCTGATCCGGACAAGGACATCTACCTCTACATCAACTCTCCGGGTGGCTCGGTCACGGCGGGCATGGCGATCTACGACACCATGCAGTACATCAAGAACGACGTGGTCACCATCGCCATGGGCCTCGCCGCCTCGATGGGTCAGTTCCTGCTGAGCGCCGGCACCCCGGGCAAGCGCTTCGCGCTGCCGAACGCGGAGATCCTCATCCACCAGCCGTCCGCGGGCCTGGCCGGCTCGGCCTCGGACATCAAGATCCACGCCGAGCAGCTGCTGCGCACGAAGAAGCGTCTGGGCGAGCTCTCTGCCATGCACACCGGCCAGACGCTGGAGAAGTGGACCAAGGACGCCGACCGCGACCGCTGGTTCAGCGCCGATGAGGCCAAGGCGTACGGCCTCATCGACGACGTCATGCCCTCCGCCGCCGGCGTTCCGGGCGGGGGCGGCACCGGGGCCTGAGCCCCGGCCCACGTCCCGCAGTCGACCCCCAGCCCTCTTTTCGCCACCAGGACGGTGAACCTCCAGATGAACAACTTCCCCGGAAGCGGTCTCTACGAGCGCCCGCAGGCCGAGTTCTCCGGTATGCCCGCGGAGTCCCGCTACATCGTTCCGCGCTTCGTCGAGCGCACTTCGCAGGGCGTGCGCGAGTACGACCCGTACGCGAAGCTCTTCGAGGAGCGGGTGATCTTCCTCGGGGTGCAGGTCGATGACGCCTCCGCCAACGACGTCATGGCGCAGCTGCTGTGCCTGGAGTCGATGGACCCGGACCGCGACATCTCGGTCTACATCAACAGCCCCGGTGGCTCCTTCACGGCGCTGACGGCGATCTACGACACGATGCAGTTCGTCAAGCCCGACATCCAGACGGTCTGCATGGGTCAGGCGGCCTCCGCCGCGGCCGTGCTGCTGGCGGCCGGCACCCCGGGCAAGCGCATGGCGCTGCCCAACGCCCGGGTCCTGATCCACCAGCCCTTCAGCGAGACCGGCCGTGGCCAGGTCTCCGACCTGGAGATCGCCGCCCGCGAGATCCAGCGGATGCGCACGCAGCTGGAGGAGATGCTGGCCAAGCACTCGTCCACGCCGATCGAGAAGATCCGCGAGGACATCGAGCGTGACAAGATCCTGACCGCCGAGGAGTCCCTGGCGTACGGTCTGGTCGACCAGATCGTCTCGACGCGGAAGAGCTCCGTCTCGGTCTGATCGCGATCTTCGCGAATTGCGCCGGAGTGTTGCCCCCTTGGACCGAGTGAACCGAGTCGGTTCAAGGGGGGCCCGTACGGGGGGCCCGGCAAGGTACCGTCGATAGGCAAGCACCCGGGTCCGCGGAGCAATGCGGATCCCAGGCGAAGGGGATTCACCTCGTGGCACGCATCGGTGACGGCGGCGACCTGCTCAAGTGCTCGTTCTGCGGAAAGAGCCAGAAGCAGGTGAAGAAGCTCATCGCGGGACCTGGTGTGTACATCTGCGACGAGTGCATCGATCTCTGCAACGAGATCATCGAGGAAGAGCTCGCCGAGACCTCCGAGGTGCGCTGGGAGGAACTCCCCAAGCCCCGCGAGATCTACGAGTTCCTCAACGGCTACGTCGTCGGCCAGGAGCCCGCCAAGAAGGCGCTCTCCGTGGCCGTGTACAACCACTACAAGCGCGTCCAGGCGGGCGAGAACAGCCCGAGCCGCGGCGACGAGGGCATCGAGCTGGCCAAGTCCAACATCCTGCTGCTTGGCCCCACCGGCTCCGGCAAGACCCTGCTCGCGCAGACCCTCGCCCGGATGCTCAACGTCCCCTTCGCCTTTGCCGATGCGACAGCTCTGACCGAGGCCGGCTATGTCGGTGAGGACGTCGAGAACATCCTCCTCAAGCTGATCCAGGCCGCGGACTTCGACATCAAGAAGGCCGAGACCGGGATCATCTACATCGACGAGATCGACAAGGTCGCCCGGAAGAGCGAAAACCCGTCGATCACCCGGGACGTCTCCGGCGAGGGCGTCCAGCAGGCCCTGCTGAAGATCCTGGAGGGCACCACCGCCTCGGTCCCGCCGCAGGGCGGCCGTAAGCACCCGCACCAGGAATTCATCCAGATCGACACCACCAACGTGCTGTTCATCGTCGGCGGTGCCTTCGCCGGCCTGGAGAAGATCATCGAGGCCCGGTCCGGCGCCAAGGGCATCGGCTTCGGCGCCACGATCCGTTCCAAGCGCGAGATCGAGTCCAAGGACCAGCTCCAGGACGTGATGCCGGAGGACCTGGTGAAGTTCGGGATGATCCCGGAGTTCATCGGTCGTCTCCCCGTCCTCACCTCGGTCCACAACCTCGACCGCGAGGCGCTCCTCCAGATCCTCGTCGAGCCGCGCAACGCCCTGGTCAAGCAGTACCAGCGGCTCTTCGAACTCGACGGCGTGGAGCTGGACTTCGACCGCCCGGCCCTGGAGGCCATCGCCGACCAGGCCATCCTCCGTGGCACCGGCGCCCGCGGTCTGCGCGCCATCATGGAGGAGGTCCTCCAGGCGGTGATGTACGAGATCCCGTCCCGCAAGGACGTCGCCCGCGTCGTGATCACCGCGGACGTGGTGCACTCCAACGTCAACCCGACCCTGGTCCCGCGCACCCGCGGCGACTCGGGCGAACCCCAGGAGAAGAGCGCGTAGACGCGTCACCGATCGTCCAACAGGACCGCCCGGCAGCAGCTCCGCTGCCGGGCGGTCCTGTTGGTGGCGGGGATCGGCGGGTCGCCACCTGCGAACGAAAAGCGCTCGACGGGGACGAGCTCCTCGTCGAGCGCTTGCACCTTCAGGTGCCGGGGGGTTGCTACTTCACCTTGCGGACCTCGTTGCGGACCTTGACGGTCTTGTCGGCCAGTTCCTTGGCGCCGGGAGTGGTGGCGGAGCCGCCGTTGGGGTTGGGCGCGGCCATCTGCTGCACGACGCCGATGGCGCTGTTGTCGCCCCAGATGCAGGTGGACGCGGTGATCGGCACGGTCATGCCGCCCGCCGAGACGGTGACCTTCTGCGTCCGGCACTTCATCACATCGCCGTCGAAGCCGCTGGGCGAGTACTCCGTGACCGGCGTGACGTCCTCGATCTTGCCGCCGCGGGAGTCCTTCTTGATGTTCTCGTCGATCTTGGCGAACATCTGGGTCACCGTGCCCTGCGGGTCGCCGACGTTCCCGTAGAGGCCGATCACCTGCATCGCCAGTCCGCTGGTGTCCTTGTACTTGCCCTGGACGCCCTTGCCGTCGGTGATGCCGAGCGCCTTGACTTCCTTGTCCTTGGAGATGTCCTCGGTGCTGCCCGCGCCGCCCGTCGTGTCCTTCTGGAACTGCCCGCTCAGCAGGCTGTCCGGCAGCGCGATGGTGTACGGCTTGACCTTGCTGCCCGAGCCGAAGACGAAGTACGCGCCGACGCCGATCGCCGCTACCACCGCGACCGCGCCGATGATCAGGCCGATCTTCTTGCCGTTGCCGCCGCCGGACTCCGACTCCTGGGGGATCATCCCGTAGGGCGTCTGCTGGCCGCCGAAGGGGGGCTGCTGGCCGTAGTTGGGCTGCTGGGGCTGACCGTAGGGCGGCTGCGCGGCCTGCTGCGGGAACTGCGGCTGTGGGGCCTGCTGCGGGAATTGCTGCTGCGGGGCTTGCTGCGGGTAGCCGTAGCCCTGCTGGGGAGGCACCTGGCCGCCCTGCTGCGGGTAGCCGTAGCCGGGCTGCGGGGCGGGCGGCTGTGGCTGGCCGTACGGACCCGGCTGCTGAGGCTGTTGCCCGTACGGACCCGGAGGCGGCTGGTTGTAGCTCATGGAGCGGTTCCCCTCGTGACTGCTGGTGACGCCGGGATGCCGCGGGTGACATCCGAGCGCGTGTTTATGCGCTGCCGACATCCTGTACGACGCCGCTGACAGCCGGTGCCCCGGGGGCGAAACCGATTCGAAGCTGCTACATGGGCGCCCGTACACTGTCCGTCGTGACCGAGAACACTCAGCAGCCCCAGAACAGCGTCCCCGAACTGCCGACTCAGTACACGCCGGCCGATGTAGAGGGGCCGCTGTACGAGCGCTGGGTAGAGCGGGGCTACTTCGAGGCGGACGAGAAGAGCGAGAAGCCGCCGTACACCGTCGTCATCCCCCCGCCGAACGTCACCGGTTCCCTGCACCTGGGCCACGCCTTCGAGCACACGCTGATCGACGCCCTCACCCGCCGCAAGCGGATGCAGGGCTACGAGACGCTCTGGCAGCCGGGCATGGACCATGCGGGCATCGCTACCCAGAACGTGGTCGAGCGCGAACTCGCCAAGGAGGGCGTGTCGCGGCACGACCTGGGGCGTGAGGCGTTCGTCGAGCGCGTCTGGCAGTGGAAGAACGAGTCCGGTGGCCAGATCTCGGGACAGATGCGGCGCCTGGGCGACGGCGTCGCCTGGTCCCGTGAGCGGTTCACGATGGACGAGGGCCTCTCCAAGGCCGTCCAGACGATCTTCAAGCGGCTCTACGACGACGAGCTGATCTACCGCGCCGAGCGCATCATCAACTGGTGCCCGCGCTGCCTGACCGCCATCTCCGACATCGAGGTGGAGTACCAGGACGACGACGGCGAGCTGGTCTCGATCCGCTACGGCGAGGGGGACACTTCGATCGTCGTCGCCACCACCCGCGCTGAGACGATGCTCGGTGACACCGCGGTCGCCGTCCACCCCGAGGACGAGCGGTACGCCCACCTCGTCGGCACCGAGATCGAGCTGCCGCTGACCGGCCGCCGGATCCCGGTCGTCGCGGACGAGCACGTCGACCCGGAGTTCGGCACGGGTGCGGTCAAGGTCACCCCGGCGCACGACCCGAACGACTTCGAGATCGGCCGGCGGCACGACCTGACCAACCTGTCCGTCCTCGACGAGCGCGGCGTGATCACCGCGCACGGCCCGTTCCAGGGGCTGGACCGCTTCGAGGCCCGGTCGGCGATCGTCGGTGCGCTGCGCGCCGAGGGCCGGATCGTCGCCGAGAAGCGCCCGTACACCCACTCCGTCGGGCACTGCTCGCGGTGCAAGACCACCATCGAGCCGCGGCTGTCGATGCAGTGGTGGGTCAAGGTCGGCCCGCTGGCCAAGGCGGCCGGTGACGCGGTCCGCGAGGGCAAGGTCGCGATCCACCCCAAGGAGATGGAGTCCCGGTACTTCGGCTGGGTCGACAACCTCCACGACTGGTGCATCTCGCGGCAGCTGTGGTGGGGCCACCGCATCCCGGTCTGGTACGGGCCGAACGGCGAGGTCGTCTGCGTCGGACCCGACGACGAGGCGCCCACCGGCGAGGGCTGGCACCAGGACACCGACGTCCTCGACACGTGGTTCTCGTCCGGTCTGTGGCCGTTCTCCACGCTGGGCTGGCCCGAGCAGACCCCGAGCGTCGAGAAGTTCTACCCGAACTCGGTCCTGGTCACCGGCTACGACATCCTCTTCTTCTGGGTCGCCCGGATGATGATGTTCGGGCTGTACGCGATGGACGGCACCCCGCCGTTCCACACCATCGCGCTGCACGGCATGGTCCGTGACCAGTTCGGCAAGAAGATGTCCAAGTCCTTCGGGAACGCGGTCAACCCGCTGGACTGGATGGACACCTACGGTTCGGACGCGGTCCGCTTCACCCTCGCCCGCGGCGCCAACCCGGGCGTCGACGTGCCGATCGGTGAGGACTGGGTCCAGGGCTCCCGCAACTTCGCCAACAAGATCTGGAACGCCACCCGCTTCGCGCTGATGAACGGCGCGACGGTGGAGGGCGACCTGCCGCCCGCGGAAGCGCTGTCCGCGACCGACCGGTGGATCCTCTCCCGGCTCAACTCGGTCGTCGCCGAGGTCGACGCGTACTACGACGACTACCAGTTCGCCAAGCTGTCGGACACCCTCTTCCACTTCGCCTGGGACGAGGTCTTCGACTGGTACGTCGAGCTGTCCAAGACGACGTTCATGGCGGGCGGGCCGGCCGCCGACGCCTCACGCCGGGTGCTGGGCGAGGTCCTGGACGTCACCCTGCGACTGCTGCACCCGGTCGTGCCGTTCGTCACCGAGACCCTGTGGACGACGCTGACCGGCGGAGAGTCGGTCGTCATCGCCGAGTGGCCCGGCGACTCGGGCTTCCGGGACGCGGCGGCCGAGCGGGAGATCGAGACCGTTCAGCAGATCGTCACCGAGGTCCGCCGGTTCCGCTCCGACCAGGGCCTCCAGCCGGGCCAGAAGGTCCCCGCGCGGCTGGACCTGACCGGTACGGCACTGGCGCCGCACGAGGCCGCGATGCGCTCGCTGCTGCGCCTCCAGCCGGCCGACGAGGGCTTCACCGCCACCGCGTCGCTGCCGGTCGCCGGCGCGACGGTCGCCCTGGACCTGTCCGGTGCGATCGACGTCGAGGCGGAGCGCAAGCGGCTGACGAAGGACCTGGCGGTGGCCGAGAAGGAGCTGGCGCAGACCACCGCCAAGCTCGGCAACGAGGCGTTCCTCGCCAAGGCCCCCGAGCAGGTCAAGGAGAAGATCCGGACACGCAAGGCGGGCGCCGAGGCCGATATCGAGCGGATCACCGCGCAGTTGGCGGCCCTGCCCACGGCGTAGTCGGCGGCGCCGGCCACGCGCTGGGCTCCTCGGCTTCCTCCGTAGGTCCCTCGTCCGTACGGGCGGGGGGCCTGCGTCGTCCCCGCCGCCCGCCGCGGTCGCCGCGCTCCCGGACCGGCCACAGCAGGACGTACGCAGTGGAGGCGGCCACGAACGCCAGCCGGATCAGGCCCCGCACCGAATCGTCGGGGACGGCGAAGACGCTGCCGTAGAGGACGAGCAGCGCCAGCCAGCTCCACCAGGGCACCAGGCGGCGCTGCCCGATGACGTCCCACAGCAACGTGCCGAGCAGCACCGACGCGGTGTAGTAGGTGTAGACGCTGGGGTCCAGGACGATCCGGGCGTTGGCGCCGAGCAGCACCACGGCCGCCCAGCGGCCCCGCCAGACCGCGAGCCCGCCCAGCACCAGCCCGAGGGCGAACTGCGCGGGACGGACCCAGCCGGGCGTCTCGGGGTCGTCGGCGCCCAGCCAGCGCAGCGCGGACGCCGGCTGGTTGGGGATGGCGAACTTGGCGGCGGCGAAGGACTGGGCGTCGCCGAGGAAGAACGGCAGCCAGGCGACGGCGACCAGCCCCGCGCACCACAGGCCGGCCTTGAGCCACTTGTCCCGGGGGAGCGCCAGCAGCAGCGGGACGAAGGCCAGCGCGGTCGGCTTGGAGTCCATCGCCAGTGCCAGGAACGCGCCGGTCAGGGCGGCGTTGCCGCGGGTGACGGCGCGGACCGCGAGGGCGGTGAAGAACAGTGCCAGGACGTCGTCGAGGTGCCCGAAGCGGACCGCGACCTCGATCCACATCGGGATGAAGGCCAGCCCGGCGATCAGCACCCGCTGCCGCAGCCGCTGGTGGTTGGTGCCGGTGCCCAGGAAGTGATGGGCCGCGCTGCGGCCCGCCAGCACCAGGATGACCAGGCCCAGCGCGGACATCAGCGCCGCGGCGAGGAACTGCCCGGTGGCCTCCGGGAACGGGTTGAACAGCCCGGCGGTCAGGAAGCTGATCGGCCCCATCTGGAGCTCGGGGTGGTGCGCGTAGAGGTTGAGGCCGCCGGTGCCGTCACCGGCGCTGCCCTGGTAGATGAGTTCGCCGCCGGTGCGCAGATAGTGCCAGGAGAAGCCGCCGTGCGGTTCCACGATCAAGAACCACAGCACGGTCCATGCGGTGAGCAGCACCAAATGCATCCGCTGACTGATTGCCGGCACGCCTCTTCAGCTCCTGCTTTCCTGACTCTTTGCGATGACCACGGTGGTCGCGGTACGGACCATTCCAGACCCCGCCGTGCAAGAGGGCACCGGGCGGCGGAAAGGTTGTCCCGCCCGATGGTCCGATCGCTCACATCCAGGTGCAACGCGGTTCTCATGACGCTCTCATGAAGGCGAGGCACCGTGAACCGGAATGCCGGAGTTCCGACGGAAACGCATGTCCGGTCCCGCCCCCAGCACCGAGGAGCCGCGCCCCATGAACAAACCCCTGCGACGGGTCTCGGTCTTCTGCCTCGCACTGATCCTGGCACTGATGGGCTGGGCCACGTGGATCCAGGGTGCCAAGGCCAGTGACTACCGGGAGGACCCGCACAACCCGCGGGTGAACATCGCCAAGTACTCCGCGCCCCTGGGCAACATCCTCGTCGACGGCCAGCCGGTCACCGGATCCGCCGCCACCTCCTCCTCCCTGAAGTACAAGCGGACCTACCAGGACGGCCCGCTCTACGCCCCGGTCACCGGCTTCTCCTCGCAGATCTTCGGCAGCACCCAGCTGGAGAGCCTCTACGGCGACCTGCTCGGCGGCAGCGACAGCCGGCTCCAGAACCCCGCCGACACCCTGCTGCACGAGCGCCCCAAGGGCGGCGACGTGGCCACCAGCATCGACCCCAAGGTGCAGAAGGCTGGTTACCAGGCGCTCGGCGACAAGACCGGCGCGGCCATCGCGCTGGACCCGGCGACCGGCCGGATCCTGGGCATGGTCAGCACCCCGTCGTACGACCCGGGGAAGTTCGCCGGGTCCGGCACCGCGGACCAGAAGGCGTGGCAGGCGCTGACGAACGACGCCGGCCAGCCGAACCTCAACCGCGCGCTGCGCCAGCCGCTGCCGCCCGGCTCCACCTTCAAGCTGGTGGTCGCCGCCGCCGCGCTGGAGAACGGCCTGTACTCCTCGGTGGACCAGCCCACCGACAGCCCCGACCCGTACACCCTCCCCAACACCCGCACCCAGCTGACCAACGAGAGCGCCTCGGCGCCCTGCAAGAACGCCACCATCCGCACCGCGCTCCAGTACTCCTGCAACACCGTCTTCGCGAAGATCGCCGTCGACCTGGGCAAGGACAAGGTCGCGGCGCAGGCCGAGAAGTTCGGTTTCAACGACGCCAAGGTGGACGTCCCGGTGCGCGCCGCCAAGAGCGTCTACCCGACGGAGATGGACCAGGCGCAGACCGCGCTCTCCGGCATCGGCCAGTTCAACGACCAGGCCACCCCGCTCCAGATGGCGATGGTCGCCTCGGCGATCGCGGGCGGCGGCGACCTGAAGACCCCGCAGCTGGTCGACAAGCTCACCGACGGCGGCGGCAACACCGTCCAGCAGAACTCCCCGAAGACCTACCGCAAGGCGATGTCGAGCCGGACCGCCGCCCAGCTGCGCTCCGCGATGCAGACGGTCGTGGACAAGGGAACCGGGTCCAACGCGAAGATCGACGGAGTGACCGTCGGCGGCAAGACCGGCACCGCCCAGCACGGCGTCGACAACAGCGGCACCCCGTATGCCTGGTTCGTCTCGTATGCGGACGACGGCAAGGGCCACCAGGTCGCGGTCGCCGTGATGGTCGAGGACGGGCACGCGGCCCGCAACGAGGTCTCCGGCAACGGCCTGGCGGCCCCGATCGCCAAGGCGATGATGCAGGCGGCGCTGTCCTGATCGGCGCGGGGGCGGGACGGGCTCGGGACGGGGGCGGAGGGGCTCGGGGGCGGGGGAGTGGCGGCGCGGGGGCGGCGACGGCCCGTTGTCGGTGGCGCCTCGTAGACTTGTCGTCGTGAGCGAGCGCCCCCAGAACGACGATCCCGACCCGACTCCCGACCCGACCGACGCCTTCGAGGAGATGGTCGAGGCCGAGACGCAACGTGACCCCGACCTCGCGGTGATCGAGGCCGGTAGCCGGACCTTGCGCGCGCAGGCCGGACCGCCGCAGGGGGACCAGGTCCCGGCCCGGCCCGCCGACCCGGAGGTCGACCGCGCGCTGCGCGCCGTGGAGGAGGAGCTGGGCGGCCGCTGGGGCGAGACCAAACTCGACCCGTCGATCGAGCGCATCGCCGCACTCCTGGACATCCTGGGCTCGCCGCAGCGCGCCTACCCGTCCATCCACATCACGGGGACGAACGGCAAGACCAGCACGGCCCGCATGATCGAGGCCCTGCTCGCCGGCTTCGAGCTGCGCACCGGCCGCTACACCAGCCCGCACGTCCAGTCCGTCACCGAGCGGATCAGCCTGGACGGCAGCCCCATCTCCGCCGAGCGCTTCATCGAGACCTACCGCGACATCGCGCCGTACGTGGAGATGGTCGACGGGCAGCAGGAATACCGCCTGTCGTTCTTCGAGGTGCTCACGGCGATGGCGTACGCCGCGTTCGCCGACGCCCCGGTGGACGTCGCGGTCGTCGAGGTCGGCATGGGCGGCACCTGGGACGCGACCAACGTCATCGACGGCGACGTCGCCGTGATCACCCCGATCTCGCTGGACCACACCGACCGGCTGGGCGAGACGCCCGAGCAGATCGCCCTGGAGAAGTCCGGGATCATCAAGAAGGACGCCACCGTCGTCCTGGCCCAGCAGCCGGTGGACGCGGCCTCGGTGATGCTCAAGCGCGCCGTCGAGGTGGACGCCACGGTTGCCCGCGAGGGCATGGAGTTCGGCGTGCTCTCTCGTGAGGTGGCGGTCGGCGGCCAGATGCTGACCCTGCGCGGGCTGGGCGGCGAGTACCCGGAGGTCTTCCTCCCGCTGCACGGCGCCCACCAGGCGCACAACGCCGCGGTCGCGCTCGCCGCCGTCGAGGCGTTCTTCGGCGTCGGCGCGGGCCATGCCCGCACCCTGGACATCGACACCATCCGCTCCGGGTTCGCTTCGGTCAGCTCGCCCGGCCGGCTGGAGGTGGTCCGGCGCAGCCCCACGGTGGTGCTGGACGCCGCGCACAACCCGGGCGGCGCGCGGGCGGCGGCCGAGGCGGTCACCGAGGCGTTCGATTTCAGCCGACTGATCGGGGTCGTCGGCGCCAGCGAGGACAAGGACGTCCGGGGCGTCCTGGAGGCGTTCGAGCCGATCTTCGCCGAGGTCGTGGTGACGCGTAATTCCAGCCAGCGTGCGATGGATCCGGACGAGCTGGCCGCGATCGCCGTGGAGATCTTCGGCGCCGAGCGGGTCCAGGTCGAGCCGCGGCTGGACGACGCCCTGGAGGCGGCGATCACCCTCGCCGAGGAAGAGGGCGAGTTCGCCGGCGCCGGTGTCCTGGTGACCGGCTCGGTGATCACGGTCGGCGAGGCCCGGCTGCTCCTGGGAAGGAACTGACCATGCGCACGCTGTGTGCCAGCACCTTGATAGGCGAGTTCTTCGTGATCGGCTTCGCCGGCCTGGTCGCGATGCAGCTGACCGACATCTCCCGGGCCACCATCTGGATCGTTAGCGGTATCGGGATGCTGCTGAGCCTGCTGCTGTGCGGGATGCTGTCCCGGCCCGGCGGGGTCCAGCTGGGCTGGGCGCTGCAGATCGCGCTGATCGCCAGCGGCCTGGTCGTCCCCTCGATGTTCTTCCTCGGCGCGGTCTTCGGCGCCCTGTGGTGGGCGTCGGTCCACTTCGGCCGCAAGATCGACGAGGCGAAGGCCCGCTTCGCGGCCGAGGCCGAGCCGGCGGCGGCCGGCTGACACCACGGCCCTGTTTCTTCCCCACCCACCACGGGCGGGACGGGTCAGCGGGGTGGGGTGTGCCGGACGGTCGAGCGCAGCAGTCCGGCCCCCCGCCGCGGCCGGGCAGCTCCGCGCAGCGGCTCTCCACCCGCCGCAGGCGGTGCGTACGGCGGTTGCACCCGGCAACGTCCGCCCCGTGTCCAGGCGATAGCCTGGCGCCGCTGACCGTCGTCATATACAGGGAGTCCCTCCGTGAGCCAGCGCACCCTCGTCCTCCTCAAGCCCGACGCCGTCAAGCGCGGTCTGATCGGCGAGATCGTCCGCCGTATCGAGCGCAAGGCCAACTGGACGATCACCGCGCTGGAGCTGCGCACCCTCGACCGCGAGGTGCTGGAGCAGCACTACGCCGAGCACGTCGGCAAGCCCTTCTACGAGCCGCTGGTGGAGTTCATGTCCTCCGGGCCGGTCGTCTCGCTGGTCGTCGAGGGCGAGCGGGTCATCGAGGGCGTCCGCGCGCTGGCTGGTCCGACTGACCCGATTGCCGCGCCGAGTGGGTCCATTCGTGGGGACTTCGGAACGATCACCCGAGAAAATCTCATCCACGCCTCGGATTCCGAAGAGTCCGCCGAGCGCGAGATCAAGATTTTCTTCCCCGGCATTTCCTGATCAGAAGTCAGCAGCCAACCCCCTTGTGACCAGGGGCGACCGGTGAAATCATCGGTCGCCCCTCGGTGTATTCGCCGCGAGCGGGGGAACGCGTTCCCGCGACACGACGTCACCATTAAGGGGGGCGGGTGCGTGTACGGCTGACAATGGCGGAACGGCCTCCCGCCGTGTTCGTGTGGGAACACTACGAACTACGATGGAGGCTTCCGCGCGTCACAGCGCATCACCTCCTGCCGACCTCAAAGTAAGCATTCGCTCCAGTTGGGAAGGCCAGACGTATCCTCATGGGGAACAACATGTCGTTCATCGGCCGTGACATGGCTGTCGACCTCGGGACCGCCAACACGCTGGTGTACGTCAGGGGTCGCGGCATCGTCCTCAACGAGCCGTCGGTCGTGGCCATCAACACCAACACCGGTGGCATCCTCGCCGTTGGCGCCGAGGCGAAGAAGATGATCGGCCGGACGCCCGGCAACATCGTCGCCGTGCGGCCCCTGAAGGACGGGGTGATCGCCGACTTCGAGATCACCGAGCGGATGCTCCGCTACTTCATCCTCAAGATCCACAAGCGGCGTTATCTGGCCCGCCCGCGGGTGGTGGTCTGCGTTCCCTCCGGTATCACGGGAGTTGAGCGCCGCGCGGTCATCGAGGCGTCGACCCAGGCCGGCGCCCGCCAGGTGCACATCATCGAGGAGCCGATGGCCGCCGCGATCGGCTCCGGTCTGCCGGTCCACGAGGCCACCGGCAACATGGTCGTGGACATCGGCGGCGGTACCACCGAGGTCGCGGTCATCTCGCTCGGCGGCATCGTCACCGCCCAGTCCATCCGGGTCGCCGGCGACGAGCTGGACAACGCGATCATCCAGCACATCAAGAAGGAGTACAGCCTCCTGCTGGGCGAGCGCACCGCCGAGTCCATCAAGATCACCATCGGTTCGGCGTACGACCTCGAACAGGACGAGCACACCGAGATCCGCGGCCGCGACCTGGTCTCCGGTCTGCCCAAGACCGTCGTCATCTCGGCCGCCGAGGTCCGCAAGGCCATCGAGGAGCCGGTCAACTCCATCGTCGACGCGGTCAAGACGACCCTCGACAAGTGCCCGCCGGAGCTGTCCGGTGACGTCATGGACCGTGGCATCGTTCTCACCGGTGGCGGCGCTCTGCTCCGCGGCCTGGACGAGCGGCTGCGCCGCGAGACCGGTATGCCCATCCACATCGCCGAGGACCCGCTCGACTCCGTCGCGCTCGGTTCCGGCAAGTGCGTCGAGGAGTTCGAGGCGCTCCAGCAGGTCCTGGACTCCCAGCCGCGCCGCTGACCCACCCGGTCCCGACCCGTCGCGCGGGCGTCACACGGCGTTCGCGCGGGTCGGGCACCCTGGACAACCAGCCGATCCGTCCGGCGGATCGCTGACCCATACCGCAACGCCCCCACAGACACGGCGCCTTGACGCTTCACCACCGCGCCGTCACAGCAAGGCACAATGCTCAACCCCCGAACGAGACCGGCGGGGCCCGCAGCCGGCCGGTCCTACGAGGAAGGACACGGCCGCCGCACGTGAGGGACACACGAGAGAGCCGGCTGCTGCTGGTGCTGCTGGTCGCGATCGCGTTCGCGCTGATCACGGTCGATATCCGCGGCGGTGAACAGTCCCCGCTCGACGGTGCCCGGCAAGCCGCCGCCTCCGCCTTCGGCCCGGTGGAGCGCGGCGTGGCCCGCGTCGTCAACCCGGTCGGCAACGCCGTCAGCGCCGTACGGGATTCCGACCAGCGCCACAGCCGCATCCGCCAGTTGGAACACGAGAACGCCGCCCTGAAGCTCAAGCTCGGCACCCCCGACCGCAACCGCAACCGCGCCGCCGAGCTCGACAAGATCCTCAAGACCGCGGCCACCGGCCAGTACGCGATCAAGGGCGCCGAGGTCATCGCCATCGGGTCCGCGCAGGGCTTCTCCTGGACCGTCACCATCGACGCCGGCAGCCGCGACGGCATCGCCCGCGACATGACCGTCCTCAACGGCGACGGGCTGGTCGGCCGGATCACCACCGTCACCCCGCACACCTCCACCGTGCTGCTCGCCGCCGACCCGGAGTTCACCGTCGGCACCCGCATGGAGAAGACCAACGAGATCGGCTTCGCCAACGGCCAGGGCGTCCGCTCGCTCCGCGTCCAGCTGCTCAACGGCCGGGCCGACGTCAAGAAGGGCGACCGGCTGGTCACCTTCGGCTCCAGCAAGGACAAGCCGTTCGTGCCCGGCGTACCGGTCGGCTCGGTCGTCAAGGTCGAGCCGCTCAACGGCGATCTGACCCGTACCCTCCAGGTCCGGCCGTTCGTTTCCTTCTCCTCGCTCGACGTCGTCGGCGTCGTCGTCCAGCCGCCGCGCAAGGACCCGCGGGACACCGTCCTGCCGCCCCCGGTCAAGCCCAGGCCGACGCCGACGGTCACCGTCACGGCCACCCCCTCCGCGAGCGCTTCACCCAGGAGCTGACCGATGCGCATCAACCGGATCCTGCTCGCCATCCCGCTGGTGGTGGTCGCCCTGATCATCCAGGTCGGCATCCTCGCCAGACTCCAACTGCCGGGCGCCGTACCGGATCTGCTGATGCTGGTCGTAGTCGGCCTGGCGCTCGTCTACGGCCACGTCGGCGGCTCGCTCATCGGTTTCGGCGCGGGACTGCTCGCCGACCTCGCCCCGCCCGCCGACCACGCCATCGGCCGCTACGCCCTGGTCCTGTGCGTCATCGGCTACGTCGCGGGCCTGACCAAGCCGGACAACGGCCAGCACCGCTCGGCGACCGTGCCGCTGGTGGTCGTCATCGGCGCCGCCATCGGCTCGACGCTGCTGTACGCCGGGGTCGGCTCGCTGGTCGGCGACACCGCGGCCCGGCACGTCGGCCTGGTCGGTCTGCTGCTCAGCGCCACCCTCTACGACCTGCTGCTCGCCCCCTTCACCGTCCCGCTGGTGATGGCGCTGGCGCGCAGAACCGAACACGATCCGCTGGCCACCGACGCCGCCGGCAGCAGTCGCTCCGGTGGAGCCGGCGGGGGCTGGCTCACCACCGGCACCGGCCTCAAGGCCAGCCGCAACGCGATGAAGGCGATCCGCACCGGCCGGGTGCCCAAACCGGCCCGGGGCGGACGCACCAAGGGGGTCAAGGGCCTCAAGGGCATCAAGGGGGTCAAGCGCCTGTGAGCAACATTCCGGAGACGGGGAAGACCTCCCGGGTCACCATCCGGCTGATCGCCATCCAGATCCTGGTCTTCTCGCTGCTGGCGACGCTCGGCGGTCGGCTCTGGTACCTCCAGATCCGCAACGGCCAGGAGTACGCCGCCAAGGCCAGGTCCAACCACGTCCAGCAGGTCATCGACCCGGCCACCCGCGGCTCCATCCTCGACGCCCGCGGGGTGCCGCTGGCCGACAACCAGACCCGGCTGGTGGTCTCCGCCAGCCGCACCGACCTGCTGAAGATGAAGGACGGCGGCAAGGCCGTGCTCGCCCGGCTGGCCAAGGTGCTCGGCCTGTCGGCGCAGGAGATCCGCAACAAGGTCCGGCTCTGCGACGCCAAGACCCCGCAGCCCTGCTGGAACGGCTCGCCCTACCAGCCGATCCCGATCACCGACAAGGCAACCACCCAGCAGGCCCTGCAAATCCGCGAGCGCTCCGAGGACTTCCCCGGCATCAGCGCCCAGCCCACCGCCGTCCGCCGCTACCCGGCCCTCGGCAAGGCCAACACCGCCCAGGTCCTCGGCTACCTCTCGCCGGTCACCGACGAGGAGATCAAGAAGGCCAAGGACGGCCCCTCGCCACTGCTGCGCTCCGACCAGGTGGGCCGGTCCGGGCTGGAGCGGCGGTACGACAACTACCTGCGCGGCAAGGCCGCCGTCACCCGCTACGAGGTCGACAACCTCGGCCGGGTCATCGGCCAGGCCAACAGCGACAAGGGCCAGGCCGGTGCGACCCTGGTCACCAGCATCGACGCCCGCGTCCAGGCCATAGCGGAGAAGCAGCTCGACCAGGCCATGAAGGACGCCCGCGCCCAGATGGACCGGAACACCGGCACCAACTACAAGGCGGATTCGGGCGCCGTGGTCGTCATGGAGGCGAAGACCGGCCGGGTGGTCGCGATGGCCTCCAACCCCACCTACGACCCCAACGCCTGGGTCGGCGGGATCTCCGGCAAGGACTACGCCAAGCTCACCGGCAAGGACTCCAACTACCCGCTGCTCAACCGCGCGATCCAGGGCCAGGCCGCCCCCGGCTCGATCTTCAAGGTCATCTCAACCTCCGCCGCGGTCAACGCCGGCTACCCCTTCGACGGCCACTACCCGTGCACCAGCTCGTACAGCATCGGCGGCCAGGTCTTCCGGAACTTCGAGGGCGAATCGCAGGGGGACATCAGCCTGGGCCGCGCGCTGGAGGTCTCCTGCGACACCGTCTTCTACCGGATCGGGCACGACGAGTGGAAGCGGGACGGCGGGGACAAGCCGGTCAAGACCCCCAACGACTGGTTCTACAAGACCGCCCACCAGTTCGGTCTCGGCAAGGAGACCGGCATCGACCTGCCCAACGAGGTGACCGGCCGGGTCCCCGACCGCCAGTGGAAGAACGCCTTCTGGAAGGCGAACAAGGACAGCTGGTGCGCGCACCCCAAGGACGCCAATGACTACGTGTCCAAGCTCGCCCGGGAGAACTGCCTCGAAGGCATGAAGCTGCACGCCTACGACTCCATCAACTACGCCATCGGCCAGGGCGACACCCTCGTCACCCCGATCCAGATGGCGACCATCTACGCGGCCCTCTCCAACGGCGGCACCCTCTACAACCCCACCGTCGGCAAGGCCGTCGTCAGCCCCGACGGCAAGTCGGTGCAGATGATCAAGCCCACGTCGCACGGCCATCTGCCGGACACCCCGCAGACCATCAAGCAGATCGATGCCGCGCTCCAGGGCGTGACCGAGCGGGGCACCGCCGCCTGGCGCTTCCAGGGCTGGCCGCAGGACAAGATCCCGATGCACGCCAAGACCGGTACCGCCGAGGTCTACGGCAAGCAGACCACCTCGTGGTTCGCGACGTACACCAAGGACTACACGGTCGTGATGACCATCTCCCAGGGTGGCACCGGCTCCGGCGCCTCCGGCCCGGCCGTCCGCAACATCTACAACGCGCTCTACGGCGTCAACGACAAGGGCGAGATCGACGAGAAGGCTGCGCTGCTCCCGAAGCCGGAGGCCACACTGCCCAAGATTGAGAGTGACGGCACCATCATCGCCCCGTCCATCAAGCCGCCGGCCGACCCGTCGCCGTCCCCCTCGGGGAGCCCTCAGTAGTGACCACACCGCCCTTTTCCCGGACCTTCTCCGTCCGCCGCTACGGCCCCGACCTCAGCGTCTGGGGCCGGCTGACGGCCCGCGACTCCGTGGTGCGCAAGCTGGACTGGATACTGCTGCTGTCCTGCCTGGTGCTCTCCCTGATGGGCGCGGTGCTGGTCTTCTCCGCCACCCGCAACCGCACCGAACTCAACAAGGGCGACGAGTTCTTCTTCTTCGTCCACCACCTGCTGAACACCGCCATCGGCATGGCCCTGGCGGCCGGCACCATCTGGCTCGGCCACCGCACCCTGCGCGGCGCCGTCCCGATCCTCTTCGGCCTCTCGGTGGTGCTGGCGATGCTGGTGCTGACGCCGTTGGGCGCCACCATCAACGGCTCGCGCTCCTGGCTGGCGATCCCCGGCGGCTTCTCGCTCCAGCCCGCCGAATTCACCAAGATCACCATCACCCTGGGCATGGCGATGATCCTGGCGGCCCGGGTCGATGCCGGCGACCGCCCGCACCCCGACCACCGCACCGTCTTCCAGGCCCTGGGCCTGGCCGCCATCCCGGTGGCCGTGATCCTGCTGATGCCCGACCTCGGCTCGGTGATGGTGCTCGGCGCCATCATCCTCGGCGTGCTGCTGTCCAGCGGCTGCTCCAACCGCTGGATCCTGGGCCTGCTGGGCACCGGCGTCGTCGGCTGCGTCGCCATCTGGCAGCTCGGGCTGCTGGACGCCTACCAGATCGCCCGGTTCGCCGCGTTCGCCAACCCGAGCCTGGACCCGGCCGGCGTCGGCTACAACACCAACCAGGCCCGGATCGCCATCGGCGGCGGCGGACTGACCGGCTCCGGCCTCTTCCACGGCAGCCAGACCACCGGCCAGTTCGTCCCCGAACAGCAGACCGACTTCATCTTCACCGTCGCCGGCGAGGAGCTGGGCTTCCTCGGCGCGGGCCTGATCATCTTCCTGCTCGGCGTGGTGCTGTGGCGGGCCTGCCGGATCGCCCGCGAGACCGGCGAGCTCTACGGCACGATCGTGGCGTCCGGCATCATCGCGTGGTTCGCCTTCCAGGCCTTCGAGAACATCGGGATGACCCTGGGCATCATGCCCGTCACCGGTCTGCCGCTGCCGTTCGTCTCCTACGGCGGCACCTCGATGTTCGCGGTGTGGATCGGCATCGGGCTGTTGCAGTCGATCCGCGTCCAGCGCCCGGTCTCCGCCTCCCGCTGACCCCGCCGCCCCGAGCCGGCGTCAGCGCCCGGTGTGCAGCTCGAACCACAGGGACGTGGTGTGCGGCGGCCCCTCGAACGGGGTCGTCCCCCAGTCGTCGGCGAGCCGGCTGATCAGCAGCAGCCCGTGCGCGGGGTCCCGGTCGCCGGCCCGGGCGGGCGCGGGGACGATCTGCGCGCCCTCGTCGTGCACGCTGATCCGCAGGCCGTGCGCCGCGGTCACCACCCGCAGCAGGATGTCCGCGGAACCGGGCGTGCGCAGATGGGCCCGGGTGACCGCCTCCGAGGTGAGCAGGACGGCGGTGTCGCGCAGGGTGGCGAGCGGACCGCGCCGCAGCACCGCCCGGACGAAGTCCCGGGCGGTCTTCGGGGAGGTGGGTCGGCTCGGCGCCGTGAGCACGTACGGGCGGGCGCCCGCCGCGACGCGGAGCGGGCTCCGGGCGAGGGCTGCGGTATCGGGGTGCACGGTTTCTCCCGGTGTCGATCGAGCGCCGATTACCACGCTGCGTGGACGGCTTGTCACACACCGTAAGACACCGTGAGTCGGCGGTGCCACCCATCTCGGGCAGGGGCCCGCGCCGGACGTCTGGTCGGGCGCGTTACGGCTGACTAGATTCGATGCATGGCGGACACCGTGCGGGAAATCGAGCGGAAATACGAGACGGACGCGGCCGTCGGCACTGATCTGCCCGACCTGACCCGCGTCGACCGGGTCGCGACCGTAGGGGAACGCGGCACCGAGACCCTGGACGCCCTGTACTACGACACCGCCGACCAGCGCCTCGCCGCGGACGGCATCACCCTGCGGCGGCGCACCGGCGGCCCCGACGCGGGCTGGCACCTCAAACTCCCGGCCGCGCTCCCCGGCATCACCGGCTCGGTCCGCGACGAGATCCGCGCCCCGCTCGCCGACGCCCCACCGCCCGACCTCACCGCACTGGCCCGCTCCCGCACCCGGGGCGCCGCACTGGTCCCCCTCGTACGGCTACGGACCCGCCGCACGGTCCACGAGCTCCGGGACGCCGCCGGCGCGCTGCTCGCCGAGGTCGCGGTGGACGACGTGGTGGCGCAGCGGCGGCATCCAAAAGGGGCGGCGGGTCGGGCCCACTGGCACGAGATCGAGGTCGAGCTGGCTCCTGGGAGTGGCGCCGGCCAGGAACTGCTGGACGAGGTCGAAGAGGTGCTGGCCGGGGCCGGGGTGCGGCCCTCCGCGGCGCCGTCCAAACTGGCCCGCGCCCTGGCGGAGACCGCACCGGAGGGCGCCGCGCAGCCCGTCGGCGAGGACGCCGGCCGCACCCGCGGGCGCCGTGGCCGCACCGCCGGGGAGATCGTGCTCCGCTACGTCCGGGCACAGGTCCGGGCGATCGTCGAACTGGATCCGGCGGCCCGGCGCGACCTGCCCGACGCGGTCCACCAGATGCGGGTCGCCACCCGCCGGCTGCGCAGCGCCTTCCGCTCGTACGGCAAGGTCCTCGACCGGGCCGCGACCGACCCGCTCGGCGCCGAACTCAAGTGGCTGGCCGCGGAGTTGGGGGTCGGCCGGGACCAGGAGGTGCTCGCCGACCGGCTCACCGCCGCACTGGCGGAGGTGCCCCGGACACTGCGCCTGGGGCCGGTGTCGGCCCGGCTGCGCACCTGGTCGGTCCGGCACCGCGCCGGGGCCCGCGAGCGCCTCCTCGACGCCCTTGACGGCCCGCGCTACCTCACCCTCCTGGACAACCTGCACGCCCTGCTCGGCGCCCCGCCGCTGCGCGGCCCCGCCGCCCGCCCCGCGCCCCGGGTCGTCGCCGGCGTCGTCCGTAAGGACTACCGGCGCCTGGCCCGCCGCATCGAGGTCGCCCTCGACACCCCCGCCGGCCCGGCCCGCGACGAGGCCCTGCACAGCGCCCGCAAGGCCGCCAAGCGCACCCGGTACGCGGCGGAGGCGGCCAGCCCGGCGCTCGGCCGCCCCGCCCGGACGTTCACCCGGCGCACCAAACAGGTCCAGCAGTTGCTCGGCGACCACCAGGACAGCGTGGTGGCCCGCGCCGCCCTCCGCGAGCTGGCCGCCCAGGCCCGCCGGGCCGGTGAGAGCGGTTTCACCTTCGGCCTGCTCTACGGCCGCGAGGAGGCCCGGGCGGCCCACCGCGAACGGGAACTGCCGGCCCTGTGGGCCAAGGTCTCCCGCCGCAAGCACCGCGACGCACTGCGGGTGTGACCGCCGGCCCGCACCGGCGCCCGTCGGTTGGGGGGCGCCAACCGGGTTACGCTTGTGAGTCGCCCCCTGTCAGCCCATGAAGGTTCGAGATGTCCGAGTCGGTTTTCCCGCAGCTCGAAGCCCTGCTGCCACACGTGCAGAAGCCGATCCAGTACGTCGGCGGAGAGCTGAACTCCACGGTCAAGCCGTGGGAGTCGTGTGACGTCCGCTGGGCGCTCATGTATCCCGACGCCTACGAGGTCGGGCTGCCCAATCAGGGCGTCATGATCCTCTACGAGGTGCTCAACGAGCAGGAGGGCGTCCTCGCCGAGCGCACCTACAGCGTCTGGCCCGACCTCGAAGCGCTGATGCGTGAGCACGCCGTGCCGCAGTTCACGGTGGACAGCCACCGCCCGGTCGGGGACTTCGACGTGTTCGGCCTGAGCTTCTCCACCGAGCTCGGCTACACCAACATGCTCACCGCCCTGGACCTGGCCGGCATCCCACTGGAGGCCAAGGACCGCACCGAGGACCACCCGGTGGTCCTGGCCGGCGGGCACGCCGCCTTCAACCCCGAGCCGATCGCCGACTTCCTCGACTGCGCGGTCATCGGCGACGGCGAGCAGGCGGTCCTGGACATCACCAGGATCGTCCGCGAGTGGAAGGCCGAGGGACGCCCCGGCGGCCGCGACGAGCTCCTCTTCCGGCTGGCCCGGACCGGCAACGTCTACGTCCCCAAGTTCTACGACGTCGAGTACCTCGCCGACGGCCGCATCGCGCGCGTCGTGCCGAACCGCTCCGGCGTCCCGTGGCGGGTCTCCAAGCACACCGTCATGGACCTCGACGAGTGGCCCTACCCCAAGCAGCCCCTCGTCCCCCTGGCCGAGACCGTCCACGAGCGGATGTCGGTCGAGATCTTCCGTGGCTGCACCCGCGGCTGCCGTTTCTGCCAGGCCGGCATGATCACGCGTCCCGTACGGGAGCGAAGCATCACCGGCATCGGCGACATGGTGGACAAGGGCCTGAAGGCCACGGGATTCGAGGAGGTCGGCCTGTTGTCGCTGTCCTCCGCGGACCACACCGAGATCGGCGAGGTCGCCAAGGGCCTCGCCGACCGGTACGAGGAAGACAAGATCGGCCTGTCGCTGCCGTCGACCCGCGTCGACGCCTTCAACATCGATCTTGCCAACGAGCTGACCCGCAACGGGCGCCGCTCCGGCCTGACCTTCGCCCCCGAGGGCGGCAGCGAGCGGATCCGCAAGGTCATCAACAAGATGGTCTCCGAAGAGGACCTGATCCGGACCGTCGCCACCGCCTACGGCAACGGCTGGCGCCAGGTGAAGCTCTACTTCATGTGCGGTCTGCCGACCGAGACCGACGACGACGTGCTGCAGATCGCGGACATGGCCATCAAGGTCATCGCCAAGGGCCGCGAGGTCGCGAAGTCCAACGACATCCGCTGCACGGTCTCCATCGGCGGTTTCGTCCCCAAGCCGCACACCCCCTTCCAGTGGGCCCCGCAGCTCTCCTCCGAGGAGACCGACGCCCGCCTGGCCAAGCTCCGCGACAAGATCCGCGGGGACAAGAAGTACGGCCGCTCCATCGGCTTCCGCTACCACGACGGCAAGCCGGGCATCGTCGAGGGCCTGCTCTCCCGCGGTGACCGCCGGATCGGCGCGGTCATCCGCGCGGTCTACGAGAGCGGCGGCCGCTTCGACGGCTGGCGCGAGCACTTCTCCTACGACCGCTGGATGGAGTGCGCCGAGAAGACGCTGCCCGACTTCGGCGTGGACGTCGACTGGTACACCACCCGTGAGCGCACCTACGAGGAGGTCCTGCCCTGGGACCACCTCGACTCCGGTCTCGACAAGGACTGGCTCTGGGAGGACTGGCAGGACGCCCTCGACGAGACCGAGGTCGAGGACTGCCGCTGGACCCCGTGCTTCGACTGCGGCGTCTGCCCGCAGATGGGCACCGAGATCCAGATCGGCCCCACGGGCAAGAAGCTGCTTCCGCTGACCGTCGTCAAGTAGCGCTCCGCGTACGCCACCGGCCCGGCCCCCTTGCATGGGGGACCGGGCCGGCGGCGTACGCGGAGCGTGGTGCGCCCGTGCAAAATGGCGCTCATGTCCCCGCAGTTGAGCGCCCCGACGGTCCGCGTCCACGCCTCCTTCCTCGCCGCCATGGCGGAGTTCCGCGCGGAGGGCGTACACCGCTCCCCGCACTCCGGCCTCGGCCGTGAACTGCGGACCTGGCACACCCGCTGGCCCTCCGCCGAGGGCTTCGCCGCGTACGTCCAGGAGGTCGGCGGGGTCTCGTCGGACCAGCGGGTCGACGGCCCGGTACCGATGTCCACGTTCTGGTGGTACGGACGACGATGCGTACCTGGGCCGGATCACCGTCCGGCACCAGCTCACCCCGTCCCTGCACGAATTCGGCGGCCACATCGGCTATGCGGTGCGTCCCACCGCCCGTCGCCAGGGGCACGCCACCGCGATGCTGCGCGCCGTGCTGCCCCACGCCCACCGGCGGCTGGGCATCGATCCGGTGCTGGTGACCTGCGACGACACCAATGCCGGCTCGCGCCGCGTGATCGAGGCGTGCGGCGGGGTTTTCGAGGACCGCCGGGCGGAGAAACTTCGGTATTGGATCTCCGCGTGAGCGCGGTGTCCGGGCCGACGGTGGCCCCCTCGTCCGCATGGATTTCGCCGGGCGGACGGGGCCGCGGAAGGCAGCCGGGACGCCCCGGCGGGAACCAGGCGGGGGCGCGGCACGTACTCTAGGTAAAGACGTCCGGGCACGAGGTGTCCTCGCCCACGCGGGGACGAGCCGGACGGGGCGGCATCCGCCGCGCCCTGAAACCAAGGAGAAGTAACACTGGGCAAGCGACAGCCCGAAGGCCCGCCGCCCGCACCGGCGGTGCAGCGCATCCGACTGCGCTACACCAAGCGCGGCCGCCTCCGGTTCACCAGCCACCGCGACTTCCAGCGCGCTTTCGAGCGGGCGCTGCGCCGCGCCGAGGTCCCCATGGCCTATTCGGCGGGCTTCACCCCGCACCCCAAGGTGTCGTACGCCAACGCGGCGCCGACCGGCACCGGCAGCGAGGCCGAGTACCTGGAGATCCAGCTCACCGAGCACCGCGACCCGGAGGCCGTCCGCACCCTGCTCGACGCGTCACTGCCGGACGGCCTCGACGTGACCGATGCCGTGGAGGCGCACACCAGCGGCCTCGCCGACCGGCTCCAGGCGTCGGTGTGGGAGCTCCGCCTCGACGGGGTCGCCGCCGAGGAGGCCGGGCGCGCCGTTGAGGCGTTCCTCGCCGCCGAGGAGGTGCTGGTCGAGCGCCGCACCAAGAACGGCATGCGGAGCTTCGACGCCCGGGGCGCGGTGGCGCAGCTGGAAGTCACCTCGATCAACAGCGATAGGCCCGACAGCAATGCCTGTGCGATACTGCGGCTGGTTGTTCGGCATCTGACACCTGCCGTTCGACCCGACGACGTCCTGTCCGGCCTCCGGGTTACGGCCGACCTGGCGCCGCCGGTCCCCGCAGCGGTGACCAGGCTGGCGCAGGGGCTGCTCGATGAGGAGACCGGCACGGTGACCGACCCGCTGGCGCCCGACCGCGACGCTGCCACGGCCGTTCCACCCACGGCTGCCGGACTGCGTACCGCGACGGTGCAGAGCGGGGCCTCCCCGGCCACTTCCGGGGACGGCACTGCGTAGGACGCGTCGTCGCGTCGCCGATCAACCAGGGGCCACCCCGGTCCGGCGGACGCACTGACCAGAAGACTTTCGCCGGACCGGTCCACGGGCCCGGCGAGCGAGACGACAGCTCCCGTGCGGCGCCCGCGCCCCGGACTGCGGAACCGCGCCCAGCGCGCGGACCGCGGCCGGAATCAGGCGCGGCGCCCGGGAGCGTGACGGGAGAACCGCCCGCATGCTCGAAGCTATTGAGCCCACCGAATCCACGCGGTCCGCGGACCGTGAGGGTGACACCAACAACTCGCCCAGTGACACGCTGCCGCCGCGCCGCCGGCGCCGGGTGGCATCCCGGCCGGCCGGCCCGCCCGTCGGTGCCGCCGCCCAGACTGCGGTCGTGAGCAACGACCCCCCGGCCACCGGCAACGACCCCGCCGGAGCGAAGGACACCGCCCCCGCTGCCGCGCCGCAGCCCGCCGCCGACGAAGAGCGGCCGGCCCGCCCGCGCCGCCGGGCGACCCGCAAGGCCACCGCCCCGGCCGGTGCCCCGAACGCCGCGGAATCCGCCGAGACGCCGGCCGCTGCCGCTGAGGCGCCGGCCGCTGCCGCTGAGGAGGAGTCGCGTCCGGCGCGTACGCGTCGTCGGGCGACCCGTAAGGCGACTGCCCAGGCCGGTGCCCCGCAGCCTGCCGTCGAGGAGACCGCCGTCGAGGAGACCGCCGCCGAGGCGCCGACCGCCCCCGTTGCGGAGGCGCCGGCCGCTGCCGCTGAGGAGGAGTCGCGTCCGGCGCGTACGCGTCGTCGGGCGACCCGTAAGGTGACGGCTCCGGCCGCCGCCCCGGAGCCGGTCGTCGAGGAGCCCGCCGCCGAGGAAGCCGAAGAGGAAGAGGCCGCGGAAGCCGCCGAGGCGCCGGCCGCTGCCGTTGCGGAGGCCCCGGTCGCCGCTGCGGAGGAGGAGTCGCGTCCGGCGCGTACGCGTCGTCGGGCGACCCGTAAGGCGACCGCCCCGGCCGGTGCCCCGCAGGCCGGCACCGAGGAGGCCACCCCCGCCGCCGAGCAGCCGCCGGCCGCCGAGGAGACCGCCGAGGTCGAGGCCCCGCGGCGCCGGGGGCGCCGTCGTACCGAGCGGGCCGCGGAGTCCGCACCCGCCGCCGAGGCGCCCGCAGCCCGTGCCGCGGAGGAGCCGTCGGCCGAGGCGCCGGCGCGCGGCCGCCGCCGGGGGCAGCGGCCGCCGACGGCCGTCTTCCAGGCGCCGGTCTTCGCCGAGCCGATGTTCCAGACCCCCGAGAGCGCCGCCGCCGCGCACGCCGCTGCCCGTCAGGAGACGGAGCCGGTCGCGGAGACGGTGGAAGAGGCGCCCGCAGCCTCGCGCCGCCGGCGTCGCCGCCGCGGTGAGCCGGCCGAGGTCGAGGCCGTGGCGCCCGCGCCGGTCGAGGAGCCGTCCGGTGCGAGTGCCGGCTCCACCGGAGCGGCCTACGCCGCTGCCGAGGAGTCCGCCGAGGTCGAGGAGGCCGAGGAGGAGCACGCCGAGGCCGGGACCGGCGAGGAGGGCGAGCGTCCCTCGCGCCGTCGCCGTCGGGGCGGCCGTCGCCGTCGCCGCGGTGAGGTGGCCGAGGGCGCCGAGGAAGCTGCCGAGGCCGAGGAGGCCGACGAGGAGCTGGAGGCCGCCGAGGGCGGTGAGCCGGGCGCCGAGGAGCACCCGGAGTCCAGCGCCAGCGCCAGCAGCCGTCGCCGCCGGCGTCGTCGCCGCCGGAGCGGGGAGACCGCCGAGGCCGAGGCCGCACACGCCGACGACCCGGAGCGTACGGTCGTCAAGGTCCGCGAGCCCCGCAAGAAGGACGAGGGCACCGGCGCCGACGAGGTCCAGTCGATCAAGGGGTCGACGCGCCTGGAGGCCAAGAAGCAGCGCCGCCGCGAGGGGCGCGAGCAGGGCCGTCGCCGGGTGCCGATCATCACCGAGGCGGAGTTCCTGGCGCGCCGGGAGGCCGTCGAGCGCGTGATGGTGGTCCGCCAGAGTGGCGAGCGCACCCAGATCGGCGTCCTTGAGGACGACGTGCTCGTGGAGCACTTCGTCAACAAGGAGCAGGCCACCTCGTACGTCGGCAACGTCTACCTCGGCAAGGTGCAGAACGTCCTGCCGTCGATGGAGGCCGCCTTCGTCGACATCGGCAAGGGCCGCAACGCCGTGTTGTACGCGGGCGAGGTCAACTTCGAGGCGCTGGGCATGGCCAACGGGCCGCGCCGCATCGAGACCGCGCTGAAGTCCGGCCAGTCCGTCCTGGTCCAGGTCACCAAGGACCCGATCGGTCACAAGGGCGCCCGGCTGACCAGCCAGGTCTCGCTGCCCGGCCGCTACCTGGTCTACGTGCCCGAGGGCTCGATGACCGGTATCAGCCGCAAGCTCCCGGACACCGAGCGGGCCCGGCTGAAGCAGATCCTCAAGAGGATCGTCCCCGAGGACGCGGGCGTCATCGTCCGCACCGCCGCGGAGGGTGCGAGCGAGGACGAGCTGCGCCGCGACGTGGAGCGGCTCCAGGCGCAGTGGGAAGAGATCCAGAAGAAGGCGAAGGCGATCTCCACCAGCTCGCCGAGCCTGCTCTACGGCGAGCCGGACATGACCGTCCGGGTCGTCCGGGACATCTTCAACGAGGACTTCTCCAAGGTCATCGTCAGCGGTGACGACGCCTGGGAGACCATCCACGGGTACGTCTCGCACGTCGCGCCGGACCTCGTGGACCGACTGCAGAAGTGGACCTCCGAGGTCGACGTCTTCGCGACGTACCGGATCGACGAGCAGCTGATGAAGGCGCTGGACCGCAAGGTCTGGCTGCCCAGCGGCGGGTCGTTGGTGATCGACAAGACCGAGGCCATGGTCGTGGTCGACGTCAACACCGGGAAGTTCACCGGGCAGGGCGGCAACCTCGAAGAGACCGTCACCCGGAACAACCTGGAGGCGGCCGAGGAGATCGTGCGCCAGCTGCGGCTGCGCGACCTGGGCGGCATCGTCGTCATCGACTTCATCGACATGGTCCTGGAGTCCAACCGGGACCTGGTCCTGCGGCGCCTGCTGGAGTGCCTGGGCCGGGACCGCACCAAGCACCAGGTGGCCGAGGTCACCTCGCTCGGCCTGGTCCAGATGACCCGTAAGCGGGTCGGCCAGGGCCTGCTGGAGTCCTTCTCCGAGCAGTGCGTGCACTGCAACGGCCGTGGCGTGATCGTCCACATGGACCAGCCGGCACCGGTCGGCGGCAAGCGCAAGAAGAAGGGCAAGGCCGGGGCGAACGGTGCCCAGCCGGAGCTGCCCGCCGAGGGTGCGGCGGCAGTCGCACCGGAGCCGGTGGCCGAGGAGGCCGCGCCGGAACTGGAGCCGGTCGCGGTGACCGAGGCCCAGCTGCAGCCGTCGGTGGACGGCGCCGACGAGTGGTACGGCAGCCCCGCGGAGGCCGAGGCCGCCGCCGGGCGGGCCCGGGGCCGTCGTCGGGTGAGCCGGAAGGTGTCGGCGCCGGCGGGCGCGCCCAAGGCCGCTGAGGAGGCCGCCGCGATCGTGCTGCCGGCCGCCGAGCCGACCGCCCCGGTCGTGGAGCCGGAGCCCGCTCCGGAGCCCGTCGCCGAGGCGGCCGAGGCCGCTCCGGTCGCCGAGCCGGCACCGTCCCGTCCGCGTCGTCGAGCCGTCCGTCGGGTGTCCGCTCCGGCGGGTGCACCGGAGGTCGCCAGTGAGGCCGCGGGGACGATCGTGATCAGCGCGCCGGCGACCGAGCCGGTGGCCGAGGCCCCCGAGCAGCCCGCCGAGGGTGCGGAGGTCGCCGAGCCGGCGCCCGCGGCGAAGAAGACCGCGAAGAAGGCGGCGGCGAAGAAGACCACCGCCAAGAAGACCACCGCCAAGAAGACGGCGGCGAAGAAGACCACGGTCAAGAAGACGGCGGCGAAGAAGACCACCGCCAAGAAGGCCGCGGTCAAGAAGACCACCGCGAAGAAGACCACGACGAAGAAGGCAGCGGCGAAGAAGACCGCGGCCGCGTCGGCGTCGTCCGCGGAGGACTGAGCAGTGCCCGGCCCCGGACCGTCGCGAGGCGGTCCGGGGCCGGTTTGACCCCCTGGTCCAGGCCCCGTAACCTGGACCGTCGGTGTCTGCGTGACACCACCACCTTCTGAGCAAACACCTCTCGGCCACGCCGAGGGAGGCCGCTCGTCCCACTCGTGGTCCACGGGTCGGATTCCACGGGACGTCCCTGAGCCCGTGAGAGCAGCTGGCATCAGAGGATCCGTTTCTAACGAGAGAGAGTTCCGCGTGTACGCGATCGTGCGCACCGGCGGACGCCAGCAGAAGGTTGCTGTTGGCGACGTCATCGAGGTTGACCGCATTTCCACCAGCAAGGTCGGCGACACCGTCGAGCTCTCCACGCTGCTGGTCGTCGACGGTGAAGCAGTCACCAGCGACCCGTGGGTCCTCGCCGGCGTGAAGGTCCAGGCCGAGGTCGTGGACCACCACAAGGGCGACAAGATCCGGATCCAGAAGTACAAGAACAAGACCGGTTACAAGAAGCGGATCGGCCACCGCCAGCTCCACACGGCGCTGAAGATCACCGGCATCGACGCTCCGGCGAAGTAAGGGACTGAGGAGACATGGCACATAAGAAGGGCGCATCGTCCACTCGGAACGGTCGCGATTCCAATGCTCAGCGGCTCGGCGTGAAGCGCTTCGGCGGTCAGGCCGTCCTCGCCGGTGAGATTCTGGTCCGCCAGCGTGGCACTCACTTCCACCCGGGCAAGGGCGTCGGTCGCGGTGGCGACGACACCCTGTTCGCCCTGCAGCCCGGTGCGGTGCAGTTCGGCACCTTCCGCGGCCGCAAGGTCGTGAACATCGTCCCGGTCGCCGAGTAATTTCGGCCCGGACGACACACGTCGACAGCACGCCAGGGGCGGACCGCCTCTTCTCGCGCCAAGCGGGAAGAACGGTCCGCCCTTGGCGCGTTATGCAGAAGACATTCCCGCTCTACGCATGGCATTCCCGGGCGTAGACGGATATCTCGCTCAGTACGAAGACAACCCCGCTGACCTGGAGGCATCCCCACCATGACCACCTTCGTGGACCGCGTCGAGCTGAACGTCGCCGCGGGTAACGGAGGCCACGGCTGCGCCTCCGTTCACCGGGAGAAGTTCAAGCCGCTCGGCGGCCCTGACGGCGGCAACGGCGGCCGTGGCGGCGATGTGATCCTGGTCGTCGACCAGGACATCACCACGCTCCTCGATTACCACCACCACCCGCACCGCAAGGCCACCAACGGCCAGCCGGGCGCGGGCGACAACCGTGAGGGCAAGAACGGCAAGGACCTGATCCTGCCGGTGCCCGACGGCACCGTCGTCCTGGACAACAACGGCGAGGTGCTGGCCGACCTGGTGGGTCAGGGCACGCAGTTCGTCGCCGGCCAGGGTGGCCGCGGGGGACTGGGCAACGCCGCGCTGGCCTCGGCCCGCCGCAAGGCCCCCGGCTTCGCACTGCTCGGCGAGCCCGGTGAGTCCCGCGACATCGTGCTGGAGCTGAAGACCGTCGCGGACGTCGCGCTGGTCGGCTACCCCAGCGCCGGTAAGTCCTCGCTGATCTCGGTGCTCTCGGCCGCCAAGCCGAAGATCGCCGACTATCCGTTCACGACGCTGGTGCCCAACCTCGGCGTGGTGACCGCGGGGGCGACGGTCTACACCATCGCCGACGTGCCCGGCCTGATCCCCGGCGCCAGCCAGGGCAGGGGCCTGGGCCTGGAGTTCCTGCGGCACGTCGAGCGCTGCGAGGTGCTGGTGCACGTCCTGGACACCGCCACCCTGGAGTCGCACCGCGACCCGGCCTCCGACCTCGACGTCATCGAGGCGGAGCTGGCTCAGTACGGCGGCCTCGGCGACCGGCCGCGGGTGGTCGTCCTCAACAAGGTCGACATCCCCGACGGCAAGGACCTCGCCGACATGATCCGCCCGGACCTGGAGGCGCGCGGCTACCGCGTCTTCGAGGTCTCCGCGGTCGCCCGCCAGGGCCTCAAGGAGCTGTCGTACGCCCTGGCGGACATCGTCGCCACGGCGCGGGCCGCCAAGCCGGTCCAGGAGGCCACCCGGATCGTGATCCGCCCCAAGGCGGTGGACGATGCGGGCTTCACGGTCACCAAGGAGGCCGACGGCCTCTTCCGCGTCCGGGGCGAGAAGCCCGAGCGCTGGGTCCGCCAGACCGACTTCAACAACGACGAGGCGGTCGGCTACCTCGCCGACCGGCTCAACCGCCTGGGTGTGGAGGCCGCGCTCCTCAAGGCGGGCGCCCGCGCCATGGACGGCGTGGCGATCGGTTCCGACGAGGACGCGGTGGTCTTCGATTGGGAGCCGTCGATGTCGGCCGGTGCGGAGATGCTCGGTCGCCGCGGCGAGGACCATCGCTTCGAGGCCCCGCGCCCGTCGGCCCAGCGGCGCCGCGACCGCGATGCGGAGCGCGACGAGGCCCAGGGCGAGTACGACGACTTCTCGCCGTTCTAGACCGCTCCGGCCTGTCCGGCCGGAATGCAGACACGGGCAGGCCCCGGGAGGAACGCTCCTCCCGGGGCCTACCCGTGTCTGCGGGGCCGTGCACGGCCCGCTGTGGGCTCAGACGGCGGCGGTGGTGTCCGGTGCGCCGCCGGAGCCGTGGCGGGCCGTCTCGGTGCCGGTCACGCCCTGCTGCGAGCGCTGCACGGGGATGCCGGACAGCCGGCTCTCCATCCGGCGCCGCCGTTCGTCGGCCTGCACGCACAGGTTCACCGCGGCCTCGTTGAAACGGACCGCCGACGGCGGGTCGGACGGGCCGAGCAGGTGCTCCTTGAGTTCGGCGCGGTCCGCGGCCAGGCCGTCCCGCTCCTGGTCGCGGAGTGCTTCGAGGAGCGCGGGCACGCCGGCCGCGTCGGGCGTGAGGACGGTGGCCGCCCGCACGGTCGGGAAGTTCGCCCGGAAGTCCTCCTCGGTCATCCCGGAGGTGTTGGCGACCGCGTACGGCTTCTCGCTGGAGAGGTAGTCGGAGACCACGCTGGAGACGTCGCTGATCAGCAGGTCCGCCTGGTTGAAGCAGGTGAAGATGCCGGGGCGCACGGTGGTGATGACGCGGTGTTCCCACTCCGGGAGGGAGTTCCAGTACGCCTCCTCCCAGGCGACGACCGCGGCCTCGACGGCGGCCGCGCGGCCTTCCTCGGGGGTGCTCTGGAGCCGCATCCGCTCCAGTTCGTCGGCGCTCTTGCGGAAGTCGGCGGTGGTCAGCCGGTCCAATTCGGCGGTGCGGTGGGCCAGTTCGGCGGCGGTCTCCGCGCCGGGCAGCGCGCCGCCGCGCCGGGCGTTGGCCTCCGCGATCAGCGCCTGGATGCGGGCGTTGGCGGCGCCGGCCCGCGGGTCCACCGAGCCGGTCATCGGATGCGGCTTGTACAGCAGCCGCACGGTGGGGTCGGCGAGCAGGGCGCGGACGATGTTCTCGCCGGCCAGGATCACCGAGGTGTTGCCCGGGTTGCCGTCCCAGCCCTCCCAGGTGGGGGCGTAGAGCACGGTGGTGTACCGGCCGAGCGGGGCGCCCTCGTAGGGCCGGATCGACGCCAGCTGGGGGCGGCCGACCTCGACGACGTCCTTGTCCTCGATGCCGATGTCGGCGAGCTGGTAGCGGTCCCGGGCGGCCGGACCGGCCACCCACACCTCGTCGTACGCCTTGGCGTAGGGGTTGCAGGAGGAGAGCTTGTCGCTCTCGCCGTGGTTGATGAAGGCGTGCTTGATGGAGGGGATCCGCAGGATCTGCGAGGTCTTGCCGGAGTTCGCCGGGTGCAGCAGCACCTTGAGGGTGGAGTGCTCCAGGCGCATCAGGTGGGTGACCTTGGGGATGCAGACGATCGGGATGTCGGTGGCCTCGATCTTCTGCACCATGAAGCGCTCGCGGAGCACGATGATCGGCTTGCCGTCCAGCTCGGCCAGGGTGCTCAGCCACATGTTGGCCTGGTAGGCGGAGGAGGAGCCGCCGGAGAAGTACATGCCGACCGTCGGCCGGTAGGCCGCCAGCCAGTCGTCCAGCCAATCCAGGGCGCGCTGTTCGCCGACGACCTGCTTCCCGGGCAGCAGCCAGGTGCTCAGGTAGAGGGTGCCGCCGGCGGAGAGCAGGAGGGCGATGCCGATGCCGATGCCGCCCCAGAAGGCGTTGCCGGTGACCGCGGTGACCATCATTCCGGCGGTGGTGGGCACCGAGAAGCGCAGCAGCCGCCGGCCGGTCTGGCGGTAGAGGAGCCGCGGCGGGGCGTCGGTGAGCCCCAGTGCGCCGGCGTCGATGTTGCGGGTGACGAGCGGCAGGCTCCGGGACCGGCGGACCAGGACCGCGACCGCCTGGCACACGAAGTGGGTGCCGTAGAAGGCGAGCAGGGTGATGGTCAGGGGGGCCTGCTCCTCCAAGGGGTTGATGCCGTCGATGTGCAGGAGGCCGACCAGCAACAGCATGTCCCGCAGCAGTTGACGCACCGTCACGTCGAAGCGGATCCGGCCGAGTAGGGCGAGCAGGCCGGGCTGCTGGTGCTGGAGGACCAGGTCAAGACCCAGGTTGACCACTGACGCTGCGATGAACAGCGGAATGACGGGCAGCAGCGCGCCGATCAGCTGGGCGGTGAACGCGACCATCATCGCGAAGAGCGCCGCGAGCTGGACGGCTCGTCTGGGGGCGATTCCGGCGGAAGGCACGGGGGAGGGCTCCTGGCAGCAGAAAGGTCATGGGGGGAGGCCGGGGACGGCGGCCGGGTCCCGCGCTGCGACGCCGCAGGAGCGGCGAAACGGGACCGATGGACACCCGACCGTATGACCTCGTTGCCCTTGGTGACAATCTGCTGTGGCTCTCTTCGCCGCGAAACGGACCAATCGAACGCAACCTTCGAGTGTCATTTTCCGTCTTAGTTTTTTACGGCTCGACCTCCTCGCCAGGGGATCCGGGTGTCCGCCGGGGCGTCCGCCAGGCGATATGGCGAGGCGTCCGCCAGGGGTGCTGCCGTAGATTGCGGCTGTACGGGGTTCCGTACGGCAGAGGGAACGGCGAACACAGGGGTGTACAGGTGGTTGGGGCAAGGCAGGACGTGGCAGACGCCCGCCGGATCGTGGTGAAGGTCGGCTCGTCCTCGCTGACCACGGCCACGGGGGGACTGGACGCGGACCGGGTCGACGCCCTGGTGGACGTCCTGGCCAAGCATCAGGACAAGGAGGTCGTACTGGTCTCCTCCGGCGCCATCGCCGCCGGCCTCGCCCCTCTGGGACTCGACCGCCGGCCCCGCGACCTCGCCCGGCAGCAGGCCGCCGCGAGCGTCGGCCAGGGCCTGCTGGTCGCCCGCTACACCGCGTCCTTCGCCCGCTACGGCCGCCGGGTCGGCCAGGTGCTGCTGACCGCCGACGACACCAGCCGCCGGGCCCACTACCGCAACGCCTGTCGCACCCTCGACCAGCTGCTGGCCATGGGGGCGGTGCCGATCGTCAACGAGAACGACACCGTCGCCACCGACGAGATCCGCTTCGGCGACAACGACCGGCTGGCCGCCCTCGTCGCCCACCTCGTCCGCGCCGACCTGCTGATCCTCCTCTCCGACGTGGACGGCCTCTACGACGGCGACCCGTCCACTCCCGGCACGTCCCGGATAGACGTGGTCACCGGACCCAAGGACCTGGAGGGCATCTCCGTCGGGAGCGCCGGGAAGTCCGGCGTCGGGACCGGCGGCATGGTCACCAAGGTCGAGGCGGCCCGGATCGCGGCCGCGGCCGGCGTCCCGGTCGTGCTCACCTCCGCCGTGCACGCCGCCGACGCGCTGGCCGGCGCCGCCACCGGCACCCACTTCCTGCGCACCGGCCGCCGCTCCGCCGACCGGCTGGTGTGGCTGGCGCACGCCTCCACACCGCAGGGCGCCCTGGTCCTGGACGACGGCGCGGTGCGGGCCGTCGTCGAACGGAACTCCTCGCTGCTGCCGGCCGGCATCTCCGCCGTCGAGGGCGAGTTCTCCGCCGGGGACCCGATCGAGCTGCGGGACGCCGCCGGCCACGCGGTCGCCCGTGGGGTGGTCAACTTCGACGCCCGGGAAATCCCTCGATTGATTGGTCGTTCCACCCGGGATCTGGCCCGCGAGCTCGGACCGGCGTATGAGCGCGAGGTCGTGCACCGCGATGACCTGGTGCTGCTGCACCGCTGAGCCGGCCCCGGCGGATCGCCGGCGCGGCCCGCACGGGGCCGACCTTCATCAGCCTTTCACCGGGGACCTTCGGTAAAACGGCCCCGCGAGCGGCCGCGGGCTGGTCAACTTTGTTGCGGGGGCGCCGCAGCGGAGCGGCGCCCGCAGCGCGCGAGCGCAGACGTCGAAGGACGACCGCACCAGTCGGCTCCGCACCTTGAAGGGGCGGAGCGATTCGCATCACAGGAGGCCGCCGGTGACACGAGGGCGCCCAGGGGCTCCGGCCCGAGGGACGGCGGAGCGCACACTGACCAGCGTCGGGACCGGCCGCAGCGCCGCCCGGCAGGACGAGCCCGGCCGGTGGGCGGAGCGGGACCGGACGGCACCGCGGGCGCGGGAGGGCGAGCGCCGGGAGACGTCCCGGCTGTGGCACGTCACCCTCAGCGTCTCGGGCGTCGAGGCCCCGCTGAAGGAGGTCCGGCGGGCGCTCGAACAGCTCGCCTACGACCACCCCTTCCTGCTGACCAGCCGCTACGCCAACGACCACGCCGAGATCCGCTATTGGGAGGAGGCCCGGGACCTGCACGACGCGGCGGCGGTCGCCCTCCGGCTGTGGGGCGAGCACCGCTCGACGGCCAAACTGCCGCCCTGGGAGATCGTCGGCCTGGAGGTCATCGACCGGGAGACGTACCACCAGCGCGTCGCGGAGGGCTACGGACCGCCGCCGGCCTCGCCGGTCGGAGTGCATCCCTACTGACGCCGGTCCGTTGGGTCCCCAGGGCCTGTCCGACGGGGCCGCGCGGGGCGCCACCCATCGGGCAGGCCCTCGCGCGCTCCCCGTACCGGAGCGGCCCCTACGGTGGTCCACCGGCCCCGCCGCCGGTGTGACCGGCGTCCCGCTCTGTGGAATCCGTCGTGGCCCTCGCCCGGCGCGGCGTTAGGCTGCGGCCATGACCAGCAGTGCATCCCTTTCCTCGCCCGTCCTCGACACCGCCCGCCGCGCCAAGGAGGCGGCCGCCGTCCTGGCCCCGCTGCCGCGCACGGCCCGCGACGGGGCGCTGCTCGCCATCGCCGACGCCCTGGTGGCGCACACCGACGTCCTGGTGGCGGCCAACGCCGAGGACATCGAGAAGGCCCGGGCCGCCGGCACCTCCGCGTCGATCGTGGACCGGCTCACCCTCACCCCCGAGCGGATCGCCGCCATCGCCGACGACGTACGCAAGGTCGTCGGGCTGCCCGACCCGGTCGGTGAAGTGGTGCGCGGTTCGACCCTGCCCAACGGCCTCGACCTGCGCCAGGTCCGGGTCCCGCTCGGCGTGATCGGGATCATCTACGAGGCCCGGCCCAATGTGACGGTGGACGCCGCCGCCCTCTGCCTGAAGTCCGGCAACGCCGTGCTGCTGCGCGGCTCGTCCTCCGCGTACGCCTCCAACAGCGCTCTGGTGGACGTGTTGCGCGGTGCCGTGGAGAGCGCCGGGCTGCCGGCCGACGCCGTCCAGCTGGTGCCCGGCGAGAGCCGGGACTCGGTGCGCGAGCTGATGCGCGCCCGCGGCCTGGTCGACGTGCTGATCCCGCGCGGCGGCGCGGCCCTGATCCGCACCGTCGTCGAGGAGTCCACCGTGCCGGTCATCGAGACCGGCACCGGCAACTGCCACGTGTACGTCGACGAGGCCGCCGACCTCGACATGGCGATCGACATCCTGGTCAACTCCAAGGCCCAGCGCCCCAGCGTCTGCAACGCCGCCGAGACGGTGCTGGTGCACGCCGGCATCGCCGAGAAGTTCCTGCCGCGCGCCCTGGAGGCGCTGACCGAGGCAGGCGTGGTGGTGCACGGCGACGCCGCCTGGCAGCAAGCCGGCCCCGGCCTGGTCGCCCCGGTTACCGACGAGGACTGGGCGACGGAATACCTCTCCTACGACATCGCGGCCGCCGTGGTGCCCAACCTGGACGCGGCGGTGGCACACATCCGGCGCTGGTCCTCCGGCCACACCGAGGCCATCGTCACCGGCTCGCAGGCCGCTGCCCGCCGCTTCACCCAGTTGGTGGATTCCACGACGGTCGCGGTCAACGCCTCGACCCGCTTCACCGACGGCGGCCAGTTCGGCTTCGGCGCCGAGATCGGCATCTCCACCCAGAAGCTGCACGCCCGCGGCCCCATGGGTCTGCCGGAGCTGACGTCCACGAAGTACATCGTCACGGGCGACGGCCACACCCGCTGATCCACCCTGCGGACGGCCCCGTTCCGCCCGTATCCGACGGCTTCCCTCCCTGCCCAAAAAGTCCGGCCGGGGCTACCCTGGACGGGTGCCGGACGACGTGGGGGGCACGCCGTTCCCGGACGGCGAACAGCCCGACGAGCACCACCACGGGAGCCACGGACGAGCGGACGACGAGTTCGCTTCCGTGGTCTTCGACGAGGAATTCGTGCGGTCCGCGACGATCCATGAGCCCTCGGCGGTCGAGCGCATGTTGGCCGCCGCCGAGGCACGTGCGGAGGCCGAGGCGGCCGCCCGCCCGGGGGGCGGTTTCGGACCGGACGACGACTACGACTACGGGGACGCCGACGAGCGGCCCCGCGGCCGCGACGCCTATGACCCGTACGGTCCCTACGGCGGGTCCCTGCGCCCCTACCGCGGCACCGCCCGCTGGCACCGGCCCATGGCCTGGGTGCTGGCCGTGGTGATGGGCATCGGACTGGTGGCACTCGCCTTCAGCGCCGTCTACCGGGGTGCCTCCGGCCGTGGTCAGAGCCCCGCGCCGCCGGCCACCTCCACCGGCGTCGACGCTCCGGCTTCCGGCGCGCCCCCCAAGGGCGGGCAGGACAACCTGCGGACGTCCCGCCCAGGGGTACCGGCGGCCGGCTCCGCGGAACCGCTGCGCCCGTCGTTCTCTTCGGGCCCCGGGTCGCACTGACGCGAAGTTGTGGCGCTCTCCGGCGTTTACGTCGGCCCCGTCAGACCTACCCTTGTTGTATGACCGGGCCTGGTGACCCTCCCGAAGGGATGCCTGACGGCGCCCCGGGAGGCGGTGACGACGAGTACCGATCCGTGGTCTTCGACGAGCGGTTCGTGCGCGCCGCGCGACTGCAGGAGTTCTCCGCCGACGAGCGGCTCGGGGAACACCACGCACCGGCGGTGAAGATCCGCCACGCATGGTTGCGGCTGGGCGGATCCCGCCAGGCGATCCTGCTGGTGCTGCTGATCGTGCTGGCCTTCGGCACTGCCGTCTACATGGGCGTACGCCACCCGTACAAGGCCCCCGAGCCGGTCCGGGCCGAGCCGTTGCGGTCCTCGGTGGTGCCGCTGGCGCCGCCCGGCCCCGTACCGGGCGCGACCCCTGCGGACCTCTTCGCGCACAGCCCGGCGGCCGACTACCGGATCGGGGCGGCCGGCATCAACCTCCCCACCGTCCAGCGCAGTGCGCACTTTTCCGACGGCCAGATCGTCACCGCGCTGACCATCGCCAAGGACTACCTCGTCCGCTCGTCGGTGGATCCGGCCACCCTCACCGACGGCGCCGTACGGCCCGTCCGGCTGCTGCTGGACACCGGCCAACTCGACCAGTTCGACCGGAGTCTGGCGCACCCCGACGACAACGGCCGGGACGCGGCGACCGGCTGGCTGGTCCGCTTCGACCCGAAGCAGATCCAGCTCGCCGACCATGACGTCCGCGTCGACGGCACGCTGAGCGCGACGGAGCTGAGCGCGGACACCCTCGACATCGCCGCCGACTACACCTTCGTCTACGCCGTGCAACCGGCCCCGAACGCCCCGAAGGACGCCGCCGGGCAACACGCCGGCACGCCGACGCCAGGCGCCGCCTCGCTCGTCACCGTCCGGCGCGAACTGCACTTCCGGGTCGGCCGGGACGACCTCACCGACCACCGCCTGACCGTCGTACAGAGCAGCCTGCAGGCCGGGCCGCTGAGCTGTTCCTCGGACCCGGCCAACACGCTGCGCCCACTGCTCGCCGGGCAACACGCCGGCCCCGACCGGCCCGCCGGCACCGACCCCTACGCCCGGGGCCGGGCCAACGCCGCGCTCTGTGGCGAGCTTTCGGCTACTTCCCAGCCGACTCCGAGCCATCCGATCCATTAGCGTCGTTCGACCCGCCGGCGCCGTTCGCCCGCGAGCCGAAGACCGTGTCGCGGAGCTTGCCGCCCAGGTCCCCGGCGCCGCCCGCGATATCGCGCACCAGACCCATCAGCGGGTCCTTGCTCGTGCGCACCGACTCGGCGTAGTGCGCCGCGGAGTCCTTGAAGGAGTCGGAGACCGAGGCGTCCTTGTCCTCCTCGCGGCGCAGGTAGTGCCCGTCCATGATGCGCTGGTAGTCGCGGCTCGCGGCCCACTTCTTCAGCTCGGCGGCGCGGACGGTGGTGAACGGGTGGCTGCGCGGCAGGAGGTTGAGGATCTTCAGCACGGAGTCGCGCAGATCGCCACCGGACTCGTACTCCTCGGCCTGCTTGAGGAACGCGTCGACGTTCATCTCGTGCAGGTGGTTGCCACCGGCCAGCTTCATCAGGCCGCGCATCGACGCCTGGAGGTCCTGCCCGACCAGCAGGCCGGCCCGGTCGGCCGACAGCTCCGACTTGCGGAACCACTCGCGCAGCGCCGTCACGATCGCCATGACCGCGACATTGCCGAGCGGGATCCAGGCGACCTTGGTCGCGAGATTGGTCAGGAACAGCAGGATCGTGCGGTAGACCGCGTGCCCCGAGAGGGCGTGGCCCACCTCGTGGCCGATGACGGCCCGCATCTCCTCCTCGTCGAGCAGCTCGACCAGACCGGTCGTCACCACGATGATCGGCTCGTCCAGGCCGATACACATGGCATTGGGCTGCGGGTCCTGATTGACGTACATCGGCGGGACCTTCTCCAGGTCCAGGACGTAACAGGCGTCGCGCAGCATCGCGTGGAGATGGGCGAACTGCTGGTCGCTGACGCGGACCGAGTCCGACAGGAAGAGCAGCCGCAGGCTGCGCTCCGGCAGCAGACCGCTGAGCGTCTTGAAGACGGTGTCGAACCCGCTCAGCTTGCGCAGCGCCACCAGCGCCGAGCGATCTGCCGGGTGCTCGTAGGACCGCGACGAGATGCCGGGGAACCGCTTGCGGTTCCGGCTCGGTACGTTCGCGTCGCCGTCTGGGCTCTCCGTCATTGGGGCCTCCCCCTGTTCGACTGCGTGTGATTCAGACTAGAGGACGCCACTGACAGGCGAATGGATGCCCGGGCGTACGCTGGCGTGCGGACCAATGCCCGCCAGGCCCGTACAAAAGGGAGCCACCGCCATGCCGCATCCGAGCCTGCTGCTCGCCGTCGCCGAGACCTCCAGGGACAGCGGCCCCGGGTGGATCCTGCGCACCGTGATCATCGTCGGCGTGGTGGGTGCCGCGCTGCTCGCGTGGTTCCTGCTGCGCGGCTACGGCAACCAGGACTGACCCCGACCCGGGCCGGCGCCACCGGGGACCGACTCCGAGCAGGACCGACGCCGGCCGGGGAACGGTCCGGGGCGGCGGCCGGGCACCTTCGGGCGGAGTCGGCGTGAGCCCCCCGTGACGTGGCGCTTACGATGTGGCGGAAGCCTCTGTCCGCACCCCGCCCGGATTGGTACCTGCCAAAGATGAGCCTGAACTCCGCCGCACAGTCCCTGGTATCCCTCGCCGAAGCCGGGCACGAAGGTGGCCAGCACGCCAGCCTGAGCCCCTACCTCACCGGCGGCAGTGCCCTTTTCATCCTGCTTCTCCTGCTCTGGATCACCACCCGCTTCAACCGCGACCGCTAAGCCTTTCAGCCCCGGCCCCCGGCACCGCGTCCCGCCAAGTAGGGTCTGCACGCATGGGAGAGCACACAGGGCCCGTGAAGCGGCGGCTCGGAGTGATGGGCGGCACATTCGACCCGATCCATCACGGACACCTGGTCGCCGCCAGCGAGGTGGTCAGTCAGTTCCACCTCGACGAGGTCGTTTTCGTGCCCACGGGGCACCCGTGGCAGAAGAGCCACAAGACGGTGTCCCCGGCCGAGGACCGCTATCTGATGACGGTCATCGCGACCGCGTCCAATCCGCAGTTCTCCGTCAGCCGGATCGACATCGACCGCGGCGGCAAGACGTACACGATAGACACGCTGCGTGATCTGCGGGCTGAACACTGCGACGCGGATCTGTTCTTCATCACCGGCGCCGACGCGCTCAGCCAGATCCTGACCTGGCACGACGCGGCGGAGCTGGTTTCGCTTGCTCACTTCATCGGGGTGACCCGGCCCGGCCACGTCCTTGCGGACCCCGGGCTGCCCGAGGGAGCGGTGTCCTTGGTCGAGGTGCCCGCGCTGGCCATCTCCTCGACCGACTGCCGGGCGCGCGTCGCCCAGGGGGATCCGGTCTGGTACCTCGTACCGGACGGTGTGGTGCGCTACATCGACAAAAAGCAGCTGTACCGCGACGACCGCTGACGGGGCAGACGGAAAGGGGCACCGGTGAGCGACCGACACGATCCGTACGGGCCGCAGGACCCATATCCCCAGGACCCGTACGCCCAGCAGCAGGGGCAGCACGGGCAGCAGGGACAGGGCTACACCTACGACGCGTACGGCCGGCCGGTGCCCCACGAGGCGCCGCAGCAGTACGAAGCGCAGCAGCCGTACGAGCAGCAGCACTACGACCCCTACGGGCAGGGCGCCGCGCCCGGCGCCCCGTCCGGCTACGCCCCCTATGACACCTACGGGGCGCAGGGCGGCCAGGCGCCGCCGACCCAGCAGCCGTACGAGGGGCAGCCCGAGTACGGCTACGACACCTACGGTCGTCAGTCGGTCCAGCAGCAGACCGGCTATCCCCAGCAGTACGACCCGTACACCCAGCCCCAGCAGCCGCCGTCGCACCAGTCGCCCCAGCAGGCGGACTGGATCCCGCAGCAGGCTCCGCAGCCGCCGTATGAGCAGTTCCCCTACGAGGACCAGCAGCCGCACCCCGGGCAGCCGTACCCCGGGCAGTCGCCCCACGAGCAGCCGCAGTACGAGCAGGCGCGTCAGGGGCAGACCGGCCCGGTGCCGGCGGCCGCCCCCGAGGCGCCGCCCGCGCCCGCCGGGTCCAAGAGCGCCGCGGGCCCCAAGGGCGGCTCCGCAGGCTCCGCAGGCTCCGCCGCCGAGGACTTCGGCACCGAGGAGTTCTCCTTCGTCGAGGAGCCGGACGACGACTCCGAAGACGTCATCGACTGGCTGAAGTTCACCGAGAGCCGCACCGAACGGCGCGAGGAGGCCAAGCGGCGCGGCCGCAGCCGGCTCATCGCCCTGTCGGTTGTCCTGGCCCTCCTGGCGGCCGGCGGCGTCGGCTACCTGTGGTGGGCGGGCAAGCTGCCGGGGCTGTCCGGTGCGGGCAGCGGCGGCGCGGCCGAGGCCGGCGGGCAGAAGCGCGACGTCCTGGTGGTGAACCTGCGGGACACCAAGACCGGGAACAGTTCCACCGCCCTCCTGGTGGACAACGAGACCACCCACAAGGGCACCACCCTCCTCCTGCCCAACAGCCTCATCGTCACCAAGGACGACGGCACCACCACGACGCTCGGCAAGTCCGTCAAGGACGACGGCACCGACGCCACCCGGGAGTCCCTCAACACCCTTCTGGGCGCCGACCTCAACGCCAGCTGGCGGCTGGACACCCCTTATCTGGAGAACCTCGTCGAGACGGTCGGTGGGATCAACGTCGACACCAACACCTCCGTCCCCGGCGGCAAGAACGGCGACTCCCCGGCCGTCAAACAGGGCACCGGTCAGCTCCTCAACGGACAGGCGGCCGTCGCCTACGCCACCTACCAGGGCCCGGGGGACACCCAGACCAAGCAGCTGGAGCGGTTCGGGCAGGTCGTGCAGGCCACCCTGAAGAAGGTCTCCAGCGATGCGGACGGCGCCACCGCCACCGTGAAGTCCCTGCTCCAGATCCTCGACCCGCCGCTCACCGAGGCGCAGCTGGGCAGCTCGCTGGCCCAGCGGGCCGAGCTGGCGAAGACCGACAAGTACGACACCGAGGTCCTGCCGGTGCAGGCCGACGGGACGATCGGCCAGAGCACCGCGGCCGGCGTCGTCAAGGACGTCCTGGGCGGCACGGTCAAGAAGACCGCACCGGGCGTGACCCCGCGGGTCGCGGTCCGCAACGCCACCGGCGACAAGGCCGCCACCGGCAAGGCCCAGGTCGCGCTGCTCAACGGCGGCTACACCTTCGTCGACGGCGGCAGCGGCGGGACCGCGGCCACCTCCCAGGTGACCTACGGGGACGCCCCGCAGCGGGCCAAGGCCACCGAGGTCGCCAAGACGCTGGGCCTGCCCACGAGCGCCATCCAGCAGGGGAAGGTCGCCGCCAACGCGGACATCGTGGTGGTCCTGGGCCAGGACTACAAGGGCTGACCGCACGGCGGATCACGGGGCTGAACAGGCAGGATGCCGGCACCTCCCGGTGGGGCGGAAATCCCCGCCGGGAGTGTCGGTGGTCCGTGAGACCCTTGAGGGGTACCTGACCGCCGATCCGGCCACCCAGGACCGCCGGTGCGCCGCGGCCACGTCGCGCGACCTGCGTTCCGGCCGGAGCGGTCCCCTCGACCCGGAAAGCCGCTTGTGACCGCCACGGACCGTTCCCTTGAGCTCATCAACGCCGCCGCCCTGGCGGCGGCCGACAAGCTCGCACACGACATCATCGCCTACGACGTCAGTGACGTCCTCTCGATCACCGACGCCTTCCTGCTGGCCTCCGCGCCCAGCGACCGCCAGGTGAAGGCGATCGTCGACGAGATCGAGGAACGACTCAACAAGGAGCTCGGCGCCAAGCCGGTCCGCCGCGAGGGCGACCGCGAGGCCCGCTGGGTGCTCCTCGACTACGTCGACATCGTCGTCCACGTCCAGCACAGCGAGGAGCGGGTGTTCTACGCCCTGGAGCGCCTGTGGAAGGACTGCCCGGAGATCGACCTCCCCGAGGAGGCCAAGGCCACCCGGGGCAAGGCCGCGGCGCACGCCCGGGCCACCACGGGCGACGAGGACGGAGACCTGAGCTGAACGGCACCAAGGGCGGCCGGGGCCGCCGCGTCGTCCTGTGGCGCCACGGCCAGACGGCCTGGAATCTGGAGCGCCGCTTCCAGGGTTCGACCGACATCGAGCTGACCGGCACCGGCCTAGCGCAGGCCCGCCGCGCCGCCCGGCTGCTGGCTGCCCTGCGCCCGGACGCCATCATCGCGTCCGATCTGCGCCGGGCCGCGGCGACGGCGGGTGAGCTGGCCGCTCTGACGCGGCTGGACGTGTCCCACGACGCCGCGCTGCGGGAGACCTACGCGGGCGCCTGGCAGGGCCTGACGCACGACGAGATCCTCGCTCAGTACGGCGCGGAGTACGCCGCGTGGAAGCGCGGTGAGCCAGTGCGCCGCGGCGGTGGCGAACTGGAGACCGAGGTCGCCGACCGGGCCGCCCCGGTCGTCCTCCACCACGCCGACAAGCTGCCCGACGACGGCACGCTGGTCGTCGTCAGCCACGGCGGCACCATCCGCACCACCATCGGGCGGCTGCTCGGCCTGGAGTCCCACCACTGGGAGGGGCTGGGCGGTCTGTCGAACTGCTGCTGGTCCGTATTGGGCGAGGGCGCGCGCGGCTGGCGGCTGCTGGAGCACAATGCCGGCACCCTGCCGGAGCCGGTGCTCGGCGACGACGACTGAGCCGCCGGGGCGGGGGCGGCCGGACCGGATTTCACATCCGGGCAGGTCGCAGGCTAAAGTTCTTCTTGTTCGCGGCGCCGCCGGGGAAACCCCCGGAGGAACGGAACAAGACCCGGGGCTATAGCTCAGTTGGTAGAGCGCCTGCATGGCATGCAGGAGGTCAGGAGTTCAATTCTCCTTAGCTCCACAGCCCGGAAGATCCCGCCTCCTTCAGGAGGCGGGATCTTCGCGTTACGCAACGGGTGTTGCGACACGGCGGGGCTATCGCAGGCAGGTGGGCCTGACGCCGTGCCGGGAGGCGGCACGCCGCTGCCGGCGGACCCATGGGCCACCTCACTCCGTTATGGTGCGCCGCTCCGCGGGCTCGGTGCCGCTGCGCTCCCACCTCCGCTCCAGGTCCGCGCTGGCCTCGGAGGCGGGCCGCAGATGCTCGGGGCAGCCGATGAGCGGGTCATGGACCGTGCGCAGCACCGCCGTCAGCCGGTGGCTCTCCTCGTCGGCCGGGGTGTAGACCACGATCCGGGTCTCGGGGACCCCGCCCACCGCCAGCGACGTGGAGACCAGCCGTATCTCGCCGACCGAGGCGTGCTGGATCACCTTTGTGCGGTTGCCGTGCGGGGCGACGTCCCCGGCCGCCCACAGGTGGGCGAACTCCGCACTGGCCCGCGACAGCCGGGCGATCAGGGTCTCCCAGGCGGGCTCGCCGACGTGCCGCCCGTAGGCGCCGCGGAGTTGGGCCACCAGCGCCGGGAACTCCTCGTCGCGGTTGCGGATCGTGCAGCAACACGGGGGCATCGTCAACAGCTGCCACAGGACGTTGCGGGCCGGGCCGCGGGCGAGCGCGATGGTGGGGAAGACGCCTTGGTAGGCGGAGTTGGACGCGAGGACGTCGTAACGGGCGTTGTAGACCACCGCGGGCAGCGGTACCAGGGCGTCGATGATGCCGCGCACCTCCGGGCCGACGGACTGTGCGTCCGCCTCCCTGGCGGGGACGTACGGCACCTCGGCGAGGTGGTAGAGGTGCTCCCGCTCGGCGTCGTCCAGCCGGAGCGTACGGGCGACCGCGTCCAGCACGTGCCCGCTGGCGTTGATCGGGCGGCCCTGTTCCAACCAGGTGTACCAGGTCACCCCGACGCCGGAGAGCTGGGCGACCTCCTCGCGGCGCAGGCCGGGTGTGCGGCGTCGCAGCCCGGGAGGCATGCCCACGTCCTGCGGTGTCACCCGGGCGCGCCGGCTGCGCAGGAAGGCGGCCAGCTCGGGCCGTCGCCGCCGGTCTGCTCGGACCGAGGTCGTCATGCCACTCACACCCCCATCGTCGGGGCAGGCCGGGGGGCCTGCCAGGTGCTGTCGGTACCAGCATCGACGGGCACTCGTTACCGGTATCCGTCCGCCGCCAGGCTCCCTGTCATGACCGACAACCTGACCGCGGATGCCACCGGCGACCGCACCCGGAGCCGCAGCCGCGTCCGCTCCCCGGGGGCGCGGCCCACGCGTGCCGACACCGCGTCAACTCCACCTGCCATTAAAGACTCCGGCACTGACAGTGCCGTCGCCGGCGGCCGGTCCAGCGGCTCGACACGGGTGTTGGTGATCGTCCTCGCCGGGCAGTTCATGGCGCTGTTGGACGCCTTCATCGTCAATGTCGCCGCCCCCTCGATCGGCGCCGGTCTGCACGCCTCGGGGGCCGCGCTGCAACTCGTCATCGCCGGCTACACCATCGCGTACGCGGTGCTGCTCATCACCGGGGCCCGGCTCGGTGAACTGCTGGGTCCACGGCGGACGTTCCTGGCCGGACTCGCGGTCTTCACCGCTGCCTCGCTGGCCTGCGGACTGGCCGCGGACGCCGGACAGCTGATCGCGTTCCGGGTCGTCCAGGGGGCGGGTGCCGCGGTGATGCTCCCGCAGGTGTTGGGGCTGATCCAGCGGACGTTCACGGGCGCCGCACGGACCCGGGCCATCGGGGCGTACACCGGGGTGCTGGCGGTGGGGGCGGTCAGCGGGCAGATCGCCGGTGGGGTGTTGGTCAGCGCGGACCTCTTCGGCGCGGGCTGGCGGCCGGTGTTCCTGGTGAACGTGCCGATCGGCGCGCTGCTGTTGGCGGCCGGGCCGCGACTGATCCCCCGGGACCGGCCGTCCGGTGTGCCGCGCGGGCTGGACCTGCCCGGACTGGTGCTGCTGGCCGGCGCGTTGGGCCTGGTGACGGTCCCGCTGGTGCTCGGCCAGGAGGCCGGGTGGCCACAGTGGTCCTGGTGGTCGCTGGGCGGTGGTGCGTTCCTGCTGGTGGCGTTCGCGGCATACGAGGCGGCCCGGGCCCGGAGGGGCGGGGCGCCGCTGATCGCGCCCCGGGTGGCGGGTGCGCCGGGGATGCCCGTGAAGGTGGTGCGGATCGCCGTGGTGATGGCCGTCAACGCGGGCTACATGTTCGCGCTGACGCTGCACTTCCAGAACGCGCTCCACTACAGCGCGCTGCGCACCGGGCTGACCTTCGTGCCGACGGCGTTGGCCTACGGGATGGTCGGGCTGTGGTGGCGGCGGTTGCCGCAGCGGGTACACCCGCTGCTGGTCCCGTGCGGGTTCGTGCTGATCTGCGTGGCGCTGCTCGGGATCGGGTTGGCGCTCAAGGGTGGCGGGGACGGCGGGGGGTGGGTGTTCGTGGCGTATACCGTGCTGGGCGCCGGGTTCGGCTTCGCCCACAGCGCCAATCTGGCCGCCGCGTTGGCGTCCGTCCGTACGGAGGACGCGGCGGACGCCAGCGGGCTGGTGGTGACCGTGAACCAGGTCGGACTCCTGCTCGGAACCTCGCTTTTCGGGACGCTCTTCCTGAACCGACTGGCAGCTGAGGGGGCGGGTGGGGCGTCGACGGCGCTGTGGGGGAGCGTTCTCGCGCTGAGCGGCGTGGCGGCGCTCGGCGGGCTGGTCGGGGTGCTCCGTAGGCGGACCTGACCCGGTGGGCGGTCCGTGGCAGAATCGGACGGCGCCGCCAGGGGAGGAGAGATCACGATGCCGACGAGCATCCTTGGGCAGGTCGACGACCTGCTCGGCCCCGCCGCCGCATGTGCTGCCGCGGGCGTGACTCTCCAGTGCCCCTCGTGCGGCTCCTCCCATATCGCACAGGTGCTGGGCGACAACGGCGGTGTTTCCTTCGTCTGTACGGCCTGCGGCCACAGTTGGAGCTGATGGATGGGCGCCCACAGCAGGAAGTGCGACTGGTGCGGCAGCGGTACGCCGATCGTCCGCGACATGGAGCCGGTCAACGCCGACTACCAGTACTGGTGCGAGGAATGTGCGCGCGCTCTGGTCATAAAGGGCGACCCCATCGAGACCTACCGTGAGCTCGACGGGGAGCCGATCTACGGCCGGCTGCTGGAAGAACACTGCACGCTGAAACGGTTCTATTCCTTCGCCACGGCCTGAGTGAGGGCATGCGCCGGGCGGGCAGGGCTGGGATGGCCCCGAACGTCACCAAGCAATCATTTTCCGGCCCGTGTTGTGCGAGTGCGAACAGTTCCGATCGTTTCCGATGGTTCGGAATTCCCGCGGAGCGGCGAGGCGTTCACGCATCGGAACCCGCTGCCGACTCGGCCGGCCGCGGGACCGCGGCAGCGTGACGAAGAAGGCGGCACGACGGGGGCGGATATGACGACGATCGGCAGCACACGAGCGGTGGCGGGGACGGTCACGGGCCGGGGGGCCCGGCAGGACCGGACGGAGAAGCGGACCCGGATGCGGAATCCGGCCCGGACTCGGACGTGGACCTGGCCCTGGGCGACGTCGCCGGTTCGGATATCGCGGTGGCGTCCGCCGGTCGCCGGAGCCGGACCGCGGTCAGCACCAGCAGGGTGAGCCCGGCCAGCGGGTAGACCGCGGAGAGCAACATCTGGCCGGCGTTCTGGTGGAGTTCCTCGTGCTGATGCCAGCGGTGTGGCACCCACCACAGCGCGAACGAGCAGAACAGCAGCCCCATCGCACCGGTCACTGTCCACCAGTGGCGGGCCGTGGTGCCCGAGTGCCGCAGCGCCTCGGAGCCGAACAGGATCAGCATCGGGACGCCCCACACCCAGTGGTGCGACCAGGAGATCGGGCTGATCAGCAGGGCGGTGGCCGCGCAGGTCAGGACGGCCCAGGCGCGCTCGCCGCGCAGTAGCGCCCCGGCGGCCAGCGCCAGCCCGGCGGCGGACGCCAGCGCGGCCAGGACGAGCCAGGCGACGCCGGGGTCGTGGGTGTGCAGCAGCCGGGCCAGGGCGCCCCGCAGCGACTGGTTCGCGGTGATCTCCACCTCGCCGACCCGGTCGGCGGCGAAGACGATCTCGGTCCAGAAGCGGTGTGAGTCGCGCGGGAGCGCGACCGCGGAGAGGAGAGCGGTGGCGCAGAACGTGCCGGTGGCGACGGCGGCCTGCCGCAGCCAGGGGTTCCAGGCGGCGCGCCACCCCGCGCCGGAGCGCAGCTGGCGCACGGCGCGGACCGTGCCGGCCAGGGCGAGGAAGACAGCGAACAGCGCTGGGGTCAGCTTGATGCCGGCCGCGATGCCGATGCCGATGCCGGGCCAACGGTTGGTGTCCCGGCGGGTCAGGTCCCACAGCACCAGCACGGCGAGCAGGAGGTTGATCTGCCCGTAGCGCAGCGTCGTCCAGACCGGTTCGCACCACACCAGCAGCGCGGAGAGTGCCAGCGACGCGGCGAGCGGGGGGAGCCGCCGGGGCCGGCCGACCAGGCGGAGGGAGAGGTGGACGACGGCGACGAGCAAGACGAGGTTCCCGGCCGTGGCCAGGGTGCGCATCACCGGGACGCCGAAGAAGGTGAGCGGGACGAACAGCAGCGCGGCGAAGGGCGGATAGGTGTTGGGCAGCCGTGCGGAGGTGGCCACCATGTCGTAGAGGTCCTTGCCGTCCCGGGCGGTCTGGCCCTCGGCGCGGTAGACCATGAGGTCCACCATCGAGACGTGCGCCAGCCGCTGTGCGACCCAGAAGGCGGCGAAGGAGACCAGGCAGGCCAGCGCCGCGGCGAGCACCGGGTGGCGGCGGATCACGCCCGCGCGGGGGTGCGGGCCGCGAGGCTCGGTGGGCTGGTCCGGATCCAGCGCAGTCACGGCGTACGGCTCCCCAGGACGAATCGGGCACGGCTCGCCGACAGTACCTCGGGTCCCGTCGGAGGGCCCGCGAGAGAACGATTTGGCAGAAGCCCGGGAGGTCCGTGTAAAGTAGGCGATGCCGCAGCGGGGAGCCGAAAGGAAACCGCAGCGGAGACAAGACCTGGGGCTATAGCTCAGTTGGTAGAGCGCCTGCATGGCATGCAGGAGGTCAGGAGTTCAATTCTCCTTAGCTCCACAGAAGGCAGAGAGGGTCGTCCGTCACGGACGACCCTCTCTGTCGTGCGTGCGGGGACGGTCGGGCCCGCGGTGCGGGGATCTACAAGGGTTGCCCTGATATTCGGTCAACAACGTGACCGGTGTGGCGAGTTGGGCGTCGCCTCTGCGACCGATTCTGCCCGCTCGTTGCCGTTCTTTGGGCTCTTCTTGGTGATCGCATAACCCTGACATGAACGGTTCACCGAAAGAGTGGCGAATCGCGTGAGCGTCACATCCGACGCATTCACCGCTGATGAGGTGGCGCGCACCGGCGCACCGGCGCGGCGTCACCACGCAGCGCACCGCATCGCCACAGCAGGGGGTTACATGAGAGCAAGCCGCACCAGATCACCGCGCGTCCGCGTCGGTCTGGCCTGGGCAGCGGCGCTGCCGCTGGTCGCCGGAGCGCTCGCGCTCGGTGCACCGGCCGCCGACGCCGCGGGCCACGACGGGGGCCGGCACGCGCTGCAGGGGACCAAGCCGCGGTGGGCCACCGAGCAGGCCGACCAGGGTGCCACCGCCGGCGCCACCGAGGTCAATGCCCGGGTCTACCTGGCCGGCCGCGACGCCAAGGGCCTCGCGGACTACGCCAAGGCAGTCTCCGACCCGCACTCCGGCACGTACGGGAAGTACCTGAGTCCCACCCAGGTGCAGGCCCGCTACGGCGCCACGCAGGACCAGATAGCTAGGGTGACCGCCTGGCTGAAGAAGGCCGGCCTGACGGTCACCGGCACCACCGACCGCTATGTGACGGTCACCGGCGATGCGGCCGCCGCCCAGCGGGCCTTCGCCACCGGCCTGCACAACTACCGCAAGAGCGGCCACACCTACCACGCGCCGTCGGCCACCGCCTCCGCGCCCGCGTCCGTCTCCGACGCGGTCCTGACGGTCACCGGCCTGGACAACGCGCCCCGGCTGGCCCGGCACCACTCCGCCGAACTGCCGCCGCCGTCCCCCGTCTTCCGCAACTCCGGGCCGTTCTCCACCTACTACGGTTCGCGGACCAACGAGAACCTGCCCTCGGCCTACGGGAGCAAGGCGCCGTACGCGATCAAGGGCTACACCGGCAAGCAGCTGCGCGCCGCATACGGGGCGAAGAAGTGGACCGGCAAGGGCGTCACCGTCGCGATCACCGACGCCTACGCCTCGCCGACCATCGCCAAGGACGCGGACACCTACGCCGCCCGCAATGGTGATCCCCGTTACGGCAAGGGCCAGCTGTCGCAGGTCCTGCCGAAGGACTACACGCACATCAAGGACTGCGGCGCGGCCGGCTGGTACGGCGAGGAGACCCTCGACGTCGAGGCCGTGCACGCGGTCGCCCCCGCCGCGGACATCGTCTACGTCGGTGCCGCCTCCTGCCAGGACGACGACCTGCTGGACTCGCTCGGCAAGGTCGTCGACGGTCGGCTCGCCGACATCGTCTCCAACTCCTGGGGCGACGTCGAGGCCAACGAGACCCCCGACACGGCTGCCGCCTACGACCAGCTCTTCCAGCGGGGCGCAGTAGAGGGCATCGGTTTCTACTTCTCCTCCGGCGACAACGGTGACGAGGTCGCCAACACCGGCACCAAGCAGGTGGACACCCCCGCGAACTCCGCATGGGTGACCGCGGTCGGTGGCACCTCCCTGGCCGTCGGCAAGGGCAACAGCTACCAGTGGGAGACCGGCTGGGGCACCCAGAAGTCGGTGCTCTCCAAGGACGGCAACGACTGGACCGACTTCCCCGGTGCCTTCAACGGCGGCGCGGGCGGCGGCACCAGCAAGTCCGTCGCGCAGCCCTTCTACCAGCGCGGCGTCGTCCCGGACGCGCTGGCCAAGGTCAACGGTGGCGGCGCCATGCGCACCGTCCCGGACATCGCGGCCGTCGCCGACCCCAACACCGGCTTCCTGGTCGGCCAGACCCAGACCCTGCCCAACGGCAAGCTCGGCTACGAGGAGTACCGCATCGGCGGCACTTCCCTGGCCGCGCCGGTGATCGCGGGCGTCCAGGCGCTGGCCCAGCAGGCCCGGCACGGCATCGCCATCGGCTTCGCCAACCCGGCCATCTACCAGCGTTACGGCACCTCCGCCCTGCACGACGTGACCGACCACCCGCTGGGTGCCGGCCGTGACCTGGCGGTCGTCCGGATGGACTTCGCCAACGGCATCGACGCCAGCAAGGGCACCATCACGTCGCTGCGCAGCCTGGGCAAGGACAGCTCGCTGCACGCCACCGTCGGCTACGACGACGTCACCGGCGTCGGCACCCCGGGGGCCGGCTACGTGAGCTCCTACCGCCCCTGACGCAGGGGTGCCACACCTCCCTCCCCGCAGACTCGTGACCTCACGGGCGTGACGGTAGGACGGTGGGTGTAACGCGGCGGGGCCCGTGCCCGGGGGAATCCCGGCCACGGGCCCTGGGTGCCCTGGGGTACCCTGGCGCCATGTGTGCCGTACGCCTTCTGCTTAGCGGGCCGCGCTGATCAGTCCCGACCGGGCCCTTCGCTGTGGCCGCCCGGGTCGGCATCGGCGCGGCTTCCCCTCCTGCGAGAGGGGCATTTTTGTTTCCGCAGGAGCCGTGTCCGCAGCAGCCGCAGGCAGAGACGATCGATGGAGCTTTGAGGACGATGAGCGAGACGACTAACTCCCCCGCTGCTGGAAGCGCGGGAGGTGCCCCCTCTGAGGTGGCAGCGCCGCACCGCTATACGGCCGCGCTGGCCGCGGACATCGAGGCACGCTGGCAGGACTTCTGGGAGGCGGAGGGGACCTACGAGGCCCCGAACCCGAGGGGCGATCTGGCCGGCGACGCCGGGCTGGCGGCCCGTCCCAAGAAGTTCATCATGGACATGTTCCCCTACCCCTCGGGTGCGGGACTGCACGTCGGCCACCCCCTGGGCTTCATCGCCACCGACGTCTACGCCCGCTACCACCGCATGACGGGCCACAACGTCCTGCACACCCTGGGCTTCGACGCGTTCGGCCTGCCCGCCGAGCAGTACGCCGTGCAGACCGGCACCCACCCGCGGGTCTCCACCGAGGCCAACATCGTCAACATGCGGCGCCAGCTGCGCCGCCTGGGCCTGGGCCACGACCAGCGCCGCTCGATCGAGACCATCGACCCGGCGTACTACAAGTGGACCCAGTGGATCTTCCTGCAGATCTTCAACTCCTGGTACGACCCGGAGGCGGACAAGGCGCGGCCGATCGACACCCTGGTCGCCCAGTTCGAGGCCGGCACCCGGCCCACCCCCGACGGGCGGCCCTGGGCCGAGCTGTCCGGCACCGAGCGGGCCGACGTCCTGGGCCAGTACCGCCTGGCGTACGCCTCGGAGGCCCCGGTCAACTGGTGCCCCGGACTGGGCACGGTGCTGGCCAATGAGGAGGTCACCGCCGAGGGCCGCTCCGAGCGCGGCAACTACCCGGTCTTCAAGTCCAAGCTGCGCCAGTGGAACATGCGCATCACCGCCTACGCGGACCGGCTGCTGAACGACCTGGACGCGCTGGACTGGCCGGAGGCCATCAAGCTGCAGCAGCGCAACTGGATCGGCCGCTCCGAGGGCGCCCGGGTCGACTTCCCGGTCGGCGACTCCGACAAGATCACGGTCTTCACCACTCGCCAGGACACCCTGTTCGGCGCGACCTACATGGTCCTGGCCCCCGAGCACCCGCTGATCGCCGGCGCCGACAACGGCACCGGCTCCATCGTTCCCGACGCCTGGCCCGAGGGCACCCACGAGGTGTGGACCGGCGGGCACGCCACCCCCGCCGAGGCCGTCGCCGCCTACCGCAAGCAGGCCGCCGCCAAGTCGGACGTCGAGCGGCAGGCCGAGGCCAAGGACAAGACCGGTGTCTTCACGGGCGTCTTCGCCACCAACCCGGTCAGCGGCGAGCAGGTCCCGGTCTTCATCGCCGACTACGTCCTGATGGGCTACGGCACCGGCGCGATCATGGCCGTCCCGGCCCACGACAGTCGCGACTTCGCCTTCGCCCGCGCCTTCGAGCTGCCGCTGCGCTGCGTGGTCGAGCCCACCGACGGCCGCGGCACCGACCCCGCCACCTGGGACGACGCGTTCGCCTCGTACGACGCGAAGCTGGTCAACTCCGCCGGCGAGTCCGTCTCGCTGGACGGTCTGGGCGTGCCCGAGGCCAAGGCGGAGATCACCGAGTGGCTGGCCGCCAACGGCATCGGCGAGGGCACCGTCAACTACCGGCTGCGCGACTGGCTGTTCAGCCGTCAGCGCTACTGGGGCGAGCCGTTCCCGATCGTCTACGACGAGGACGGCGTGGCGCACCCGCTGCCCGCGTCGATGCTGCCGCTGGAACTGCCCGAGGTCGAGGACTACTCGCCGCGCACCTTCGACCCGGACGACGCCGACACCCAGCCCGAGACCCCGCTGTCCCGTAACGAGGACTGGGTCAACGTCGAGCTGGACCTGGGCGACGGCCGCGGAGTGCAGCGCTACCGGCGCGAGACCAACACCATGCCCAACTGGGCCGGTTCGTGCTGGTACGAGCTGCGCTACCTGGACCCGAACAACGACGACGCGCTGGTCGACCCGGCCGTCGAGCAGTACTGGATGGGCCCGGCCGAGGGCCAGCCGCACGGCGGTGTCGACCTGTACGTGGGCGGTGCCGAGCACGCCGTGCTGCACCTGCTGTACGCCCGCTTCTGGTCCAAGGTGCTGCACGACCTGGGGCACGTCTCGTCCGTCGAGCCGTTCCACAAGCTGTACAACCAGGGCATGATCCAGGCGTACGTCTACCGGGACACCCGCGGCATCGCCGTCCCGGCGGCGGAGGTCGAGGAGCACGACGGCGGCGTCTTCTACTACGAGGGCGGCAAGGTCTCCCGGCTGCTGGGCAAGATGGGCAAGTCCCTGAAGAACGCCGTCACGCCGGACGAGATCTGCGTCGAGTACGGCGCGGACACCCTGCGCCTGTACGAGATGGCGATGGGGCCGCTGGACGTCTCCCGGCCTTGGGACACCCGGGCCGTCGTCGGCCAGTACCGCCTGCTGCAGCGACTGTGGCGCAACGTGGTGGACGAGGCGACCGGCGCGGTCACCGTCGTCGACGCCGAGCCGGACGAGGCCACCCTGCGGGCCCTGCACAAGGCGATCGACGGCGTCACCCAGGACATGGCGAACCTGCGCTTCAACACCGCCATCGCCAAGATCACCGAGCTGAACAACCACCTGACCAAGGTGGGCGGCCCGGTGTCGCGCACCGTGGCGGAGCAGCTGGTGCGGCTGGTCGCCCCGCTGGCCCCGCACATCGCCGAGGAGCTGTGGCGCAAGCTGGGCCACACCGACTCGGTGGTCCACATGGACTTCCCGGTGGCTGATCCGGCGTACGTCGTGGACGAGACGGTGACCTGCGTCGTCCAGATCAAGGGCAAGGTCAAGGCCCGGCTGGAGGTCGCGCCGACGATCTCCGACGCGGACCTGGAGGCGGCCGCGCTGGCCGAGCCGGCGGTGGTCGCGGCGCTGGGTGGCGCGGGCATCCGGAAGGTCATCGTCCGGGCGCCGAAGCTGGTGAACATCGTTCCGGCGTGAGCCGGACAGCGACGCGTGGGCCGGGCGGCGGTGACCCCGTACCCGGCCCGCGCGGCGGCCGAGCTGGCCGCCGGAACTCGCCGGGATCGCGCCTGACCTGGTCTTTTGTGGTCCGGAGTGGTGCATGGGGCCGGTGTTCCGGGCGCGTATAGGTGGTTTCCCCTACGGGCAGGTTGGGGGTTCGTTTGGAACCCGTGACCTGCCCGACGCGTTTACCGTGGAGGTACGGGCGCCGGTGTAGAACCGGCGCCGTCGACACCTCTGGGGAGTGCCCATGGAAGTTGCCGTTGCCATCTTCGGGTTGCTCTTCGTCGTGTTCGTGGTCGCCGGGGTGTTCCTCACGGTCAAGGCGGCCCAGGCGGCCAAGCGCGGCGTGGACCGCAAGGTCGCCCAGGCCAGGCGGACGGTCGAGGACACCACCCTGCGAGCCCGGCAGTTCACCCAGCCCGGAGCCGCCGGCGAACTGGCACAACTGCGGCTCTCGCTGCGCACGTCCATGCGGGCCACCCAGGAGATCCTGCGTTCCACCTCCTCCGACGACGCCTCACTCGCCGAGGCGGTCCGCCTCTTCGAACGGCTCAGCGCGCACGGCCGTGAGCTCGACGACGACCTCCGCCGACTGGAACGCGAGCCCAACAAGGCCACCATCGCGGCCCACCTCCCCGAGCTCCGGGAGCGCCTGGAGCGGATCACGCACTCCGCGGAGTCGCTGCGCTGGGCCGCCCGCGACCGGGCCCGCAAGTTCGCCGACGACGACCTGGCCGCCCTGAGCGACCAGATCGACATGGAGGCGGGGGCCCTGCGGCACTGGACGGACGACGCGGCGGGATGGGAACGGCAGCCGGGTGCGGATGGGGGGTCGTCCGGGGGCGGGGCTGGTTCCGGTTCCCGGGCGGGTGCGGATGCCGGGGTGGCGGGCGGTGCTGGTGCTGCTTCGGGCCGGGGGGACAAGGAGTATTCCTTGGGGGCGGCGGAGGACGAGGCCCCGGCGATCACTGCCCGGGATCCGCGTACCCAGCCGACGTACCCGTGGGAGAAGACACCGGAACGGGAGACGTCCCGCCGAGCGGAAGGCAGCGGCGGCATAGCGGGATAGGGAGGGGGCAAGCCTCCGGGCCCGGGCCAGTGGTCTCTGTTAGCCAACCGCCGTGCGTACGCGCCCTCTGCACGTCCTGCCGCTCGTCGATAGGCCGTGACCTGGGCGGACTTGGCATAGCCTTGGCGAAACCTGGAAGATCCTGGGAAGGGGCCCGCACTGTCGGCCGTCTGTGTCCCCGGATAACCTCCCAGTCATGTCCCGCCATGTCGCGATCGTCACCGATTCCACGGCCTACCTGCCGCGGACCGCTGTCGAACGCCACCGCATCACGGCCGTACCGCTGACCGTCGTCCTGGGGGACCAGGCCCTCGAAGAGGGCACCGAGATCTCCGCGAGATCCGTCGCGCAGGCGCTCCAGAAGCGTCGGCCCGTGACGACTTCACGGCCGAGCCCTGCCGTGTTCGCGGACACCTATCGCGCCATCGCTGCGGCCGGGGCGAGCGGCATCGTTTCTCTTCACCTCTCGTCGGAGTTCTCCGGCACCTACGACGCAGCGGTGCTGGCGGCGAAGGACGCCCCGGTGCCGGTACGGGTCGTGGACACCGGGATGGTCGCGATGGCCCTCGGGTTCTGCGCCCTCGCCGCGGCGGAGGCGGTGGAGGCCGGCGGGGACGTGGACGACGCGGTGGCCGCCGCGGAGAAGCGCGCGTCGGGAACCTCCGCCTACTTCTACGTCGACACCCTCGACTACCTGCGGCGCGGCGGCCGGATCGGCGCGGCGCAGGCGCTGCTCGGCTCGGCGCTCGCGGTGAAGCCGATCCTCCAACTCGCCGACGGGCGCATCGAACTGCTGGAGAAGGTCCGTACGGCCTCCAAGGCCATCGCGCGCCTGGAGGAGATCGCCGCGGAGCGGGCGGGGGAGGGCCAGGTCGACATCGCGGTCCACCATCTCGCGGCGGCGGAGCGGGCGGACGCGCTGGCCCAGCGGCTTCGGGAGCGGGTGCCGGGGCTGAACGAGTTGCTCGTGAGCGAGGTCGGTGCGGTGATCGGCGCGCATACGGGGCCGGGGTTGCTGGGGGCCGTGGTCTCACCGCGGTGAGGACGTCTTGGGCACCTTGGGCGCCTTGGACGTCGCGGGTGTCTTGGACGTCGTTGGTGTCCTGAATGTGGCGGCGTCGTGGGTGTAGATGCGATGCCTGGGTGCCGCCTGCGTAATGCCTCCGTGATGCCCGTGTGGTGGGTGTTTGGCCTGTGGCGGCTGCTGGCTCGGGGTGTCCGTGTGGGTGACGGAGTTATCCACAACTCCCCACTTATCCACGGGATTTGACGCAGATCGGCAGGATCTGCGCGGGGTGCTTACCGTCGAGGGCTATGAGCACTTTTCGAACGGCTTTCTTGCCGGATGCAACGTCAGTATCGGTGTCCGTTTCCGCGCCGGAGTCATCGGCCGGACCGACTTTCCCGTCCGCTGCTTCCTCGACCTCCGTCGTCCCGTCCGGGCGCTGGGGGAGGCGGGAGCGGGAGCGAGTGCGGGAGTGGAAACGCGAGCGGATGCGGGCCCGGGCCGCGGTGATCTTCGGTACCGATCCGAAGGGCGGCACGGGGCCGGATACGGGGGCAGAGAGAGGTTCCGGCGCGGGGAGAGCTGCCGATGCGGGGAGGGGCGCCGGCGGGGGGAGAGACGTCGGTCCGGCGAGGGGTGGCGATCGGGGTGCCGGACCGGACGCGCACGGGCTTGGCCTGGAGAGGCTTGGCGTGGAGGGGCTCGGTGTGGACGGGGGCGATGCGGACGGGGCGGGTCTGGCGGGTGGTGGTGTGGGCGGTTCAGTCGCTCCGAGGGCTCCGAGGGCTCCGAGGGCTCCGAGGGCTCCGGGAGCTTCGAGCGCTTCGAGGACTTCGAGGACTTCGAATGGACCGAGGGCTTCGTATGGCCTGAGCGGCTGTCGCGGTCCGTTCGATGCGGGGGACAAACCGTCGTATGCGCACCGTGGTCCGCCGCCGTGTGAACACGATCCGTCGAGTGCTCGCCGGCCGGGGCGTTGGTGGCCGGCGGTGCGTGAACGGCTGCCGTTATGGCTGCAGTTACGGTGCGGCACGGACCCAAAGGCGTTGGCCGCATTAGCCCTGGTGCTGGTGGTGGCTGTGGGGTTCGCCGTCCAGCACTTCTGGGCGGCACGTCCGGAGCCGGTGCGTGCGCCGGATGCCGAGCGGACGGTTGTGGCGCCCGGCCCCGGTGCCCGTTCGCCGGCCCCGCCGTGGTCGTCGGCGCATGCCTCGCCCCAAGGCTTGGCAGCGGGTGGACCATCGGGTGGTGCGGGCCGGATGGTGGTCGTGGACGTTGCGGGGAAGGTCCGGCGACCTGGGATTCACCGGCTGCCCGCGGGTTCGCGGGTGACCGATGCCTTGGAGGCGGCGGGCGGGGTGTTGCGCGGGGCGGACCTCCGGGGCTTGAACCGTGCGCGGCTACTGACCGACGGTGAACAAATCGTGGTCGGTGAGGAAGGCACCGGCGCCGCGGGTGGCGCCGGCAGCGGTGGGCAGACCGGGGGCGGTGGTGCGGCAGGTGCGGGAGGTGGCGCGGGCGGCGGGGTGCCGGGCCTGGCGAGTGGGCCGCTGAGCCTCAGTACGGCGACGGAGCAGCAGCTCGATGCCCTGCCTGGCGTGGGCCCGGTCCTGGCCCGCCACATCATCGAATTCCGCACCCAGCACGGCGGGTTCACCTCGGTGGACCAACTTCGGAAGGTGACCGGAATCGGTGAGCGCCGGCTCGCCGACCTGCGCCCCTTGGTGGCGCCATGACGTCGGCTCGGGAGGACGAGAACCCTGCCCGTGGGGTTGTGACCCGTGGGGTTGCGACCCATGGAGCTGTGGCCCCTGGGGCTGTGGCCTCGGCGGATGGTGGGACAACGGGTTGCGCCGGGGACGAGGGTCGGGAGGGCTCGTCATCCGGTGCGGTGGGGGCATACCCGGACGGCCACCAGAGAGGCTCGTCGTACGGCACGGCGGAGACGCATCAGGGGGGTCCCGCTGACCTGCGGCTGGTCGGGCCTGCGCTGGCGGCATGGGCGGCGGCAGCGGTCGCCCTGGGTGCGCCTGGTAGCGCGGTGGCCGTCGGCTGTGCGGTGGCCGGGGCGGTCGCGGCACTCGCGCTCTGGCGGGCCCGAGCGCTTGCGTTGGGGGACGGCGGCCGGTTCGCGTGGGGCCGAGGCTTGGTACGCGGCCGGTCCGCGGGGGCGCTCGTGGCGCTGGCGGCGGTGTTGCTCTGTGCAGCGGCGGGGGCCACGTCCGCCGCGTTGCACGCCGCGGACGTACGACGCGGGCCGCTGCCCTTCTGGGCCCAGCGGTATGCACAGCTCACGGTGGACCTGGAGGTGACCGATGATCCCCGGATGACCCGGCCCAAGGTACGCGGCTCACAACGGACGCCGCCGGCACTGGTGTTCACCGCCGACGCCGTCCGCGTCACGGCGCCGGACGGCACGGCTACCGCCGTCCGCACCCCTGTGCTGGCCGTCGTGCAGCAGCGCGGAGCCTCGGGCGCGAAAGACGCAGGTGATGAGGGTAACGAGGGTGATGCAGGTGATGTGGGTGATGCGAAGGGAGCAGGGTCGGGGCGGCGGGCCGACGGGGGGCGGGGCGGGCTGTCGTCGGAGTGGCGGGGGCTGCTGCCGTCGACCCGTATCCGGGTCGTGGCGCGTGCCGCGCCGCCGCTGTCAGCGGCGGACCGGATGGCCGCGGTGCTGCGGGTCACCGCCGATGGGCCGCCGGCCGAGGTCGGGCCGCCGTCCGCCCTCCAACGGCTGGCCGGCAGCCTGCGTGCCGGACTGCGCGCGGCGACCGACGGGCTGAGTCCGGACGCGCGTGCGCTACTGCCCGGCCTCGTCGTGGGCGACACCTCGCGGGTGCCACCGGATCTCGACGACGCCTTCAGCGCCACCGACCTGACACATCTGCTCGCCGTCTCCGGCAGCAATCTGACCATCGTGCTCGCCCTGCTGATCGGCCCACCGCACCTCGCCGGCCGGGCCGAACGTCGGGGATTGGCACGACATCTGGGGCTTTCGCTGCGCGGCACCGCCCTGGTCGGTGGGGTGCTTGCCCTCGGATTCGTCGTCGTGTGTCGCCCGGACCCGAGCGTGTTGCGGGCCGCCGCCTGCGGACTGATCACGTTGCTCGCCATCGGCACCGGGCGCCGCCGCTCGCTGCTTCCCGCGCTCGCCGCCGCCGTGCTACTGCTGGTCCTCTACGACCCCTGGCTCGCCCGGAGATACGGCTTCCTGCTGTCCGTCCTGGCGACCGGTGCATTGCTGCTACTCGCTCCGCGCTGGAGCGCTGCCCTGCAACGTCGCCGGGTGCCGCCACGGCTCGCCGAGGTGATCGCCGCCGCTGCCGCCGCCCAGGCGGTCTGCGCGCCCGTCGTCGCGGTGCTGGCGGCGCGGGTGGGGCTGGTCGGCGTGCCCTGTAACCTGCTCGCCGAACTGGCGGTGGCTCCCGCGACGATCCTGGGTTTCGCAGCGCTCGCCGCCGCCCCCGTCGCCTTGCCGGTCGCCAAGGCGCTGGCGTGGTGCGCGGGTTGGCCGGCCGAGTGGATCGCCGGTGTCGCCCGTACGGGGGCGGAGCTGCCGGGTGCGGAGGTCGGCTGGCCCGGCGGCTGGGTGGGCGGGCTGATGCTCGCCGTCGCCACCGTGGTGCTGCTGGCGGTCGGCCGCCGGGTGTTGCGCCGCCGGTGGCTGTGTGTGCTGTGCGCGTTGGCCCTGGTGCTGGCGGTGTGCCGGCCCGCGCCGCTGACCCGTGTGCTGACGGGCTGGCCGCCGCCGGACTGGCGGGTCGTGGCCTGCGATGTGGGTCAGGGGGACGGACTAGTGCTGGCGGCCGGTGACGGTACGGCGCTGGTGGTGGACACCGGGCCCGAGCCCCGGGCCATCGACCACTGCCTGACCGGACTGGGCGTCCACCGGATCCCACTCCTTCTCCTGACGCATTTTCACGCCGATCACGTGGACGGCCTGCCCGGAGTGTTGCGTGGCCGTTCGGTCGGTGCGATCGAGACCACGACGCTCCAAGCGCCAGATGCGCAGGCGAAGTTCGTACGGCGAGTGGCGGCGGGCGCTGGGGTCCCCGTCCTCCGCGCCGTACCGGGGGAGCAGCGTCACCTGGGTCCCCTCACGTGGGAAGTCCTCTGGCCGGCGACTTCCCCGCTGACGCCACAGGCGGAAGCGCCGCCAGGGGGAGATGCGGTGCAACGGCCGCAGTCTCGGTTGGACCCGTCGATGCCGGTATTGACGGCCGGTGACGGTGAGTTTTCCGGGCCCAACGACGCCAGCGTCACCCTGCTCGTTCGGACCGGTGGGCTGACGGTCCTGCTACTTGGTGATCTTGAGCCGCCAGCTCAACAGGAATTGTTGAGCGCCCATCCGGAGCTGGCCGCCGTTGACGTCCTGAAGGTGGCGCACCATGGCTCCGCCTATCAGGAGCCGGAGTTGATACACCGTCTGATGCCGCGGCTGGCCCTGATCTCTTGCGGCTCCGGAAACCCGTACGGACATCCCGCGCCTCGCACCATTGCGGCGCTGCGGGCCGGCGGCACGCTGGTGCTGCGTACGGACATCGACGGCGCCATCGCGGTCGTCGGCACTCCCGGCAAGCTCTCCGCGGTGGTCAGCGGACGCCGGTCCAGAAGCCGGTCGTCCCGGCGCCGGTCGTCCAGGGGGCGACTCGGCTGGCGGCTCAGCGGGCGGCTCAGTGAGCGGCGGGGCAGAGGCCGGGGTAGCGGTCGGGGTAGCGGTCGGTACGGCAGCCCTTTTGAGTCCCACCGAATATGAAGATCCCTGCGGCTCACAGAGAAGTGTGCGGCAGGCTGAGAATTCGAGCGGCATGTGCAGAGCTGAGTGAGAGGTGGAGAGCCGTGCGACGCGAAAGGTGGAGGGCTGTGCGACACATGGAAAGGAAGAACATCTGATGGACGATGTCGCTGCCGATGCCTATCTCCGGCGAATATCCGCTGCCCGACCGACCGTCCCTGACGCGGAGGCGTTGCGTGCGCTGCAACTGAGCCATCTGCGGGCCGTGCCGTTCGAGAACCTTGCCATTCATCTGGGGGAGGAGATCGTGCTGGCGAAGCAGCCGCTGTTGGACAAGGTCGTCGGAGCCCGTCGAGGTGGGTTCTGTTACGAGCTCAACGGCGCCTTCGCGGCACTGCTCAGAGCACTGGGTTACGAGGTCGAGTTGCTGTCGGCGCGGGTGTTCGGGCCCGAGGGGCTGGGGGTTCCGTATGACCATCTCGCGCTGCGGGTGCACACGCCCACGGGCCCCTGGCTCACGGACGTCGGCTTCGGGCGGAACAGCCACTATCCGTTGCGGTTCGACAGCGCCGCGGACCAGAACGATCCCGGGGGCGTTTTCCGGATAGCGGAGACGCCGGAGGGCGACCTCGACGTCTACCGGGACGGGGAACCGCAGTACCGCGTGGAACAACGACCGCGCGAGCTGTCCGACTTCGAGGTGGGGTGCTGGTGGCAGCGCACGTCGCCCCTGTCGCATTTCAGGCGGTCGCTGGTCTGTTCGCGGCTCACGGAGACTGGCCGGGTGACGCTGTCCGGACGTGCGTTGGTGATCACCGGTGCGGATGACACTAGGGAGGAGCGCGAGTTGGACGCGGACGAGGTCCTGCAGGCGTACCGCACCCACTTCGGCATCACGCTGGCCCGGGAACCGATCCTGGTGAGTGCGTGAGTGCGTGAGTGCGTGAGTGCGTGAGTGCGTGACTGAGCGACTGGGAGAGGGAGGCGGGGGTGGGGGTGGGGGTGGGGGGAAGGGGGGAGGGGGAGGAGGGCTACTCGGTCTCGCGCCAGCCTTCGTATTCCGTGGCGAGGGCATCCAGGCGAGCGGGGTCGTAGGCGGCGTCGGGGTCCTCGACCACGACCAGCCACTGCGCGTCCTCGGCATCGTCCTCGCCGGCCAGGGCGTCCCGTACCAGCTGGGGTTCGTCGGTGACGCCGAAGCGTTCGGCCAGAGCCTCGGCCACCTCTTCGGCGGCGTCGCGGTCGGGGAGGACGAGTACGTGGCGGCTGTGGTGGGTGTCGTTCACCGGTCCATTGTCGGGTAGCGGTCGGCGGCGAGGCTCCGAGGGACGAGTCCTGACTCTGGCCGCGGCCGAGTCCGCTCACGCCCTCGCTCCGCCGGGGCGATCAGGGTGGTTGATCTTGGGGCGGGCGGGTTTGTCAGTGGGGCGTGGGATGCTGGGACGCGATGGCCAGGAAGACAGCTAACGACGATCCGCTCGCCCCCGTCACGATCGCGGTGGGGCAGGAGGAACTGCTGCTCGATCGCGCGGTGCAGCAGGTGGTGGCCGCTGCCCGGGCGGCTGACGCGGACACCGATGTGCGGGACCTCACTCCCGATCAGCTCCAGCCAGGCACCCTCGCCGAGCTCACCAGCCCCTCGCTCTTTGCCGAGCGCAAGGTCGTGGTGGTGCGCGCTTCCCAGGACCTGTCCGCGGACACCATCAAGGACGTCAAGGCGTACCTCGGCTCGCCCGCCGAGGAGATCACCCTGGTGCTGCTGCACGCCGGCGGCGCCAAGGGCAAGGGGCTGCTGGACGCGGCCCGTAAGGTCGGGGCGCGCGAAGTGGCCTGCCCCAAGATGACCAAGCCGGCCGACCGGCTCGCCTTCGTCCGTGGTGAGTTCCGGGCCACCGGCCGCTCCGCCACGCCGGAAGCCTGCCAGGCACTGGTGGACGCCATTGGTAGTGATCTTCGTGAGTTGGCCTCGGCTTGCTCGCAGTTGGTCGCCGATGTCGAGGGCACGATCGATGACGCCGTCGTCGCGCGCTACTACACCGGCCGGGCCGAGGCGTCGAGCTTCACCGTTGCCGACCGGGCGGTCGAGGGCCGGGCCGCCGAGGCGCTGGAGGCACTGCGCTGGGCGATCGCGACCGGTGTTGCCCCCGTGATGATCACCAGTGCGCTGGCGCAGGGCGTCCGAGCCATCGGCAAACTCGCCTCGGCCCCGCGCGGCGCCCGCCCCGGCGACCTGGCCCGCGAACTGGGGATGCCGCCCTGGAAGATCGACCGGGTCCGGCAGCAGATGCGCGGTTGGTCGGCGGACGGTGTCGCCACGGCGCTACGTGCGGTGGCCGAGGCCGACGCAGGGGTGAAGGGCGGCGGGGACGATCCCGAATACGCCCTGGAGAAAGCCGTGGTGACGATCGCCCGGGCGGCCCGCTCGCGGTAGAGACACACGCCGTAGAGACACACGCCGTAGAGACACACGAGCTAGAGACACGCGGTAGGGGCCGAGGCAGAAGCCGCGGCAGACGCCGAGGTGGTGCGGGGCTGCGAGGTAGCGCGCGGCACCATCCCGCCGCCCGCCGCCCGCCGCCCGCCGCCCGCCGCCCGCCGCCCGCCGCCCGCCGCCCAGAACTGGACGGGCACCAGCGGCTGCGGTGCGGGCGCCGGACCATGGCGGACGGCTGCAGTGCAGGAGCCGGGCCGCAGGCAGGAGGTTGTGGCCCGGAGAAGGGATGGTTCGGGTCCACGTATGGGAAGTGGCGGCAGAGGTGTGGGCGACTCCGGTGCCGGATCCGGCTCGGAGCGCTCGGCAATCGACGCCCGGTGCAAGGCCCCGCGCCCAACGAAGAACCCCGCCCCGCCCGGAATGGGGCGATGGCGGGGTTCTTCGTATCCAGTTTGGACGGCTGCTCGGCGGGTTGAGTACCGCGAAGGAGCCGGGTGCGCCGCACCCGCGTGGCGAACGCAGGCCGTGTGCGGCGCGGTGGTGCACCGACAGAGAGCGGAGAGAGGGGCCGCTGGATCCCTGTACGGCAGGGTGACCGCGTCAGGCGCGGTCAGGCAAAGGGTCAGCCCTTGAGGGAGGCGACCTTCTTGGCCAGCGCCGACTTCTTGTTGGCGGCGTTGTTCTTGTGCAGAACACCCTTGCTGACGGCCTTGTCGAGCTTCTGGGACGCCAGGGCCTGCGCGGCGGTGGCCTTCTCCAGGTCACCGGCCTCGATGGCCTCACGGGTGCGACGGATCGCGGTCTTCAGGGAGGACTTGGCAGCCTTGTTGCGCTGACGAGCCTTCTCGTTGGTCTTGATCCGCTTCATCTGGGACTTGATGTTCGCCACGAAAGAGCCTTTTCAGGTTCGTTGGAGTTTCGAGTTGCGCCGCGCACTAGAGAGGGCACGAAGCGCAGTGGACCAGGCTACCAGGAGGGTTTGCGGGCTCCCAAACCGGGCCTCGATCCCGGCCCGGGGCGCGTACCTGCGACCGCACCGCCCGTATAGAGGATCGCGCCGCAGGTGCAGAGGACCACGCAGCCCACATCAAGCGCGGCAGCCGCCCCGGCCCAGGGCTCATGCGGCCCGGCCCAGGGTTCATGCCGCCCGGTCCGCGTCCGCACCGTCGCCCGGCCCGGCCCGGAGGTGACGGGACCGCACCGCCCGCACCCGCCCGATCGCCGCTCCGTCCCCAGCACTGTGAGCCACCCCACCCAGCCCCGGACCCGCCACCCCACCGGACCCCGACCCCGACGCGACCCGACCCGACCTGCCTCGGCCCCGGCCTCGGCGCTGACCTCGCCCCGGACGCCCGAACCGCTCACCCCCGGCGCTCATGGGACGATGGGGGAGACATCACAAGACCGAGTCCCGCCTACCCGCGTTCACTGAATGGACCCTGCGTGCCCGCGACCCCTACGAACGTGCCGGAGCCGAGCCGTACCGACCCGGCGCTCCTCCGTAACTTCTGCATCATCGCGCACATCGACCACGGCAAGTCGACGCTCGCCGACCGGATGCTCCAGCTCACCGGTGTCGTCGACCAGCGGCAGATGCGCGCGCAGTACCTCGACCGCATGGACATCGAGCGCGAGCGCGGCATCACGATCAAGTCCCAGGCGGTCCGGCTGCCCTGGGCGCCGTCCGAGGGCGAAGAGGGAAGTGGGACCACCCACATCCTGAACATGATCGACACCCCGGGCCACGTCGACTTCACCTACGAGGTGTCCCGCTCCCTGGCCGCGTGCGAGGGCTGCATCCTCCTCGTCGACGCCGCCCAGGGCATCGAGGCCCAGACCCTCGCCAACCTCTACCTGGCGATGGAGAACGACCTCACGATCATCCCCGTCCTCAACAAGATCGACCTGCCGGCCGCACAGCCCGAGAAGTTCGCCGCCGAGCTGGCGAACCTCGTCGGCTGCGAGCCCGAGGACGTCCTGAAGGTCTCCGCCAAGACCGGCGTCGGCGTGCCCGAGCTGCTGAACAAGGTCGTCCGCGAGGTGCCGGCCCCGGTCGGCGTCAAGGACGCCCCCGCCCGCGCGATGATCTTCGACTCGGTCTACGACGCGTACCGCGGTGTCGTGACGTACGTGAAGGTCGTCGACGGCACGCTCAGCAAGCGTGAGCGCATCAAGATGATGTCCACCGGCGCCGCGCACGAGCTGCTGGAGATCGGCACGAACTCGCCGGAGATGAAGTCGGCCGACGGTCTGTCCGTCGGCGAGGTGGGCTATCTGATCACCGGGGTGAAGGACGTTCGGCAGTCCAAGGTGGGTGACACGATCACCCAGCTCACCAAGGGTGCGGTGGAGCCCCTCGGGGGCTACAAGGACCCCAAGCCGATGGTGTTCTCGGGGCTGTACCCGCTCGACGGTTCGGACTATCCCGAACTGCGTGAAGCGCTGGACAAGCTCCAGCTCAACGACGCCGCGCTGGTCTACGAACCGGAGACCTCGGCGGCCCTGGGCTTCGGTTTCCGCGTCGGCTTCCTGGGCCTGCTGCACCTGGAGGTCATCCGGGAGCGCCTGGAGCGCGAGTTCGGCCTCGATCTGATCGCGACCGCACCCAACGTGGTCTACCGCGTGGAGATGGAGGACGGTACCGAGCACACCGTCACCAACCCCAGCGAGTTCCCGACCGGCAAGATCGACGTGGTGCACGAGCCGGTCGTCCGGGCCACGATCCTGTCGCCCAGCGAGTTCATCGGCGCGATCATGGAGCTCTGCCAGACCCGCCGCGGCTCGCTGATGGGCATGGACTACCTCTCCGAGGACCGGGTCGAGATCCGTTACACCCTGCCGCTCGCGGAGGTCGTCTTCGACTTCTTCGACCAGCTCAAGTCCAAGACCCGCGGCTACGCCTCGCTGGACTACGAGCCGACCGGTGAGCAGACCTCCGACCTGGTCAAGGTCGACATCCTGCTGCACGGCGACAAGGTCGACGCGTTCTCCGCGATCACGCACAAGGACAAGGCGTACGCGTACGGCGTGCGGCTGGTCGCCAAGCTGCGCGAGCTGATCCCGCGGCAGAACTTCGAGGTGCCCATCCAGGCCGCCATCGGTAGCCGGGTGATCGCCCGTGAGACGGTCCGCGCCATCCGCAAGGACGTCCTCGCCAAGTGCTACGGCGGTGACATCTCCCGTAAGCGGAAGCTGCTGGAGAAGCAGAAGGAAGGCAAGAAGCGGATGAAGATGGTCGGCAGCGTGGAGGTCCCGCAGGACGCCTTCATCGCGGTGCTGTCCTCGGACTCCGACGGCGAGAGCAAGGCGAAGAAGTAGGCGAAGAAGTAGCGGACGCAGGACGCACGCCACGGGGCGCCGGTTCCTTCGGGACCGGCGCCCCGTGGCATGTCGGGGCCGGTCGCACGTGCTGTCGGGGACTTCTCCGGTCAAGCGGGTGTCATGTGCACCTATCGCTCGGGTCACATCGTGAACCAGTCGGGTGCAGCCCCTTACGTGGCGGCGTCACGCGTTCTAGTCTGATCACTGCTCAAAGGTTACTCGCGAGTCACCAGCAACGAAGCGGGCCCCGGAGGACGCCGTGACCGACACTCACACGCTGATCGACAACCGGCCGCCTTCAGTGGCGACCCTGTTCCTGGAGCGGGTCGCGGCCACACCGGACGCCGAGGCTTACCGCTACCCCGTCCCTCGTGCCGCGGGCACAGGACCGGACGACTGGAGGGTGCTGACCTGGGCCGACGCCGCCGAGCGGGTGCTCGCCGCGGCCGCCGGGCTGATCGCGCTGGGCGTGCACCCCGAGGAGCGGGTGGCCCTGGCCGCCAACACCCGGGTGGAGTGGATCCTCGCCGACCTCGGCGTGCTCTGCTCCGGCGCCGCCACCACCACCGTCTACCCCTCCACCAGCACCGAGGAGACCGCCTTCATCCTGGCCGACTCCGGCAGTCGGGTGCTGATCGCGGAGAACGCCGGACAGCTTGCCAAGGCCCGTGAGAAGCGCGCCGAGCTGCCCGAGCTGGCGCACGTCGTGGTCATCGACGAGGCCGACGCACAGCCCGTCGAGGACGACCCGGAGGGCTGGGTGCTCTCCCTCGCCGAGCTGGAGAAGCGCGGCACCGCCTATCTGGAGCAGCACCCGGAGTGCGTCAAGGAGCGGGTCGCCGCGCTCCGCTCCGACCAGCTGGCCACCCTGATCTACACGTCGGGGACCACCGGCCGCCCCAAGGGCGTCCGGCTGCCCCACGACTGCTGGGCGTACATGGCCCGCGCCATCCAGGCGACCGGGATGGTCACCGCGGACGACGTGCAGTTCCTCTGGCTGCCGCTGGCGCACGTCTTCGGGAAGGTGCTGACCGCCGGGCAGATCTCCGTCGGCCACGTGATCGCGGTGGACGGCCGGGTCGACAAGATCATCGAGAATCTGCCGGTGGTCCGGCCGACCTACATGGCGGCCGTCCCGCGGATCTTCGAGAAGGTCTACAACGGCGTCGCGGTCAAGGCCCGGGAGGGCGGCGGCGCCAAGTACAAGATCTTCCAGTGGGCGGCCGGAGTGGCCCGCGAGTACGCCAAGGCGTCCCAGGACAACTTCCGACGCACCGGCAACGCCTCGGTGCCGTTCGCGCTGGCTGCCAAGCACAAGGTCGCCGACGCCCTGGTCTACACCAAGCTGCGGGAGGCGTTCGGCGGCCGGCTGCGCGCCGCCATCTCCGGCTCGGCCGCCCTCGCCCCGGAGATCGGCTACTTCTTCGCCGGCGCCGGCATCCACATCCTGGAGGGCTACGGCCTGACGGAGTCCAGCGCCGCCAGCTTCGTCAACCCCGGCGAGGCGTACCGCACCGGCACCGTCGGCAAGCCGCTGCCCGGCACCGAGGTGCGGATCGCCGAGGACGGCGAGATCCTGCTGCGCGGCCCCGGCATCATGCAGGGCTACCACGGCCTGGCGGACAAGACCGCCGAGGTCCTGGAGGAGGACGGCTGGTTCCACACCGGCGACATCGGCGAGCTGTCCCCGGACGGCTACCTGCGGATCACCGACCGCAAGAAGGACCTGATCAAGACCTCCGGCGGTAAGTACATCGCGCCCGCCGAGGTGGAGGGCCAGTTCAAGGCGGTCTGCCCGTTCGTCTCCAACGTGGTGGTGCACGGCGCCAACCGGAACTTCTGCACCGCCCTGATCGCCCTGGACGAACCGACCATCCTCAAATGGGCCGAGGAGCACGGCCTGGGCGGCAGGACCTACACCGAGGTCGTCGCCACCGACCAGGTCCGCGCGCTGATCGACGGCTACGTGGAGCGGGTCAACGAGGGGCTCCAGCGCTGGCAGCAGATCCGCAAGTTCCGGCTGCTGCCGCGCGACCTGGACATCGAGCACGGGGAGATCACCCCCAGCCTCAAGATCAAGCGGCCGGTGGTGGAGCGGGCGTTCAAGGACCTGCTCGACGAGATGTACGCCGGGGCGCGGGAGGCGTAGCGACGGGGGCGGGGTGGCCCCTGCGAGAGCGATCCCGAGGGCGTGGCGGCCGGCGGTCCGGGCGGACTCCGGCCGGACCGCCGGCTAACTGTCGTGCCGCGTCAGCCGAATTGACCCCTCTGACCACGCACTTCCGTGACTCACCGTTTATGGGTGGGCTCGTTCTGTCACTCTGGCGGTGGCGCATCCGGCGCCGCTGGGGAACTGCTCGGGAGTTGCTCAATGAGGATGACAACTTCGGCCGGACGGGACGACGTTGCCGGGGCCGCTGCCCGCTCCCTGCGGGCCACGCTGCCCGGCGACCCGCGGGCCGCGGCGGCCGCGCGACAGTTCGTCCGGACCGCCTTCGCGGACTGGACCGAGCGGCGGCTGCCCGGCGCCGACCGGCTCACCGACCGGTTGGCGGACGAAGCGGTACTGCTGGTCAGCGAGTTGGTGACCAACGCGGTGGTGCACGCGGGCACCACCGTCGAGCTGCTGTGCCGGCTCGACCCCGCCGAGGAGCCGGTGCCGCACCTCGACGACCCCCCGGACGCCGTCCCCGAGGAACCGCCCCGCCCCGGCCTGGTCGTCGAGGTCTCCGACCGGCACCCCACCCAGCCGGTGCGGGCCCGCGAGGACACCGGGGCGTACGAGGGCGGCGGCCACGGGCTCCGGCTGATCAGCGCGGTGGCCGACGCCTGGGGCGTCACCTACCGGCGGTCGATGAAGACGGTGTGGTTCCGGCTGCCGGTAGGCGGCCCGGACGTCGCCTGGCCGGAGCCGGAAGCCCCAGACGACGCCTATGACGCCTGTGACGCCTACGACGCCTACGACGGGTACGACGCCCACAACGGGTATGACCCCCACGACACCTGCGATGCCTACGGCGCGTTCCACACCTACGGCGCGCTCGACGACCAGAGGTTCCGGCGGGAACTGCGGGCCTCCGAACTCCTCGCCCCGGTGCCGCGCCGTGCCGCCCCGCCCGAGGACCGCCCCGTACGGGACCGCGGCGGCGTCGACAGCGGTGCGCTGTCCTTCCTGGCGGAGGCGTCCGACCTGCTCTCCGGACAGCTGGACGCCGACCAGGTCGCCTCGCTGGCCTGCCAGCTGATCGTCCCGCGGCTCGCCGACTGGTGCGCGGTATGGCTCCACGACGGCGACGGCGGCGCCCCCGGACGCGGTCTCACCGAGGACGGCGAGGCGCCGCGGCTGGCCCGGGTCTGGCACCTGTCCGAGGGCCGGATCGACTCGCTGCGGACCGCCCTGGAGAAGGAACCGCCGGGCCGGTGGGCCGACGGCGCCACCGACCACCGGCCGGCCCCGGTGCCCTGGCCCTGGCCGCACGAACCGACCGACCGCGAGCCCGGCGGCGCGGCTCTGGCCTGCCCTCTGGTCGCCGGCGGCCGTCGGCTCGGCACCCTGCTGCTCGGCCGGGCCGGGCTGCGGCGCTTCCCCGGCGAGGTGGTCGCGCTCACCGAGGACCTGTGCGGCCGGGCCGCCCGCGCGGTGGCCACCGCCCGCGCCTACAGCCGCCAGGAACGCATCAGCCGGGTCCTCCAGCGCAGGCTGCTGCCGCAGGGGCGGGCCCGGGTGCCCGGCGTGGCGTCCGCGGTGGTCTACGAGCCGCGCGAGGGCGCCTGGGCCGGCGGTGACTTCTGGGACCTCTTCGACGCCGGCGACGGCCGTTGGTGCTTCGCGCTCGGCGACGTCTGCGGCAGTGGTCCCGAGGCCGCCGCGGTCACCGGGCTGGCTCGGCCGGTGCTGCGGCTGCTGGCCCGCGACGGCTTCGGCGTCGCCGAGGTCCTCGACCGGCTCAACAAGACCATGGCCCGGGAGGCCGCGGACTCCGTCGCTGCGGTCGCGGCGGCGGTGGCGGCGGCCGGCGCGGGCGCCGAGGCCCCGGTGGAGATCCGCGAGGAGGGCGAGCAGGCCCGTTTCCTCTCGCTCCTCTACGGCGAGATCGTCCCGTACCGCGGCGGTTCGGGTGGTGCCCGCTGCACCCTCGCCAGCGCCGGCCACCCGCTGCCGCTGGTCCTCGGTGCCGACGGCGCGGTCCGGGTCGCCGCGGCCCCGCAGATGCTGCTGGGCGTCGTCGAGGACGCGTCGTACGTCAGCGAGTCCTTCGACCTCTGCCCCGGGGAGACGCTGCTGTGCGTCACCGACGGGGTGACCGAGCGCCGTTGCGGCCGGCGGCTCTTCGACGACGAGGACGGGCTGGCCACCGCGCTCGCCGCGACGGCCGGGCAGAGCGCCGAAGCCATCGCCGAGCACATCCGCCGCACGGTGCACGCCTTCGGGCCGACCCCGCCCGACGACGACCTGGCGCTGATGGTGCTCCAGGCGGCGGGCGGGTGCCCGTAGGCGGGTGGCCACAGACGGCGGCTGGTCACAGGCCGGAGGTCGCAGGGGGCCCGTAAGGGGTGGTCGAACAGGTCCCGTAGGGGGTGTGAGGCTCCCCTGCGGGGCCACAACCGGGCGGGCGGGGACGGTATTCCGGATCCCGGGGCAGCCGGTGCCGACCGCCGGAGGGGCCCGGGGCGACCCTCCGAGCGGCGTCCGTAGGGCGTCTCCGCCCGCCCGCCGACTGCCCACCGACCGCCCGCCGCCCGACTGCCGACCGCCCACCGCCCGCCGACTGCTGCCCGCCGACCGCCGCCCACCGACCGCGGCCCACCGCCCACCGACCGTGTCCCACCCCCCGTCCCCGGTACCGCTCACCGCCTCCGCCCGGACCGCGGCCCGGCACCGTCCGGCATGACGGACAATGGACCCCATGCCTTCCGCACTGCCAGATGGTGAGCCGATGCCCGAGGACGGGGCACTGCCCCGCCATGCGCTGACCGGTGCCGCCCAGCGGCCGCTCGGCTTCTATCTGCATGTGCCGTACTGCGCCACCCGCTGCGGCTACTGCGACTTCAACACCTACACCGCCAGCGAGCTGCGCGGCCCCGGTGGCGCCCTGGCCTCCCGCGAGACCTACGCGGACACCCTCGTCGAGGAGGTCCGGCTGGCCCGCAAGGTGCTGGGCGACGACCCCCGCCCGGTCGAGACGGTCTTCGTCGGCGGCGGCACCCCGACCCTGCTGCCCGCCGCCGACCTCGGCCGGATGCTGGCCGCGCTGCGCGACGAGTTCGGCCTGGCGCCCGACGCCGAGATCACCACCGAGGCCAACCCGGAGTCGGTCGATCCGCGCTATCTCGCCGAGCTGCGTGCGGCCGGCTTCAACCGCGTCTCCTTCGGCATGCAGAGCGCCCGGCAGCACGTCCTGAAGATCCTCGACCGCACGCACACCCCGGGCCGTCCCGAAGCCTGCGTCGCCGAGGCCCGCGCGGCCGGCTTCGCGCACGTCAACCTCGATCTGATCTACGGCACCCCCGGCGAGTCCGACGACGACTGGCGGGCCTCCCTCGACGCCGCCACCGGCGCCGGCCCGGACCACATCTCCGCGTACGCCCTGATCGTCGAGGAGGGCACCCAGCTGGCCCGCCGGATCCGCCGCGGCGAGGTCCCGATGACCGACGACGACGTACACGCCGACCGCTACCTGATCGCCGAGGAACGCCTCACCGCCGCCGGCTTCTCCTGGTACGAGGTCTCCAACTGGGCCACCACCGAGGCCGCCCGCTGCCGCCACAACGAGCTGTACTGGACCGGCGCGGACTGGTGGGGCGCCGGCCCCGGCGCCCATAGCCACGTCGGCGGCGTCCGCTGGTGGAACGTCAAACACCCCGGCGCCTATGCCCAGGCCCTCGCCGAGGGCCGCTCCCCGGGCGCCGGCCGGGAACAGCTCGCCACCGAGGACCGCCGCGTCGAGCGGATCCTCCTGGAACTCCGCCTCGCCACCGGCTGCCCGCTCTCCCTCCTTGCCCCCGCGGGCGCCCGTGCCGCCGCCCGCGCGGTGGCCGACGGCCTCCTGGCGCCCGGGCCCTACGAGGAGGGGCGGGCGGTGCTGACGCTCCGCGGGCGGCTGCTCGCGGACGCGGTGGTGCGCGACCTGGTGGACTGACCGTTCCGAACGCTCTGACTGCTCCGACTGCTCTGCCCGCCCTGACTGACCGCTCCGACCGCCCCGCCCCCGTGCCGCCGACGCCCCGGCGGTCGCCGCCGGGTCAACGGGGCAAGGGCCAGCGGATCAAGGGCCAGCGGATCAAGGGGCAAGGATCAACGGACGTCAGTGGGTCAGCGGGTAGGACGTCCGGCCCGACGCCGTGTCGATCTCGTCGTGGGCCTTGGTCAGCAGCTGCATCGCCAGATCGTTGAGGGCTCTGGCCCCCGCGACCTCCTCGCCGACCCGGGGCTGATTCCCGTCGGCTGGGTGGCGGCTGGCATAACCATGGGACCGCACCTCGGTCCCGTCGGGCAGCCGTACCAGGGCGGCGGCCCGGGTGCGGTGGGTGTCCTCCTCGAATTCCATCTCGACATGCCATCCGACAGCGGTCTTCAACATGGCGGTCACCTCCGGAATCGCTGCTACCAGAGTGCGCTCACCGCCGGCCCGGCGCACGGTGTGCCACCAGGGGCGCACACCGCCCCCAAGGGCCCTCAGTGGCCGTCCGTCCCCTCCGGCGCCGTCACGAAGTCGATGAGTTCCTCCACCCGCCCCAGCAGCGCCGGCTCCAGGTCCTTGTAGGACCGCACCCGGGACAGGATCCGCTGCCAGGCCGCTCCGGTGTTCTCCGGCCAGCCCAGCGCCCGGCACACCCCGGTCTTCCAGTCCTGGCCCCGGGGGACCTGCGGCCACGCCGCGATGCCCACCGAGGACGGCTTCACCGCCTGCCAGACGTCGATGTACGGATGGCCCACGACCAGCGCGTGCGCACCGGTCACCGCCGCTGCGATCCGGGATTCCTTCGAGCCGGGGACGAGGTGGTCCACCAGCACGCCGAGACGGGCGTCCGGGCCGGGGGAGAACGCATCGACGATCGCCGGGAGGTCGTCGATGCCCTCCAGGTACTCCACGACGACCCCCTCGATCCGTAGGTCGTCACCCCAGACGCGCTCTACCAACTCCGCGTCGTGCCGCCCCTCCACATAGATGCGGCCGGCGCGGGCGACCCGGGCGCGCGCCCCGGGCACCGCGAGCGAACCGGACGCGGTGCGCGCCGGGCCGTTCGGCGCCGGCCGGCCCTGCGGCCGGACCAGGGTCACGGTCCGGCCCTCCAGGAGGAAGCCGCGCGGCACCATCGGGAACACCCGCTGCTTGCCGAAGCGGTCCTCCAAGGTGACCGTCGGGCCCTCGGCGGTCTTCTCGCACCGCAGGACCGCGCCGCAGTAGCCCGTCACCACCTCCTCGACGACCAGTCCGGGGTCGGCCGGCACCTCCGGCGCCGGCTTCGGCTTCTTCCAGGGGGGAGTGAGGTCGGGGCTGTAGTGCCTGCTGTGCATGCGGGTCTGCTTCCCTACAGGTCGGCGGGGCGGCGGGTCGGCGGGGCGGTGAGGTCAACGGGTTTGCGGGGCTGCCGGGCGACGGGCCCGGGAGCCAAGGGGCCGGGCTGCCGGGCCGCCCGAGGGCTAGGCGGCCCGGTAGCCGGGCCAACGGGCGTCGCCTCAGGGGGAGTCGGTGCCGAAACGGGCTGCCAGGGCATCGCGCTGGGCGCGGACGAAGCGGGCGTCGACCACCGCGCCGTGGCCCGGCACGTACACCGCGTCCTCGCCGCCCAGCGCCAGCAGCCGGTCCAACGCGGCCGGCCACTGCCCGGGCAGCGCGTCGCGGCCCGCCTGGGGCTCACCGGACTCCTCGACCAGGTCGCCGCAGAAGACGATCTCCCGTTCGCCGGCCCGGCCGGGCACCAGGACGGCCAGGTCGTGGGCGGTGTGCCCGGGGCCGACGTTGGCCAGCAACACCTCCCGGTCGCCGAGGCCGACGGTCAGCTGCCCGTGCACGTGGTGGTGCGGGACGACCAGCAGGTCCGCGGCCTCCGCCGCGGCGTCCGGGTCCACACCGTGCCGCACCGCGCTGTCCCGCAGCGCGTCCTTGTTGTGCCGCAGCAGCTCGTCCAACCCGGTCGCGCCGAACACCTGCACCCCCGCGAAGGCCGCGGTGCCCAGGACGTGATCGAAGTGCGGGTGGGTGAGCGCGACATACGTCACATCGCGGCCCAGTACGGCGCGGATGGTGCGGCGCAGTTCCGCCCCGGCGCCGATGGTCGCGCCGGTGTCGACGATCAGTACGCCCTCCGAGCCGGCGATCACGCCGATCGTCTCGTCCCAGCCGGGCATCCGACGCCGGGTGACACCGTCCCCCAGCCGCTCCCAGCCCGCCTCTTCCCACGTGATGCGCATACCGAGACGCTAGCCCCTGCCGGCACTCTCCCGCCTGCCTTCCCCCGCGCGACCGCACACCGGGCGGACGGTGCGAGGGCAGCGGCAGGGACCGGCGCCCCGCGATAACGTTGCCCGTCACCCCGCCCTCGCACCCGGCGGATACGGCCGGGCGGCGGCCCCGTGGGGGTGCCGCCCCGGGTGCGGACCAGGGGCCGTGGCGGGGCGGGATCGGGGTTTCCTCGGGGCGGGATCAGGGTGCTCTCAGGGGCGGCCCGGGGGTCGGATTCCACGGCGGTGGGTAAGTCCTCAGTGCGCCGGCCCTTGCCGCATCCGCGCTACCCGGCCGTACACTGGCTCCGGGTTTGGCACTCGGCCCATGTGAGTGCCAGGAGAAGTGACGACACGGCGGGACGGCCGACTGGAGGTGGCGGAATGCTCAGCGAACGCAGACTGGAAGTGCTGCGCGCCATCGTCCAGGACTATGTCGGGACGGAGGAGCCGGTCGGCTCCAAGGCGCTCACCGAGCGCCACCAGCTGGGGGTCTCCCCGGCCACTGTCCGCAATGACATGGCGGCTCTGGAAGACGAGGGCTTCATCGCCCAGCCGCACACCAGCGCCGGGCGGATCCCGACCGACAAGGGCTACCGCCTCTTCGTCGACAAGCTGGCCGGCGTCAAGCCGCTGTCCGTCCCCGAGCGGCGAGCGATCCAGAATTTCCTGGACGGCGCCGTCGACCTGGACGACGTGGTGGGGCGCACGGTGCGCCTGCTGGCGCAGCTGACCCGGCAGGTGGCGGTGGTGCAGTACCCGTCCCTGACCCGGTCCACGGTCCGTCACGCCGAACTGCTGGCACTGGCCCCGGCCCGGCTGATGCTGGTGCTGATCACCGACACCGGACGCGTCGAGCAGCGACTCATCGACTGCCAGACGCCGTTCGGCGAGACGTCCCTGGCGGACCTGCGGGCCCGGCTCAACAGCCGGATCGTCGGCCGCCGTTTCGCGGACGTCCCGCAGCTGGTGCAGGATCTGCCGGAATCCTTCGAACAGGACGACCGGGCCACCGTCTCGACAGTACTGTCGGTACTGCTGGAGACTTTGGTGGAGGAAACCGAAGAGCGGCTGATGATCGGCGGCACCGCCAATCTGACGCGCTTCGGGCATGATTTCCCCCTGACCATCCGGCCGGTGCTGGAGGCCCTCGAGGAGCATGTGGTGATGCTCAAGCTGCTCGGGGAGGCCAAGGACTCGAGCATGACCGTACGTATCGGGCATGAGAATGCTCACGAGGGCCTGACGTCCACCTCGGTCGTCACCGTCGGATACGGTTCTGGCGACGAGGCCGTCGCGAAATTGGGCGTGGTCGGACCGACCCGCATGGACTACCCCGGAACGATGGGAGCGGTACGCGCAGTGGCACGTTACGTCGGACAGATCCTCGCGGAGTCGTAAGTGGCCACGGATTACTACTCGGTCCTCGGTGTCGGTCGGGACGCCTCGCAGGACCAGATCAAGAAGGCGTTCCGGCGGCTGGCACGCGAGCTGCACCCGGATGTGAACCCGGACCCCAAGACCCAAGAGCGGTTCAAGGAGATCAACGCCGCCTACGAGGTCCTGTCGGATCCGCAGAAGAAGCAGGTCTACGACCTCGGCGGCGACCCCCTCTCGCAGACCGGCGGAGCCGGCGGCGCGGGCGGCTTCGGCGCGGGCTTCGGGAACTTCTCCGACATCATGGACGCGTTCTTCGGCACGGCCTCGCAGCGTGGCCCGCGCTCGCGGACCCGCCGCGGCCAGGACGCGATGATCCGCCTCGACATCGAGTTGAGCGAGGCCGCGTTCGGCACGACCAAGGACATACAGGTCGACACCGCCGTCGTCTGCACCACCTGTAGCGGTGAGGGCGCGGCGCCGGGCACCTCCGCGCAGACCTGTGACATGTGCCGTGGTCGCGGTGAGGTCTCGCAGGTCACCCGGTCCTTCCTGGGCCAGGTCATGACCTCCCGGCCGTGCCCCCAGTGCCAGGGCTTCGGCACCGTCGTCCCGACGCCGTGCCCCGAGTGCGCGGGCGACGGGCGGGTCCGCTCCCGCCGCACCCTCACGGTCAAGATCCCGGCCGGTGTCGACAACGGCACCCGGATCCAGCTGGCCGGCGAGGGCGAGGTGGGCCCCGGTGGCGGTCCCGCCGGCGACCTCTACGTCGAGATCCACGAGCTGCCCCACTCGGTGTTCCAGCGGCGCGGGGACGATCTGCACTGCACGGTCACCATCCCGATGACCGCGGCGGCCCTGGGCACCAAATGCCCGCTGGAGACGCTGGACGGGGTGGAGGAGATCGACGTCCGGCCCGGCACCCAGTCCGGCCAGTCGATCCCGCTGCACGGTCGTGGCGTGACCCACCTGCGCGGCAACGGCCGGGGCGACCTGATCGTCCACGTCGAGGTGCAGACTCCGAGCAAGCTCGAACCCGAGCAGGAGGAACTGCTGCGCCGGCTGGCCAAGCTGCGCGGCGAGGAGCGCCCGCAGGGTCAGTTTCAGCCGGGTCAGCAGGGGCTGTTCTCCCGCCTGAAGGACGCCTTCAACGGGCGGTAGGCACACCGTTCGGGGCGGGGTCCGGGGAGCTCTCCGTGACCGCCGCCCCAGTTCGGGGTACGGCGTGAGGCGTGACACGATGTGTGCATGCCCACCGCGCTCACCGATTTCTGCCGCCACCCCATCGTGCAGGCCCCGATGGCGGGCGGTGGCTCCGGCCCCGAGCTGGCCGCCGCCGTCTGCGAAGCCGGCGGACTCGGCTTCCTGGCCGCCGGCTACAAGACCGCCGACGGCATGTACCAGGAGATCAAACAGCTGCGGGGGCTGACCCGCCGCCCCTTCGGCGTCAACCTCTTCATGCCGCAGCCCTCCCTGGCCGACACCTCCGCCGTCGAGGTCTACCGCGAGCAACTCGCCGGCGAGACCGCCTGGTACGAGACCGAGCTCGGCGACATCAACGGTTCCACCGACGACGGCTACGAGGCCAAGCTCGCGATCCTCCGCGACGACCCGGTGCCGATCGTCTCCTTCACCTTCGGCTGCCCCACGCGGCCGGTCCTCGACGCGTTCGCCAAGGTCGGTACGTACACCGTCGTCACGGTCACCACCGCCGCCGAGGCGCAGGCCGCGCAGTGGGCGGGGGCGGACGCGGTGTGCGTGCAGGGCGTCGAGGCGGGCGGCCACCAGGGCACCCACCGGGACGATCCGCACGCCGACGGGACCGGCTCGGGGCTGGGGCTGCTGGCGCTGCTCACCCAGGTCCGCGAGACGGTGCAGATCCCGGTGATCGCCGCCGGCGGGCTGATGCGCGGCTCGCAGATCGCGGCGGTGCTGGCCGCCGGTGCCTCGATGGCGCAGCTGGGCACCGCCTTCCTGATCACCCCCGAGTCCGGCGCCAACCCGCTGCACAAGCAGGCGCTGACCAACCCCCTCTTCACGCACACCGAGTTGACCCGGGCGTTCTCCGGCCGACCGGCCCGCGGACTGGTGAATCGTTTCCTGCGGGAGCACGGCCCGTACGCGCCGGCCGCCTACCCCGCCGTGCACTACCTCACCTCCCCGGTCCGCAAGGCCGCCGCCAAGGCCGGCGACGCGCAGGGGATGAACCTCTGGGCGGGGCAGGGACACCGACTGGCACGGGAGATGCCCGCCGGGCAGCTGGTGGAGGTGCTCGCCGCCGAACTGGAGGCCACCCGCGTCTCGTTGGGCCTGGGCGGCCCGGACTACGGCATCGGCGGTGCGGTGTGACGGCGCCCGTTTTCCTCGTCGATTCGCTCGCCGGCGTACGGGCCGGAGGCACGCTGACCCTGGACGGTCCCGAGGGCCGGCACGCGGTGTCGGTGCGGCGGCTGCGGGTCGGTGAGGAGGTCGTACTGACGGACGGTGCCGGGACCGGCGCCGAGGGCACGGTCGCCGCCGTCGAGGGCAAGGACCGGCTCACCGTCGCCGTCACCGGGCTGCGCACCGAGGAACCGCCGGTGCCCACCCTCACCGTCGTGCAGGCGCTGCCCAAGGGTGACCGCGGGGAACTGGCCGTGGAGACCATGACGGAGACCGGCGTGGACGCCATCGTGCCGTGGTCCGCGGCGCGTTGCGTCACCCAGTGGAAGGGCGAGCGGGCCGCCAAGTCGCTGGCCAAGTGGCGCGCCACGGCCCGGGAGGCGGGCAAGCAGTCCCGCCGGCTGACGTTCCCGCGCGTCGCCGACCCGCTGTCCACCAAGCAGGTCGCCGCGCTGCTCGCCGATGCCGACTTCGCCGCCGTCCTCCACGAGGAGGGCAGCACCCCGCTCGCCACCGCCGATCTCCCTACCGAGGGGTCGATCGTGCTGGTCGTCGGCCCCGAGGGCGGGGTCTCGCCGGAGGAGCTGGCGGCCTTCGCGGAGGCGGGCGCCAAGCCGTACCGCCTGGGCGCGAGCGTGCTGCGGACCTCCACGGCCGGGACCGCGGCGACCGCCCTGTTGCTGGGCCGCACCGGCCGCTGGAGCTAGGTTCCCGTCGTCGAACTCCCGCCTCCCGGGCGGGGGTTGGGGCGGTGCGGGACGCAGTCGGCGCCGTGACTCAGCAACCTGCGGTGCCCCAAGGCTGGTATCAGGATCCCTCCGGCGCACCGGTGTTGCGCTGGTGGGACGGGTACCGCTGGACCGAGCACACCCAGGCGCCGCGGCAGTACGCCCCCCAGGTCCCCGGGCAACGGCAGTACCCGCCGATGGGCGGCGGTGGCCCGGAGGTGCTGCTTTCGGCCGAGGTGCTCGCGGTCAACCAGGACGTCAAGTGGGTTGACACCACCACCAGTTACTCGGTGCTGGACCGCCGGTCGGCGAGATCATCCAGGGCCGGGTGGTCACCTTCGGCAGCTTCGACCTGATCGCCAACGGCGCCACCGTCGGCCACATCCAGGCGAGCTGGAGCGCGTTCAACTTCACCATCACCGACCACACCGGTGTCGAGGTGGCCAGGATCGGCCGTTCGCTGCTGGACCGCGTCCTGGGTGTCGCCTTCGGGGCCGATTACTACTACTACGAGGTGCTGCGCCCGATGGCGGAGCCCCTGCGCTCCATCTCCCTGGCGGCCGCGCTCACCATGGACACCCTGCTCAAGCCGGACGCGGACGGCGACGCGTAACGGCGTGCCGGCCGGCCCCAAGGACCGACCGGCACGCCGTCGTTGGCACGTCAGTCGAGCAGTTCGGCCTGGAGCGCGATGTTCTTGACGCCCGCCAGCGCCTGGCTGACTGGGCAGTTCTTCTTGGCGTCCTCGGCCGCGGCCTGGAAGTCCGCCTCGGACAGGCCGGGAACCCGGGCCTTGACGGTCAGCACGATGCCGGTGATGCCCTCGCCCGGCTGGAAGGTGACGTCGGCTCGGGTGTCCACGGCCTCGACGGTGAAGCCCTTGCCGGCCAGGCCGTGCGAGAACGCCATCGAGTAGCAGGAGGAGTGGGCCGCCGCGATCAGTTCCTCGGGGCTGGTCTTGCCGCCGGGCTGCTCCGAGCGGGCGGCCCAGCTCACGTCGTAGCTGCCGATCTTGGAGGACTCCAGGGCGACGGTGCCCTTGCCCTCCAGGAGGTTGCCTTCCCAGTGGGTGGCGGCGGTGCGTGTGGTTGCCATGGTGCATAACTCCCGTTTGTGGGGCCAATGCGGTCTGGAAGATCACCTTAGGGTCTGCCGGGCCGCGAACCGGGTGACCGGCACCGGGCCGCCTCCGATCGGCCCCTGGGCGGTCCCGGGGGACCGGCCCCCGGGACCGCCCGGGGTGATCGGCTAGCATCCGGAGGGCGTCCGCACGGTGCGTGTCGCGCGACCCGGGAGGAGTCCACCGGTGGCGGGAGAACCGCAGGCCGACTGCCTGTTCTGCAAGATCGTGGCGGGGGAGGTCCCGGCGACGATCGTCCGCGAGACCGAGACCACCGTCGCGTTCCGCGACATCAACCCCCAGGCGCCGACGCACGTCCTGGTGATCCCCAAGGTCCACTACCCGAACGCGGCGTCGCTCTCCGCCGCCGAGCCGAAGGTGATCGCCGACATACTGTGCGAGTCCCGCGAGGTCGCGGCCGCGGAGGAGATCGAGGAGACCGGCTACCGGGTCATCTTCAACACCGGCGCCGGCGCCGGCCAGACCGTCTTCCACGCCCACCTGCACGTCCTCGGTGGCCGCGGCCTCCAGTGGCCCCCCGGGTAACGAGCCATGTCGGTACGCGAACTGGTCGTCCTCGGGACCGCCAGCCAGGTCCCCACCCGGCACCGCAACCACAACGGCTATCTGCTGCGGTGGGACGGTCAGGGGCTGCTCTTCGACCCCGGCGAGGGCACCCAGCGCCAGATGCTGCGGGCCGGGGTCGCCGCCCACGACATCAACCGGATTTGCATCACCCACTTCCACGGTGACCACTCGCTGGGCCTGGCCGGGGTGATCCAGCGGATCAACCTCGACCGGGTGCCGCATCCGGTGACCGCCCACTACCCGGCCAGCGGGGAGCGGTTCTTCGAGCGGCTGCGGTACGCCACCGCCTACCGCGAAACGGTCCGGATCGCCCAGCGGCCGGTCTCCGCCGACGGCGAACTGGACCGCGCCAAGGGGTACGTCCTGACGGCGAGCAAGCTCTCGCACCCGGTCGAGTCGTACGGCTACCGGCTGACCGAGCCGGACGGCCGGCGGATGCTGCCCGACCGGCTGGCCGCCCACGGCATCGCCGGACCGGACGTCGGCCGCCTCCAGCGGGCCGGCGAACTGAACGGCGTCACCCTCGACGAGGTCAGCGAGGTGCGGCCCGGCCAGAGCTTCGCCTTCGTCATGGACACCCGGCTGTGCGACGGCGTCCATGCGCTCGCGGCCGGCGTGGACATGCTGGTGATCGAGTCCACGTTCCTCGATGAGGACGTCCAACTGGCCGAGGAGCACGGGCACTTGACTGCTGGTCAGGCAGCTCGGGTGGCCGCCGACGCCGGGGTGCGGCACCTGGTGCTGACGCACTTCTCGCAGCGTTACGCCGACCCCGCGGACTTCGAGCGGCAGGCGCGCGCGGCGGGCTTCACCGGTGAACTCACCATCGCCAAGGACCTGCTGCGGGTGCCGCTCCCCAAGAGGCGCTGAAGAAGCCCCGGCGCCCTGGGGAGGGCGCCGGGGGCAGCCGCCTACGGCAGGTAGTACATCGGGTTCGGCAGCTTGAAGGTGCGCTGCGCCGCGCCGCCCTCCAGGTCGCTGTACTGGTCGCCGAAGTTGGCGACGACGCGGTAGCCGAGGGACTCGATGTGCCGGCGGGTGCCCGACTTGAAGTCGATGGTCGAGCAGGTCGTGCCGCACGGCAGGTAGGCGGGCGGGTGCTCCTTGTCCCGCAGGTAGACGTGCGGGCGGTCCAGCGGGACGTCGTAGCCGACGTTCTTGAGGTTGCGCACGCTCCAGTCGCGCTGCGCCTCCTTGCGGCCGGTGAGGAAGAAGACCTCGGCGCCCTTCTTGTGGGCCCAGTTGACCAGGTCGTTCATGCCGAAGACCGCGGCCATGTCGGTGTGCTCCAGGTACGCGTCCTGGGACTTGGGGGTGAAGTTGAAGCCGACCTTCAGCTCGTAGTTGTAGGTCAGCAGGGTGGTGTCGTCCATGTCCAGGACGATGGCGGGCTTGGTCTTCCCGGTGTTCTTCTTGGCGAGCGCGCCGGCCAGGTAGGCGCGCGCCTTGGTTTCGATGCCGCGGACCTGGCGGGCGTAGTTGCTGGTGGGGGAGGCGTAGTGCTCGCCGTCGGCCGTCACCGTGTCGCCGTAGTACGCCTTGATCTTGTCCTGTACCTGGGTGAGGTTGGGAATTTCCTTGTCGGTGCGCGGCACAGAGTGCTCGGCGGTGGCCTGGCCGGCGCCGAACACCGCGGTGCCGGCGACGACGACGGCGGCCACCGCACCGCCCAGGCGGACGCGGGGGGAGAGGGCGGGGCGGGGCATGCGCGGCTCCTTAGGGAAGCGTGGGTGGTCCCGGGTAGATGTAACAGAGGTGGCGAGCAGCTATCTACGCGCGAAGATTAAAGGGTTGGCAAAGGTGGCGATGAGGGGGGCGTCCAACTGGTCGGCATGGCACGGCTCTTGACGGGCCGTGCGTGCGCTCTTTAGCCTCCAGCCCTGTCCATGGATGTTGTCTACATATGGAGACGAACGCCGATGGTCGCCCCCCGCCCCACGGACCTGGCCGTCACCGAGGTCCGACTCACCCCGGTCCTGGTCGCCGACCCTCCACTGCTCAACACCCAAGGCGTTCACCAGCCGTACACCCCACGCCTGATCATCGAGCTGGTCACCGCCGGCGGCGCCACCGGCCTGGGCGAGACCTACGGGGATGCCGAATACCTAGACCTGGCCCGCCCGTTGGCCACCGCCCTGATCGGCCGCCCGGTCACGGACCTGAACGGCCTGTCCGCGCTCGCCGACCAGGTGGGCGGCGCGACGGAGGAGCCCGGCCCGGACGGCGTCGATGCCGCCGGACTGCGCGGCGTCCGCAACGCCCGCAAACTACGACGCTCGGTCCGCTCCGGCTTCGAAGTCGCCTGCCTGGACGCCTGGGGGCACGCCACCGGACTGCCCGTACACGCCCTGCTCGGCGGCGCGGTGCGCGACCGGGTCGACTACAGCGCCTACCTCTTCTACCGGTGGGAACGGCACCCCGACGGCCTCGGCGAGCCGGACGACTGGGGCGCCGCCCTCGACCCGGCCGGCATCGTCGCCCAGGCCCGCCGGTTCGCCGACCGCCACGGCTTCACCTCGTTCAAGCTCAAGGGCGGGGTCTTCCCGCCGGACCGGGAGAGCGCCGCGATCCGGGCGCTGGCCGAGGCGTTCCCCGGGCGGCCGCTGCGACTGGACCCCAACGGCGCCTGGTCGGTGGAGACCGCACTCCAGGTGGCCGACGAACTGGCGGACGTCCTGGAATACCTGGAGGACCCGGTGAGCGGCACCGGGGCGATGGCCCGCGTCGCGGCCGGCACACCGGTCCCGCTCGCCACCAACATGTGCGTCACCACCTTCGAGGAGATCCCCGAGGCGCTCGCCCGCGGCGCCGTCCGGATCGTGCTCTCCGACCACCACTACTGGGGCGGACTGCACGCCACCCGGGAACTCGCCGCCCTCTGCCGCACCTTCGGCCTCGGCCTGGCCATGCACTCCAACACCCACCTCGGCATCAGCCTCGCCGCCATGACCCAGGTCGCGGCCACCGTCCCCAACCTGGACCACGCCTGCGACACCCACTACCCCTGGCAGACCGAGGACGTCCTGACCGACCGCCTCACCTTCCGCGACGGCCACCTGGACGTCGGCGACGCCCCCGGCCTCGGCGTCACCCTCAACCGGGACCGGCTCGCCGCGCTGCACCGCCGCTGGCTGGACGACGACGGCACGTACCGCAACCGCGACGACGCCGCCGCGATGCGCCGCGCCGACCCCGGCTGGATCACGCCCGCGGTGCCCCGCTGGTGACCCGGGCGGGCACCGCCGTGATCCCGTGCCCCGGGGAGCCCACCGGACCCACTGGAGCGGCTTGCCCCGTGCCCCCTGTCACGCCCGCGTACGGTGTGGCACGAGACGGTGGCGGTGCGCCACAGTGGTCCCGTACGTGATCTTCGAAGAGGGGCGGTACCGATGGCACAGGAAGTGCGCGGCGTCGTGGCGCCGGGGAAGAACGAAGCGGTCCGGCTGGAGACGATCCTGGTGCCCGATCCGGGGCCCGGCGAGGCCGTGGTGAAGATTCAGGCGTGCGGGGTGTGCCACACCGACCTGCACTACAAGCAGGGCGGGATCAACGACGACTTCCCGTTCCTGCTCGGCCACGAGGCGTCCGGGGTGGTGGAGTCGGTGGGCGAGGGCGTCACCGACGTCGCCCCCGGGGACTTCGTCATCCTCAACTGGCGTGCGGTGTGCGGCTCTTGTCGGGCGTGTCTGCGCGGGCGGCCCCAGTACTGCTTCAACACCCACAACGCGCAGCAGAAGATGACGCTCAAGGACGGCACCGAGCTCACCCCGGCGCTGGGCATCGGGGCGTTCGCCGACAAGACGCTGGTCGCCGCCGGCCAGTGCACCAAGGTCGACCCGGCGGTCTCACCGGCCGTCGCGGGGCTGCTGGGCTGCGGGGTGATGGCGGGCATCGGCGCCGCGATCAACACCGGCCAGGTCGGCCGCGGCGACTCGGTCGCGGTCATCGGCTGCGGCGGCGTCGGCGACGCGGCGGTGGTCGGTGCCCGACTGGCCGGCGCCGCCAAGATCATCGCCGTCGACATCGACGACCGGAAGCTGGAGACGGCCCGCACCATGGGGGCCACCCACACCATCAACTCCCGCGCCACCGACCCCGTCGAGGCCGTCCGCGAGCTGACCGGCGGCTTCGGCGCGGACGTCGTCATCGACGCGGTCGGCCGCCCGGAGACCTACCGGCAGGCGTTCTACGCCCGCGACCTCGCGGGGACGGTCGTCCTGGTGGGCGTGCCCACCCCGGAGATGACCCTGGAACTCCCCCTCCTGGACGTCTTCGGCCGCGGCGGCGCCCTGAAGTCCTCCTGGTACGGCGACTGCCTGCCGTCCCGGGACTTCCCGATGCTGATCGACCTCCACCAGCAGGGCCGGATCGACCTCGGCGCGTTCGTCACCGAGACCATCGGCATCGACGACGTGGAGCGGGCCTTCGACCGGATGCACGCCGGTGACGTGCTGCGCTCGGTGGTGGTGCTGTGATGACCGCCCGCATCGACCACCTCGTCACCTCCGGGACGTTCTCGCTGGACGGCGGCACCTGGGACGTCGACAACAACGTGTGGATCGTCGGCGACGGTTCGGAGGCCGTCGTCATCGACGCCGCACATGACGCCGACGCCATCCTGCGGGCCCTCGACGGCCGCGCGCTGCGCGCCATCCTCTGCACCCACGCGCACAACGACCACATCGACGCGGCCCCGGCGCTCGCCGCCCGCACCGGGGCGCGGATCCTCCTGCACCCCGCCGACCTGCCGCTGTGGAAGCAGACCCACCCTGACACCGCCCCCGACGGAGAGCTTTCGGACGGTCAGGTGCTGACCATCGCCGGCACCGACCTGATGGTGCTGCACACCCCCGGCCATGCGCCCGGGGCGGTCTGCCTGTACGCCCCCGACCTGAACACCGTCTTCACCGGGGACACCCTCTTCCAAGGCGGCCCCGGCGCCACCGGCCGGTCGTTCTCCGACTTCCCGACGATCATCGATTCGCTCCGCGACCGGCTGCTGGCCCTGCCGCCGGAGACCGTGGTCCACACCGGCCACGGCGACTCGACGACCATCGGCCAGGAGGCACCCCACCTGGCGGAGTGGATCGCCCGGGGCCACTAGGGGCGGGGCGAACAGATCCCGTAGGGGGCTTGAACGCCCCCTGCGGGGCCACAACGTGGCGGGGGCGGGGCGTATTCCTGTGGCGCGGGGGAGCGGGGCTTTCCCGCACGCACGGGGCGGCGCGGGGCCTTTCCTGCCTGTACGGGGCGGCGCGGGGCCTTTCCCACACGCACGGGGCGGGGCGTGGCCTATCCGGCCCGTGCGGCGGCGCGGGGCCTTTCCTGCACGTACGGGCGCCGCGGGGCCCATCCGGCCCGTGCCGACGGTGCGGGGGATTACCGAGCGTGGGGGATTCCCGTGAGCGGCACGACAGGGTGGTCCCGCCCCCGCGGCGCGGCGCCGTAGGGGCGTTCGCCGCGCGCCGGGGTCGGGGGCAGGCCCCGGCCTCAGCGTTCGGTGGCCGCTCGTTGCAGGATGCGGGCGGCCACCGCTGCCGAGTCGACGAGGGGGTGCAGGGCGAGGGCCCGTAGCGCCGCGTCGCGGTCCTTGAAGAGGGCGGCTGCCACCGTTGCCCGTTCGACCGCCTTGACCTGGAGCATCAGGCCCAACTGGTCCTCCCGCAGCGGCGCGCAGGGCAGCGGCCGGGCCCCCTTGGCGGTCACCTCGCACACCGTCTCCACGATCGCGTCCGGCGCCAGCTGCGGCACCGTCGTCCCGTTGCGGACGTTGAGGATCAGCCGTCGTCCGGAGTCGCCGGCGATGGCGTGCATCAGCGCCAGCGCCACCCGGTCGTAGCCGCCGCCCTCCAGGTCGTGACTGTCCCGCTGCCAGCCGCCGGTCGCCTCCCGGCTGTGTGCCATGTACGTCTCCTCGCGCTCCAGCCGGGTCCGCTCCCACAGGTCGTACACCGCCTCCGGGGAGCCGACCGCCCCGGCCCGTTCGAAGAAGCCGCCCTGTTGCCGGTCCAGGAATTCCCCGCGGGTCTCGTCGGTGTCCCGTACGGAGTGCAGGGTCTCGCGGCGGAAGTAGTAGTAGTGCAGGTACTCGTTGGGGAGGACGCCGAGGACGCGGAGCCACTCCGGGCCGAAGAGCCGGCCCTCCTCGAAGGAGCCCAGCGCCGTCGCGTCGCCCAGGAGACCGGGCAGGACATCGGTGCCGTCGAGCGTCAACGAGCGCAGCCAGCCGAGGTGGTTGAGCCCCACGTAGTCGTAGCCGGACCGGGTCGGGTCCTCCAGGGCCGCCGGGTCCGCGCCGGCCGCCCGCGCCGCCCGGCGCACCAGCCCCACGGGCGAATCGCAGATCCCGATGACCCGGTCACCCAGCACCTGCGCCATCGCCTCGGTCACCATCCCCGCCGGATTGGTGAAGTTGATGACCCACGCCCCCGGGGCGAGCGCCGCGACCCGTTCGGCGATGTGCAGCGCCACCGGGATCGTCCGCAGCCCGTAGAGGACCCCGCCGGCGCCGACCGTCTCCTGGCCCAGGACGCCCTCCGACAGCGGGATCCGCTCGTCCCGGATGCGACCGGCGGTACCGCCGACCCGTATGGCGGAGAACACGAAGTCGGCTCCGGTCAGCGCGGCGTCGAGAGTTTCCGCCACCCGTACGGGTACCGGTTCGGTACGGCCCCGGGCCAGCTTGGCCAGCACCTCGGAGATCACCGCGACCCGGCGCGGATCGGTGTCGTACAGCGTCAGCTCGGAGACGGAGCGTGTGGGGTCGTCCAGCAGTGCGCGGTAGACCAGCGGTACCCGGAAGCCGCCACCACCGAGAAGGGAGAGCCTCATGGGGCGGAACGTACCGCAGCATCAGGCACACTGGCGGCACGAGTTGAGTACGAGAGGGGCGAGCGCGGTGAACACAGGCCGACGCGATGTCCAACCGCCCGAGGGGCCGGCCGCCGTGCCGCCGGGGCTCGATCCGCTGGCCGCGGTGCGCCGCGACGACGATCCGCCCACCGACGTCTACCTCACCGGCACCGTCTTCCTCGACATCATCTTCACCGGCCTGGATTCCGCCCCGATCCGCGGCACCGAGTCCTGGGCCCGCGGCATGGGCTCCAGCCCCGGCGGCGTCGCCAACATGGCCACCGCGCTGGCCCGGCTCGGGCTGCGCACCTCCCTGGCCGCCGCGTTCGGCGACGACATGTACGGCGAGTACTGCTGGGAGGCGCTGGAACAGGGCGAGGGCATCGACCTGGAGCTCTCCCGGAAGGTCCCCGGCTGGCACTCGCCGGTCACCGTCTCGATGGCCTACGAGGGCGAGCGCACCATGGTCTCGCACGGCCACGAGGCGCCGCCCCCGGAGCACGCCTTCGACGGGGCGCACGCGCCCGGCTGCCCGCCGCCGACCCGGGCCTGCGTCGCCTCGCTCGTCCCCGGCCGCCGGGAGGGCTGGCTGGGCTGTGCGGCCGGTCGTGGCAGTCGGATCTTCGCCGACGTCGGCTGGGACGACTCCGGCCGCTGGGACCCGACCGACCTCGCCGACCTGGAGCACTGCGAGGCGTTCCTGCCCAACGCCGAGGAGGCGATGCGCTACACCCGCACCGACTGCCCGCGCGCCGCCGCCCGCCGGCTCGCCGACCTGGTGCCGCTCGCCGTCGTCACGCTCGGCTCGGAGGGCGCGTACGCGGTGGACGCCCGCACCGGCGAGAGCGCCGAGGTGCCCGCCATCATGGTGGAGGCACTGGACCCGACCGGGGCCGGGGACGTCTTCGTCGCCGGCTTCGTCACCGGCACCCTCGCCGACTGGCCGCTGGCCGACCGGCTGTCCTTCGCCGGGCTGAGCGCCGCCCTGTCGGTGCAGGAGTTCGGCGGTTCGCTCTCCGCGCCCGGCTGGGCGGAGATCGCCGCCTGGTGGCGGCGGGTCCGGGCCTGCGACACCAGGGCCGCCGCCGGGCTGCGCCACCAGTACGGCTTCCTGGACGCCGTACTGCCCGAGTCGGGAGTGATCCCCGGCGCTACCGGACCGGCGGACTCCACGTGCCCGACCGGGTCCGCGCCGCTGGCCCGCGCGGTCCCCACGATCGGTTTCCGCCGCCCGGCCTGAGCGCACCGCCCGGCCCGCCCTCCGGTGCCCTCCGCGGCCGTCCCGGAAAAGCCGACCGGCTTGTCAGTGCCCCGTCGTACTCTGGTAGCGCAAGGAGCCAGTGCGGGCACCGCTGTCGAGGTCCGCACCTGTGATGAGCAAAGGATGGGGGTTGAGCAGGCCACCCGGCCTACCCATGACGCAGACACCCACACGAGCGCAGGCGAGCGCCCAGTTCACGGTCCCGGCCAAGCACCCGATGGTGACGGTCCTGGGATCCGGCGACTCGCTCCTGCGTGTGATCGAGGACGCCTTCCCCGCCACCGACATCCACGTCCGGGGCAACGAGGTCAGCGCGGTCGGCGACGCCCGGGAAGTCGCCCTGATCCAGCGCCTTTTCGACGAGATGATGCTGGTGCTCCGCACCGGACAACCGATGACGGAGGACGCAGTGGAACGCTCCATCGCCATGCTGCGCGCGGCGGAGAACGGCGACGGAGCCAGCGAGACCCCGGCCGAGGTGCTCACCCAGAACATCCTCTCCAACCGCGGCCGCACCATCCGCCCCAAGACCCTCAACCAGAAGCGCTACGTCGACGCCATCGACAAGCACACCATCGTCTTCGGGATCGGGCCGGCCGGCACCGGCAAGACCTACCTGGCCATGGCCAAGGCCGTCCAGGCCCTCCAGGCCAAGCAGGTCAACCGCATCATCCTGACCCGCCCCGCGGTCGAGGCCGGAGAGCGCCTGGGCTTCCTGCCCGGCACCCTCTACGAGAAGATCGACCCCTATCTGCGCCCGCTCTACGACGCGCTGCACGACATGCTCGACCCGGATTCCATCCCGCGGCTGATGGCGGCGGGGACGATCGAGGTCGCGCCGCTGGCGTACATGCGCGGCCGGACCCTCAATGACGCCTTCATCCTTCTCGACGAGGCGCAGAACACCAATCCCGAGCAGATGAAGATGTTCCTCACCCGGCTCGGCTTCGACTCGAAGATAGTCATCACCGGCGATGTGACCCAGATCGACCTGCCGGGCGGCACGAAGAGCGGTCTGCGCCAGGTCCGGGACATCCTGACCGGCGTCGACGACGTGCACTTCTCCGAGCTCACCAGCAGGGACGTGGTCCGGCACAAGCTCGTCGGCCGTATCGTCGACGCCTACGAGAAGTACGACAGCCGCAACGGCAAGTAGCCCGCGCTGCGCGACCAAGAAGCGAGACCCACCTTCCCCATGTCGATCGACGTCAACAACGAGTCCGGTACGGATATCGACGAGCAGGCGGTCCTGGACGTCGCCCGCTATGCCCTGGCCCGGATGCGGATCCACCCGCTCTCCGAGCTGTCCGTCATCGTCGTGGACGCCGAGGCCATGGAGCAGCTCCACCTCCAGTGGATGGACCTCCCCGGCCCGACCGACGTCATGTCCTTCCCGATGGACGAGCTGCGGCCGCCGGCCAAGGACGACGAGGAGCCGCCGCAGGGCCTCCTCGGCGACATCGTGCTCTGCCCGGAGGTCGCCGAGAAGCAGGGCAAGGAGGCCCCGACGGAGCACAGCATGGACGAGGAACTCCAGCTGCTGACCGTCCACGGCGTGCTGCACCTGCTCGGTTACGACCACGAGGAGCCGGACGAGAAGGCCGAGATGTTCGGCCTCCAGGCCGCGATCATCGACGGCTGGCGGGCGGAGCACGGGATGACCGGTCCCTCGCCGGCCCCGACCCTGACCTGACGGGGCGCGCGATGACCACCCTGATCGCCGTCGCGGTACTGCTCGTCGTGGTCGCCTGGCTCGCCGCCTGCGCGGAGGCCGGACTGGCCCGGACGACGAGCTTCCGCGCCGAGGAGGCCGTGCGCTCCGGCCGCCGGGGCAGCGCCAAGCTCGCCGCGGTCGCCGCCGACCCCACCCGCTACCTCAACCTCGCGCTGCTGGTGCGGGTCGGCTGCGAGGTGGCCGCCGGCGCCCTGGTCACCTACGCCTGCCTGCGCTCCTTCGACACGACCTGGCAGGCGCTGACCGTCGCCATCGCGGTGATGGTGCTGGTCTCCTACGTCGCCGTGGGAGTCTCCCCGCGCACCATCGGCCGCCAGCACCCGCTCAACACCACCACCGCGGCGGCGTACGTCCTGCTGCCGCTGGCCCGGGTGATGGGCCCGGTGCCGCAGTTGCTGATCCTGCTCGGCAACGCCCTCACCCCCGGCAAGGGCTTCCGCAAGGGCCCGTTCGCCTCCGAGGCGGAGCTGCGGTCCCTGGTGGACCTGGCCGAGAAGGAGTCGCTGATCGAGGACGAGGAGCGCCGGATGGTGCACTCGGTCTTCCAACTCGGCGACACCCTCGTCCGGGAGGTGATGGTGCCCCGCACCGACCTGATCTCCGTCGAGCGGTTCAAGACCATCCGGCAGGCGCTGACCCTGGCACTGCGCTCCGGTTTCTCCCGGATCCCGGTGACCGGGGAGAACGAGGACGACATCGTCGGCGTGGTCTACCTCAAGGACCTCGCCCGCAAGGTGCACATCAGCCGCGACGCGGAGAACGAACTGGTCTCCACGGCGATGCGCCCGGCGGTGTTCGTCCCCGACACCAAGAATGCCGGTGATCTGCTGCGCGAAATGCAGCGGGACCGCAATCACGTCGCGGTGGTGATCGACGAATACGGCGGCACCGCCGGCATCGTCACCATCGAGGACATCCTGGAGGAGATCGTCGGCGAGATCACCGACGAGTACGACCGGGAACTCCCGCCCGTGCAGGACCTGGGCGGCGGCCGCTACCGCGTCACCGCCCGCCTCGACATCGGCGCCCTGGGCGAGCTGTACGGCCTGGCGGAGCTGGACGACGAGGACGTGGAGACGGTCGGCGGACTGCTCGCCAAGCAGCTGGGTAAGGTCCCGATCGCCGGGGCGACCGCCGAGATCGACCTCTCCGACGACGCCTCGGACCCGGACCTCAAGGCGCTGCGGCTGATCGCCGAGGCGCCCGCCGGCCGCCGCAACAAGATCGTCACGGTGCTCTGCGAACCGGTCCGCGCGGCGGACGCGGCGGCTGACCGCGCCGGCGGCTGACCGCCCGCCCGGCGCCCTCCGCGGCCCGCGGCGCCACCTGGCAGCACCGCCGATTCCGGGGCATCCGGCCCCGCACGGCTACTGATCTCCAGTACAGCGGAAATATCCTCAAAGCCATTTCCGGCAACCCTGGATTCCCTCACTAATTCCGTGGAAAGATCTTCGAACCGGCGCCGGAAAGGGCGTCGGTGTTTTACGGCAGAGGGAAGCTGAACGAAATGCGTGGGAGGAAAGCCGTGGTGATGCCCACCATCGCGGCGGCTCTGCGGGCGGTCCGTCCGGGCGGAATCGACGCGCTCGCCGCGAGCAGAAAAACCAGAGGTGAGGAATCCGGGGGCGCCGTCGATGGCGCGGCGCATTTCCCCGGCGCGGTCCTTTCAGCACGTGCCGCCGGGCGGTGACGGAAAAATCACCGCAGTATTCGCGATGACGTCCGGCCAGGCCGCGGACATCGCGAGCACGGGCGCCGGGAGGGGGGCCGGACACCGACGACGGTGACCGGCGACCCGGTGGTCACACACGACTCCGGACCGGGCGATCGCCCCGCAGGCACGCCTGCGGCGGCACCGCCCGGTGCGGACCCGGAAACGACGTTGGCTGGAGAGCCGGGTGCCCCGGCACAGGGGAGCGGGGCAACCGGACTCTTCAGCCATCGTGCGTTCCCCCAAGGGCCTCGATCTCCCCTATCTCCTCCGCCTGTCCGCCTGCCCCTGTCCTCGACGCCTCGGTCGCGGGGGCGCGGGACGGTCCGGGCGTCCGGCACGGACCGCGGGCCCGCCCCCGTACGCCCCGCTCGGGCCCCGCATATGCTCGCCCGTATGACCGAAGCCGCACCGCTGGACCCCGAAGACCGCAAGATCATCACGCTCGCGCGCTCTGCGCGGGCCCGTAACGGCGTCCCCGAGGGCGCCGCCGTCCGCGACGAGACCGGCCGCACCTACGTCGCCGGCACCGTCGCCCTGGACTCCCTGCAGCTCAGCGCGTTGCAGACGGCCGTCGCGATGGCCGTCGCCAGCGGCGCCACGTCCCTGGAGGCCGCGGCCGTGGTCACCGACGCCGAGCAGGCCGCCGACGCCGACCGGGCCGCCGTCCGTGACCTCGGCGGCCCCGACACCCCCGTCCTGGTCGCCGCCCCCGACGGCACCCTGCGCACCAGCGTCCCCGCGGGCCCCTCGGCCTGACCGCACCACCGGGCGGGGCGCCCGCCGCCCTGCGCGCCCCGCCCCGGAACGGCCGGAGCGCCAGATGGTCGGAGCGGCCGCGGGGATCGGGGAGAATGGGCGCCATGAGCGTTCGCACCGAGTCCACTGCCCCCCACCGCGCCGGCTTCGCCTGCTTCGTCGGCCGACCCAACGCGGGCAAGTCCACCCTGACGAACGCTCTCGTCGGGACGAAGGTGGCGATCACCTCCAACCGCCCGCAGACCACCCGCCACACCGTGCGCGGCATCGTGCACCGGCCCGACGCCCAGCTGGTCCTGGTCGACACCCCCGGGCTGCACAAGCCGCGCACCCTCCTCGGCGAGCGGCTCAACGACGTCGTCCGCACCACCTGGTCCGAGGTCGACGTGATCGGCTTCTGCCTCCCCGCCGACCAGAAGCTCGGCCCCGGCGACCGCTACATCGCCGCCGAACTGGCCGCCATCAAGAAGACCCCCAAGGTCGCCATCGTCACCAAGACCGACCTGGTCGACTCCAAGGCGCTGGCCACCCAGCTGCTCGCCATCGACCGGCTCGGCAAGGAACTGGGCATCGAGTGGGCCGAGATCATCCCGGTCTCCGCGGTCGGCGACCAGCAGGTGTCGCTCCTCGCCGACCTGCTCGTGCCGCTGCTCCCCGAGAGCCCGGCCCTCTACCCGGAAGGCGACCTCACCGACGAGCCGGAGCAGGTCATGGTCGCCGAGCTGATCCGCGAGGCCGCGCTGGAAGGCGTCCGCGACGAGCTGCCGCACTCCATCGCCGTCGTCGTCGAGGAGATGCTGCCCCGCGAGGACCGGCCCGCCGACAAGCCGCTGCTGGACATCCACGCCAACGTCTACATCGAGCGCCCCAGCCAGAAGGGGATCATCATCGGCCCCAAGGGCAAGCGGCTCAAGGATGTCGGCACCAAGTCCCGCAAGCACATCGAGGCGCTGCTGGGCACCCCGGTCTTCCTGGACCTGCACGTCAAGGTCGCCAAGGACTGGCAGCGGGACCCTAAGCAGCTCCGCAAGCTGGGGTTTTAGACCTCCCACGCTGTCGGCCGTCCCGCCGTGGGGGTTCTTGTCGTTTCGCCTGCGGCGTGGGTTGTTGTCCGCTGCGCGGGGCTGTTGGGTGCGGTGGCGGGACGGAGGGGTCGGTGTTCAGGACTGCTGCGCTTTACGTCCTGAACACCGACCCCTCCGCCCCGCCACCTCCCGTTGTGGGGTGGGGAAAGAGGGTGGGTGGCTAGGCCGAGTGGTTGCCTAACGGTCACTGCTCAACAGCGGACCTGCACTGGCCCACTGTCGGTACCCCAACTGACCTGGATTCCACCCCCACAGCCCCGGCACCGCGGCCGAACAGCCCGCGCAGCGGCAACGCCCGCCGCAGGCGAAACGGTGCCGCACCCGGCAACGTACGGCGCGGCCCCGCGCAGCGGACCCGCCCGAACCGCTGGCGGAACCCCTCCGCCCACTCGAAGTTGTCCAGCAGGGACCACGCGAAGTAGCCACGGACATCGACCCCGGCGTCCATCGCCGTCCGTAGTGCCCGTAGGTGCCCGTCGAGGAAGGCGATCCGCTCGGGGTCCTCGATCCCGTCGTACGCGCAGCCGTTTTCCGTGATCATCACCGGCGGCAGGCTGGGCCCGTACCGCTCGTGGAAGGCCAGAAGCAGTTCGGTGAGGGCTTCGGGGACCACCGGCCAGCCGAAGCCGGTTCGCGGGCGCCCCTGGATTTCCCGGGGTGCGAACGGCAGCCCGGGCGGTAGCCGGACCCCGGAGAAGTCCGCCCCGGTGGTCGCCGGCTCCGGCGCCCCGACCTGCGTCGGCTGGTAGTAGTTGATCCCGTACCAGTCCAGCGGCGTGGAGATGGTCTTGAGGTCGTCGGTGACCGGGCCGGGGAGCAGTGCGGCGATCCCTTCGTCCGGGTAGCGGCCGAGCAGGATCGGTTCGGCGAAGAGCCGGTTGAGCAGCAGGTCGTAGAAGTCGGCGGCCTCGGTGTCGGCGGGGGAGTCGGACGCCGGCCAGGTCGGGCCGTGTGAGTTGGCGATTCCGATGCCGGTGGCGCCGCGGGCGCGCAGTGCCTGGACGGCGAGGCGGTGGCCCAGCAGTTGGTGGTGGGCGGCGGGCAGCGCGTCGAAGAGCAGGTGCCGGCCGGGCGCGTGCTGGCCCAGGCCGTAGCCCAGCAGGGTCAGTTCGGCCGGTTCGTTGAGGTTGATCCAGTGCGCCACCCGGTCACCGAGCCGGGCCGCCACCGTGTCCGCGTACGCCGCGAAGTGCTCGGCGGTCTCCCGGACGAGCCAGCCGCCGGCCGCCTCCAGGGGCTGCGGGGTGTCCCAGTGGAACAGCGTCGGCACCGGTGCGATCTCGGCCTCCAGCAGCGCGTCCACCAGCCGGTCGTAGAAGTCCAGCCCCGCCTCGTTGACCGCCCCGCGGCCCTGGGGCACCACGCGTGGCCAGGCCACGGAGAAGCGGTACGCGCCGACGCCCAGATCCTCCAGCAGCGCCACGTCCTCCCGGTAGCGGTGGTAGTGGTCGGTCGTCACCCGGGGGGTCGAGCCGTCCTTGATCCGCTCGGCCTCGGCCGCGAACACGTCCCAGGTGGAGGGCCCGCGCCCGTCCTCGTCCACCGCCCCCTCGATCTGGGCTGCGGAGGTGGACACCCCCCACAGGAAATCCCGGGGGAAGGCCCCGGTGTCGCTACGCCCCCTCCTTCAGCACGCGCGTGATCAGTTCGCGCTGGTCGTCGGTGAGGTCGGGGTCGGTGCAGTAGGCGGTCTTGTCGTCGACGGTGAGGGCGTAGCGGAAACCGTCGGGGACGCCGGTGGGCGGGGCGGCGTGGGCGGCGGCCAGGGCGCGGTCGGCGAGGGTGTGCCAGTCGGTGGCGTCGGTGCGGTCGGCGGTGTCGATCTCGGCGTGGCGCTCGATGCCGGCGAAGCCGCCGGTGCGGCGGATGTGGATGCGCATGGGGGGCTTCTACCCGGTGGGGCGCGAGTAGTCGACCGGGGAAGGCGGCGGACACCCGGGAGGGCGGGAGCTGCGACGGGTGCCGCTCCCGCCCGGGGGCGCCGGTGGGCTTACTTGCCGGTGAGGCCGACCGTGGACCATGCCTTGACCACGGCCTCGTGCTCCGCGCCCGACGCGCCGTAGCGGGTCTGGGCGGCCTGCACGGTGAGGTGGGCGAAGTCGGCGAACTGGGCGTTCTTGGCCAGGTGGCCGCCGGTCAGGACGTCGTACCAGATCTGGCCGGCGCGCTCCCACGCCTTGCCGCCCAGCGCGCTGGCGACGAGGTAGAAGGCGTGGTTGGGGATGCCGGAGTTCAGGTGGACGCCGCCGTTGTCGTCGGCTGTCTGGACGTAGCCGGCCATCGTGGCGGGCTGCGGGTCCTTGCCGAGCTGGGGGTCGTCGTAGGCGGTGCCGGGGGCCTTCATCGAACGCAGGCCCTGCCCGTGCACGCCCGGGGCGAGCAGGTCCGCGCCGATCAGCCAGTCGGCCTGGTCGGTGGTCTGGCCCAGCGCGTACTGCTTGATCAGGGAGCCGAAGACGTCGGAGATGGACTCGTTGAGGGCACCGGACTGGCCCTGGTAGTCGAGGTTGGCGGTGTATTGGGTGACGCCGTGGGTGAGCTCGTGGCCGATGACGTCGACGGGGATGGTGAAGTCCCGGAAGAGCGTGCCGTCGCCGTCGCCGAAGACCATCCGCTGGCCGTCCCAGAAGGCGTTGTCGTACTTCTCGCCGTAGTGGACGGTGGCGTCGAGCGGGAGGCCCTTGCCGTCGATGGACTTGCGGCCGTAGACCTTCAGGTAGAGCTCGAAGGTGGCGCCGAGGCCGGCCTGCGCGCGGTTGACGGAGGCGTCCTTGGCGGGGCCGTCGGACTCGGAGTGGACCTTGGTGCCGGGGAGGTCCTGCTGGTGGCCGGCGTCGTAGATGGTGCGGTTCGGCTTGTCGGCGGCGGCCCGGGCCTCCTGTGGGGCGAGGGCCTGGGCGGCCAGGTCGGTGCGGCGGGTGCGGTGGAGGGCGTCGTGCTCCAGGGTGCGGCGGGCGGGCTCGTGCCGGGCCGGGTCGTCGGACTCGGCGAGCTTGCCGAGGATGTGCGGCGGCACGATCGTGCAGAACACAGAGGTCGTGGGGGCGGGTGTGGTGCGCGGCTGGGTCACGGTTTCCTTCATGGATAAAACGGTGGCACTGTGTAATGCGTCTGTCACTGGCGGCGGCCGAAGTTCCCGAAAACGTGTGGTTGGCCGCATTTTCGCCCCTACCTCCGGGCGGTCCCGCATACTGATACGCGACTGCGGATCTTCGGTACCTCGGCTAACGTGCTGCCCATCATGCGTTTCGGGCTGCTTCTCCTTAGCTGCCGCGGCGAGGGCCTGTAGTCGTAGGCCGACCCCCTCCCCGCGGGATTTGGTGCTGCGTTCGACCGTCGGCCGTCACACGGATCTCCCCGAGGAGCCCTACGCAATGTCGCAGCCTGTCGGCCGCCCCACTCCGATCACCAACGCCACCCACGCGCAAGCGCCGTCCGGGATGCCGATCCACAAGTACCGCCCGTTCGAGGCCGTGGACCTGGCCGACCGCACCTGGCCGGAGAAGCGGATCACCAAGGCACCCCGGTGGCTCTCCACCGACCTGCGCGACGGCAACCAGGCACTGATCGACCCGATGTCGCCGGCCCGCAAGCGCGAGATGTTCGACCTGCTGGTACGCCTGGGCTACAAGGAGATCGAGGTCGGCTTCCCGTCGTCCGGCGAGACCGACTTCGCGTTCGTCCGGTCGATCATCGAAGAGGGCGCGATCCCCGAGGACGTGACGATCTCCGTCCTGACGCAGGCCCGCGAGGAGCTGATCGAGCGGACCGTCGAGTCGCTGCGCGGCGCTCCCCGGGCCACCGTCCACCTCTACAACGCCACCGCACCCACCTTCCGCCGGGTCGTCTTCCGTGGCTCGAAGGAGCAGGTCAAGCAGATCGCGGTGGACGGCACCCGGCTGGTGCTGGAGTACGCCGACAAACTGCTGGGCGACGAGACGGTCTTCGGCTACCAGTACAGCCCGGAGATCTTCACTGACACCGAGCTGGACTTCGCGCTGGAGGTCTGCGAAGGGGTGATGGACGTCTGGCAGCCCGAGGCGGGCCGCGAGATCATCCTCAACCTGCCGGCCACCGTGGAGCGTTCGACTCCCAGCACGCACGCCGACCGGTTCGAGTGGATGTCGCGCCACCTGACCCGGCGTGAGTTCGTCTGCCTGTCCACGCACCCGCACAACGACCGCGGCACCGCCGTCGCCGCCGCCGAACTCGCCGTGATGGCCGGCGCCGACCGCGTCGAGGGCTGTCTGTTCGGCCAGGGCGAGCGCACCGGCAACGTCGACCTGGTGACGCTGGGCATGAACCTCTTCTCCCAGGGTGTCGACCCGCAGATCGACTTCTCGCAGATCGACGAGATCCGCCGCACCAGCGAGTACTGCAACCAGATGGAGGTCCACCCGCGCCACCCCTACGCGGGCGACCTGGTCTACACCGCCTTCTCCGGCTCCCACCAGGACGCCATCAAGAAGGGCTTCGACGCGCTGGAGGCCGACGCCGCCGCCCAGGGCAAGACCGTCGACGACATCGAGTGGGCGGTGCCGTACCTGCCGATCGACCCCAAGGACGTGGGGCGTTCGTACGAGGCGGTCATTCGGGTCAACTCGCAGTCCGGCAAGGGCGGTATCGCCTACGTCCTGAAGAACGACCACAAGCTGGACCTCCCGCGCCGGATGCAGATCGAGTTCTCCCGGATCATCCAGGAGAAGACCGACACCGAGGGCGGCGAGGTCACCCCGAAGGACATCTGGGACACCTTCCAGGACGAGTACCTGCCCAACCCGCAGAACCCGTGGGGCCGCATCCAGGTCAGGGCCGGGCAGACCACCACCGACAAGGACGGCGTCGACACCCTCACCGTCGAGGCCGAGGTGGACGGCACCGAAACCGTCCTGACCGGCTCCGGCAACGGCCCGATCTCCGCGTTCTTCGCCGCGCTCCAGGGCCTGGGCATCGACGCCCGCCTGCTGGACTACCAGGAGCACACCATGAGCGAGGGCGCCTCCGCGCAGGCCGCCTCGTACATCGAGTGCGTCATCGACGGCAAGGTGCTGTGGGGCATCGGCATCGACGCCAACACCACCCGCGCCTCCCTCAAGGCCGTGGTTTCCGCCGTCAACCGCGCGGCGCGCTGACCCCAGGTCGCGTCACCTCCCGCCCGGCCCCGCCGCTCCGCACCCCGGAACGGCGGGGCCGGGCGCGTCTCGTACACATTCCGTACGCATCCCCGCCGGCATCCGGCCAGCCGCCCGACCGTTGTCCGATACGAGGTGCTGACGGCGCATCACCGATGTGGCTAACATCACGTAACGAGCGGCGACGGGGCCGGGGGGGGTTCCCCCGCGCCCTTAAGGCGTGGGGGAGTTACGGAGGCTGACGTGATGCGCAACGTATGTGTGGTGGGGGTGCGCACCTCGTGGCGGACCGTCGCCGACGGCGAGTTCTTCTGCCCCGACTGCGGCGGCGACCGCAACTACCTCCGCCGCACCGGCCGGCGCCGCCTCCTCGTCCTCGGCATCCCCGTCCTGGCCCGCGGCGACGCCGGCCCGGTCCTCGAATGCTCGGCCTGCCGGGGCCACTTCGGGCTGGACGCCCTCGACCACCCCACCACCGTCCGGCTCTCCACGATGCTCCGGGACGCCGTCCACACCCTGACCCTGGCCCTGCTTGCGGCCGGCGGCACGGCCTCCCGCACGGTCCGCGACGCCGCGGTCACCGCCGTCCGTGCGGCCGGCTCCGCCGACTGCACCGAGGACCAACTGCTCACCCTGCTCGCCGCGCTCGCCGCCGACACCGGCCGGCTGACCGGCACCTACGAGGCGGCCACCGGCGGCCACTGCGGACACCAGGGCCTCGACCCGTGCGGCACCGCGCTGGCCATAGAGCTCCACGAGGCGCTGGAGCCGCTGGCGCCGCATCTCGCCCCCGCCGGGCGGGAGTCGCTGCTCCTCCAGGGCGCCCGGATCGCCCTCGCCGACGGCCCCTGCACCCCCGCCGAACGCGAGGCGCTCAGCACCGCAGGCGCCGCCCTGATGCTCCGCCCGGAGGACATCGACCGCCTGCTGGCCGCGGCGGCCCGCTCGTCGCGCTACCGCGGCTAGGGCCGCGCCCGAAGACCCTGGCCCGCGCCCGAAGACCCCGGCCCGCGGTGGTGCCCCGCCCCCAGGCGCCGCCCGGCACGAGGACGGCCCCGCCACCGGACGGAACCGGTGGCGGGGCCGCATGCTCGCCGGACGCTCCTCGCGCGTCCCCGCGTCTCCCGCTTGTTACGCGCCGCGCCCTCAGGCCGTCAGTCGCACCGGCAGGCTCGCCAGCCCGCCCGAGATGAATCCGCCCGTCGGCTGCAACTCCTCGGCAGGAACGGCCAGTTGGAGGTCTGGGAACCGCTCGAAGAGGGCCGGCAGCGCGGTCCGCGCCTCCAGTCGGGCCAGCGGCGCACCGATGCAGTGGTGCACCCCGTGCCCGAACGCCAGGTGCTCCTGGCTCGCCCGCTGGATGTCGAACGTGGCGGCGTCCGCGCCGTGCTGCTCACGGTCCCGGCCGGCCGCCGCGTACATCGGGAGCAGCGCCTCGCCCTTGCGGATCACCTCGCCGTGCGGCAGCTCGACGTCCTCCACCGCGAACCGCAGCGGCAGGCTCGCGATGCTCGGCGACCAGCGCAGCGTCTCCTCGATGACGTCGTTCCACGACGCCGCGCCGTCCCGCACCAGCTTCAACTGCTCGGGGTGGGTCAGCAGGGCGTACACCGCGTTGCCCAGCAGGTCCACGGTGGTCTCGTGGCCGGCGCCGATGACCAGTAGCAGGGTGTCCCGCAGCTCCTGCTCGGTCATCCCCTGGCCCGCGTCGTCCCGGGCCGCGACCAGCAGGCTGGTCAGGTCGTCCGCGGGTTCCGCGCGCTTGGCCGCGACCAGCGAACCGAGCAGTTCGTTGACCGACACCCAGGTCGCGGCGGTCTGCTCCGGAGTGGCCGTGGTGTCCATGATCTCCGAGACGATCCGGGCCAGTTCGAGCCGCGGCGCACCCTCCGGGTAGCCGAACAACTCGCAGATCACCTGCATGGGGAGCGGGTGGTTGAAGGATTCCCGCAGGTCGATGACCTCGCCGGCCGGGCGCGCCGCCAGCCCGTCCAGTAAGTCGCCGGTGATCTGCTCCACCCGCGGCACCATGGCGTCCGTCCGGCGCGCGGTGAACGCCGGGGCGATCAGCTTCCGCAGCCGCCGGTGGTCGGGACCGTAGGCGGTGAACATGTTCGTCACGCCGATCCACGACTGGAGCCAGCTGCCGCGGATCTCCTCGCGCTGCCACTCCGGCCAGTGGTCCCGCGGGTTCTTCGAGATCCGGTCGTCGGTGAGCAGCTGCTTGAGCAGGGCGTGACCGGTCACCCCCCACGCCTGGATGCCGCCGGGCAGTTCTATCCGGGCCGCCGCGCCTAGTGCGCGGAGGCGGGTTCCTTCGCCGTGGATGTCGGTTCCGGCCGGGTCGATGACGACGGGCTGCGGTCGCTGTTGTGCCAAGGCGTAGCTCCTGCCTGATCCGGGGTGATGGGGGTGAAGCGGGTCGGGAGGGCGGCCAGGGCCCGGTGGAATGCCCCGTTACGCCACTCCAACTCCGCCGGCGTGACGGCGAGTTCGATGTCCGAGAGCCAGGCGGTGAGCCGCTCGATCGCGGTGATCGCGATCAGCAGCGCGTGCCGCTTCACCGGGCAGGCGTGCGGTCCGGCCGCCCAGGCCAGATGGGATCCGCTGCCCGACCCCGGGCCGTGGGTGGCCGTGGTGTCGAACTGGCTGTTGGCCGCCGCGTACGAGACCATCACCAGCTGCCCGGCGCGCACCCAGGTGCCGTGGAAGAAGACGTCCCGGACCGGGAAGTGGGCGGAGTAGTTGGCCATCGGCGGGTCGTTCCACAGCACCTCGTTGATGGCGTCGTGGACGGTCAGCGCGCCACCGGAGACGGTGCTGTAGTAGCGGTCGTCGGACAGCATGCGGGACAGCGCGTTGCCGATCAGGTTGGCGAGCGGCTCGTTGCCGGCGCCCATCACGAGGATGACGTTGTGGATCAGTTCCTCGTCGCTCAGGGCGTTGGGGTGGTCCATGAACCACGAGGTGAGGTCCGGGCCCCGCTGCGCCTTCTTCGCGCCGACCAGCTCCATGATGTACTGCGTGAACGCCTCGTTGGAGGCCGCCGCCTCCTCCGGCGAATTGCCCTCCAGCATCCCCGCGATCGCCGAGATCAGCCGGTCGCTGTAGGAATCGGGCAGCCCGAAGAGGGCGTTGAACATCAGCAGCGGGATCAGCCGCGCGTAGTCCGCGATCAGATCCGCCTCACCGCGGTCGCCGAACCGCCGGATCAGGGTGTCCGCCGCCTGGTGCACCCGGGCCCGCAGCTCGTGCGGTTCGACGAGCTTGAAGCTGTCGACGATGACGTCCCGGTAGCGAACGTGCGCCGGCCCGTCGCTGTAGAAGACGTTCGGCCGCCAGCCCAGCATCGGCAGGACCGGCGAGTCCGGCGGGACGGTCTGCATCCAGGCCCGGGAGTCCTTGGACCAGGTCGCGTCGTCGTTCAGCAGCTCCAGTGCCGCCCGGTAGTCGGTCACCAGCATCGCGGTCACCTCGGGCGCGATCTCCACCGGCGCCAGCGCCCCGTACTGCCGCAGCTGCGCGTAGACCCGGTCCGGGTCGGCGGCGAAGTCCGGCCCGTACAGCTTCACCGGCGCGTACGCGTCCGGGTGCGCGTCCGGGTGCGCCGGGGCCTGCGGCGGCGCACCGTGCGCCGGACAGCCCGGCGGTGGGGCGGCGGCGCGCGTCGGCGGTGGGACGGCCTGCCCAGGGCGGGACGGCGGCGGGGCGGCGCCCGGCTCGTACGGGGAAGTCACGGGTTCGGGTTCTCCTCGGGCAGGGGCGTGTGGTCCAGGACGTGGCGGACCAGCGCGATCAGCGCGTCGACGGACTGTTCCCGGTCGCGGGCGTCGCACAGCACCAGCGGGGTGTCCGGGTGCAGGTCGAGCGCCTCACGCATCTTCTCCACGTCGTACTGCGGGGCGTCGGGGAAGGTGTTGACCGCGACCGCGTAGCGCAGTCCGGCCTCCTCCACGATGTCCATCACCTCGAACGAGTCCGCCAGCCGGCGGGTGTCCGCGAGGACCAGGGCGCCCAGCGCACCGCGGGCGATGTCCTGCCACAGGGGGCGGAAACGCTTCTGCCCCGGCGTGCCGAACAGGTACAGCACCAGGTCCCCGGGCAGCGTCAGCCGCCCGAAGTCGATGGCGACGGTGGTGGTGGTCTTGTCCCGCACGCCGGCGAGGTCGTCGACCATCGCGCCGCTCTGCGTCATCACCTCTTCGGTGTGCAGCGGCGGGGTTTCGGAGAGCGCACGGATGAGCGTGGTCTTGCCGACGCCGAACGGGCCGGCGACCAGGAGCTTCACCAGCGTCTGGTGCTCGCCGGAGAGGTACATGTTGCCGGTCCCGGCGCCGGGGCTAGGACTTGAGAGAGCGGAGTCCATCGAGAACCCTCTCCAGGATCTGCCGGTCGAATTGCTCGGCTTCGGGTATGGGGGCTCGGGCGTGCAGGCGCCCGGCATCGACGAGGTCGGCCACCAGCACCTTCACCACGCTCACGGGCAGGTGAAGGTGGGCGGCCACCTCGGCCAGAGTCAGCGCGCCGGGCTGGAGCAGCTCCAGGATCCGGTGCTCTTCGGGGCGTACCTCACTGGTGATCGGCATGTCCACGCCGATCAGCACGGTCAGCCGGTCCAACGTGTTGCGGCTCGGTCGGGCGCGTCCGCCGGTCGCCAGATAGGCCGGTACGAGACGCCGTCCGCTGCTCTGGCGCGGCGTCATGCCTGGCTACCGATGCCCCGAGCCGGGCTGTTCATGACCTTCTTGCCCAGGGTCGTCACCTGGATCTGCATGTGGTGCGCGACGACGCCCATATTCACCTCCGGATCGGCGAAGACGGCCAGGCAGGTGTTCTCACCGGCCGGGATCGCGAAAACGAAACCTTCTTCGGACTCGATGACGGTCTGTCGCAGCCGGGCGTCGTCCTGCTCGGTAAACGCCGCGGTCACCGCGCGCCCCGCGCCCTGGAGCGCCGACATCATCGCCGCGACGCCCTCCGCGGCCTCCCGCGACAGGCCCGGCGAGGCCCCCTCGATGAAGCCGTCGCCGGAGATGACGGCGGCGTGGACGACATGCGGCAGCTCCAACAGGGGAGCCAGCACCCAGGACTTGTCCTCGGTGACACGGCGACGGGTCGGGCTGTTCATGACTGGGCGTTCCCTTCGGGACTGCGCGGGGGTTCGTATTGGGCTGCGGCCCGCCCGGATTCGGTGCCGCGCTGGAGCGCCGCCCAGCGGGAACCGGTCTCCTCCGGGGAGCGCAGGTTGAGCGTGTCGTTGTGCGACTCGGGCGGCTGCTCGGACGTCGGCCGGCGACGGCGGCGGCGCGGCAGCTCACCCTCGGCCGGCGGCTGGTGTGGCTCCGGCGCGGCGAACTCCGATGGTGCTGCCGGTGCCGACGGTGCCGACGGTGCCGACGGTGCCGAAGGTGCTGCGGGCGCGGGTGCGGGCGCCGGTGCAGGTGCCGCGAGGGGCTCGGCCGGTGCGGGCTGCCGGGTCGGCACGGCACCCGCGGGGGTGGCCGGCGCGTTGGCCCCGGTCGGCAGCACGGACGGCACCGCCGCCCGCTCCCGCGGCGCACCGGGGGCGCGGTGCGGCATCGGCGCCATCACCGAGATCGGCCGCGCGCCCTCGTCGAGGACGGTCAGCAGCGGGTCGCCCGGGATGTACACCACGGCCCGCACGCCGCCGTACGGCGACGGCTCCACGTGCACCCCGAAGCCGTACTGCCGCACCAGCTGGCCGGCCGCCGCGAAACCGGATCGCGGCGGGTCGCCCAACTGCGTCAGCAGCAGGCCGTCGTTGCCGGCCAGCAGCTCCATCGCGTGCTTGAGTTCGTCGTCGTGCATGCCGACGCCGTAGTCGTCGATGATCACCGACGCGCCGCGGTTGCCTTGCTGGAGCGTGACGGTGACCGGCAGTTCCCGATGCGAGTGGTGCAGCGCGTTCGCCAGCAGTTCGGTGACGGTGATGGCGATCGGCTCGACGGCCCGCGCGACCACCGCGACCGGGTCCCGCAGCTGGTTGCTGACCTGCACCCGCTCGTAGCCGCGCAGCCGCGACGTGGCGCCGATCACCAGCTCGGCGAGGTACGAGTCCTCGCGGGTCAGTCCCGGCCAGGCACCGCAGACCACGCCGGTGGCCTGCACGCGCCGCAGCGCCTGTTCGTTGAGGAAGTCCGCGTCGAGCAGGTCCTGCGCGATCTGCGGGTCGTCGTAGGTGTGCTGCATCGTCTGCAACGAGGTCTGCACCTGGTACAGCAGCGCCTGGATGGTGGTGGTGGCACCGCGCAGCGTGGACTGCGCCGCCGCGTCGACCCGGGTGCGCTCCTTGGTGATCGCCGCACTGACCTGCTCCAGTACGGCGTCCAGCGCCTCGTCGGTGTCCGACCCGTCGAACCGTTGGTCCAGCAGGCCGCGCACCGGCACGTGCGGGTGGGCCAGCGCCAGGGTCAGGTCGGGCAGCCGGGCCTCGGCCAGGTGCCGGATCTCGGCCTCCGTGGCCCGCAGTCTGGCCGACAGCTCCGTGTTGCCGTGGAGCGTGGCGCTGTTGTGTTCCTCGGCGGCGGTCAGGCGGGCTCTGAGACCGGCACGCTCCTTGCGTACGCGGACCAGGAGCGTCGCCAGCAATACGGCGGCGACCGTACCTGCGCTGAGGCACCACAACAGCGCCTGCGGTATGGATGTCATCGAGATCCTCGTTTGGGACGGACGGGGATGTCTCGGCCGCTACGGCTGCCGTGCCGCCGAACATCACCGGATGCTACCTGTCGTCTGACACGCCGTAAGGGTCCTTGACGTGCAGGGACGGAGAAGTGTGGAAGGTCGCATTCGGCCGATGATGACCGGTGGGTAACGTGATGCGGCCCCGCTATCCGGGGGGATGGCGAGGCCGTGTGGAGATGGTGTGAGTGAGGCGTGGATGAGCCGCGGTCAGGCCGCCGGGAACCGGCCGCCCTTGACGGCATCCACGAACATGGACCACCCGTCGGCCGGGAACACGAGGGCCGGCCCGTGGGGGGCCTTGCTGTCTCGGACGGGGACGAGGTCAGAGAGGTCGTTCGAGACCTCGACGCAGTTTCCGCCGTCGCCGTTGCTGTAGCTGCTCTTGTACCACTCGGCCGTGCTCAGGTCGTACGTGCGCATCGTCGGAAGTCCTCCGCCGCCGATTCGATCAGGGCCAGGGACGCCTCCGGCGACAGCGCGGCGGCCCTGATGAGATCGTAGGCGCGCTGGGCACGCTTCACCACCGCCGGATCGTCGAGCAGCGTCCCCGAAAACGACGCCTCTGTATAGGCGGTTGGCGGGGCGTCATCGAATTCCATGAGCCTCAGATCTCCGGTCATGGCGGCGTACGCCCCCGCTGCGCACGGAAGGACCTGGACCAGGATCTTGCGCTCCCGAGCGAGCTGCGCGATATGGCCGAGCTGCCCGGCCATGACAGCTGGCCCGCCTACTAGGCAGCGCAGCGTGTTCTCGTGCACCACGGCCCAATACACGGGCCGTGTAGCGCCCTTGAGGATGTCGGCCCGCTCTATGCGGGCTGTGACCTTCTCCTCCACGTACTCGTCGGTGACGAAGGGGTTGGTCGCGATGTAGACGGCCCGGGCGTACTCGGGCGTCTGCAAGAGCCCAGGGATCACTGACGGCGCGAACTCGCAGATCTTGGTCGCCAGCGGCTCCAGTTCCACCACCTTCGCGAAGTAATCCGCGTACCGCTGGTCGTCGATGAGCTTGCGCCATGTCCGCTCGAAAAAACCGTCGGTTTGTAGGGCCTGATCGATGCGGATCGCGACATCCAGTTGCGGGCGGCGGATCGCCTGCTCGAACTGGCCGATATAGCCGCCGGAGATGAACACCTGGTTTCCCAGCATCTCCTGGGTTAAGGCGGCGTTCTCCCGGTGTCGCTTGAGTTCCGTTCCCCAATACTCCCAGAGCACTTGGCGTGAGGCATTGGCCATGGTCTACTTCCTTTCCCTGCCCGGCAGTTGCAGAGCCGGTCCTGTTGCCCAGGCTAGCTCCGGAGCGTCACGCTTTCGCTGCGAACGGTGAAAAAGTTCCTCGTGAAAGGTGATGGGCAATGCGGAAAGAACTGACCGAAGTGGAAAGCGTGATCACGGAATAGCGCGATGCTTTGGCCCGAGCTGGCATCATTTTGCCGTCGCTCGGACTCGACCCGGTTTCGTACGCGCATCGCACCATGCGCCCGCTCGTGGAATTGGGGCGCTGCAATATGGACACCGCCCGGCGGCTGGCAAAGGTACTGGGGGAGCGGTGAGGGCGGTGGTGGTGGTCCCGGCGTTCGGGGCGTATGTGGTCGATGTGCGGAACGGGTGGGTCGGGCAGGTGGTGGGCCGGGAGGGGCCGCACCTCCGGCTGCGGCCGGTCGGGGGCGGGCGGGAGTGGGTGTGCGCCCCCGAGGCGACCCGGTGCGCCACCGCCGGTGAGCGGCTCCAGGCGGAGACCGCGTATGCCAATGCCCGCAGCCGCGGCGAGCGGGCCTGAGGCCGGACGGGGTGCGGGTCGGCTCGTTCGGTGGGTGCGCGAGAATGGCCGCATGACTCTGTTCCGCGACGACGGCATCGTGCTGCGCACCCAGAAGCTGGGTGAGGCGGACCGGATCATCACGCTGCTGACCCGCGGTAACGGCCGGGTACGGGCCGTGGCGCGGGGCGTGCGGCGCACGAAGTCGAAGTTCGGGGCCCGGCTGGAACCGTTCTCGCATGTGGACGTGCAGTTCTTCGCCCGCGGCGGGGAGCTGATCGGGCGCGGGCTGCCGCTGTGCACGCAGAGCGAGACGATCGCCGCGTACGGTGGCGCGATCGTCACCGACTACGCCCGCTACACGGCCGGGACGGCCATGCTGGAGACCGCCGAGCGGTTCACCGAGCACGAGGGCGAGCCGGCCGTCCAGCAGTACCTGCTGCTGGTCGGCGGGTTGCGGACGCTGGCCAATGGGGAGCACGCCCCGCACCTGGTGCTGGACGCGTTCCTGCTGCGGTCGCTGGCGGTGAATGGTTATGCGCCGAGTTTCGACGCCTGTGCGCGGTGCGGAATGCCCGGTCCGAACCGGTTCTTCTCGGTGGCGTCGGGCGGTGTGGTGTGCGGTGACTGCCGGGTGCCCGGAAGCGTCGTACCCTCCTCAGAGGCGATCGGGCTCCTGGGTGCGCTGCTGACCGGCGACTGGGAGACCGCGGACGCCTGTGAGGCGCGGCACGTCCGGGAGGGCAGCGGCCTCGTCGCGGCGTATCTGCACTGGCATCTGGAGCGCGGCCTGCGGTCCCTCCGCTACGTGGAGAAATAGCGACTGCGGCTCGGCCCGGTCCGGCCACCCGGGGCCCGGCCACCGAATACACCGTCCATCGATATGGCATAGGAGACGTGGGGCGCATGGCAGTACGCGGGATTCTGGGGCGCAATCGACGTGAATACCAGACGCCCGAGCCGCACCCCTCAGGTGCGCGTCCGCCGAGGATCCCCGGCGAGCTCGTCCCGAACCACGTCGCGATCGTGATGGACGGCAACGGGCGGTGGGCGAAGGAGCGCGGGTTGCCGCGCACGGAGGGCCACAAGGTCGGTGAGGGCGTGGTGCTGGACGTCCTCAAGGGCTGCATCGAAATGGGCGTGAAGAACCTCTCGCTCTATGCCTTCTCCACCGAGAACTGGAAGCGGTCGCCGGACGAGGTCCGTTTCCTGATGAATTTCAACCGGGACGTCATCCGGCGGCGCCGGGACGAAATGGACGCGCTGGGCATCCGTATCCGGTGGGTCGGCCGGATGCCGAAAATGTGGAAGTCCGTGGTCCAGGAACTCCAGATCGCTCAGGAGCAGACCAAGAAAAACGACGCGATGACGCTGTACTTCTGCGTGAATTACGGCGGCCGGGCGGAGATCGCGGATGCCGCGGCGGCCATCGCGGCGGACGTCCGGGCCGGGAAGCTGGACCCGTCGAAGGTCAACGAGAAGACCGTCGCGAAGTACATGTACTACCCGGACATGCCTGATGTGGACCTGTTCGTCCGGCCGTCCGGTGAGCAGCGCACCTCGAATTACCTGATCTGGCAGAGCGCCTACGCCGAGATGGTGTTCCAGGACATCCTTTGGCCGGATTTCGACCGCCGCAATCTCTGGGAAGCGTGCCTGGAGTACGCCAAGCGGGACCGTCGGTTCGGCGCGGCGCCGCTGCAAGAGGGCGAGAAGGCGACCTGAGCGCGGGCCCGTAGGACGGGCCGGTGAACGGCGGACGGGCCGCCTCTCCGCGGGGAGGCGGCCCGTCGTGTCGGGGGACCCGTACGGCCTGGCGCGCGGGCTCCGGCCGACTCACACGCTCGGGTCGCGGTGGGTGGGGCGGCCGTCGAGGACGGTGAGCAGGACCGGGAGGTCCGGCAGGTCGGTGGCGGCGGTGGTGAGGGGGTCGTCGGCGAGGACGGTGAGGTCGGCGCGGTAGCCGGGGGCGAGCCGGCCGGCCCGGTCCTCCTCGCCGGCGGCGTGCGCGGTGTGCACGGTCATGCCCCGGAGGGCCTGAAGCGGGGTGAGCGCCTGCTCGGGGCCGTGCGGGGGCTGGTCGAGGTCGCGGGCGGGGCGGCGGTGGCGGGCGCCGGCCATCACGCCCAGCGGCGGGTAGGGGGCGATCGGCCAGTCCGAGCCCAGGACGACGGTGGCGCCGGCGTCGGTCAGGTCGCGGCAGCGCCAGGCGCGGGCCGCGCGCTCCTCGCCGAGCCGGCGGGACCAGTTGTCCGTGTGGTCGGCGCGGGTGAAGTCGCAGCAGTGGGTGGGTTGCATGGACGCCAGCACGCCGAGCTCGGCGAACCGGCGCAGGGTGTCGTCGGGCACCGTCTCGATGTGTTCGATCCGGTGCCGGACCCCGTTGCGGCCGGCGCGCCGGGCCTGCTCGACGGCGTCGAGGACGTGCCGGACGGCGGCGTCGCCGATGGCGTGGGTGGCGGTGGGCACCCCGGCGGCGTGCAGTTGCCCGATGACGCGGGTGTAGACGGCCGGGTCGGGCCAGAAGGCGTGGGTGGACTCGCCGTGGCAGTCCGGGCGTTCCAGCCAGGCGGTGCCGTTGTCGATGGTGCCGTCCATGAAGAGCTTGACGCCCGCGGTCCGCCACAGCCGGCCGCCGGTGCCCTGCTGGGCGATGAGGGAGCGGACCCCGTCGGCGTCGGTGCCGGGCTGGCACCAGGGTGCGACCCGCAGCCGCAGCGGCAGGTCGCCGGCCGCGTCCAACTCCTCGTAGAAGGCGAGGCTGTCGCCGTTCGCGTCCATGGCGTGGCCGCCGGTCAGGCCGGCGGCGGCCATGGCGCGCAGTGCGGCGGCGAGCCGGGCGCGGCGCTCCTCGCGGGTGGGCTGCGGGGCGGCCCGCTCGACCAGTTCGCAGGCGGCGTCCTCCAGCAGGAGTCCGGTGGGCCGGCCGGCGGCGTCGCAGACGACCTCGGCGGCCTGGTCGAAGGTCCGCGGGCCGTCGACGCCGGCGAGTTCCAGGGCGCGGGGGCTGGCGAGCATGGAGTGCGCGTCGAAGAGCTGGAGCAGTGCGGGGACGCCGTCGAGGACGGGGGCGAACGCGGCGGTCTCGACCGGCCGGTCGCCGAAGACGTTGGGGTCCAGTCCCCAGCCGTGCAGCCAGGCGCCGGGGGCGAGGGCGGCGACCTCGCGGGCCAGCGCGGCGCGGACCCCGTCGAGGTCGGTGCAGCCCGACAGGTCCAGTCCGTGGGTGAGTTCGGCGCCGGAGACCGGGTGCAGGTGCCCGTCGGTCAGGCCGGGGGTCACCACGGCCCCCTTGAGGTCGAGCACCGTCGTCGCGGCGTCGGCGAGCGCGCGGATCTCGCGGTCGTCGCCGAGGGCGGTGATCTTCCCGTCGGCCGCCGCCAGGGCGGTCTCCGCCAGGAACGTGCCGGTCACCGGGTCGAGCAGGCGGGCGGAGAGCAGGACGAGGGGGGCGGGCACGGCGGCTCCTGAGGAGGCGGGAAGACGGGGGAAGGCGGCGGGGTGTGGGCGGCGGCTACGCCTCGGTCGCGTCGGTCGCGTCATCGGTCGGGGGGCTCAACGTGCCCTCGGCCAAGCCGAGTTCGCGTTCCGCCGTGGTGATCGCCATGTGGGTCACCGCTGCCGGGCGGTTGCTGGTGTCGGTGTTGGCGTGCGCGCCGAGGCCGTCGAGCACCACCAGGATCTGGATGGTCGTCACGTCCGGGTCCGCGGTGCGGAACTCCCCACTGGTGACGCCCTCGTGGAGCAGTGCGGCGAGTCGGCCGCGCCAGGCGGCCTCCTGTTCGGCGACCCGGTCGCGGAGCAGGGGTCGGTAGCGGCTGAGGTGGCGGGCGTTGATCCACAGTCGGCTGATGGCGTCGTACGCCTCCCCGGTGGTGTGCGCGAAGAACCGCGCCAGCCGTTCCGTCGGGCCCGCGCCGGGGGGCGCGGTCGGCAGGAGGCCGTCGAGTTCGTTGCTGGCGGCGGTGCCGAACGCCTCCGCCACCAGTTCCTCGGCGGAGGGGAAGTAGTGGCTGATCAGTCCGGGGCGGACGTCGAGGTCCTCGCCGATCCGCCGCAGGGTGATGCACTCCAGCCCCTCGGCCAGGGCGACGGTGGCCGCGGCGTCGACGATTTCGGCCCGCCGGGCGGCCGGGTCTTTCCGGATGCGCTTGCGCTGAACCCTTGACGACATATCCCGGATGCTATTGAGTGTGCGACCAATAAGCAACAAGGCCGTCAACGCACCAGGTCGTTATGGCCCAGGTCGCTCACGACCAGCTCCCCGGAGGGCCCATGGCGTCCACGATCCCCGAACCAGGCACCGGCACCCACGACACGTCCCAGGCGGCCACACCGGCCCCGGACCGCGCCGGCCGGATCGAGGTCCACGGCATCGACCACATCCCCGACGCGGACCGCCACGGCCACCCCCGCGGACTGTTCTCCGTCTGGGCCGCCGCCAACGTCAACTACCTCAGCCTGGTGGTCGGCGGCGCCCTGGTCCTCATGGGTCTGACCCTCTGGCAGGCGCTCGCGGTGATCGTCGTCGGCAACCTGTTCTGGGTGCTCACCGGCGTGCTCGCGGTCCCGGGGCCGGCCGCCGGCGCCCCCAGCGAAGTGATCACCCGCGCCCTCTACGGCGTCCGCGGAAACCGCGTGAACAACGCCGTCACCGGCTGGATGATCTCGGTCTGCTACGTGGCGCTGAACCTCGCCTCGGCCGCGACCGCCGCCTTCTCCCTCGTTGAGGAGACCGGCATCCACGCCACCACCGGCGTCAAGATCGCCGTGGTGGTGGCCATCGCCGCGGTCACCCTGACCATCAGCGTCTACGGGCACGCGCTGATCGTGAGGCTCTACACCCCGATCACGCTGGTCCTCGCCGCCGCCTTCGCGGTCGTCGCCTACGCGGTGCTCCGGCACGCCGACTTCGGCTACGCACCGGCCCACCCGCCGACCGGCAGCGCCCTGTGGGCCACCGGCCTCGGCGGGGTCACCCTCATCGCCTCCGGCCCGCTGTCGTACACCACCAGCGCCGACTTCTCCCGCTACCTGCCGCGCACCACCTCACCGCTGGCGGTGGTGGGCTGGACCGCCCTCGGCGGCTTCCTGCCCGGCGTGCTGGTCTGCTCCCTGGGCGCGTTCGCCGCCACCACCGTCGACATGACCGACCCGCAGACCGCGCTCCAGCAGATCCTGCCCGGCTGGTTCACCCCGCTCTTCCTGCTCGCCCTGGTCCTCGGCACCATCGCGATCAACGCCCTGACCGCCTACAGCGCGGGCCTCGCCCTCCAGGCCGTGGGCCTGCGCATCCGCCGGTCCGTCAGCATCCTCGCCGACGGGGCCGTCGCCGTCGGCCTGACCCTCTACGCGCTGCTGGTCTCCAACTTCCTCGACACCGTCAGCAACGTGCTCCAGCTGACCGTCGTACTGCTCGGTCCCACCGCGGCCGTCTACGCCACCGACATCGTGCTGCGCCGCAACCGCTACGACGGCCCCGCGCTCACCGACGAGAGCCGCGGCGGGCCGTTCTGGTACACGGGGGGCGTCAACTGGGCCGGCGCCGCGGCCCTCGCCGGCGGCGTCACCGTCTCCGCGCTCTGCGTCGACACGCTCTACACCGGCCCGATCGCGGCGGCCGTGGGCGGCATCGACCTCGCCCTGCCGGCCGGCCTCGTGGCCGCGTCCGCCCTCTACATGCTGCTGGCCCGGCGCACCGTCGGTCGGTGAACCGACCGTGGGTGCGCCGGGCCAGTGCCGGCCGGTGGCGTCAGCCGCCCTGCCTTCCCGCCTCCGCCTTCGTCGCGCACTCGCCGCAGGTCCCGAAGATCTCGACGGTGTGCGCCACATCGCGGAAACCGTGCTCGGCGGCGATCTGGTCGGCCCACTTCTCCACCGCCGGACCCTCGACCTCGACGGCCGTGCCGCAGCCGCGGCACACCAGGTGGTGGTGATGGTCGTCGGTGCTGCACCGGCGGTAGACGGACTCGCCGTCGCTGGTGCGCAGTACATCGACCTCGCCGGCGTCGGCGAGGGACTGCAGCGTCCGGTAGACGGTGGTCAACCCGACCGAGTCACCCCGGTGCTTGAGCATGTCGTGGAGCTCCTGTGCGCTGCGGAACTCGTTGACCTCGTCGAGTGCGGCCGAAACCGCGGTGCGCTGCCGCGTCGACCGGCCGCGGACCGGAGATCCCGCGCTCGTCGCCACCGTTGCCTCCCTAGGACGTCAGGACTTCTCCCGCGCATGCGTTTGGCCATTGTGCCAGGTGATGACCGGAAGCCCTGTTTGGCGCTTACACCTACTCCTTCATCTCTCCCTCGGCCGGAGAGTGTCACACCGCCCGGCACCCCGTCGTCCGCCTGTAACGCCGTTACACCCGTACGTCGTCCTCCGCGGTGCGGCTGCCCGGTACCTCCAGGGTGCACCCCTTCTCGGCCGCCGGGGCCGCCCCGGCGCGCTTTCTGGCCAACGGGGTGGCCAGCGCCGTGAAGACCACGAACAGCGCGATGGCGAACAGCACGATGGTCGCGCCGGACGGCACGTCGACGTAGTACGAGGCGGTGGTGCCGGTGAGGGTCACCGCCACGCCGATCGCCACCGCGGTCACGAAGGTCACCGCGAAACTGCGGCTGATCTGCTGCGCGGCCGCGACCGGGATCACCATCAGCGCACTGACCAGCAGCAGGCCGACCACCCGCATGGCGACCGTGACGGTGACCGCGGCGGTCACCGCGATCAGCAGGTTCAGCAGCCGCACCGGCAGACCGGTGACCCGGGCGAACTCCTCGTCCTGGCAGACCGCGAACAGCTGCCGGCGCAGCCCCACCGTGATCGCCAGCACCAGCGCGGCCAGCACGTAGATCGTCGTCATGTCCTGCGGCGAGACCGTGGTGATCGAACCGAACAGATACGTCCCCAGATTGGCGCTGGAGCCCGCGTCCGAGAGGTTCATCAACATCACACCGCCCGCCATGCCGCCGTAGAACAGCATCGCCAGCGCCAGATCGCCGCGGGTCTTCCCGTACCAGCGGATCAGCTCCATCACCACCGAACCGACCACCGCGACCGCGGTGGCGACCCAGACCGGGCTGGTGTTGAGCAGGAAGCCCAGACCGACACCGGTCAGGGCGACGTGGCCGATGCCGTCGCCCATCAGGGCCTGGCGGCGCTGGACGAGGTAGATGCCGATGGCGGGTGCGGTGATCCCGACGATCAGGGCGGCGATCAGCGCCCGCTGCATGAAGGCGTAAGTGAGCATGTCCATGGTGGTGGGCCCCTAGCTCAGCAGGCCGGTGCGGAGCGGCTCCGCGGCGGCGTCGGCGTGCGGGTGGACGTGGTCGTGGCCGGGCAGCGCATGCTGCCCCACCGCCTCGGGCGGCGGACCGTCGTGGACGACACAGCCGTCCCGCAGCACCACCGCACGGTCGATCAGCGGCTCCAGCGGGCCCAGTTCGTGGAGCACCAGCAGGACCGTGGCGCCGCGGCCGACCTGTTCGCGGAGCGCCGAGGCCAGCACCTCCTGGCTTGCCAGGTCCACGCCGGCCATCGGCTCGTCCATGATCAGCAGATCGGGTTCACCGGCCAGCGCGCGGGCGATCAGCACCCGTTGGTGCTGCCCGCCCGACAGGGCATTGACGGAGTCCTTGACCCGGTCGGCCATCCCGACCAGCTCCAACGCGTGGTGCACCGCGGTCCGGTCCGCCTTGCGGAGCAGGCCCAGCTTCGTCCGGGCCAGCCGGCCCGCCGTGACCACCTCGCGGACGGTGGCCGGCACCCCGCCGGCCGCCGTGGTGCGCTGCGGCACGTACCCGATCCGTGCCCAGTCCTTGAAACGGCGGAACGGCGTCCCGAAGAGCGCCAGTTCACCGCCGGTCAGCGGCACCTGGCCGATCACCGAGCGGACGGCGGTGGACTTGCCCGAGCCGTTGGCGCCGAGCAGCGCGACGACCTCGCCGGACCGCACGGTCAGATCGACCCCGCGCAGTACCGGCCGGGCGCCCAGCGACGCGGTCGCCCCGCGCAGCTCGATGACGGCCGACCGGTCCCGGGCGGGCTGGTCCACGGCCTCCGGGGCTATGACGGGCTGGCCGGTGTCCTTCATCTGCTGACCTCCGTCGTGCGGTGCGTCCTGGTGTGCGGGGTGTACGGCGCCGGGTGCGGGGTGGGCACGCGACGACGCGGGCGGGGTGCGGGGCCGGTCACTTGGTGCCGAGCGCCTTCTGCAGCGCGGCGAGGTTGGCACGCTGCACCGAGAAGTAGTCCGTGCCACGGGACTTGCCGGTGATGCCCTCCAGCGGGTCCAGCACGTCGGTCTTCAGGTGCAGGTCACCGGCGAGGGTCTTGGCGGTGGCCGGGTTGGCCAGCGTCTCGAAGAACACCGTGGAGACGTGGTGCTGCTCCGCGAGGGTGTGCAGCTGCTGGATGCGGTTGGCGCTGGGCTCGGACTCCGGGTCCAGGCCGCTGATCGCCTCCTCGGTCAGGCCGTAGCGCTCGGCGAGGTAGCCGAAGGCCGCGTGGGTGGTGATGAAGGTGTCCGAAGCCCGGTTCTTCAGCCCGTCCGCGAACGCCTTGTTCAGCGCGTCCAGCTTCTTCACCAGGACGTCGGTGTTCTTCTGGTAGTCGACCTTGTGCTTCGGGTCGGCCTGCGCGAATGTCGTGTTGACACCCTTGGCGACCTGGGCGAACTTGACCGGATCCAGCCAGATGTGCGGGTCCTGGCCGGGCTCGGCCTCGGAGTGCGAGTGGTTGTCGCCGGTGGTGTGGTGGTGCCCGTCGACCTCGGGGCCGTGCGTCTCCAGGCTGGTCATCTTCGCCGCGTCGGCGAGGTACTTCACCCCGGACTGGGCGACCGAGTCGTCCACGGCGGGCTGGAGGCCCTTGAGGTAGACGATCGCGCCGGACTCGCTGAGCTGCGCGGTCTGTTTGGCGGTGAGCGTCAGATCGTGCGGCTCGACGCCCGGCTTGGTGAGGTTGGACACCTCGACGTGCGACCCGCCGATCTGCTCGGCGAGGAACTGCAGCGGATAGAACGACGCCGCCACCTTCAGCTTGCCGTCGTCGGTGCGCCCGGAGGCGGTGGTGGAGCAGGCGGACAGGGCCAGCAGGCCGAGGACCGCGGCTCCGGCGACGGCTGCGGTGGATATGTGCGGGCGTACGTTCATGACAGTCATTTTCAACAAACATGGAAATGATTGTCAACAAAGTGCGCGCCAGGTCACAGGGCGAAGACAACCGGCCGGAACCGATCCGGAATCGATTTGGTCCGGGGGGTACGCCCGCCGCTACCCTGAACTACTCGCCCAGTCGTCTCCTGATCAGCACCCTCATCGAGGCGCCTCGCGCCCCCTCCTATCCACTGTCCGACGTCGTACTGAAGAGAGCACCGTGGCCGCCGACAAGATCGATACCATCGTCAGCCTGAGCAAGCGCCGTGGCTTCGTCTACCCCTGCAGTGAGATCTACGGCGGCTCCCGCGCTGCCTGGGACTACGGTCCCCTCGGCGTCGAGCTCAAGGAGAACATCAAGCGCCAGTGGTGGCGCGCCATGGTCACCTCCCGCGAGGACGTCGTCGGCATCGACTCGTCGGTGATCCTGGCCCCCGAGGTGTGGCAGGCGTCCGGTCACGTCGCCACCTTCACCGACCCGCTCACCGAGTGCACCTCCTGCCACAAGCGCTTCCGCGCCGACCACCTGGAGGAGGCGTACGAGGCCAAGCACGGCAAGCTCCCCGAGAACGGCCTCGCCGACATCAACTGCCCGCACTGCGGCAACAAGGGCGGCTTCACCGAGCCCAAGCAGTTCTCCGGCCTGCTCTCCACCCACCTCGGCCCGTCGCAGGACACCGCGTCCGTCGCCTACCTGCGCCCCGAGACCGCCCAGGGCATCTTCACCAACTTCGCGCAGGTCCAGCAGACCTCCCGCAAGAAGCCCCCGTTCGGCATCGCCCAGATGGGCAAGTCCTTCCGGAACGAGATCACCCCGGGCAACTTCATCTTCCGGACCCGCGAGTTCGAGCAGATGGAGATGGAGTTCTTCGTCAAGCCGGGCGAGGACGAGCAGTGGCAGGAATACTGGATGGAGCAGCGCTGGAACTGGTACCGCGACCTGGGCCTGCGCGAGGAGAACATCCGCTGGTACGAGCACCCCGCCGAGAAGCTCTCCCACTACTCCAAGCGCACCGCTGACATCGAGTACCGCTTCCAGTTCGGCGGCTCGGAGTGGGGCGAGCTGGAGGGCGTCGCCAACCGCACCGACTACGACCTCTCCTCGCACGCCAAGGCGTCCGGCCAGGACCTCTCCTACTTCGACCAGGAGGCCGGCGAGCGCTACACCCCGTTCGTCATCGAGCCGGCGGCCGGTGTCGGCCGCGCGATGCTCGCCTTCCTCCTCGACGCCTACACCGAGGACGAGGCGCCGAACGCCAAGGGCAAGCTGGAGAAGCGCACGGTGCTGCGCCTCGACCCGCGCCTGTCGCCGGTGAAGGTCGCGGTCCTCCCGCTCTCCCGCAACCCGCAGCTCTCCCCGAAGGCCAAGGGGCTCGCCGCGGACCTCCGCAAGTTCTGGAACATCGAGTTCGACGACGCGGGCGCCATCGGCCGCCGCTACCGCCGCCAGGACGAGATCGGCACCCCGTTCTGCGTCACCGTCGACTTCGACACCCTCGACGACAACGCGGTCACGGTGCGCGAGCGCGACACCATGAAGCAGGAGCGCGTCAGCCTGGACCAGATCCAGTCCTACCTGGGCAGCCGCCTCCTCGGCTGCTGACCGCGCGGCCCGCGGTCCGGCCGGCAACGGTCGGGCCGCAGGCCGACCCGCCGCGCGCGGCGCCCACGCGAACGCCGGCCGGCCCCCGACTCCTCGGGGGCCGGCCGGCGTTGTGCTGCCCGCCCGTACGTTCCGTGCGGTGACCACCAGCTGTCTGTACGCACTTCTTTTGGGACCAAGGTTCCAAGGTGTTCTGGCTCCATTGGCGGGCTGTAGGGGCGTGTGGGCAGGTGGTTCGTGCCCCTGTGCCACGTTGCTTTGGCCCCACTTCGATCGGGTGGTTGCGCTGACCGGGAGGCCGGAGGGTGGGGGTCACACCGAGAGCGCCCACACCGGATGGAATAATCGTCTGCATGACGACAACTCTTGAGGGTGTCTACGCTGCCGTCCGTAGCATGCTGTCGGGCATCGAAGGGCTCGACGGCGCGGACGTCGTCGGCGACGGCCCGCACGATGCCGGCTACCCCCATGCCGAGGTCCGCGACGGCGCCGTCCACTGGGTGGTGCTGGAGCGCAACAAGGTAGTGGAGCGCCGCACAACCGGGGACCTGGACGAGTTTCTGTACTGGGCGGCGCTGTACACCACCCGTGAAGCCGCCTCCCGCTGGGAGCTCGACCACCGTGGTCTGCTGCCCGGCTGCGGCGACACCCGGGTGGGGTGGCTGGCCAAGCAGGTCCAGCTGCTGGGGCGGGTCCGGCCCGAGTGGGCGGACAGGTTCCGGGCGCAGATCCCGCAGCAGTGTCCGGGGGTACGCCTTGAGGACGTGGACGCCTATCCGGTGGGGGGACGGTCGTGAGGCTGTGGCGGCGCGGGCGCGAGCAGAAGCAGGAGGAGGCGCAGTCGGCGGGGGAAGCGGAACAGTGGGACCGGTTCGGGAGTCCGCTGGGGAGGTTCGCGCACCCCAAGGGGACGCCGTTTACCCAGCGTTCCCTGCCTCCCATCTACGTGGGGTGCAGGTACCACGTGTACAGCTGGATCCGGCCGTGGACGCAGGAGGACGCCGAAAAGTACGGCTTCATCCTGGGGGGCAAGGTCGCTCCCTGGTTCGAGCAGCCCGGGGGCGGAACGCAGTTCATGCTCCCGGAGGGCATCTCGGTGCAGTGGCTCATCGACCGGGGCTACATCCGTGAGGAACCCGTGCGGTGATCGGGGCCGACTGCCGGTGAACCGGAGCCGCTTGGCATCCTCGGCTTACCTGCGTGTGGCCCATGCGGTGGTCGTCGGATGGATCACGGTCAAGAGATCGGCGGTCTCCCCCGGCGCCTTCCCCGATCAGACACCACAGTCCTGAACCGCTCGGAGGCCCGACGCTCGCGTACGCACCCAAAGGGTGGAGCCACAACGACCTGGTACATCCGTGGTCCCCGAAAACCCAGGCGCGGTGGAGCCCAAAGAAGTGCGTACAGACAACCAGCGGTGACTACCCCCGCAGACCGCGCAGTACGAGGTCGCGGACGGCCTCGAAGTCGGCGGTGATCTCCGGACGGGACCATTCCGCGGCGTAACAGGGGTCGTGGAAGCGGCCGGTGGCGCCGAAAACGGCGTGGGCGGTGGTGACCGGTGAGGAGGCGTGGAAGGCACCCTCCGCGACCCCCGCCTCGATGATCTTCGCCAACTGCGATTCGAGGTCGGTGACGTGCCGGTCCACCACGCCGCCGCTCTCACCGATCAACGTCATGTACGTGGCGAAGAGTTCGGGGTCGTCACCGGCCTTGTGCCGCTTGGCCTCGAAGAGCGTGGCGAGCCAGCGGCCCAGCCGGCCCTCGGCCGGCCCCTCGTCCTCGACGATGGCCGCCAACTCCTGGCTCGTACGGTCCAGCCAGCGCGCCGTCACGGCCTCCCGCAGCGCCGTCTTCGTACGGAAATGGCGGTAGACACTGCCGTGGCTCACGCCCAGTGCCCGTGCGACATCAACGACCGTCGCCTTCGCCGGCCCATACCGGCGCAGCACCTCCTCGGTGGCTTCGAGGATCCGCTCGGGCGTCAACGTCTCGGGGGGCATGGGGTCGAGCCGACCTTTCGGTGCAACGGGGGGTACGTATGTATGGGGACCGTACCGTCTTCTGGGCTTCCCACGTTTTTGGCTTTCCCGCCGTGGGGGTTCGTGTTGTTTCGCCTGCGGCGTCGTTTTGCCTGCGGCGTCGTTTTGCGTGCGGTGGGTTGTGGTCCGCTGCGCGGGGCTGTTGGGTGCGGTGGTGGTGGGGAGGAATGGTGGGTGGGAGCCAGGGTGAGCGGTCCGGTGCGGGTTTCTTTCCCCCCCCGTGAGTTCGCGCCTCTATGAGTTCGCGCCTCCGTGAGCCCGCGCCTCTTCGAGCTCGTGCCTCTTCGAGTCCGTACCTCTTCCACTCACGGGCCGGCACGGTCCCATCTACGCGCACTCCACCCACCCTCTTTCCCACCCACTCACGGGAGGGGGCGGGGCTGTGGGGTTGGGGTGTGCCGGACGTAAAGCGAAGCAGTCCGGCACACCCCAACCCCACAGCCCCGGCACCGCACCCAACAGCCCCGCGCAGCGGACCGGCCCGCCGCAGGCGCAACGGCGAGAAAGCCAAAAACGTACGAGGCCCCGCGCCGCCAGGCGCAACGGCGCAACGGCGAGAAAGCCAAAAACGTACGAGGCCCCGCGCCGCCAGGCGCAACGGCGCAACGGCGAGAAAGCCAAAAACGTACGAGGCCCCGCGCCGTCAGGCGCAACGGCGCGGCAGCCAAAAACGTGGGAAGCCAGCCAAGCGCAGCGGACCGTCAGCGTTCGCTGTCCAGGTGGGACATCTGGGCTGCCGGGTAGCGGGCGCCGGCGGCGGCGCCGGCGGGGATGGCCTGTTCGATGGCGGTGAGGTCGGTGGTGGTCAGGGGGGCGTCGAGGGCGCCGAGGGCCTCGGTCAGGCGGTCGCGGCGGCGGGCGCCGATGAGGGGGACGATGTCCTCGCCGCGGGAGAGGACCCAGGCGATGGCGGTCTGGGCGACCGTGATGCCCCTCTCGTCGGAGATCTTGCGGAGGGCGTCGACCAGGTCGAGGTTGCGGTCGAGGTTCTCCCCCTGGAAGCGGGGGGACATACCGCGGAAGTCGTTGGCGGCCAGTTTGCGGTCGCGGCTGAAGTGGCCGCTGATCAGCCCGCGGGAGAGCACGCCGTATGCGGTGATGCCGATGCCCAGTTCGCGGGCGGTGGGCAGGATCGCGTCCTCGATGCCGCGGGAGAGGAGGGAGTACTCGATCTGGAGGTCGGAGATCGGGGCGACGGCGGCGGCCCGGCGGAGGGTGTCCGCGCCCACCTCGGAGAGGCCGATGTGGCGGACGTGGCCGGCCTCGACCAGCTCGGCGATGGCGCCGATGGTCTCCTCGATCGGGACGTCGGGGTCGACGCGGGCGATCCGGTAGATGTCGATGTGGTCGGTGCCCAGCCGCTGGAGGGAGTACGCGGCGAAGTTCTTCACCGCGGCGGGGCGGCCGTCGTAGCCGCTGAAGCCGCCCTCGACGGTGCGCAGGGCGCCGAACTTCACGCTGGTCAGGGCCTTTTCGCGGGAGGCGGCGGGGGCCGTGCGGAGGGCTTCGTTGATGAGCAGTTCGTTGTGGCCCATGCCGTAGAAGTCGCCGGTGTCGAGCAGGGTGATGCCGGCTTCGAGGGCGGCGTGGAGGGTGGCGAGGGATTCGGTGCGGTCGGCGTCGCCGTAGAGGGCGGACATGCCCATGCAGCCGAGGCCGAGGGCGGAGGTCTGCGGGCCGCTGGTGCCGAGGGTGCGGGTCTGCACGTCGTGCTCCTGGGAGGGGAGGGGGAGGAGGGAGGCCGGCGAGCTCGGGGGCCCGTCGTGCTGTGCATCCAGCTTCGCATGACGGCTGACAGATTTCAATATTTGTCATTCGTGAGGGTGAACGGGGGGTGCCGGCGGGACGTGTCCGGAGTGGCTTCGTTGCAGCTCAGCGCATGGTGCGGGGCAGGCGGAAGCCGAGCAGGGTGGTGCCCAGGACGATCACCAGCTGGGTCAGCAGGGCGGCGAGGAGCGCGTCACGGATCCCGGCGGAGGGCAGCAGCGAGAGGAAGAGCGTGCCGAGCGTCGCCACGCCCAGGGCCAGGCCCGACTGCTGGGTGGTGACCATCACGCCGCCGCCGACCCCCGCCTGCGCCACCGGCAGCTCGCTCAGCACGATCCGCATCACCACCGGCAGCAGCAGCCCCTGGCCGATGCCCAGCACGGCCATGCTCGGGGCGAGTGCGGCGACCGGGATGGCGGGCCAGCCCGCCTGGACGGTCAGTGCCAGGGCGAGGAGTCCGGCGCCCTGGATCAGCGAGCCGGTGATCACCACCTTGCGCCCGAAGCGCTGCACCAGTCGGGGGCCGGCCAGCGAGGCGAGGAAGAAGGCGACGCAGAGCGGGAGCAGGGAGAGGCCCGCGGCCAGCGGCCCGTAGTGCAGTCCGCTCTGGAGGGCGACCGCCACCACGAACATGAAGCCGCCGAAGCCCAGCGAGAACGGGACCAGCATGGTCAAGCCGCTGCGGACGGAGGGGATGCGGAAGAGCGAGGGCGGCACCAGCGGGGTCCGGCCGGTGCGTTCGGCGCGGCGCTCCACGGCCACGAACGCCGCGGTGGCGAACGGGAAGACGGCCAGCAGCAGCCAGGACCACAGGGGCCAGCCGGCGGCCCGGCCCTCGGTCAGCGGCAGCAGCAGGGTGATCAGCGCGGTGGCGAGCAGGGCGGTGCCGGCGCCGTCCACGCGGGTGGGGTGCGGGGAGCGGCTCTCTGGCACCGTACGGGCCGCGAGCAGCCAGGCCGCGGCGGCGATCGGGACGTTCACCAGGAACACCGCGCGCCAGCCGCTGCCCGCCAGGTTCACCGAGACCAGCAGCCCGCCGAGCACCTGGCCGACGGCGCTGGAGACCCCGGCCGTGCCGCCGTAGAGGCTGACGGCCTTGGCGCGCCGCTTGCCGGTGGTGGCGGCCTGGATGGTGGCCAGCACCTGGGGCAGCAGCAGTGCGGCCGCCGCGCCCTGGGCGACCCGGGCGGCCACCAGGGTCCAGGCGTCCGGGGCCAGCCCGCAGGCGAGCGAGGTCAGTCCGAAGGTGGCCAGTCCCCACAGGAACAGTCGGCGCCGGCCGGCCATGTCGCCGAGCCGGCCGCCGAGCACCAGCAGCGTGGCGTAGGCGACGCCGTAGCCGGCCACGATCATCTCCAGCATCGCGGGGCCGGCGTGCAGATCGCGGTCGATGGTCGGCAGGGCGACGTTGACGATGAAGAAGTCGATCATCGGGAGGGCCGCGCCCAGCAGGATGGTCAGCAGGCCCAGCGGGGTCAGTAGCGGGGCGGCCGCCGGGCGGGTCGGGGCGGCTGCCGGCGGGAGGGTGGACGGGGCGATGGGGACGGTGGAAGCTATGGGGGTTTCGCTCACGGAGATGAGGATCCTGCCCCACTCAGCCGGGTACCAGAGTGTCCTTATCCTGGTATCAGCGCTACCTGGCAACTGGCTGCAGACTGGGGCAGGCTGGACCCATGACCGTGGATGCGACCGAGGCCGCCAGGGCGGCCCAGCCGGGTGCCGGGGCGACGCCCACCAGGAGCACGACGGGGCCGGCGGGCGGCGCCGGGCACCGTGCCGACGACGCGGTCCGGCGGGCGGAGCTGGCCGCCTTCCTGCGCAGCCGGCGCGAGCGGATCACCCCCGAGCAGGTCGGGCTGCCGCGCGGCACCCGCCGCCGCACACCGGGGCTGCGCCGCGAGGAGGTCGCGCATCTCGGTGCCGTCGGCGTCACCTGGTACACCTGGCTCGAACAGGGCCGGGACATCCACGTCTCCCCGCAGGTGCTGGATGCCGTCGCCCGCGCCCTGCTGTTGGACCGCGCCGAGCGTAGCCACCTGTTCGCCCTGGCCGGGGCGGTCGATCCGCTGCCGGGCAAGGAGTGCACCGGTGTCCCCCGGGCGCTGCGGGAGATCATCGACGGGCTCGCGCCGTATCCGGCCGCCGTCCAGAACAGCCGGTTCGACATCCTCGCCCACAACACCGCCTACGGGCAGCTGATGTGCGACCTGGACGCGCTGCCCGCCGAGGACCGCAACTGCATGTGGCTGGCGTTCACCCACCCCGGGTGGCGGGCGATCCTGGTCGACTGGGAGGCCACGGTCCGCACGATGACCGCCAAGTTCCGTGCCTCGATGGCCGAGCACATCGCGGAGCCGGGGTGGAAGGCGCTGGTGGCCCGGTTGGCGGAGGCGTCGCCGGAGTTCCGCGAGATATGGGCGCAGCACGAGGTCGAGCGGGCGACCAGCGCGGTCAAGGTCTACCGGCACCCGGTCGTCGGCGTCCTCCAGCTGACCAGCACCAATCTGTGGCTGGGGCCCAACACCGGTTCGAAGGTGCTCACGTACACGCCGGTGGACGAGGCGTCCCGGGAGCGCCTTGTGGAGCTGGCGGAGTTGGCGGAGTTGGCGCGCACGACGGTGCCCGGGGCGGCTGCGGTGCCCGCGGCGGCTGCGGTGCCCGCGGGGGCCGTGGCGCCGCCCGCGTAGGACGCCCCCGCAGGGCCGGTCCGGGGTGTCGTTACGAGCCGGTGCTCGCCCGGCTGTGGTCGTGCGCCGTCTCGTCCTCGAAGAGGGCGGCGGTGCGCCGGGCGGTGGTCGCGGCCCAGCGGCCGGTGGTCAGGGCGCCCAGCAGGAGGATGGCGCCGCCGCAGCCGGTGATGATCCACCAGGCCGGGTGGGCGGCGGCCAGGAACTCGGGGCGGGTGGCGCCGGCGTGCGCACCGCCCGCCAGTACGGCGCCGATCACCGCGACGCCCAGTGACTGCCCGACCTGCCGGCTGGTGGAGGCCACGGCCGCCGCGACGCCCGCCTGGGTGCGTGGCATGCCGGACACCGCGGTATTGGTGATCGGCGCGTTGACCAGGCCGAATCCGATGCCGAAGAGGACGTATCCGGTGAAGAGCAGAGCGGGGGCCGACTCGGTGTTGAAGGCCGCGAAGAGGACGCCGCTGGCCGCCATCGCGCAGCCGGCCAGCAGCAGCGGAAGCCGTGGCCCGCGGCTGCCGACCAGCCGGCCGGAGAGCGGCGCGAAGACCAGCGTCATCCCGGCCATCGGCAGCATGTACAGGCCGGCGTCCAGGGCGGACAGGCCGCGGATGTTCTGGAGGTAGAGGGTGTTGACGAACAGGAAGCCGCCGAGCGCGGCGAACGCGCAGACCGCTATCACCGTCGCGCCGCCGAACGGGGCGCTGTGGAAGAACCGCAGGTCGATCAGCGGCTCCAGGCGGCGCCGTTCGTAGCCGATCAGGCCGAGCAGGGAGATCAGCGCCACCATCACGAACGCCAGGATCTCCGCCGACGTCCAGCCGACCTCCGGGGCCTCGATGATCGCGTACGTCAGCGAGCCGAGCAGCGTGATCACCAGCAGTTGGCCCACCGGATCGACCCGGCGCGGCCGGGGGGCGCGGGACTCGGGCACGTAGCGGGAGGTGAGGAAGAGCGCCAGGGCGCCGATCGGCACGTTGATCCAGAAGATGGAGCGCCAGCCGACGCTCTGCACCAGCAGCCCGCCGATCACCGGCCCGGCGGCCATGCTGATGCCGACCACCCCGCCCCACACCCCGATGGCGCGGGCCCGCTCCCGGGGGTCGGTGAAGGTGTTGGTGATGATCGACATGGCGACCGGGTTGAGCATCGAGCCGCCGACCGCCTGCGCCATCCGGAACACCACCAGCCACCCCAGGTCGGGCGCCAGGCTGCACAGCAGGGAGCCGATCGAGAAGACCACCAGGCCGACCGTGAAGACCCGGCGGCGACCCAGGCGGTCCGCGGTCGAGCCGGCGAGCATCAGGAGCGAGGCCAGCACCAGGGTGTAGGCGTCGATCGTCCACTGCATCCCGGAGACCGAGGCGCCCAGGTCGTGCTGCATCGACGGCAGGGCGACGTTGAGGACGGTGTTGTCGAGACTGACGATCAGCAGGCTCATGCAGCAGATCGCCAGGACGAGCAGACGCCGCCGACGGCTGAGGTCAGGCATGGTTGAACGCTACAACGATCCGGCCTGGACGGCCCCGGGCGGGGCCCCCGGCCGGGTGCGGGACAATGGGGACCATGAGTTCGCTGCAGATCGGTCCGCACACGGTGCAGCCCCCCGTGGTCCTGGCCCCCATGGCCGGTATCACCAACGCCCCGTTCCGGACGCTGTGCCGGGAGTTCGCCGAAGGCGACGGCTGGGGGGCCGGGGGCCCGAAGCCTCAGGCGCTCGGGTCGCAGTCCCCGGGAGAGCGCAGCAGCAGGGGACTCTTCGTCAGCGAGATGATCACGACCCGGGCACTGGTCGAGCGCAACGACAAGACCATGCAGCTGATCCACTTCGACGCCGGCGAGCGTCCGCGGTCGATCCAGCTGTACGGCGTCGACCCGGTCACCGTCGGCAAGGCCGTCCGCATGATCGTCGAAGAGGACCTGGCCGACCACATCGACCTCAACTTCGGCTGCCCGGTCCCCAAGGTCACCCGCAAGGGCGGCGGCTCCGCCCTCCCGTACAAGCGGCACCTGCTGCGCGCCATCCTCCGCGAGGCGGTCACCGGCGCCGGTGAGCTGCCGGTGACGATGAAGATGCGCAAGGGCATCGACGACGACCACCTCACCTACCTCGACGCCGGCCGGATCGCCGTCGAGGAGGGCGTCACCGCCATCGCCCTGCACGGCCGCACCACCGCCCAGCACTACGGCGGCACCGCCGACTGGGACGCCATCGCCCGCCTGAAGGAGCACGTTCCGGAGATCCCGGTGCTCGGCAACGGCGACATCTGGTCCGCGGACGACGCGGTGCGGATGATGCGGGAGACCGGCTGTGACGGCGTCGTGGTCGGCCGCGGCTGTCTCGGCCGCCCCTGGCTCTTCGGCGACCTGGTCGCCACCTTCGAGGGCACGGGCGCTCCCAAGGCACCTGGCCTGCGCGAGGTCGCGGCCGTCATGGTGCGGCACGCCACCCTGCTCGGGGAGTGGCTGGGCGACGAGGCCCGCGGCGTGATCGACTTCCGCAAGCACGTCGCCTGGTACCTCAAGGGCTTCGCGGTCGGCTCCGAGATGCGCAAGCGGCTGGCGATCAGCTCGTCGCTGGCCGAGCTGGCAGAGGGGCTGCACGAGCTCGACCTGGACCAGCCGTGGCCGATCGGCGCCGACGGCCCGCGCGGCCGGACCTCCGGCAACAACCGCGTGGTGCTCCCGGACGGCTGGCTGCGCGACCCGTACGACTGCGCCGGCGTCGGCGAGGACGCCGAGCTGGACACCTCCGGCGGCTGACGAGCGGACCGTCGTGAGCGGGCCGGGCCGGTCGGTCGGGCCGGTGCGCGGCGGTTGGGCCCGACGGTCAGCCTCGTGGCGGTCAGGCCCGGGTGGTCGGTCCCGTGGCTGTCAGGCCCGGCGGTCAGTCCCGTTGCGGTCAGGCTCCCGGCGGTCAGCCCCCGGCCGTGACTGGTTCGCCGCGTCGGCCAGTAGCCCGGCCGCCCCGACCTCCCGGTAGCGCGCCAGCAGTTCACCGATCACCCGCACCCCGTCCGGGTCCGCCGGCGTGTAGATCCACATCTTGGTGTCGGGCGCCTCGGCGCGGGTGAAGCCGGTCGCGACGATCGTCACCCGGCGGCCGTCGGCGGTCCGGAACGTCTTGCGGTGCGCGGCCGGTGCGCCGACGTCATGGCGCGCCCACATTTCCGCGAACCGCGGGGACGCCGCGGAAAGCCGCCGGATATACGCCCGCCACTGCGGATCCTGGAGCCGGCGGCCGAATTCGTTCCGCAAATGCCCGACCATGACGGCCAGCTCGTGCTCCCAATTCACCAAGGGCTGGGATTCCTCGTCCGCGGTGAACAGCCGCCACAGCACATTCCGTTCCGCCGGTGGCAACAGCGCCACCCGCGGATCGAGCGCGGCATAGGCGTCGTTGAACGCGAGGACGTCGTAGCGGGCGCCGACCAGGCCCGCCGGCAGGGGGCTCAGCGCGTCGAGGATCGCCTGGAGCGTCCCCTCGCCGGGCGGCGGGTCCGCGGGCGCGGGCGCGGCACCGGTGGCGCCGGGGACGGCCGCGAGCCGGTGCAGGTGCGCGCGCTCCGCCGGGTCGAGCAGCAGTGCCCGGGCGATCGCGTCCAGCACCTGCACGCTGGGGTTGATCGGCCGGCCCTGTTCGAGCCAGGTGTACCAGGCCACTCCGACGCCCGCGCGCTCGGCGACCTCCTCGCGGCGCAGCCCCGGGGTACGGCGCCGCGGACCGCCGGGCAGCCCCACGTCCTGCGGCGCCAGGCGCTCCCGGCGGAGTCGGAGGAACGCGGCGAGTTCGTCGCGCCGGGCGGCCGCCGCGACGGCGGAACGGGGGGTGATCGCAGGCACCGCACCATCATCTGCGACGCCCGCGACGCGTGCCAGATACCGCGGGTACCAGGATCACTGCATCCTGGTACCCGAATCCGCGATTCGTGAGGATCGCCGTTATGAACGGAACAACACCCGCCCACCGCACCGGAATTGCCGATACTTCGCGGAATCCGCCGACGCCGGCGCAATGCAGGGAAAAGGGGAGCCGCGCACTGCGCCGCGGACGGAAAAGGGAACGGGCCGGCGCGGACCGCGGTACCGGAATTCTCGTCGTCGTTCTCGGCGCGGTCTTCATGGCGCTGCTGGACGCCACCGTCGTCAATGTCGCCACCCCGGCCATCCGCAGCGATCTGCACACCACCGGAGCCGCGCTCCAACTGATCGTCTCCGGCTACACCACGGCGTACGCGGCGCTGCTGATCACCGGCGCCCGGCTCGGTGCCCGGCACGGCTTCCGGACCGTCTTCCTGCTGGGCCTGGCCGTCTTCACCCTCGCCTCGTCCGCGTGCGGGCTGGCGCCGGGGGCGGGGGTGCTGATCGGCGCCCGGGTGGTGCAGGGGCTCGGCGCCGGCTTGATGGTGCCGCAGATCTACAGCCTCATCCAGCTGACCTTCGAAGGGCCGGCCCGGGCCCGGGCGCTGAGCCTCTACGCGACCGCCGTCGCGGCGGCCGTGGTGGTCGGGCAGGTCGCCGGCGGACTGCTGGTCAGCGCGGACCTGTTCGGTACCGGCTGGCGCCCGGTCTTCCTGCTGAACGTGCCGGTCGGGGTGGCGCTGCTGGCCGCCGCGGCCCGGCTGCTGCCGCGGGAGACGGCCCGTACGGCCAAGGGGCTGGACCTGCCCGGGCTGGTCACGCTGACCGCCGCGCTGCTGTTGTTGGTCGTCCCGCTGGTGCTGGGGCACGAGCAGCACCAGCCGCGGTGGACGTGGCTGTGCCTGGCCGCGGCGCTGCCGGCGGCCGGGCTGTTCGTCCTGGTCGAGCGGGCGGCGGCCCGGCGCGGCGGCGCACCGCTGGTGCCGGGCCGGGTGCTGCGCTCGCCGGACCTGGTGTGCGGTGCGGCCGCCCTGTTCTTCTGCATGGCCGGCTACGCGGGCTTCCTGTTCGCCTTCTCCCAGCACCTCCAGACCGGCCTGGGGGAGTCCGCGGTCCGCGCCGGTCTGACCTTCGCGCCGTTGGCCGTGGGCGTGGCGGTCGGCAGTCTCACCTGGCAGCGGCTGCCGGCCCGTTGGCACCTGCCGATGATCGTCGCCGCCGGCATCCTGGCCGCGGCCGGCTACCTCGGCCTGGGCCTGGTGCTGCGCGCCGGCGGCACCGGCGGCCCCCTCCTGCCGCTGCTCCAACTGGTCTGGGGGCTGGCCCTCGGCTTCACCACCAGCCCGTTGCTGACCCTGGCACTGTCCGGAATCGCCCCGGCCGACGCCGCGGACGCCAGCGGGGTGCTCACCACCGTCCCGCAACTCGCCCAGGTGATCGGCGTGGCCGGCTACGGCAGCGTCTTCCTGGCCCGGGCCGCGGGCCCCGGCGGCCGGGCGGCGGCCTCGGCGCACGCCCTGTACGCGACCGCGCTGCCGGTGGCGGTCGGCAGCCTGCTCGCCGCGCTGGCGGTGCTGCCGCTGCTGCGGCGCCGGCGTCTTCCGGGCCGGGGTGCCGCAGCGGCGGCAGCCTGCGGACGCTGAGCGCCGGAAGGCCCTGGCCCACGACGGGCCGCAACGCCGCAACGCCCGCACCATGGGGGACGGTGACGGCGCTGCGCACCCTGGTCCTCGTGTCCGCCCCCCCGTACACCACCGGCCGCGTCGGCGGGCGGCTGGCCGGGCGGTGTCGGCGGCTCGACGACCCGCTGGTCGCCCCGGCCGCTCGGTATACGACTCCGGACGCTGAGGCGGTGTTCCCGTAGGCGGCGAACTATGGCCTGATACGGGCGCCCGGCGTGCCGTGGTCGGTCCGCCGCCGATCGACGCTCGACACGCGCCCCTCACCGCACGGGGCGACGCTCCCGGTACGCCCTCCCGGTACGCCCTCCCGGTACGCGCTCCCGGTACGTCCTCCCGGAGCTAACGCCGCAGGTGCTGCGGGCCCCCTTAGCCGGGGGCGATCCGGAGCTCCCGGTGCAGGCCGGTGCCGCCTCGGGGCGGCGGGTGGCCGGATTGCGTGCCGAGCTGTCCGCCGTACGAGAACGGGCCCGCGTTGCGGTCGACGCGGCCCTTGATCACATCGCGGCGACGGGTCCAAATGATGGACCGGCGTCACACATGAGCGCGTGATTCTCGCCACCCCTGATAGGGGTTGCGCTCAGATGAGCACTAGGGGGTGGGCTCCACCTCTCGCAAAGGTGGCACCCGGTGCCACTCGCCATCCGTTCAACCCATCAAGTGAAACATGGCTGTCCGTAGTAATGCGCGCCCATGCGACTGCGTATCGCAGTGATGCATTCAGGTAGTAAACGATGGTCGAAATGCTTGATCACATTGGATCTGCTGGCGGACGCCGGGTTACGCACGTATGTCGACCAAGTGGACGTACCCATACGCCTTCGATCTGGGTATGTTCCTCGCCGTCAGGGCAGCCCGTCGGCGAGGAGTCAGACCCGTGCCGGAAACACAAGATCCCCACGTAAGCCAGTCTTCTTCCGTGAAGTTCGTCTACGACTTCACCGAGGGCAACAAGGACCTCAAAGACCTCCTCGGTGGCAAGGGCGCCAACCTCGCGGAGATGACCAACCTGGGGCTTCCCGTCCCGCCCGGCTTCACGATCACCACTGAAGCCTGCAAGGTCTACCTGGAGAGCGGCAACGAGCCCGCGGCACTCCGTGCCGAGGTCTCCGAGCACCTCGCCGCCCTTGAGCGGAAGATGGGCAAGCAGCTCGGTCAGGCCGACGACCCCCTGCTGGTTTCGGTGCGTTCCGGGGCGAAGTTCTCCATGCCCGGCATGATGGACACCGTCCTCAACATCGGCCTCTCCGATGCGTCGGTTTCCGGCCTCGCCGCGCAGGCCGGCGACGAGCGGTTCGCCTGGGACTCCTACCGTCGCCTGATCCAGATGTTCGGCAAGACCGTGCTGGGCGTCGACGGCGAACTCTTCGAGGAGGCCCTGGAGGACGCCAAGCACACCAAGGGCGTCACCGTCGACGTCGACCTGGACGCCGCCGACCTCCGGGCGCTGGTCGACCGGTTCAAGCAGATCGTCACCAAGGAGACCGGCCGGGAATTCCCCCAGGACCCCCGCGAGCAGATGGACCTCGCCGTCCGCGCGGTCTTCGACTCCTGGAACACCGACCGCGCCAAGCTCTACCGCCGCCAGGAGCGCATCCCCGGCGACCTGGGCACCGCGGTCAACGTCTGCTCCATGGTCTTCGGCAACCTCGGCCCCGACTCCGGCACCGGCGTCGCCTTCACCCGCGACCCGGCCAGCGGCCACCAGGGCGTCTACGGCGACTACCTGCAGAACGCGCAGGGCGAGGACGTCGTCGCCGGCATCCGCAACACGGTCCCGCTCGCGGACCTGGAGTCGATCGACAAGAAGTCGTACGACGAGCTGATGCAGATCATGGAGACGCTCGAAACGCACTACAAGGACCTGTGCGACATCGAGTTCACCATCGAGCGCGGCAAGCTGTGGATGCTCCAGACCCGGGTCGGCAAGCGCACCGCCGGCGCCGCCTTCCGCATCGCCACCCAGCTCGTCGACCAGGGCCTGATCGACGAGGCCGAGGCCCTCCAGCGGGTCACCGGCGGGCAGCTCGCGCAGCTGATGTTCCCCCGCTTCGACCTGGACGCGAAGTCCGAGCTGATCGGCCGCGGCATCGCCGCCTCCCCGGGCGCGGCGGTCGGCAAGGCCGTCTTCGACTCCTACACGGCCGTCAAGTGGTCGCGCTCCGGCGAGAAGGTCATCCTGATCCGCCGCGAGACCAACCCCGACGACCTCAACGGCATGATCGCCGCGGAGGGCATCCTCACCTCCCGCGGCGGCAAGACCTCGCACGCCGCCGTCGTCGCCCGCGGCATGGGCAAGACCTGTGTCTGCGGTGCCGAGGAGCTGGAGGTCGACACCAAGACCCGCAAGTTGACCACCAAGGACGGCACCGTCATCGAGGAGGGCGACGTCGTCTCCATCGACGGCTCCACCGGCAAGGTCTACGCCGGCGAGGTCCCGGTCGTACCGTCCCCGGTCGTCGAGTACTTCGAGGGCCGGATGCACGCCGGCGCCGACGACGCCGACGAGCTCGTGCAGGCCGTGCACCGGGTCATGGCCTACGCCGACCGGGTCCGTCGCCTGCGGGTCCGCGCCAACGCCGACAACGCCGAGGACGCCGCCCGCGCCCGCCGGTTCGGCGCCCAGGGCATCGGCCTGTGCCGCACCGAGCACATGTTCCTCGGTGAGCGCCGCGAGATGGTCGAGCGGCTGATCCTGGCCGACACCGACGCCGACAAGGACGCCGCCCTCGCCGAGTTGCTGCCGCTCCAGAAGGCCGACTTCATCGAGCTGTTCGAGGCGATGGACGGCCTGCCGGTGACCGTCCGCCTCCTCGACCCGCCGCTGCACGAGTTCCTGCCCGACATCACCGACCTGTCGGTGCGCGTCGCGCTCGCCGAGGCCCGCCACGAGAAGCACGAGAACGACCTCCGGCTCCTCCAGGCCGTACACAAGCTGCACGAGCAGAACCCGATGCTGGGTCTGCGCGGCGTCCGCCTCGGCCTGGTCATCCCCGGCCTGTTCGCCATGCAGGTACGGGCCATCGCCGAGGCCGCCGCCGAGCGCAAGAACGCCAAGGGCGACCCCCGGGCGGAGATCATGATCCCGCTGGTCGGCACCGTCCAGGAGCTGGAGATCGTCCGCGAGGAGGCCGAGCAGGTCATCGCCGAGGTCGAGCAGGCCCGCGGCGTCAACCTCAAGCTCACCCTCGGCACCATGATCGAGCTGCCCCGCGCCGCCCTCACGGCCGGTCAGATCGCCGAGTCCGCCGACTTCTTCTCCTTCGGCACCAACGACCTCACCCAGACCGTCTGGGGCTTCTCCCGCGACGACGTGGAGGCCAGCTTCTTCACCGCGTACCTGGAGAAGGGCATCTTCGGCGTCAGCCCGTTCGAGACCATCGACAAGGACGGCGTGGGCTCCCTCGTCCGCAGCGCCGCGGAGGCCGGCCGGGCCACCCGCCCCGACCTCAAGCTCGGCGTCTGCGGCGAGCACGGCGGCGACCCGGAATCGGTCCACTTCTTCCACGAGGTCGGCCTGGACTACGTCTCCTGCTCCCCGTTCCGCATCCCGGTCGCACGACTGGAAGCGGGCCGGGCGGCGGCCGGATCCCAGGGCAGCGACAGCCGCTGACCTCCCGGGGCACCGGCCCCCCCCCACACCCCCGGAACCGGCGGCGGGCGCACCCTGCGACCCTCAACGCCCGCCACCCACTCCGGCACCCCAACGAGGGCGGCACCTGTGCGGAGGTGCCGCCCTCGGAGCGTTGCCAGGCGCAGTGCCGGCCTACGCAGGCGGGCCCGTGCCTGGCTGCGTCTGCGGCAGCGCAAGCAGCGCAGATAGTGGGCGGCGCGAACGGCGGCCAACTATGCCAAGGCGGCGATGGAGAGAGTGACGTGCCGGTACCAAGCCTGGTAGAGCCGGACTTGGTACTGGGGCGAAAGAGGCCACACCGACAGCACACTGCCCCGTCTGGTCGACGCCCGCCTCCTGGCGGCTACTCGATCGACGAGCCCTCGCAGGCGGTGAGCACCCCGGCGGAGGCGATCAGGCTTGAACGCGATCCTGTCACCTGGCGGGCCACGCGTCACCGCGCCGCTGGGCGGCTGACTGAAGTGTTGCCCCGATACCCCGTCCGGTCCCCGGGCAGGGCTCCGTCTGAACGGAACCGGTCGCCCTACGCGGCCGTGCGTCTCAGGTCGAGGACCAGCACGTCGTGGAGTGCGGCACCGACCCCGGGGCGAGCCTCACCGATCTTGCGGTAGCCCCACGAGCGGTAGGCCGCCTGTGCCGCCTCGCTCGCCGGATGGACGTTGAGCAGCACCCGCTCGGCGTCGATGCCGTCGAGGAGCGTCTGGTGCAGGCGGCGCGCGATGCCGTGCCCGCGCCACGGCAGGCGTACGGCCAGTTCCAACAGGCCGAAGGTGCGGTGGCCGTCCTCGCGCCGCATGGCGTCCGGCACGGGCTGGGTGAGCCGGTCCCACCAGTCGGTCTGCGGTCCCAGGGGCCAGCCGTACGCCATGCCGACCGGTGTGCCGTCCGTCGTGCGGGCCAGGGCGGCCCGGAACGTGCGGTTCGGTGTCCGGGAGCGGAAGCGCCGGAAGGCGGCTGCGACGTCGTCCGCGGTCTCGCAGTGGGGCGGCTCGGCGAACGCGTCGGCGTAGACGAGGGTGAAGTCGGCTTCGGCCTGCTCGGCGGCCGGGCCGTCCAGGCGTGCGACGGTGATGGTTACGGGTCGGGTCATGTGGTGCCCCTCAGACGGTCGCGCGGGGGCGGTCGCCGTACGCGCGGGCGGTCGCCGTGTCGGTTCCGGCGACGACGCACCGGAACGTCCGGATTGTGCCCAGCGATCGCGGCGGGAGATCCCCCCGCACGTCTCAAGTGCGGTGACGATCCCGGCGCGTGCCGCCTCGGCTTCCCGCGCCTTGAGGAGAGCACCCGCCGGTTTCGGGGGACTCACCAGCTCACTCCGGCATGCCACGAGGGCGGCCTCCGTGCGGAGGCGCCGGCCGCGGAAATTCCGGGCGGGGGTGTGGGAGGTCGTGCCTAGCATGGGTGGGTGGACATTTCGCGACTTCCTGCTGAGGCGCGGCAGCGGCGCCGTGCTGAGATCCGTGCGTTCCTACGGTCCCGGCGGGCCCGGGTCACGCCCGCCGAGGTGGGGATGCCGGCCGGCGGCGGGCGGCGCACCAGTGGGCTGCGGCGGGAGGAGGTCGCGGTGCTCGCCGGGGTCGGCGTGTCCTGGTACACGTGGCTGGAGCAGGGGCGTGAGATCAATGTTTCGGGTGAGGTGTTGGACGCCGTTGCGCGGGTGTTGCGGCTGGCGCCGGCCGAGCGTGCGCACCTGTACTTGCTCGCCGGGCTCAACCCGCCGCCGGCGGACGCCGGATCGGACGCCGGGCCGGACGCCGGGCCGGACGTCGGGCCGGGGGGTGTGCCGGACGCCTTGCGGCGGGTGGTGGACGGCTGGCTGCCGCGCCCCGCGTATCTCATCGACCGGCACTGGAACTTCGTCGCCGTCAACGATGCGGCCCGCGCGGTGTTCGGGTACGACGCCGGTGACCACAACTGTCTGGTCAGCTTCTTCACCAGGGGCTCGGTGGCGGTGTCGCCGTGCCACTGGCAGGACGCGGCGCGTGCCATCGTCGGGCAGTTCCGGGCGGACGCCGCCCGCTACCCGGACGACCCGTGGTTCGGTCGGCTCGCCGTCGATATGTGCGCCGCCAGCCCGGCCTTCGCCGAACTGTGGGCGGAGCACCAAGTAGGCAGCGCAGCACAGGGGTTGAAGGCGTTGCGGCACGACACGGCGGGCGAGTTGGTCTTCGAGTACACCACGTTGCCGTTGCCGGATCTGCCCGGACACCGGTTGATGCTCTACACGCCCGCGCCGGGCAGTGACACGGGGGACCGGCTGGGCCGGTTGATGGAGACCTTCCGGCCGGTCACCGTGTAGGTCGGCGTGCGGCCGTAACGGGGGTCGGCGGCGGAGGCGCCCTGGGGGCCGTGTCGTCGAAAGTGGTGGTGGCAGACCCAGGTTTGTCCGGCACTCCCGCCGGCCGGCGGGCCGGCAGACGATCGTCCGTATGCAGCGATTCACCAACAAGACCGTCCTGATCACCGGCGGGGCCACCGGCATCGGCCTGGCCACCGCCCGCCGCCTACTGGAGGAGGGCGCCTACGTCGTCCTCACCGGCCGCCGGCCGGAGCGGCTGGACGCGGCGGCCCGCGCCCTCGATGCGGGCGGTGGCCGTGTGCTCGTGGTCCCCGCCGATGTCGCCGAACCCGCCGATCTGGACCGGCTCATGCGGCGGATCGAGACCTGGCGCGGCGGCCTGAACGTCGTCTTCGCCAACGCCGGCGTCGGCGTCTTCGGGCCGAGCGGGCAGCTGAGCCCGGCCGACCTCGACCGGATGCTGGACGTCAATGTGAAAGGGGTCTACCGCACGGTTCAGAAGGCGCTGTCGCTGATGGCCGAGGGGGGCGCGTTCGTCCTCAACGCCTCGTGGACCGTGCACCGCGGACTGCCGGTCGCCGCGGCCTACGCCGCGAGCAAGGCGGCGGTGCACAACCTGGCCCGTACCTTCGCCGCGGAACTCGCCCCGGCCGGCATCCGCGTCAACTCCGTCAGCCCCGGCTACATCGACACCGAGATGTACCGCGCCGCCAACCCCGGGCCGGACGCCGAGGCCCGGGACGCCGCGCAGGTGCCGCTGGGCTGCCTGGGGCACCCCGACGAGGTCGCCGCGACGGTGGCCTTCCTCGCCTCCGACGACGCGTCCTACATCACGGGACAGGATGTGATCGTCGATGGTGGGTTGGTGGCCGCAGTCGTGGCGGGGGCCGGGGTCGGGCAGCCGTCGGGGGAGTGGAAGTGACGGGGCGTGAGGGGCCTCAGGGGCGTCAGAGGGAGCGGGTGGGGGAGCGGCGTGTTGGGCGGGGTGGCGGCTCCGTCGGGAGGCGGCGCGGTCGGGCTCTGCGTCCGGCGGTCACCGCGGCGGCGGTGCTGCTGACCCTGGTGATCCTGCCGACCTCGGTGACCGGCTCCGGGGTGGCGCTGCCGCACATCGGCCGGGACACCGGCGCACCGCTGGACACCCTCCAGTGGGTGGTGCACGCCTACAACCTCACCTTCGCCTGCGCCATGCTCGCCTGCGGCTCCCTGGCCGATCTGCTGGGCCGGCGGCGCCTGTTCGCGGCCGGGGCGGTGGTGTTCACGCTCGCGTCGCTGGCGAGCGCCGTGGCGCCCGGGGTGCTGCTGCTCGACGTGCTGCGGGCGGTGGCCGGCATCGGCGCGGCCGCCCTACTGACCAGCGGCAGCTCCATCCTGGCCACCGCCTTCGAGGGCGCCGCCCGCACCCGGGTCTTCGCCGCGGTCGGCATCGCCACCGGCGGCGGCCTCGCGCTGGGTGCCACGATCGCCGGCACGCTGGCCGACACGGTGGGCTGGCGCTGGTTCTTCGCCGCGCACGGTGTGCTGATGGTGGTGGTGCTGTGCGCCGTGCCGGTCATGCCCCAGTCGCGTCGGGCGGACGCGAGCGGTCTCGACCTGCCCGGCACCGGGGCCTTCGTCACCGGCCTGTTCCTGCTGATGCTGGGCATGGTGGAGGGGCCGCAGTGGGGTTGGGGCAGCCCGCGGGTGCTGGGGCTGCTGGCCGGCGCGGTGCTGCTGGCGGTGGTCTTCGTCCGGGTCGAGCGCCGCAGCCGGCACCCGATGCTCGACCTGGGGCTGCTGCGCAACCGCCGCTTCCTGGCGCTGTGCCTGATCCCGGTGGCGGTCTCCTGCTCGTTCGTGATCCTGCTGCCGCTGCTCCCCAACTACCTGACGGTCGCGGACGGGATGACCAGCAGGGCCGCGGGCGGGGTGCTGCTATTGATGACCGCGCCCGTCCTGTTCGCCCCGCCGCTGGCCGGGCGGCTGATCACCTGGGGGCTGTCGCAGCGCGCCGTGTTCTCGCTCAGCCTGGCCTGCCTGACGTTGGGCGTGGCCTGGCTCGCCGTGGTCCTGCGCCCCGGCGCCGGGCCGGCCGCCCTGGCGGCGCCGCTGCTGGTCCTCGGGGTGGGCCTGGGACTCAACTTCGGGCTGGTGGACGGGGCGGTGCTGACCGTGGTGGCACCGGAGTCCACCGGCACCGCCGCCGGGCTCCTCAACACCCTCCGGCTGGGCAGCGAGGCGGTCGCCATCGCCGCCGCCGGCTCCGCCCTGACCGGCCTGACCCGGCTCCGGCTGGAGGACGGACTCCCGCGCTTCTCCGCCTATCGGGAGGGGTCCGCGGCCCTCGCGAACAGCGTCAACGCCGGTGATCTGAGCGGCCCCGCTTCGGCGGTACCGGCGGCCGTCCGGCCCGGCTTCACCGCCTTCGCGGCCCACGGGTTCACCACCGCCTGGCAGCTCGTCCTGGGCGTCGCCGCGGTGCTCTGCGCGCTGCTGTGGCTGGTGATCCACCGGATGCTGGCACCATCCACGGCGGACGCGACCGCGCCGGGCCGGTCCGTGGCGGAGCCGTCCGTAGTGGAGCCGTCCGTAGTGGAGCCGTCGAGCGGGGAATTGTCCGCGCCGGAATCGTGCGCGCCGGTGGTGTCCGCACCCGCATCATTCGCACTCGAATCATCCGAACCCGAATTGTCCAATCCTCAATTGCCCGCACGTAAATCGTCCGAACGGGAACCATCCGTAGGAGAACTGTTCAACGGGCCGCGGGACAGTCGGTTGTCGGCCGATCTTGGGGGCGCCGATGCGGGCGACCGGACGGAGTCGCGGCCCGCGGGATAGCCCCCGTCCGCCCCGGTACGGCAAGGGCGGCACCCGTGCGCACGGGTGCCGCCCTTGCTTTCTCCGGACTCCCCCCTCGGGAGCTGCCGCCCTCCCAGTCGGCGTGGGAGGCGGCCTTCAACGGGGCTGTGCCTGGCCGGTTGTTTGCCCATCACCCCCCACGGGATCGAGCAATCCGGGCCGTGCGCACCGTCGTTGAATTGCCTCCAGCATTCCGTCCGGGCGTGCCCCGCGCGACCCTTTTCAACTCTGGCCAAAAGGGCATGGTGACCGCGTGTGGTTGCGTGCATACTCAGGCGTGCCGGGGGCCGAGGGAGATAACCAAAGAGTGGGGGTTCGGTGTTACGCGTCCATTTCAGTGGACTCGATCTGGCCCGCGTGCGGATTGCCGCACGCCCGGATGCGCTGTGGGAGACGGTCTTAAGCTTTCACCGACTTCGTGACCGGCGCGACGATTCCACGTTCGGTGGTTGGCGATCGGAAACTCGCGGAAGGTTGAATGGCGAAGCGCGTCTGCTGGCGCCGCTGGTGCCCACGCGCGGCTATTTCCCCGATTTCCTGACGCCCGCCGAGGGCCTGCTCGGCATGGATGAGGCGCTCGCCGCGCTGCGCGAGACCCCGGCCGGCCGGTTGCACGCCGAACTCTCCCGGCTGTCGCCCACCGCGGGCCGCCCGCTCCCCAGCTGGATACGTGCCATGGCGGACGGCGAGACCCGCTCGCTGGGTCGGCTCGCCGGGATACTCCAGCGCTACCACGACGCGGCCGTCGCCCCCTACTGGCACCGCGTCCGGTGCCGGATAGAGGCCGACCGGGCGGCCCGCGGCCGGGCCCTGCTGGACGGCGGCGCGGACCGGCTGCTGGCGTCGCTGCCGCCGATGATGCGCTGGCGCTCGCCCGTCCTGGAGGCCGACTACCCGGTGGACCGGGACCTCCACCTCGGCGGTCGCGGGCTGCTCCTGCTGCCCTCGTACTTCTGCCGCCGCACCCCGGTCACCTTCCACAACCCGGACCTGACGCCGGTCCTGGTCTACCCGGTGGAGCACCCGGTGCCCCGCCCCGCCCCGCCGGTCCCGGCCGACCGCTCGCTGGGGCGGCTGGTCGGCCAGACCCGCTCGGCGATCCTGCACGGCATCGGCGTGGGCTGCACCACCAGCGAACTCGCCCGCCGCGTCGACGTCTCGCTGGCCTCCGCCAGCCAGCACGCCACCGTCCTGCGGGACGCCGGCCTGCTGTCCACCCTGCGCCAGGGCAACGCCGTGCTGCACACCCTGACGCCGCTGGGCGCCGCCCTGTTGCGCGGCGCCCACCTCGACGGGTCGACGGCCTTCTAGCGGTGCGCCGCCGACCGCCCGGGCCGGGCGGCCGTGCGGGCTCACCGCCCCCCGATCCACCGGACCGGCCCTAGTACGGCCGGTCCCCGGCGATCGCCACCCGTTCCGCGACCCGCCGCTGCGTCCCGTAGTCGCACACCGCGTAGTGCTGGGTGGCGCGGTTGTCCCAGAACGCGACGTCCCCGGCCCGCCAGTGGAACCGCACCTGGAACTCCGGCACGTGCGCCTGTTGGAACAGCAGGCGCAGCAGCCGGTCGCTCTCCGCCTCCGGCAGCCCCACGATCCGAGTGGTGAACGAGGCGTTGACGAACAGCGTCCGCCGCCCGGTCTCCGGGTGCCGGCGCACCACCGGATGCTCCACTGGCGGGAACTCCCCTTGAAACGGCGCGAGTTGGGCCGCGGAGAAGAATCGGGAGAAGCCCGGGAGATAGTCGTGCACCGCCCGCGCCCCATCGATCCGCTCCCGGATTTTCAATGGCAAATTGTCATACGCCCCGGCCATATCGGCCCACAGCGTGTCCCCGCCCGACGCCGGCACCTCGCGCAGCTGCAACACCGCGCCCATCGCGGGCCGCTCGCGGAAGGTTACGTCCGTGTGCCATACGTTCTCGAACGTCTGCGCGCCGACGGCCGTCTTGTCAAACCGCACCACCTCCTTCGAGTCGCCCCGGGCAAGCAGTGGGTTGGTCTCCAACTCCCCCCAATTGGCGGCGAATTGGCGTTGCGCGACGGGCGTCAGGTGCTGCCCGCGGAAGAACAGCACCTTCCACTCCAGCAGGGCTCGGTTCAGCTCCGCCCGTAGCGCCGAGGGCAGGGGACGCGACAGATCCAGCCCCCGGATCTCCGCCCCGATGGTGGCGGACTGCGGGACGACCTCGAACCGCTCGTACGGCCGGTCCGGCCAGTCGTCCGGGGTGCGACGCAGGATCCGCCGACCTTCGTAGAGGCCGTCGGCGGGGATGCGGTGGGGGCGCAGGGCCGGCGCGGGGGTGGGGGTGGATGCGTCGGTGGGGGGCGTCGTCAATTGCGTCAACTGGTCCTCCGTCTAGGGGAGTGGGAAGAGGCGCGACGGGAGTCGGGTGGGGGCGCGGGGGAGAGGGGAGCGGCGGGGTGCCGGGGTGGGGGCGCGGGCGAGCCGGCGGGCGGCCCGGTGCGCGGGTCCTCAGGACACGCCGGGACAGCCGACCGGGGGAGAGCCCACCCGGCCGCGGCGGCGCAGGAAGCTCAGGCCGCGGGGCGCGCACGCACCGTGAGGGCCGCGGTCGCGCGGCGCCGCCTCACGGAAAACCAGGTACGTGCACATGGCACGCACCGTACCGCATCCGGGGTCCGCTGCCCATGGTCCGCGGACCCCGGCCGCGCTCAGTCGTCGATGCCGGTGCGCTCCACGCCCGCCACGATGTACCGCTGGAGCAGGAGGAAGACCACCACCAGCGGGACGATCGACACGCCCGCCGCGACGAACAGTTTGTGCAGGTTGAGGTTCTGCGCGGTGGTGAACGTGGACAGTGCGACCTGCACCGTCCAGGCCGACTGGTCCTGGCCGATCACCAGCGGCCACAGGAAGGAGTTCCACGCCCCGATGAAGACGATGGTGCCGACCGCCGCGAACACCGGCCGCGCGTTGGGCACCACGATCCGCCAGTACGTCCGCCAGTACCCCAGGCCGTCCACCCGCGCCGCGTCCTCCAACTCCTTGGGAAATCCAAGGAAGTACTGCCGGAAGACGAAACACGCGAAGGCGCTGAAGAGCGTCGGGATCACCAGACCGCGCAGCGTCGAGATCCAGCCGAGCGTCGACACCAGGACGAAACTCGGCACGAAGGTCACGGCCGCCGGGACCATCAGCGTGCCCAGGATCGCGTAGAAGACCACCGATGCGTGACGGTAGGGGATGCGCGCCAGGCCGTAGCCGGCCATCGAGGCCAGCACCACGGTGCCCACGGTCGTCGACACCGCGATCACCGTCGAGTTGAGCAGGGACCGGGCCAGCGGCAGGTCCGGGTCGGTGAAGACCTCGGTCAGGTTCGACCAGTGCAGCTCGCGCGGGAAGAACGTCCAGGTGGGCGCCGTGATGTCGGCCTCGCTCGCCAGCCCGTTGCGGACCAGCAGGTAGAACGGGACGAGGAAGAGCAGCGCCAGCGCGACCAGCAACACCACCCGCAGCGCCCGGCCGGCCCGGGTCAGGGCATCGTGCATTGCGCTCAGTCCTCCTTGCGGCCGAGCCCGAACCAGCGGGCCTGGACCACCGTCGCCACCGCGATGATCAGTGCCAGGATCACCGCGCCCGCACTGCCCAGCCCCAGGTTCTGGTCCCGCCCGAGCGCGGTGTAGTAGAGGTACACCAACGGGGGCCGGGCGTACGGCGGATAGCCGCGGGCGTCGCTCAGCAGGTTGTAGAACTCGTCGAACGCCTGGAAGGCGTTGATCACCAGGAGCAGCACCACCGCCACCGAGGTGGCCCGCAGTTGCGGGAAGGTGATGTAGCGGAAGACCTGCCAGCCCGGCCGGGCTCCGTCCATCGCCGCCGCCTCGTACAACTGCGGGGAGATCCGCTGGAGTCCGGCGAGGAAGAGGATCATGTAGAAGCCGGCCTGGAGCCACAGCCGCACCGTCACGATGACCAGCCAGTACCACGGCGGACTGGTCGTCGACAGCCACGCCGTCTGGTCCAGTCCGAACCAGCCGAGCACGGTGTTCGCCAGCCCGAACCGCACCCCGTTGAAAAGCGACAACTTCCAGATCAGCGACGCCACGACATAGGAGCACGCGGTCGGCAGGAAGAACACCGACCGGAAGAACGCCTGCGCGAATCGCAGCCGGTTCACCATCAGCGCCAACGACAGCGACAGTGCGAACGTGGCCGGCACGATGAACGCGGTGAAGAGCAGGAAGGTGCCCAGACTGCCGAGGAAAGCGTCGTCCCGCAGCATCGCGGTGTAATTGCCCAGCCCGACGAATTCCGTCGGATTCACCGTGTTGTGGGCGTTGAAGAAACTGAGGTAGACGCTCCACAGCAACGGAACGTAGGTGAACAGGGCCAGCCCGATCGCGAACGGCCCGACGAACACCCAGAACCACAGAGTGCGCCGCTGCGGGCCGAGCAGCCGGGCCGTGCGCGCGCTCACTTCTTCTTCGTCCGCTGTAGCTCGGCGTTGACCGTCCGCAGGACGGACTTCAGCTCGGTCTCCGGGTTCGCCCCGCTCTTGATGATCCGGCTCAGCGCGTCCTGATAGGCATTGCGGTCCGCACTGTTCCACAGCAGCGGTTCGGCATAACCGTGTTCGGTGGCGAACCGCACCGCGTCCGCCGCGGCCCCCTGCTGGAGTTGCCCGGCCTTCTTCGCCAGCGAAATGCGCGCCGGAATGTGGAATCCGTACGACAGCGCGAAATCCTGCTGGAAATCCGTCCGGTCGATCCACAACCATTTGGCGAATTCCTTCGCCGCCGCCCGGTGCTTGCTGCGGGCACTCACCGCGGACGCATATGCCCCCACCGGCACGGTCGGTTTTCCGCCCGAGCCGTCCTTCGGGAACGGCAGCACCCCGAAATCGTCCCCCAGCGCCTTCTTGATCTGCGGCAGCGCCCACAGTCCCGACCACTGCATGGCGGTCAGCCCCTGGATGAAGGCCGCCGGGTCGGACCAGTCCGTGGGCGCGCCCAGCAGCAGCGATCCGTCGGCGTACAACTGCCGCACCTTCGCCAGCACCCGGGCCGCGGCCGGATCGTCGAACCCGGCCCGGCCGTCCTCGGTGATCAGGCTCAGCCCGGCGGCGAACAGCGGTGTCCCGCCGAGCACCCCGGCCCCGCCGTCGTTGCCGAGGAACAGCCCCTTCACCTTGCCGGTGGTGAGTTTCTTCGCCGCGTCGACCAGTTCGTCGACGCTCTGCGGCGGCTGCACCCCGGCGTCCTTGAGCAGGCTCTTGCGGTAGTACAGCAGCTGCGTATCGGTGGCCTGGGGGATGCCCCAGATCTTGTCCTGCCAGATCTTCGGTGCGAGCACCGCCTGATTGAAGTCGTCCTTGACGGGTGCGACCAGGTCGGTCAGGTCGGCCACCTGGCCGCCCTGGATCTGCTCCAGCAGCGGCCCGTTGACCTCGAAGACGTCGGGGCCGGAGTCGGTGAGCAGCGCCGCCGAGGTCTGCCGGTCGTAGTCGCCGGGCCGCCATTGGACGCTGACGTCCGCCTTCTTGTACGCGGCGGCGTACCGTTTCACCGCCTGCTGGGTGCCCGGTTCGCCGTACTGGTGGTACCACTGCGCTAGCGCTGGGCCTGAACCGGAGCCGCCACGACCGGTGTTGGAACCGCACGCGGTCGCCATCGCCCCGGCAAGCGCGATGCCGCCTCCGGCGGCGAGGAGCCGTCTTCTGCCGATCACCGTCATGGCAGGTACTTTGCCGTACGGGGGTGGCCTGCGGCCACGTTGTTGGCCGATTCTGCCTTTGGCGGAGGGGGGTTTGGTGGGGTGGGGCCCCACCCCGGCGGGAGGACAGGTACAAGCAGCAAGCTGGGACGGCCCCTGCTTCCTTCACCCCCTCCGGCCCGCCCCCGGCACCCACCAACCACCAGGCGCCCCGCCCAACAGCACCCTCTCCGCCGAAGGCGGAACCCGGCGGGACAGCCAACGCCGTACGGGGCTATCCCGACGCCAGTCGGAACCGCAACCGGCAAATCACAGCATCGGTATCCCGCCGCACCGCATGCGCCAGCACCGCCCCGCGCTGGTTCTGGAGCACCCGCTGCCACAGGTGCGCGGGCTCGGCCTCGGGGATCAGTACGGTGATGCGGGCCTCGGGCCGACGGGCCGTCAGGTCCGCGACGTAGGCGGCGATCGGGCGGCCCAGGGAGCGGGTGGCGGAGGGCAGTTCCAGCAGGTCCACGCCCGGGTTCCACAGTTCCCAGTCGCGGCGCAGCGCCTCGGTGGCCGGGCGGTCCTCGGGGGTGCCGTAGGTGACGGTGACCGCGATCACCTCGTCGCCCAGGGACACCGCAGCGCCCAGCGCCTCACCGGTCAGCCGGGACAGGTGGGAGACCGGGACGACGACGAGGGAGCGGGCGCGGCGCGGCGGCTCGGGGACCCGGCCCAGGCCGAGGCGGTCGCCGATCCGCGCGTAGGCCCGGTGGACCGCCTCGAAGGTGAGGACCAGCAGCGGCAGCGCGATGGCGATCAGCCAGGCGCCCTCGGTGAACTTGGTGGCGGTGACGACCACCGCGGCGGCGGCGGTGAGCACCGCGCCGAAGCCGTTGAGCAGGGCCTTGCCGAACCAGCGGGCGGACCGCTCCCGGTACCAGTGGCGGACCATCCCGGCCTGGCAGAGCGTGAAGCCGACGAAGACGCCGATGGCGAAGAGCGGCACCAGGGTGTTGACGTCGCCGCCGGAGAAGATCAGCAGCACGGCGGCGACCGCGGCCAGCGCCAGCACACCGTGGCGGTGGACCTGGCGGTCGGCCTTCAGGCCGAAGACGTGCGGCAGGTAGTTGTCGCGGGCCAGCAGCCCCATCAGTACCGGCAGCCCGCCGAAGGAGGTGTTGGCGGCCAGTGCCAGCAGCACCACGGTGGCGAACTGGACGACGTAGAACGCCCAGTTGTGGCCGAGTGCGGCGTCCGCCAGTTGGGCGAGGACGGTGACGCCCTCGACCGGCTGGAGGTGGAAGCGGCCGATGAGCAGCGACAGGCCGATCAGCATGGCGCCGAGCAGGGCGCCCAGCGCGACCTCGGTGCGCTGGGCGCGCCGGGTGGCGGGGGCGCGGAAGGACGGTACGGCGTTGGCGACCGCCTCCACACCGGTCAGCGCCGAGCAGCCGGACGCGAACGCCTTCAGGAGCAGCAGCGCGCCGACGGAGGTGGCGTTGTGGGTGAGGACGGAGGCGTGTCCCGCGGCGGTGACGGTGGACGCCGGCGCGTCCCGGCACAGCCCGACCACGATCATGGCCAGGATCGAGGCGACGAAGACCGCGGTGGGCAGCAGGAAGACCCGTGCCGAGTCGGCGATCCCGCGCAGGTTGATCGCGGTCACCAGGACCAGCACCGCTAGGCAGATCCACAGCCGGTCGCCGTAGAGGCCGGGGAAGGCGGAGGTGAGCGCGGCGACGCCGGCGGTCACCGACACCGCGACGTTGAGGACGTAGTCCAGGACGAGGGAGGCGGCGGCCACCAGGGCCGAACGGCGCCCCAGGTGGGTCTTGGCGACCGCGTAGGAGCCGCCGCCGTTGGGGAAGGCGGCGATGACCTGGCGGTAGGACGCCACCAGGACGGTCAGCAGCGCGGCGATGGCGAGCGTGACCGGGAGGGTGAACCCCAGGCCGTACGCACCGGCCGTGGCCAGCACCAGCACGATCGACTCCGGCCCGTACGCGACGGAGGCCATCGCGTCGAGGGAGAGCGCGGCCAGGCCCTGGAGGGCGGTCAGGCGGTGCCGGTCGCCGGCCGGGTCGGGGTCGGGGGCCGGGGTGACGGCGGTGTGGGGGCCGGGGGCGGTCGCCGGGGGCGGCTGCTCGGGCCGGTTTGCGGACTGCGACACCGTCGACATGTGCGTCGTACCTCCGTGCGGCACTGGGTGGGACCAGCACAGCGTGCGGGGCCCGACGGCCGCCCGCGAGCGGCCTTGGCGCGCCCTTGGCGGGTGGCACGGCGATCTTCACGCGATCTTGACGGCAGTCCGCCGATCGCGCGCCCCGAGAGCCCGCGGGCGCGCCCCGCATCTGGTCCGCGCGCCCGCCGGCCCGGAGCTCACACCACCGGGACGGTGATGTCGTACCGCACCCCGGTGAGCTCCTCCGAGGCCGTCCACAGTCGGTCGGCGGTGTCGTCCTTCTGCGTCCACGGGGCGCGGAACGAGCGGGCCGGGGCGCCGCGCAGTCCGTTGCGCGGGCCGATGAAGGCGTCCGGCTTCATGTGCGGGGCGGTGGCCGCGCACAGCGTGCCCAGCGCGCCGCCGTCCGCGGACTGGGCGATCAGGCGGTTGCCCAGCTCCACCGCCCGCTCGGCGGCCCGGCGGCCCTCCATCCGCACCCCCGCGGTCTGGAGGTTGGTGTGCGCGTAGCCGGGGTGCGCGGCGGCCGCGACGACCTGTGAGCCGGCCGCCGCCAGCCGTTGGGCCAGTGCGCGGGTGAAGAGCAGATTGGCGCTCTTCGACCGGCCGTAGGCGACCCAGCGGTGATAGGACCGCACGCTGTTCAGGTCGTCGAGGTCCACGTTGGCCAGCATGTGCAGCATGCTGGAGACCGTCACCACCCGCGCCCCGGGCGTCGCCAGGAGCTTGGGCAGCAGCAGCCCGGTGAGCGCGAAGTGCCCCAGGTGGTTGGTGCCGAACTGCATCTCGAAGCCGTCCGCGGTGGTGCGCTGCGGCAGTGCCATCACGCCCGCGTTGTTGATGAGCAGGTCGAGCCGGTCGCCGCAGAAGTCGTCCAGGTCCTCGGCGAAGCGTCGCACGGACGCCAGGTCGGCCAGGTCCAGCGGCCGGAACTCCGCTTCGCAGACGGGGACTTCGGACCGCAGTCGGGCCAGCGCCGCGGCGCCCCGCTCCGCGCTGCGGCAGGCCAGCACCACGCGGGCGCCACGCCGCGCCAGTTCACGGGCGGTGATGTAGCCGAGACCACTGTTGGCGCCGGTGACGACCACCGCGCGGCCGGTTTGATCGGGGATGTGGCTGGTGTTCCACCGGGTCACGCCGTACTCCTCGGTAGGGGGAGGATCAGCCTACGCCCGGCCCTCACGCCACCCGTGTCCGCACCCGGTACGTCGGGACGGACACCGACGGATCGTCCAGGCAGTGTCCGGTCTCCAGGTCGAACCGCTGCTTCAGGAGCGGCGACGCCACGAACGGCCGGCCCTGGTGGGTGCCGGTCAGACCGCGGGAGAGGACCGCGGCACCGCCGAACGGATCGCGGTTGTCGATGCCGTAGAGCCGGCCCGCCCGGTCGCGGAAGACGGCCACCTGGCGGCCGTCCGGCAGCAGAGCGGCCACCCCGCGGCCCGGGGTCAGGTCGTTCAGTCCGCAGACCGTGAACCAGGCGTCGGACAGCATCAGTTGGACCTTCAGGTCGGTGCTCTCAAGGGTCAGGGTCATCGCTGGGTGCTTCCTTCCAGGGCGTCTGCCAGGGGCTTCGGGGAGCGTGCGCCCGGCCGCAGGCCGAGGGACAGCAGGGGCAGGTCGGGCTTGATCTGGTCGCGTACGGCGACGAAGCCGACGACCGGGTCGGGGGTGTCCGGGGCGTTCACGAAGGAGACGAACCGGGCCAGCTTCTCCGGGTCGTTGATGGTCTGCGCCCATTCGTCGCGGTAGTGCGCCACGTGGGCCGCCATCAGGGACTCCAGCTCCGCGCAGATGCCGAGGGAGTCCTCGACCACCACGTCGCGGACGTGGTCCAGGCCGCCCGGGATCCGCTCCAGCCAGACGCTGGTGCGCTCCAGGCGGTCGGCGGTGCGGATGTAGAACATCAGGAACCGGTCGATCAGGCGGATCAGTTCGGCGTCGGAGAGGTCCTGGGCCAGCAGGTCCGCGTGGCGCGGCGTCGCGCCGCCGTTGCCGCCGACGTACAGGTTCCAGCCGCCCGCGGTGGCGATCACGCCGAAGTCCTTCGACTGGGCCTCCGCGCACTCGCGGGCGCACCCGGAGACCGCCGACTTGAGCTTGTGCGGGGACCGCAGCCCGCGGTAGCGCAGCTCCAGGTCGATGGCCATGCGGACCGAGTCCTGGACGCCGTAGCGGCACCAGGTCTGTCCGACGCACGACTTCACCGTGCGCAGCGACTTGCCGTAGGCGTGCCCGGACTCGAAGCCGGCGTCCACCAACCGGGTCCAGATCAGCGGGAGTTGCTCGACCCGGGCGCCGAACATATCGATCCGCTGACCGCCGGTGATCTTGGTGTAGAGCCCGAAGTCCCGGGCGATCTCACCGATCACGATGAGCCCTTCCGGGGTGATCTCCCCGCCGGGGACGCGCGGTACGACCGAGTACGAGCCGTTCTTCTGGAGGTTGGCGAGGAAGTGGTCGTTGGTGTCCTGAAGCGACGCCTGCTCGCCGTCCAGGACGTGGCCGTCGGCACCGATCGCCGGCGCCAGCGAGGCGAGGATCGAACCGACCGCCGGCTTGCAGGTCTCGCAGCCGTCGGTGCCCCGGGCGCCCTCGCGGCCGTAGCCGTCCAGCAGCTGCTGGTACGAGGTGATCCGCAGGGCGAGGACGATCTCGTACAGCTCCTCGCGGGTCCGCGCGAAGCAGCCGCACAGGCCCTTGTCGACCTCGACCCCGCTCGCCTCCAGCTCCTCGTTGACGAGCTGGCCGAGGACCTTGACGCAACTGCCGCAGCCGGTACCGGCCTTGGTGCACTTCTTGACCTCGGGCACGCTGGTGCACGCGTGCTCGGTGACCGCACCGCGGATGGTGCCCTTGGTGACGTTGTGGCAGGAGCAGATCACCGCGTCGTCCGGCAGCGCGGACGGGCCGAGCTGCGCCGGGGCGCCCGCGCCCGCAGGGAGCACCAACTGCTCGGGCGCCAGCGGCGGCACCGAACCGGTCAGCGCGCGCAGCGTGCCGTACGCCTCCGCGTCGCCGACCAGGACGCCGCCGAGCAGGGTCCCGTCCCGAGCCACGACCAGCTTCTTGTACAGGCCCGCCCGCGAGTCGGCGTAGACGACGTCGAGGCAGCCCTGTGTGGTGCTGTGTGCGTCACCGAACGACGCCACGTCCACGCCCAGCAGCTTCAGCTTGGTGGACAGGTCGGCGCCGGTGAAGGCGGCGGCGTCCTCGGCGAGGGTCGCGGCCACCGTCTCCGCCTGCTCGTAACCGGGCGCGACCAGGCCGTACACCCGCCCGTCGACGGCCTGCGCGCACTCGCCGACGGCGAACACCCGCGGGTCGGTCACCGTGCGGCACTGCGCGTCGACGGTGATGCCACCGCGCTCGCCGACCGCCAGCCCGCAGTCCCGGGCCAGCTGGTCGCGGGGGCGGACGCCGGCGCTGAACACGATCAGGTCGGTGGCGAGCTCGGAGCCGTCCGACAGCCGCATCCCGGTCACCGCGCCGTCCGCGCCGGTCACCACCTCCTGGGTCCCGGTCCCGGTGTGGACCGTCAGCCCCATCTCCTCGATGGTGCGCAGCAGGGCCGCGCCGCCACCGTCGTCCACCTGCACCGGCATCAGGCGCGGCGCGAACTCCACGATGTGGGTGGCCAGTCCCAGCCCCTTCAGCGCACCGGCGGCCTCCAGCCCCAGCAGGCCGCCGCCGACCACGGCGCCGGTCTTCGCCCGGTTCGCCGCGTACGCCTCGATCGCCAGCAGGTCCTCGATGGTGCGGTACACGAAGCAGCCCTCGGCGTCCTTGTGCGGGACGGGCGGCACGAAGGGGTACGAGCCGGTGGCCAGGACGAGGGTGTCGTAGCCGACGGTCAGCCCGGAGCGGGCGGTGACGGTCCGGGCCGCCCGGTCGACGGTCTCCGCCGGGTCGCCGAGGTGCAGTTCGATGCCGTGCTCGGCGAGGAACCGCTCGTCGGTCAGGGAGAGTTCCGCGGCCGTCCTCCCCGAGAAGTACGAGGTGAGCTGGACGCGGTCGTAGGCCGGCCGCGGCTCCTCGCACAGCACGACCACGCGGTGCGTGGCGGTCAGGCCGCGCTCGGCCAGCGCTTCGAGGAAACGCTGGCCGACCATGCCGTGGCCGACGAGCACGATCGTGGGGCGCGACCGGTCACGCAAAGCCGTCGTGGACATCAGGAGCCTCCGTCGTTGGTGAGCAGGTGGAGCAGGGGGCCGTCGTCGGACGGGAGCGACTCGGCGTCCTCCCAGGCGCGGGCGAGCGTGCCGACGGTGCCCAGCGCGCCGACGAGGACCCCGCCGACCAGGCGGTCGCCGCGGACGACGACCTTGCGGTAGGTGCCGCGGGTGGCGTCGGCGAGCCGTACGACGTCGTCGCCGGGGCGCGGTGCGGTCTCGCCGAACGCGGCGAGGTCCAGGGCGTCCCGCCCGGCCAGGGTGAGCCGGGTCAGGGCGCGGGTCCCGGTGTAGGCGGGGGCGGTGGCCCGGGGGCCGGTCAGCACCCGGGCCAGCGCGTCGGCCTGTTCCTGGGCGGCGCCGGCCAGGCCGTAGACGGTGCCGTGGTGCTCGGCGCAGTCGCCGACGGCGTGGATGTGCGGGTCGCTGGTGCGCAGCGCGCCGTCCACCCGGATGCCGGTGCCGACGTCCAGGCCGGCGTCCCGGGCGAGCCCGGTGCGGGGGCGGACCCCGCAGGCCAGGACGACCAGACCGGCGTCGAGCAGGTGCCCGTCGGCCAGTTCGACGCCGTGCACCCGGCGCCCGACCGTCCCGTCGGGGCCGCTCACCGGCCGGGTCCGGACGCCGCGCGCCCGGCACTCGGTGTGCACTTCCACGCCGAGCCCGGTGAGGTGGTCCCGCAGCAGCGCCCCCGCCTCCGCATCGAGGTGACGGTCCATCAGGTAGGTGCCCTGGTGGGCCAGGAGGACCCGCGCCCCGCACGCGGCCAGCGCCCGGGCCGCCGACACCCCGAGCAGCCCGCCGCCGACCACCACCGCCGGCATTCCGGGCCGGACCGCCGCGGCCAGCGCCGCACAGTCGTCCAGGGTGCGGAACGGGTGCACCCCGTCCGGCAGCTCCGGCCCGTCCGGCGCGAACAGGCCGCGCAACGGCGGCAGCACCGGATTGGCACCGGTCGCCAGCACCAGCACGTCGTAGCCGAACTCCCGCCCGTCGTCGCTCCGCACCCGCCGCGCCCCCCGGTCGATCCGGGCCACCCGTACGCCGCAGTGCCAGGCCACCGAGGCGGCCGGCGCGGGCAGCGTGATCACCTGTGGCGGATAGCGGCCCGCCAGGATCTCCGCGAGCAGCACCCGGTTGTAGGGCTGATGCGCCTCCTCGGACAGGACGGTCACCCGGAGCGGGCGGGGGCCCGCGCCGCCCGCCGCCGCGGTCAGCTGGTGGACGAGCCGGGCGGCGGCCATCCCGCCGCCGACCACCAGCACCCGCGCCGCCGCCGTCGGAGGTGCCGGTGCGGGGCCGGAGCCCGTCGTGCCCGCGGGCTCACGGCCCGTGAGCGATATGCCCGTCAGCGTCATGCCCGACAGCCTGCGACGCCGCTGTTACCCGCCCGCATCGCCCGCGTTACCCCGGCGGAACGCGGCCCTCAGCGGCTCGCCGACCGGCCTGTGAGGGGATGCTGGGGGCATGCCCCGCCCCGCCCGCCCCCTCGGGGAAGCCCACCGCCCCGCCGGCCCCGCCCTCGGACACCGACCACCGCCGCGTACGGGCCGTCCTGCGCTACCTGGAGGCGGCCCGCCGGCCGTAGCCACCCCGCCCCCAGGCATCCGTTCCGGCTACCCGGCCGGGGTGTTGACCTTCGCGGGGCACAGCCGCCGCGGCTGCGCGTCCCCCCGCAACCGGGCGTCCACACACCCGCCCGGCAGCCCGTGGTACGCCCGGTCGCCGAAGTTGGCGGTCACGGTCAGCACCCCGTCCCCGAACACCGTCCGCTGCACGCTCCGGTCCCCGGTCAGCCACCGGAACGACGTCATCCGCTCCGCCCCCGCGGCCCGGTGCAACGGCGCGAAGTACTTCTGCAACGCCGCCAGTTCCGCCCCGTTCTTCGTCAGCGACGGCCCGTCCAGCACGAAGTTCAACGGCGTGTTGTACAGCATCGCCAGCAGCGCCCGGGTGGTCTTCTGCGCCGGCAGCTTGTCGTACGACAGCTCCCACCGCTCGGCGTTGACCAGCGACCCGTGCAGCGCCGTCTCGTACAGCGGCACGCGGTACTTCGGGTCGTACATCGCCGTGGCCAGATCGGCCGGCAGCGGCACCGGCTTGAAGAAGTTCTTCGGGGCGTTCTGCGGGTAGTAGCCGCCCCACGTCTCCTTGTCGCGCTCCAGCTTCCACAGCCCGTCCGCGACCGGCGTCCCCGCACCGTGGTCGAAGGCCAGCACGCCGTTGGCCCACGGCTGCGCGGCCTCCGACCCCAGCACGAAGCCGTTCGCCAACCGCCCCATCCGCGCCAGCCGGTTCTCCCGGTCCCCCGCCTTGGTCATTTCGTGGCCCGCACCGTGGTCCCGGAACACCTCACCGGTCGCGTCCACGTCCAGGAAGTAGCTGTCCGCCCCGTTGGCGGTCATCTCCCGGGTCCGGTCCGCCAGATAGTGCTTGCCCGGCTCGGCCTTCTCGAACGCCCGCGAACTCAGGTAGCACCCCCGCCCCCCGAACCCGGTCTCCGCCGTCCCGTCCGCCTTGCGCACACAGAAGTCCGGATACACCGTCCCGGGCCACGTGGACGTGGGGCTGTCCGCCGCCTTCGGATCCTGCCCGTTGGCGAACGAGTCGTACGGCCCGACCAGGTACCCCGCCTGCTTCGCCGCCCGCACCGCCGCGGCGTCCATCGGATCCGGCCCGGCGTCGTACCCCAGCCACATCCGGTCCACGCCCAGCTTCCGCAGCCGCGCCACCCCCGCCGCGGTCCGCGCCTCGCCCCACACGTAGGCGTGGAACGCCCCCAACAGCTTCCCGTTCGCCGGATTCTCCGCGATCTTCTTCCGCAGGCTGCCCAACTGCCCGCGCTGCGCGAGATACGACCGGTAGTCGGCCGCCGGCGCCACCGGGTCCCCGTCCGTCAACGCGAACGACACCTGGTAGTCCCGCGTCCCGTCCCCCGCGGAGAAGTCATGCGCGGCGGTCGCCCGCAGCGCCCCACCCCGCGACGCGAACGCCAACGACGTCCCCAGGTCGGTCGGCGTCAGATAACTCACCCCGTGCCGCGCGCCCCCACTCCCCGAGGCACCGCTCCCACCCCCCATCGCGTACCCCCACAGCGGCAGCGCCAGATCCGCCCCCACGTCCACCGTGCTCCCGGCCAGCCCGCCCCGCCCGGAATTCCAGAACGCGTCCCGCACCGGGATGTCCAACCCCTCCCCGCGCGGCAGCTGCACGGCCGACGCTGCCCGGTCGGTCCCGGTCACCGGCCAACTCACCGACTGGTCCCGGTCCGCCCGGATCCCGATCCGCAGCCGCCCCTGCTCCGTACGCGCCGTCACCGACAGGCCCTTCGCCGGATACGTCCACCGCGCCCCGTCGGCGGTACGGGTCACCGGCCCGGGCGCCCCGAGCCCGCCCCCGGCCGCCTCGGACAGCACCAGCCGCGTCCCGTCGTCGGCCCGCGCGCTCACCCCCAACGTGGCGGTGTCCACCGTGGCGGTCCCCCCGGCGACCGGCAGCACCAGCCGCCCGCCCTCAAGCGTCCCGGCCTGGGCACTCCCGCACCCGGAAATCCCGACCGCGGTAGCGGTCAACGCCAACGACGCAGCGATCACTCGTGTGAGCTTTGATGTCATGCCCATGTGAATAGTGGTGCGGTTTAAGAACCTTCTAAGAAGCGCCCGACAGACCGGGTCGCCCACTACCCCTTCGCCAACCTCCGCACCGCCAGTTCCGCGTACACCGCCGCCCCGTCCGCCAGCACCGCATCGTCGAACTCGGCCAGCGGGGAATGGTTGTTGGCACTGCGCTCGGGATCGGCCCCGGCCGGCGGCGCACCCAGCATCATCATCACGCCCGGCACCTCGTCCAGCACCCGCGAGAAGTCCTCCGACGCCGGCAACGGATTCCGGCGCGCCGCGAACCGCTCCTCACCCAGCGCCTCACGGACCGTATGCGCCACGAACTCCGCCTCCGCCCCGTCATTGACGGTCACTGGATACGTCTCCACGAACTCCGCGTCCACCGCCACCTCATGGGCCGCCGCGACGCCCCGGCACACCTGGACCGTCCCGTCCTTCACCCGCGCCTGGGCCGCGGCCGAGAAACTCCGCACCGTCGCCTCGAACACCGCGGTCTCCGGGATCACGTTCTGCTGCGTCCCCGCATGGAACGTGCCCACCGACAGGATCACCGGGTCGAAGACGTCGAAACTCCGCGTGATCCACGCCTGCAACGCCGTCACCATCGCGCACGCCGCCTGCACCGGATCCTTCGCGCGGTGCGGCATCGACCCGTGCCCGCCCGCCCCGCGCACCGTCACCCGCAGCACATTGGACGCCGACATCATCGGCCCGCCGCGGGTCCCGAACACCCCGCTCGGCTGCCCCGCCGACAGCACGTGCAGCGCGTACGCCGCCACCGGCCGCCGCCCGGCCGCCTCCAACAGCCCCTCGGCCAGCATGTGCCGGGCCCCGTCGTACCCCTCCTCGCCCGGCTGGAACATGAACACCACGTCCCCCGCCAGCCGGTCCCGGTGCGCCGACAGCAGCCTCGCCGCCCCCGTGAGCATGCTGGTGTGCAGATCGTGCCCGCACGCGTGCATCCGCCCGTTGTCCGCGGCGAAGTCCAGATCGAGACGCTCGGCCACCGGCAACGCGTCCATGTCCCCGCGCAGCAGCACCACGGGCCCGGGCGCCGCCCCGCGCAACACCGCCGTCACCGAACTCAGCCCCGCGCCGGTGGTCACCTCCAGCGGCAGCCCGTCGAGTTCGGCCAGCACCGCCTCCTGCGTACGGGGCAGTTCGAGCCCGGTCTCCGGAATCCGGTGCAGCGCCCGCCGCAACCGCACGAGCTCACCGGACAGGGCACGGGCATCGTCACGCAGATCCACGGGCGCTCCTCAGACGGTCCTCAGACGGCGAACTCCCCATTCTTGACCGCACCCACGAACGAGGACCACCCCACCACGGACACGATGATCACGGGACCGCCGGGAACCTTGCTGTCCCGGAGGGGGACCACACCGTGGGCGGGGGCGTGGGCGGGGGAGAATTCCAGGCACTGGCCGCCGTCCCCGTCGCTATAGGACGACTTGATCCAGGCGAAGTCAGGGCAGAACTCCAAGCAATCGCCCCCGTTTGCGTCGCTGTAGGAGGACTTGATCCACTGAGCCGTCGTGAGGTCCAAGTCGGCATTCATGCTCGGTACTCCTTCAACAGAGCCTTGATCAGGGCCGTTGATTGACCAAGGGACAGCGCGTTCGCCCTGAGAAGATCATAGTCATCAAGGGCCGATTCGACCGTTTGTGCGGAGTCGTGCATCCTTCCCCCTACCCGGGTCTCGGTGTAGAGCACCGTGGGGGCGTCCGTGAATCGCAGCACAGTGAACGGCCTTGTGGACGCGGCCGGAGCGCCCGCCGAAAAGGGCATCACTTGGAGGTTGAGCCGCGGTGTGGCGGCTACGGCCAGCAGGTGCTCAAGTTGCCCCGCCATGATGTCGTTGCTGCCTACGACGGTTCGCAAGCACGCCTCGTGCACGATCGTCCACAACGACGGCGGGGATTCCCTGTCGAAGACCTCGCGCCTCCGCAGCCGCGCGGCGACCTTGCCTTCAATCACCTCTGCTTCCTCTTGGGAGTGGTACGAGCAGAAGATGGCCCGCGCGTAGTCGTCGGTCTGCAGAATCCCCTTCACCACGTTGGTCGAGAAGTCCAGAATCCGCGACGCCTTCCATTCCAGATTCAGGTAGGGGACGAACCACGACGGGTGGTCGCCCTCGTCGATCCGCCGCAGCAGATCCGTGAACAACTCGCCCGTGCCGAAGACAACGTCGCATCCCTTGGCGAACTTCTCACTCGGCCGGGGCAGCAGCTTCCCGGCCTCGACTCTGCTGACGTACGCCTCGGAGTAGCCCGCCGCCGAACCCAGCTGTTTCTGCGTCAGCTTCCGCGCGAGCCTCACCTGTTTGACGTCGTGCCCGAAGCGCTGGAGTGGGTTCAAGTGCTGGGGTGGGGTCGTCTCGTCCAAGGCTGTGACCTCTCGCCATGTGGTCGCATCCGGCATTCCGGCAGGTCGCTGACTTGCGCGTCGCCGTTAAAGTCCCCCGACTCTATTGCCGCGCAGGATGATCGCGTGAGCGAATGGCTACGGAACGTACGCGGACGCTATGGACCCCCGCGACCGATGCGACCGGTCCGGGGGCATGGCCACCAACCCCCTGGAGGTTGACGACAATGACCGACGCTACCCCGCGGCTTCTGCCGTGGTCGAGCCCCGACGGCAAGCCCTCCTATGTCCTCGGCGACGGAACCGGCTTCCTCTCCCGCATGGCCGACGACGTCGAGGAAGCCCAACTCTTCCTCGCCGACGGGCTGGTGGAGGACGCCCGCCGCCTCCTCGACACCCGGAGCTGGACGACCGGCGAACTCCACCTCCTCACCGTCGAGTTGACCGAATCCCTGGTGGAGGTCCGCCGTATCGCCACCAGTCGCGGCGCCCGCCTACAGGCCGCATACCCGGCGGATCGGCCTGCCTGACGCCGCGGTTGGAGCTGACTACGCTCCTGGCTCCCGCTGCTGGCGGTACAGCGCGATGGCCGACTCGGTGGGCAGGTTGGGCACGGTGTACGTCTCGCCGGTGTCCTTCGCCACGATGACCTTCGCGCCACCGGGGGGAGGCGGCATGGGCCGTCCCGCCGCGTCGGTGGGAGTGGGATACGTCCGGTACACCAGGTAGCCGATGTCGAATTCATGGACGTGCAGGGGAACCGGGGAACCGTCCGCGAGTTTGGGCTGCGCAAAGCGGCTCCGGAAGATGGCGAGCGCTTCCGCGGGGCTGGCCGGCGGGGTCGGGGATTCCTGCGACACGGTCGGTCTCTCTCCTCGATGGTGTGCTGCTGCTGCTGACGGGCGGGTGGCAGGAGTGCAGTGACGTCAACGGTCGCCGTCATGTCATGCCGTCACGACGTGAAGGATTTGTCTTCGATGAGGTTTCCTTCCTTGTCCCACTTCTGACGATGCTCGCGTCTTCCTTGGGGGTTGAAGACCGAGTGCTCGGCGAGCTGGCCGTTGGGGTGCCATCTGCGCCAGTCCCCGACGGCGATTCCGTAGCGTGCCTGGCCTTCCTTCTTCTTCGTTCCGTCCGGGTACCACTGGGTTTGCGGGCCGGAGGGAATGCCGTCGACGTAGGAGGCGAGGCTGATCACTCGGCCCTGGCGGTCTCGGGCGACGACTTCGCCGGTGAAGGGGTCGTCTTCGTAGTGGAGGCGCGCGTCCTCGTCGCGGTAACAGTCTTCGTATTCAACACGCATGATCATTCCGATACGGGAGGTAGTTCGTTGTCTTTGCGTCGCGCGTCACCAATCGTGTACTGATGACGCCCCCCATAGCTGGGTACGTCGCGGAGCATCGCGTTGCAGTTCGGGCAGGCCGGTGCCGAGTCGCCCGTCATGTGGATGACGTTTCCCTTGTTCTTCCCCTTCTTGACCACGGCGTCTTCGATCCAGCGTGGGTCGAACCGCATCTCGTCCAGGACTTCACGATCCAGCTCGGGCCGCTTGGAGTCCTCCCCGCCCTCAGCTCGCCACTCCTCCTCCAGCTTACGCTGGCGTGCCCAGAGGAGTTCGTTCACAGCCTTGACTTCGGCGTGACGTAGTGGTTCGTCGAAGTAGGCCCGACCGGTGAAAATCATCGGCGAGTTGGGGATTACCTTCCCGTTTTCGTCCCGTTCCGCCGTTCCGTCCTCGGCGATCTTGTTCCCGACGAGGACATTTCCGTCCTTGTCGATGATCGGGTGCATCCAGGCGGCGAGGCCACTGTAGTTGTCGCGCAGAATGGGGTGGAGATTCTCCAGGTCGATGGCGTCGTCCAGCTCGCCATTTACCCCTTCGGTGATCATTCCGGTGCGACGGTCTATTGCCACAGCCGAACAGGGACCGTCGTCCGGCCCTCGCATCTCCCCGTGCAAGCGTGCCCGTTCTACGGACAATTCCTGCAAGTACTCCTTTACAGGCTTCCCGTCGATATGGCTGATCAGGTCATTCTCGTCGAATTGGATCCGATCCGTATCGTCGAGGTCGATCTGTTCGACAAGCCCACCGCGGCCCTTGTCCTCCATCTCGGAGTCCAGATCGTGGGTATCGGGCGTCTCGCCAGGGTCGACCGGTTCCGGGAAGACGGGCGGCTTGTCGACGGGAACGTCACTGGCCGAGGGGGCCTTGAACCGCTCTGCCGGCTCGTGGTTCTCGTTCTGGTTCTCGTTCTGGTTCTGGTTCTGGTCCTCATGGTGGGCGTGCTGATCACCGGCCGACGGGTCGCCGTTGCCCTCCGACGATTCGGCGGGCGGCTCGTGGTGATTGCCGGCGGGTGCTGCGGGACCCGTGGGTGTGGAGTCGTTGCGGGAGGCCGGAGTTTCGGCGTCGGTGGTCGATTCCGTGACCGGGCCGTACTGGTGGGGCGTTGACGTGGTTGCCCCGCCGTCGGACGGGTCGGTGGTCGGTCTGCTGTTGCCGTAGAGCAGCGGATTGTCGTCGTGGCGCAGGGCGTTGGCGAGGTGTTGCGAAATGTCCGCGCCGCGGTTCCTGGGGGCGGCGTTGGAGGTGGGGGAGCCGTCTTGGTCGGACGGAGTGGGGGACTGCGACTGGTCGTGAGGCTTGTCTACCGGATCCGCCGGGGACTGCTGTTCGGCCGGGGTGTGATCCGGTTCGGGGGTTGTGGGAGGAGTGGCAGGAGAGCCGTGGGACTGCGTGTCGGGCTTGGCCTCGGGCTGGGCGTCGGACTTTTCGTCGGTCTTCGGTGTGGTGTCGTCGGGGCGGAGCGGCTCGCGGTCCGGGCCGAGAGGTATGTACCAGGCGTGATCGGCATTCCCGAGATGGATCGGGTTGGTGCTGACCTGTCGGGTCTGGGTGTCGATCCAGACGATCTTGCCGTGGTGATTGACCGCGTTGAAGGCGTGACCACCACCGTTGTTGGGCCAGCTGACCTGCACGATGGCGGCCGCCCCGTGGCCGGCTTGCTCCAGGTCGTACGCGATGCGTCGTGCGGTGTCCGGGTCATTGCCGGGCCCGGCGTAGGTGTGGCTTGCGCCGCTCCACCGGATCTGGTTCTCGTTGGCGTCGTTCTCGGGCTCCAACGTTTCGGGATTGCCGTGCTCGTCGGGGTCCGGCGTGCGCGGCGCGGAGACCTGCGGGTTTCCGTACCAGGTCTCCAGGAACGAACGGGAACAGTCAGCACAGTTGTTGCCGCGACCGGGCACGTTGTTGCCGCCGTCGTTCTGGAGCTGCGCCCAGGAACCGAAGGGGTCGGCGAACCGCTGCGGCGTGCCGTCCTCGTTGGTCGGGTGAGACTGCTCCAGCGCATGTTGGTCGCTGGGGTCGGGCGGTAGCAGGCCGCCCCTTTCCACGGCGAGATCGGCTCGGATCGACGGCAGGCTGTTGGGGTCCGGCTGCTTGCTGTCGTCCTGGTTTGCGGTGCTCTCCTCCGGGGTTGCCGGCTGGTCCTGGGAGGGCTGTTCCGTCTGCGGCTGCTGGTGGGGCGGCTGCTGGTGTTGTTGAGGCTGTGGGGTCAGCTGAGGGGTTGGCTGAGGGGCCGTCTGCTGGGGGTGCTGCTGGTACGGCTGCGGTGCCGGTTGCTGCTGGTGGGGGACCTGGTACGGGTTCTGGGCGTAGGGGTTGGGCTGCGGCTGCGGTTGGTACGGATGCTGCTGGTACGGCTGTTGTTGATAGGGCTGCTGGGCGTACGGATTGGGCTGCGGCTGGGGCTGCTGCTGATACGCGTGCTGGGCGTACGGGTTCGGCTGCGGCTGAACCGGTTGCTGGGCATATGGGTGCTGCTGCGGGGGCGGCCCCGGCTGCGGAGCGTACGGCCCCGGCTGCTGCTGGGGCTGGGGGTACGGGGCCTGTTGCTGGGGCTGTTGCTGCGGATACGTGTAAGGGCCGGGTTGTTGCTGTTGCTGCTGGTGTGGCGCGGGCTGTTGGTGCGGTGCGGGGTATTGCTGGTAGGGCTGTTGGGCGTACGGGTTGGGCTGGGGGGTGGGCTGCTGCTGATGGGGAGCCTGGTACGGCCCGGGTTGTTGCTGTTGCTGTTGCTGTTGGTGGGGGGCCTGGTGCGGCTGCTGGGCGTACGGATGTGGCTGAGGTTGTTGCTGCTGCTGGGCGTAAGGGGCCGGCTGCTGCTGTTGGTACGGCTGTTGCTGGTACGGCGGCTGGGCGTATGGGTTCGGCTGCTGCTGGGCGTAGGGGCCGGGCTGCTGCTGAGGTTGAGGGTGCTGCGGCTGTGGCTGCGGTTGTGGCTGGTGAGGGGGCAGGTTCGGGATGGGGGCAGCCGGGGCCGGGGGGCTGGAGGGGGGCGTGGTCTGTGCCGGGGTGTCCGTACGGGGTCGGCTTCCGGCCGGGCCGTCGTGCGGGGGCGGTATCTGTTCCTGCCGGGGGCCGTCGAGGCGCGGGTTGTAGGCCGGGCGGTCCGGGGCGGGCTGCCGGGTGTGGTCCTGGACCGCCCGGGAACCGTCCGGGCGGAGGTCGCCCGGACGCCGGGCAGCGTCGGAGCCGGCGGCGGACGGCTTGCCGCCCGTGGGGGACGAGGCGTTGCCGGTGCTGGCGGGCGACCCGCCGCGGGACGGTGCGGCGGCCGCGGGCCCGGCCTGCGGCGGAACGGCACCCATCATCATCGGACCGCCGGCCTGCGGGGAGTTGGCCTGGCCCGACTGCGGTGCGGGGGCTGCTGCCGGGGCGCCGCCGTTGGGCTCGGCCGTGTGCTGGGTCGGCGGGGGGAGCGTCGTACTGCCGGCGGACTGGGTCGTGACAGCGGCTTCGTCGTCGGGCCGGCCGATGGTGGGCATGGGATTGCCCGGTGCCGGGTCGCGCTGCTGGACCGGCTGGCCGGGGGACGGCGTGTGGTGGACGGGCGCGCCCTGCGGAGGCGTGCCGACGTGTGGCACGGAGGCGCGGCCACCGCCGCTTCCGCCGGCACCGTCCCCATTCGTACTGCCGGCGCCGGCGCCGGCGCCAGTGTTGGTGCTGGTGCCAGCGTTGTGACTGGTGGCCGTGCCGTTGTCGGCTCCGTCGTGGGATCCCGTCGAACTGCCGTCGTACGAGGGCGCGTTGCCGGGAACAGGGCCGGGCACGGATTCGGGCGCCGGGGACGGGTGCGGCACCTGCGCCGCGTCCGGCCGGGGGGCGTGGTCCGGGGTTGACGGGGGGCTGACGGGGTTCGCGACGGGGGTCGGGCGGGCCGCCTCGGGGGTGGTGTCGTGGGCGGGCTGGGTGCTGACCGGGCCCGCGTCCGGGCGGGCGTCGCCGGGCGCGGCGTCGTGGGCGGGCTGCGTGCTGATGGGGTCCCGGCCGAGGTCGGAACGGTCCGGGCCCGGGGCGTTGTCGTGCGTCGGCTGAGTGCTCGGGGCATCCGATTCCGGGCGGGACGGGGCATCGGATGCCGGACGGGACGGGACATCCTGTGCCGGCCCGGAGTCGGGGGTATGGGGCGCGGCGGCGGGCGAACCGTCATTGCCGCGGTAGCCCTCGTCGAACGGTGAGCGCTGGTCCGGCGGCGGGAGGGGCTGCGCGTCGGGAACGGGGCGCCGCGCGTCCGTACCACCGGCCGGGCCCTCGGCGGGGCTCCCGGCGGGCCGCTCCGTGGGATTCTCCGAGGAGGCCGGGCGGGTGCCGTCGCCGCTTGCTGCTCCGTCGGCCGTTCCGGCGCTATCGGAAGCGCGGGGAGCGTGGCCGGGCGCTCCGCCGTCCGAACTGCCCCGGCCACCGCTCCCGCCCGAGTCGCTCCCGCCGCCGGAGCGGTCGGAGGTGCTGCTGCCGCCACCGCCGGAGCCGGCGCCGTTCGAGCCACTGCCGCCGGAATCGCCGCCGCTGCTCGAACCGCCGCCGCTGCTTGTACTACCGGCGCTCTCACCACTGCCGGAACCTGAACCACTCCCAGCACCTGAACCACTCCCAGCACCTGAGCCGCTCCCGACCCCAGAACCGCTCCCGCTCCCGGAACCGGCGCCGCTGCCGGAGTCGTTGGAATGGCCGCTACCGCTACCGCTACCGCTACCGCTACCGCTACCGCTACCGCTCCCCCCGCCGTCACCGTCACCGTGCTCGCCACCGCGCCCGGCGGCGGAGTCCAGGCCGCCACGGGCGCGGTGCCCGGCGCGGTGGCCGGCGCCGTCGCGGAGGCTTTCGCCAAGCGACTCGCCGGTGCTCTCCACGGCGTCCTTGCCGGCGGCGTAGCCCTCCTTGAGGGTCCGTCCGACGTTGTACCCCTGCTGGGCGCCGAAGTTCTGGTTGACGGTCTGGGCGATGAGATCCGAGGCCATCGCCTCCAGCGCGGAGATCACCGGCTCCTTGGCAGCCTCCATGATCGCGTCCAGCAGCTGTTTGGCGACCTCCTTGAGGATCTTGCGGACGACTTCACGGGTCGCCAGCGTGGCCGCCGCGGCACCGATTTCGGAGAGACCGAAGGTAAAGGGTGCGGCAGCCTGTGCCGCGATGATTTCGGCCGCCAATATGGCCAATTGAACGATGACGGCAATTTTCATGCCGATGACTAGCGTCGCGGCGGCCTCAAAAGTGAAGGCGATGACCTCGGCTGCTTCACGTGCGTCATCGAAGTAGCCCGAGCCGCCGTCGAACTTCTCCCAGGTCTTGGCGAAGCCCTCGATGGAATCGCCGGCGTTCTGCCCGAGCACATTGGATGCGGACGCCATGCCACGGGACTGGTGCCCCTGGACCTCGGCAGCGAACTGGCGCCAGACGCCGGCACATTCGATCAGCTTGTCTTCGTCTGCGGTCGGCCAATTGAAGCCGAGCATCTCAAGGATCCACTCCAGAGAGTGCGGCAGCATGACAGACAAGACGGAACTCCCCCGTGAAAAAATGTGCAACAAGACATGACGAGGCGGCGGCCACGCGGAATGTGGCCAGCGCGCTCACGTCACAGACGCGGAACCGGCGGGCGGACTTGGTTTCCGCCCGGCTTATTTCAGACTTCTCTCAGGGTCCTGGTGACCGTGGCCTGCTGAGTCGGGTCCTGCCACGACTGTTCGTTCTTGACGTGCTGTTTCATCAGCGCGTCGTTGAAGTCCTCGTTCTCTTCGTGGTTCTTGGACATCTCGGTCAGCGCCTTGCCGATCTCCTGGAGCTTCGCGGAAAGGTGCCCCATCGACTCGTACATGCCGTCCCGCACGCCCTCATAGACGACGCCGAACTTCTCGCCGAGGTCGTCATCTCCCCACGGCGGACGGCCGTCCTTGCTGTCGAACGACGTGAGCCCGCTCCAGAACTGTTCGCCGAACGACTTCTTCGGCCCCTCCGACTGCTGGCTGCTGGACGGCGGACCGGCGCCCAGGGCGCTGAGGCCGTCCATCAGCCGCGCCACCGAGCCCGAGAAGTCCTCGCCGAGATTGACGAAGTTGGTGCCCTCGGATCTGAGGGCCGTCACATCAGTCTGAAACCCACCCGCACCGGCCATAACGTCCCCCGTGTTCGTAATGGCTACCCCATGAGATGTTCAAGCCAAAGCATAGCGGCCTTTACTGACAGCACACCAGGTACGCATCGCGTGGGGGAGGCCACCGCGGTCGACCGAGCGGGCGGCGTGTCCGGTACCTGGCTCGGGATGCCCCCGGGGCTTGGGTGTGGAGCCGGTTCAGCCTGCCCCGGGGCTCGGGGTCCGGCCGCCGGCTCGGGTACGGATCCCGGCTTGACCTGACCCCAGGGACGGGTGACCGGCCTCCGGCCGGGGCGCGGGCGAGGCTGACGAATCCGCGGGGGCAAGCGGCCGCCCAACACCCCCTCTATTACATGGAGATGACAACCGCGCCGGGCATCGTCCCCTCGCCCCCTTGCTCTCTCGCCCCCTTGCTCTCTCGGCCTCTCGGCCTCTCGGCCTCTCCGTCACTCGGTGACCGTGCCCGTCGGCCGGCGGGTCTCCTCCACCCTCCGCGCCATCCGGGATGCCCTAGTGGTGCTTTGTTAGGTGGTGTCGTAGGGCTGCCATGGGGTGGGTTGGTAGCAGGTGGGGCAGTTGCCTGGCCAGGTAGCCAGGTAGCCAGGTAGCCAGGTGGCCAGGTGGCCAGGAGGTGTTGGAGGAGGTCCAGGGCCTGGTAGAGGGTCAGACCCTGGCAGGGGCTTTTGGTTTCCTCCGCTGTTCGGTCAGGAAGAGGTGGGCGGCGGTGACGGCGGGCGGATGCGGTAGCGCGGCAGTGGCCTGGGACCGAGACCGCCGTAGGCGGGCTGATGTGGTTCGGCATCATCGGGGTAGGCGGTCATCTCGCCTTTGACCTGCAGGACGTAGCCCAGCCCGCGGTCTTCCAGTCCACGGCGGAAGTCGGCGTTGGCGCCGTATCCGGCATCTGCGACCAGCGCGGTAGGCCACAGACCGATGCCGGCCAGTTCGTCGAGCATCTCCAGCGCGAGCCGCCACTTGGGGCGGTGGTGTTCGCCGACGGGGATGCGGCAGCTGTTCCTGCGGACCACCGCATCGGGCCCGTCCCACCAGGCGGGCAGGAACAGCCGCCACGACAGGGGACACGAGGCGATGTCGGAGGCGGCGTGGAGACTGACCCCGATCTGGCGGTTGCCGACCTTTCCCAGGGTGCCGGAGTACTGCCGGGCTACTCCCGGTGAGGCGGTTCCGTCCTTGGGTAAGCCGGTGTCGTCCACCACCCACACCTGCGGCCGCACCACCCGCACCGCACGCCATGCCAGCCGGGCCTGGACGTCCTCGACCGGCCAGGTCGAGGACGTCATGAACTGCTGCAACTGCTGCAACTGCTGGTGATCGACGCCCAGGCGCTCGGCCATCGTCTCCAACCCACTTGACGACGCATAGAAGCGGCCTTGGTACACCCCAATGGCGATCGCGGCGATGTCACCTGTGGTGTTCCGGTGCTTTCTTCGCCTTGGGTACATGGCCTAGCGTCGGCCGTAGGACCGGTGCATGGCGGGCCAAGAAGTCCCACAGCTGGTCGGCGACTGGCCCGTGCGGACGGTCGCGCCGGCGAGCTGCCGAGAGTTCCTCGACCACACCGGGAAAGTGCCGTCCGGCGATGGAAAGCAGGCTTCCGTCACGCAACTCGGTCTCGATCATGAACCGCGGCACGTGTCCCCACGCCATGCCGTGCAAGATCAGCTCCTTCTTCATGAGGTGGTCCGGAACGGAGCTCGTGGGCGCGCCTTCGACCAGGAAATGGCCTTGTTCCGACGGATGCCGCGCCGAATCCCGGACCACGCATTGGGTGAAGGCTTGCATCCGCTGCGGTGTGATGTCGGTGTCCGGAGGGAAGGGCAGGAAACCGGGCGCCACGACGGGCACCAGCGCGACGCGGCCGAGATCGATCCACTCCATCCGCACGTCGCTTTTGGGGACGCGGTGCACGATGAGGTCGGCTTCGTCCTCCAGCAGCCGCTCCCAGGGGCCGGTGACCGTCTCGAACTGCAGGTGCAGTCGTGTCTGCGGGCACTGCGCGAAGAAGCGGCTGAGCATCTCCAACACCGGTGGGAGTGGACACAGGTCCCCTAGCACCACTCGCAGTTCGGCCTCTTCGCCCATCGCCAACTGCGCGGCGTAGGTCTGCAGCTCCTCGGCCTCGTGCAGCAGGAAGCGCACCTTGCGGTGGAAGGCGTGCCCCGCCTCAGTGAGCTGAACCCGATAGCCCGAGCGATCCAGCAGGTCCAGGCCCAGCTGGCGCTCCAGCTTGGCGACTGCTGCGAACACAGAAGGGTGCGAGCGGTGCAGCCGCTCGGCGGCGGCCTGGAAGCCGCCGTCGAGCACAACGGCGTTGAAGCACTGCAACTCGTGGAGCGTGAAGTTTGACATTGTCCAGCTAACCTACAGGGCCCGTTTGATCTTTGTAATAGAACTCTGCAGGTGCTGTTCATAGGCTGAGCGCATACCCGCTAGATCACTGGAGCTGACATGACTTCTCAGACCCGTACTGCCATCACCACCGGCGATGGCGTCCGCATCGCCTACCGCTTCGACGGTGACGAGAACAAGCCGGTGCTGCTGCTCTCGAACTCCATCGGCACCGACCTCCACATGTGGGATGGCCAGGTGTCGGCTCTGACCGAGCACTTCCGGCTGCTGCGCTACGACGCGCGCGGCCACGGCGCCTCCGATGTCCCGAGCGGCCCGTATTCCCTGGACCGATTGGGGCGCGACGTGGTGGAACTGCTGGATGCCCTGGGCCTGCAGCGGGTGCACGTGCTGGGCCTGTCTCTGGGCGGAATCGTCGCGCAATGGTTGGGGATCCACGTTCCGGAGCGCGTTGACCGCCTGGTGCTCTCCAACACCGCCGCGTACCTCGGCCCGGCGAATCAGTGGGATCGACCGATCGCCGAACTGCTGGAAGCCCCCGACATGCAGGTCACCGCGGAGAGGTTCCTGCACAACTGGTTCCCGGCCCGCATGCTGCAAGGCGACGACGAGGTTGTCGAGGGCTTCCGCAACACCCTGCTCGCCACGCAGCGCGAGGGCGTGGCCGGGAGCTGGGCTGCGGTGCGCGACTACGACCTGCGCCGCACGGCCACGCTCATCCCCAACCCGACACTGGTCATCGCGGGCGAGCACGACACCGTCACGTCCGCCGACCACGGGAAGGAGCTCGCCGCGACCGTCCCCGGCGCGCGGTTCATCGTCCTGCCCACGGTGCACATGGCGAACGTCGAAGGGCAGGCGGAGTTCGTGGATGCTGTGGTGGCCTTCCTCACAGAACAGTCTTGACGGCTACAGCGTCGTGTCTGGACGGCTCCTTCCCGCTGTCCCGACCAACAGGCTCTGACAAGCCGTTGTCTTCAGATCAGGCGCTCGCTCTTGATCGAACAGGGGCCTGGATCCGGTGAGTTGGCGCCCGTACGCGCATGAAGAGAGCGCCTCCTGGTAGCTCGCGGTTGTCGAAGCAAAAGCAAGCAGGAGGCCCTGTGTCGCATCCGTACGCGATCACGCCCGCGGAGTCCAGTTCGTCCACCCCGGGATGTGACTGTCTCGCCCACAGGTTCGGGAACGCGGCTGATCATCCAGGCCGGGAGCCCCGCTGCCGCTCGGACATGAGTGATGCGGAGCGGGCGGTGGTCCGGCAGGCGTTTCCGACGCCAGCGTGGATGGACAGCCGGGGCGGCCGGCCGGAGGGCTATTGCCACCGCCAGAAGCTCAACGCAGTCCGCTACCTGTTGTCCGCGCTCTGCGCCTTCGGCGCCGGAGTGCTCAGCCGTCTCGACAACGCCAGCACGCCTACCTCGGTGATGCGCGCGGGCGCCACCTTCGGCGCCTGCTTGACGGTTTGCCTCACGGCGACCGCACGCGTATGGAGGTAGGAAACCGTGCGAGCTGGCACCGGCTCTCGACGCGGCCCTCCTCCGGGAGCTGGCGCATCGCACTAGGGCCCGTCCGATGAATCATGTCCGAGGTGTGGCGCGCCCTCGCGTAATTGGGCAACCGTCACCGCGCGCTCACACTCGACCTGGCCCAGAAGCGAACCCACAGGCCCTCAGGAATGGATCACGGCATTCCGTGGCTGTCCTGCATGGATCACCATCGAGCTGGCGACTGCCGCCACTCGGCTACACACAAGCAGTTTTGAAGGAGTGTCAGCACCATGTCCGTGACACCGCCCGCCGCTGAGCGTGTACGCGTCTCCGCGGAGCCCGACTGGTACGAGTCGGCCGGCATATCGCTCGGCATCCGCGTCGGGAATCTGGTCTTCACCTCGGGCCAGGCCCCGATCGACGCCCAGGGGGCCACGGTCGGCGCCGGGGACTTCGAGGCGCAGGCCCGCCAGGCGCTCGCGAACCTATCGACGGTATTGACGAACGCGGGCTCCAGCCTCGCCGACGTGGTCAAGGCGACCGTGTTCGTCACCGATATCGCACGGCAGGACATCTTCGCCAAGCTGCGCGCGGAACATTTCCCCAACGAGCCCCACCTCGCGGAGTCGTTCGTAGAGGTCTCCTCACTCGCCGACCCCGAGTGGATGATCGAGATTGAAGCCATCGGGCTCGTCCGGTGAAGTGAGGGACTAAGGACTGTGCGGCGGATCATCAACGAACCCACAGCCGGATCGCGGCGAGGGTGATCGTTCCGTGAAAGACGTACGCTCTCTTGTCGTACCTGGTCGCCACGGCGCGGAAGCCCTTGAGAGCGTTGAGGGTCCGCTCGACTTCGTTCCTGCGGGCATACAGTGCCCGGTCGAAACCAGCGGGGCGACCGCCCCGGCTGCCGCGCCGCCGGCGGTTGGCTCGCCGGCAGGACGCAGGACATGGATGCGGTCCAGCACCGGGATCAACTGCGGCGCGTCACCCCACTGTCCGGGCGTGACCAGGTTGGCCAGCGGACGGCATCCGCCATCGCTCGCCAGGTGAATCTTCGTCGTGAGACCGCGGCGTGAACGGTCGATCCCTCGCCCGGACGATGCTCTGCAGGGCGAGCGTGTCGACCCGGTTTCCGGGCCGGGCGATGGAGAGCCCCGGCGGCATGCTGATGGGCACGGCACAGCGTGGAATCCACGCTCACCACACTCCAGCCGATCCGGCCCTCCGCGTCGGCGTTGCTCTGGACGGCCGCAGGACTTTCTCCCATGTGCCGTCCGCTCCGAACGACAGTCCTCGGAAGGTGCGGCCGCAGCCGAGCCCACTCAGTATCTGATAGATCTCCCCGCCCCACACCAAGCGAACGATCCTCGCAAGCCCGTTACCCGACCCGTCGGACACTCCCTAGCCGTCCGCGCCGTCCGGTCTATCCGCGCCGGTTGGCCCGCCCACGTCCACAGGGCCGCCCGCGTCGTCACCTCAGTCGCCCGTGCCGCCCGTGCCGCCCGTACTGGCCGTACCGTCCGTCAGCGCGTCGAGTCGCGCCAACTCCTCCTCCGTGAGGTTGATTCGGGCCGCGGCGAGGTTCTCGTCGAGGTGGTCGGGGGAGCTGGTGCCGGGGGTGGGCAGCAGGGCGGGGGAGTGGTGGAGGAGCCAGGCCAGGGCGATCTGTCCGGTGGTCGCGTCATGCGCCGTGGCGATCGAGGTCAAGGCGTCCGCGGCGGGGGTTGTGGGCCGGCCTCCCGTCAGCGTCCCGTTGCCCAATGGGAACCACGGTAGGAACGCTGTCCCGGTCCGCTCGCACAGCTTCAGAACGTCCTCGGAGGCGCGGTCCATCAGGTTGTAGCGGTTCTGCACGGAGGCGATGGGGGCCACCTGTCGCGCCCGGGCCAACTCCGCGGCCCCGATGCTGTCCAGGCCGATGTGACGGATCTTTCCGGCCTGTTGGAGCTCCAGCAGGGTGCCCAACTGGTCCGCCATGGGGACGTCGGGGTCCAGCCGGTGCAGCTGGTAGAGGTCGATGGTGTCCGTCCTGAGTCGCCGCAGGCTCGCATCGCACATGGCACGCAGTTGCTCCGGGCGGCCGGCGATGTGCCAGACGTTCGGGCCGGTGCGGACGACCCCGCCCTTCGTCGCGATCACGAGCCCCTCGGGATACGGGTGCAGGGCGCGGGCCACCAACTCCTCGGCCACGTCCGGGCCGTAGTTGTCGGCGGTGTCGATCAGCGTGACGCCGCGATCGACGGACCGCCGCAGCACCGCCAGCAACCGCTCCGGGTCCTCGTGCCGCGGCCCCCAGTACCCGGGGCCGACCAGGCCACCCGTCCCGAACCCCAGCCGCCCGACGGTCAGCGTCCCCCCGAGGGACAACACGGGGCGGACACTGTCGGCCGCACGTGCCCCGGCTACTGCGTGCGCCTCGGTTGCGGTACGTACCCCCGCTGCGGCATGTGTCCCGGTTGCGGCATGGGCCCCGGCTGTCGCGGGCTTCCTGGGCTCGCTGGCCGCCTCGGGGTCCGTGGCGGCGTCGGGTGTCGTCTGGGCATCCATGCTCCGCAGCTTAGGTATCGAGAACTTGGACATCGAGGCGGTCGGACATCGGGGAGATTCAAGCTCCGGGACGATCGGACTCAAGTGAGCGTCAGACACCGGGAGCTCAGACACCGGGAGCTCAGGCACCGGGAGCTCAGACTCCGGGGAGTTCAGGCACCTGGGGTGGACGCTCGAAGCTCCCTTCTGCGCTCCCCTCGGCGCTCCTATCTGTGCTCCTTTCCGTGCTCCCTTTTGCGCTCCCGTCTGCATGATGCCGCCCCGCCTGACCGATGGCCCCTCATCGCCGCTCCCCTTGGTGTGATCGACCGGTCCGCTCCCGATAATCGGGGGCCCGCACCCGTACTCCTTCATAAGATCGCCTGGTGCCCCCTGACATATCGCTGTCCACGCTGGCTCTGCTCTGTCTTGCCGCCCTCGCCGCGGGCTGGGTCGACGCGGTGGTGGGTGGCGGCGGGCTGCTGCTGCTCCCGGCGCTGCTGGTGGGCCTTCCGCAGGTGCCCACCGCGTTCGTCCTCGGTACCAACAAGTCCGCAGCCCTCGTTGGCACATCCGCGGCCGCGATCACTTACCTCCGCAAAGCGCCGATCGACGTCGGTATCGCGCTGCGCATCAGTGCCGCCGCGGTGGCCGGATCACTGGGCGGGGCATTCTTCGCGGCCGGGATCAACAGCGAGGTGCTGCGGCCGTTGATCATGGCCGTGTTGTTGGGTGTGCTCGCCTTCATCCTCTTCCGCCCGGCCTTCGGGACCGCCGCCGCGCCGTCGGGCCCCGTCTCGCGGCAGCGCGTGCTGGCGGCCGTGTTGATCGCGGGCCTGGGGATCGGCTTCTACGACGGCCTGATCGGTCCCGGCACCGGCGCGTTCCTCGTCGTCGCGCTCGTCGCCGTGCTCCATATGGACCTGGTCACCTCGTCCGCCACCGCCAAGGTCATCAACGTCTGCACCAACATCGGCGCGCTGACGATGTTCGCCATCCAGGGCACGGTGCTGTGGCAACTGGGCGCGCTGCTCGCCCTCTTCAACCTCGTCGGTGGCGCGGTCGGCGCCAGGATGGCCCTCAAGCGAGGTGCCGGCTTCGTCCGCGGCGTGCTCGTCTGCGTCGTCATCGTCCTCCTCTGCAAGCTGGCTTACGACCAGTGGTTCGCCGCCTGAGGGGCAGGGGCAGGGGCGGGCGAGGGGCAACCCGCCCGTCAGAAGCGGAAGTTGTGGAGCCGGGGCATCTCCCGGACGCCGGATATCAGGGCCGTGAGGCGGGCCGGCGCCCGATAGTGCGCGGGAGCCGGTCGATGTCCGGTATCTCCAGGGTGCCGAGGCAGGGTGCTGAAGCCCTCGACGATCTTCAGCTCGGGTGCGGTTGGGCGACGTCCGCTGGTCCTCCGCCCCGGTGGAGCGTCGAGCCGGCGCGGACGATCACGGTGTTGAGGCGCGCCGCGCGGACCGCGAACCGACTGAAGGAACTGAAGAAGTCGAACGCCGGCCCGCCGCCAGGCGCATGGGCCATGAGTCGGCAGAGCGATTCGGCACATGGTTCGAGAGTACGGAACATTCAGAAAAATGTGAAGTGCGGGAAGGGTGTGAGTTTTCAGGTACGCGCCGGCCGCCGTTGCCGTTGCCGCTGCCGTCAGGTCCGGGCCGCCGCACTCGCCGCGACGCCCCGGGCCCGTTCGCGCACTTCGGTGACGGCCGTCAGCAGCACCACGGAGTCCTCAAGCGCCTGTAGGCCGTGTCGGGCGTGGGGGACCGCCGCGACATGACCGGTGGTCAGCACCTGGCCGCCGCCCGGGCCGGTCAGCCGTACCCGGCCGCGCAGCACCTGAAGGCTCGCCGCCGGCGGTGCGTTGTGTTCGTCGAGTGCGGTACCGGCCAGCAGCGCGATCACGGTCTGTCGGAGTGGCCCGTCGTGCACGAAGAGATGCGCGCTGCGTCCGTGGGCGGAGGCCCTGGCGTCGTCGAGCTGGTCGCGGATGAGGGTTTCGAGATTCACCATGGCGCGCGCCTTTCGGGTGCGGACCGGCTTTCGGGCCGGGGCCGACGGCAGGGCTCCCCCCTCCATGGTTCTCCGCGCCCCGCACGGCGCAACCGGGACGTACCCCGGCGGTCGCGGCGAATCCGGAGGCAATGGGACGTCCGGGTGCTTGCCGGCAAGGGGCGGCCCGCCGCGCGCCAGTTGATCACCACGGTCCGTACGATGCGAGGCGATCCCTTGATCGAAAGATTGAAAGATCGACGGGCCGGAGAACCGAAACGTGCGACCCACCAGTCCCACACCCACCCCGACCGCGAAGGCTGTGTAACCGTGGCCGACCCCACCGCCCTGAACGAACCCCCAGCCCCTGCCCCGGCCGGGCCCCCGGCGCGCTTCCTGACCGTGCTGACCACCACGGACAGCGAGCGGAAGGCCGAGCGGCTGGCGCGCGGTGCCATCGAGGGCCGACTCGCGGCGTGCGCCCAGATCAGCGCGCCGGTGACCTCGGTGTTCCGTTGGGGCGGCGCCGTGGAGACCAACCAGGAGTGGCAGGTGCTGTTCAAGACGGCGAGCGCGCGCTACGCGGCGTTGGAGGCGTACCTCCTCGACGCGCACGACTACGAGACCCCGGAGATCATCGCCACCCCGGTCACCCACGGTGGCGCCGGATACCTCGCCTGGGTCGCAGAGGAGACGAGCTGACGTGCCGAGGACAACTGACGTGTGGAGGACCGCTGACGTGTCGAGGGCAGCTGACGTGCGCAGGGCAGCTGACCTGCCGAGGACGGCTGGTGCGCAAAGGGGCGTTGACGTGCCGAGCACGGCTGACGCGCCGAGTACGGCCGACGCGCGGAGCGGAAGCGACGGTCAGAGGGCGGCCGACGGTCGGTTGCGCCGGCGGGGGAGGGCGGTGACCCTCGCCCTGGGTATGGCCTTCGGCCTCGCCGCCTCCCCGGTGAGCCACGCGGCCGACAAGGACCCCGGTGCCCACGGCACCCAGTCCACCTTCAGCCACCAGTCCCGCCCCCGCGCCACCTGGACCAGCAAGGACGCCAAGGCATTCTGGACCCCGCGGCGGATGGCCGCGGCGGCCCCGCCCGAACGCGGCACCGGGAAGCCCGCCGCGTCCTCCCAAACGGCGCCGACCGCCGAGCACTTCGACGGGATCCCGTCCGTCGGCGTGCTGTTCTCCGTCGACGGGGAGGCCCGCGAGCACCACTGCACCGCCAGCGTGGTGCACAGCCCGCGCGGCAACCTGATCCTCACCGCCGGGCATTGCAACCCGGGGGCCCGCGCCGCGTTCGTCCCCCAGTACCAGTCCGGGCAGGAATCCCAGCCCTACGGGGTGTGGGCCATCGAGGACACCTACGCGTACTCCGACCGCGGTACCACGGGTGGCGGCGCCGACCTCGACTTCGCCTTCGCCACCGTCGCCCCGGACGACTCCGGTCGGCGCATCGAGGAGGTCACCGGCGGCAACGTCCTGACCACGACGCCCAGTTACCGCAACCAGGTCAGCGTCATCGGCTACCCCAGCGTCCACAGTGACCCGGAGGACCGGGCCGTGCGCTGCGACGCCACCACCGGGCAGTTGGCGGGGACCCGCCAACTCCGCATGGAGTGCAACGGGTTCTACGGCGGCACCTCCGGCAGCCCCTGGTTGACTGGCTACGACCCGCACACCCAAACGGGCCGGGTCATCGGCGTCATCGGCGGCGTCAACGGCGGCGGCCCCCAGGGCCCGCACAGCGACCGCACCTCCTACAGCCCGTACTTCGGCAAAGAGATCTTCAGCCTCTACGACCGCGCCACCAAGGCCCAGGAGCCCCAGGGCCAGGAGGAGAGCGACCAGGGCCCGTCCGGTGGATCGGGGTCGGACAGGTCCTAGCCCTGTCCGATCCTGATCCACCGGACAGGCCCCGGCGGTCCCGCCTCCAAGGGGAGGGCCGGGAGCGGCGCGCTAACGGAGCGCCGCCGTCAGGCCCTTCTCCTTGGGGCCGAGGAAGTGCGGATCGGGGCGCAGCACCGCCTCCGCGGTCGCCTTGCCGGCCGCGAAGATCTCCCGCACCCCGCCGTACGCCCAGGTCACGTCGTGGTTCGCGGCGACCCCGACCCCGTACGCGTCGATCCCGGCCGCCGTGCACAGTGCCAGCGCCCGCCGGATGTGGAAGCCCTGGCTGACCAGCACCGCCCGGTCCACGCCGAAGATGCGGTGTGCGCGCGTGCAGGAGTCCCAGGTGTCGAAACCCGCGAAGTCGCTGACGATCTTGCGGTCCGGGACGCCGTGTTGCACCAGATAGCCGCGCATCGCGTCCGGTTCGTCGTAGTCATGGCGGCTGTTGTCGCCGGTGACCAGGACGGCGCGGACCCTGCCGTCCTGATAGAGGCGGACGGCGGCGTCCAGCCGGTGGGCGAGGTACGGCGAGGGCTCGCCGTTCCACAGGCCGGCGCCGAACACCACCGCCACCGGGGCCGCCGGCACATCGGCGACCGTACGGACGCGCGGGCCGGCGCTGGCGTTCAGCCAGGTCGCCGGCAACAGTGCGAGCACCGCCAGCGCCACGACCACCTGGAACGCCCGCCGCTGCCCCCGCCGGCTCCGCGGCAGCCGTACGCGCCGTATCCAGCCCAGACGCCCCCACAGCCCCCGCATGCCCTGCCCCCGTTCCCCCGGTGCCCGCCGCCCGCAGCGTCGGTACCGTCCCCGTGATCGATGTCGCATGCTGCGACGTGCCGCCGGCTGGCATGGTTGCACTGGGAGGACCGCCGTCGGCAACGTCACAACCGGTCGCGCACGGTCGGCGACGCCCCCGTCGACCACACCGCACCGCACCGCCCGTGGAGGGGCCACGATGACCACCCAGGCCGAGCGCCTGCCGTTCTTCGTCTACGGAACGCTGCGCCCCGGCGAGACCAACTACGCCCGCACCCTGCGCGGCCGCACCGCCACCGAGGAACCGGCCCGGATATCCGGCGCACTGCTCTACGAGGGCCCCGGATACCCGTACGCCACCGCCGGGCCCGCCGACGCCGTGGTGCACGGCGCGCTGATCAGCCCCCGCGACGCCGACTACGACGCCGTCCGAGCCGCACTGGACCTGCTGGAGGGCTACACCCCGGGCGCCCCGGCGGGCACCGGCAACCTCTACGAGCGGGTGGCCACCGAGGCGGTCTGCCCGGACGGCCGGACCGTCCGGGCCTGGGTCTACCTGGCGGCCGAACCGCTCGCCACCCGCCTACGGGCCACCGGCACCCCCGTCGCCGGCGGCCACTGGACCGGCCGCGCCGCCCGGAAGTCCCCCCGATAGCCTGGACGACTCGTCCCGTACGGGCGACTCGTCCCGTACCGGGCGCGCCGCTCAGCACGGCCCGAGCCCGAACCCCGTCCCGCAGCACAGCAGAACAGGTGTGACCCCGTGCCCTCCAATCCCCCGAGCACCCCCGCCCACCGCCCCCTCCCCAAGGCCGAACTGCACCTCCACATCGAGGGCACCCTGGAGCCCGGCCTGGCCTTCACGCTCGCCGAACGCAACGGCGTCACCCTGCCCTACGCCACCGAGGACGAGCTCCGCCGCGCCTACTCCTTCGCCGACCTCCAGTCCTTCCTGAACCTCTACTACGCGCTGATGGAGGTGCTGCGCACCGAGGACGACTTCGCGGACCTGGCGCACGCCTATCTGGCCCGCGCCAAGGAGCAGGGCGTACGGCACGCCGAGATCTTCTTCGACCCGCAGGCGCACACCGCCCGCGGCGTCCCCCTCGGCACGGTCGTCAACGGCCTCTCCCGGGCGCTGGACGCCGCCCCGGAGACGTACGGCATCACCACCCGCCTGATCATGTGCTTCCTGCGGGACGAGAGTGCTGAATCGGCCCTGACGACCTTCGAGGCGGCCCGCCCCTACCTGGACCGGATCACCGCCGTCGGCCTGGACTCCGCCGAGGTCGGCCACCCGCCGTCGAAGTTCCAGGAGGTCTTCGAGCTGGCCAGGGAAGCCGGCCTCAAGTGCGTGGCCCACGCGGGCGAAGAGGGCCCGGCGGCATACGTCTGGGAGGCGCTGGACCTCCTCGGCGTGGACCGGGTCGACCACGGGGTGCGCTGCATGGAGGACGAGCGCCTGGTCGCCCGCCTGGTGGCCGACCGGATCCCGCTCACCGTGTGCCCGCTCTCCAACGTGTGGCTACGGGTCGTCGACGACCTCGCCGACCACCCCCTGCCCGCCATGCTGGACGCCGGGCTGCTGGTGACCATCAACTCCGACGACCCCGCCTACTTCGGCGGGTACGCCGACGACAACTTCACCGCCGTACGGGACGCCCTCGGCCTGGACGAGGAGACCCTGCGGACGCTCGCCCGCAACTCCTTCCTGGCGTCCTTCCTGGACGAGGAGACCCGCGCCGCCTACCTGAAGGAACTCGACGCCTGCTGACCGACGGGCCCGCGCGCCGCTACCGCTCCAACCGCTCGATCCGTACGGCGTACACCTTGAACTCCGGCATCCGGGACACCGGGTCGAGCGCCGGATTGGTCAGCGTGTTGGCCCGACCCTCGCCCGGCCAGTGGAACGGCATGAACACCGTGTCCGGGCGGATCGCCGGGCTCACCCGCGCCGGCGCCACCGCCCGGCCGCGCCGGGAGACCACCGCCACCGGCTCGCCGTCGGCGACGCCCAGCCGGTCCGCGAGCCGCGGGTGGAGTTCGACGAAGGGGCCGGGCTCGGCGCCGTTCAACGCGGCCACCCGGCGGGTCTGCGCGCCCGACTGGTACTGGGCCAGCACCCGGCCCGTGGTCAACACCACCGGATACCCGGCGTCGGTCTCCTCGGCCGCCGGACGGTGCGTGACCGGCACGAACCGAGCCCGGCCGTCGGGCGTCGCGAACCGGTCCAGGAAGAGCCGGGGCGTGCCGGGGTGGACCGGAACCCCGGCCGGCTCCTCGCGGGCCGTCTGCGCCCCCGCCACGGCCTCCGTCGGGTCCGCGGGACACGGCCAGAACACCCCGTCCTCCGCCGCGATCCGCGCGTAGGTGATCCCTGAATAGTCCGCCGGACCGCCCGCCGACGCCCGCCGCAGCTCGTCGAAGACCTCCTGCGGGTCGCTCGGGAAACCCACCGGGTGCCCCAGGCGGGCCGCGAGCCCGCCGAGCACCTCAAGGTCGGTACGGACCCCGGGTGGCGGGTCCACGGCCCGGCGGCGCAACAGCACCCGGCCCTCCAGATTGGTCGTCGTCCCCGTCTCCTCCGCCCACTGGGCGACCGGCAGCACCACGTCCGCCAGCTCCGCCGTCTCGGACCGCACCACGTCCGCCACCACCAGGAAGTCCAGCGCCCGGACGCGCTCCTCCACATGGGCGGCGTGCGGCGCCGACACCACCGGATTGGAGCCCATCAGCAGCAGCGCCCGGATCTCCCCGCCCAGCGCGTCCAGCAACTCGTACGCGCTGCGGCCCGGCCCGGGAAGCGACTCCGGGTCCACGCCCCACACCCCCGCCACGTGGCGGCGCGCCGCCGGATCGTCCAGTCGTCGGTAGCCGGGCAACTGGTCGGCCTTCTGGCCGTGTTCACGGCCGCCCTGGCCGTTGCCCTGACCGGTCAGGCAGCCGTAGCCGGACAGTTCCCGGCCCGCTCGCCCGGTGGCCAGGCACAGGTTGATCCACGCCCCTACCGTGTCGGTGCCCTTCGCCTGTTGTTCCGGGCCGCGTGCCGTCAGCACCATCGAGGACGGCGCATCGCAGAACATCGCGACGGCCTCCCGGAGTTGCGGCACCGAAACCCCCGTGAGGCGCTCGACCAGCTCCGGCCAGTGCGCCATCGCGGCGGCCCGGGCCGCCGGCCAGCCACTGGTGCGTTCGGCGACGAACTCCTCGTCCGTACGGCCCTCGGCGACCACCAGGTGCAGCAGCCCCAACGCCAGCGCCAGGTCCGTGCCCGGGCGCGGCGCCAGATGCAGATCGGCCCGCTCGGCGGTGCGGGTCCGGCGCGGATCGACGACGATCAACCGACCGCCGTTCTCCTTCAGCTCGGTCAGGTAGCGCAGCGCCGGCGGCATGGTCTCCGCCAGATTGGAGCCGACCAGCAGCACGCACCCGGTACGCGCCACATCCGCCAGCGGGAACGGCAACCCCTGGCCCAACCCGAACGCCCGGCCCTGCGCCGCCGCCGACGACGACATGCAGAACCGGCCGTTGTAGTCGATCTGCGACGTGCCGAGCACCACCCGGGCGAACTTCCCCAACGCATACGCCTTCTCGTTGGTCAGCCCCCCACCGCCGAAGACCCCGACCGCATCCCGCCCGTACGCCGCACCGGCCCGCCGCAGCCCGTCCGCGACCCGGTCCAAAGCGGTGTCCCAGTCGGCCGGCACCAACTCCCCGGTCGCCGCATCGCGCACCAGAGGGGAGTCCAACCGCGCCCCGGGGACCAGCAGTTCGGGCGCGGTCCGCCCCTTGCCGCACAGCGCGCCCCGGTTCACCGGGAAGGCGGTCCGCGCCACGACCTCATCGGCCGGGCCGTCCGACGCGGTGGCGGGCCGCAGTCCCATGCCGCATTGGAGGGCGCAGTAGGGGCAGTGGGTCTCGACCGTGGCGGTAGCGGCGGCATTCATGCCGGCCAGCGTGGAACGGGCGTGTTAGGCCGGTGGGTCGCCCCGGTTTCCGGCACGCGGCGGACTCCTCCCACAGGACGGCAAGCCCGCAGCACCGCCGCGGTACACGGAGTTCCCCGACGGGAAACAGCACCGCAACGACCACCTGCCAGGCTCGGCCCATGACGGCGCCGACAGCGAACCACCCCACCCCGGAACCGAACCACTCCGCCGCCCCACCAGCCCCCGCCCCGTACACCCCGCCCCCCGCCCCCCTGGGCGCCGCCGGCCTCGCCTCCGACATCACCGCCGAACTCAGCAGCCGGCTCCACACGGTCCGCCTGCACGGCTTCCGCCGCCCCACGGCACAGCCCCCCGCCCTGGTGGCCGTCGCCCACGGCAGCCGCCACCCCGGGGCCGCGCCCACCGTGCGGGCCCTCCTCAACCGGATCCGCGCACTCCGCCCCGGCCTCCCCGTCCACCTCGGCCACCTCGAACTCGACCGGCCGCTGCTCACCGACACCCTCGCCAAGCTGCGCGACGCGATCGGCCCGGCCGACGCGACCGGCTCGACCGGCCCGGCCGCCCCGGCCGGCTCGATCGGCCCGGCCGGCGAGGTCGTCCTCGTACCGCTGCTGTTCGGCCACGGCCATCACGTCACCCGCGACCTGCCCGCCGCGCTCGCCGCCGCCCCGCACCTCACCGGACGGATAGCCGCCCCCCTGGGCCCACACGCGCTCCTGGTGGAGGCGCTGCACGCCCGGCTCCTGGAAGCCGGGTTCCCCACCGGCCCCCACCGGGGCGGCCGCCCCGCCGTCGTCCTGGCCGCCGCCGGCTCCCGCGCCGCCCGCTCCGCCCGGGACACCGCCCGCATCGCCCGCCTGCTCTCCACCCGCCTCGGCGGCGTCCCCGTCCTGCCCGCCTACGCCTCCGCCGCGTCCCCGACCGTCCCCGAAGCCGTCCGCACACTGGTCGACCGCGGTCACCACCCCCACGACATCGCCGTCGCCGGCTGCTTCGCCGCCCCCGGCCACTTCGCCGACCGGTGCGCGGCCCTCGCCCCCGGGCCCGCCGCCGCACCCCTGGGCGACCACCCCGCGCTGGCCCGTCTCGTACTGCACCGCTACGACCAGGCGCTCTCCGCACGTACCGGATCCGGCACCGAGGGCATCAGGGCGGCTACCGTCGCGGTATGACGGGCACAACACGGGCAACCCCTCCCAGCCCCGGCCAGGACCCGCACGCGGCGCTCCCCGGCTACACCGCGGCGGACGCCGAACGCTGGGTCCCCGAACCGGACAAACGCCCCGGGCGCACCGCCTTCCAACGCGACCGTGCCCGGGTCCTGCACTCCGCCGCACTGCGCCGGCTCGCCGGCAAGACCCAGGTCGTCACCCCCGGCAGCGCCACCCAGGCATGGGACGCCAGCCCACGCACCCGGCTCACCCACTCCCTGGAGTGCGCCCAGGTGGGCCGTGAACTAGGCGCCGCCCTCGGCTGCGACCCCGATCTCGTCGAGGTCGCCTGCCTGGCGCACGACCTCGGCCACCCGCCCTTCGGACACAACGGCGAACAGGCCCTCAACGAGGTCGCCGCACCCTGCGGCGGCTTCGAGGGCAACGCCCAGTCGCTGCGCCTACTGGCCCGTCTGGAACCCAAACGGTTCGTACCGTCCCCGGACGGCGCCCCGGTCAGCGTCGGACTCAACCTCACCCGCGCCACCCTGGACGCCGCCACCAAATACCCCTGGCCGCGCGGCGCCCACCCCGACGGGCCCACCGCCCCGAAATTCGGCGTCTACGCCGACGACCAGCCGGTCTTCACGTGGTTCCGGCAGGGCGCCCCGCCCGCCCGGCGCAGCTTCGAGGCACAGGTCATGGACTGGTCCGACGACGTCGCCTACTCGGTCCACGACGTCGAGGACGGGCTGCACGCCGGCCACCTCGACCCCAACGTCCTGCTCGCCGACCCCGAACGCGCCGAGATCTTCGCGGTCGCCGCGGCACGCTACGCCCCCGGCGCCGGCGAGGCGGAGCTGGCCGCCGCACTGGACCGCCTCCTGGAGCAGGAGTGGTGGCCACACGGCTACGACGGCTCGGCGCTCGCCCAGGCCCGCCTCAAGGACGCCACCAGCCAGCTGATCGGCCGGTTCTGCCTGGCCGCCGAGGGCGCCACCCGGGCCGGCCACGGGAACGGGCGGCTCACCCGCTACACGGCGGAGCTGGTGGTTCCGGCCGAAACCCGGCTGGAATGCGCCGTTCTCAAGGCCGTCGCCGACCGCTACGTCATACAGCGCCCCGACCAGGAAGCACTCCGCGCCGACCAGCGCGTGGTGATCGCCGAACTCGCCGAGGCCCTGCTCGCCCGCGCCCCCGACGGCCTTGACCCGCAGTTCCGTTCACTGTTCGACACGGCCCCCGACGACACCGCCCGCATGCGGGCCGTTATCGACCAGATCGCCGCGCTCACCGACGCCTCGGCACGTACTCTTCACGCCCGCCTCACACGTCCCCCTGGTAACCGTTAGGGCAACCCTGGGTGACCCTTGGGGGGAGGCCCCTCTTCCCCCCTCACGCTCCGTGCGGGACGCTCGTCCCCGCACGGACGCACGGGAACCCGAAAACCATCGAACACATCAAGGGAACGAGAACAACGAGGAGGAAACGGGGGGCACCGGAAACGGGGCAGCAACGGGGGATCCAACGGGGGCGCTCACGGACGCGGACGCGGACGTACGGCACCGCAACGAGGAGGAAGCAAGTGGTCGACACGCACCAGACGTTCGTCATCGTCGGGGGTGGCCTGGCCGGAGCGAAGGCCGCGGAGACGCTCCGCGCGGAAGGGTTCACCGGCCGGGTGATCCTCATCTGCGACGAACGCGACCACCCCTACGAGCGCCCCCCGCTCTCCAAGGGGTACCTGCTCGGCAAGGAAGACCGGGACAGCGTCTTCGTCCACGAACCCGCCTTCTACGCCCAGGCCCGGATCGAGCTCCACCTAGGCCAGCCCGCCGTCCACCTGGACCCCGCCGGCCGCACCGTCCGCCTGGGCGACGGCACCCTCATCGCCTACGACAAGCTGCTGCTGGCCACCGGCGCCGAACCCCGCCGCCTGGACATCCCCGGCACCGGCCTGGCCGGCGTGCACCACCTCCGCCGCCTCGCCCACGCCGAACGCCTACGCGGCGTCCTGGCCTCCCTGGGGCGCGAGAACGGCCACCTGGTCATCGCCGGCGCCGGCTGGATCGGCCTCGAAGTCGCCGCCGCGGCCCGCTCCTACGGCGCCGAGGTCACCATCATCGGGCCCGGACCGACCCCCCTGCACGGCATCCTCGGCCCCGAACTCGGCGCCCTCTTCACCGACCTCCACAGCGAACACGGCGTCCGCTTCCACTTCGGCGCCCGCCTCACCGAGATCGTCGGCCAGGACGGCATGGTGGTGTCGGTCCGCACCGACGACGGCGAGGAACACCCCGCCCACGACGTGCTCGCCGCCATCGGCGCCGCCCCCCGCACCGCCCTCGCCGAACAGGCCGGCCTCGACGTCGTCGACCGCGCCGACGGCGGCGGCATCGCCGTCGACGCCGCACTGCGCACCTCCGACCCGTACATCCACGCCGCCGGCGACGTGGCCGCCGCCGACCACCCCCTGCTCGACACCCGGCTGCGCGTCGAGCACTGGGCCAACGCCCTCCACGGCGGCCCCGCCGCCGCCCGCGCCATGCTCGGCCAAGACATCAGCTACGACCGCATCCCGTACTTCTTCTCCGACCAGTACGACCTCGGCATGGAGTACTCCGGCTACGCCCCGCCCGGCTCCTACGACCAGGTCATCTGCCGCGGCGACGTCGGCAAACGGGAGTTCATCGCCTTCTGGCTCAGGGAGGGACGGGTCCTGGCCGGCATGAACGTCAACGTCTGGGACGTCACCGAGCACATCCAGCAACTGATCCTCTCCGGCGCCCCGTTGGACCCCGAGCGACTGGCCGATCCCACCATTCCCCTGGCCTCCCTGCTCACGTAACGTGCCGGTATGAGCCCTGGCCCCACGAGCCCCACCAGCTCCACCGGCAGCGCCGTCCCCGGCGGAACCGGCGCCCCGGCCGTCACCCTCGACGACGTCCGGGACGCCGCCCGCCGGCTGTCCGGCGTGGCCCACCACACCCCGGTGCTGCGCTCCCGCACCCTCGACGCGCGCACCGGCACCCAGGCGTTCCTCAAGTGCGAGAACTTCCAGCGGGTCGGCGCCTTCAAATTCCGCGGCGCCTACCACGCCCTCTCCCACCTCACCCCCGAACAACTCGCCCGCGGCGTCGTCGCCCACTCCTCCGGCAACCACGCCCAGGCCGTCGCCCTCGCCGCCCGGGAACGCGGCACCCGCGCCGTCATCGTGATGCCCACCGACACCCCGCGCTCCAAAAAGGACGCCACCGCCGGCTACGGCGCCGAGATCGTCACCTACGACCGCTTCACCGAGGACCGCGCGGCCATCAGCGGCCGGATCGCCCAGGAACAGGGCCTGACCCTGATCCCCCCGTACGACCACCCGCACGTCATCGCCGGCCAGGGCACCACCGCCCTGGAACTCATCGAGGAGACCGGCCCGCTCGACGCCCTCCTGGTGCCCATCGGCGGCGGCGGACTGATGGCCGGCGCCGCCACCGCCGCCACCGCCCTGAACCCCGGCATCCGCATGATCGGCGTCGAGCCGGCGGCCGGCGACGACACCCGCCGCTCCCTGGCCGCCGGCCACCGCGTCGCCGTCCCCGTACCCCGCACCATCGCCGACGGCCAGGCCGTCGAGACCCCCGGCGAACTGACCTTCGCGATCAACCGACGGCTGGTCGACTCCGTGGTCCTGGTCACCGACGACGAGATCCGCGCCGCCATGGCCTTCGCCTTCGAACGACTCAAGATCGTCATCGAACCCAGCGGCGCCAGCGCCCTCGCCGCCCTGCTCACCGGCCACCTGGACCACCCCCCGGCCCGCACCGGCGTGATCATCTCCGGCGGCAACATCGGCCTGGACCGCTTCCACGAACTGCTCGGCTGACCCCGCCCCACCGCCCCGGCCGACCCCGGCGGACGCACCCGCCGGGAACTGTCGCACCCCCACCGTAGAATTCACCCGTGGCAGGCAGGATCAACGATGACGATGTGAAGGCGGTACGGGACGCGGTCCCGATCGACGCCGTCGTGTCCGAGTACCTCCAGCTCCGCAACGCCGGCGGTGGCAACCTCAAGGGCCTGTGCCCGTTCCACGACGAGAAGTCCCCGTCCTTCCACGTGAGCCCCGCCAAGGGGCTCTACCACTGCTTCGGCTGCCAGGAGGGCGGCGACACCGTCGACTTCGTCATGAAGATCGACCACCTCTCCTTCGCCGAGACCATCGAACGCCTCGCCGCCCAGGCCGGCATCACCCTCCGCTACGAAGAGGGCGGCTACACCCCCGGCCGCCAGCAGGGCGAGCGCACCCGCCTCGTCGAGGCCCACAAGGCCGCCGCCCAGTACTACACCGACCAGCTCGACAGCCCCGAGGCGGAGATCGCCCGCCGGTTCCTCGCCGAGCGCGGCTTCGACCAGGACGCCGCCGGGCACTTCAGCGTCGGCTACAGCCCCGCCGGCTGGGACCACCTCACCCGCTTCCTGCGCGGCCGCGGCTTCACCGACCAGGAACTGATCCTCTCCGGCCTCTCCCAGGAGGGCCGCCGCGGCCCCATCGACCGCTTCCGCGGCCGCCTGATGTGGCCCATCCGCGACATCGCCGGCGAGGTCGTCGGCTTCGGCGCCCGCAAGCTCCGCGACGACGACAACGGCCCCAAATACCTCAACACCCCCGAGACCCCCCTCTACCGCAAGTCCCAGGTCCTCTACGGCATCGACCTCGCCAAGAAGGAGATCGCCAAGACCAGCCGCGCGGTGGTCGTCGAGGGCTACACCGACGTCATGGCCTGCCACCTCGCCGGGATCACCACCGCCATCGCCACCTGCGGCACCGCCTTCGGCGAGGGCCACATCAAGATCCTCCGCCGGCTGCTGATGGACAACTCCGGCTCCGAGGTCGTCTTCACCTTCGACGGCGACGCCGCCGGCCAGAAGGCCGCCCTGCGCGCCTTCGAGGACGACCAGAAGTTCGCCGCCGAAACCTCCATCGCCATCACCCCCGGCGGCATGGACCCCTGCGACCTACGACTCGCCAAGGGCGACCAGGCCGTCGCCGACCTCGTCGAGTCCCGCACCCCGCTCTTCGAATTCGCCCTCCGCCACGTCGTCTCCCGGCACAACCTCGACACCCCGGTCGGCCGCGCCGCCGCCCTCGACGAGGCCGCCCCCATCGTCGCCCGCATCAAGAACAGCGCCATCCAGCACGAATCCGCCGTCCAGCTGGCCGGCATCCTCGGCATCCTGGACACCCAGTTCGTCGTCCGCCGGGTCTCCCAGCTCGCCCGCTGGGCCCGCGACCGCGGCCGCGACGCCGGCCCCGGCCAAGGCCGCCCGCAGCGCCGCGACACACCCCCCTCCGCCGAGCCACAGCGCCCCGCACCCGGCACCGGCGGCCCCGCCCTCAACCTCCGCAGCCCCGCCCACCGCGTCGAGCGAGAACTCCTCAAACTCGCCCTGCAACGCCCCGACCTCGTCTCCCCGACCTTCGACGCCTACGGTGCCGACGAGTTCACCGCACCCCCGTACGCCGTCGTCCGACAGTGCATCGAGGAGGCCGGCGGCGCCACCGCCGGATCCACCGACGGCGACTACCTCGCCCGGGTGCGCGACGCCGCCCCCGACGACACCGTCCGCGCCATGGTCACCGAACTGGCCGTCGAACCACTGCACACCCGCCGCGACCCCGACGAGTCGTACGCCGGCGTCCAGTTGGTCACCGTCCGCCTCGCCGCCGTCAACCAACGCGTCACGGAGATCCGCGGCACCCTCCAGCGCCTGGACCCACGCGCCGACCCCCAACAACTCACCGCCGTCCAGAACGAACTCTGGGTCCTCCAGCAGTACGGCCAGTCCCTCCGCGAACGCGGCGCCGCCGCCCTCTAGGACGCCGCCGGCCTCAGGGGTGCCCCGGCCCCACCCGCCCCAGGAACCCCGCCGCCCTCCGCCGGCACCTCCCGGTAGCCATTCGGTCACGGACCGGACTCAGAAAGTGCCCGCACGCCCCTCGTGGCGGACATGTGTCGTACTCCACACTGAGGAGCGGTGCCGCAAGTCCCCGGAGCGCGGCACATCCGGCCCCACGCGCCGCCGTACGGGCCGTGAGCCCCCGCGCAGCCGCTCGTGACGTGGGGCGGACCCGGCGGCTCGGCCGCTCCGCCCCGGACCTCGTGCCGCCCCAGCCGCGATCACCTGGAGGTCGCCCCCGTGCAGACCCGGACCCTCCCCGCCGCACCTGCCGATGGCGCACCGGCCGCCCCACCCGATACCGGCCTGCGCACCGCCCCGGTCACGGTGCCGCAGCAAGCCGAACCCCCCGCCGCCGAACTCCTCACCCCGGAGCCCCCCGAACCCCCCGACCCACCAACCACCACAGACACCCCCAACACCACGGATGCCGCCGACACCACGGACACCCCCGAGCACGCCGACACCACGGACCCCGCACCCCGCGCCGACACCAGCAGCCCCTCCTCCGACCTCTTCCGCCAGTACCTCCGCGAGATCGGCCGGATCCCGCTGCTCACCGCAGCCGAGGAAGTCGACCTGGCCCGCCGCGTCGAAGCCGGACTCTTCGCCGAGGAGAAACTCACCCGCACCCCCGACCTCGACTCCCAACTCGCCCACGAACTCGACACGTTGGTCGTCCGCGGCCGGATCGCCAAACGCCGCCTGATCGAATCCAACCTGCGCCTGGTGGTCTCCGTCGCCAAACGCTACGTCGGCCGCGGCCTGACCATGCTCGACCTCGTCCAGGAGGGCAACCTCGGCCTGATCCGCGCCGTCGAGAAGTTCGACTACGCCCGCGGCTACAAGTTCTCCACCTACGCGACCTGGTGGATCCGCCAGGCCATGTCCCGCGCCCTCGCCGACCAGGCCCGCACCATCCGCGTCCCCGTCCACGTCGTCGAACTCATCAACCGCGTCGTCCGGGTCCAACGCCGCATGCTCCAAGAACGCGGCTACGAACCCACCCCCGAGGAGGTCGCCGCCCACCTCGGCCTCACCCCCGAACGCGTCACCGACGTCCTACGACTCGCCCAGGAACCAGTCTCCCTCCACGCCCCCGTAGGCGAGGAGGACGACGTCGCCCTCGGCGACCTCATCGAGGACGGCGACGCCGCCTCACCCGTGGAGTCCGCCGCGTTCCTACTGCTCCGCGAACACCTCGACGCGGTCCTCTCCACCCTCGCCGAACGCGAACGCAAGGTCGTCCAACTCCGCTACGGCCTCGCCGACGGCCGCCCCCGCACCCTGGAGGAGATCGGCCGGATCTTCGGCGTCACCCGCGAACGCATCCGCCAGATAGAGTCCAAAACCCTCGGCAAACTCCGCGACCACGCCTTCGCCGACCAGCTCCACGGCTACCTCGACTGAAAACCCCCGGCCCACCGCTCAGCCCTCCCGCTGGAACGCCCCCGGATGCGCCTCGTCCCGCACCGCCGAGTACTGCTGCCGCACCGCCTGCCACACCGGCAGCTCCTCACCCGGCTCGAAGACCTGGCTCGCCGCCGCCGGCCACCGCGGCGGCTCCGGGTACCCCGCACCGCCGTCCCCACCGGCGGCCGGCCCGGCCGTGCCGTGCGCCACCTGCCACGCCCACGCCGCCTGCCGGGCCGCACCCAGCGCCGCGTACTCCGCCGGCTGCGGCACCACGACCTGCGCCCCGAACAGCCCCGGCGCGGCCGCCTGCACCGCACCCAACTCCGCCGCCGCACCCAACATGAACACCCGACGCACCGCCACACCTCGGCCTCGCAGCACGTCCAACGCGTCCGCGAGCCCGCACAGCATGCCCTCCACGGCCGCCCGCGCCAGATGCTCCGGCTTCATGCTCTCCCGCCGCATCCCGTGCAACGACCCCGCGGTGTGCGGCAGATACGGTGTCCGCTCACCCTCCAGATACGGCAGCAGCACCATCCCGTACGCACCGGGCGACGACGCCAGCGCCAGCTCGGACAGCCCCGCCAGATCCGTCCCCAACAGCTCCGCGGTACCGCGCAGCACCCGCACCGCATTGGTGGTGTGCACCACCGGCAGATGCCGCCCGGTCGCGTCCGCGAACGACGTGATCGTCCCGGTCGGATCCGCCAGCGCCTCCTCGTGGATGGCGAACACCGACCCCGAGGCACCCAGCGACACCACCGCGTCGCCCACCCCGACCCCCAGCCCGAAGGCGGCGGCCATGGTCTCGCCGGTCCCGGCCGAGATCAGCAGCCCCTCCGGCGTGAAACCCGCGGTCCCCGACGGCCCCAGCACCTCCGGCAGCCGCACCTGATGCCCCAGCGCCAGCTCCACCAGATCCGGCCGGTACCCACCCGTCGCCGCCGACCAGTAACCGGTCGCGGACGCCCCGCCCCGGTCCGTGGTCCGCCGCGCCGGCCGCCCCAGCAACTGCCAGGCCAGCCAGTCGTGCGGCGTCATGACCTCGGCGATCCGCGCCGCATTCGCCGCCTCGGACCGCGCCAGCCACCGCAACTTCGTCACCGGATGCTGCGCCTGCGGCACCGCCCCGACCGCCTGCGCCCAGGCCGCCCGCCCGCCCAGCGCGTCCACCAGGTCCGCGGCCGCGCTCTGCGCCCGCTTGTCGTTGCCGACCAACGCCGGCCGCACCGGATTCCCCTCGGCGTCCAACGGCACCAGCCCATGCTGCTGCGCCGCGACCCCGATGGCCTGTACGCCCTCCAGCAGCCCGTTCCCCGCGGCCTCACCGAGTGACATCAGCCACGCCTGCGGATCGACCTCGGGCCCCTTCTCCACGGGGTGCGGTGCGTACCCCTGCCTGATCACGGCACCCGTGTCCGCGTCACAGACCACGATCCGTGTGCTCTCGGACGAACTGTCCAACCCGGCGACTATCCCCATGGCCCCAGATGATGCCCCATGAACCCCATGGGGAAAGAGTCAGGGTTTGCCCACCGGGGCCCGCACTCACGTATTGCTGGTGCCCCACTCGTCCTCATCGGCCGCACGCTGCTCCCGCAGCGACCGCACCCGCTCCGCGACCGGCGCGGGCAGCCGCCCCTCGACCTTCGTCGACACCGTCACAAATGCCTTCGACGCGGCCTGCCGCCCGGTCAGCGCGGCCGACTCGGCGGTATTGCGGACCGCCGGGTTCTGCGCGATCCGCTGGGCATTCTTACGGAGCTGCTCGTACCGCTCCCGCCCGGCCCGGGTGCCGAGCACATATCCCACCGCCAGTCCCGCGATGAACGTGAGCCGGTAGCGCATCGCTCCACCTTTCCCTTGCCGCTCGATCCCGTCCGGTACCGGACGGCACCGGACGCCGGGCTGGGCACCTGCCCCTCGGCACCCGGGCCGCCCGCGGCGACCTCCGGCGATACCGATTGGCGGAGCACCCCCCTGCTTGCGCTAATGTATGTGTCGCAGCGAGCGCACGCCGTCCGGAGCCCCGGACAGCGATGCATTCGAGGCAAGTAGAGCAATCCCCTGTAGCTCAATTGGCAGAGCAGCCGGCTGTTAACCGGCAGGTTACTGGTTCGAGTCCAGTCGGGGGAGCTCAATCCCCTGTAGCTCAATTGGCAGAGCATTCGGCTGTTAACCGGAGGGTTACTGGTTCGAGTCCAGTCGGGGGAGCAGAGGAACGAGGACCCCGGAAGGGGTCCTTTTTCTTGTGCCCGGGAACCGAATCCCCGTTGATCGAAGTCCTCTTGGGCGTGCAAGGTCGTCCGACGGCAGCCCGCACGGGCAGCAGATCGTATGAGCGGCTATGCTGCGGCAGACGGCGCGCACAAATGTGCGCGACGCGCCGTGAGGGGCGGTAGCTCAGCCGGTTAGAGCAGCGGACTCATAATCCGTCGGCCGTGGGTTCGAGTCCCACCCGCCCCACCACTTCACGGAAGCGGAGAAACGTCCTGACCAGCGCCTTAGCTGGTCAGGGCAACGGCCCAGAGATCTTGGCGGCCCGTCCCGATCATGAAATCACACGTGTTGGGACAAAGTTGGGACGCAGGTCACGCGGCGGTGCGAAGTCCCTCGTCCGGCCCCTTGCCCTCGGTGTCCCGGAACGTCTCTGGTGCCTCACCGCGAGCTTCCGGCCGCGTCGACTTCCCTCGCTGGGGACCGTCCTTCTTCGACCGGGGCACGACCGCGTTCGTGGATTCCGCCTCGGCTGTCAGGAGCTGCAGCAGGACGCTCGTATAGGTGTCCGAGGTGATCTGACGGGAGCTGTGCCCCAGCCGCTCTTGGACGACCTTTATGTCCGCCTTGCCTAGCAGTGCCAGCGTTGCCGAAAGGTGACGGGTGTCGTGTAGGCGGATCGGTGGAAGCCCGGACAGTTCGACGAGCCGGTTGAACCGCCGGCTGATCCAATCGGGGTGAAGCGCCTCGCCGTTCTCGTGAGTCCAAACGCGGTTGCTTTCCACCCACGCCTCTTCCCCGGACCACTGCTGACGTTCCCGATCCTGGGTCTCGCGCCACGCTGCCCACAGGGCCCCTGTCATGGCGTCGAGGGTGACGGTGCGGACGCTGTCCTGCTTCGGAGCCTCGTCGTACAGCCGGTAGGCGATCTCAACGATCTGGGCGGAGATGCGGAACCAGTAGCCCGACAGGCTGACTTCTGTCCAGGGCGGCGCGCACATCTCGCCGCGTCGAGGTCCCCGGAAGATGAACCCGTGCCACATGCCGCAAAGCCGGTCGTCGGTGATGAAGTCCAGGAACTCGCCGGTTTGCTCCGGGGCCCACACCATGACGGGGCTGGGCTTCTGGCCCGTGCGCTTCCACTCCGCGACTCGTTCCGGTGTCCACACGAGCGCCTTGGATCACGCCGAAGCCAAACCAGAACCGTCACGCCACGACACCGAAAGCGGCGCGGAGCACCAGCCCGATCCGACTTCTGCTGCCATACGACGGCCCCGCAAGCGAAGCTCGAAGCGCCGGGCGACGGCCGCAGCCGCTGAACCCAGTTCCTGACCTGATCGAGGGGCATGCCCGGGTGGCGTGTCCCTCGCGGGAGTGCAGCGGTCGGATCCCTCGCGTGCGAAGCGTGTATGGCGTGACGCTTCGCCGACTGGTGCGGTGTCGGCGGTAAGGGTGTGAATCGTTGCCCAAGGTCAATCAAGGAAAGATCAAGGGCTCTCCATCTACGCGCGCTATAACGTTACATAAAGATCAAAACGGACCCTTTCTTTTGGCAGACTTTCCTCGGTTGGGTATCGGCTGGTAGAGACCTGAACCGGGGGGAGAGATGGACGAGCAGTATCAGGTTGACCTTGAAGCGTTGGAGAAGGCCGCCACGGGGGTGAACGGCACGCTGGACCAGATCAGTGTCCAGAAAGTGAGCGACATTTCACACGACGAGTCGGAGGTCGGACACGACGGGTTAGCGAGCACCTTGTCCGACTTCCTCGACCGTTGGCAGCGTGGAGTCGGCAACCTCGCAAAGGATGGTCAGGAGATCGCCACCCGCCTGACGGCAAACGTGAACGCCTATCGCAGCGTTGAAGAACACACGCATAAACAATTTCATGGAATGCTGCGCGGGACCACAGACCCGGCGGTGAAGCAGTAGTGACGGATCTCGAACAGGGCAGCCGCGTCAAAGAACTTATACCGGGCAACCCTGCCGCACTGCGTCGCACGCAGTCGGCGCTACAGGCATACGGTGATCTTCTTCATCGCGCCGGCGACGCCTTCCATGACGCCGCAAAGGCCCTGGATGCCTACATCGCGACGTTGTCCTGGGCGCAGAGCCAGGCGCAAGATGCCATCAGCCTCTGGAACTCGGGCGAGGAGCATCACGAAGCTGCGCAGACCAAGTTGGACAACGCTGCTAGCCAGCTGGACACTGCCGGGCAAACTGCGGCCATCATCGTCGGGGAAGCGCGTGACCTCGCACCTCCTGAACCGGGGTTCTGGTCCGAACTCGGCGACGGCATCGGCTCATTCCTCTCCGGTACGGGTCACGTCGTCGAAAAGGTCGGAGAAACCGTACTGACCGACCTTGCCTCGGTGGGCAACGCCATGCTGCACGATCCCGGTGCGGTCGGGCAGGTGCTGGGGGGCATTGGGCTGGCAACCCTCGGCGCCGGCGGAGAAGTGGCCGGCGCCGCGCTGGATATCACCGGGGTCGGCGCCGCGCTGGGCGTACCCGCCGCCGCGGTCTCAGCCACCGCGATCGCCGGTGGCCTCGAATTGGCCGGCGCCGGGGCGAGCAACATCATCAAGGACGCGGCAGGCCCGAACCGCGTGAACATGGAGTCCGACGGGGGAGGCGGGGGTGGAAGGCTGCCGGAGGACAACGGTCACACCCTGCCTCAACGTGACCCAGACCCCAACGCCACAGCACGCGGCAATCCAGAGTCCATCTCCAAGAACGCTGACCCGACAACCGTACGCGCGCTGACACGCCAGAATGAGGCAGCCGATAAGCTAGCTCAGCACGGCTACGACGTTGAGCATTCACCTGAGGTTCCTGGCTCCAAGAATCCTGACTACAAGGTCAACGGCAAGGTATTTGACTGCTACTCGCCCAGTTCCGGTAGCGCCCGGAACATTGCCGGTGAAATCCAGGGGAAGGTCGACAAGGAGCAGACCGAACGTGTCGTGTTGAACTTGACTGACAGCCCTGTCGACATCTCCAAGATGAACGCACAGTTGCACGATTGGCCGAATCCGGGACTCAAAGAGGTAATCGCCATTGATAAAGATGGCAACATTCTGCACCTCTACCCCTAGAACTCGCGAGAAAGACTAACTGCATGGCCATTTCCTACAGCCTCGATATTGCGGCGGAGAAAACCGTCGTACAGGTTGCCTGGCATCTGTGCGACGTCGCCCGGTCTACCGGGACGTTCGATGCCTCAGTCACCCCCGAGGCTCTACTTGAGGAAGGCGCGGTCACCGGGTCAGGCATGTGGATCTCCGTCGGTGAGGACCGGCCGATGCCGTGGGGACACCCTGTGACCCTGGACTTGGGCTTCACTCCGACGGCATCCGTCCGGTTCCGGCTTGATGGGAGGAGGGGGGAACCGTCCGACCAGCAGGACGAAATGATCCGGCTGACGTCTGGCCTCCTGGGGCGGGTCACCGGTGACGCAGTGCTGCACTTCCAGTTCGAGGATATCTGGCTGTTGCGCCGTGGAGCCGAACTGAGTTTGAACGAGCGAGATGACCTGTGGCCTCCAGCGCGTCTCGCCGTGGTCTCCCAGCCCTACCGCCGAGCGACGCACGCTTTCTCCGAGGAGTGACCATGCGCAAAGACTGGGGTTGACGCCGGCGTCGCAAAGTATCCTTTCTCTTCAGGACTTTTTCGGAGGCTCCGCCCAATTGGGGCGGAGCCTCTGCGCGTTGGAAGCGGAATCCGCTGTGCACAGGTTCGAGACGGAGTTCCGAACTGGCGCGATTCCTCGACAGCTTGCTGTTTCCCGTCTAATCGGGACGGTGTCGGGGCGCAGTCGGGACACAAGGACAGGAAGAGACCGGCAAAGACGGGTGGGCGCTGACATGGCACACCCATCCTGACCTGCTGAAACGTCACAAGCGAGCGCGGATAGGCAAGGGCCGCCAAGATCCGAAAAGGACTCATAATCCGTCGGCCGTGGGTTCGAGTCCCACCCGCCCCACCTCAGCGTAGGGCGCCGTAAGGCGCTGAACTGCGAAAACGTTCTGTCGGGGCGCATTGTGAAGGGGGCGACGAGCCCCGCAATGCGCGTTCCGAGATTCAATGGGCGCTTTGATCGGTTCCGCCGGTTCCACGCAGGCTCCGGAGCTGCGTGCGCGATCAGCACGCGCGCCGGCTGATGCGAAGGCTGTGGTCCGAGAGTGGATAGCGGCTGTTCAACGCTGCGGACAGTAGTGGCCAGGTCCACTGGTTCCGCGAACTCCTTGTCACCCCGGCCCCATTGGGCGCCGTCTTGACGTTCCCTCACCCGCCGGTCGCAAGGGACGTCGTCGGCATCCGGCACGCGTTGGGCCTGCGGAACGGCGCAGGGCTGGCCGAGACGATCCGCGGGGCCGACGTCCGACTCATCCCCTGCGGGCCCTCTCACCTGCAACTCCTGGCGCGTCTGGAACAGGCGACCGTCCGGTCACGCCCGGTGCGGTCGGCCGCATCGACCTGACCGCCCGCCCCGGCGCCGAACGCGCCGTCCACGGCCCGGCAGCCTCCCTCGCCCACCTCGGCGGGCCCGATACGTCGCCCGCGGCTCCTACGGTGCGGAGGCGATCAGTGAGGAGGGGCGGACGCCGGCCGCGGCGCCGGGTGCCGCGGTCACCACGGCACGGGCGTTCCGTCCCAGGAGAAGAACGCGCCGGTCGGCCCGTCGTCCGGCAGGAGCGCCAGCCGTACGGCGCCCGCGGCGGCCTCGGCCGGGTCCCCGCCCGCCGCGGCCGCCCGAGGGTTGAGATCGGTGGCCCGCAAGCCGGGGGCTAGCGCGTTGACCTTGAAGCCCTCCTCGGCCAGGGTCTGGGCATAGAGGACGGTCAGGGCGTTGAGGGCGGCCTTCGACGACCGGTACGCGGCGGCACCGCCGCTTCCGGAGGTGAACTGGGGATTCGGGTGCGTGCTCCAGGTCAGTGATCCGGTCCCGCTGGAGACGTTGACGATCCGGGGGTGCGGGGAGCGGCGCAGGGCGGGCAGGAAGGCGTTGGTGACCGCGGCGACCCCGAACACGTTGGTCTCGTACGTGCGCCGGAAGTCGTCTGTGCCGGTTTCGGTCGGCGGGGCGAGCGACGACGAGACGCCCGCGTTGTTGACCAGCACGTCGAGCCGGTCCACCTGCTCCGCGGCTGCGGCGATGCCGTCCGGGTCCGTCACATCGAGGACCAGCAGACGCGCGGCGCCGCCGAACTCCTCGACGGCCCGCCGCCCGCGCCCGGCGTCGCGGGAGCCCACGTACACGCCGAAACCCTCCGCGGCGAGCAGGCGGGCGATGTGCTTGCCAATGCCCTTGTTGGCACCGGTTACCAGTGCCGTGCGATCGTTCATGACAGCCACGGTCCCCTGGCGGAGACCACCCTGCCAGGGACAACCTGTACCAGGCAGCGGAAGGAGAGACCATGGCGCGGCAGGAACTCGCCCGATTCCTGCGGGACCGCCGCACAGCCCTGCGTCCGCACGTGCTCGGCCTGCCCACGAGCGCCCCGCGCCGCACCGCGGGCCTGCGCCGCGAAGAGGTGGCAGAGCTGGCCCACATGTCCGTCGACTACTACGCACGCCTGGAGCAGGCCCGCGGCCCTCGTCCGTCGCCCCGCATCCTGGAGGCGCTGGCCCAGGCGCTCCGCCTGTCGCCGGCCGAACGCAGCCATCTGTTCCGCCTGGCCGGAACGAGCGCACCGCCGCCCGTCACCGGCGCCGTACGGCGCGTCCGCCCGCACGTGGCCCGGATGCTGGAGCGCCTGCCGGAGACCGGCGCGATCGTCACCGACGCGGCCTACGGCATCGTCGCCTGGAACCCGCTGGCCCAGGCCCTGCTGGGTGGCGACCTCGGCCGGGGGACGACGAACCTGGCCCGGCGCCGGTTCCTCGGGGAAGGACGGATGTACGAGAGCTCCAGCGCCGAGGAGTTCGGGCACATCGTGGTTGCCCGGCTGCGCCGGGCCGCCGACCGCTACCCGCACGACCCGCAGCTCGCCGCTCTCCTGGCCGAACTGCACACCGGCAGCGAGGAGTTCCGTCAGCTCTGGGAGACCCGCCCGGTCCACGCCCCTGGTCACCGCACCAAGGCCGTCGACCACCCGACGGCGGGCAGTCTTGTGCTGAACTGCGACGTACTCCTCGTCCCCGAGGACGATCAGGAAGTCGTTCTGATCACGGCCGACCCCGGATCCCCCTCGGCCAGAACCCTGCGCAGACTGGCCGCGACGGCCTGAGCCGGTCAAGGGGGCCGATATGCGGGCTGCCAGCCGGCACCGCGCCCGCCTACGAGACGGCCGCCTACGAGACGGTCATCTACGAGACGGCCGCCTACGAGACCGTCACCTACGAGACGACCGTTCATGGGCGACCGCACACGGGGCGGTGATCGGTTAGATGACCGGCGGGCGCCCCAGCCGCGTCATGCGCCACACCGTGCGCCAGCGCATCGGCCGCCGGTGCCCGCACGGGGTCCGGACCCCCTCCGCGAAGCCCGCGGCCCACGCCCGCATGCCCGCCACCGAGCGACTGCGGACGGCAGTCAGCCCCGCCCAGACACCGAGGTAGACCGGGACCAGCACCGCCGGCAGATGGCGCTTCGCCAGCCAGACGCGGTTCCGGGCGACCATCCGGTGGTAGACCGCGTGCCGCGTCGGTGAGGTGTACGGGTGCTGCAGCACGATCTCCGGCGCGTAGCGGATGTGCCAGCCGTCGTCCAACGCCCGCCAGGCCAGATCGGTCTCCTCATGGGCGTAGAAGAACTCGTCCGGCCAGCCGCCGGTCCGGTCCAACATCGGTACGGACAGTGCGTGCCCGCCGCCGAGGAACGTGGTGACCAGCCCGCCCTGCTGCGGATCGCCGACCCGCAGGCGCGGCACGTGGCGACGCTGGGTGCGGCCCAGCTCGTCGGCGATGCGGAAGCTGACGATCCCCAACTTCGGGTCGCGCTCGTACAGTTCCGCGAGCCGACTGAAGACGTCCGTGCTGATCAGCAGCCCGTCGTCGTCCAGGTCGACCACCACGTCCAGGTCACCGAGCTTGCGCAGCTCGTCCAGGGCAACGTTCCGGCCACCGGAGACACCTAGGTTCTCGCTCAGCGACACACCCGTGACGCCTTCGGGCAGCGGCGGCAGCGGCGAGCCGTTGCCGACGACCACGATGTGCGTCGCGGGGAGGTCCTGCTTCGCCACCGAATCCAGCAGGTCCTGGAGTTCGGCGGGGCGGTTTCCCATGGTCAAGATGGCGACGCCTACGCGCAGCTGACGCACAGATGAACACTCCGTTCTTGGCGGTCTCTTCAGCGATGCTAGCCGCCGCCACAGACCGCTGCGCGCCACGACGCAGGCGCCGCGACGTTCCGTCGGGCCCCCGGCCGGGAGCGTTCGCACCCGGGCCCGGACGGCGGCCTCCGCGGCCGGCCCCACGGGAGGCGGCGGGTCAGCCCTGCGGAGCGGTGACCCCGGCGAGGGCGCTCGGTCGGGCGGCGAAGGCCACTTCCGGGCCGAACCGCTCCTGATAGCCGTCGGCCAGCGCGCGCAGCGCCGCCGCACCGTCCCCGTAGTACGACGACCCGTGCATCACCGCCAGTGTCCTGGGCGCGAGCTGGGCCAGGGAACGCAGCGTCTCCACCGCCGCCGTCAGACAGGAGGTCTGGCGGAACATCTCCTCCGCATCCAACGCCGGCCCCACCAGATCGTGGTCGGTGACCGGCGGCCCCTTGCCCAGGTGGGTGAAGAGATCCCCACACAGCAGCGTTCCGGTGGTCTCCTCGAACAGCACCCGCGCCTCCCAATTGTGCGGAACGTGCGGGGTGTTGAGGTGCATCACCCGGCGCCGCAGCAACTCCTTGCCGCCCAGGTCGAGCGTTTCGCCGTGCGCCAAAGGGCGCGGCGGCCGGTCCGCGAGATCGTTGAGCGAGACCAGACACCCCTGGAGCCCGTGCGCCACTTGGGCGCGCGGGGCCGCGGCCAGAAACGCGTTCATCGCGCCGCACTCATCGGCCTCCACGTGCCCGAACGCCAACCAGCGCAACTGGTCCAGCGGCACCACCCGGCTGACGGCCTCCGAGACCCGCGGGAAGAGATGGCGCATGCCGGTGTGGAAGAGCAGCGGTTCCTCCGCGTCGATGAGGAACTGGTTGAACGTGAAGCCGGCCGGCGCGGCCACATCGGGAACGAAGGTGGAGATCCGGTAGATCCCGTCCGCGATCTCATCGACGCGCGTCTCCATCGGGCCGACGCCTCCTTCCGGGGCGGCCCCCCGTCCATCGTAGGGCGGGGGTGCGGGGCCCGGCAGTTCGAGAGCCGGGGCGAGGGGCGGCCCCGTGGCGCGGCGGCGAAGTGGCCCCGCGGCCCCGTGGTGGGGTGGCGGGGCGGTGGGGTGGTGAGGCGCGGTAGGTGGCTTCGGACACGTGATCTCGGCCACGGCATGTCTAGGGCGGCGCGGGGTGGGCAGGGGAGCCGGGCGGTCCGGTGTGCGGAATACCGTACGGCTTGATCCTGTTACGGAAATCGTCAGGGAAGTGCTGACGGGGGCCGGATCGGGAGGCGGGCGCCCGACGGGCGTACGGACGGACGTGTGGACGCGCGGACGTACGGTCGGTCGGTGCCCGACGAGCCGCCGGCCCGCCGTAGCGTCGTACACCGGAACCAACCGAACAGTCGAAACCAGCCAGACACGAAAGCCGTCCAGGAGGCGCCGGCGTCAACCCGCCGAAGCCCCGACGGCCCGTAAGTAGGGAAGCGCGTATGAGCACCGTGGAGCTCACCAAGGACAACTTCGACGAGATCGTCTCCGGCAACGATTTCGTCCTGATCGACTTCTGGGCCGAATGGTGCGGTCCCTGCAAGCAGTTCGGGCCGGTTTTCGAGCGGTCGTCCGAGAAGCACGGCGACCTGCTGTTCGCCAAGGTCAACACGGAGAAGGAGCCCGAACTCGCCGCCGCCTTCGACATCAGCTCCATCCCCACCCTGATGATCGTCCGGCAGAACATCGCGGTGTTCGCCCAGCCCGGAGCGCTCCCCGAAACCGCCCTGGAGGACGTCATCGGCCAGGCCCGCGGCCTCGACATGGACCAGGTCCGCGCCTCGGTCGCCGAGGCCCAGGCCCAGCAGGGACAGCAGGCCCAGCAGGGACAGGGCGGCGCCGGAGAGCAGGCGCAGGGCGAGTGAGCGAGCTGCTGCTGGTCCGCCACGGCGAGACCGAGTGGAGCCGCGACGGCCGGCACACCAGCTGGACCGACCTCCCGCTGACCGCCAACGGCGAGGAGCAGGCCCGCGCCCTCCGGCCGCTGCTGTCGAGCCGGAAGATCGCGCGGGTATACGCCAGCCCGATGACTCGGGCCCTGCGCACCGCCGAACTCGCCGGCCTCCCCTCCCCACACATCGTCGATGACCTGCGCGAATGGGACTACGGCGGCGACGAGGGCATCACCACCGCCGAGATCCACCGCACCAGACCCGACTGGTACCTCTTCGACGACGGCGTCGCCCCCGGGCCGGCCGACCACCCCGGGGAGTCGCCCGAGGAGGTGGGAGCGCGCGCCGACCGCGTACTGGCGCTGATCGCGCCCCACCTGGAGGTCGACGAGGGCGATGTCGCGCTGGTGGCCCATGCCCACTTCCTGCGCGTACTGACCGCCCGCCGCCTGGGCCTTCCGGCCGCCGCGGGTGGCCTGTTCACCTTCGGCACCGGCACGGTCGGCGTCCTGGGCACCGAACACGACCGCCCCGCGTTGATCGCCTGGAACGCCCGGAGTCTGTAGCGGGGAAGGGAGTACGGGAGGGAGCGGGGTAGCAGGGGATGGGGCGTTGGGTGTCTGGCGCCCGGTGTCTGGTGTCTGGTGTCTGGTGTCTGGCGTCTGGTGTCGGGGCGGCCCTGTTCGTTCTTCGGGCTGTCCTGTGCGCTCTTCCCTGTTCCGTGTTCGCTCTTCCTGGCCGGTGGGCGGGTGCGCGTTCGTGCCGATGTTCTCGTGCCGATGTCCTCGTGCCGATGTCCTCGTGCCGATGCCCTCGTTCCGCTGTCCTCGTTCCGCTGTCTGGGCGCAGGCTCACGGCGCCATCGGATCGAGGTGCAGGGGCTGCACCTTGCCCTCGATCATGGCGCCCAGCCCCTGCACCGCGCAGGTGCCCGGCTGGTCCGCGATGTGCACCGGCATCGACGTGGCCTCGTGGATCATCGGCTCCAGCCCCGGGATCAGCGCGCTGCCGCCCGCCAGCATGATGCCGCGCTCCCCGAGGTCGGCCACGAGGTCAGGCGGGCAGCGGCGCAGCACCGCCCCGATGCCGTCGAGGATCGCTGTCAACGGCGTGATGATGGCGCGTCGCACCCGCTCGGTGTCCACGTGCACGGACCGGGCGAGCCCGCTGACCACGTCCCGCCCGTGCACCTCCGTGGAACCGGGCGTGAGTTCGCCGTCCCCGGACAACATCAGGTGCAGCGGGCGCACGGACTGGTTCGGCAGCATCAACTCGTGGTGCAGCCGGAGGTGCTGGATCACCGCGTGGTCGATGGCGTTGCCGCCCACGGGGACGGTCTCCGCGGCCACGATCGAGCCGAGTGAGAGCACCGCGACCTGCGTGGTGCCCGCACCGCACACCACGATCATGGTCGCTTCGGGCTGTTCCACCGGGAGCCCGCAGCCGACGGCCGCCGCGACCAGAGTGTCGACCAGTTCGACCCGGCGGGCACCCAGCCCGGTCAGGGTCTCCACGGCCGCCCGCTGCGCCAGCGGCTCACTGCCGTACGGGAGGCAGACCGCGGCCCGCATCGTGGGGCGCCGTCGCCAGGTCTTGCGCAGCTTGTCGCCCACCAGGTGGCGTAGCAGGCGCTGGGCCATGTCGATGTCCACGACCGTCCCGTTGGAGACCGGCCGGACCACGCGGATGTAGTCGGGGGTGCGGCCGTCCATCAGCTCGGCCTGGGCGCCCACGGCCAGCATCGACCCGGTGCGGGTGTTGACCGCGGCGACGGTCGGTTCATCGACGACCAGTCCCTGGTTCTTGACATACACCCTGGTCCGGGCCGCGCCGAGGTCGACGGCGGCCGAGCAGCGTCGCAGTTGGGCGAGGCTGATGGTCATGGTGGATTCCTCCCCGATGGGCCGGTGTGAACGTCCCGGGTGGACCGGTACTGGGCACGAGCGCCCGCACGTGAGCGCTCGTGCGCCATCCTCCGGGCCCGCACCGGCCTCCGCCTGTTGAGCGCGTCCGCTTGGGGGAGGGGTGGGGATGGGAGTGGGGTGGGGGGTTGGGTTGGGGGTGGTGGTGTGGCGGGTGGTGTCGGGGGTGGGGATGAGGGGCTTTGGTTGGGGCGTCGTTATTGCTCAGTGATGTGTCCCCAGTGATGCGTCTCCGGCGGTATGGCCACAGTGGTATGTCTCAAGCGATGGATCTCCAGTAGCGAGGCGTTGTGAGTGGCGATAGGTCTTCCAGCGAGGGGATCCGCTGTTGGCCTGTTGGCCTGTTGGCCTGTTGGTCTGCTGCTCTGCTGCTCTGCTGGTTTGTCGTGCGGCCGTGTTGGCGTAGGGCCTGACGTAGTAACACCGTCGGTGTCATGCACGGAGTGTGACGGGGGCTTAGGGAGTAGTGACTGGGCGTCAGCAGTATGTGATGCGGCATCAGTGCTACTGCCGCGTCGCGGCTGGCTCTTCCCTCGCCCGATCGACACGACGCTGATAGAGGCCCCAGGTGAACTCCGCGACGACGTCCTGTCGGGCGCCGTCCGGTCCGGTGGCGGTGCAGGCCAGGCGCCAGCGGGTGGGGGCGCTGCCCTCCATCGGGCGGGCCGGGGCGAAGGCGCGGGCGACCTCGTCGACCGTGCAGGACCACGGGACGAGATCTGCGGTCGTACGGAGGTCCGGGGCGGGGGCGTTGGGGGCGCGGACGAGCCAGGCGTTCCAGACGCCGCCCCCGGGTGCGGCGAGGACCTCGAACCGCAGCTCCGGCCAGAGCGGGACCGGCCAGGTCAGTGCCTCGCAGGTTAGGTCGCCGATGCGGCGGGTCGTGACGGTCTCCGGCGTACCGAGCAGCGCCCGGTACGGCTGGGCGCCGGCGCGTGCCTGCGGAGCGTGCATCCGGGCTTGCCAGCGCCGGTTGGCCTCGCGCATCTGCGCGCGGGTGACCCGTAGTTGGCGGAGGGCGTCCTCGACGAGATCCGGCTGGTGATCGGCCATGCGGCGCAGCAGCACGAGCTGGAAAGTGAGGGGTCCTGGCAGGTCGGAGGGGGTGCCGGAGCCGGCGGGCGGGTCATTGTCAGTGGCGGGGTTCATGATGGACATGGTCGTGGATGGCGGCCGGGGAAGGCGCGGAAGCGGTGGTCGATGAGGTGCGCGTGGGGCCGGGGCGGACAGCGGTGGGGAGGAAGAGCACGGAATTGACGTAACGGCGGTGCGGGGCGAGGGAGCGCCGCAGCAGGCCGTGTTCGGCGACGTAGGAGGTGCGGGACTGATGGGTGGACAGATCGAAGTCGGCCAGCGGCAGCCAGCGGTCGCGTGGCAGGACCCAGCCGCGATACCCGCGGGCGGCCGTCCACTCCAGTACGGGCGCGAGCGGCTGTATGCGCGTCTCCAACTCGACGAAGAGTGCCGGGAGTTCACGCTCTATGGTGCGTTCCGCGCCGCGTAGAACTGCCAGTTCACCGCCGTCCACATCGATCTTGATGAGGGTGACGGCGGTGAGGCCCAGTGCGTCCAGCGGGAGGCAGGGGACATCCAGAGTGGCGGAGTGCACTTCACGGCGTACGAGGGAGGAGACTCCGCGGTCGCCGCGGCCATCGGGTGGGAGCCAGAGCGTGGCGCAGCCGGCATGGTCGGTGGCCGCGGCCGACACGACGTCGACGTGCGCGGGGGTGACCGAGGCGAGTAGCCGGGCCAGATGGGGGACGGGTTCGATGGTGACGACGCGGTCCGCGCGCCGCGCCAGGCGCCGCGTCCACGGCCCGTACCAGCCCCCGACGTCCACGGCCGTGCCGCCCGCCGGGCAGAAGTCGCGCAGCCGACCCAGCTCCGGTTCGAACCGCGGGTAGAGCCCGGCCGCCAGCGCTGACACCAGCCGCCCCGGCAGCCAGGGCCCCACTCGCGCGGCAAGCGTCACGACCCCGCTCCCGCCCCGGGCTCCGCCCCGGAAGCCACTGCCTCCGCCCCGGGCGCCGCTGTTCCTGCCGCCGCTTCCGTGTCCTCTGCCCCTTCCGAACTCTCTATCTCTTTCATCTTTTCCGCCTCTTCTGCCTCTCCCGCCCTCGCTGTCTCCTCGGCCTTCTCTGTCCCCTCTTCTTTCTCCGCCGTTTCTGTCTCCTTGATCTGGCGCATTGCGCGCTCATGTTCCGCTTCCGAGAGTTGCTCACCCAAGGACGGGAGCAATTGCGGAATCCCGTCGAGGATCGGATAGCGCCTCTGCAGCCGCGGGTTGTAGAGCGCCTCCTCGGAGGCCAGCAACGCCAGCGGCCCCTTGTCGATCGGGCACGCGAGGATCTTCAACAACGCATCGTCAGCCTTCACGACTCACTCCCGCCACGCCCGACCCCACTGCGCACAACTTCGTCGTCGCTCAACTTCGCCATTGATCGATCCCTTCGTCGCTTGTAACTCTTCTGTCGCACGGGACGCACGGGTCTCAGGCTGCTCGGGGCACTTGTGTCGCGCCCTTCTCGCTACCTCCCCTCTCTCTCCTCATCTGCCTCCGTCCCTGTCCCGCCTGTGGCTCAACTCGCTTTGTTTGATGGGCAACTGACGAGCGCGACCGGCTGTCGGTGCGGCGGACTTCGAGGCTGCCCCAACCGCCGGCCGGGGTGCGGGCTGGGGTGCAGGCCGAGGCGGGGACCCCGACGTGGACGGTGCCTCGCCGCGCTGGAGTGCGGGCGGGCGGGGGCGTGGCGATGGGGGCTCACCCAGTGGGTGACCGGACGACGGTGCGGTCGCGTCATGGCTGGGCGGCTCGGACGGCTCGGACGGCTCGGCCGGGTCGTGGTGGGCCGGCGGGGGCGGCTCGGGTGGGGTGCGGTGGGGCGGCTGGAGTGCTTCGTGCCGTGGCAACGCCAGGAGGACCGTTAGTGCGACGGCCGTACCGCCCAGCCGCAGGGCCAGGCGTAAGGGGTCGCCGGGCAGTGGTTCGCCGAAGGCGATGGTGCCGCAGGCGACGGTGAAGACGCAGGTCACCGTGGTGCAGACAGGGACGATCACCGAGGCCCGGCAGCGCTGTAGGGCGGTCTGTGACAGAACCAGGCCGGTGGCCCCGGTGATGAGGAGCAGGTAGGGGTAGGGCGAGCGGAGGAGCGTTGCCGCGGCGGTGGGAATGTCGTGGAGGTTGAGTAGCCCGGAGACGCCCTTGATGGCCAGTGAGCTGACGCCGTAGAGGAGGCCGACGGCCACCCCGTACGGGACGCCGGCGGTCGGTAGGCGGTGGCGGCGTCGGGCGCGCAGCTCCGCCGAGCGGTACAGCAGCAGCCCCACGGCCAGGGACGGCACGGCGATCGCGAGCAGGGTCGCGGGTGGGGCGGTGCGGGCGATGGCCTGGGCGTCCTCGTTCCGGAGGGAGGCGATGACCAGTACCAGTGCCAGCAGGATCGCCGCGATGCTCTGCCGCTCCCGGCCGCTGGTTCGCTCGCCCAGCACCACTGAGGACATGAGCAGCAGCAGGACCAGGCCCGAGATGAAGATGCCCTGAGCGGCGGCTATGGGGAGGGCGCGGTAGACGGCGAGTTGGGCGGCGAAGCCCGCGGCCAGGGCGAGTGAGCCACCGAGCCACAGGGGGCTGCTGAGGAGGTGGCGTATGAGTCGGGCCGGGTGGCGGGTGTTGAGTGCGGGGAGTGCGGCGAGTGCGCGTTTCTCCAGTATGAAGCCGGTGCTGTACAGGACGTTGGCGAGCAGTGCGGACGCCACGCCCCACCAGAGCATTGGCGTACCTCCTCTCGGGATGTCGGGTGCCTGGGTGCTGGTGCTGGGTGCTCGGGGTGCCGGGTGCTTGGGTGCTCGGGTTGTCGGGCGGTTGGGTATTTCGGATGTCGGGCGGTTGGGCGCTTGGGCTTTGTGGTCCGGCTTACGTGTTTGCAGTTCGGCTTGGGTGTTTGTGGCCCGGTGGCCCGGTGGCCCGGTGGCCCGGTGGGTGGATGGGTGGGCTGGGTCTGGGCTTGGTGTGGGTGCGGGGGTGGGTTGGGTGGGCCTTGCGGGGGCCTCTTTCCTTGTTGTTTCGGCAACGATTACGGAGTGTAGTTTTGTTCCCGGGTTCGTTACGGAGTGTGGTGGGGGCGGGCGTGGGCCAGGAGGATGGAGGCCAGGGAGGGGGTGTGGCAGGCGGCACGGTCGAGGGGGCGGAGGGGGCGCGGGACGTCGTGGTACGGGGCGCCGGCGATGCGGATGACGTCGAAGCCGGACGCGGTGAGGAAGGCGCGGAGGGCGCGGGCGGTGTAGAGGCGTAGATGGCCGACGACCTGGGTGCCCGGGCGGCCGTGGATGGCGCGCAGGCTGACCTCGGAGAAGACGGGTTGGATGCCCGCGAGGAGTAGGCCGCGGTTGTACCAGGCGGCGAGGTTCGGGGTGGAGAGCAGCAGGTGGCCGCCCGGGCGGAGGACGCGGCGGAGTTCGTCCAGGGCGGCGTCCGGGTCGACGAGGTGCTCGATGACCTCGCTGAAGAGGATGGCGTCGGCCGAGCCGGTCGCGAACGGTAGTCCGCCGTCGGTGAGTTCGCCGCGTACCACGTGTCCGATGTGGGCGGCGGCGCGGCGGAGGGCGTCCTGGGACCAGTCGACGCCGATGACGCGGTGGCCGGTGAGGGAGTCCGCGGCGGTGGCGGCTGCGGTGCCGTCGCCGCAGCCGATGTCCAGGACGGTGGCGGGCGGGGCGCCGGCGCGTACGGGGCCGAGGGCGTGTGCCAGGAGTCGGGCCTGTCGTCGGCTTCGGGCGTGGCCGGACGCGACCGGTACTGCCGGGTTCTCGTAGAAGCTCCGTAGGGCGGTCATGGGGTGCCTGCTTCGGGCCGGGGTGCGGCGCCGTCCGGTGGTCGGTAGGCGGTGGCGGCGAGGGAGGAGCGGAAGAGGGCGAGCAGGTGGGCGGCGGCCGCGTCGTCGAGGAGCGCGCGGGACCAACGGAGCGCGAGGTGGATGCGGTTGCCGTCGTGGGTGGAAGCGGTGGTGATGCTCAGGCCGCGGGGCATCCGGGCCGGTGCGGAGAACCACACCGCGGTCGCCCTGCCTCCGGTGTCGCCGAAGTCCAGGGGGTACGGGATGCGGCCGATGTTGGAGAGGAGGGTCGTGGGCGTCCAGGGGGTGGCGAGGGAGCGGAGGGCGCGGGTGAGGGCGCGGCGTGCCCCGATGGGGAGGGGGAGGGAGGTCAACAGGGTTGCTGGTAGGCCGAGTTGGCTGCCTGGGGGCGTCGACTTCAGGGCGCGGGTGCGGGCGGCTGTTTGGTGGAGAAGGGCGGTGAGGGGAGCAGGGGGAGCGGTGGGAGCGGTGGGGGGTGGGGGGAAGGGGACGGGGGTGAGGCGGGTGCCGTTGCCGATGGGCATGTGGGGGCCTCGTGGCCGGTCGTCGATGGGCATGGTGATGACGACGGGGGCGGTGGGGCGGGCGTGCAGCTCGTTCCAGCAGGTGGCCATCAGGTAGGTGGCGACGAGGAGTTGGTCGTTGACGGTGTAGGGGGGCCGTGTGTCGGTGGTGGGGTGTGGGGGGCGGGTGGGGATGGGGAGTTCGGTGAGGAGCATGCCGTTGCCGGGGCAGGTGGATCGCGCTGGGTGAGTGGATCGTTCTGGGTGAGTGGCTTGTTCTGGGCGGGTGGTTTGGGGGGCTGGGGGTGCCTCGTTTTCTGCGGGTGCCTCGTTGTGGTGCGGAGTTCTCGCTGGTGGAGTCCCGTTGTGTTGTCGGGTGGGTTCGTTGTGGGTGTGGGGTGTGTTGCGGGTGTTGTGGGCGTTCGTTGTGGTGGTTGTGTCGTGGGTGGGGGTGGGGGTGGGGGTGGGGGTGGTGTGGTCGGGGGCCAGGCGGGCGGGGCGGGTTAGGGGCCTGGGGCGGTAGTGGGGTGGTGGGGCTGGGGGCTCCGGGTGGGGGGTGGGTGTGGGGGCGGTGGTTGGGGCGGGTGACGGGGTGGTTCCGCCGTACAGTTCGGCGGCGGTGGCCAGGATGCGTAGGCAGGCCGGGCCGTCCAGGGCGGTGTGGTGGACGGTGAGCAGCAGGACGGTGCCGGCGGTGGTGGGCGGTTGGTGGTCCTCGGTTTGGTTGACCTTGGTTTCGTTAACCCTGGTTTCGTTAACCCTGATTTGGTTGTCCTCGGTGGTGTGTGGGGGCTCGATGACCTCCAGGCGGACGGGCGGTGCGGCGTCCAGGGGAGGACAGTCGGTGAGCGCGCGGGTCCGGGCGCGGGCGAGGGCGTCGGGGCCCGGGGGTGGGAAGGCGACCGGGTCCACGTCGGGGGTGGGGGTGAGTTGCCAGGTGTAGTGGCGGTGCCACCAGCGGGTCGGTACCTGCCGCATGAGGACGCGCGGATGGCGGGCCAGGGCCTGGTGGAACGCGGTGCGTAGCCGCTCGTGGTCGAGTCGGCCGGGGAGGTGCACTTCTATGTGGACGGTCTCCGGTTCGTCGTCCTCCAGGCAGTGTCGGGAGATCTCGTCCACGAGGGGGAAGGGGATGCGGGGGAGGGGGAGGTGGGGGATGTGGGGGAGGTGAGTGGGGTTACGGGTGGGAGTGCTGGGAGGGCTGGGGGTGTGTGGGCGGGCGTCGTGGCTCTGAGGTGGGTCGGGTCGGGCCGGTTGTAGGGCGGTCATCGTGGGGTGTCCTCCTGGCTGGTGGGCGGTTGGAGGGTGCCCGGTGGCCGGCTCGTTCCCGGTGGCCGTGTCGTACCTGTCGGCGGCGAGGTGTGCTGCGGTGGCGCGGTGCCCGTTGGTGGCTCGGTGCGCGGCGGGGGCGCGGTGCGTGATGGCGGGGGCGTCTCTGGCGGACCCCCAGATGGACTGTCAGACGGACCCCCAGGCGGACCGTCAGCCAGCCCTCCAGTTGGTCCCTCAGCCGGCATCCCGGCTGGCATCCCGGCTGGCCTCCCGGTGTTCTGCTGGAGGTGTTCCCAGCCGCGGCGCGGCAGTGGTGGGCGTCCGGTCGGGGCGCCGGCCGGACGAGCGGCATCGGTAACGGCAGGATCCGCAGGGCCTACAGGGCCCGCAGGGTCCGCAGGCGTGACGCCCGTACCTCTGATTCCTGTACCGGTGACGCCCGTACCTCTGACTCCCGTGCCGGCGATGCCCGTACCCATAGGAGCGCTGCCGGTCCCGTCCGTGGCGGTAGGGGTGCCGGGCGTGGGCGTCGGCAGGGTGATGACGGCTGCCGTGAGGGCCAGGAGGGCCAGGGCCTGGGCGAGGGTGCTGAAGGCGCCCTCGTGCTCGGCGACCGGGCGGCCGGCGCCGAGGGCGGCCGTGATGCCGGCGGCGAGCATGGCGGTGCCGGCCAGTGGTGTCAGTGCCCGGGGCCGGAGTCGGGCCAGCAGGGCCAGGGGCGCGACGATCAGTGCGTACGGGCCGGCGGCCATGGCCAGTACCGCGGTCAGGGCCAACGTGCCCAGGACCCAGGACGGGGCGGGTGGTTGCTGCGGGGTGGGCGGTGGGGTGCGGGGGGTGCGGCGGATCAGGGCGGCGGCGAGGAGCAGGGCGATGCCCAGGGCGCCGCCGATGAGGCCCAGGTGGTAGAGGGTGGCCGGGGTGTAGGTGAGTTCGACGGTGCCGCCGGCGCCGGCGGGGACGAGGAACGCCTGTTGCCAGCCGTCGATGCGGAGCGGGGTGAGTTCCTGGCCGTTGAGGGTGGCGTGCCAGCCGTCGTTGGCGTTCTCGTGGACCTGGAGGTAGGCGGCCCGGCCGGCGCCGAGGGTGACGGTGCGGTGGTCGCCGGTCCAGTCCTTGACGGTGGCGGTGCGGGCCGGCGCCGGGGTGGCGACGTGGGAAGGGCCGGAGGAGCGGGTGCCGACAGTGGACTGGGAGTCGGTGGACTGGGCGCCGGTGGTCTGGCCCACCTCCTGGGCACCGGCGGACCGGGTGCCAGAAGACCGGGTGTCAGCGGTCTGGGCGCCGGCGGTCTCCGGCCCCCGGTTGAGCGTCACATCCGTGAGGGCCAGCGGGCCTTGGTCGCCGGCCTCCACGCGGTGTTGGCCGGCGCGCAGGAGCAGGCGCCCGTCGGTTACCGCGGGGCCGCAGGGCTGGACGGTCAGCGGGCGTCGGTCGGTGAGGTCGCGGACCGCGCCGCTGGCCTTGGTCGCGTACAGGATGCCGTCGACGGCGAGCATCGGGCCCTGGCCGCAGGGGAGGGAGAAGCGTTTGCCGGGGTCCGGGCGGGGGGTGCGGTAGGCGTCGAGGGCCGGGACGTAGACCTCGCTGAGGCCGACCGGGAGTTGGAGGGCCTGGCCGGCGACGGGATTGCTGAGGGTGAGTTCCTTGACCTTGCTGATGGTGATGTCGAGGCGGTCGGTGGTGATCGGGTCGAAGCGGGCCAGGCCGTTCTCGTCGACGCCGGCGGTGGCCGCGCCGTAGGGCGAGTTGAGTTGGATCTGTTCGGGGCGGGTGGAGATGCCGCCGGCCGCGGCCAGCACGATCTGGTCGATCTTCTTCTTGCCGGGCCAGCGCAGGTGGATGGTGGGTTTGGCGCCGGCGATCCAGGCGGTCGTCAGGTCCCCGTCGACGAGGTTGCGGGGGCTGAGGGACTGGCCGAAGCCGAAGCTGGTGGAGTCGGCGGTGGCGGTGATGCGGTCCTTCTGCTCGGGGGCGATTCTGTCGAGGAGTCGGTCGAGGGCGGGACCGGGGACGGCGAGGGCGGTGCCGGTGACCGCGTACGGGGCGGTGCGGCCGGTGCTGAACTGGCGGTGCAGGCCGACCTCGGCGGAGACCGGGGAGAGGCCGCCGGGGTCGCTGCCCCGGTGGAGGGAGATGGTCTCGGCAGGGGCGTCGGACTTCGCCGCGTCGGTGGGGAGTTGGAGCATCCGGGTGACCTGGACGCCGGGGATGGAGATGTCGGTGAAGCCGGCGCCGGAGAGTCCGGCGCGCGGGGATTGTGAGCCGGTGATGGTGAGTTGGAGCCAGGTCGCCTTGCCGGGTGGGGCCTTGATCTGCTGGCGGGAGCCGTCGGGGCGGAGGGGGCTGTCGGCGCTGCCGCGGTCGGTCTGGACGCGGACGGCGGTGGGGGCGGCGCGCAGCCCGTCGCCGGGGAGGGGGGTGACGGACAGGGTGGCGGGGAGGGTGGTGGGGGTGGTGAAGGCGATGCGGATCCACTGGCCGACGGGGTTGCCGGCGCTGCCTTCCGCCCAGGCCGTCCCGGGGTTGCCGTCGAAGGCGTTGACCGGGTCGTACTGCGGCAGGTGGAAGAGCCAGTTGCCGCTGGAGGAGGCGGTGACCGAGGCGGCGCCGCGGAGGACGGCGGTGGTCTGGTGGTCGATGCCGGCGGTCGGGAGGATCTGCCGGGGTGGGCGGCCGGGGTCCTGGACGCTGCCGGGGAGGTTGGTCTCGTCGGCGGTGTAGGTGTAGGAGGTGTTGCTGTTGACCAGGCCGAAGCGGGTGTCGGCGCGCCGCAGTCCGTCGGCGGTGAGCTGGAGCGGCGGGGTGCCGATGCCGGGGTGGCGGTCGCCGGACAGGACGGTGGCCCGGTTGCGCAGTGTGGGGTCGGCGGAGAGTTGGAGGAGGGCTTCCGGGCCGCCGCTGAGCTGGGCGGTGTCCGCGGCGGCGGGGGCGGTGACGGGGCCGGGCTCGGGGACGTCCTGCGGCCGGTAGATCTCGACGGCGCGTTGGCGCGGGTAGAGGCCCTGGACCTGGAGGGGTGCTTCGGCGGGGATCCGGCCGGCGGTGGTGAGCGGGCCGAAGGCGGCGGCCTTGCGGTAGCCGGATGCCTCCAGGGTGCGTTCGACGGTTTGCGGGGGGACGTAGCCGATCTGGTCGGGGTCGAGGTCGTTGCGGACGACGACGTCGTGGAGGCCGGCCCGGTGCAGGTAGTCGCGCAGGCCCGGGACTTCGGCGCCGGTGAGCAGGGCCTGTTCGACGGCGTCCAGGGCGCGGCGGGAACCGGGGGTCCCGAAGGGCACGAAGTCGCGCTGCGCCCAGGGGGATCGGGCGAGCACGTCGAGGGGGTCGTCGATGGGGGAGCCCCAGGTGAACAGGCCGTGGGCGGTGGCGGGGACGACCAGGGCGCGGCTGCCGTGGGTGTGGTCCTTGAGCCAGCCGGCGGTCTGCTGCCAGTAGGCGGGGAGTTGGCGGAAGGCGCCGGGCTGGAGGACGGCCCCGTTCAGGTACGGCAGGGCGAGGGCGGGCAGGACGAGGAGCGCGGTGAGGGCGGCGGGCAGCCGGCGGGTGGGTGAGTGGGTCCCGCGCCGCCCGGTGCGTGCCCACCGGGCGGTGCCCAGGAGGTGGGCCAGTCCCAGGGCGAGGGCCAGAGCGAGGCCGGGGGTGAACTTGTAGATGTTGCGGAACGGGCGCAGCCAGCCGTTCAGCCAGTCCTGCCAGGGGCCGTGCAGCGGGCCGCCGAGGGCGCCGCCGTAGCCGGCGAGGGTGATCAGGGCGACGGTCAGCACGGTCAGCAGCAGCCAGCGGCGTTCGGGCAGGTCGCGGCGGGCCAGGCCGGCCAGGCCCAGGGCGGCGGCGAGTGCCGAGCCGGCGACCGCGACGGCGTTGCCGGTCAGGGTCCAGCCGGCGGGCAGCCACGGTTTGCCGAAGTTGAGGTAGCCGACCCAGTTGCCGGCGCCGCGCAGGAGTTCGGTGGCGGACATGGTGCCGGTGGTGGTGTCGGCCTGTTCGATGAACGGCATGAAGTTCTCGCCGTGCAGGCCCAGGAGGAGCAGGGGGATCGCCCACCAGGCGGTGGCCAGGACGACGCCCGGCAGCCACCAGGAGAGCAGGGCGCGGCGGCGGGGTCCGGTCCGGGAGAGCAGGTAGAGCAGTGCGGGGAGGAGGGACGCGAGGGTGGAGGCGGCGTTGACGCCGCCCATGCAGGGGATCAGCAGTGCCGAACGGGCCGCCGCGGTACGGGCGGTGAGTCGCGGGTCGGTGAGCGGCAGCAGTACCCAGGGCAGCAGCGCGCCGGGCAGTGCGGCGGCGGAGGTGGAGCCGACGACGAGGGTGAAGGCGGGCCACAGGGCGTAGCAGGCGGCGGCCAGGAGCCGGGTCGGCGGGGTGCCGGTGCGGAACCGTTCGGCGAGCCGCAGGGCGCCCCAGAAGGCGGTGGTGACGATCAGCGACATCCACAGCCGTTCGGCGAGCCAGACGGGCAGGTGGATGAGGTGGGTCGCGCCGTAGTAGGGGAGGGAGGGGAAGGCGTAGCCGACGTACTGGTCGGCGAGGCCGCCGAAGCCGGCCCGGTCGTGCCACAGCTGCCCGAGGTCGGTGAGGAACCGCCAGGGGTCGGTGGCCACGCCCAGTTTGGTCTCGAACGTCATCTTGCCGGGCGAGGGGGCCAGGAACGCGACCAGGGTGGTCGCCCAGAAGGCCAGTAGCCAGCGCCTGCGCCGGGGGGCGTCGGGCGGTGGGGCGGGGGCGGTGGCCTGGGTGCCGCCGGCGTCGGGCGCTCCGGGGGACGGGGACATCTTCAGCGTCTGGGTCATGGCAACCGCCGGAGGATGAGGAGGAGGTTCCAGGTGGCGATCTCGCGGACGCCGGGGAGGCGGGGAATGGTCTCGGCGAGGAACGGCGCGTAGCGGGAACGGGCGGTGACGATCGCGATGTCGTCCCGGGCGCGGACCTGCCGCAGGGTGCGGCCGACGTGCACGGCGAAGAGGTTCTCGCCCAGGGTGTGTTTGGCGGGGCGGCCGGTGCGCCGGTGGTAGCGGCGGCGGGCGCGTTCGGCACCGAGGTAGTGCCAGGGCGCGGTCTCGTGGCCGCCCCAGGGGGAGAGCCAGTTGGTGAACGCCAGGTAGATCAGGCCGCCGGGTCGGGTGACCCGCACCAGTTCGCTGAGGAAGGTCTGCGGGTCGGCTACGTGCTCCAGGACGTTGGAGGAGAAGCAGACGTCGGCGGTGCCGTCGGCGAGCGGCAGCAGGTAGCCGTCGGCGCGCACGGCTCCGTCGGGGGTCCGGCCGCGGGCGGTGAGTTCGGCGGTGTCGGGTTCGAAGAGGTAGCCGTGGGCGCCGCGGCGGCGGAACTCCTCGGTGAAGTGGCCGCTGCCGCCGCCGATGTCGGCGACCAGCGCGCCGTTCAGCGGGGCGTACCGTTCGACCTGGTCGGCGGCGTCCCGGGCGAGCAGCCGGTAGCAGTGGTCGGGGTCGGTCGGTTCGTTCAGGAAGGCCCGGAAGAGGGCGAGGGACCTGCGCAGCGAGGGGTCGCGCACGGGGCGGTCACCGCCCGGGGAGCGGCTGGAGGTACGCCTCCGCGGCGACTGCCCGGAAGCTGCGGACGGTCCGGCTCCATCTGAAGCGGGCGGCGCGGTCGGCCGCGGCGGCGCCCAGGGCGTGCCGTCGCGGGGCGCTCAGTGCCAGGGTGCACCAGTGGGCGGCGAAGGCGCTCTCGCCGCGTGCCAGCAGCCCGGTGGTGCCGTCCTCGACGGAGTCCCGCAGCCCGGGGATGTCGAAGCCGAGGGTGGGGGTGCGGCGCGCGGCGGCCTCCATCACCACCAGGCCCCAGCCTTCGACGAGGGAGGGGTGCAGCAGTAGCCAGGCGGAGCACAGCAGGTGGTGTTTGTCCCGCTCGGAGATCCGGCCGGTGAAGGTGACGTCCGGGCCGGCCAGCGTGGTCAGCCGGTCGCGTTCCGGGCCGTCGCCGACGATCACCAGTCGGCCGCCGGTGACCGGCCGGACCCGTTCCCACAGCCGCAGCAGCAGGTCGATCCGCTTGTACTCGACGAGTCGGCCCATGGCCAGGAACAGCGGTTCGGGGTCTTCGGGGACGAGCGGGCCGGGTTCCTCCACACCGTTGTGGACGAGCCGGATCCGGTCCGGTGCGACGCCGAGTTCCCGGAGTGCGGTGGCGGTCGAGTCGGAGACCGCGACCATCAGGTTGCCGCGGTGGGTGCCGGCCAACGCCCAGTGCTCCAGGCGGCGGCCGAGCCGGGCGGCGGGTGCCGGGTAGCGCATCCGCCACAGGTCGGTGTGGACGTGGTTGACCAGGCACAGGGTCGGGCCGCGGTGCCACAGCGGCGCGAGGTACGGCATGCCGTTGCAGACCTCGACCAGCAGGTCGCAGCCGCCGGTCCGGCGCGTCACCTGGCGGGGGACGCGCAGGAAGTGGCCGGCGTCGCCGCCGGCGGAGACGACCCGGTAGTCGCGGTCGGCCGTCGGCCCGCCGCACACCAGGGTGACCTGGTGCCCGTACGCGGTGAGCCCGTCTGCGATCCGGTCCACCAGCAGCTCGGAGCCGCCGGCGGCGGGGTTGCGCAGGTCGCGGCGGGCCAGGAACACGATCCGGCGGGGGAGCGGGGCAGCGCCCGCGGCCGGGGGTGCGGTCGGAGCGGTGGCCGCGGACGGCGTGGGGAGGGCCGGTGGTGCGGGCGGGACGGGCGCGGGGGGCGCGACGGGCAGGGGTGGGGAGGCGGGTACATGCTGGGGCATGTGCGATCCAACTCGTCTCAGGGTGCGGTACCTGCGGTGGGGGACGTACTGCGTGCTGAGTCGTGCGGGTCGTGCGGGTCGTGCGGGTCGTGCGGGTCGTGCGGGACGTGCGGGACGTGCGGGGTGAACGGGTTGAACGGGCGGTGCGAGTCGTACAGGTCGTACGGGTCGTACGGGTTGAACGGGTCGTGCGGGGACGGTTCGGTGCGGGGGCGTGTTCCGGGTGGGAGGACAGTTTTCGCGGCCGGGCGGGGCCGCGGCTACTCACCGGGGTGACAAAATCCGCTCCGGTCCCACCCGTTGACTCGTCACGCCGCTGAGAATCGGCCACCTCGCCGGCCGCCGCGGGCCACCAGCACGCCACCGGCCACCGCGAGCGCCCCACCGGCCGCGCCGGCGGTCACCGGCAGGGTCCGTCCGACCAGGGCCAGCTTCTCGCTGTCGGCCTGCGCCAGGGCGATCTGCGCCCGGCGGGTGGCGGGGGTGAACGCGAGGTTCCGGGCACGGAGGAGAACGACCGCGTCGCGCCGGGAGCCTGGTGCTCGGAGCGTCTTGACCGGCGAGATCGACGCGTCGACGATCCGACCGGTGCGCTCCTCGACGACCAGGCTGATCCCGGTGTTGGCGTACCACTCCTCGGCCTGGATCTGGGCCTGCCCGGGCCGGCCGACCAGACGCCCGGGGACCTGCCGGGTGCCGGTCCGGGTGGCCGGCACGGTCCCGGTGAGGCGGTAGCCGGTGCCCCCGGGCAGCCGGGTGGTGCCGGCGAAGCGGAGCGGGACGGCCGCGCCGAGGGTGTCGTCCCACCAGCGGTACGTCTTCTTCTCCACTGCGAAGGGGAACTTGAGGTAGGCGTCCCCGTCGAAGCGGGACGGGTTCTCCCCGCAGCAGTGCACCGGGGCGTTGCTGCGCCGGTCGGTGACCCAGCGGCCGGTGGTCCACTGGAACGCCCGGCGCGGGTCCTTCAGCGGCAGCGTGCGCGGGGTGTCGACCGTCGTGGACACGTCCCAGACCGCCCGCCCGCTCTGCTCGCTCGCCGCGACATCGCCCAGCACGTGCCGGGTGATGGTGATCCGCTGCCGGTCCCGGGTGGTCAGCGCCCCGGTGTCGAAGTAGCTGCCGGTGCCGGTGAAGACCGTGGTGACGTCGACGTCGACGGGGGTGACCGCGGCCCGCGGCGTCACGTACCAGGCCAGCAGCGGGGCCAGCACCAGCAGGAACACGCCGACGCCCAGGACGGCCAGGGCGAGCGGTGTGGCGGTGCGGGCGGCGGGGGCGGGGGCGGGGGCCGTGGGGTCCGCCGCGGGACGGCCGAGATGCCTGGATTGACGCATACGAGCACTCCTGGAAGCGGTGAGGGGAACACGCCCTGGTGCACGTGCGGCGCCGCGACGCGGCGTCATGGGCCGGGAACGTAAGCGAACCCTTGACAGCGCGTCAATGCCCTTCCACACTCGGCAGGCACCGTGACCGAAGCGGCGCCGCGCAGTGGGAACGCGGCACCGCCGCCGGTCTTCCGAGCCGTTGGGCCTGTGGGCCGCGGGGCCGCAGGCCGTCCGCCCCGCGGCCGTCCGCATCTCGACGTGCTCCTCCTGTGCCGCTCTCCGGTACCGGCTCGCGCCGCTCTCCCGGTACCGGCTGCCGACGAAGGGACGCCGCGCCATGCACCGCACGCTCGCCGCCGCACTGACCGCACTGGCCGCCGCCGCCCTGGCCGTGGGCGCCGCGCTGGGCATCGTCGCCGCCCTGGAAGCCACCCCCGAGCAACCGAACGTGCCGCTGGTGACCTTCGGCCGGCCCGGCGCGTAGGGCCGGCCGTGGTGACCGCGGTCCGTTCGGCGTGGCGGGAGGTCCCGCCCCCTCAGGTGCGCCGGTTCGCCGCCCTGGCACTGGAGGAAGTCCCCGCGCTGGCGCAGGAGATCTTCCGGGAGATCCGCCACGAGTACCCCCAACTCCCCTTGGTTCCGGACGAGTCGGGGCAGCCGAGGGCCCTGGTGGGCATCCGCCAGTCCCTGGAGCACTTCGTCGCGCACCTGACCGCGGGCCTGGACCGGCCGCACGTCCACCCGCGCGTCTTCCAGGAGTTCGGCCGCGGCGAGGGCATCCAGGGCCGCAGCCTGGACGTCCTCCAGGCGATCTACCGGCTGGGGGTGCGCCTGGCCTGGCGGCGGCTGGCGGAGATCGGTCAGCAGGTCGCCATCCCGGCCCCCGCCATGTACGAACTGGCCGAGTCCGGCTTCGAGTACCTCGACGGGCTGGTCGCCGAATCCGTCCGCGGCTACGCGGAGGCCGCCGCCCGCCAGGCCGGCGAACGACTACGGATGCAACGCCGCCTGATGGACCAACTCTTCGCCGAGCCGGACCCGGTGGCCCGCGAGGGGCGACGCCACCACCGGAACGGCGCCCGCCGGAGCCCTCCCCCGGACCCCGGCGACCTGCCTCCGTCCCCGCCCCCGGCCTCTCCCTCGCTCTCGTTATCTCCCTCGCCCTCCACCTCGCCTTCGTTCCAGCGGGGGCACTCCCAGGGCCGCGGGGACCCTCGTCCGCTGCTCGCCGAACGCGCCCGGTCGATCGACTGGCCGCTGCCTGAACGGGTCGCGGTGGCGGTCCTGTTGCGCCCGGACCGGGAGGCGGTGGCGCCCGCGGTGGCCGACGGGATCCTGCTGGACATGGAGTGCGAACGGCCCCGGCTGGTGGTGCCGGATCCGGAAGCCCCGGGCCGCCGTGAACTGTTGGCCCGCGCCGCGGCCGGCTGGTCGGGCGCCATCGGCCCCGCCGTGCCACTGCTGGACGCCGGGAAGTCGCTGCGCTGGGCGGCCTCCGCGGTCGACCTGATGGAGCGCGGACTGCTGCCCGCCGGCGAACTGCTCCAGTGCACCGAGCACACCGAGGCACTGGTCCTGCTGCCGCCCGGCGAGCTGATCGAGGACCTCACCCGCCGCCGCCTGGCCCCGCTGGACGACTGCGGCCCCACCCACGGCCGGCGGCTCGCCGAGACCCTGCTCGCCTGGTTGGAAACCCGCGGCGGCGCCCCCGAGATCGCCGCCCGCCTCGGCGTCCACCCGCAGACCGTCCGCTACCGCCTCCGCCAGATCCGCGAACTGTGGGGCAACGACGTCGACGACCCCGACCGCCGCTTCGAACTCGAACTGGTCCTACGCGCCCAACGGTTACGGGGGAAACTCGGGTAGGAGGGACGCAGGCCGGGGCGCCGCCACGCCCGCCCGGCACCTGGACCGGGCCTTCGCCAGGAGACGGGCGGCGACCACCGGGCCGCCGCTCCCGCCGCCGTCAACTCCACGTCAGCTGAAGTCGAATTCCCCGGTGCGGGTCCGCTTCAGCTCGAAGAACCGGTCGTAGCCGGCGAGCAGCCGGGCACCGTCGAAGACCCGCACCGCGTCCTCGCCCCGGGGGATCGCCATCAGGACCGGGCCGAAGAACGCCACCCCGTCGATGTGGAGGGTGGGGGTGCCGACGTCCTCGCCGACCGGGTCCATGCCCTCGTGGTGGCTCTTGCGCAGCGCGTCGTCGTAGGTGTCCTGCTGGGCGGCGCGGGCCAGGTCGGCGGGCAGTCCGACCTCGGCGAGCGCCTCCTCGATGACGGCCGCGGTGTCCTCCCGGCCCTCCTTGTGGATCCGGGTGCCGAGCGCGGTGTACAGGTCGCGCAGCACCTCCTCGCCGTGCTCCTGGGCGGCCGCGATGCACACGCGCACCGGGCCCCAGCCGGCGTCCAGCAGCTCGCGGTACTTCTCCGGGAGGTCCTCGCGGCCTTCGTTGAGCACGGACAGGCTCATCACCCGGAACCGCAGGTCGATGTCCCGGAGGCGTTCCACCTCCAGGATCCAGCGGGAGGAGATCCAGGCGAACGGGCAGATGGGGTCGAAGTAGAAGTCGACGGTGTGGCGGGTGGGGCTCTGGTGCGTCATGCGGTCCAGGTTAAGGCGCCACCGGCCCGGCCGGTCGGGGCACTCCGCCGCGGCAATCCTGGGCCAATTCCGCCGCCGGCGGTCCGCGGCCCGGCGCCGCCTGCGCGTCCGCCCGGCCCCGCTCGTCCGCCGGATCCGGTCACTCCCCGGCGTCGCCGGGCTCCCCGGCCTGCTCGACCACCTCCAGTGCGTCGCCCAGCCCCAGCATCCGCTGGAGCAGCTGCTTGAGCAGGGTGCGCTCGGCGGCCGTCAGCCGGCCGAGCGGCTCGCGGGCGAAGTCCAGCGAGGTGCGCAGCCGTTCGGCCGTCGCCTGGCCCTCGGCGGTCGGGACGGCGATCTTGACCCGGCGGTCGGCCGGATCGGGGCGGCGCTCCACCAGGCCGCGGGACTCCAGGCGGTCCACGATGCCGGTCACGTTCGACGGCTCGCACTTCAGGCACTGGGCGAGCTTGCGCATCGGCAGCGGCTCCATCGCCAGCAGTCGCAGCAGCCGGGCCTGCGCGCCCGTGAGGGCGTGCTCGGCCGCGGCGCGCTCGTACTCCTCGTGGAAGCGGGCGACGACGGTGCCGATGAGATCGACCACCTCGACGGTCAGCGGGTCTGGGCGCGCAGTCATACACACCAGGATACCCAATTGCTTGACAAGCTGAAATATTCAGGCGCATTATTGTTTCAGTACCTGAAGCATTTGGAGGATGACGCTCATGTCCGCACCGCTGCCTACGACCAGTCGCGAATGGCACCTCGTCGCTCGCCCGCAGGGCTGGCCCACCCCCGACGACTTCGCGCTCCGTGAGGCTGCGCTGCCCGAGCTCGCCGACGGCCAGATCCTCGTCAAGAATCTCCACTTCTCCGTCGACCCGTACATGCGCGGCCGGATGAACGACGTGAAGTCCTACGTCCCGCCCTTCCAGCTGGACCAGCCGATGGACGGCGGCGCGGTCGGTGAGGTCCTCGCCTCGCGCGCCGAGGGCGTCGCCGTCGGCGACCACGTCCTGCACGGTCTCGGCTGGCGCGAGTACGCCGTCCTGGGCGCCGACCGCGCCGCGAAGGTGGACGCCTCGCTCGCCCCGCTCACCGCCTACCTCGGCGTCCTCGGCATGCCGGGCCTGACCGCGTACGCGGGCCTGCTGGCGGTCGCCGACTTCAAGGAGGGCGACGCCGTCTTCGTCTCCGGCGCGGCCGGTGCGGTGGGCAGCGAGGTCGGCCAGATCGCCCGCCTCAAGGGCGCCTCCCGGGTCATCGGCTCCGCCGGCTCCGACGAGAAGGTCCGCCTGCTCACCGAGGAGTACGGCTTCGACGCCGCCTTCAACTACAAGAACGGCGACGTCACCGAGCAGCTCAAGGCCGCCGCCCCCGACGGCATCGACGTCTACTTCGACAACGTCGGCGGCGACCACCTCGAAGCCGCCATCAGCACGCTCAACGTCCATGGCCGGGTGGCTATTTGCGGCATGATCTCGATGTACAACGCCACCGAGCCGAGCTGCGCCCCGCGCAACATGCCCCTGGTGATCGGCAAGCGCCTCCGGTTGGAGGGCCTGCTGGTGAGCGACCACCAGGCGCTCCAGCCGCAGTTCGTCGAGGAGGTCTCCGCCTGGATCCGCTCCGGCGAGCTGAAGTTCTCCGAGACCAAGGTCTCCGGCATCGAGAACGGCGTCGAGGCGTTCCTCGGCCTGCTCCGCGGTGCCAACACCGGGAAGATGATCGTGAGCCTGGCCGACTGAGTCCCGGACCACGGGGCGGGGCGCGGCGGCGCAGAGCGGGAGGGCCCGGGGCGGTGTCCGGCCCGGCCTCCTCCCCGGCGCTCCGGTGCCCGCCCCGCGTCCGGTGGCCCACCCCCTGGATGATCACCGCGGGTTAACCTCGCGACCATGAACCACCGGAAGCGCAAGAAGCTCGCCAACCGCCTGGTCGCGGCGGCGGCGTTGGAGGGAGCCGCTGAGGTGGCGGCGCTGCTGCGGGCCGGGGTCGACCCGGCGGCGGCCGACGCCGACGGCACCACCCCGCTGTACGCGGCGTCCGTGCACGGCGCCGCCGACAGCGTTCGCGTACTCCTGGCGGCGGGCGCCCCACCCGACGCCGAGAGCAGCGGGCTCGGCCAGGAGGGCACCCCACTGTGCGCCGCCGCCTGCTGGGGCCATGCGGCAGCCGTGCGCGAACTGCTCGCGCACGGCGCCGATCCGCAGCTCCGCGAGGACCACGGCACCGGCCTTGCACCGCTCGACTGGGCGCTGGCCGGCCCGCACCCGGAATCCGTCGCCCTGCTCCGGGCGGCCGGCGCCACCCCCGGCGGTGCGGCGGGCGCCCCGGCCTCCGCACTGTGAGACTCGCCTCCCGTCGTCGCGCCTCCGCCCGTTAGGCTCAGCGGCAAGCCGTCGCGATGCGTGGGCGCGAGTCGCGGCGAACCACAGGAGGATCCGGTATGTCCATCCAGACCGTCGACGTCGTCTACACCGCCGTCGCCACCACTGAGAACGGCCGCGACGGCCGCGTCGCCAGCGACGACGGCAAGCTCGACGTCGTCGTCAACCCGCCCAAGGAGCAGGGCGGCAGCGGCGCCGGCACCAACCCGGAGCAGCTCTTCGCGGCCGGTTACAGCGCCTGCTTCCAAGGCGCGCTCAGCGTCGTCGCCCGCCGGGAGAACGCTGACGTCTCCGGCTCCCGGGTGACCGCCAAGGTCGGCATCGGCAAGACCCCGGAGGGCGCCTTCGGCCTCGCCGTCGAGATCGTCGCCTCGATCCCCAACGTCGACGCGGCCACCGCCAAGGACCTGGTGGAGAAGGCGCACCAGGTGTGCCCCTACTCCAGCGCCACCCGCGGCAACATCGAGGTCACGCTGACCGTCGCCTGAGGCGATTCGGGCAGCTGACGCGCGGCCTGAGGGGCCGCACTCGGCACCGGCAGAACGAGGGCCGCACTCCCGTCGGGGGTGCGGCCCTCCGCCGTTCCCGCGCCCCGGAGCACTGCCCCGCCCGGCGCCCGATGTGGCGCAGGCCACATGTGCGCGGCCTTGACGCACCTGCCGTGTAATCGATTACGTAGCCCTCACGCGAGACGCGTAATCGATTTCACGACGGTAGGGCGACAGGACGGCGACGGAGCCATGGCGAACATCAAAGACGTGGCGGAGCGGGCGGGAGTCTCCGTCGCCACCGTCTCCCGGGTCCTCAACGGCAACAGCCCGGTCGCCGAAACCCGCGAGCGGGTGCTCGCCGCCGTACGGGAACTGGGCTACCGCCCCAACAACGTCGCCCGCGCCCTGCGCACCGCCCGCACCGGCGCACTCGGCCTGGTGATCAGCGACCTCACCAACCCGTTCTTCACCGAACTGGCCGACGCCGTCGAGGACGCCGCCCGCGGCCTCGGCTACAGCCTCGTCATCGGCAACGCCGGCGAACGCCCCACCCAGCAGGACGACTACATCCGCACCCTGCTCGACCGCCGGATCGACGGGCTGCTGGTCAGCTCGGCCGGCACCGGCTCGGCGATGCTCCGCGAGGTCGTCGCCTCCGGCACCCCGCTCGTCCTGCTGGACCGCGCCGTCCCCGGCATCGACGCGCCCTGCGTCCGCGCCGACGGCCGGGCCGCGCTCACCGACCTCGCCGCCCACCTCGCCGCGCTCGGCCGCCGCCGCCCCGCGATCATCGTCGCCCCGGCCGGCACCCCCACCGGCGACGAGCGTCTGGAACTCTTCCGCACCGCCCTGGCCGGGCACGGCATCGCGCTCCCCGACGAGCGGGTCGGCGCCACCCCCGACCTCCAGCCCACCGGCGGCCGCCGGGTGATGCGCGACTTCCTGGACCTGCCCGAGCCGCCGGACGCGGTGCTGGCTACCGACAACCTCATGGCGCTCGGCGCGATGGACGAACTCCGCGCCCGCGGCCTGCGGGTCCCCGACGACATGGCGCTGGTGGTCTACGACGACGTGCCGTGGTTCGCGCACACCGATCCGCCGCTGACCGCCATCGCCCAGCCCACCCGCGACCTCGGCCGGGCCGCCGTGCGCACCCTGCTGGAGCGCATTGAGGGCCGCCCCGCCGCGTCGGCGCTGCTGCCCGCCCGACTGGTGCCGCGCCGCTCCTGCGGCGAAGTGCCGACCCACTGACCCCACCCGCCCCGCCGCATCGGAACGGTCCCACCCGACCCGTCCGCCCCGTCGGGACCCACCGCCGCAAGACCGTCCGGGCACACCGCCCGGAGACCACCCGCCAGCCGAGGAAGACACCGAGGAGAGAGGGGCAGCGCATGACCGGCGTCAACGACGACGTACCGGGCGGCCGCGAACTGCTGCGCGTCGAGGGGGTGACCAAGGCGTTCCCCGGCGTCCGCGCGCTGGACGGCGTCGACCTGAGCCTGCGCGCCGGCGAGGTGCACGTCCTGCTCGGCGAGAACGGCGCCGGCAAGAGCACCCTGATCAAGATGCTCTCCGGCGCCCACCGCCCGGACAGCGGCCGCATCCTCGTCGACGGTGGTGGGGCAGGCGCGTCCGACGGGCTCCACGAGGTGCAGATCCGCTCCGCGCAGGACGCCGAACGGCTCGGCATCGCCACCATCTACCAGGAGTTCAACCTCATCCCCGGGCTGACCGTCGCCGAGAACATCTTCCTGGGCCGCCAACCGCGCACCGCGCTCGGCCTGGTCGACAAGAAGACCATGCGCGCCCGCGCCGCCGACCTGCTGCGCCGGGTACGCCTCGACGTCTCCCCGAACACCCCGGTCGCCGAACTCGGCATCGCCCGGCTCCAGATGGTGGAGATCGCCAAGGCGCTCAGCCTGGACGCCCGCGTCCTGATCATGGACGAGCCGACCGCGGTGCTCACCTCCGAAGAGGTAGAGACGCTCTTCGGCATCGTCCGCGAACTGCGCGAAGCCGGCGTCGGCATCATCTTCATCACCCACCACCTCGACGAGATCGGCGCCCTCGGCGACCGGGTCACCGTCCTGCGCGACGGCCGCTCGGTCGACGAGGTGCCCGCCACCACCGGCGAGGACGAACTGATCCGGCTGATGGTCGGCCGGGACATCGCCGAGCAGTACCCCCGCCGCCGCCCCGACGAGCCCGGCGCGCCCCTGCTACGCGTACGGGGCCTGACCCGGCACGGCGCCAAGGGCACCGGCGGCGCCCCGGCCCGGCCGGTCTTCGAGGGCATCGACTTCGAGGTCCGGGCCGGCGAGGTGGTGGGGCTGGCCGGGCTGGTCGGCGCCGGCCGTACCGAGGTCGCCCGGGCGGTCTTCGGCGTGGACCGCTACGACGCCGGCGCCGTCGAGGTGGCCGGTGCGCGGCTGGTCCGCGGTGACGTCCGGGCCGCGATGCGGGCCGGACTGGGGCTGGTGCCCGAGGACCGCAAGGGCCAGGGCCTGGTCCTGGACGCCTCGCTCCAGGACAACCTGACGCTGGCCCGGCTCGACCGGGACACCCGCGGCGGGCTGGTCGACCGACGCGGCCAGCGGCGCGAAGCGGCCGCCGTCGCCGGGCAGTTGAAGGTCCGGATGAGCGGCCTGGGGCAGTACGCCCGCACCCTCTCCGGCGGCAACCAGCAGAAGATCGTCATCGGCAAGTGGCTGCTGGCCGAGACCCGGCTGCTGATCCTCGACGAGCCGACGCGCGGCATCGACGTCGGCGCCAAGGTCGAGATCTACCAGCTCATCAACGAGCTGACGGCGGCCGGCTGCGGGGTGCTGATGATCTCCAGCGACCTGCCCGAGGTGCTCGGCATGAGCGACCGGGTGCTGGTGATGGCACAGGGCCGGCTGACCGGCGAACTCCCCGCCGACGAGGCCACCCAGGACGCCGTGATGGAACTGGCGCTCCAGTCCCCGCACGGTGCCGGGGACGGCACGCACACGAACGAGAGCGCGATGGAGGGCTCCGATGTCCGCTGACGTGAAGACAGCAGCCGCCCCGCAGGCGGCGGGTGGGGGACCGGCCCCGGACGGCTTCGGGCCGTGGTTCTCCCGGGCCGTCCTGCGGAACGGCCCACTCGGCGGCCTGATCGCCCTGGTCGTGGTGATGGCGGTGCTGTCCGGGGACTTCCTCAACGGGCAGAACCTCCTCAACGTCGGCGTGCAGGCGTCGGTCACCGCGATCCTGGCCTTCGGCGTAACCTTCGTGATCGTCTCGGCCGGCATCGACCTGTCGGTCGGCTCGGTCGCCGCCCTGTCCGCCACCGTCGTCGCCTGGGCCGCCACCAACGAGGGACTGCCGGTCTGGCTCGCGGTGCTGCTCGGCCTCGCGGTCGGCGCGGCCGCCGGGCTGCTCTCCGGCGCCCTGGTCGCCTACGGGAGACTGCCCGCCTTCATCGCCACGCTCGCGATGCTGTCGGTCGGTCGCGGTCTGGCCCTGGTCATTTCCGGCGGCACGCCGATCCCCTTCCCCGGTGCGGTCAACGCGCTCGGCGGCACCCTCGGCGGCTGGCTGCCGGTGCCCGTCCTCGTCATGATCGTGATGGGGCTGGTCGCCGCGTTGATCCTGGCGCGTACGTACTCCGGCCGCGCGATGTTCGCGATCGGCGGTAACGAGGAGGCGGCCCGGCTCTCCGGCATCGACGTCAAGCGCCGCAAGCTCGTGATCTACGCGCTGTCCGGAGTGTTCGCCGCGGTCGCCGGCATCGTGCTGGCGGCCCGGCTCACCTCCGCCCAGCCGCAGGCCGCGGGCGGTTACGAACTCGACGCCATCGCCGCCGTCGTGATCGGCGGGGCCAGCCTCTCCGGCGGCTCCGGCAAGGCGTCCGGCACCCTGATCGGCGCGCTGATCCTCGCCGTGCTGCGCAACGGCCTCAACCTGCTGAGCGTCTCGGCCTTCTGGCAGCAGGTCGCCACCGGTCTGGTGATCGCGCTCGCCGTCCTCCTGGACACCCTGCGGCGCAGGAGCGCGCGATGAGGCGACGCACGGCACTGCTCGGCGCGGCCCTCGCGGTCGGCGCCCTCGCCCTGGCCGGTTGCGACCGCGGCGGCAACACCGACCTCGGTCTGGCCCTGTCCACGATGAACAACCCGTTCTTCGTCGGCATCAAGAAGGGCGCGCAGGCCGAGGCGGACGCCCGCGGACTGCACATCAACATCACCGACGCACAGAACGACCCCATGCAGCAGATCAACCAGATGGAGACCTTCACCAGCCAGCAGGTGAAGGCGGCCATCATCAACCCGGTGGACTCCGACGCCGCTGTCCCGGCCGTCGGCGTCGCCAACCGCGCCAAGGTGCCGGTGATCTCCATCGACCGCGGCGTCAACGGCGGGCAGGTCGGCTCGACCATCGCCTCCGACAACGTCGCCGGCGGTCGGCTCGCCGCCAAGACCCTCGCCGAGGCCCTCGGCGGCAAGGGCAAGGTGGCCTTCCTCGAAGGCCAGCCCGGCACCTCCGCCGCCCGTGAACGCGGCCAGGGCTTCGAGGAGGGCATCAAGCAGTACCCGGGCATCGAGGTCGTCGCCCGACAGCCCGCGGACTTCGACCGCACCAAGGGCATGGACGTGATGTCCAATATGCTCCAGGCGCACCGCGACATCGGCGGGGTGTTCGCCGCCAACGACGAGATGGCACTCGGCGCCTCCAAGGCGCTGGGCGCCCGCTCCGGCAAGGACGTGAAGGTGGTGGCCTTCGACGGGACCCCGGACGGGGTGCGCGCCGTCCGTGCCGGCACCCTGACCGCCACCGTCGCCCAGCAGCCCGAACTCCTCGGGAAGCAGGCCGTGGATTGGGCGCTGAAAGCGGCCCGCGGGGAGCAGTTGCCGCGGATGGTGAAGGTGCCGGTGGTGCTGGTGACGGCGGCCAACGCCGCCACGTTCGGCGGCTGACAGTGCCGCCGGGCGGCGGCACACAGGAAGAAACGGGAAAGCGGCGTATGGACACGAGAGAACGACGCCCGGACAGAGAAGAGGAACGGCGCATGTACGACGTCCTGGTGGTCGGCTCGGCCAACGCGGACCTGACCGTACGGGTGGCCCGGCGGCCCGGCGCGGGGGAGACCGTGCTCGGCACGGACCTGATGGAGTCGGCCGGCGGCAAGGGCGCCAACCAGGCGGCCGCGGCGGCCCGGATCGGCGGGCGCACCGCCCTGCTGGCCCGGGTCGGCGGGGACGCCTACGGTGAACTGCTGCTGGCCGCCCAGCGCGCGGCGGGCACCGACGTGGCCCCCGTCATCGTGGACGAGGACGCCCGCACCGGTACCGCAATGATCATCGTTGGCCCGGACGGCGACAACAGCATCGTCGTCTCGCCGGGCGCCAACGCCGCCCTCACCCCGGACGACGTGGCCGCCGCCAAGGACGTCATCGCGGCCTCCTCGGTGGTCTCCCTCCAGCTGGAGATCCCGATGGAGACCGTGCGGGCGGCCGTCGCGGCCGCCGGAGAAGCCGGCACCCGCGTCGTCCTTAACCCCTCGCCGGCCCCCGAGGACCTCGACCGCGAACTCCTGGCCGCGGCCGACCCGCTGGTGGTCAACGAGCACGAGGCCCGACAGCTGTCCAGACACACCGACGGCACCCCCGCCGAGTGGGCGGCCGCACTGCGTGAGCGGGGCGCCCGCTCGGTCGTGGTGACCCTCGGCGGTGACGGCGCGCTGGTGCTGGACGACGCCGGGACGACCGCCGTCCCCGGCGTACGGGTCAAGGCCGTGGACACCACCGGTGCCGGCGACGCCTTCACCGGCGCCCTGGCCACCCGACTCGCCGGCGGCGCCACCCTCCCCGACGCGGCCCGCTTCGCGGTACGCGTCGGCGCCGCAGCCGTCACCAAGCCGGGCGCACAGCCCTCGTACCCCACGACCGAGGAACTGGCCCAGCTGCCGGAACTGCCGGAGCAGCCGCAACAGCCCTAGGCGCTGCCGGGTGGGCCCGAGCCGCCACAGCCGCCACAGCCGCCGCAGTGCTGAGCCGGCGGTTGTGGCCGGGCTGCCGCTTCCGGCCGAGCCGACCGAGCCTGAGGATCCGACCGATTCGGCGGACCGCGGGAGCGCTCGGAGGAGGACAGGACCGTCGGCTCCGACGGTGCCAACAGCACCGACGGCACCGACGGGGCCAACGGGGCCAACGGGGCCAACGGGATTGTGCGGTACGGCGGTTGCCCACCGTGCCGCCGCCCCGCCCCCTCGGCCCCGTCCGTACCTCACCGCTCGACTCCCGCGCCGTCCGGGCCGGCCGCCTCACCCACACGAACCGCGCCGACCGCGCCGACCGAGCCGACCGAGCCGGCCGTGTGATCGCCCACCGGCTCTCCGCCGAGCTCCCTGGGCCCGTAGAGCGCGTGTTCCGCGCCGGTCGCCAGCGCCCAGTAGCGGTCGCCGTAGGACCAGTGCCACCACTCGGTCGGGTAGTTGACCAGGCCCGCCCCGCGCAGTGCGGCGGACAGGATCCGGCGGTTGGCGCGGGCCGTGGGTGTCAGCTCCGGCGCGGAGGTGTAGCAGGCGCCGCCGCTTTCCTCAGGGGACGCGTCGATCAAAGTCCCCATGTCGACATCACCGCCGTCCGCCGTGACCAGAGTGAGGTCCACGGCACCGCCCGCGCTGTGCGGGGCGATCTCCGGCGGGGACACGTAGCGGCTGGCGGCCCGGTGGATCTGCGCATCGTCCCAGTCGGGGTGGGCCGCGCGGAGCTCGTCCCCGTACCGCGTGAAGTAGTGGCGCTGGAGGGCCGGCGGGCGGTATCCCTCCACGAACTGGAGCCGCAGCCCGTCCGGCAGCGCTTCCTGTGCGGCCAGCAGCCGCCGCAGCACCCCCTCCCGCAGGTGGGCGAACGCACCGCCCTCAGCCCCACCGTCCACCCCGGCCTTGAGTCCGTCCCCCAGCAACCCGGGCGCCGCGGCACGCACGTCCACCAGTGGCTCACCGCACTCCCGGACCGGCACCGCGGCTACCGCCGGGTCGGCCATCAGCGTGATCGCGTCCCGGACGTCGCTCAGCACCATCTCCGCGCCGTCACCGCCCGGCCCGGCGGACGCCGCCGCCACCTGCTCACCGGACGGCAGCCAACAGCCGCTGAGCCCGACGCCGCCCGGCTCGTTGCTCCCGATGCCGTTGGCGAGCAGCACGTGCAGCCCGTGCTCACGCGCCAACTCGGCGTACCGCGCCACCCGTTCCGCTTCGCCGTGGAAGGCGCTGGACAGATACACCCGACAGCCGTCCGCCGCGGCCCGCTCCGGCACCTCGGGGAAGGAGTTGTCGAAGCAGGTGGCGAGCGCGAAGCGGATTCCGCCCAGTGTGAACCGTCCGTGCGCGCTGCCCGGCGCGAACACCGCGTTCTCCGTCTCGTACAGGTGCCGTTTGTCGTAGCGGGTGAGCAGCGTGCCGTCCGGCCCGAAGACGAAGCTGGCGAGGGTGGGCTTCGCGCCGTCCCCGGCGCCGCGACCGGGGCCGTTGACCACCGCGGCGACGCCGGCCGCACGACACGCCTCCCGCACGGGCGCCAGCCGGGGGTCGTCGGGCAGCACCGCCAGCCCCACCGGATCGGCGGCTATCAGTCGGAGGTCGTAGTGGGTCAGGGCCAGCTCGGAGAAGACCACCAGCCCGGCGCCGCGCTCGGCGGCCTCGGCGATGAGCCCGGCCATCCGCGTGGCGTTGGCGGTGATGTTGCCTGGTACGGAGGGGAATTGTGCGGCTGCGATGATCATTCCTCCATGATGCCCGCCCCGCATCCCGCCCGCGGCGGCCTGTGGATAACTCCCGTCTGCACAACGCCCCGACGCTCCGGCCACCACGCCCCAGCCTGCCGCCCGGCGACTACCGCCCGTCGCTACCGCCCCGCGCCCCCCACCCGCCGAAGCCCGGACAACGGCTCGCCAGAGCCACGCCTCACCCACCGAAGTCCAGACAACGGCTAGCCGGAGCCGCCCCCCCACCCGCCGAACTCCGGCTCGGCTACCGCCCGTTCCCGCCCCAACCCGCCCCACCGCCCCCAAGCTGCCTCCGGTCCCGATACCCCCTGGCCCCACGAGGCTGACGCCCATCCCGCCCACGGCCCGCCCCGTGCCCACTGCTCGCCCCCGCGCCTACGGCTCGCCCGCGCCCTCGCCCGCCCCTGCGTCATCGCCGGCGCTTCCCCCGCGCCCCGCGCCCGCGGCACGCCCCGCCCCCGAGCCCTCTTCCGCCCCCGGCCCCGGGCCCGTCCGACCCGTTTCCCCGCCTCCGAGCAGGCCCAGGAAGTCCCGGAACGACGCCGGCAGGTCAACCCGTTCCGGGTCCAGCAGCCACTGCAGTTGGAGTCCGTCCATCACCGCGACCAGGAGCGGCGCCGCCCGCTCCGGGGTCAGGCCGCCGGGCAGGGTGTCGCCGAACTCGGCCCGGAGCGCCCCGGCCAGCGCCTCGCGCACGGCGCGGAAACGAGCCTCGAAGAAGGCACGCGCCGGATGGTCCTCGGTGACGCTGTCGGCGGAGAGCACGGTGTACGCCTGGACGATGCCGGGGCGGGTGGCGTTGTACTCGACGAGTTGGGCGAGGGTGTCGGTGCGCCAGGATCCGGAGGCCGCGGCGGCGGCGTCCCAACGGTCGCGTGCCTCCAGCACGCCGACCAGCAGCAGTTCCTTCGACGGGAAGTGGTGCAGCAGTCCCTGCTGCGTCAGCCCGGCCCGTTCGGCGACGGCGGCGAGCGAGGTCCGGCGGTAGCCGCGCTCGGCGATCAGCTCCATGGCGGCTTCCAGGATCGCCGCCCGCCGCTCCGCGCGCTGCACCTCCCGCCCGCCGCCGGCCCGCCGGGAACCGCCGCGCGCGCCCTGCTCTCGTGCACTCACCGGCCGAGCGTAACCCTCCCGATCCGCTCCCTAGGCGCCCGCGACTCGCGAATAACGGAAGCATCACGATACCTACCTGCCGTCCGGTATGAGGGTAAGAATTCGGCCAGGGGGCCCGCACGTCCACGCAAGGGAGCGCCGCACATGACCGATCAGTCGCACGCCCGCCACGCCGAGCCCGGCGGCCCCCGCACCGCCCCCGGCGCGGACACCGGCCATGGCCCCGGCGTGGGCGCCGGATCCCACGACTATTCCGGTGTGGTGGAGTATTCCGGCGTGGTGGAGCGGGCGCTCGGCGCGCTCGATCTGGACAGCAAGGCCCGACTGCTCTCGGGGCAGGACATGTGGAGCCTGCCGGCGGTGCCCGCGATCGGACTGCGCTCGCTGGTGATGTCGGACGGGCCGATCGGTGTCCGGGGCCGGCAGTGGAGCGCGGAGGACCCCTCGGTGGCGCTGCCCAGCCCCACCGCGCTGGCCGCCACCTGGGACCCCGAACTGGCCCGCCGAGCCGGCCATCTGCTCGCCCAGGAAGCCCGCCGCAAGGGCGTGCACGTCCTGCTGGCGCCGACCGTCAACCTGCACCGCTCGCCGCTGGGCGGCCGCCACTTCGAGTGCTACTCGGAGGACCCGCTGCTGACCGGCGCGATCGGCGCGGGCTATGTGCGGGGCGTACAGGAAGGCGGCGTCGGCACCACGGTCAAGCACTTCGTCGGCAACGACGCCGAGACCGACCGCTTCACGGTCGACAACCGCATCGCCCCACGCCCGCTGCACGAGCTGTATCTCGCGCCCTTCGAGCACATCGTCACCCACGCCCGACCCTGGGCCATCATGACCGCCTACAACCAGGTCAACGGCTCGACGATGACCGAACACCACCACCTCGTCACCGAAGTCCTGCGCGGCGCTTGGGGCTTCGATGGCTGCAACGTCTCCGACTGGACGGCGGCCCGGAACACCGTCCGTGCCCTGCGCGGCGGCCTGGACGTGGCGATGCCGGGGCCCCGCACGGTCTTCGGCGCCCCGCTCGCGGCGGCCGTCCGCGCGGGCGAGATCGCCGAGTCGGAGGTGGACGCCGCGGTCCGCCGGGTGTTGCTGCTCGCCGCCCGGACCGGCTGTCTGGACGGGGTGCCGCCCGCGGTGGCCCCGTCCGACGTCCCGCAGGGCATCGACGGTCGGGCCGTCGCCCGCGAGCTGGCCCGCCGCGCCGTCGTCCTGCTGCGCAACGAGACTGCGGGGAAGGCGCCGGAGGACGGCGTTCGCCCGCTCCTGCCGCTCGACGCCGCGGCGCTGCGCCGGGTCGCCGTCATCGGTGCGGCCGCCCGCGATGCCCGGGTGCTCGGCGGTGGTTCCGCGACCGTCTTCCCCGCACGGATCGTCTCTCCGCTCGCGGGCCTGCGGGCCGCGCTGCCCGAGGGCGTCGAGGTGGTGTTCGCGACCGGTGCCGACCCGCGCGCCCGCATCCCGCACGCCCGCGAGGGTTTCACCCTGCGCGCCCGCTACCTCACCGCCGAGGGCCGACTGCTCGCCGAGACACCGCAGTTCGACGGCAAGGTCCAGGTGCTCGGCAGCTTCCCCGACGGCGTCACCCGGCGGGACCTGCACGCGGTCGAACTCACCGGCAGCTTCACCCCGCGGGCCACTGGTACCCACACCCTGGCGGTGGCCGGCGCGGGGCGGCTTCGGCTGACCCTGGGCGGCGAGGTCGCCTTCGACGGCGACGGTGCCGGGAAGGAGGGCTCCGACCCCTTCGAGGCGTTCATGCAGCCTGTCGAGCACCGGATCGCCATGGAGCTGACTGGCCATCAGGAGGTTTCGCTCACCTTGCGCTTCGTGCCGCACAGCCTCGGTCTGGGGGAAGGCATGGACGCCCTGAACTTCGTCCTCGGCCACGGCGAACCGCAGCTCGACGGCGACGCCGAGATCGAGGAGGCGGTCCGGGCGGCGACCGGGGCGGATGCCGCGATCGTCGTCGTGGCGACCACCGAGGAGGTCGAGTCGGAAGGGTTCGACCGCACCGACCTCCGGCTGCCGGGCCGGCAGGACGAGCTGGTCGCCCGGGTCGCCGCCGCCAACCCCCGCACCGTCGTGGTGGTCAACTCCGGCTCCCCGGTGGAGCTGCCGTGGCGCGACCAGGTCCCCGCGGTGCTGCTGAGCTGGTTCCCCGGCCAGGAAGCCGGGGCCGCGCTGGCGGACGTCCTGCTCGGCGCCGAGGAACCGGGCGGCCGGCTCCCCACCACCTGGCCGGCCCACCTCGCCGACGCCCCGGTCTCCACCGTGACCCCCACCGACGGCACGCTCCCCTACGAGGAAGGGGTGTTCATCGGCTACCGCGCCTGGCAGCGCGCCACCACCGCCCCCGCGTACCCCTTCGGCCACGGCCTCGGCTACACCCACTGGGAGTACGAGACCCTGGACACCACCCCCGACTCCGTCCGGGTCCGCCTGCGCAACACCGGGGACCGCCCCGGACGCGAGGTCGTCCAGATCTACCTCGCGCCGGCCGGCGCCGCCCCCGGCACGCCGGAGCGCCCGACCCGCTGGCTGGCCGGCTTCGCCACCGTCGAGGCGGGACCCGGCGAGAGCGCGGAGACCGAGATCCCACTGCCAGGGCGGGCCTTCGAGGTCTGGTCGGAACCGGACGGCACTTGGCGCCGGATCCCGGGCACCTGCACCGTCGAGGCGGCGCACAGCAGCGCAGACATCCGGCTGACCGCCCAGATCACTGCTGGCTGAGCACCGAGACGTCGCCGCCGTTGGACCGGGCGGATATTTTGTGCGCCGAGCCGGTGTCCGTCGGGACGGACACCGTGCGGCTCCCGCCGCTCGTCCCCGCGTCGACGGCGTAGCTGCCCTTCGGTACGCGGAGGGTGACGTTGCCGCCGCTGGTCCGGCCCGACACGTCGTCGGGCACCGTGCCCAGCGTCATCTCCACGTCCCCGCCGCTGGTCTTCGCCTTCACCGTGCGGGCCTTGGTGTCCTCGACGGTGACGTTGCCGCCGCTGGTGTCCGCGGTGATACCACCGGAGGCGCCGCGGACGGTGATGTTCCCGCCGTTGGTGTGCAGATCGACCGAGGCGCTGCGCGGCAGGAGTACGCGGTACCCCACCTCGCAGTGGTGGCCGGACGAGCAGTCCTCGGCGGTCAGCGTGAGCCGGCCGTCCTTGACGGTGTGCGTGGTCTGCGGCTTGGCGTCGTCGTACTTGGCCTTCTCGGTCACCTTGATCGCTCCGCTGGCGTCCACCGGCACGATCTCGATGTCCCCGGCGTGGGTCGTCACCGACAGCGAGCTGACCGTGCCGTCGACCCCGTACGTCCGCTGGGCGGTGGTGCGGGGGCCGCTCACCGCAAGGGAGCAGCCGGTCGTCAGCAGGGTCAGGGCCGCACAGGGCAGGACGAGATGGGCGGCGCGGAGACGAGCCATGGTGATTCCCCCGAGGCAGTGATGAAGGTGCGGTACGAGCGGGCGGACCGGGCCGGTTCCGCTCGATCCTCATCGTCCCGCGCCCCGCACCCCGCGGACGTCGCCGCACGGTATGACCTTCGCTGTCCCCACACGGTATGACCCGCACCGCCGTGCCCTTAGGGGTTCCCCTGACGTCGTCCGGGGGCGGGCCGCCTCACCCGGCGGAAGCTGCCTCACCTCGCGGAAGCCGCCTCACCCTTCAGGGGGTTTTCCTTGCGGGTGATCGTCCGGAACGCGAGTTCCGCCAACTGCTGCTGGCCGTGCAGGCCCGGATGGAACCAGTCCCAGGTGCTCAACTGCTGCCCGGTGAAGCGGTAGTCGAAGACCGACCGGTCGAAGCGGCACAGCGCGTCCCGCGCACAGACCTCCGCCAGCGCCTCGTTGTACGCCATCACCCGCTCCCGGACCAGTGTCCGCCGGTCCTGCGCCGGCTCCGTCAGGTCGTCCGGGTCCCGCAGCATCGACCCGCAGATGCCCAGCTTCCACACCTGCTTGCCGAGCGGGTTCTTGCGCCCCTCGGACCACAGTCGCAGCAGGTCCGGCACGGCCGCGACGTACACCTGGGTGCGCGGCAGGGCGCGCCGCAGGGTCTTCATGGACCGTTCGAAACCGGCGCGGAAGGCGGCGGGGGAGGTCATCGTCCGGGCGTCGCTGCGGCAGGCGTCGTTGGCGCCGATCAGGACGGTGACCAACTGGGGCTTACGGGCCGCCGCCGTGGTGATCTGCTGCGGCAGGTCGCTCATCAGGGCGCCGGTCCGGGCGTAGTTCCAGCTGTGCGCGGCCGGGTCCTTCTTCAGTAGCCGCCGGGCCAGGCTGTTGACCTTGGGGTTGGTGCCGGTGGACCAGGAGACCTCCGGGCAGTCGGAGAGCACCGTGCAGGCGTCGAAGCCGACGGTGATGGAGTCGCCGAGCGCCGCGATGGAGGTGGGGTCCGTCCGCCAGGCGGGCGCTGGTTTCCGGGTGGGTTTGACCGCTGTGCGGCCGTGCGGGGCGGAGCCGTCGCCGCAGGCCGTGAGCGTGGCCAGCAGTGCGGAAGCGGTCGCCGAGGCGAGGGCGGCGCGGGCGGCCAAGCGGTGGCGCCGAGGGCGGGCGGAGCGATCGATCGTCGTCATCCCCTGTCCCCTCCGGCGTGCGAGTGATATCTCTTCGGGTACCGACGGTACGTCACTTCCGGTCCGGCACCGCACGGTAGTTTGGCCCCGTGCCTGCCGGGCGGTGACCCGAAGTGGCACGTGCAGTCGGCACAGATAAATTACAACACGTCATTTCCTGTCCCTTTTGCGGCAAATTCCGCCTAGTGGTGTTTACTGTAGGTCACCTCGCAGCTGGTGCCGAAGTGATCACTGGGGCAGAATGTCGGCAGCTGTCCCGGCCGCGACCGGAACGGGCACGAGGCCGCTGGGGAAGGCGAACCTCGATCCGCACGGGAGGTCCCGGTGACGACACGTGGAGTCCTGTACGTCCACTCCGCTCCACGAGCGCTGTGCCCGCACGTCGAATGGGCGGTGGCGGGCGTCCTCGGGGTGCGCGTCAACCTCGACTGGATCCGCCAGCCGGCGTCGCCCGGCACCTGGAGAGCCGAGTTCTCCTGGCAGGGCGAGGCCGGCACCGCCTCCAAGCTCGCCTCCGCGCTGCGCGGCTGGCACCTGCTCCGCTTCGAGGTGACCGCCGAGCCCTGCTCCAGCGCGGAGGGCGAGCGCTACAGCTCCACCCCCGACCTCGGCATCTTCCACGCCGTCACCGGCATCCACGGCGACATCCTCATCCCGGAGGACCGGCTGCGCGCCGCCGTCGCCCGCTCCGCCCGCGGCGAGACCGAACTCGCCGCCGAGGTCGCCAAGCTGCTCGGCAAGCCCTGGGACGACGAGCTGGAGCCCTTCCGGTACGCCGGCGAGGGTGCCCCCGTCCGCTGGCTCCACCAGGTCGTCTGACGCCCCGTACGCGCCCGTACGCGCCCGCACGGAGCCTTGTGCGGGTTCGTCCCGCGACACACGGCGCACGGTTGACCTAGAGTCCACTCCACGTCCTAGCGTGCCGCCATGGCCGACAACAAGACTTCTGACACCCTCTCGGTCGCCGTCCTCGGCACCGGGATCATGGGCGCGGCGATGACCCGCAACCTCGCCCGCGCCGGGCTGGACGTCCGCGCCTGGAACCGCACCCGCGCCAAGGCCGAGCCGCTGGCCGCCGACGGGGTCCATGTCACCGACACCCCCGGCGAGGCGGTGGCCGGCGCCGACGTGGTCCTGACCATGCTGCTCGACGGTCCCGCCGCCCTCGACGCCGTACGCCAGGCCACCCCGCAGTTGGCACCCGGCACCCTCTGGCTCCAGATGAGCACCGTCGGGCCCGCGGCACTCGAACCGCTCGTCCGCTTCGCCGCCGAACAGGACCTGCGGTTCGTGGACGCCCCCGTACTGGGCACCAAGGCACCCGCAGAGAAGGGGCAGTTGATCGTCCTCGCCGCCGGCTCCCCCGAACTGCGCGACCGCGCCGGGCAGGTCTTCGACATCGTCGGCGGCCGCACCCAGTGGGTCGGCGACGACGCCGCGAGCGGCGCCGCCAGCCGGCTCAAACTGGTCGTCAACAGCTGGGTGCTCACCATCGTCGGCGGTACCGGTGAAACCCTGGCGCTCGCCAAGGGGCTGGACGTCGACCCGCGGGACTTCCTGGACGCGATCGCCGGCGGCTCGCTCGACATGACCTACCTACGGATGAAGGCCGACCTGCTGCTGTCCGGCGAGCTTGCGCCGAGCTTCACGGTCTCCGCGGCGCGCAAGGACGCCCGGTTGATCGCCGAGGCCGCCGAGGCGTCCGGCATCCGGCTGGACCTGGCGGCCGCGGCCGCTGAGCGTTTCCGCCGGGCCGAGGAACAGGGGCACGGCGGCGAGGACGGCGTCGCCGCGTACTTCGCCAGCTTCGACGGCTGACCGGCCGCCGGTGAACGTACGAGGGCCCGCCCGGTCGTCCTGACCGGGCGGGCCCTCGTACTGCGTGTGCCGACTGCTACCTGGCGGTGCCTCAGGCCGTGCGGAAGGCGAGGACCACGTTGTGGCCGCCGAAGCCGAACGAGTCGTTCAGCGCCGCGATACGGCCCTCGGCGGGCAGCGCCCGGGGCGCGCCGCGGACGATGTCCGCGTCCACCTCGGGGTCGAGGTTCTCCAGGTTGATGGTCGGCGGGGCCGTGCGGTGGTACAGCGCCAGGATGGTGGCGACCGTCTCCACGCCGCCCGCGCCGCCCAGGAGGTGGCCGGTCATCGACTTGGTGGCGGAGACCGCCATGTGGTGCACGTCGTCGCCGAAGACCTTGTGCAGCGCCTTCAGCTCCGCCAGGTCGCCCTGCGGGGTCGAGGTGGCGTGCGCGTTGACGTGCACGATCTCGGACGCGGCGAGGTCGCTGTTGTCGAGGAGGTTCTGCAGCGCGTGGGCGATGCCGTTGCCGGACGGTTCCGGCTGCACGATGTCGTGGCTGTCGGCGGAGATGCCCTGGCCGACCGCCTCCGCGTAGACCCGGGCGCCGCGCTTGGCGGCGTGCTCGGCCGACTCCAGGACGATCACGCCGGCGCCCTCACCGAGGACGAAACCGTTGCGGTCGGAGTCGAAGGGGCGGGAGGCACCCTGCGGGTCGTCGTTGTTCTTCGACATCGCCATCATGTTGCCGAACGCGGCGATCGGCAGCGGGTGGATGGCCGCCTCCGTACCGCCCGCGACGACGATGTCGGCACGGCCCGTACGAATCATCTCGATGGCGTAGCCGATGGCTTCCGAGCCGGAGGCGCAGGCGCTCACCGGGGTGTGCACACCGGCGCGGGCGTTGACGTCCAGACCGACGTTGGCCGACGGCCCGTTGGGCATCAGCATCGGCACGGTGTGCGGGGAGACCCGACGGACGCCCTTCTCCCGAAGGATGTCGTACTGGCCCAGGAGCGTGGTCACGCCGCCGATACCGGAGGCGATGACGGTGCCCAGCCGGTCGGGGTTGACCGAGCCGGCCGGCCCGGCGGCTGCGTCCGGCTCGCCGGCCTTGGCCGCGAAGCCGGCGTCCGCCCACGCCTCACGGGCCGCGATCAGCGCGAACTGCGCCGAACGGTCGAGCTTGCGGGCCTGGGCCCGGGGCAGCGTCTCGGTCGGGTCCACCGCCGCCTGCGCGGCGATGCGGACCGGAAGCTCGGCTGCCCATTCCTGCTCCAGGGGGCTGACGCCGGACCGGCCGGCGAGGAGACCCTCCCAGGTCGAAGCGCTGTCGCCACCCAGCGGTGTGGTTGCGCCGATACCGGTGACGACCACGGTGCGATTGGTCGCGTTCACGGGAATTCTTACTCCACGGGTAGAGGTGTCTGAATCGACGGCGCCACCGCGGGGTGGCGACATGCGCTGCGCCAGATCAGGACTGGTGCTTGAGGATGTAGTCGGTCGCGTCGCCGACGGTCTTGAGGTTCTTGACGTCGTCGTCCGGGATCTTCACGTCGAAGCGCTCTTCGGCGGCGACGACGACCTCGACCATGGACAGCGAGTCGACGTCCAGGTCATCGGTGAAGGACTTGTCCACCTTGACGTCCTCGGTGGGGATGCCGGCGATCTCGTTGACGATCTCGGCGAGACCCTTGACGATCTCTTCCTGAGTGGCGGCCATGATGGCGCTCCTTCGAATAGCGGGAAACTGCTTGTTTTACGGTGAAGCGGTGAAGGTCCCGCAGCGGCCGGCACCTCGTGCTCGGTGCCGGGCTGCGCAGATCTTGCCTAGGGGAGAGTAACGACCGTCGCGGCGTACACGAGACCCGCCCCGAAGCCGATGACCAGCGCGGTGTCCCCGCTCTTGGCCTGTCCGGTCGCCAGCAGCCGCTCCATGGCGAGCGGAATCGAGGCGGCCGAGGTGTTGCCGGTGGTCTCCACGTCACGGGCGACCGTGACGCTCTCCGGCAGCTTCAGAGTCTTCACCATCGAGTCGATGATCCGCATGTTGGCCTGGTGCGGAATGAAGACGTCCAGGTCGTCCGGGCTGACTCCGGCCTCGTCCAGCGCCTGCTGGGCGACCTTCGCCATCTCGAACACCGCCCACCGGAAGACCGCCTGGCCCTCCTGGGTGATGGCGGGGTAACGGATCGCCTCGAACGCGGGACGCTCCTCCGGGCCGTCGCCGCCGGGCGTCGGGGTGGTGCGGTACACGTCCCAGGAGAGGGTCTGCTTGATCGTGTCGGACTTGTCACCCTCCGAGCCCCACACGGTCGGGCCGATCGCCGGCTCCTTGGCCGGGCCCACGATGACCGCGCCGGCGCCGTCGCCGAACAGGAAGGCCGTCGCGCGGTCCTCAAGGTCCGTCAGGTCCGAGAGCCGCTCGACGCCGATCACCAGGACGTACTCCGCGGAGCCCTCGGTGACCATCCCCTTGGCCAGGGTCAGCCCGTAGCCGAAGCCGGCGCAGCCCGCGGAGATGTCGAAAGCGGCCGGCTTGCCCGCGCCGACGAGGTGCGCGATCTCGGTCGCGATGGCCGGGGTCTGCTTGAAGTGCGAGACGGTGGAGACGACCACCGCGCCGATCTGCTCGGGCGTGATGCCGGCGTCCGCGATGGCCTTGCCGGACGCCTCGACCGCCATGGTCGCGACGGTCTCGTCGGGCCCCGCCCAGTGGCGCGTGGAGATGCCCGACCGCGAACGGATCCACTCGTCGGACGAGTCGATGTGCTTGAGGATCTCCTCGTTGGGCACGACACGGGTCGGGCGGTAGCCGCCGACACCCATGATCCGCGCGTACGGGGCGCCCTTGGAAGGCTTGATCTTCGAGGTCATGCGCTACGGACTCCTATTCGGCCGATGCTGCGGCGTCTGCTGCGGTGGCGATCAGCTCACGGGCCGCGTCGAGGTCGTCGGGCGTCTTCAGGGCGAGCGTCTTCACACCAGGCAGAGCGCGCTTGGCCAGGCCGGTGAGGGTGCCGCCGGGAGCGGCCTCGATGAGCGCGGTGGCACCGAGCTCCTTGAAGGTCGCCATGCACCGGTCCCAGCGGACCGGGTTGGCCACCTGGCCGACCAGCCGCTGCACCACGTCCTGGCCGGAAGTGACCACCTGGCCATCCCTGTTGGAGACGTACCGGATGCCCGGGTCGGCCGGCGACAACTCGGTGACCGCGGCCTCCAGGGCCGAGACGGCGGGTGCCATGTGGCGAGTATGGAACGCGCCGGCCACCTTCAGCGGCACGACCCGACGGGTGCCCTCCGGCTTGTCCTCCACCAGCGCGGCGATCTGCTCGGCGGTGCCGGCGGCGACGATCTGCCCGGCGCCGTTCACGTTCGCCGGGGTCAGACCCAGCTTCTCCAGATGGGGCAGGACGACGTCCTCGTCGCCACCCAGCAGCGCGGCCATACCGGTCTCGGTGACCGCGGCGGCCTCGGCCATCGCCAGCCCGCGGCGGCGCACCAGGGTCATCGCCTCGGCCTCCGACAGGGTGCCGGCCAGGGCCGCGGCGGCGAGCTCACCGACGCTGTGGCCGGCCGTCGCACCGACCTGTGCGGCGAGGTCGTCGGAGCTCGGGAAGAGCTGCCGCGCGGAGATCAGGGAGGCCGCCACCAGCAGCGGCTGGGCCACCGCGGTGTCGCGGATCTCGTCTTCGGTGGCCTTGGTGCCGTAGTGGACGAGGTCCAAGTCGATGGCCGCGGACCATTCACGGAGCCGGTCCTCGACTCCGGGGAGGTCGAGCCAGGGGATCAAGAAGCCGGGCGTCTGAGCGCCTTGGCCGGGAGCGACGAGTACGAGCACCCTCACACTCTCTCTTGCGGGAGGTCCCGCCCGCCCGTGGGGACAGGGACGAAGAACCATCGGGGGAATTGTTGGTGTTCGACAAAAGTCTAGGGCTGCGCCTCACCGTCAGCGAGACGCCCCAGGATCAGCGCGATACGCAGCGTAAATGCGGAGCGCACATCGGACGGTGACCAGCCGGTGACGTCTGTCACACGTCGCAGCCGATAGCGCACGGTGTTGGGGTGGACGAACAGCATCCGGGCGGCGCCCTCCAGGCTGCTCGCCTGTTCCAGATAGACGCTCAGCGTTTCCAGGAGCGCCGACCCGGCCTCCTCCAGCGGTCTGTAGATCTCCTCCACCAACTGCTCCCGCGCGACCGGGTCCGAGGCCATCGCGCGCTCCGGCAGCAGATCGTCCGCGAGCACCGGTCGGGGGGCGTCCGGCCAGGCCGCGCAGGCCCGCAGTCCGGCGGCCGCGGCCTGCGCGGAGCGGGTCGCGGCGAGCAGGTCGGCGACCACCGGGCCGGCCACCACGGGACCGGCGGCGAACGGCCCGATCAGCGCCTTGGCGGCCTTGAGCGGATTGTCCGAACCGCCCGTGATCACCACCAGCCGGCTGCCCAGCACGCCGGTCAGCACCTGGAGCTTGGCGTGCCGGGCGGCCCGCCGGATCGCCTCGACGGTCAGCTCGCTGTCGCCGTCCGGGGCGGTGCCCAGCACCACGCACACGTGCTCCGGTGAGTTCCAGCCGAGGGCCGCGGCCCGGGAGACCGCGCCCTCGTCCGCCTCCCCGGAGAGCACCGCATTGACCACCAGGGACTCCAGGCGGGCGTCCCACGCTCCGCGCGCCTCGGCGGCCTGCGCGTAGACCTGGGCGGTGGCGAAGGCGATCTCTCGGGCGTAGACCAGCAGCGCCTCGCGCAGTACGGACTCGTCGCCCGGTGCCGCGACCTCGTCGATCGCGCTCTCCATGACCTCGATCGTGGTGCGGACCATTTCGACGGTCTGCCGCAGGGTGATCGCCCGGGTCAGTTCGCGCGGCGCCGTCCCGAAGACGTCGGTGCTGATCGCCTGCGGCGTCTCGGGATGGCGGAACCACTCGGTGAACGCGGCGATACCGGCCTGTGCCACCAGGCCGATCCAGGAACGGTTCTCCGGGGGCATCGCGCGGTACCACGGCAGCGTGGCGTCCATGCGGGAGATCGCAGCGGCCGCCAGTTTGCCGGAGGAGTTCTCCAGCCGCCGGAGGGTCGCGGAGTGCGGGTGCGCGTCGCGCGATGCGGGTTCAGACACGGGACCAAGCCTGCCCTATCGGGATGAGGGGGTGGAGCGGTGGGGCTACGGTGGCCCGATGATTGAGGTGCGCAGAGGTGCGGAACGCTATCGGGGCGGCGACGAGGACGCCGGCATCGAGTCGTGGCACGCGTTCTCCTTCGGCCCCCACTACGACCCGGACAACCTGCGCTTCGGCGCGCTGGTCGCCTGCAACGAGGAGCGCCTGGCGGCCGGCGCCGGGTTCGACGAGCACCCGCACCGGGACACCGAGATCGTCACCTGGGTCGTCGAGGGCGAGCTGACCCACCGCGATTCGACGGGTCATGCCACGACCGTACGCCCCGGCGACCTCCAGCGGCTCAGCTCCGCGGGCGGGGTCCGGCACGTCGAGCGCAACGACGGCCCGACGCCCCTGCGCTTCGTCCAGATGTGGCTGACGCCCCTGGCTCCCGGTGGTGAGCCGGAGTACGAGGTGGTGCGGGAGATCGCCGACGGCACGCCCTACCCGCTGCCGCGAGCCGGCGCCACGCTGCGGGTGTACCGCCTAGGGGCGGACGGGCGTACCGCCGTCCCCGGTGCCGCGCGGGTCTACGTCCATGTCGTACGGGGCGCGGTGCGGCTCGGGGCCGAGCACCTGGTGGCCGGGGACGCGGCGCGGATCAGCGATGCGGAGGGGCTGGAGCTGGTGGCGCCGGCGGGGGCCCAGTGCCTGGTGTGGGAGATGGGGCCGGAGCCGGTGTACGGGTGAGACCGCGGGCCGGCTCCGGGGGAGTACGGCCTCAGCCGTTGCCGGCCAGCTCGGCCAGGACGGCGTCGGTCAGGGCCGGCCACGCCTCGACGGCCCACGGGCCGAAGTCCCGGTCGGTCAGCGCGACACAGGCCGCGCCGGCCGCCGGATCCACCCACAGGAACGTCCCGGACTGCCCGAAGTGCCCGAAGGTGCGCGGCGAGGAGCCGGCGCCCGTCCAGTGCGGGGCCTTCCCGTCGCGGATTTCGAAGCCCAGACCCCAGTCGTTGGGCTTCTGGTGGCCGTAGCCCGGCAGCACCCCGGTCAGTCCCGGGAAGACCACCCGCGTCGCCGCCGCGAGGGTTTCCGGCGCCAGCAGGCGCGGCGCCTGGAGCTCGGCCGCGAAGCGGACCAGGTCCGCGACGGTGGAGACGCCGTCCTTGGCCGGGGAGCCGGCCAGCTCGGTCGAGGTCATGCCCAGCGGGGCCAGCACCGCCTCGTGCAGGTACTGCGGGAACGGGATGTCGGTGGCCTTGGCGAGGTGGTCGCCGAGCGCCTCGAAGCCGGCGTTGGAGTAGATCCGGCGGGTGCCCGGGGCGGCGACCTGACGTGCCTCGTCGAACGCCAGCCCCGAGGTGTGGGCGAGCAGATGACGGACCGTGGAACCCTCCGGGCCGGCCGGCTCGTCCAGCTCGACGGCGCCCTCCTCGACGGCGAGCAGCACGGCGTAGGCGGCCAGCGGCTTGGTGACGGACGCCAGCGGGAAGCGGTGCTCCAGCGGACCGTGCGATCCGGCCACCGAGCCGTCGGCCCGTACGACGGCGGCCGCGGCGGTGGGCACCGGCCAGTTCTCGATCATCCCCAGGCTCTGCATGGTCCCGAGCCTACGGGGTGCCCCCATGCCTTCAAATTCCGGTCAAGACTGCTCACGGCCGGTGCTTGCTTGGAGTGCACTCCAACTCTTTAGCGTTGGAGAGGTCGTAAGGCGCCCGGCGGAACCTCCGGCGGCGCGACGACATCCGGGGCGGCGCGCGCACCGGGAACGAGTAGGGGGAAGACGCGGCATGACGGTGACCCAGAGCGAACCGGTGACCAGCAGCGGAGTCGTGGCCGGTCTGCCTCAGACGGTGTGCCCCAGGCAGCCGCCGGCGACGGTCCGGGGCTGCGGGACCGCCCGCAGCAGCTATCCGCGGCCGGCCGGCCGCGACCGGTACACCATCAGCGAGGTGGCCCAGCACACCGGTCTGAGCGCCCACACCCTGCGCTGGTACGAGCGGATCGGCCTGATGCCGCACGTGGACCGGACGCACACCGGGCAGCGCCGCTTCACCAACCGCGACCTGGACTGGCTGGACCTGGTCTCCAAGCTTCGGCTGACCGGTATGCCGGTCGCCGACATGGTCCGGTACGCGGAGCTGGTGCGGGAGGGCGAGAGCACCTTCGCCGAGCGCGAACAGCTGCTCACCAAGCACCGCGAGGACGTGCGGCAGCGGATCGCCGAACTGGAGAGCACGGCGGACGTCCTCGACTACAAGATCGGTATCTACGCCGACGCCCGGCGGGCGTCCGGGAAGGTCTGAGGGTTCTCATGGCGAACGACACGAAGATCGGCACCGTCCAGCTGGGCACCGACGGCCCGCAGGTCGGTGTGCAGGGCCTCGGCTGCATGGGAATGAGCTGGGCCTACGGCCCCACCGAGGACGCCGGCGAGGCGCGGGCCACTCTGGAGCGCGCGCTGGAGCTGGGCATCACGCTCTACGACACCGCCGACGTCTACGGTGACGGCGAGAACGAGAAGTTCATCGCCCCCTTCGTCCAGGCACACCGCGACGAGGTCGTCCTGGCCACCAAGTTCGCGCTGGGCAGCGACCCGAAGGACCCCTACAAGCGCACCATCCGCAATGACCGGCCGTACATCCGCCAGGCCGTCGAGGGCAGCCTGGAGCGCCTCGGCGTCGAGCAGATCGACCTCTACTACATGCACCGCCGCGACGTGACCGTCCCCATCGAGGAGACGGTCGGCGCGATGGCCGAGCTGATCGCCGAGGGCAAGGTGAAGCACCTGGGCCTGAGCGAGGTGACCGCCTCCGAACTGCGCGCCGCGCAGGCCGTGCACCCGATCGCCGCGGTCCAGTCCGAGTGGTCGCTCTTCAGCCGCGACATCGAGGAGGGCGTGGTGGCGGCCGCCGCCGACCTCGGCGTGGCCCTCGTCCCCTATTCGCCGCTCGGCCGCGGCTTCCTCACCGGTTCCTTCGTCCACGCCGACAAGGAGCTGGCCGCCGACGACTTCCGCCGCCAGCAGCCCCGCTTCACCGGCGACAACGCGGCCGCCAACGCCGCCCTGCTGGAGCCGGTCCGCACGGTCGCCGACGCGCACGGCGCCACCCTCGGCCAGATCGCGCTGGCCTGGGTGCAGCAGCAGGCCGTCACCCGCGGACTGGCGGTCGTCCCGATCCCCGGCACCCGCAAGCGCAGCCGGGTCGAGGAGAACGCCGGCGCGACCCGGATCGAGCTGGCCAAGGAGGAGCTGGCCCTGCTGGAGCCGATCGCGGCCAGGGTGGCGGGCGACCGCTACGCCGACATGCGGTTCACCTCGGCCGGGCGGGAGTAGCCCCGGCCGGCGGAGCGCCACGGGGCGCCGCGACGGGCCGCGGTCGGCTCGCCACGGCGCCCCGGGCGGCCGGGCCCGGCCCGGTGGTGCAAGGCCGGCTCGGCCCCTGCACCACCGGGCCTATCCCTACGCCTATCCCTACGCCTATCCCTACGCCCACCCCTACGCGTACCCCAGCGCGAACGCCGCGAAGGCCGCCGCCAGCACCGCTGCGACCGTCCGCCGGGCCCGGCCGGCCCCTGTCCACGGTGCCTCGAAGCGGCGGGTCACCGCGCTGATGAGGACGAGCAGGACGGCGAAGACCGGCATCCACGCCAGCCGTGCCGCGATCCAACCGAGCGCGTCCGGCACGGTGGTCAGGCCCGGTACGGCGCCCGCGAACGACGCCGGAACGGCCGCCGCGAACATCGCCGTCTGGTGCCAGCACAGGATCGTCATCGCCGACAGGTTGATCACGACCACCGGCGCCCACAGGGCGGGCCGCCGCAGTAGTCGGGCCAGCTTGTCCCGGAGCAGCACCGCCGCCCCGGACTGGGCCGCGGCCAGCGCCAGGACCAGCAGCGACGGGGGGTGGGAGTTGGTCCGGTCCTGACCGGGGACGCCCACCATGCTCGCCGGGTAGTGGAAGAACAGCAGCAGTGCGGCGAACAGCGCGACGCCGCCGCACAGGAGGCCCCAGGCGGTGCGCCGGCCCAGCCGCCGCTCGCCCCAACAGACGCCGAGTTGGTAGGCGAACAGCCAACCGGGCAGCAGGTTGAGCAGGTCCAGCCAGGACGGCACGGCCGCGGCGAACGGCCCGTAGCGCAGGAAGTCCACGGCGGCGACCGACACCAGCAGCGGCACCGCACTCCAGACGCCCAGCTTTCGCGCGGCCGCGGCGCAGTACGGCGTGAGCGCGGTGACCACGACGTAGATGCCGACGAACCACAGCGGCTGGATGACCAGTGTCGCCCCCGTGCGCAACGTCGCGGTGGACACTCCCAGGGCGTGCAGCAGCGGGATCAGCGCGGCCCAGACGGCGGTTACGCCCAGCACCGGGCGGCCCAGGCGGGCGAGCCGGCCGCCCAACCACCGGGTGGTGGAGCCGCCCCGTGCGGTGGTCCGCCGCAGGGACAGCACCGAGGCATGGCCGCCGACCAGGAAGAAGATGCCGAGCATCTGGAGCAGCCAGCTCGCCGGGGCGAGGAAGCCGAGCGCGGTCAGCGGGCTGGCGTTGTGCAGTGTGCCGTCGGCGTCCCGGGCGAAGCCGTCCAGCAGCCAGTGCCCGGCGGGGACGGCGAGCAGGGCGAGCGCCCGGAGGCCGTCGATGGCCCGGTCGCGGTGGGCCGGGGTGCGGGCGTCGAGGGCACGGACGGCAGTGCGGGCCCGGGAGCGCAGGAGGGCGACGGGGTTCCCCGGAGGCGTCCCGACGTTCGGCTCGGTGGTCATCTGGCGTCCTTCCAGGGCGGGGTGACAGCAGGGGCCCTACGGACCCGGTGGCCGGATCCGGCCGGATCCGGCCGGCGCGGCCTAGCGCACGTCGCCGTAGCGCCCCAGCGCGATCGCGGCGAAGTTGCGGAGGGAGTCGGTGCCCGGAGCGAGGTAGCCGGTGTGGCCCTCGGCCCGCTCGGCGGGGACCCGACGGGCGCCGAACGCCGGATCGGTGGGGTCCGCACCGTGTCCCAGGCCCAGCAGTTCGACGTGCGGGACGTCGCCGATCCAGTCGGAGGCGTCCCGCGCGGCCCAGACCCGGGCCGCGGTGTGCAGCTCCGCCGCGTTGTCCTGGCGCATCCCGGGGGAGCCGAAGACCACCAGGTCGGCGAGCTGGCCACGGGCGGTGTGCGGGACGGCCAGCCCGCAGACCACCGATCCGTAGCTGTGGCACAGCACGGTCGGGGCGGGGGCGCCGGTGGCGGCCAGACCGGACAGGAAGCGGGTCAGCCGGGGCGCGCCGGCCTCGGCGAGCCGGCCGGTCGCGGCGTCCGGGCCGAGGCCGACCGGGGTGGTGTACCCGACCCAGGCGATCACCGCGGTCCGCACATCGGGTGCCTCGGCGGCCATCTGCCGGCGCAGCGACGTGGCCATCCCGGTCGGTGTGCCGTACGGGTCGGTGGTCCGGTCGAACGTGGTCAGGTCGATGTCGGAGCCCGGCACGATCACCGCGACGCGCCGGGCGGTCGCCAAGTCGCCGTGGACTTCGGCCACTTGGCCGCGGTCGCGCGGGTCGAAGGCGAGGATCCGGCGGCCGGGCGCGAGCAGCGCGGTGTAGCGCTCGGCCGCCTGCTTGGCCTGTTGGTGGTCCTGGAGGGTGCCGGCCGGGTCGGTGGCGCGGGCCGACTCCCGGTCCCGTTCCGTGCGCAGGGCGCGGGCGTTGGCCTCGTACCGCAGGGCGACCGGCGCCCCGTCGAGGTTGCCGACGGTGAGTGGGTGCCGGGCGGCGAGCGCCCGTTGCTGGGCGTCGGTCAGCCCGGCGAAGAACCGGGCGACCTCGGCGGGGGAGGCGCTCGCCGGATCGGGCAGGGGGACCCCGAGCGTGTGGTCGGCGCGCCAGGCGGCGGCGCCGGGGGCCGGGCCGGTGACGGCGGTCTGCGTGGAACCGGCTGCCCAGCCACCGGTCCCCGCGACGACGGTCAGCGCGAGGACGGCGGCGGCGAGCGTCCGCTTGCTGCGCCGGGCGGCGCTCCGCAGCACGGTCATGGTGGTCTCTCCCTCTTCCAGCGGTGTGGCGGAGGGAAAGGTAGGAAACCGGTGGGTGGCGCGGCGTCACACCGCGGAGCCAACTCCCGGGTGATACCGGGGTAGGGGGTCCCGACCGGCGGTCGTCCCCCGGGAGGAGAAGCCGGGGGCTGCCCTCTAGGGGAAGGGGGGGCTACCCCTAAGGGCGGGTGGGGACAACCCGAAACGGCGGTATCAGCGCTCGCCGGGCGAGACCAGTCCCGACTCGTAGGCGAAGATCACGGCCTGGGCGCGGTCACGGAGCTCCAACTTGGCCAGCACCCGGCCGATGTGGGTCTTCACGGTCTGCTCGGCGAGGATCAGCCGCTCGGCGATCTCTTGGTTGGACAGGCCGCGGGCGATCAGCTCCAGGACCTCCGTCTCGCGCGGGGTGAGGCCGTTGAGCCGGAGAGCGGTGCGGTCGGTGCGGGGCGCCGGCCGCTGGCGGGCGAAGTCGGCGATCAGCCGGCGGGTCACCGACGGCGCGAGCAGTGCTTCCCCGGCCGCCACCACGCGGACCGCGGAGATCAGGTCGGCCGGGGGAGCGTCCTTGAGCAGGAAGCCGGACGCGCCCACGCGCAGCGCCTCGTAGACGTAGTCGTCGACGTCGAAGGTGGTCAGCATCAGCACCTTCGGGCGGTGGGTGACCCCGGCCGGTGGATCGAGCAGCCGACGGGCCGCCTCCAGCCCGTCCATCTCCGGCATCCGGACGTCCATCAGCACCACATCGGGGTGCATCCGGCGGCTCAGCTCCACGCCCTGCACGCCGTCCGCCGCGTCGCCCACCACGTCGATGTCGCTCTGCGCGGCGAGCAGCGCGGCGAACCCCGCCCGCACCATGGCCTGGTCGTCGACGATGATCACGCGGGTCGTCATGGGGCGTCGGGGTCCTTCGCTGAGTGGGGGCCGGACGGGGAGAGCGGTGTGGAGAGCGGGAGTTGGGCGGCGACCCGGAAGCCACCGTCGGGCAGCGGCCCGGTGTCCAGCGTGCCATCGACCAGGCGCACCCGCTCCCGCATCCCCACCAGACCGTGCCCGGTGCCGCTGGTCTCCAACGGCGCGGACACCGGCGGGGCGGGCGCTTCGTTGACCACCAGCACCGTCAGCCGCGAGCCGTCCTTGGTCGTCGTCACCGACACCCGGGTCGGTGCGCCCGGAGCGTGCCGCACCACATTGGCCAGCGCTTCCTGGACGATGCGGTACCCCGACAGATCCACCGCAGGTACGAGCGTCACCGGCTCCTCGGGCAGCACCAACTCGACCGGCACACCGGCCCGTACGGTCGCCTCGACCAGCTTCGGCAGCTGGCCGATCCCCGGCTGCGGGGCCTTCTCGGGGCCGCCGTGCCGCTCGGTCTCCTCGCTGCGCAGTACCCCGAGCAGCCGGCGCATCTCGGCCAGCGACTCGCGGGCGCTCGCCGCGATCGCCCCGAACTCCTCCTGGGCCTGCTGGGGTATCCCGCTGATGCGGTACGGCGCACTGTCCGCCTGGACCGTGATCACCGACATGTGGTGGGCGACGACGTCGTGCAGCTCACGGGCGATGCGGGTGCGCTCCTCCAGCAGGGTGCGCCGGGCCCGCTCCGCCTCGCTGATGGTCTCCTGCTCCTGCAACTTCCGCTGAGCGTCGCCCCGTTCCCGCAGAGCGCCACCGAGCAGCAGCACCACACCGGCGAGCACGAACATCAGCACCCAGGTGCTCTCGCTCCCCTGGGGCGCGACCGCCTCGCCGAGGATCCCCGCCACCCCGGTGGTGCACCAGACCGCGATCAGCGTTCTCCGGCGCTCGCGCACCGACAGCGCCACCATCAGCGCGAGATAGCCGACGATCACCGTGGGCGGCCACGGCCAGGGGCGGCCCACGACACCGTCGGCGCCGATCAGCACCGCGGCGCAGACGACGTCCGCCGCGAACATCACCCACCACGCCTGGAGCGGCCGGGTCACCGCGAGCAGCAGCGGCACGCTCTGCGCGGTGGCCAGCGCACCGGCCAGGCCGCCGGCCATGCCGTATTCGTTGTGGAGGAGGTTGACCCCCGACGGCAGCAGCGACACCGCGAAGGCGAACGCCACCACGTACGGCAGCCGGCGCACCCAACGGCTCCGGACGCTGCCGAAGAGCGGGGTGCCGGGACGGGTCGGGGTGCCGAGCTCGGTGGCGAGCACCCGCAGCGCTGGCCGCGTGGCCCGCAGCACCCGGCGGGCGATGCGCAGCGCGGTGGCGCGGGTCGGCCGGCGCCCGTCGTCGCCGGCCGGCTCGTCTTCGGGGGTGAGAGATCGTTTGGACATCGCGGGATCAATGTAAGCGGACCGCACGCGCCCCGGCGTCATACCGTGGTGCGGGCTTCCGCCCCGTACCACGGTATGACGCGGGCGCCGGTGGGGCGGGGGCCGGCGGTGACACGAGGCCGGTCGCGGCCGGCGGGCCGGGGCTCCGGCGGGCCGGCGCTACAACTCCGCCAGCAACTCCGCCTTCTTCGTGCTGAATTCGTCGTCCGTCAGCAGCCCCGCCCCGTGCAGCTCGCCGAGGTGCCGGATCCGGTCCGCGATGTCGGCGGGGTCCCGGCCGGTGCTCCCGGCGCGCCGCACCGGTGTCCGCTCCAGGCCGTCCGGTGCCGGCTCGGCGGCCCGCACGGCCTGGAGGACGGCGGCCGCGAACGGCAGGGACTCGTGTACCGGGCCGTAGCCGAGCCCGAAGACCACCGCCGCCGGATCCTGGTCCGCCTCGCCCGACCGCGTCTCGGGGGCGTCGCGCGCCAGCAGCCGCAGATAGCCGTTGAAGACCTCCGGTGAGCGCCACTCGACACCGGTCAGCTCGCCGATCGCGAAGGTCTGGTCGCCGCTCTTCCACTTCGCCGACGACGCGCCCGTCCAGAACCAGCGGAAGGCCACCGACCGGCCGTCGAAGGACGCCTTGCCGTCGTATGCCTTGAAGTGCAGCGGGGGTTCCGGCGCGGTCACCAGGTGCCGGTCGGCGGGTTCCTGGGCGGCGGGGCCCAGAGCGGTGCGCAGTTCGTCCGCGTAGTAGGAGGCCAGCGCCTCGCGCTCGGCCGGCAGCACCAGCCGGTACGGGTCGGCGTCCTCCTTGAGCTGTCCGCTCGCCGCCTCCATCAGGGGGTCGGCGCCCGGTCGCGGCACGGCGTGCAGCACCACCGTGCCGCGCCTGCCCGTGGAGACCTCGACGGATCTCAGCGCCTCGTACGGAATGCGTCGCTCGCCGAGTGCCTGGAACAGCTTCGGCCTGCGGATCCCCCGTTCGAAGCGGATGAGTACGGAGTCCGAGTCGAACTCCCAGACGGCGTGAAAACCGGCCAGCACATCACCCATGTGGCTCATCGTATGCGGGTGGTTGCCCGCCCGTCCCCCTTCCGGACACCTGCGCTACGCGTGTCACGGGAACCCGGTCGCCGGGTGCTCGCTCTTGCCCTGTTCACGTCACTCGACGTGGCCGCGGTTCCCGCGGGCAGTGCGGGACGGCCGTCAGGCCAGGTCCACGCTGCAGTGGGGGTCGCTGGCGGCGCAGTCCACCGACCCGAGGTCGCCCACCCCGACCAGCGCGAAGTTGTGCAGGCTCTGGGTGCCGGGCGCGAAATAGCCGGCGTGACCGGCCGCGCCCTGGGCCGACAGGATCCGGGCCCCGAAGGACGGATCGACCGGGTCGGCGCCGTGGCCGAGCCCGCCGACCTCCAGGTACGGCACGTCCTGGATCCAGTCGTCGGCGTCCCGCATCGCCCAGACCCGGGCGTGCGTGTCCAGGCCCGACAGGCTCCCGGCGCGCATGCCGGGGCTGCCGGCCACCGCGATGTCGGTGACGTCGTCGGGAAGGTTCCGGGCCGCGAGTCCGCACACCACGGACCCGTAGCTGTGGCAGAACAGCGAGACGGAGTCGGTGGACGGCAGCGCGTCCACCAGGGCGCGCAGTCGGACCGCGCCGGCCTCGGCGAGCTGTCCGGTGGCGGCCTCGACCCCCAGTCCGGACGGCGTGGTGTAGTCGGCCCAGGCGATCACCGCGGTACGGGTGCCGGGGCTGGCCGTCCGCTCGGCGGCGTAGAGGGACTCCGCCATGCCCACGGGGGCGGCGGTGGCCTTGGCGGTGCGCTCGAAGGTCGACAGGTTGGTGTCCACGCCGGGCACCACGACGGAGACCCGGTCGGCGGTGGCGAGGTCGCCGAAGACCTCCGCGGCCCGGCCGTCGCCCGCCGGGTCGAACGCCAGGATCTGGCGGTCGGGGCTCATCAGCGATTCCATGCGGTGCATCAGCCGGCTCGCCTCCTGGCGGCCGACGGGGGTGAGCCGGTGGTCGCCCATGCGCCGTTTCTCGATCTTGCGGGCGGCGTCGATCGCCATCCGGTTGGCGCGGTAGCGGAGGGCGACGGGGGCGCCGCCCATGTTGCCGACGACGAGCGGATAGCGGGCCGCGAGCTGCTGGCCCTCGGCCCGGCCGAGGGAGGCGAAGAAGGCGCGCAGGGTGGCCGGGGTGGCGTCCGGGGCGGGCAGCGGCCGTCCGTGGAAGGTGGCGTGCCGCCAGGCGGCTCTCGCCGTTGCCAGCGGGTTGGCGTCCTCCTTGGTGTTTCTGATGGCCGTCCAACCTGTCAGGGCGAGCATCACGAACACCACCAGTAGGGCGAGCGCGGCACGCCACACGGTGGACTGGAGGAAACCGGAGGAGGGGCCGAGGCCCGGGAAAGAAGTCACCGCGGGCCACCCTAGGAGACGCGGCAGGGTGCGCGCCGACCACCGTGAGGCATCTCACGTTTCAGGCAGGGTATTTGTGTCAAATCCGACACATCGGAACGGCGTCCGACGCTCAGGCGTGCGCGCCCCCTCTCGTTCGGAAAGGAACCGGTCACGCACCGGGCGAGGCTCGTTACGCCTGGTCGTAGGCGTGCTCAGGTCAATGCGACGGGCCCCGGTCCGCCCGCCAGTCGGTCTCGATCGCCGGCCCGATGTGGTCCAGATAGGAGCGCGTCACCTCGCGGATCCCCTCCACGCTGCAGTCGTGCCCCTCGCCCCACACCTTCCCGGCCACCCGCATCACCCCGCTGAACGCCGCGACCAGCACCCGCGGCCGGGGGTCGGCGTCCACGTCCAGCCCCTCCCGCCGGGCGATCAACTGGGCGATCTGCTCCTCCAGTTCGGTGTAGCGCCGCAGGTGCGCGGCGACCAGCGCCGGGGTCGACTCGATCATCTGGAACGTGCGCATGTACAGGTCCACCGGGATCACCGACGCGATGACGTTGCCGATCTCGTCCCAGGCGGTCAATACCGCGCTGCGCAGGGCGAGCAGCGGCGGCTCGTCCGCCGGTCGGGCCGCCAGCTTCTGCAGGAAGCGGGCCTCGACCATGTCCTGGACGGCGAAGGTCACTTCCTGCTTGTTGCTGAAGTACCGGAAGAAGGTGCGTTGGGAGACGTCCACCGCCTCGGCGATCTCGTCGATCGTCGTCGCCTCATAGCCCTGCTCCGTGAAGAGCTCCAGAGCCGCACGGATCAGGGCATCCCGTGTGCGTTGCTTCTTGCGCTCGCGCAGTCCGCCGGTGGGGACTGTCTGCGGCGTCGGGTCCGCCATCCTGCGCCGCCTTTCCGCGGTGTTCTCGCTGCTCAGGATACCTGTGAGCTAAATGACAGTTACCGACTCATGAATTATTTTGTCAACTGTCAGTAGCTGACATTAGCCTCGAAGTATGAGCTCTCAGACCCCGGTCGCCCACCTCGCACCGGAACTTCCCGTACCGGAGCCTCGCAAGGGGCTGCGGGGCCATCCCTGGTTGACTCTCTTCTCCGTCGCCATCGGGGTGATGATGGTGGCGCTCGACGGCACGATCGTCGCCATCGCCAACCCCGCCATCAAGGACGATCTGAACGCGTCGCTCGCCGACGTGCAGTGGATCACCAACGGCTACATGCTCGCCCTGGCCGTCTCGCTGATCACGGCCGGCAAGCTCGGCGACCGCTTCGGCCACCGCCAGACCTTCCTCATCGGCATCGTCGGCTTCGCCGCCGCCTCCGCCGCCATCGGCTTCTCCAGCCAGGTCACGCTGGTCATCGTCTTCCGCGTGCTCCAGGGGCTGTTCGGCGCACTGCTGATGCCCGCCGCGCTGGGCCTGCTGCGCGCCACCTTCCCGGCCGAGAAGCTGAACATGGCCCTGGGTATCTGGGGCATGGTCATCGGCGCCTCCACCGCCGGCGGCCCGATAGTCGGCGGACTGCTCGTCGAGCACGTCAGCTGGCAGTCCGTGTTCTTCATCAACGTCCCGGTCGGCGCGCTGGCCCTCGTCCTCGGCCTGGTGATCCTCAAGGACCACCGCGCGCAGAACGCCCCCCGCTCCTTCGACATCCCCGGCATCGTGCTGCTGTCCGGCGCGATGTTCTGCCTCATCTGGCCGCTGATCAAGGCGACGGAGTGGGGCTGGGGCTCCATGACGACCTGGGGCTTCCTGATCGGCGCGGTCGTCCTCTTCGCGCTCTTCGCCGTCGTGGAGACCAAGGTCCGCGAGCCGCTGATCCCGCTGCGGATGTTCCGTTCCGTGCCGCTGACCGCGGGCACGGTCCTGATGGTGCTGATGGCCTTCGGCTTCATGGGCGGCCTGTTCTTCGTGACGTTCTACCTCCAGAACGTCCACGGCATGAGCCCCGTCGACAGCGGACTGCACCTCCTCCCGCTGACCGGCATGATGATCGTCGGCTCGCCGCTCGCGGGCGTGCTGATCACCAGGTTCGGCCCGCGCATCCCGCTGGTCGGCGGCATGGTCATCACCGCCGTCGCGATGTACGGCATGTCCGGGCTGGACGCCAACACCACCACCGGCCCGATGTCCGTCTGGTTCGCGCTGCTCGGCCTGGGCCTCGCGCCCGTCATGGTCGGCGCGACCGAGGTTATCGTCGGCAACGCCCCGCTGGAGCTCTCCGGTGTCGCCGGCGGTCTCCAGCAGGCCGCGATGCAGGTCGGCGGCAGCCTCGGCACCGCCGTGCTCGGCGTGGTGATGGCCTCCCGTGTCGACCACGACCTCCCGGGCAACTGGCAGGGGGCCGGCCTCCCGCCGCTGTCGCCCGAGAAGCTGGCCCTGGCCTCCGACGCCGTCTCGGCGGGCATCGCGCCGGTGCCGAAGGGCACCCCGAAGGAGTTCGCCGAGAAGATCGCCGGGGTCGCCCACGACACCTTCGTCTCCGGTATGGGTCTGGCGTTCTCGGTGGCCTGCGGCGTGGCGGTCCTCGCCGCCGTCGTCGCGCTCTTCACCAAGCGCGGTGCGAACGCCGCGGCGGGCGCCGGCGTCGGCCACATCTGACCACCACCGCCCCGGAGTTCCACGGCGTCACCCGGTCCGCCCCAGCGGCGCGCGGCCGGCCGAACCACCCCCTCGGCCGGCCGCGCGCCGTTGCGCGTACGGGCCCGGGCCCAGGGCCGGGTCCGGGTCCGGGGCCAGGCTCGTCGGTCGTCATCCGCCGTCAACCTGCACTCCAGCACCGCCCCCCACCGGCAATCGCCGCTGCCCAGGCCGCAGTTGACCTCCGAACCGAAGGCGTATCCCTCGTTCGGATGGCCCGAGGCGGGAACCAACGGGCCGGGTCCCCGCCTCCTGGACCGCGGCCCCGTCCAACTCCCTTGCCGTAGACCAGAGGAACGGTTTCCGCACTTCGCCCCCGCCGGCCACGACACGTCAACTCCGTTCACCCGCAGCCCGGTTCACGACCGGTGAGTTATCCCCATACCTGATCCGGGTGGAGGAGCCGCCGCGGGCTTGGCGGACGCGCCCGTTCCGCCGCACGCTCGAACCCGAACCCGCTGCGGGCACCCGCCCGCCGCGGACAACACGGCCGTGGCCCGCGCCAAGACCCGCGCGGCCCACCACGGCCACGACACGGGGGAGCGATTCTCATGCGCATCCACACGTCCGGCACGTCCCGCACGGTCCGCAGCGCCGCACTTCTCACCGGCCTCGCCGCGGTGGCCGCGGCGCTGGCCACGCCGTACCTCCTGGGCACCCCGGCCGCCCACGCGGCCAGCCGCGGCCGCACCGCCACCGCGTCCGGTGACTGCTCGGCCGGGCAGCTGTGCCTGTGGCCGAAGTCGGACTTCGGCGGCCGTCGACAGACCTACGAGCTGTCCGGCACCGACATCGAGAGCTGCGTGACCCTCCCCAAGGGGATGACCGCCGCCTCGCTCGCCAACCGCACCGGCCGCCCGGTCACCACCTACCAGAGCGCGGTCTGCGCCGAGACCGGCGAGTTCGACACCTACCCGGGCGGCGGCAGCTGGGTGCCCCGTTCCCCGTACCAGGTAAGGGCGTTCAAGCTGTGGGAGCACTGAACGGTCCGGCCCCGGCGGACGCACCGCGCCCCCTGACCGGCGGGCTTCGCCGGTCGGGGGGCGCGGGGGAGACGGTGCGGCGGACGGCCGCGGGGAGGTCAGGCGTCGCCGCCGGCCTCACCCGCGTCGGCGGCCGTCACGTCCAGCAGCTGGTAGCGGTCGATGGCCTGCTTGAGCAGCGAGCGGTCGACCTTGCCCTCCCTGGCCAGCTCGGTGAGCACGCCCAGCACGATCGACTGGGTGTCGATGTGGAAGAAGCGGCGGGCGGCACCGCGGGTGTCCGCGAAGCCGAAGCCGTCGGCGCCCAGCGACTGGTACGTGCCCGGCACCCAGCGCGCGATCTGGTCCGGGACGGACCGCATCCAGTCCGAGACCGCGACCTTCGGGCCCTCGGCACCCTGGAGCTTGCGCGTCACGTACGGCACGCGCTGCTCCTCCTCCGGGTGGAGCAGGTTGCGCTCCTCGACCTCCACCGCCTCGCGGCGCAGCTCGTTCCAGGACGTCGCCGACCACACGTCGGCCTTGACGTTCCACTCGTCGGCGAGGATCTGCTGGGCCTCGACGGCCCACGGCACCGCGACGCCCGAGGCAAGGATCTGGGCCCGGTGCTCGCCCTTCTCGCCCGCCTTGATCCGGTGCAGACCCTTGAGGATGCCCTCGACGTCGACGTCCTCCGGCTCCGCCGGGTGCAGGATCGGCTCGTTGTAGACGGTCAGGTAGTAGAAGACGTCCTCGCCCGGCTGGCCGTCGGCGGTCTCGCCGTACATCCGCCGCAGACCGTCCTTGACGATGTGCGCGATCTCGTAGCCGTAGGCCGGGTCGTAGGCGACACACGCCGGGTTGGTCGAGGCCAGCAACTGGGAGTGGCCGTCGGCGTGCTGCAGGCCCTCACCGGTCAGCGTCGTGCGGCCGGCGGTCGCGCCGAGCACGAAGCCGCGCGAGAGCTGGTCGGCCATCTGCCAGAACTGGTCGCCGGTCCGCTGGAACCCGAACATCGAGTAGAAGACGTAGACCGGGATCAGCGGCTCGCCGTGGGTGGCGTACGCGGAGCCCGCCGCGATCAGCGACGCGGTGCAGCCGGCCTCGGTGATGCCGTCGTGCAGCATCTGGCCGGTCGGGGACTCCTTGTAGGCCAGCAGCAGCTCGCGGTCCACCGACTCGTAGGTCTGGCCCAGCGGGTTGTAGATCTTGGCCGACGGGAAGAACGCGTCCATGCCGAAGGTGCGGTACTCGTCCGGGGCGATCGGCACGAAGCGCTTGCCGATCTCCTTGTCCCGCATCAGGTCCTTCAGGACGCGGACGAACGCCATGGTCGTGGCGATCTTCTGGTGCCCCGAGCCCTTCTTGGCGGTGGCGTACGCCTTGTCGCCGGGCAGCTCCAGCGGCTTGGCACGCACGACCCGGGTCGGCACATAGCCGCCCAGCCCCTTGCGGCGGTCGTGCATGTACTGGATCTCTTCGGACTTCGGGCCCGGGTGGTAGTACGGCGGCAGGCCGTCCTCCAGGTCCTTGTCCGGGATCGGCAGGTGCAGCCGGTCGCGGAAGCGCTTGAGGTCCTCGACCGTCAGCTTCTTCATCTGGTGGGTGGCGTTGCGGCCCTCGAAGTTCGGGCCGAGCGTCCAACCCTTGACGGTCTGGGCCAGGATCACGGTCGGCTGGCCCCGGTGGGCCTTGGCCGCCGCGTACGCCGCGAAGATCTTCCGGTGGTCGTGACCGCCACGGCCCAGGTGCAGGATCTGGTCGTCGGTCATGTTCTCGACCATCGCACGCAGCCGGTGGTCGTCACCGAAGAAGTGGTCGCGGATGTACGCACCGGTCTCGGTGGCGTACGTCTGGAACTGGCCATCGGGGGTGCTGTTGAGCTTGTTGACCAGGATGCCGTCGCGGTCCTGCGCCAGCAGCGGGTCCCAGCTGCGGTCCCAGACCAGCTTGATGACGTTCCAGCCGGCACCGCGGAACTGCGACTCCAGCTCCTGCATGATCTTGCCGTTGCCGCGGACCGGGCCGTCCAGCCGCTGGAGGTTGCAGTTGACGACGAAGGTCAGGTTGTCCAGGCCCTCGCGGGCGGCGATGGACAGCTGGCCGAGCGACTCCGGCTCGTCCATCTCGCCGTCGCCGAGGAACGCCCAGACGTGCGACTTGGAGGTGTCGGCGATGCCGCGGGCCTCCAGGTAGCGGTTCATCCGGGCCTGGTAGATCGCGCCGAGCGGGCCGAGGCCCATCGAGACGGTCGGGAACTCCCAGAAGTCCGGCATCAGCCGCGGGTGCGGGTAGCTGGACAGCCCGTTGGGGGCCTTGGACTTCTCCTGGCGGAAGGCGTCCAGCTGGGCCTCGGTGAGTCGGTCCAGGAGGAAGGCGCGGGCGTAGATGCCGGGGGAGGCGTGGCCCTGGAAGAAGATCTGGTCGCCGCCGTCGCCCTCGTCCTTGCCGCGGAAGAAGTGGTTGAAGCCCACGTCGTACAGCGAGGCGGAGGAGGCGAAGGTGGCGATGTGGCCGCCGACGCCGATGCCCGGGCGCTGGGCGCGGGAGACCATCACGGCGGCGTTCCACCGGGTCGCGTTGAGGACCTTGCGCTCGATCTCCTCGTTGCCCGGGAAGAACGGCTCGTCCTTGGTCGCGATGGTGTTGACGTAGTCCGTGCTCCGCATCTCGGGCACGGCCACACGCCGCTCGCGGGCGCGCTCGATCAGGCGGAGCATGAGGTAGCGGGCACGTTCCCGGCCTCGCTCGTCGACGGCCGCGTCGAGCGAGTCGAGCCATTCCTGGGTCTCTTCGGGATCGAAGTCCGGGACCTGGCTGGGAAGGCCGCCAATGATGATCGGGTTTCGATCGGATCCGGAAGCCACGCTGTTCCTTCGTGTTCGGTTCGTGTCGTGCTCTGCCTGCTATTGCCGCTGCGCACGGGGACGAAAGCTGTTTGTGCCTTGTGTCGCGCCGTCTTCCATCGTGTACCGAGCCACTGGGATACGTCACCTCTACCGATGGGTAACCACCCGCTGAGAGATGGCGCGGAAAGGGCCGATACTTGTGGTCGGCCAAATCGCAACCATACGCGCATCTCGAAACGCCCCGGCGTGCGGCCGTGCGGCGCCGGCGGGGGGAGCCGAAAGGCTCCGATACCCTTCGCGGGGGCCTTTCCTTCCCGCCTACCCCATATACCCGGCACAATGCTGTGGTGCGTATCACTTCATGGTGTCCTGGTGGGGGCCGGGCCGCGGCGGTATGCCCGTCGATCGTCACCGTTTCGGCGGTCTCGACCGTCGGGTACTTGCGCGATCCGCCCGGCACGTGTGGACTACGGCCAATGCTCCGCGCACGCGCGGAGTCCCCGAGTACTTTCCGAAACATGACAGGAGGCAATCCGTGAGCGCGACCGCGGACCACGCGGAGGAGCGGACCAACCCTGCGGCCAAGCTGGGGTTCGAGCCCGGACAGGTGGTCCAGGAGATCGGCTACGACGACGACGTCGAGCAGGAGCTCCGCGAAGGCATTGAGGCCATCATCGGCCAGGAACTCGAGGACGAGGATTACGACGATGTCGCTGATGTCGTCGTCCTGTGGTTCCGAGACGACGACGGTGATCTCACGGACGCGCTGGTGGACGCCATCGGTCTGATCGACGAAGGCGGCCAGATCTGGCTGCTGACGCCCAAGACGGGCCGTGACGGCTACATCGAGCCGAGCGACATCAACGAGGCCGCACAGACCGCGGGTCTGTCCCAGACCCGGAGCATCAACGCGGGCAAGGACTGGACCGGCAGCCGGCTGATCTCGCCCAAGCGCTGATCGACCGCGCCACCCGACGTCCTCACCGAGCCCCTTCCGGAGTCGTTCCGGAAGGGGCTCGGTGCAGTTCAGGAGCGGTGCGCCGACCATCTGGGCGGACACGTAGGGTGGTCGCGTCCAGTAGAGGGTGACGCGGGAAGGAAGCAGTCCCATGGCGATCGAGGTCGGCACCAAGGCTCCGGATTTCGAGCTGAAGAACCAGCACGGCGAGCTGGTGAAGCTCTCGGACTTCCGCGGCGAGAAGAACGTCGTGGTGCTCTTCTACCCGTTCGCCTTCACCGGCGTGTGCACCGGTGAGCTCTGCGCGCTCCGCGACGAGCTGCCGAAGTTCGTCAACGACGACGTGCAGCTGGTGGCGGTCTCCAACGACTCCCTGTTCTCGCTGCGGGTCTTCGCCGAGCAGGAGGGCCTGGGGTACCCGCTGCTGTCGGACTTCTGGCCGCACGGCGAGGTCTCCCGGGCGTACGGCGTCTTCGACGAGGAGAAGGGCTGCGCGATCCGTGGCACCTTCGTCATCGACAAGGAGGGCGTGGTGCGCTGGACGATCGTCAACGGCCTGCCGGACGCCCGTGACCTCAACGACTACGTCAAGGCGCTCGCAGCCCTCTAGACCTGCCCGGTGGATCATGGCCGGGTCCGGACATCCGTCAAGATCCATGTGCGTTATCTGCATTCGGCGGGAACCGGTCACTAGGATCAAATCGTTGATCCGATGCCATGCACGATGGGGGCGCACATCTTGACGTACCCCTCGAATCTACGGGAGGACTCGTGGGAGTCAGCCTCAGCAAGGGCGGCAACGTCTCGCTGACGAAGGAAGCCCCCAATCTGACCGCCGTTCTCGTCGGTCTGGGCTGGGACGCGCGTACCACCACCGGTACGGACTTCGACCTGGACGCCAGCGCCCTGCTGACGAATGACCAGGGCAAGGTCGCCAACGACCAGAACTTCGTGTTCTTCAACAACCTCAAGAGCCCGTGCGGTTCGGTCGAGCACACCGGTGACAACACCACCGGTGAGGGCGAGGGCGACGACGAGGCCATCAAGGTGAACCTCGTCGGCGTCCCCGCCGACGTCCACAAGATCGTGTTCCCGGTGTCGATCTACGACGCCGAGACCCGCCAGCAGAGCTTCGGCCAGGTCCGCAACGCCTACATCCGCGTGGTCAACCAGGCCGACGGCAAGGAGCTGGCGCGCTACGACCTGAGCGAGGACGCCTCGACCGAGACCGCCATGGTCTTCGGCGAGCTGTACCGCAACGGCGCGGAGTGGAAGTTCCGCGCCATCGGTCAGGGCTACGCCTCCGGCCTGCGCGGCATCGCGCAGGACTTCGGCGTCAACGTCTGACCGCACGGCACGACCGTGTCCGGCGCCGTACGCCCCGATCGGGGAGTGCGGCGCCGGGCGCGTTTCCGGGGCGTGCGCCGCGCCCCGCACCGACACCGGGGAGGAAGCGAACACCATGGGCGTCACGCTCGCCAAAGGGGGCAACGTCTCCCTGTCCAAGGCCGCTCCGAATCTCACACAGATCACGGTCGGCCTCGGCTGGGACGCGCGGTCCACCACTGGAGCGCCCTTCGACCTCGACGCCAGCGCGCTGCTGTGCCGGTCGGGTCGGGTGCTGGGGGACGAGTACTTCGTCTTCTACAACAACCTCAAGAGCCCCGAGGAGTCCGTCGAGCACACCGGGGACAACCTCACCGGTGAGGGCGAGGGCGACGACGAAACGATCCTGGTCGACCTCACCCAGGTCCCCGAGCAGGTGGAGACGATCGTCTTCCCGGTCTCGATCCACGAGGCCGATCTGCGCGGTCAGAGCTTCGGGCAGGTCAGCAACGCCTTCATCCGAATCCTCAACCAGGCCGACGGCAGCGAACTCGCCCGCTACGACCTCAGCGAGGACGCCGCCGGCGAAACCGCGATGATCTTCGGAGAGGTCTACCGCCGCAACGGCGAATGGAAGTTCCGGGCCGTGGGCCAGGGGTACGCGTCCGGCCTGCGGGGCATCGCCCTGGACTTCGGGGTCAACGTTTCATAAGCCGTTACGACACCGCCCGGTCGTCGGCGGTGTCGGAACGTGTGTCGTCCGCCGCGGGCCAGGCGCGGCGGGCGGCACTATCGGGCTGCCGTCCGCGAAGAGTGGGAGCGCGGTCCCCGACCTGCGGCTCTCCGGCCGGGTGGGGGCCGACCGCCCCGGCCGGGAAGTGCGCGCTCTAGACTTCGGGTCAACGTTTTGCAAAGCGCCGCGCACTGCGCGCGGGGGACCCACACAGCGAAGGATTGGGTAGGCAGTGCTCCTGAAAACCTTTGGCTGGTCGTTCGCCATCACGGTGCTCGGCCTCGGCCTGGCCGGCGTCCTCTGGGGGTGGCAGGGGCTCGCGATCGTCGGGATCCTGTCCATCCTGGAGATCTCGCTGTCCTTCGACAACGCGGTCATCAACGCGGGCATCCTGCGCAAGATGAACGCCTTCTGGCAGAAGATCTTCCTCACCGTCGGCATCCTCATCGCGGTGTTCGGCATGCGGCTGGTCTTCCCGGTCGTCATCGTCGCGATCACCGCGAAGATGGGGCCGATCGAGGCGGTCCAGCTCGCCATCAACAACAAGGCGCACTACGAGGAGCTGGTCACCAGCGCCCACCCGGCCATCGCGGCCTTCGGTGGCATCTTCCTGCTGATGATCTTCCTCGACTTCATTTTTGAGGACCGCGACTACACGTGGCTGTCGTGGATCGAGAAGCCGCTCGCCCGGATCGGCAAGCTCGACACCCTCTCCGTCGTCGTCGCCCTGGTCGTCCTGCTGGTGAGCGCCGTGACGGTGGCGCCGCATGCCGCGCACGGCGCCGGTGACAAGACCACCACGGTCCTGTTGGCCGGCATCGCGGGCCTGGTCACCTACCTCGTCGTCGGCGGTATCTCCGGCTACTTCGAGGGTCGGCTGGAGGACGGCGAGGAGGACGGCGAGGACGGCGCCGGGGCCGCGGTGCAGAAGAAGGGCAGCGGGGCCGGCGCCGCGGTGGGCCTGGCCGGCAAGGCGGCGTTCTTCATGTTCCTCTACCTGGAGGTCATCGACGCCTCGTTCTCCTTCGACGGTGTCATCGGCGCGTTCGCCATCACCAACGACATCTTCGAGATGGCACTGGGTCTGGGCATCGGCGCGATGTACATCCGCTCGCTGACCGTCTTCCTGGTCCGCAAGGGGACCCTGGACGACTACGTCTACCTGGAGCACGGGGCGCACTACGCCATCGGCGCGCTGGGCGTCATCCTGCTGGTCACGATCCGGTACGAGATCAACGAGGTCATCACCGGCCTGGTCGGCGTCGTCCTGATCGCGCTCTCCTTCGGTTCGTCGGTGCTGCGCAACCGGCGCGAGGGCAAGCCGGGCGAGGCGTCATCGGCGCAGTCGGAAGTGTCGTCCGGAGTGTGACGGGCCCCTGAATGAGGAACGCTTTCTGCGGGGCGGCCACGGGGACACACCCACGGCCGCCCCGCACTGGGTAGGGGCCACAAACGAGGGGGTGGGCAAAGTGTCGTTCCTGGAGAACTTGTGGCGTGGCAACGCGCCGAAGTTCGACGGCGGTGGCGCGTCGTACGTCGTCGAGCTGACGAAGCGGAATCCGGTCGTCTCGCTGACGAAGCAGGGGGCGGCCAGCGGCCATCTGCGGGTCAATCTGAGCTGGCAGATGCGGACCTCGGACTTCGGCGAGCGGGGTGGGCAGCGCTCCGGCAGTCTGCTGCGCAACCCGGGCAAGCTGTTCCGGCCCGAGATCGTGCAGGCGCAGGGCCCGGCCGTGGTCAACGTGGATCTCGATCTGGCCTGTATGTACGAGCTCACGGACGGCAGCAAGGGCGTGGTGCAGCCGCTGGGCGACTTCCTCGGCGACCTCAACGCCCCGCCGTTCGTCAAGCTCAGCGGCGACGACCGGTTCGGTTCCGGGTCCGGTGAGACGCTGTACATCAACCTGGACCACCGCGACGAGATCAAGCGGCTGCTGATCTTCGTCTACATCTACGACGGGACCCCGGCGTTCGACCGCACGCACGCGGTGGTGACGCTCTACCCGAGCACCGGGCCGCGGGTCGAGGTCAAGCTGGACGAGCGGGCGCCGCAGGCCCGTTCCTGCGCCATCTTCATGCTGGAGAACGGCAAGGACGGCCTGTCGGTGCGCCGCGAGGTGAAGTACGTCTACGGCTTCCAGGCCGAGCTGGACCGGCTGTACGGCTGGGGCCTCCAATGGGGCCGCGGCTACAAGTCGAAGGTCTGAGCAACCGGGCGGGCCCGCCCGGCACCCCGGCCGTTTCCGGTGCGTCAGCGGCGCTGGAACTGCGGCCCCTGGGGCGGCAGGACGAACGCCGGGTCGGGCATGAAGGGTTGCGGCTGCTGCGGCGGCGCCGGGTAGCCGTACGCCGGGGCGGGCTGCGGCTGCTGTGGATAGCCGTAGGTGGGCGGCTGCTGGGGCGGGTAGGGCGGCTGTTGCGGCGGCGGGCCCGGGTAGCCGCTGTGCTGCGCTTCGCCTCGGCTGCCGAACATGCCCTCGGACGCAGGGCCCGCGGGCTGGGCCGGGGGCTGCATCGGCGGGGGCGGGACGTTGGCCGGGTAGCCGTAGCCGCCGGTGGGGGTGGGGGGGAGCGGAGCGGCGGAGAACGGTTCCGGCATCCGGTCCGGTACGTGCTGGGTGACCGCCGCCGGGTCCGACTGCGGAGCGCCGGTCGGCGGGGCGGTGGCCTCCTCGGGCCAGGCGCCGGGCGGCGGGGAGACCGGGCCGGACGGGGCCGGGCCGGGCGGGGCGGGGGTCGGCGCGCCGGCCGCTGGGCGTTCGACGGCCGTGGTGGGGTCCTCGCCCTGCGGGTCCGCGGTGGACGCCTCGGGGGACGGGGAGTCGGCGGCCGGCGGCTCCCCGTCCCCCGCCTCCGGGGGCGCGGGGGGCTTGCGGGCCGTCCGACTGGTGGACGCGTCGTTCTCGTCCACCGAGATGCCGAATTCGGTGGCCAGGCCGACCAGTCCGCTCTCGTAACCCTGGCCGAGCGCACGGAACTTCCAGCTGTCCCCGCGCCGGTACAGCTCACCGCAGATCAGCGCGGTCTCCTCGCCCGTCTCGGGCACCACGTCGAAGACCGCCAGCGGCTCCGCGCCGTCCGCCGCCGCGTCGTACAGCAGCACCCGTAGGTCCGTCACCCCGCCGAACGGGCCGCCGTCCGAGGAGGCGGCGAGCACCACCCGCGCCACCGAGGTGTCCAGCGGCGTCAGCTCCGCCTCGATGGTGTCGGTCAGGGCATCGGTCAGGCGGGCCTTGGGCAGGTGCCGGACCAGGCCGCTGGGGTGTCGCGGCTGGTTGTAGAAGACGAAGTCCTCGTCGGAGCGCACGTGCCCGTCCGGTCCCACCAGCAGGGCCGAGGCGTCGACGTCGGGGACGCCGGTGCCCGGCGTCCAGCGCAGGACGGCCCGGACGGCCGTGGCGTCGAGGGGTACGTTCGACCCCTTCAGCATCGCGTGCGTCATGCCGCAATCCTGCCTTCCCCGCGGTGGCGGCCACAACGCGGGGGCCGGGCCCGGTGCTTCCCGGACACCTGGTGGCCGCGTCGGGGTGGCCGGACGGCGGCGAGAATTTCGTCTGCCCGGGAACTTTCCGGACCCCCGCGCACGTACGATTACCGGCTGGATCCAGACACCGAGATGCAGCGGGGGTGCCCGGGTCCCGCTTCTATACGGGGAGTTGTATGCGTCACTTTGGGCATCTTGCGCCCGACATCCGGAAGACCCTGTTCCATAAGGAGCCGGTGGAATTCACCGCCGACTCCCCGGCCCGCACGCTCGCAGCCGCCCTCGGTGCCACGCTCTACAGCCCCGCCACCCGTCCCCGCCTCGCCGCCGACGTTCTCAAGCAGGCCGCCCGCGGCGTCACGTCCATGGTGCTCTGCCTCGAAGACTCCATAGGCGACGGCGACGTGGCGGCCGGCGAGGAGAACCTCGTCCGGCAGCTCGGCCTGCTCGACGAGGCGGCCGACCGTGGCGAGGACCTCCCGCTGCTCTTCGTCCGCGTCCGCGAACCGGCCCAAATGCCGGACCTGGTGCGCCGGATGGGACCAGCCGTGCGCAGGCTGTCCGGATTCGTACTTCCCAAGTTCACCGCAGAGAGCGGCCAGCTCTTCCTGGAGGCGCTGGCCCTCGCCGAATCCGCCTGCGGGCGGCGGCTGTTCGCGATGCCGGTGCTGGAATCCCCGCAACTGCTCCACCTGGAGAGCCGCGCCGCCACCCTGGCGGGCATCGCCCGTACCGTCGAGGCCCACCGCGACCGGGTGCTCGCGCTGCGCCTCGGCGTCACCGACTTCTGCTCCGCCTACGGCCTGCGCCGGGCCCCCGACATGACGGCGTACGACGTGCAGATCGTCGCCTCGGTGATCGCCGACGTGGTCAACGTCCTCGGCCGCGCGGACGGCACCGGCTTCACCATCACCGGCCCGGTGTGGGAGTACTTCCGGCTGCACGAGCGGATGTTCAAGCCGCAGCTGCGCCGCAGCCCGTTCCTGGGGCAGGCCGAGGAACTGCGCACCACCCTGATCGAGCACGACATGGACGGCCTGCTGCGCGAGATCGAACTCGACCGCGCCAACGGCCTGACGGGCAAGACCTGCATCCACCCCTCGCACGTCGCCCCGGTGCACGCCCTGTCCGTCGTCAGCCACGAGGAGTACAGCGACGCCACCGACATCCTGCGGCCGGAGCGCGACGATGGCGGAGTGCTGCGTTCCGCTTACACCAACAAGATGAACGAGGTGAAGCCGCACCGGGCCTGGGCCGAGCGGACGCTGCTGCGCGCCGAGGCGTTCGGCGTGGCCCGCGAGGACATCGGCTTCGTGGAACTGCTCACCGCGAGCCTCCAACCGGCCTGAGCACGACGGCCCGACAGGAACCCCGACCACCGCGAGAACGACGGCAAGAGCACTGGCATGAACGACGGCATGGACACGACGACGGAGGAGACACGGCACGTGGTGTGGACGGGAGAGTGGGTCGCCGGACGGCTCGGCGTCGCGCTGAGCGGCGGGGACGAGCTGCCGGAACTGCTCGGGCTGGCGCTCCGGCGCAACCCCAAGCGGGCCCATCTGCTGGTCTCCAACGTGCTCGGCAAGCACGTACCGCAGCGCCCGGACGTGGTGCACGGCGCCGGCGTCGGGCTGGGCCGCCGGGTGCGCGCACTGCTCGGTGACGCGGACGCCGCCCGTGCCGTCGTCCTCGGATACGCCGAAACCGCCACCGGGCTAGGCCACTCGGTCGCCGACGGGCTGGCGCTCGCGCCGTACCTGCACTCCACCCGCCGCCCGGTCCCCGGTGTGCCGCACGCCGCCGGCTTCGAGGAGGAGCACAGCCACGCCACCGCGCACCTGCTGCTCCCCGAGGACCGCACCCTGCTCGCCGGCGACGGCCCCCTGGTCCTGGTCGACGACGAGTTCTCCACCGGGCGCACGGTCCTGAACACCATTGCGGCGCTGCACGCCCGCCACCCGCGGAAGCGGTACGTCGTCGTCGCCCTGGTGGACATGCGCTCCGCAGCGGACCGCGGGCGGCTCGCGGAGTTCGCCGCCGACCTGGGCGCCCGCGTCGACCTGGTCGCCCTGGCCAGCGGCGGCGTCCAACTGCCCGACGACGTCCTGGACCGCGGCCGGGAACTGGTTGCCGCCCACGAGGAGCCGCCCACGTCCCCCGTGAACGGCGCGGCCCCGCGCCCGGAAGCGGTACGCATCGACCTCGGCTGGCCCACCGGGCTGCCCGACGGCGGACGGCACGGCTTCACCCCCGCCCACCGCGCGCTCCTGGAGGAACGACTGCCCGCCATGGCCGCCCGGATCGCGGCGCACCTGGGCGACGCCCGCCGCATCCTTGTCCTCGGCAACGAGGAGCTGATGTACGCCCCGCTGCGCCTGGCCGGCGCCCTGGACGCGCGGGTCGCCGGGACCGGCGGGACGGTCCGCTTCTCGACCACCACCCGCTCCCCGGTGCTCGCCGTGGACGACCCCGGCTACGCCATCCGCACCCGGCTGGCGTTCCCCGCCCACGACCACCCCGCGGACGGACCGGGGGAGCGCTACGCGTACAACGTCGCGCCCGGAAGCGACCCGGAGCGCCGCTTTGACGCCGTCGTCGCGGTCGTCGACTCCGCCGGCGACCGCCCTGAACTCCACGCCCCCGGCGGCCTCTTGGACCGGCTCGCCGCCCACACCGACCGGCTGCTGCTGGCCGTCGTCCCCGCCCACACCCCGCGCGGCGCGCTCCCCGGCCCGCTGCGCGGCCCCGCCTTCTCCTCCTACGCCCCCGACGAGGTCGGCTGGCTGCTCCAGGACCTGTCCGACGTCACGTTGGAGGCGCCCACCGAGGAGCGCGAGGAGGCGATCCAGCGCGGCGGCGCCCACTACGCGGAGTCGCTGCCGGTCGAGTACCAGCCCAGCGAGGGGTACCAGGAGCTGTTCCACGCCGCGCTGCGCACCTCCGCCGACCGGATCGCCCGCGCCGTCGGGACCGTCACCGAGACCGTCCTCGCCGAACGGAGCCCCCGCCCCGTTCTGGTCTCGCTGGCCCGGGCCGGCACCCCCGTCGGCATCCTGATGCGCCGCTGGGCCGCGTACGCCCACGGCCTGGACCTGCCGCACTACGCCGTCTCCATCGTCCGCGGCCGGGGCATCGACACCACCGCCCTGCGCTGGCTCGCCGCCCACCACGACCCGGCGGACGTGGTCTTCGTGGACGGCTGGACGGGCAAGGGCGCCATCACCCGCGAACTCGCCGGGACGCTGGCGGGGCTCACCGAGTTCCCCGACTTCGACCCGCGGATCGCGGTGCTCGCCGACCCCGGCGGCTGCGTCGAGACCTACGGCACCCGCGACGACTTCCTCATCCCGTCCGCCTGCCTGAACTCCACCGTCTCCGGACTGATCTCGCGCACCGTGCTCCGCGCCGACCTGGTCGGACCGGACGACTTCCACGGCGCCAAGTTCTACCGCGAACTGGCCGGCGGCGACCTCTCGGCGACGTTCCTGGACACCGTCGCCGCCCGCTTCGACGCGGTCGCCGACACCGTCGCCGCCGACGTACGGGAACTGGCCGCCACCGACCGCACCCCGACCTGGGCGGGCTGGGCGGCCGTCGAGCGGATCAGCGTGGAGTACGGCATCCACGACATCAACCTCGTCAAACCCGGCGTCGGCGAGACCACCCGGGTCCTGCTCCGCCGGGTCCCCTGGCGGATCCTCGCCCGGCGCGGCGCCGGCAGCGACCTCGACCACGTCCGACTGCTGGCCGAGCAACGCGGCGTGCCCGTCGAAGAGGTCGACGAACTCCCCTACACCTGCGTCGGGTTGATCCACCCCCGCTTCACCCGCGGGGCCACCGGCGCGGACGGAAAGGCGGTGGCCTCCTGATGACCACCCCCGCACCGCTGGTCGCCAGCGACCTCGACCGCACCCTGATCTACTCGTCCGCCGCGCTGTACCTGTCCGTGCCGGACGCGGCGGCCCCCCGGCTGCTCTGCGTCGAGGTCTACGAGGGCCGGCCGCTCTCCTATATGACCGAGACGGCCGCCGCGCTGCTCACCGAACTGGCCGGCCGCACCACCTTCGTACCGGCCACCACCCGCACCCGCGCGCAGTACCAGCGCATCCACCTCCCCGGCCCGCCACCGGAGTTCGCGGTCTGCGCCAACGGCGGCCACCTGCTGGTCCGGGGCGAGTCCGACCCGGACTGGCAGCGCACCGTCGCCGCCCGGCTCGCCGCCCAGTGCGCACCGCTCGCCGAGCTCCGCGCGCACCTGGTCCGCACCGCCGACCCGGCCTGGCTGCGCTCGGAACGCACCGCCGAGGACCTCTTCGCCTACCTCGTCGTGGAGCGGTCACTGCTGCCGGAGACCTGGGTGAAGGACCTGGCCGCATGGGCGGAGCCGCGCGGCTGGACGGTCTCCCTCCAGGGCCGCAAGATCTACGCCGTCCCCAAGCCGCTCACCAAGAGCGCCGCGGTCGCCGAGGTGGCCCGCCGCACCGGCGCCACCGGGCTCCTCGCGGCCGGTGACTCGTTGCTCGACACCGACCTGCTGCTGGCCGCGGACCGCGGCTGGCGGCCGGGCCACGGCGAACTGGCCGACACCGGCTGGCGGGCCCCGCACGTCACCGCGCTCCGCGAGCGGGGGGTGGCCGCCGGCGAGGTGATCGCCCGCGCCTTCCTGGCCGGCGCCACGGAACCGGGGCGCGTCTGATGACGCGGCCCAGTCGCCGGCAATAGGCTGCCGGCGACTGGGAGGAGAGTCCGTGGCCGAGCCCAAGAGCGCCCCGCTCACACCGGAGCTGTACGACTACGTGTTGGCGCACAACCCCCCGCTGGACCCCGCACTTCAGGACCTCGCGGAGCGCACCCGCGAACGGTTCCCCGAGGCGGCGGGGATGCTCTCGGCGCCCGAGCAGGCGTCGCTACTGGCCTTCCTGGTCCGCCTGACCGGGGCCCGGCATGTGGTCGAGGTGGGCACGTTCACCGGCTTCGCCACCCTCGCCATGGCCCGCGCGCTGCCCGCCGGCGGAACGCTGACCGCCTGCGACGTCTCCGAGGAGTGGACCGCCTACGGCCGGGAAGCCTGGGCGAAGGCCGGGGTCGCGGACCGGATCCGGCTGCGGATCGCCCCCGCGCTGGAGACCCTGAGGGGGATGCCGGCCGAGCCGCACATCGACCTGGTCTACCTCGACGCCGACAAGGGCGGCTACATCGCCTACTGGGAGGAACTGGTGCCGCGGCTGCGGCCTGGTGGCCTGCTCGTCGCCGACAACGTCCTGTACCACGGTGACGTCACCGACCCCGCGGCGACCGGACCGGCCCTGGCGATCCGGGAGTTCAACGACCACGTCCTGGAGGACGCGCGGATGGAGGCGGTGCTGCTCACCGTGGCGGACGGGGTGACGCTGGCCCGCAAACGGTAGCCGGCGGGCCGGGGCCGCGGTCAGCCGCAGCAGCCGCCCCCGCAGCAGCCGCCGCCCCCGCCGCGCGGGGCGGCCGACGGGCCGGGGGTGGACGCGGTCCCTTCCCCAAGCTCTCGGCTCCGTTCGACCAGGGGAGACCCCATTACGGCGACGGTGGAGAGCAGCTTCACGGTGTCCTGGTGGCCCTCCGGGCAGGAGGCCGGGGCGGACGACTCGGCCATCGGCCGGTTCAGCTCGAAGGTGGTCCCGCAGGGGCGGCAGCGGTATTCGTAACGGGGCATGGCCACAGATTAGGGCCTGCCCGCCCGGCCCGACCCACCGGACGGGCCCCCGCCGCGCCCCCGCTCAGCGCACCACGGTGCCCGGCGGCGCGCCCAGCAGGTCCAGCTCCGCGCGGGTCGGCGCGCCCTCCCAGTCGCCTACGGAGGCGGCCGCGAACGCGCCGGTGGTGGCCGCCCGCGCCAGCCGCCCGGTGAGGTCCGCGCCGTCCAGCAGCGCCGAGAGGTAGCCCGCGGTGAAGGCGTCGCCGGCGCCCACCGGGTCCACCGCCCGGACCGGGACGGCGGGTTGGTGGCGGGGACCACCGTCCCCGGCGTAGGCCGTCGCGCCGTCCGCGCCGTGCGTCACCACCACCTCGCGGACCCCCAGGGCCAGCAGCCGGGCCGCGTCCTCGTCGGTGCCGCCGGCCGGTCCGGGCAGGCACAGCGACAGCTCGTCGTCGGAGGCGATCAGCACGTCCACGAAGGGGAGCCAGTCCCGCAGCACCTCGGTGGCCTCGGCGGCAGTCCACAGCCGGGCGCGGAAGTTGACGTCCAGGCAGACGAGCGTGGCGTGCCGGCGGGCCAGGCGGAGCGCGTGCCCGGCCGTCGCGCGGGCCACCGGGCCCAACGCCGGGGTGATGCCGGTCAGGTGCAGTACGCGCGGCGGGGCGGCGGCGAAGGCCCGGTCGACGGCGGCCGCCGCGGGCCGGGAGCCGGCCGAGCCGGTGCGGTAGTAGTGCACCCGGGTGACCTCCGGCAGCCGCGGCTCGAAGAGGATCAGGCCGGTGGGCGCGGCCGGATCGCCGGTGGCGCCGGACACCTCGACGCCCTCGGCCCGCAGCGTCCGCAGCACCAGTTCCCCCGCCTCGTCCGCGCCGACCGTGCCGGTCCAGTGGACGCGGTGGCCGAGCCGGGCCAGGCCGATCGCGACGTTGCTCTCCGCGCCGGCGACCGAGACCCGTAGCGTGCCGCCGAGCTTCAGGGGGCCGCTGCCGCGCAGCGCCACCATGGTCTCGCCGAAGGTGAGCACGTCGGGGCGGGCGGGTGCGGCTGGTGCCCCGGTGCCGGCCGGTATGCCCGTGCCGTCCTGTGCGGTGGCGTCCATCTGTCCCCCCTGGGTCGTGCGAATGGCGCGTGCGCGCCACCCTGCCATGCGGTACTCGCGCCATGCGGTGGTGCTTCTGCCATGTGGTGCGTCCGCGGCCCGTGTTGCCCCGCCGTCGCCGGTGGGGTCTCGTCGCCGTTTTGGATCCGTCACCATTCGGCTTGGATCCGTCACCATTCGGCGAACGCGCCGTCCTCGTACCGCCAGACCGGGTTCCGCCAGGTGTGCCCGCCCGCCGCGTCCGCCGCGCGGACCGCCGCTTCGTCCACCTCCACCCCGAGTCCCGGGCGGTCGGTCCGCAGCAGTGCGCCGCGGTCGAAGCGGAACGGCGCGGCATCGACGACGTAGTCCAGCAGTTCGGCGTCCTGGTGGTAGTGGATGCCCAGGGACTGCTCCTGGATGAGGAAGTTCGGGGTGGTGAAGGCCACTTGGAGGCTGGCGGCGAGGGCGACCGGGCCGAGCGGGCAGTGCGGGGCGAGATGGGCCCCGTAGGTCTCCGCCAGGGCGGCGATCCGGCGTAGCTCGGAGATCCCGCCGGCGTGCGAGACGTCGGGCTGCACGACCGCGACCCCGGCCTGGAGCGGAGCCAGGAATTCACGGCGGGTGTAGAGACGTTCACCGAGTGCGAGCGGAATGCCGGACGCGTCGACGAGGCCGGGGAGGGCCTGTAGGTGGTCGGGGAGGACGGGCTCCTCGACGAACATCGGCGCGTGTTCCGCCAGCAGCGGCAGCAGCCGGCGGGCAGTGGAAGGGGAGGCGCGGCCATGGAAATCGAGGGCGAAGTCCCGTTCGTCGCCGAGGACTTCACGGGCGGTCTCGGCGCGCCGCAGGCAGGCGCGCACCTCGGCGCGGGTGGCCAGCGGGGACATCCGCCCGCAGCCGTTCATCTTGACGGCGGTGAAGCCCGCCTCGACCTGCTCGGCCAGCGCGTCCCGGATCTCCGCCGGCTCGTCGCCGCCGACCCAGGCGTAGGCCCGCACCCGGTCGCGGACCGGTCCGCCCAGCAGTTGGTGGACGGGGAGCCCGCAGTGCTTCCCCTTGATGTCCCACAGCGCCTGGTCCAGGCCGGCGACGGCGGAGGAGAGCACCGGCCCGCCGCGGTAGAAGCCCCCCTTGGTCAGCACCTGCCAGTGGTCCTCGATGCGCGCCGGGTCCTGCCCGAGCAGGTATTCCGCCAGCACTGCCACCGCCGCCCGGACCGGCTCGGCCCGCCCCTCGACCACCGGCTCGCCCCAGCCCACCACACCCTGGTCGGTCTCCACCCGGACGAACAGCCAGCGCGGCGGGGCGAGGAAGGTCTCGATGCGGGTGATCTTCAGGGAGTCGGCCATGGCGCGGGGACCGTCCTTCCGTCGCGGTGTCCGTCGAGCGGCGTCCACCCCTCCCCCTACCCGCGCCCGGCGGCCCCGGCCCCTCCCCGACCGGCCCTGCCCCCGCCCCGCCCTACGGATGCTCGCGCGCCGACTTGTCGAGCAGTTCCAGCATCGCCATGTACGCCCCGTCCACGTCCCGGTCCCGGACGGCCTCGGCCACCGCCGCGTGCACGGCGTGCGGATGCGCAAAGGCGCCGCCGGAGGCGTACACCTCCCGGCCGCGCTGGATGATCACGGGCACGATCACCCGGTGCATCTGCGCGTAGAAGCGGTTGTTGGAGGCGAGCAGCATCGCGGTGTGGAAGGAGGCGTCGGCGCGGATCAGCAGCACGGGATCGTCCTCGGTCGCGGACATCGCGCTCAGTGCGGCGCTGAGGGCTTCGAGGTCGTCGTCGGTACGGCGCTCCGCGGCCAGGGCGGAGGCCGCCGGCTCGATGGACCGGCGGAGTTCGAGCACGTCGGCGAAGAAGTCGGACGAGGCACCGGCCGCCAGCTTCCAGCGCAACACGTCGGAGTCGAGGAGGTTCCACTCCTCACGGGGGCGGACGTAGGTGCCGTGGTTCTGACGGGTGGCGAGCAGCCCCTTGGCGGTCAGCACCTTCACCGCCTCGCGCAGCACGGTCTGACTGACGTCCAGTTCCGCCACCAGCTCCGGCACGGCGAGGACGTCCCCCTCGCCGTAACCGCCCTCGCAGATCCGCTTGGCGAGCGCCTCGACAGCCGCTCCGTGCCGCCCGTGACCCGCGTACGAGGTGGGATTCCCCAACTGCCCCATGGTCGCTCCCAGGTACCCGGTACTCCCGTGCTGCCCCCGTACTCCTTATACCCGCGCCCCGGCACCCCGACCGTGGTGCGCCGCCGCCCCGCAGCCGTCAGGGCGCACCGAGCACACGACCCCACCTCGGCACGCCCTGCCGTCCTGCCGCCCTGCCGTCCGGCTCACCACTCCCTACCGCTCGGTGCGCCCCCGCTCGTCACGACTCCTCCCGCGCGTCACAACTCCTCGGAGCTGCCGGCCGGAGGCGCTCCGCCGGGGCCCGCGCCCTTCTCCGCGCTCATCGTCCTCGTACCCGTACCCGTCCCTGGGCCCGTCCCCGTACCCGTACCCGCTTCGGCGTGCGCGCCGGTGTGCCGGGGGTGCGGGCCGGTGACGCTGGTGCCGGGACCGAGCGAGCCGAGCCCACCGTGCCAGGCGCCCTGCATCCGCACCCGCGCCGACTGCCGCCCGGCCGTCATCCCGGACACCGGGTGCAGCTCCCCGCGCTCGAAGCGCTCGGCCTCCTCCGGGTGCCGGGCGCGCCAGTAGGGGTTGTCGTGCGAAAGACCGCCGCTGACCCGCCCGTACATCCCGAACACCAGCAGCAACAGCCCCACCACGAAGCTGAAGAGCACGTTCTGGATCTTGAAGGCGAGGAAGTTGGAGTCGGTCTGTAGCAGCCCGAGGTTCACGAAACCGCTCAGCAGGAACAGCCCGCCGAGCACGATGTTGAGGGTGGAGGCGAAATTCCCGCCGATCACCATCCCGGCGAAGAGCAGCGCACCGACGACGATCGAGAGCACGCTCAGCGCACCGTTGGTGTTCAGCCCGGCCGCGGTCGAACCGCCGGTGTCGAAGAACCCGATGTTGTGGGTCAGGCCGAGGATGCCGAACGCGAGCAGCACCAGCCCCATCACGCCCGCGCCGATGCGGTAGACCTGGCTCAGCCGGTGATCCACGGGCAGGTGTTCGTTGATCTGGGTGCGCCGCCGCTTGAACCGGCGGAGGGGGTTCGCGGGCTTGTGCAGCACCTGACCAGGTGCACCGGTAGCAGCCATATCCGGCCTCCTTCGCACAGACGAGCCGCCTGGGCCGTACTCACTCCAGAACTCCAGCATCCGCCACGGGGGCATTTCATGCCATTGCGGGCAGTGGGGCAGTGGGGTGGGGGAGTGGCGAGGTGTGCGGGAGTGGTTGGGGGAGGGGTGGGGGAATGGCGGGGTGCGCGTGAGCGGTGGGGCCGGGTGAAGCCATCGCGGGAGGGAGCCGGGCCCGACCACCGACTACCGGCCCCCGGACCCGGGCCCACGGCGGTACTGCCTGCCCCCGTACGGTCCCTCGGCCGTACCGCCCCACGGCCGTACTGCCGGCCCCACGGCCGTACCGTCCTACGGGGGCCCACAGCCCTAAGGGGGTCGACGCCCCACCGCAGTCACCGACCGCCCGTGGCCCCGCCCCGCGCGTCCCGGATCTCCTGCACCACCCGGGCCGCCGCCTCCCGCACCGCCTCGGTCTCGGTCAGGAAGTGCCACCAGTCCGGATGCCGCCCCTCCAGGCCCGCGACCGCCCGGTCCAGCCGCGCCACCGCCTCGTCCAGCGGCCCGGCGTGCCGGGGGTCGGGCGTGCTGCGCCCCGCCATCGCCAGCCGTTGTGCGTCCCGGATTGCGAAGCGGGTCCGCTCGACCTCCTGCTGCCGGTCGGCCGCCACCGCGTCCAGCCGCCGCAACCGGTCGCCGGCCGCCGACACCGCCTCGTCGGTGGTGTTGAGCAGCGCCCGTACCGTCGCCAGCCGGCTGGTGGCATCCGCCCAACGCTGCTCCGCGCGGGCCTTCCCGGCCTCCTGGAGAGCGGCCCGCGCCTGCCCGACGGAGTCCACTGCCTGCTCCGGCACCTTCTGGAGGTCCTGCCAGCATGCCGCGCTGTACCGCCGCCGCAGTTCACTGAGGACCGGGGCGACCTGCTGGGCACGGGTGGTGATGGCCTCCGCGCGGGTCCGTAGCGACACCAGCCGCTTGTCGATCTCCGCGGCGGTCGCCGGCAGCCGCTCCGCCTCCGACCGGATCGCCCCGGCCTGCCGCTGCACCTCCTCCGCACGCTGGATCGTGCCCGGTACGCCGTGCTGCCCGGCCCCTTGGTTCAGCTTGGTCAGCTCCGGCCCGAGCGCCGCCAACCGGGCCGCGAGGTCGTCCGCCCGCAGGCCCTGCCCCCGGACGGCGTCCAGCCCGTTGCTCGCCGCCAGCAGCGCCTGCCGGGCCTGCTCCACGGCCGGGGCCACCCGCGCCAGCTGGGTCTCGGCGTTCTGCAACAGCGGCGTGAGGCTCTGCGCGAACCAGTCCAGCTCCCCGCGGACCCGCTCCAGCTCTTCCCGGGCCCGGGTCAGATCGGCCCGCGCCCGCGTCAGCGCGGCACCGTCGACGTCGTCCCGATCGAGATCATGGGAGTCGACCGCGGTGATGTACCCCTGGCTGACCTGGTCGATCCGCTGCCCGAAGCTCTCGTACTCCGCCGCGGCCTGCCGGGCCCGCTGGGAATCGTCGACGGCCGTGATCGTCTCCACCGAGATCCGCAGGTCCCGATGGGCGGTGTCGAGCTCGTAGAACGCCGCCGCCGCGGCATCCTTGGCGGCCTGCGCATCGGCCCGCTGACTCTCCCCGCGCCCGAACCAGCGCCGGGTGCCGCCCCCGGCGAACGCCATCGGCGCCACCGCCGCCAGCAGCGGCAACGGCAGCAGGACGAGCCCCACCACGTCCAGGGCCGCCTGGCGGACCTGGCCCCCGCGGGTGCGACGGCGGATCTCCCGCCCGGACGGCCGCGGCTGCGGCTGCATATGTGTCGCCGTCACATCCCTCTCCCGATCGGATCGCCCCAGGACCGTCTGACATTCTCCCACCCACCCCAACGAACATCCCGACCGGTGAGTTCACGACCACCGCGTCCACGCCCATTCACCGGCCCGAACCCCCCGACCCACAGGCGAACGCTGTGCCGTTCCACCCCCGGCCCGGGTTTGCGGTCCCGGCCCTACGGCAAGGTAGTCTGTCGGCTCGACCAGGGCGCATAGCTCAGCGGTAGAGCGCTGCTCTTACAAAGCAGATGTCGGCGGTTCAAATCCGTCTGTGCCCACCAGTTTCACCAGTGCCGATCACGTCAAAGGCCCAGGCCACCCCCGCAGGGGGAGCCTGGGCCTTCGTCGTGGCTCCCGACCTGAGCGCGGTCTCGCACGGTCTGTGCACGGGGTGAGCCCTCAAGAGCACCTCCAAGATTCCTCCCAAACGATCACGCACCTCCCAAGTGATCACGAGAAGGCTGCAGGTCACCCCTAGCTAGTACTCCAGTGAGAAATCGCTGCCTGAGCTGGTTGGTCTGGAGTGCCAGCAGCCATGGCCTGGTGCATCGGCTCCCTGGTGCCCTCCCTTTCCTCGCACCCGTATTAGCTGGGTGTTAGTGGCGTGGCAGCGTAGCGATAGTGGCCGTGATCAAAGTGGGTGTCGTACGGAGGAGAGACCGACACCGACTTCCCGGGGGGAATCCGAAATGAGCTCCACCACCACTGCCCGCACCGTTCGTCGCCGCACCCTGCGCGTTGCCGCCGCGGCCCTGACCGCGGCCGCCGCGTTTTCCCTGACCGCCTGCTCCGGCTCGGACGCCGCCGCTTCCAAGCCCGGGGGGCAGTCGGGCACGGGCGTGGCCTCCGAGGCCAGCGGTGCGGGCTCCTCCGAGGCCAGTGGCGCGGGTAACTCCGCCGGGGCGCAGGGCGCCGATGCCCAGGCAGGTCACGCGAAGTCGGGCTCCGGCGACGGTGCCGCGTCCCGTGCCGGCTCCGGCGGCGCCGCCTCGTCCCGTGCCCACTCCGGGAGCGGTGCGGCGAAGGGCGGGGGGAAGAGCAAGTTCTGCCGCACGAACGACCTGGTCATGGAGGCCGTGGACAGCTCGCCCGACCAGAAGACGGGCGAGGTGACCGTTCAGATGACCAACAAGGGCGGGAGCACCTGCTCGGCGACGGGCTTCGCGGGTGTGGACTTGAAGGACCTCGATGGGACCTCCGCCCCTGTCCACCGCGGCGGTGAGCAGCCCCGCATCACCGATCTGAAGCCTGGTGACACCGCCACCTTCAGCATCTCGTACACGGTCGACTTCAGTGGCGACAGTCTCGCGTCCCCGACCGACATCATCGTGACGCCGCCGAACGAGACCCACAGCGTGTCCCTGAAGTGGCCCGCGGAGGCGCTGAAGCTGGCCGGCCCGTACGACGAGAAGATCCAGGTCCACCCGGTCGGCATCGCTAACTGAGCACCGCGAAGACCCCCGCGGAACCGGCCCGCCACCCGCGCGAACACCGACTCCAGCTCGGCCGCCCACAGACCGGCCTCATCCGCCCCACCATGCCCTGAACATGCCCTGAACAACTGCACCGGGCCCGCAGGCGGTGAGCAGAAAACTGCCTAACCGTGATCTCCGAATGCCTGCGGCACCGCCAACGGCGACGCCCCCGTTCTCGCCCTCGGGCGGACAGGAACGGGGCGCCGTGTCCGGTGGCAACCCCACCGATGCTGGCTGACTCGGGCCAGAGCGTTGCGGGTTAGTGCTGTTCGGGCTTCGGCGCGGGGTCGGTGACGAGGAAGCCTCGCAACGGCCGTTCGGCCTCACTGCCCATCGCGATCTTGGCGGTTCTCAAGGAGAGTTCGCGGCCACCGAGATCAGGTCACCGTCCGGTGGCCCCCACAGGTCCAGGTCCACGCCGTAGCCGGCCTCATCGATCAATGCCGTGGTGTGATCGATGGCGTCGTGGTTGTAGCGGGTCGGATCAGACGCCTCGGGCCGCTGGTGCACGAACGTGCCGAGGCTCCGGCACAGTTCGGCGTAGGTCGGCGGGTGCAGAATCAGGGCGTGCCAACCGGCGTCAACTATGCGCGTCGGGACCAGGCGCGCGTCGGGGAACTGGGCGCAGGCAGCGACGAACGCCGGGGCCTCGCCCGGATCGCCGCGGCGCCGTCCGCTTCAACGTCGGGGTTATCGGTCTGGATGGTGGCGCACACAGCATCGACCTGCTGAGGCGACCAGCAGCAGACCAGGGATGACGTGCAGTCCGGTCTCCTCCGACACCTTGCGGTGGAGCGCCGCGAGGGCCGACTCGCCTCCGACGGCGCACCCGCCCACATGCGTCCGAGGCGCCACTGCCGAGGCCAACGAACGCATACGTGACTTCATGGCCGCTCGTGTGGGTCGGGTGCTCTGGCCCGAGGGGCAAGCGGAGTACGAGCAGCTGCTTGTCACCTGGGCCAACTCCCGCCATCCCCAGCCCAATCCGAGCTGAAACGAATCGTCCGCCCTGCCGAAACCGGGCGGGGCCTGGAGACGGTAGCCGGCGGGCAGGTCTGGCCGTCGCGGCCGTCCTTGCCCGCGGGCCCTGGTTCGCCCACACTGCTTGACTGGCAAAAGCCCAGCTCGCCAAGATTCCAGGCAAGACCCATTTGGCAAGAAGGCGGGGGTGGCCTCGCTCATGCGACTCCATGGACCTGCTCCCGACAACGCCAGGCCCCGCACGCGAGGGGTGCATTTATTGCACTTGTTGCATCCTGGAACGAATCGGACGGAATCGGCAGGTGATTTCGAGCCGCATCCAGCGCTGCAAATCACTCTCCATGCACCCCTAGGATCCATGCATGACCCAAGACAAGCTCGGTAAGATCCTCGGTTCAGTGGCAAAGAGAATGCGTGCCGACTTTGAACAGTCCCAGACCTTCAATCACAATGGTGAGGCTGGAACATCGCGTGAGGTAATTATCCAGGAGTTTCTTTCCGGATATCTGCCGGCTCATGTCGAGGCGGTGCATAACGTGGAAGTTATCTCAGCGAACGGTGATGTTTCACCGCAATGTGACATCGTCCTGATTGATCGCGGGACGCCGCCGTTCACGAGCCTCAACGGGTTTCGGATCATCCCCAACGAATGCGTATATGGGATGGTCGAGGTCAAGACGAAGCTGGACGGGCCTCAACTTACCGATGCCTGTAACAAGATCAGCAGGATGCGCCGGATGCCGAAGTCGGCATACCGGCCAATTTCTGGGGTGATTCCACGCTCCACCAAGGCGTATGGCAAGACTCACGACTACTTCCCGACATCGGGCATGGTCATCGCATTCGACAGTCTCAAGCTGGAGACGATCGGTAGCCATCTCGTGGAATGGTGTCGAACTCGCAATCCCGTTGAGTGGCCAGATAGCGTATGGGTGGTAGGCAAGGGGCATCTGCAGTGGGGTGACGCTCGCACTGGTTCGCTGTTCAGGTCTCCGACGGCCGGTGCATCGCTCTTCCGGATCGACGCTGACCCTGCGCAAGACATCCTTCTCCCGCTAGCGCTTCACCTCAATATTCATTTCTCTGATGCCTGGATGAATCCGCTCGACCTCGTCCCCTATTCCGGCGCTACGCCCTTGGGGCAACTTTCCGGGCATTGGAAGATCTAGGTGCGACTACGGTTGTCCCGTAATGGCTGATCTTGGTGGCATGATCTCGCCCTGCCTGGTCTGAATCATGGCGTCGGAGTCATCCTGGATAGCCCCGTTCACCGGGCTGAGCCCGCGGCAGTTCGGCAAGCTGGTCACTGCGATACAGAGCGAAGGCACGAGCCCAGTACGCAAGGGCCGACCGTGGAGCCTGCCCCTGGAGGACCAGATCCTGCCGGTAGCGGCCTACTGGCTTACGGACTTGACGCTGCGGCAGCTCGCCCCGCTGTTCGGAGCGTCGAAGTCGGCCGGTCACGGGCAACCCCAATGATTGCAAGGCGTGGGAACTTTCCGGTGCGAAGGCCGCCGTTGGCCGGGCCACGGTCATCGCGGACGGCGGCTACCGGGGTACTGGCCTGCTCATCCCGCACCGCCGTGAACGCGGCCAGACCGAACTGCCAGCTTGGAAGGAGGCGCACAACACCTCCCACCGCAAGGTCCGGACCCGCGTCGAGCACGTCTTCGCGCGGATGAAGTCCTGAAAGGCGACGGCGTTCACTCCGCCATGCTTGGCATCGCCCGACTGCACAACCTCGCCCTCACGGGATGGCTCCCGCCCCATACGCTCAGTCGATACAGAACTCGTTGCCCTCGATGTCCAGCATCGGGATGCACGCATCATTGCCGTCATACAGCGTTTGCACGTGTACCGCGCCGAGCGGGACCAGTCGTGCGCACTCGGCCTCAAGTGCGGCGAGGCGCTCTTCACCGACGAGTCCGGTGCCGACCCGCACATCAAGATGCACCCGGTTCTTGACGGCCTTCCCTTCGGGGACACGCTGGAAGTACAGTCGCGGGCCCACACCTGAGGGATCTATGCAGGCGAACCACGAATCCCGCTGCTCAGGTGGCTGCGAACGCTTGAAATCATCCCAATTGGCAAACCCCTCTGGTGGCGGCGGTACGACATACCCCAACACCTCGCACCAGAAACGAGCGAGCCGCTCAGGTTCTGCGCAGTCAAAGGTGACTTGGAACTTCTTGATCGCTGGCATCGGTGCACCGTACCGAGGGGAATTGGGACTCTGCCACTCATTTCTCCAGCGGGATCCGCCCGCAACCCCGCCGGACCCTGGGTCACCGTGGACACCAAATGATCAAACCGGACAGTCCACGAGAATGGAGCGACCCTGGCGGCGAAGCCCACCAGTGGTCCCAGGATTCAGTCCTGACCAACTACCCTCATGTCAAAGATCAGTTACGGGACAACCCTTAGGTTCGACTACGCGCAAGTTCCTCTCTGTCGTCAGCGGCGTGGCGACAGAGAGGACGTTGCGTTACTGGTCGGTCTTGGGAACTACCTCTCCGACGAAGCCTCCATCGTCCGAGCGGTACACCACCCCGACGTCATACCGATCGAGCAGGCTGTACATATCGGGAGTGGGAGCAGACGGCAGCAAAATGATGCGTTTGGGCTCACCGTCATGCCCTGGCGTCTTGACGTAGCGGCTGTAGTCCAGGATCTGTCCGAGGGCCATACGCACGTCCTCCCGGGAGTTTGATCCCTTCGCCTCGTAGAGCACGTGATCCGTCGCGTCATACAGGTCGGTACGGAGCGTCGATGTAAGCCCCTTCACCTTGATCTGGAATGCGCCGGTTTGGTGCCCGAAAGAGTCCAGGTGAGCCTTGTATGCCTGGGTCAGCTCGGCCTCATGCCGCACGGCGACTGTGGCGGCAGTGGCAGCGCGCAAACTCATCTTTGTACTGAAGGTCTCCGGGACGACAAAGGTGCCGCTGGTCTCCGCGTTGGGGGCCGCCTTCCGTGCGGTACTCCCCTTGCGTACGCGCTGCTTCGGAAGCGGAAGCGCGCCGCTAGTTGCCGGGTCTGACTGGAACATCGCCGCAGTGACTGCCCGGAACGGCACGAACTCAGCCGTAGTCTCCTGGGCCGCGGGGATCACGTCTTGTACAGCGCGCTGAACAGCACCTTCTTGGCGCAGGCGGAACACAATGACATTGCGTTCGTGGCCGTCCTCGCCATGCACCCTGCGCCATACGTACGGCTCCATGCCGTCCAGCGTGAACGTCCCGAGGTATCGGTGCGTCTTCGTATCGCTCCCGGGCAGCTTGCCCACTCGTGTGAACACTCGAAGCACCCGGTCCTGCTCCGCGTGTCGAAGAATCGCCCTGTTCCCTGAGCCGGCGACACCATCAAAGGTCTGGTCGCCGGACTTACCAGCACCGGTGTACTCGAAGACGGCTCCCAGCTCGTCTTCCTCAGCCAACCAGCCGTCGTAGTAGCCGTTCCGCTCGCCTACATCAGGGTCCGAGTAGAGGTTGACGGAATGCATGTCCTCAGAGGGACAGATCCCTCCTTGCGGGCTTCCCCCGAACGCTGCGCGAATCTCCGTACGCGTACGGACGTCACCGGGGTTGATCACCTCAACGCTAGTGGTCATGCGCTGACCCTAGATCACTCCACTGACAGTCCCATGTGAGGTGCTCAAGGGGCTAACGGGCGGTGCTGCCAGTCATGCGCGTGACTGATCCGTCGGTGCACCTGCCGTCGCGATTGACTGTCGTCGGCCCCTGCCGGGTCTCCGCCTGGGCGGCGGCGCGGCGTGCGGACCGTTCGGTGAAGGCGGGGCGCGGCGCTCAGTCGTAGTCTGGGCTGGTGGCGGCTGCGCTCTGGGGAAGTGGGTCGGCCAACGGTTGTTGACGTGCTTGTCGGGCAGGCGCACTCTGGGTTCATGGACGAGCGCCCGCTCGTGGTGGTGCACCCGCCGTCGCACAGCGGTGGCCGGAGGGTGACGGTGAACGCTGAAACCCTGGGGACGGCGTACGAGCCCGGTTGCATCGTCGAATTCCTGTCCCGTGCCGGGCTTGACCCGGACCCGGTGTGGTCCGACGACCAAACGTTGATCGAGTGGCGCGGCGGTGGACGGGACGTATGGGCCTGAGTGCCCACTCGGGGACGCTCGGAGTAGCCGTTGCGGGGTGCGCCGCGCGAGGTCGTCGAGAGGTCAGCGCGACCGATTCCTTCGTCGGCTGGTGAGCCATACCTGCCGGTGCCGCGCGACTGCGTAGATCGAGGCCACCTGGCCGGCTGACAAGACGTGGGGCCGGGCGGCCAAGGTGTGATCGATGGTGGCGCCGTCAATCACCAGTACGCGCGGATCGTGTGCGTCGATCTTGATCGACTGTGCGCCCACCACCCCGATGACCGGCTGAACGGGTACGTCCCGCCCGCACCAGTAGCGAAGCAGTTCCGCGGTCCTCGTCGCTTCGGACGTGCTGTTGCGCAGGTGGTCCGTACTGCCGCCGTTGACCCGCAGCATCACGTCGCCGACCCACACGCTCGCGCCTGCGTGGTGTTTGGCGTTGACGGTGAAGACGCCAGACGGGCCGATGGCCAGGTGGTCGATGTCGCTTCCCCGTGGCCACTTGATCCCGTGCAGGATGCGCCAACCGGCCGGAGTCAACCGCTCAAGGGCGGTCCCCACGGCCAACTCGCCCGCGAGGCCGCTCCGGATGCGTTCGGGTACGAGGGTCCCTCGCGTCAGGCGAGAGGCGATGCGGACGAGCTTGCTGTGTTCCAACTCCGCGGCGCGGGCCATCTCTTGCAGGGCGGCGCCCGGGCGGTTCGCTGCCAGATCGTCGCCCGGCGTCAGCGTGGGAAGCGGCGGAACGGCCATCGCCTGCGGAGGTTGAGAGACCTGACGGGTTGGTGGGGCCTGGCGGGCCGGCGGTGGGGCCGGTGGGGTCTGAGGGGGCGGTGGAGCCTGGCGGGCCGGTGGGGGAGAGGCTTGTGGTGGGTTCGGTGGGTTCGGTGCGGGCGGGCGGGTGCTCTTGTGTTGTGGTGAACCGTCCTGGTGCCGAAGCCACTCCGTGATCTTCGTCGAGGCGGCCTCCCGCACCTCTTCGACGAGCACGTTCAGCTCACCGGTGATGCAGTCGTACCAGGCAACGGCCTCGCCCTTCGGGCCGGGGCGATTCACGTAGAGCCGGTCCTTGCCGCCCTTCCGCCAACGCTTGACCACCAATTCGTCCACGGCGCTCCCCCCGAAGCCGATCATCCGTATCGAGGTCACCACGGAACGTGAGACCGCGCAAGACGGCCTGATTGGCCATGCAGGATCAGTCGCCCAGTCGCCCAGTTGCCCACCCCGTCACCTCGTCACTCCGTCGAACCGTCCAACTCGACGACGCCGGGCGGGGTGTTGTGAGCTCAGCTTGGCCGAGCATTCGACGGTGACCGGCACGGGTGATGACGAGAGTGCCAGGCTTCGGGTGCCTGGTGTTCGGCGGCGATCTCTCCGTGGCGCGGGCCGGCGAGGTGGGGGGCGTGCTCCGTACCCATTCGCAGCATGTGATCGATCTCGACTGCGTCCGGCGGCACCGGGAGCGTCGGCGGCAGTGGCCGTCCGTACCTCCGTGCCTCTGTACCTCCGTGCCTCCGTACCTCTGTACTTCCGTGCCTCCGCGCTCCGTGCCGGGCGGCTGGTGGTGGCTGGTGGGCCCCCGATCGGTGGCGATTGGGGGCCTTTGGTGTTTCCGGGGTGATGTGTATGGTGGATGGTGACTTGAACTTTCAAGTAAATCGTCCAGCAGTGATCAACCGGTGGCGCGACCGGCCGGTTCGCCACGCGGTGCAGTCGGTCCGACACCCGGTTCAGAGGGAATGAGCGTTTGTCATGACAACCCCCCACAGCACGTTCGGAGCCGATCGCGCCGGTGCCGCGGTGCGGTTCGCCCCTTCTCTGCACGGCTATGACGTCGGGCTGCTCCTGCTGCGGCTGGTCCTCGGGCTGACCATGGCGGCGCACGGCGGCCAGAAGCTGTTCGGCTGGTTCGGCGGTCCGGGCCTGGACGGCACCGGGAAGTTCTTCGAGGCGAGTGGTTATCCGTCGGGCAAGGTGATGGCCCTGTGCGCCGGGCTCACCGAGACGCTGGGCGGGCTCGGGCTGGTGCTCGGGCTGCTGACGCCGCTCGCCGGCGCGGCTGTGGTCGGCGCGATGATCAATGCGCTGGCGGTGAAGTGGGGCGGCGGCTTCTTCGCGCCCCAGGGCGTGGAGTACGAGCTGCTGATCACCACCGGGGCGGCCGCGCTGGCGCTGACCGGGCCCGGCCGCTACGCCGTCGACCGCTTCCTGCCCGGGTTGCGTGCGCACCGGTTGGCGTACGGGGCGGCCGCGCTGGTTCTGAGCGTGGTGCTCGCGGCGATTGTGCTGCTGCTCCGGAAGTGAGTCCGGGCACCCTCCGGGGCGCGCGGACGCGAATCCGGCGCGGCGACCTCAGGGAAACGATCGGCGAATCGGCCGGCGAATCGACCGGGAATCGGCCAGAGGAACGGTCAGAGGAACGGCCGGGCAACGGCCAGGCAGCGACGTGAAGGAAGACGGGAGGCTTTGATGTCCGTACGGCGGCTCAATCATGCGGTGTTGTACATCCGTGAGGTGGCACGGTCGGTGGCGTTCTACACCGAGGTGTTGGGGTTCACGGTGGACGTGGAGATTCCGGGGCGGGCGGCCTTCCTGAGCGCGCCCGGTTCGGACAACGACCACGACCTGGGGCTGTTCGCGGTGGGGCCGGACGCGCCCGGGCCGGAGAGCGGCCGGATCGGGCTCTACCACCTGGCCTGGGAGGTCGGGACGCTCGGCGACCTCTCGGCGATCGCGGCGCAGCTGCGGGAGCGGGGCGCGCTGGTCGGCGCCACCGACCACCTGGTCTCCAAGTCGCTCTACGCCCGGGACCCGGACGGGAACGAGTTCGAGGTGATGTGGCGGGTGCCCCAGGAGGACTGGCCGGGGGCGGACGAGCCGGACCGGCTGCGGCCGCTCGACCTGGCGGCGGCGCTGGAGCGTTGGGGTCCGGACCTGCTGACGGGCGCGGCGGCCGGCTCGGCCACCTGAGGCGCCGCCCGGGTGCGACCTGTTCGTGTGCCGCGGCCCTCCCCGCCGGGTGGTGGGGAGGGCCGCAGGCATGCGTGGGAGTTTGTCCCTAGGGGGTGTCGGTGCCGTCCGCGCGGGGGGCCGGGACGGTGCCCTGGGCCGGCGGTGCCTGCTGGGCCCGGGCGGCCCAGCGCTTCTCGACGCCGCCCAGTCGCCAGTACGCCAGTGCCGCCGCCCACACCACGACGAACACGCCGACGATGATGAAGCCCACGTTGTCCAGGTTGAGGGCGGAGATCCCGGCCGTCAGCGGGTCGTCGAGGCCGAGCTTGTCGTGCAGCACGGTCACCAGCTCGATGGTGCCGATGAGGAACGCGACCGCGATCGACAGCCCGGTGATGGTGAGGTTGTAGTAGACCTTGCGCACCGGGTTGGCGAACGCCCACTGGTACGCGAAGTTCATGAAGGTGCCGTCGAGGGTGTCGAACAGGCTCATCCCGGCGGCGAACAGCAGCGGCAGGCACAGGACCGCGTACCAGGGCAGGCCCGCCGCGGCGCCGCTGCCCGCCATCACCATCAGCGTCACCTCGGTCGCGGTGTCGAAGCCGACTCCGAAGAGGAACCCCAGGGGGTACATCTGGCCGGGGCGGCTGATGGACTTGGTGAGCCGGCCGAGGATCCGGTTCATGAAGCCCCGGGAATCCAGGTGCGCCTCCAGCTCCTGCTCGTCGTACGCGCCCGACCGCATCGCCCGGAACACCTTCAGGATGCCGATCAGGGCGACCAGGTTGAGGGCGGCGATGAGGTAGAGGAAGGTGCCGGAGACGGTCGTGCCGACGAGGCCGAGCGTCTGGTGCGTACGGGAGTTGTCGTTCATCAGCGCGCCGGCGAGCTGGGCGCCGCCCGCCACCAGCGCGGCCATCACGACGACCACGCTGGAGTGGCCGAGGGCGAACCAGAAGCCCACCGAGACCGGCCGCTTGCCGTCGGCCATCAGCTTGCGGGTGGTGTTGTCGATCGCCGCGATGTGGTCGGCGTCGAAGGCGTGCCGCATGCCCAGGGTGTATGCGGTGATGCCGAGTCCGGCGCCGAACACCTGGCTGCCGACCGTGTAGTGGCCCGGCACGACGAGCAGGAAGAGCACGCCGAAGGCGACGACGTGCAGTGCGGCGATCACGGCCATCAGGCCCGCCGTGCGGACGGTGTCACGGCGCTGCCAGCGGAACGATCCGGTGGAGCCCGTTATGCCGATAAGGGAGGAATTGCGGGGAGAAGGGGAATTACCCGGGGAATCAGTGGACAGGGCCATCCGGCCATCACGCTCCAGCACCTCGTGGATCACTTCGTGAGATGCCGTGGCCGGTCTCCTGGCTTACGGGTGCACGCGTCCACCCCGCCTTCCCGGCCGCAGGCTGCGGTCAGTGGCGCCGTACGCGCGCTGGGCGCGTACGGAGAGGGGTGGAAACTCCCCGATCACAGTGGCGAGGGCCGCGCCGGCTTGGGACACGAGGTCCAGCACCGGTCTTCCCGAACACCACGGCCCGGTCACTCTAGCGGGCACCGGTGAGAACAGGCCACGCGCGGTGCCTGGTGCGGGCGGCGACCGGGCGCCGGGCGGGTCGGGTCAGAGGGCCAGGGACGACAGGAAGGTGTGCAACTCCTGGTCGAAGAGCGGGGTGTTCTCCAGGTTGACCATGTGACCCGCGGCCGGCACGCGTATGCGGCGGGCGCCGGGGACGTGCAGCGCTATGGCATGGGCGTTCGCGGAGATGTCGGAGGAGTCGAGGTCGCCGTCGAGGACGGTGGTCGGCACCCGGATCTCGCCCAGGCGGTCGAAGGCGCCGACCTCCAAGGGCATGCCCGGGCCCGCGTCGTCGGCGTGCACCTCGACATTGGCGGACGCGGAGGCGCGCATCCGCTCCCGGAAGCCGGGGTGGACGGCGGACGGCGCGCGGTGCGGACCGTCCACCCACATCCGCAGGAAGTGCTCCACATAGCGCTCGGCGCCGTCCGGTTCGCCGATCGCGGCGACCTGTTCCCGGATGTGTTCCAGGAGGAAGGGGTCGGTGAAGGCGCGGCCGCTGATTCCGGGGGAGGCGAGGAAGAGGGCCGTGACCCGGGCCGGGTGGGCGAGGGCGGTGTCCAGTGCGACCCGGGCGCCGTGCGAGAGGCCGACGAGGACGGCGCGCGGTATGTCGAGTGCGTCCAGCAGGGTCGCCAGGTCGTCGTGGTTGGCCCAGTCGCCGGTCACCGTGGAGGAGAGGCCGTGACCGCGGGCGTCGTAACGGACCACCCGCAGGCCGGAGTTGACCAGCCAGGCGAACTGCTCGTCCCACATGTGCTGGTCGAGCATCCCGTCGTGCAGCAGTATCACCGCGGGCCCCGAGCCGGCCGTCTCGTAGAACAGCTCGCCGTCGTCGACCGGAACGGTGTCGTTGTCGATCTCGGACCAGGCCTGGAAGTCGTGCGTCATTCTGCGGGCCGTTCTGTGCGCGTCGGGCGGTCGGTCGGACGGGCGGATGCCGGCGGGCGGTGCCCGATTGCGGGCGGTATCACGTCCTGTGCGGCGTCCAGGTGGGCGGCGTCCCGCTTTTCGGGATTGCCGGTTTCCTCCGGGGGAACGCGCGAGCCGTCCGCCAAGTGCCGGAATTCCTCACCGAGCCGATCCAGGACCCGCAGTGCCGTACGGACCTCCCCGGTCGACAGGTCGGTCAGGCTGCGCCGGAGCTCCGCCGCCTCGGCTTCCCGGATCCCGTGCACCACCGCCGTGCCCTCGTCGGTGAGTCGGATCAGCGAGGAGCGGCGGTGCGCGGGATTGGGGACCGTCACGACCAGGCCCAGCTCCGCCGCGTGGTTCACCCAGCGCTGCACCGGCTGCCGGTCCAGGTCCAAGGAGCGCGCCAACTGCGGGACGGTGCGCGGGCCGTGGGCGCGCAGCGCGTCGAGCAGGGTGCGCTCGCCGGCGGTCAGGCCGGTGCCTTCGAGCTCGCGCTCCGTCGCGCGCACGATCGTCCGGTGCAGCGGCCGCAGTCGCCGGATGACGTCGTACAGCAGCTCTTCGGCGGCCGCTGCACCCCCGTCGATGTCCCCGGCCAAGTCCCCCTCCAAGGCCCTGTTCACGCCCTCGCCCGTGCCCTCGCCCTCGCCCGCGCCCATGCCCTCGCTCACGTCCCCCTCCGCAGCCCCGTTCATTTCCCCCTCCGTGCCCCTGCCCCGGCTACATCCCCTTGATGACACTCACGCTGTCATGATGACATTCATGATGTCGTTTTGGAAGGGGTGTTGACGCTCGATGGGGAGAGGAGAGGTGAGGGGGAGCGCCGCGGGGGGGAGCGGAGCGGGAAGGGGCAGGGGGACGAGGGGATGCGGGGACGAGGGGACGGGGTCAGTCGTCCAGTGGGGAAGGGGCCTCGTCGGTGGTAAAGGAGACGACGAGGTCGGCCCGGGGGCGGGTGGCCGCCACGAGGCGGGCGTTGGCCTCGTCGGAGGTGCGGACGAAGTCCTCGGCGTCGACCCGCAGGCGGCCGAACCGCTCGTGTCGGTCGATCAGCCGCCGTACCCGTTCCTGGGCGTCCAGCTCCATGTACCACGCCTCGTCGAGTAGTTCACGGATCCCTGCCCAGGGGTCGGAGTGCAGCAGGAGGTAGTTGCCCTCGGTGATGACGAGCGGGATGTGCGGCGCCACCGGGATGCTGCCGGCGACCGGCTCCTCGATGCGGCGGTCGAAGGCCGGCGCGTAGACGGGCGTGCCGGGTTCGGGGGAGCGCAGACGGGTCAGCAGGGCCGCGTAGCCGGCGGGGTCGAAGGTGTCCGGCGCGCCCTTGCGCTCCGTACGGCCCAGGCGGCGCAACTCCGCCTTGGCGAGGTGGAAGCCGTCCATCGGGACGAGCGCGGCCTGGCCGGTCAGCTCCGCCGCCAGCCGGGCGGCGAGGGTGGACTTTCCGGCGCCCGGCGGCCCGGCGATGCCGAGCAGCCGGCGCCGGCCGGGCGTCGCGGAAGCGGCGAGCCGGCGGGCACGGGCCACGAGGTCGTCGAGGTTCATGATGGGACCATCGTGCCTGATGGGCCGGGGTGTCCGCCGGGTGGTCGGGGCGGCCCGGCGGCCGGCGTCCGATTCCGCCCGGTGTGCGGCCAGTAGCATCGGCGGTGTGTCCCCCTCCTCCACCCCTTCCGCCCCACAGCGCCGGCCGCGGGCCGACGCCGAACGCAATCGCGGCCTTGTGCTGGACGCCGCCCGGGAGGTGTTCCGGGCGCGCGGCGACGAGGCGCAGATGCCCGAGATCGCCCGTGCCGCGGGCGTCGGGGTCGGGACGGTCTACCGGCACTTCCCCAACCGGGCCGCACTGATCGCCGCCGTCGGGGAGCAACGGCAGGCGGAGATCGTGGAGTTCGGGCGCGGCCGCTGTCTGGCCTGCCCGACCGCGGCCGAGGGGCTGGCCGCCTACCTCACGCACATCGGGGAGGTGCTCGACGCCGAGCGCGGGCTGTCCGCGGCCATCGAGGCGGCGTTCGGCTCCACCGAGCCGGGCGGGGAGGGGCGGGAGCGCGCCGAGGAGGTCGCCGCCCAACTCCTGGCCCGCGGCAAGGAGGAGGGTACGGTCCGGGCGGACGCCGAGGTCACGGACGTGGTGATGGCGGTGTGCGGGCTGGCCGCGGTGATCCGGAACGGCGCCGGGGACTGGCGCCGCTATGTGCGCACCGTCTGCGCCGGGCTGCGGCCGTAGGACCGGTCCGACTCGGTCGGTCCGACATGACCAGTCCGAAATGACCGGTTCGACGCGCCCGGTTCGACGCGGCGCGTCCGGCCGGTCGGCGTGCCGCCGCGACCCCGAGTCGGGACCCGAGCCCCGGTCCCCGGCCGCTACTCCGCTACTCCGCTACTCCGCTAAGCTGCCGCGCCCAGCCGCCACAACGACGTGACCTCCGCGGCGCGGGCCACGTGCAGCGGGTCGGAGGTGTCCCGGGCGCGCGGGTGGCGGGGGGCGATGTCGAGCCGGTCGAGGACGGTGAGACCGCCCTCGGCGAATGCGGCGAGGAGTTCGGCGCGCGAGCGCAGACCGAGGTGTTCGGCCAGGTCGGAGAGGATCAGCCAGCCCTCGCCGCCCGGGGTCAGATGGTCGGCGAGACCGGCCAGGAAGCCGTGCAGCATCCGGTTGCCGGGGTCGTAGACCGCGTGTTCCACGGGCGAGGTCGGCTTGGCGGGGACCCACGGGGGGTTGCAGACGACGAGCGGGGCGCGGCCGGCCGGGAAGAGGTCGGCCGCGACGATCTCCACCTGGTCCGCGACGCCCAGCCGGGCGGTGTTCTCCCGGGCGCAGGCCAGGGCGCGCGGATCCTGGTCGGTGGCCACGACCCGCCGCACGCCGCGGCGTGCCAGGACCGAGGCCAGGACGCCGGTGCCGGTGCCGATGTCGAAGGCCAGGCCCCGGTCGGGCAGCGGGGCCTCGGCGACCAGGTCGACGTATTCGCCGCGGGCCGGGGAGAAGACGCCGTAGTGGGGGTGGATCCGGTCGCCGCCGAGGGCCGGGATCTCCACGCCCTTGCGGCGCCATTCGTTGGCGCCGATCACGCCGAGCAGTTCCCGCAGGGACAGCAGGACGGCGGTGTCGCCGGAGGCGCCGGCGGGCAGCTCGGTCTCGTCCGGCGGGCCGTAGGCGCGGGTGCACGCCTCGCGGACGTCGGGGGCGCGGTGCAACGGGACGGCCAGTTCGGCGTCGAGGGGGACCAGCAGCATGCCGAGGATGCGGGCGCGCTGGTTTTGGGCGGCGCGGTGCAGGTGGAACGCCTGGGTGACGTCGGCGGGTGGCGCCTTCTGCGGGCGGCGGTCGACCCGGCGGGCCAGCGCGGTGAGCAACTGGCGGGCGTTGTGGAAGTCGCCGCGCCACAGCAGCGCGGTGCCCTCGCAGGCGAGCCGGTACGCCTCGTCGGCCCGGGTGCGGTCGTTCGCGAGGGCGATCCGGCGGGGTGGCCGGGCGCCGTTCTCGGAATGCCAATGGGCGGTACGGACCTGGTCGTCCTCGGTCCATTCGACGACCGGGGGGTGGTTCACCGCAGTGTGCCTCGCGTCAGTGGTTCGGATCCGCGCCCGGGGCGGGAGGGGGCGGGGTGATGACGTTCGACTCTACTCCGTGCCGGGGGTGGGACCTTCGTCCCTGTGTCCCCCACGGGTGCCGGGGCAGGATGAAGGTGAGCCGGTCAAAAGCCGTCCAGTGCGGTCAGATCGGGTCTTATGGCAGTGCAAGCAGATGTACCGGGTGTATGCGGACGTACGGACGACGGGCGCCGGAGGGCCGGTGTGCGGAGACGTACACCGGAGCCGTACACCGGCGTACGTCGGTGCAACGGGTTCATGGGTGGAGGCATGTATGGGCACCTTGCCGGTCATCGTCGGCGTGGACGGATCCCCGGACAGCGAGCGGGCGTTGCGTTGGGCGGCGGACGCGGCCCGGGCGCGGTCGGCGCCGCTCCGGGTCGTGCACGTGTGGCCGTACGCCACCGCGGAGCGGGCCGCGGCCGGTGAGCAGGGCGGTGACCGGGTGCTGGCCGGCCTCCGGGACCGGCCGTTCCTGGCGGAGCTGCCGGACGTGGAGTTCCGCGGGCTGAGCGGACTGGCCGACACCCAGCTGCCGGCGCTCGGCGCCGAGGGGCAGCTGCTCGTCCTGGGCTCGCGCGGCCGCGGCGGCTTCGCCAGCCTGCTGCTCGGCTCCAACGGGCTGGCCTGCGCCGCCCGGTCCGCCTGCCCGGTCGTGGTGGTGCCGCGCCCGGACCGCGCCGGCACGGAGCGGGGCCCGGACGGCGAGGCGGTGCCGCCGGCCGTCCGGCAGGTGACCCTGGGCGTGGACGCGTCCTCCGACGAGCCCGCCGCGATCGGCTTCGCGTTCGCCGAGGCCGCCCGGCGGGGCGCCCGCCTCCGGGTCGTCTCCGGCTACACCTGGCCGATGCTGCTGCCGCCCGCCTTCGAGTACGCGGCGGTCTACGAGTCCACGCAGCCGGAGTACGAGGACGCGCTCGGCGTCCAGCTGGTGGACGCGCTCGCGCCGCACCGGGTCCGGCACCCCGGGGTCGAGGTGGCGGTGCAGCTGCGCGCCGAGGACGCCGCGGGGCAGCTGGTGGCCGCGTCCGCCGGGAGCGACCTGGTCGTGGTGGCCCGGCATCGGCGCCGGTTGCCGGTCGGCCCGCGGCTGGGTTCGGTGGCGCACGCGGTGCTGCTGCACGCGGTCTGTCCGGTCGCCGTGGTGCCGGAGACCACGACCGAGGACGGTGGCGGGGGCGGCGACGGCGGCGCGGAGGGCGACGGTTCGTAGGCCGGTCCCGGGACGTGCGGCGGGCGGTCGCCGGTCAGTGCGCCGCGGTCTCCCGCTGCGGGCGCCGCATGACGTAGGCGGCCACCGAACCGGCGATGAAGAGCGCGAGGACGGAGAGGGCGGTGCTCACCCACGACGTGCCGAGCCAGTGGCCGCCGAAGTAGCCCAGGCTGACGCTGTACGCGGCCCAGGCCAGGCCGGCCAGCGCCGACCAGGGGAGGAACTCGCGGACCGTCCGGTGGGCCACCCCGGCGCCTAGGCTGACCACGGAGCGGCCGGCGGGCGCGAAGCGGGCCAGCACCACGATGCCGCCGCCGCCTCGGGTGAGCGCCGCGCCCAGCCGCTGCTGGGCCGCGGACAGTCGCCGGGAGCGGCTGATGGCGCGGTCGAAGCGGTCGCCGCCGCGCCAGGCCAGCCGGTAGGCGACCAGGTCGCCGAGGACCGATGCGGTGGCCGCGCAGAGGACGAGGGAGCCCATTTCGGCCAGGTGGTTCCCGCTCTGGACGGAGGCGGCTACGTCGGCGGCGGGGCCGGAGCCGGCGGCCGTGGTGGCCGCGGTGATCACCAGGACCCCGCTCGGCAGGATCGGGACGAAGACGTCGAGGACGACCGAGAGGCCGACGACCACATATACCCAGGGGGTGCCGCTGAGCGACCCCAGGCTTTCCACCAACGTCTTGCTCCCGGTCCGGACCCCGCCGCGACGTCGCTCGGCGCGGCAGGGGCGGCACTACGGCTATACAGCGTACGCCCGGCCCGAACGGCCGAACGGGCCGGGGCGGGGAAGCGGTCCCGCCCCGGCCCTCACCGAACGCGTCAGACGACGCTCGCCGCGGGCTCGGCGACGGGCGCCTGCTCCTGCTCCGAGCCGCCGAAGAAGAGCCGGTCCAACGCCCAGGAGCCGGGGCCGGTGAAGACGATCAGCAGGAAGGCCCAGCAGAACATCGCGGCTGCCTCGCCGCCGTTCTGTATCGGCCACAGGCCGTGGGGCTGGTGCATCGAGAAGTAGGCGTAGGCCATCGAGCCGGAGCTGATGAACGCCGCCGCGCGGGTGCCCAGGCCCAGCAGCACCAGGATGCCGCCGGCCAGCTGGATGACCGCGGCGTACCAGCCGGGCCAGGTGCCGGTCGGGAGGGAGTGGCCGGTGCCCATCGCGCCGCCGAGCACGCCGAACAGCGACGCCGCCCCGTGGCAGGCGAAGAGCAGGCCGACGACGATGCGGAACAGCGCCAGTGCGTGCGGGGTCGATTTCTGGGTGAGGGAGCTCAAGGGAGCGGACATGCGGTGACTCCTAGGTCTTCGGGGACGGACGGCCGCGGGGGACAGCGCGACCGCCGGAGTCCTGTAGATTAGGGCCACCTAACTAATGCTTGCAAGTTCAACATTCCGCGCGTAGCGGGAGCTATTGGTCCGAACCAATGAGATTTGAGGCGGCCTTTGCGGCACGCAGTGCCGCCCGCGCCACCGCGTCGGTATCGGCCAACGTGACCGAACCCACCCCCGGGCGCGCCCCCGCGGCTGTCACCCAGTGCACCCCTTCCGTCGGCACCCCCACCGCGAACCGCCGCGGATGCGGCCGGCCGTCGGCCCCGATGACGTGGTACGGGCTCGGCGACACGTCCAGGCCGCCGGTCTCGTACCCGTCCGCGGTGTGCGGCCGGCAACCGCCGTCCGCCAGCAAGCGGGCCAGCAGCGCATCCCCGGTCCGCCGCAGGTCCGGCTCCGGGAGTCGGGCCTCTATCAGGGTCTCCGCGGTGATCCGCGACCCCGGGACGGCCGGGGAGTGCGCCGTGAAACCGGGCGCCGCGCCGTCCGCGCCCGCCACCTGGACCTCCATGCCGGGACCGACCACCTCCAGCACCCCCGCCTCGATGAGCGCCGCCAGCTCCGCTATCCGGCGACGCGGCGGCCCGATGGACAGGAACGCGTTCAGCGGGGTGTACCAGCGGTCCACGTGGTCGCGGCGGGACGCGCCCGCCAGCCCGCCGTGGTCGACGATCTGCCGCAGCTCGTTCCGCAGGTCCCGCAGCACGTCCAGGGCCGCCTTGATGGGGCCGGTCACATTGCCCTGCCGGGCGTGCGCGACGTCCGCCCGGAGGTGGTCCAACAGCCAGGCACGGAACGCGGACCGGTCGGCGAACGGCCCGTCCGGGTACGGCCGGGCGAGTCGGTCCCAGTCCCAGCGGTCCGCGGGCCCCAGGCCGAAGGCGTCGAGGGCCGCGGCCTCCTCGGGGCTGCGGTGCGCGCTGCCCAGGAAGCGCTCCCGGAAGTGGTCTCGGAAGCGGTCCCGCTCGGCGTCGGTCGGGCCGCCGCGGGCGACGGCGCGGCGCGCCAGCAGCGCCTCGTAGTAGACCGCCTCCACCTCCTTGGCCACCAGCGGCCAGACCTCCACCAGGAAGTCCGGCGGGTCGCCGGAGTCCGCCCGCTTGCGGAACGCCGCGATCACGTCCGCGGTGAGCAGCAGCGGCAGGTGACGGCCGTGCGCGCCCTTCGCGTTGTCGCCCCGCGCGTGGTACGGGACGCCGCGCCGGGAGCCCGCGTACAGCCGCGGCTCGCGACCCGAGGGCCGGTACGTCAGGGTGCCGCCGGGGCCGCGGACGAACCGGCCGCCGCGGCCCGAGGTCAGCAGCGCCACGTGGTCGAAGAAGTTCAGCCCGAGACCGCGCAGCAGCACCGGGCGGCCCGCGGGCAGTGCCGCCAACTCGGCGGTGAGGTCGGCGGGGTTGGCGGGCGGCAGGTAGTGCAGCCCGTGGGCGGCGGCGTGATCGGCCAGGTGCCGCTGCCCGGCGTCCGGGCGGGCCGGCAGATGGCCCTGGGCCAGCACCACGGCGCCCAGCCCGGGCAGCGTCCGACCGTCGTCGAGGGTGAGCGTCTGGGTGCCGTCGGCGGCCTCGGTCAGTCGCACCGCGCGGGCCCGGTGCGGGACGACGGTCACCCCTTCCGGGGCGGTCCGCACCGTGTGCCGGAACACCCACTCCAGATAGCGGCCGTACAGCGCGCGCCCCGGATAGTCGTCCGGTCCGACGTCGCACCCCGCCCAGTCGTACAGGCTCGGCCCGGGGCGGATCGGCCCCGCGCACTCCACGCTGGCGTCGGTGAACAGGGTGACCTGGGACGCCACCGTGTTCATCAACAGGTCGGCGGGTTGGTCGGGGCGCCATACCTGGCCGGCGCCGGGCGGTGCCGGGTCGATGACGTGCACGGTCAGCCGGGTGCCCGGCGCCAGCCCGGCGGCCGAGGCGCAGATCCGCTCCAGGACACTCGTCCCACGCGGCCCCGCCCCGACGACGGCGAGGCTGGCGGCGGGGCGGTCGGAGCGGTCGGCGGGGTGGGCGGCGGCCAAGAGTGGCTCTCCCTGGGGCGGCGGACGGCCGGCGCGCGGGAGAGCGTGCCGGCCATCAGGGGGCGGATGACGGCGAATGTGCGCCCCATCATCACCGTCCGGTGCGCCGGCGCGGCACCCGGGTGGGCAAAAAATCAGCCGGATTCGCAGGTGGGCGGGGTGCCGGCGCCGGCGAACCCGCGCAAATCCGGCCGCGACGTACCGGCGCCCCGCCCCGCCGACTCAGCAGCCGGCGAGGATCTTCGTGGTGCCGGCGCTCGGCGCTCGGCGTCCGGCGCTCGGCGCCTGGGAGGGTCCGCACCCGCCCGCCTACAGTGAGCGGGTGCTGCTGCCGGTCAACCCCACCCTCGGGATCGTCCTCGCCGTCCTCCTGCTCGCCGCCGTGGCCGCCGCCGCGCTGGCCCACCTCGGCCACGCCCGCGCGATCGCCCTCGCCGGCCTGCGCGCGGCGGCCCAACTCGCCGCCGTCTCCTACCTCATCGGCTGGGTCGTGCACGCCCTGCCCTGGCTGCTGAGCTTCCTGGTCCTGATGTTCACGGTGGCGGTCCGCACGGCGGGCCGCCGGATCACCGCCAACCGCACCTGGTGGTGGGCCGCGGCGCCGATCGCCGCCGGCGTCCTGCCGGTCGTCGGGGTGCTGCTGCTCACCGGCCTGGTGCCGCCGCGCGGCCTCACCCTGATCCCGATCACCGGCATCCTCATCGGCGGCGCACTGACCGCCACCGTCCTCGGGGGACGCCGGGCGCTGGACGAACTGGAGCTGCGGCGTGGGGAGTTCGAGGCGGGACTGGCGCTCGGGCTGCCGGACCGGGAGGCGCGGATGGAGGTGGCCCGGCCCGCCGCGTCGGACGCCCTGCTGCCGGGTCTCGACCAGACCCGGACGGTCGGGCTGGTCACCCTCCCCGGGGCGTTCGTCGGCATGCTGCTGGGCGGCGCCTCACCCGTACAGGCCGGCGCGGTCCAACTGTTCGTCCTGGTCGCGCTGCTGGCCGTACAGGCGGTCTCGTGCGCGGTGGTACTGGAACTGATCGCCCGCGGACGGATCCACCGCACGCCGACGCCACGCTGACCGCCCGCTACGCGGCAGGGCCGAGGTCCGGCCACGAGGCCCGGCTTACGAGGTCCGGCCATGAGATGCGGCCCATGAGGTCCGGCCCATGAGGTCCGGCCCACGAGATGCGGCCCGGCTAGCGGCTCAGGCTGTGATCCGGACGGCGATCCCGCCGTCCACCAGCGCCTCGACGCGGACCTGGGTGAGGTCGCGGACGTGCGCGGTGGGTGCGAACCGGGCGGCCCGGTCGCCGACCCCGACGACCCGCATCCCGGCGGCCCGGCCGGCCTCGATACCCGCCTCGGAGTCCTCGAAGACCAGGCAGTCCTCGGGCGCGAAGCCCAGCTCGGCGGCGCCCTTGAGGAAGCCCTCCGGGTCCGGCTTGCTGGCGCTCACGCTCTCCGCGGTGATCCGCACGTCCGGCATGGGCAGCGCGGCCGCGCGCATCCGGGCCTCGGCCAGCGCGCTGTCGGCGGAGGTCACCAGGGCGTGCGGCAGCCGGGCGAGGGCGGCCATGAACGCGGGCGCACCGGCCACCGGCACCACGCCCTCGACGTCGGCGGTCTCCTGCTCCAGCATCCGCCGGTTGTCGACCAGGTTCAGCTCCATCGGGCGGTCCGGCAGCAGCGCCGCCATGGTGGCCCAGCCCTGCCGCCCGTGGACGACCTGGAGCACGTCCTCCGCCGGGAGCCCCTGCTCGGCCGCCCAGCGCCGCCAACAGCGCTCCACGACGGCCTCGGAGTTCACGATCGTTGAGTCCATGTCCAGTAGCAGGGCGCGGGCTATGAGCGTGGTGGTGGCCGTCATCGGCGGGCTCCTGGGCGCGGTGGGGCTGGCAGCTGCACTGTCAGGACGGGCGGGAGAACACAAGCGGTCCCGCCCGCCGGTCAGGGAGTGCGGGCGGAACCACTTTGTTTTTTCACGATACAAAACAGTTCGGGTCGCCGACAACCACCCACCGCCCCAAACGGCATGGCATTCGTCACGGTCCGGGGGGCATGTCACGCTCCGGAGGCGCACGAGGCGCATCAGGTGTATGAGGTGCACGTCCGCTCACGGCTGCTGGGTGCGCGCCTCCAGGGACGCGCGGGTCACGGGACCGTAGACGCCGTCCGGATCGCCCCTTACCCCGTAGGTCCGTTGATAGCGCGCCACCGCCTCCCGTACCGGCGCGCCGTACTGGCCGTCCGCCGCCCCCGTATAGAGGGCCACCTGCCGCAGCCGCCCCTGGAGCTCGGTCACCTCGGGACCGCTGGATCCCTCACGGAGCACGATCGGCCCGCTGGGCGGCGCGCTGGGAGAGGCGTCGCCGGTGGGGACCGCGACGCTGCCGGAGGCCCGTACCGGGGGCGGCGGAGGGGTGGCGGCCGGCGATCGGGGCGGGTGGGTGGTCGCCCCGGGGCTCCTGGAGCGCGAGGTGGCGGGGGAGGGGCGGTCGGGGGTCGGCGTGGAGCTGGCGGGGCCGGTGGCGGTCGGGATCGCGGCGGTGGGGGCGACGGTGCCGCCGTCCGGGGGCGCCGCCCGGTCGCGGTCGCCGCCCTGGAGTGCCCCGGTGCCGAGCATGATCGCGGCGGCGGCCACGGCGGCACCGGTGACGGCCAGTAAGGCCGGCCGGGCACGGCGCCGCCCCGCCGATGCGGGTGGGTCGAACGGGGCCGCCCCGGAGGAGCGAGAGGAGTGAAAGGTCCTGGAGGCCGGACCGGTGGGGTGTGGGACTCGGTGGACCGCGGCGTCCACTCCAGGTAAGTCCTCCAGTGCGTCCCGCCGCCCCCATCCGCCGCCGCCAACGCCCGAGCCGCCGCCAACGACCGGGCCATCGCCATCGCATTCGCCCTCGCCAGGGCCACCGCCGCCGCGCCCGTAGCCGATGTCGGGGCCGGCGCCCCCCTTCTCGCCCTCGCCCCCCTTCTCGCCCCCGCCCCCGCCGTCGTCCGGTCGGCCGTCCCGGTCCGGCAGGGAGACGTACGGCCGTATGCGCAGCGGATCGAAGTCGTCCGCCTCGGTCGCCGCGCACAGGCAGGTCGGCCGGCCGTCCCCGCGTACCGGGGCGAAGCAGTGTGGGCAGGTGGATGCTGCCGTCACGAAGGGTCCCCTCTCTGGAGGCGCGAACCGGCAGCCGATTATGCAGAGCGTCCGCCGTCCCCGCAGGCGCTCCGCGACATCCGCCCGACGTCTCCCGGTACCGCCCGCCCTGTCCCCCCGCCTCGGGCCCGCGTCCTCCCGCTCCAGGCCCGTTTCCCCGCACCCGGCCCGTCCCGCCGTCCCCGGGGCGGCAGCCGGCCCCGACCGCTCAGCGGGCCATATCGGGTGGAAACGCCCACGATGGAGTGAAGGCCCGGAAGGCCGAGAACACCACCCGGACCCGGGCGCGTACCTGCGCGCCGGTGCCGGGCGTACGAGCCGGACACGAGGGAGACGACGCTCATGGTGCAGGACACCGGTGCTCCTGCCGTTCCCGGCGAGGACCATTCCCGCCGGACGGTCCTCGTCGCGATCGGCGCGCTGCTGCTCGGCTTGCTCATCGCGGCACTCGACCAGACCATCGTCGCCACCGCGCTGCCCACCATCGTCAGTGAACTCGGCGGCCTTGAGCACCTCTCCTGGGTGGTCACCGCCTATCTGCTGGCGTCCACGGCCGCGACGCCCCTGTGGGGCAAGCTCGGCGACCAGTACGGCCGCAAGAAGCTGTTCCAGGCCGCCATCGTGATCTTCCTGATCGGCTCGGCGCTCTGCGGCCTCGCACAGAACATGGGGCAGCTGATCGGCTTCCGGGCGCTCCAGGGCCTGGGCGGCGGCGGCCTGATCGTGCTGTCGATGGCGATCGTCGGGGACATCGTGCCGCCCCGCGAACGCGGCAAGTACCAGGGGCTGTTCGGCGCCGTGTTCGGCGGCACCAGCGTCCTGGGGCCGCTGCTCGGCGGCCTGTTCGTGGACCACCTCAGCTGGCGCTGGGTCTTCTACATCAACCTCCCCATCGGCGTCGTCGCGCTCGCCGTCATCGCGGCCGTGCTGCACATCCCGTCCCGCCGCACCCCGCACCGCATCGACTACCTGGGCACCGCCCTGATCGCCGCGGTCGCCGCCTGCCTCGTACTGATGACCTCGCTCGGCGGCGTCAGTTACCCCTGGGGCTCCTGGCAGACCGCGCTGCTCGCCGGACTCGGCGTCGCGCTGCTCGCCGCGTTCATCGTCGTCGAACGCCGGGCCGCGGAACCGGTCATCCCGCTGCGCCTGTTCACCTCGCGCACCTTCACCCTCTGCTCGGTCATCGGCTTCGTCATCGGCTTCGCGATGTTCGGCTCGATGACGTACCTACCGACGTTCCTCCAGGTCGTCCAGCGGGTCTCGCCGACCATGTCCGGTGTGCACATGCTGCCGATGGTGTTCGGCATGCTGCTCTCGTCGACCGCCTCGGGGCAGATCGTCTCCCGCACCGGCCGCTACAAGGTCTTCCCCATCGCGGGTACCGCCGTGGTCGCCCTGGGCCTGCTGCTCCTGCACCAGCTCGACCCGTCCAGCGGCGTCGCCCTGATGAGCACCTACTTCTTCGTCTTCGGCTTCGGGCTCGGCCTGGTCATGCAGGTCCTGGTCCTCATCGTGCAGAACGCCGTCCCCTACCAGGACCTCGGGGTGGCCACCTCCGGCGCCACCTTCTTCCGCTCCATCGGCGCCTCGTTCGGCGTCTCCCTCTTCGGCACGATCTTCGCCAACCGGCTCGGCCCGCGGATCGCCGACGCCCTCGCCGGAGCACAGCTCCCGCCCGGCATCTCCCCGTCGGCGATCGCCCAGGACCCGCGAGCGATCACCAAGCTGCCGCCCGCGCAGGCCGCCGGCGTCCTCGGCGCCTACTCCGCCTCCATCACCGACGTCTTCCTCTACGCCGTGCCGATCGTCCTCGTCGCCTTCGCCCTGGCCTGGTTCCTCAAGGAGGAGCCGCTGCGCGGCAGCGTCACCGCCCCCGACACCAGCGAGGTCCTCTGCTCCAACCCCGTCGAGCGGTCCTCCCACGAGGAGGTCGCCCGCGCGCTGTCCAAACTCGGCAGCATCGCGGGCCGCAAGGACATCTACGAGAAGATCACCACCCGCGCCGGCCTGGACCTCAAACCGGCCGCCAGCTGGCTGGTGTTGCGCATCCACCACTACGGCTCGGTGGAACCGGCACTGCTCGCGGAGCGCACCCGGGTACCGCTCGGCGTGATCACCGAGGGCGTCCGGCAGATCGAGGAACGCGGCCTGGCGCGACGCGAAGGACTGATGCTGTTGCTCACCGACCACGGTCGGGAGGCCGCGGAGCGGCTCTCCGCGGCCCGCCAGGCATCGCTGGCGGGCCTGCTGGGCGACTGGTGGACCAAGGACCGGCCCACCGACCTCACCGAACTCGTCCAGGAGCTGACGGCGGAACTGTGCGGCTCGGACGAGGAGGAGCCGCACAACGGCGATGCCCGCCCACTGGTACCGCGGACCCCGGCCCACACCCCGCCGCGGTCACCGCAACCACCGGACCTCACCCCATAGCCGCCCCTCACCGGCCGACGGCCGTATCCGCCCCCGCCTCCGTCCCCACGAGCCGCTTCTCGAAGAAGATCTCCGCATAGCGGTCGTCGTGGTACGGGGCGATCTCGACGTAACCGCGCCGCCGGTAGAGGGTGACCGCCTCCGTCAGGTCCAGCCGGGTGTCCAGCCGGATCCGCTCGGCACCCAGCCGGGCCGCGGCCGCCTCCGCGGCCCGCAGCAGTCGGCCCGCGGCGCCCAGACCCCGCCGGTCGGGCCGGACGAACACCTGCTTCAACTCGGCGGTACGGGCATCCAACAGCCGCACTCCGGCGCACCCGACCGGCTCGCCCCCGTACCGCGCCACCAACAACACCCCGTGCGGCGGCATCAGGGCGTCGCTCGGATACTCGGCCACGCCCTCGTCGATCTCCTCCGGCGTCGAGCGGCGCCCCTCGTGCAACACGTAATAGCGGTCGGCGACATCGGTGTAGTACTCGCGCAACAGGGCCCGCGCCACCGCCGATGCGGCAGGTTCGGCGGCGAGGGTCCAGGACGGGGTGGCAGCGTCGCTCATGACGGCCATGTCACGTTGAGGGGCGGCCGGGTGCAACCGATTTTGCCCGCCCGGGACGCCTGACGGGGCCCAGCGCACCGCGCGCCGGCCCGCCGCACGGCGGGTGACCACCGCGGGCCGTCGTCGGCCGGTCGGTGGCGCCTCGGAAGGCGCGCGGTGTCGCTGGGTACGGCCGGGGGCCGCTCGTTACGGAGCTACGCGCCCTTCGGCGCGGCCTGCTGCACGACCTCGAACGACCACACCGTGGACCCGCTGGAGGCCGGCTTCGGCCGGTCGCTGCCGCCCTGGTGAGCGGCCTTCATCGGCCCCTCCATCCACGCCTGGAACGACGCCTCGTCACGCCACCGGGTGTACACGAGGTAGTCGTCGGTGCCTTCGACCGGCCGGAGGAGCTCGAACCACTCGAAGCCGTCCGAACTCTCCACCGCACCGGCGCGCGAGGCGAACCGCTTCTCCAGGGTCTCCCGCTGCTCGGCGGGGACGGTCAGCACATTGATCTTTACCACGCTGGGCACATGACACCTCTCACAAACCGGACGCCTGACTGGCGTCGTCATCTCGATCAGGTGCGTGCAGTTTCCTACATCAGGCAGTCAAAACGTCGTGAGGACGATTCCCGGGCCAGCCCCGAGGCCCGGCGGGAGAAGCGCGAGGCACTGATTCACGGCGAAGGGCTGGGAGTCGGCTGGTTTGTGACGGTTATGCGTCGCGGTGTCGGGACAGGTAACGCCCGCCCCGGACGAGACCCGGGATCCGCGACAGGGAGGACGGGAACATGCCCGCAGGACAGGGTGACAGTGCGGATGGCAGCGCAGGTGCCGCCCAAGAGGGCGGTGTCGGACTCCCGGACGATCTGGCCGTATCGAAGGCGCGGTTGACGGCGGCGCGCGACTACGCGCGGCAGAAGGCGGAGGAGTTGGCGGCGGGGCGGGTCTGGCTCGACGAGGACGGGCGGCGGTTGGAGTTCCCGCCGCTCGGGGACCCGACCCGGGCGCACATCGTGTCGTACACGGTCATCGCGGAGGTTCTCGACCGGGCCCTGTAGTGCCACGTCGTCGTCGGCGGACCGGTACCGGTGCTCCTGGTGGTGCGCACCCTCGCGTCCGGTGCGGAAGGCGGGCCCCGCTCACCCGCTCCGGCTTCCGGCTCAACCGCGTCGTGCCGACCCGGTCGGTGTCAGCCGTTGCGGCGGTCGCGATCGGTCAGGCTGGCGGTGCCGGGGTCCGGAAGTACCGGACCGCCGAGCGGCGCCTGCGGCGGCCGGCGGTCAGGGCGGCGGTGGCCATCATCAGGAGCAGGGCGGCGCCCACGGTGGGGATCCAGAGGGGGATACCGCCGACTTGCAGGAGGGTTTCGGTGTAACGCACCCGCTGGTACGGGGTGTCCGTGGCGGTGCGGCGGAACTCGTGGTCGCCGTCGATGCGTTGCGGCTGCGGGAAGCTCTGGTCGAGGGCGGTCAGGAAGGTGGGGGCGGGGCCGGCGAAGTCGCGGACGGCGTCCTGCGGTGTGATCCGGCCCGCGTAGAGGACGTGCGGCGGTGCGCCGCCGATGGCGTTGCGTGGCTCCATCCGGTGCGGGGCCAGGAGGTAGAGGCTCAGCGTCTGCGGGGTGGTGGCGAGGCGGGAGAGCCGCATGGGGTAGACGGGGCTCTCGGTGGCGAAGGAGAGCAGCAGCGGGTCGAGGGTGCCGGTGAGGCGGGTGCCGTGGTCCGCGGGGGCGAGCCGGACCGCCACGTATTCCCAGTGCTGGTCCACGTACGGGCGGAGGGCGGTGGGCAGTGCCGGCGGCAGTCGGAAGCCGTGGGTGGTGAGCCAGTTGCGCAGCGCGTCGGGGTCGGTGGCGGTCAGTCGGGCGACGTCGAAGGGGCCCAGCCGTTCGCGGTCGACGACGCCGACCGATGCGTCGGTCGGGGGCGGGGCGGCGGCGAAGGAGCCGTCGAAGTCCGCCTCGAAGGGCCAGTCGCCCGTGCGCGGCCAGAAGTAGTGGCGGTGTCGGGTGACCGGGGCGGTGATCTGGTCCAGTTCGTCGAGGAGTTCGGGATCGCCCAGCCGTACGGTGGCGCGGTGCGGGACGGGCATGATCCAGGCGGCGTCCGGGGCGGTGCCGTCGACCGTCAGGCGCATGGCGATCCGTTCGGTGGTGCCGTCCCAGCGCACCGCCGACGTCTCGTGGTGCACCGCCATCGTGGTGCCCGGGCCGTGCACCATCGCCCCGCAGCCACAGGCGTACGCGGGGCGGGCGAGCCAGCCCACCTGCATGGCCAGCAGCACCAGGACCAGGCACAGTGCCCGCCGGCGCCCCGCCCCGCTGCCCGTACCCGTCGTTCCTGCCGCCACAATCATGGTGGTCCCCTGTTCCGTGCCCGGTGATCCCACGATCGCCAGGGTCACAGACGGGACGGGCGGTGTCACCGGTTCCCCTTTTTCGCCCGCTGCCCCCTACGACGGACGGCCGGCCGCCGGACCTGGAGGGGTCCGACGACCGGCCGTCGCGCGGGTCGGGTGTGGCTCAGCGGGCCGCGGCCGCCGCGGTCAGCTGCCGGGCCTCGGCCTCGGTCTCCACCGCCGGCGGCGAGCCGGGCAGCGGCTTGCCGGCGCTCTCCGACATCAGCAGGACCGCGATGCCGCCGATCACGGCCGCCGCCATCATGTAGTAGGCGGGCACCATCGTGTTGCCGGTCGCGCCGATGAGGGCGGTGACCACCAGCGGCGTCGTGCCGCCGAACAGCGACACCGAGATGTTGAAGCCGATCGACAGCGAGCCGTAGCGCACCTTGGTCGGGAAGAGCGCGGGCAGCGCGGAGGGCATCGCGGCGGTGAAGCACACCAGCAGCAGGCCGAGCGTGCCGGTGCCCACCGCGATGGCGGCCAGCGAACCCTGACGGATCAGCAGCAGTGCGGGCACCGACAGCACCAGGAAGCCCAGGCAGCCGGCGGCGATGACCGGGCGACGGCCGAACCGGTCGGACAGCTTGCCCACGAACGGCTGGACGCACATCATCGCGACCATGACGACCAGGATGACCAGCAGCCCGTGCGTCTCGTCGTACTTCAGCTCCGAGGTGAGGTAGCTCGGCAGGTACGACAGCAGCATGTAGTCGGTGACGTTGAAGACCAGGACCAGGCCGACGCAGAGCAGCATCGCCCGCCACTGGCCGAAGATCATCTCGCGCAGCCCGATCCGCTTCTCGACCTCGCGGCGCGCCTTCTCCTTGGCGTGCGCCTCCTTCTCCAACCGGGCGAAGGCCGGGGTCTCTTCGAGGCGCATCCGCAGGTAGAGGCCGATGATGCCCATCGGGCCGGCGATCAGGAACGGGATCCGCCAGCCCCACGAGTGGAGGGCGTCGGTGGACAGCAGCGCGGTCATCAGCGTGACCAGGCCGGCACCGCCGACGTATCCGGCGAGGGTGCCGAACTCCAGCCAGCTGCCGAGGAATCCGCGCTTCTTGTCGGGCGCGTACTCGGCGATGAAGGTGGAGGCGCCGCCGTACTCACCGCCGGTGGAGAAGCCCTGCACCAGGCGGGCGAGGAGCAGCAGGATCGGTGCGCCGACGCCGATCGTGGCGTAGGAGGGGATCAGGCCGATGGCGAAGGTGCCCGCGGCCATCATGATCATGGTGATGGCGAGGACCTTCTGGCGGCCGATGCGGTCGCCGAGCGGGCCGAAGAACATTCCGCCGAGCGGTCGCACCAGGAAGGCCGCGGCGAACGTGCCGAAGGTCGACAGCAACTGCGCGGTCGGGTTCCCGGACGGGAAGAAGACGTGGCCGAGGGTGACCGCGATGTAGCTGTAGACGCCGAAGTCGAACCACTCCATCGCATTGCCGAGGGCGGCCGCCGATACCGCGCGCTTGACCATCGCGGGGTCGACGACGGTGACCTCGCCCGGTGTCTGCTGCTGGGGGGCCGTCTGCTGCGGCTCGGGGGCGGCGCCGGTGCTTTTGCCGACGCCCGTACGGGACCCGGGTGCGAGGGGGGACTGCGTCGGCACGTGTTCGCTCGCCTGCGCTCTCTGGGACGACTACATGGACATGCCCCGCCATGGCATGGAGGGGCAAAGGTCGACCATACGGGCAGACCGGGTCATCACGGACGGTGCGCGGATGACTGCATAGTCACCCGCCTACCCCCTCCTCGCTGGGCAAACGTGCATCGGCGAACTTTTTTACGGGGCCGCTGTTTGTGATCCATCTCGCGGAGATCGACCGCAACCGCAGGTGGATTGTGGTCTGCGTCACGCGAGGGCCGGTGCCCCGGGCGTGTTCATTCGCATACGGAAACGGCGCGGCGGTGCACCGGGCACCACCGCGCCGAAGGATCGTCGCGTCCCTCCAGGATCGACCACGGGACGGCACCCCGCCACTCGGGCGGCCACACACCGCGACCCGACGACTTCGCGCGCTTCCCTCAGGACCCCTACTTCCGGTGTCCGGTCGTTTACTTCCGGTGTCCGGGCGCGGAGGCGTCACGACATCCACGCCTCGTAGGACATCACCTGGCCCGCGGTGATCCGGAAGTCGGGCAGGTCCTTGGTGAAGGTGATCTCCGTGCCCAGGAGTTGGCCGGTGCGCGGATCGAGGATCACCATCTGCCGGGTGGCGTCCATCGCGCCGTCGGGCCCGTCATGCACGAACGCCTGCCCGCGGCGGCCCAGTCGGTCGGTGACCGCGCCGGCCGGCCGCAGGCCCTCGGTGTCCGCCAGCATCCGCACGATCGCCGCGGTCTCCCGCGGCCCCGGCGTCCACTCCTGACGGTACGAGGAGAGCGCCATCAGCAGTTGCGGGACGGCCGACGGATCATCGCCGTCGCGGTTCGCCGCACCATAGAGGGAGGTGAGCAACGCCCGCAGCGCCGTGGGGTCGGTGGGGGGCTTCGTCCGGGCGGCGAGGCCGTCGTGCGGTGCGCCCGACCCCGCCGGGTAGGTCGCGCGGTGCAGCACCTTCCCGTCCCTGACGGTCCGCCAGCGGCCGTCGTCGTCGTGGATGACCGGGCGGCCCGGGTGCTGCGGGTCGGTGGCCACGACCAGTTCGGAGCCGCTGCCGTCGGCGTTCCACCGGGTGATGCGTTCCTCGGGGACGGTCACCGGGGACGCCGCGTCCGGGCCCGTCCCCATGGACAGGCTCCAGCTCTGTAGGTGGCTGCCGCGCCGCGGCCCGTCCTGGGGGCCGGCGGTCCGGGCCCGGGCCTGCGCGAGGCGGGCCAGCCCGTCCAGCGAGGGCGTGGCACCGGCGGCCTGCGGGACGAGCGCGGCGGGCGCCGCGACGGCCCGGCTGCTGCCGGCGTCGGTGAGGGTGAAGGCGAGCACCGCGACCAGTGCCAGTACGGCCGCCTCGGCGCGCAGCACCAGACGGCGACGGGCCCGCCGGGTGCGGGTGTGGTGCAGCAGGCGGTTCAGGCCGCGCTCCGCGGTGGCGTCCAACGGGCGGTCCCGCCAGCGCGCTGCGCCGGCCGGCACCAGGTTGGCCGCCCGCAGCAGCTCCAGTTCGTCACTCATTGCCGTCGCCTCCTGCTGATACGGACACGGTGGTCCGGGTGCGGTCGATCTCCGTGCGGAGGCGGCGACGGGCCCGGTGCAGCCGCATGGCCGCCGCGCTCCGACCACAGTCGAGGGCCACCGCCAGCTCCTCGACGGTCAGTTCCTCCCAGGCGGTCAGCCGCAGCACCTCCTGGTCGCCGGCGGACAGCCGGTTCAGCGCCTCGTGCACCCAGGAGCCGGGCCGCTCGGCGTCCGGACTCGCGACGGTCTGCCGGCCGTGCGCCGCCTCGTGGTTGCCGAGCCGGTGCAGCAGCCGCCGGTAGCGACCGATCCCGCGCACCGTATTGGCCAGGCAGTTCCGGGCCACCCCGTACAGCCAGGGGAGCGGCGCTTCGGGGAGTTCGGCCCGGCGCCGCCACGCTATGGAGAAGACGTCCGCCACCACCTCCTCGACCTCGTGTGCCGGGGCGTCCAGCCGCCGCGCCACGAAGCGGCTGACCGCCCAGTAGTGCGCGCGATAGGCATCGGCGAAGGCGTCGTCCGTGCTCATAAACCCCCTGTGTCCGGCACCGCCCCGATCTTCACACCCCGGTGGCGTGAGACTTCGCACCCCTGCGGGAGGCCGCTCGGGGGCCGTCACCGGTGACGTTCCACGGCGAGGCGGACACCTACGGGGCATGAAGCTCCCCGCACTGTCGTCACCCGCGGCCGGGTCCGCCGCGCAACGGCCCGGCGCGGCGCGGTCCACCGCGCCGCGGAACCCGGTGAAGTGGCTGACGACCACCGACCACAAGACCATCGGCACGCTCTACCTGGTGACCGCCTTCGCCTTCTTCTGCATCGGCGGCCTGCTGGCGCTACTGATGCGCGCCGAACTCGCCCGCCCTGGCCACCAGTTGCTATCGAACGAGCAGTTCAACCAGGCGTTCACGATGCACGGCACGATCATGCTGCTGATGTTCGCGACGCCGCTGTTCGCCGGTTTCGCCAACTGGATCATGCCGTTGCAGATCGGCGCGCCCGACGTGGCGTTCCCGCGGCTGAACATGCTCGCCTACTGGTTCTACCTCTTCGGGTCGCTGATCGCGGTGGGCGGATTCCTCACGCCGCAAGGGGCGGCGGACTTCGGCTGGTTCGGGTACGTACCGCTCTCCGACGCCGTGCATTCGCCCGGTGTCGGCGCCGATATGTGGATCATGGGTCTGGCCTTTTCCGGCTTCGGCACGATCCTCGGCGCGGTCAATTTCATCACCACCATCATCTGTATGCGCGCCCCGGGCATGACGATGTTCCGGATGCCGATCTTCACCTGGAACGTGCTGCTGACCGGTGTGTTGGTCCTGCTCGCCTTCCCGGTGCTGGCCGCCGCGCTGTTCGCCCTGGAGGCGGACCGTAAATTCGGCGCGCACATCTTCGATGCGGCCAATGGTGGCGCATTGCTCTGGCAACACCTCTTCTGGTTCTTCGGCCATCCAGAGGTGTACATCATCGCCCTACCATTCTTCGGCATCATTTCCGAGGTCATTCCGGTCTTCTCCCGGAAGCCGATGTTCGGTTACATCGGTCTGATCGCCGCGACGATTTCCATCGCCGGTCTTTCGGTGACGGTGTGGGCGCACCACATGTATGTGACCGGCGGTGTGCTGCTGCCGTTCTTCTCCTTCATGACGTTCCTGATCGCCGTGCCGACCGGTGTGAAGTTCTTCAACTGGATCGGCACGATGTGGAAGGGCTCGCTGTCCTTCGAGACGCCGATGCTCTGGGCCATCGGCTTCCTGATCACCTTTGTCTTCGGTGGTCTGACCGGTGTCATCCTGGCGTCGCCGCCGATGGACTTCCATATCTCCGACTCGTACTTCGTCGTGGCCCACTTCCACTACGTGGTCTTCGGCACGGTCGTCTTCGCGATGTTCGCCGGCTTCCACTTCTGGTGGCCGAAGTTCACCGGCAAGATGCTCGACGAGCGGCTGGGGAAAATCACGTTCTGGACGCTGTTCATCGGTTTCCACGGCACGTTCCTGGTGCAGCACTGGCTGGGCGCCGAGGGCATGCTGCGCCGCATTCCCGACTACCTCGCCGCCGACGGATTCACCACCCTGAACACCGTTTCGTCCATCTTCTCGTTCCTGCTGGGCATGTCGATCCTGCCGTTCCTCTACAACGTCTGGAAGACCGCTAAGTACGGCGAGAAGGTCGAGGTGGACGACCCGTGGGGCTACGGCCGTTCGCTGGAGTGGGTGACGTCCTGCCCGCCGCCACGGCACAACTTCACCTCGCTGCCGCGCATTCGTTCCGAATCCCCGGCATTCGACCTGCACCACCCGGACATCGCGGCCGCGATCGAGGCGTAAGGACATTCCATGGCCAAGGAGATCGACGGGGGAGAAGACCTCCGGACGGCGGAGACGATCAACGAGATCGAGGGCTATCTGCTGTGGGAGGCGGAAAAGGAGCGGGCCCGCAGCAAGGCGGCGGAATTCTGCGACCGGCTGCCCTGGCTCACCGACTCCCAGCGGGAGGACGTCGTCCGGCACTACTGCCAGGAGCAGCGCGAGGCGTCCCGCTCCTATCTGGAGCGCATCGCGGTCCGCAGCGCCACCCTGCGGACCGCATACGAGGACGCCTACCGCGCGCTGCGGCGCCGACTGGTGGTGGCGCTGCTGAGTGTCGGCGTCCTGGAGGTGCTCACCCTGGCGGTGCTCTCCCTCAGCGGTAGTGCACCCGGAGTTCCTTGACGCCGTTGAGCCAGGCGGAGCGCAGCCGTCGCGGGTCGCCGGCCAGGGAGATCCCGGGCACGGCGTCCGCGAGGGCGTTGAAGATCAGGTTGATCTCCAGTACGGCCAGCGACTTGCCCAGGCAGAAGTGCGGGCCGCCGCCACCGAAGCCCAGGTGGGGATTGGGATCGCGGGTGATGTCGAAGACCTCGGGGTGGTCGAAGACGGACGGGTCGTGGTTGGCGGAGGAGTAGAAGATCCCGACCCGCTGGCCCTTCCTGATGTGCGCGCCGCCCAGTTCGGTGTCCTGGGTGGCGGTGCGCTGGAAGGAGACCACCGGGGTCGCCCACCGCACGATCTCCTCGGCGGCGGTCGCCGGTCGCTCGCGCTTGTAGAGCTCCCACTGGTCGGGGTGGGTGAGGAAGGCGTGCATGCCGTGGGTGATGGCGTTGCGGGTGGTCTCGTTGCCGGCCACCGCCAGCAGCAGCACGAAGAAGCCGAACTCGTCGGAGCCGAGGTTCCCTTCGTGCTCGGCCGCCACCAGCCGGCTGACGATGTCCTGTGCCGGGCACTCCTTGCGGGCCGCGGCGAGGTTCATCGCGTACGAGATCAGCTCCACGGCCGCGTTGGCGCCGACCTCTTCGGTGATGGCGAGTTCCGGGTCGTCGTAGGCGATCATCTTGTTCGACCAGTCGAAGATCCGGGTCCGGTCCTCCTGTGGGATGCCGATGAGTTCGGCGATCGCCTGGAGGGGGAGCTCGCAGGCGACGTCGGTGACGAAGTCGCCGGAGCCCTTGTGCCGGGCCTCCTCGACGATCCGCGCGGCCCGGTGGCGCAGCGCCTCCTCCAGGGCGCGGATGGCCCGCGGGGTGAAGCCGCGCTGCACGATCTGCCGGACCCGGGTGTGCTCCGGCGGGTCCATGTTCAGCATGATCAGCTTCTGGACCTCGATCTGGTCGCGGGAGATGGTCGGATTGAACCGGATGATCGAGGTGTTGAGATTGGCCGAGAAGACCTCCGGTTTGGTGGAGACCTCCTTGACGTCCTGGTGGCGGGTGACGACCCAGTAGCCGTCGTCGTCGAAGCCGGCGATGCCGTGCGGCTGGGCGTTCCACCACACGGGCGCGGTCTGCCGCAGCCGTGCGAACTCCGGGAGCGGGACCCGGGACTGGTAGACGTCGGGGTCGGTGAAGTCGAACCCTTCGGGCAGCGCGGGGCAGTGCATCGGCGACTCCTGGTCCAGCTGACGTCGGACGCCCTGAGGGTACCGTCGCCCGACCCAAAGGTCTGACGGCCCATCAGATGCAGGTCGGCGGTGAAGGTAGTAACGAGTTCTACAAGTGGCAAGGGTCACGGCAACGCCTCTTGTGCACAAGTGCGTTGCAGCCCCCTTGCGCCACGCCGGACGGCTCACGAGACTGTTCGCAGAACTAGAACGCGTACTAGTTCTTCCCTCCGTGGGCGTCGGGACGCCCACGGACGCGAGGAGAGGACGAGTTGAGTCATGGCCGCGGAACCCGTCATCGTCGAAGCCGTACGCACCCCCATCGGCAAGCGCGGAGGTGCGCTCGCCAACCTCCACCCCGCCTACCTCCTGGGCGAGACGTACCGCGAACTCCTCGCCCGTACGGGCATCCAGCCCGACTGCGTCGAGCAGATCGTCGGCGGCACCGTCACCCACGCCGGCGAACAGTCCATGAACCCCGCCCGTAACGCCTGGCTCACCATGGGCCTGCCCTACGAGACCGCCGCCACCACCGTGGACTGCCAGTGCGGCTCCTCCCAACAGGCCAACCACATGGTCGCCAACATGATCGCGGGCGGTGTCATCGACATCGGCATCGGCTGCGGCGTCGAAGCGATGTCCCGCGTCCCCCTCGGCAGCGGCTCCAAGCACGGCCCCGGCAAACCCTGGCCCGACGAATGGAACGTCGACCTGCCCAACCAGTTCGAGGCCGCCGAACGGATCGCCCGCCACCGCGGCCTGACCCGCGAGAACGTCGACGCGCTCGGCCTGCTCTCCCAGGAACGCGCGGCCACCGCCTGGGCCGAGGAACGCTTCAAGCGCGAGACCTTCGCCGTCCAGGTCCCCACCAGCGAAGAAGAGCAGGGTGCCGGCCAGGGCATGTGGCGCCTGGTCGACCGTGACGAGGGGCTGCGCGACACCAGCATGGCGGCGCTCGCCGACCTCAAGCCCGTCATGCCCACCGCCGTCCACACCGCCGGCAACTCCTCGCAGATCTCCGACGGCGCCGCCGCCCTGCTGTGGGCCTCCAAGAAGATGGCCCGCGCGCTCCGCCTCAAGCCCCGGGCCCGCATCGTCGCCCAGGCACTGGTCGGCTCCGACCCGCACTTCCACCTCGACGGGCCGATCGACGCCACCCGGGCCGTCCTGGGCAAGGCCGGCATGTCCCTCAAGGACATCGACCTGGTCGAGATCAACGAGGCGTTCGCCTCCGTCGTGCTGTCCTGGGCCCAGGTCTTCGGCCAGGACCTGGAGAAGGTCAACGTCAACGGCGGCGCCATCGCCCTCGGTCACCCCGTCGGCGCCACCGGCGCCCGCCTCCTGGCCAGCGCCCTCCACGAACTCGAACGCCGCGACAAGGAGTTCGCCCTGATCACCATGTGCGCGGGCGGGGCACTGGCGACCGCGACGATCATCCAACGGCTGTAGCGCCGATCCGACGGATCAGGGTCGGGCAGGCCCCTGGGGCCTGCCCGGCGGCCCGGCCGGATCCGTGATCGCCGCATGATCCGCGAACGCCACCGGCGCCTCGAACGCCGCCCGACGCGTCGCCCGACGCAACGCCTTCAACACCGTGCCGCCCAGCGTCAGCGTGAGCACGACGGTGACCACCGCCCGCGGCAGATCCCACCCCAGCGACGTGGCCAGGCAGTACGCCAGATAACGCGCCAGATTGGCGGAGAGCGGATCGCCCGGCACGAACGAGACGCCCGACGCCAACCCCCCGATGTACGGCCAGCCCTGGAGGTTCATCACCAACCCGTAGCCGACCGACGCCACCGCCCCGTACCCCGCCAGCAGCACCAACTCACGACGGCCGCGCCAGCGGTCCGGCCCCAGCAACAGGCCCGCGCCCATCGCCACCCACCCCATCGACAACATCTGGAACGGCATCCACGGCCCGACGCCACCGGTCAACAACGCCGACGCGAACATCGCCACCGACCCCAGCACAAAACCGAAACCAGGACCCAGCACCCGCCCCGACAACACCATCAGGAAGAACATCGGCTCGATGCCCGCGGTCCCCGCACCCAGCGGCCGCAGTGCGGCCCCCGCCGCGGCCAGCACACCGAGCATGGCGATCGCCTTGGCATCCAGGCCGGCGTCCGCGACGGTCGCCACCACCGCAAGCAACAACGGCAACAGCGCGGCGAACAACCACGGCGCGTCCTGGGAATGCGCCAACCCCGAACCGGAACCGGCCAACAACGGCCACCCGAAGGCCACCACCCCGATCGCCGACACCAGACACAGCGCCGCCACCGACCGCGGACCGAGCCGGACCGCCCGCACCTGCCGACCGGCCGCCGTCACGCCGGAGCCCCGTCCAGCGAACGGGCCACCTGCGCCACGGTCAGCCACGGCAGCGGCGCCAGCACCTTGGCGACCTGCGGGGCGAACGCCGGGGAGGAGACCACCACGTCCTCGGTCGGACCGTCGGCGACGACCTCCCCGTCCGCCAAGATCACCACCCGGTGCGCCAACTCGGCGGCCAACTCCACGTCATGGGTGGCCAACACGCACGCCTGCCCCTCGGCCACCAGCCCCCGCACCACCTCGACCAACCGGGCCTTGGCTGCGTAATCCAGCCCGCGGGTGGGCTCGTCCAGCAGCAGCAACGGCGGCCGCGCGGTCAACACCACCGCCAGCGCCAGCGCCAGCCGCTGTCCCTCGGACAGATCCCGTGGATGCGCCGCATCCCGCACCCCCGGCAGCAAGCGGGTCACCAGCTCCCGGCAACTGCCCTCCGGGGCGCCCGCGTCCCGGTCCGCCGCGACGCACTCGGCCGCCACGGTGTCCGCCGACAACAGATCACGCGGTTCCTGGGGCACCAACCCGACCCGGCGGAGCAGATCCCGCGGCCGGGTCCGGTGCGGGGCCGCCCCGCCGACCCGTACCGACCCCGACGACGGCTGGTGCATCCCCACCAGCGTGCGCAGCAACGTCGACTTCCCCGCCCCGTTGCGCCCCATCAAGGCGACCGTCTCGCCCGGCCGGACCGTCAGCCCGACACCGTGCAGCACCGGCGTCCGGTCCCGATGGACACCCAGCCCCGCGACCGTGGCGACCGGCTCGGCGTCCGCCACCGGCGCCGCCGGACCGGGGGACGGTGCGGCCACCGCCGACAACCGCTCCCGCAACGGCGCCGCCTTGCGGCGGGCATCGCGCACCGACAGCGGCAACGGCGACCAGCCGGCCAGCCGACCCAGTTCGACCACCGGCGGCCGCACTGGGGACGCGGCCAGCACGCCGGCCGGCTCACCCATCACCGGGGCCGCACCCGGTCCCGGCAGCAGGATCACCTGGTCCGCGTACTGCACCACCCGCTCCAGCCGGTGCTCGGCCATCAACACCGTCGTCCCCAGGTCGTGGACCAGCCGCTGCAACACCGCCAGCACCTCTTCCGCGGCCGCCGGGTCCAGTGCCGACGTCGGCTCGTCCAGCACCAGCACCTTCGGGTGGGCGGTCAGCACCGAACCGATCGCCACCCGCTGCATCTGCCCGCCCGACAACGTGCCGATCGCCCGGTCCCGCAGCTCGGCCAGCCCCAGCAGGTCCAAGGTCTCCTCGACCCGCCGACGCATCACGTCCGGCGCCAGCCCCAGCGACTCCATGCCGTAGGCCAGCTCGTCCTCGACGGTGTCGGTGACGAAGTGCGCCAGCGGGTCCTGGCCCACCGTGCCGACCACATCGGCCAATTCGCGCGGCGGATGGGTCCGGGTGTCCCGCCCGTCGACGGTCACCCGACCGTGCAGGGTGCCACCGGTGAAGTGCGGCACCAGCCCGCACACCGCGTTCAACAAGGTCGACTTGCCGACCCCGGACGGGCCGACGAGGAGGCACAACTCCCCCTCGGGCACGGTCAGATCGACCCCCTGGACGGCCGGCGCCGCGGCGTCCCCATAGGTGACCGAGACCTGCTCGAAGCGGATCACTGGGTGGGCTCCTTCGTGAACGGATCGGGGGCGGGGGCGGGGGCGGGGGAGGGGGCGGAGCGTCGGGCCGACGCGGCGGATGAGGCGGATGAGCCGGACGGGCCGGCCGAGGCGGATGAGCCGGACGCGCGCGCCACAGCGGACGGGCCCGACGAGCCGGCCGAGCCGGACCGTCCGGTCGGCGCGCCGCCCCCGGCCCGCACCGGAACCGGTGCCACCACCGCCGGCACCAGCCCCACCAGCAACGACAACGCCGGCCACAGCGGCAGCACCGGCGCCGTCAACGGCACCGCCGACGGATGCAGCGCACCCGGCGCGTACCCGTTCGCCGCGATCATCAACGCCGCCACCGCGACCCCCGAACCCGACACCAGCCAGGCCCGCACGCCCCACGACTCCGGCCGGTAGCGGGTCCGCACCGACCGACGGCCCCCCAACCACAGCCCGGCCAGCGCCGCCACCAGCCCGACCAACAACAGCGGCAGCCCGTAGCCCCCGCCGGAATCACCCAACAATCCGTACGTCCCCGCACACACCCCGAGCAGCCCGCCCAGCGTCAGCATCGAGGTCAACCGCCGCACCGCCGGCGGCACCTGCGCGGTCCGGCCGTACCCACGGGCGTCCATCGCCGCGGCCAACGCCACCGACCGCTCCAACGCACCCTCCAGCACCGGCATCCCGACCTGGAGCAGCGCCTTCACCCCGCGGTCCGGCCGGCCGCGCAACCGCCGCGCCGCCCGCAGCCGCTGCACGTCCGCCACCAGATTCGGCGCGAAGGTCATCGCGACCACCACCGCCACCCCCACCTCGTACAGCGCACCGGGCAGCGACTTGAGCAACCGGGCCGGATTGGCGAGCGCGTTCGCGGCCCCCACACAGATCAGCAGGGCGGCCAGCTTCAGCCCGTCGTACAACGCGAAGACCATGCCCTCCGCGGTGACCCGGCCGCCCACCCGGACCCCCTTCGCCCAGTCCGGCAGCGGGAGTTCGGGCAACGTCACCAAGGTGTGCGTACCCGGGATCGGCGACCCCAGCACGAACGCGAAGACCAACCGGATGCCCAGCACCACCAACCCGAGCTTGACGAACGCCCCGTACGACCGCGCCCACGGCGCATCCGTCCGGCGCACCGCCACGACATAGCCGGCCACCCCCGCCAGCAGCCCCAGCAGCAGCGGATTGGTGGTCCGGGACGCCGCGGTCGCCAGGCCGAGCGCCCACACCCACCAGGCGCCCGCGTGCAATGCGGTACTCCGGGTGGCCCGCGGCGCGCTCATCCGCGCCGCCGGCGCGCCTGCCACACGCCGGTCGCGCCCAGCACCACCACGGCCCCGATCCCGCCGACCAGACCGGCCGACGGCCCGCCGTCATCGTCCTTGCCGGCCGCGCGCGGGGCAGCGGGCGTCGCCGTCGGCTCCGCCCCGCCACCGCTGACCTGCTCCGCACAGCCCGACCGCGGATAGCCCGCGATCCCGCACAGCAGCGCATCGGCGTCGTACCGCAGCGGCTTGGCGACCGCGGCCAGCGCCTCGCCAGCCGAGGCGTCCGCCGGCACCTGGGCACAGGCCGTCCGCCCTGCCGGCGGACGCTCACCCGACGGTGCGTCCGCCGCGGTACCGAAGTCGATCACCACACCGACCCGCTTGGACCCGGCACGGGCCGGGGTCCGGTCGCAGAGCGCGGCGAAGTCCGGGGCGGTACGCGGGCCGGCCGCCTTCGCCGAATCCACGCTCACCGTGAAGCGGAACCCCACGACGGCGCCGTCGGCCGGCCGCGCGGTGCCGGGCCCCTCCGTGGCGTACGCCCACGCGCCGGCCGCACCGCCCGCGGCCGGCCTGCCGTCCCAGAAGGACCAGTACCGGTACTCCTGCGCCTGCGCGGGCCCGGCCCCCAGACCGGCCACCGCGCCCGCCAGCAGCAGCACCCCGGCGGCCCGCCGCGCCCGCATCACAGCCCGGTCTTGTTCTTGTTGCGGCCGCTGATCAGGAAGCCGATGCCGGCGCCGATGGCCAGCCCGACGCCGATGATCCACCACGGTCCGATGCCACCGCCGCCGTCAGCGTCCTTGGCGTCCTTGGCGTTCTGTCCTGAGGCCGGCGACGGCGCACTGCTGCCGGCCGGCTCGGGCCCGGTGGCGTTGAGCGCGGCCACCAGGTCGGCGCCACCGAAGGACCGCGGGTCGGTGCCGGTGGCGTGCGCGGCGAGGATCAACTGCGCGTACGCGGCCGGGCCGTGCTGCTTCGCCCAGCCCGCGGCGTTCTTCTCCAGCCACCCCAGCGGCTTCTGCGCGGCGGCGGCGTGCCCACCGGCCGCCAGCGCGACCACCGCGTCCGCGGTGTTGCCGACGTCGGGCTGCTGCTCGGCGCCCGGCATCGCCGAACGCAGGTGCTGGCCGCCGGCGTCCAACTGCCCGACCAACCAGCCGGCGCCGCCGTCCGCGACCGCCGCCCGGGCATCCGCGCCACTGCCTGACACGCCGCCCTTCGCACAGTCCAGCGCCTTGACCGGCTGGTCCGCGTCCTTGCCCGCCGGCGCCACGACGAAGCCCTTGCCCAGCGCCGCGGTGATCGCGGCGGCGGTCGCGTCGGCGTTCGGCGCGGCGTTCTTCAGCTGGAAGGTGAACGCCCCGCGCTCGGCTTCCTTCGCGTCACACCCCAGTTGGAACCCCAGCAGCGCGCCGTACGGTGTCCTGCCGCCCTTCGCGGTCACCGACTCCGGCTTCGCACCCGTCGCGGCGAGCGCCCCGATCACCACGGCCGTGGAGTTGGCGTCACTCTCCGCGCCGCCCTCCCCGCCGGGCATCGAACTCCAGCCGCCGTCCGCGTGCTGGACGGACTTCAGCCACCCCACGGCCTTCTGCACCGCGTCGCCGTGCCCGCCGAGCGCGGTCAGCGCCTGGACCGCGGCGGCCGTCTGGTTGGTGTCCCGCATCGTGCCGGCGTCGCACGCCTTGCCCGGATCGGCCCGGAACGCCGCGAACGCGCCGTCGGCGCACTGCTGGCCGGCCAACCAGTCCACGGCGGACGCCGCCGGGCGCACCCCGACCGTGTGCTGCGCCAGCAACGCCAGCGACTGCCGCCACACGCCGTCGTACTGCGGATCCGCGCTCCCGTACAGCCCCTTCGGCAGCTTCTGCTGCGGCGGGGCCGCCGGGCCGGCGGCGTGGGCGGCGGGGGCCGCGGCACCGGCCAGCACGGCGGCGGTCGCCACGGCGGCCAGCGCCGTGGCGGCGCGGCGCGCCCGGGGGGCGGCGGAGTGCGGCTGCGGCTGCGGCGCGGGGGCGGGGGGAGCCGTGGGGGCCATGCGGGCCATCGGATGGGTGCCTCTCGGGTCGGTCGGGTCGCGGCGGGGTACGAAGCCGAGCCGCGCTCGGGTGACCGCCCGCGCGCACCGTCGGGGTGCGGCGGGGTGGCACCGGGCTCAGCTCCGTATACCTCGACGGTGCCGCGCACCGGCCGGCCGCACGCGCGGCGGGTCCGGTGGCGGGAGCCTTGGTCGTGCCCCACCGGGTGCTCCGGCTCGCAGGGCCGCGCTCGGGCGGCCGCGCTCACGGATGGGGGTGCCCCCGGGCTTGAGCGAAGCCGAGAGCTTGGGGGAGGGTCAGCGCCGGATTTCCACCGGCTTCCCCCGATCGGGTACGGATGAAGTTGTCCCGCACACTTTAACGCCGGCGCCGACGGCGAGGGGTCCCGCACGGGGCGGCCGCGGTGGCGCCGGGTGCACCGTGCGGGCCGTGCCGGTCTACGGCGGTCGCGAACGGCCACCCCGCCCGCCGCCACGACGCGCACCCGGGAACCCGCCGGGTCCGGCGGCGTGCACCACCCCACGGGACAGGCCCTACACCGCCACGTAGCGGGTGGGGGAGGAGCCGGGGACCGGCTCGGCGTGGCCCCGTTTGATCAGGTGGCGGAGGTGGGCCTCGGCCTCGGAGACGGCGATGGTGCGGGAGGCGGGCGGGATCTGCTCCCAGGGGCGGTTCCACTGCATGGACACGGCGAGCTGCCAGGCGGTGCGCGGCTCACGGAGCAGCGTGCGGAGGTCGGCGAGGCGCTCCTCGTGGTGGGCGATCAGCTCCCGGACCCGCCCGGCCGCGTCCGGGAAGGCGTGCTGGTGCGCCGGCAGCACCTCGGCCGGCGCGAGGCGGGCGATGCGTTCGAGGGAGTCGAGGTAGTCGCCGAGCGGGTCGCCCCGGTCGAGCAGGTCGGGGGCGACGTCGTCGGGGTCCTCGTACAGGCCGATGTGCGGGGTGATGCCGGGGAGGAGGTGGTCGCCGGAGAAGAGCCGGCCGAAGCCGGTCGGGCGGGTCGGGGCGGGGGCGTCCTGCTGCGCGGGGTGTGCCTCCTCCAGGTGGAGGCAGACGTGGCCGGGCGTGTGGCCCGGTGTCCAGATCGCGCGGATGCGGCGGCCGGGGAGGTCGAGGAGTGCGCCGGGCTCGATGGCCCGGTCGGGCAGCGCGGCCCGCCGCCCGGGAAGCTTCCGGCCGCGTCCGGCGGCGCGGGCGGCCCGTAGGGGCTCCAGGTGGTCCTCCGGCGCCCCGGCCGTGGCGAGCTTGCCGAGGAGGTAGTCGAGCCACTGCCCCGGTTGGGCCGCGCGGCTGCGCCGGACCAGTGCGGCGTCCGCGGCGTGCATGGCGATCCACGCGCCGGAGGTCTCCCGCACCTTGGCGGAGAGCCCGTGGTGGTCGGGGTGGTGGTGGGTGATCACCACGCCGTGCAGGTCGGTGGGTTCGAAGCCGCAGGCGGTGACGCCGGCGGTGAGGGTGTCCCAGGAGTCCGGGTCGTCCCAGCCGGTGTCGATGAGGACCGGGCCGCGGTCGGTCTCCAGGAGGTGGACGAGGGTGTGGCCGAGGGGGTTGTCCGGGATGGGGACGGCGATGCTCCATACCCCGCCCTTGTGGTCGATCACCTGCGGTGCCATGGGTCCCGCCCCTTCCTGTGCCGTTGTCGCCTCAACTATAACTAGAACGCGTTTCATTAACAGGGTGACTGCCCGGTCGGCGGCGGGAGTTGGGATTCGCGTAGTGGGCGTGGACTCCGCGGGGTGGAACTGATATCAGTTCTGGTGATGCGTGATTCTGATGGAGCGTCAGAAATCGTTATCCGTCGAGAGCGTGATCCGTCGAAACCGTCGGGAGGCGGCCAGCTATGAGCGACCTCGTCGAACACGGAAAGCTCTATATAGGCGGTGAGTTGGTCGACCCGGCCGGGCCGGACACGATCGAGGTCGTCTCGCCGCACACCGAACGGGTCATCGGCCGGGTCCCGCACGCCGCGCGGGCCGATGTCGACCGGGCGGTGGCCGCGGCCCGGGCATCCTTCGAGTCCGGGGTGTGGGCGAACGCCCCGTTGGACGAACGGATCGCGGTGGTCGGTCGGATCAAGGACGCGTTCGCGGCGCGCAGCGAGGAGTTCGCGCGGATCATCGGCGCGCAGAACGGGACGCCGGTCACCTCGGGCGTCATGGTGCAGTCGCTGGCCGCGATGTTGGTGTGGGACGCGGCGCTCACCGTGGCGCGGGAGTTCACGTTCGAGGAGCGGCGGGCCGGGGTGCTGGGGCCGCTGCTGGTACGCCGGGAGCCGGTGGGGGTGGTCGCGGCCGTCGTGCCGTGGAACGTCCCGCAGTTCACCGCCGCAGCCAAGCTCGCGCCGGCGCTGCTGGCCGGGTGCTCCGTGGTGCTGAAGGTCTCGCCGGAGACCCCGCTGGACGCGTATCTGCTCGCGGAGATCGTGTCGGAGGCCGGCCTGCCGGAGGGGGTGCTGTCGATCCTGCCGGCCGACCGGGAGGTGAGCGAGTACCTGGTCGGGCACCCGGGCGTGGACAAGGTGTCGTTCACCGGGTCGGTGGCGGCGGGCAAGCGGGTCATGGAGGTCGCGGCCCGCAACCTCACCCGGGTGACGCTGGAGTTGGGCGGCAAGTCAGCGGCGGTGATCCTGCCGGACGCGGATCTGGACGCGGCGGTGGCCGGGATCGTGCCGTTCGCCTGGATGATCAACGGTCAGGCGTGTGTGGCGCAGACCCGGATCCTCGCCCCGCGCAGCCGTTACGACGAGATCGCCGAGCGGTTCGCGGCGGCGGCGGGCGCGCTGACCGTCGGCGACCCGCTGGATCCGGCCACCGAACTCGGGCCATTGGTCGCCCGTCGTCAGCAGCAGCGGTCGCTGGACTACATCGCGTTGGGGCAGAAGGAAGGCGCCAAGGTGCTGACCGGCGGCGGCCGGCCGAAGGGGCAGCCGACCGGCTGGTACGTCGAGCCGACGCTCTTCGGCGAGGTCGACAACGGGATGCGGATCGCGCGCGAGGAGATCTTCGGGCCGGTGATCTGCCTGTTGCCGTACGGGGACGAGGCGGAGGCGGTGCGGATCGCCAACGACTCGGAGTACGGGCTGTCGGGGTCGGTGTGGACGGCGGACACCGAGCACGGCATCGACATCGCGCGGCGGGTGCGCACCGGGACGTACTCGGTGAACACCTTCAGCATCGACATGCTCGGGCCGTTCGGCGGCTACAAGAACTCCGGGATCGGGCGGGAGTTCGGGCCCGAGGGGTTCGCCGAGTACCTGGAGCACAAGATGATCCACCTGCCGGCGGGTGCCTGATGGCGGAGCGCTGGCGGGTGGCGGTGGACCGGCGGGTCTGCATCGGGTCCGGACTGTGTGCCGGGATCGCGCCGGAGCGGTTCCGGCTGGACGCGGCGCGCCAGTCGCACCCCGTCGAACCGGAGACGGAGGCCGCGGACGGCGTGCTCGCGGCGGCCGAGGGGTGCCCGGTGGAGGCGATCGCGATCACCGCGGCGGAGGGCGGGGAGGCGGTCTTCCCGCCGGATGAGTGACCGGGGGAGCGACCAGGGGGCGAGCTGCCGGGTGAGCGGCCGGGGGCGGGGCCCGTAGGGGGTGGGGTGGTCGATCCCGTAGGGGGCGGGAGGGCCCCTTGCGGGCCAACTACCCGCATCCGCAAGGAGGTTAACGGGCTGGACGGCCCGATTGGACCCGCCAGCCCCACCACCCCCACCCCTCCCCCCTCACCGCAGCTGTCCCCGCCCGGGGGCCGTGAGGTCGATCAGGCGGCAGACCGTCTCGATGTCGATCTTCACCTGGGCGATCGAGGCCCGTCCGGACAGCCAGGTGATCAGCGCCGAATGCCAGGTGTGCTCGATGACCCGGACCGCGGAGAGCTGCTCGGGGGTGGGCGGGCCGTCCAGCCCCATGGCGTCCAGGATGATCGCGGTGGTCAGCCGGGAGACGGTGTCCACCTCGGGGCTGACGGACCGGTCGGCGAAGGTCAGCGCGCGGACCATCGCGTCCGCCAGGTGCGGTTCGCGCTGGAGGGCGCGGAAGGCCCGCATCAGGGTCTGGGCGACCCGGGCGCCGGGGTCCTCCTCCGACGGGGGGCGCTTGCGCAGCGTTGCGTGCATGTGTTGGAGCTGGTCCTGCATGGTGGCGACGAGCAGGTGCACTTTGGACGGGAAGTAGCGGTAGAGGGTGCCGAGGGCGACGCCGGAGGATTCGGCCACCTCGCGCATCTGGACGGCGTCGAAGCCGCCGCGGCTGGCCAGCCTGGCGCTGGTGTGCAGGATGCGGCGGCGCCGGGCCTCCTGACGCTCGGTCAAGGGAGGACTCGCCGGAAGCGCCGGCCTGGCCGCCTTGGATTCCGTAGTCATGTGTCCCATTCCATGGCTTTCCGTCCGCGATGCGGTGAGCGCCGGTGGTGCGATCGGCACAGCATGGCAGGGCCCGTGCCGTGGCGCGAATCACCTGGTGTGGCTCTTTTCGCTCCGTTCCCGGCCGGTAGATTCGAAACTCGGTGAACTGATCAGTAGCTTTTCAGTTCTGAAACTTGTTCTAGATTACCGCCAGCGGTTACGCTCCGGCGAAAGTCCAGTGAGAAGGGGGCCGTGCGTGACCGCAGAGGCCGTCCAGGCAGCCGCGCCCCGCCCGGCGGAGACCCCCTCGGCCTCCGCCCCGACGGACCGTGAACGTCCCCTGCGGATCGCCATGCTCACGTACAAGGGGAACCCGTTCTGCGGCGGTCAGGGCGTCTACGTCCGGCACCTCTCCCGCGAGCTGGCCCGCCTCGGCCACACCGTCGAGGTCATCGGCGCCCAGCCCTACCCCGTCCTCGACGAGGGCGTGACGCTGACCGAGCTGGCCAGCCTCGACCTCTACCGTCAGCCCGACCCGTTCCGCACCCCCGGGCGAGACGAGTTCCGCGACTGGATCGACGGCCTCGAAGTCGCCACCATGTGGACCGGCGGCTTCCCCGAACCGCTGACCTTCTCCCTGCGCGCCCGGCGCCATCTCGCCGCCCGCCGCGGCCAGTTCGACGTGGTCCACGACAACCAGACCCTCGGCTACGGCCTGCTCGGCGGCCCGGACGCGCTCGGCGCCCCCCTGGTCACCACGATCCACCACCCCATCACCGTCGACCGGCGCCTCGACCTGGCCGCCGCGCACGACTGGAAGCGCCGCGCCTCGGTCCGCCGCTGGTACGGCTTCACCCGGATGCAGAAGCGGGTGGCTCGGCGGCTGCCGTCGGTGCTGACCGTCTCCGGCTCGTCCCGCGAAGAGATCGTCGAGGACCTCGGCGTCCACCCCGGTCGGGTCCACGTCGTCCCCATCGGCGCCGACACCGACCTCTTCTCCCCGGACCCGGCCGTCCCCGAGGTGCCCGGCCGGATCGTCACCACCTCCAGCGCGGACGTCCCCCTCAAGGGACTGATCCACCTCGTCGAGGCGCTGGCCAAGGTGCGCACCGAGAACCCCGACGCCCACCTGGTCGTGGTCGGCAAGCGGGCCGACGACGGGCCGGTCGCCGCCGCCATCGAACGGCTCGGCCTGTCCGGCGCCATCGAGTTCGTCAAGGGCATCAGCGACGCCGAACTCGTCGACCTGGTACGCGGCGCCCAGATCGCCTGCGTGCCCTCCCTCTACGAAGGCTTCTCGCTGCCCGCGGCCGAGGCGATGGCCACCGGCACCCCACTGCTGGCCACCACCGGCGGCGCCATCCCCGAGGTCGCCGGGCCGGACGGCGAGACCTGCCTGGCGGTGCCGCCGGGCGACGCCGGGGCGCTCGCCGCCGGCCTGCTCCGGCTGCTGGGCGACGAGGGGCTGCGCCGCCGGCTGGGCGCGGCCGGCCGGGAGCGGGTGCTGGCCCGCTTCACCTGGCGGCAGGCCGCCATCGGCACCGCCGAGCGCTACCGCGAAGCCATCGCCCGTCAGCCGGGCCGCGCCGCCGCCTCGACGGTCACCGGCCGCCGGTGAACCGCACCATGCCGTCCTCCCGCAGCCCACGCCGCACTTCACCCCGCCCCTGACCGCCGGACGAAAGCGTAAACGCCGTGCTGACCGTCGACTTTTCCCGTTTCCCGCTCGCCCCCGGCGACCGCGTACTCGACCTGGGCTGCGGCGCCGGTCGGCACGCGTTCGAGTGTTACCGGCGCGGTGCGCAGGTCGTCGCCCTGGACCGGAACGGCGAGGAGATCCGCGAGGTCGCCAAGTGGTTCGCCGCGATGAAGGAGGCCGGCGAGGCCCCGGCGGGCGCCTCCGCCACCGCGATGGAGGGGGACGCCCTCGCGCTGCCGTTCCCCGACGAGAGCTTCGACGTCGTGATCATCTCCGAGGTGATGGAGCACATCCCGGACGACAAGGGCGTGCTCGCCGAGATGGTGCGGGTGCTGCGCCCCGGCGGCCGGATCGCGGTCACCGTGCCGCGCTACGGCCCCGAGAAGGTCTGCTGGGCACTGAGCGACGCCTACCACGAGGTCGAGGGTGGCCACATCCGCATCTACCGCGGCGACGAACTCCTCGACAAGATGCGGGAAGCCGGCCTTACGCCCTACGGCACCCACCACGCCCACGGGCTGCACAGCCCGTACTGGTGGCTGAAGTGCGCCTTCGGCGTGGACAACGACCAGGCACTGCCGGTGAAGGCGTACCACAAGCTGCTGGTCTGGGACATCATGAAGAAGCCGCTGGCCACCCGCCTCGCCGAGCAGGCCCTCAACCCGCTCATCGGCAAGAGCTTCGTCGCCTACGCCACCAAGCCGCACCTGCCCGAGCCGGCGGGCGAGACGGGCACCGGGGCCGCGGAACCGGCCGCCGCCGAGCCCGCCGCCGCCGAGCCCGCCCGGCTCGCCGCCAAGCGCACCCGGTCCGCGACCAAGCCGGCCGCCGCCCGCGGGGCCGCCAAGTGACGAGTCCCGGGCGTACCGAACGGCTCGTCCTGCCGGGAGTGCTCACCGCCGAACAGGCCGCCGACACGGTCGCCGGCATCCGGGCGACCCAGCGCACGGACGGCGCCATCCCGTGGTTCCGCGGCCACCACCTCGACCCGTGGGACCACACCGAGGCCGCCATGGCGCTGGACGCGGCCGGCGAACACGAGCGCGCCGAGGCCGCCTACGACTGGCTGGTCCGGCACCAGAACCCGGACGGCTCCTGGTACGCCGCCTACGCCGACGGCGACCCGCACGCCCCCACCGACCGCGGCCGGGAGACCAACTTCTGCGCGTACCTCGCGGTCGGGGCGTGGCACCACTACCTGTCCACCGGGGACGAGACCTTCCTGGACCGGATGTGGCCGGCGGTGCACGCGGCGATCGGGTACGTCCTTGAACTCCAGCAGCCCGGCGGTGAGATCGGCTGGAAGCGCGAGGACGACGGCACGCCCGTCCGCGATGCGCTGCTGACCGGCTCGTCCTCCGTCTACCAGGCGCTGCGCTGCGCCCTGGCCCTGGCCGAACAGCGCGAGGAGCCGCAGCCCGACTGGGAACTGGCCCTCGGCCGGCTCGGCCACGCGATACGCCACCACCCCGAGCGGTTCCTGGACAAGTCCCGCTACTCCATGGACTGGTACTACCCGGTCCTGGGCGGTGCGGTGCGCGGCGCGGCGGCCCGGGCGCGGATCGACGCGGACTGGGACCGCTTCGTCGTCCCCGGCCTCGGCGTGCGCTGCGTGGTGCCCAACCCCTGGGTCACCGGCGGCGAGAGCGCGGAACTGGCGCTGGCGCTGTGGGCGATGGGCGAGTCCGACCGGGCCGTGACGATCCTCAAGTGGATCCAGCACCTGCGCGCCGAGAACGGCATGTACTGGACCGGCTACGTCTTCGAGGACCAGGCGATCTGGCCACAGGAACTGACCTCCTGGACGGCCGGTTCGGTGCTGCTGGCGGTGGCCGCACTGGGCGGTGACGAGGCCACCACCTCGGTCTTCGGCGGCGAGCGGCTGCCGACCGGGCTGGCGCCGGACTGCTGCCGGTGACCGCCGACCCGGGCGCCGCGCACCGGCCCGGGTAACGGGCCACCCCCATACGGCCGTTTCCGAGTGGCGGCCCTCCGGCGGGCGGGACAGGCTGCGGACGATGCTCCCCAGCCGATCCGAGCCCGCCGGAGGCGCTCCGTGACCGTTCCGCAGTCCCCCGTCCGCAACCGCGCCGCCCTGCGCAGGACCGTCGTCGCGTTGCCACTGGCCTGCACGCTGACCCTGGGCGCCGTCGCCTGCGGCGGCTCGAAGAAGAACGAGGGCAACGCGGGCGCAGCCAGCGGCTCGCCCAGCCCCAGCAGCTCGGTGGAGAAGGAGAAGTTCGCCAAGACCCGCTTCGTGGCCAACGCCGGGCTGGCGGCCGGCGCCACCTACCAGTGGATCATCAAGCCGTACCGGGCCGGGGCATTCAAGCAGGGCGCCAACCACCGCAAGACCGCACTGGTCAAGGCGGGCCTGGCCGGGGTCTTCACCTACAACCGGCTCAAGGCCGCGGTGCGCAACGCCCAGGGCGACCCGACCCTCTCCAAGGCACTGGCCCCGCTCAACAGCGGCATCGACTCGCTGAAGAACCTCGGCACCAAACTCCGCAAGGGCGAGGCCGGCACCGCCGACGTCGACCAGTTCCAGAACGTCATCAACAACGTCAAGGACGTCGGTAAGAAGAACGGCGCCGAGGTGACGAACCAGGTCCCGAGCGCGTCGCAGCTGAGCGGGGGCTAACCGGTTCGCTGCGCTTTGCTGGGCTTCCCACGTTGTTGGCTTTCCCGCCATGGGAGTTGCTGTTTTTGCGCCTGCGGCGTGGGTCCGCTGCGCGGGGCGGTGTCGTTCCCTGAGCCTCGTCGTACGTTGCCGGGTGCGGCTCCGTTTCGCCTGCGGCGGGCGGGTCCGCTGCGCGGGGCTGTTGGGTGCCGGTGCCGGGCCTGCGGGGGTGGTGTGCAGGACTGCTGCGCTTTACGTCCTGCACACCACCCCCTCCGGCCCGTCCCCTCCCGTTGGTGGGTGGGAAAGACAGGTGGGTGGGACCCGAGGTGAGCGGTCCCCTTCGGGTCGTTCCTCAGCCGTCACTGGACCACCAGCCGGTGCCGGTCCGGCCACACCACGGTCCGCACTAGCCCGCTCACGGAGACCCCACTCACTCGTTTTCCCACCCTTCAACGGGAGGGGACGGGTCTGCGGGGTGGGGGTAGGCCGGACGTAAAGCGCAGCAGTCCGGCCTAACCCCCACCCCGCAGACCCGGCACCGCGGCCGACCAGCCCGCGCAGCGGCCCCGCCCGCCGCAGGCGCAACGGCGAGAACGCCAACCACGTACGGCGAGGCCCCGCGCAGCGGCCCCGCGCAACGACGAGGAAGCCAACCACGTACGGCGAGGCCCCGCGCAGCGGCCCGCGCCGCAGGCGCAAAAGCAGCAACCGCCACGGCGGGAAAGCCAACAACGTACGACGAGGCTCAGCGCAGCGCAGCGCCCCGCTCACGCCCCGGGGAGGCCGCCCGTCAACTCCAGCGCGCAGGAGATCAGATGGGCGTTGTCGGCGGCCGGCGCACCGTCGGGCAGGGTGAGGGTGTCCTCGATGCCGATCCGGCTGGCCAGGCCCAGTTCCCCGGCCAGCCGTAGCACCGGCCAGGCGCCACCGTCGTAGCCGTGCAGCAGCACCGGGCGGCCGTGCGGTATGTGGGCCAACTCGGCGAGCAGGGCCCGGGCGGTGGCGGGCGCGGTGACCGGGTCGGTGTCGTCGATGACCTCGGCCAGCACCCGCAGTACCCGCGGCGCCAGCGGTGAGGCGGCGAAGCGGGCGGCCGCCGCCGTCCCGGCCCAGATGCCTGCCTCGACGCCGACGCCGCGCGCCAACAGCGCCTCGGCGACCGTATCGGCGCCGGACTCGTGCCAGTTGACCGAGGCGTGGTCGGGGAGCACCGTCCAGGACGCGATCCGCTCCGCCCGGCGCCCGGGGTCCGGCTCGGCCCAGGCGCCGGTCGTCACGCCCACCGGCACGTCCACCGCCTCCCGTATCACTTCTAGGACCGGGCCGACCACGCGCGGCGAGAGGGAATCCTCACCGCACGGGGTCTTGGGGTGGACGTGGACGTCCTGGGCGCCGGCCGCGACCGCCCGCCGCGCCGCGTCCGCGAGCGCGGCCGGCGAGAGCGCCACGACACCCGAATCGGCGGCCGTGCGGGCGCCGTTGAGACACACCTGAAGCATCTGAAGCATGTCTTCGATGATGGCAGGAGGGTCTGACAATGCCCGTGCGCGGGGTGGACGGTGCGGTGCGGAGCGCGGGGGTCAGGCCGCCGCGAAGGCCGCCGCGCCGTGCAGCCCGGCCGCGGTGTGCAGCGCCTCCGGGGCCAGTACGGAGGCCGGGGCGAGGACCCCGCAGTCCCGGCAGGCGGGTCCGGTCGCCGGGCAGTCGTCCGGTCCGGGGACCCACACGAAACGGGTGCCGCCGCAGACCGGGCAGTCGCGGCGCGGGCATCCCGCCTCCATCGCCGCGATCATGCGGCGCAGCACCTCGGAGAGGCGGGCCGCCGGGTGCCGCTGCGGGGAGGCGCAGGGCACGATGTCGTAGCCGCCCCAGGTGCGGCGGTGCCAGTCGTCGAGGGCGCTGGGCTGGCGGATGCCGTCGTGCTTCTCGCGGCGGCGCCGGGCGGCGAACTCCTCCTCGTAGGCGAGCCAGAGGGCGCGCGCCTCTTCCAGCTCGGCGAGTGCGGCCACCAGCCGCGCCGGATCCGGGTCACGGTCCTGGATGGCGAACCCGGCCCGGGTGCACAGATGGTGCCAGGTCGCGCGGTGCCCGTAAGGGGCGAAGCGCTCCAGGCACTTGCGTAGGGCGGTACGCCGCCGAACGGTGACGAGTCGTGGGTTGCGGACCTGTTGTGCGAGGGCTCTGAAACCGGCCATGGTGCTTCCACCTCCGAGGAGGATCCCGACTGGACAGGGAATGGACGTAGCCGGCCGCCACCTGGATCCATCGAATTCTTTTGCGGTTTTGGGTGGCGATGTGCCGGGGTGTCCGGCCGTAACACCTGCCCGCTGTGGGGAATTCGAAAAGGTGACTGGTGTTCATCTTCCAGCAACGGGTAACCGAGGGTAACGTCCGGCGCGCCATCCCCCAATCCTTGCAGGGCCGGGGGACCCCTTTCGAGGAGCAGGAATGCAGCGACGTACCGGAAGGCTCAGGGCCGCCGCAGCGGCAGCCCTGTTCGCCTTGGGTGCCACGTTCTTGGCACCGCCCCCCACCGCGGCCGCAGCCGCACCGCACGACTCCGACGACTACTGCCAGGGTCAGTGCGCGGACATCCTGCCGCCGGGCGCGACGGGCAACGCCACCCTGATGCAGATCCTCGGCAACAAGCTGTTCGGCACCCACCCGCCGCACTCCACCGACCAGATCGCCCCGTACAACGCGCTGGCCGGCGGCTACCGTTCGCTCACCGACGACACCCTCACCGACTTCTTCAACGACGCCTCCTTCGGCGTCCCCCAGGGGCAGGTCGGCTCGGTCAGCGCGCCGCGTTCGGACGTCACCATCACCCGCGACAAGAAGACCGGCGTGCCGCACATCAAGGGCACCACCCGCTACGGCACCGAGTACGGCGCCGGATACGCCGCGGGCCAGGACCGGCTGTGGCTGATGGACCTGTTCCGGCACATCGGGCGCGGCGAGCTGACCTCGTTCGCCGGCGGCGCCCCCGCCAACCAGGGGCTGGAGCAGCAGTTCTGGCCCTCGGCCCCGTACACCGAGGCCGACCTCCAGGCGCAGGTCGACGCCATCCGCAACAACAACGGCGCACGCGGCAAGCAGGCCATGGAGGACGCCCAGGCGTACGTGGACGGCATCAACGCCTACCGCGAACAGTCCAAGGAGGGCCGCTACTTCCCCGGCGAGTACGTCGTCACCGGCCACATCAACGCGATCACCAACGCCGGTGAGATCCAGCCGTTCAAGCTGACCGACCTGATAGCCCTGGCCTCTGTCGTCGGCGGCCTCTTCGGCAACGGCGGCGGCGGAGAGGTCCCCTCGGCGCTCGCCCTGCTCTCCGCCCAGCAGAAGTACGGCGTGGAGAAGGGCACCAAGGTCTGGGAGTCCTTCCGCGAGCGGAACGACCCCGAGGCGGCCAAGACCCTGCACGACGGCCAGAGCTTCCCCTACGCCGTCAAGCCCGCCAAGGCCCAGGGCACCGCGCTGCCCGACCGCGGCTCGGTCACCCCCGAACCGCTGGTCTTCGACCGCACCGGCGCCGCCGCCTCCAAGAGCGCCACCCCGCCGAGGGATCCGGTCAAGGCCCCCGAGAAGTACCGGAAGCTGGAGGGCCTCTTCAAGGACGGCGTACTGCCCAAGGGGAGCTTCGACCCGACCCAGCACCGCGGGATGTCCAACGCCCTGCTGGTCTCCGGCAAGCACACCGCCAGCGGCCACCCGGTCGCCGTCTTCGGCCCGCAGACCGGCTACTTCGCGCCCCAGCTGCTGATGCTCCAGGAGATCCAGGGGCCCGGCATCAGCGCCCGCGGCGCCTCGTTCGCCGGCGTCGGGATGTACGTCCAGCTCGGCCGCGGCCAGGACTACGCCTGGAGCGCCACCTCCGCCGGCCAGGACATCACCGACACCTACGCCGTCGACCTGTGCAACGCGGACGGTTCCCAGCCCACCAAGGACTCCACCTCCTACCGCTACCACGGCCGGTGCCTCCCGATGGAGAAGCTGGAGCGCACCACCTCCTGGAAGCCCACCATCGCCGACCCCACCGCGGCCGGCTCGTACCGGATGCAGGTCTTCCGCACCAAGTACGGCATCGTCACCCACCGCGCCACGGTCGGCGGCAAGCCCGTCGCCTACACCGCGCTGCGCTCCACCTACCGCCACGAGGCCGACTCCATCATCGGCTTCCAGATGCTCAACGACCCGACGTACGTCCACGACGCCAAGAGCTTCCAGGAGGCCGCCCAGCACATCGGCTACGCCTTCAACTGGTTCTACGCCGACTCCCGCGACATCGCGTACTACAACAGCGGCCTCAACCCGGTCCGCAACCCGAACGTCGACCCGGCGCTGCCCATCAAGGCCGACCCCGCCTACGAGTGGAAGGGCTTCGACCCCACCACCAACACCACCGACTACACCCCGCCCGCCCAACACCCGCAATCCGTCGACCAGGACTACTACGTCTCCTGGAACAACAAGCAGGCCAAGGAGTACGACTCGGCCGGCTTCGGCAACGGCTCGGTGCACCGCGCCAACCTGCTCGACGACCGGGTGCGCGCCCTGACCAGGGACGGCGGGGTCACTCGCGCGTCCCTGACCCGGGCGATGGCCGACGCCGCCCTCACCGACCTGCGCGGCGAGGACGTCCTGCCCGACCTGCTGCGGGTCCTGGACAGCAAGCCGGTCACCGACCCCGCGCTGCGGACCGCGATCCAGCGGCTGGACGCCTGGCGGAAGGACGGTGCGCAGCGCCGCGAGACCACTGCCGGCTCGCACAGCTACGCCCACTCCGACGCGGTCCGGCTGATGGACGCCTGGTGGCCGCTGATGGTCAAGGACGTCTTCCGGCCCGGTCTCGGCACGGACCTCTACGACGCGCTGGGCGCCAACCTCGCCATCGACGAGTCGCCTTCGGCCGGTCACGGCCCCACCGGGGCGCACGCCGGATCGGCCTTCCAGTACGGCTGGTGGAGCTACGTCGACAAGGACCTGCGCGCGGTGCTCGGCGACCGGGTCCAGGGGCCGCTCGCCGTCCGCTACTGCGGCAACGGTGACCTCTCCGCCTGCCCGGACACCCTGTTGGCCACCCTCCGGCAGGCCAACGCGAAAACCGCCGCCCAGGTTTACCCGGGCGACGACAACTGCAAGGCCGGCGACCAGTGGTGCGCGGACTCGATCATCCACCGCGCGGTGGGCGGTCTGACCCACGACAAGATGAGCTGGCAGAACCGCCCCACCTACCAGCAGGTGGTGGAATTCCCCGCCCATAGGTAGCGGCGGGAACGGCACGGGCCCCGGGGTGCGCACACCCCGGGGCCCTGTTGTATTTCCCTTCCGTTTTTCGCCGTTACCCGGAAACCGCCCCGGCCGGCTGCGCTACTGCTGCGTTCCGCTTACCGTTCCCCAACTGCGCGGCATAGCGACCATGGGGCGGCAGCCAGGCGAGCACCACCGCCGCCACCGCGGCCCCGAGTGCGGCCAGCGCCGTCGCGGTGACCGAAGTCGGCTCGAAGTCGAGCCAGATGAGGGCGTGCACCGGCACCGCCAGCACCGCGGAAACGGTGATCATCAGCCGGGACCGCACGGTCGCCTCCCGGGCGTGCAGGCCGAAGACCAGCAGGCGGACGCGCTCGCGCAGGCCATGGTGGCGTTGAGGGTACCGGGCCGTCGGAGGTCGGCCTGGGAATGGCTCTCGAACGTAACTCCCCTTGAGGGGAACGTGGTTGTGCGGTCCGGGATTGACTAGACCATTCCGCGGGTACCGCAAACGCATCCAGCATTTTCCGGAAGAAATCCACAGATAATCCCCGGTGGTCTCCGGATGAGTTTTCCCGGGCGGCTATGCTGCACATTCCTGAATTTGGGGGAAGGGAAAGCGAGTAGGGGCGCATGGCCGTGTCAGGTCCGCAGCAGAACCCGAGTCCGCAGCAGAACCCGAGTCCGCAGCCGTACCCGACGGCGCTGCTCGACACCACGATGGACCAACTGCGCACGCTGATCACGGTGTACGAGTCGGGCACCGCACTGGCGGCGGCCCGCCGGCTGGGCCGTGAGCAGTCCAGCGTGCAGAAGCAACTCGACACCATGAACCGCACCTTTGCGGCGCTGTGCGGCGAGGAGTTGGTCCTCAAACAGGGCCGCGGCCGCGACGCGCTGTTCACCGCCACCGGTGAGGCCCTGGTCGAACTCGCCCGGCGCACCCTCGGCGAGTGGTCCGACGGCGTGCACGACGCCCGCCGCCGGCTCGGCCGCACGCTCTCCGTCGGCACCACCCGCTACACCCTCGGATTCCTCCTGGACGCTGTGGAATACGTCAGCGGGGACTTCGACCGCGAGGGCGTCGACCTGAAGATCACCCACGTCCGCACCGGCGACCTGTTCACCAAGCTCCGCTCCCAGGAACTGGATCTGGTCTGCGGCAGCGTCGTGGTCACCGAGGGCGAGGAGGCCGCCCAACTCGCCCCGTACGAGGTGATGGAGTGGCGGCGCAGCGGACTGTCGCTGCTGACGAACCTGCCGCCGGAGCGACTGCCCGGCGGCTCGTTCCGCGCCGGCGACCTACCGCGGCTGCCACTGGTGGTCTCCACCGGCGGGCTGATCGACCGCTTCCTGACCGCCTGGTACGGCAGCGACTACCGCCAGAAGCTGACCGTCGCCGCCGAGATAGAGGCCGCGCACTACGGCTTCGAGCTGCTCCGCTCGGGCGTGGTCAGCGGCGCGATGCTGGTCACCCGGGGCCTGGGGGAGGCGGTGTCGGACGGCCACCTCCCGGAGGCCGAGGGCCTGCGCACCCTGGAGGTCACCGGGGACGTCGGCCCCCGGACGGAGGTCCTGGTCGGCGTCTTCACCCGGCGCGGCGAACGGGCCTCCTACGGGCCGGAGCACCCGCTCAACCGCCTCTGGGAGGCGCTCTCCTGGGAGAGCGAGCGGTGGTGGCTCCGGCCCTGAACGTCCCCACGGGGTCGCTCAGCCCAGGAGTTCACGCTCCCGGGTCTCCGGCAGCGCCAGCACGCACGCCAGCGACATCAGCGCCATCGCGCTCACGTACCAGCCCACCGACGCCGAGCCGAACGCCGCCTGGAGCCGGGTGGCGACCAGCGGCGCGACCGCCCCGCCCAGCACTCCGCCCAGGTTGTAGGCGAGCGAGGCGCCCGAGTAGCGGACCGTGGTCCCGAACAGCTCCGGCAGGTACGCGCCCATCGGGCCGTAGACCACGCCCATGCAGAACAGCGCGCCGCCGATGCCCAGGGCGATCAGCACCGGCTGCCGGGTGTCCAACAGGGGGAAGAGGGCCAGTCCCCACACCACCGCGAGCCCGGAGCCGCCCAGGACCAGCTTCCGGCGTCCGATGGCGTCGGAACGGGTGGCGGCCAGCCAGGTGCCCGCCGCCAGGAACAGGCAGGCGACCAGCGAGAGGCCGAGCATGGTGGTACGGGGGATGCCCAGGGTGCCGGTGGCGTAGGACAGGCAGTAGGTCGTGGCGGTGTAGAACAGCCCGTACGCGATGACCATCCCGCCGGCGCCCAGCAACAACTCCCGCGGATGCCGCCGGAAGACGTCCACGGCCGGCACCTTGCTGGCCTCCTGGGCATCCCGCACCTTCGCGAAGACCGGCGTCTCGCTGATCTTCAGCCGGACGAACAGTCCCACCCCGACCAGGAGGAACGACAGCAGGAACGGCACCCGCCAGCCCCAGGACCGGAAGGCCGCGTCGCTCATCCCCTCCGACAGCAGCCAGAACACCCCGGTCGCCGCGAAGAACCCTACGGACGGCCCGAGTTGCGGGAACGCGGCGTACAACCCCCGCCGCCCGCGCGGTGCGTGCTCGACGGCCAGCAGCGCCGCCCCGCCCCACTCGCCGCCCAACCCGATGCCCTGGAGGAACCGCAGCAGGATCAGCAACAGCGGCGCCCAGATCCCCAACGTCCCGTAACCGGGCAGCAATCCGACCAGCGCCGTGGACAGTCCCATCAGCAACAGCGACGCGACCAGCACGGACTTCCGCCCGACCCGGTCACCGAAGTGCCCGAACACCACCGAACCCAGCGGCCGGGCGGCGAACGCCACCGCGTAGGTGGAGAACGACGCGAGGGTCGCGTTGACCGGGTCGAGCGTCGGAAAGAACGCCTGGTTGAGCACCAGGGCTGCCGCGGTGCCGTAGATGTAGAAGTCGTAGAACTCAATGGCGGTCCCGATGAACGAGGCCACGGCCACCCGCCGCAGGCTCTCCCCACCGGCCGCCTCCCCGTCCGGAACCGCCGCCGTCTTCGCTGATGTCGCGTCACTGTGCACGAGCCGCACTCTCTTGGTCGGTGTAGGGGGCAGTCAATGGCGGGGGTGGCGGGTCTCGGATGGTGAGACGGGGCGTGTCCGGTCCGGCGTCGGCGTGGGCGTGGGCGTGGGCCGCGGGCCGTGGGTCGCGGGTGCCCTACCGATACCGCAGATACCGCCCCCGCACCGCCCGAAAGTCCCTCAGTCCGGCCCTCCAAGCTCCGACGATTTCCTCCACCCCCGCCCCCGCGTCGATCATCTTCCGGACGGTGTCCGTGCCGGCCAGGTGGTCGAAGTGGGCAGTCAGCCAGGTGAAGCCGGGGTAGCGGCGGCGGGCGGTGACCAGGAGGGCGATGCCGGTGCGTACCGGGTCGAACGTGGTGCGGTCGTGGACGTGGAGTTGGAGGCCGCCGATGGTCTTGCCCTGGAATTTGGAGAAGGTGGGGGCGAAGTACGCCTCGCGGAAGTGGACGCCGGGCAGGGCCAGTTCGGTGGCGGCCTCGGCCCAGCGGCGGTCGAGGCCGTCCGCGCCGAGGAGTTCGAAGGGGCGGGTGGTGCCGCGGCCCTCGGAGAGGTTGGTGCCCTCGAAGAGGCAGGTGCCGGCGTAGGCCAGGGCGGTGTCGGCGGTGGGCATGTTGGGGCTGGGCGGTACCCAGGGCAGTCCGGTCGCGTCGAAGAAGTCGGTGCGGTGCCAGCCGGTCATCGTGACGGTTTCCAGCGCCACGGGGCGCCCGGCCGCCGCGGGGACGAACTCGCCGTTGAAGAGCAGGGCCAGTTCCACCACCGTCATGCCGTGCGTCTGGGCGATCGGCTCGCGGCCGACGAAGGACGCGTAGCGGCGGTCGAGGACGGGGCCGGTCGCGGTCCGGCCGGTCACCGGGTTGGGGCGGTCCAGGACGACGAACCGTTTGCCCGCCAGGGCGGCCGCGACCATGCAGTCGTAGAGCGTCCAGATGTAGGTGTAGAAGCGCGCGCCGACGTCCTGGATGTCGAAGACGACGGTGTCCACACCGGAGGCGGTGAAGATGTCGGCGAGTTCGCGGCCGCTCTTGTCGTAGGTGTCGTAGACGGGGAGGCCGGTGGCCGGGTCGTCGTAGCGGCCTTCGGAGCCGCCGGCCTGGGCGGTGCCGCGGAAGCCGTGTTCGGGCCCGAAGACGGCGGTGAGGCGGACGCGGCGGTCGGCGTGCATCACGTCCACGATGTGCCGGACGTCGTGGGTGACGCCGGTGGGGTTGGTGACGATGCCGATCCGGTGGCCGTCCAGGAGGCGGTAGCCGTCGGCGGCCAGGTGGTCGAAGCCGGTGTGTACCCGCCCTCCCGTCACCCGGCCTCCACCCTCAGATGACGGCGCTGCGCGCCGAACCGCGGCCTGGGCCGAGCCGCCCGGGCCCGTGGTGACCGCCGTCGCGGCCGCCCCGGTCGCCGCCAGATGCCCCAGCAGAACACGTCTCGACAGAGCCATGCGCACACCTCCGTGAGCGGTGGTCGACCCGATGTGTGTCGTGGGCACGCTAATGCTCCGCGGGGCGGTGGGGAATGTGCCGGGCCGTGACGCCGGATCGTGACGCCGGATCGGGACGCTGGGGTCGGGACGCTGGGCCGTGGTGCCGCGGCGTGGCGGAAAACGGAGACTTCCATCGAGACATACCGACTGGTTAGTCTGCCCCTGCCGGTACGCCGGTACGCCGGTACGCCGGTGAGCTGGCGAGCCGGTGGAGTCAGGGCGACGACCGAGGGAGACACAGCGTGGCAGTCGTACGGGACAAGGCCGTTGTCGTAACCGGAGCGGGCGGGGGGATCGGCGCCGCACTGGCCCGCCGGTTCGCCGCCGAGGGCGCCCGGGTCGTGGTCAACGACCTGGACGAGGCCAAGGCCCGCAAGACCGCGGAGGAGATCGGGGCGGTCGCGGTCCCCGGCGACGCCTCCGGCATCGTCGGCCCGGCCCGCGAGGCGCTCGGCGGCGCCATCGACGTTTTCTGCGCCAATGCGGGTGTCGGGACCGGCGGCGGACCCGAAGCGCCCGAAGACGACTGGGCGCTGGCCTGGGACGTCAACGTGATGGCCCACGTGCGGGCGGCGCGCGAGCTGGTGCCGGAATGGTCGGCGCGCGGTAGCGGCCGGTTCGTTTCCACGGTGTCCGCCGCGGGCCTGCTCACCATGGTCGCCGCGGCCCCCTACAGCGTCACCAAACACGGCGCGTACGCCTTCGCCGAGTGGCTGTCGCTGACCTACCGCCACCGCGGCATCGAGGTGCACGCCATCTGCCCGCAGGGCGTACGGACCGACATGCTGGCCGCCACCGGGACCGCCGGCGACCTCGTCCTGACCCCGACCGCCATCGAACCGGACGCCGTCGCCGACGCGCTCTTCGCCGCCATGGACGAGGGCCGCTTCCTGGTCCTGCCGCACCCGGACGTGGCCGACTACTACACCGCCCGGGCCACCGAACCGGACCGCTGGTTGTCCGGGATGAACCACCTCCAGCAGAAGCTGGAGGCACGTGAGGGGGAAGCCCGGTGACCACCTACCAGGACAAGCCGTGGCTGGCCCAGCTCACCGACGTCCAACGCGCCCCCGTCCAGCCACCGCCCTCCCCGCTGCACGCCTTCCGCGCCGCGGTCCGCCGCGCCCCCGACCGCACCGCGCTCGCCTACTTCGACGGCCGGATCTCCTACGCCGAGGTCGACGCGCTCTCCGACGGCCTCGCCGGGCACCTCGCGGGCCGCGGCTTCCGACCCGGCGACCGGGCCGTGGTCATGCTGCAGAACACCCCGCACTTCGTGCTCGCGTTGCTCGCCGTATGGAAGGCCGGCGGCGTGGTCGTCCCGGTCAACCCGATGTACAAGGCGGCGGAGACCCGACACATCCTGGACGACGCCGAGGTCACCGCCGTCCTGTGCGCGGACCGCACCTGGGCGGCCTTCCTGCGCGCCACCGCCGCCGAGGCGCCCGCGGTCCGCATCGCGCTGACCGCCGACGAACGCGGCCTCCAGACCCGCCACGACCCCCGGGTGCTGCGCGACGCACCGACCGGCCCCCAGGACGGCGCGGACGACCTGCTCACCGCCGCCCGCACGGGTGGACCGGCGCCCGCCGCTCCGGAGCCGGACGTCGCCGGGATCGCGCTCATCAGCTACACCTCCGGCACCAGCGGCACTCCCAAGGGCGCCACCAACACCCACGGCAACATCAGCTACAACGCGGAACGGCAGCGCACCGGCCTCGGACTCCCCGAGGGCGCCACCTACTTCGCGCTCGCCCCGCTCTTCCACATCACCGGCATGGTCTGCGAACTGGCCGCCTGCCTCGCCAGCACCGGCACCCTGGCGCTGGCCTACCGCTTCGAGGCCGGCACCGTCCTGGACGCCTTCCTGGAGCACCGGCCGGCCTTCACGGTCGGCCCGTCCACCGCCTACATGGCGCTGATGGCCCACCCGGACGTCACCCCCGGGCACTTCGCCTCTTTCCACACCATGAGCTCGGGCGGCGCGCCGCTGCCGCCGGCCCTGGTCGAGAAGTTCCGTACCGATTTCGGCCCCTACGTGCACAACGGCTACGGGCTGACCGAGTGCACCGCGCCCTGCGCCACCGTCCCGCCCGGGAGGGTGGCACCGGTCGACAAGGTCTCCGGCACCCTCGCGGTGGGCGTCCCGGGCCCGGACACCGTCGTGCGGATCATCGACGAGGCCGGCCGTGACCTGCCGTTCGGCGAGCAGGGCGAGATCGCGGTCCGTGGCCCCCAGGTCGTGCCCGGTTACTGGCGCCGCCCGGACGCCACCGCCGAGACCATGCCGGAGGGCGAACTGCGCACCGGCGACATCGGGTTCATGGACCGGGACGGCTGGTTGTACGTCGTCGACCGCAAGAAGGACATGATCAACGCGGCCGGGTTCAAGGTGTGGCCCCGCGAGGTCGAGGACGTCCTCTACACCCATCCCGCGGTGCGCGAGGCGGCCGTCGTCGGAGTGCCCGACCCCTACCGCGGGGAGACGGTCAAGGCGTACGTCAGTCTGCGTCCGGGCGCCTCGCCCGCCCCCGACGAACTGGCCGCCTACTGCAAGGAACGGCTCGCGGCGTACAAATACCCCCGCATGGTGGAGATCCTGCCGGAGCTTCCCAAGACCACGAGTGGCAAGATCCTCCGACGAGAGCTCCGCCAGCGCGCATGACGGACGCACGTAAGGACCAAAGGAACGGGTGAGGGCGATGGCCGGCATCAAGGACGGCACCAGCAACGGCAACGGCACGGCGAAGCCCGTCGCGCAGCGGCTGCTGGCCACCGCCACCAGGCTCTTCGCGGAGCAGGGCTACGACCGCACCTCGGTCCAGGAGATCGTGGACGCGGCGGGCGTCACCAAGGGCGCCCTCTACCACTACTTCGGTTCCAAGGAGGACCTGCTCCACGAGGTCTACGGCCGGGTGCTGCGGCTCCAACAGGAGCGGCTGGACCGCTTCGCGGACGCCGACGCACCGGTGGCGCAGCGGCTGCGGGACGCCGCCGCCGACGTGGTGGTCACCACCATCGAGAACCTCGACGACACCAAGATCTTCTTCCGCTCGATGCACCATCTGAGCCCGGAGAAGGACAAGCAGGTACGGGCCGAACGGCGGCGCTACCACGAGCGGTTCCGGGCCCTGATCGAGGAGGGCCAGCGCACCGGGGTGTTCACCACGGAGGTCCCCGCCGACCTGATCGTCGATTACCACTTCGGCTCGGTGCACCACTTGGGCACCTGGTACCGCGAGGGCGGGCCGCTGAACCCCCAGCAGGTCGCCGACCACCTGGCCGGTCTGCTGCTGCGGGCCCTGCGGCCGTAACGGGAGCCTCCGGCGGGACGCGTTACGGGAGCCCCCAGCGGGACCGGTGACGGCTGCCCTTGGCGGGTCCCGTCCCGTTACGGGACCCGTAAGGGGACGGGACCCGTAACGGGAACATCGCCGCGTCCCACGATGTTGTGGCCCCGCAGGGGGCGCGCCCGACCCCTACGGGGAGTGTTCGACCGCGCCCTACGGGTACCGCCCTACGGGTACCGCCACGGGTACCCGCGCCCTATAGGCCACGGGTCCCCCGCGCCCTACAGGTACCGCTTGAGCTCCCGTCGTGCCAGTGACCGCTGGTGTACCTCGTCGGGCCCGTCCGCCAGCCGCAGGGTGCGGGCCCCGGCCCACAGTTCGGCCAGCGGGAAGTCCTGGCTGACGCCGCCCGCGCCGTGCAGTTGGACCGCCTTGTCGAGGATGTCCACGACCGTGCGCGGGGTGGCGATCTTGATGGCCTGGATCTCGGTGTGCGCACCCTTGTTGCCGACGGTGTCCATCAGCCACGCGGTCTTCAGCACCAGCAGTCGCAGCTGCTCCACCGCCACCCGGGCGTCGGCGATCCACTCCTGGACCACGCCCTGCTGGGCCAGCGGCTTGCCGAACGCGGTACGGGAGACCGCGCGCCGGCACATCAGCTCGATGGCCCGCTCGGCCATCCCGATCAGCCGCATGCAGTGGTGGATCCGGCCGGGCCCGAGCCGCGCCTGCGCGATGCCGAAGCCGCCGCCCTCCTCGCCGATGAGGTTGCCCGCCGGAACCCGGACGTCCTCGAAGACGACCTCCGCGTGCCCGCCGTGGTAGTGGTCCTCGTAGCCGTAGACCTGCATGGCGCGGGTGACCTTCAGGCCGGGGGTGTCCCGCGGGACCAGGATCATCGACTGCTGGCGGCGGATGTCCGCGCCGTCCGGATCGGTCTTGCCCATCACGATGAAGATGTGGCACAGCGGGTTCATCGCCCCGGAGATGTACCACTTACGGCCGTTGATGACGTAGTCGTCGCCGTCCCGCTCGATCCGGGTCTCGATGTTGGTGGCGTCCGACGAGGCCACCTCCGGCTCGGTCATCGCGAACGCCGAGCGGATCTCACCCGCCAACAGCGGCTCCAGCCAGCGCTTCTTCTGCTCGTCGTCGCCGAACTGCGCCAGCACCTCCATGTTGCCGGTGTCCGGTGCCGCGCAGTTCAGTGCGGTGGGCGCCAGTTGCGGGCTGCGGCCGGTGATCTCGGCCAGCGGCGCGTACTGGAGGTTGGTCAGCCCCGCACCGTGCTCCTCGTCGGGGAGGAAGAGGTTCCACAGGCCCTGTCGGCGCGCCTCGGCCTTGAGTTCCTCCACCACCGGCGGGGTGTCCCACGGCGAGGCCAGCGCGGCCCGCTGCTCGTCCACGACCCGCTCCGCCGGGTACACCCACTCGGTCATGAACGCGTCGAGCCGCGCCCGCAGTTCCTCGGTACGGCCGTCGAATGCGAAGTCCATCGGTGCCTCAGCCTTCCTTCAGGGTGGTCAGTCCGCGGTCGATGAAGACGGGCACCAGCTCGCCGATCCGGTCGAAGCCCGCGCCGACCGTCTGGCCGAGCGTGTAGCGGTAGTGGATGCCTTCGAGGATCACCGCGAGTTTGAACCACGCGAACGCGGTGTACCAGGCGATCTGCGAGGTGTCCCGGCCGGAGCGCTCGGCGTAGCGGGCGATCAGTTCGTCCGGGTCGGGGTGCCCCGGGGCGCCGCTGGTGGTGCTGACCGGCGACCCGGGCAGGCCCAGGTCGGTGCAGTACATCGCCAGCAGTCCGAGGTCGGTCAACGGATCGCCGAGTGTGGACATTTCCCAGTCCAGTACGGCGGTGATGGTGTCGCCGGCGCCGACCAGGACGTTGTCCAGCCGGTAGTCGCCGTGCACCACGGTCGGCGCGGGGGAGGCGGGCAGCGCCCGGCCGAGCGCCTCGTGGAGCGCGTCGATGCCGGGCAGATCGCGGTTCTTGGAGGCTGCCAACTGCTTGCCCCAGCGCCGCAGTTGACGCTCCAGGAAGCCGTCCGGGCGCCCGAAGTCGCCCAGCCCGGCCGCCTCCGGATCCACCGCGTGCAACTCCACCAGCGTGTCGACCAGGGACAGCACCACCGCCCGGGTTCGCTCCGGGCCCAGCGGGGTCAGCTGCTCCACGGTCCGGTACGGGACGCCCGCCACCAGCTCCATCACGTAGAACGGGGCGCCGATGACGGACTCGTCCGCACACAGCAGCAGCGTCTGGGGCACCGGCACCGCGGTGTCGTGCAGTGCGCTGATCACCCGGTGCTCGCGCCGCATGTCGTGCGCGGTGGCCAGCACGTGGCCGAGCGGCGGGCGGCGGACGACCCAGGAGGCGGTGCCGTCGGTGACCCGGTAGGTGAGGTTGGACCGCCCACCCTCGATCAGCTGCGCGTGCAGCGGCCCGGAGACCAGGCCCGGCCGCTCCCGGTCCAGATGCTCCCGCAGGCGCTCCGGATCGAGGCCGGGTGGTGCCTCCCCGGCGGCCGGCGGGGGCGGGGTGCCGTTGCTCATCGTGCTTCCTCCGTACGGAGTGGACGGTTGGACGGTCCAGGGCCGGCGGGCCCGTCCCGCCTGATCATGCCGACTAGTCGGTATGGAGTCCAGTGTCCACCCGTGGGGCGTCGGTCACCCGACGTGTTTCCGCCACCCCGCCCACCCGGGCGGATGCGCCCGCTCAGGCGTGGCAGGCCGGCGGCACCCCACCGTTCAACTCAGCCATCGCCCCGAACCCGGCCGCCGCGTCCAGCGGCGCACCCGGCGCCGCGCCCGCCAGCTCGGCGTACGCCCGCTGGAGGTTGGCCACCAGTCGCTCGCGCTCCGCCAGCCCCGCGAAGGCGCCCAGCTCCGCCTCCCGGGCCACCTCCAGCGGCGTCCGCCCGGCCGCCCGCCCCTCGCGGGCCAGCTCCCCGACGAACCGCAGATAGCGCTCGACCTGGTCGTAGACCTCCGGCCCGGCCACCGGACCGTGCCCGGGCACGACCGTCTCCGCGTCCAGCGACCGCAGCACCTCGATCGCCCGCAGCGACCCGGTCAGCGAGCCCATGAGGAGGAACGGGGTGCCCCCGTTGAAGATCAGGTCCCCGGTGAAGACCACCCGCTGCCGCGGCAGCCAGACGATGGTGTCGCCGGGCGTGTGCGCCACCCCCGGGTGGATCAGCCGCACCTCGACCTCCCCGGCGTACACCGTCAGACGGTCCTCGAAGGTGACCTCCGGCGGGGTGAGGACGATGTCGCCGTACGGCACCTCGGGCCACACCGCGTGCAGTTGGCGGCCGGCGGCCAGCAACTCCCGACGGCAGGCCGCGTGTCCGATGACCGTCGCCTCGGGGGCGAACACGCCGTTGCCGTAGGTGTGGTCGCCGTGGTGGTGGGTGTTGACGAGGGTACGGGGCGCGGGGGCGCCGCTCTCCGCGATCCGGCGGCGCAGCAGCCGTGCCCGGCGCTCGGTGGCGGCGGTGTCCACGACCAGGGTGGCGGTCCCGTCGGTGACGAAGCCCGCGTTGTTCAGGCACCAGCCGCCGTCCGGCTGGATGAACGCCTGGACGCCCGGGGCGAGTTCGGTGAGGTAGGGCTCGGGGACGGCGGTGTCGGGGCCGGTCTCCGCGGGGTGCTGATGGTCCGTCATGTTCGGCTTTCGGGTTGGGGCGATCGGTCCCGCGCGGGCGCCGCGGCCGCCGGTCGGCCCGGCCCGGCCCGGTGCCGCGCGGCACCCGTAACCGTACCGTCGGGTGCGGCTCACCGCCCCGGCAGCAGCAGCGCCGCGCCGCACACCGCCAGCCCGAGGGTGCAGCCGGCCACCAGCAGCGCCAGCCACGCCGGCAGCGCGGCCGGCCGGCCGCCCGCCAGCGCCCGCATCCGGCGGTCCGCGGCGACCGCGAACACCACCCACGCCAGCGCCACCAGCACCATCAGCACCGTCTCGACCGGGCCCGGGGCCCCGCCGTGCAGCACCTGCCGTCCGGCCAACGCCGCCACCGCCACGGCCGACAGCACCGTCCGCCGCCAGGCCAGCCGGGTCCGCTCCGGTTGCAGCCCGGGGTCCCGGTCCGCGGCCGGCCGCGGTGCCCCGCCGGCCTCCTTGGGTGCGCCCATCGATCCGGCCCCCGCTAGTTGGTCCAGCCGATCAGCACCAACACAACCACCGCCACCGCCAGCAGCCCGACGCAGAGCGCCAGCACCGCAGGGAAACGGGAGATCGGCAGGTCCTCACCGCGCCGCATCGCGCGCTCGCAGCGCACCCAGTGGTTGACCGCCCGCAGCGCGCACAGCGCCCCGCCGACCAGCAGGACGACGGTGAAGGCGAACCGCAGGTTCCCGTGCAGCCGCGGCAGGAACTGGTCCACCGCGAAGCCCCCGCCGATCAGCGCCAGCCCGGTGCGCAGCCAGGCGAGGAAGGTCCGCTCGTTGGCGAGCGAGAAGCGGTAGTCGGGGGTGGTGCCTTCCTCGCGCACCCGCCCCGGGGAGAACCACAGCCGGATGCCCGGACCCATCGGCTCAGACCTCCCCGGCCGCCCGCCGGGCCAGCAGTTCCCGGTACGCGGCCAGCCCGTCCGGGGTCCACGGCCAGGCGTCCAACCGCCGGGTCAACTCCTCCTCCGGCAGGAAGGCGTGCCAGTCGATCTCCGACTCCTGCGGCGCCACCGGAAGCGTGCAGCGCACCTGGTAGACCGCCGACCACCAGGTGTGCTCGGGCGTCTCGTACAGGAAGCGGAACAGCGGCTCCGGACGGGACAGCCCGGACACCCCGAGCTCCTCCTCGGCCTCCCGCAGCGCCGCCTCGTCATAGGTCTCGCCGGCGCCCACCACGCCGCCCACGAACATGTCGTAATGCGAGGGGAACACCAGCTTCCGGGGGGTCCGCCGATGGACGAATATCCGGTCCTCGGCGTCCCGGACCAGGACGAACGCGCAGCGGGTGCGCAGCCGACGGGCGTACGCCTCGGCCCGCGGGGCCTGCCCCACGACCCGGTCCTGTGCATCGACGACATCGAGGACTTCGTCCGCGTTGAGCGGCTCCTGCTCGCCGGACGGTCGGTGATCGGTCATGGGGCCATGGAACCACCCGTGGCGGCGTGCGCACCTGTCGGGGCACGCCGCCACGGATCTTCGGCTCACTGCCCCATGACGTACTTCACGGTCGGGCCGGTGGTCCAGCCGCCGTCCACCGCCAACTCGGCGCCGGTGACGTACGAGGCGGCGTCGGAGAGCAGGAAGACCACCGCACCGGCGATCTCGTGCGCCTCGCCGACCCGGGCCATCGGGGTGTTGGGGTACTTGCCCTCGCCGACCTCGATGCCGACCTGCGCGGTCATCGGGGTGTAGGTCATCCCGGGGTGTACGGAGTTCACCCGGACCCGCGCGGCGCCCCACTCCACCGCGCCGATCTTGGTCAGACCGCGGACGCCCCACTTGGACGCGCCGTAACCGCCGGTCATGGCCAGCCCCATCAGCCCGGCCGCCGACGAGATGTTCACGATCGAGCCCGCGCCGCGCTCCTTCATGGCCGGCAGCACGGTCTTCATGCCGATGAAGACACCGGTGAGGTTGACGTCGAGGACCTTGCGGAAGAAGTCGGCGGAGATCGTCTCCAGGGGTGCCCCGGTCGATATCCCGGCGTTGTTCACCAGCCCGTCGACCCCGCCGAACTCCGCCACCGCGAAGTCCACGACCCGCTGCCAGTCCTCCTCGGAGGTCACGTCGTGGGCCAGGAACCGGGCCCGCTCGCCGAGCCGGGCCGCGGTCGCCGCGCCCTCCTCCTGGAGGACGTCGGTGAGGACGACGTCGGCGCCGGCCGCGACGGCCTGCTCGGCGGCCGCGGCACCCAGCCCGCGGGCTGCGCCGGTGAGGATGACGGTCTTGCCGCTCAGGTCCGCGGCGCGGGCCGCCTGGCTGGGCTCACTCATGGGGAACTCCTTCGGTTCGGGGGGCGGCGGCGAGCAGGAACGCGGTCGTCGTCCCGGCGAGGTCGGCGAGGAACAGTTCCTCGCCCGTCAGGGGTGCGGCGCCGTCCAGGTAGTGCCGGGCCCGGTCGGCCAGCGCCGCACCGATCAGCGTCAGCGCGAGGTCCAACCGCTCCAGCCGCACCGCCTCCGGCAGTCCGGCCGCGGCCAGCGCCTCCTCGACCCGGCAGATCAGCCGCCAGTACGCGGTCCCGGCGAGGGTCGGGTGCGGGACCCTGGTGCGGACCCCGCTCTCGTGGCTGAGCTGGGCGGAGATCCGCAGGCAGCGCCGCCCCCGGTCGGTCCGCAACTCGGTGGCCTCGGCCGTCAGCAGCAACCGGATCAGCTCCCGGAGCGCCGGTCCGTCAGCCTCCGCCGCGGCCAGCAGCGGCGCCAGGGCCGCCTCCGTACGGGTCAGCCGGCCGGCCATCACGGCGTCCAGCAGCCCGGCCCGGGAGCCGAAGTGGTACTGCACCGCCGACGGATTGCTCTGGCCGGCCAGTGCGACGATGTCGCGAATCTGGGCGCCGTCCACGCCTTGCGCCGCGAAGACTTCCTCGGCGGCGCGGATCAGCTTTTCCCGGGTCTCGGGGCCTGATGTCCTGGGCATGTCTCGATTCTAATGCTGGACATTAATAAATGCGTAAGGGGCGTCAGCGGGTCTTTTCGCGGATCTGCCGGAGGATTTTTCCTGGACCTTCCCCGGGCCTTCTCTGGACCTTCCCCGGACCCTTCGCCGGGTCCTTGGGCCTCCTTGGGCCGCCTTGGGCCTCCTTGGACCCTTGGACCTCCTCGGGTCTCTCCGGCCCTCCCCGTGGATCAGCGCGGCTGGAGCTCGCGCGCGTCGTCGGCCGCCCCGGCCCCCGGGGGCATCGCCGGATGGCTACCGATCAGCACGATTCCCGCCACCACCGCGGCGATCCCGGCCGCTTCGAAGGCCAGCGCCCCGGTCGTCACCCGTAGTTGGTCGCCGAGGAAGCCCACCCCGCAGGCGATCCCGGCCAGCGGCTGGGCGGCGGTCAGCGCCGGCAGCGACATCCGCAGCGGCGCCGACTCGAAGGCGCTCTGCACCATCACCAGCGCCAGCACCCCGAGCACCACGATCGCGTACGGGTGCCAGCTCGTCAGCAGTTCGTGCCAGCCTCCCGCCGTGAACCGCAGACCGCTGATCCGGGTCAGCGCGTCCTGGAGGCCGTAGAGCAGCCCGGCCGCGACACCCAGCAGCGCGGCCTCCAGGCTGACGTGCACCCGCTCCCGTTTGGCGACCGCCGCCAGCACCAGGGCGGTGGACAGTACCCCGCCCATGATCAGCCACTGCGCCAGCTGTCCCACCTCGCTGTTGCGCCCGCCGTGCGGCTGCCCGGCCACGATGAACGCGGTCACCCCGCCCGCCAACAGCCACAGGCCGGCCCAGCCGCTGCGGCCCAGTCGCTGCCGGGAGATCCGCCGCGCCAGCGCCATCGCGAACAGCAGGTTCGTCGCCATCAACGGTTCGACGAGGGTGATGTCCCCCATCCCCAGCGCCACCGCGCCCAGCGCCATCCCCATCACCATCAGCACGATCCCGGCCACCCAACGGGGCATCCGGACCAGGTCGAGCAACAGCCGGAAGGAGAGGTAGTCCTGCGGCGGGGCGTGCTGCGCCGCGATCTGCTGGAGGACGAACCCGGTGCCCAGACAGCATGCCGCGGCAAGAGCGAGCAGGATCACCGTCACGTCGCACACCTCGTATCGCGCGGGGCGGGGGATGCGCCCGAGGATAGTCAGCCACGATGGCCGAAACGTGGCCCTCGACTCCGCCATTCTCGCGCGTACCCGTCTGTACCACCGGCCGCCGTCCGTTGCGGGCACCATCTCGGCCGCCAGCTAGTTACAGAGACTTCTTTGCAGAGAAACCTATGCAGAGAAGTCTCTGCATCCCTAGGGTGCTACCCATGACCCGCGATGACGTGCCCCGCGATCACGTGACCCACGGCGATGTGCCTCACGACCACGTGCCCCGCAGCGATGTGCCTCACGGTGGTGGCCGGCCGGACGCCCCCGACGCCGCCGATGCCCCCGACGCCGCCGCGTCCCCCGCACCGCGTCCCACCCGCCGGATGGACGCCCGCAGCCTGCGCGGCCTCGCCCATCCGCTACGGATGGGCATCCTGGAGCTGCTGACCCTCGATGGTCCGGACACCGCCACCGGCCTCGCCCGCCGGCTCGGCGAGAACACCGGCACGGTCAGCTGGCACCTGCGCCAACTCGCCGACCACGAGTTCATCGAGGAGGAGACCGGCCGCGGCACCAAGCGCGAACGCTGGTGGCGGGCGGTGGCGGTCTCCCGCCAGCTCAACACGACCGACTTCCGCGACGATCCGGACGCCCGCGGCCCGCTCTCGGTCTACGTCCACGAGCTCGTCCAGCAGCACTTCCACCAGGTCGTCGGCTACCTCGCCGAGGACTGGGGACCGCAATGGCGGGGCGCCGGCACGATCGTGCAGTGGCACGACCTGACCATGACGCCCGATCAACTGGCCGCGATGAACCGGGAGTTGGAACAGGTGGTCGCCCGGCACCGGGACGCCGCCGGGCAGTCCGGTCCGGACGTCGGGACGCCCGCGGCCCCCGGTGCGGCCGCCGCGCGGCCCGTCATCGTCCAGCTCCAGTCGTTCCCCCGCAAGCCCCGGCCGGACCGCGCCGCGCCCCCGAACGCCACCCCACGGCAGCCGGACCCCGCCGAGCAGATCGAGCAGACGGAGCAGGCCGACCGGGCCGAGTCGTGAGCGGTCTGCTCCGTCGTCACCGGGATTTCCGGCTGCTCTGGTGCGGGGAGACCGCGGGCAAGTTCGGCGCCGCGGTCACCGGGGTGGCGATGCCGCTGACCGCCGTCGCCACCCTGCACGCCGACACCTTCGCGGTCGGCGTGTTGAGCGCCTGCGCCTGGTTGCCCTGGCTGCTGATCGGGCTGCCGGTCGGCGTCTGGGTGGACCGGACGCGCCGCCGGCCCCTGATGCTGGGCGCCGCCGCGCTCTCGATGGCGGTGTTCGCCGCGGTCCCGGTCATCGCCTGGTGCGGTGGGCTGAGCCTCGGCCTGCTGACCGGCGGGGCCCTGCTGAGCGGCGCCGCGGCGGTGGTCTTCCAGACCGCGTACAGCGCCTACCTCCCCGGTCTCCTCGCCCCCGCCGACCAACCCGAAGGCAACGCCAAGCTGCACGGCAGCGCCTCGGCGGCGCAGCTCGCCGGGCAGGGCGCGGGCGGCTTCCTGGTCCAACTCGCCGGCGCCGTCAACGGGTTGCTGGCCAACGCGGCCACCTTCCTGGTCTCCCTGCTCTGCCTGTTCGCCATCCGCCACCGCGAACCGCACCCGGCCGGCGCCGGCGAGCGCGCCCCGCGGTCGCTGCGCGCCGAGGTCACCGAGGGGCTGCGGCTGGTGTCCGGCGACGTCTGGCTGCGCACGCTGACGCTCTTCGGCGCCGCCTCCAACCTGGCGCTGATGGGGTACCAGTCGATCCTGCCCGTCTTCCTGGTCCGCGAGGCCGGGCTGCCGCCGGGTGCGGTCGGCGCCCTGCTGGCGGTGGCCGGCACCGGCGGCATCGCGGGCGCCTTCGCGGTCCGCCGGGTCGCGGTCCGGATCGGCACCGCCCGCGCCACCCTGCTCTTCGAACTCGGCCTGCCCACCTTGGCGTTGCTCATCCCGCTTACCACCGCCGGGCCCGGCGCCGCCCTGTTCGTCGCCGGCAGCTTCGGGGTCTCCGCGGGCGTGGTCGGCGGCAACGTCCTCAAGTCGGGCTTCCAGCAGGCGTACTGCCCGCCCGCGCTGCTCGGCCGGGTCACCGCCAGCGCCGCCTTCCTCAACTACGGCACGCTGCCGCTGGGCGCCCTGCTCGGCGGTGCGCTCGGCGCCACACTGGGTGTCCGCACGGCCATGTGGATCACCACAGCGGGCGTCCCGCTCGCCGCCCTGATCCTCCTCGCCTCACCGGTCCGCACCGCCCGCGACCTACCGTCGCGCCGCCCGGCGACCGACACCCCGGCGACCGACACCCCGGCGACCGACACCCCGGCGACCGACACCCCGGCGACCGACACCCCGTACACCGACACCCCGCACCCCGATGCCCCGCACGCCGACGAGCCCGACGACGACCTACTTGCACGCCCCTGAACCGCACCGCCCGGGAGGCTCAGCAGCCTCTGCCCGGAGCCTGGTGGTGGGCCGTCACCCGGCCTGCGGCCGGCCCCGCGCCATCTCTTGCGGCGACCCGACCTCCCCGCCCACCGGTACCGCCCCGCCCACCGGAACCGCCTCCCCGACGGGTGCGCCGGCCCCCACCACCTCGCCGCCCCCGGGGTCGAAGCGGTAGCCGGCGCCCCACACCTCCGTCAGCAGTCGCGGTGCGGCCGGATCCCGTTCCAGCTCCGCCCGCAGCCGCGCCACCCGCGCCGCCACCGCCGACAGATCGCCGAAGTCCCGCCCCCAGACCCGCTTGAGCAGCTGCTCCCGCGAGAAGACCCGCCCGGGGTGCCGCATCAGGAACACCAACAGCGCGAACTCGTCGTCGGTGAGGTCGAGTTCCCGGCCGGCACGGAGCGCCCGCCCGGCTCCGGGATCGGCGGTCAGGTCGCCGCCGCGCAGGGCCGGCGCGGACCCGGTGGCGAGGTCCGCACCCCCGGCCCGGCGCAGCGCCGCGGCCACCCGCGCCACCAGCTCCCGCGTCCCCTCGGGCCCCGCCCCCGCACGCTCCGCCGCCGCTCCCGCGCCCGCCGTCCCGCCGCGCTCGGCCAACGGCACCACGAGGACCGCCGGACCGCCGCCGCTCCGTCGCAACCGGCGGCGCAACTCCAGACCGTCGATGCCCGGCAGCGCCGGATCGAGCACCACGGCGTGCGGGTGGAAGTCCGCGGCCAGTTCGAGGGCGGTGAAGCCGTCGGTGGCGTACGCGGTGGTGTGGCCGGCACGGGTGAGCCCGGCGGTGACGGCCGTGGCGACGGCCGGGTCGTCCGCGACGACCAGGACGCGGTACGGCGGCCCCGCCGCGGGCCCCGGGGAGCCGGGCGGGGGAGCGGGCGGCACTGTGCGGCGCACGGCTCAGCCCGCCCCTGTCGGGAGGCGCGTCCGGGAGCGCACCATCTGGCCGGAGGTCATACTTCCAGCCAACACCCGCCCACGCGCCTCCGCGCGCCGAAGCCGGTACCGCCCCGCCCCGGGCCGCCCACTACGTTTCCAGCTGCTCCCGCACCCGCCGGGACACCGTCAGCGCGTACAGGTCCAAGACGCCGGGCGGCTCCGCGAGGCCCGGCCCGCCGGCCCGTATCCAGGCGGCGATGTCGGCCAGCGCGTCATCGTCGTTGACCAGTCCCAGCCACACCGGCCGGCCCCCCGCGGCCCGCCCGGCCGGCGACGGCTGCACCACGACCACGTTCGCCTGGTCGCAGACGTCCAGACAGTCCGAGGCCCGGACCGGTGCCGCCCCGTCCAGTGCCGCCCGCAGCCGGGGTATCTGCCCGGTGTGGTCGACCCCCGGGATCTTCGCCGCGTCCCCGCAGCAACAGCCGCGGCAGACGGTGACCCGACACTGTTGTGCGGTGGTGCGTCCCGCCCGCCCGGCCTGCTTTTCGATCATCCGAACATGCTACGTGCCCCCGCCGCACCGGCCGGCCGGCCCCCGGCCACCCGCCGGTCGCCGCCCGGCCCGTTGTCCACACCACGCCGCGCCGCGACATTCCCCGGCCCGTTCGTGGATAGGAATCCGAGCATGTCCCTGACCAACCCCTCGCCCCGTTCCGGTGCCGGCACCGGGCCGGCGCCCCGTTCCAGCGCCGGCAGTACCGCCCCGACCACGATCCCCGGCCCCGCCGGCTTCCCCGTGATCGGCTCGCTGCTCGATCTCCGCCGCGACTCCCTCGGAGCCTTTTTAAGAGCCCAGCGCGAACACGGCGACGTGGTCCGACTGGAGGCCGGCCCACCCGGATTCCGTAGCGTCTTCTACGCCGTCTTCGCGCCCGAGGGAGTGCAGCAGATCCTCGGCACCCAGGCCGCCAACTTCCGCAAGGACCACCCGCTCTACGAGGAGGTCCGCCAGGCGTTCGGCAACGGCCTGCTCACCAGCCAGGACACCGACTACCTCCGCCAACGCCGGCTGGTACAACCCCTGTTCACCAAGCGCCGGGTCGACGGCTACGCGGCGGCGGTGACCACCGAGGCCGATGCGGTCACCGCCCGCTGGCGGTCCGCCGAGGGCGGCGTGCTCGACCTCGTCCCCGAGATGAACCGGCTCGCCCTGCGCACCGTCGCCCGGATCCTCTTCGGCCTCGACGTGGAGGCCGCGGTGGCCGCCATCCACCGCTCCGCCCCCGTCATCAACGACTACGTCGTACGCCGCGCCTACGCGCCCCTGAAGGTGCCCCGCGACTGGCCCACCCCCAGGAACCTCCGCACCCGCCGGGTCACCGCCGAACTCAACGCGCTGTGCGACCGGATCATCGCCGAACGCCGCACGGCCGCCGGCGACGGCGCCACCGGGGCCCCGGACCACAACGACCTGCTCTCCCTGCTCGCCGCGGCCGGCAACGAGGAGGACGGCACCCTCGATGCCACCGAGGTCCGCGAACAGGTCCTGATCTTCCTGCTGGCCGGCCACGAGACCACCGCCACCTCCATGGCCTTCACCCTCCACCTGCTCGCCCGGCACCCCGGCGAACAGACCCGGATCCGCGCCGAACTGACCCGCGTCCTCGGCGACCGCACCCCCACCGCAGCCGACCTGGACCGCTTGCCGCGGCTCACCCGGGCGTTCAAGGAGTCCATGCGGCTCTACCCGGCCGCTCCCGTGGTCAGTCGCCGGGCCGTGGAGGCCACCGAGATCGCCGGCTTCCGCCTCCCGGCCGGCGCCGACGTGATCGTCGCCCCCTGGGTCACCCACCGCCACCCGGACCTCTGGGAGGACCCCGAGCGGTTCGACCCGGACCGCTTCGCCCCCGAACGCGAGGCGGAGCGCCACCGCTACGCCTGGTTCCCGTTCGGTGGCGGCCCGCGAGCCTGCATCGGCCAGCACTTCTCGATGCTGGAATCCGTCCTGGCCCTGGCGATCCTGCTCCGCTCCCACGAACTGGAGGCCATCGACCAGGACGTACCGGTCGCCGCCGGCATCACCCTCCAGGCGACCGGCCCGGCCCGGGTGCGCCTCCGCGCCCTCTAGGGCCGCTCCGAGCCTGCCCCGCCGGACAGGCGCCAGCCCCGGCAGCCACGGGCGAGAATGCAAACGCAACGGAAATAGCGTTTGCGTTCTCGCCCGTGGCCCTCTACGGTCGTAGACGTCCACCCCGCCCCGGCCGACGGCCCGGCGGGTTTCCCTCCCGACAGGAGAAGGCCGTTGCTCGTCTGAGGTCCGGAAGACACCGCGCCCGCGACCGGCGATCCGTTCCGCGATCCCCGCCCCGCGTGGCCCGTCCGTGACCTCGGCGTACGCACGGCGTACCCGAACCCCGGCACTGCCGCGGTGTCTCCCTGCGCAGCTCGTTCCCCACCCCGCGCACCTCCCCGGAGACCCGTATGTCAAAGCCCCCCGCCGCCTCCTCCGCGGCCATCGTCTGCGCCCACACCGGCTTCAGCTGGCCCGACGGCACCCCCGTCCTGGACGGCTTCCAGTTCTCCGTCGGCGCCGGCCGCACCGGACTCATCGGCCTCAACGGATCAGGAAAGTCCACCCTGTTGAAGCTGATCGCCGGTGAACTGGCCCCCACCGACGGCAGCGTCAAGGTCGTCGGCGAGGTCGGCTACCTCCCGCAGCACGCCTCCCTCGACACCCACCTCCGGGTCGACGAGGCGCTCGGCATCGCCGCCGCCCGCACCGCCCTGCACGCCATCGAGAGCGGCGATGGGGGTCCCCCCTGGTCGAGCGAAGCCGAGAGCTTGGGGGAGAGCGAGGAACACTTCACCACCATCGGCGACGACTGGGACGTGGAGGAGCGCGCCCGCGCCACCCTCGACCAACTCGGCCTGCACACCATCGACCTCGACCGCACCATCGGCGAGGTCTCCGGCGGCGAGTCCGTCCTGCTCCGCCTGGCCGCCCTGCTGCTCCGCCGCCCGGACGTGCTCCTGCTCGACGAACCTACCAACAACCTCGACCTGCCCGCCCGCCGCCGCCTCTACGACGCGGTCACCGCCTGGTCCGGGGTCCTCCTCGTGGTCAGCCACGACCGCGAACTCCTCGACCGGGTCGACCGGATAGCCGACCTCCGCGGCGGCGAGGTGCACTGGTACGGCGGCAACTTCACCGCCTACGAACAGGCCCTCGCCGTAGAACAGGAGGCGGCCGAGCGGATGGTCCGGGCCGCCGAGTCCGACGTCGCGCGCCAGAAGCGCGAACTGGCCGACGCCCAGGTCAAACTCGCCCGCCGGGTCCGCTACGGCAACAAGATGTACGCCCAGAAGCGCGAACCCAAGATCGTCATGAACTCCCGCAAACAGGAGGCCCAGGTCTCGGCCGGCAAACACCGCGCCCTGCACATCGAACGCCTCCAAGAGGCCAGGGACCGCCTCGACGAGGCCGCCGAAGCGGTCCGCGACGACGACGAGATCCGCATCGACCTCCCCTACACCGTGGTCCCCCCGGGCCGCACCGTCCTCACCGTCAGCGGCCTGCGCACCCGCTACGGCACGCACGCCGACCTGGAGGTGCGCGGCCCCGAACGGATCGCCCTCACCGGCCGCAACGGTTCCGGCAAGACCACCCTGCTCCGCACCCTCACCGGCGAACTCCCGCCGGCCGCCGGCACCGCGGAGGTCCACGTCCCGCACCGCTTCCTCCCACAGCGCCTCGACGAGGTCCTCGACAACGACCTCACCGTCGTCGAGAACGTCGCCCGCTACGCCCCGGACGCCACCAACAACCGCATCCGCGCCCGCCTCGCCCGCTTCCTCTTCAAGGGCGCCCGCGCCGACCAACAAGCCGGCACCCTCTCCGGCGGCGAACGCTTCCGCGCCGCCCTGGCCGCCCTGATGCTCGCCGAACCGGCCCCCCAACTCCTCCTCCTCGACGAACCGACCAACAACCTCGACATGTCCTCCGTCCGCCGCCTGGTCACCGCCCTCCACTCCTATGAGGGCGCCCTCCTCGTGGTCAGCCACGACCCCCGCTTCCTCCGCGAGCTCTCGATCACCCGCTGGCTGACCCTCGCATCCGGCGTACTCACCCCCACCGACCCGCTCTGACCCCCGACCGCCCCGACACCAGCCCGCGGTCGCCCCACCAGGGCCGACCGCGGGCTTCCCGCACCCCTCCCTCAGAAGTGGTGCACCAACTCCCCGAACGCCCCCAGCCGCAGCACCTTCGCATCCCCCGGATCCAACTCCTCGTGCTCCAGCACCCAGGTGTGGACGTGCGGGATGAACACCGCGTTCAGCCCCGCCGACCGGGCCGGCAGGATGTCCGACTTCGGGGAGTTCCCGACCATCCACGTCCGCTCCGGCACGAGCCCGTAGGCCCGCGTCAGCTCCTCGTACGTGGCTACGTTCTTCTCCGGCACGATGTGCACCCCGCGGAAGTGCCCGGTCAGCCCCGACGCGACCACCTTCCGCCGCTGCTCCTCCTCGTCCCCCTTGGTCAGCAACAGCAACTCGTGTCGCCCCGCCAGCTCCGCCAACGTCTCGGCCACCCCCGGAATCAGCTCCACCCGATCCCCCGCGAAGGCCGCTCCCCACCCGTCGATCCGCGCCCGCTCCGCCGCGGTGGCCGCCCGCCCCCGCACCCGCTCCACGCACTCCCCAAGGCTCCGCAGGAACACCTTGCTCCCGTACCCCAGCGTCACCGCGTTCGCCGCCTCGATCCCGTCGAGCACGGCCCGCACGGCCCCCCGCTCCAGCCCCGGCCCCGCCAGCCACCCCGTGAACTCGTCAATCACCCGCTCGAAGATCACGTTGTTCTCCCACAACGTGTCATCCGCATCAAAGATCAACACCACGAGCACCCCTCTCACCGACCATGAACGGAGGCACCCTACGCAGGGGACCGCACCCCCGCACCGCAAATTCCGAGCGGCCCACGCCTGCCACGACGCACACCCAGAAGCCCCACAGGCGCGGCCCAGCAACAGCAAAAGGCCCCAGATCAAAAGATCTGGGGCCTTGATTGCCTCATGGTGTCCGAGGGGGGACTTGAACCCCCACGCCCGATAAAGGGCACTAGCACCTCAAGCTAGCGCGTCTGCCATTCCGCCACCCGGACAAGGTGTCTGTCGTTGCGGCCTCCGGGCCGTTCCGACGAGGAAAACAATAGCAAACGTTCGGGGGTGGTCGATCACCCCCGGTCCGGGGCCGCCGCGCGCCTGTGACCAGGGCATGTCGGGAGTATTGCGGCCTTGGGCGGAGCGGGTGCGGGGTGGAGGATGGCGGTGGACCCCGCCGCGGAGTGCTCTCGGGTGCTGCCGCGGCCGTGAACCAAGAGGAGGCAGTGTGAGCGAGTCGCAGCCGGCCCGTACGGTCACCGGTGAGGACGAGGTGGTCGATCTGTGCCGGGATCTGATCAGGATCGACACCAGCAATTACGGCGATCACTCGGGGCCGGGGGAGCGCGTCGCCGCCGAGTACGTCGCGGCGAAGCTCGCCGAGGTCGGCCTGGAGCCGCAGATCTTCGAGTCCCACAAGGGGCGGGCGTCGACCGTCGCGCGGATCGAGGGGGAGGACCGGTCGCGGCCGGCCCTGCTGATCCACGGGCACACCGACGTGGTGCCGGCCAACGCCGACGACTGGACCCACCACCCGTTCTCCGGGGAGATCGCGGACGGGTGCGTGTGGGGGCGCGGCGCGGTCGACATGAAGGACATGGACGCGATGACGCTGGCCGTGGTGCGTGACCGGCTGCGCACGGGGCGCAAGCCGCCGCGGGACATCGTGCTGGCGTTCCTGGCGGACGAGGAGGCCGGTGGCACCTATGGCGCGCGGTATCTCGTCGACAACCACCCGGAGCTGTTCGAGGGGGTGACCGAGGCGATCAGCGAGGTCGGCGGGTTCTCCTTCACCGTCAACGAGAACCTGCGGCTGTATCTGGTGGAGACGGCCCAGAAGGGCATGCACTGGATGAAGCTGACCGTGGCTGGGTCGGCCGGGCACGGATCGATGATCCACAGGGACAACGCCATCACCGAACTGTCCGAGGCGGTCGGGCGGTTGGGGCGGCACGAGTTCCCGGTGCGGGTGACCAAGACGCTGCGGGCCTTCCTGGACGAGCTCGGGGACGCGCTGGGCACCGAACTGGACCCGGAGAACATGGACGCGACGCTGGCCAAGCTCGGCGGTATCGCCAAGCTGATCGGCGCGTCGCTGCGGAACACCGCCAACCCCACGCAGCTGGGCGCCGGTTACAAGATCAATGTGATTCCGGGCGAGGCCACCGCCCACGTCGACGGCCGCTTCCTGCCCGGGTTCGAGGAGGAGTTCCTGGCGGACCTGGACCGGATCCTGGGGCCGCGGGTCAAGCGCGAGGACGTCCACGCGGACAAGGCGCTGGAGACCACCTTCGACGGTGCCCTGGTGGATGCGATGCAGTCGGCGTTGCAGGCCGAGGACCCGATCGCGCGGGCCGTGCCGTACATGCTCTCCGCGGGGACGGACGCCAAGTCCTTCGACGACCTGGGGATCCGCGGGTTCGGGTTCGCGCCGCTGAAGCTGCCGCCGGAGCTGGACTTCGCCGGGATGTTCCACGGCGTCGACGAGCGGGTGCCGGTGGACGGGCTGAAGTTCGGGGTGCGGGTGCTTGACCGATTCATCGACCAGAGCTGAGCCGAGCCGACCCGTTCGGCCTGAGCCGAACTGGCAGGTAAGGGGCTTCGGTTGGTGGGGGTGGGGTTCCGGTGTGCGGCCGGAGCGGGTGGGTGCCTTCCCTACGGGGCTGTGGGCATGGGGAGTTGGTCGGTGAGAGCGCGTGCCGAGAAGGCGGAGTCGGCGTGAATTTCCTGCCTTTCACGTTGGCTTCGCTGGAAAGGGTGAATGCCGCGATGTGTTCGTAGCTTCAACGGCCCGGTCTTCGTTGATCTGATTGCGGTCCGCGGCTGGGACCGCATTGCCTACAAGGAGGAACCATGATCAAGAAGGTCGTCGCCGCTGCTGCGGTTGCCGGTGGTGTCGTTATGGCCGGCGCCGGCCTGGCTGTTGCCGACTCCGGCGCCCAGGGTGCCGCGGTGCACTCCCCGGGTGTGCTTTCCGGCAACGTCGTTCAGGCCCCGGTCCACGTTCCGGTGAACGTCTGCGGCAACTCGGTCTCGGTGGTCGGTCTGCTCAACCCGTCCTTCGGCAACACCTGCGTAAACGACTGACGCTTCCGGCCCGTTGAGGGCCGGCCCAGCCCGGCTCCGGAATGTCGTTCCGACATTCCGGAGCCTCTGGGTATTTTCGCGGGCGGGTGAAGCCTCGCGATGAGGAAGCCCGCGGAGCGTGACACCCACCTCCGCCGGTCACCACCGCCCGCATTCCTGTAAGGGCACAAGGCAGGGGAAGACTTATGAGACAGGTCGCACGAAAAGGCCTGATCACCATGGCGGCCGCAGGCGGCGTGCTCGCCATGGCCGCCGGATACGCGCACGCGGACGCCAAGGCCGCCGGCGGTACGGCGAATTCACCGGGTGTCGGATCGGGCAACACGGTCCAGGCCCCGATCGACGTTCCGATCAACGTGTGCGGCAACACCGTTGACGTGGTCGGTCTGCTTAACCCGGCGTTCGGCAACCACTGCGCGAACGGGTCCGGCGGGCGGCACGGCGGCGGCCACGATCGCGGGCACGGCCAGGGGGGCAAGCACCGGCGGACGTCCGGTGAGCACGGCGGGGCCACCGCCGTGGGCGGGGCGCAGGGCTCGCCGGGCATCGCGTCCGGCAACACCATCCAGGCCCCGGTCGACGTGCCGGTCAACGTCTGCGGCAACAGCGTTGACGTGGTCGGCGCGCTGAACCCGTCGTTCGGGAACGACTGCGACAACGCCTCGCCGACGGGCCCCGGCCGTCCGCACCACCCCGGCCACCCGTCGCAGCCCGGCCAACCGCCGGAGCAGGGCCACCCCGGCAATCCCGGCGGCCCGCACCACCCGGGCACTCCGCACCAGCCGGGGCACCCCGGTGGCCCGCACGAGCCGCGGTCCGTCGCTCCGCAGACGCCGGGCACCCCGCAGACGCCGGGCACCCCGGGCGTACGGACGCAGACCGCGGGCGCACCGCACACCCGGAACGCGGCGACGCCGCAGGACGGGACGCAGCTGGCGCACACCGGTGCCGGGGCGCTGGGCTACGCGATCCCGGGCAGCGCCGGACTGCTGCTCGGGGGCGCCGTCCTCTACCGGCGGGCGCGTACCGTCCGTAGCTGATCGGCAGCACTTGGTGTGACAGTACGACGGAGCGGGCCCCGGTCCCTGACCGGGGCCCGCTCTGCTGCGATCACACCCTCCCGGGGCTCACCACGTCGCGCGGAGCTGTCGGATGATCCGGCGGCGCAGCCGGACCCGGCGGCTACCGTCGGGATTGAGACGAAGTCGGTCCAACTCCCAGTGTCCGTACTCGGCATGGTCGGTCAGCAGGCGTGTGGTGGCCTTGCGGGAGACGCCCCGAGGCACATACACATCGCAGAATTCGTATTCCGGCATCGCATCTATTGTGCGGGACCGGCCCTGGTACGGATAGCGTCTGCACTATGTCTGATGCTGCGCAGCCTTCCGCTGCCGAGGTACGTGCCGCCGCTGAGGCGGTCAAAGCCGCGCTGGACCGTCACCTCGACGCGGTCGAGCGCCGCTCGGGGCCGGACGACCCGGCCGTCTACGCCGCGTTCGACGAAGTCGCCGCGGCTGCTGAGGCCTATGACGAGCTGCTCTACGACGCCTACGACGAGGTCACCCCCTTCGAGATCCCCGGGAGCGACACCCTGCCCGCCTACGCGGGGCCCGAGGAGCCGAGCGCGCTGAGCGTGCTCATCCGGCGCGACTACACCGTCGCCAAGCCGCAGCGCCTGCTGCATCAGGCACAGCGCATCGCGTCCCTGGACCCGGATGCCGCTGATGACGCGGCGGGCAGCGCCACGGATGCGGCCGCGGTGGTCGGCAGCAGCGTCTACGCCGCGCTCGGGGTGCTCTTCGGGGAGTACGAACCGGACGAGATCGCCTCCCGGCACAAGGAGTTCGGCCTGGAGGAGGGCGATTCCGCGCTGTGGGTGGCGGCCGTCGACGAGCCGGCCGAGCCGGGGGAGTGGCTCGCCGCGCCGTTCGACCAGGCGGATCCGCAGCGGGTGGTGTGCCGCTTCGACGTCAGTTCGGTCTTCGACGAGGAACTCGACGACGACGATGACGACGACGATCTGCTGGAGCCGGCCGACCGGAGGCGGTGAGGCGTGGCAGCACGGGCCCGCGGGGCGGACGGCCGGTGTGCCGGCGTCCCGCGGGCCCACCGCTCGGGGCGGGCGGTGCGGTCAGTCCGCGGCCGGGTCCGCCGACTGCTCCCCGGCCTGTAGGCGCAGCAGCGTCCGCAGCCGGGTGGTGCGCTCCTTGGCGGGCAGCTCGGCGACCGCGCGGGAGAGTGCCTGGTCCACGCCCTGGACCACCGAAAGATGCCGTTCGCCGCGGCTGAAGGCGGTGTAGACCCAGGCGCGGGTCAGGCCGCCGGCGGCGTCGCCGGGGAGCACCACGACCGCGGCGGGCCAGCGCGACCCGGCCGCCTGATGGGCGGTGAGCGCCCAGCCGTGCCGGACGGCGCCGGAGTCGACCTGTTCGCGGGGAACGACCACGGCGGTGCCGTCGCAGTCGAGGTGCAGGCCGTCGGCGTCGGCACCGGTGACCGTGCCGGGGAGCGTCCGGCCCAGCGCCGGGGCGTACGCCACGCGGTCGCCGGGGTCGAAGCCGCCGAACCTGCCGGGGCCGGGGTTGAGGCGCTCCTTGAGTGCGGAGTTCAGCGCGCGGGTGCCGGCGGCGCCGCCGTGGCCGACGGTGATGACCTGCGTCTGGTCGGCGGCGATGCCCAGCGCCCTGGGCACCGAGTCGGCGACCAGCTGGACCGTGCGGTGCACCGCCTCGCCGGCGTCCCGCACGGGGACGGTCACCACCTCCTTGCCGGGTGCCTCGACCGCGTCGAGTTCGCCGATGCCGATGCCCGACACCAGCTCGCCGATCGGCCCGAAGTCCGGGGTACGGGAGGCGACCTGGGGGCAGAACCGGGACTGCAGGAGGTCCTGGAAGAGCCGTCCGGGACCGGCGGACCACAGGACGCCGGGGTCGCCGCTGAGCACCAGGCGCGTCCCGTCGGACAGCGATTCGACGAGCAGGGCGGTGGTGTCCAGGTCCAGCTGCGGGGCGTCCAGCACGACGAGCAGGTCGAGGGCGAGCGCGCCGTCCGCGTCCCGGCCCGGGCCTTCCTGCCCGGACAGCAGGCCGGCGACCGTCACCGCGGCCTCCGCCGTGGCCGGGCCGGCGGGCTCCCCGGCGGCACCGCCCGGTGCGGCCTCGGCGAACTGCGCGGCCAGCCGTCGGCGGCCGTCCGCGGTGTGGGTGGCGCCGAACGCCCGCAGCCCGAGGGCGCGGGCCGCGGCGATCAGCGCGGCGGGTTCGGCGCGGGCCGCCTCGCCGCCGGTGTGGGCCGTCAGACCGCTGTCCGCCACGGTCCGGATGAGCTCGGCGGCGGAGGGCGAGGGGGCGTCCGCCGCGACGGCTGCCCAGGCGTCGGGGGTGGGGCGGACCGGGGCGACGTCTTCCCCGGGGGCCGGTGGGGCGTCCGGGGCGTCGGCCTCCGGGGGCGCGGTCGGCGGGCCGTCCGTGGCGGCGGATTCCTCGCCGGTCGGTGCCTCGTCGTCCGACCTGGTGTCGTCGGCCGGTGCGTCGGTGGGTGGTTCGAAGGTGTTCAGCAGTCGGGCCAGTCCGTCGGCGACGCTCTCCTCGGCCATGGCGAGCCGGTCCAGGCCGAGCAGGATGCGGACCGGCTGCTCCTCGTCGTCCTCCGCGGCGGCCCGGGGGCGGGCCGGGGTGTCCAGCGCGTCCTGGAAGACCAGCACCGCGCCGTCCGCGATGGCTCTCTGGAGGGCCTCGTCGGGGTCAGGTACGGAGCGTTGGGCGAGGGCGGCGCGCAGCGCGGACGCCTCCAGGGCGGAGTGGCCGACGACCGCGGCCTGCTCCAGCAGCCAGCCGATCAGTGCCTGGGCGCGCCGCTCGTCGCCCGGACCGCAGGCGGGGCCGAGCAGCGCTCGGGCGAACCCGTCGGCCTGCTCGGGACGGACGCCGGGCACGGCGAGCAGCTGCCAGGGGTCCTCGCTCAGCGTTTCGGCGGCCTGCTGGCCGAGCGCCTCCGTGGCCCGCTCTGCGAGCGCCTCGGGGGCGCCGCCGGCGGCGAGCACCTGCCGTACGCCCTCGATGCCGGGGGCCGGAGTGACGGCGGGGCGGGCCGCGGGGATCGTGGGGCCGTGCGCGGCGCTCTGGGCGGCGGAGTCCGGCGCGGCCGGCCGGGCCGGGGCGGGCGGCGGTCCGGCGGGGCGCGGGGCGTCCGCCGCGGGGGCCGGGCCCGCCGGTGCCGGCTGCCCGGCCCGGTCCGGTCCGGCCGCGCCGTCGCGCGCGGGGCGGGCGGCGGGTGCGGCGGCCTTGCCGGCCCGTGGGGCTTCGGCGAAGAACGACGCGGCGGAGCGCTCACCGGTCTCCACGGCCCGCACCGCCGCTGCCAGCGCCGCCACGGACGCGGCGGGGCCGGGCTGTGGTGTGCCGTCGGCGTTGCCGCCGGCTCCGGCGCCGGCCTCGCCGACCGCCTCGTCACCGGGCGCGGCAGCCTCCTGCTCGGGCGGGTTGTCGCCGGCGCGGTCGGTACTCACAGCGTGCTCCAGTTGTGGTCGGGATAGTGGTGCACCGGAGCCGACACATCGTCCAGCGCCCGGCGGATCTCGTCAGGAAGACTAAGCGCCTCCACTGACAACGAGTCTCTGAGCTGCTGCGCGGTGCGGGCACCGAGGATCGGGGCGGTGACGCCGGGGCGGTCGCGGACCCAGGAGAGCGCGACCTGAAGGGGCGTGACGGCCAGTCCGTCGGCGGCGGTGGCGACCGCGTCGACGACCCGGCTCGCGGTGTCGTCCAGATAGGGCTCGACGAACGGCGCGAGGTGGTCCGAGGCGCCGCGGGAGTCGGCCGGGGTGGCGTGGCGGTACTTGCCGGTGAGCACCCCGCGGCCCAGTGGGGACGACGGGAGCAGCCCGACCCCCAGGTCCCGGGCGGCGGGCAGCACCTCCCGTTCGACGCCGCGCTGGAGGAGGGAGTACTCCATCTGCGTGCTCGCGAGCCGGTTGCGCATGTCGGGGGCGGCCAGCTGCCAGGTGGCGGCCTTGGCGAGCTGCCAGCCGGAGAAGTTCGACAGGCCGACATAGCGCGCGCGGCCGGTCGCCACCGCCAGGTCGAGTGCCTGGAGGGTCTCCTCCAGCGGGGTGTGCGGGTCGAAGGCGTGCAGCTGCCAGAGGTCCACGTAGTCGGTGCGCAGGCGCGTGAGGGAGGCGTCCAGAGCGGTGAGCAGGTGGCGGCGCGAGCCGTCGACCCGGCGGTCCGGTGCGAGGACGCTGCCGGCCTTGGTGGCGATGACCAGGTCCGGGCGCGGCACCAGCCGTTCGAGCAGCCGGCCGAGGAGGTATTCGGCGCCGCCGTCGGCGTAGATGTCGGCGGTGTCGACGAGCGTGCCGCCGGCCTCCCAGAAGGTCTTGAGCTGCTCGGCGGCGTCCTGTTCGCCGGTGTCGCGTGCCCAGTTCAGGGTGCCCAGCCCGAGGCGGGACACGCGCAGGCCCGTGCGGCCGAGGTGCCTTTGCTCCATGGGCCCAGACCCTACGCGCCGGGCCCCACGATCAGGGGACCTGTGGACAACGGCCGAGCCGCCGCCGAGGACCGGGTCCGGCCTGCCGGTGACGACCGCCGCACCCGCACGCTAGAGTCCCCGGAACAGCGACGTTACTGATGGGTAAGGGGAGCGGCATGAGGCTTGGCATCAACCTCGGCTACTGGGGCGCCGGGATGGACTCCGACAATCTCGCGGTGGCTCAGGAGGCCGATCGCCTCGGTTACGCGGTCTGCTGGGCGGCCGAGGCGTACGGGTCCGACGCCCCCACGGTGCTCTCCTGGGTGGCCGCGCAGACCGAGCGGATCGACGTCGGCTCGGCGATCTTCCAGATCCCGGCCCGCACCCCCGCGATGACCGCGATGACCGCGGCGACCCTGGACTCGCTCTCCGGCGGCCGGTTCCGGCTCGGCCTGGGCGTCTCCGGGCCGCAGGTCTCCGAGGGCTGGTACGGCGTGAAGTTCGACAAGCCGCTGGCCCGCACCCGGGAGTACGTGGAGATCGTCCGCAAGGCGATGACCCGCGAGCGGCTGTCCTACGAGGGCGCGCACTGGACGCTGCCGCTGCCCGGCGGCCCCGGCAAGCCGCTGAAGCTCACCGTGCACCCGGAGCGCGAGCACATCCCGCTCTACATCGCGGCGATCGGCCCGAAGAACCTCCAGCAGACCGGCGAGATCGCCGACGGTGCGCTGCTCATCTTCCCGTCCGCCGACCACCTGGAGGAGACCGCGATCTCCCACCTCCGGGCGGGGCGGGAAGCGGCCGGCAAGACCATGGACGGCTTCGACGTCTGCCCCACCCTCCCGCTGTCCCTTGGCGAGGACAAGGACGTCAGCGCGCTCGCCGACCAGTTCCGCCCGTACACCGCGCTGTACGTCGGCGGCATGGGCAGCCGGAAGCAGAACTTCTACAACCAGCTGGCGCAGCGGATGGGGTACGAGAAGGAGGCCGCCGAGATCCAGGACAAGTACCTGTCCGGGGACAAGGCCGGCGCCGCCGCGGCGATCCCCGAGCGGCTGATCGACCAGACCACCCTCCTCGGCTCGGTCGACCGGATCGCCGAGCGGATGCAGGCGTACGCGGCGGCCGGCGTGACCACGCTGACGCTGGCGCCGGCCGGCTTCACCCTGGACGAGCGGGTGGCCTCGCTCCGTGCGGGCGTCGAGGCGCTGGAGCGCGCCGGCCTGGCGTAACTCCCGGCAGGCCCCGGACGCGCGAAGGCCCGGCGCCTGGGCGCCGGGCCGGTGGAGAAGCACTGCGGCCGTGGTGGGGGCTCGGGGGTCTTCCCCGCCACGGCCGTCACGGAACTCAACGCCTTGAGTGGCGGGCGGGTTACGGGGCTCGCCCCGGCCCGGGCCACGCGAACGGACGCACGGGCGCCGCCCCCGGTTGCCGGCGGCGGAACCCGGCATTTGGCTTTTCCTTCACGGGCCTGTCCGTTCGGAGGTGACGCTGATGTTCTCGGCCAGGAGCCTGTTCCAGGAGATCGTCGACAACGACGCCTCCTACCGCCTCTTCTGCTCCATCGCGGCCAGCGGGGAGGCCCAGGGCGGCTGGGAGAACGGCCGGATCGCCGCGCTGCTCCCGGAGTCCCAGCGCGAGCTGGCGCCCAAGGTCGCCCGGCACGGTGCCGACGAGGACAAGCACGGCCGGATCTTCCACGCCCTGCTCCGCAAGCGCGGTCTGAAGCCCGTCGAGATCCCCGCGGCCACCGACTACACCCTGCTGCTGGAGCGGCGGGGCATCGGACTGGCCCACGACCAACTCCGCCGCGAGGAGCCGCTCGGCGAGCGGGACGTCATCACCTACCTCGCGCACAGCCGGGTCACCGAGCAGCGCGCGGCCGAACAGATGCTGCTGCTGCGCACGTACTTCGGCGACCACCCCGAGGTCGGCACGGCGGTCAAGATGATCTGCCACGACGAGGAGAACCACCTCGCGTACTGCCACGAGGAACTGCTGCGGCTGGCCCGGGCCGGCCACGGGCGGACCATCCAGCGGACCCTGCGGGAGTGCGCGCTCGCCGAGATCGCCGTCCACCGGGACGTCAGCCTGGCCGTGATGGCGCACATGGGTCGCATCCTGCGGTGGCCGACGCCCAAGTCCGCGCTGCTCAAGGCCGGGATCATGGCGCTCTACGGCTACGAGCGGCTGGTCGGCTGGCGGCGGATGGTCAGCCTCGCCATGCCCGCGCGGCACAACGCGCTGGGCGGCCCGGCCCCGGCCGCGCCGGACTTCGCCTGACCGGCCCGCCGGCCCGGGCGCCTCACAGCCAGCCGCGGCGCTTGAACAGCCGGTAGAGCGACACCTCGATGACGATCATCACCACCAGGATCGTCGGATAGCCCAGCGACCACTTCAGCTCCGGCATGTCGCTGAAGTTCATGCCGTAGATGCCCGCGATCAGGGTCGGTACGGCGGCCAGCGCCGCCCACGCCGAGATCTTGCGCATGTCGTCGTTCTGGCGGACGCCCATCTGCGCCAGATGGGCGGCGAGGATGTCCGACAGCAGGCGGTCCAGGCCCTCCACCGACTCGTTGGCGCGGGTCAGGTGGTCACCGACGTCCCGGAAGAACGGTCGGGCGTGGTCGTGCACGAAGGGCACGCCGGGGCTCTGCAAACGGGACATCGGCTCGGCCAACGGGACGGTGGCCCGGCGGAATTCGAGGACCTCGCGCTTGAACGCGTAGATCTGGGCGGCGGTGCTCCTGGTTTCCCGACGGATCGGGGCGAACACCTCCGCCTCCAACTCCTCAAGATCCACCTGGAGTTCACCGGCGACCTCGATGTAGTGATCCACCACCGCGTCACTGATCGCGTAGAGCACCGCTCCGGGGCCGTGCCGCAGGATCTCCGGGTGCTGTTCCAGCCGCTGCCGGACCGCCGCCAGCGGGCTGGCCGTACCGTGCCGGACGGTGACCACGAACGAGTCGCCGACGAAGACCATCAGCTCCGAGGCGGTCACGGTGTCGGCCGCGACGTCGTAGGTGATCGGCTTCAGCACCATGAACAGCGAGTCGTCGTAGACCTCCAGCTTGGGCCGCTGATGCGCCTTGAGGGCGTCCTCCACGGCCAGCGGGTGTAGCCCGAACTCGCTGCTGACCTGGTCGAACTCGTGCTGGGTCGGTTCGTACATGCCCAGCCACAAGAACGAGCGGCCATCCGCCCGGGCCGCGTCCAGTGCGCGGGAGAAATCCGTCGCGCACTCATGGCGGCGGCCCTCGCGGTAGATGGCGCAGTCCACGATCACACCAGGCATTCTCACCCGTCACCGGGGCCCCTGCCAGGGAAGCGGGTCGGGAGCACGCACCGGACGCCGCCCGGCCCGCGCTTCGGGCGGACGACGGGAGGTTGACGACAGGCCCTAGGGTTGCGGTCATGCCCACGCTGATCCTGGTGCGGCACGGCCGCTCCACCGCCAACACCTCCGGGGTGCTCGCCGGCCGGACCGCCGGAGTCGCCCTCGACGAGCGGGGCGCCGCCCAGGCCGCGGCGCTGCCCGCCCGGCTCGCGGGGATCCCGCTCGCCGTCGCCGTCTCCAGTCCGTTGCAGCGCTGCCGGGAGACCCTGGCGCCGCTGTTGGCGGCCCGCCCCGGGCTGCGCCTCACCGCCGACGAGCGGATCACCGAGTGCGACTACGGCGACTGGTCGGGCCGCAAGCTCGCCGAGCTGGCCGACGAACCACTGATGGAGACCGTCCAGCAGCACCCCTCCGCGGCCGCCTTCCCCGGTGGCGAGGCGATGCGCGAGATGCAGTCCCGTGCGGTGGCCGCGGTCCGGGACTGGAACGCCCGGGTCGAGGAGACCTCCGGCGCCGAGGCGACCTATCTGATGTGCTCGCACGGTGACATCATCAAATCCCTGGTCGCCGACGCCCTCGGCATGCACCTGGACCTCTTCCAGCGGATCTCCGTGGAGCCGTGCTCGGTGACCGTGGTCCGCTACACCCGGCTGCGCCCCTACGTAGTACGGCTCGGCGACACCGGTGACCTCGCCTCACTGGTGCCCCGTGAGGACGGCGGCGGGGCCGGGAGCGAGCGGGACGCGGCCATCGGAGGCGGTGCGGGCGCAGCGTGATCAGCGGGCGCAGTAGGGTGGTGCGACGGCGCTGCCCGCGACGCCCCTGAGATCCGCGCAGTACCCCTCCAGGACACAGCGACCGCGGCGACCGCACTGACCCAGCAGTCGAGACAATCGGAGCAGGACGTTGTCCCGTCAGGTGTTCTTCTACGACCTACCGGACCGTTTCGTGGCCGGTACGGTCGGGCTGCCTGGCCGCCGTAGCTTCTTCCTCCAGGCCACCGCGGGCGGCCGGACCACCAGCGTCGCCCTGGAGAAGACTCAGGTGGCGGCGCTCGCCGAGCGGATCGACGAGCTCCTGGACGAGGTGGTGCGGCGCAGCGGCGGCAGTGCCCCGGTGCCCGCCGTCTCACCGAACGAAATGTCCGACACCGCGCCCTTGGAGTCGCCGGTGGAGGAGGAGTTCCGGGTCGGCACCATGGCGCTGGCCTGGGACGGCGAGGACGAACGGATGATCGTCGAGGCCCAGGCGCTGGTCGAGGTGGAGGCCGACAGCGACGAGGACCTCGCCGACGCCGAGGAGCGGCTGCTCCAGGACGACGAGAACGGCCCGCCGATGCTGCGGGTGCGGCTGACCGGCACTATGGCCCGGGCGTTCGCCAAGCGGGCGCTGGACGTCGTCAACGCGGGCCGCCCGCCGTGCCCGCTGTGCAGCCTGCCGCTCGATCCGGAGGGACACGTATGCCCGCGCCAGAACGGATACCGGCGGGACGCCTGAGCGCCATGGAGCCCACCGTCGAACCGGCCGGCCCCCAGGCCGCGGCCGAGGCCCCGCCGGAGCCCGCCCGGGAGGCCGTCGGCAGCCTGGCGCCGGCGCTGCTGGCCGAGGGCGAGCTGACCGTCCGCGGCCAGATCCAGGAAGCCTCCAACGCCGTGCTCTACTGCACCGTCGCGCTCGACGGGCGCAGCGCCGCCTGCGTCTACAAGCCGGTCGCCGGCGAGCGCCCGCTGTGGGACTTCCCCGATGGCACGCTCGCCCAGCGCGAGGTCGCCGCGTACGAGGTCTCCCGGGCCTGCGGCTGGGACCTGGTCCCCACCACGGTGCTGCGGGACGGCCCGTACGGGACTGGCATGGTCCAGGAGTGGATAGCGCCGCCCGGGGACGGCGACGAGGTGCCGGAGCTGCTGGCGCTGGTCGCCGAGGACGAGCCGGCGCCGGGTTGGAAGGCGGTCGGCCGGGCCGAGATCGGCGCGGGGCGCACCGCGCTGCTGGTCCACGCCGACCACCCGCGGCTGCGCCGGCTGGCCGTCCTGGACGCGGTGATCAACAACGGTGACCGCAAGGGCGGCCATCTGCTGCCCGGGGCCGGTGGCGGGTTCTTCGCGATCGATCACGGTGTGACGTTCAACTCGGCCGACAAGTTGCGCACGCTCCTGTGGGGCTGGGCCGGGGAGCCGCTGACCGACGAGGCGCTGACGGTGCTGCGCGGCGTGCTGGCGGCGCTGGCGGACGGTGCGCCGCTCGCCGCCCGGCTGGCCGAACTGATCACAGAAGCCGAGCTGGCGGCGTTGCGGGCCCGGGTGGACGGGTTGCTGAGCAGTGGGCGGCACCCGGAGCCGAGCGGGGAGTGGCCGGCGATTCCCTGGCCGCCGGTCTGATCCGGGGCACCGTCGGACCGCTCAACCACCGCCGGCTCCTGGCACATCCGGCCGTGGAACACAAGACCGCCTTTCCGGCCAGAGAGGCCCCTCCGGTTCGTATGCGGAACGTCCGTCCGGTTACGCTCAAGGCATGCATGCATGGCCCGCTTCTGAGGTCCCCGCCCTGCCTGGTCAGGGCCGCGACCTGAGGATCCACGACACCGCGACCGGCGGCCGGGTAACCCTCGACCCCGGTCCCGTCGCCCGTATCTACGTCTGCGGCATCACGCCGTACGACGCCACCCACATGGGGCACGCGGCGACCTACAACGCGTTCGACCTCGTTCAGCGCGTGTGGCTCGACACGAAGCGTCAGGTGCACTACGTGCAGAACGTCACCGACGTCGACGACCCGCTGCTGGAGCGGGCAGTGGCGACCGGTGTCGACTGGACCGCGCTCGCCGAGCGCGAGACCGTCCTGTTCCGCGAGGACATGACGGCACTGCGGATGCTGCCGCCGCGCCACTACATAGGCGCCGTCGAGTCGATACCCGGCATCGTCCCGCTGGTGGAGCGGCTGCGCGACGCCGGCGCCGCCTACGAGCTGGACGGCGACATCTACTTCTCGGTCGCCTCCGACGCCCACTTCGGCGAGGTCTCGGGCCTCGACGCCGAGGCGATGCGGCTGCTGTCCGCGGAGCGCGGCGGCGACCCGGAGCGCGAGGGCAAGAAGAACCCGCTCGACCCGATGCTGTGGATGGCCGCCCGCGACGGCGAGCCGAGCTGGGACGGCGGCTCGCTGGGCCGCGGCCGGCCCGGCTGGCACATCGAGTGCGTGGCCATCGCCCTGGAGCACCTCGGCATGGGCTTCGACGTCCAGGGCGGCGGCTCCGACCTCGCCTTCCCGCACCACGAGATGGGCGCCTCGCACGCCCAGGCACTGACCGGCGAACACCCCTTCGCCAAGGCGTACGTACACGCCGGCATGGTCGCCCTGGACGGCGAGAAGATGTCCAAGTCCAAGGGCAACCTGGTCTTCGTCTCCAAGCTGCGGCGGGACGGCACCGACCCGGCCGCGATCCGCCTGACGCTGCTGGCCCACCACTACCGCAGTGACTGGGAGTGGACCGACGCGGCGCTCCCGGAGGCCGAGGCCCGGCTGGCCCGCTGGCGGTCCGCGGTCTCCCGCCCCGACGGTCCGCCCGCCGAGACCCTCCTGGCGGAGATCCGCACCGCGCTCGCCGACGACCTGGACGCGCCGGCCGCGCTGGCGGCGGTGGACCGTTGGGCCGCCGCGCAGGAGAACGGCGGCGGCACGGACGAGGGCGCGCCCGGCCTCGTCTCGCGTGCGGTGGACGCGCTGCTGGGCGTGGCGCTGTAAGGACCGCCCGCGGCTGAGGCCGGAAGTGTGAGGGGCGCCCCTGCCGGATGGCGGGGGCGCCCCTTCGTCGTTGCCTGCGTCCTTCCCGGCGCCGTGCCGGATCGGGGCCCGGGCGGCCGGTCAGCTTCCGGTGCCGGGGGCCTCCGGGCCGTCGCCGTCGGTGCGTCCGCCGTCCGGGCCGTCGTCCGCATCGCCCGCGCCCTCGGCTTCCGGGCCGCCGGGTGTCTTCGGGGGCCCGGAGTCCTCCGACGGCCGGGGCTCGCGGGGCTCCTTGGGCGTGGCGCGGGGGTGCCGGGTGCGGCCGCTGGCGGTGTCGCGGAGGTACGAGCCGTCCCGGCCGTCGGCGAGGCCGCCCTCGGTCGCCACCCCGGGGCCGGCCTGCGGGTCGCGGCGGCGCAGGTAGCGCTCGAACTCGCGGGCGATGGCCTCACCGGACGCCTCCGGGAGCTCGGCGGTGTCCCGGGCCTCCTCCAGCGACTGGACGTACTCGGCGACCTCGCTGTCCTCGGCGGCGAGTTGGTCCACGCCCAGCTGCCAGGCGCGGGCGTCCTCGGTCAGCTCGCCGAGCGGGATCCGCAGGTCGAGCAGGTCCTCCAGGCGGTTGAGGAGGGCGAGGGTGGCCTTGGGGTTGGGCGGCTGGGAGACGTAGTGCGGCACCGCGGCCCACAGGCTGACCGCCGGGACGCCGGCGTGCGTGCACGCCTCCTGGAGGATGCCGACGATGCCCGTCGGGCCCTCGTAACGGGACTCCTCCAGGTCCAGCCGGCGCGCCACGTCCGCATCGGAGGTGACCCCGCTGACCGGGACCGGTCGGGTGTGCGGGGTGTCGCCCAGCAGGGAGCCCAGCACCACCACCATCTCGACGCCCAATTCATGGGCGAAGCCGAGGAGTTCGTTGCAGAACGAGCGCCAGCGCATGCTCGGCTCGATGCCGCGGACCAGGACCAGGTCGCGGGGGTTGCCCTTGCCGTCCGCGTCGCCGATCCGGACGACGGAGAGCCGCGTCGTGGGCCAGGTGACCTTGCGGACGCCGTTCTCCAGGAAGACCGTCGGGCGGTTGACCTGGAAGTCGTAGTAGTCCTCCGCGTCGAGCGCGGCGAAGACCTCGCCCTTCCATTCCCGATCCAGGTGTGCGACCGCGGCGGAGGCGGCGTCGCCGGCGTCGTTCCAGCCCTCGAACGCGGCCACCATGACCGGGTCGATCAGCTCGGGCACCCCCTCCAGCTCGATCACCCAGCCCCTCCTTCCGGCCGGCCCGTCCGCCTGGGGCGGCCGCCGGCTGCAGTTCCGTTGCGTGCGCTCCCAAGACTACGGCTTCTGCGGTGCCGATCCGCAGCCCCTTTGCGAGCGCGTGTACGGATAGATCCGATCTGTAGTCGGAGAAGGGGAGGGTTGGCTGGTCAACGACCCTGGTGTTGCTAGTGGATTCGGGTACGGGGTCTGGACGCGGTCTTCGGGGCGGGGCTATACATCGGAGGACCGGGAAAGGTCCGATGTTCTCCCGCGACATCCGCGCGACATGACATCCCAGGGGGCGTGCCCATGGCCGTAACCGACACCGTCACCGGGCTGGAGGTCCACGACGTCCGCTTCCCCACCTCCGACCAGCTGCACGGTTCGGACGCGATGAACCCCGACCCCGACTATTCCGCCGCCTACGTCGTACTGCGCACCGCCGACGGGCCGGACGGACACGGCTTCTGCTTCACCATCGGGCGCGGCAACGAGGTCATGGCCGCCGCGATCCGGGCCCTGGCCCCGTACGTCGTCGGCCGTCCCGCCCCGGTCACCGCCGACCGGCTCGGCGCGCTCCACCGCGACCTCACCCACGACTCCCAGCTGCGCTGGCTCGGCCCCGAGAAGGGCGTGGCGCAGATGGCCGCCGGGGCGGTGGTCAACGCCGCCTGGGACCTCGCCGCGCGCCGCGCCGGCCTCCCGGTCTGGGCGTTCCTGGCCGGGCTGACGCCCGAAGAACTGGTCGGGCTGGTCGACTTCCGCTACCTCTCCGACGCGCTGACGCCCGCCGAGGCGCTGGCCGTGCTGCGCGCCGCCGAGCCCGGCCGGGCCGGGCGCGCCGCCCGCCTCAAGGCCGAGGGCTACCCCGCCTACGCCACCTCGCCCGGCTGGCTCGGCCACGACGACGTCACCCTGGTCCGGCTCGCCAAGGCGGCGGTGGCCGACGGCTTCGACCAGATCAAGCTGAAGGTGGGCGCCGACCTCGACGACGACCTGCGGCGGCTACGGCTGGCCCGGAACGCGGTCGGGCCCGGCGTACGGATCGCGGTCGACGCCAACCAGCGTTGGGACGTGGCCGAGGCGGTCCGCTGGATGACCGCGCTGGCGCCCTACGCCCCGCACTGGATCGAGGAGCCGACCAGCCCGGACGACGTCCTGGGGCACGCCGCGGTGCGCTCCGGACAGCCGGTCAAGGTCGCCACCGGCGAACACGCCGCCAACCGCGTGGTGTTCAAGCAGCTGCTCCAGGCCGGCGCGGTCGACTTCGTGCAGATCGACGCGGCCCGGGTGGCCGGGGTCAACGACAACCTCGCGATCCTGCTGATGGCCGCGAAGTACGGGGTGCCGGTGTGCCCGCACGCCGGTGGGGTGGGGCTGTGCGAGCTGGTACAGCACCTGGCGATGTTCGACTACGTGGCGGTGTCCGGGAGTTGGGAGGACCGGGTGATCGAGTACGTGGACCACCTGCACGAGCACTTCACCGATCCGGTGGTCGTCGAGCGCGGCCGCTACCGCGCGCCGGTCGCGCCCGGCTTCTCCGCCCGGATGGAACCGGCGTCGCTGGCCGCGTACCGGTTCCCCGACGGGCCGGTGTGGCGGGCCCGCGGACCGCGCCGGGCAGCGGGGGTGCCGGCATGAGCGGGCGCACCGGAGCGGACGACTTCGCGGGCCTGGCGGCCCTGGTCACCGGCGGTGGTTCGGGCATCGGGGCGGCCACCGCGGCCCTGCTGCTGGCCCGCGGCGCCCGGGTCGCCGTCCTGGACCGCGACCCGTCGGGGGCGCCCGCCGGGGCGGTGCGGATCGCCGTCGACGTCACCGACGACGCCGGCGTCCGGAGCGCGGTCGCGGCGGCGGTGGCGGAGCTGGGCGCCCTGCACACCCTCGTCGGCAACGCCGGGACCGGCGCCGTCGGCAGCGTCGAGGACAACGACGACGCGGAGTGGGAGCACGTCCTGGACGTCAACGTCCTGGGGCTGGTGCGCACCGCCCGGGCCGCGCTGCCGCACCTGCGGCGGGCCGCGGTCACCGCGCCCGGCGCGGTCTCCATCACCCACACCTGCTCCATCGCCGCCACCGCCGGTCTGCCGCAGCGGGCGCTGTACAGCGCCAGCAAGGGGGCGGTGCTCGCGCTGACCCTGGCGATGGCCACCGACCACCTCCGGGACGGCATCCGGGTCAACTGCGTCAACCCCGGCACCGCGGACACCCCCTGGGTCGCCCGGCTGCTGGACCGGGCCGCCGACCCGGCCGCCGAACGGGCCGCGCTCAACGCCCGCCAGCCCATGGGCCGGATGGTCACGGCAGAGGAAGTCGCCGCCGCCATCGTCCACTTGGCGTCCCCGGGGGCCTCCGGCATCACCGGCACCGCGCTGGCCGTGGACGGGGGGATGCAGGGGCTGCGGCCCCGCCCGGCCGACTGAGCCGTCGCACGGGGGCCGGGGCCGAGGGGCCGGGGGGCCGGGGGCCGGGGGCCGGGGGGGGGCCGGGGGCGGCGTCCGGCAGGACCCCGCCCCCCACTACGGGTGCTCCTCGCTGCGGCCGCTCTCCACTACGGCCGCTCTCCACTCGGCTGCAATCCATGACCGCTACCTGCCATGACCGCTACCCGCTACGACCGCTACCCGCTACGACCGCTACCCGTTACGCCCCCTGCCCGTCACGACCGCCGCCCGTCACGACCGAGGGAACACCACGACCAAGGGAACACCACGACCGAGGGAACACCGACCCGACGCGAGGGACCACCCATGAGACTGCGTACCCGCACCACCGGCGCGGCGGCCGGAGCCGCGGTGCTCGCGCTGGCCGCGCTGGTCGTGCTGACCGGCTGCAACCGCGGCAGCGACGCCGCGGGCCGGATCGGCATCGACGTGCCCCGCACCGACACCGACTTCTGGAACTCCTACCAGCAGTACCTGGAGGCGGACCTGTCCCACGGCGGCCCGTCCGCGCTCCCGTTGGCCAACTCGCAGAACGACATCGCCAAGGTCGTCTCCGACGTCCAGGCGCTGACCAGCCAGGGCGCCCGGGCGATCGTGATGGCCCCGCAGGACACCGGCGCCATCACCGCCGAACTCCGGCGCCTGGCCGCCAAGAAGATCCCGGTCGTCAGCGTCGACACCCGCCCCGACGACGGCCCGGTCTACATGGTCGTCCGGGCCGACAACCGCGCCTACGGGGAGCGCTCCTGCGAGTTCCTCGGCAAGCGGCTCGGCGGCCACGGCCGGGTCGCCGAACTCCAGGGCGACCTCAGCTCGATCAACGGACGGGACCGCTCGGAGGCGTTCGCGGCCTGTATGAAGCGGAAGTTCCCCGGGATCACCGTCCACGAACTGGCCACGGACTGGAAGGGCGAGGTCGCCTCCGCCAAGCTCCAGAGCCTGCTGGCCCAGCACAAGGACCTCGACGGCGTCTACCTCCAGGCCGGCGGCGCCTTCCTCCAGCCGGTGCTGGCCCTGTTGCAGCAGCGCGGACTGCTCAAACCCGCCGGGACACCGGGCCACCTCACGCTCATCTCCAACGACGGCATCCCCGACGAACTGGCCGCCATCCGCGCCGGCACCCTGGACGCCACCCTCTCCCAGCCCGCCGACCTCTACGCCAAGTACGCCCTGTACTACGCCCGGGCGGCGCTCGCCGGGAAGACCTTCCGGTCCGGGCCGACCGACCACGGCTCGACCATCGTGAAGATCAAGAACGGGTGGGAGGACCAACTGCCCGCGCCCCTGGTCACCAAGGACAACGTCAACGACCCGCAGCTGTGGGCCAATCAGCTGGCGAAGGGGAAGTGATGGCCGCCCCCAGCGGCGGCCCGTCGGCCGAGCAGCCCGCGGCGGTGCACGCCGAGGGCGTCGTCAAGCGCTACGGGCCCACCCTCGCCCTCGACGGGGTCCACCTGACCGTCCGGCCCGGAGAGGCACACGCCCTGGTCGGCCGCAACGGCGCCGGCAAGTCGACCCTGGTGGCGGTGCTGACCGGGATGGCCCGGCCGGACGCCGGGCGGGTCACCTTCGGCGGGGCGCCCGCGCCCGGCTGGGGCGACCCCGCCGCCTGGCAGCGCCAGGTCGCCTGCGTCCACCAGCGGCCGATGACCGTGCCCGGACTGACGGTGGCCGAGAACCTCTTCCTCAACCGCTTCCCCGGCGGTCCCGCCATCCGCTGGCGGGCGCTGCGCACCCGGGCCCGGGACCTGCTCGCCGGGTACGGCGTGGACGTCGATCCGGCCGCCCGCCTCGGGGAACTGGGCGTCGAACAGCGCCAGTTCGTGGAGATCGCCCGCGCCCTGACGCACGGCGCCCGGCTGATCATCCTGGACGAGCCCACCGCCCGGCTGGACGCGGCCGGTATCGCCCGGCTCTTCACCAAACTGCGGGAACTGCGCGCCCAGGGGGTGGCGTTCCTGTTCATCTCCCACCACCTCCAGGAGGTCCATGCGCTCTGTGACACCGTTACGGTCCTTCGGGACGCCCGGTGGGTGCTGACCGCCCCGGTCGCCGAACTGACCGAGGACGCGCTGGTGGCGGCGATGACGGGGGAGGAGACCGGGCACCGGCGCTCCGCCCGCGCCGGGGCGCCGCCGGTCCCGGCCGCCGCGCACCCCGCCGGCGATCCGCTGCTGCGGGCCGAAGGACTGGCGCTGCAAGGGCACTTCGGCCCGCTGGACCTGACCGTACGGGCCGGCGAGGTGGTCGGCCTGGCCGGCGCCGCCACCGGCGGGACCACCGCGTTCGCCGAGGCGCTGGCGGGACTGCGCACCCCGGACACCGGGCGGATCACCGTCCGCGGCCGGCCGGTCCGCCCCGGAAGCGTGCCGCACGCCCTGGACGCCGGCATCGGCTACGTCCCCGAGGACCGGCATCGCGAGGGGCTGGTCCCCGGCCGCAGCGTCGCCGAGAACGCCACCCTGGCCGTCACCGGGCAACTGGGCCCGCTGGGGACCGTCCTGCCCGCCCGGACCCGGGAGTTCGCCCGGCGGATGATCGCGGCACTGGACATCAAGACCACCGGGCCCGGCCAGCCGGTCGCCGGGCTCTCCGGCGGCAACCAGCAGAAGGTGGTGGTCGCCCGCGCGCTGGCCCGCGACCCCGCCGTCCTGGTCGCCGTCCGCCCCACCAACGGCGTGGACGTCCGGTCCAAGGAGGCCCTGCTCGGCGTCGTACGGCAGGTCGCGGACGGTGGCCGCGGCGCCCTGATCGTCTCCGACGAGCTGGCCGACCTGCGGGTCTGCGACCGGGTCGTGGCGGTCTTCCGCGGCCGGGCCCGGGCCGAGTTCCCCCGTGGCTGGCGCGAGGCGGACCTGGTGGCCGCGATGGAGGGCGTCACCTCCGGCACCTCCGGCACCGCCGGCCGGCCCACCGCACCGGACACCCCCACGACGGAAGGGACCGCGCCATGACCGAGACCACGGCACCACCGGGCACCGAGGCGTCGCCGGCCGCCCCGGTGCGCCGCCCCCGGCTCGCGCCGGGCCGCTGGCGGGACTTCTCCCTCGTCCCGGTGATCCTGCTCCTCGGCGTCATCGGCTTCATCGTCTCGCCCGCCTTCCTCACCGAGGACAACCTCATCGGCGTCGTCCAACAGTCCACCGAACTGGGCCTGTTGGTGCTCGGCGAGGCGTTGGTCCTGATCAGCGGGCGGATGGACCTGTCGCTGGAGTCGACCATCGGACTGGCGCCGGTGGTCGCCCTGTGGCTGGTCCTGCCCGCGCACGGCACCCGCTTCGCCGGCCTGGGGCTGCTGCCCTCCTGGATGGCGGTCCCGCTCTGCCTGGCCGTGGGCGCGCTCATCGGCGCCGCCAACGGCTTCCTCATCCTCCGGCTCCGGGTCAACGGCTTCATCGCCACCCTCGGCATGCTCACCATGCTGCGCGGCCTGCACGTCGGACTCTCCGAGGGCCGCTCCATCGGCGATGTCCCGGACTCCTTCGCCTACCTGGGCCAGGCCACCTGGCTGGGCGTCCCGGCCGCCGTCTGGATCTGCCTGGCCCTCTTCGCCCTCGGCGGCGCGGCGCTCGGCTACCTCCGGCACGGCCGGGCGCTCTACGCGATCGGCGGCAACCCGGAGGCGGCCCGGGCCGCCGGCATCCGCACCGACCGGGTCACCTGGATCGTCCTGGTCCTCGCCGGGGTCCTCGCGGCCTTCGCCGGCATCCTCTACACCGGCCACTACGGCGCGGTCTCCGCCAGTCAGGGCAGCGGTTGGATCTTCCAAGTATTCGCCGCCGCGGTGATCGGCGGCATCAGCCTCAAGGGCGGCCGCGGCACCCTCTTCGGGGCGCTCACCGGCGTCCTCACCCTCCAACTCGTCATCAACGTGATGACCCTGGGTGGCGTGCCGCCGCTGTGGACGCAGTTCCTCAACGGCGCGATCATCCTCCTCGCGCTGGTCGTCTCCCGCTTCACCAGTGGCGAGAAGCAGGACTGAAGGGACCGCCGCCATGAGTCGACCGCCCCACGGGCCACGGGAACTGGGCCGCAGCGGCGTCACCGTCCCACCGCTGGGCCTGGGCTGCGCCCCGCTCGGCAACCTCTACCGCGCCGTCCCCGAGGAGCGCGCCCGAGCCGTCGTCCGCACCGCCCTGGCCACCGGTGCCCGCTACCTCGACACCGCCCCGCACTACGGCGTCGGCCTCTCCGAGGAGCGCCTCGGCCGGGCGCTGCGCGGCCTGGACCGCACCGGCTACGTACTGTCCACCAAGGTCGGCCGCCGGCTCCGCCCGCTGGCCCCCGGCGAGCAGCCGTCCGGCGAGGGCTTCGTGGCCACCCCCGCCCGGGCCCGGGTCCGCGACCTCACCCGCGACGGCATCCGGGCCACCCTGGAGGCGTCCCTGGCCCGGCTCGGCGTGGCCGCGGTGGACATCGTCTACCTCCACGACGTCGAGCACCACCTCCCCGAGGTCTACGCCACGGGCTACCCGGCACTGGCCGAGCTCCGCGCCGAGGGGAGGGTCCGCGCCATCGGCTTCGGCATGAACCACAGCGGTGTGCTGGCCCGGCTGGTCGCCGACCTGGACGTCGATGTGGTGCTCTGCGCCGGCCGCTGGACGCTGTTGGAACGGACCGCCGTCGACGACCTGCTGCCGGTGTGCGCCCGGCGCGGCACGTCGGTGGTGGTCGGCGGGGTCTACAACTCCGGTCTGCTGGCCGATCCGTCCCCCGGAGCCCCGTACGACTACGCCCCCGCGCCGCCCGCTGTGCTCGCCCGGGCCCGTCAACTGGCCACCGTCTGCGCCGAGTTCGACGTCCCCCTCAAGGCGGCCGCGCTCCGCTTCCCGTTCGGCCACCCGGCCGTCGCCGCGGCCGTGGTCGGCGCCGCCTCGCCCGACGAGGCCGCCGAGAACGCCGCCCTCTTCCACCACCCCGTCCCGGACGCCCTCTGGCACACCCTCGTCGCCCGCGGCCTGCTCGACCCCGACCTGCCGCTGCCGCTGGAGTGCTGACCCCCGCCCGCCGACCCGACCAGCGGAGCCGCCCCGATGCGCATCGACGCCCACCACCACCTATGGGACCTCACCCGCCGCGACCAGCCGTGGATGGACGGGCCCTGGGCCGACCCGATCCGCCGCAGCTACGCCCCGGCCGACCTCGTCCCGCACCTGGCGGCGCACCGCATCGCCGGTACCGTCCTGGTCCAGTCCTCGGCCTCGTACCGGGAGACCGTCGAACTCCTCGCCGTCGCCGCCGGGGACGGGCCGGTGCGCGGCGTCGTCGGCTGGGCCGACCTCACCGCCGCCGGCCTGCCGGACGCGCTCGCCGCCCTGCCCGCCGGACTCGTCGGCCTCCGCCACCAGGTCCAGGACGAACCCGACCCCGACTGGCTCGCCCGCCCCGCCGTCCGGCGCGGCCTGCGCACCCTGGCCGACCGCGGACTCGTCTACGACCTGCTGGTCACCCCGCGCGAACTGCCCGCCGCCCAGGCCGCCGTACGGGCCCTGCCGGAGCTGTCCTTCGTGCTGGACCACGCCGCCAAACCGGCCGTCGCGCACGGCGGTTGGCAGCCCTGGGCGGACGCGCTCACCGCGCTCGCCACCCTCCCCAACGTCACCTGCAAGCTCTCCGGCCTGGTCACCGAGGCCGACTGGTCCGCCTGGCGGCCGCCGCAGATCCTGCCCTACGCCCGGCACGCCCTGGACGTCTTCGGCCCGGACCGGGTGATGTTCGGCTCCGACTGGCCGGTCTGCACCCTGGCCGCGGGGTACGGGGACGTCGTCGCCCTCGCCGAAGCCGCCACCGACCACCTCACCGCGCCCGAACGCGCGGCGGTCTTCGGCGGCACGGCCACACGGGTCTACGGCCTCGCCACCGGGCCCTCGCCGGGCCGGGACTAGTAGGGCTTGGTCAGGTTGATATGAGCGCGGGTATGTCGCGGTGACAGGTGGGGCAGGCGCCGGTCCAGGTGGCGAGGAGAGTCTGCAGTTCGCGGACGATCCGGTAGAGGGTCAGGCCGGCGCCGTTTCTTTTGGGGCTCGGGCCAGTCTCTGGAGGGTGCAGAAGGCGTGGGCGGCGGAGACGAGGGTGACGTGGTGGTGCCAGCCGTTCCAGGTCCGGCCCTCGAAGTGGGCCAGTCCCAGGGCTTGTTTCATCTCGCGGTAGTCGTGCTCGATCCGCCAGCGGAGCTTCGCGAGCCGTACCAGCGTGGTCAGCGGGGTGTCCGCGGGCATGTTGGAGAGCCAGAACTGGACCGGTTCGGGCTCGGTGGCGGGCCATTCGGCCAGCAGCCAGCACGCGGGCAGTTCCGGACCGCGGGAGGTTTTGCGGATCTGCCGTCCGGCGGGACGGATCCGCAGGGCGACGAACCGCCCGTACATGCGCTTGAGACCGTTGCGGCCGGTGCCCGGACGGGAGCCCTCCCGCCACTGCACGGGTCTGGCCGCCCTGCGTCCGGCGTCGATGACCAGCTGTTTCACGCTCGTGGCAGGGGCGGGGTATCTCGGCGTCGGCGGGCGGCCGGTTCCGCGGTAGGGCGGGATGGACGGCACGGCGTCGCCGGGGTGGGCGGTCGTTGTGGTGGAGACGCCTACCACGTAGTGCAGCCCGCGTTCTTCGAGGCCAAGGCGGAAGGCGGCGGTGTCCCCGTAGCCGCCGTCGGCGACGGCCAGTGGCACGTCGACGCCCCACGACCGTGTCTCGTCGACCATGTCCAGGGCCAGCTGCCACTTCTCGACATGGCTGACGCCGGCGGGGACGCCGCACTTCAAGCGGCGGGCCACCTTGACCGGATCGGCCTTCGACGAGGCCGGGTCCCAGGTCTCCGGGAGGAACAGACGCCAGTCGATGGCCGCCGACGCGTGGTCGGAGGCCAGGTGAAGGGACACGCCCGCCTGGCAGTTGGTGACCTTCCCAGCGGTGCCGGTGTACTGCCTCGACACACACGCCGAGGCATAGCCGTCCTTGAGAAAGCCCGTGTCATCAATGATCAACGCGGTCGGTTTGATGGCGCGCGATCTTCCACGCGAGCCGGGCTCGCACGTGTGCCGGATCCCAGGGACTGGTCGTGAGGAAGTGGGCCAGGGCCTGCCGGTTGCCCTCTTGCCCCAGTCGAGCCGCCATCGGCTCCACGGACTTGCGCTGCCCGTCCAGCAACAACCCTCGCAGATACACCCCGCCCCACCGGCGCTGGTCCGCCCGCGCGAACGGCTCGAACACATCCGCCGCGAATTCCTCCAGATCACACCGGACCACAGCCAGCTCCTCAGGCGTCACACCCGATCAACGGAACAACTGATCACCAGGACACGCCACCAGCAACCGAACCTGACCAAGCCCTACTAGGCGTCCGGATTCCGCCAGCGCCGCCCGCCGCGGTGTCGGAGGATCGAGCCGTACCGCGGAGGAAGCACCCGGAAGCGCAGAAACCCTGCTGGATGCCCCTAATACGGTACGTACGGCTCGAAGAGGAACGTGAGACAAAGGTGATGACGATGACGACGGCCATGGCGTCCGCAACCCCCGTGCCCGGCACCCGCCCGCTGACCGGCAAGGCGGCCCTGGTGACCGGCGGCAGCCGGGGCATCGGCGCGGCGATCGCGGCGCGACTGGCGGCCGACGGGGCGGCGGTGGCGCTGACGTACCAGAACCGGGACGACCTGGCAGCCCAGGTCGTCCAGCAGATCGAGCGGACCGGCGGACGGGCCTGGGCGATCCGGGCCGACGGCGCGGACCCGGACGCGGTACGGGCCTCGGTCGCCGCCGCGGCCGACCGGTTCGGGCGGCTGGACATCCTCGTCAACAACGCGGGCGCGGGCGTCCTGGGCCCCTTCGAGGGGATCTCGCTCGACGACGTGGACCGGGTGCTGGCGATCAACGTCCGGGCCCCGTTCCTGGCCGCCCAGGCCGCGGCCGCCCATCTCTCCGACGGCGGCCGGATCATCTCCATCGGCAGCTGCATGGCCGAACGGGTGGCCTTCCCCGGCGGTTCCCTCTACGTCACCAGCAAGGCCGCGCTGGGCGGCCTGACCAAGGCGCTGGCCCGGGAACTCGGCCCGCGCGGCATCACCGTCAACCTCGTCCACCCGGGTCCCATCGACACCGACATGAACCCGGCGGACGGCGAGAACGCGGCATTCCAGGCCCAGTTGACCTCACTCGGCAGCTACGGGCAGCCGGCGGACGTGGCGGCGACGGTGGCCCACCTGGCGGGCGACGGCGGCCGGTACATCACCGGTGCCGCGCTCGCGGTCGACGGCGGCTTCGCGGCCTGACCGCCGGCTGCGGGCGGCCTCACAGCGACGCCCGCAGCCACTGCTCCACGCTGGCGATGTGCACCGTCGCCCACGCCCGCGCCGCCTCGGCGTCCCCGTCGCGCAGCGCGCCGAGGATCGCCCGGTGCTCGGTGAGGGTGCGGGCGACCGCGTCCTTCTGGGTCAGCCCGCGCCAGATCCTGGCGCGGGTGGTCGGCCCGGACAGGCCGTCCAGCAGCGAGCAGAGCACGGAGTTCCCCGACGCGGCGACGATCCGGCGGTGGAACTCCAGGTCGCCGGCGACCAGGTCCTCCACCGATGGCGCGGGGCCCAACGCATCCAACTGGGCCTGGAGCGCGTCCAGTTCGGCTGAGGGGAGCCGGCCGGCCGCCATGCCGGTGGCGGCCGGCTCCAGGATCCGGCGGACGGCGAGGAACTCCAGCACCGTGTCGTCGCGGTGGAAGTCCACCACGAAGCTCATCGCCTCCAGCAGGAGTTGCGGGTCCAGGCTGGTGACGTAGGTGCCGTCGCCCTGGCGGACGTCGAGGATCCGGATCAGCGACAGCGCCCGCACCGCCTCCCGCAGGGAATTGCGCGACAGCCCCAGTTCGGCGGCGAGTTCGCTCTCCTTGGGCAGCCGGTCACCCGGCCGCAGCGCACCGGAGACGATCATCCCCTTGATCTTCTCGATGGCCTCGTCGGTGACCGCCATGGCTGCCCTCCCCGTCCGGACCCGCCCGGACGCCGCGGGCACCGCCCCCAGACATCCGATGTCTGGGGGCATTATGACCCGCGGGCCCGCTCAGCGTCCTTCCCCGCCCGCCCCGGCCTCGCCCGCCGGGTCCTCCCACAGCGTGCTGGGTGCCTCGCGGCGGACCACCGGGGCGATCTCCTCGGCGAACCGCTGGAGGGTCTCCACCTGTTCGCCGTGCTCCAGACCGAAGCCGTCGACGGTGATCGACTGGAGGTCGTGCCCGTACACCGCGTGGTAGCCGAGGATCTTGTCGATGATCTGCTGCGGCGAACCGATCAGCTGCGGACCGTCCGCGATGGCGTCCTCGATGGTGCGGAACGGGGTGTTGTAGCCGGCCTTGCCCGCCAGGTGCGGTTGGAAGGTCTGGGCGACCTTCGCCTCGTAGAGGTCCTTGTAGCGGGCGATCGCCTGCCGTTCGGTGTCGGCGATCAACAGCCCGCCGGAGCCGGCGGCCACCCGGGCCCGCGCCGGATCGTGGCCGTACGCGGCGAACCGCTCGCGGTAGTGCGCGATCAACTCGGCGTAGGCGGCCCGCGGTTGGATGGCGTTGGCGGTGAACAGCGGATCGCCGTGCTTCGCGGCGAGTTCGGGGGAGTTGCGGCTGGTGGCCGAGCCGTGCCAGATCCGCGGCGGACCGCCGTACGGGCGCGGCACCGTCGTCACGTCCTTCAACGGTGGCCGGAACTCGCCCGCCCAATCGACGTTCTCCTCGCTCCACAGCCGGCGCAGCAGCTCGTACTTCTCGGCCTGGAGGTCCCACTGCCGCTCCTCGTCGAGCCCGAACAGGTCGAAGTGCCCGGCCTCCGCGCCCTTGCCGATGACGAGTTCGAGCCGGCCGCGGGCGAGCTGGGTGAGGGTCGCGTAGTCCTCGGCGACCCGGACCGGGTCGAGGATCGCCACGACGGTCACTCCGGTCAGCAACCGGATCCGGGACGTCCGGGCGGCCAGCGCCCCCAGCACCACCGACGGGCTGGAGGAGAGGAACGGCCCGGCGTGCCGCTCACCGACGGCGTACGCGTCGAAGCCGAGCCGCTCGGCCGCCACGGCCGTCTCGACGACCTGCGCGAACCGGTCGGCGGGGGAGGGGAGATGACCGGTCAGCGGGTGCGGGGCATGGCCGATCAGGGAGAGCACGGAGAATTTCATGGTGTCCTTCTGGCGTGGAGTTCCGCCCGGGCGGGTGGGCGCGCTGCCGGCCTCCGACGGTCGCCCCTCTCACTGTGCGCGCCGGACGTTGCCGCGGTGTGTCAGCCGCATGGCAGGGGTACGGAAATGACCGCGGCGCGCGCCCCGCTCGGGGACGCGCGCCGTGAGGTGCTCCGGAAAGGCGAGTGGGGCGGCCCCCCGACCGCCCCACCACCGTTCACCGACCGGCCTACTGGCCGTGCGTCAGCGCTCCAGCATGCCCTTGACCCGGGCCCGCACGTCCTCGTTGTCCAGACCGCGGATGGTCAGCGTGGTCCGGCGGCGCAGCACGTCGTCGACGGTCTCGGCCCACTCGTGGTCCCGGGCGTAGGCGACCTGCGCCCAGATCTCCGGCGCGTCCGGGTGGATCCGCTCGGCCAGCGCCGGGTCCTCGTTCGCCATCCGGGCGATGTCGAAGGAGAGCGAGCCGTAGTGCGTGGCGAGGTGCCGCGCGGTGTCGGCGGCCATCCGCGGGCCGGGGGTGCCGCCGTCGATCAGCAGGCGGTGGGCGACCGCGTTGGGGTTGGCGATACCGGGCAGCGGGAGCTTCTTCGGCAGCTGCGAGATCGGCTCCATGTCCTCGGCCAGCGGGTGGCCGGGCAGCGCGGCGAGCTTGTTCATCACCGTACGGCCGATGTGCCGGAAGGTCGTCCACTTGCCGCCGGCCACCGACAGCATCCCGCCGCGGCCCTCGGTGACCACCGTCTCGCGCTTGGCCTTGGAGGTGTCGCCGGGGCCGCCGGGCAGCACCCGCAGACCGGCGAACGAGTAGGTGATCAGGTCGCGGGAGAGCTGCTGGTCGCGGACGGAGAAGGCGGCCTCGTCCAGGATCTGGGCGGTGTCCTTCTCGGTGACCGCGACGTCCGCCGGGTCGCCCTCGTACTCCTCGTCGGTGGTGCCCAGCAGCAGCATGTCCTCCCAGGGGAGGGCGAAGGTGATGCGGTACTTGTCGATCGGGGTGGCCAGCGCGGCCTTCCAGGGGGAGGTGCGCTTGAGGACCAGGTGCGCGCCCTTGGACAGCCGGATGGAGGGGGCCGCGTTGGGGTCCTCCATCTTGCGCAGGTGGTCGACCCACGGGCCGGTGGCGTTGAGGACCAGGCGGGCGTTGACGCCGAACTCGCTGCCGTCCAGGCGGTCCTTGAGCTCCGCACCGGTCACCCGGCCCTGGGTGAAGCGCATACCGGTGACCTCGGAGTGGTTGAGGACCGTGGCGCCGGCGGCGACCGCCGCGCGGACGGTCATCAGCGCCATCCGGGAGTCGTTCATCTGGTCGTCGCCGTACACGGCCACGGCCTTGAGGTTCTCGGTGCGCAGCTCCGGGACGTCGCGCTGGGCCTTGGCCGGGCTTATGACGTGGCCGACGCCGTCGCCGAACGCGGAGAGCGCGGAGTAGGCGAAGACGCCCGCGCCGAGCTTGGCCGCGCCGTGCGGGCCGCCCTTGTAGACCGGCAGGTAGAAGGTGAGCGGGTTGGCGAGGTGCGGGGCCACCTGGCGGGAGACCGCGCGCCGCTCGAAGTGGTTCTCCGCGACCAGCTTGACCGCACCGGTCTGCAGGTAGCGCAGACCGCCGTGCAGCAGCTTGGAGGACGCGGAGGAGGTGGCGCCGGCGAAGTCACCGGCGTCCACCAGGGCAACCCGCAGTCCGGCCTGCGCGGCATGCCAGGCGGTGGAAATGCCCAGGATGCCGCCGCCGATCACCAGGAGGTCGTACGTCGCCTTGGACAGCTGCTCCCGGGTTTCGGCGCGGCTCGGGGTGGAACCGGCGGCCGGGTGCGTCCCGAGGGCCGGGACGCTCTGCAGGGTGCTCATGATGTGCTCCTCGTCAGCTCTCGTCGTCGAGCCAGCCCATGGTCCGCTCAACGGCCTTGAGCCAGTTCTTGTACTCGCGGTCACGGGTGGCCGCGTCCATGCGGGGGGTCCATTCGGCGGCCCGGCGCCAGTTGGCGCGCAGTTCGTCGGTGCTGGACCAGAAGCCGACGGCCAGTCCGGCCGCGTAGGCAGCGCCGAGGCAGGTGGTCTCGGCGACCATCGGGCGCACCACGGGTGCGTCCAGGAAGTCCGAGATGGTCTGCATCAGCAGGTTGTTGGAGGTCATACCGCCGTCGACCTTGAGCGCGGTCAGCTCGACGCCGGAGTCCTTGGTCATGGCGTCGGTGATCTCGCGGGTCTGCCAGGCGGTGGCCTCAAGCACGGCACGGGCGATGTGCGCCTTGGTGACGTACCGGGTCAGGCCGGCGATGACGCCGCGGGCGTCCGAGCGCCAGTAGGGGGCGAACAGACCGGAGAAGGCCGGCACGAAGTACGCGCCGCCGTTGTCCTCGACGGTGCTGGCCAGCGTCTCGATCTCGGCCGCGCTGTTGATGAGCCCCATCTGGTCGCGCATCCACTGGACGAGCGAGCCGGTGACGGCGATGGAGCCTTCCAGCGCGTAGACCGGCTGCTGGTCGCCGATGCGGTAACCGACCGTGGTGAGCAGCCCGTTGTACGAGTTGACCGGCTCGTGGCCGGTGTTCATCAGCATGAAGGTGCCGGTGCCGTACGTGGACTTGGCCTCGCCCTCGGCGAAGCAGGTCTGGCCGAAGAGCGCGGCCTGCTGGTCGCCGAGCGCGGAGGCGACCGGGACGCCCTCAAGCACACCGGCGGCGGTGGTGCCGTAGACCTCGGCGGAGGAGCGGATCTCCGGCAGCAGGGCCGCCGGGATGTCCATCGACGTGAGGATCTTCTCGTCCCACTGCAGGGTGTGCAGGTTCATCAGGAGGGTGCGCGAGGCGTTGGTGACGTCGGTGACGTGCCGGCCGCCGTTGACCCCGCCGGTGAGGTTCCAGATGACCCAGGAGTCCATGGTGCCGAAGAGGATCTCGCCGCGCTCGGCGCGCTCGCGCAGGCCCTCGACGTTGTCCAGCAGCCAGCGGATCTTCGGGCCGGCGAAGTAGGAGGCCAGCGGCAGACCGGTCTCCCGGCGGAAGCGGTCCTGGCCGACGTTGCGGCCCAGCTCCTTGCAGAGCCCGTCGGTGCGGGTGTCCTGCCAGACGATGGCGTTGTGGACCGGCTCACCGGTGTTCTTGTCCCAGAGGAGGGTGGTCTCGCGCTGGTTGGTGATGCCGATCGCCTTGACATCGGCCGAGGTGAAGCCGGGGTTGCTCTGCGCGGCCTTCTCGATGGCGCCCTCGACGACCTGCTGGACGTTGGTCCAGATCTCGGTCGCATCGTGTTCGACCCAGCCCGGCTTGGGGAAGATCTGCTCGTGTTCCTTCTGGTCGACCGAGACGATCCGGCCGTCCCGGTCGAAGACGATGCAGCGGCTGGACGTGGTGCCCTGGTCGATCGCCGCGATGAACGGTCCGTGGCCGTGCGAGGAGGTGCTGGGGGTGTCGCTCATGGTGTGCTCCAAGATTCGGTGCGGGCGGAGGGGAGGACGGGGCGGCTCAGGCGAACGCCAACTGGTAGATGCCCCCAGCGATGGCTCCGCCGATCAGCGGGCCGACGACCGGGATCCAGGCGTAGCCCCAGTCGGACCCCCCCTTGTTCGGCAGCGGCAGCAGCGCGTGCACGACGCGCGGACCGAGGTCGCGGACCGGGTTGATGGCGTACCCGGTCGGACCGCCCAGCGACAGGCCGATACCGGTGACGACCAAGGCGACCAGCAGGGTGCCGATCGCGCCCACGCCCTTGCCGTTGTCGCTCAGCCCGAGGGTGAGGATCGCCAGCACGAGCACGATGGTGGCGATGATCTCGGTGACGAGGTTCTGCACCACGTTCCGGATCTCCGGGCCGGTGGAGAAGATGCCCAGCACCGGGCCGGCCTTCGGAGCGGCGGCCGGGTCGACCATGCCCTCCTCGCCGTTGTGACCGGCCAGCACCTCCGGGTCGGTCAGGTGCGCCCGGAACTGTCCGTAGTACGTGAGCCACACCAGGACCGCACCGATCATGGCGCCGAGGAACTCACCGGCGAAGTACACCGGCACCTGGCTCCACTCGATGCCGCCCTTGATCGCGAGACCGATGGTGACGGCCGGATTGAGGTGCGCGCCGGACTTGGCGGCGATGTAGGCACCCGTGAGGACGGCGAAGCCCCACCCGAAGGCGATGGCGACCCATCCGGCGTTGAACGCCTTGGAGCGCTTGAAGGTGACGGCGGCGCACACGCCACCGCCCATCAAGATCAGAACAGCGGTACCGATGGTCTCGCTGATGAAGATGTCGGAGCTGGACACCCGCGACTCCTTTGTCCTTCGTCCAGGGGAAGGCGAACCCCGGGTCCCTCCGGTGGTCCGCGCCCTCCGAGAGGGCGTTGGTCGGCCCGCGGCAGTCCACACCTTAACGCTTATTGCCGTCAGGTGTTCGGCAATGCCGACCGACGAACGGCAGTTTTATTTACCTCCTAGACCTCGTCAAGGGTTCTATGGCGAAAAACTTAGGTGAACATTTAGGGCATAGGCGGTCAGAATCGCCCTGCTCCCAGGTCACGGGAGACCGCACGTGCGCAATCCCTCACAGCAGCGACGATTTCCGGCCGCAGCTCACCGTCCCGGCAGACCCGTTCCACGGCCCCGGTGACCCCCACCGCACCCACCGGCATCCGCCGCCGGTCGTGGATCGGCGCGGCGATCGAGGCCACGCCCTCCCAGGTCTCCTCCACGTCCGCGGCCCAGCCGCGCGCCCGCGTCAGGTCCAGCACCGACTCGAAGTCCGTCAGACCGGTCGTGGTCCGCGGCGTGAACGCCTCCCGCTCGCCCTCCAGGACCTCGCTGTGCGCCACCGGGTCGTAGGCCGACAGCACCTTCCCCAGCGCCGTGCTGTGCAGCGGCTGCATCGCGCCGACCTCCAGCACCTGCCGGCTGTCGTCGGGGCGGAAGACGTGGTGCACGATCAGTACGCCCTGCTGGTGCAGGACACCCAGGTAGACGCTCTCCCCGCTGGAGCGGGCCAGGTCGTCGGTCCACACCAGGGCGCGCGCCCGCAGCTCGTGGACGTCCAGGTAGCTGTTGCCGAGCCGTAGCAGCTCGGCGCCGAGCTGGTAGCGGCCCGAGGTCTGGTCCTGCTCCACGAAGCCCTCTTGCTGGAGCGTGCGCAGGATCCCGTGGGCGGTGCCCTTGGCCAGCCCCAGGGAGGAGGAGATGTCGGAGAGGCCCAGTCGTCGTTCTCCCCCTGCGAGCAGCCGCAGCATCGCGGCTGCTCGCTCCAGCGACTGGATCGTGCGTGCCATCGGGCGACCTCCGAAATATCTGGTTCGACAATGCTGAACGATATCGGCCCATGCCGACCGTCGGGAGAGGGCCGGGCTACCGACGATCATGGATAACGGACGGAGCCGCGCTCGGGAACCGCTGTCCACGCCGTGGAATGGGGAACACTCGTTCCGGCCCGGAAGCTACGCTGGCCGGGTGCGCCCTCTTCAGGGAGGGGTGCAAAGCCGACAGCCGTCGCAACCACGGGAGCATCACCATGGCCTCGAATACGCCCTCGTCCATCAGCTCGTCCCGCGTCTCCTCGTTCCGTGAAGCGCTTGCTTCGCGGGTCGTGGTTGCCGATGGTGCGATGGGCACGATGCTCCAGGCGCAGGATCCGACGATGGAGGACTTCCAGCAGCTGGAGGGCTGCAACGAGATCCTCAACCTCACTCGGCCCGACATCGTGCGGTCGGTGCACGAGGAGTACTTCGCCGTGGGCGTGGACTGCGTGGAGACCAATACCTTCGGCGCGAATTTCGCTGCACTGGCCGAGTACGACATCGCGGATCGGGTCCATGAGCTGTCGCAGGCCGGTGCCGCGATCGCTCGCGAGGTCGCCGACGAGTTCACCGCCTCCACCGGCCAGCAGCGCTACGTCCTGGGTTCGATGGGTCCGGGCACCAGGCTGCCCACGCTGGGGCACGTTGATTACGCCACGTTGCGCGACGCCTACCAGAGCAACGCCGAGGGCATGATCGCCGGCGGCGCAGATGCGTTGTTGGTGGAGACCACCCAGGACCTGCTGCAGACCAAGGCCGCCGTGCTGGGTGCCCGCCGGGCCCTCGCGGTCACGGGTACGGACCTGCCGATCATCTGCTCGGTCACGGTGGAGACCACCGGGACGATGCTGCTGGGTTCGGAGATCGGCGCGGCGCTGACGGCGTTGGAGCCGTTGGGTATCGACATGATCGGCCTGAACTGCGCGACCGGTCCGGCCGAGATGAGTGAGCACCTGCGCTATCTGGCGCGTCACTCCCGCATCCCGTTGTCGTGTATGCCCAATGCCGGTCTGCCGGTGCTGGGGAAGAACGGTGCGCACTACCCGCTGACCGCCTCCGAGCTGGCCGATGCGCAGGAGACGTTCGTCAGCGAGTACGGGTTGTCGCTGGTGGGCGGTTGCTGTGGGACCACGCCCGAGCACCTGCGGCAGGTCGTCGAGCGGGTCCGAGGCGTTGCCCCCACCGTCCGTGAGGTCCGTCCCGAGCCCGGCGCGGCCTCCCTCTACCAGACCGTCCCATTCCGCCAGGACACCTCCTACCTGGCGATCGGCGAGCGGACCAATGCCAACGGGTCGAAGAAGTTCCGTGAGGCGATGTTGGAGGGCCGCTGGGACGACTGTGTGGAGATGGCCCGCGACCAGATCCGCGAGGGCGCGCACCTGCTCGACCTGTGTGTGGACTACGTGGGCCGTGACGGTGTGGCGGACATGGCGGAGCTGGCCGGCCGGTTCGCCACCGCCTCCACCCTGCCGATCGTGCTGGACTCCACCGAGCTTGACGTCCTCGAGGCGGGGCTGGAGAAGCTCGGCGGCCGTGCGGTGATCAACTCCGTCAACTATGAGGACGGTGACGGCCCGGACTCGCGCTTTGTGAAGGTGACGCGGCTGGCCACCGAGCACGGTGCGGCGTTGATCGCGTTGACCATCGACGAGGAGGGTCAGGCGCGCACCGCCGAGAAGAAGGTGGAGATCGCCGAGCGGCTGATCGCGGACCTGACGGGCAACTGGGGGGTGCGGGAGTCGGACATCCTCATCGACTGCCTGACGTTCACCATCTGCACCGGTCAGGAGGAGTCGCGCAAGGACGGGATCGCCACCATCGAGGGCATCCGGGAGCTGAAGCGGCGCCATCCGGACGTTCAGACGACGTTGGGGTTGTCGAACATCTCCTTCGGTTTGAACCCGGCCGCGCGCATCGTGTTGAACTCGGTGTTCTTGGACGAGTGCGTCAAGGCCGGCCTGGACTCGGCGATCGTGCACGCCTCGAAGATCCTGCCGATCGCGCGCTTCGACGAGGAGCAGGTCACCGTGGCGCGGGACTTGGTCTTCGACCGGCGCAGTGAGGGTTATGACCCGCTGCAGAGGCTGATGGAGCTGTTCGAGGGCGCCACCGCGAAGTCGCTGAAGGCGGGTAAGGCCGAGGAGTTGGCGGCGCTGCCGTTGGAGGAGCGGCTCAAGCGGCGCATCATCGATGGTGAGAAGAACGGCCTGGAGGCCGACCTTGAGACCGCGCTTGCCGAGCGTCCGGCGTTGCAGATCGTCAACGAGACGTTGCTGGACGGCATGAAGGTGGTCGGCGAGCTGTTCGGCTCCGGCCAGATGCAGTTGCCGTTCGTGTTGCAGTCCGCCGAGGTCATGAAGAGTGCGGTGGCCTATCTGGAGCCGCACATGGAGAAGTCCGATGACGAGGGCAAGGGCACGATCGTGCTGGCCACCGTTCGCGGTGACGTCCATGACATCGGTAAGAACCTCGTCGACATCATCTTGTCCAACAACGGCTACAACGTCGTCAACCTCGGCATCAAGCAGCCCGTCTCCGCGATCTTGGAGGCTGCCGAGGAGCACCGGGCGGATGTCATCGGCATGTCCGGACTCCTGGTCAAGTCCACCGTGATCATGAAGGAGAACTTGGAGGAGCTCAACCAGCGCAAGATGGCGGCCGACTACCCCGTCATCCTCGGCGGCGCCGCCCTGACCCGCGCCTACGTCGAGCAGGACCTCCACGAGATCTACGAGGGCGAAGTCCGCTACGCCCGCGACGCGTTCGAGGGCCTGCGGCTGATGGACGCGCTCATCGCCGTCAAGCGCGGCGTGCCGGGGGCGGCGCTGCCGGAGCTGAAGCAGCGTCGGGTGCCGCAGCGAGCCGTGCAGGCCGCCGAGCCGGAGCCGGAGCAGGGCGCGGTCCGCTCCGACGTCGCCGTCGACAACCCGGTGCCGACCCCGCCGTTTTGGGGCACCCGGGTCATCAAGGGCATCCAGCTCGCCGACTACGCCTCCTGGCTCGATGAGGGCGCTTTGTTCAAGGGGCAGTGGGGGCTCAAGCAGGCCCGCACCGGCGAAGGTCCCACCTACGAGGAGCTGGTGGAGAGCGAGGGCCGGCCGCGGCTGCGGGGCTGGCTGGAGAGGCTCCAGACCGAGAACCTGCTGGAGGCGGCCGTCGTCTACGGCTACTTCCCGTGCGTGTCCAAGGGCGACGACCTGATCCTGCTGGGCGAGGACGGCACCGAACGCACCCGCTTCACCTTCCCCCGGCAACGCCGCGGCCGCCGCCTGTGCCTGGCCGACTTCTTCCGACCCGAAGAGTCCGGCGAAACCGACGTCGTCGGCCTCCAGGTCGTCACGGTCGGCTCGAAGATCGGCGAAGCCACCGCCGAACTCTTCGAAGCCAACTCCTACCGCGACTACCTCGAACTGCACGGTCTGTCCGTCCAGTTGGCCGAAGCGCTGGCCGAATACTGGCACGCCCGGGTCCGCGGTGAGCTGGGCTTCGCCGGGGAGGACCCCGCCGACGTCGAGGACATGTTCGCGCTGAAGTACCGCGGCGCGCGCTTCTCCCTCGGCTACGGTGCCTGCCCCGACCTGGAGGACCGCGCCAAGATCGCCGACCTCCTCCAGCCCGAGCGGATCGGTGTCCAACTCTCCGAAGAGTTCCAACTCCACCCGGAGCAGTCCACCGACGCCATCGTCATCCACCACCCGGAGGCCAAGTACTTCAACGCGCGGTAGCGCGGTGGCCGGTCGGGGTCCGGGGGACGCTCCCGGGACCCGGACCGGTGACGCGCCGTAGCGCTGGGTGCCCGGGAAGCGGATCCGCCGCACTCACCGGGCGTTCCGCCGGGCACCGTCGTACACTGGTCGGTCCGGTAGTGGCCGATCGTTTCCCCCCGCCGGGGGAGGCGGCCGGCCCTTTCGTCCCTCCGGGGACATCCCAACGGAGGTGGATGGATGACCAGCAGCATCCCCGCAGTCGGCACCCGCACGGCCGATGCCGCGACCCTCCAGGCCGTGTTCCTCGATCTGGACGGCACGCTCGTCGACACCGAGGGCTTCTGGTGGGAGGCCGAGGCGGAGGTCTTCGCCGGGCTCGGCCACACCCTCGACGAGTGCCACCGGGAGGTCGTGGTCGGTGGCCCGATGTCCCGCAGTGCCGGCTACCTGCTCCGGGCGACCGGCGCCGCCATCGGCCTGCCGGAGCTGAGCACCCTGCTCAACGAGGCGTTCGCGGCCCGGATCAGCCGCGGGGTCCCGCTGATGCCGGGCGCCCGCCGACTGCTGTCCGAGCTGGCCGCGCACGAGGTGCCCACCGCGCTGGTCTCCGCCTCGCACCGGACCATCATCGAGAAGGTGCTGCACTCCCTCGGCCCGGAGAACTTCGAGCTCACCATCGCCGGCGACGACCTGATGCGGACCAAGCCGCACCCGGACCCGTATCTGACCGCCGCCGCGCGGCTGGGCGTCGACCCGGCCCGGTGCGCCGTCGTCGAGGACACCCTGACCGGGGTGCGGGCAGGGGAGGCGGCCGGCTGCCGGGTGGTCGCGGTGCCGTCCGTGACGCCCATTCCGCCCGCTCCGGGGCGGACCGTGGTGCGCTCCCTCGAAGAAGTCGATCTCCCTTTTCTGCGGACGCTCATCACGGAAAGCCGGGGAACCGTGCACTGAGCGTACTGCGCGGAATGCTCCGGAACTCACGGCAGCGAACCGCTTATTTTCCGTGACGAATACCCGGGGGAATTCCCCCGGCGGCCCGACCGCTAGGATGCGTGACGTTTCTCACGCGCCGGGCCGTCGACAGCGGGCCCGGCCGCTGTTCCAGGGGGTCTCACCGGTGGTTTTTACGGGGGTAAGTGTCCGGATTGGTGGGGCAACGTGCGATACGTTCCACCGTCCGGTTATCGATCACCCAGTCCCCGTTATCCGACCGCCATATCGATGTAACTTCCTTGCGTCGATGACCCGCTGGCGGCGCCTACTAATCTCGACGCGAGCAACACCTCTGCGCTGATAAGGAACCTGCCGACGATGAATCGCAAGACCTTGGTGCTGCCGGCGTTGGCCGGTCTCCTCGCCCCGGCTCTCGCTGCTTGCGGCAACACCGACGGCGCGGGCTCGAGCGGCTCGCCGATCGTCGTCGGCGTCGCCTCGCAGATCGAGGCCACCAAGGCGGCGCCCGCGCCGTTCGATCCGGCGCAGGCGTACGACGTCGACGCCTGGAACGTGTTGCGCAGCACCTTCCAGACGCTGATGCGACAGCCGCGGACCGGCACCGCCGTAGTGCCCGAGGCCGCCGAGTCGTGCGGCTTCCGGGACACCCAGAACGAGCAGTACCGATGTACGTTGCGCAGCGGCCTGAAGTTCTCGAACGGCCATGCGCTGACGGCGCAGGACGTGAAGTTCTCCATCGACCGGCTGCGGACCATCAACTACACCAACGGTCCGGTGTCGCTGCTCGACGACATCGACCGGGTCGAGACGCCCAGCGACAGCGAGGTGGTCTTCCACCTCACCAAGCCGGACGCCACCTTCCCGCAGAAGCTCGCCACCCCCGCCGCGGCCATCGTCGACAGTCAGGTGTACCCGAAGAACAGCCTCTACAAGGGCTGGGAGACCGTCGGTTCGGGCCCGTACGAGCTCAAGACCGAGCACAGCGGCGACCGCCTCACCAAGGCCGTCTTCACCAAGAACCCCGAGTACAAGGGCGGGCTGCAGGTGAAGAACGACAAGGTCGAGATGCGGTTCTTCGACGACTCGGCGGACATGGAGGCGGCGCTCCGCAAGGGCGACATCGACCTGCTGAGCCGCGGTCTGAAGCCCGACCAGGTCAAGAGCCTGCAGAACTCCAGCGACAAGCACCTCATGCTCCAGGAGATGCCCGGCCAGGAGATCCGCTACATCGCCTTCAACACCAAGGACCCGGCCGTCTCCAACAAGGCCGTCCGCCAGGCGATGGCGCAGGTCGTCAACCGCTCCCAGCTGGTGCGCGACGTCTACGCGTACACCGGTGACCCGCTCTACTCGCTCGTCCCCAGCGGTCTCAACGGGCACATCAACGCCTTCTTCAACAAGTACGGCGACCCCAATGTCGCCGCCGCCCGGCAGACCCTCCAGCAGGCGAACATCACCACCCCGGTGAAGTTCACCCTGACCTACAGCAAGTACCACTACGGCCCCAACACGGCCAAGGAGTTCGCCGCCCTCCAGCAGCAGCTCAACAGCACCAAGCTGTTCGACGTCAGCATCAAGGGCATCGACCGCTGGCAGCAGTTCCGCACCGACGAGTCGAAGGGCAAGTACGCCGCGTTCGGCATGGGGTGGTTCGCCGACATCCCGGATGCGGACAACTACATCGCGCCGTTCGTGGGCAAGGGGAACTTCCTCAACTCCCCGTACCGCAACGACACGATCGAGACGCAGCTGATCCCCACCACCCGCCAGCAGACCGACCGCAACGCCGCCGGGGCCGGCTTCAAGCAGGCCCAGGACATCCTCGCCGAGGACGTCCCGTACCTCCCGCTGTGGCAGGGCAAGCAGTACGTCGCCGCCCGCGACAACATCACCGGCGTCGAATGGGCCCTCAACTCCTCCTCGGCGCTGCAGATCTGGGAGCTGGGCCGCGGCGTCTCCAGCTGACCGCCGCCCGCTCCGCACCGTCCCCCGCCGCGGCGCCCCGCCGCGGCCCGACCGGCACCACCAGAACGTGAGGAACCACCGAGTGAAGCGTGACCAGTGGCTGGCCGCCCCGATCCGAGCGGGGCTGGCGACAGCCCTGCTCGCGGTCGCCGGGTGCGGCACGGACACTTCGGAGTCGTCCGGCCACGGCGAACCCGTCGTCATGGGCATGACCGACAAGGTCGTGGCCACCGACCCAGCCTCGGGCTATGACCCCGGCTCCTGGCTGCTGTTCAACAACGTCTTCCAGTCGCTGCTCAGCTTCCCCAAGGGCGGGACGACCCCGGAGCCGGAGGCCGCCGAGAGCTGCGGCTTCACCGGCTCCGACAGCAAGGTCTACCGCTGCACCCTCAAGGACGGCCTGACCTTCAGCAACGGGGACAAGCTCACGTCACAGGACGTCAAGTTCTCCTTCGACCGCATCCGGCGCATCAAGGACAAGAACGGCCCCGCCGTGATGTTCGCCGCCCTGGACAACGTCGAGACCCCGGACACCCGGACCGTGGTCTTCCACCTCAAGACGCCCGACGCCACCTTCCCCATGAAGATCGCCTCGGGCGCCGGCTCCATCGTCGACCACACCGCCTACCCCGCCGACCGGCTGCGCGCCGACGGCAAGGCCGTCGGCTCCGGCGTCTACGCCCTCGACTCCTACGGCCCCCAACAGGCCAAGTTCTCCGTCAACACGTCCTACAAGGGCCCCGCCAAGGCCAAGAACTCCGGGATGACCCTGAAGTTCTTCGGCAACCCCGACCAGCTCAAGAAGGCCGTCCAGAGCGGCAGCGTCGACGTCGCCTACCGCGGCCTGGCCATGAAGGACATCGCCGCACTGGACCGCGCCTCCCTGCACCAGCAGCACGGCACCCAGGTCGTCGAGGGCGGCAGCGCCGAGGTCATGCACCTGGTCTTCAACCTCAAGGACCCGGTCGCCGGCAAACTCGGCGTCCGCAAGGCCGTCGCCTACCTCCTGGACCGCTCGACCCTCGTCCGGGACGTCTACCAGCGCACCGCCGAACCGCTCTACTCGGTCGTCCCGGCCGGCATCACCGGCCACAACACCGCCTTCTTCAGCACCTACGGGGACCGCCCGGCGCCCGACAAGGCCACCGCCGCGCTGCGCGACGCCGGCATCCAGGGCAAGGTCCCGCTCACCCTGTGGGCCACCCCCGACCGGTTCGGCCCCGGCACCGTCGCCGCCGTCCAGGAAATCGCCGCCCAACTCAACGCCAGCGGCCTGTTCGACGCCAAGGTCACCAGCGTGCCCACCAAGGACTACGACGAGGGCATAGCCACCGGCCGGTTCGGCGCCTACGTCAAGGGCTGGATCCCCGACTACCCGGATCCGGACAACTTCACCCAGCCGTTCTTCGGCAAGGACAGCGTGCTGGCCAACCACTACAGCTCGCCGGATATCACCAGCCGGCTGCTGCCCGAGACGGCCGACCAGCCCAACCGCGGCGCCACCAAGGCCGCCTTCCGCGAGCTCCAGGACATCGTCGCCAAGGACCTGCCGGTCATCCCGATCTGGCAGGGCAAGCAGTACGCGGTCGCCCGCCAGGGCGTCTCCGGCCTGGAATGGACCCTGGACTCCACGACCGTCTTCCGCTTCTGGGAGATCAGCAAGTCGGCCGACGCCTGAGCCGGCCCGCCGGAACACCACGGCGGCGGGGCCGGACCGGGACACCCCGGACCGGCCCCGCCGCCGTCTGCGCTGCAACTACTGCCCGACTACTGCGCGCCGGGCCGCACCAGCCCGCTCTCGTACGCGTACACCGCCGCCTGCACCCGGTCCCGCAGCCCCAGCTTCGTCAGCACGTGCCCCACGTGCGTCTTGACCGTCGTCTCGCTGACGAACAGGTCCGCGGCGATCTCCGCGTTCGACAACCCGCGGGCCACCAGCTTCAGCACCTCCACCTCCCGCTCGGTGAGCGTGTGGAGGGTGCCCGGCACCGGCTCCTCACCCGACGGCAGATGCTCGGCGTACTTGTCCAACAGCCGCCGGGTGATGCTCGGCGCGAGCATCGCCTCGCCCGCCGCCACCACCCGGATCGCCTGCACCAGTTCGTTGGCTGGGGCGTCCTTGAGCAGGAAGCCGCTGGCCCCGGCCCGCAGCGCCTCGACGACGTACTCGTCCAGGTCGAACGTGGTCAGTACCAGCACCTTCGCCGGACCGTCCTTCGCCGGGCCGGTGATCTGACGGGTCGCCTCGACGCCGTCCATCCGCGGCATCCGGATGTCCATCAGCACCACATCGGGCTGCAACGCCCGCACCTGCTCCAGCGCCTGAAGCCCGTCGCCCGCCTCACCGACGACCGCCAGATCCTGCTCGGCTTCCAGAATCATCCGGAAACCCGTACGCAGCAGGGGCTGGTCGTCGACCAGCAGGACGCGGATGGCCACAAGCTCTCCTTCGACGGGGATCGATCTACTCGATCTGCTCCATTCTGCCCTGCGGCCCGCTCCCGTCCTCCGCCGGGCGCACCGGCAGCGACTGCGTCTCCCGGGGAGCAACCCCCGGCCCCCCGGCCGGACCAGCCGCCCCCGCCCGCACCTGCAGCGACTGCGCCTCCCGGGGGGCAACCCCCGGACCCCCGGCCGGATCGCCCGCCCCCGCTCGCACCTGCAGCGGATACACCGGGGGAGTGCCGCCGAATTCCGGACAGTGCGCCTGGTGGTCGCACCAGCCGCACAGCTTCGTCGGCCGTGGCCGCCAGTCACCGGTCTCCGTCGCCAGCCGGATCGCCTCCCACAGCGCCAGCAACTTCCGCTCCACGGACCGCAGATCGGCTTCACCCGGGTCGTACGTCACCACGTCCCCGCTGCCCAGGTACACCAGCTGGAGCCGGCGCGGCACCACACCCCGCAGCCGCCACATCACCAGCGCGTAGAACTTCATCTGGAACAGCGCGCCCTCGGCGAACTGCGGCCGCGGCGCCTTACCGGTCTTGTAGTCGACCAGCCGCACCTCGCCCGTCGGCGCCACGTCGACCCGGTCGATGAACCCCCGCAGCCGCAGCCCGGAATCCAGCACCGTCTCCACGTACAGCTCGCGGTCGGCCGGCTCCAGCCGCGTTGGATCCTCCAGCGTGAACCAGCGGTCCACCAGCCCCTCGGCCTCCGCCAGCCACTGGCCCAGCCGCGCCCCGTCCACATCATCCGGGAAAAGCCCGACCAACTCCGGGCGCTTGGCCAGCAACTTCTCCCACTCCACCGGCACCAGCGCCCGGGCCCCGGCCGCCGTGCGCTCCACCGCGGGCGCGTCGAAGAGCCGCTCCAGCACCGCATGCACCACCGTCCCGCGGGTCGCCGCCGGGCTCGGCTTCTCCGGCAGCTTGTCGATCACGCGGAAGCGGTAGAGCAGCGGGCACTGCATGAAGTCGCTCGCCCGCGACGGCGACAGCGCCACCGGCGCCTGCGCCCCACCCTGAGCCGGCGCCGCGACCCCAGCCGGCGCCGACACCTGCGCGGGCACCGCCGCCGGCTCCGGCCCGCCACCCGGCGCGTCCACCTCGGTCTTCTCCGTGCTCCATCCCATGTCACAGAACCCTACGGCCCGCCACTGACAATCGCGGAACGGTCACCGACCGTGAGCCCGCCGTCCGGCCCGCCCCGCAGCGGATCACGGCCGGAAGCTCCGCATACCATCGACGTCGGGCACCTTTGCCCTGCATGATCGAGTTATCAGACAGTGCAGGTGCCGAAGCCGTATTTCGACGAGGGGACGCCGTGGACGAGAGCGGGAAGCCGCAGGACCCCCAGGAGTCCGGGCAGGACCGGCCGCCCCAGCCGCCCGTGCAGACACCCGACGGGCCCCCGGCGGCGCCACCGGGCCCGCCGGACGCACCACGGGGCACCGACCGGGCGAACACCGGCCAGAAAGCCCCCGGCGGCGGCATCCTCATGGGCCGCCCCTTCGGCGTGCCCGTCTACGTCGCGCCCAGTTGGTTCCTGGTCGCGGCCCTGATCACCTGGGTCTTCGGCGGTCAACTGGAGCGGGTCCTGCCCGAGCTGGGCGCCGCCCGCTACCTGGTCTCCCTCTTCTTCGCGGTCGCCTTCTACGCCTCCGTGCTCGTCCACGAACTCGCGCACACCGTCGCGGCGCTCCGCTTCAAGCTCCCGGTCCGCCGGATCCAGCTCCAGTTCTTCGGCGGCGTCTCCGAGATAGAGAAGGAGACCGAGACCCCCGGGCGGGAGTTCGTCCTCGCCTTCGTCGGCCCGCTCCTCTCCCTGGTCCTTGCCGGCGTCTTCTACGTGGGCATGCAGATGGTCGAACCGGGCACGGTCCCCGGCGTCCTGCTCGCCGGCCTGATGGTCTCCAACCTCATCGTCGCGATCTTCAACCTGCTCCCCGGCCTCCCCTTGGACGGCGGCCGGATGCTGCGCGCCGTCGTCTGGAAGATCACCGGCAAGCCGATGAGCGGCACCGTCGCCGCCGCCTGGGTCGGCCGCGCGCTGGCCGTCACCGTCCTCATCGGCCTGCCACTGCTCACCCACACCGGCGCCCTCGGTCGGGCCCCGGAGGAGCTCGGCGGCGCCGACTCGCTGACCGATGCCCTGCTCGCCGCGATCCTCGCCGCCATCATCTGGACCGGCGCCGGCAACAGCCTCCGCATGGCCCGGCTGCGCGAACGCCTCCCCGACCTCACCGCCCGTACGCTCACCCGGCGCGCCATCCCCGTCGAGACCGACACCCCGCTGTCCGAGGCGCTGCGCCGCGCCAACGACGCCGGCGCCCGCGCCCTGGTCGTCGTCGACCGCCAGGGACTCCCCACCGCCCTGGTCCGCGAGGCCGCCCTCGTCGGCATCCCCGAACACCGCCGCCCGTGGGTCGCCGTCGGCACCCTCGCCCAGGACCTCAAGGACGGCATGCGGGTCGCCGCCGAACTCGCCGGCGAGGACCTCCTGGACCACCTCCGCGCCACCCCCGCCACCGAGTACCTCGTCGTCGAACAATCCGGCGCGATCTACGGCGTCCTTTCCACCGCCGACGTGGAACGCGCCTTCGTCGCCGCCATGGCCCGCCCCTCCTGACCGCCCGCCCGGGCGCGGTTCCCCGCCGCCACCCCTGGGTAGCCCCCAGCCGGGGGCCCCGTACCGTTCGACGGGCCTGATGGCGGGGGCGAGCCGGTCGCAAGGGCCGGCCCGACGCCCCTGGTACGGCGGACGCCGAACGGCCGGTAGGCTGGTCACATGTCCGAACCGACCGGTGCCGCCCGCCGTCGTGGGCCCTTCAAGGTCGGGGACCAGGTCCAGCTCACCGACCCCAAGGGACGCCACTACACGTTCACGCTCGAAGAGGGCAAGAGCTTCCACACCCACAAGGGAGCCTTCCCCCACGACGAGCTGATCGGCGCGCCCGAGGGCAGTGTTGTCCGTACCACCGGAAACGTCGCTTACCTCGCGCTGCGTCCCCTGCTCCCCGACTACGTCCTGTCCATGCCCCGCGGTGCCGCCGTGGTCTACCCCAAGGACGCGGGGCAGATCCTGGCGATGGCCGACATCTTCCCCGGCGCCCGCGTCGTCGAGGCGGGGGTGGGATCCGGCTCGCTGAGCAGCTTCCTGCTGCGCGCCATCGGCGACGACGGCATGCTGCACTCCTACGAGCGCCGCGCCGACTTCGCCGAGATCGCCACCCAGAACGTGGAGCGCTACTTCGGCGGTCCGCACCCCGCCTGGACGCTCACCGTGGGCGACCTCCAGGACAACCTCTCCGACACCGACGTCGACCGCGTCATCCTGGACATGCTCGCCCCCTGGGAGTGCCTGGAGGCCGTCTCCAAGGCCCTGGTGCCCGGCGGCATCCTCTGCGCCTACGTGGCCACGACCACGCAGCTGGCCCGCACCGTGGAGGCGATCCGCGAACACGGCACCTTCAACGAGCCGTCGGCCTGGGAAACCATGGTCCGCACCTGGCACGTGGAGGGCCTCGCGGTCCGTCCCGACCACCGCATGATCGGCCACACCGGCTTCCTGCTGACCGCCCGCCGGCTGGCCGACGGCGTCGAGCCCCCGCTGCGCCGCCGCCGGCCCGCGAAGGGCGCCTACGGCGAGGACTACGCCGGGCCCGGGCGGGAGAAGGCCACCGCCGCGGGTCGGGAGAAGAGCGCCGCCGCCGACAAGCCCGACGGGGCCGCCGCGGCCGACCTCAGTGCCGACCTCACCGACGGTTCGCCCGAGCGCGACTGACGCCGCCCGGCAGGCCACCGAACCGACCGGCGCCGCCGACGAGTTCCCCCCGAACGGGAACCGCCGGCGGCGCCGTTTCGTTCTCCCTCCGGACCGGCACGGAAAACTCCGCAAACTCCGCCCCCACCGGTTCCTTGCCGCCCCCTGCTGTGGAACGATGCTGGCCACTCCCACCGCCACAGCACCTCACAGGAGTTACCCCGCGTGCAGCCCTTGGCAGGCCAGGACCTGTTGCACACCCAGCCCCACCCCATGCACTGGCTCGCCACCGCCACCGTCCTCTCGGCGGTGATCGCGGTCTCGTCCCTCTTCCAGCCTTCCGGGGCCACCGCCACGGCCGCCGGCACCACCACCAAGGACGCCCCGGTGACCGCGGCACCCGATCCGGGCCGCGTGACCTTCCCCGTCAACTGCGGACCCAACCGCCTCGACGTGGTCCAGAAGGTCTCCGGGGACCTCGACGGCGCCGGCAGCACCCAGACCGTCGCCGTGGTCCGCTGCCACACCGAAGCAGGCACCCCACCCAGCGGTGTCTACGTCCTCGCCCAGCCCTCCGACCCCAAGGCCCCACCACGCATCGTGGCGACCCTCCTGGCGCCCGCCCAACGGCTCTCCGTCCAGGACATCACCCTCCAGGGCCGGGCCGTCTCCGCGACCGTCCAGGGCTACTCCTCACCGGACGTGCCTAGCTACATGCCGGACGTGCACAAGACCGTCAAGTGGCAATGGCAAGGCGGGAAGTTCGTCCAGAGCGAACTCCCCGCCTCATCGACCACCGCAGGTGCCTGATCCGTCACACGACGCGTGTGTCTGCGGTGTTCTGCTACGTGGTGCCTACGCCGCGTACGCGCGGTGTCCACTGCGCGTACGCGCAGCCGGTCACTCCGCGTCCGGCCCGTAGACCTCGACGCGGTCGGAGACCCGGCGCACGTGGATGCAGTCGCCCGGGCACTCCTTGGCTGAGTCCCGCACGTCGTTGAGCAGCGGCAACGGGACGGGCGTTGTGGCGCCCTTGTCCTGCAGCAGCTCGTCGTCCGCGCTCTTCACATAGGCCAGGCCGTCGATGTCCAGCTCGAAGACCTCCGGCGCGTACTGCGCGCAGATCCCGTCCCCGGTGCACAGGTCCTGGTCGATCCAGACTTCCAGCTCCGGTGCTTCGTCCTGCGCGGTCATCTCGCCTGCCGTTCCTACTTACGTGAACCGTTTTTGTCTAAGTGGCGCCAGCCCTGACGGGTGTTGACCGACTCGACGATACAACCGCTCGCTTTCCGATGTTGTTGGGTGGGTATTCCCTTGGCGTGAGGACGTGCGCAAGGGTGAAGATCGGACACACCCCGACAGTCTTTTCGATCTAGGGGTTTCAACCTGCACCGGCCCAGGTAGGGTCTGGAAGCGTCCAGCTCCTTGGAGGAGGTGAGGACCGTGGCAGCCCACGACGACGACATCAACCGCGGCATCCGGCCGGGGCGCGGGTCTGAAGATCCAGCCGGTCAGGTTGCCTATCTTGAGCAGGAGATCGCCGTCCTGCGACGTAAGCTCGCCGACTCTCCGCGGCACACGAGGATTCTCGAAGAGCGGATCGTCGAGCTGCAGACCAACCTGGCCGGTGTTTCCGCCCAGAATGAACGCCTCGCCAATACGCTCCGCGAGGCCCGCGACCAGATTGTCGCCCTCAAGGAGGAAGTCGACCGGCTCGCGCAGCCGCCGGCCGGCTTCGGTGTCTTCCTGCAGGTCAATGAGGACGGCACCGTCGACATCTTCACCGGGGGCCGCAAGCTCCGGGTGAACGTCAGCCCCAGCGTCGAGGCCGAAGACCTCCGGCGCGGCCAAGAGGTGATGCTCAACGAAGCGCTCAACGTGGTCGCGGCCATGGAGTTCGAGAGCGCCGGCGACATCGTCACCCTCAAGGAAGTCCTTGAGGACGGCGAGCGCGCGCTGGTCATCGGGCACACCGACGAGGAGCGGGTGGTGCGGCTCGCCGAGCCGCTGCTGGACGTCACCATCCGTCCCGGCGACGCCCTGCTGCTCGACACCCGCTCCGGCTACGTCTACGAGGTCATCCCCAAGAGCGAGGTCGAGGAACTGGTCCTCGAAGAGGTCCCGGACATCGACTACACCAAGATCGGTGGTCTGAGCGGCCAGATCGAGCAGATCCGGGACGCGGTCGAGCTCCCCTACCTCTACCCGGACCTCTTCAAGGAGCACGAACTCCGCCCGCCCAAGGGCGTCTTGCTCTACGGCCCGCCCGGTTGTGGCAAGACCCTCATCGCCAAGGCGGTCGCCAACTCCCTTGCCAAAAAGGTCGCCGAGGTGACCGGGCAGCCCGCCGGGAAGAGCTTCTTCCTGAACATCAAGGGCCCCGAGCTGCTCAACAAGTACGTCGGCGAAACCGAGCGGCACATCCGCCTGGTCTTCCAGCGCGCCAGGGAGAAGGCGAGCGAGGGGACGCCCGTCATCGTCTTCTTCGACGAGATGGACTCCCTCTTCCGCACCCGTGGATCCGGGGTCAGCTCGGACGTGGAGAACACCATCGTCCCGCAGTTGCTCTCCGAGATCGACGGCGTCGAGGGCCTGGAAAACGTCATCGTGATCGGTGCCTCGAACCGCGAGGACATGATCGACCCGGCGATCCTGCGCCCCGGCCGCCTCGACGTGAAGATCAAGATCGAGCGTCCGGACGCGGAGGCCGCCAAGGACATCTTCTCGAAGTACCTCACGGAAAGGCTCCCGCTGCACTCCGACGATCTCGCTGAGCACGGGAATTCCCGTAAGGCGGCGGTCAGCGGAATGATCCAGTCGGTCGTCGAGCAGATGTATGCGGAATCCGAGGAAAACCGCTTCCTGGAGGTCACCTATGCCAATGGTGACAAGGAAGTCCTTTACTTCAAGGACTTCAACTCCGGCGCGATGATCGAAAACATCGTCGGACGTGCGAAGAAGATGGCCATCAAGGCTTTCCTTGAGCACAACCAGAAGGGTCTGCGGGTCTCCCACCTCCTCCAGGCGTGCGTGGACGAGTTCAAGGAGAACGAGGACCTGCCCAACACCACCAACCCGGACGACTGGGCCCGGATCTCCGGAAAGAAGGGCGAGCGGATCGTCTACATCCGCACCCTGGTCACTGGAAAGCAGGGCGCGGACACCGGTCGCTCCATCGACACGGTGGCGAATACCGGCCAATACCTGTAACACCGCTCTCCGGCTGCGGATGTCCTGCACGGGGCGTCCGCAGCCGGACGCTTTTCCGGGGGCGCGCGGACCGCCCCGGCGGTCCGGCGACGGACCAGGGAAAACCGGACTGGAGCAATGACTGTAATGATCTCCCCAGCGCCGCAAAGGCGTTCTAGGCTCTTCGGTACCGCTGCGTCTCGCTGTGCGGACGCGGGGAACGTACGGGGACCGGAAGCGCAGCGGTTTTTGAGCGCCTGCCCCATCCGGGGGCGCCGCCGGGCAAGGAGGGCCGCATGACCGTACGGCGAGTAATGGGAATCGAGACGGAGTACGGGATCTCCGTCCCGGGCCACCCGAACGCCAATGCCATGCTCACCTCGTCCCAGGTCGTCAACGCCTACGCGGCCGCGATGCACCGGGCACGACGTGCTCGCTGGGACTTCGAGGAGGAGAACCCGCTGCGGGACGCCCGCGGCTTCGACCTCGCCCGCGAGGCCGCCGACTCCAGCCAGCTCACGGACGAGGACATCGGTCTGGCCAATGTGATCCTCACCAACGGGGCCAGGCTCTACGTCGACCACGCACACCCCGAGTACAGCGCTCCCGAGGTCACCAATCCGCGTGACGCGGTCCTGTGGGACAAGGCCGGCGAGCGGATCATGGCTGAGGCCGCTGAGCGCGCGGCGCAGGTCCCCGGCGCCCAGCCCATCCACCTCTACAAGAACAACACCGACAACAAGGGCGCCTCCTACGGGACGCACGAGAACTACCTGATGAAGCGGGAGACCCCGTTCTCGGACATCGTGCGCCACCTGACGCCGTTCTTCGTCTCCCGGCAGGTGGTCACCGGCGCCGGACGGGTCGGCATCGGCCAGGACGGGCACGAGCACGGCTTCCAGCTCAGCCAGCGCGCCGACTACTTCGAGGTGGAGGTGGGCCTGGAGACGACCCTCAAGCGGCCCATCATCAACACCCGGGACGAACCGCACGCGGACGCCGAGAAGTACCGCCGGTTGCACGTGATCATCGGCGACGCCAACCTCTCCGAGATCTCGACGTACCTGAAGCTGGGCACCACCGCGCTGGTGCTGTCCATGATCGAGGACGGCTTCATCGCCGTCGATCTCGCCGTTGACCAGCCGGTCCGCACCCTGCATCAGGTCTCGCACGACCCGTCGCTGCGCCATATGATCACGCTTCGCAGTGGGCGCACGCTGACCGCGGTGCAGCTTCAGATGGAGTACTTCGAGCTGGCCCGCAAGTACGTCGAGGACCGCTACGGCGCGGACGCGGACGAGCAGACCCGCGATGTGCTGTCCCGGTGGGAGGACGTGCTGGGCCGGCTGGAGAACGACCCGATGAGCCTGTCGGGGGAGTTGGACTGGGTCGCCAAGCGGGAGCTGATGGAGGGCTACCGCCGCCGGGACGGCCTGGACTGGGACGCCGCCCGGCTGCACCTCATCGACCTCCAGTACGCCGACGTACGCGCCGAGAAGGGCCTGTACAACCGTCTGGCGGCGCGCGGCAAGATGAAGCGGCTGTTGGACGAGTCGGCGGTGGAGCGGGCCGAGCTGAAGCCTCCGGAGGACACCAGGGCCTATTTCCGCGGCCGCTGCCTGGAGCAGTACGCGGACGACGTGGCCGCCGCCTCGTGGGATTCGGTCATTTTCGACCTGCCCGGTCGTGACTCTCTGCAACGGGTGCCCACGTTGGAACCGCTGCGCGGGACCCGTAAGCACGTGAAGGAGCTCCTGGACCGCTGCCGTACGGCAGAAGAGCTGGTCAGGACGTTGTCCGGACGCTGAAGCGGGGCAGGTTCATGGCAAACAAGCCATGATCCGTAGCCGATCGACGGCTGAATCGGCCCCGGTGCGGGAATCATTCAGGTGACTCCCGGGCGTTGCAGCAAGTGCAGGGCCGATGTCGGACCCTGCTTGTAGGGTCGGATCTTGAAGGTCACATCGAGCGGGGCGAACCGAGCGGGGTGAGGGATATGGCGACCAAGGACAGCGGCGGCGGACAGCAGCGGGCCACCCGGTCCACCGAAGAGGTCGAGGAGCAGACCCAGGACGCGCAGGCGTCGGGGGACCTCAAGGAGCGCCAGGAGAAATTGTCCGACGACGTGGATTCCGTCCTGGACGAGATCGACGATGTCCTCGAAGAAAATGCCGAGGATTTCGTGCGGTCTTTCGTTCAAAAAGGCGGACAGTAAGCGCAAATCGGGCGCTTATATCTGACGCTCGCCGACCGGTGTGCCGTGCGCGGTGCGAAGAGGAATTCCCGCGCATGGTGCCCGGCCGGCGTGCACGGCTTCGGGCGGGTTCTGCCCGGCCTGTTCGATACCGGATCCCGACATGTGGATCACAGCTCCGGGGCGGGTAGGGTCCGAGACGTACTCTGCTTCAGCTGCAACGCAGCCTTGGATCAATTCATGGATCGGCCGGACGTGCTTCGAGGCGGGCGGCCGAGTATCCGGAAGGAAACGTGTGGAAGCCAACACTCCCAGCACCGGGCGTCTGCCAGCTGCCTTCCTGACGCCTGGATCCTCGTCGTTCATGGACTTCCTCGGGCAGCACGTGCCCGAGCTGCTGCCGGGCAACCGCCCGCTGCCGTCCGTACAGGGCGTCATCGAGGCCCCGCACGGCACCACCATCGTGGCGCTCTCGTTCCCCGGCGGTGCGGTGCTCGCCGGTGACCGCCGGGCGACGATGGGCAACGTCATCGCGCAGCGCGACATGGAGAAGGTCTTCCCGGCCGACGAGTACTCGGCGGTCGGCGTCGCGGGCACGGCCGGGCTCGCGATCGAGATGGTCAAGCTGTTCCAGCTGGAGCTGGAGCACTTCGAGAAGGTCGAGGGGGCCCAACTCTCCCTGGAGGGCAAGGCGAACCGGCTCTCGACGATGATCCGCAGCAACCTCGGGATGGCCATGCAGGGCCTCGCCGTGGTGCCGCTGTTCGCAGGCTACGACCTCGACCGCGAGAAGGGCCGGATCTTCACGTACGACGTCACCGGTGGGCGCTCGGAGGAGCACGGTTTCGCGGCGACCGGCTCCGGCTCGGTCTTCGCGCGCAGTGCTCTCAAGAAGCTCTTCCGGGAGGACTTCACGGAGCATCAGGCCGCCACCGCCGTCGTCCAGGCGCTCTACGACGCCGCCGACGACGACTCGGCGACCGCCGGGCCGGACATGGCACGGCGGATCTACCCGATCGTCACGGTGATCACCGAAGAGGGCTTCAAGAAGCTGACCGAGGCCGAGGTCTCGGAGATCGCCCGTGCCGTGCACGAGCGCCGACTCGAACAGCCCGACGGCCCGCGCGCCGCGCTGCTCTGACGGGACGGATGATTCGTGGTGCGCCCCCAGACAGCGAGAGAGCTTTTGACAGGAAGGGACGGATAGCCGGTGTCGACGCCGTTCTATGTCTCACCCCAGCAGGCCATGGCCGACCGCGCCGAGTACGCCCGCAAGGGCATTGCGCGCGGTCGCAGCGTCGTGGTGCTGCAATACACCGACGGCGTGCTCTTCGTCGCCGAGAATCCCTCCCGGGCCCTGCACAAGGTCAGCGAGATCTATGACCGGATCGCCTTTGCGGCGGTCGGCAAGTACAACGAGTTCGAGAACCTGCGGATCGGTGGCGTCCGCTACGCCGACCTGCGCGGTTACACCTACCACCGGGAGGACGTGACCGCCCGCGGGCTGGCCAACGTCTACGCCCAGACGCTCGGCACGATCTTCTCCAGCGCGGCCGAGAAGCCCTACGAGGTCGAACTGATTGTCGCCGAGGTGGGCAACGCCCCCGAGGACGACCAGATCTACCGACTGCCGCACGACGGCTCGATCGTGGACGAGCACGGCTCGGTCGCGGTGGGCGGCAACGCCGACCAGATCAGCAGCTACCTCGACCAGCGCCACCGCGACGGGATGTCCCTGGCGGAGGCGCTCCGGCTGGCGGTCGACTCGCTCTCCCGGGACACCAACGGCGGCGAGCGGACGCTGACCGCCGAGCACCTTGAGGTCGCGGTGCTGGACCGCACCCGCCCGCAGAAGCGGAAGTTCAAGCGGATCCTGGGGCGGCAGCTGTCCCGACTGCTGGACGAGCACGCCGCCGCGGAGAAGGAGAAGGGAAAGGGCAAGCCCGCGGCGGACGCGGGGGAGTCCTCGGACGGTGCCGCGTCCGGCGGGAACGGCAAGGGAGCGGGCAAGGGAACCGGCAAGGACACCGCCGCGGAGACGGACGGCGGCGAGTCGGAGTCGGGCCCCTCGGACGACTGAGGACCGCGACACTCCACTTCCGGGCCGACGGTCCGGACCGCGCGCCCCGGTGGGTCATCACCCGCCGGGGCGCGCGGTGTTGTGCGGGGCGTCCGGTGGCGGCGCCGTGGAGCCGCGCGGGACGAGGGCGACCGGGAGGGTGGTGGCGTCAGCCGGGGCGCCGTCCAGAACGGCCATCAGCGCCCGCATACCGGCCTCGCCGAACTCTTCCGCGGGGAGGCGTACGGTCGTCAGTTCCGGCTCCACGGCGACCGCGAGGGCCAGGTCGTCGAAGCCGGTGACCGAGACGTCCTCGGGGATCCGCAGGCCGAGGCGGCGGACCGCCTTGCAGGCGCCGGCGGCGATGATGTCGTCGTCGCACAGCAGCGCGGTGGGGCGGGGACCGGGGGCCGTCAGTGCGGTGTGCGCGGCCCGCAGGCCGGCGTCGACGCTCAGGGTGGCCGGCTGCCGGCGCAGGACCGTGCCGGGGACGTCGGCCAGGGCGTCGGTGAGGGCCCGGGCGCGCACGGCGAACGTCCAGGAGTCCACATCGGCCGCGAGGTGGGTGATCCGGCGGTGGCCCAGGTCGGTGAGGTGGGTGGCCAACTGCCGTACGCCGTCGGCGATGTCGAGGTTGACGGCGGCGGAGGCGGTGCGGTCGTCGGGGTCGCTGTCGAGCATCACCAGCGGCAGCCCGGCACTGCGCAGCGCGGTGAGGGCGTCGGCCGCCATCGACGAGGCGATGACGCCGTCCAGGGCGGCGGAGGCGGAGTCGAAGGGGTCAGGGGCCGGGCCGGTGCCCTCGGGGGAGGGGTAGAGCACCACGCCGAAATCGTGGTCGGCGGCGATCCGGGCGGCGCCCGTATAGACCCGCGCGAAGAACTCGGTGGTGAGCGCCGGGACGACCAGCAGTGCGGTGCGGGTGCGGCCGGTGCGCAGGCTGCGGGCGGCGAGGTTGGGGCGGTAGCCCAGCTCGCGGGCGGCGGCCCGGACCACCTCGGCCTTGCCGGAGGAGACCCGGCCGTGCCATTTGTCGCCGAGGACCAGCGAGACCGCCGCCTGGGAGACGCCGGCGGCGCGTGCGACGTCGCGGCTGGTGACCCGGGCGGCGGCCCGGCCGGTGGCACCGCCCTGTGGTGGCTGGGGGGCGTCGGGTGCGGCCTCGTGGCTGGTCACCGGGCGCGTCACTCCTTGGGTCCGGTACTGCGGGGGTGGACCCGCGGGTTGCCGTCATGGTACTTATGACGCCGCACGTTATACGTAACACTCCCGGCTCGGACCGGGCGGAGAGGGGCAGGTATGGCTGCGGGATATGCGGATTTGCTCAAGACTCGGCATGCCGCCCGGCTGCTGACCGGGACCCTGGTCGGCCGGCTGCCGAACGCCACCGCGCCGCTGGCGGTGGTCCTCTTCGTCCGGGGCCAGGGGGGCAGCTACGCCCTGGCCGGCGCGCTCTCGGCGATCTACGGTGTCTGCAACGCCATCGGTCAACCGCTGCTCGGCCGCGCCGTGGACGTCCACGGGCAGCCCCGGGTGATGCTGCCGGCCTCGGTGCTCTCCGCGCTCGGCATGGCGCTGCTCGCCGCCGTCGGGGTGGAGCCGCGGTGGCCCGCCTACGTCGCCATGGTGATCGCCGGGTTCTTCACCCCGCCGCTGGAGGGCGGGCTGCGGGCGCTGTGGCCGGGGGTGCTCCAGCGGGCGGACCGGGTGCACGCCGCGTATGCGCTCGACGCGGTGGCGCAGGAAGTCATGTTCGCGGTCGGGCCGTTGCTGGTCACCCTCTGCGTGGCGGCCTGGTCGGCCGCGGCGGCGCTGCTGGTGATCAACGCGATCGGGGTGCTCGGGGCGCTCTCCGTCGTGGTCTCCCCGCCGTCGCGCCAGTGGCGCAGCGCGCCCCGGGAGGCGCACTGGCTGGGGGCGCTGCGCTCGCCCGGGCTGTTGGTGCTGATCGGCGCCTTCTTCTTCGTCGGGCTGGCGCTGGGGTCGATCGCGGTGGCGGCGGTGGCGTACGCCGACCTGCACGGCGGCGGGATGGTCTCCAGCTATCTGCTCTCCTCGCTCGGCGTGGGCGCGTTGGCCGGGGGGTTGGTCTACGGGGCCCGGCAGTGGCCGGGGCGCCCGGAGTCGCGACTGCGCCTGCTCGTGGTGCTGCTGGCGCTGGGCTACCTGCCGCTGTTCCTGGTGCCCGGGGTGGCCGGGATGACGGCACTCACCGGTCTCGCCGGGGTGTTCCTGGCGCCGGCGCTGGCCTGCGCGTTCGTGGTGGTGGACCGGCATGCGCCCAAGGGGACGGTGACGGAGGCGTTCTCCTGGCTGGTGACGGCGTTCGGGGTCGGTTCGGCCGCGGGCGCCTCGGTGGCCGGCCCGGCGCTGGAAGGGGGCGGACCGGCCGCGGGGTTCGCGGTCGCCGGTGTCTCCGGGGTCGCCGGTCTGCTGGTGCTTTTGTCGATGAAGCGATTCCTGGGGGATCCGGTGCTGCCCGCCGAGGAAGCGGTCCGGGCGGAAAATGATCGAAACGGGGCCGTCGAACCCGGTTTCAGAGCAGGCCATCAGGCGTAATGTTCAGTCATGGACCGCCGCATTTTCGGGCTGGAGAACGAGTACGGCGTCACGTGCACGTTCAGGGGACAGCGCCGACTGTCACCTGACGAAGTGGCTCGGTACCTCTTCCGCCGTGTCGTGTCATGGGGCCGCAGCAGCAACGTCTTCCTGCGGAACGGCGCCCGCCTGTACTTGGACGTGGGTTCACACCCGGAATACGCAACTCCCGAGTGCGACAACGTGACCGAGCTGGTCACCCACGACAAGGCTGGCGAACGCATTCTCGAAGGTCTGCTCGTCGACGCCGAACGCCGCCTGCACGAGGAGGGAATCGCGGGCGACGTCTATCTCTTCAAAAACAACACCGATTCGGCGGGAAACTCCTACGGCTGTCACGAGAACTATCTCGTGGCCCGGCACGGTGAGTTCTCCCGGCTCGCGGACATCCTCATTCCGTTCCTCGTCACCCGGCAGTTGTTGTGCGGCGCCGGCAAGGTGCTGCAGACGCCGCGCGGCGCGGTCTACTGCGTCAGCCAGCGTGCCGAGCACATCTGGGAGGGCGTCTCCTCGGCGACCACCCGCTCCCGGCCGATCATCAACACCCGGGACGAACCGCACGCGGACGCCGAGCGCTACCGCCGGCTGCACGTCATCGTCGGCGACTCCAACATGTCCGAGACCACGATGATGCTCAAGGTCGGGGCCACGGACCTGGTGCTGCGGATGATCGAGGCGGGCACCGTCATGCGTGATCTGACGCTGGAGAACCCAATCCGGGCGATCCGTGAGGTCAGTCACGACATCACCGGTCAGCGCAAGGTGCGATTGGCCAGCGGTCGCGAGGCGTCCGCGCTCGAAGTGCAGCAGGAGTACTACGAAAAGGCCGTCGATTTCTGCGAGCGCCGGGGAATCCGGACGGGCACCGTCGAGCGGGTCCTGGAGTTGTGGGGCCGGACGCTGGAGGCGATCCGGGACGAGGAACTGGACCGTATCTCCACCGAGATCGACTGGGTGATGAAACATCAGCTCATCGAGCGGTACCGCGCAAAGAACAACCTCAGCATGTCCCATCCGCGCGTGGCGCAGATAGACCTCGCGTATCACGACATTCACCGCCGCCGGGGTCTTTACTACCTCCTGGAGCGGAAGGGCCAAGCGGCACGGATCTGCAACGACCTGAAGATCTTCGAGGGCAAGTCGGTTCCGCCGCAGACCACGCGTGCGCGGTTGCGTGGCGACTTCATTCGTCGGGCTCAGGAGCAGCGTCGTGATTTCACGGTCGACTGGGTGCATCTGAAGCTCAATGACCAGGCGCAGCGCACGGTGCTGTGCAAGGACCCGTTCCGTTCCGTCGACGACCGCGTGGAGAAGCTGATCGCCGGGATGTGACGTCAGGAATGCACAGGGTGCGCCGGGAGCGTGAATGCTCTCGGCGCATTGCCGTGCCGCGACGGGCTGCTGTGTTAACAGGAAGCGGCCACAGCGACAGGTCGTAGAGTGGCGGGCATTGCCCATCTTCCCCACGAGCCCGAGTTGGACAGATGCTGAATTCTCCCGGGGGGCGCTTCCCCCGCCCGTTCGCCACGCACGCCCGTCGCGCCGCCGCTGTCGCGCTGGCGGTGCCCGTTCTGCTCCTCACCGCCGCCTGCGGGTCCGATGACGGCAAGACCTCCGACGCCGCGGTGGCCAAGGTGACGGGCAAGCCCGGTGCGAAGCCCACCATCTCCGTGCCCAAGGACGCCAAGCCGGCCGACAAGGTCGTCACCACGACCGTGGCCGAGGGCAAGGGCGCGGTCGTCAAGAAGGGGGACCTGGTCCGCCTGGACTTCACCGCGCAGACCATGAAGGGCCAGAACCTGGGCAGCAGCTGGACGCCGCAGCCGGGCGCCAAGCCGGGTGCGGCGCGTAGCCAGGTGGTCACCGAGGTCACCGACCAGATGACGCAGCAGATGCTGCCGCCGAAGGTGCTGACCGCGGCGGCCGGGCAGAAGGTCGGCAGCCGGTTCGAGGTCGAGGGCACCGCCAAGGCGCTGATCGGCGAGGGCCTCAACCCGCAGTCGGGGATCAAGCCGGAGGACGGCCTGGTCTGGGTCGTCGACGTGGTCGGCGCCCAGAAGATGGACAAGAAGGCGAAGGCCGAGGGCACCCAGGCGGCGCCGGAGAGCGGGATGCCGGAGGTGAAGGCCGCGGACGACAAGGCCGCGACGATCACCATTCCCGAGGGCGAGAAGGCGCCCACCGACCTCAAGCAGCAGGTGCTGATCAAGGGCAAGGGCCCGGAGGTGAAGGCCGGTGACGGCCTGATCGCCCAGTACACCGGCGTGAAGTGGGAGGACGGGAAGAAGTTCGACTCGTCGTGGGACCACGGTGGCGCGACGGCCTTCCAGATCGGCACCGGGCAGGTCGTCCAGGGCTGGGACCAGGCACTGGTCGGCAAGCACGTCGGGGACCGGGTGGAAATCGTGATCCCGCCGAAGCTGGGCTACGGCGCCAGCCCGCAGCACGAGCTGGCGAAGAACACCCTGGTCTTCGTGGTCGACATCGTCGGCACGGTCTGACCTGGCGGCCCCGGGGGATCTGCAAGACTGACCCGGTAATCGAAAAGATTCCCAGGTAGGAGCGCATACGTGAACATCGACAAGCCCGAGATCGACTTCCCCGAGGGCCCGGCTCCCACCGACCTGGAGATCGTGGACCTGTGGGAGGGTGACGGGCCGGTCGCCAAGGTCGGGGACACGGTCTCCGTGCACTACGTCGGCGTCTCCTTCAGCACCGGTGAGGAGTTCGACGCCAGCTGGAACCGCGGCAAGCCGCTCCAGTTCCAGCTGGGCGCCGGCCAGGTCATCCAGGGCTGGGACAAGGGCGTGGAGGGCATGAAGGTGGGCGGCCGGCGCCGGCTGACCATCCCGTCGCACCTCGCCTACGGTGAGCGCGGCGCCGGCGGTGGCCTGATCGCGCCCGACGAGACGCTGATCTTCGTCTGCGACCTGGTCTCCGTCTGAGACCCGTACGGCGTTCCGAGGGCCCATGCTTGACGGCATGGGCCCTCGGCTTTGCCGTACGCACCCAGGGCGGTACGGTCACCCGTTGGGAGCTAACGAGAGAGGGCGTCGATGGCGATTGCCAAGGCCGAGCGGCTGATGAATCTGGCGCTGTGCCTGCTGGGGACGCGACGCCCGCTGACCAAGCACGAGCTGCGGTCGTCCATCGAGGCATACGTCGAAGCCTTCGGGCCGGGCGCGGGGGCGGGCTTCGGGGCGGGGCACTCCGCCGGCGACGACTCCTTCAACCGGATGTTCGAGCGGGACAAGGACGACCTGCGCGAGCTGGGCCTGGTCATCGAGACCGTGGACGGCATCGACGGCGAGGTCGGCTACCTCGCCCGCCGCGACAGCAACCGGCTGCCCCCGATCACTCTGGACGCCGAGGAGTCCGCGGCCCTCGGGCTCGCCGCCAAGGTCTGGCAGCAGGCCCGGCTGGCCGGCGCGGCCAGCGGCGCGTTGCAGAAGCTGCGGGCGGCCGGGATGCCGTTGGCGGGTGAGCCGGACGAGCAGGACGCCGGGCAGCCGCACAGCGCGCTGGAACCCCGGATCCCCACCCACGAGGCGGCCTTCGAACCGCTGATGCTGGCCTGCCGGGACCGCCGCCCGGTGATCTTCGACTACCGCAAGTCCAACGCGGCCCGGCCCGAGCCGCGGCACCTCGAACCGTGGATCCTGGAGTGCTGGCGCGGCCACTGGTACGTGGCCGGCTGGGACCGGGACCGCAGTGCCGAGCGGGTCTTCCGGCTCTCCCGGATCACCGGCAAGGTCCGTTCCCGGCAGGGGAAGTTCACCGCGCCGGTGCCCGACCACGTCACCGTCCGCGAGACCGTCGAGCGCTGGGCGGGGGAGACCGCCACCGGCACCGCCCGGATCAAGCTCCGTGCCGGGCACGGCTATCCGCTGCGGGCCCGCGCCCTGGCCGTCCATGAAGTGGACGGTGACTGGGACGAGTTGGAGATCCCCTCCGGGCACGGACTGGACGCCTGGCTGGTGGAGTTCGGGCCCGATGTGGTCGTACTGGAGCCGGCGGAGCTGCGGGCCGAGGTCATCGACCGGCTGCGCGCGGTGGCCAAGGGCTGAGAGGGGACGGGACCATGGCTGCGAACGCGATCGACCAAACCCGCCGGATGCTGTCGCTGGTGACGTATCTGCGCGAGCGCCCCGGCGCCCACGTCAGCGACGTCGCCCGCGCCTTCGGCATCACCGAGGACGAGCTGATCGCCGACCTCGACGTGCTGCCGATGTGCGGGACGAGCTTCCGCGGCGGCGACCTGATGGACATCGACACCGACGGCGACCGGATCTGGTGGCACAACCCCGACGACGTCGCCGAGCCGCTCCGGCTGGCCGCCGACGAGGCCACCGCCCTGCTGGTCGCGGCCCGTGCGGTGGCCACCCTTCCGGGGCTGCGCGAGGGCGACCGGCAGGCGCTGCTGCGGGCCACCGCCAAGCTGGAGGCGGCGGCCGGGGAGGCGGCCGGGGCCAGCTCCCGACTGTCGGTGACCTTCGAGTCCGAGGGCGGGGTCTTCGCCGACGTGGACCGCGCCATCGCCGAGCGGCGCCGGCTGTGGCTGCGCTACTACTCCCCGGCCCGCGACGAACTGACCGAGCGCGAGGTGGACCCGATCCGGCTCTTCGCCGTCGGCCACACCTACATGGAGGCGTGGTGCCGACTCTCCGAGGCCCGGCGCACCTTCCGGCTCGACCGGGTCGCTGAGATCAAGCTGCTGGACGCGCCGGCCGACCCGCCGCCGGTCGAGCTGCGCGACCTGTCGGAAGGGCTGGTGCAGCCCGCGGCCGAGGATCCCGAGGTCGCCATCGAGGTCGGGCCCGGCGGCCGGTGGGTCGCCGAGTACTACCCGCACGACAGTGCCGAGGAACTCCCCGACGGGGGGCTGCGGATCACCCTGCGCACCCCGGACCCGGCGTCGTTGCGACGGTTGGCGCTGCGGTTGGGCCGGGACGGCCGGATCGTGTCGCCGCCGGCGCTCGCGACGAGCGCCCGGGAGGCGGCCCGGCAGGCGCTTGCGGCGTACGGCGAGTGAGACCGGCCCGCCCAGGAGGCGGGCCGGCGCACCGATGACCGTAGGAGGAGGCAGCGAAGGATGACGACCACGATGGTGACGACCACTCTGGCGGACATGACCGCTCCGGTGCTCTTCAAGGCGGCCTGCCCGGAGTGCCGGGGGCGTTTCGAACTGGCCTCGGACGCCTTCCGGCTGGCGATCGGCGCCAGCCGCCGCACCACCTTCTACTCCTTCACCTGTCCCGACTGCGGCCGCGCGGTGCGCAGGCCGGCCGGGGAGCGGATCGTGGAGCTGCTCACCGGCGGCGGGGTGCGCACGCTGCGGCTGCACACCGGCTGACCGGGGCGAACGGATAGGCTCGCGGCATGCTCTGGCCCATGATCGCTATCGCCCTCGGGTTCCTGGGGATCGCCGTCCTCGGCGTCCTCGCCGTCCGCGTCTTCGCGGAGGTGCGGCGGCTCGCCCGGGAGGTCGGTACGGCGACCGAGCGGATCCAGCGGGCCACCGAGGACCTGGAGCGGGCCGCGGTGCCGCTCGCCTCGCGGATGCACGACCTGGGACGCGACCGGACGTGAGGGCGGCGCTCTGCTGTCCCGGACGTCCGGAAGGTAGGCTGCTTTGCGGTTCCGACCGTGCGGTGGTGCAAGCAATCCGGAGTATGCACGGGGATTGCCGGACGTTCACCACCGACCGTTACGATCGAGGCACCATCCGGACGCCAGTCCGACCCCATCGGCAGGCACCACAGGAGACGCCGCCTAAGGCGAGAAGGTAGTCGCACATGCTAGCCAACCTGAGGCTCCCCGAGATTCTGCTGATCGTCGCCGTGGTCTTTCTGCTGTTCGGCGCGAAGAAGCTCCCGGACATGGCGCGTTCGCTCGGCAAGTCGGCCCGCATCCTCAAGAGCGAGGCCAAGGCGATGAAGAAGGAGAGCGAGGCGGAGCGGACGGCTGACAGTGGCACCGCGTCGCAGGCTCCGGCCGACGCCGCCCAGCAGGCGGCTCGTACGATTCAGGCTGCGCCCGGTGACGTGGCCAGCTCGCGCCCCGTGGCCGAGCCGAACCGCGCCAACCAGAGCTGACCGAGCCGATCCCGGCCGCGCCGACGCCGTCGGTGCGGCTGACGTACGAGACGAGGAAGTGGGTTGCCCAAGTCTGCCCGCAAGCAGCAGAAGGACCCCGAGGGGCGGATGCCCCTCGCGGCTCATCTGCGTGAGCTGCGCAATCGGCTGCTGAAATCGGTGCTGGCGATCCTCGTGGTCACCATCATCGCCATGTGGCAGTACAAGGCGATCGCCCACTTCATCACCGGGCCGGTCATCGACGCGGTCGGCTGCCCCAAGGGCGCGTTGCCGACCGGTGGGAAGTCGCACCCGTGCGCGGAGATCACCGCCAACGGTCTGCTGGCACCGTTCACGATCATGCTCAAGCTGTCGCTGACGGTGGGTCTGGTCGCCGCCAGCCCGCTGTGGCTCTACCAGCTCTGGGCGTTCCTCGCGCCCGGTCTGCACAAGCACGAGAAGAAGTACGCGCTGAGCTTCGTGGGCGCCGGCGTACCGCTTTTCCTCGGCGGTGCCTACCTCGCCTACGCGGTGCTGCCAACCACCGCGGGCGCGCTGGTCGGGCTGACGCCCAGCGACTGGGCCAACCTCTTCCCCGCCGACGACTTCCTCGACATCGTCACGCGGATGGTGATGGTCTTCGGCTTCTCCTTCGAGCTGCCGCTGCTGCTGGTGCTGCTGAACTTCGGTGGGGTGCTCACCGGCAAGCGGGTGCTGAGCTGGTGGCGGTTCATGGTGCTGGGGATCACGATCTTCTCGGCGGTCGCCACCCCGACCGGTGACCCGCTGACCATGTCGCTGCTGGCCGCGCCGATCGTGCTGCTGTACTTCGGCGCCGTCGCCATCTGCCTGTTCAACGACCGCCGCCGGCGGCGGGCCAACCCCGACGGGGACCTGGCCGACGACGAGGCGTCCGAACTCGACCTGACCCCGTCCGAGGTCGGCGCGATCGAGCCGGTCGCGCCCAGCCGGATGCTGCCGGAGCAGACCGGTGGGGACGGTGCCGACACCGGCCGGCGCGGTTACGACGACGTGACGTGAGGTGACCGGTAGTCGCGGTGGGTCACCCGAAGTGACCTACCGCGGACCGGATTTCGCGGCCCCCGAGCTCTCCGAGCCGGGGGCCGCGGGCGTTCCCGGGGCCGGCGGCGGGCGGTCCGGGTAAAGGGCCGCCATAAAGATCCGGTCGTTGTCAGAGGTGGCCGGTAGTCTCGTAAGCACGATGACCGAGGACATGTCCCCTGCTGAGCGCTATGCCGCCGCCAAAATCCGCGCGGTCGAGCAGGCCACCGCACTCGCGCCGTTCCGGGAGCTCTACGACTTCGATCTGGATCCGTACCAGGTCGAGGCGTGCCAGGCCCTGGAGGCCGGAAAGGGTGTGCTGGTCGCCGCTCCCACCGGATCCGGCAAGACGATCGTCGGCGAATTCGCCGTCCACCTGGCCCTCGCACAGGGCCGCAAATGCTTCTACACCACGCCCATCAAGGCGTTGTCCAACCAGAAGTTCCAGGACCTGGTCAAACGCTACGGCCCCGAGAAAGTCGGTCTGCTGACCGGCGACAACAGCGTCAACGGCGACGCCCCGGTGATCGTGATGACCACCGAGGTACTGCGGAACATGCTCTACGCCGGCTCGCAGTCACTGACCGGCCTGGGCTACGTGGTCATGGACGAGGTGCACTACCTCTCCGACCGGTTCCGCGGCGCCGTCTGGGAAGAGGTGATCATCCACCTGCCGGATTCCGTGACGCTGGTGTCCCTGTCGGCGACGGTGTCCAACGCCGAGGAGTTCGGCGACTGGCTGGACACGGTCCGGGGCGACACCGAGGTGATCGTCTCCGAGCACCGTCCGGTGCCGCTGTGGCAGCACGTCCTGGCGGGCCGCCGGATCTATGACCTCTTCGAGGAACGGAGCGGTGGTGCCGGCGGCCGCCGGGAGGTCAACCCCGACCTGGAGCGGCTGGCACGGATGGAGAACAGCCGGCCGACGTTCGGCCGGGACAAGCGGCGCGGCCGCAACCTGCGCGAGGCCGACCGGGAGCGGGAGCGGCGGCAGCGCGCCCGGATCTGGACGCCGAGCCGGCCCGAGGTGATCGAGCGGCTGAACAACGAGGGGCTGCTGCCGGCGATCACCTTCATCTTCAGCCGCGCCGGCTGCGAGGCGGCCGTCCAGCAGTGCCTGCACTCCGGCCTGCGGCTCAACGACGCGGAGGGCCGGGAGAAGGTCCGTCGGATAGTCGAGGCCCGGACGGCCGGCATCCCGGACGACGACCTGCACGTGCTCGGCTACTTCGAGTGGCTGGAGGGCCTGGAGCGGGGCATCGCGGCGCACCACGCCGGGATGCTGCCCACGTTCAAGGAGGTCGTCGAGGAGCTGTTCGTCAAGGGCCTGGTCAAGGCCGTCTTCGCGACCGAGACGCTGGCGCTGGGCATCAACATGCCGGCGCGGTCGGTGGTGCTGGAGAAGCTCGTCAAGTGGAACGGCGAACAGCACGCCGACATCACCCCCGGCGAGTACACCCAGCTGACCGGCCGGGCCGGACGGCGCGGGATCGACGTCGAGGGCCATGCGGTGGTGCTGTGGCAGCGCGGGATGAACCCGGCCGCGCTGGCCGGTCTCGCCGGGACCCGGACGTACCCGCTGCGGTCCTCCTTCAAGCCGTCGTACAACATGGCCGTCAATCTCGTTTCGCAGTTCGGGCGGCACCGTTCGCGGGAGCTGCTGGAGATGTCCTTCGCGCAGTTCCAGGCCGACAAGTCGGTGGTCGGGATCACCCGCCAGGTGCAGCGCAACGAGGAGGGCCTGGCCGGTTACCGCGAGGCGATGGTCTGTCACCTCGGCGACTTCGAGGAATACTCCAGGCTGCGGCGGGAGTTGAAGGACCGCGAGACCGATCTCGCCAAGCAGGGCGCGGTCCAGCGGCGGGCCGAGGCCGCGGCGGCGTTGGAGAAGCTCAGGCCGGGCGATGTCATCCACGTGCCGACGGGCAAGTACGCCGGGCTGGCGCTGGTGCTGGACCCGGGCATGCCCTCCGGGCGGACCAACGGCCACCGCGGCCTGGACGCCCAGGACGGCCCCCGGCCACTGGTGTTGACCGCCGAGCGGCAGGTCAAGCGGCTCGCGTCGATCGACTTCCCGGTGCCGGTGACGGCCCTGGAGCGGATGCGGATCCCGCGCACCTTCAATGCCCGCAGTCCGCAGTCGCGCCGCGATCTGGCGTCCGCGCTGCGCACCAAGGCCGGCCACCTGGAGCCTTCGCGGCACCGCAAGCCCCGTTCCGAGGCGGCCGACGACCGTGAGATCGCCCGGCTGCGCAAGGACATCCGCGCCCATCCCTGCCACGGTTGCGACGAGCGGGAGGACCACGCCCGCTGGGCGGAGCGCTACCACCGGCTGCGGCGGGACACCGGCCAGCTGGAGCGCCGGATCGAGGGCCGGACGAACACCATCGCCCGGACCTTCGACCGGATCTGCGCGCTGCTGACCGAGCTGGACTACCTCGAAGGCGACACCGTCACCGACGAGGGCCGCCGGCTGGCCCGGCTCTACGGCGAACTGGACCTGCTGGCCAGCGAATGCCTGCGGGAGGGTGTCTGGGAAGACCTCACCCCCGCGGAGCTGGCGGCCTGCGCCTCGGCGCTGGTCTACGAGGCGCGGCAGGCGGACGACGCGGTGGCGCCCAAGCTGCCGGCCGGCAAGGCGCGGGACGCGTTGGCGGAGATGGTGCACATCTGGGGTCGGCTGGACGCCCTGGAGGAGGACCACAAGATCAGCCAGGCCGAGGGCGTGGGCCAGCGCGAGCCCGATCTGGGCTTCGCCTGGGCGGCGTACCGCTGGGCCTCCGGCTTCGGCCTCGACGAGGTGCTGGGCGAGGCGGACATGCCGGCCGGCGACTTCGTCCGCTGGTGCAAGCAGCTGGTGGACGTCCTCGGGCAGATCGCGGCGGCGGCCCCGGCCGAGAGCACGGTGGCGCGGTCCGCGCGCAAGGCGATGGACGGGGTGCTGCGCGGGGTCGTGGCGTACTCGTCGGTCGGCTGACGGGCTGACGGGCTGACGGGCTGACGGGCCGACGGGCCGCGCCGTCGTGGCGGGATGTTCCGCGACGGTGCGGCCCGGCGGGTCCGTAGGGGCAGTGGTCAGGACGCCGTGCGTTCCGCCGTCTGTTCGGCGTCGCGTTCGGCGTCGCGCTTGGCGACCTCCTCGCGGACGAGCGGGATGACGTACCGGCCGAAGTCGATGGCGTCGTCGAGCAGGTCGTAGCCGCGTGCGGAGAGGATGGTCACGCCCAGGTCGTAGTAGTCCAGGAGGGCCTGGGCGACGGTCTCCGGCGTGCCGACCAGGGCGGTGGAGTTGCCGGCGCCGCCGGTCTCCGCGGCGGTCGGTGTCCACAGCGCCCGGTCATGCCGTTCGCCCTGCGCGGCGACCGCCAACAGCCGTTGTGAGCCCGAGTTCTGAGGACTCGTCAGGGGGTGTCGGCGGCTGAGCGCCCCGCCCGCCTTACGGGCCCTGATGCGGGCCAGGGTGCGGTGCGCCTTCTCCCAGGCCAGCTCCTCGGTGGGGGCGATGATCGGCCGGAAGGCCACCTGGATCCTGGGCGCGTTGGCGCGGCCGGCCGCCGCGGCGGCCGCCTTGACCGAGGCGATCTGCTCGGCGGTCTGCGCCAGCGGCTCGCCCCACAGGCAGTAGATGTCCGCCTCGGCGCCGCCCGCCGCGTACGCCGCGGGCGACGAGCCGCCGAACGACACCTGCGGATGCGGCTGCTGAACGGGGAAGGTGTCGGAGACGAAGTCCTGGAAGCTGTAGTGCGTGCCCTCGTGGTCGAAGGCTTCGTGGCTCGTCCAGATCTTCTTGACGATCTGGATGTACTCGCGGGTGCGGGCGTAGCGCTCGTCCTTGGTGAGGGTGTCGCCCTCGCGGCGCTGTTCGTGGTCGTTGCCACCGGTGATGAAGTGCACCGCGAGCCGGCCGTCGCTGATCCGGTCCAGCGTGGCGAAGGTCTTCGCGGCGAACGTCGGGTAGGAGACGTTGGGGCGGTGCGCCACCAGGAGTTGGAGCCGCTCGGTGCGGGCCGCTATGTAGGCGGCGGCCGGTGAGGGGTCGGGGGAGCCAGAGCCGTAGGCGAACAGGACCCGGTCCCAGCCGTACTCCTCGTGGGCGCGGGCGAGTTTGAGGGTGTACTCCTTGTCGAAGGAGACACCGGAGCGCGGGGTGACTTCGGAGCCGTCGTTGGTGGCGGCGATGCCGAGGAACTCGACAGGCATGGGGGCGGCCTCGTCTTCTCGTCGATCATGCGTGAGTGGGCATGCGAGGGCATGCGCGGTGCGCGGGAATTCCGGCGGGGCGGCATGCGGGTGCGCGCGGGGCGGGGCGCCCGACGCGGCACCGGGACGTCAGAGGCAACAGGAGGCGGACCACACACGACCGAAGTCGATGTGGTCCCGGGTGACCAGCCGTTGCTGAGGGCGCATGGGGTCAGTGGAACAGGCAGATGTATGCGCCGTCAACCATTGCTTGGGGAAGTAAGTTCCCCGGCGTGCTGCGCACTTCTTCGTGTTCAGATGACCGTCGGTGTCAACTCGCGTGCCATCAGGGCTAGTTCGTGGGCCCGCAGCACCTCGTCGCCCGATCCGGGCAGCGGTACGTGCAGCGGCGCGAGCCAGCGGTTCGGGATCGCCGCGACGCCGTGCACCGCACCGGCCAGCGCGCCGGTGACGGCCGCCACGGTGTCGGTGTCCCCGCCCAGGTCGATCGCGGCGCCCACCGCCGCCTCGTAGGTGTCGGTGGTGCGCAGTGCCCATACCGCGGAACCGAGGCAGGGCCAGGCGGCGCCGTTGAACTCGGTGGCCAGTTCCGGATGCCAGTCGGGGGCCAGTACGGCCGCCCAGCGGTCGCGCTCTGCGGGGTGCACCTCGGCCAGTGCGGCCGGGACCGCGTGGAGCGGATCGCCGCCGTCCAGGGCGACCCGGATCAGCTCGTGCAGCACGGCGGTGCCCTCCCAGGCAGCCGGGTCGCCGTGGGTGAGTGCCGCCAGCCGGCGGGCGGCGTCCATCGTCGCGGTACGGCTCCGCCCGGCGAAGTACACCGCCGAGGGCGCCGCCCGCATCAGCGAACCGTTGCCCGCCGCCCGGCCGTTGACCTCGAAATGCGCGGCGGCCGCCCGGTCCCAGGGCAGTCCGCTGCCGAGTACGACCTCGGTCTGCAATCCGATGTCCTTCGGCTCGGCGGCGGCCCAGCGCTGGAAGCGGCGGAAGACGTCGGGCAGGTCGAGGCCGCCGCGGGCGAGCAGGGACCGGGCGATGAGCACCGCCATCTGGGTGTCGTCGGTCGCCTCGCCCCGGTCCCAGCCGCCGCCCGCGTGCATCGTGGCCCGGCCGTCCGGGAAGCGGGCGGTGTACGCGCCGGGCGGGCCGAACTCGAAGGGTGCGCCCAACGCGTCGCCGGCCGCCGACCCGAGGACGGCACCGAGGGCGCGGTCGGTACGGGAGGGGCGATCGGGATGGGAGGGGCGATCAGGACAGCCGGGACGATCGGGGCAGCCGGGGTGGTGCATGCGGGGACGGTAGCGCGCCGGCGGCGGACGGGGCCGGGCAGGGGCGCCGCGGTGGTCGTCCATAACGGCGTTACAGGTGAACGAGGGGGCGCGGTAACGCCGTTACAGGTGGACGAGACGGCGGGGTAACGCCGTTACGGGCGGGGGGTGGCGCCGGCCTCGGCGGTGGTTGTGCGTTCTGCCGGCCCACTGCGCCGGGACCGTAGGCGGACCGCGCTGCGCAGGCACAGGAAGAGCAGGACGCCGATGGGGGAGAGCAGGATCGTCAGGACCAGGAGCGGGCCCATCACCAGGGGGTGGATGCCCAGGCTGCGGGCCTCGCGGTACATCCACTGGCCGAGGAAGAGGTCCCAGGCGATCAGCTGTGCCCAGATCGCCCCGGCGCCGCCGCCGAGCGCCAGCAGCTTCTGGAAGCCGACCAGGTCCGGATGGCTCACCGCGGCCCACAGCTGCGGGAACACCGGTATCGCCAGGGCGAGGTAGACCCCGATGACCGGCAGCATCGGCAGCGGTGAGGCGGCGATCCGGTCGGTCCAGCGCCAGCCGGGCGCCAGGATCAGCAGGGCCCAGAACGGGGCCGCGAGGGCGAACGCGAGACTGAAGAGGGTGTGGTCGGTCATCCGGTCAACTCCGGGGTGCGGGTGGGCTGGTGGACGTCGGCGTCGGGAGTGCGCGGGGTGCGGAGCGCCGCGTATCCGCCGACGGCGGTGGCGGTGACGAGGGCGGCCAGCGTGAGGAGGGTGGCCGGGTCGGGGCGGAGCAGGGCCTGGCCGCGCAGCGCCTGCCAGGTGACCAGGACGAGCAGTCCGGCGAGGAAGCCGGCCGCGGTGACGACCAGGCGCAGCCGCACCCGCTCGTCGCGCAGCCGGGCGCGGCGGCGGGCCAGCGCCTCGATCCCGTAGAGGAGGAGCGGGAGGGCCTGGAGGGCGTGCATGCCGACGAAGTGCGGGATGCGCAGGTCGCCGCCGGTGGTGTTCCAGCCGGTCAGTGGCATGGCCGGGCCGCCGTCGGGGACGCCGACGCCGTGTGCGCCGACGAGGGTGGACACCAGGCCCGCGGCCTGCCGGGCCTGCTGCTCCGGGGTGGGCATCAGCATCAGGCCGCCGAGCAGCAGCCCGGCCAGCGCGATCAGTGCGCCGAGCCGGATGGCCCAGGTCGTGGGCCGGTCGCCCAGGCGGGCCCGGAAGAGCAGTACCGCGATGACCAGGGTGGCGACCCAGAGGATGCCGATGGTGCCGCCCATGGTGAGGAACAGGCCCCGGTCCAGCGGGGTTTCGACGTTGAAGTGGCTGCGCCGGCCGCGCACCGTCTGGCCGACGATGATCGACATCTCGACCAGTCCGGTGACCACGATGGTGTGTGCGGCCCAGGTGCCGGCCCGGCTCGGAGCGGGCCGGCGGGACAGCATCCAGGCCAGCGTCAGTCCATAGGCGGCGAATGACACCGCGAACTTCAGCGGTTTGAACCAGATCGGCGCGCCGACCAACACCCGGTCGTCGACGATCATCCCGACCGCGGAGACCACAGCCAGCCCGGCCATCGCCCACGAGAAACCGAGCAGCGAACGGTATCTGGACATGCGAAGGCAACCCCCCTGAATGGATAGTGAAGATATGGATAGTGGCGCTTGCCGCTATCTGATAGCGGGACTATCTATCATGGGGAGCCGATTGGCAAGGTTGATGGCAAGGCCGGGCGAGGGCGGGGTGCCCGGAAGATCCGGAAAGCGCGGATTCCCGACGTGGATCCGGGGAGGAGAGGGCGTCAGATGCGCATCGGTGAGCTGAGCCGCGAGACGGGCGTGGCGGTCCCGACGATCAAGTTCTACGTCCGCGAGGGGCTGCTGCCCGCGGGCCGGCTCACCAGCCCCAACCAGGCCAGCTACGACGAGGGCCATGTCCGCCGACTACGGCTGATCCGCGGGCTGATCGACGTCGGCGGGCTCTCGGTGGCGACGGTCCGCGAGGTGCTGTCCGCCGTGGACGCCCCGGGGGGATCGGTGCACAAGGTGCTCGGCGCGGCGCACGACGCGATCACGCCGGTGCCGGCCGCCCGCCCGGAAGGGTTGTCGGATGCCCGCCGCACGGTCGCGGACCTGATCCGTCGGCGCGGCTGGCGGGCCGAGGAGGACCACCCGGCCGCCGAGGCGATGGCGGTCGCGCTGGCCGCCTTCCAGGACCTCGGGCAGGGGGCGTTCCTGGAGGTGCTCGACGACTACGCCGAGGCGTGCGAGCGGATCGCCGACGCCGACCTGGCGTACGTGGGGCGCCATGCGGACGTGGAGGCGCTGGTGGAGAGCGTGGTGGTGGGGACCGTCCTGGGGGACGCGGTGCTCACCGCGCTGCGGCGGCTGGCGCACGTCGACCGCTCGGCGCGGCGGTACGAGCAGGGGAGGGAAGGGGAGCGGGTGGCGCCGGGCGCGCCGGGGGAAGACGGGCAAGGCAGGTAAGGCGGGCAAGGCAGGTAAGACGGGCGAAGGGCGGCGCGGACCGTCCTGAGTCGCGCCGCCCTTGGGGTGTGGTGATGGGTCAGGCGGCGGCCGCGGGCTCCTGCTCGGCCTCCACCTGCTGGTTCCAGGCACGCTTGCCGGCCTGCCAGCCGTCCTCGTCGTGGCCGGTGCGCCAGTAGCCGGAGATCGACAGCGCCTCGCGCGGCAGGGCGTGCTCGACGCGGAGCAGGCGGCGCAGCTCCTTCACGCAGCCCGCCTCGCCGTGGACGAACGCCTGGACCCGGCCCGAGGGGAACTCCAACGCCCGTACCGCGGCGACCAGTTCGCGGCCGACCGGGGCGGTGCCGCGATACAGCCAGGTGACCTTCGTACCGGGCGGGGCGGTCAGTTCCTGGCTCTCCTTGGGGTCGGCGACCTCGATGAAGGCGTGCACCGTGGCGTCCGCCGGCATCCGGGCCAGCGCGGCGGCGATGGCCGGCAGGGCGCTCTCGTCACCGGCCAGCAGGTGCCAGTCGGCCGTCGGGTCCGGGGTGTAGGCGCCACCCGGGCCGAGGAAGGTGATCTCGTCGCCCGGCCGGGCGGCGGCCGCCCACGGTCCGGCCAGCCCGGTGTCGCCGTGGACGACGAAGTCCACGGTCAGCTCGCGCGCCTCCGGGTCCCAGGCGCGCACGGTGTAGGTGCGCGTCCGGGGCCACTGGTCGCGCGGCAGCTCGGCCCGGATGCGGCCCATGTCGAACGGCTCGGGGTAGGTGACGTGCGGCAGCGGGAAGACCAGCTTGACGTAGTGGTCGGCGTGCTCGCCCGCGTCGAACGCTGCCAGTCCCTCGCCGCCCAGGACGACGCGCACCATGTGCGGGGTGAGCCGCTCGGTGCGCCGCACCCGGGCGCGGTGCAGTGTCGGTGTGCTGCGGGCCGGTCGCTCTGCTGCCACGGCTTTTCTCCCCTGACGCGGTCGAGGGCGGGCGTGCCTGCGGGCGAACGCCGCCAGTTAGGTATACCTAACCTAACAGGTCACCGTCGGAGCGTGACCAGCAACCGCTGCAATGCGCCACCCAGGCCCCACTGGTCGGCCAGCGCCTCCAGTCGCTCCGGGTCGGCCGGTTCGTCCGGCAGGGCGTGGTCGATCTCCGGGACCGGGACGTCGGTCGCCACCTGGACCACCTTCGGGGCGACGGCCAGATAGGGGCGCGCCTCGGTGAGCCGCTTGCGCTGTGCCGGGGTGATCTTGGATGCCGGGTCCTCGGCGGCGGCGATGATCCCGGCCAGGTTGCCGTAGGCGTCCAACAGCTTCGCGGCGGTCTTCTCGCCGACGCCCGGGACGCCCGGCAGGCCGTCGCTGGGGTCGCCGCGCAGCAGCGCCAGATCCGCGTAGCCGGGGCCGTCCACCCCGTACTTCTCGCGCAGCAGCGCCCCGTCGGTGATCTGGAGGGTGCCGACGCCCTTGAGGGGATAGAGGACGCGGATGCCACGGGCGTCGTCGACGAGCTGGAAGAGGTCGCGGTCGCCGGTGACGATGTCGACTGGGCCCTTCGCCCGCGCGCTCAGGGTGCCGATGACGTCGTCGGCCTCGTAGCCCGCGGCGCCGATCCGGGCGATGCCCAGCGCGTCGAGCACCTCCTCGATCACCGGGACCTGCGGCGAGAGGGTGTCCGGGATCTCTTCCTCGTCGGGGGCGGCGGACCCTGCGGGGGCCTCCTCGGCGACTCGGTGTGCCTTGTAGGAGGGGATGAGGTCGACCCGCCACTGGGGGCGCCAGTCGAAGTCCATGCAGGCGACCAGCTCGTCGGGGTGGTGGTCCTGGACGAGCCGGGCGATGAAGTCCAACAGTCCGCGCACCGCGTTCACCGGGGTGCCGTCCGGGGCTTTGACTGATTCCGGTACCCCGAAATAGGCGCGGAAGTAGAGGGAGGCGGTGTCGAGGAGCATCAGGCGTCGAGTCACACCCCGCATGATGCCGTATGCCCCAATCGCGACTCCGTTGTGAGCTGAATCACCGATGTGTTTGCGCCCCATAAAGGCGGGCAGGCGCGCAGCCGGAGCGGACCCGGTTGCGGTTTCAACCTGTCATCGGTGAAGACGAGCGGAACTCGTCCCGCACCACGACCTGCCTACGGGGGTGGCAGGTCGTTTCTCGTGCGACAAGAGAGGTATATGTGTCCAGGCTGCAAGCCGAGCACCTGTACAAGGTGTTCGGCAGACGACCCGAGGACGCGGTCCGCAAACTCCAGGCCGGCGCCGGCCGGGACGAATTGCGGGCCGAAGGCACCACCGCCGCGGTGATCGACGCCTCCATCGAGGTGGGCGAGGGCCAGATCTTCGTCGTCATGGGTCTGTCCGGATCCGGCAAGTCCACGCTGCTGCGCATGCTGAACGGACTGCTGGAGCCGACCGCGGGCACCGTCCGCTTCGACGGCCAGGACCTGACCTCGCTCAGCGACAAGGAGCTGCGCGCCGTCCGCTCCCGGAAGATCTCCATGGTCTTCCAGCACTTCGCGCTCTTCCCGCACCGCAGCGTGCTGGAGAACGCCGCCTACGGTCTGGAGGTCCAGGGCGTGGCGCGCGCCGAGCGGGAGCGGCGCGCGACCGAGGCGCTGGAGCTCGCCGGACTCAAGGGCTGGGAGAAGTCCTGGCCGGACGAGCTCTCCGGCGGTATGCAGCAGCGGGTCGGCCTGGCCCGCGCACTGGCGACCGACGCCGATCTGCTGCTGATGGACGAGTCCTTCAGTGCGCTCGACCCGCTGATCCGCCGCGATATGCAGGACCAGCTGCTGGAGCTCCAGAAGACGCTGAAGAAGACCATCGTCTTCATCACCCACGACCTCAACGAGGCGATGCGGCTCGGCGACCGGATCGCGGTGATGCGCGACGGCCAGATCGTCCAGACCGGCACCGCCGAGGACATCCTCATCCGGCCCGCCAACGACTACGTCGCCTCCTTCATCCAGGACGTGGACCGCAGCCGGGTGCTGACCGCCGGTGCGGTCATGACGGACGTCGACAGCGTCCTCGGCATGACCACCCAGGACGGGACCGAACTCACCACCGCCGCCGACTTCCGGGCCGCCGCGCCCGCCACCGTCGGCCCGGACACCCCGCTCGCCGACCTGTTCGCCGCTTGTTCGGCCAGCGACGTACCGGTCGCGGTCACCGACGAGCACGGCGAACTGGCCGGCGCGGTCACCGGGGACCGGCTGCTCGCCGTCCTGGGCGAGCCGGGCCGGCCGGCCGCACCGGCCGCGGTGCTGCCCGGTGCGCGCACCGGCTCCACCGGAGCGGCTGACGCCGCGCCCGCCGGCGGGTCGGCCGCCGGGTCGGGATCCTCCGACGAGACCGAGGGGACGGTGGCCGCCGATGCCTAGGATCCAGATAGGCAGCTGGGCCAATGACGCCGTCAACTGGCTGCGGGACAACCTCGACTGGCTGTTCAACCTCATCACCACGGTCCTGAACGGCCTGTACAACGCCATCCACGCGGTCCTCGCGGCCCCCGAGCCGCTGCTCCTCGCGGGCATCCTGGCGGTGCTCGCCTGGTGGCTGCGCGGCCTGCCGGCCGCGGTGCTGACCTTCCTCGGCTTCGCACTGATCGACTCCATCCAGCAGTGGAGCCCGACCATCGAGTCGCTCTCGCTGGTGCTGGTGGCCTGCCTGATCACCGTGGTGGTCGCGGTGCCGCTGGGCATCTGGGCGGCCCGCAGTCGGGTCGTCGGCGGGATCCTGCGCCCGGTGCTGGACCTGATGCAGACCATGCCGGCGATGGTCTACCTCATCCCCGGCATCCTCTTCTTCGGCCTCGGTGTCGTCCCCGGCATCGTCGCCACCATCATCTTCTCCATGCCGCCCGCGGTGCGGATGACCGAGCTGGGCATCCGGCAGGTCGACGAGGAGCTGGTCGAGGCGGCCGAGGCGTTCGGTACGCACCCGCGGCGCACTCTCCTGCGGGTCCAGCTGCCGCTGGCGCTGCCCACGATCATGGCCGGTATCAACCAGGTCATCATGCTCGCGCTGTCCATGGTCGTGATCGCCGGCATGGTCGGCGGCGGTGGCCTCGGCGCGTCCGTCTACAACGCCATCAGCTCGGTCAACGTGGCCCTGGGCGCGGAGGCCGGCCTCGCCGTGGTCATCCTCGCCATGTACCTGGACCGGATGACCGGTGCGCTCAACCAGCGGGTGTCGCCGCTCGGCCGGCGGGCGCTGGCCAAGGCACAGGCGGCGCTGGGCCGCTGGAAGTTCCTGCAGTGGCGGCCGGCGACCTCGGTGGCCATGGTCGGCGTCGTCGTCCTGGCGCTGCTCGCCGGCGGGATGAGCTTCCTGGGCAAGAGCGGCGACGGCGCGTCCGGCGCCAACGGCAAGCCGATCACCCTCGGCTACGTCAACTGGGACGAGGGCAAGGCCACCACCTACCTCTGGAAGGAAATCCTGGAGGAGCGCGGCTACAAGCCCAAGGTCCAGGCCCTGGAGGCCGGTCCGCTCTTCGCCGGGCAGGCCCGCGGCGACATCGACGTCCAGACCAACGCCTGGCTGCCGACCACCCACGCCGAGTACTGGAAGAAGTACCACGACAAGCTGGAGGACCTCGGCACCTGGTACGACAAGACCTCCCTGGAGATCGCGGTCCCGTCGTACGTGAAGGACGTCAAGACGCTCGACGACCTCAAGGGCAAGAGCGCCGAGTTCGGCGGCAAGATCACCGGCATCGAGCCGGGCGCCGGCGAGATGAAGATCCTCAAGGACAAGGTCCTCAAGGACTACGGTCTCGGCGGCGAGTACCAGGTGCAGGAGTCCAGCACCGCCTCCATGCTGAGCGAGCTGGACCGCGCCATCCACAAGAAGAAGCCGATCGCGGTCACCCTGTGGTCCCCGCACTGGGCGTACGACAAGTACCCGCTCACCAAGCTCAAGGACCCCAAGGGCTCCTTCGGCTCCGGTGACGGGCTGCACCTGATCGGCCGCAAGGGCTTCAGCAAGGACATGCCCGAGGTCGCGAAGTGGATGAAGAACTTCCACCTCGACGAGAAGCAGCTCACCAGCCTGGAGAACGACATCAAGTCGGCCGGTGAGGGCCATGAGCAGGACGGCGTCCGCACCTGGCTGAAGAAGAACCCCGGCCTCGTCGAGAAGATCGCCCCGTCCGCGCACGCCACCTACGCCAAGGGCACGGACGCCGGCAAGGCCCCCAACATCGGCTACCCCGCGTGGGACGAGGGCATCGCCACCGCCTACCTGTGGAAGAGCGTCCTGGAGAAGCGCGGCTACCACCCCAACCTGCGCAACCTCGACGTCGGACCGATGTGGACCGGCCTGTCCACCGGCCAGATCGACGTGGAGACCGACGGCTGGCTACCGGTCGCCCAGAAGCAGTACTGGGACAAGTACAAGGACGACCTCACCGACGTCGGCGCCTGGTACGACAAGACCTCCCTGGAGATCGCCGTCCCGTCGTACGTCAAGGACGTCAAGTCCATGGACGACCTGCGGGCCCACAAGGACGAGTTCAAGGGCAAGATCATCGGCATCGAACCGGGCACCGGTGAGATGCAGCGCCTGAAGAGCACCGTCCTGCCCGCCTACGGCCTGACGGACTTCGAGGTCACCTCGGCCGGCACCAGCGCGATGCTCGCCGAACTGGACCGGGCGTACCACAAGCAGGAGCCGATCGCGGTCGTCCTGTGGTCGCCGCACTGGGCGTACAGCAAGTACCAGCTCACCAAGCTCGCCGACCCCAAGGGCACCTGGGGCGCCAACAACCAGATCAAGACGCTCGGCAACAAGAACTTCCCGAAGAAGTTCCCGGAGTTCTCCGGCTGGCTGAAGAACTGGAAGATGACCCCCGACGAGCTCGGCAGCCTGGAGCAGGACATCCAGGACGCCGGAAAGGGCCACGAGGACAAGGGCGTCGAGAAGTGGATCGACGACCACCCGGGCATCGTGGACAAGATGGCACCGGTGAAGTAGCCCCGGACCACGGGCACATGGCGGCGCGCCCCGCCCCGGCAACGGCCGGGGGCGGGGCGCGCCGTCGTTCGCGGGCGCGGTGGCGGCGGGCGGCCACCCCACTGGGCGCGCCTGCCTGGCCGGGCGGGCCGGCCGGTGGTTCGCTCGCCCTGTGCCGGTGTCCGTCCACGGCGGCCGTGGCGGCCGCGGCCGGCCCGGGAGCCGACCGTGAACCCTGCGCGTCCGACCGCCGCCGTGCTGCTCGGCCTCCTCATGGTCAGCGCGGCCGCACCCGCCGCCCGGGCCGCGGCCGAGCCCGTCCCGGTGGTGGCCGGTGAGCGGGTCAGCATCAGCGACGGCGGGTGGTGCGGCCCGGTCCAGGAGGCCACCGCGGCCTCGGAACTGTTCGGGGCGGTGGCGCTGCGGCCCGCCGTCGAGGGGATGGCCGCCGAGGTTCGGGTCGGCGAGGACGCGGAGCCCGGCCGCTACCGGGTGACCATCGAGTGCGGGCGCGGCGGGGCCCGGCGCGTCGAGATCTTCATGGTGACCGACGGGCGGTCGGCGGGGGTCGGCGTGGCCCAGGCGGTTGGGGGGCTGGCTCTGCTGGCGGTGGCGGGCGGGGCGGCGTATCGGCTGCGCCGGGCGGGCCGTGAACGCGGGGCCGCCGAGCGGGGCTGAGGCGTACGTTGCCGGGTGCGGCGCCGTTTCGCCTGCGGCGGGCCTTTGTCCGCTGCCCGGCACCTCCCGTGGGTGGGTGTGGGGAGGTCGTGGTGGGCTGTGGTGGCGGGTGTCAAACAGGTGGTGTGGTGGAGGGGTTGGGGCGTTCTGAGGTTTCGGGTGGGCGCGTACGGTGGGGGGATGAGCGTGCGCATCGCTGATCGGCGGGTGGTGTCCCTGGTGCCGTCGTTGACCGAGGCGGTGGCCGTGAGTGCGCCGGGGCTGTTGGTCGCGGCGACGGACTGGTGCAGTCATCCGGCCGGACTCGACGTCGTCCGGATCGGCGGCACCAAGAACCCCGATACGGCCCGGATCGTCGCCCTGGCCCCGGACCTGGTGATCGCCAACGAGGAGGAGAACCGCCCGCAGGACCTCGACGCGCTGCGGGCCGCCGGGCTGGCCGTCATGGTCACCGAGGTCCGCACCCTGGACCAGGCGTTCCGGGAGCTGGCCCGGGTGCTGGTGGACGGCTGCGGGCTGACCCGGCCCGGCTGGCTGGACGCCGCCGAGGCCGCCTGGCGGGCGCTGCCACCCCGGCCGCCGGAACGGGCCGCGGTGGTGCCGATCTGGCGGCGGCCGTGGATGGTGTTGGGCCGGGACACCTTCGCCGGGGACCTGTTGGCTCGGCTCGGGGTGCGCAATGTCCACGGCGACCACGCCGACCGGTACCCGCGGATCCCGCTCGACGACCTGAACGCCGGCCCGGCGGACCTGGTCGTGCTGCCGGACGAGCCGTACCACTTCACGGCCGGGGACGGACCCGAGGCGTTCCCCCGGCTGCCCGCCGCGCTGGTCAGCGGGCGCCATCTGACCTGGTACGGGCCCTCGTTGGCGGAAGCCCCGGAGGTGCTGGCGGCGGCACTGGACGGTCCGGCGCTGCTCCGCCGCACCGGACCGTGAGCCGTTACGCCGCGACCGGTTGCCGGAGCGGCTCGCCGGGCTGCGGCGGCGGGGCCAGCAGGGTGCCGCGCAGCAGCCCCTGCGCGGTGCGCGTCCCGGCCACCGCGACCGCGGCCACGAGGAACGCGTACAGCGCCACCGCGAGCCAGCCGTAGGCCGCCAGTCCGGTGTGCCGGGTCAGGCCCGCGGCGCCGGTGCCGCAGGTCCCGACCGGGAAGGTGAAGCCCCACCAGGTCATCGCGAAGCCCATCCCGCGGCGGGCGGCGCGCAGCACCAGCGCCGCCGCCAGCACCAGCCACAACAGTGCGAAACCCAGCACCGGCACCCCGTAGAGCACCGCGAAGGCGCCCATGGCGTGTGCGTACGACGGGGTGACGACGCCGGGGGCGGCGTCGGCGAGGTTGTTCACGGCAGTGGTGGACTGGCCCAGCGGACCGAGGACGAGGAAGAGGGTGGGGGTGAGGGCGAGCGGTAGCGGGCCGTGGTGGAACAGTCGGCTGACCAGCAGCGGTAGCACGATCACGGTCATCAGCAGCGACATCCCGAACAGTGCGTAGCAGGACAGCAGCAGCGCCTCCTGTGCCTGCCCGGGCGGCAGGTGCGGCACCAGCGCGGGGCCCAGCGCCGCCGAGACCATCGGGGCGACCAGCGGCAGCAGCCACACCGGCGAGGCGCTGCCCTCGGTGATCCGGTGCCGGACCACCATCAGGTATGGGATGCCTGCGGCGGCGGCCAGGCCGACCAGGGTCCCGACGGTCCACAGCACGGCGTCGGCGGCCACCGCGGCGGGCTCGCCGAGCACGTCCTTGCCGACCGCGAGGGTGCCGCCGCCGACCGCCAGCAGCGCCATGGCCAGGCATCCGTAGAACGGGGCGACGGTGGGTTCGAGCAGGTGGCGGCGGGCCTGGTCGCGGTGCCGGACCCAGTGGACGGTGCGCGCGGCCAGCAGCGCGAGCAGCATCAGTGCCGACAGCGCCCAGACCACCCGGTACGCCACGCGGAGGCCGGGCGCGGTGAGCGGCAGCGTCGCCCCGGCGTTGGCGACGATCGCGGTGCCCATGACGGCGGCGTACCAGTTGGGGCCGAGGTAACGGACCGAGGGGCCGGTGGCGGGGGCGTTGCCGCTGGTGGCGGCGGGATTCTTGGACGGTGCGGGGGCGAGCGTTGGCATGTCACCAGCGTCGCCGCCGCGGGCGGGGCCCACCAGGGACCTTGTCTCTATGAGGGCATAAGCTGGGGTTATGAGCGGCGAGAACGATGGGTGGTCCGGGCCGCCGGACGCGGGCGACGAGGTCGGTGTGCCGTTGCACCACCGGGTGCCGGACCTCGGGGCGCTGGAACTGCTGCTGGCCGTCGCCCGGCTCGGCAGCCTGGGGCGGGCCGCCCGGGCGCAGGGCATCACCCAGCCCGCCGCCAGCAGTCGGATCCGGTCCATGGAGCGGCAGTTGGGGGTGGCGCTGGTCGAGCGGTCGCCGCGCGGTTCCCGGCTGACCGACGCCGGGGCGCTGGTCACCGACTGGGCGCGCCGGGTGGTGGAGGCCGCCGAGGCGTTCGACGCGGGCGCCCAGGCGCTGCGCGGGCAGCGTGACTCCCGGCTGCGGGTCGCGGCCAGCATGACCATCGCCGAGTACCTGCTGCCGGGTTGGTTGATCGCGCTGCGCGCCCAGCGCCCGGGGACGGCGGTGTCGCTGCTGGCCGGGAACACCCGCGTGGTCGCCGAGCGGCTGTTGGCCGGCGAGGCGGACCTGGGCTTCGTGGAGGGGCTGGACGTGCCGGCGGGCCTGGACGGCACGGTGATCGGTCACGACCGGCTGGTCGTGGTGGCCGCCCCGTCCCACCCCTGGACCCGGCGGCGCACCGAACTGGCCCCCGCTGAACTCGCCGCGACCCCACTGATCCTGCGGGAACGTGGCTCGGGCACCCGTCAGGTGCTGGACGCGGGGCTGGCCGGGGTAGGCGGGCTGGCCGAGCCGCTGCTCGAACTCGCCTCGACCACCGCGGTGAAGTCCGCGGTGGTCAGCGAAGCGGCCCCGTCCGTGCTGAGCGAGCTGGCGGTCCGTGAGGAACTGACCGCGCGCCGGCTGGTGGAGGTCCCGGTGTGTGGGCTGCGGCTGGGCCGCGAGCTGCGCGCGGTGTGGCGGGCCGGCCAGCGTCCGGTGGGCCCGGCCCGCGACCTGCTGGGGCTGACCCGAGGGGCGCCCTGACCCGGCCGGGGTTCCGGCCCGCCGCTCTCAGCCCGCCCCGGCCGGTGCCGTACGGGTGCCCGTGTCCAGCCGGCGGAAGAGCGCCGACAGCACCGCGGCGGTGAGTGCGGCGGCCGGCACACCGCTGCCGAAGAGGGTGTGCGCCCAACCGGGCAGCGGCGCGTACAGCCGCGGGGCCAGCACGGGGAGCAGACCGGCGAGGAGGGTGAGGGCGACGACGGTGGAGGCGGCGCGGTCGGCGAGGTCGGTGCGGCGCAGCATGTCGATGCCCATGGCGGCGACCACCGCGTAGATCACCAGGGCGGCGCCGCCGACGACCGGCACCGGCAGCGCGGCCAGCAGCCGGGTGACTGGGGCCAGTAGACCGCCGAGCACCAGCAGCGCCCCGGCCGCCGCGGTCACGAACCGGCTGCGGACGCCGGTGAGTCGGACGATGCCGATGTTCTCCGCGCTGGTCACCATCGTCGCGCCGCCGAACAGCCCGGCGGCGAGCGAGGTCACCGCGTCCGCGCGGGCGGTGCGCGGCACATCGCGGGACGGTTCCGGGATCCGGCCCACCGCCTCGCTGTTGAGCACCGTCTGACCGGTCGCCTCGGCGAGTGAGGCGAGCGCGAAGACCAGCAGCGGCAGCGCGGCGAGCAGGTCGAAGTGCGGGACGCCGTAGGGGAGGAGACGGGGGAGGGCCAGCACCGCGTCCCCCGGTACGGTGCGGAACGGGGCGCCGGCCAGCGCCGCCGTGACGGTGCCCACCGCCATGCCGAGCAGCACCGACAACTGCCGCCAGACGCCGCGCAGCAGCAGGAAGCCCAGTGCGGTGGCGGCGACGGTGACCAGCGCCGGCCCGCTGCCGGCGGCCGCCATTGGGGCCGCCACGGCCACCATGTTGACGCCGATGACCAGCACCGTCGTGCCCATCACCAGCGGCGGGAAGAACCGCACGATCCGCCCGTACAGCGGCAGTACGGCCAGCAGCAGCGCGGCCGCGAGCAGCACCGCACCGGAGGCGGTGGCCGCGCCGTGCTCCCGGGCGATCTGGAGGAAGAGGGCGGCCGCCGCGCCCCCGGGCAGCATCATGAACGGCAGCCGGGCGCCGATCCGCAGCACCCCGAAGGACTGCAGCAGGGCCCCGGCACCGCACAGTACGAGGGTGGCGCTGAACAGGGCGGCGGTGCGGTCGGCCGGCAGGTGCAACCCGCCGGCCAGCAGGAAGACGGTGGAGACCGGGGCGGCGATCATCGCCAGGACGTGCTGGGCGGCGAGCGGGACCAGCCGGGGCAGCGGCACCCGCTCGTCCACCGGCGCCACGGCGGGCCCGGGGGCGGCCATCGCTCACACCTGCCGCTTCAGCCAAGGGAGTTCCCCGGCGGCGTAGCGGTAGGCGCGGAAGACCGCGTTGTTCTGGGTGGGGAACAGCTCGCCGACCTCCGGTTCGCGGTAGCCGCCGAACTCCGGGACGACGTACTCCCAGCACAGCTTGCCCTCGGCGGTGACCTCGAAGAGCCGGCCGGCGGGGGAGTCGGTGACCAGCGTGTTGCCGTTGGGCAGCCGCTGGGCGCTGCCCATGAAGGGCGCGAAGAACGCCTCCCGGGCGGGGTCGTGGTACTCCCAGACGACCGTGCCGGTCGCCCGATCCACCTCGATGACGCGGGAGTAGGGGACGTCGCAACCGGGCCGGAAGACGCCGTTGTCGAAGATGAGGAAGTTGCCGTTCGGCAGTTCGGTGGGGTGGTGCTGCTGGGAGACCAGCCCCGGCTCGGTCCGCCAGCGGACCTCGCCGGTCGCCCGGCTGATGACGATCACCGCCGAGGAGCTGCGCAGGCTGGCCAGGATGTCACCGTCGGCCAGCGGCAGCACGGAGTTGATCAGCGGCCAGTGCTCGCGGGAGTAGGCGGGGTGCAGGGCGTAGGCGTCCGGGTCGAGGTGGTCGGCGGCGTTCCAGGACCACCGCAGTCGCCCGTCCGCGTCGACCTCGCGGAGGGTGTCGGCGTGGACCGTGCCGTTCGGCTCGGAGCCGGGGACGCCGCCGCGGATCGCCGCGGCCCGGTCGCCGGTCAGCGGCTCCAGTGCGCAGTACAGGATCCGCCCGTCGCCGTGGTGGTGGGCGTCGTGGTGCTGGAGCGGATCGGTGAAGGACCGCAGCACCGTGCCGTCGGGGGCGATCTCCTGCATCAGCCCGCCGCGGTACTTGTGCCACATCGGGAAGAGCGCGTCCTGGTCGGGGAGGGTGGCGTTGTAGGCGAGGTTGCCGTTGGGGAGGATGCGGGCGTGGCGGCCGGGGCGGTGCGGCAGGTGCCAGCGGTGGACGACGGTGCCGTGCAGGTCGATCAGCAGGACTTGGCCGCCGCCGGTGAGCGGGGCGTAGAGCGTGTAGCCGTCGTGGGCGGCGGTGGCGTCGAGCGCGATCAGGCCGGTGCCGCGGCGACGGCGTGTGTTTTGATCGACAGTGGTCAGGCCGGGTGTCATGCCGAATTCCCCTCGTCAAACTACGCCTTGTCAAACTTTGTTTGATGGGATCAAACAGCGTAGACGCTAGGACCGGTGTGTTGCAGGTCTGTGAACGGCTCAATAAGGAGCTCAATAAGGAGCGCGATGAGGGGCTCGACGGGGGCTCGACGAGGAGTGCGCGATGGTGCCGGTGAGGAGTGAGCGATGAGCGGGACCGAGACCGCGGGAGAGGTCCCGCGGGTGGGGGCGGCGGTCCGCCGGCGGCGCCGCGCACGGGAGTTGACGCTGGCCGACCTCGCCCGCGCCACCGGGCTCTCCGCGCCCTTCCTCAGCCAGGTCGAGAACGACCGGGCCCGGCCCAGCATGCGCTCGCTCCAGCTGATCGCCGACGCCCTGGAGACCACCGCGGTCCGGCTGTTGGCCGCCGCCGACGGGCCGCGCACGGTCGACGTGGTGCGGGCCGACTCCGCCGCCGTCCCCGAGGGCGACGAGGCGGGCCGGGTGCGCCCGCTGGTCCGCGGCCACCAGCAGTTGCACGCGCTGGAGTTCACCGGCCGGCACGACTGGCAGCGCGCGTTCCGGCACCCGCACGACGAGGTGATGTACGTCGTCGAGGGCGCGGTGGAGGCCGAGGCGGACGGCCGGCGCTACGAACTCGGGCCCGGCGACACCCTCTACTGCGCCGGCGGGATCACCCACCGCTGGCGGTCGTTGGCCCCGGCGACCCGGGTGCTGTTGGTGGGGGTGTCGGACGACTTCCGGGGCTGAGGTGCCGGTCGGTGGGCCGGTCGGCCGGGGGTGATCGTCGCTGGTGGCGGGCGTTGTCAGACCCGCGCGCTACGGTTGCGAAACGTTGATCGTGGCCGTTGCGACGGTCGCGATGATGGCTGACGCACCGTCATGGCCGGGCCTGTCCGGTGGGTCAGGGTCGGACGGGCCCTGGGGGCCCGCTGGGGCCGGCCGTCCACGCGGCCGGCCGCCCACGCGGTCAGGGGGCGTGCCGGTCAAGGGGGCGTGCCGCCAGGCGGTCACACCCCGGCCGGGGCCGTCCCGCGGGCCGCTGCGACCAGCGCGTCCATCACCCGGGTGTCCTCGCCGGCCTCCGGATGCCACTGCACCGCCAGCGTGAAGGCCGGCGCGTCCGGCAGCTCCACCGCCTCGATGGTGCCGTCCTCCGCGTAGGCCGAGACCGTCAGCCCGCGGCCGAGCCGGTCCACGGCCTGGTGGTGGTAGGTCGGTACGGCCACCGGCTGGGGCAGCGCAGCGCCCAGTAGCGTGCCGGGCACCGGAGTGACCTCGTGCCGGCCGAAGGCCCCGGGCGGGCCGGAGTGGCCGTCCAGGTGCTGGACGAGGGTGCCGCCGAGCGCCACGTTCAGCAGCTGGAGCCCGCGGCAGATGCCCAGCAGTGGCACCCGGGCGTCCAACGCCGCCTCGATCAGGGCCAGTTCCCAGGCGTCCCGGTCCAGCGCGGGCGGGCCGGTGCGGGGGTGCGGCTCCGCACCGTAGCGGGCCGGGGCGATGTCCGCGCCGCCGGCGATCACCAGCCCGTCCAACCGGGCGACGGTCGCTGCGGCGGTCTCCGGGTCGCCGGGCGGCAGCAGCGCCGCCAGCCCGCCGGCGCGCCGCACCAAGCGGGGGTACCCGGCGGGCACCAGCGCGGCCGGCAGCGTCCACACCCCCCACCGGGCCTCTTCCTGATAGGTGCTGATGCCGATGAGGGGCGGCTGCGGCTGGGACATCGGGCGGATCCTCCGTACGGTGCTGTGCTGTGCTGTGCGGTGTTGTGCGGTGCTTGTGCGGTGCTGCGCTCGGGCGGTGCGGTGCGGCGCGGTGCAGAGCCGTGGGTCAGTCGCGTTCGAGTTCGGCCTCGGCTGCGGCCAGCGCCGCGAACTCCTCTTCGGGCGCGGCGGCCACCAGTCGGTGGCGGGAGTAGAAGGCGAAGTAGGCCAGGGCGACCCCGTAGACGCCGAGCGCGATGAACGCGGCCTCCTTGTCGACCAGGAACGTCGCCACCAGCGCCGAGCATGCCAGGACGAAGGCGACGGCGGAGGTCAGCATGCCGCCCGGGGTGCGGTACGGGCGGTGCAGACCGGGCTCGCGGCGGCGCAGCACGAGGTGCGAAAGGGCCATCAGCGCATAGGAGATGGTGGCGCCGAAGACCGCGACGTTGAGCATCCGGGCACCGTCGCCGGTGGCCGCGGCGAGCGCGAAACCCAGTGCGCCGGGGACCAGTAGCCCCAGGTAGGGCGCCTTGCGGCGGCTGGTCAGGGAGAGGAAGCGGGGCAGGTAGCCGGCCCGGGAGAGGGCGAAGAGCTGCCGGGACCCGGCGAAGATCAGGGAGAAGAAGGACGCCACCAGCCCGGCCAGACCGGCGTAGTTGACGATCCGGCTGACCGTGGTCGGGGTGCCGTGCGGCTGGAGCGCCTGGACCAGCGGGTCGCCGACGGACTGGATCGCGGCCGAGCCGCGCGCCCCGGTCGCCGCGGTGAAGGTGACCACCGCGAGGAGCAGCAGCACGCCCATCGCGGCCGCCATCGCCCGGGGCAGCGAGCGGACCGGGTCCTTGGTCTCCTCGGCCGCCAGCGGAACGCCCTCCACGCCCAGGAAGAACCACATCCCGAACGGGAACGCCGCCCAGATGCCCAGCACGCCGAACGGCAGCCAGGAACTCGCCCCGAAGGCACCGGACTTCACCGGGATGTCGTTGAGCGTGTCCACGTGGAAGTTGCTGAGCGCGGCGACCGCGAAGACCAGCAGTGCGGCGACCGCGATCGCGGTGACGATCAGGCTGAACCGCAGCGCCTCGCCCACGCCCCACAGGTGGATCCCGATGAAAATGACGAAACAGGCGAGGTAGACGGGCCAGCTGGAGTGCAGTCCGAACAGGCCCAGCGATTCGACGTAGTCACCGATGAAGATGGAGATCGCGGCGGGCGCCAGGACGTACTCGATCAGGATCGCGGTGCCGGTCAGGAAGCCGCCCCAGGTGCCCAGCGCACGGCGGGCGAAGCCGTAGCCGCCGCCCGCGGTGGGCAGGATCGAGGCCAGCTCGGCCAGCGCGAAGACCAGGCAGGTGTACATCAGGCCCATCAGGACCGCGGCGATCGCCAGACCGCCGAAGCCGCCCTGTGCCAACCCGTTGTTCCAGCCGGAGAAGTCGCCGGAGACGACGTAGGCCACCCCCAGGCCGGTCAGCAGCAGCGGGCCGGCGCTGCCGCGGCGCAGGGTCCGCCGCTCCAGGTAGGCGTCGCCGTCGCCGCCCGGGGGTCCGCCGCCCGGGGAGGCGGCGGTCGCTGCGGTCTGCGCACGGGTGCTGTCGGCCATGAGCCGCTCCTGCCTTGCGGGGACAACCGGAGTAAAGGTTTAGCCGCATACCTTTGTCGTCCGGGGGGCTCAGCGCAAGACCCGTGCGTAAAAGACTGGTTACGAGGCGACGGAGCGCGGGTGGTAGGCGGGACCGGGCCTGTCTGGCCGTGATCGACCAGCAGCGCCCTAGCGGACCGGCCCGGCCAGGAAGCCGCGCAGCAGCGCCGCGGTGCCGCAGCAGTGCTCCCGCATCACCTCGCGGGCGCCGTCCGCGTCGCCCTCCAACACCGCCTCCACCAGCGCGGCGTGCTGCGTCTGCGAGTGCTCCAGATTCCGCACCAGCAGCGGGATGCAGTCCAGCAGGTCGTTGACGCCGGCCCGGACCGCGGCGTACTGGGCGGCCAGCGACGGCGACCCGGACAGCTCCGCCAGGGTCAGGTGGAGCAGCGTGTCGCGCCGGCGGTAGTCGGCCAGCGGCGCGTCCTGGGTCGCGGCCAGCGCCTCGCGCAGCCGCTCCGCCTGTGCCTCCGACAGCCCGTGCGCCGCGCACAGCCCGGCCGCGCCGACCTCCAGCACCTCCCGGAAACGGAGGATGTCCTCCACGTCGGTCTTGTCGATCCGGCGCCGCAGCTCCGCCTCGCCCGGGTTCTCGGTGCGCGCCCGCACGAAGGTCCCGCCGTACCGGCCGCGCCGACTCTCCACCAGACCCTCGTCCTGGAGGACCTTCAGTACCTCGCGCAGGGTGACCCGGCTGATCTGGAGCCGCTCCGCCAACTCCCGTTCGGCGGGAAGTCGTTCGCCCTGCGGGACCAGCCCGAGCCGGACGATCTGGAGTATCTGCTCCAGCGCCTCTTCGAAACCGTTGCCCGCCCGGACCGGCCGCAGCACCGGCGCCAGCCGATCGGCCGCATCGTCCATCTGAACCCCTTCCCAATCAATGGTTCGTGTGCCTACCTTATGACCTCCGGATGCACCGACAGGAGGCACCACCGTGGCAGACCGCAGGCCCCCGCTCTCCGTAGAGGAGCTCAGCGTCCTCGTCGACAACGGGGAGATCGACACTGTCGTCCTCGCCTTCACCGATATGCAAGGCAGGCTCCAGGGCAAGCGGTTCGCCGCCCGCTACTTCCTCGACACCGTCCTCGAACACGGTACGGAGGGCTGCAACTACCTCCTCGCCGTCGACGTCGACCTGAACACCGTCGACGGCTACGCGATGTCCTCGTGGGAACGCGGCTACGGCGACTTCGCCATGCACGGCGACCCCGCCACCCTCCGCCGCACCCCCTGGAACCCCGGCACCGCCCTGATCACCGCCGATCTCTCCTGGCACGACGGCTCCCCGGTCGTCGCCTCCCCCCGGCAGGTCCTCCGCCGCCAGCTCGACCGGCTGGCCGAGCGCGGCTGGCGCGCGTACGCCGGCACCGAGCTGGAGTTCATGGTCTTCAAGGACACCTACGAGGACGCCTGGTCACGCGGCTACCGCCAGATGACCCCGGCCAACCAGTACAACGCCGACTACTCCGTCCTGGGCACCGGCCGCGTCGAACCCCTGCTGCGCCGGATCCGCAACGAGATGGGCGCGGCCGGGATGACCGTCGAGTCCGCCAAGGGCGAGTGCAACCTCGGCCAGCACGAGATCGTGTTCGTCTACGACGAGGCGCTCACCACCTGCGACCAGCACAGCATCTACAAGACCGGCGCGAAGGAGATCGCCGCCCAGGAGGGCACGGCGCTCACCTTCATGGCCAAGTACGACGAGCGCGAGGGCAACTCCTGCCACATCCACCTCTCGCTCCAGGACGAGCAGGGCCGGCCGGTGCTGGCCGACGACCGCGGCCCCTACGGCATGTCGCAGACCATGCGGCACTTCCTCGCCGGCCAGCTCGCCGCGATGCGCGACTTCACGCTCCTCTACGCCCCCAACATCAACTCCTACAAGCGGTTCCGCCCCGGCTCCTTCGCGCCCACCGCCGTCGCCTGGGGCCCGGACAACCGCACCTGCGCCCTGCGGGTGGTCGGCCACGGCCGCTCGCACCGCCTGGAGAACCGCCTGCCCGGCGGCGATGTGAACCCCTACCTCGCGGTCGCGGGCATGGTCGCGGCCGGCCTGTACGGCATCGAGCACGAGCTCGAACTCCCCGACGCCACCACCGGCAACGCCTACAACGGCGACGCCGCGCACGTCCCCACCACCCTGCGCGAGGCCGCCGAGCTGTGGGAGCACAGCCCGATCGCCCGCGCGGCCTTCGGCGACGAGGTCGTCGACCACTACCGCCACATGGCCCGCGTCGAGCAGGACGCCTACGACGCCGCCGTCACGGACTGGGAGCGCTTCCGCTCCTTCGAGCGCATGTAAGGAACGCCGTGCTGCAAGAGCTGACCATCCTCAACCCGGCGACCGAGGAGGTGGTGGCCACCGTCCCCACCACCTCGCCCGCCGAGGTCGACGCGGCCGTCCGCCGGGCCGCCGTCGCCCAGGAAGCCTGGGCCGCGGTGGCCCCCGGCGACCGGGCCCGCCTGCTGCGCCGGTTCGCCGACGTCGTCGACGCCCAGATCGAGCCGCTGGCCCAACTGGAGCTGCGCGAGGCCGGCCACCCCCTGGGCAACGCCCGCTGGGAGGCCGGCAACGTCCGCGACCTGCTGCACTACGCCGCCGGGGGAGTGGAGCGCCTGACCGGCACCCAGATCCCGGTGGCCGGCGGCCTGAACATCACCCTCCAGGAACCGCTCGGCGTGGTCGCCGTCATCGCCCCCTGGAACTTCCCGATGCCGATCGCCGCCTGGGGCACCGCCCCCGCCCTCGCGGCCGGCAACGCCGTCCTCCTCAAGCCCGCCGAGACCACCCCGCTCACCGCGCTCCGGCTCGCCGAACTCGCCCTGGAGGCCGGGCTCCCCGAGGGCCTCTTCCAGGTCCTGCCCGGCGAGGGACCGGTCACCGGCAGCGCGCTGGTCGACCACCCCGGCGTCGCCAAGGTCGTCTTCACCGGCTCCACCGCCACCGGCCGCCGGATCGCCGCCCAGTGCGCCGCGCAGACCAAACGGCTCACCCTCGAACTCGGCGGCAAGAGCCCCAACATCGTCTTCGCCGACGCCGACGTCGAGGCCGCCGCGGCCGCCACCCCCGGCTCCTTCCTCGACAACACCGGCCAGGACTGCTGCGCCCGCAGCCGCATCCTGGTCCAGCGCAGCGTCTACGACCGCTTCCTCGAACTGCTGGAGCCCGCCGTCAAGGCGTTCACGGTCGGCGACCCCGCCGATCCGGCCACCCAGATGGGCCCGCTGATCTCCGCCGCCCAGCGCGACCGGGTCCGCTCCTACGTCCCCGAGGACGCACCGGCCGCCATCCGCGGCGAGGCCCCGGCCGGCAAGGGCTTCTGGTACCCGGCCACCGTCCTGGAAGGCCGCCCCGAGGACCGCACCGCCGTCGAGGAGATCTTCGGCCCGGTCGCCGTCGTCCTCCCCTTCGACGACGAGGCCGACGCGATCCGGCTCGCCAACGCCACCGACTACGGCCTCTCCGGTTCGCTGTGGACCCGCGACGTCGGCCGGGCACTGCGCGTCTCGCGCGCCGTCGCGGCCGGCAACCTCTCCGTCAACTCCCACAGCAGCGTGCGCTACTGGACCCCGTTCGGCGGATTCAAGCAGTCCGGACTCGGCCGCGAGCTCGGCCCGGATGCGCTGGCCGCCTTCACCGAGACCAAGAACGTCTTCATCGCCACCGAGCCGGCCGGCTCGTGACCGGCACCGCAAATCAGCACCGCCATCACCCACGAGGAGAGCAAGTGACCGACCAGACCGCCGTGTGCCGCCGCCTCGTCGGCCGCACCGCCGTGATCACCGGAGCCGGCAGCGGCATCGGCCTGGCCACCGCCCGCCGACTGGCCTCCGAAGGCGCCAACGTCGTCTGCGCCGATATCGACGAGACGGCCGGCAAGGCCGCCGCCGAAGAGGTCGGCGGCACCTTCGTCCAGGTCGACGTCACCGACGCGGAACAGGTCGAGGCGCTCTACAAGACCGCCTTCGACACCTACGGCTCGGTGGACATCACCTTCAACAACGCCGGGATCTCGCCGCCCGACGACGACTCGATCCTCACCACCGGACTCGACGCCTGGAAGCGCGTCCAGGAGGTCAACCTCACCTCCGTCTACCTCTGCTGCAAGCACGCCCTGCCCTACATGCAGCGCCAGTTCGAGCAGACCGGGCGCGGCGGCTCCATCATCAACACCGCGTCCTTCGTGGCCGTGATGGGCGCCGCCACCTCGCAGATCAGTTACACCGCCTCCAAGGGCGGCGTGCTGGCCATGTCCCGCGAACTGGGCGTGCAGTTCGCCCGCGAGGGCATCCGCGTCAACGCGCTCTGCCCGGGGCCGGTCAACACCCCGTTGCTCAAGGAGCTGTTCGCCAAGGACCCCGAGCGCGCCGCGCGCCGCCTGGTGCACGTCCCGGTCGGCCGGTTCGCCGAGCCCGAGGAGATCGCGTCCGCGGTCGCCTTCCTCGCCAGCGACGACTCCTCGTTCGTCAACGCCGCCGAATTCCTCGTCGACGGAGGCATCGCGGGCGCGTACGTCACCCCCCTGTAGCCGCCCTGTAGTCTCCATGATCAACATCGGGACCGGCGCCTCCGCGTGCCGGTCCCGGCGTGCTTCCCCCCTTGACCACGGAGGACACATGACCGCACTCACCCGACGGCTGCTCGCCCTGGGCCTGGCCGGCACCGCCGCGCTCGCCGCCGTTACGGCCACCGTGCCGGCCACCGCCGCCACCCCCGCCAAGGCCCCGGCCCGCGCTCACTGCCCGCAGCTCTCCAAGGACCTCCCCTGGTACGGCGACAACCGCGCCAAACTCCAGAAGATGATCGACGAGCGCGGCACCTGTTCCGGACACCACGACGGGCCCCGCCCGGTCGCCGCCTTCGACTGGGACAACACCGTCGTCAAGAACGACATCTCCGACGCCACCCTGGCCTGGATGGTCCGGCACGACAAGGTGCCCCGGCCCAAGAGCTGGCGGGACACCAGCCCCTGGCTCACCGCCGCCGCCGACCGGGCGCTGACCCGGGCCTGCGGCACCGGCACCCCCGGCCGCCCGCTGCCCACCTCCACCCGCACCGCCTGCGCCGACGAGATCATGGAGATCCGCGGCGAGGCGAAGACCATGAGCGGCGCCCCGGCCTTCGCCGGCGAGTGGAACCACCGCCACACGGTCCCCGAATACGCCTGGGTCCCCCAGCTGTTCGCCGGCCTGAAGCCCGCCACCCTCACCGCCTACGCCAAGCGGGCCCGCGCCGAGAACCTCGCCGCGCCGATCGGCACCGTGCAGACCGTGGGCACCCACAAGCTGGCCGGCTACATCCGCTACTACGACCAGCAGAAGGACCTGATCCGCACGCTCAAGGCGGCCGGCTTCGACGTCTACATCGTCTCCGCGTCGTCGGAGACGGTCGCCGAGGCGTGGTCCGGCGGCGTCGGGGTGGACGCCCGGCACACCATCGGCATACGGAACCGCGTCCGCGACGGCCGTCTCACCACCACCATCGCCGGCTGCGGCGACGTCAAGGACGGCCCCGGCGCGGTCATCCCGTACGTCGACGGCAAGCGCTGCTGGATCAACCAGGAGATCTACGGGATCAAGGGCGCCGAGGCATGGCGGAAGCAGGACCCCGCGCACCGCATCGCCCTGGGCGGCGGCGACGCCAACACCGACGTCACCTTCGTCAACGACGCCACCGGCGCCCACCTGGCCATCAACCGCAACAAGGCCGAGCTGATGTGCCGCGGCTACGACAACACCGACGGCCGCTGGGTGGTCAACCCGATGTTCATCGACCCGCTGCCCCGCAAGTCCGGCGCCTACCCCTGCGCCACCAAGGGCTACACCAACACCGACGGCACCCTCGGCCCGGTCCGCCGCCCCGACGGCACCGTCGTCGCCGACCAGCAGGACCGCATCCACGGCTGATCCGACCCGCCCCGACCCTCCCCGACCTCCCCGACCTCCCCGACCTCCCCGACCTCCCCGACCTCCCCGACCTCCCCGACCTCCCAAGGAATAAAGGAGTGAAGGAGCAAGGGGCGCCGTCCCGCCAGGCGGGGGCTGCACCGGGGCTGCCTGTGACACCGTTACAGGCGGCCCCTTGCGATGCCGATCCGAGCAGCCCTCGCCCGCTGTGACACCGTTACACCGCCTCCATCGCCCCTACCGCCCTACCGCCCTACCGCCCCCATCGCCACTGCATCGCCCCTGTCGCGCATCACGCACATCGCCCGCAGCGTCACAGGAACGTGTGGCCCTCGCCCCGGTACGTCGGCACCGTTCCCACCACCCGGCCCCCCTCGATCAGGTGCAGCTCCGCGAACCGCTCGCACAGCTCCCCGGCCTTGGCGTGTCGGAACCACACCTTGTCGCCGACCGCCAGCCCGTCCGCCGCCGCCCCCAGTAGCGGCGTCTGCACCTCGCCCGGCCCCTCCTGCGGGTCGTAGCGCAGCCCCGCCGGCAGATACGGCTCCGGCAGCCGGTCCGCACCGGCCACCCCCGACGCCGGATAGCCGCCGCCCAGCACCGTGACGACACCGGGCCCCGGCCGGCGCACCACCGGCTGCGCGAACAGCGCCGCCGGACGCCCGCGGAACGAGCGGAAGTTGTCGAACAGCCGCGGCACGTACAGCCCCGAACCGGCCGCTATCTCGGTCACCGCCGCCTCCGCCGCGGTGTGCTGCACGCTTCCCGTCCCGCCGCCGTTGACGAACTCCAGCCGCGGCGCCACCGCCCGCACCGCCCGCACGGCCTCCCAGCGCCGCTGCGCCAGTTCCTTCCGGGCCGCCGCCTGCATCAGCCGTATGGTCCGCGAGAACACCGGCTTCCCGGCGACCTCGTCGCCCACCCCCGCCACGTGCCCCTCGTAGGCCATCAGCCCCACCAGCCGGAACCCGGGGCGCCGGACCACGGTCCGGGCCAGCGCGGCGAGCGCCTGCGGATCCCGCAGCGGCGACCGCCGGGCCCCGACCCGCACCTTCCCGCCCAGCAGCCGGTACGAGGTGTCCAGTTCCAAGCAGACGCGGAGCTCCTCGCCGCGGCCCGGACCGGCCGGACGCGCGGCGTCGATCAGGTCCAGCTGCGCGGGGTCGTCGACCATCACCGTCACCGCCGCCGCGAGCTTGGGGTCCCCGGCCAGCTCGGCGAAGCCGGCCCGGTCCGCCGAGGGGTACGCCAGCAGTACGTCCGGGAAGCCTGACCGCGCCAGCCACAGCGACTCGGCGAGCGTGAAGCTCATGATCCCCGCGAAGCCGTCGCGCGCCAGCACCCGCTCCAACAGTGCTCGGCAGCGCACCGATTTGCTCGCCACCCGGATCGGCTTCCCCTTCGAACGGCGCACCAGATCGGCGGCGTTGGCGTCGAAGGCCGCCAGATCGACGACGGCCAACGGCGCATCGAGGTGGGCGGTGGCCCGGTCGTAACAGGCTTTGTCGGCATACGCGGCGGCGGGGTGCTGGGACATGGCCCGCAGCCTGCCAGACCCCGCTACCACTGGGTAGGGGGACGAACCACGCCGGAAGTGACGTCGGCGCGTCCAGGGGTTGGAGCGGCGGCCGGGCCAGCCCTTACAGTGGCTCGACACCGCAACCAGCAGGTCAGCGGCGTGATGTCCGGATACGAACCACCCTGCCCCGATTGCTTGTCGGGTCCGGGGCACACCGTGCGAGGGGGAGCGCTGGTGAGCGCCGACGCCGATTACGCCGATGCTCCACGCATCCCACCCATACCCCCGCGACCGCCGCACCGTCCCGCCGAGCCGCCCGCCGACGAGGACCCCAAGACCACCATCCTGCGCCCGGTCCCCGCCGACCCGACCATCCCGCCGCCCGCGGCCCCGGCCCCGGCCGCCCGGCAGCCGCTCCCCGCCGAGTCCGCCCCGGCCCCCGCAGCCCCGGCCCCCGCACCACCGGCCGCGCCGCCGCCCCCCTCCGCCCCGCCCGCGGCCCCCACTGCACCACCGGCCCCCACCGCCCCGCCCCGCCCGTCGGCCCCGCCGACCGCCCCGCCCGGCCCGCGCGCCGAGTCGCCCGCCGCCGCGCCGCCGCCCACCGGCGCCCCCTCGTTCCGCGACACCGCGGCCTTCCACCTGGCCAACAGCGCCGCCCTGTGGGACGAGGCGGGCGACCGCCCCGCGAGCCCCCCGCCGCCCCCCGCCCCCGGGTCCCCACCTGCCCCGGCCTGGCCGACAACTCCCGCCCACCCCACGGGAGTCGAGCCCGCCCCGCGCCGCTCGTTGGCCGACCGGCTGCCCAGCACCCGGGTCGTCGCCGCGGCCGCCAGCCTGGTCCTCGGCATCGGCCTCATGGCTGGCGCGGCGGCCGGCAGCTGGCTCACCGCCGCCCCCGCCAAGGGCACCCCGACGCCCGAGGCCGCCTTCGCCAAGGGCCAGGACGCCTGGCGCGACACCCCCGTCGACACCCTCTTCCCGCGCACCGTCGAGGGACTGGCCGCCGGCCCCGGCGGCGCCGACCGCACCTGGATCCGCATCGCCGTCGCCCCCGACAGCGACTGCACCACCACCTACGAGGGCCCGCTCGCCAAGGAACTCGCCCCGGCCGGCTGCGCCCGCCTGCTGCGCGCCACCTACGTCGACGCCACCCGCACTGGCGTCATCACCGTCGGCGCCCAGACCACCAAGGCCGACCGGTCCGGGATGATGGACCTCAACGCCCGCTTCAGCACCAAGGACCTGGCCAACCGCAAGGCCCTGATGCCCCTGCCGCTGGCGGCCAAGGGCACCCCGGCCGAGGACTTCGGCCCCGACCAGCGCGCCAGTTGGACCGTGCGGATACTCACCGACATCCCGGTCGTGATCTACGCCGTCTCCGGGTTCGCCGACGGCCGCGAGATCACCGACCCGCAGCCCGCCGACGCCGCGGTCCAGCCCGGAGTCACCACCGCCCCCGCCGAATCCGGACTCGGCCACGACGCCAAGGGCCTGGCGGACAAGGTCACCACGACCTTCCGCACGGCGTCCGGCATCCCCGCGCAGCCCACGGAGGTAGCGCCATGATCAAGTCCGCTCTGCGGGCCGCGACCGTCGCCCTGACCTCCGCCGCACTGACCGTCCTGCCCGCACTGCCCGCCCACGCGGACGCCATCCGCGCCCAGCAATGGGGCCTTCAGGCCATCCACGCCCAGGACGCCTGGCAGACCACCAAGGGCGCCGGGATCACCGTCGCCGTCCTGGACACCGGTGTGGACGCGAACCACCCCGACCTCAAGGGCCAGGTGCTGCCCGAGAAGGACCTGATCGGCTTCGGCGCCCGCACCGGCGACGACACCTGGGCCCAGCACGGCACCGGCATGGCCAGCGTCATCGCCGGCCACGGCCACGGCGCCGGCGGCTCCGACGGCATCCTCGGCGTCGCCCTCGAGGCCAAGATCCTGCCGATCCGGGTGATCCTGGAGGACCACGACCCCGACCGCCGGCGGGCCCGCGACGAGCGGCCCGGCGCCCTCGCCGACGGCATCCGCTGGGCCGCCGACCACGGCGCCGACGTGATCAACATGTCCCTGGGCGACGACAGTGAGACCGCCCACCCCGACCCCCGCGAGGACGCCGCCATCCAGTACGCCCTCAACAAGGGCATCCCCGTGGTCGCCTCGGCCGGCAACGGCGGCCAGAAGGGCGACCACGTCTCGTACCCCGCCGCCTATCCCGGCGTCATCGCCGCCACGGCCGTCACCCACCTGGACGCCCGCGCCTCCTTCTCCACCCGCCACTGGTACGCCACGGTCTCCGCGCCCGGCTACGACATCCTCATGGCCGACCACGGCACCGGCTACCTCTCCGGCCTGGGCACCAGCCCCGCCGCCGCCTTCGTCTCCGGCGCCATCGCCCTGATCCGCTCCGCCCACCGCGACCTCAGCCCCGCCCAGATCCGCACCCTGCTCACCAGCACCGCCCAGCACCGCCCCCAGGGCGGCCGCGACGACGACTTCGGCGCCGGCCTCATCGACCCCGCCGCCGCCCTGAAAGCCGCCGCGAACCTCACCCCCACCCCCCAGAAACCGGTCCCCGTCGCCTACCCCCACCGCTACTTCGGTCCTGGCCCCGTCACCGACCCCGCCGACGACACCCCCGTCAACTGGCTCCCCTGGACCCTCGGCGCCACCGGCCTGGCCCTCACCACGGCCGCCGTCTTCATCTGGCGGCGGTCCACCGGGGTGGGTTGACCTCCCACGTTGTCGGCCGTCCCGCCGTGGGGAGTTCTTGCCGTTGCGCCGGACGGCGCGGGGATTGCTCGTACGTTGTCCGCTGCGCGGGGCCGCCTCGTACGGTGCCGGGTGCGGGGCCGCTGCGCGGTGCGGGGCCGTTTCGCCTGCGGCGGGCGGGGCCGCTGCGCGGGGCTGTTGGGTGCGGTGGCGGGTGAGGGGGGAGGCGGTGGGGGCGGGCGTGGTTCGGGGCAAGAGGCGTGGATAGTCTCGCGGGGTGCAAAAGAACATCCCCAATCCCGGCTTCGCCGACGACGACGGCTCGGCCGCCCCCGCGCTCGCCGCGGCGCTCGCGGCGTACGCGACGGACCCCGGCACCGAACCCGCCCTGCTGGCCGCTCTGGCCGACGCCCGCCTCCTGGTCCCGGTCGTGGCGGTCCTCGGTGAGGTCGAGACCGGCCCCGACGGGCTGCGCCGGGAGAAGACCAGCGATATGGCGGTGCCCACCCTCACCGCCCCCGACGGTCGCCGCGCGCTCCCCGCCTTCACCTCCATGGAGACCCTCCAGCGCTGGCGCCCGGACGCCCGCCCGGTTGCCGTGCCGCTCCGGCAGGCCCTGCTGGCCGCCGCGCACGAACAGGCCGACACCGTCGTCATCGACCTGGCCGGACCGGTCACCTACCAGCTCACCGGCTCCGCCCTACGGGCCCTCGCAGAGGGCCGCACCACCGCCGACCCGCTCGCCGACCCGGCCGTCACCGAGGCGCTGCGCGCCCTCCTCGCCGCCGAGCCCGCGGTCGTCCTCGCGCGGCTGACGCCGTCCGCGGACACCGACGGCACCCTCGCCCTCGGCCTCGCCGCCGGTGCCGTCCCCGCCGAGGCCGCCCAGCGGCTGGCACAGGCGCTGGCCACCGACGAGACCCTCCGCGCCCGGCTGGTCCGCGGCCTGGACCTGGCCCTCCTCCCGCCCGGCGCCGAAGCCTCCGGGGAGCTCCTCTACCAGTGCTGATCCGCCGGGAGCCGGGCCGCTGGGGCGGTCTTCGCGGGACTCTCCGGGGGCCGGGCAGCGCCCGCGCCCAACGGGCGGCTTCGTCCTCCGGGCCGCACAATGCGAGGAGAGCTCAAGATCCACGCGAGGAGAGCCCATGGAGACCACGGAGACCCGCACGGTCGTATCCGAATTCCTCGGCACGCTGCTCCTGGTGTTCTTCGCCGTCGGCGCGGCAGTGCTGGCCGGCGAATACATCGGTACCTTCGGCATCGCCCTGGCCTTCGGCTTCGTCATGCTGGCGCTTGCCTACGCCCTCGGCCCGATCTCGGGCTGCCACATCAACCCCGCGGTGACGCTCGGCATGCTGTTGGCCAAGCGCATCAAGGTCCGTACGGCCGTCGAGTACTGGATCGCGCAGATCCTCGGCGGCATCGTCGGTGCCGCCCTGCTCTTCCTGGTCGCCAAGCAGGTACCGGGACTCCAGACCCACGCGGCCTTCGGCACGAACGGCTGGGGCGACCGCTCGGCGGTGCACATCAACCTCGGTGGCGCGTTCGTGGCCGAGATCGTGATGACGTTCCTGTTCGTCTTCGTGGTGCTCGGCGTCACCCACAAAGTGGCGGTGCTGGGCTTCGGCGGTCTGGCGATTGGTCTGGCCCTGGCCACCGTCCACCTCATCGGCATCCCGCTGGACGGCACCTCGGTGAACCCGGCGCGGAGCCTCGGCCCGGCCCTCTTCGCGGGTGGTGCGGCCATCACCCAGGTGTGGCTGTTCATCCTCGCGCCCCTGATCGGCGGCGCGCTGGCGGCGGTGGTGCACCAGATCACCCACCCGCCGCAGGAGCCCGTCGTGATCGCCGACCGGACCGCCCGCGGCGAGCCGACCACGCCGGACGAACCGGCCCCCGGCGACCGCGTCTGAGGCGCTCATACTGGCCCGCATAGGACGACGAGCCCCGGCCGCACCGGGCCGGGGCTCGTCGTCGATGTGCGGGGCCGCCCGCCGGGCTCAGCCGTAGACCGGCCCGGTGTACTTCTCGCCGGGGCCCTCGCCCGGCTGGTCGGGCACCACCGACGCCTCGCGGAAGGCGAGCTGGAGCGACTTCAGACCGTCCCGCAGCGGCGCCGCGTGGTAGGAGCCGATCTCGGTGGCGCTGGCGGTGACCAGCCCGGCCAGCGCGTGGATGAGCTTGCGGGCCTCGTCCAGGTCCTTGTGGTCCGCGCCGTCCTCGGCGAGTCCGAGATTGACCGCCGCCGAGCTCATCAGGTGCACCGCGACCGTGGTGATCACCTCCACCGCCGGCACCTCCGCGATGTCCCGGGTCATGGTCTCGAAGTCGGGCTGCGCCGGGCCGGCGGTCTCCGGCGTCGCCGGCTGCTGGGGGGTCTGCTCGCTCATGTGCTGGGGCTTCACTTCCTGCTGGAGGGGTCGCCCTCCAGCCTATGACCCCGTCCGATGGCCCCGTGCCCCGGAGTGCCTCGGGGCCGAGGCGGGGTGGCATCGGGGCACGTCGGGCGCCGGAGTGCGGGCGGGAGACCTCGATGCGTCAGCACAAGAGTGGGGGTCACCCCTTGACTCGTGTATTCTGGTTGCTGCGACCGGCCGGACACCTCAGTGACCGGCCCACAAGTGGAGGCTCCGATCTCCCACCCGACCGATCTCAGGTTGGCGGGTCAACGGTCCGGCTGCGCCCCGCGGAGATTTCGCGGCGGTGTTCCTGATCCACGTGGAGCCCCGCCTGTGTCCCGTCGGGGCATTTTTTGATGTACCGGCACGGTTGGTCACACCGAACAGACGTTACGCGGCAGTCCGCCAGGCCGTCGCGTGGTGCTACCGAGGAGGATCCATCAGCGCCGAGCCCCGCATCAACGACCGGATTCGCGTCCCCGAGGTGCGACTCGTCGGTCCCAGTGGCGAGCAGGTCGGCATTGTGCCGCTTGCCAAGGCCCTGGAGCTTGCGCAGGAGTACGACCTCGACCTCGTCGAGGTGGCGGCGAACGCCCGTCCGCCGGTCTGCAAGCTCATGGACTACGGAAAGTTCAAGTACGAGTCGGCTATGAAGGCCCGTGAGGCGCGCAAGAACCAGGCGCACACGGTCATCAAGGAGATGAAGCTCCGGCCGAAGATCGACCCGCACGACTACGACACCAAAAAGGGTCATGTCGTCCGGTTCCTCAAGCAGGGTGACAAGGTCAAGATCACGATCATGTTCCGTGGTCGCGAGCAGTCCCGCCCCGAGCTGGGCTTCCGACTGCTCCAGCGGCTCGCGGAGGACGTCCAGGACCTCGGCTTCATCGAGTCGAACCCGAAGCAGGACGGCCGGAACATGATCATGGTCCTCGGTCCGCACAAGAAGAAGACCGAGGCGATGGCCGAGGCCCGTGAGGCGCAGGCCGCCCGCAAGGCGGAGCGTCAGGGTGGTGCTCCCGTGGAGTCCGCTGAGGAGTCCGTCGTGGAGCCCGCCGAGGAGCACGCCGAGGCGTGAGCTCTTGGGTGAGCTGCCCCGGATTCAGGCCGGGGCGCCAGCCCCGGAACAACCGATACATCTGACGCTCCCGCATGCCGGTCTTCGCCGGTGGGAGCGCCACTGACGAGGAGAGAACGGCGCATGCCGAAGAACAAGACGCACAGCGGTGCCAGCAAGCGCTTCAAGGTCACCGGCTCCGGCAAGGTGCTGCGCGAGCGCGCCGGCAAGCGCCACCTGCTCGAGCACAAGTCGTCCCGCGTGACGCGTCGCCTCACCGGCAACGCCGAGATGGCCCCGGGCGACGCCGCGAAGATCAAGAAGCTTCTCGGCAAGTGAGCCGGGGCGCCCCGCCGCACGGGCGGAGCGCACCGACCCGACCGGGACCCCACGTCGAATCGGGCCGTGTGACGAACAACCACGGCCCCGCTACAAGGAGTTAACAAGTGGCACGCGTCAAGCGGGCAGTCAACGCTCACAAGAAGCGCCGGGCGATCCTGGAGCAGGCCAGCGGCTACCGCGGCCAGCGCTCCCGCCTGTACCGCAAGGCCAAGGAGCAGGTGACCCACTCCTTCGTCTACAACTACAACGACCGCAAGAAGCGCAAGGGCGACTTCCGTCAGCTGTGGATCCAGCGCATCAACGCCGCTGCCCGCGCCAACGGCATGACCTACAACCGCTTCATCCAGGGTCTGAAGGCCGCCAACATCGAGGTGGACCGCAAGATCCTCGCCGACCTCGCGGTCACCGACGCCGGTGCGTTCGCCGCGCTGATCGAGGTTGCGCAGAAGGCGCTGCCGAGCGACGTCAACGCCCCCAAGGCTGCTGCCTGAATCCCAGCCTGACAGCGTTGTGACGTCGTGACGACGTTGTGATTGCGGACCCGCGGGCCCCGGCCTGCGGGTCCGCCGCGTTTCCGGGCCCTTCCCCGAGCTCTCGACTTCGTTCGAGCCGGGGAGACCCCATTCGTCCGCACCGGGTTCCTGCACCGAACGAAAGAAGCGAGCCGCCGCCCATGGGCACCCCCGAGCTGATCTCCCCGCGTTCCCCGCGAGTCGCCGCCGCCCGGCGGCTGGCCCGGCGCCACTTCCGGGGCAAGGAACGCCGGTTCATCGCCGAGGGGCCGCAGGCCGTCCGGGAGGCCGTCGCGCACCGTGCCGGCGGAGCGCCCACCCTCATCGAGCTGTTCGCCACCGTCGAGGCCGCGGAGCGGCACGCCGAGATCGTCGAGTCGGCCCGGGCGGCGGGGGTGCCGGTGCACTTCGCCGACGACAGGACCGTCGCGGACGTCTCCCAGACGGTCACCCCGCAGGGGCTGGTGGGCGTCTGTAGGTTCCTGGACTCGCCGTTCGAGGAGATCCTGGCCGCCCGCCCGCAGCTGGTCGCGGTGTTGGCAAACGTCCGGGACCCCGGCAACGCCGGTACGGTGCTGCGCTGCGCGGACGCCGCGGGCGCCGACGCGGTGGTGCTGACCGACGCCTCCGTGGATCTCTACAACCCCAAGTCGGTGCGGGCGTCGGTGGGTTCGCTGTTCCACCTGCCGGTCGCGGTGGGCGTGCCGGTGGAGCAGGTGGTGACCGGGTTGCAGGGCGTCGGGGTGCGGATCCTGGCGGCCGACGGGGCCGGCGACCGCGACCTGGACGCGGAGCTGGACGCCGGCGTCATGGGCGGGCCGACCGCCTGGGTCTTCGGCAACGAGGCGTGGGGGCTGCCCGAGGAGACCCGGGCGCTGGCCGACGCCGTCGTGCGGGTGCCCATCCACGGCAAGGCCGAGAGCCTCAACCTCGCGACCGCCGCCGCGGTGTGCCTGTACGCCTCCGCGCGCGCCCAGCGCACCACCGGAGGTTGTCGCGCGACGTCACCCGCCGGAGGGGCGTAGTCGCGATCCCGCCGGCCGGGCCGGGCCGAGCTAGTAGTCTTGCCAGCTCCGGCCCGGAAGGGGGTAACACGGCGATGACGGCGAGGACTTCGGCCAGGACTGCCGCCGCTGACGGCTGCCCGCCCGAGGGATCCGGCGCGGACCTCGGACTGACCCCCGACGACCTCCCCGACGGTCTGGTCGTCGCCGACGAGCACGGCCGGGTGATCTGTTTCAACGCCGCCGCCGCCCGGATCACCGGTATCGAACCGCCGGCCGCGCTGGGCCGCCCGGTCGGGGACGCCCTGCCGTTGCAGGACCTCGAAGGCCGCCGCTGGTGGGAGCTAACCGACCCGTACGGGGGACTTGCCATCCGCCGGGGCCAGCCGGAGCGGAACCTGCTGCTGGGCGGCCGCGAGGTGCTGGTCTCCGCCCGCTACGTCCGCAGCGTGCCCACCGGTCCGGTATGGCGGCTGGTGATTGCGCTGCGCGGCACCGAGGCCCGGCGGCGCACCGAGCTGAGCCATGCCGAGCTGATCGCCACCGTCGCCCACGAGCTGCGCTCGCCGCTGACCTCCGTCAAGGGGTTCACCGCCACCCTCCTCCAGAAGTGGGAACGCTTCACCGACGACCAGAAGCGGCTGATGCTGGAGACGGTGGACGCCGACGCCAACCGCGTCACCCGGTTGATCGCCGAGCTGCTGGACATCTCCCGGATCGACTCCGGGCGGCTGGAGGTCCGCCGGCAGCGGGTCGACATGCTCGCCGCGGTCCGGCGGCACGTACAGGCGCAGGCCACCGCGGGCCAGCGGCCGGACCGCTTCCTGATCCGGATGAGGGAACCGCTGCCCGATCTGTGGGCAGACCCGGACAAGGTGGACCAGGTGCTGGGCAATCTCCTGGAAAACGCGGTGCGCCACGGCGAGGGAACGGTCACCATCGAGGTCGGACCGGCGAAGGACACCAGTGGCGGAGAGGGGACGAGCGTCACCGTGAGCGACGAGGGCCCCGGCATCCCCGAGGAGTCGATGAGCCGCGTGTTCACCCGTTTCTGGCGGGGCAGCAAGCGCGGTGGCACCGGGCTGGGCCTCTACATCGTCAAGGGCATCGTCGAGGCGCACGGCGGCACGATCACGGTCGGCCGGGCTCCGGCCGGCGGCGCCCAGTTCCGATTCAGCCTGCCCGTCGCGGCCCCGGCCTTCCTGGCCTGAAAGGGGGGCCGCGAAGCGTCGGACAGGGGCGGTGGCCGGGCGACGGGCGGACGGCGGGCGCCCCGCACCCAGGGGCGGACGGGCCGCCGGCGGCCCGCCCCTTAGACTTGACCTTTGGCACCTTTGGCGCACAGGCATCGCGGACACGCGGGCGCAGAGCCGAGGCGAAGCGAGCCGCGCCAAGCCACACCACCGGAAGCACGGGAAGAGATGTCCGCACCCAATAAGTCGTACGACCCTGTCGAGGTCGAAGCCCTGAAACCGGAAGAGATCGCCCGACGGGTCGACGAGGCGCTGGCCGCCATCGCCGCCGCGGACGATCTGGAGGCGCTGCGCGAGGCGAGGATCGCGCACGCCGGCGACCGCTCGCCGCTGGCCCTGGCCAACCGCGAGATTGGCGCCCTTCCCCCGCACGCCAAGGCGGACGCCGGCAAGCGCGTCGGCCAGGCCCGCGGCCGGGTCAACCAGGCGCTCAAGACCCGCCAGGAAGAGCTGGAGGCGGAACGCGACGCCCGCGTCCTGGTCGAGGAGGCGGTGGACGTCACGCTGCCGTACGACCGGGTCCCGGCCGGCGCCCGGCACCCGCTGACCACCTTCATGGAGCGGGTCGCCGACGTCTTCGTGGCCATGGGCTACGAGGTCGCCGAGGGTCCCGAGGTCGAGGCCGAGTGGTTCAACTTCGACGCCCTGAACTTCGTGCCGGACCACCCGGCGCGCCAGATGCAGGACACCTTCTTCGTCCGGGGCAACGGCACCGAAGGCGATGAGTCGGGCGTGGTGCTGCGCACCCACACCTCGCCGGTGCAGGCCCGTACGCTCGTCGACCGCGAGCCGCCGGTGTACGTCGTCTGCCCGGGGCGGGTCTACCGCACCGACGAGCTGGACGCCACGCACTCCCCGGTCTTCCACCAGATCGAGCTGCTCGCCGTCGACGAGGGCCTGACCATGGCGGACCTCAAGGGCACCCTGGACCACATGGTCCGGGCGCTGTTCGGCCCGGACATGAAGACCCGGCTGCGGCCCAATTACTTCCCGTTCACCGAGCCGTCCGCCGAGATGGACATGGTCTGCTACGTGTGCCGTGGCGAGTCCGTGGGCAACCCCGACCGGCCCTGCCGTACCTGCTCCAGCGAGGGCTGGATCGAGCTGGGCGGCTGCGGCATGGTCAACCCCAAGGTGCTCGTCGCCTGCGGTGTCGACCCCGAGAAGTACAGCGGCTTCGCCTTCGGGTTCGGAATCGACCGGATGCTGATGTTCCGGCACAACGTGGAAGACATGCGCGACATGTTCGAGGGCGACGTCCGGTTCACCCGGCCGTTCGGGATGGAGATCTGATGCGGGTCCCGCTTTCTTGGCTGCGGGAGTACGTCGACCTGCCGGCGACGACGACCGGCCGCGAGGTACAGGAGAAGCTCATCACGGTCGGCCTGGAGGTCGAGACCGTCGAGCGGCTCGGCGAGGGCCTGACGGGCCCGCTGGTCGTCGGCCAGGTGCTGACCATCGAGGAGCTGGAGGGCTTCAAGAAGCCGATCCGCTTCTGCACGGTGGACGTCGGCCGGGCTGGGGGCACCTCCCAGACGGAGTCTGGGGGAGGGACCGGTGAGCCGCAGGAGATCGTCTGCGGTGCGCGGAACTTCGCGATCGGCGACAAGGTCGTGGTCGTCCTCCCCGGCGCCGTGCTGCCCGGTGACTTCAAGATCGCCGCGCGCAAGACGTACGGCCGGAAGTCGCACGGCATGATCTGCTCCGGCGACGAGCTGGGCATGGGCGACGACGGTTCGCACGGCATCATCGTGCTGCCGCCCGAGACCGAGGTCGGCACCGACGCGATCGAGCTGCTGGAGCTCGTCGACGAGGTGCTGGACATCGCCGTCACCCCGGATCGTGGCTACTGCCTGTCGATGCGCGGGGTGGCCCGTGAGGCGGCCATCGCCTTCGGGCTGCCGCTGCGCGACCCGGCGCTGCTGGACGTGCCGCCGCCGAACGCCGGCGGCTACCCGGTCCAGGTCGCCGACCCCATCGGCTGCGACCGCTTCACCGCGCGCACGGTGACCGGGCTGGAGCCGGAGGCCCGTACCCCGATCTGGATGCAGCGCCGGCTGCAGAAGGCCGGGATGCGGCCGCTCTCGCTCGCCGTGGACATCACCAACTACGTGATGTTGGAGCTGGGCCAGCCGCTGCACGCCTACGACCGGACGACCGTCGACGGTCCGATCGGCGTCCGCCGCGCCACCCCGGGCGAGGAACTGGTCACCCTGGACGGCACCAAGCGGGTGCTGACCGGCGAGGACCTGGTCATCACCGACAACCGCGGCCCCATCGGGCTGGCCGGTGTGATGGGCGGCGCCAACACCGAGATCGCCGCGCCGGTCACCGACCCGGAGACCGGGCGGCTGCGCGGCACCACCGACGTGGTGATCGAGGCCGCGCACTTCGACGCGATCTCCATCGCCCGCACCGCCCGCCGCCACAAGCTGTCGTCGGAGGCCGCCAAGCGCTTCGAGCGCGGGGTGGACCCGGAGGCGGCCGCCGCGGCGGCGCAGCGGACCGTGGACCTGCTGGTGCTGCTCGCCGGTGGCACCGCGGAGGAGGGTGTCACGGGGGTCGTCTCGCCGCGCGGGCCGCGGACGATCACCATCCCGGCGAACCACCCGGACAAGGTCGCCGGTGTGACCTACGGGCGGGAGTCCGTCGTCCGCCGCCTCCAGCAGGTGGGCTGTGACGTCTACGGGCAGGACGAGCTGGTGGTCACCGTGCCGTCCTGGCGCCCGGACCTCAGCGACCCGAACGACCTGGCCGAGGAGGTCATCCGGCTGGAGGGCTACGAGAACCTGCCCTCCACGCTGCCGCTGCCGCCCGCCGGCCGTGGGCTGACGGAGCGTCAGCGACTGCACCGCCGGGTCGGCCGCGTGCTGGCCGGCGCCGGGTACGTCGAGGCGCTGAACTACCCGTTCACCGGCTCGGCCGTCCTCGACCAGCTCGGCATCGAGCCGGACGACCCGCGGCGGGACGCGGTCACCCTGGTGAACCCGCTGTCGGACGAGGAGCCGGACCTCCGCACGACCCTGATCCCCGGGCTGCTGGCCTCGCTGCGCCGCAACTACGGGCGGGGCAACCACGACCTGGCGCTCTTCGAGACCGGTCCGGTGTTCCGGGCGACCGGACAGGAGCGGCCGGCCCGCCGCCTGGTGGTGGACCGCCGGCCGACCGACGACGAGATCGCCTCGCTGGACGCCTCGCTGCCGCAGCAGCCGCGCCGGGCCGCGGTGGTCCTGGCCGGCGCCCGCGAGCAGGCCGGCTGGTGGGGTTCTGGTTACCCGGCCGGGTGGGCCGACGCCATCGAGGCGGGCCGCACCGTCGCCCGGGAGGCGGGCGTCGAGCTGATCGTCCGCCAGGACCAGCACGCCCCGTGGCACCCCGGCCGGTGCGCGGCGCTGCTCGCCCTGGTCGACGGCGAGGAGGTGCTCGTCGGCAACGCAGGTGAGCTGCACCCGCGGGTGGTCAAGACCCTGGGTCTGCCGGAGCGCACCAGCGCGATGGAGATCGACCTGGACCGGCTGGAGCGGGCCGCGTCCGGTGCGCTGCAGGCGCCGCGGATCTCCACGTTCCCGGTCGCCACGCAGGACGTCGCGCTGATCGTCGACGCCTCGGTGGCCGCGGCGGACGTCGAGACCGCCCTCCGGGACGGCGCCGGCGAACTGCTGGAGTCGGTGCGGCTGTTCGACGTCTTCACCGGTGAGCAGGTGGGTGCCGGCAAGAAGTCGCTGGCCTACGCGCTGCGGTTCCGGGCGGACGACCGGACGCTGACGGCCGAGGAGGCCACCGCGGCCCGGGACGCGGCGGTCGCCGTCGCGGTCGAGCGGGTCGGCGCGGCCCTGCGCGGCTGACGCCCCTGGCCGCCGGCCTCGTGCCTGGTGCGGGCCCCTGTCCACGGTGGTGGGCGGGGGCCCGTCGCGTTTCCCGCGGGCGGGCGCGCCCGTGCACCGCGTCCCGTTCGCACCCCGTGTGAACTCCCCCTGATTACGCTGGACTTACGGAGTCCGTACGTCCCTGGGGGGCGAGGCATGGAGCCCAACACGCTGCTCGACGCGATCCTGGACGAGGCCGGTATCTCACACGCCGGGCTCGCGGCGCGGATCAACCACCTCGGGCGGCGGCGCGGGCTCGCGCTGCGCTACGAGCACACCGCGGTGGCGCGGTGGCTCAAGGGGCAGCGGCCGCGCGGGCAGGTCCCGGACCTGATCTGCGAGATCCTCGGCGAACGGCTGCACCGGCCGGTGGGCCTGGCCGACATCGGGTTCAGCGGACCGGGCACGAGCCAGGATCCGGGCACCCCGCTGTCGGGGTTCGTCGAGCGGGCCACCGCGCTGTGGCGGTCCGACGAGCAGCAGCGGCCGCACGTGGTCGCGGCGCCCGCGCTCACCGGGACGTCGGCGATCATCCCCGTGTGGGAGTGGGAGAACCCGCCGGAGGACTTCGACGTCTCGCGCGATGGGGTGACCCGGGTCGGGATGGCCGACATCGAGATGCTGCGGGCCGCGCGGGCCCACTACGAGCAGATGTACCGGAAGGCGGGTGGTATCGCTACCAGAGGACGCATCGTCGGATTCCTCAACACCGAGGCGGCGCCGCTGCTGCGGGGCAGCTACAGCGATGCGACGGGGCGTCAGCTGCACCGGGCGACCGGTGGGCTGGTGGCCGTCGCGGGCATCTGCGCGTACGACTCGGACGCTCTCGGGCTGGCCCAGCGCTACTTCCATCAGGCGCTGCGGCTGGCAAAGGCCAGCGGGGACCGCGGACTCGGCGCGTACATCATCGCGCTGCTGGTCAACCAGTCCCTCTTCGTACGGGAATACCGCCAGGCGGTCGCCTTCGCGGAGGCGGCGCTGCGCACCGCGGGCGGACAGCTCACCGCGGCGCTCTCCGCCGACCTCTACGCCATGCAGGCCAAGGCGTACGCGCGACTGGGCGACGGCACCGGCGCGCTGGACTGCATTCGGCGGGCCGAGGCGGCGGCGGAGCGGATCCGCCCCGGGCTGGAGCCCGCTGAGACGGGCTACGTGCAGCCGGGCCTGGTGAACGTACAAGTGGCGGAGGCGCTGCTCAGCCTCGGGGACCTGCGGGCCGCCCGGGAGCAGGCGGACGCCGCCGTGGACACCCCCGCACATGACCGCGGTCGGGTGCACCGGCTGGCCATGCTCACCCATATCGAGCTGCGCCAAGGGGACGCGGACCGGGCCGTGGCCAATGCCGCGGAGATGACGGAGCAGGCTCGGGGCATGGAGTCGCAACGCCTGCGGGACCGGCTGCGAGCGGTGCGCGAGCATCTGGCGGAGACCGGGAGTTCCGCGACGGACGAGGCTGCCGATCTCATCGACGAGGTGCTGCGCGTTCCGCTGTGACCGGGCTCGTGTCACCTTGCCGGCCCAACAGCGGAAGGTGGCAGTTACGTGCGTTGGAACAATCTCAGCGAAAAGCCGGTCTACGCGAATCCCTGGTTCCGGGTCAACCTGGCCGATGTGGCCCTCCCCGACGGCCGGCATCTGGATCACTTCCTGATCCGGATGCGGCCGGTCGCGGTGGCCACCACGGTCAACGAGGCCAATGAGGTGCTGCTGCTGTGGCGGCACCGGTTCATCACCGACAGCTGGGGCTGGGAGCTGGCCGCCGGCGTCGTGGAGGACGGGGAGGAACCGGCCGCCGCGGCCGCGCGGGAGATGGAGGAGGAAACCGGGTGGCGACCCGGGCCCCTCCACCACCTCCTCACGGTGGAGCCGTCCAACGGCCTCACCGATGCGCGGCACCACATCTACTGGTCCGACCGCGCCGAGTACCTCGGCGCTCCGGAGGACGACTTCGAGTCGGACCGACGGGAGTGGGTGGACCTCAAGCTGGTGCCCGACATGGTGTTGAGGGGGGAGGTGCCGGCCGCGAACATGGCCGCGGCGCTGCTGATGCTCCACCACATCCGCCTCGGCTGAGGCCGGCCGGCGTCAGCGCCCGGACGCCTGCCACAAGGCGGCCGCCAGCGCCGCGAGCCCCGTGAGCGCGGCGAGCGAGGGGAGCGGCCAGCGGCGGCTCTCTAACCGCGTGATGCGGGCCTGGAGTTCGTCCGCATCACGCGTGTTCTGCTCGCAGCGCTGGGCCTGCAACCTGAGCTGGCCGTCGACGGTGGCGGTGCGTACGTCGAGTAGGCGTCTGAGCTCCGCTAAGTCGGCGGCGATCGGATCGGGGTCCCGGTGGGCGGTCACGTTCCGCTCCTCTTTCCTTCTCCTGGTGGCGGTCGGGTGGTTACCGGCACCAGTCAACTGCGCTGGGAGGAAAGGCGGGAGCGTGTGCGGCGGGGAGATACGGGTCAGCGGTTCACACCCCGTGCGAAGTGACGCGGCGTGAGCGATTCGCACGGGGTGTGGAGCGGGCGCACCGAGATGGCGCATTCACACACTGTCATCAACGGCCGGAGAGGAGTTGACTCTTAGGCACGGGGGCCGAAGCCGGCGGTCGGGCGCCCGCCGGCCTGATCCGCCCGCCGAACCATCCCCCGAGCGGCGGGCGGACGGCCCCCGTTCCACCGCCCGCGGGCCGGCGCCCTCAGTAGGAGTAGAAGCCGGATCCGGACTTGCGGCCCAGTCGGCCTGCGTCGACCATCCGCTGCAGCAGCGGCGGAGCGGCGTAGAGCGGTTCCTTGTACTCCTCGTACACGCTGACGATGAGGGCGACTACCGCCCTGACCTGCAGTTTCCGGGCTCGTCTGGGGCTTGCGGGACGCCCAGGGATTTCTCAGGGACATTCGATTGCGGATCTTGACCCGATGACGGCTCTTGATCGAACCACGCGTCCATCGCGGCAAGGCCCCGCTTGCCCGCCCCGGGCATGAAGTGAGCGTAGTACTTCAGCGTGGTCTGCGGCGACGCGTGCCCGAGCCACTCCGACAGGCTCACGATCGACTCGCCCGCCTCAAGCTGGGTGCTTACGCACGTGTGCCGGAGGACATGGAACATGTCCGCGCGGGAGAGCTCGTAGATGGGGTACCGACGGGTGCGGCCTCCGCACGTCCTGACCTTCTCGCCGATCTTCTTCAGGATTCCGGCCGCCGCGAGCGCGGGCCGCCAGCTCTGCTTGTTCCACCTCGAGTAGTTGATCCGATTGCCCTGAGAGGTGCTCAGGATCAGCCGGACGGTGATCGGTTTGCGCTGCCGCGCCTCCAGCTCGGTCGTCGGTGGCTCGGGATTGCGCCATGGGAGTGTGCAGGCGACCGAAGGGAAGTGATGCAGATGGTTCTGGACACGCTTGGCGAGGTTGGGGGAGACGGGAACGGTTCGCGTTTTGCCTCCCTTCGGCAGGCAGAAGTACGGCCTTCCCTTGGAGTCCCACCGCAGCTGCCGGCGGATGTGCACGAGGCCGACATCGAAGTCGAAGTCCTCCTCGCCGAGACCGAACGCTTCGCCTTGCCGCGGACCGACACCCACTCCGAGGTCCACCGCGATGCGGTACCGCTCCTGAAGTCCTGCCCGGACGGCCTCCACGGTCGCCCTGGCCCACGCCTTGGCTTTCCTCTTTGCGGGTTTGGGCGCCTTGACCGTCCGGCGTGCCCTGCAGGGGTTCTTGACGAGGCGGCCGTCGTCGACGGCGGCTTCGAGGATGGTGGAGAGGTGGATCCAGATCACCTGGGCCGTGGATGCCTCGACACGCGTGAGCAGCTGGGCCTTCCAGGCGCGCAGCGCGGCAGCGTCGATGTCCCGGAGCGCCGTCTCGCCCAGGAACGGGATGATGTGGTTCCAGATCTTGCTGCGCATGGGGGCGGCGGTCGACGGTTCGTCTGACCGGCTCGGCCACCAGTGCTTCTCGATGTACTCGGTGAGGGGGATCGCACCGTCGCGGGGGTCGGCAAACTCACCACGTGTGGCGTCGGTCTGTGTGCTCGCCAGCTACTGCTTCGCGTCCTCGCTCGTGTCGAAGGAGCGATCCCGCACGCCCGGGATGCCCTTCACCCGATAGCGTTTGCCCTTGCCCCACAGGGCAGTTCGCTCCCGCTTGCCGGTGTCCTTGTTGACCTTCTTCTTGAGCCAGCGGTCTTCTATGTACCCCGCCAAGGGAAAACGCTCCTACGAACTCAACTGCATACGTGCATGGAATGATGGGAAACCGCGCGCCAGGTTTCGAAAGATCGAGGCACTACCTTCGGCTTCCGGGCAGCCCTCACGAGGTCCGTGCTGCGCGCTTCATCGGCCTCTGGCCGAGGGGACTGAGAGCAGCATTGGAACGTGAATCCGCCTGCTCCTGCGCGGTGATCCACTCATTGAGCGCCGAGATCCTGTACATGACGCGCCCTCCCATGCGGAAGCTCGGCGGTCCCTGCCGTCGGTGACGCCAGACGTACAGGGTGTTCGGTGAAATGCCGAGGTATTCCGCTGCTTTGGCCAGGTTCAAGAACGCGGTTTCATGCGTAGACGTGATCTGGTCGTGCATCTCCGGTCTCCAGGGTGAGAAGTGTCGCTGCACATAGGATCCGGAGAAGTTCCGGTTTGGTGAGGCCGGAAAATTTTGGTAGCGGGCCCGCTGGGCTCTCAGGGGGTGAGGAAGTGTGGCTGTTGTTCTCGGGCGTAGCAGTCCATGGCGCTGAATGAATCCTCCGTTGAGCTGTGGTTTTCCCAGCACCCGTACGTTGGCATGGTGTCCGAGCAGGTCTCCAGTCGGGGGCGTCTGCCGTAGGCGAACTGCCGTGAGTCAAAACCCGGCGTATAGGCCGACTCGTCCGCTTTCCCGCCCCTGACCAGGCGAAACGCCCCGGTCGGGGCCTTTCTGTGTCCCGTCGGGCTTCCCTCCCTGACCTGCGGTTTCCCGCGAGTTCCCGCGTGAATGTGCACTGGTTGTGCACGCGGGTGTGTACCCGTGCCAGGGCGCCACGGCTGCCGTTCACGGGGGATTGCTGGCGCACCTGTGCGGCTGGGACCGGCGCGGAACACGGGCTCGGTGCGATGCCGCCCGACGGAAGGCGAGCACGTCTGTGGTGAGCGACGGGGACCGCGAGGCAGGACCTCCGCACGGTGGCCGCAGGTTCGAGCCCCCGGCGGGAGCCACAAAACTTGGCTGGTCGTGCACGGGGCGCTGAGCTGCGGATTTGCGCCACGGTGAGAGTCGAGGGGCGGTCTCGGCTTGCGCCGGTGGCTCCGTAGGGGATGTCCTGTTCCGCACCGTCAGGTCCCCGCAGATCAAGAGACGGTGTGGTGACATGTTGCCCCTGTGCCACGGTCGCCGCAGCTCTGGTGCATTGGGCTGGGCCAGAAGAGTGCGCCTGATCGTGGCGTCCTCTGACTGCTGCGTGCTGTGGCTCACCTGCGCGGCCCACTGCCCATCTCCGGGTTCCTTGTAGATCCCTTGGGCGAAGTCACACAGCCACGCTGGCCGAATTGCGACGCCGAGCTCGCACGTCCCGAAGCCGATCCGTAAATGTGGAGGGGAAGAGCGCCGCTGAGTAGGTGCCGTGGTGGCCGACTCGTCGTGTGACGGCCAGCTCTGCCAGGGCGTTGAATGCCGAAAGTGCTCGCCCTGAACTCCCAGGGCGAGCACTTATATGTATGGCGCACCTCGGCTAGGTAGCCTCGGGGACGTATTAGGACGTCTCACCGAGGACGCCAGCGAGAGCCATCAGCTCATCGATTGCGTACTCGGCTCGGCCTGGACTGCCGTAGCGGGTCAGCTTTCCCCGGCTGGCCCATTTCCGGATGGTCGCCTCTGTCACTCCGGCCGCCATAGCAGCCAACTGCGTGGGGACCGTCACAGGCTTGTCCACGTTGCCGCCACTCATGCTGCGTTCTCCTGCTTCCCCGAGTGTTCCACCGGACTCTCGGATTGCGCGGACTGCTCGAGTTGCTTGAGCCGATGCGCCAGAAGCAGCCACTGGTGCGGTGGCCAAGCATGCCCAGCCTCGCACTGAACGTCCTTGGATAGCTTCGCATCAGCTGCGCGGACCGGTGAATACATCACACTGTCGCAGCCCGGGTACACACACGGGCCTAGTTCGACGCGCAGTACGGGGTTGGGGCGGGCGGCTCTCCTGGCCGACCGCGCCAACGCTGTGACCTCGTGGGTGAAGTCCGCGGCTGTGGAGTGGGCGACGAGCCAGACCAAGTGAGTGCGCAGGAAGTCGGCGAGCGCCTGGGGTGTTCGCTGCGGACTGTCGATGCCACGCTCACTCGCGACCAATGCGGCCCAAGAGGCGAGTACACCCATCAGCTGGGACCGGGCGTCGACGGCCTCAACGTTTAACGGGATTCCGGTCCCCCGGGTGCCGCTGGTCCGCTCACCGAAGCGAAGCGGTGGATGGGCCAGCGCGAGTTCGCACTCCTTAGAGGCCGCGCAGATAGGCGGCCACTCATGGTCGGCGTTGAGGGCGCACATCCCAGCGGTGGGTGGTCCACGCCCGGCGGATCAGGCTACGAACGGTGATGATTGTATCGGCGAGGTCGAAGAAGGCTTCGATGACCGCGATCCGGCGTTCGTAACAGCGGGCGAGCCGATGGAAGGCGTTCTGCCAGGCATGGGTGCGCTCGATGTGCCAACGCTGGGCCGCTTGGACGGGCGCCTTGGTCCCCTTGCAGGCGATCTGACCGTGCAGCCTCCGCTTGCCAAGCACAGTACGGGTCTTGGCGGAGTCGTAGCCGGCATCCAGGTGCACGGTGATCTCGTCGGGCAGCGGTCCAAGAACCTCCAGAAGAGCGAGAGTTGGGGCCAGAAGGGGTGAATCGTGCTGATTAGCGCCGGCCAGGACGCGGCCGAGCGGGATGCCGTAGCCGTCGGTCAAGTTCGAACGTTTCATGCCCTGCTTGCCTCGGTCGACCGGGGATCGTCCGGCCGCTTCGCCGCCTCCGGGGGCCTTGGTTATGGCGCCGTCGATGGCGATCTGGTCCAGGACGAGACCGACGACGCGGTCGTAGGCGTCCAGCCCGATCTGCTTCAATCGCGCGAACAGACCCAGGCGTATCCACTCGTCGCGTCAGTTGCGGATGGTCGTGGCAGAACAGGTGGAGTCCGCGATTGCCTCGTATGAGCAGCCGAATCGCAGGACCTGGAGCAGCTTGTCGAACACGATCCGGTCATTGATTCGGCGTCGGTGGCAGCCCAGCGGGTGGGCTGGTTCGAACTGTGGTCGCTGCGGCAGCAGGGCGGCGAATTGGTCCCACAGCGGTTCGATCAGCCATGAAGGCAGCGCAGGCACAGATTTCTCCAGTGATCACAGAGCGTCGCAACTACATGATCACGGCACCTGTACCTGCCGCATCCGCCCCCAGCCTGCCCGCCGCTTATCTGCAAAGCGTCGTACGACTGCTCAGCGGATCCGTGTGCGCAGGTGCCCCAGCGCGTCCCCGGCCGTGACGGCCAGGTCGGGCTCGACGCCGACCCCTTCCCAGTTGGTGCCGGTGACCGAGTTGATCGAGCGGGCGGTGGGAACGGCCACGGTAACGTGCGGGGCTACCGGAATACGGGCCGTAGGGTGGGCGCCACCTCGGGCTGGCGTTACTACTTCCGCGGGGTCATGGTCGGTGACGGTTGCCGTCCGGCGGCGAAGCCGCTGCACGCCGCTCAGATGGAGGCCGATGTCCCGGCCGGGTGCTGGAAGGGCCGGAGCCTGCCCGCATTCGGACTCGTGGCGGACGGCGTCGTGACCGAGCGGCAGACCGAACTGCTGCTGGGGAAAGGTCGGCATCCGGACGCCGACCGCATCGAAGGCGAGCTCCGGGCGGCGGGGCTGAGCCCGCAGGCCGCGAGGCGGGCGACCGTCTTGGGGCGGCCGGTCGAGCACATTGAATCCCCGGTGCTCGCGCTGGACCTGGTGTTCCGCGCGCCGCCGACCGCACAGATCGCGTGGGCCCTGGGTGACGACGACACCCGACGCGTGCTGGAGCTGTGCCAGCAAATCGCCCGGGAGTGGAATGGTTGGAGGAATTTGCAGCCACGGTGCGATGGGGGAGCGATGGCCTTCACCGCGCTCTGGTGAAGGACGGCCTGGCCGCCGCCGCGTTCACCCACTACGAATCACGGTCGGCCAGCCCCTGCTGCACGAGCACGCGTTGGTGTCGGTCAAAGTGCGGCGCCCGGACGGCCAGTGGGGCAATGTAGGTTCGTAATACAGATGTCCCTTTCTCATTGCCGGTGGCCCGTGTCCGGCCCATAGGACACCCATGTGAGACAAACGCTGGCATCTTGTCGCGTTGAAGCAGTCAGGTTCTCACTGGTTCTCGTTCGTGCTGGCGGATTGACTCGTGGCAAAGACCGTCGCACGTCTACGAGACGGCAGGCCCGTGCCGCTCTCCCCGATGAGCGCGGAGCCATCAGGGCTGCGGACCTCCGCCCGTTACTACCCCTGGTCTGAGACCTCGGTCATCCGACCGGAAGGCGCCGGATGTCTCATTTGTGACCTCTAGAACAGGCCAGTGCTGCGGATCGGACGGAAGAACTGGAACGTCGCCTTGCTGTCCGGAATCGCCGCCGCTATGAGGAGCAACTGACACGGTCCCCCAGCAGGCGCCCTGGCCTGCAAGCCCTGCCTGGCAACTACCGTGCAGCACTAAGGTGTTCGACGTGACAGAAGCGAACGGGGAATTGATCGGCGGCCGGTACCGACGGATCGAGCTGATAGGTCAGGGCGGCATGGGCCGCGTCTGGCGGGGTCGGGACGAGACGCTCGGGCGGGACGTCGCTATCAAGGAAGTGATGTTCCCGCAGGGCATCACCGCCGAGCAGCGAGACGTCCTGCTCCAGCGTGTGACACGGGAGGCGCGCGCCGCAGCACGGCTCAACCATCCCGGGATCATCACGGTGCACGACGTGGTCGAACACCAGGGCGCGCCCGTGATCGTCATGGAATACGTGACCGGCATCTCCCTGGCCTCGTCGATCGCGCAGAGCGGAGGGCTGCCGGTCCGCACAGTCGCCGAGATCGGCACGAAGATGCTGCAGGCATTGAACCGCGCCCACGCCTCCGGCATCGTCCATCGCGACCTCAAACCGGACAACGTCCTGCGGATGGACGACCGGGTCATCATCACCGATTTCGGCATCGCGCACATGGCGGACTCGACCACGGCGCTCACCCACACAGGCACGATCATCGGCACACCGGCCTACATGGCGCCCGAGCAGTTGGCGGGCAAGACTCCCTCAGCCGCCACCGACCTGTGGGCGTTGGGCGCCACGCTCTACAGCGCCGTCGAGGGTCAACCCCCCTTCAGTGCCGAGACCTTCACCGCACTGGTACTCGCCGTGATCACCGAGGACCCGCGCCCTGCCCTGCGTGCAGGGGGCCTGGGGCCGGTTCTTGCGGCCCTGCTGACGAAGGATCCGGCGCAACGTGCCACGGCCGCGCAAGCGCAGGCCGCGCTGGAGCAGGTGGAACGGACAGGAGCGGCCGTTCCCGTTCCGATTCCCACTCAGGTCGAGTCCGCGCCGTCGCCGGGGCCGCACGCGGCACACCAGCTGCCGACCCAGACGGGCACCCCGTTCGCACCGCCCGTCTCCCCGGGGTCCGGCGGGACCCCGGCTTCCGGGGCGCCCAGGACTCTCGGGCGGCGCAGCGTCCTGTGGCTCGGCCTGGGCGGGGCCGCTGTGGTGGCCGGCGGCATCGGGATCGCCCTGAAGACCGGCGACCACACCCCACCGAAGCCCAAAAAAAAGGTGGACCCGTGGGAATACGCAGTCGAGGGCCCGCACTATGACGGTAATCCGCCTCCGTTCGCCGTGGCCGACGGCGCCCTGTACGTCTCCACCGAGGAGACCATCGTCGCCCTGGACGCGCGCACCGGACACAAGCGCTGGAAAGGCCCCTCCGACTTCTCCCGGGAGTACAGGTTCAGGTACCCCCTCATGGCCGCCGACGGGGCGGTGTACGCGTCCGGCCAGATCGGCACCACGTATGGCCTGTGCGCACTGGACGCGGACGGGAGGAAGAAGTGGTTCTGCTCCTTCGCCGACTCCGGCCACAGACCGGTCGTGACCGACGGAATCGTCTACATCACGGCGGACGGCCATGTGTACGCCGTGCATGCGGACAACGGGCGGAAGCTGTGGAGCCATCCGCTGGGGGACAAGGACTCCGGCGGTCTGGCGGTGGCCGACGGCACCGTGTACGTCAGCGGCGGCAAAGCCCTGTACGCGCTGGACGCGGCCAGCGGCGCCAGGAAGTGGGCCTTCCCTCTCGACTACGGAGCACGCCTCAACCAGCCACCCGTCGTGTCCGGCGGACTCGTGTACGTCCTCGACGATGTCACGAACCTCCACGCGCTCCACGCCGCCGAGGGCACCAGGAAGTGGTGGCTCAAGTTCAACGGGCAGAGCCTCCGCGCCGCGGGCGACATGCTCTACGTCACCGGCGGCGACGATGTGGGAAACGGCATAGTCCACGCGCTCGACTCGTCGACGGGGAAGAGGAAGTGGGGCCACAAGGTGAACTCCAGTCAGCTGTCGCCCACGCAGCTCGCACTGGCGGGTGACCTGCTCTTCGTCGCCAGCACCGAGGACAAGGACGGTACCGTCTACGCCGTCGACACCGGTGACGGCTCCCAGCGCTGGTCCACCGGGATTCTGGAGAAGCTGGGCAGCGACATGGCGGCCGCCTACGGATTCGTGTACGCCTCCGTCAATGGCCGTGTCGTGGCCCTCGACGCGGCCACGGGGACGGCGCCGACCTGAGCACGAGCACGACATCGACGGGCGGCACCAGCACGCCGGGGAAACAGCCCTGCGGGATGATGCCGGGCGGCCCTGTGCGGGGCGTCCTTCTGACGTGTGCAGGGATTCCAGAGCGCACCCACGCCTGGCAGAACTCCTTCCACCGGCTCGCACGCTGCTTCGAACGGCGGGTCACCGTCATCGAAGCCTTCTTCGACCTCACCGACGCGATCATCACCGTCCGCAGCCTGATCCGCCGAGCCTGGACCACCCACGGCTGGGATACACGTCCTCGATGCCGACTATGACCGATGCCCGGCGTACGGACGTTCAGGTGTCGGCCGACAGCCGGTCGCCCATTTGCACGGCCGCTACCATAGTCATCGGCACGTCCAGGATTGGTCGTTGATCGAACAGCCCCAGGACGCGCCTTGCCTTCGGCGGCGGCTCCTTCCACGGGGCCAAGTTCTCCGGCGGCGAGGTTGACTTGCGCGAGGCGTCGGGCGCGTTGTTCGGGGCCGATGTGCTCGCGCAGCCGCCTGTCGGTCTTCCCCTCCCGCCGCCTGTCACCGCCACTCCCACCCGAGCGCCCCGGAGTAGCACGGCCTGGCATCCCTCGCTAAGTGACGCGAGCGTGGAGTCCGCTCGCGACCGCGGGAACCGCCGTATCCACGGGATCGGGCAGTCACAGAGCGTCGCAACTCTGTGATCACCGAAGCTGTGCCTGTCCCGTCTGCCGCTTGGCCCCACCCGCCCTATCCGCGTGACCTCTAAGCAGGTTGGCCAGGATGCGCTCGACCCGGCGGGGGTCGGTCGCCACCTCCGCATCGCAGCGCACCCGCAGTTCGACGTCCACACCGGTCCGTGCCACGGCCTGGCGGGCCAGCTCGCTCAGCAGTCCCGCTTCGCGCTGTGCCCCTACCCCGGCTGCAAGAACCACTCATGGGAGTCAGCGGCCGACGGAACCGTGGCAGCAGCCGATGTCTGTACCCGCGGAGTTGTGGGTCGGTTCGAGGTACTTTTCGAGGAAAGCGTGCTCGGCGTCGCTGATCCGACGAGGACGGCCCTCCGCGTAGTCGAACGGTGCCATGGTCGTGGAGGCGCTGGCGTAGACGCTCTCGTCGTCCTTGATCAGGTAGGCGACGGTGACAGTGGCCGACTGGAGCTCGGACACCCACGTTTCGATGTCGACCGGTTCGCGCCGGTGCACCAGCCGCTTCCGATAGCGGATCCGATGGGCAACGACTACCGAACCGCCTCGGAAGAAGGCGTCACCCCGCGTCGGTGCCATGAGGGAGATGAAGTCGAGCCGGGCTTCTTCCAGATAGCGCAGCAGCGAGACGTTGTTGACGACTCCGTAGGCGTCCATGTCCGACCAGCGGACCGGGCAGGGGTAGGTGTGCCGTGTCATCGTCACTTCCCGGGAGTGCGTGGACGGGCCGCGTCGGGGGCGGACGCGCCGACCTGTCGCTGGAAGGCGACTTCGTAGTCCTCGAAGGCGATCGGGGCGCGGAGCAGTTCCGGCGAGAGCCGGAACGCGTCGGTCAGGCGTCGCGCGTGCGGCCGGAGCAACTCGCAGAGTCGGTCCACAGTGGCGGGTATTTCTTCGACCTGCTCAGGGAGTAGGAGGCTCTTGGCCAGATACCAGCCCGCGTCCCGCTGGATCTCGACGAGTCCGTACAGTGACGCCAGCAGGCGCAGGGCCGCCCGGTCCTGCTCGTCGGCCAGGCGAGGTACCGCCGTGCAGAGTTGCTCCAGGGCGATACGGACTCCCCGCGCCCGTGCCATGTCCAGGGCGGTGTTCACGACGCCGTTCCAGGCGTCGAAGTACGTGCTCTGCGATTCCGCCATGGCCGCTCGCGCCGCCCGGCGCAGGAATTCCTCCCGGTAGCGCAGCAGCTGCACATGGACGTGCGGATCCGCGGCGCCGTTCTCTGCGTGCGGGTCAGGTGGTTCCGGATGCCGATCCGGGTCGGCCCGGGCGATCAGCTGGCCTGCCGTCGTCGCCAGCAGTACCTGGTTGTCGCCCTCGGCTGTGACGAGTCCTTGGAGCAGCGAGCCGTAGTCGGTGATCCGGTTGACGCGGAATATGCCTTGTGCTCCGCAGCGTTCGCGGCAGATCCCGGCGACGTCGTTCATCTCCGATGTGGCGAGGGCCTTCGTGAGGGAGATCAGGTGGTTCAGCTCGTCCGACACCGTGCCGGAGTGGGCCACGAACTCCCGCTTGGCGTGGTTCAGGAGGAGATTCATCGCATAGACCTTGGCCAGTGCGGCGAAAAGGTCCCGCTGGTGGCTCCGGTATTCCAGCACGGGCACGTCGTTGCGGCCGGGGCCGTTGGTCAGTCTGCTCTCCGCGTAACGCAAGGCCGTGTAGATGCTCGCTTTTCCGGCTCCGACCGCGGCGCTCGCCACGCACAGGCGGCCCGGCTGGATGCGGCTCATCGTACGGAGAAAGCGCCGGCGCATGTTTCCACCGCCGGGCTGGAACGCACCGTCGGGCGAGAATCCCCCCATCTCGCCGTGGAGGAGGTTGAGCCGCGGAACGGTGACATGGTCGAACCAGGTCAATGCGTGGTCCAGCCCTTGGACCGGCTGTTCGGGACAGGGAGCGACGCGCACGCCCTCGCACAGCTGCTTGCCGTCGCTGATCCGCACCAGGAACGGGTAGACCCCGTGATTCTTTCCGTCGGCCTTGAGCCGGGCCAGCACCACTGCGAGTTTGGGAATGTCCTCAAACCCGGTGGAGGACATGAACTTCTGTGCACTGGAGTCCGGGGTGTTGAGGACGAATGTCTGTGTTTCCGCGTCGTAGACCGCTTCGGTGCGGAGCGCGGCGACGTTGTTCCCGTACCCGAACTCGGTGGCCATGTAGGGGCCGAAGGAATCGAGCCGGTCGAGTTCCTCGACGTGGTGCTTGATGTCGTCCCGTTCTGCGCCGTGGTCGAGGATCGTACCGAGGCAGAGGTTGTGGTGGACGAGGAGCAGCGAGAAGATCGCGGGGTCCAGAAGGGCCGACCACTCCGCCAGGGCGAACAGTCGGCGCGGCCGACGCAGCATGCTCAGCGGACGCTCCAGTTGTCCGTGCAGGGCTCTGGAGCGTTCGTACGTCAGCTTCCCGGACTCTCTCGGGGCCAGGCCCTCGTGAGGGTCGAACACCGGATCAAAGAGAGTCGCCCGGATGTCGCGATGGGTCTCCTCGTACTCCCCGTCGAAGAGGAGGTCGGAAAGACTGGGGGTGAGGAAGTCGTCATCGCCATAAGGGGGCGCGGCCTGTGGGTTCCCCATCAATACCTCCGTCACGTCTGGCATCGGTCGTTGGCGCGGGTCAGAGCGTGAAGACGAGCGTGGCGTTCTGGCCGCCGAATCCGAATGAGTTGCTCATGGCCGCGCGGACGGGGCCGGGGCGGGCAGCGCCGCGGACGAGATCGACCTGGACCCGAGGGTCTGGTTCGGACAGCCCGGCCGTCGGCGGGATCAGCCCGTCGCGGAGGGCGAGCGCGCAATAGGCCGCCTCGATCGCGCCCGCGGCGCCCAGCGGGTGGCCGGTCACCCCCTTCGTGGAGCTCACCGCCACCTCGTTTCCGAGCAGCCGGCTGATGACCGCGGCCTCGGTCACGTCATTGAGCGGGGTCGAAGTCCCATGGGCGTTGACGTAATCCACGTCCTGGCCGGTCAGGCCGGCGTCGTCGAGCGCCGCCCGCATCGCCAGCTCGGCACCCTGCCCCTCCGGGTGCGGTGAGGTGACGTGGTGCGCGTCCGACGAGGCTCCGTAGCCGGTCAGCCGGGCCAGCGGACGAGCACCGCGAGCGGCCGCGTGTTCCTCGGTCTCCAGCACCAGGATCCCGGCGCCCTCGCCCAGCACGAACCCGTCCCGGCCCGCATCGAAAGGCCGGGATGCGGTTGCCGGGTCGTCGGAGTGCCTGGACAGCGCACGCATGCGGGCGAAGGAGGAGACATACAGCGGGGTGATGGGGGCCTCGGCTCCGCCCGCGACGACGACGTCCGCGACGCCCTGCCGCAGGAGTTCTCGGCCGATGCCGAGGGCGCTCGCGCCGGCTGCACAGGCGGTACACGGGGCAAGACAGGGGCCGTTCGCCGAGATGTCGATGGCCACCTGGCCGGCCGCCATGTTGACGAGGCCCATCGGTAGGGTCAGCGGGGACACCGCGCCGGGGCCTTCTTCCAATAGGACCCGGTGCTGGGCCTCCAGGGTGGCCGTGCCGCCGGCCCCGGAACCGATGATCACAGCGACTCGGGAGCTTTCCGCCCAGTCGCCCGGGACCAGCCCCGCGTGCTCCAGCGCTTCGCGTGCGGCCACGACGGCGAACTGGGTGAAGCGGTCCCACTGCCAGGAGCCGTGCCCCAGGTCCTGCGGCGAGAAATCGGGTACGCGACAGGCAATCGTGACGGGAAGGCCGTCCAGTTCCGGCAGAGAGGCGGCCGTGGGCTCGCCCGCGAGCACCTTCTCCCAGTTCGGCTCCACCCCCGTTCCGGCAGAGGTGATGAGCCCTACTCCCGTGACGAGTGCCGCGAAGCCGCTCATCGGGCGTTGGCGTCCTTGCTCTCCAGCAAGGCCACGATCTCTCCGACCGTCGAGAGCTCCGCCATCTCCTCGTCGCTGACCTCCACTCCGAGCTGCTTGGTCAGAGCGGTGGCCAGCTCGATCTGGGAGAGCGAGTCGAGGCCCAGGTCGTCGAAGGTCGCCTCGGCGACGACGATGTTCCGGTCCATGCCGAAGCGGTTGGCCATGACCTCGGAGACGGAGTCGTGCATTCTGCTCATTTCTTCTCCCATGATCTGTGTGGTGGGCGGTGAAGGACTGACTGGTATCGGCGGACGCCGATGATGCGCGCGGGCGGGTGGGAAGCTGTGCCGGCGCTCAGTGGACGCTTTCGACGGAAAGGTCTGGCCACTCCAATACCGTCGAGCCCCACGAGAGCCCGGCGCCGAAGGCGGAGAGCAGGACCCTGGCGCCGGGCCTCAGGGCGCCGTCGGCCGCAAGGTCGTTGAGCAGGAGCGGGATGGAAGCGGCGAGCGTGTTGCCCACGCGGTCGATGTTGACCGCCGTCCGCTCTTCGGGCATCGCAAGCTCCTCGGCCACGGCCCGCACGATACGTACGTTGGCCTGATGGCCGACGAACCAGTCCACGTCGTCCACGGTCCAGCCGGCTTTCTTGAGTGCTGTGTCCGCCGACCTGGTCATGCGCTCGACGGCCTGCTGGTAGAGGGGGCGGCCCATCATCCGCAGGTACCAGTCCTCGGTGGGCACCGCGTCGTGGCCCGGCCCGCCGTTCGCGGACCTCTGCCGCGAGCCCCCCGCCGGAATTGCCAGCAGGTCGGCCCGGGATCCGTCGCTTCCCAGGTCGAAGGGGCCGAGAGCGCCCGGTTCCTCCGGCTCGCCCCGCCGTAGGACGACGGCCCCGGCTCCGTCGCCGAAGATCGGTGACGTGGTCCGGTCAGCCGGGTTCACCAGGGTGGTGAACGCCTCCGCGCCGATGAACAGCACCGTGTCGGCCGCTTCGGAGGCGATCAGTCCCGCAGCGGTGGCGAGTCCGTAGACGAACCCGCTGCACGCCGAGGTCAGATCGAAGGCGGCCACCGTTCCCAGGCCGAGCCGCTCGGCCACCTCGGGTGCCACCGCCGGGCAGAGCCGGTCCGGCGAGGTGGTGGCCACCACGACCGCGTCGATGACCGAGTGCCCGGCGGACTTGAGTGCCTTGGCCCCGGCCTCGACTGCCAGGTCTCCGGTCGCAAGACCGTCGATGACGGTGTGTCTCTGCCTGATGCCAGTTCTGGTGCTGATCCATTCGTCGGTGGTGTCCAGCGTCGCGGAGAGGTCCTCGTTGGAGACCACCTTCGGCGGGAGGTACCCCCCGAGGCCCATGAGCACTGCTGCCATCGCCGTACCCTCCCGGTGAAGTCGGCATTTTTCACTGCGACGTGTGCGCAATTCCTCCCACGAGCCAACTCTCGTGAGGAGGGAAGCGGGGGACCATATCCCCTATGAGGTCGGTGGTGAGCGAAGTGATTCGGCGCTCTTTGTGTGCACACGACAAAAGAGGGTGTCTTGTGCCAGGCCCACTCGTGGTTCGCCCTCGGGCCACTGCCGGGAGAGCGATGTCGATCACTGTGCTTTGCCTCTATGGGGCTGTCAAGCTCGCTGTTCTCTCATGCGGTTGGCGGTTCAAGCGCGGCGCCGGGGTGGCATCTTGTGGCCCTGGCCGCTGCATCCGTCGGAGGTGAATCTGCGGGCAAACGCTGCCGGCGATCCGGAGGCGCAAGAGGGCTCGAAATATTTCGGCCATCTTTCGACGCATCAAGGCTCGTTGTGGAGCGTTCTGACTCATGCCGTTTGCTCGCTCTTGACCTTTTCGTGGGGTAGCAAAGAATGTTTGTGACCAGCGTTACGGTAGTTACCAGGGGGAAGCACAATGGCTGACGTCTCGTGTCGTGCGGCTCTACTTGACAGGGTTGGTCGCACGCCCGAAACCGTCCCCATCAACTCGCTGAACATCGAGCACTCACCGCGACGAGCGGGACTGGACATCGGCCATGTGCGGCTGCTGGCCGAATCGGCCACCGCGTCTCCGCCGATCGTCGTCCAGCGCGACACGCTGCATGTCATCGACGGTGTCCACCGCGTCAAGGCGGCACAGCGCCTCGGACGCGACACGATCGAGGCGCGGTTCTTCGAGGGCACGGACGAGGACGCGTTCGTCCTTGCCGTCGAACTCAACTCCTCACACGGCCTGCCTCTGTCGCTCGGGGACCGCACCGCGGCCGCCCACCGCATACTCGCCACCCATGCAGCGTGGTCGGACCGGCGGATAGCGCGCGTGACGGGCCTGTCTCCCACCACGGTGGGGTCCCTGCGGAAGCGGGTGACCGTCCAGAACGGACACTTGGACACTCGCACGGGGAGCGACGGCCGGGTGCGGCCCCTGGACAGTGCCTCCGGCCGGCGCGTAGCCGGCCAAGTACTCACCGAACAGCCCGAACTGTCGCTGCGTCAGGTGGCGAAACTCGCCGGAGTGGCGCCTTCAACTGTTCGGGACGTACGGGACCGGCTACTCGCCGGCGAGGACGTGGTGCCGCATCAGCGGAGCTGCACGCAGTCGGCGGAGCCTCCTGCGAAGGGAGGGCCCGCCAAAGGGCGCTCGGCCGCCGCCCGTACCGCTTCAAGGGGCTTGGACCCGCAGGCGACGCTGGAGAGTCTGCGTAACGACCCGTCGATCAGGTTGAATCAGTCCGGTCGGGAGCTGCTGCGCCTGCTCAACCACAGTTCGGTGGAGCAGGGGAGCCTGGAACGCATCGTCGACCACGTGCCCCCGCATCGGGCCAGTGCCGTGGCCGAGCTGATCCGGACCAACACCCAGGCGTGGATGGCGTTCGCCGCCGCCCTTGAGCAGCGCGGCGGGGTGCAGGATGCGTCCTGACCGGTCGAGCCGCTCTTCCCGTTGCGGGATTCCGAGGTATTGCTTTGCCCTCCGCTCTCCGGAAAGGGAAAGCAGTACGGGACAAAGATCGGACTGTTCGAGCCTGACCCGGACTTCCGTTGACACCCAATTGGCGTCGTTCTAACTTCGTCTCAGAACCGCGGGGGAAATCACACGCCCCGCGGTGGGGGAATCGGGGGAGAATGGACGGCAAGGGAAGTACGTCGATAGAATTCATTCCGGTCCTCACGGAGGACGAGGAGAATTTGCTTGACGGCGTGCTCGCCGCCCCTTTCTCCTACGTTTCCACGGAGGGGCCGGTGTGGCGCACGGTGGCGATGCGCCGGCTGATCATCGAGGACGAGCGGAAGTCCCACGTCCTCGTCCGCCGAGAGTCGCAGATCATCGGCGCTGTCAGCTGGTCTGCGGGGCAGACTCCGGGTTACTTCCGGCTGGTCCTGACCTCCAGCTCCGACAAGGCATGGACGCCGGGAACGGCCGACGAGGCTGTCCGCGCAGCCCTGTCCATGCTCCTGCGGGCCGCCGAGGTGAAGCGGGTCGAACTGCTCGTCGCCACCTACAACGAGGTATTGCTCGAATATCTCACGCAGTATTCGGGATTCATCATCGAAGGTGTGCTCCGGGACCGCTTCTTCATCGACGGCGAGTTTTGGCCGGGAATCATGTGCCGGGCTGATCTCGCTACATTCGCACGGCGAGGGGAGTGGCTTCCGGAAAACCGGGCCGAACTCCTCTCCGTGCTACGTAAGAAGACGCTGGAAGATCTGAAGGCCGCTCACGACGGAACGTCGTGGAGTGCGTGACCTCAGTTCTCGCGTCCACCCGAAGCCCATCGCCTTCGCTGGCGATGTGACCCACGAAATCCGATACCGAGAAAGGAGGAACAGTCATGGATCTCACCAACGTGATCGACCTGCAGGGCACCGAGATCGTCGCCGACGGCGTCGAGCTGCCCGCCAGCGGCTCGAGCGACGGCTGCTGACGCGCGGGCGGGCCGATCGCCTCGCGCATCCCGCGGAAGCGGTCGGCCCGCCGGCTTCGCCCGTCCCGTACCTGACCCGTCCCACACTGGAGGAGGCCGCGTGCCCAGATGGCGACTCACCCCGACCAGTCCGCTCAGCGTCGGCATTGCCCTACCGGACCGGGTCGTCACGAACGAAGAGCTCTGCGAGACGCTGAACACCTCACCCGGATGGATCGAGCGGAAGACCGGCATCCGGGAGCGACGCTTCCTCTCCGACGGCGAGACCATCACGGACCTGGCCGTGGCGAGCGCGCGGAAGGCGGTCCGGCAGGCCGGCCTGAGCATGCGGGACATCGACGTACTGGTCGTCACCTGCAGCAGTCCGGAGTGGACCATGCCGTCCCTCGGCGTCATGCTCGCCGACCGTCTCGGCATCGAGACCCCTCGCATCATCGACATCACCCAGCATGCCTGCGCCTCCGTCGTCTACGCCGTCTACAGCGCGTCCTGCCTGCTCCAGGAACCGGATGTTCAGAACGCCCTTGTCGTGTGCGCCGAGGGGCCTTCACGCGTCACCGATCCGGCGGACCGCCTGGTGCGCATCTTCTTCGGGGACGCGGCAGGGGCCATGGTCCTCACCAAGACGCCCGGCTCCGACGGCCTTCTCAGCTACGACCTGGGGAACTCCCCCTCGCCGGAAGTCGCCCTGGCGGCCAACGCGCTGCTGAACCGGCAGAAAGCCGGAGCGGATCCGGTGGTCGGGCCCTACCTCACCATGGACGGCCCCACGGTGTGGCAGGAGGCAACCACCCGGGTCCCCAAGTCGCTCGCCGCAGCGCTCGACGCGGCCGGCGTCGAAGCCGGAGAGGTCGCGGGGTTCGCCCTGCACCAGGCCAACCTGCGGCTCATCGAGCACATCGCGGACTCCGCCGGAGTGGACATGGCCAAGGTCGCCGTCACCGTGGACACCCTCGGCAACACCGGCGGCGCGTCACCGCTGACCGCGCTGTGGCGCCTCGCCCAGAACGGCCGGGCCGCGGCCGGCGACGTCATCGCGGTGGGAGCCATCGGAGCCGGATTCCTCTGGGGCTCCCTCTGCTTCCGGCTGCCCTACGACCTACGAGTGGAGGCATGACAACCATGGATCAACTGCGTGAAATCTTCCTCGGTCTCTTCGGCGAGCGCACGGGTGGCGAAGTCCCCGACGACGACGCCGTGGTCTTCGGCCGCGACAGCCTCTACGGCCTGGAGTCGATGGACACCCTCAGGTTCGCCTCCGCCCTCCTGCCGGCCTTCGGCGACAAGGTCTACGACCTCAAGGTCGAGGATGTGAGCTCGCTGCGCAGCGTCCACGACCAGCTGGCCGCCTAGGTGCACCGGTGAAGGGGCTCCTGTGCGAACTGGTCCCGTTCTCCGCCGACTCACTGGAGACAGTGACGAAGTGGCTGAGCGGTACCGAGTGCGAAACCCTGTTGCGGGGCACAACGAGCCACCTGGTACGCCGCTCCCGTTACCAGGCGCTGGAAGGCGACGACCGACGGGCGGCCCTGATCACCGACCGCCAGGGAACCCTCGTTGGGGTCGCGCACTTCTGGCGGCTCGGCGAGGGTGTCTACGAGGTCGGCGGCGCCACGGGGGACGAGCGGCTGTGGCGCACGGGTATCGGCATCGAGGCGGCGATGCTCCTCGTCGACTACCTCTTCGAGGTGCTGAACTGCCGCCGCGTCGAATTCACCACCGGACTCCACAACGACGCCACCCTCAACCTGGCGGTGACCGACGGACTGTCCCTGGAGGCGGTCTGCGAAGACTACTTCCAGACGCCCGACGGCACGCTCCCAGCGGTGAAGTCCTCCCTGACCCGCGAGGAGTACCGCCGTCCCTACCCGCACTACCAGCCTCGTGTGGGACGGCGCGTCGACAAGGACCGCGTACGGGCCCTCGCCGACGGCCTGATGCGGCGCGCAGCAGTCGATCCCGGAACTCCCGAGGGGAAGAACCATGAGTGAAGAACAGACGACGGAGTACCGCAACGTCCTGGTCATCGGCGGTACGAGCGGCCTCGGCCAGGAGGTGGCGCAGCAGTTCGCCCCCCTGGCGCAGAAGGTCTTCATCACCTACCACGGACGGCAGGACGAGGCTGAGAAGGCGGCCGCTGCCGTCCAGGAGGCCGGCGGTACCGCGGAGATACGGCAGCTGTCCCTGCCCACGACGGACATCGGCGGCGCGCGTATCCGTGAGCTGCTCCTCGAAGCCACCCCCTGTGATGTCGTGGTGAACTGCGCTGTCACCAACGAGGCCGCCGTAGCCACCGTCTCCAACGCCGCGGCCTTCAAGTCCGTCATCGACGCCAACGTGTTCGGCACGTACCAGATCAACTCGATCAGCGCGCAGACCCTCGCCGCCACGGGCGGCGGCAGCGTGGTGAACGTCTCCTCGATCCTCACCCGGCGCTACATCACGGGCGCGATCGGCTACATCACGAGCAAAGCGGCCATCGAGATGATGACGCGCGGTTTCGCCCGCGAGTGGGGACGGCTCGGCGTGCGCTTCAACACGGTCTCGCCCGGCCCGATCCGCGACACCAGACTGCTGAACACCGTGCCGCGCGAGGTGGTGGCCGAGGTCATGGGCCCCGACTTCGAGGAGCGGCTGATGCCGCCGGAGAAGGTGGCCGCGGTCATCCGCCGGATCACCGGCCGGGACTTTGCCGCCATGAACGGTGAGGTCGTCGTGGTCGACGAGGGGGCCTCGCTGTGACTGCCACCGGCATCTACATCTTCCCTTCGCAGGTCCACCTCGACGCCGACATCCGGCAGCGGTGCCTGGAGTCCAAGCCCATGCAGCTCATGCTCGACCTGGCCAGCGACACCCTGTCGATGGACTTCCGGGACGTGCTGCGCAACGGCGACGAAGACCAGCTGAACGACGGCCGGTTCCGCCGCCCGCTGATCAACCTCATGGGTGTCGCCGGCTACCAGCAGGACCTCCGCCGACGTGACGTGCAGCCGGTGTGCGTGACGGGGATGAGCCTCGGCTTCATCAGCGCCGCGGCCGCCGTCGGGTGGGTGTCGCTGGAGGACATGGTGCGCATGTCGTACACCATGGCCGCCGTCGAGACCGAGGTGTTCGAGGGCACCGACTACGTCAGCGTTTTCTTCTACAACGGCGACCACGAGGTGGTCTTCCGGGAACTGCGCGCCCTCGGCGTCGACCATCTGCTGCACATGTCGGGCTACGTCTCCAGCAACCAGTTCCTGGCGGCCTGCCGCACCTCGGACCTGGACGCCATGAAGCCGGCCCTGATGAAGGCGGGCGCCCTGTACAAGGCCATTCCGCACAGCTACCCCGGTCACTGCGACCTGATGGAAGGGGTCCGCAAGACCTTCGCCGACGAGTGGCGCTTCAACGACCCGCACCGCAACCTCGACATCCCCCTGGTCAGCCACGACGCTCGCCCCTACACGAGCGCTAACGCGGTCTGGCGGCTGGCGGTCGAGCAGTACACCACCATCCTCGACTGGCGCGGAATCCTGCGCTACGTCGAGAGCCTGCGGCTGGACACCCACATCGTCCTCGAACCCTCGGCCTTCATCGTGAAGTCGATGCAGCTGGACCCGGAGTGCGCCATCGAACCGGAGACGGGCGGTGTCGCCCGTGCCGAGTGACCGCGCGCTCATCTTCCCGGGCCTGGTGCCGCTCACACGCGGCGAGCTGACCGCGGTCCTGGACACCCGAGACGCGCTGCTCGACCTGGCTGTTGAGATCTGCGGGTTCGACCCGGGGAGCCTCGATGTGACGGACGGCCACACGCGGCTGTCCTCGACCGTGCACGAGGCACTGCTCGCCGTGGCACTGCTGCGCCGCATCGCGGACGAAGAGCCCCGGTGGACCGCCTTCGGAGGCATGAGTGCCGGCTGCATAACCAGCCTGCTCGCCGCCGGAGTGATCACCGAGGAGACCTGCTTCCGGCTGATCCGGGACATCAACGAAACCCAGATCGCGGCGAAGGAAGCCCACCCCAACGGCATCACCCTCGCCCTGCTGCCGTCGTCCGAGGGCGACGCGGAACGGCTCCTGGAGGTGATGGCGACGGCGGACGACGCGCCGTGGCTCTCGGTCGACCTCGGCGGCGGGCTGATCGCTCTCAGCTTCCGCGGCAGCGACGCCGAAGCCCTCACACGCCGCCTCGGCTCCTTCGGTACGGCCGTACTCGACCGCATCGACCGGGCCGAGCACTGCCCATGGGCGCTCCCGGAGCAGGACGCGTTCGCGGAGCTCCTCGCCGGTGCCGAGTTCCACCCGGCCACGTCCGCCGTCGTCTCACCGCTCACCGGCAAGCAGGTGGACGACACCCCCGAGGCGTACCGGCGGATGCTCACCGAGCAGTGGTTCGACACGGCGAGTCTGCCGCGGCTCGTCGACGGGCTGTGCGCCGTCGACTCCGTTGCCGCCGTCGACCTCGTCGGTCCGGCGAAATCGGTCTACGTCCCCCGCGTTCGCGCGCTGACGGCGGGCAGGGCCGACCACCAACTCCTGACCATCGCGGGATAAGCAAGGGACACGCAGGTGATCGAAAGAAGCGGGGCCATACCCGTGGTGAACGCATGGAACGAGTGGGACACGCTGCAGGAGGTCGTAGTCGGCTCCGCCACGGGAGCGTGCTTCGAGCCCACGGAACCGGGCAACCGCCCCCAGACCCGCGGCGCGGGTGGCGCGCCCTTCCCGACCGGGCCTAAGCCCGCCGAGGCCGTGGACCGCGCCAACGAGCAGTTGGCGGGCCTGGCGGCCCTGCTCACCGCGCAGGGCGTGACGGTACGGCGCCCGGCGCCGCACGACTTCTCCCAGCCGTTGCGGACCCCCGCCTTCGAGGTCGAGAACCAGTACTGCGCGGTGTGCCCCCGGGACGTGATGATCACTCTTGGGAACGAGATCCTCGAAGCCACGATGTCCCGCAGGGCCCGCTATTTCGAGTACGAGCCCTACCGGAAGCTGGTGTACGAGTACTGGGACGCGGACCCGCGGGTCACCTGGACCGTGGCGCCCAAGCCCACCATGGCCGATGCCATGTACCGGCAGGACTTCTGGGAGTGGCCCCTTGAGGAGCGTCACGCCCGTATGCACGACTCCGAGTTCTGCGTCACCCAGGACGAAGTCGTCTTCGACGCCGCCGACATGAGCCGGTTCGGACGGGACATCCTCGTCCAGGAGTCCATGACCACCAACCGCGCCGGCATCCGCTGGCTCAAGCGGACGCTGGAGCCCAGGGGCTTCCGGGTACACCCCGTGCACTTCCCGCTCGACTACTTCCCGTCCCACATCGACTGCACCTTCGTCCCCCTGCGCCCGGGGCTCGTCCTGACCAACCCCGAGCGGCCCATCCGTGAGACCGAGCGGCAGATGTTCACCGACAACGGCTGGAGACTGGTCGACGCGCCGCAACCGGTGCTCACCAACGACGACATGCCGCCGTACTGCCAGTCCTCCAAGTGGCTCTCCATGAACGTTCTCAGCGTCTCCCCGGAGAAGGTGATCTGCGAGGAGCAGGAGAAGCCGCTCCAGGACCTGCTGTACTCGCTCGGCTTCGAGGTGCTCACCGTGCCGTTCCGCGACGTCTTCGAATACGGGGGTTCCCTGCACTGCGCCACCTGGGACATCCGCAGGGACAGCACCCGCGAGGACTACTTCCCCGCCCTCTCGTACCGCGCGGTCGCCTGATGCCGAACCATGCCCCTGCGCTTCCACCGGCCACCGTCCACGAGTTGGTCCGGCGGCACGCCGACGGCCCGGAGGGCGACACCACCGCGATGGTGCACGGCACCCGGCAGGTGACCTACCGCGAGCTGGACGCCATGACGCTGCGGATGGCCGACGCCCTGGGCCGTGCGGGTGTCGGGCGGGGTGACTTCGTCGGCATTCGCCTGGCGCGGTCGCCCCAGGCCGTGGCGGCCATGCTGGGCGTCCTGCGGGCTGGAGCCGCGTACGTACCGATCGACCTCGCCGACCCCGTGGAACGGGTCCGGCACGTGACCGGCACGGCCGGCGTCTCCCTGGTGGTCACCGGCGACGGATCGCTGCCCGGTGGTCTCCGCGTACCGGCGCTCCCGGTCGACGAGGACTGCCGGCCTCTCGGCCCTGCTCCGCGCGCCCGCCGGGCGACGCCCGGCGCACCGGACACCGCGGAGCTCACCGGCGAGGACATCGCCTACGCCCTCTTCACCTCCGGCTCCACCGGGGCCCCCAAGGGCGCCCTGATGACGCACGGTGCGCTGGTGAACCTGCTGACCTGGCACGACCGGGCCCGGCCGGGCAGCTGCCGCCTGCGCACCGCCCAGGTGTGCTCCCTCAGTTTCGACTTCTCGTTCCACGAGATCTTCTCCACTCTGGGCTTCGGCGGCACCCTGGTGTTCGCGGACGACGAGGTGCGGCGGAACCCGTTCGCCCTCCTCGCCCACCTGAGCCGGCAGCGGGTGGCGCGGCTGTTCCTCCCGGTGCCGCTGCTCGACCAGGTGGCCCAGGCCGCCGCCGAGGAGAGCGGCGGGCTTCCCCCGCTGCGCGAGGTCGTCACGACCGGCCAGCAGCTGCGCACGACGCCGCACATCCGGGACCTTTTCCGCCGCACCGGCGCGCGGCTGCACAACCACTACGGCGCAACGGAGTTCCAGGACGCCACCGCCCACACGCTGGACGGCGACCCGACCGCCTGGCCCGCCGTCGTCCCCGTCGGGCTCCCGATCGACGGCGTCCAGGTCCGGATTCTCGACGCGGACCTCGCCGAGGTGCCGGTGGGCGAGGAGGGCGAACTCTGCATCCTGGGAGCCGGATTGTCCCCCGGCTATGTCGGCCGGCCCGACCTCACGGCACGCAGCTTCATGACCGCCCCCTCCGGAGAAGGCAGGCTCTACCGGACCGGTGACCTGGCCCGCCTCGGGCAGAACGGCGTGATCGAGCTGCGTGGCAGGATCGACACCCAGATCAAGGCGCACGGCGTACGGGTCGAGGCAGGCGAGATCGAGGCCCTCCTGCTGGAGCACCCCGGCGTCCGCGACGTGGCCGTGCTCGCGCACGAGATCGACGGCCACACCCGCCTCGTCGCCCACGTGGTCCCCACGCCGTCGCTGAACGACGGCGCAGCCCCCCGTTTGCTGGACGCCTTCCTCGCGCCGAAGCTTCCGCGGCCGATGCTGCCCGAGGCGTACCGTCTGCTGCCCGAGTTGCCGCTGACCGCGAGCGGCAAGACCGACCGGGCCCGACTGCACCCGCCCGAGACCTTCGAACGGCTCTCCGCGGAGAAGGTCGTCACCCCCCAGAACACCACCGAGCAGGTCTTGGCAGAAGTGTGGCAAACGGCGCTGCGGCTGGCGGAGATTTCCGTCGACGACCGGTTCTTCGACCTCGGCGGCACCTCCCTGCTGCTGGTCCAGGTGCGGCACGAACTGGTCCGCAGGCTGGGGCACGACGTACCGATGGTGGACCTGCTCCAGTATCCGACGATCCGGGCGCACGCCGCCCATCTCGACCGGTCCGGCGCGGCCGGCTCGCGCGACGGCACCCGGCGACACGGCCACGGGGCCCGGATGGCGGAGCACACCGAGGACCGTACGGAGGACATCGCCATCATCGGCATGGCGGGCCGCTTCCCCGGTGCGCCGGACGTGGAGACGTTCTGGCACAACCTCCGCCACGGAATCGAATCCGTCGGCCCGCTGCCCCGCGGTGCCACCGGACAGCGCGACCGCGGTATCGCCGCACATCCGGACTTCGTCTCCGCCGGCGCGGTCCTGACCGGTATCGAGGGGTTCGACGCCGAGTTCTTCCAACTGAGCCGCAAGGAGGCGGAACTCCTCGACCCGCAGCAGCGCCTTTTCCTGGAATGCTCCTGGGAGGCGATGGAGTCCTCCGGCTACTCGCCGGGCGGCGCGGCGGTGGGCCGGGTCGGCGTCTTCGCGGGCGCCGGGATGAGCACCTACCTCCTCAACAACCTCGCGCCGCATTTCGGCTACGGGCGGGGCAAGGCCCTCACCGAATCCGATCTGGAGCAGTTCCAGCTGAAGCTCGGCAACGACGGCAACTACCTCGCCACCCGGGTGTCGTACGCCCTGAACCTGCGCGGCCCGAGTGTGGGTGTGCAGTCGGCCTGTTCGACCTCCCTGGTCGCGGTTCACCTGGCTTGCCGCAGCCTGCTCGACGGCGACAGCGACATGGCGCTGGCCGGAGGCGTGCATGTGGTCGTGCCCCAGGAGGCCGGTTACCTCCACGAAGAGGGCATGATCATGTCCGCCGACGGCCACACCCGGGCCTTCGACGCCGACGCCACCGGCACGCTCTTCGGCAACGGCTGCGGCATCGTCGCTCTCAAACGGCTGGCCCGGGCCCGGGCCGACGGCGACCGGGTGATCGCCGTCATCAAGGGGTCCGCCGTCAACAACGATGGCAGCGAGAAGATCAGCTTCACCGCCCCGAGCATCGACGGGCAGGCCGACGTGGTCCGCACCGCGCTCTCGCGCGGCGGCGTCGAGCCCTCGGAGGTGGGCTACGTCGAGGCCCATGGCACCGGTACGGCGCTGGGCGACCCCATTGAAGTGGCGGCCCTAACCCGCGTTTTCGGCGAGGGCACGGGGGGCCCGGCCACCTCCGTCGGTTCGGTCAAGACCAACATCGGGCACCTTGATGAGGCCGCCGGTGTGGCCGGTCTCATCAAGGCCGCCCTGTGTGTCCAGCACGGCATCCTCGTGCCCAGCCTGCACTACCGCGCGCCCAACCCCGAGATCGGTTTCGCCCGTTCGCGATTCCAGGTGAGCACCGAGACCACCGCGTGGGATACCGGTGGTGCCCCGCGCACCGCCGGCGTCACCTCGCTCGGTGTGGGCGGCACCAACGCGCACGTTGTCGTCCAGCAGGCACCGGATACCGAGGCCGGCCCGTCCCACCCCGCCCCTCGGCTGGATGCGCGGCTGCTCGTGGTGAGCGCCCGCGGCGCATCCGCGCTCGCGGAGCTGTCCCACCGATACGCCGACCATCTGGACGCAGCCCCCGCGGACTTCTCCCTCGCGGATGCCTGCTTCACTGCGGCCACCGGCCGTCGACACTTCCCCTACCGCCGTGCCGTGGTCGCCGGATCCCCCGCCGACGCCGCAGCACGGTTGAGGGAGGCGCCCGGCGGGGTGACCATCCCGCCGGGCCGCCTCGCTTTCCTCTTCCCTGGTCAAGGCCCCCAGTACGCGGGGATGGGGCGCGAGCTGTACGACCGGGAGCCGGTGTTCCGGGCTGCCCTGGACCGGTGTGACGCACTGCTCCGGGACCGCCTCGAACACCCCCTGCTGTCCGTCATGTTCGCGTCGGAGGACGAGTCCTCCCCGATCAGCGAGACGCGCTACGCCCAGCCCGCGCTGTTCGCCTTCGAGTACGCGCTGGCGCAGCTGTGGCTCTCCTGGGGAGTGCGGCCCGAGATTCTGCTCGGGCACAGCCACGGCGAGTACGCCGCGGCCTGCCTCGCCGGTGTCCTCTCCCTGGAGGACGCCTTGACCCTCGTCCACGCCCGCGGGCGGCTGATGCAGGCCCTGCCGGAGTCCGGCGCCATGGTCGCCGTCGCCGCGGACGAGGCCATGGTGGCCGGGCTGCTGGGTTCCCACAGCTCCGTCGCCGTGGTCAACGGTCCCCAGTCCACGGTAATTTCCGGTCGCGAGGACGAGATCGCCGCCACCTGTGCCGCACTGGCCGAGCGCGGGGTGAGGCACCGCAGGCTGGACATCTCCATCGCGTCGCACTCACCGCTGATGCAGCCGATGCTGGCGGAGTTCGAGACCGTCGCCCGGTCCGTGCGATACCACGAGCCGTCCATCGAGATCGTCTCCACCGTCACCGGCGAGCGGATCGGCAACGAGATCGCCGACTGGCGCTACTGGGTCGACCAGATCACCCGGCCGGTGCGCTTCCACGACGCGGCGACGACCCTGCGGTCCATCGGTGCCCGCAAGCTGCTGGAGGTCTCTCCCAGACCGACGCTGCTCCAACTCGTCGAAGACCTCTTCGACGACGGCGAGGCCGCGCTCGTCCCCAGCATGCGGGCCGACGGCGGCCACGACCATCTGCTCGGCGCCCTCGGTGCGCTGTACGAGGCGGGTCTCGACCCCGAGTGGGACGCGGTCTTCGGCGACCGGGACCTACGACGCGTCGCCCTGCCCACGTACCCTTGGCAGCGCGAGCGGTACTGGATCGACGCTCCACCGCCCGCGGGGGACGCGTCGCCGGACACCGGGACCTTCCTCGGTTCTCCGCTCGATCTCGCCGGTGGTGGTGTGCGGTTCACCTCCACGGTCGGGGTGCCCACCCTGTCCTGGCTGCGGGACCACCGCGTGTTCGGGTCCGTCGTCATGCCCGGCGTCGCCTACCAGGAACTCGCCTGCGCCGCGGCCCTCGAAGCCTTCGGGCCCGCCCCCGCCCGGGTGCGCGACTTCCACATCCACCGGGCCCTGGTGTTCCCGGACGACACATCCCAACGCCGCATGCAGGTCGCCCTGGCGCCGGACGGGGACGGCGGGTACTCCTTCGAGGTCCACTCCAGTCGCCTGCCGACCGACTCCGACGCCGGACTGCCGCGGCCCGACTGGACGCTGCATGCCTCGGGGCAGCTCCTGCCTGTGGGCGCGGACGACCCCGCGCCCCTCCCGCCGCCCGGCACCCTCGACACGCTGCGGAAGGCGTTCGCGGACCATCCGCTGTCTCCCGAGGAGATCTACCAGCGGGAAAGGGAACGGGACATCGACCTCGGCCCGCTCTTCCACGTGACCGAAGGGCTCTGGCACCGCGACTCCGAGGCGCTGTCCCACATCGCCCTCGGTCCCGCCATGCGCGCGGAGACGGGCCGACACCGGGTGCACCCGGTGCTGCTGGAGGCATGCTTCCTCGCGCTGACCGTCACCTACCCGGAGAAGCTGGGCCGGCGGACCTATGTGCCGCTCGGTGTGGACCGCATCCGGATCGAGGGCCACGCCGCAGGCGACGAGGCTTGGTGCCACGCCCGCATCCGGCCCACCGACCGGGAGGACCCCGAGACCCTCCGCGCCGACATAGACCTGTGGGCCCCGGACGGGACGCTCCTCCTCGCACTGGAAGGAGTGCTGCTCAAGCGCGCGGCTCGCCAGGCGATGATTCCGGAGGCCCGCGAACGCTGGCGGGACTGGCTGTACGAGACCCGCTGGTCGCCCACCGGCCTGCCGACCCCGGCGCCGGCCGCCGGCCGATGGCTGGTCGTGTCGGACGGCCGGCTGGGCGCTGCTCTCGGTGACTTCGCCCGCCTCCACGGCGTGGACTGCGACGTCGTTTCCCGTGAAGCGGCGGAGGGGACCGAGACCGAGAAGTACGACCAGGTGGTCTGGTGCCCGTCCGCCACGGCGTCGGAGGACGAGGACGCCGCGGCGGACGCCCTGTCCGAGGGAGCCCGGCTGCTCCGGCTCATCCAGCGACTGGCCGCCCAGACGGAGGGCACACCGCGGCTGTGCCTGGTCACCCGCGGCGCCCGGCCCGTGGGCGGTCGGAGCGTCACCGCGCCCGCCGGGGCGGCAGCGTGGGGACTGGGCCGGGTGGCGGCGGCCGAGCACTCCGAGGTGCGCCCCCTTTTGGTGGACCTCGACCCCGCAACCCCCGCCGATGCCCAGGCCGCCCTCCTGTACGCCGAACTCGCCCAGGCTTGTGCGTCGAGGGAGCAGTCCGAGCATTACCGCATCGGCTACGACGGCCACCTCAGGCATGTCGAGTCACTCACCCCCGGCACGGCCCCGCCGCGGCCGGAGAACGGTGTCAGGCTCCGCCCCGACGCCACCTATCTGATCACCGGCGGTCTCGGCGGGCTGGGCCTGGCCGCGGCCCGGATGCTGAGCGAGGCCGGAGCCCGACACCTCGTTCTCCTGGGCCGCACCCCGCCGGGCGGGACGGCCCTGCGGGAGATCGAGGCGCTGCGGGCCGAGGGCTGCGCCGTCCGCGTGGTCACGGCGGATGTCGCCGACCGGGACCAGCTCGCCCGGGCCCTGGCGCCACCGTCCGGCGGCCCGCAGCAACCGCCGCTGGCGGGCGTGCTGCACCTGGCCGGGGTACTCGACGACGGCGTGCTGCTGCTGCAGTCGCCGGAACGGTTCTCCCGCGTCATGGCCCCCAAGGCACGCGGAGCGTGGAACCTCCATGCCCTCACCCTCGACGAGCAGTTGGACTTCTTCGTTCTGTTCTCCTCGGTATCGGGGCTGTTGGGCACACCGGGGCAGGCGACCTATGCGGCGGCCAACGCCTTTCTCGACGGGCTCGCCGCATTCCGCCGCGGACTCGGACTGACCGCTCTGGCAGTCCAATGGGGCTCGTGGGCGGACACGGGGATGAGTGCACGGGCCGGGGTCAACGCGAAGCTGGAGGCCCGGGGGGAAGGAGTCATCCCGGTCGCGGAGGGACTCGCCGCGTTGCGGGCGCTGCTGACGACGCGGCCCGACGACGGAACCGTCGCTGTGCTTCCCGCGGACTGGTCGCGTTTCGCGGACCGGAACGCCCCCGTACTGCACGGTTTTCTGTCCGCCATGCCCGGTGCCGGGCAGCGGCCGGCGGAGCCCGGCGGTCTCCGGGTGACGCTGGCCGGGGTGTCCCGCGAGCGGCGCAGGGAACTGCTGCTGTCCCACGTCCGGGAGCAGATGGGCCGGGTGCTCGGTGAGACGGCGCGGCAGGCGGCGGACGACCTGGACGTCTTCGCCCGGGGACTGGACTCGTTGACGGCCATCGAACTCAGGCGGAACCTGCAGCGCACCCTGGAGTGCCGACTGGGGCAGTCGGCGGTGTACGACCACCCCACCGTCGAGGCGCTGGCGGACCACGTGGGGGAACTCATCGGAGACGGGGGCGACGTGCGATGACGAAGCTGGTGTGCCTGCACCATGCCGGGGGAAGCGCCTCGGTGTTCCGTCCGTGGCAGTCGTACGCACCGCCCGGAATCGACGTCGTCCCGCTCTCCCTCCCGGGGGACCGGGCGGAGGGCGGGAGAACACGGCCCGGCAGTATCGGCGCGCTGGTGCCCGCCCTTGCGGATCTGGTCCGGAAGGAGGTCGGCGACGAGGATTTCGTCCTCTTCGGGAAGAGCATGGGCGGCCTTCTCGCCTATCTGCTCACCCGGCATTTCGGCGAATGCGGCGACGCGACGCCGAAAGCCCTGGCCGTGGCAAGTTTCGGGGCGCCGCACGTCCCGTGGCGGAATTTCACCGACGGCTATGAAGACGATCAAGCCCTCGTGCGATATCTGCACAGAATCGGCAGTATCCCCGATTGGGTTGTGGAGCGTCCCGAATGGGTCGTGCCCTACCTGGGCCGACTGCGGGAGGATGCCCGCAGGTGTGCCGATTTCCGCTTCGAGCCGCAAGGTGGCCCGTTGGCCGTGCCCGTCCGGGTCTTCGTCGGTGATCGCGACCCGCTGGTCCCCGTCGAGGCCGCGCGCAGGTGGTCGGAGCTCGGAGGCGACGTCGAGGTGCGGGTCCTCTGCGGTGGTCATTTCCTGGTCTCCGAGGACATCGGCCTGCTCCGGCAGTCGGTTTTCGGCCTCGCATCCGATATTCGGCCATCTCCTCATGCCGAACCCGCCATATAGCGTACCGTGAGGCCGAGTTGAACGTTTCTTTACCGACCGGTAGGCATACCCCAAGGGGCGATAGACGTGAAGCGGATTTTTGGGCTGGCGGCAATCATTGCGGGTGCGGTGCTCGCCATTTTCTTCCCGGATCTCGAATTCGGATGGTTCAAAGGTCGTCCGTTCGGTGTGATCCTCGCGATCCTGGGCGGAATCGAACTGCTGGAGAGCCTGCGCGGCCGGAAGTCCAAGGGAATCGTCGAGGAACTGCGTGACGACTTCGGTATCGGCTCGTCGCGTAACCGCGACCGCGACCGGGACAGGTGAGTGTGGGCGGGAGTTGGGCCGGGCGGCCGGCACGTGCAGCACGAGAACGCCGTGACCACCCGGATCGCCGGCTCCCGCCGGAAGAAGAAGGACGAGGAGTACACGGAGCGATGGTGGAGTTCGACAAGAGCGAAGAGACCCGGTCGAGGCGGGCGAACCTCTTCCTTGTGGCCACAGGAACCCTGTCCACGGCACACCTGCCCTTTTGGCTCAACTGGCTGTCAGTCAACCGCCCTCACTACAAGGTCACGGTCGGGGTCACCGACTCGGCCCGGAACTTCGTGAGCCCCTCGGCGCTGACCGCACTCACCGGTACGCCGGTGGTCCGCAACACGTGGGACACCACCGGAGGGGTGGAGCCGATTCACACCCGCATCGCGGCCGACTACGACGGCCTCGTCGTGTTCCCGGCATCCGTCGCCTTCCTCTCCGCACTTGCCGCGGCCTCCGGCAGCTCTCCGTTCCACCTTGCCGCCCTGGGCACGGCAGCACCTGTCATCCTCGCTCCCACCTTTCCGCCCGGGGTCGCAGACAATCCGCTCGTCGTGGACGTGCTCCACAGGATCGACGGCGTACCGAACTACCACATCGTCAAATCTCATAAGGGAACGAGCCGTTCGACCGGAGCCGAAACGGATGTGACCGCGCCCATGTGGGACGTGATCGGGGTCTTCGAGGCGGCGGCCGGCGACCCGGGCGGTACCACGGGCGCATCGGAACCCGCACATGCCTGACACCCATCGGTGAGCAGGCCGCTCTGGACAGCAACTCTCGACAAGAGGCCCGGCACATGGACTATTTCTTCTACACCTTCACCGATCCCGATGCGTACGACGACATCGGGCGCTGGAGGGCGGACCGGCACGACCCGCGGTTCGACCGGATTCGCTGCGGCCTGACCGCCGTCCCCCACGCCGACGGATGGCATTACGCCCAGCACGGGATCTGGACCGTCTGCCGACCGGGTCGCGACCCGGTGCGCGGCCAGGGCTGGAAGATCCATGTCGCGGTCACCCCCGAGACTTTCGCGCCGCTTCTCGACACCGTCTCCGCGTTCTGCTTCGACCTCGGCGTGCCCTTCAAGTTCCTGGCGCGCCACGAGTACGCGTGGCTGGTCAACGCCAAGTACGCGCCGCGCCCGGTCAGCGGCAAGGGAATCGTCCTCTACCCGGCCGACGAGCAGCAGTCGATCGCCCTCGCGTCAGAGCTGGCCGGCGTGCTGAAGGCGTGGCAGGGCCCGCGCATCCTGTCCGACCTGCGGATCGACGACGGCGTCGTCCACGTCCGGTACGGGGCCTACACCCGCCGGTACTGCCGAAACGCCGAAGGCAAGGTCACCTTCGCACTGGAGGACCCGGAAGGGCGCCTCGTCCCGGACCGCAGGTCCGTTCCCTTCCGTGCACCGTCGTTCGTCGCCGTGCCCGAGGCGTTCGCTCCGCGGTCCCCGGAGGCCGGAGGTCCGGTGCCTCCCTACCGGATCGACAAGACGCTGCACTTCTCCAACAGCGGCGGTGTCTACCTCGCGACGAACACAGCCACTGGCAGCCAGGTCGTCCTGAAGGAGGCGCGGCCCTCGGCCGGCTACGACTTGATCGGCGGCGACGCAGTCCAACGCGCCGAGCGGGAGTACGAGGCCCTGCGCAGGTTCGCCGACCTGCCCGCCGTGCCCGCGGTGCACGAGCAGTTCACCTGGCAGGGGCATCTCTTCACGGTGATGGAGTACGTCCGGGGCACCACGCTCCTGGAGTGGTGCGCCGCCAAGCAGCCCTACCTGCTGCGCCCCGACCCGTTCCGGCCGCCCACGAGGGACGACATCAGGACGTACCGCGAACAGGTCGACACCATCCTCGCGCAGGTCCGCGACTTCCTGTCGGCCCTGTGGGAACGGGGCCACGTCTTCGGCGACATCCACCCGGGCAACGTCATCGTGACACCCGGCCTGGACGTCAGGTTCATCGACCTGGAGGCATGCATCGAGGAGGACGCCCCCCGCCCCTTCCCCGGCGCTCCCGGGTTCAACGACTACACCCGCACCGGGCGGGCCGCGGACGAGTACGCCCTCGGCATGCTGGAGCTGTCCTGCTACCTGCCGCTCACCCACCTCGTACGCATGGAGGGCGCGAAGTTCCACCAACTCCTGCACGCCAGCGTGGAACGCTACGACCTGCCGGCCGAGTGGGCCGAGCGGGTGGCGCGGCTCTCCACCCCCGACGATGCCCCTGCCCCGCGCCCCGGCCTGCGCACAGCGTCCAGCCATCTCGACGACGCACTTGGCTTCGAGGAGTGGTCCGCCCAGATCGTCGCCGGTCTCGCGGCAACCATGACTCCGGAGCGCACGGATCGGCTCTTCCGGAACGACTTCTCGGGATTCACGCTGTCCCCGGTCTGCTTGGCCACGGGCGCGTCCGGGGTGCTGTGGTCCCTGCTGGGAACGCGTGGCCTTGAAGCTCCCGACCTCGTGGAGCGGGTGATCGACTGGATCGTCGTCCGCGGCCGAGAATCCGCCGACCGCCTCGAATGCGGCCTGTACGACAGCGAACTGGGCGCCGGCTACACCCTCTGGCGGCACGGTTACCCGGAGCACGCCCAGTGGCTGGTGGACGCCGCCATGGCGAAGGAACGCGACGGCAGCGGACTCGGCGTGTTCAGCGGCCTCGCGGGAGTGTTCCTGGCCGTCACCGAGATGGCGGCTGGTCCGAACCCGCTCGTCACGACGGCCGCGGTCGAGAAGCTCGGCGCGGAACTCGCCGACCGCGCCCGGCGGTTCCTGGCCCGGCTGAAGGAAAGCACGACACCCGACGTCGCTCATTTCGGCCTCCTGCACGGCGTCGCGGGCATCGGTCTCGCCGTCCACCGCTATGGCCTGCTATTGGACGACTCTGCGGCGCTGGACCTGGCCCGGGAACTGCTGGAGTTCGAACTGACCGGGTACGTACGGTGCGCGGACGGCTCCTTGCAGTTCAACGACGCCGAACGCAGGAGCCTCGCCTACGTCGAAGTCGGTTCTCTCGGCACGGCGCTGGTCCTCTCGGAGCTCGCCCGGCACGAGGACTGGGCTCCGACCGGTGCCGGCATCCCCGACCTGATACGTGCGAACGGACCCGAGCTGATGGTCCAGAGCGGGCTCTTCCGCGGCCGGTCGGGATTCATCGCCGGCCTGGCCTCCCTCGCCCGCGACGGATACGAGCAGCCGGCCCGGTCGTTCATCGATCGCCACATGGGCCAGCTCGGCCTGCACGAGATCCGGCCGACGGAGGCCGAGCTGCACTACCCCGGCACCCGTAACTACAAGCTCTCCAGCGACCTGCGGACCGGCAGCGCCGGGGTGCTCACGGGCATCGCCTTCGCAGAGCACCGCCGCGACAGCTGGCTCCCCGGAGTCAGGTAATGGGTGACGTACTGGGCGAAGTCCTGCCTCTGGCCCTGCTCGACACCCTCGGCGTGTCCACCATCGCCATTCCCATCTGGTTCCTGCTCATGCCGTCGGGCCTACGGATCGGCCGCGTGTTCGGCTACCTCTTCCTTGTAGCGGTCGGGTGCCTGCTGCTCGGCCTGCTGCTGCTGGGCACGCTCGTGGCGATACGCGAGGACCTCCGTTCCGCGCTGAAATCGCCGGTCGGCGACAGGGCGATGGCCACGGCAGGCGTGGCTCTGCTCCTGGTCGCCATCTGGTACGGAATGCTGCGCACCGAGAAATCCGCCTCCGGCCGGCTCACCCGCTGGCGGGAGCAGGCGGTCGGCCGGTCCGGGACGGCCCGCGGCCTGATCACCGTCGCCGTGCTGGCCGTTGTCTTGGAAGTGCCGGCCATGTTCCCCTACTTGGTGGCGATCGGCGCCGTGAGCCGCAGCGGCCTGCCGTGGCTGTCCCAGGCCACCGTCCTGGCGTTCTACTGCCTGGTGATGGTCACCCCCGCATTGCTGGTCACCGTGGTCCGCCTCGTCGCGAAAGGTCTCGTCCACTCGCCACTGCGCAGGATCGACAACTGGCTCAGGGACAACGCCCAGGAGAACACAGCGTGGCTCATCGCTCTCGCGGGTTTCATGCTGCTGTCGAACACCACCGTGTACGACAGCATCATGGCTCTCCTCTCGTCCCGCTGACACAGTGTGGACGCGGCCGATGGGGGCTTGGAGAGGGCTTTCGTTGGCCGCTGCCGCATGGCAAGCGGTGCCCACGGTTCGGGGTGAAGCCCAGGGGTGATGCCGCAGGAACCACCGACCGGTATGTGTCGAGTCGTCACATATATCGTGCACGGGATGTGCACTGCGGTGCGCCAGGGGACGGTATCCGCGCAGGTCACGCCGGCTTTCGGTAAAAGCGCCCGGTGTCCCCGGCGTACAGGCCGACTCGTCCGCCCCTACCTGGGACTTCACTTCGGAAATGGCCTCTGACCGGCATCGGAGGCTCTTTTCGACCTTTCACGTGCTTGCCGCTTGGGCAGCCGAAAGTCCTTCGCATGTCCCTCTGACAGAGCTGAAAGTCCCTGAAAAATCCCAGAGGTGGGCGTTCACTGGAGGCGTCTGAGCAGCCGCTACACGGAGGTACACATGCTGATGATGTAGTGGCGTGCCGCCCAAGGCGCTGCCCCTGTGGGAGCGCGGGGTGGATAGGTCTGTTGGCACGACCTCCGCCTGAGCGGAGCGGGCCTCCACAGCGATATCGATCGTGCCATCGTCGCCGGAACATCTCCGCGGATGCGGAGCAGACGAACGCGACCTGCGCCGCAAGGAGATCGGCTACGGAGCATCTCCGCGTGCGCGGAGCGGACCCGTCCTTGATGTGGCCCATGGTCTGACGCCCCGGTGCATCTCCGCGAGCGCGGAGCGGACTCCCTCCCCCGTTCCCGAACTGGAGACCACACCGGTGCATCTCCGCGAGCGCGGAGCGGACGAAGCCAAAGACCGCCTCGCTGCCATCGCCGCCGCCGAGGGCCTGTCGCTACGGGCCTACCTGGCACGCCTCGCTGAAACCCTGCTCACCCCGACCGAACGCGCCGAGCGGGCGCAACAGGCCAAGGCCGTGCTCCAGAAGTGGAGCGGCTACGCCCCCTCCGCGGCCGAGGAGCAGGACCTCGACAAGGAGCTCGACCGGCGCCTGGCCAAGGCGGCCGGCCGGTGAGCGACGCGATGCACATCATCCTGGACGAGACCGCGATGGCCGCCACCGGCAAAGGCAACGTGCTGGCCTCCCGGCTGATCCACCGCGCCCACGCCGAAGCAGGCTGGTACCTGTACGCGCCGACCTGTGCGTTAGTCGAAGCCGACCGTGCTCGCCCCGGTACTGCCGAGCACCTGGCGGCGCTCCCCGGCATCACCGTCCTGGACCTCGACCTGCCCGCCGCACTCGCGGTGGCTCAGCAGGCGTCGTGGGCAGCGGCTCACTGCCAGCACGCGGCCCAGCCCACACCGGACCGGCCCGAGGGCGCCGTCGTCGCCACCACTGACCCGCAGCGCTGGCACGGGCAACCCGTACGCGTCCTCGACCTCAACCCCTGAGTCGCTCGCCTGGGTGGCATGGCGCGTGTCGTGAGCTGCGCAGGCGATTCTGAGGTGCGTGCCCGGGACACTGTGCTGAACAGTGCCGCTTCCTGCCGTTGTCCAGGGGGCCCGTATGCCGGAAGTCGTCGAGACGCACGTGACCGATCAGTTGGCCCGGTGGAGCGCTCAGTATCGTGAACCAACGGAGCAGGAGCTCGAAGCCCCATGCGGAGGCTGCGAGTTTTGCCAAGAGGCGCAGTCGTACTTCGACTGGCTCTTGGACATCGCCGACGGGCTTTGGTGTCGATTCGAAAATCCCGCGCAGTTCAGTTACACCGTCAACGGCCATTGGCTACATCGCACGACGTGTGCCTGCATTCGACGCGCGATGCCCACTGAGAACGCGCGGCCGATCGGCGAGACATACGATCTGGCGTTTCGGCGGTGGGCACACGAACACCACGACTACCGCAGCAAAGCGGGCGCGGCGCGGTACAACCGCCATTTGCTGCTTGAGATCATGACTCCGGCTGAAGCCCGCGAGTGGAAGACCGGCTACATCGGATCGCGCGGCGGGCGGGAGTACCGTCTCTGCAAGGTGTGCCGGCCAGACGAGCCGTGATGGCTGCTGGCAGCCAGAGCTCATCAGCCGACCGTCGGCACCCGCAGCTCCACACTGTGCAGCGCTGAGATGTGTGCCATCAGAAGCTGTTGTCTTTTCGCGCTTGAGGACGGCGTTTTCGCTGGTCGGGCATAGCAGTGGCGGTCCGGTGGGAGTGGTGGCGTGTCGTGTCATTGCTCCTTGGGAGGTTGTGGATGCCGTCGGTCGTCGGACTGCTGGAACAGCAAGAGGCCGCCGCTCGCCGTCGAGTCGACGGGCTGCGTGAGGAGGCCGACCGCATCCAGGCCGAACTCGCCGCGGCCGAAGTGGAATGGCAGGAGTGGGTGATCGCTCGCAGGCGGGTCGATACGGTGCTGGCTCCGGATGGCGGCAGCATCGCCGGCATGGAGGTCACCCCGGATCCACAGAATGCGGACGCGCCGCCGACGCCCCGGGATGCGGCGAAGGCAAAGTCGCAGGTGCCGGTGTGGCACCAAGGGCTGGCCTGGTCGGCGCTGTCCGTGGACTACCAGCGCATCCTGCAGACTCTCACGGACCGGCACCGGCTCGGCCAAGGGCCGCTGACCTGCCAGGAGATGACCCAAGCGTTCGGCATGGACGTGGTGCCGGCGCGGGTGGAGGCACTACGGTCGAAGGCGAAACGCCTGGTCGCGCGCGGCTGGCTGGCCGAGCCGGCGCCGGGCCGCTTCACCCTCGCGCAGGGCGTGGCCTCGCCAGGCGACGGGTCATGAGCAGGATCATCGACCAGTAGACCATCGCCTCGGCGCTGGTGGTGCGCCGCTCGAAGTCGCGCACCAGGCGGCGGGTGCGCATCAGGTGGGCGAAGAGGCGCTCGACGATCCACCGCTTGGGCAACACCACGAAGCCACGCATGTCATCGCTGCGCTTGACGATCGCCAGCACCAGGGCCAGCGCGGCCAGGCAGTACTCGACGAGGCTGCCGGTGTAGCCGCCGTCAGCCCAGACCAGGGCCAGCCGGTGGTGCGCGGCGGTCACCTGCTCAAGCAGCACCTGGGCGGCGGCGCGGTCGCCGGTGTCCGCGGCGGTGACCATCACGCCGAGCACAAGCCCGAGCGTGTCGACCACGACGTGCCGCTTGCGCCCGTTGATCAGCTTCCCGCCGTCAAAGCCGCGACTGTCCGAGCCGACGACAGCGTCCGCCTTGACCGACTGCGAGTCGATCACCCCGGCGGTCGGCTCGGCATCCCGGCCCAATGTCTCGCGCAGGCGATCCCGCAGCCGGTCGTGGAACTCCGTGACCAGCACGTGGTCGCGCCAGCGACGGAAGAACGCATACACACGGTCCCACGGCGGGAAGTCGGCCGGCATCGCGCGCCACTTGATGCCGTTGTCCACGAGATAGCGAACCGCGTCCAGCATCGTCCTATGACAGTACGCCTCTGGCCGACCGCCCCGGCCACGCATCCAGCCCGGCACCGGCAGCAGTGGCCGGATGGCCGCCCACTCCGCGTCCGTCATGTCCGTCGGATACCGGCGCCGCCGCTCGGATCGGTCAGCCGCGTTGCCGTACACGTGCGCGAGGCAATCACACGACAGAGCAGCCGAGTTGGACTGCCCGGCCAACGACACGGAAGACTGCGGCACCGGGGCCTCCTGATGCTCTATGGATTCGACACCCACGAGCTGTTCAGGAGGCCCTACCTTCATGCTCTCGCCACGGCAGGATCACCCAACCGGGAACCCGAGTTCGACCAGCACTGCTCAAGATCGAAAAGACAACAGCTACTCAGGCGAGTGCCGCGAACGGCTCGAACTCCTCGGTGGAACCGCAGCCGATGACCACCGCGGTGGTGCGCCCAGGCGCGTGACGAGCCAGATCGGCACGGACCAGCACATGGAACCCGCGGCCGCCAAGATAGGCAAGGTCAGCCATGCGCGGTGCGTCTAGCTCCTCGGGTTCGGCCACGTGGTATCACTGTCCGTCGAACCGGACACGGTAGGTGTGGTCTGTCCAGCGTCCGATATCGAAGTTGGGGTCGCGGTAGCGGGCGCGCAGTTCCGGCAGCGGCCCGGTGCGCGTGTGCCATGCCGCTTTGGCGTCCTTGGTCTCGCCGTGCCCGCAGCTGCTGCACCAGCAGGGGCGTGGCGCAGCCTCGCCTTCGCCTGTCCTGGGTTGCACGCCCCGCGCTTCGTCGAAGGTGGGCAGTCGTCTCAAGTCGAGCCGTTTGAGAATGCCGTGTCGGGTGAACTCCTGCGTCAGCGCCGGCGCGCACTCTTGGCGGACGATGCGGCACTTCCTCCCATCCGTCACAGCGTGGCCGACGATGTCGTGGACGAGCTCGTCATAGTCGGTGAAGTGCGGTCCCTTGGTGACGCTGACCAGCATGTAATCCGGGTCGAGGTAGCCCTCTCTTCGCAAGTATCGAAGTTCTACAGGGACGAACAGGGAGCGTGGGGCAGGTGCCAAGGCGGGGTCGGCAGTGATCATGGCCAGTTCATCGGCCGTTGGCGCGACGTGCTGTAGTCGCAGAGCGTGATCGAGGGTTTCGGTGACACGACCACCGAGACTCACCTGGTCTCCTCGCGGCCGAGGAGAGCGAGATCCTGCACCGACAGGTCTTCCTCGCCCACCACGCCGCCGGAGACATCGAGGCGCTACGCGAAGCCGCCGCCCGCCTCTCGCGCATCAACGAGCAGCTGCTGGGTGGGGTCGACATGGAGGCCGAGACCGTCGAGCTCCTACGAAACCTGCTGCCTCGCCCCGTGACTCGGGCCCGCTGACGGAGCATGTCAGCGGCCCGATACGGGTATGCCGCTCCGGCCCACGGGTGCACGGAGCGATCGGCCAAGGGGGTTTCTGTGCACGGCGGGAACACCGGTCCAGCCAGTGCTGTTGCACCGGCTGAGGAACCGGCGCCGCGAGGCGGGAGCACAGGGACCAAGAGATCGCGGCCCCCGGCGCCGCGATACGCGCGGTCATCTGGTACTGAGGGGCGCCTGCTCATACGCCCACTGCGGACTCATGCCTATGCTTTTTCACCCAGGAGGACTGTTTCATGAATGACTGGCCCTTGACGCTCATGGCGGTACACGCCCACCCCGACGATGAGGCCACTGGAACGGGGGGTGTCCTCGCGCGGTACGCGGCGGAGGGCATCCGCACCGTCCTGGTGACGTGTACCGACGGTAGTTGCGGTGACGGACCAGGCGGCGTCAAGCCGGGTGACCCCGGACACGATCCGGCGGCCGTCGCCTTGATGCGACGTCAAGAACTCAAGGCGAGCTGCGACATCCTCAAAGTCAGTCACCTGGAGATGTTGGACTATACCGACTCCGGGATGATGGGCTGGCCGACCAACGACGCCCCTAGATCTTTCTGGCAGACACCTGTGGAGGAGGGCGCTGCCCGACTCGCTGAGCTCATGCGACGCTACCAACCTAATGTGGTCGTCACCTACGACGACAACGGCTTCTACGGCCACCCTGACCACATCCAGGCCAACCGCATCACGATGGCGGCGCTGGCGAAGGCCGCGCTGACACCTAAGGTGTACTGGACGACAGCGCCTCGCTCGATGATGCAGCGGTTCGGGGAGATCATGCGCGAGTTCGGTGCGGACGGCCAGGAGCCGGATCCCGCCGAGGCCGCCGCGCTAGCCGAGATCGGGCTCCCCGACGAGGAGATCACCACCTGGGTGGACACCACCGACTTCGGCGGTCAGAAGTTCGATGCACTGGCCGCGCACGCCAGCCAAGGGGAGAACATCTTCTTCCTCGGGATGGGCCAGGAGAAGTTCACTGAGTTGATGGGCGTCGAGACCTTCGTACGCGTCCAAGACACCACCGGCGCGGCCGTGCCCGAGAACGACCTTTTCGCCGGACTGCGCTGATCCAGCCCGGTCCGGACTCTCGCTGGGCCTGCGGGATGACGAGTGCCGACCGTGCGATGTCGTACAGCATCAGCGGGTGTCTTCGCCGGGGCCGAGCGCAAATGAGGGCTCTGGTGACCTGGTGGAGGTCAGCGTCGCGGCGGACCGCGAGCTGGCAGGGCGATGTTCGACCGGGACTGCCCGCGGTACGAGGACCGGCAGCTCGACCGACATGTGCAGCGCCGCGCGATCGCGGTAGCCCTCGCGATGCCGAGGGCTACCGAAGCGGAGTGGTGGGCGGTTGCCGGCCGGCAGTCGCACAGAGGTGTGATGACCAGGGCGTGGTCACGTGAGCTTGAGTGGGAGCGGGTCCGTGCCTGGAAGGCGGTGGTCGCAGCCCGAGGCAACGTCTCGGCCGTCCCGCCGGCCCCGGTCGTGTTGCCCGCGCCCCGTCTGGCCGCCGCCGCTCCAGCCCCAGAGACGGAGTTGGAGGACGTCGACGACGACCAGGAGCTGGTCCTTGAGGACCTGACCCGCGAGCAGGTCCTGGACTGGCATAACCACGCCGCTGCCGACCACCAGGTCGTCCACGACCACATCGCCCGGTACGGCGAGCACTCAGCACAGCGCCGGTTCACCCGGGCGTTCGTCGCGACGGTGCACCGTCTCTCCGACCTCGGGCACCTGAACCTCGGCTACATGCCCTGGGAGGAAACGTGAGCGGCGGCGAGGTGTCCGGAGCCAGCCTGGCCGGCGTCGTGATGCGCTCCGCGGCGGATTCCTCGACGGGGCCGTCGACGTGCTGGAGGCGCATGTGGGCTGTCACGAGGCCGAGTTCTGTTGGGGTGTCAGTGGAGGGCCTTCGGCGAATTCGCTGTCGTTTCTCCGTGCCCCCTTCTTGATCGGCATGCGCCAGCCGGGTTCACGGCTTGAGCACGACGTCAGGCGACGACTCCGTCGGGAGCTTCTGTGCCGGGCAGCTCTCCAGCGTCTTCTTCATACCTGGCGCGCCTGGCCGAGACCCTACTCATCCCGGCCGAGCGCGCGGAGAAGGCCCTCGCCGCGCTGAACAAGCGGAACGGCTACGTCCCCACCGCGGCCCAGCAGAAGGACCTGGACAGTGAGCTCGACCAGCGTCTGGCTCAGGTGACCGGGCGGTGAACGACGCCATGCACATCGTCCTGGACGACACCGCGATGACCGCGGCCGGCCAGGGCCATGTCCTCGCCTCCCGCCTCATCCACCGCGCCCACGCCGAAGCCGGCTGGCATCTCACCTCTACGCACCGACGTGTGCGTTCGTCGAGGCCGACCGCGCCCGGCCCGGTACCGCCAGCACCTCGCAGCCCTGCTCGGCATCACCGTCCTGGGCCTGGACCTGAACCTGCCACCCTGGCCGTGGCGCAGCGGGAGACCTGGGCCGCGGCCCACAGCCAGTGCACGGCCCAGCCCACCCCGGACCGCCCTGACGGGGCGATCGTTGCCACCACCGCGCCGAAGCGCTGAGACGGCGAGACGGTCCGCGCTCTGGACCTCAACGCCTGGCCACAGCGCCGTAGTTGGCGGCTTTCGCCAACTCGAATGCTCAAGATTGTCTTGGCTTGGTGCACAGGAAACACCCCTCCCAGTACGGGAGCGCACTAAGGATCTGGTGTTGTGAGCATGAGGCCATCGCACGCTCGTCCGGTCCGGGGAAGTCTCCGACGAGATGAATGTCGTCGGCCGGCGCGAACGACTCCACCATGGCTTTGAACTGGTACAGGTGGTCACGAGCGAAGGGAGGGTCGTAACCCAGCTCGCTCCAGCGGTGGCGGCTCAACGCGAGTGTGGTGGCGCGCAGCACGAAGTCCTTCGACCGGGCACGTCCTCGTGGAGTGGTGCCCCACGCGATGTCCTGTAGGTCGAATCCGACAGCCCCGCGCCCCATCACGTTCTGGTCCTGAAGTGTCAGAAGAGCCGCGAAGCGGTAGTCCCACACGTCATCAGCAAGATCAGATACCGCCAGCATCAGCAGGTCGATGAACACCTCGGTGCCGCTGTTGGACAGGTACAGACTCTTGTCCCCACCACCAAATACGTTCCCCACAGGGCCACGGTACGACGCCTCCGGTACTCCGGAGCTGTGGCTTTGCGAGGACGGACCGGACGTGAAGATCGTCGCCTCGTAGAGTCGCAGGGTGAACCGAGATGACGCCGTTGAGACGCCGGACGCCCCCGACCCCGAACGACGTCGACTTCACCCCGCTGCGCGAGCAGGACCTGACTACCGCCGGTCTCGGCCAAGCCGCCTGAACCGTGAGGTGAACCTAGGGCCTGTTGCGAAAGTGGATCTTCTGTCAGACCTGCCTGGGATGCTCTGAGCATGGAGATGACAGTGCAGCTGACGATCGACTGCTCCGATCCGCAGAGAATGGTGACTTTCTGGGCCGGGGCCCTGGACTACGTGCCTGAGCCTCCGCCGGGCGGGCACGCCACCTGGCGTGCCTACTGGGCGGCCATGGGGGGTGCCCGAGGCAGAGTTGCCGGCCGGTGCCGGGGATATTCCTGAGTCGATCATCGATCCTGCGGGACGTGGACCGAGGGTGTGGTTCCAGCAGGTTCCGGAGCCGAAGGTCGCCAAGAACCGGTGGCACTTCGACCTGAAGGTCGGTGGGGGCCGTGACGTCCCACTGGAGGTCCGCATACAGCGGGTCAAGGCTACGGTGGAACGGCTGGTCAAAGCTGGTGCCACCGTGCTGCGGATTAAGGATGAGCTGGACATGGGGCTCTACGCCGCCGCCATGCAGGACCCCGAGGGCAACGAATTCGACGTCGTCTGAGGGCCGTTGCGACGGCGCTGGTCACAGCCACTCGTTCACGGCTGCGACCAGCACAGTCGCCTCGTAGCGGACGGAGAACTTGTCGTACCTCGTGGCCACTGCCCGGTGTCTTTTAAGTCGGTTGATCCCGCACTCGACCGCATGGCGCTCGCGGTAATCCACCGCGTCGAAACGCGGCGGTCGGCCGCCACGGGAGCCCAGCTTCCTGCGGTTGCGGGCCTGGTCAGCCTTGTATGGGATGGTGCAGCGGATTCCACGGCGGCGCAGGTAGGCGCGGTTCTTGCGGGAGGAGTACGCCCGATCGGCGCGTACTCGATCGGGGCGGACGCGTGGCCGGCCCGATCCGATGCGGGGTAGGCGGACATTCTCCAGCACGGGCTCGAATTGCGGCGAGTCGCCGCGCTGCCCGGCCGTCACCACGATCGACATGGGCTTTTGACCCTGCTCGACAGCCACGTGCAGCTTGGTGGTGAACCCGCCACGTGAGCGGCCCAGCCCGTGATCACAGGGCTCGGCCACAACTCCGCCCGGCGGTTCCTTCTGTAGGTCCCCATGCTTCCTGGCCCCTGCCGCATGCTGATGGGCGCGACACACTGTGGAATCGACGCTCAGGTCCCACGTAATCCAGCCCTTCGCGTCAGCCTGGGACTGAAGTCGGGTGAGGACCAGGTGCCAAAGCGCCCCGGCGCTCGATCCGCGAGCGGCGGGCGAACGGGAAGGCCGGGTCATCGTCCCATGCAGCGCGCGGCGGAACTCGCCGTGCCCGAGTACCGGGCGACCCTCGACGCCCTCTAGGAAATCGGAGATCGGCGCCGAGGGGTCGCTCGGCTATGTCAGCGTCGGCCTGGGCATCGTGATCGGGGTGCCGCTGCTGGCGGCCGGGCCCGGGATAACTGCCGCAGCCTTCGGCATCGCTCCTGCTGGAGGCCAACAGCGCGACCCGGTTCTTCGCCCGGCGCTTCGGCCGGGCGGTCACCTCACCGGCCTGAAGCTGACCGGCAGCGGCGTCCGGCCCGCCTGGGTGCCGCTCAGTAGCGGACAGACCATGCGTTCGAATCCTCCACGTTCGAGAACGGCATCACAACGTTGATGAACTCCTGGCAGAACGGGTCCGAGTACACGTACGCGATGCTGTCGGTGTAGTTGGCGACCACGCCGCCGGGAGCATCGCTCCGGTTGCAGCCGGTGGGGTTCTGAATGATGCGACCGTTGAGTAACAGGGTCCCGTCCGCGGCAGAGGCCGATTGAGTCACACCGAGCGTGAGCGCGACGCTCGCGCCGAGTACTCCGAGTGTGGTGGCAAGACGCTTCATGCACATCTCCCTTGATCCGAACCGTCGGCCCCGCCCCCGGCAGTCCGGTGGGCGCGGCACTTGAACGACCCGAGCGTGCCGGGCGCCCCGTCCGTCCCGCCACAAAATCCAGGCACTTTGGGACGCAGGAACGCGGAAGTGCCCTTTGACCAGGGCAGTCGCAAGCTGCCTGGAATGCGGAGCTGGGACGCCGAACGCCGTTCCTCCCCCAGGGGCAACCGCAGCCACCCCTCTGCGGACCGCCTAAACGCTCAATCGGGACACCTATAGCGCTCAGTCACAGCCGCAGCACACGGGCTGGGCGCAACTTCCGCGCGCCAGGACCGGCGCATTACCGGGCGGGCGTGCCCCTCGCAGCCAGATGACCGTCAGCGGACCGCAGGCATGCGACGGTCGGTACCGGCTACGTGCCGTGGGTTCGCGCGGCAATTTTGTTCATTTTGGGACATTGGTCGATCGTTTACCGGGACCCTCTTAGCTGCATGTGACCACCCGGCCGCAGGACGTGGCCGGGGCTTCCAAGAGGGGGAAGTTATTCGTACGCGAGTGAAACTGTCGTTAGCCGGTGTCGCTGCGCTCAGCGTCCTGGGCTTAGTCGCCTCGCCGGCCACCGCACTGCCCGGCCCCGTAGCGGGTGCCGCCGGTGGCGCCGCGGCGACGGTGAAGGTGAAGGACGTGAAGATCAACGACTTCGCGACGTGCGCCTTCACGGCGGAGACGCCGGGCTATCTGACATCGGGGAAGATCGCCGCGTCGGGGAAGATCGGTGCGTGCGGCCCGGTGCCGGACAAGTGCCGGCTACAGACGGCCATCATGCTCGGCCCGGTGAGCACCATCGCGCACAAGGACACCGGATGGGGCCAGTGCAAGGGCAACAACAAGCTCGTCTACAAGTGCGCTGACCAGGTGCACAAGCGCACGTTCTACACCGAGTCCGTGATGCAGATCGAGTGGCGCGGACAGTACGCCCCCAAGATCCTTCACAGCCCGTCAGTCTCGCTCTTCTGCGGCTGACCGTCCTCGGCGCCGGGCCTGCTGTCCGCAGGCCCGGCGCCCACCGGCGTCTAGGGAATATCGACGCGGACGGATGCACTGGACTCCGGTTCTGGCCCCAGCCCGTCGAGATCAGCGTCTTCGAAGCGTCGCACAGCCTCAGCGACCTCCTGGTCGCTGGATTCGACGCAGAATTCATTGCCCTCCGGGTCAGCCAGCACCACCACCGCCAGACCGCAACTCCGGTTCGTCCAGCGCCTCTCGATGACCTTCGCTCCCAGGGCAGTGAGCCGGGCGACCTCGACTTCCAGTGCTCCGTCAACAGGGTTCAGCCACAGTCGCATCCGGCTTCGCGGCCGCGCTGGAGCTCGTTCCTCCACCAGGTAGAGCCGCATCTCCTGCTCGCCGCGCGGAACGATATTCACCCCGTCCGTCCCAGGCCCGACGGGGGCATCTAAGACGGCACTCCAGAACTCACCCAGCTTGAGCGGATCTGTGCACTCAAGCTCGACCACACGCATCGTCAGACCCATCTGCCGAATGTACGCCCGAACCCGCCTGCCCCACCTGAGCATCGTCGGCGGCTTTACATTCCGGTCGTAGGCAGGCCCAGGTCCCACCGTGTCGCTACATCGGCTACGTCTGCTGCCCCGAGTGCATCTCCTTGCCCGACCACGAAGACCTGGTCCACGGCATCCGCCAGCTCAACCGCGCCGCAGGCTCGGCAGCCGCGTACAGCCGGATCGGCACTGCGCCTATCCGCCCTGGATCAGCCCGGACCACGCCGCCCTCGAGGGCTACTGGGCTGAATGGGGCACAGCAGAGCTGAGTCCGGCTTAATGACTCTGGGCGATGGCCTCCTCCACTTCCTTGCGGATCTCCCTCGCGGGATAGCGCACGGCTGACCCGTACGGGACGAGCAGTCCGTCGACGAGTGATGAATCGTCCTCCACCAGCTCGGCTACCAGCACGGTGCTCCCCGGCGGCACTTCCGCCGCCAGCATCTCCAGCGCCGCGTTGATCGCGGTCGCCTCGCGCGCGTCATGGGCACCGCCGATCAGCCCGCCCGCGCCAAAGCCGATCATGACGCCGAGCGGACCGCCGAGGATCCCCAGGAGCCCGCCGATCAGCCCGCCGGCGGTGAAGGCGCGGGCAGTGCCGGTGCTGTCGACGGCGTCGGGGAAGTCCAGGACGCCGCCAGCATCGCGTGCGACGACCGCTGCCTCGCGCAGTTTCACCTCACCGTCGGCGTGCGCCTGCCGCAGCGCGTCGAGTGCCCGGTGGCCGGCCTGCGGGTCGTCGACATTCAGGAAGAGGACGTTGTCGTTCATGACTTCCACTGTTGGCGCTCCCGGCCCTTGGCGCACCCCAGCGGAGCCTGCCATGTCGGGTCCGGTGCGTTCAGCGGGCGGTGAGCAGGTACTGGCGTCGAGTGGTGACCAGCGCACGCCAGCGGCTGCGGGTCTGCTGCTCGCCATCAAGCCATCGCGCCGCGGAGGGACCATCGAGAAGGCGGCCGGCCATGAAGTGAGCGATGTCACTGTAGTAGGCGTAGTCGCCGTCGCTGGTGGCCTGCTGCAGTCGGGCGAGCGCCGTGGTCAGCTGCTCCGTGGCGTCGAGGACGGCGTGGTGGAAGCAGAGGGCGAGTTCGAGGGTGGCGCACAGGGAGACAACACCGGCTACCTCGACCTCGGTGCGCAGGACGCGGGCGCGGTCATCGACACCTTGCGCACCGGCGGCGCGGACGAGGGCGGCGATCTGGGCGGAGAGGGCGGTGGCGCGCAGGTCAAGGCCGTCGAGCAGCTGCTGGGCGAGGGCGATCTCGTCGTCGGCCCGAGCGGGGTCGGCGAATGCAGCAGCCAGGGCCAGGTGGGCCTGGGAGGTGGCACGTTCGCCGGCGACACCGTGGTCCTCGGCCTCGGTGCGTGCCGCCGTGTAGGAGGTCAGGGCCTAGTCGATCGCGCCGTGGGGCCACCTCAGGTCGCCCATGACGCGGTGATGTCGGCCTTTCCAGCCCAGACCGTGGACAGCGTCGAGGGCGGTGGGGAAGTCGCCGGCGATGCGGGCGAGATGGGCCAGGCCGCGGAGGGCTGCGGGGGCCAGGCGGCCGCCGCCGTCGGCGACGTGCTGCATCCCGCGCCGGGAGGCAGCGGCCTCGCCGAGGTCGCGGTGGGCCTTGGCGCGGTAGTAGGTGGCCATGTCCGTCAGGTCCTCGGGCAGCAGACCGGTGGCGAGGACGGCAGTGAGGCGGTCGGCGGTGCGACGGCGGTGTTCGTGCTGACGCCGGGCCAGGGCGCTCAGAAGTTCGACGAGGGCCTCCGCGGCGGTCCCCACGGCAGCGTCGGGGGCGTCCTGGCGCGTGGGTGGCGCGAGGGGTTCCCAGATGGAGTCGCTGACGTAAGTAGCTGTTGGCGTACCGAACCTGGGGACGGCGTTTTCGCTAGTTAGACATAGGGGCGCTGATTCCGTGGGAGTCGTGGCCTGTCGGGTCGCCGTTCCCTGGGAGGTCGCGGATGCCGTCGGTTGTCGGACTGCTGGAACAGCACGAGGTCGCCGCTCGCCGTCGAGTCGACGAACTACGCGAGGAGGCCGACCGCGTCCAGGCCGAGCTGGCCGCGGCCGAGCAGGAATGGCAGGAGTGGGCGATCGCCCGCAGGCGGGTCGATACGGTGCTGGCTCCGGACGGCGACACCACCGCCGACACAGGGGTCACCCGGGATCCGCGGGATGCGGACGGACAGCCGACGCCCCGGGACGGGGCGAAGCCGAAGGCGCAGGTGCCGGTGTGGCGTGAAGGGCTGGCCTGCTCGGTGCTGTCGGTGGACTACCAGCGCATCTTGCAGGCGCTCGCGGACCGGCACCGGCTTCATCAAGGGACCCTGACCTGCCAGGAGTTGGCCGCAGGGTTCGGCATGGATGTGGTGCCGGCGCGGTGGAGACACTGCGGTCGAAGGCGAAACGCCTGGTCGCGCGCGGCTGGCTGGCCGAACCGGCGCCGGGCCGGTTCATGCTCGCGAAGGATGTGATCGGGCCAGACGACGGGTCATAAGCAGCGCCATGGACCAGTAGACCATCGCCTCGGCGCTGGTGGTGCGGCGCTCGAAGTCACGCACCAGGCGGCGGGTGCGCATCAGGTGGGCGAAGAACCGCTCGACGATCCACCGCTTGGGCAGCACCACGAACCCTCTCTGGTCATGCCTGCGCTTGACGATCGCCACCACCAGCGCGAGAGCGGCCAGGCAGTACTCGACGAGGCTGCCGGTGTAGCCGCCGTCGGCCCAGACCAGTTCCAGCAGGTGGTGCGCGTCAGCGACTTGCCGCAGCAGGACCTGGGCGGCTGTGCGGTCGCCGGTGTCCGCGGCGGTGACCATTACCCCCAGCAGCAGGCCGAGGGTGTCGACCACGACGTGCCGCTTGCGTCCGTTGATCTGTTTGCCGCCGTCGAAGCCGCGGCTGTCGGTGCCGACGACAGCGTCCGCCTTGACGGACTGCGAGTCGATCACCCCGGCCGTCGGCTCCACGTCCCGGCCCAGCCTTTCACGGACCCGGCCGCGAAGCCAGTCGTGGAACTCCCGGACCAAGCCGTGGTCGCGCCAGCGGCGGAAGAACGAGTAGACACGGTCCCACGGAGGAAAGTCGACAGGCATCGCCCGCCACTTGATGCCATTGTCCACGAGATACCGGATCGCATCGAGTATCACCCGGTGGCAGTACGCCTCCGGCTGCCCACCCCGGCCGCGCAGCCAACCCGGCACCGGCAGCAGCGGCCGGATGGCCGCCCACTCCACATCCGTCATGTCCGTCGGGTAACGCGCCTGCCGCATCCCGTTGTCCGCGGCGTTTCCGAACCGGTGAGCCAGACAGTCACACTCCAGGAGGCCCTACTCGTATGCGGCAAGCACCCCGCGGCCACCCGATCGAGACTCCCGTTCGACGCGCATCTCTCAAGATCGGAAAGACATCAACTACTAAGGCCCTCCCGCATGATGGCGCACTGCTGCGTCTGCCGCTGTGCAGCCGACACGTTGAACACCGTCACATGCTGCGCGTACGCCTTGTACAGGCCGATGGGCGACTTCATCAGCGCGTTCTCGAAGGCGTCACGACGGATCCTATGGCTGTAGAGATGGCTTCCCTGGCTAGATCGGGGCCAGACGGAGGGTGCAAGTACAGCGATCCGGCGTCTGAGCGATGTGTCAACTCCACTGAGCGGGCGAAGAGTCCTTCCGGTAGCGCCGCTACAGCGCCATCTCTGGCGTGACGAGCAAGACGCAAAGTAGCGATCTTTCCCTGCCAACCGCCAGGGAATGGCCCCACGTTGAGGCATACTCACTGCATGAATCGCAGGGGGTTCTCGTACATAACCGTGGCCGCAGCCCTTGTGCTGGTCCTTGTTGTGCTGCTCTGGCAGTGGATTTCAGGCGCGAGTCCATTCGTAGTGCTCGCAGCTGCTTTTGTTGCCGCTCTGGCGGCACTGGCAAACCTCCTTCACAACTGGAACAGCGGCAGGGCCACCCACCTTGAATTCACAGGGGGCAAGACCCTCAACGATGCCGCCGACAAGCTGGCTGAAAGCCTGAAGCGAGAGCGAAAGGCGGTGGAACACCGGTTCCGCATCGGTGACCCTTACGCCCTACCAGTGCCCTGGATCGCGGCCCCAGGCGATCTGGTTGATGACCTGCAGATGCAGCGTGAAGTCGCTGAGGGCTTCCCCGGCTTCACGGGTGGGGAAGCGGCCCAATGGCTATCAACCCCTGCTGAGCTAGATGGGCGAGGGAACGACCTCACCAACCTCCTATTGCGCTGTCCTACCAAGCGCCTGCTGGTCCTCGGGGAAGCTGGCGCAGGGAAGACGATCCTGCTCTCTCGCCTCCAGTGGGACCTACTGGAAAAGAGAAAAGAAGGGGAGCCCGTTCCCGTTATCTTCCCTCTGGGTGACTGGAGCCCCGGTCTTCAAAGCCTTGAATCGTGGATGGCTGACAGGCTGATGCGCGATTATCGCGTCACAAGATATCCCCACGATGAGCCAGAGGGGCGATCGACAAAGGCAAGGGCCTTGCTGAACGCGGGACTAGTAACTCCGATCCTTGACGGATTCGATGAAATTCCGCGCGAACATAGATATGAGGCACTCGAAACGATAAATAGATCGTTCTCGATGGGGAAACCTCTAGTCATGTCCAGTCAAACGGAGGGCTTCCGTAGCGCCCTGTCGGCTGGAAGCGGAGCAGAGGTTCGCCTCAACGGAGCGGCTGGCATTGAGATGCAGCCCATGGCGGCAGACGATGCCCGATCGTACCTTTTGCGCGACGCAGGGGGTGCCGCAACGAAATCCGCAGAACGCTGGAAATCGGTTCTCGACCTTTTGGGGACAGCGACACCGGTTGGGGAATCCCTTCGGACGCCCCTGTACCTTTTCCTTTGTCGGACCATCTACAACGCCAGGCCGGCCGGTAGTCTGGATATTGTTCCAGCTCCCAATGAGCTTTGTGATCCAATCCGGTTCCCTTCTGCTGAGGTCGTAAAGGAGCATTTGTCTCGCGCCTATATACCCGCTGTTTATCAGGCCGAGGTCTCGTCTTCCGTGAACACGAAAAAGAAGAAGATGCCTCCCGGGAAGGCTCTACGCGCTCACCGGGCCATCGCCCAACACGTGAGCAACACAACAGGAGGCTCGAGAGAGTTTCGGTGGTGGAACTTTCACCGCGTCTCGAGTCGCACGGCCAATACGATCAGCCTTGCGCTCGGTGGGCTTAGCTTCCTTCTGCTATTCCTCCCCGCTCGCAATGCAGAGACAGGTTCAACGGTAGCCATTCCCGCATTCTTTGGCCTCATGACGTATGCCTCTGTGCGTGGAGCCCTTAAAGGGTCTCGCAGGGACCTCACCTCAGGGCTTCGATGGAAATGGAGGCTTTATCCGACGATATTCGGTGCGGGAAGCGGTTACGGAATATTAGCCATGCGCTATGCGGCGGCCGAAGGATACCCGCCTGGCGGAATATTCGAGACGCATGTACATCCAACATTAACCATGTCGATCGCCTGGGCTCTTGGTGGGGCAGCAATCTCGGTCTCCACATGTGGATGGGTTCCGCGAATCATCGAGGAGAGCCAGCCAATAGGTCCAATGGAAAGTCTCCGCATCGATCGAAAGACCTTCGTCAAGGTCTTCATTGCATGGTTTGGATCCTCGACAGTCCTGATTATCACGCTCGTCCTCGGAATCCTCATGTACAATCCACCTGTTCCGAACATTGACGCAACAACGTGGATCACGGCCGGGACGGCGATCTCTGCCGTCGCTGGCTCGTTCATCGGCATCTGGGTCGGACTATTCATGGCGTTCAAAGACACCGCTTGGGGCCTGTTTCTAATCACACGACTAGCCAGGGCGCTTCTCACGGGTACGCCGTTGCGCCTCATGTCCTTCCTTGAAGATGCTCACCGTCTTGGCGTGTTGCGTAAAGTCGGACCTGCCTACCAATTCCGTCATGCGGAGATTCACAGGAGCTTGCTCCAAGAGGGCGTGAATCGAAAATCCGCACAATAGAGCCCATGTGGGCTGACTCGACGGCGTCGCTGTCACTTCTGCCGGGTGCGTAATCTTCCTGAACTGCGGGAGCGGCCCCTGGAACAGATAGCGGGCATTCTGCATAGCGACTCCGACTGCTCGGGCTCGCTTGCTATGGCGGTTTACCGCACGGAGGATCGCCCTTCCTGACGGACGTAGCTCTCTATGCATTATGTGGCCGCTGTCGACCTCGTACGGTGCGTGCCACTACCTGCTATCGGCGGTGCGAAACGGGCGAGGTCGGGATATCGCTGAAGCGGTCACGGAGACGCATAGCCCGACCTAGCTGTCGAGCTATGCGTCCAGGGGAAATTCCCCACTCTCTGCTACAGAGCAGATGGAACTCTTGGTCAGCCGCACTGCCAGGTGAACATCGCGCGGTCGAAGCGTCGTTCGGCCAGGTCTTCTGGGCGTATGAGCCAGTAGAGGGCACCGCAGTCGCCCCACATCATGTCGGCGTCGTCGTCCGTGTCGAACTGTGCGAGCAGTACCCAGCGCAGGGCCTCCTCCTTGATGCGCGGGTCGTCCCACGGCGGATTGCCCAGAGCGCCGCGGGCGACCTCGGACTCCACCTCGTCCTGCACCGGGTGCGCGTGGCCGCCGATGCGGTGCTCGGTACCCTCGTGGTGGTCCCACAGGATCTCCTGGAAGTCCTCGTTCCACAGCGGGTGGTCGTCGGGCATCGGGGCGAACTCCCGGTAGACCACCGGGTGCCAGAGGTAGGGTTCCGTAGCCTCCACGCTCGCCGTCAGCGGGACCTTGGGATAGGGCTGAATCCCTTCCGGCGTCGCCCGCTCTGTGACAGGGGCGCTCGTCGGTATGTACAGCACGCGTGCTCTCGCCCAGCTGTCCGGCTCATCGGGCAGGACCACCGCGCAGCCGTCGTCCAGTTGCCCGTCGAAGTAGAAGAAGGCCAGCGTGCCGTCTGCCGGCAGGGGGATGTCGAGGGAGGAGGTGGGGAGCGCGGCGCAGTCGAGTGAGGCGATAAAGGAGAGCGGGCCGTGCCCCTGCCACACGGGCCATTCCTCGTTCTCCGGTAGCTCCGGCAGGCCGCCGAGTCGGCCGACGAGTGGATCCGTGGCCGTATCCACGCCCGTATCCGTGGCCTTTTCCAGGCGAAGGCCAGGCCGAAGCAGGCTGAACCATCGCTCGGCGATCTCGGCGGGCAGGTGCTTGTGGGCCAGTGCGTGGAGAGTGTCGGTGGTGCTCTGTGTCATGGGAACGATGATGCAGGGGCCCACTGACAACACATCGTCTGCGTCGTGCCCTGCAGCTCAGGTTCAGGCCATGGCCTGGACCTTCGCATGACTCGGGCGCCGAGCCATCGACACCTCCTCCCGGCGAGGGAGCAGTGCTGCCCATCTCGCCGCCTGGGACGTTAAGGGCTAATGCTGGCAACTCGGCCGCTGCGTGATGGAGACAGACACACCCGGCGGGGGTGCCCCAAAGCCATCACATCCGCTCCCAACTCGCTCGCCGCTGGCCCAAATGAGCCGAGCAGGGGTTCGCCCCGTTCACTGACAAGCGGTTACGACAAGGCGTCACCAAGGATGCCCGGGCCCAAGGGAAGGGCAGTCGCTCCCACCGACGTCGCTTGCCGCGATACAGGGCTCGAAACCGCAGGTCGGGCTGCTCGGAGCCAGGGACTTCCCAGGGATTTTTCAGGGACTTTCTGCTCTGTCCCAGGGACTTTGCAGGGACTTTTCGCTGAGTAAGCAGGAAAGGCCCCGACAGCTCTGTAAGACGCAAAGCCCCAGGTCAGAACCAGTTTCCTACCAGCCGACGATGCTCGGCAGACCGCGAACTCGCGGAGACCCCGTTGACCGGGCGCGACTGCGTGAACGAGGGCCGGTGAGAGCTCTGAGAGCCGTCCGAGCGCAGCACCGCTGCCAGCGCTGCGCTCGACGAACTCGCCCTTGAATACTGGAAGTTGGTGGTGTTGCCGTACTCCCTAGTACGAGTAGAACCCCGACCCGCTCTTGCGACCGAGGCGTCCCGCGTCCACCATCCGCTGCAGCAGCGGCGGAGCGGCGTACAGCGGTTCCTTGTACTCCTCGTACATGGAGGCCGCGACCGAGGTGACGGTGTCCAGGCCGATCAGGTCGGAGAGCTTGAGCGGGCCCATCGGGTGGGCGCAGCCCATCTCCATGCCGTTGTCGATGTCCTCGCGGCTGGCCATGCCGGACTCGAACATCCGGATCGCGGAGAGCAGGTACGGGATGAGCAGGGCGTTCACCACGAAGCCCGAGCGGTCCTGGGCGCGGATGGCGTGCTTGCCGAGGACGTCCTCGACCAGCGACTCGGCGCGCTTGAGGGTCTCCTCGCCGGTGGTGAGGGCGGGGATCAGCTCGACGAGCTTCTGCACCGGTGCCGGGTTGAAGAAGTGGATGCCGATGACGTGGTCGGGCCGGGAGGTGGCCACCGCCAACTTCACCAGGGGGATGGACGAGGTGTTGGAGGCCAGGATCGCGTCCGAGCGCACCACCACCTGGTCGAGTACCTGGAAGATCTCCGTCTTGACCTGCTCGTTCTCCACCACGGCCTCGATGACGAGGTCTCGGTCGGCGAACTCACCGAGGTCGGTGGTGAAGCTGAGCCGGCCGAGCGTCGCATCGCGCTCGGCCACGGTGATCTTGCCGCGCTCGGCGGCCTTGCCGAGCGAGTTGGTCAGCCGGGTGCGCCCCAGCTCCAGTGCCTCGCCGGTGGTCTCCGCAACCTTGACGTCCAGCCCGGCGCGGGCGCACACCTCGGCGATGCCAGCGCCCATCTGGCCGCAGCCGACCACTCCGACGCGTGCAATGTCGGCGAATGAGTCCGTCACCTCGTGCCTTTCGCTGATCTTCAGGACTGGCGGTACGCCGTAAGGGTCCGACGCCCGCCTCGCCCCCGACGTTACTCCGCGAGGTGCTGGGAGGACGGCGCCGGGGCGGGCATTCTGAGGCTGCCACATGGGACGAAACGGACAAGATGGGGGCTTTTCATGCGAGGGATCACACGCCGAGGGTTCGGCGCGGCGGCACTGGGTGCCGCCTCCTGGTTGCTGGGCGCGGGTGCCCCGGAGGGTCGGGGCGCCCCGGCCGGGCGCGATCTGCGCGGGATGTGGCTGGCGACGGTGGCCAACGTGGACTGGCCGTCCCGGCCCGGCCCGGACCGCGCGGCCCAGCAGCGGGAACTGGCCGCGCTCTTCGACGCGGCGGTCGAGCGGCGGCTGAACACGGTGTTCTTCCAGGTGCGGCCGACGGCCGACGCGCTGTGGCCGTCGCCGTACGAGCCCTGGGCGCAGTACCTGACCGGTGTCCAGGGCCGCGATCCGGGCTGGGACCCACTGGACTTCGCGGTCCGCGAGGCCCACCGGCGCGGGCTGGAGCTGCACGCCTGGTTCAACCCGTACCGGGTGGCCAACCACACCGACCCCGGCCGGCTGGCGCCCAGCCACCCCGCCCGCCGGCATCCGGGGTGGGTCCTCCCGTACGGCGGCAAGCTCTACTACAACCCGGGGCTGCCCGAGGTCCGTCGCTTCGTCCAGGACGCGATGCTGGACGCCGTGCACCGCTATCCCGTCGACGGGGTGCACTTCGACGACTACTTCTACCCGTACCCGGTCGCCGGCCAGGCGTTCCACGACGACGCGGCCTACGAGGCGTACGGCGCGGTCTTCGCCAGCCGCGGCGACTGGCGGCGGGACAACATCGACCTGCTGATCCGGGAGATGCGGGAGCGGATCGCCGGGACGGGCCGGCGGGTGCGCTTCGGCGTCAGCCCGTTCGCGGTCTGGCGCAATGCCGCGACCGATCCGCACGGTTCCCGGACCGAGGCCGGGGTGCAGACCTACGACGACCTCTACGCCGACACCCGCCGCTGGGTGCGGGAGGGCTGGCTCGACTACATCGTGCCGCAGGTGTACTGGCCGCTGGGCTTCGCCGCCGCCGACTACGCGGAGCTGGTGGCCTGGTGGGCCCGGACCGTGGCGGGCACGCGGGCGGACCTCTACATCGGCGAGGCCCTCTACAAGGCGGGCCCGGCCGCGCAACCCGAAGCCTGGCGGGACCCGGCCGAGCTCTCCCGCCACCTCACCTTCGCCCACCGCTTTCCCCAGGTCGGCGGGCATGTGTACTTCTCGGCCAAGGACGTGGTGAGGGATCCGCTGGGCGCGCTGGCCCGGGTCGTCAAGGACCACTACGGGGGTGCTGTGGCCCGGCGGTGACGGTCGCGCGGTCCCTGCGGCGCCATGCTCGCGGCGGTGGCGGGGGCCCGCCACCGCCGCGAGGTCCGTCAGCGGATGGTGTGGGGTTGGGTGGACTTGGGGTGCTGGACGACGCAGTCCGGGCCGGGCCACATGATCGTCTCGTGGCCGTCCTCGGCACGGACGCGGAAGGGCGGGTCACCGTTGGTACCCAGCACTTCCACGATCTCGACCACGTGGTCGGCTTGACCAACGGTTCTGCCATGCACCAGCAGCCGGTCGCCCTTGCTCGCATGCATCTGGGCTCCTCCCGCGTCGGGCGGCCGCCTACCGGGGCGGCCGACGCGCACGACGACCGGGCGGTTGAACGGCCAATGGATTGCGGGCCCGGGATCGGCCCGGACGGCAGTCCTGCCATCGCCGCCAGTTTATGTCCGCGGGCCCGGAGCGCACCCGGTGAGGCGGACCCGCCCCGGCCCGGCCCATGGCCGTCAGCTCCGCGCCCGCTGGGTGACCACGATGCACCCCAGCACCGCGAACGCCGTCACGGGCGCGGCCGGCGGCAGCCGCTCGCCGAGCAGTACCACCGACCAGATCAGGGTCAGCAGCGGCTGGGCGAGCTGGAGTTGGCTGGCCCGGGAGACGCCGATGGCGGCCATTCCGCGGTACCAGACCACCATCCCGAGGAACGTCGAGCCGACCGCCAGCCACAGCAGCCCGGCCACCGCGTGGCCCGTCAGGTGCAACGGCTCGCTGGCCAGCGCCCACACCGCGCCCGGCACGGTCACCGGCAGCGCCAGCACCAGCGCCCAACCGATCACCTGCCACCCCGGCATATGGCGGGCCAGCCGGCCGCCCTCGGCGTAACCCGCCGCGCACACCAGCAGCGCCGCGAAGAGGAACAGATCACTGGTGTCCGGTGCGCCGCCGCTCTGCTGCACCGCGAAGGCGATGACGGCGGCGGCACCGACCAGCGCGGCGCCCCAGAACGTACGGGAGGGCCGGGCCCCGGTGCGTACCGCCGAGAAGGCGGCGGTGGCCAGTGGCAGCAGGCCGATGACCACGGCGGCGTGCGAGGTGGTGGAGGTCTGTAGCGCGAGGGTGGTCAGCAACGGGAAACCCAGGACGACGCCGCCCGCGACCACCGCGATACCGGCCCAGTGGCGGCGTTCGGGCACCCGGACCCGGCAGATCATCAGGCACGAGCCGGCCAGCGCGGCGGCCAGCACGCTGCGCAGCATCACCACCGCCCAGGGGCCCATGCCCTCCAGCGCCCAGGCGGTCGCCGGGAACGTCAGCGAAAAGGTCGCGACGCCGAGGGCGGCGAGGAGGGCGCCGGCGCCGGACGCGCGGGCCGGCGGCGCCGGGCGCGCTGCGGCGGGGGCCGGGGTGGTGACCGCTATCGGCGAGGCGGTGATAGCGCTATCGTTAGCTCTCATGCAAGAGCGTAGCAGTGGTGCTGAACTGGCCGCGATCCTGCGAGAAGAGCTGAAGCGCTACTCTCCGGGTGAGAAGCTGCCGTCGAGTCGCGCCTTGGTCGAGCGGCACCGGGTCAGCCCGGTGACGGTCTCCCGGGCACTGGCCGAGCTGGTCGCCGAAGGGCTGGTCGTCACCCGCCCCGGCGCCGGGGCGTTCCGCGCCGAGCCGCGCCGCGCGGCACCGCGCCGGGCTGACACCTCCTGGCAGGAGATCGCACTGAGCGCCGAACCGGCCGGCGACCAGGTGCCGCGCAGCGTGGACGCCTCCGGTGTCGTGGCCACGCTCGCCGCCCCCGCACCCGGCGTCATCGAACTCAACGGCGGCTATCTGCACGCCACCCTCCAGCCGGAACGCGCCCTGGCCGCCGCACTGGCCCGGGCCGGCCGGCGGCCCGGTGCCTGGAGCCGCCCGCCGTTGGGCGGGGTGCCGGAGCTGCGGGCCTGGTTCGCCCGGGAGATCGGCGGCCCCGGCGGACCGCTCGTCGCCAGTGACGTCCTGATCACCGCGGGCGGCCAGAGCGCCCTGACCGCGGCGGTGCGCGCCCTCGCCGCGCCCGGCGCCCCGGTCCTCGTCGAGTCGCCGACCTACCCCGGCATGCTGGCCGTCGCCCGCGCCTCCGGGCTCCGTCCGGTCCCGGTCCCGGTGGACGCCGACGGCGTCCGCACCGATCTGCTCGCCGATGCCTTCCGGGCCAGCGGCGCCCGGCTCTTCATCTGCCAGCCGCTGTTCCAGAACCCGTCCGGCGCGGTGCTGGCCGCCGAGCGCCGCCGGGAGGTGCTGCGGGTGGCCCGCGCGGCCGGCGCCTTCGTGGTCGAGGACGACTTCGCCCGATTGCTGTGCCACGCCGATACGCCCCCGCTGCCGCCGTCCCTGATCGCCGACGATCCGGACGGCACTGTGGTCCACGTCCGGTCGCTGACCAAGGCGACCTCGCCGAGCCTGCGGGTGGGTGCCCTGGCGGCCCGCGGCCCGGTGCTCGACCGGCTGCGCGCCATCCAGGTCGTCGACAGCTTCTTCGTGCCCGGTCCGCTCCAGGAAGCCGCGCTGGAACTCGTCGGCTCGCCTGCCTGGGGCCGCCATCTCCGGTTTATTGCAGGGGAGTTGACGGTGCGTCGGCAGGCCCTGCGGTCCGCCCTGCAGCGCGAGCTGCCGGCGTTGGGTGCCCAGGGCCCCGGGCAGCGTACGACGCTCGGCGGCTACCACCTTTGGCTGCGGCTGCCGGGTGGCACCGACGAGGCGGCGCTGACCGGCGCCGCGCTGCGGGCCGGCGTCGCGGTGGCGCCCGGCCGCCCCTACTTCCCCGCCGAGCCGCCGGCCGCCCACCTCCGGCTGAGCTTCGCCTCGGCGGCCAGCGCCGGCGAATTGGCCGAGGGGATCCACCGACTCCGGGTCGCCTGCGACGAACTGCGCGTCCCCGTGGCGTGACCAGGCGGAAGGGCCGGGTCGGGGGCCCGTTCGACGCGGGCCCGCCCCTTCTGCCAGTCTCCCGGCATGACTGCCCGCGCCCTCGACGGCTACGAGGTCTCCACTGACCCGGACCGCCTCGACTCCGACCTGGTCCACCACTGGTTGGCCACCGACTCCTACTGGGCCCTCGGCCGCACCCGCGAGCACCACGACCGGGCCCTCGCCGGCTCGCTCAACTTCGGTCTGTACGAAGCCGGTTCGGGGCGCCAGGTCGCCTACGCCCGGATCGTCACCGACTACGTCACCTTTGCCTGGCTCTGCGACGTCTACGTCTCCCGCGACGACCGCGGCAAGGGGCTGGGCACCGCCCTGGTCGAGGCGGTCGCCGAACACCTGACCCCGCACGGGCTGGCCAGGATCACCCTGGCCACCAAGGACGCGCACGGCGTCTACGCGAAGATCGGCTTCCGGCCGCTGACGGCCCCCGACGAGTGGATGACGCTGGGGCTGCTCGACCCGGGCCCGGTCGGCCCTTGACGCCGGACGTCCCCTCATGGCCGAGCGTCCGGTACCACCGGACCGGCCCCAGGGGCGCCCCGGTGGGTCACGCCGCGCCCTTCGGCCCGTGGTCCGGTGGTCCCGCCTCCCGCATCAGCCAGGCGTTGGCCGCCGCGACCCGGCCGGCCACCCGCAGCTTGGCGTAGGCGTGCTCCAGGTGCTTGTCGACGGTCCGCGGGCTGATCGCCAGCCGGTGCGCGATCTGTTGGTTCGTCAGACCGTCGGCGAGCAGGCCCAGTACGGCCGATTCGCGGCGGGTGACCAGGTCCCGGGCCGGTGCCGGGGCCGGGGTCGGTGGGGCCAGGCGGCCCAGGACCCGGCTGAGGCGGGTGCGCAGCAGAGCGGCCGCGGCCACGTCGGCGTCGCTGAAGTCGCTGCCGAGACGGTCGCGGCTGACCACCACCGAGACCCGCCGCGGGATGCCCGCGGCGTACCCGGCGGGGAAGGACATCGCCAGCTGCCGCTCGGCGCCGAACGGGCGGTAGACGTCGCCGTAGACGGGCAGCGCGTGGAACTCGCCGGTGGTCTGTAGGGCGGAGCGGCGCAGCGGGGTGCCGCTGCCGATCCGGGTGTGCCGGACGAAGGAGTCGCACCACCACCCGCGGTCGAACGCGTCCAGCACGTCCTGGCTCAGCAGGCCGTCCGGGAGGGTGCGCAACGGATGGTCCGGGTCCGGGCGGGGCGACCAGATGATGCTGTCGCCGGGCAGCGCGCCGAGCAGCAGGGGCAGCAGCGCCGGAACGAGGGCGTCCTCGTCCACGGCGTCGATCAGGAGGTCCACGACGGAGAGGATGCGCCGCAGGCCGGCCTCCGCGGCCGCGCTCATACGTCCAGCGTGCCGAGCCTCCCGGCACAGGTCAAGGCCGCTCGGGACGGCTCCCGGGACGCCCCGGGAGCCGCCCCGAGCGGGGCCACCCGGCCGGCCGGGGGAAGACCGGCCGGGGGCGTCGGGCGCGTTAGCGCCCGACGGCATAGACGCGGTTGACCGGGCTCTGGGCCGCCAGTCGCCAGTGGTGCAGCCCGGCCGCGTCGGCAAGTTCCTGTAGGGCCCGCTCGCCCGCGTGGTTCCCTAGGGCCTGCGGACCGTGTTGGGCCAGCGCGGAGGGCAGGCAGACGGCCACCGAGGCGGCGGTCAGCACCCGGCCGACCGGGTTGGCGTTCTCCTCGGCGCGCGGGGAGGCGTTCGGCTCCACGATCATGCAGGTGCCGTCCTCGGCCAGGGCGTGCTCGGCGTGCCGGAGGGCGGCGCCCGGGTCGCCGATGTCGTGCAGGCAGTCGAAGTAGGTGATCAGGTCGAAGCCCTCGCCGGGGAAGTCGTCGGCGGCCGCCACCTCGAAGGACACCCGGTCGGCCACGCCCTGCTCGGCCGCGATCCCGCGGGCCGTCTCGACGGACGGGCGGTGGAAGTCGTAGCCGGTGAAGCGGGAGTTGGGGAACGCCCGTGCCATCAGCGCCGTCGAGTAGCCGTAGCCGCATCCGATGTCCGCCACCGTGCCGCCGCGCTCCAGTTTCTCCACCACTCCGTCCAGCGCGGCCAGCCACTCCGGCACCAGCGCGGCCGTGTAGCCGGGGCGGAAGAACTTCGCGGTGCCCTCGAACAGCGCCGGTCCGTGCTCCTCCCAGCCGATGCCCTCGCCGGTGCGGAACGCGTCCATCAGGCTGTTCTCGGTGGCGTACAGCGCTTGCAGCATGGTGAAGAAGCCGGCCGCGTAGCTGGGGAGTCCGGGGTCGGCGAGGACCGCGGCGTGCTCGTCCGGCAGCAGGTAGGTGCCGCGGTCCGGTGCGTACATCACGTACTCGCCGGCGACCTGGGCCGCCAGCCACTCCCGGACGTACCGCTCGACCAGCCCGGTGCGGGCGGCGAGCTGCGCGGAGGTGAGCGGGCCGGCGCCGGCCATCGCCCGGTACAGCCCGAGCCGGTCGCCGAGGGAGGTGCACAGGCCCGCGACCGCGGCCCCGCCGTCGGTGATCACCCGTTCCAGGAACGCGCCCACCCGGTCCTCCCGGGTGGTCCCGCCGTTCCCGGCGGCGCCCGGTGCGGCCGGGGCGGAAACCGCCATGGCCGTCACCTCCTCGCCTCACTGCCTCCACTGCACCAGCTCCGGCGGCCTGTGCGCCATACGCGGTTCCCCGTATACGCGGGGCCGGGCGGGTGTGGGACGCGGACACTGGAGGTGAGGAGGTGGTGGGTGATGCGCAAGATGATCGACTGCCGGGAACACCCCAGTGAGACGAAGTGCACCCTCGTCCTCATCGGCGAGGAGGAGGAAGTGCTCCGCGCCGCCACCGAGCACGCGATCGCCGTGCACGGTCACACGGACAGCCCCGAACTGCGCGAGCAACTCCGCAAGTCCCTCAGGAACGAGATGCCGCAGCCCGCGTGAGCCGCCGGCGGAGCGGTGGACCGAGCCCGGCCGTCCCCCTGGGGCGGCCGGGTCCTTCGTGTCCGGGGTGGGCCCGGTACCCGCGTTCGGGCCCGCTGCGGTCGTCCGGCCGCGCCACCCGGCGCAGGATCGTCCTGGGACGGTGCACCGACCGCTCGCGTCCCGGGCCGCCGCGCCGCGGTACGGCCACCTCACGGTACGGACACGGCCAGCGGCCACGGCTACGGCTACGGCCACGGTCACCGGGACGACCGGGACGAGACCGGGAACGCACGGACGGGAGCGGGCCGATGGCGGACGGACCGGCGCACGGCGCGGGGGAGCGGCACATTGCGGACCCGACCGTCGCGGGCCGGCCCACCGGGGGTGGGTCTACCGCGGACCGGCCCACCGCGGACCGGCCCATCACTGACCGGCCGCGCGCCGGCCTGGACCGCCGGCACTTCCTCGGCGCCGCCACCGGGTTCGCGGCGCTCGCCACCGGCCTGACCGGCTGCGGTTCCCCGGGCGGCGCCGCCAGCGGCCGGCGGCCCACGGACCCGCTCGACGTCGAGCGCACCCGCCCCGGCAGCCCGGACTGGCGCCTGCGTGCCACCGGGCCGCCGGACGCGATCGAGGGCTACCCGGACCGGGTGAGCGTGCTGCCCGGCGAGGAGTTCGGCCTGCACGTCTCCACCACTGCGCCCGGCTTCCGCATCTCCGCCTACCGGGTCGGCTGGTACGGCGGCGCCCAGGCCCGGCTGGTGTGGCGCTCGGACCGGCTCGCCGGGCGGCGCGGTCCCGCCCCGCGGTGGGTGGCCGGGACCCGCACCGTGGAAGCCGGCTGGCCGCGCACCACCACCGTCCGCACCGACGGCTGGCCACCGGGCGCCTACCTGCTGCGCCTCGACGCGGACCACGGCCACCAGCGGTACGTCCCGCTGGTGGTCCGCACGGCCGGCGCCGCCGCCCGCACCGTCCTGATGCACGCGGTGACGACCTGGCAGGCGTACAACGCCTGGGGTGGCCACAGCCTCTACCGGGGCCGGGACGGCTCCTACGCCACCCGCTCGCTCGCCGTCAGCTTCGACCGCCCCTACGACGCCACCGGCGCCGAGAAGTTCCTGGTCTACGAGCGCGCCCTGGTGGTGCTGGCGGAACGCCTCGGCCTGCCGCTGGCCTACACCACCTCGGTGGACGTCCACCGCGACCCGTCCGCACTGCGCGGCGCCACCGCCGTGCTCTCCCTCGGCCACGACGAATACTGGACGCCGCAGCAGCGCGACCGGGTCACCCGGGCCCGCGACACCGGCACCAACGTCGCCTTCCTCGGCGCCAACGCCTGCTTCCGCCGGGTCCGCCTGGACGCCGGCCCGGGCGGCCCGCTGCGCACCGTGACCTGCTACAAGACCGCCTACCGCGACGACCCCCGGTTCGCCACCCACCAGGAGCCGCCCACCCACGACTTCCGCGCGCCACCCGCCGCCGACCTGGAGTCGTCCCTGACCGGCGTCTTCTACGAGGGCTACCCGACGGACGCGCCCTACGTCGTCCACGGCGCCGACCACTGGCTCTTCGAGGGCACCGGCGTCCGGGCCGGCGACGCCTTCGCGCACCTGGTCGGCGTGGAGTACGACCGGGTCACGCCCGCTGCCCCCACCCCCGCCGACCTGGAGATCGTCGCGCACTCCCCGCTGGTCTGCGGGGGCCGCGCCAGTCACGCCGACTCCGCCTACTACACCGTGCCGGGCGGTGCCGGGGTCTTCGCCACCGGCACCATGCGCTGGGTCGAGGCCCTCATGGCAGGCGGCCGGGACAACGGCCGCAACCACGGCCTGGACCGCCGCACCGGCGCCTTCGTCACCCGGACCACGGAGAACCTGCTGCGCGCCTTCGCCGCGGGCCCGGCGGCACGGCTCCGCCCGGCACCGGAACGGAACACCGACCGGGTGTACGGGTCCTGAGCCGGGCGGCAACGGGAGACCTCCCGCGCGACGCCACAACTTTGCTTTTCAAAGCACCCACTTGGAAAATCCAACTACGGTCGCTAGGCTGCCTCACCATGATCGAAGGCGATCTTGGCCCCGGTGTCGTGGTGCCGTGGTGCCGTGCATCGGAATCGGTACGTCACGGGGCTGACAGGGCCACCGGGCCCACAGTCAACTGATCGGAATTCCGCTATGCGTGTGGTGATCTTGTGCGGTGGCGAGAGCTCGGAGCGAGACGTCTCCCTGGCCTCGGGCTCGTCGGTGGCCAGGGCCCTGCTGGAGCGGGGGCACGACGTGGTGCTGGTCGACCCGGCCGCCGCAGTACCGGTCCTGGCCGGGCCGCTGCGACCCGGCGACGTGGTCGACCGGATCGCGGTCGGGAAGGAACCGCCGTCATCCTCGGGCCGGGAGCGGTTGAGGTCACGTATGCACGCCGCCCTGACCGGGGGACCGGTCCTGGAGCTGCTGCGTGGCGCGGAGTTGGTGTTCCTGGCGTTGCACGGCGGCTGGGGCGAGGACGGGCACGTGCAGGCGCTGCTGGAGATGGCGGGCGTGCGGTTCACCGGTGCGGGCAGCGCGGCATGTGCGGCGGCGTGGCACAAGGGGCGGGCGCAGGCGGTGCTGGGTGCGGCAGGTGTGCCGGTGGCCGAGCGGGTGTTGTGGCGGCCCGCGGCGGATGAGGTGCCGCAGGGCGTGAAACGGCTGGTGGCGGCGGGACCGGTGGTGGCCAAGCCGGTTGCGGACGGTTCGAGTGTGTCGGTCCACCGGGTCGACTCGCTCCCGCAGTTGGCACAGCTGGCAGCCGAGGTGCGCTCCGGCGAGGTGGAGATGCTGGTGGAACCGTTCCTCCCGGGGCGGGAGTTCACCGTGGCCGTGATCGGCGACGAGGTGCTCCCCGTGGTCGAGATCGAGCTGACGACGCCGGTGTTCGACTACGCGGCCAAGTACCAGCCCGGGGCGGTCAGTGAAGTGTGCCCGGCGCGGATCCCGGCCGAATTCGCCGGCCGGATGCAGGAGTTGGCCCGGCGCGCGCACCAGGCCCTGGGGTTCGGCAGCGCCGCGTACTCGCGTACCGACTTCCGCTGCGACCCGAGCGGCGAGCCGATGTGTCTGGAGACGAACGCGCTCCCGGGCCTGACGGCGGGGAGCCTGGTGCCGCGCGCGGCGGCCGGGGCAGGCTGGACCTACCCTGACCTGATCCAGCGCCTCGTGGACCTCTCAACGCGCTGAGCGCGGACGCCCCGACGTGTCGGCAGCGCCGCGGGCTACCCCGCTCGCCCACTCCGACGTGCGGACCCGCCACCGCCACCGCCACCGCCACCGCAAGCGCTCGCCCCCAACCGCAGCCACCCCGTCACACGCGGCGTGGCACGGCGTTGCAGTCGGCCCTTCAGCGCGTGCCCCGGCCTCGCTGAGCACCGTGGTCGGCCCGGTCGGCCCGGTGGCGCGGTACGGAGCCCAAGGTGCGGCCCCGACCGCGCCGCACGCAGCCGGGGCACCCGTCACTCCGCGCGCACCGCAACTGCCCGCTCAGCTCACGGCAGCGCCGAACCACGTGGGCAACCGGCTGAGCAGATCCCGCTGATCTTCACCTACCCAGGCCACATGGCCGTCCGGCCGCAGCAGCACCGCGGGCGCGTCCAGTTCCTCGCTGACGTCGACGACGTGGTCGACCCGATCCGCCCACCCCGCCACCGAAAGCCCGCCGGTCTGGTCGAGCAGCAGCCCGCGGCCGCCGTGCATCCGCTCGTAGAGGCGCCCCTGCTTCAGCTTCACGTCCCGCATCCGCCGGCCGAGCAGTTCGTGGCCCTCGCCGAAGTCGTAGCGGACGTCGACCGCGGTGATGATCCCGGTGACGTACCGGTTCACCTCCTCGAAGTCCATCAGCTTCGAGAACAGCTCCCGCAGCGCGGTCGCTCCCGGACCGGTCCCCAACATCGTGATCTGCGCGCGGGTGTTGGACAGCACGGCGGCGCCCACCGGGTGCCGTTCGGCGTGGTAGCTGTCCAGGAGCCCCTCCGGTGCCCATCCGTTGACCGCGGCGGCCAGCTTCCAGCCGAGGTTGAACGCGTCCTGCACGCTGAGGTTGAGCCCCTGCCCGCCGGTCGGCGGGTGGATGTGCGCCGCGTCGCCGGCCAGCAGCACCCGGCCGACCCGGTAGCGCTCGGCCTGCCGGGTGGCGTCGCCGAACCGGGACAGCCAGCGCGGCGAGTGCACGCCGAAGTCGGTGCCGGCGAACGCCCGCAGCTGCCGCTTGAAGTCGTCGAGGGTCGGCTCGGTCGCACGGTCCTCGGCCACCCCGTCGGCGGGCACGACAATGCGGTACACCCCGTTCTCCCCGGGGGTGACACCGAACCGCAGCTGGGTCTTGCGGACTTCCTCGACGACGGCGGCGATCGTCGCAGGATCCTCGGTCACCGTCATCTCGCCCAGCAGCGTCTCGACCGTGGCCGGCTCGCCGGGGAAACCGACACCGAGCAGCTTGCGCACCGCACTGCGGCCGCCGTCGCAGCCGACGACGTAGCGCGAGCGCAGCCGCGTGCCTCCCTCGCCGGCTACGCCCCCCTCGGCGGGGGTGCCCGCACCGGCCAGCTCGACGGTCACCCCGTCCTCGTCCTGGCTCAGTCCGATCACTTCGCAGCCGCGCCGGATCTCGGTACCGAGTTCGAGGGCACGGGCGTTGAGCAGCCGCTCGGTGACCGGCTGCGGGGTGGCGACGCCGTACGGGTGCGCGGTGTCCAGCCGGTCCGGCCACGGCTTCATGATGCCGCCGAAGAGACCGCCGACGCTGTACTTCTCACTGGTCGCGAGGAACCGGTCCAGCAGGCCACGCTGGTCCATCATCTCGACGCTGCGCGCGTGCAGGCCCTGCCCGCGGGACTGCTCGGTCGGTTCGGTCAACCTCTCCAGCACGACCACGTGCACGCCGTGCAGCCGCAACTCGCCGGCGAGCATCAAGCCGGTCGGTCCGCCGCCGACCACGATCACGTCAATCATCACTACGCCCATTCAACGAGATTGGATTCCGGCCAGCCGCTCCGCGCAGTCGACGGCAGGCACACCCGCACTTCCGCGCCGAGTCCCCGCAACCGCACCGCGAGTCCCACCGGCGGTCCGACGTCCCGTGGTACCCCTGCGCCAACTCAACCCAGCGCACGCACTTCGCGAATCCCCGATTTCCGCAGGTCCTGGCTTCGGCTGGAGATTCTGCAACAGGCCCCGGGCCTTGCCGCAAGGCCCCCGGTGAGCTATATCTTGAGAGTGGCAAGGAGCGGAACTCCTTGCCTTTTCTTATGCCGTCCGCCGCGGACGGCAGCCGGCGCCGGCACCCGCGGTGCGGGTCTCCGTGCCCCCTCCGGTCCACCGGCCCGAGGCGATTTGCCCGAGGCGATTGGCCTGAGGGACGCGAACGCCCGGGACCGGGTGCGCGTCGTCGACGCCGGGCCGACGCGCCCCTGGCGAAGGAGGCAGGACCCTCGTACCGGCTTCCGCGAAGACCCCGCAGGTGAGAAGCCGGGCCGATCCTGCCCGCCAACTCAAGCACTCAGCCCGCCAAGTCGACGACTCACCCGCCAAGTCAACGACTCACCCGCCAAGTGAAGCGCTCGGTCTCAGCGGTGTGGCTTAGGTGACTGGTGCTCGCGCCAGGGGCCCGGGTTGACCTTGACACGGTGACAGGGCCTTCACTGCTTGCCGAGGAGGTGGTCTCGATGACGATCACGAGGCAGGACACGGATGCGATACGGGCGCTCCAGGGGTTGGCGGACGACCGTTCGTCCGTGCGGCTGCGGGCAGCTCTGGCGGTCGGCACGACGCCTGACCGACGCTTCGTCGACAAGCTCATCGAGCGATGCGCGATCGAGCCCGAGTTCTTCGTCCGCGACATGCTGACCTGGGCGCTCACCCGCCACCCGGTGTCCATGACGCTTCCCGAGCTGCTGCGTGAAGTCCGCTCGGAGCGTGTGCAGGCACGGAGCCAGGCGCTGCACACGCTGTCCAAGATCGGGGACCGGCAGGCGTGGCCGGCGATCACACGGGCGCTCCTGTCCGACGCCGACGACGAGGTGGCGCGGAGCGCCTGGCGGGCCGCGGTCGTGCTCGTGCCGGAAGGTGAGGAGTCCGCGTTGGCCACGGTGTTGGCGACGCAGCTCGGGCGCGGCGGGCGGGAGACGCAGCTCAGTCTCAGCCGGGCGCTGGTCGCGCTGGGCGAAGTGATCGTGCCGGCTCTGCTTGCTGCGACAACGGTCCCTGACCCGCGCGTGCGCACCCACGCGCTCGCCACCCAACGGCTGCTGCGCGACCCGGACGCCGGATTCGAGTTCGCGATTGAGGAGGCGAAGCGCGTCGTGGCCCTCGGCGGGTCCGGCCAGGAGGGACGATAGGGCGTGTTGATCGGTGAGGTGGCGCGACGGTCCGGGGTCAGTGCCCGCATGCTCCGGCATTATGAGTCGCTCGGTCTGGTGCGTCCTTCGGGGCGCACCGGCTCCGGCTATCGGGAGTATTCCGGGGAGGACATCCAGCGGATCTTCCATATCGAGAGCCTGCGGTCGCTGGGGCTGTCGCTGCGTGAGATCGGACGCGCGCTCGACGATCCCAGCTTCACGCCCGCGGCGCTCGTCGACGACCTCATCCGTCAGACGCGCGAACGCATCGCGGCGGAAACCGAGCTGCTCACGCGGCTCCGCCGGATCGATGCCGCGGACCCCGCCGGCTGGGAGGACGTCCTCCAGGTCGTTGCGCTCCTCCAAGCACTGGAGTCGAAGAGCGCCGACATGCGCCAGCGCGCGGCCCTTTCCGCGGTCGACGAGGTTCCGGTGCCGGTGGAGGCCCTGGTCGAGGCGGCACTGAGCGAGACGGAGCCGAACGTCGCCGGGGCCCTGCGATGGGCGCTGGCGCGATCGGGCGAGGGCGGCCCGGCACTGCTGGCGGAGGGCCTCGGCTCACCGGTGGCCGCGGTGCGGGAACGCGCCGTTCGATCCCTCGCCGAAATGCCCGGTGGTGAGGCCACCGCGCAGCTGCGGGATGCCCTCGCCAACCCCGACGTCGGGGTCCGTGGGTATGCGGCTTTGGCACTCGGGACCCGTGGTGTGACCGATGCGGTCCCGATGCTCATCGACATGATCGTGGAGGGAAGGAACGACACCGATGCAGCCGATGCACTGAGCGCGCTGGCGAGCGACACCACGACGGCGGATCAGATCGCGACCAGGCTCGTCGACCGCCTCTCCCACGACACCACCAATGCGCCTGCACGCGGACGGCTGACCCAGGCGCTGGCGGGCATCCCGGGGACGAGGGCGTCAAGTGCCCTCGTGGAGCTGTCGGATGACGTGGACCGTGCCGTTGCGCTGACGGCGGCGTACCTTCTTCAGCTGCGCGGCGCACGGTGACGGGCCTCTCGTGGGGCGCCGCGTCCGCGGCCCGCGGGCCAAAGGGAGCCTGGACTGATCACCGTCCACCGAAGGGGCAGCGGACCTCCCGGCCCGGTTTCCGCGGCACTCGCCCCACGTCTCGGGCGCCAACGGGCCGACTGAGCCGCTCAGCCACCAGCGGGCGGATGCATAAAGTTGCCAGCCATTGTATAAAACTGCCGCAGTCCGTATAGTCATGCCATCGATGAGGAGGGTCCAGGGGCCATGACGGTACGAGCAGCAGTCGCCGGTGCGAGCGGATACGCGGGGGGTGAGCTCCTGCGCCTGCTCCTGGGGCACCCGGAGGTCGAGATCGGGGCGGTCACCGGGCATTCCAACGCGGGGCAGCGCCTGGGCGCACTACAGCCGCATCTTGGCCCGCTGGCCGATCGGGAGCTGGCGCCGACCACGCCCGAGGTGCTGGCCGGCCACGACGTGGTGTTCCTCGCGCTGCCGCACGGCCAGTCCGCGGCGGTCGCCGAAGAGCTCGGCCCCGACGTCCTGGTCGTGGACTGTGGCGCGGACTTCCGCCTGAAGGACGCCGCCGACTGGGAGGCGTTCTACGGTTCGGCCCACGCCGGCACCTGGCCGTACGGCCTCCCGGAGCTGCCCGGCGGCCGCGCGGCGCTGGCGGGGGCCAAGCGCGTCGCGGTCCCCGGCTGCTACCCCACCGCCGTCTCGCTCGCGCTCTTCCCTGCCTACGCTGCCGGCCTCGCCGAGCCGGAGGCCGTGATCGTCGCGGCGTCCGGCACCTCCGGCGCGGGCAAGGCCCTCAAACCGCACCTGCTCGGCTCCGAGGTGATGGGCTCGATGAGCCCGTACGGTGTGGGCGGCGGACACCGGCACACCCCGGAGATGATCCAGAACCTCAGCGCGGCGGCCGGCGAGCGGGTCGCGGTGTCCTTCACCCCGACCCTGGCGCCGATGCCCCGCGGCATCCTCGCCACCTGCTCGGCCAAGACCCGGCCCGGCGTGGACGCCGAAACGGTCCGCACCGCGTACGAGAAGGCGCTGGCCGGTGAACCGTTCGTCCGACTGCTGCCCGAGGGGCAGTGGCCCGTCACCGGCTCCGTGCAGGGCTCCAACGCGGTGCAGATCCAGGTGGCCCTCGACCCGGCGGCCGGCCGGATCATCGCGATCAGCGCCATCGACAACCTGACCAAGGGCACCGCGGGCGGCGCGGTCCAGAGCATGAACATCGCCCTCGGCCTCCCCGAGGAGCTGGGACTTTCCAAGATTGGAGTCGCGCCGTGAGTGTGACGGCAGCGCAAGGCTTCCTCGCGACGGGCATCGCCGCTGGGATCAAGGAGAACGGGAACCCCGACCTCGCCCTGGTGGTCAACAGCGGGCCGCGCCTGGCCGCCGCCGGCGTGTTCACCTCGAACCGCGTCAAGGCCGCGCCGGTCGTCTGGTCCGAGCAAGTCCTCAAGGGCGGCCGGGTCTCCGCGGTGATCCTCAACTCCGGCGGCGCCAACGCCTGTACGGGCCCGCTCGGCTTCCAGGACACCCACGCGACCGCGGAGAAGGTCGCCGAGGTGCTGAACGGGCACAGCGCCGCAGAGGTCGCGGTGGCCTCCACCGGCCTGATCGGCGTGCGGCTCCCCATGGACCAGCTGCTGCCCGGGGTCGAGAAGGCCGCCGCCGAACTCACCGACCACGGCGGCGAGAAGGCCGCGATCGCCATCAAGACCACCGACAGCGTCCACAAGACCGCCCAGGTCACCCAGGGCGACTGGACCGTCGGCGGGATGGCCAAGGGCGCCGGCATGCTCGCACCCGGCCTGGCCACCATGCTCGTCGTGCTGACCACCGACGCCGACGTACCGGCCGAGCAACTGGACGCCGCGCTGCGCGCCGCCACCCGCACCACCTTCGACCGGGTCGACTCCGACGGCTGCATGTCCACCAACGACACGGTGCTGCTGCTGGCCTCCGGGGCCTCCGGCGTCGTCCCGGACCCGGACGCCTTCGCCGAGGCGGTCCGGGAGGTCTGCGCCGACCTGGCCCGGCAGCTGATCGGCGACGCCGAGGGCGCCAGCAAGGACATCCGCATCGAGGTCGTGGGTGCCGCCACCGAGGACGACGCGGTCGAGGTCGGCCGTTCCATCGCCCGCAACAACCTGCTCAAGTGCGCCATCCACGGCGAGGACCCCAACTGGGGCCGGGTGCTCTCCGCCATCGGCACCACCTCCGCCACCTTCGACCCGGACCGCCTCAACGTCGCGATCAACGACGTCTGGGTCTGCAAGAACGGCTCGGTGGGCGAGGACCGGGAGCTGGTGGACATGCGCTACCGCGAGGTGCGGATCACCGCCGACCTCGCCGCCGGCACGGAGTCCGCGGTGATCTGGGCCAACGACCTCACCGCCGACTACGTCCACGAGAACAGCGCGTACTCCTCATGACCGGACCCGCCGCGCACCGGCGCGCCCCGGACGGACACCCCACGGAGCGGAACGAGGCCGCCGCATGACCACCCGCAAACACAACGCGCTCCCCAAGGCCCGCACGCTCATCGAGGCGTTGCCCTGGCTGACCCGGCACCACGGCAAGACCGTAGTGATCAAGTTCGGCGGCAACGCGATGGTGGACGACGAACTCAAGCGCGCCTTCGCCCAGGACGTGGTCTTCCTGCGGCACGCCGGACTGCGCCCGGTCGTGGTCCACGGCGGCGGCCCGCAGATCAGTGCCCAGCTCGAACTCCTCGGCCTTGAGTCGGAGTTCAAGGGCGGACTGCGGGTCACCTCGCCCGAGGCGATGAACGTCGTCCGGATGGTGCTGGCCGGCCAGGTCCAGCGCGAGCTGGTCGGCCTGCTCAACGAGCACGGCCCGCTCGCCGTCGGCATGACCGGCGAGGACGCCCGACTGATGTCCGCCACCAAGCACTACGCGGACGTCGACGGCGAGCAGGTCGACATCGGCCGGGTCGGCGAGATCACCGCGATCGACGCCGGGGCGGTGCAGGCACTGCTGGACGACGGCCGGATCCCGGTGATCTCGTCCATCGCCCGCAGCAGCGACGTGGACGACACCGCCGGCGTCTTCAACGTCAACGCCGACACCGCGGCCGCCGCCCTGGCGGCGGCGCTCGGCGCGGAGACGCTGATGGTGCTCACCGATGTCGAGGGCCTCTACGAGGACTGGCCGCACAGCGACGAGGTGATCTCCCGGCTCACTGCGAGCCAGCTGGAGAAGCTGCTGCCCGACCTGGCCAGCGGCATGGTCCCGAAGATGCAGGGCTGCCTGCACGCGGTGCGCAACGGGGTGCGCAACGCCCGGGTGATCGACGGGCGGGTCCAGCACTCGATCCTGCTGGAGATCTTCACCGACGAGGGCATCGGCACGATGGTGGTCCCGGACCCCGCACCGGCCACCGAACCGCAGGGCAGCACACCACACCACACCGCGGAGGGGGCGGCATGAGCGAGACGGTACAGACCCCGGCCACCCGGGGCACGGAGACCGACCACGGCCCGGTCACCAACGAGGCACTGACCCGGCGCTGGCAGGGCGCCATGATGGAGAACTTCGGCACCCCCCGCGTCCCGCTCGTCCGGGGCGAGGGCGCCACCGTATGGGACGCCGACGGCAACGCCTACCTCGACTTCCTCGGCGGGATCGCGGTCAATGCGCTCGGCCACGCCCACCCCGCGGTGGTCCGCGCGGTCTCCGACCAGATCGCCACCCTCGGCCATGTGTCGAACTTCTTCGTCAGCGGGCCCACCGTGACCCTCGCCGAGCGGCTGCTGGCGCTCGCCGGGCGGCCCGGCCGGGTCTACTTCTCCAACTCCGGCGCCGAGGCCAACGAGGCCGCCTTCAAGATCGGCCGACTGACCGGCCGCACCCACATGGTCTCCACCACCGGCGGTTTCCACGGCCGCACCATGGGCGCCCTGGCCCTCACCGGCCAGCCTGCCAAACAGGGCCCGTTCCGCCCGCTGCCCGGCGACGTGGACTACGTCCCGTACGGCGACGTGGAGGTCCTCCGGGCCGCCGTCACCACCGACACCGCCTTCGTCATCCTGGAGCCCGTCCAGGGCGAGAACGGCGTGGTCGTCCCGCCGCCCGGCTACCTCAAGGCGGCCCGCGAGATCACCGCCGCCACCGGCACCCTGCTGGTACTCGACGAGATCCAGACCGGCATCGGCCGCACCGGACACTGGCTGGAGTCCCTGGCGCAGGGCGTCGAAGCGGACGTCATCACCCTCGCCAAGGGCCTCGGCGGCGGTCTCCCGATCGGCGCCACCCTCGCCTTCGGGCCGGCCGCCGAGCTGCTCACCCCCGGCTCGCACGGTTCGACGTTCAGCGGCAACCCGGTGGTCTGCGCCGGCGCCCTCGCCGTCCTGGACACCATCGAGGCGGACGGCCTCCTCGACCACGTCAAGCGGGTCGGCGAGCGGCTGCGCTCCGGGATCGAGGCCCTGGGGCACCCGTTGGTCGGCCAAGTCCGCGGTGCCGGCCTGCTCCTCGGTATCGTCTTGACCGGGCCCCTCGCGCCACAGGTGCAACAGGCGGCCCAGGACGCGGGACTTCTGGTCAACGCGGTCGCGCCGGACGTCATCCGGCTCGCCCCGCCGCTGATCGTCTCCGACGAGCAAGTGGAGACCTTCCTCCAGAAGCTCCCCGGCGTCCTCAAGACGGCCGAGCAACCGGCCAACGGGGAACGATGATCCGGAGACTGACGCAACGATGACCGAGCCGCAGGGCAACGAGTCGCAGAACAGCGGCCCGGCCGTACCGCAGACCCGCACCGCCCGCCACCGCCGGATCGTGGACATCCTCAACCGGCAGCCGGTCCGCTCCCAGAGCCAGCTCGCCAAGCTGCTCGCCGACGACGGGCTCTCCGTCACCCAGGCGACGCTCTCCCGCGACCTGGACGAACTGGGCGCGGTCAAGATCCGCAACACCGGCGGCGAGCTGATCTACGCGGTACCGAGCGAGGGCGGCGACCGCAAGCCGCGGGCGCCGCTGGGGGAGTCCGCCAAGGAGGAGCGGATGCGCCGCCTCTCCGGCGAACTCCTCATCTCCGCCGAGGCGTCCGCCAACCTCGTTGTCCTGCGCACCCCGCCGGGTGCCGCCCAGTTCCTGGCCTCCGCCATCGACCAGGCGGAGCTGCACGACATCCTCGGCACCATCGCCGGCGACGACACCCTGCTGCTGATCAGCCGCGAGCCGACGGGCGGCCAGCAGCTCGCCGACCACCTCCTCCAATTGGCGGAGGGGGCGCGGTAGGGCTGACGGGGCGGTTGCTGGGCCCCGCCCACCGGGCGGTGCCGCGCCGGCCCCGCAACGCCGCCGCATAAAACGACCGGAGGCCGCCTTCGCATCTCTGCGAAGGCGGCCTCCGGCCTGTGTTTTGCACCGTCGGGACGACAGGATTTGAACCTGCGACCCCTTGACCCCCAGTCAAGTGCGCTACCAAGCTGCGCCACGTCCCGGTGCTCGTTCCGACCGGGAGTCCCGGTCGGGGCGTGCAGACAGAAAAATACCCTGTCTTGGCCGATGAATCCAAAGCGGGTCCCCTTCGGGGCGTTCCCGGGCCTCCGGGCGGGCCCGCGGCAGCCGTGATTCGATGGATATATGCCCGCAAAGCCGTCCAAAGCGAAGAAGTCGAAGGCGTCGCACGAGGTCGAGGTCCGCCGGGTGTACGACCCGCCGGAGCCGGTGGACGGGGCGCGGGTCCTGGTGGACCGGCTGTGGCCCCGGGGGATGGCGAAGGGGGACGAGCGGATCGCCGGCGTCGAGTGGTGCAAGGACGTGGCGCCGTCGTCGGAGCTGCGCAAGTGGTACGGGCACGACGAGGAGCGGTTCGATGAGTTCGTCGAGCGCTACCGGGCCGAGCTGGCCGAGGGCGCGGCGGGGGAGGCGCTGGCACACCTGCGGGAACTGGTGGCGGACGGTCCGCTGACGCTGCTGACATCGACGAAGGCGGTGCCGCTCAGCCATGCGGCGGTGCTGCGGGAGGTGCTCGGGGAGGGCTGAGTGGGCTGAAGGGGGGCTGAAGGGGGTGAAATGCGGTGCTCCGGTGTCCCCGTCACGGCCCCGTTACGGCGATGGCACGCCGATGCCGTGCCTGTGCCCTAGTGGCGCCGTCGCGATGAGGCGCTGCTGACCTGCGGTTTTCCAAATCCGTTGACGAAACATACGGCCGAGTGCATACTTATGCCTATCAGCGTATGCACCACCGTAAGGAGAAGCCCGTGACTGAGCGCGTCGTACTCGCCTACTCGGGCGGTTTGGACACCTCCGTCTGCATCGGCTGGATCGCCGAGGAGACGGGCGCCGAGGTCATCGCCGTGGCGGTGGACGTCGGTCAGGGCGGCGAAGACCTGGACGTCATCCGCAAGCGGGCACTCGCCTGCGGTGCCGTGGAGGCCGAGGTCGCCGACGCCAAGGACGAATTCGCCGACGAGTACTGCCTCCCGGCGATCAAGGCCAACGCCCTCTACATGGACCGCTACCCGCTGGTCTCCGCGTTGTCCCGACCGGTCATCGTCAAGCACCTGGTCGCCGCCGCCGCGAAGCACGGCGCGACCACGGTTGCGCACGGCTGCACCGGCAAGGGCAACGACCAGGTCCGGTTCGAGGCCGGTATCTCGTCCCTCGCCCCCGACCTCACGTGCATCGCGCCGGTCCGGGACTACGCGATGACCCGGGACAAGGCGATCGCCTTCGCCGAGAAGGCCGACCTGCCGATCGCCACCACCAAGAAGTCGCCGTACTCCATCGATCAGAACGTCTTCGGGCGGGCCGTGGAGACCGGCTTCCTGGAGGACATCTGGAACGCGCCGACCGAGGACGTGTACGCGTACACCCAGGACCCGGCCGCCGCCCGCGAGGCCGACGAGGTCGTCATCACCTTCAAGGAGGGGGTGCCGGTCGCCCTCGACGGCCAGCCGGTCACCGTCCTCCAGGCCATCCAGCAGCTCAACGCGCGGGCCGGTCTCCAGGGCGTCGGCCGGATCGACATGGTCGAGGACCGGCTGGTCGGCATCAAGTCCCGTGAGGTGTACGAGGCGCCGGGTGCGATCGCGCTGATCACCGCGCACCAGGAGCTGGAGAACGTCACCGTCGAGCGCGAACTGGCCCGCTACAAGCGGCAGGTCGAGCAGCGCTGGGGCGAGCTGGTCTACGACGGCCTGTGGTTCTCGCCGCTCAAGCGGGCCCTGGACGGCTTCCTCAATGAGGCCAACCAGGCCGTCTCCGGCGACATCCGGATGACCCTGCACGGCGGCCGCGCGGTGGTCACCGGCCGGCGGTCCGCACAGTCGCTGTACGACTTCAACCTCGCCACCTACGACACCGGCGACACGTTCGACCAGTCGCTCTCCAAGGGCTTCATCGAGCTCTTCGGCATGTCGAGCAAGATCGCCGCACGGCGTGACCTGACAGGCTGACCCTTCCGGGACCCGGCGCACGGGTCCGACCCGCCCGCCGTTCGAGCGCCGAACGGGCTGACCGCCAGCCCGTCCGGCGCTCGCCGCGAACCACCATCCACGAGGAGCACAGCTAGTGAGCAGCAACAACGGCGACGTCCGGCTCTGGGGCGGCCGTTTCGCCGACGGGCCGGCCGAGGCGCTCGCCAAACTCTCCGCCTCCGTCCACTTCGACTGGCGGCTGGCCCCCTACGACATCGCCGGCTCCCGCGCGCACGCCCGTGTGCTCCACAAGGCCCACCTGCTCACCGCCGACGAACTGGCCCGCATGATCGAGGGGTTGGACCGGCTCGAACGCGACGTCGCCGACGGCTCGTTCACCGGCACCATCGCCGACGAGGACGTGCACACCGCCCTGGAGCGCGGGCTGCTGGAGCGGCTCGGCCCGGACCTCGGCGGCAAGCTGCGCGCCGGCCGGTCCCGCAACGACCAGGTCGCCACGCTCTTCCGGATGTACCTGCGCGACCACGCCCGGATCATCGGCGGGCTGCTCGCCGACCTCCAGGAGGCGCTGATCGGCCTCGCCGAGGCGCACCCGGACGTCGCGATGCCGGGCCGTACCCACCTCCAGCACGCCCAGCCGGTGCTCTTCGCCCACCACGTGCTCGCCCATGTGCAGCCGCTGTCCCGGGACGCGGAGCGGCTGCGGCAGTGGGACGAGCGGACCGCGGTCTCGCCGTACGGCTCTGGTGCGCTGGCCGGCAGCAGCCTCGGGCTCGACCCGGAGGCGGTCGCCGCGGACCTCGGCTTCGAGCACGGTTCGGTGGGCAACTCCATCGACGGCACCGCCGCGCGGGACTTCGTCGCGGAGTTTGCCTTCATCACCGCGATGATCGGGGTCAACCTGTCCCGGATCGCCGAGGAGGTGATCATCTGGAACACCAAGGAGTTCTCCTTCGTGACCCTGCACGACGCCTTCTCCACGGGCTCGTCGATCATGCCGCAGAAGAAGAACCCGGACATCGCGGAGCTGGCGCGGGGCAAGTCGGGGCGTCTGATCGGCAACCTGACGGGGCTGCTGGCGACGCTGAAGGCGTTGCCGCTCGCGTACAACCGCGACCTCCAGGAGGACAAGGAGCCGGTCTTCGACTCCTGCGACCAACTGGAGGTGCTGCTCCCGGCGTTCACCGGGATGATGGCGACCCTGACCGTCAACCGCGCGCGGATGGAGGAGCTGGCACCGGCCGGTTTCTCGCTCGCCACCGACATCGCGGAGTGGCTGGTCAAGCAGGGCGTGCCGTTCCGGGTGGCGCACGAGGTGGCCGGTGAGTGCGTCAAGGAGTGCGAGGCGCAGGGCATCGAGCTGGACCAGCTCACCGACGAGCAGTTCGCCAAGATCTCGCCGCACCTGACGCCCGAGGTCCGGGGCGTCCTCAACGTCCCCGGTGCGCTCGCGGCGCGCAACGGCCGCGGCGGCACCGCGCCGTCGGCGGTGGCGGTGCAGCTGGCCGAGGTGCGGGCGGACCTGGTGCAGCAGCAGGAGTGGGCTGCGGCCAAGAAGTGACGGGAGCACGGCCGGTGCCGCGCGCCGGCCGGTGAGGCGGCCCCCACCCGATCGGGTGGGGGCCGCCTCGCGTTGTGGCCGTGTCCGGCGGCGGGGCTCCGGTGGGCGACGGCGCGGGTGGCCCCGGAGAATTCATTGAGACATTGGTGTCTCATTCGGCTACTCTTCGTCTCATGGCCGTGGATCGAGAACGCGTACTCACCGAAGCCGCCGCACTGCTCACCCGCCGCGCGACGACCTCGATGGACGAGATCGCCCGCGCCGCGGGCATCAGCCGGGCGACCCTGCACCGGCACTTCGCGGGCCGCGACGCGCTGATCCGCGCCCTGGAGGAGCACGGCATAGCGAGGTTCGCGCGGGCGATGGACGCCGCCCGGCTCGACGAGGGGGACGCCGCCGGGGCGCTGCGCCGCCTGATCCGCGAGGCCGAACCCGTCGCCGGCGTGCTGGCCTTCCTCTTCACCGAGAACCAGCTCTTCGAGAGCGGGCCCGTCAACGCCGGCTGGGCCCGGCTCGACGCCCGGCTCGCCGCACTGTTCCGCCGCGGCCAGGAGGAGGGCGACTTCCGGGTCGACCTCAGTACGGCCTGGCTGACCGAGGCGTTCTACGGCCTCCTCGGTGCCGGCGCCTGGGCGGTGCACGAAGGCCGCGTCGCCAAGAACGACCTCAACCACTCGATCGCCGAGCTGCTGCTCGGCGGCATCCGACGGAGCATGGAGAAATGAGCGATCCCATAGCCGCAGAGCGGGCTGGTTCGGCCTCAGGGCGGGCCGGATCGGCCCATGCGGACGAGCAGCCCCGGCCGGGCCGCTGGCTCGCACTCTCGGTCCTGGTCCTGGCGGTCCTGCTGGTCGGCGTCGACGCCACCGTGCTCGGCCTCGCCACCCCCTTCCTCAGCGAGGATCTGCGGCCGACCGGCACCCAGTTGCTGTGGATCGGTGACATCTACTCGTTCGTCATCGCCGGTCTGCTGGTCTCCATGGGCAGCCTCGGCGACCGGGTCGGCCGGAAGAAGCTGCTGCTGATCGGCTCGGTGGCGTTCGGTGCGCTGTCGGTGCTCGCCGCCTACGCCGCCACCCCGTCGATGATGATCATCGCCCGGGCCCTCCAGGGCGTGGCCGGTGCGACGCTGATGCCCTCCACCCTCGCCCTCATCCGCAACCTCTTCCACGACCCGAAGGAACGCAGCCTGGCGGTCGGCATCTGGGGCGCGATGGCCTCGGCCGGTACGGCGGTCGGGCCGGTCCTCGGCGGCTTCCTGCTGGGCCACTTCTGGTGGGGCTCGGTCTTCCTGATCAACCTGCCGGTGATGGCGCTGCTGGTCGTCGTCGGCGCCAAGGTGATCCCGGAGTCCCGCAACCCCGACCCGGGCCCGTGGGACGTCCCCAGCGTCCTGCTGTCCCTCGTGGGCGTCATCGGCGTCGTCTACGCCATCAAGGAAGCGGCGGTGCACGGCCTCCGGTGGGACATCGGGCCGGCCGCCGTCATCGGCGTGCTCGCCCTGCTGCTGTTCGTCCGACGCCAGCTCACCCTCGCCTCGCCGCTGCTGGACATGAAGCTCTTCCACCACCGGGGCTTCTCCGGCGCGGTCCTGGCCAACCTGCTGACCATCCTCGGCCTGTCCGGGCTGGTCTTCTTCCTCTCCCAGTTCCTCCAGATGGTGCAGATGCGCTCGCCGTTCAACGCCGGCCTGATCGAACTCCCGGCCGCGATCGGCGCGGTGGGTGCCGGTCTGGCGGCGGGCTGGGTCGCCCGGCGGCTGTCGGTACGGCTGGTGGTGGCCGGCGGTCTGGCGGTGGTCGGTCTCTCGCTCGCCGGCTGCATCACCCTGCACGGCGACACCGGCACCTTCGCGCTGTGCAGCATCCTCTTCGTCGTGGGCGTCGGCGCCGGCTTCGCCTTCACGGTCACCGCCGACGTCATCCTCTCCAGCGTGCCCAAGGAAGAGGCCGGCGCCGCCTCCGCGGTCTCCGAGACCGCGTACGAACTGGGTGCCGCGCTCGGCATCGCCCTGCTGGGCTCCATCGTGACCAGCATCTACCAGGGCTTCGCCACCCCCGCCGGCGTGTCCGAACACGTCGCCGACGCCGCCCGCTCCTCGCTCGGCGGTGCCGTGGACGCCGCCGCCCACCTCCCCGCCGACCAGAGCGCCGCCCTGCTGAAGGCCGCTCAGGACTCCTTCGTCAGCGGCGTGGACACCGCCGCCGGAGTGGGCGCGGTGGTGCTGCTGGGCGCCGCGGTGGCCGCGTGGTTCCTGCTCCGCGGCCAGCGGCTGGGCGACAGTGCGCCCACCCCGCAGCCCGCGGTGGGCACCGAGGCCGCACCGGTGGCCGGCTCCGGCTCCGCCGCCGGAGGCCCGTCCTAACTCCCGTGACCGGCCCACCGGCAGTCCGCACCCCACCCCCGACCGGGCACCCGTAAGGGCCCACCCGGCGGGCGAACGAGGGACAGCGCCCCGCCCCCTGCCCCCGCACAGGCGTGTCCCGTGGAACGTGACCGCACGCACCGGCCATGATCCACAGGACACGCCCCTGGGGGCGACCGTCCCCTGCCGTTCACGCCCGGTACGCGTCCTGGTGGCCGGTTGTCCCGCGCGGCTCGTTTGACTCTCGCGTCGTCCCCCCAACGGTCGGACCCGCTCAGGAGAGTGACGCAGTGCGCGACATCGGACGACGGTCCTTCGTAACCGCCGCGGGGGCGATGGCCACCGTCAGCGCGATCGGCAGCAACGCCTACGCCACCGGCCACGCCCGCGACGCCGCCACGGCCGACGAGTACGTCGACGTCCAACTGCTCAACATCACCGATCTGCACGGATATCTACAGGGCGCCCCGGGCGCCAACTCCGTCATCACCGGCGCCGGCGGCAAGCGCTACACCGTCGGTGGCGTCGCCTACATGGCCGCCCACCTGGAGCGGCTGCGCGCCGGACGGCGCAACTCCCTCTTCTTCGCCCCCGGTGACCTCTTCTCCGGCTGGGAGTTCGACGCCGCCTCCTTCGCCGACGAACCCACCATCGAAGCCCTCAACGCCCTACGGATGGACTTCGCCTCGGCCGGCAACCACGAGTTCGACAAGTCGACGGTCTTCCTCCAGGAGCACATGGAACGCGGCCGCCCGTTCCCGGTGGTCGGCCGCGACGACTCCTTCACCGACTCCACCGGCCACCGCTTCCGCGGCGCGAACTTCCCCTACTACAGCGCCAACATGGTGTGGCACGACACCGGCCGGCGGGTGCTGCCGCCGTACAACATCGTGCACGTGGACAGCGGCCGCGGCCGCCGGCTGCCGATCGGCTTCATCCACCTGACCGCCATCGGCACCGAGTCGTTCCCCGGCTCCTACCAGCCCGGGCTGCGCACCCTGGACGAACTGGAGACCGCCAACCGCTGCGCGGCGGCGCTGAAGCGCCGGGGCGTCAACGCGATCATCCTCAGCATGCACGACGGCGCGGTCGCCGGCAGCGACTTCCAAAGCGGCAGCAACCCCTCCGGCCCGGCCTACGAACTGGCGCTGCGGGTCTCGCCGGACATCGACGCCATCGTCACCGGCCACTGGCACTGCGCCTTCACCATGATGCTGCCGGACCCGAAGGGCGTGCCCCGCCCGTTCGTCGAGGCCGGCTGCTACGGCCAGATCATCAACGAGATCAACCTGCGGCTCGACCCGGTGACCGGCAAGGTGATCCGGGCGCTGACCACCTCCGTCAACCACCCCAACACCCGCGACGTGACACCGGATCCGGAGCTGAAGTCGATCGCCGACTACTGGGCGGGTTACGGCGCCCGCCGTGCCCGCACCCGGATCGGCACCCAGACCGCCTCCTTCACCCGCCGGCGCAACGAGGTGGGGGAGTCCTCCATGGGCAACCTCGTCGCCGACTGGGCGCTGTGGGCGGGCAGCCAGCCGCACGGCCCGATGGACGACCCCGGCGGCCACCGCAACGTCCCCGCCGAACTCGCCGTCATCGCGGTGGCCCCGCGGGTCGGGGCCGCCATCATCGCCGCCGACCTGGTGCGCGACGAAGCATCAGACGGCGTGGTGACCTACGGGCAGGCGTGGAACGCGGTCGGCTTCGGCGACCCGATCATGACCGTCACGGTCACCGGCCGGCAGATCCACGACGCCCTGGAGCAACAGTGGGCGTCCTCCGCCGGCGGCGGCCTGTCCTTCGCCCCGCTGGCCGTCTCCAGCAACGTCCGCTACACCTTCGACGCCGCCGGCCGGGCCGGGCACCGGATCGACCCCGCCGAGGTCCTCATCGACGATGAGCCGCTCGCCCCGGCCCGCCGCTACCGCCTCGCCGCACCCTCGTACACCCTCATCAACCAGGACGGCTTCAGCGCCTTCACCGGGTTCACCGAACCCGTCCGGCACACCCGGGACTTCGAGAGCTTCATCGCCTACGTCCGCACCCGGCGCCGACTGTCCCCGACCGAACTGAATCGCGTCACGGCCAAGAACGCCCACCTCCCCGGCGCCCGCGTCGGCTCCGTCGCCGTGCACCAGCAGCTCCTCCAGGCCGACGGCAGCCGTATCCCGCGCCCCGAGGAGGCGCTGCGCAAGGCGCTCGCCGGCGACGCCGAGGGCCAGCGGGCACCCGACGGCTTCCAGGTCCCCTGCTGAGCGCCCGGTAGCCGCGGTCCGGTCGGACCGCCGCACCGAGCGGCCACGCACGCCAAGGGCCCCGTCCGAAGACGGGGCCCTTCGTGGCGTGGGGGGGGCGGGATCAGGCGGCGGCGCGGGCCTTGGTGGCGTACACGTCGACGTACTCCTGGCCGGACAGCTCCATGACGTCGCTCATCACCTCGTCGGTGACCGCCCGCAGGACGTAGCGGTCCCGGTCCATGCCCTCGTACCGGGAGAAGTCCAGCGGCTCGCCGAAGCGCACGGTCACCGGGGCGAGGTGCGGACGGCCCGTGCCGCCGGGCTGCACCTTGTCCGTGCCGACCATGGCGAACGGGACGACCGGGGCGCCGGTCATCAGCGCGAGCCGCGCGACGCCGGTGCGGCCGCGGTACAGGCGGCCGTCGGGCGAGCGGGTGCCCTCCGGGTAGATGCCGAAGGCGTGGCCCTCCTCCAGGATCCGGCGGCCGGTCATCAGCGCTGCGACCCCGCCGTGCCCGCCGTCGCGGTCCACGGGGATCATCCCGGCGGTGGTGAAGAACCAGGCCATCAGCCGGCCCTTGATCCCCTTGCCGGTGACGTACTCGTCCTTGCCGATGAAGAACACCGGGCGCTTGACCACCAGGCTCAGGAACAGCGAGTCGATGAACGTGACGTGGTTGCCGGCCATGATCACCGGTCCGGTCTCCGGAATCCGCTCCATGCCCTCGACCTTCGGGCGGAACAGGACACGCATCATCAGTCCGAGGATCGCCTTCAGCACAATGCGGGACAACGGGCCCTCCGGGTCGGTGGTGGTCAGTAGCAGGGGACGCAGCGCTCTGCAGCCCAGGACCATACTCGCGGGTCACTCCCGTGCGCACATCGGGTTCACGGGGCCGATACGCAGAGTTGACGTGCGTTACGTCCATGTTCCCCGCAGTCCTTGCGGGCGTCTCCCCGACATCACCCGTCCGTGCTTACGATCATGGGGCTTCCGGAAGGAGTCCACAGACACCTTCCGGACCCCTGGATACACCGGAATACCCCGGAACATCCGGAATGCCACCGGGTCGGACCGGGACACGACGCAGAACGAGGAGCGCGGGCATGGAGAAGCGGCACGAGCCGGGACGACGGACGGTACTGGGCGCCGCGGCCCTGAGCGCGGGGGCGGCAGTAATGGCCGGTGCGGGACAGGCGCAGGCCGCCGGCCCGGCGGAGCACGCCGCCGCCCCGGCGAACCGGCCGGCACCGGCCGGCCGGCCCGGCAAGCTGCCGGTCCCGCTGGTCGTCGGCCACCGGGGCGCCAGCGGCTACCGCCCAGAGCACACCCTGGGCTCCTACCAACTCGCCCTCGACATGGGCGCGGACGTCATCGAGGCCGGTGACCTCGTCCCCACCAAGGACGGCCACCTGATCCTGCGCCACGAGCCCGACATCAGCGCCACCAGCGATGTCGCACAGCACCCGGAGTTCGCCGGCCGCAGGACGACCAAGACCATCGACGGCAAGAAGATCACCGGCTGGTTCACCGAGGACTTCACGCTCGCCGAGATCAAGACGCTGCGCGCCAAGGAGCGCATACCGGACGTCCGCCAGCACAACACCCTCTACAACGGCGTCTGGCCGATCCTCACCTTCGAAGAGGCCCTGCAGTGGGCCGAGAAGAAGGGGCGCGAGCGCGGCCGTCCGGTCTGGCTGCACATTGAGACCAAGCACCCCACCTACTTCCGCAAGCTGGGCCTGGGCCTGGAGGAGCGGCTCGCCCACCTGCTGCGTCGCTACGGCCGGCACACCGCACACGCCCCGAACTTCCTGCAGTCCTTCGAGCCCAGCAGCCTGCGGCGGCTCGGCGAGCTGGGCGTGAAGTGCCCGAAGGTCGTCCTGCTCGACGAGCCGTCCGTCCGGCCCTGGGACTTCGTCGAGTCCGGTGACCCGCGCACCACCGCCGACCTGCTCAAGCCCGAGGGGCTCAGGTGGATCGCCGGCTTCGCCCAGGGCATCGGCCCCTGGCTGCCGCAGATCATCGCGCAGGACGACAAGGGCAAGCTCGGCAAGCCCACCGCCCTGGTCCGCGACGCGCACGCCGCCGGACTGGTCGTCCACCCGTACACCGTGCGGAACGAGAACAGCTTCCTGCCGCTGGACTTCCAGGTCGGCAAGAACCCGGGCGACTACGGCAACTCGCTCGCGTACTTCAAGGCGCTCTTCGCCACCGGCATCGACGGCCTGTTCTCCGACAACCCGGACACCGCGGTGCTCGCCGCCGAGGAGTTCCGCCGGCACTGACCCGCGCCGCGCCTCCCGGACCGGCGCCCCGCCCCACTGGCCCGCGTACTCATCTGAGTTGGCAATGTCACAGGGGAGCTTGGCGCCGGTCCGTTCCGCTTGTCCCGTATGCCCGCGCAGAATGCCTCCGGCGGAGATTGCCGCTGCCGAATGCCGGGGAGTCCGGAAGCGGACAGCGAACCGAAAAGGGGAGGCAAACGCGCATGGGCACGAGCGTGACCATCTCGACGGCGACCGACGACGACGCCGAGCAGATCCTCAAACTCCAATACCTCTGTTACCAGACCGAGGCCGCGCTCTACGACGACTACGGAATCGAGCCGCTGACCCAGACGCTGGACTCCCTGCGCGCCGAACTGACCTCCGGCTGCGTCGTGGTGGCCAGACTGGGCGAGGAGGTCGTCGGCTCGGTGCGCGGCACGGTCGACGCCGACGGCACGGCGAAGATCGCCAAGCTGATCGTGCACCCCCGGCTCCAGCGGCACGGCATCGGCGGCCGGCTGCTGGCCGCCGTCGAGCGGCGACTGGCCGAGGAACGCTCCGCCAAGCGCTACCGCCTCTTCACCGGCCACCGCAGCGAGGGCAACCTCCGGCTCTACCGCAGCCACGGCTACGCCCCGGTCGGCACCGAGCAGCTGACCCACCGGCTGAGCCTGGTCAGGCTGGAGAAGGAGCCCGCCGCAGCGCAGTGACGCCGGACCGGGCCCGCGACGGCGGGCCCGGACATCCCCCTGTGCGCTACGCCGTCGCCGTACGGGCCCGGCGCAGCCACATCAGCCCGGTGACCGGCAGGGCGACCGGGATGAAGAGGTAGTCCATGCCGAAGTACGACCAGACCGTGGAGTCCGCGAACGCCGCCGGGTCCACCAGCGTCCAGGTGCCGATGCCGACCACGCCGAGCAGCTCCAGGCCACAGCAGACGACCGCCGCCCGGCGGGCCCCCTCGCCGCCGCGCACCAGCGAGAAGGTGATGAAGCCGTAGACCAGCGCGGAGACCGCCGACAGCAGGTACGCCAGTGGGGCGCGGTCGAACTGGGCGATCAGCTGGTAGAGCGAACGGGACGCGGCGGCCACGGTGAAGACGCCGTAGAGGGTGACCAGCAGCCGCCCCGGGCCCGCGCCCAGCCTCGTGGCCGGATCCCGGACAGTGGTCTCCTCCGCGGCACCGGTCGCCGCGGTCTTCGGGGCAGTCTCAGACACTGCCGCCTCCCCAGATGTCGAAGAGCCGTACTTCCAGAACAGCCAGCACCACGGAGCCCGCGGCGACGGTGGCCGAACCCCATCGGGTCCGCTCGGAGAGCGACATGAACCCGGTCGCCGGGACGCACGCGACCGCCCCGAGCAGATACGCCAGGAAGAGCACGGTGCCCTTCTCGGGGGAGTGTCCGCGCGCCAACTGCACGATGGCGATGACCAGTTGGACGATGCACAGCAGCGACACGACGATCATGCCGATGAAGTGCCAGTCCTTGGTGGGTTCGTTGCGGTACGCGGCGAAGCCGCACCAGGCGGCCAGCGCGAGAGCGGCCACGCCGACCGCGATCGTCAGCGCGTCGATCACCGCGGCCTCCGGACGAGACGGCCGCGCGCTGTGGGGTTGTGGAGCATGGGCCCGATGCTAATCGGCGCCGGACGGATCACCGCGTCCGGCCCCGCCGTGGCCCGCCGGACCGGCGTCGGGGGGCGGGGGCGGCCCGGCGGTCGTGGCGTTGGCCACAGCCCGCCTGGCACCGGCCGGGCGGCCGGCCGGTGCGCCTCCGCGCCGCCGGCGGTATCCGCGCAGGCCACGGGCGGACCGGCAAGATCGTCCGGGCCGGGCGGGGCGCCGTCCACGGGTCGGGCACCACTGTCCGCTATGCGGACGGGGTTGATCGCGCCGTACCGCTGTCTGGTTTACTGACCGCCATGACCACGACGAGCCGCCGCACCCCCGCGACCGAGGCGTACCCCACGCCCGGTGCTCGTTGCATGTGTCGAATGTGTGACCGCTGAGGGCCCCCGTCTGAGCCTCGCGCCCCGAAGCGAGACCTGCCCCCGCGCTCCGAAGGAGCAGGGGACCCCACCATGAGCCGCACGCCGAGAACCCCGCGCCATCGGCCGCCCCGCGTCACCGGAACCCGGAGCCGGGCCCCGCGCCCACCGCCGCTCCCCGTTTCCCCCTGCCGCACTCGCACAGCATGCCCCGTGCCCGGCCAGCCGCCGAGCACTCGACAGTGACGGAATTCCCTGTGATCACCACAACGGGCCTGACCAAGGTCTACCGATCGGGAGGCCGTGAGGTCACCGCCCTGGACGGCGTCGACCTGCACGTCCGAGAGGGCGAGGTGTACGGCGTCATCGGCCAGAGCGGCGCCGGCAAGTCCACCCTCATCCGCTGCCTCAACCTCCTGGAGCGTCCCACCTCCGGCACGGTCACCGTGGCCGGCCAGGACCTCACCGCCCTCGGCGGACGCGGTCAGCGCGCCAACGCCGCACTGCGCGCCGCCCGCAGCCACATCGGCATGGTCTTCCAGCACTTCAACCTGCTGTCCTCACGCACCGTCCAGGACAACGTCGAACTGCCGCTGGAGATCCTCAAGGTCGGACGCCGCGACCGCACCCGCAAAGCCCTGGAACTCCTCGACCTGGTCGGCCTCGCCGACAAGGCCAAGGCGTACCCCGCCCAGCTCTCCGGCGGCCAGAAGCAGCGCGTCGGCATCGCCCGCGCCCTGGCCGGCGACCCCAAGGTGCTCCTCTCCGACGAGGCCACCAGCGCCCTGGACCCGGAGACCACCCGCTCCATCCTGCGGCTGCTGCGCGACCTCAACCAGCAGCTGGGCCTGACCGTCGTCCTCATCACGCACGAGATGGACGTCGTCAAGACCATCTGCGACTCCGCCGCGCTGATGAAGGGCGGCCGGGTCGTCGAACAGGGCACCGTCGCCGAACTCCTCGCCACCCCCGGCTCCGAACTCGCCCGGGAGCTGTTCCCGGTCGGCGGCGAGCCCTCCGCCGAGGACCGCACCGTCGTCGACGTCACCTTCCACGGTGCGGCCGCCACCCGCCCGGTGGTCTCCGAGCTGGCCCGCACCTACAACGTCGACGTCTCGATCCTCGGCGCCGCCATGGACACCGTCGGCGGGAATCAGGTCGGCCGGATGCGCATCGAGCTGCCCGGCCGCTTCGACGACAACGTCGTCCCCATCGGCTTCCTGCGCGAGCAGGGTCTGCAGGTCGACGTCGTCGACGGCGCCGCTGCCGACGACGCCCCGACGACCACCACGCTCCAGAAGGAAGATGCCCAGTGAGCTGGAACGACATGCAGCCGCTGCTGTCCGACGCCACCCTCGACACCCTCTTCATGGTGTGGTGGTCCACGTTCTACGCGGTCCTCATCGGCATCCCCGTCGGCGTGCTGCTGCACCTGACCGCCCGCGGGGCCCTGCTCCAGAACGTCGTGGTGAACAAGGTCCTCGGCGCGATCGCGAACATCGGGCGGTCCTTCCCGTTCCTGATCCTGATCGTCGTGCTGATGCCCGTCACCCGCCTCCTGGTCGGTGTCTCCATCGGTCCGACCGGCGCTGTGGTCCCGCTCGCCATCGCCGCCATCCCGTTCTTCGCCCGCCTCGTGGAGGCCGCGCTGCGCGAGGTCGACCACGGGCTGGTGGAGGCGGCGCAGGCGATGGGCGGCGGCACCTGGACGGTCATCTTCAAGGTGCTGCTCCCGCAGGCACTGCCGGCCCTGATCGCCGCCGTCACCACCACCGTCATCACGCTGATCGGCTACTCGGCGATCGCCGGCGCGGTCGGCGGCGGCGGCCTGGGCAACATCGCCTACACCTACGGCTACCTGCGGTACGAAACCAGGCTCATGGTCATCACCGTCGTCGAGCTGATCGCCATCGTCACCGTCGCCCAGCTGCTGGGAGACCTGATCGTCCGACGGCTCGCCGGCCGCGGCACCCGTCCTTCCTCCCTGAGGGTCGGCCTGCGCCGGGTCCGCACCGAGGAGCCGGCCCCGGTCACCGAGGCCGCCTGACCCCACGAACCACCCGCGTCACCCGCATCCCGTAAGCCCGGACCCTTTGCCGGGCGCAGCTCACACGGACCCCCGTGTGCACAAGAAAGAGGCACTCTTCGTGCGTAACACCATCAAGATCACCGTGGCGGTGGCCGCCGCCTCCGCCGTCGCCCTCGGCGCCAGCGCCTGCAGCGCCCCCTCCGACGTCACGGCCAGTGCCGACAAGGGCGACAAGAACGCCCCGCTGGTCATCGCCGCCAGCCCCACCCCGCACGCCACGATCCTCGACTACGTCAAGGACAAGCTGGCGCCCCAGGTGGGCCTCAAGCTGGTCGTCAAGACCTTCGACGACTACAAGCTGCCCAACAAGGTCACCGACGACGGCCAGGTCGACGCCAACTTCTTCCAGCACAAGCCGTTCCTGGACACCTACAACAAGGAGAACGGCACCCACATCGTCCCGGTCGTCAACGTCGAGATCGAGCCGCTGGGCGTCTACTCCAAGAAGATCCACAAGCTCTCCGACCTCAAGGCCGGCTCCAGCGTCTCGGTCCCCAACGACCCGTCCAACGAGGGCCGCGCGCTCAAGCTGCTCGCCGACAACGGTCTGATCACCCTCAAGCCCGGCGTCGGCTCCGACGCCACGCTGACCGACGTCAAGGACAACAAGGGCATCAAGATCACCGAGCTGGAGGCCGCTCAGACCGCGCCGCGCCTCGCGGACGTCGACGCCGCCGTCATCAACGGCAACTTCGCCGTCGGCGCCAAGCTCAAGCCGTCCACCGACGCGCTGGCCCTGGAGAAGGCGCAGGGCAACCCCTACGCCAACTTCCTCGCCGTCAAGAAGGGCAACGAGAACGACCCGCGGGTCCAGAAGCTCGCCAAGCTCCTCAACTCCGACGAGGTCAAGAAGTTCATCGAGGAAAAGTACAAGGACGGTTCGGTCATCCCGGCCTTCGGTCCGGTCAAGAGCTGACGCCTCGCTCCCGTAGGGCAGCCGTCCGCTCGGGGAGCCGTCCTCCCGGCGGATCCGTCCTCGTACCGCAGTCGTGCCCCACGAGAGCCCACTTGCCAAGGAGTCGCCCTTCCTTCCTGGAGGGGTTTCTCCTACGGGAAGTGTCTTTTCGGGGGAGCCGTCTCCCTGGCGAAGCCCCTCCCCTTTGTTTAGGGGAGGGGCTCTACGCGCCCTCTTAAGGGAGAGTTGCTCGCCCTATCGCGGTGCTCGCCCTTTTGCGGCAGCGGTGCTCGCGGCTCTTATCGAAGAGCGGCGAGCACGTCCTTCGTAACGGGGGTGGTGGGTGCGCTCCTATATAGCCCGCCGCCCACCCGCGCCTCTTGTTTTTCCCCGCCGCCCACCCCCCTTCGGGGGGTGGGCGGGTGTGGTCACGGGCCCCGACCGCGTCCGCCCGCGCAGCCGGGGCCCGGGCGCGTGGCACGCCCGCGGGCCGATGCTGCATGCTGGTGCATTCAAGACGGTCAGGACGGCCCCGGTCGCACGGCGTACACGGCCCGTGATGTCCCGGAGCACCTCAGTCAACGGCGTTGGAGCATCGGCATGACATCCACCTTTCCGGACATCTCCCTCAGCACGGACCGGTTGGTGCTGCGCGCGCTCGACGAGGACGACATTCCCGCCCTGGCCGAGATGATGAACGACGAACTGGTCGCCTCCTGGACCTCGGCGCCCCAGCCCTACACCCAGGACGCCGCCCGCACCTGGGTCACCGCCTACGCGCCCACCGAACGCATCGCGGGACGCGGCATCGACCTCGCGGTCACCGAGTTCCTCACCCAGCGCCTGGTTGGCATCGTCCAACTCGGCAACACCAACTGGCGGGTGCGGTCCACCGAGATCTCGTACATCGTCGCGTCCTGGGCCCGCGGTGAGGGCTACGCGTCCGAGGCGGCCCTGGCCACCGCCCGCTGGCTCTTCCAGGACCAGAAGTTCGAGCGCCTGGAGCTGCGCACCGCCGCCGGCAACACCGCCTCCCAGCAGGTCGCCCAGAAGATCGGCTGCATCAGCGAGGGAGTGCTGCGCAACGCCTGCATAGCCCGTACCCGTGCGGACGACGGCACCTGGACCGACCTCCGCACGGATCAGATCGTCTGGAGCCTGCTCCCCGAGGACCTCGACGGGCTCCCCGGCCGGATGGTCGACGCCAACGGCTTCGCCTACCCCGAGTGGAACTGACCCCGCACCACCTCCCGCCTGCGGCCGCCGGGGTACCCTCGGCCTGCCGGACGGCGGCCGGGCCCGCCCCGACCAGCGCGCACCGGCACCCCTCAGCACCCTCCCCGGACGCGGCCACCACCCCCGCCGCCCACCCGGGAACCCTTAACCAGCCCCCAGGAGACTGACGAGCATGGCCGACCGGGTCACGGTGATCGGATGGGACGGCTCTCCGCCGACCGCCGCCGCCCGCTCCGCCCTCGCCGCCGCGACCCTGGTCGCCGGCGCCGCCCACCACCTCGCGCTGCCCGAGGTCCCGCCGACCGCCGAACGGATCCGGCTCGGCAGCGTCACCCTCGCCGCCCGCCGCATCGCCCAGCACCGCGGCACCGCCGTCGTCCTCGCCGACGGCGACCCCGGCTTCTTCGGCGTGGTCCGCACCCTGCGCGCCCCCGAATACGGGCTGGAGGTCGAGGTGGTACCGGCCGTCTCCTCCGTCGCCGCCGCCTTCGCCCGGGCCGGCATGCCCTGGGACGACGCCCAGGTCGTCGTCGCCCACAGCCGCGACCTGCGCCGCGCGGTCAACGTCTGCCGCGCCCACCCCAAGGTCGCGGTGCTCACCTCACCCGGCGCCGGCCCCGCCGAACTCGCCCTCCTCCTGGACGGTGTGCACCGCACCTTCGTCATCTGCGAGGACCTGGGCACCGCACGGGAGCGGGTGACGGTCCTCACATCCGACAAGGTCGCCGACCACGTCTGGCGCGACCCCAACGTCGTCATCGTCGTGGGCGGTTCGCCGTCCGGCGCCGCCGCCCAGGGCACCGGCTGGATCGCCGGTCAGGAGGTGGGCCACCCGACCGGCCCGCGCGGCTGGGGACTTCCGGACCGCGCCTATGGCGGGGCGCTGGGCGAGGGCGAGTCCGTCCAACTGCGCACCGCCCAACTCGCCCGCCTCGGGCCACGGGTGGGCGACCTGGTCTGGGACATCGGGTCCGGCGGCGGAGCGGCCGCGGTCGAGGCCGCGCGGTTCGGCGCCGCGGTCATCGCGGTCGACGCCGACCCGGACGCCTGCGCCCGCGCCGCCGCCCTCGCCCGCCGGTACGGCGTCCAACTCCAGGCCGTCCAGGGCCGCGCACCGCAGATCCTGGAGGAGCTCCCGGAGCCCGACGTGGTGCGCATCGGCGCCGGGGGAGCGGCCGTGGTCACCGCCTGTGCGGCCCGCCGCCCCGAACGGATCGTCACCCACGCCGCGACCCGCGACCAGGCCGAGGCACTCGGCCGGGCTCTCGCCGACGGCGGCTACGAAGTCGAATGCGCCCTCCTCCAGTCCGTGGAACTGGACACTTCCGTTTGGGTCGAACGTGAACGCTCTGTGGTGTTTTTGCTGAGCGGCTATCGCGTTCCTCACCCGTGACCAGGAAGAGCACCCGCGCGGGGTAGGCTGGCGGATCGTTGCGCCGCCGTTCCGCTTTCAGCTTCGTACGCCAATATCCGGAAATTGCCGTGGTTTTGGACGAAAATGAAGCACTTGAGGGCGGACGTGCCGGGAGGCGCGCTCGCTCGTTCTCGCTATCGGGGCGTCGGTGCGCACCGGTCGGCGCGTCGCACGGGCGGTTGGAAGGAGCACTAGCAGTGGGCGAGGGGTACGCATGACCGACACCGGCCAGGTCCCGGGCCAGGGACAGCCGGAGAACGCAGGCGGACATCGCGGGCAGCCGCAGGCCGTTCCCACCCCTGCCGACCCCGGTCCCACCCAGCACTCGGGCGACTATCCCTACCTCGGCCCGGCCGACGGCACGGTCGAGGACGACGACCTGCTGATGCCGGGCGCCCAGGGCGCCTGGAGCGAGCAGGGCGCCCAACAGGCGCCGCAGCCCGCCCAACCGCTCCCGCAGCCGCAGGCGGTACCGCCGCAGCCGGCCGCCCCGTTCGAGCCCGCCACCGGCCAGGCGCCGGCGGCCGCCGCGATCGGCGACCACGAGAGCGGCGGCCGGGACTCCGGTTCCGTCGACCTCGGTGCGGTCCGCGTCCCGCAGCCCGCCGCCCCCCAGCAGCAGGCATACGCCCACGCCGGGGTCGGTGGCGGGGAAAGTGCCGCCGCCGCGCCCCGCCGTCCGCTCCACATGGGCCCGCCGGTCCCGGACGCGACCGGCGGCGTGGTCCGTTCGCTGGCCGACCGGGGACCCGCCGGGGCACCCCAGCCGGCCCCCCGACAGACCGCCGGCCCGGCCGCTGACCCCGAATACCTCGACGTTCCGGCCGAGGCACTCCAGGCCGCGCCGCTGCCCGTAGTGGAGCAGCCCGCCGCCGCGCAGCCCGTTGAACCGCAGCCCGCCGCCGCACAGCCGGTTGACGACGGGTCGGCGGCCGCGCAGGCCCAGGCAGTGCCCGCCCCACCGTTCCCGGAGCCGGCCGCCCCCACGGACGCCGCCTCTCAGGAGCAGCAGGCCGCGGCCCTCCCGACGTACGGCCAGCAGCCCTACGAAGGCCAGTTGTACGCCGAGCAGTCCTACGGGGCCGCCGGCCAAGGCCCGTTGCCGGGACCGCAGCTGGGCGAGATCCCGTCCCACGCACCGGTCCAGGTGCAGCCATGGGGAGAGGCGTCCGCCCAGGCCGCGGCGATGCCCGTCGCGGAGCCGACGCCCGCCCCCGTCGACCCGGCCGGCGCGGCGACGGTCGCGCCCGAGGCACAGCCGCCCGTCCAGGACGGTGCGTTGCCCGCCGAGCAGCTGCCCGCCGAGCAACCGCCCGTTGAACAGGTACCGGCGGAGCAGGCGCAGGCCGTGTCGATGCCGGTCGAGCAGCCGCAGGAACAGCCGGTGCCGGTGCCCGCCGAGGGCATGGCGGCCGCTGAGGACGGCGCCCCCGCCCCCGTCGTCGCGGAGACGCCCGAAGCCGCGCAGGGCGCCCCGGTGGAGGCGGCGGAGACCGTTGCCGAGCAGCCGCCGGCCGTGGACGCACAGGCCGAGGCGGCCACCGCCGCGGACGCCACCGCCCAGCAGACCGCGCCCGAGCAGGCCGAGGCGCCGGCCGCCGCGGTCCAGCAGCCGCCCGCCGACGCCACCGCCGCGGCCCAGGACGCCCCGGAGGCCGCGCCGCAGCAGGCCGCGCCCGAGCCGGCGGCGACCCCGGACGCGGCGGCGCAGCCCGAGGCCGCCGAGCAGCCGCCGGTCGCCGAGCCTGTGCAGGCCCCCGCCGAGGTGGCCCAGGCTCCGCAGGACGCGGCCCAGCCCGCCGAGCAGCCGCCGGTCGGTGCCCCGGAGCAGGCTGTGGCCACGGACCAGCCGCAGGCCGAGGCCCCGGCGCCGCAGCCCGCCCCCGAGGTCCCGGTGGAGGCCGCCCCGGCTGAGGCAGCCTCGGCCGGAGCGGCCTCCACGGCGCAGCCCGAGCACCCCGCCGCCGAGGCCCCGGAGCCGGTTGCGGAGCAGGCCGCCGAGCCGCAGCCCGCCGAGGACGGTTCCGCCGCCGAAGGCCAGCCGGCCCCCGCGGAGGCCGCCACCCAGGCCCCCGACGCCGCGCCGGCCCCGGAGGAGGCCGCCCAGCAGCCCGTCATAGAGGCGGCCGAGCCGCAGTCGCAGGACGCCGGACAGTCGCAGCCCGCCGCCCCCGAGGATGCGGAGGGCCAGCAGCCCGCCGTAGAGGCGGTGGTACCGCAGCCCACCCCTGAGGACGAGCAGCCCGTGCCGGCCGCCGACACTCCGGAGCCCGCCGCCGACCCGGCCGAGGCCCCCGCCCAGCAAGCGGCCGGGCCGGCACCCCAGCCCGCCGCCGGGCCGCAGCCCGTCGCCCCGCAGACCCCGGCCCCGGCCACCGCCGAGCCGGCCACCGCCGACGCCCCGCAGGAGCCCGCCGTCGACCAGGCACCGCAGGACCCCGCGGCCGCCGCCGACGCCGTTCCGGCCCAGCCCGCACCGGCCGACGATGTCGCCGAAGCCGAAGCCGAAGCCACAGCCGAAGTCCGCCCGCACGAGCAGGACGACGCCCAGTTCGTCGAACACGCCGAGGGCGACGACGCTCACCCGGCCGGCATCCCCGCCGCCGAGCCGGCGCCCGCGACGGCCCCCGCGCCCGCCTACGACGACTCCGAGCGCGCCGCCGTCCACCGCGTCATCCGCGAGCGCCGCGACATCCGCAACGGCTTCCGTTCCGACCCGATCCCCAACGAGGTCCTGCTGCGCGTCCTGGAAGCGGCCCACACCGCCCCCAGTGTCGGCCACTCCCAGCCCTGGGACTTCGTCGTCATCCGGTCCGACGACACCCGCGCCAAGATGCACGAGCTCGCCATGCGGCAGCGCGACGCCTACGCCAAGTCGCTGCCCAAGGCCCGGGCCAAGCAGTTCCGCGAGCTGAAGATCGAGGCCATCCTCGAAACGCCGGTGAACATCGTCGTCACCGCCGACCCCACCCGCGGCGGCCGGCACACCCTCGGCCGGCACACTCAGCCGCAGATGGCGCCGTACTCCTCCGCGCTCGCCGTCGAGAACCTCTGGCTCGCCGCCCGCGCCGAGGGCCTGGGCGTCGGCTGGGTCAGCTTCTTCGACGAGCGGGAGATGGTCCGCGAACTGGGCCTGCCCGAACACCTCGAAGTCGTCGCCTACCTCTGCGTCGGCTACGTCGACGAGTTCCCGGACGAGCCCGAACTCCTCCAGGCCGGCTGGTCCAAGCGCCGCCCGCTGTCCTGGGTCGTCCACGAGGAGACCTACGGCCGCCGCGCGCTGCCCGGTGAGGCCCCGCACGACCTCCTCCAGGAGACCCTCGCCGGCATCCGCCCGCTGGACGCCAAGGCGCTCGGCGAGGCGTGGGAACGGCAGAAGCGGATGACCAAGCCGGCCGGCGCGCTCGGCATGCTGGAGATCATCTCCGCCCAGCTCAGCGGCCTGTCCCGCAAGTGCCCGCCGCCCATCCCGGAACCAGCCGCGGTCGCCATCTTCGCCGGTGACCACGGTGTGCACGCCCAGGGCGTGACCCCCTGGCCCCAGGAGGTCACCGGCCAGATGGTCGCCAACTTCCTGGGCGGCGGCGCGGTCTGCAACGCCTTCGCCAACCAGGTCGGCGCCGAGGTCTGCGTGGTCGACGTCGGCGTGGCCGGCGACCTCCCCGCCACCCCCGGACTGCTGCCCCGCAAGGTCCGCCCCGGCACTGCCGACTTCACCCAGGGCCCGGCGATGACCCAGGAGGAGGCCCTCAAGGCCATCGAGGTCGGCATCGAGACCGCCCGCGACCTCGTAGCGGCCGGCAACAAGGCGCTGCTCACCGGTGAGATGGGCATTGCCAACACCACCGCCTCGGCCGCCCTGATCGCCGTCTACACCGGCGTCGACCCGGTCGAGGTCACCGGCCGCGGCACCGGCATCAACGACGAGACGCACGCCCGCAAGGTCGACGTGGTCCGCCGCGCCCTGGAACTCCACCAGCCCGACCCGGCCGACCCGATCACCGTCCTCGCCGCCCTCGGCGGCCTGGAGCACGCGGCCATGATCGGCCTGATCCTCGGCGGCGCCTCACTGCGCACGCCGGTGATCCTGGACGGCGTCAGCGCCGGAGCCGCCGCCCTGGTGGCCCGGGCCATCGCCCCCGAAGCGCTGGCCGCCTGCATCGCCGGCCACCGCAGCGCCGAACCAGGCCACGTCGCGGCCCTCAACAAGCTGGGCCTGCGCCCGCTGGTCGACCTCGACCTGCGACTGGGCGAGGGCACCGGTGCCCTGCTGGCGCTGCCCGTCGTACAGAGCGCCGCCCGCGCCATGCACGAGGTCGCCACCTTCGACTCCGCCGGAGTCACCGAGAAGGGCTGACACCGGGGGCCGCCCGGCCCCCGCATGACCCCCGGCCCGCAGCCCCATAGGCTGTGGGCCGGGGCCGTACGTCCCCAGGCCGCACCCCCCTCAGCCGCTCCGGCGCCGCAGCGACTGAACGGTCGTCGAACTCGCACCACCGCACGAGGAGCCCACACCACCATGGCCGAGCCCGTCGCCGAACACGCCGCCTACCCCGTCGGACTGCGGCTGTCCGGCCGCCGTGTGGTCGTGCTGGGCGCCGGCCAGGTCGCCCAGCGCCGCCTGCCCGCCCTCCTTGCCGCAGGCGCCGACGTCCTGCTGGTCTCCCCGTCCGCCACCCCCTCCGTCGAGGCGATGGCCGACACCGGCGAGCTCCGCTGGGAGCGCCGCCGCTACCAGCCCGGCGACCTCGACGGTGCCTGGTACGCGCTGATCTCCACCGACGACCCCGAGGCCAACGCCGCCGCCTCCCAGGAAGCCGAGGAGCGCCGCGTCTGGGCGGTCCGCGCCGACGACGCCGAGGCCGCCACCGCCTGGACCCCGGCCACCGGCCGCAGCGAGGGCGTCACCGTGGCGGTCCTCACCGGCCGCGACCCGCGCCGCTCCGCCGCCGTCCGCGATGCCATCGTTGAGGGCCTGCGCGACGGCAGCATCGCCGCCCCGCACCACCGCCGCCCGCACACCCCCGGCGTGGCGCTGGTCGGCGGCGGACCCGGCGACCCCGACCTGATCACCGTCCGCGGCCGCCGGCTGCTGGCCGAGGCGGACGTGGTCATCGCCGACCGGCTCGGCCCGCGCGATCTGCTCGCCGAACTCCCGCCGCACGTCGAGGTCATCGACGCCGCCAAGATCCCCTACGGGAGGTTCATGGCGCAGGAGGCGATCAACAACGCCCTGATCGAGCACGCCAAGGCCGGCAAGGCCGTGGTGCGCCTCAAGGGCGGCGACCCGTTCGTCTTCGGCCGCGGCATGGAGGAAGCCCAGGCGCTCGCCGAAGTCGGCATCCCCTGCACCGTCGTCCCCGGCATCTCCAGCACCATCTCGGTCCCCGGCGCCGCCGGCATCCCAGTCACCCACCGCGGGGTCGCCCACGAGTTCACCGTGGTCAGCGGCCATGTCGCCCCCGAAGACGAGCGTTCGCTGGTCGACTGGGCCGCGCTCGCCAAGCTGCGCGGCACCCTCGTCGTCCTGATGGGCGTGGAGAACAGCGGCGCCATCGCCGCCAAGCTCATAGAGTGCGGCCGCCCCGCGGACACCCCGGCCGCCGTCGTCCAGGAGGGCACCACCGCCGCCCAGCGGCGCGTGGACGCCACCCTCGCCACCCTCGGCGCGACCGTACGGGCCGAAGCCATCCGCCCGCCGGCCGTCATCGTCATCGGCGACGTGGTCACCCTCGCCCCCGCCGCCCCCTCCCGGTAGCCGATCCGCTCCCCGGCACAGACTCCTCGACACCGACAAGGCACTCTCTTCCCGTGGCAGAAATCATCACCGTCGATGACCCGGACGACCCGCGGCTGCGCGACTACACCGGCCTCACCGACGTCGAGCTGCGACGCCGGCGCGAACCAGCCGAAGGACTCTTCATCGCCGAAGGCGAGAAGGTCATCCGCCGAGCCCGGCACGCCGGGTACGAGATGCGCTCGATGCTGCTCTCGGCCAAGTGGGTCGACGTCATGCGTGACGTCATCGACGAGGTCCCGGCCCCGGTCTACGCCGTCAGCCCGGACCTCGCCGAGCGGGTGACGGGCTATCACGTGCACCGCGGCGCACTCGCCTCCATGCAGCGCAAGCCGCTGCCCACCGCCACCGAACTCCTCGCCGGCACCCGCCGGATCGCGGTCATGGAGGCGGTCAACGACCACACCAACATCGGCGCCATCTTCCGCAGCGCCGCGGCCCTAGGGATGGACGCGGTCCTGCTCTCCCCGGACTGCGCCGACCCCCTCTACCGCCGCTCGGTGAAGGTCTCCATGGGCGCGGTGTTCTCCGTCCCCTACGCCCGCCTGGAGAGCTGGCCGCGCGACCTGGCCGTCGTACGGGAAGCGGGCTTCAAACTGCTCGCACTGACCCCGGCAGAGGGGGCCGTCGCCCTCGACGAGGCCCTCCCACCCACCCTCGGACGCGCCGCCCTGATGCTCGGCGCCGAGGGCGGCGGCCTGACGCCGGGCGCGCTCCGCGCCGCCGACGAATGGGTCCGCATCCCGATGGCCCACGGCGTGGACTCCCTCAACGTCGGCGCCGCGGCGGCAGTCGCCTTCTACGCGGTCTCCACGTCCCGCCCGACCCAGGAATAGGCCAGCGACAGTCCGGGAGCAAGCCCGGTCCAGGGGCGCACCGCAGCGCTGCCCCGCACTCCTCAGCGCTGCTGCGCCACTCCACCGGCCGCGTGCCCGCCCTCGTACGACGCGACGCTCACCGGCCGTTCCACGCCCAGCCCGCGGGTCGGCCCCTGGCACCCCTGGGCCGCCGCGATCCCCAGCGCCACCAGCAGCGTCACCACGACGAACACCACCACCCGCTGCCGCAGCAGCCGCCGGTCGGGGCCCGGCCGGCGGCCGCCCGAACCGGTGCGCACCGGAGCACGCGAACCGTTTCGCCCCGTAGGACGGGAGGCCGGCCCCCGTCCCGTGTTCCGCCCGCCGGTCCGCGAATTGGTCCCCGACGCCGGGCCCTGCGCCCGGGCCGCCGAGTCGCGGGGTGCCGCATCCCGGGGCGCCGCCGGTCGGGCCGGCCGGGGCCGCGGTGCGGGAGTGCCCCCCGTACGCCGCTCGGTCCGCTGGCGCGCGTACTCCTCGGCCCGCTGCCCGACCGGACGGTCCGACGGCCGCCGCTCGGCGCGCTCCCAGCCGTCCCCGGCACCGGAACCGTTCTCCCACGCCCCGCCCGACAGCCCGTGCGCCTCCCGGGCCGCGATCTCCTTCAGCCGCAGCGACAGCGACAGGGTGCTGGGCCGGTCCGCCGGATCCTTGGCCAGGCACGCCGCGAGCAGCGGCGCCAGCGCGTCCGGCACCCCGGCCAGCTGCGCCTCCTCGTGGACCACGCGGTAGAGCATGACCTCCGAACTGCCCTGCCCGAACGGCGAGTCCGCGGTGCAGGCGTACGCGAGGGTGGCGCCCAGCGAGAAGATGTCGGTGGCCGGCGTCACCGCGGCGCCGCGCACCTGCTCCGGCGCCAGGAAGCCGGGTGAGCCGACGGCCGTCCCGACGTGCGTCAGGGTGCTGGCGCCGGTCGCCCAGGCGATCCCGAAGTCGATGATCCGCGGGCCCTTGGGCGACAGCAGGATGTTGGACGGCTTCAGGTCCCGGTGCACCACGCCCGCGTCGTGGACGGCCAGCAGCCCCTCGGACAGCGCCGCCCCGATGGCAGCGACCTGCGCCGGTGAGAGCTGCCCCTCGTCGTTCACCTTGTCGTGCAGCGAGGGACCGGGGACGTACTGGGTCGCGAACCACGGGCGGTCGGCGTCCAGATCGGCCGCCACCAGCCGCGCCGTGCAGCCGCCGCGGATCCGCCGGGCGGCCGACACCTCGCGTGCGAACCGCGATCGGAACTCCTGATCCTCCGCCAGATCCGGCCGGATCACCTTCAACGCGACCCGCTGCCCGCGCTTGTCCGAGCCGAGGTAGACCACGCCCATCCCGCCCGCGCCGAGCCGGCGGTGCAGTCGGAACGATCCGACGACACGCGGGTCCTCGCGTCGGAGCCGCATCATCGCCATGTCCGTCCCCTGCCTGCGGTGGGGAGGCCCCACTCCGCTCAACCGTCTGACGTGGCACAGCTTACGGATTGCCGGCTCACTGTGCTGAGAGGCCGCGCATGCGTCGGCAACCGGATTACCCGCGGCCGTTCCGATCCCCGCCGCACGGAAGGAAATCCGTCCGGCCCCCGACTCCGCTACCCGCACCGGGCCCCAATGATCCCTTTCTCAACGGAGTTTGACGGCACGAAAGGTACGGGGACGGAAAGGGGCCAGGGTCCCACGGGCCCCGGACCACGGGCAGGGCGATCGTCAGCGGGGCAGCGCCCCAAGTGATCGAAGTCACCGTTTTGTCACCCTCGTGCAAGGTAAACCCCTCGCTCCCGCCATACGCCGGGTTCCCACGCCGCGCGCCCCTCTCAGGGATGCCTCCGGGGCCACCCCGCGATCTCTCCACCCAGGGGAGTACGCCGGGCACCCTCCCGTCATCCTCCTGGAGGCCCGCCAAGCGGTACGACGGCATGACGTCCGGCACCCGCCCACGCGCCTAGGCTTGAGGTCAAGCGGCGGGCGTACCACTCGTCCCCCGAGGTCAGACGCCCGCCGCCCTGGATCACGACGGGAGCAGATCGATGGCGGAGAGTACGGGGCGGACGGCCCTCCTGGCGCGGGGCCGCAGGGCCACCGCCGCGCTCGGTGGCAGCCGGCCCACGGGCACCCGCCATCCCCTCATAGCGGTTGCCATGGTGTTGCCGCTGGCGTTCCTCCTGGCCGTGGTCTTCGGCGGCTGGGAGGCCGTCGTCACACAGGCGTCGTCCGTGGCCGGAATGCTGGGGCGCTGAGCGGGCGCCCCGGTCCCGGGAGAGCGGTCCGGGACGGGCACTTCCGGCCGAAACCCCGTGGGGACGGGGGTGCGGCGGACGGCACGAGTGGCCGGGCATCTGGGGAGATGCCCGGCCATCGGGCTTTTTCGGGAACTATCGGTCCAGCGGGGGGAGTTGGCCGCCGCAACGGACCCGGTACAACGACCGAGGGCCGGAGCAGCTGCTCCGGCCCTCGACTCTCGATGTGGACGATACTGGGATTGAACCAGTGACCTCTTCCGTGTCAGGGAAGCGCTCTCCCGCTGAGCTAATCGTCCTCGGGACCGCGGATCGATCTCAAAGATCACCGCGGGTATTGCGTGCGCGATACTGGGATTGAACCAGTGACCTCTTCCGTGTCAGGGAAGCGCTCTCCCGCTGAGCTAATCGCGCGGGAACCCGGCGATACCGGGTCAGTGGACGATACTGGGATTGAACCAGTGACCTCTTCCGTGTCAGGGAAGCGCTCTCCCGCTGAGCTAATCGTCCTTGGAGGTGGAGACGGGATTTGAACCCGTGTAGACGGCTTTGCAGGCCGTTGCCTCGCCTCTCGGCCACTCCACCAGGAGTGTGCGGGGGGCTGGGATGATCCCCCACATCGAGCGGACGACGAGACTCGAACTCGCGACATCCACCTTGGCAAGGTGGTGCTCTACCAACTGAGCTACGTCCGCGGGTGGCTCTCCCAGACTACGTCGGGAAGCTACCTGGCCTCCGGGGCGCTTCCGCGTCCCGGCGACGTGTTGAACTCTAGCGGATTCCTGGGCCAGTACAAAAACGCGTTTGTGCAGCGTGCTGCGCTGCTCGCTCGGCCCGGGCGAGCGACGCTGCCCCGCCATAGACTCACTGACGTGCACGATTTCGCTCCGATGGCCCGCTTCGGCGGCCTGATAGCCACCGACCTGCGCGATGTGACCAGCGATCCCGCAGCACTGGATTCCGCGGGCTGGTGGGCGGTGACCGCTGACTTCGAGGGGGGCGTGGTCTGCGCCCGCTTCGCCGACGTACGCCCCGCCACGGCCGCGGACACCCCCGCGCCCGGCGCTTGGCGCGGCCCCGCCCCGGCCGACTGGCGCAGTTCCCTGGACCGCGCCGCCTATACGGAGGGCGTCCGGCGGATCAGGGCCCACATCGCGGCCGGCACGGTCTATCAAGTGAACCTCTGCCGGGTCTTGACCGCACCGCTGCCCGACCTCGAGTGCGCCGACGTGGACGCGCTCTCCGCCGTCTTGGCCCGCGGCAACCCGGCGCCGTACGCCGGAACGATTCGCCTGCCCGAGCACGGCGTCGAGATCGCCACCGCCTCCCCGGAGCTCTTCCTGCGTCGGGACGGCCGCACCGTCGAGTCCGGCCCCATCAAGGGCACCGGTCGCACCGCTGCGGACCTCTCACCGAAGGACCGCGCGGAGAACGTGATGATCGTGGACCTGGTCCGCAACGACCTCGGACGGGTCTGCGCCACCGGGTCGGTCACCGTGCCCGCCCTGTGCGCCGTGGAGGAGCACCCCGGCCTGGTCCACCTCGTCTCCACGGTGCGCGGTGAACTGGCCGAGACCCACGAGAAGACCGCGTGGGCGGATCTGCTCGGCGCCACCTTCCCGCCCGGGTCGGTCACCGGTGCCCCCAAGTCCAGCGCCCTGCGGATCATCGACGAGTTGGAGACCGCCCCGCGCGGCCCGTACTGCGGCGGCATCGGCTGGGTGGACGCCGACCGTCGCACCGGCTGGCTCAACGTCGGCATCCGCACGTTCTGGATCGACCGCGCCGGCCCCGACGGCCCGGTGCTCCGATTCGGCGCGGGGGCCGGGATCATCTGGGACTCGGATCCGGAGCGGGAGTGGGCAGAGACCGAGTTGAAGGCGCGCCGACTGCTCGCGGTAGCGTCCGGCGAGCACGAAGTGAGTGGAGGACCCAAGCGATGAAGATCTGGCTCGACGGAGAACTGCTGGACGCCGAAGCGGCCCGCGTCTCGGTCTTCGACCACGGCCTGACGGTCGGCGACGGGGTCTTCGAGACGATCAAGGCCGAACGGGGACGGTCCTTCGCCCTCACCCGCCACCTGGAGCGCCTGGCCACCTCCGCCCGCGGGCTCGGCCTGCCCGCCCCCGACCTCGACGAGGTGCGGCGCGGCTGCGCGGCGGTCCTGGACGCCAACCCGATGGCGCTGGGCCGACTGCGGATCACCTACACCGGCGGCCTCTCCCCGCTCGGCTCGGACCGCGGCGAGGACGGCCCGACCCTGGTCATCGCGGTCTCCGAGACCAGCCGCCGGCCCGACACCACCGCCGCGGTCACCGTCCCCTGGACGCGCAACGAGCGCGGCGCCCTCGCCGGACTGAAGACCACCTCGTACGGCGAGAACGTCGTCGCCCTCGCCCGCGCCCGTGAACGGGGCGCCTCCGAGGCGCTGTTCGCCAACACCGTCGGTGCGCTCTGCGAAGGCACCGGCTCCAACGTCTTCGTCGTGCTCGACGGTGAACTGCACACCCCGCCGCTGGCCTCCGGCTGCCTGGCCGGTATCACCCGCGCGCTGACCGTGGCCTGGGCAGGTGCCAAGGAGACGGATCTGCCGCTGGACGTCCTGGAGAGCGCCGAGGAGATCTTCCTGACCTCCACGCTGCGCGACGTCCAGGCCGTGACCCGGATCGACGGCCGCCAACTCGCCGACGGGCCGGGCCCGGTGACCGCCGAGGCGATGCGGATCTTCGACCGGGAGTCGGCCGCGGACTCCGACCCGCGCTGAGGGTGACGGGCCCGCACATGGGCGAGTAGAAAAGTCCTCGTGACCACTACGCTGCGCCCCGCGGGCCCCGAAGTACGACACGACGACGGCCGCCGGTCCCGCCCCTACGACATCTGCGTCAACAGCCGCCGGGTCGGCGGGATCCAGCTGGCCACGGACGCCCGGTTCGGGCCCACCGCCGGCCGCATCGAGGCCCTGCGCGTCGACGCCCCCGACCGGCACCGCGGTCGGGCCACGGTCGCCGCGCTGGCCGCCGAGGAGGTGCTGCGCGGCTGGGGCTGCCGGCAGATCGAACTGACCGTGCCCGCGGCGGCCGAGGCCGCGGTGCGACTGTCGGCGGCCCTGGGTTACACCGAACGCAGCCGTACCTTGGCGCGGGCCCTGACCCGCCCCGGCGGGCTCCCCGACGGCAGCAGTGACCGGCCGATGACCGAGGCCGAGTACCCGGCCTGGCGGGACGCCGCGGTCGCCGAGCACATCCGGTCGGAGACCGCTCAGGGGGTGCCCCGCGAACGCGCCGAGCGGACCGCGCCCGCCGAGCACGACGCGCTGTTCCCCGAGGGGGCGGCCACGCCCGGCCAGGTGCTGCGGGTCCTCGCCCACGAGGGCAGCGACGTCGGCACCCTCTGGCTCGCCCTGCGGCTCCCCGGGCAGGCCGGCGGCTACGTGATGGACGTGCGGGTGGCGCCCGAGCACCGCGGCGAGGGCCACGGCCGCAGCCTGATGCTCGTCGCCGAGCGGGAGACCCTGGCCGCGGGCCGTGCCTCGCTGGCGCTCAATGTCTACCCGGACAACGCATCCGCGCTCGGCCTCTACCGCTCGCTCGGCTACCGGACCACCGCGTACCGCATGTGGAAGCCGATCCTCTGACCGGCACTCGGCACTCGGCATTCGGCACTCGGCCCTCGGCGCCCGTGCCGGACCGGCCGGGGCCCCGCTGTCCCGGTGCGTCAGCCCGCCGCGGTGTCCTGCTCGGCCAGCAGCCGCTCGGCGATCTCCTCGATCCGGGCCCGCAGCCCCTCCTGGCTCTTGCCACCGTCCAGCCGCTCGCCACCGATCTCGTACGTCGGGGTGCCGGTCACGCCGATCGCCTTGCCCTCGGCCTGGTCCGCGTCCACGGCCAGCAGGTGCCGCCCGTCGACCAGCGCGGTGTCGATCTCCTCGGCGTCCAGCCCCAGTTCCCCGGCGACGTCCAGCAGCACCTTCTCGCCGCGCTTGCCGAGGTCGTCGGTCCGCGCCAGCACCGCCTCGATGTACGGCCAGCCCCGGCCCTGCTCGGTGGCCTCCTCGACGGCCTGGGCGGCCGCGTAGGCGTGCTTGTGCTTCGCCAGCGGGAAGTGGCGCAGCCGGATCTCCAACCGGTCACCGAAGCGCTCGCGCAGCGCCCGTACGTCCGCCAGGGCGGTGGCACAGTCCGGGCACTGCAGATCGCACCACATGTCGAGGACGGGGCGGGTGGGGCTGACGGGACTGGTGGGGCCGGAGGCGGCGGCGTCGTTCATGGGGTCAGTCTTCCAGCCCACCGCCCTAGGGAGGAACCCGGACCTGCGGAGGAGAGCGACCCGGAGATCTCCCTGAGGTCCTGGTCGGAACATGGCCTGTGCGCGGTCGGAGAGGGCAGGATGGAAGAGCGCGCGGAACGCCCGCTCGCCCCTTCGACCGGCAGGAGGACCGGATGCTGACCTCGACAGTCTGTGCCGCGGTGTCGGCAGCGGGCTTGGGCATCGCCGCGCTGACCGCTTACCGCAAGCGTTTCCTGGCCGCGACCCGGATCGCCGCCTTCGCCCTGATTCCGATCGGCCTGGTCATGACGGGCGTCATCGACTGGGTCGCCAGCATCGTCCTCAAGCCCACGGTCTGGGCCGGGTTCGGGGTGCTCGCGCTCTCCGCGGGGCTGTTCGCGATCAGCAGGTTGGCGGAGCGGCGCCGCGGGATATCCGGCCGCAAGGAGCGCCGGGCCGCGGCGGGTTCCGAAGCACCGGTGGTGGCACCGGCCGCCTCCGCGCCCTCCCTCGGCCCCGGCCGGAAGGCACCGAAGAGCGCCGCGGCCCCGGCCAAGGGCAGCGCCCCCAAGGATGACTTCTCGGACATTGAAGCGATCCTGAAAAAGCACGGGATCTGATGAACTCCCGCTGCTGAGGGGCCCATTGCGGTCTCCGGGACGATCATCTGCGCGATGATGCGCGCGAGATGAACGATGAGTGCGCCCTCGCCCAAGACGACGCCCTGTCCGCCGAACCGCGCGGTTGCCTGTTCGCGCTGTCCCAGCCGCCGCTGATGCTCTTCCTAGCCGTTATCGGCCTGCTGCTCCTGCTAGGTGCGGTACACGACCTCTACATCCTGTGAAGCCCCGACGAGCACCGTACGGCGGGTGGGCCGCGACACTGCGGCCGCTCAGCCCGCCGCTTCCCGCCGCCGTGCGCGGTACGCCGCGACGTGCAGCCGGTTCCCGCAGGTCCGGCTGTCGCAGTAGCGCCGCGAGCGGTTGCGGGAGAGGTCCACGAAGGCGTGCCGGCAATCCGGCGCCTCGCAGCGCCGCAGCCGCTCGCGCTCCCCGGCGACGAGGATGAAGGCCAGCGCCATCCCGCCGTCCGCGGCCAGATGGTCGGCGACCGTGGCACCCGGCGCGAAGTAGTGGACGTGCCAGTCGTAACCGTCGTGATCAGTCAGCTGCGGGGTGGTGCCCGCGGACGCGACCAGCGCGTTCAACCGTGCGGCCGCAGCGTGGTCGTCGTCGGCCGCGAAGATCTCCGCGAACCGCGCCCGCACGGCCCTTACGGCCGCCAGGTCGTCCGGCCCGAGAGACCCCACGTCGCTGACGTCGTTGCGCCGGACGAACTCCGCAAGGGTCGCGAGGTCGGTCAGGCTGTCCGGGGCGCCAGGGGAGTCGCCCTCGGGAGCGGTGTTCAGGAGATCGACGACCGCGTCCAGCGCGCACCGGGTGTCATGGGTGATCAGCACGGTTCCGCTCCCTGGCCGGGTGGGGTCGGCCGGTGCCGCCCCGGTGTCGTTGGCGAATGGTCGCCGACTCTAGCGCCTGGGACAAGCTTCGGCGCCGTCCCCGCGGTGGGTCCGCGGTGACGGCGCCGATGTGTGCCGTGTGAACTTTTCGGTCCTGCGCCGTCGCCCCGAGTCGGACGGTCGCAAGTGGGAGCGGGTGGATGCGGTGGGTGTGCGTGCTGCGTCTCAGCTCTCCGCCAGGATGTGGGAGAGCTCGGTGTCGAGATCGAAATGCCGATGCTCCGTACCGGGCGGTACGGCGGCATCCGTTCGCTTCAGGAAGGATTCCAGCGCACGCGCCGGGGCTTCCAGCAGGGCTTCCCCCTCCGGGGAGCTCAGGGCGATGCAGACGACACCCTGCCCGTGGCTCCGGGACGGCCAGACGCGGACGTCTCCGGTGCCCGTGGGCCGGTGCAGGCCCTCGGCGAGGAGGTCGCGGGCGAAAACCCACTCAACCGTTTCCTCGGCTCCGGTGTGGAAGGTGGCGTGCACGGCATACGGATCGGCCGTGTCATACCGCAGGCCCGCGGGTACAGGCAGTGAGGACTCGCTCGACACAACGAGGCGCAGGTGCAGCTCGCAGCTGACCGTGGTGTTCATAAGCGCCAGGGCCTTTCGCTCAGTGTGCGCTCGGGGATTCGCACGTCGGCGAAATCGACATGCCACCTACGGTGCCGTTGTAAACCCCTCTGACGGTTTTGGGTGGCTTCAGGTACCTCTTACGGCGGATTGCGTGATCGTCCCCGGCGGTAATTTCGCCAAGGTCACCCATCCGTTGCGTAGATGATACGAATACGCAGAGTAACGGAACGGGGAGTGCTTTGCGATGATCTCCGTCGGTTCGGCGTGCCGGGCGCCGCGAGCGGCATGTCGAAAGGGTGGGGGCGTGCCGCCCGGGCCTTGAGGGGATCGACGGTGCCGTCATCGTGGTCAGGGGTGCCCCCGACGTGCGGTAATGTTGGCGATGCGCCCGGGCGATTAGCTCAGTGGGAGAGCGCTTCGTTCACACCGAAGAGGTCACTGGTTCGAACCCAGTATCGCCCACCCCGGACGACGGCCCGGAGACTCAAGTCTCCGGGCCGTCGCGTTTGTTGGGCGTTTCATCGGGCCGCGGGGCGCACACTGGGATCATGCCCGACTCGTCAGGCCCGTCGTGCCGACTGCATCGCTACCGCTTCCGCAGCGTGTGGCTGCTGAACGCCCCGCCCACTGTCGTCTATGCGGTGCTGGAGCGGATCGAGGCGTATCCCCGCTGGTGGCCGCAGGTGCGCGAGGTGGTCCCGCTCGACGACCGCAGCGGGACCGCGCGGTTCCGGTCCTTCCTGCCGTACGAGCTGACCGTGGTAGCGGCTGAGGCCCTGCGGGACCCGGGGGCCGGGGTGCTGGAGATAGCGATGCGCGGGGACCTGGCCGGCTGGGCGCGGTGGACGATCGTGCCCGGAGTGGGCGGCACCCGGGCCGTCTTCGAGCAGGACGTGGAGGTCCGCAAGCCGATGCTGCGGCGCTGGGCGCTGCTGGGGCGGCCGTTGTTCCGGATCAATCACGCGCTGATGATGCGGGCCGGGCGGCGCGGACTGGCGGCCTGGCTGGCCCACGGGTGAGGGGTGCCGGCAGAGGAATTTGATGGAAGGGCGTGGCGGCCTGTATCGTTCAGGTCGTTCGCGAGGGAAACCTCGCGGGAACCCGGGCGATTAGCTCAGTGGGAGAGCGCTTCGTTCACACCGAAGAGGTCACTGGTTCGAACCCAGTATCGCCCACCGGGATCATGAACCGGGCCGCCAAGAGGCGGCCTGGTTCTTTTTATTGGTCGGGTGCGACCGTGATCCGCGGAACGGTAATTCCGTTTCGATGGTGGTGGTCTGCCGGGGAATTCCCGCCGGAATTCTGACCGGGAATCAGGCCGCGGCGGGGAGTTCCGGCCGCAACGGCCAATGCGGGTCGACCGCCTCCGGGGAACCGCTGCGGGCGAACCACGCCTGGAGGCCGCGCGCCTGTGCCGCGTACCAGACCGCCTGTCGGGTGTGCAGCTCGGCCGGCTGTAGTCCCTCCAGTCGCTCGGCGAAGCGCAGGCCCACCTCCCGGACGACTCGCAGCGCGGCCAGGGCGTCCGCGGCCGCCTCGTGGGCGTCGGTCAACTCGACCTCGTAGTGCACGCACAGGTCGGTGAGGGTGCGGCGGCCCTTGCGGTAGCGGTCCAGGTGCTTGTCCAGGACGCGCGGGTCGAGGACGTGCAGCGGATGCGCCCCCAGATAGGCGTCGAGTGAGCTGGCGCGGTGGCGTTTCAACTCCCGGTCCAGGAGCGTGAGATCGAACGGCGCGTTCATCACCACCAGAGGGCGGCCGGCCACCGCCTGGGCGGCCAGTGCGCGGGCCACCTCCTCCAGCACCGGCGCCGGCCAACGGCCGTGCAGTGCGAGATGATCGGCCGTCAGGCCGTGCACCGCCGTCGCGGCCTCCGGTATCTCCACGCCCGGGTTGATCAGCCAGCGGGTGACGCGCGGGGCGGCGCGCGGGGTTTCCTGGACTACCAGGGCGGCGGAGACGATGCGATCACGCTCGACGTCGATGCCCGTCGTCTCGGTGTCGAAGGCGGCAAGTGGACCGTCATACCAGCGCGGCATCATGCAACTCCTCGCGGTCGTACGGGGGATGACGGTGCACGTCACCCGAGCTGGTGATACCCGAGTCACGGTCGGCTCGAACCGCCCTTGTTTGCGGCCCGCTTGACGCGGAGACAACCACAGGGACGGGTCGGCGCACACCGCGCGGTCCGGCGGCTCCCGTGCGCCGGACCTCGCTCCGCCACCCCGGCGCATCGATTCGGCACGGCCCGGAAGGCACCCGCGATGACCCTCGCGCAGCCCGAACCGGGCGGGCTGTCCCCCGCAAGCGGGCGGTACCCCCGGCCCTCCCTCACACCGCAGCGCGGTGGCCTCGCCACCACGGCCTGCATGGAAACCCTCCAGGTGGGCTACCTGCACGCGGTCGCCGCCGCTGCCGGGTGCTCGCTGGCGCAGCCCTTCCCGGACAACGGCATCGACTGGCACGTCAGCCATGCCGCGCCCGGTCACACCGTCGACGACGAGGTGACCATCAAGGTGCAGCTCAAGTGCACCTACCAGACGGCCCCGCGCCCGCCGGGGCCCACCTTCGCCTTCACGCTCGACAACGACCACCTGGTGAAGCTGGCCCGCACACCGGTGGCGGTGCACAAGATCCTCGTCGTGATGCTCGTCCCCCGGGACCCGGACGACTGGCTGCGGGCCGGACACGACCACCTCGAACTGCGGCACTGCTGCTACTGGATCAACCTCGCCGGCCATCCGGTGACCGGCCGGCGCAGGACCACTGTGCGGATCCCGACCACGCGGATCTTCGACGACCGCGCGCTCCGCGAGATCATGACGCGGGTCGGGGCGGGAGGGAGACCCTGATGGACCGGCCGACCGATGACTACGGTGCGCGGCCACCGGACCCCGCGCGGCTCGATCCGGGGGTGCTCGGCGCCCTGCTGGCCCGGCACGGCTGGCGGCACCGGAGCGGCGCGGCCGGCCGTTACGCCCGCTGGACCCCGCCGGACGGGTCGGGCGGCACCAGCCTGTTGGTGCCCCACGACCGTCGATTCCCGGACAGCTCCGAGCTGCTGGCCGAGGCGCTGGCCGCGCTGGAACGGAGTGCCGCGCCCTCGGCCCGTGAGGTGCTGGTCGGCCTCGCGGTGCCCAGCGACGAGGTCCGCTGGGAGCGCGAGGTGCCCGACGGCGGCCCCGGCACCGCGCACTGGGTGGCGCAGGAGCAGTTGCGCGCGGCGGCCCGCGCCCTGTTGACCGCCGGCGCGCTGGGCAGCTACGCCCGGGCCGGCTATTACGGGGCCCGGCACCAGCGGCGGGCCGAGGGGTTCCTGGGCCAGGTGCTGGTCGGCCCGGTCCCGGTCGGTCGGCACCTGGCCGCGTTCGTCCCCGTACGGGCCGGGCGGGGAGTGGTCGCCGGGCTCCAGCGGGCGCTGCACGCGGCCCGGGACGCCACCGACTACCAGCGGGCCACCGGCGGCATGGAGGCGTTCGACGCGGCGGTCGGGTTGGGCGTCTGCCACGAGCTGGTGCAGGCGCTGATCGCGCTGGTGCGGGATGCGGAGGGGGTGCGGATCGCCATCGCCTGGTCGCCCGAGGCAGGCGCCCCGGCCGGCTTCGCGGCCCGCCCCGAACCGGTCGAGTTCTCGCCCGGTGACCTGCCCGCGCTCCAGCAGGCCGCGCAGCGCTACGTCCGTACCGAGCCGTCGCTGCCGGTGCGGGTGACCGGCACCGTCGTACGGCTGCGCCGGGAGCGGCCGGACGGCCCGGGGTCGGTGCGGCTGCGGGTGATCACCGGGGCGGACGTGGGACAGGTGCGGGCGGCCCTGGCGGCGGAGGACTACCGGATCGCCGGGCACGCGCACCTGGCCGGGCTGCCGATCCGGGTCAGCGGCCGGCTGGAGAGCAGGGGCGGCTTCCGGCGGATCACCGGCGGCCGGGACGTCACCCCCGTACAGCTCGATCCGGCCGATCGGGACCGGCTGTTGAAGGCGCTCCGGGAGGAGTCCGGGGGTGGCGGATTCGACGAGGGTGACGCGGCGTGCGACGGGTCGCCGGCGGACGCCTGAGCGGGCGGCCGGCACCGTTTCGCGGTGCGGTCCTGCGGCTCGGTACGATTCGGGGGCGCAGCAAACGCTGACGTGAGTAAGACATGAGTCAGGAGAGACCGGTGTCAGACGTCCGTGTGACCGTCCCACGCGATTCCGAGCGGGAAGAACGCGTGGTGACCACGGGCACTACGGCCGCCGACCTCTTCCAGGGCGAGCGCAGCATCGTGGCCGCACGGGTGGGCGGCGAGCTGAAGGACCTCGCGTACGAGCTGGCCGACGGCGACGAGGTCGAGCCCGTCGAGATCACCTCCGAGGACGGCCTGAACATCCTGCGGCACTCCGCCGCGCACGTGATGGCCCAGGCCGTGCAGGAGCTCTTCCCGGAGGCCAAGCTCGGCATCGGCCCGCCGATCAAGGACGGCTTCTACTACGACTTCGACGTCGAGAAGCCCTTCCACCCGGACGATCTCAAGCGCATCGAGAAGAAGATGCAGGAGATCCAGAAGCGCGGACAGAAGTTCTCCCGCCGCGTGGTGTCCGACGACGAGGCCCGCGCGGAGCTGGCGGACGAGCCGTACAAGCTGGAGCTGATCGGCCTCAAGGGCTCCGCCGCGGACGCCGCCGAGGGCGCCTCCGCCGAGGTCGGCGCCGGTGAGCTGAGCATCTACGACAACCTCGACGCCAAGACCGGCGAGCTGTGCTGGAAGGACCTGTGCCGCGGTCCGCACCTGCCCAGCACCCGGGCCATCCCGGTCTTCAAACTGATGCGGTCGGCCGCCGCCTACTGGCGCGGCAGCGAGAAGAACCCGCAGCTCCAGCGCATCTACGGCACCGCCTGGCCGACCAAGGACGAGCTCAAGGCGTATCTGGACTTCCTCGTCGAGGCCGAGAAGCGCGACCACCGCAAGCTCGGTGCCGAGCTGGACCTGTTCTCCATCCCGGAGGTGCTGGGTTCGGGTCTGGCCGTCTTCCACCCCAAGGGCGGCGTGGTCCGCAAGGTGATGGAGGACTACGCCCGCCGGCGCCACGAGCAGGCCGGCTACGAGTTCGTCAACACCCCGCACATCTCGAAGCAGAAGCTCTTCGAGATCTCCGGTCACCTGCCGAGCTACTCGGACGCCATGTTCCCGCCGGTGCAGTTCGAGGGCCAGGACTACCGCCTCAAGGCGATGAACTGCCCGATGCACAACCTGATCTTCCAGGCGCGCGGCCGCTCGTACCGCGAACTGCCCATGCGGCTCTTCGAGTTCGGCACGGTCTACCGCTACGAGAAGTCCGGTGTGGTGCACGGCCTGACCCGCGCCCGCGGCTTCACCCAGGACGACTCGCACATCTACTGCGCCAAGGAGCAGATGCCGCAGGAGCTGGACTCGCTCCTGACCTTCGTGCTCGACCTGCTGCGCGACTACGGCCTGAGCGACTTCTACCTGGAGCTGTCGACCCGCGACGACTCCGAGAAGTTCATCGGCGAGCCGGAGGAGTGGGCGGAGGCCACCGAGACGCTGCGCCAGGCCGCCGAGAAGCAGGGCCTGGAGCTCGTCATGGACCCGGGCGGTGCCGCGTACTACGGCCCGAAGATCTCGGTGCAGGCGCGCGACGCCATCGGCCGGACCTGGCAGATGTCGACGATCCAGGTCGACTTCCAGCAGCCGAAGCGGTTCGAGCTGGAGTACACCGCGGCCGACGGCACCAAGCAGCGCCCGGTCATGATCCACCGCGCGCTCTTCGGCTCGATCGAGCGGTTCTTCGCGGTGCTGCTGGAGCACTACGCGGGCGCCTTCCCGGCCTGGCTGGCCCCGGTGCAGGCCACCTGCATCCCGATCGGTGACGCTCACGTCCCGTACCTGGAGGAGTTCGCCGCGGAGGCGAAGGCTAAGGGGCTGCGGGTCGAGGTGGACTCCTCCTCGGACCGGATGCAGAAGAAGATCCGGAACGCGCAGAAGGCCAAGGTGCCGTTCATGATCCTCGCCGGTGACGAGGACATGGCCGCCGGGGCGGTGTCGTTCCGCTACCGCGACGGGTCGCAGGAGAACGGCATCCCGCGTGACCAGGCGCTGGCCAAGCTCCTGGACGTGGTGGAGCGCCGCGTCCAGGTCTGAGGCAGCGGATGTCCGAGGGGCGGTCCCACCGGGATCGCCCCTCGCCGCTTCCCCCGCCGGCCCGGGAGAATATGCTTCGCAACATGACGAGTGAGCCGGAACAGCAGATCGGAGTCGGGACGCAGGACGCCTTCCAGCGCCTGTGGACGCCCCACCGGATGGCGTACATCCAGGGGGAGAACAAGCCGAGCGGCCCGGGGGCCGAGGACGGCTGTCCGTTCTGCGCCATTCCCTCGAAGTCAGACGAGGACGGTCTGGTGGTCGCCCGCGGTGAGCGGGTGTACGCGGTGCTGAACCTCTACCCGTACAACGGCGGGCACCTCATGGTCGTCCCGTTCCGCCACGTCGCCGACTACACCGACCTCGACGAGGCGGAGACCGCGGAGCTCGCGGACTTCACCAAGCGGGCGATGGTGGCGCTGCGCACCGCCTCCGGGGCGCACGGGTTCAACATCGGGATGAATCAGGGCTCGGTCGCCGGTGCCGGCATCGCCGCCCACCTCCACCAGCACGTCGTCCCCCGCTGGGGCGGCGACACCAACTTCATGCCGGTGGTCGGGCACACCAAGGTGCTGCCCCAACTCCTCGCCGACACCCGGGCGATGCTGGCCGCTGCCTGGCCGGCGTAGGCGCGCTGCGCGTCGGGTGAACGGGGCGACACGCGCCCGCATGAATCGTACATATCACTGCGATTGGGAATTCTTGCCCCTCTAATGGGGTGGTGACTTCCCTAGATCGTCGCTCCGTGCTGCGCGCGGCCGCCTCGGCCGCGGCCGCCGGTGCGCTCGCGGCGGGCTGCGACCCGAAGCGATCGGCGGACGCCTCCTCCTCCGTACCGGCCGCCGGCGGACCGAGCCCCCAAGGGACGGGCCGGTCCGCCCCCGCCCGGCACCCCGCCGCCCGGCCCCCGACCCGCGCGCCCGGCCTTCCCGCGGAGATCGAACACGGGTCGCGGGACGGCCACGCGGTGGCGTTGACCTTCCACGGCAGGGGCGACCCCAAGCTGGCCAAGGCACTGCTGGGCGAGGTCGAGCGGGCCGGCGCCCGGGTCACCGTGCTCGCCGTCGGCGACTGGCTCGACGAGCAGCCCGCGATGGCCCGCCGGATCCTGGACGGCGGTCATGAGCTGGGCAACCACACCATGCACCACCGCAACATCTGTGCGCTGCCCGCCGATGCCGCGTACGCCGAGATCAGCCAGTGTGCCGACCGGTTGCGGAAGCTCACCGGCAGCATCGGCAGTTGGTTCCGCCCCTCGCAGACCCGGCGGGCCACCGGGCAGGTGATCCGGCTGGCCCGTCAGGCGGGCTATCCGCACGTCCTGTCGTACGACGTGGACTCCCTCGACGCGAACGATCCCGGTGGCCCGGCCATCCAGCGCACGGTCCTGGACGGCGTCCGGCCGGGCTCGGTCGTCAGTCTCCACCTCGGGCACGCCGGCACGGTGGCCGCGCTGCCCCCGATCCTCGACGGCCTCCGCCGACGCGGTCTGCGCGCGGTGACGACAACGGAGCTAGTGACCTGATGGCTGACCGGAACCGTACCCACCCCCGCCCGACCGGCTCCCGTCCCACCCGCCGGGCCGCGCTGCTCGTCGTGGCCTGTGCCCTGGTGGCGGCGGGCTGCGCCGGCGGAGGGGAACAGTCCGCCCCCGCCTCGCAGTCCGCCGGGCCCTCGCCGCACAAGGCCGTCACGCAGGGCCTGCCGGGGATGCCGCCGGTGCTGGACGCGCACGACCTGTACGCCGCGGACCGGCCCAACCAGCTGGCGCCGCAGGTCAAGCACTTCCCGTCGCGGGTGTACGTGCCCAACACCGGGTCCGACACGGTGAGCGTCATCGACCCCAAGACGTACAAGGTGATCGAGACGATCCCGGTGGGCGTGCAACCGCAGCACGTGGTGCCGTCCTGGGACATGAAGACGCTGTGGGTCAACAACAACCGGGGGCACGACCTCACCCCGATCGACCCGGCCACCGGCAAGTCCAGCAAGCCGGTCAAGGTCCACGACCCGTACAACCTGTACTTCACGCCGGACGGGAAGTACGCGGTGGTGATGGCGTCGATGGACCGACAGCTGGTGTTCCGGGACCCGCACACGATGGAGATCCGCAAGACCCTCCCGGTCAGGTGCGCGGGCGTCAACCACGCCGACTTCTCGCCGGACGGGAAGTACTTCATCGTCTCCTGCGAGTTCTCCGGTGAGCTACTCAAGGTCGACACCGCGAAGATGGAGGTGATCGGCCAGCAGAAGCTGCCGTTCGAGGGGGCGATGCCGCAGGACGTGAAGATCTCGCCGGACGGCAAGACCTGGTACATCGCCGACATGATGGCCGACGGCGTCTGGATCCTGAACGGCGACTCCTTCGGCCGGCCGAAGCTGCTGCCGACCGGCAAGGGGACGCACGGGCTCTACATCAGCCGCGACTCCCGCCACATGTACATCTCCAACCGGGGCGAGGGGTCCATCTCGCTGCTGGACTTCAAGACCGGGGAACTGGTCGACAAGTGGCACATCCGCGGCGGCGGCAGCCCGGACATGGGCGGGGTCTCGGCGGACGGCAACGTGCTGTGGCTGTCCGGGCGGTACAACTCCGAGGTCTACGCGCTCGACACCCACACGGGGAAGACCCTGGCGAAGATCCGGGTCGGCGAGGGGCCGCACGGGCTGGCGGTCTATCCGCAGCCGGGGCGGTACTCGCTGGGGCACACGGGGATCTTCCGCTAGGGCCTGTCCGGTGGGTCATGGCCGGGTCCTCGGCCGGAATGCGGAACGGGCGCGCGCCCGGCGGGAAGCCGTGCGCGCGCCCGTCCATGCGGTGCGCGGGTGGTGCCTACGCGTTGTACTCGTCGGCCTTGTGCGGTTCGGCGCTCTGGACCATGCCGCTGAGCACCAACGAACGGTTGTCGAAGCGCTCGACGTTGACGCCGTTCTCCTTGAGGACGCTCAGCGCGGCGGCGTGCACGGCCCGCAGGACCGGGGTCGTGGTGCGCAGCGCGTCGTCGGCCATGAAGCGGTGGCGCCAGGGCTTGTCGGCCCAGACGTGACGCAGGCCGAACGGCTCGGGGAGGGCGAGTTTGCCGCCGAGGAAGTCCAGCACCGGCGGGAACCACGTCAGCGGGGCGCGGGCGGCCAGCCGGACCACCTCCGACGGCTCGATCAGCGGCAGCGTGTGGGTCTTGGTCTCCCAGAACCGGACGACCTTGGCGACCTCCTTGGTCTTCGGCTCCGGCTTGCCGGTGAACAGGGAGTTGACCGGGCCGAGGGCGTGGCCGCTGACCTCGATGCGCAGCGTCTCGTGGAGCACCGTGACGGTGATCATCAGCGTGATCACCAACTGGCCGTCCCACAGGACGAACTGGACGCCGAGGTAGTGCCGGTCGCCGCTGCCGAACTGCTGCTCGTTGCAGATCCGCGCTATCTCGTGGTCGCGGACCTCGTACCCGTCGATGTGGGTGCCCTCGGGGCGGGAGACGGCCTTGGCCTTCTCGCCCACGGGGGAGACGATCCAGTGGCGGACCGACGGCGGCTGCTGGAATCCGCCGGTGTGCAATGGGCTGCGCTCCAGCAGGCGCAGCCGGTCGTGGATCGCGCGGATCACGTCCCAGCTGCGGAAGGGGTGGATGTCGGTGCCCTCTTGGGCCGGCCGGAGCTCCTCGGCGAGCTGCCAGCTGCCCCATCGGGTGCCCATGCCGAGTATGCCCTTGGGGCCGGCGTAGAAGACGACGTTGCTGCGCTGCTCGGCGGAGACCTTGGCGAGGTTTTGGCGGAGGGTCTCGGCGGAGGTGTGATTGGGGTCCTGCGGCACCGCCTCGGGGATCTTCGCGGCGACGCCGCCGCCGTCCAGGAGCCCCTTCCACGCCTCCCGCAGGGTCACCGCGGTCCGCTCGCAGATCTGCTTGGCCAGCCACCAGCCCACCACCGGGGCGAGGATCATGCCTCGGGCGTACAGCGGCCAGAAGCCGTTGAGCGGCAGCTTGACCATGAAGAACAGGCCGACGCCGGCGAGCAGGACCAGCAGCGCACCGCCCAACAGGGAGAGGCCGTTGCCCTCGCCGTCCTTGGAGAACATCTTGCGGAGCTGGAAGGCGCCCAGCCAGAGCAGCACCCCGGGCAGGAAGAGCAGCCCGCACACCACCATCAGGATCGTCAGCTGGGAGTCGCGCTGCTTGCGGATGCGGGTGGCCGAAAGACAGTGCTCGACGACCGTCTGCGGCTCCGTGCCGAAGGATTGGATCAGTGGTTTGCGGCCGCCGCCGAGCATGCGCACCTGGACGGCGCGGGCGAACGCCTCGCCGAGGTTGGGTGCGAACAGCGACAGCTTGGGCTTCTTGATCTCGGAGGTGCCGGAGTCGGAGTCGGCCTTGGAGATGTCGGCCAGCGGGCTGTCCCGGTAGGCAGCCGAGGCCAGGGCCTGGGTGGCCGCCGTCTGCCCGGCGCCGCCCGAGATGGGGACCTGCGCCCCCGGACTGAAGTCAAAGCCGTCTGCCACTACCGCCCCCATCACGCGCGTATCCGCTGATGCGCTCTACCCGACTGCGCTTCCACGCACACCTGCTGGGCCGGCGTGCCGGAAGGTTGGCCCGGAACGCGCGGCTCAGCGGCCGAAGCCCCAGCGTACAGCCGCCGGCCCGGCCCAACAGGGCCATAAAGGACGGCGGCTGACCGGCCGTTAACTATGCGCCGTTCTCGGCCTGTTCCCGCATTTTGGCGGCGAGCTGCCCGGGCATCGCCTCGTGCCGCAGGTACCCGCGACTGAAGCGGCCGGTGCCGTGGGAGAGCGAGCGCAGGTCGACGGCGTAGCGCCCGATCTCGATCTCCGGCACCTCGGCGCGGATCAGGGTGCGGCCGGCGCCGGACTGCTCGGTGCCCACGACCCGGCCGCGGCGGCCGGAGAGGTCGCTGAGCACCTGGCCGACGTATTCGTCCGGCACCAGGACGCTCACGTCGGCGACCGGTTCCAGGAGGTCGACCGTGATCTGCGCGGCGGCCTCCCGCAGGGCCAGCGCGCCCGCCGTCTGGAACGCCGCGTCCGAGGAGTCGACCGAGTGGGACTTGCCGTCGAGCAGCGTGACCCGGATGTCGACGAGCGGATGTCCGGCGGCGATACCGCGGGCGGCCTGGGCGCGGACGCCCTTCTCGACGGACGGGATGAACTGCCGGGGGACCGCACCGCCGACGACCTTGTCGACGAACTCGATGCCGGAGCCGCCCGGTAGCGGTTCGACCTGGATCTCGCAGATCGCGAACTGGCCGTGGCCGCCGGACTGTTTGACGTGCCGGCCGCGGCCCGCGGCGGGGCCGCCGAACGTCTCCCGCAGCGCGACCCTGTGGTCGACGGTGTCGACCTGGACGCCGTAGCGGGAGCGCAGCCGCTCCAGGGCCACGTCGGCGTGCGCCTCGCCCATGCACCACAGGACCACCTGGCGGGTGTCCTGGTTGTGCTCCAGGCGCATCGTGGGGTCCTCGGCGACGAGCCGGGCCAGCCCCTGGGACAGCTTGTCCTCGTCGGCCTTGCTGTGCGCCCGGATGGCGACCGGCAGCAGGGGGTCCGGCATCGCCCACGGTTCCATCAGCAGCGGGCCGTCCTTGCCGGAGAGGGTGTCGCCGGTCTCGGCGCGGGTCAGCTTGGCCACACAGGCCAGGTCGCCGGCGATGGCCTGGGGGAGTGGGCGCTGCTGTTTGCCGAACGGCGCGGACAGCGCGCCGACCCGCTCGTCGACGTCGTGGTCCTCGTGGCCCCGGTCCGTGAGGCCGTGGCCGGAGACGTGCACGGTCTCGTCGGGGCGCAGGGTGCCGGAGAAGACCCGGACGAGGGAGAGCCGGCCTACGTACGGGTCGGAGGAGGTCTTGACCACCTCGGCGGCGAGCGGGCCCTGTGGGTCGCAGCCCAGGCTCGGCCGCGGAGAGCCGTCGGGGCTGGTCACGGCGGGGGCCTCGCGCTCCGCCGGGGTGGGGAAGCCGCCGGTGATCAGTTCCAGCAGTTCGACGGTGCCCAGCCCCTGCTTGGCACCGTCGGTGGCCGGGGCCGCGGCCAGGACGGGGTGGAAGGCGCCCCGGGCGACCGCGGTCTCCAGGTCGCCGATGAGCGTCTTGACGTCGATCTCCTCGCCCGCGAGGTAGCGGTCCATGAGGGTCTCGTCCTCGCTCTCGGCGATGATCCCCTCGATGAGGCGGTTGCGGGCCGCCTCGATCAGCGGGAGCTCGTCCTCGGTGGGCGCGCGCTCGGTGCGGGTCCCCGAGGAATAGTCGAAAACGCGCTGGGAGAGCAGGCCGATCAGGCCCTCGACGGGGGCGTGGCCGTCGGCGCCGGGGGTCCCGTACAAGGGGAGGTACAGGGGGAGGACGGCGTCCGGGTCCTCGCCGCCGAGGGTGACCGCGCAGCGCCGGGTCATCTCGTCGAAGTCGGCTCGGGCGGCCTCCAGGTGGGTGACGACCAGGGCGCGCGGCATCCCGACGGCCGCGCACTCGTCCCAGACCATCCGGGTCGGGCCGGCCACGCCATCGGCCGCCGAGACAACGAAGAGGGCCGCGTCCGCTGCGCGCAGACCGGCCCTGAGCTCCCCCACGAAGTCGGCGTATCCGGGGGTGTCCAAAAGATTGATCTTGATGCCGCCCCAGTCGACCGGGACCAGGGACAGCTGTACGGAGCGTTGCTGCCGGTGCTCGATCTCGTCGTAGTCGGAGAGGCTGCCACCGTCCTCGACGCGGCCCGCCCGATTGACCGCGCCGGACGCCAGCGCGAGTGCCTCGACCAGGGTGGTCTTTCCCGAGCCGCTGTGGCCGACCAGCACCACATTGCGCAGGGCAGCGGGCCGGTCGGCCGCTGGTGCCCTTCCGGCGGCTCCTGGGTGTGTACTCGACTTCTCGCTCATGTGTCTCGCCTCCAGGTCGACACTTTGCGGTGATTCGAGCTTTCCACCGGGTTCAGGATGCGTCCATACGTGGCACACGAGCCCGCTGCTGGCAAGGCACCGCCCGGCCGCCCGGCGGAGCCCGCGGGCGTGTGGGCGGGCGCGCGGCGGCCGGCCCGAGCCGTGGGATGCGCCCCGCGCCGCGATGCGTTCGCGGTGCCCCATGGCCGCGTGGCTACGATGGGCCAGCCGGTGGCCCCTTGACCGCGCGGCCCGTATCGACTTCCGGGAAGGTCATGCTGAACAAGTACGCGCGTGCGTTCTTCACGCGTGTTCTCACACCGTTCGCCGCCCTGCTCATCCGTCTGGGGGTCAGCCCGGACGCGGTCACCCTCGTCGGGACCAGCGGTGTGGTGGCCGGCGCCCTGATCTTCTATCCCCAGGGTGAGTTCTTCTGGGGCACGGTCGTGATCACGCTGTTCGTCTTCTCCGATCTGGTCGACGGCAACATGGCGCGCCAGTTGGGCCGCTCCAGCCGGTGGGGCGCCTTCCTGGACTCCACCCTCGACCGGGTCGCGGACTCGGCGATCTTCGGCGGGCTGGCCCTCTGGTACGCGGGACGCGGCGACAGCCTGGCGCTCTGCGCGGTCGCCATCTTCTGCCTCGCCAGCGGCCAGGTCGTCTCGTACACCAAGGCGCGCGGTGAGGCCATCGGGCTGCCGGTGGACGTGAACGGCCTGGTGGAGCGGGCCGAGCGGCTGGTCATCTCGCTGGTCGCCTGCGGCCTGTCCGGGTTGCACAAGTTCGGCGTGCCGGGCGTCGAGGTCCTGCTGCCGATCGCCCTGTGGGTGGTCGCCATCGGCAGCGCCGTCACCCTCGGCCAGCGCGTGGTGACGGTACGCCGGGAGTCGGCCGAGGCTGACGCCATTGCTCAAGGGGGGAACGGCTGATGGGAAGTCGGACGCTGATCGACACGGAAAAGCTGACGGACGGGCTGTACGGCCTGGGCTGGAGCGCCGTCAAGCGGCTCCCCGAAGGGGTCGCGGTGCAGCTCGGGCGGCAGCTCGCGGACCTCGCCTGGCGGCGCCGCGGCAAGGGCGTCCAGCGCCTGGAGTCCAACCTCGCCCGGGTCGTCCCGGACGCCTCCCCGCAGCGGCTCGCCGCCCTCTCCCGGGCCGGGATGCGCTCGTACATGCGGTACTGGATGGAGTCCTTCCGGCTACCGGCGTGGAGCACGGAGCGGATAAAGGCCGGTTTCACCCCCGAGGACGTGCACCACCTGGAGGACGGCCTCAAGAGCGACCGCGGGGTGATCCTGGCGCTGCCCCACATGGGCAACTACGACCTGGCCGGCGTCTGGGTCACCACCAAGCTCGGTGTCCCGTTCACCACCGTCGCCGAGCGCCTCAAGCCGGAGTCCCTCTACGACCGGTTCGTCGCCTACCGCGAGGGCCTGGGCATGGAGGTGCTGCCGCACACCGGCGGCGCCGCGTTCGGCACGCTGGCCCGGCGGCTGCGGGCCGGCGGCCTGGTCTGCCTGGTCGCCGACCGCGACCTGTCCAGCTCCGGGATACCGGTGAAGTTCTTCGGCGAGGAAACGAAGATGCCGGCCGGGCCCGCGATGCTCGCCGTCCAGACCGGCGCGATGCTGCTGCCGGTCACCCTCTGGTACGACGACACCCCCATCATGCGCGGTCGGGTCCACCCGGAGATCGAAGTGCCCGAGAACGGCACCCGCACCGAGAAGGCGGCCCACATGACCCAGGCGCTCGCCGACACCTTCGCCTCCGGCATCGCCGACCACCCCGAGGACTGGCACATGCTCCAGCGCCTGTGGCTCGCCGACCTGACACCGCGCGACGACGCCCCCGGAACGGAGCCCGCGTGAAGATCGGCATCGTCTGCCCGTACTCCTGGGACGTCCCCGGCGGCGTGCAGTTCCACATCCGCGACCTGGCCGAGCACCTGATCCGCCTCGGCCACGAGGTCTCCGTACTGGCCCCCGCCGACGACGAGACCCCGCTGCCCCCCTACGTCGTCCCGGCCGGCCGCGCCGTCCCCGTGCCGTACAACGGCTCGGTCGCCCGCCTCAACTTCGGCTTCCTCTCCGCCGCACGGGTCCGCCGCTGGCTGCAGAACGGCGCCTTCGACGTCATCCACATCCACGAGCCCGCCTCGCCGTCCCTGGGCCTGCTCGCCTGCTGGGCGGCGCAGGGCCCGATCGTGGCGACCTTCCACACCTCCAACCCGCGCTCCCGCGCCATGATCGCCGCGTATCCGATCCTCCAGCCCGCCCTGGAGAAGATCAGCGCCCGGATCGCGGTCAGCGAGTTCGCCCGCCGGACCCTGGTCGAGCACCTCGGCGGCGACGCCGTGGTCATCCCCAATGGCGTGGACGTCGACTTCTTCGCCCGGGCCGAGCCGCGGCCCGAATGGCAGGGCCGCACCATCGGCTTCATCGGCCGGATCGACGAGCCCCGCAAGGGCCTGCCGGTCCTGATGAAGGCGCTGCCCGCGATCCTCGCCGCAGTCCCCGACGCCAGGCTCCTGGTCGCCGGCCGCGGCGACCAGGAAGAAGCGGTCGCCAGCCTGCCCGCCGAGCTGCGCTCCCGGGTCGAGTTCCTCGGCATGGTCTCCGACGAGGACAAGGCGCGACTGCTGCGCAGCGTGGACGTCTACGTCGCGCCCAATACGGGCGGCGAGTCCTTCGGCATCATCCTCGTGGAGGCGATGTCCGCCGCGGCGCCCGTACTGGCCAGCGACCTCGACGCGTTCGCCCAGGTTCTGGACCAGGGCGAGGCCGGCGAACTCTTCGCCAACGAAGACGCCGAGGCGCTCGCCGCTGCGGCGGTACGGCTGCTGAACGCCCCCGAGCGACTCGTCGAGCTCAGCGAACGCGGCAGCAAGCACGTCCGCCGCTTCGACTGGACCACCGTCGGGGCGGACATCCTCGCCGTCTACGAGACGGTGGCCGCCGGCGCGTCCGCCGTGGCAACCGACGAACGGGTGGGCCTACGGGGGCGCCGCTGGCTTGCCAAGGATTAACCGGTTCGCTGCGCTTGGCTGGGCTTCCCACGTTTTTGGCTTTCCCGCCGTGGGGGTTCTTGTTGTTTCGCCTGCGGCGGGCCGGTCCGCTGCGCGGGGCTGTTGGGTGCGGTGGCGGGGCGGAGGGGTCGGTGTTCAGGACTGCTGCGCTTTACGTCCTGAACACCGACCCCTCCGACCCCCCACCTCCCGGTGGTGGTGGGGAGGAATGGTGGGTGGGGGTCAGGGTGAGTGGTCCGGTGCGGGTTTCTTTCCATCCCCGTAAGCTCGGGCCCCCGTGAGCTTGCGCCTTCATGAGCTCGCGCTCCGTGAGCCCGTGCCTCTTCGAGCCCGCTTCTGATACCTACGGGCCGGCACTGTCCCACCTACGCGCACCCCACCTTCCCTCCTTCCCACCCACTCACGGGAGGGGGCGGGGGTGTGGGGTTGGGGTGTGCCGGACGTAAAGCGAAGCAGTCCGGCACACCCCAACCCCACACCCCCGGCACCGCACCCAACAGCCCCGCGCAGCGGACCGGCCCGCCGCAGGCGCAACGGCGCCGCACTCGGCAACGTACGAGGACCCCGCGCCGCCAGGCGCAACGGCGCCGCACCCGGCAACGTACGAGGACCCCGCGCCGTCAGGCGCAACGGCGAGGCAGCCAAAAACGTGGGAAGCCAGCCAAGCGCAGCGGACGGGTAACGTGACCCCGCGTGACCACGTTTATTTGGATTGCCGCCGCAATCGTCCTCGTTGGCGTCTACCTGAGCTGGACGGCCGGACGGCTCGACCGGCTGCACGCGCGCATCGATGCGGCTCGAGCGGCGTTGGACGCCCAGTTGCTCCGGCGGGCCTCGGTCGCGCAGGAGGTGGGGACGTCGGGTGTGTTGGATCCGGCCGCGTCGATCGTGCTCTATCAGGCGGCGCACGAGGCCCGGCAGGCGGCGGAGGACCACCGCGAGGTCGCGGAGAGCGAGCTCAGCCAGGCGTTGCGGGCCGTCTTCGAGGACGAGGCGCAGCTGGAGGCGGTGCGGGAGGCTCCGGGCGGCGAGCGGACGGTCGCGGAGTTGACCGCGGCGGCGCGTCGGGTGCCGATGGCGCGCCGGTTCCACAACGACGCCGTGCGGGCCGCGCGGGCGGTCCGCCGGCATCGGGTGGTCCGTTATCTGCGGTTGGCCGGCCATGCGCCGTTCCCGATGGCCTTTGAGATGGACGACGAGCCGCCGGCCGTTTTGGACGACCGCTCGGTAGGGAACTGACCGGCCACGAAGCGGAAGTGGACCTTCCGGATGCTGAGACGGCAGATGCCGCAAGCCACTGACCTCTAATTGGCCCTTTTCCCAGGTCACTGACCCACGGTTGTGTAGGCGCCGAAGCACAACCACCCGCACTGAGTGAGGTCAACGTGTCCAGCACGCCCACCACGCCCCAGAACCCCGAGACCGGAACCGCGCGCGTCAAGCGCGGTATGGCCGAGCAGCTCAAGGGCGGCGTGATCATGGACGTCGTCACGCCGGAAGAGGCGAAGATCGCCGAGGACGCCGGTGCCGTCGCCGTCATGGCCCTGGAGCGGGTGCCGGCCGACATCCGCAAGGACGGCGGCGTGGCCCGTATGTCCGACCCCGACATGATCGACGGCATCATCGACGCCGTCTCGATTCCGGTCATGGCCAAGTCCCGTATCGGCCACTTCGTCGAGGCCCAGGTCCTCCAGTCGCTCGGCGTGGACTACATCGACGAGTCCGAGGTCCTCACGCCCGCCGACGAGGTCAACCACTCCGACAAGTGGGCCTTCACCACCCCCTTCGTCTGCGGTGCGACCAACCTGGGCGAGGCCCTGCGCCGTATCGCCGAGGGCGCGGCCATGATCCGCTCCAAGGGCGAGGCCGGCACCGGCAACGTCGTCGAGGCGGTCCGCCACCTGCGCCAGATCAAGGGCGAGATCGCCAAGCTGCGCGGCTGCGACAACAACGAGCTGTACGCCGCCGCCAAGGAGCTGCGCGCCCCGTTCGAGCTGGTCAAGGAGGTCGCCGAGCTCGGCAAGCTGCCCGTCGTCCTGTTCTCCGCCGGTGGTGTCGCCACCCCCGCCGACGCCGCGCTGATGCGCCAGCTCGGCGCCGAGGGCGTCTTCGTCGGCTCCGGGATCTTCAAGTCCGGCGACCCGGCCAAGCGCGCCGCCGCGATCGTGAAGGCCACCACCTTCTACGACGACCCGAAGGTCATCGCGGACGTCTCCCGCAACCTGGGCGAGGCCATGGTCGGCATCAACTGCGACACCCTCCCCGAGGCCGAGCGCTACGCCAACCGCGGCTGGTAAGGACGCAGAAACTGATGAGCACCACTCCCACCATCGGTGTGCTGGCGCTCCAGGGCGACGTCCGCGAGCACCTCAAGGCGCTCGCGGACGCCGGCGCCCAGGGGCTTCCGGTCCGCCGTCCTGAGGAACTCGCCGGGATCGACGGCCTGGTCATACCCGGCGGCGAGTCCACCACCATGTCCAAACTGGCGGTCTCGTTCGGCATGTTGGAGCCGCTGCGCGCGTTCGTGCGGGCGGGCCGGCCGGTCTACGGCACCTGTGCCGGCATGATCATGGTCGCCGACAAGCTGCTGGACGCCCGGGAGGACCAGGAGACGCTCGGCGGCATCGACATGATCGTGCGTCGTAACGCCTTCGGGCGGCAGAACGAGTCGTTCGAGGCGGCCGTCGAGGTCGCCGGGATCGACGGCGGCCCGGTGGAGGGCGTCTTCATCCGGGCGCCCTGGGTCGAGTCGGTCGGCGCCTCGGCCGAGGTCCTCGCGACGTACGGTGGACATACGGTGGCGGTGCGGCAGGGTAACGTCCTCGCCACGTCGTTCCACCCGGAGTTGACCGGCGACCACCGGATCCACGGGTTCTTCGTGGACATGGTGCGTGCGGTGGCCCCTCAAGGGGAGCGCGCGTAAGTGCGCCGTGAGGGGTGGAGTTCGGGAGACCGGCGGCCCTCCCGGTAGGATCTGGGGCGATCGTTTCTGAAATTGGTTACGCGAAGGAGACAGGCGGATGTCCGGCCACTCTAAATGGGCTACGACGAAGCACAAGAAGGCCGTGATCGATGCAAAGCGCGGCAAGCTCTTCGCGAAGCTGATCAAGAACGTCGAGGTCGCGGCGCGCATGGGCGGCGTCGACCTGGAAGGTAACCCGACGCTGTACGACGCCGTGCAGAAGGCGAAGAAGCAGTCGGTTCCGAACAAGAACATCGACTCCGCGATCAAGCGCGGTGGCGGTCTCGAGGCCGGTGGCGCCGACTACGAGACGATCATGTACGAGGGCTACGGCCCCAACGGCGTCGCGGTCCTCATCGAGTGCCTCACCGACAACCGCAACCGTGCCGCGTCCGACGTCCGGGTCGCGATGACCCGCAACGGCGGCTCGATGGCCGACCCGGGCTCGGTGTCGTACCTCTTCAACCGCAAGGGCGTGGTGATCGTCCCCAAGGGCGAGCTGAGCGAGGACGACGTGCTCGGCGCGGTCCTGGACGCCGGTGCCGAGGAGGTCAACGACCTCGGTGAGTCCTTCGAGGTGCTCAGCGAGGCCACCGACCTGGTCGCGGTGCGTACCGCGCTCCAGGAGGCCGGGATCGACTACGACTCGGCCGAGGCCAACTTCATCCCGACCATGCAGGTCGAGCTGGAGGAAGAGGCCGCGCGCAAGATCTTCAAGCTGATCGACGCGCTGGAGGACAGCGACGACGTGCAGAACGTCTTCGCCAACTTCGACGTGTCCGACGAGGTCATGGCCAAGGTCGACGCCTGACGGTCGCGGACTTACCGGTCGTACGACGGGCCGGCGGGGACACACCCCGCCGGCCCGTCGGTTTGTCAGTGGCAGCTACTAACCTGCAGGAACACAGGAACAGACGACCGAACGACGGCGAGGGGCGGGGCCCGATGAAGGTGCTGGGGGTGGACCCGGGGTTGACGCGGTGCGGGGTCGGCGTGGTGGACGGGGTCGCCGGGCGGCCACTGGCCATGGTCGACGTCGGCGTCGTCCGGACCCCGGCGGACGCGGACATCGCGCACCGCCTGGTGCTGATCGAGCGCGGCATAGAGGAGTGGCTCGACACCCACCGCCCCGAATGTGTCGCCGTGGAGCGGGTCTTCAGCCAGCACAACGTCCGTACGGTCATGGGCACCGCCCAGGCCAGCGCGGTCGCCATGCTGTGCGCCGCCCGCCGCGGGCTGCCGGTCGCGCTGCACACCCCCAGCGAGGTCAAGGCCGCGGTCACCGGCTCCGGCCGGGCCGACAAGGCGCAGGTCGGCGCGATGGTCACCCGCCTGCTGCGGCTGGACGCACCGCCCAAGCCGGCCGACGCCGCCGACGCCCTCGCCCTGGCCATCTGCCACATCTGGCGCGCCCCCGCGGTCAACCGCCTCCAGCAGGCCCAGGCCCAGGCCGCGGCCCGCCGCACCCCCGCTCCCGTACGCACGCTGAAGGGCACCCGATGATCGCCTTTGTCTCCGGCCCGGTCGCGGCCCTCGCGCCGGACACCGCCGTCATCGAGGTCGGCGGCATCGGCATGGCCGTCCAGTGCACGCCGAACACCCTGTCCGGGCTGCGGGTCGGCGCACAGGCCAAGCTCGCCACCTCCCTCGTCGTCCGCGAGGACTCGCTCACCCTCTACGGCTTCGCCGACGACGACGAACGGCAGACCTTCGAGCTGCTCCAGACCGCCAGTGGCGTCGGCCCGCGGCTCGCCCAGGCGATGCTCGCGGTGCACTCTCCGGACGCCCTGCGGCTCGCGGTGTCCACGGGCGACGAGAAGGCGCTGACGGCCGTGCCGGGCATCGGCAAGAAGGGCGCGCAGAAGCTGTTGCTGGAGTTCAAGGACCGGCTCGGCGCGCCGGTCGGCACCGCCCGGCCGGTGGCCGGGGCCGCGGCGCCGGCCGGCTGGCGCGATCAGCTGCAGGCCGCGCTGGTCGGTCTGGGCTACGCCGCCCGGGAGGCCGACGAGGCGGTCGCCGCGGTGGCCCCGCAGGCCGAGGCGGCCGCCGCCGCGGGCGGTACGCCGCAGGTGCCGCAGCTGCTGAAGGCGGCGCTGCAGACCCTCAACCGGGCCCGATGACCGGCGCTGCGCCCGGGCGCCCCCGACCGTACGACCACGTAGGCGGCCCGGCCGCCCCGACTCCGCGAGGCAATCCGCAGTGAACTGGGACGACACCGCACCGTCCACCGCCGAGGAGGGCGTCGACGGCCCGGCCGACCGGCTGGTGGCGGCCGACGCCGACGGCGAGGAGAACGCCGTCGAGGCCGCACTGCGGCCCAAGGACCTGGCCGAGTTCGTCGGCCAGGAGCGGGTCCGCGAACAGCTCGACCTGGTGCTGAAGGCGGCCCGCGCCCGAGGTGCCACCGCCGACCACGTCCTCCTCTCCGGCGCGCCAGGGCTGGGCAAGACCACCCTCTCCATGATCATCGCGGCCGAGATGGGTGCCCCGATCCGGATCACCTCCGGTCCCGCCATCCAGCACGCCGGCGATCTGGCGGCGATCCTCTCCTCCCTCCAGGAGGGCGAGGTCCTCTTCCTCGACGAGATCCACCGGATGTCCCGGCCCGCCGAGGAGATGCTCTACATGGCGATGGAGGACTTCCGGGTCGACGTGATCGTCGGCAAGGGGCCGGGCGCGACCGCGATCCCGCTGGAGCTCCCGCCGTTCACACTGGTCGGGGCCACCACCCGGGCCGGCCTGCTGCCGCCGCCGCTGCGCGACCGGTTCGGCTTCACCGGCCACATGGAGTTCTACGCACCCGTCGAGCTACAGCGCGTCATCCACCGCTCCGCCGGCCTGCTCGACGTGGAAATAGAGCCGGACGGCGCCGCAGAGATCGCCGGCCGCTCCCGTGGCACGCCCCGGATCGCCAACCGCCTGCTGCGGCGGGTCCGCGACTACGCCCAGGTCAAGGCCGACGGCGTGATCACCCGCGAGGTCGCCGCGCAGGCCCTGGGGGTCTACGAGGTCGACAGTCGCGGGCTGGACCGGCTCGACCGGGCGGTGCTCACCGCCCTGCTCAAGCTGTTCGGCGGCGGCCCGGTGGGACTGTCCACCCTCGCGGTCGCGGTGGGGGAGGAGCGGGAGACGGTCGAGGAGGTCGCCGAGCCCTTCCTGGTGCGCGAGGGTCTGCTGGCCCGTACGCCGCGCGGCCGGATCGCGACCCCCGCGGCGTGGGCCCACCTCGGGCTGGTGCCGCCGCAGCAAGCGGGCGGAAGCGGACAGGCGGGACTGTTCACGGCATGACGGCGCGGAGACTCGCCCGGTCAGGAACTGCGGTGCGATGCTGGGCGTTGTTCCACTGGTGCGGACTCGCTTAGACTCCGCCGATGCCGTCCGTATGGACGGTATTTCCACCTCTGTATATGAGACCGCGGAGATGCGGTCGTGCGAAGGATTTCCGTCCCGTGAGTATCATGACTCTCCTCCCCTTCATCGTTCTCATCGGGGCCATGTTCCTGATGACGCGGTCCGCCAAGAAGAAGCAGCAGGCGGCGCAGCAGATGCGCAACGAGATGCAGCCCGGCACCGGTGTCCGCACGATCGGTGGCATGTACGCCACCGTCAAGGAAATCCACGAGGAAACCGTCCTCCTCGAGGTCGCTCCCGGCGTGCACGCCATCTACGCCAAGAACGCCATCGGCGCGGTGCTCGCGGATGAGGAGTACAACCGCATTCTGGACGGTGCCGACCCGATCACCGGCGAGGACAACCCGGTCGTTCCGGACGATGTCTCGTCGCTGACCGTTGCCGACGAGGCCACCGAAAAGGGTGAGAAGGCCGGCAAGATCGACCTGGGCAAGGCCGAGGCCGGCGACGACGCCGAGCCCGCCGCCGACAAGGCCAAGGACGCCGAGGCTGATAAGGCCGACAAGGCCGACAAGGCCGACGAGTCGGTCGCCAAGGACGACGCCGCCAAGGACGACAAGAAGGCCGGCGACGCCGACGCGAAGTAGTCCGTTCCGTAGTGGGGAGCCGCGGCACGTCCCCGATCGGGCGCACCGCGGTTCCCGGACGGTCTAGGCTCCGGCGGGGGCACGTCCCCACAACACTTCGTGGCCGCTCGGCAGACATCCCAGGCCGAGGGGTTGGACAGGGAGAAACGACAAGGTGGCAGCACCGAAGAAGGGCCGCAGGGCGCCCGCGAACCAGGGGCATCCAGGGCGCACCCTGATCCTGGTCCTGATCGCGATGGTGGCGCTGATCGGAGGCATGTTCTACTCCGGCACGCTGACCCCCCGACTGGGCATCGACCTGGCGGGCGGCACCAGCTTCACGCTGGCGGCGCAGAACCAGCCGGGCAAGCCCAACGCGATCAACGAGACCAACATGAACACTGCCGCCGGCATCATGGAGCGACGGGTCAACGGTCTCGGTGTGACCGAGTCCGAGGTCCAGACGCAGGGCAGCGACCACATCATCGTGAACATCCCCAAGGGGACGGACGCGAAGCAGGCCCGGCAGCAGGTCGGCACCACCGCCCAGCTCGCCTTCCGGCCGGTGCTGACCACCGCCGCGGGCGCCAAGACCCCCCAGCCCTCGCCCAGCCCTTCCAAGAGCGGTCAGGGCGGCGGCAAGGACGGTGAGAAGGCCACCGGCGGCAAGGGCTCCCAGCAGAGCTCCTCGCCGACGCCGAGCGCCAGCGCCTCCACCAAGGGCCGCGCGGTCACGGACGCGCTGAAGAAGCCGTCCGCCCCGCCCTCGGCCTCCGCCTCGGACAAGCCCTCGGCGCAGCCGAAGCCGCCCGCCCCCGGTGGCGCGGACGTCCCGGCCGCCCTGCAGAAGCAGTTCGCGGCGCTGGACTGCTCCACGAAGCAGAGCCTGTCCCAGGCCAATGAGCAGGCCGCCGGTGCCAAGCCCAGCGACCCGGTCGTGGCCTGTAAGAACGACGGCTCCCAGAAGTACGTGCTCGGCCCGGTCGGCGTCGAGGGTCAGGACGTCAAGGACGCCAAGGCGGTCTTCGACTCCCAGCAGGGCCAGGGCTGGATCGTCCAGATGGACTTCACCTCCGACGGCGGCAAGAAGTTCGCGGACGTCACCGGCACGCTCGCCGCCAAGACGCCGCCGCAGAACCAGTTCGCGATCGTGCTGGACGGCGCGGTGGTCTCCGACCCGCGCGTCACCGAGCGGCTCAACGGCGGTAACGCCACGATCTCCGGCGGCTTCACCCAGCAGACCGCCGAGGACCTCGGCAACATGCTGTCCTACGGCGCGCTGCCGCTCTCCTTCAAGATCGACGACGAGACCACGGTCACCGCGGCGCTCGGTGGCGAGCAGTTGCACGCCGGTCTGATCGCCGGTGCCATCGGCCTCGCGCTTGTCGTCCTCTACCTGGTCGCCTACTACCGGGGGCTGGCGCTGGTCGCGCTGGCGAGCCTGGGGGTCTCGGCGGTCCTGACGTACACGATCATGACGTTGCTCGGGCCGGCCATCGGGTTCGCGTTGAACCTCCCGGCGGTCTGTGGCGCCATCGTCGCCATCGGTATCACCGCCGACTCGTTCATCGTCTACTTCGAGCGCATCCGGGACGAGATCCGGGAGGGCCGCACCCTGCGTCCGGCCGTCGAGCGCGGCTGGCCGCGGGCCCGCCGCACGATCCTGGTCTCCGACTTCGTGTCGTTCCTGGCCGCCGCGGTGCTGTTCATCGTCACCGTCGGCAAGGTGCAGGGCTTCGCGTTCACGCTCGGTCTGACCACCGTCCTCGACGTGGTCGTGGTGTTCCTCTTCACCAAGCCCCTGATGACGCTGCTGGCCCGGCGGAAGTTCTTCTCCGAGGGTCACTCCTGGTCCGGCCTCGACCCCAAGCGCCTGGGCGCCAAGCCCCCGCTGCGCCGTCGTCGCACCGCCCCCACCCAGACGAAGGAGGCGTGAGATGTCCAAGCTCGGCAACCTCGGCGCCCGGCTCTACCGCGGTGAGGTCGGCTACGACTTCATCGGCAAGCGGAAGATCTGGTACGGCGTCTCGATCCTCATCACCATCACGGCCATCGTCGGCCTGGCGGTGCGCGGTCTGAACATGGGCATCGAGTTCTCCGGCGGTGCGGTCTTCACCACCCCGAAGACCTCGGTCTCCACCGCGGAGGCCCAGCACCACGCCGAGTCGGCCGCCCCCGGCCACCAGGCGACGGTGCAGCAGTTGGGCGGCGGCGGCGCGCTGCGCATCCAGATCAGCGGTCTGGACACCAAGCAGTCGCTGCCCGTCCAGGAGGAGATCGCCAAGGACCTCAAGGTCCCGGTCAAGGACGTCAACACCCAGCTGGTCGGCCCGAGTTGGGGCGAGCAGATCGCCGACAAGGCGTGGCTGGGCCTGGGGATCTTCATGATCCTCGTGGTGCTCTACCTGGCCGTCGCCTTCGAGTGGCGGATGGCGGTCGCCGCACTGGTCGCCCTGATCCACGACCTGACGATCACGGTCGGCGTCTACGCCCTGGTCGGCTTCGAGGTCACCCCGGGCACGGTCATCGGTCTGCTGACGATCCTCGGCTACTCGCTGTACGACACGGTCGTCGTCTTCGACAGCCTGAAGGAAGCCTCCAAGGACATCACCAAGCAGAGCCGCTTCACCTACAGCGAGATCGCCAACCGCAGCATCAACGGCACCCTGGTGCGGTCGATCAACACCACGGTCGTGGCACTGCTCCCGGTCGCCGGCCTGCTGTTCGTCGGCGGCGGTGTGCTGGGCGCGGGCATGCTCAACGACATCTCGCTGGCCCTGTTCGTGGGTCTGGCCGCCGGTGCCTACTCGTCGATCTTCATCGCGACGCCGCTGGTCGCCGACCTGAAGAACGGCGAGCCGCAGATGAAGGCGCTGGCCACGCGGGTCGCCGCCAAGCGTGCCTCGGCCGCCGCCAAGGAGGCGGCCCGCCAGGAGGGGACCGACGCCGGGGCGGACGACGGTGCCGAGGACGACGGCGAGGGCGCCGCGGTCGTCGGCCCGCGCCCCCAGTCGGCGTCGTCTCGCAACCGCGGTCGCGGCCGCCCGTCGGGAGGGCGTCGATGAGCGCCCCCGCCGAGCTGCGCGAGCTGCTCCTCAGCCGGATCTCGGACGTGCCGGACTATCCGCAGCCGGGCGTGGTGTTCAAGGACATCACCCCGCTGCTCGCCGATCCGACCGCGTTCCGTGCCCTGACCGGCGCCTTCGTCGACCTGTGTGAGCGCTTCCGGGTGGACAAGGTGGTGGGCCTGGAGGCCCGCGGCTTCATCCTCGCCGCGCCGGTCGCGGTGGCCGCCGGGGTCGGCTTCGTCCCGGTCCGCAAGGCCGGCAAGCTGCCCGGCGCGACCCTCGGCCAGGCGTACGAGCTGGAGTACGGCACCGCCGAGATCGAGATCCACGCCGATGCGCTGACGCCCGGCGACCGGGTCCTGGTGATCGACGACGTGCTGGCGACCGGCGGCACCGCGGACGCGTCGATGCAGCTCATCCGTCGGGCCGGGGCAGAGGTGGCCGGCCTTGCGGTGCTGCTGGAGCTGGGCTTCCTGGACGGCCGACAGCGGCTGGAGTCGGGTCTGAAGGGCGCTCCGCTGGAGGCCCTGATCACGGTCTGAGATCACGACCTGAGCCGCCGCCGGCACCGTCCGGCAGCTGCCTGAGCAGCGGGGGCATCCGGAACATTCCGGGTGCCCCCGCTGCTGTGTCATGTGCAGACCCATGGCCGCGCGGCAGCCATGGCCATGGGCTGGATACCATGGCACCCCGGCCGCTTCGAGGCCCTGGGGTCCGTACCCGCATGAGGAGTGCCCTTGCCAGACGAGGCCCAGCCGCTCTCCCCCGGACCGCGTCCGGCGGAAACCCCCGCCGTGCGCCCGGATGAGCCGAAGCCGCAGCCCGCGGTTTCCTCCGACGCGTCGAAGCCCGAGCGGCAGGACGCGGCCGACGGCACCGCCGCGCCCACCGCGCCCCAGGCCCCCGCCGGGCGGTCCCGCCAGGCCCCCGTGCCGCAGCTGCCGGGCAAGTCGGTGTCGACCGCGTCGGCCGGCCGCTCGGGCTCGCCCAACCGCGTCCGGGCCCGCCTCGCCCGGCTGGGTGTGCAGCGCTCCAGCCCTTACAACCCGGTCCTGGAACCGTTGCTGCGGGCCGTCCGCAGCAACGACCCCAAGATCGAGACCGCCACGCTGCGCCAGGTCGAGCGGGCCTACCAGGTCGCCGAGCGCTGGCACCGCGGTCAGAAGCGCAAGAGCGGCGACCCGTACATCACCCACCCGCTCGCGGTCACCACCATCCTCGCCGAGCTCGGCATGGACCCGGCGACGCTGATGGCGGGGCTGCTGCACGACACCGTCGAGGACACCGAGTACGGACTCGACACCCTGCGCCGGGACTTCGGCGACCAGGTCGCGCTGCTCGTCGACGGCGTCACCAAGCTGGACAAGGTCAAGTTCGGCGAGGCCGCGCAGGCCGAGACGGTCCGCAAGATGGTCGTGGCGATGGCCAAGGACCCGCGGGTGCTGGTCATCAAGCTCGCCGACCGCCTCCACAACATGCGCACCATGCGCTACCTCAAGCGGGAGAAGCAGGAGAAGAAGGCCCGCGAGACGCTGGAGATCTACGCCCCGCTGGCGCACCGGCTGGGCATGAACACCATCAAGTGGGAGCTGGAGGACCTCGCCTTCGCGATCCTCTACCCCAAGATGTACGACGAGATCGTCCGGCTGGTCGCCGAGCGCGCGCCCAAACGCGACGAGTACCTGGCGGTGGTGACCGACGAGGTCCAGGCCGATCTGCGGGCCGCCCGCATCAAGGCCACCGTCACCGGCCGGCCGAAGCACTACTACAGCGTCTACCAGAAGATGATCGTGCGCGGCCGCGACTTCGCCGAGATCTACGACCTGGTGGGCATCCGTGTCCTCGTCGACACCGTCCGGGACTGCTACGCGGCCCTGGGCACCATCCACGCGCGGTGGAATCCGGTCCCCGGCCGGTTCAAGGACTACATCGCGATGCCCAAGTTCAACATGTACCAGTCGCTGCACACGACGGTGATCGGCCCCAGCGGCAAGCCCGTTGAACTCCAGATCCGCACCTTCGACATGCACCGGCGTGCCGAATACGGCATCGCCGCGCACTGGAAGTACAAGCAGGAGGCGGTCGCCGGTGCCTCCAAGGTGCGCACCGACGCGCCCAAGGGCAGCGGCAAGGGCGTCGGCCAGGACACCGTCAACGACATGGCCTGGCTGCGGCAGTTGCTGGACTGGCAGAAGGAGACCGAGGACCCGGGCGAGTTCCTGGAGTCGCTGCGCTTCGACCTCTCCCGCAACGAGGTCTTCGTCTTCACGCCCAAGGGCGACGTGATAGCACTGCCGGCCGGCGCCACCCCGGTCGACTTCGCCTACGCGGTGCACACCGAGGTCGGCCACCGCACGATAGGGGCGCGGGTCAACGGCCGTCTGGTGCCGCTCGAATCGACGCTGGACAACGGCGACTTGGTGGAGGTCTTCACCTCCAAGGCGACCGGCGCGGGCCCGTCCCGCGACTGGCTGAGCTTCGTGAAGTCCCCGCGGGCCCGCAACAAGATCCGCGCGTGGTTCTCCAAGGAGCGCCGCGACGAGGCCATCGAGCAGGGCAAGGACGCCATCGCGCGGGCGATGCGCAAGCAGAACCTGCCGATCCAGCGGATCCTGACCGGCGACTCCCTGGTGACCCTCGCGCACGAGATGCGCTACCCGGACATCTCCTCGCTCTACGCCGCCATCGGCGAGGGCCACGTCGCCGCGCAGGGCGTCGTCCAGAAGCTGGTGCAGGCGCTCGGCGGACAGGACGAGGCCACCGAGGACATCGCCGAGTCGACGCCGATCCGGCCGCGTTCCAAGCGCCGGTCCAGCGCGGACCCGGGCGTGGTCGTCAAGGGCGTGGACGACGTGTGGGTGAAGCTGGCCCGCTGTTGTACGCCGGTGCCGGGCGACCCCATCATCGGGTTCGTCACCCGAGGCAGCGGCGTCTCGGTGCACCGCGCCGACTGCGTGAACGTGGACTCGCTCTCCCGGCAACCCGAGCGGATCCTGGAGGTCGAGTGGGCGCCGACCCAGTCGTCGGTCTTCCTCGTCGCCATCCAGGTGGAGGCGCTGGACCGCTCCCGGCTGCTGTCGGACGTCACCCGCGTCCTGTCCGACCAGCACGTCAACATCCTCTCCGCGGCGGTGCAGACCTCCCGCGACCGGGTCGCCACCTCCCGCTTCACCTTCGAGATGGGCGACCCCAAGCACCTGGGGCACGTCCTGAAGGCGGTCCGGGGCGTGGAGGGGGTCTACGACGTCTACCGGGTGACCTCGGCACGACGGCCCTGACCGGGGCGAGGGGGAGACGATGGGGGAGGACGTGCTCGGCGGGCGGTACCGCCTCGTCCGGCTGATCGGGCGGGGCGGGATGGGGGCCGTCCACGAAGCGGTGGACACCGAGCTCGACCGTCGGGTGGCGGTCAAGCAACTGCGGGGCGCGGGCGGGCGGGACGCCGCCGCGCTGGCCCTGACGCGCCTTCGCCGGGAGGCTCAGGCGCTGGCCCGGATCAGCCACCCTGGCGTCGTACAGGTCCACGACAGCGGCCGTCACGAGGACCGTCCGTACCTCGTGATGGAGCTGTTGGACGGGGTGGACCTCGCGAAGCTGGTGGAGGCGCACGGCCCGCTGCCGCCGTCGGTGGCGGCGGCGATCGGCCTGGGGATGTGCCGGGCGTTGGCCGCCGCCCACACCGCGGGCGTGCTGCACCGCGACGTCAAACCGACCAACGTCATGGTCACCGCTGCCGGCCGGGTGGTGCTCCAGGACTTCGGGCTCGCCCGGATCGTCGAGGAGCCGGCGATCACCCAGGCCGGTGTGCTGATCGGCACCCCGCAGTACATGGCCCCGGAGCTGATCCGCGGTGAACTCCCGGGCCCCGAAGCCGACATGTACGGGCTCGGCGCCTGCCTGTATTTGATGCTCATCGGCACCCCGCCGCTGGGCACCGACCCGGTCGACGTCGGCGTGCTGGTGGAACGGGCGGTCGGGCCGGGCATCCCGAAGCTGGCCGGGCGGATCGGCAGCGGTGTTCCGCATGCCCTGGCACACCTCGTGGACGCGCTCTGCGGGCAGGAACCCGGCCACCGGCCGTCCACCACCGATGTCGATGCGTTGTTGGCCTCGCTGCCGAGCGCGGACGACGAGCGCGCGTTACGCCGGCTGGTGGCCGACCGCGTCCGCGAGCAGGCCGTGGAGTTCGTCTACAGCCCGCCGGCCCAGGACTCCTCGGCCCCCGAGCTGCTGGACTGGGCGGCGATCCCGCAGACGGAGCCGGCCGCACAGGACGTCCACCGGCCGCTGACGCTCAGCGACGGCACCCGCCAGTTGCTGCTCAGCAGCATGACGGCGGACAACGCCCGGTCCCGCCAGCGCGAGGCGGTCAATCTCGTCCTGCGCGGCGACATCCAAGAAGCGGTGCGGATGCTCACCGCGGTCGCCCAGGTCTGCGCCTCGGCCCTGGGACCGGATCATCCGACCACCTTGACCAGCCAGTACTGGCAGGCGGTGTGCCTGGCGCGGCTGGGCGCGGGCGCCGAGGCACTGGAACTGTTCTCACGGGTCAATGCAGCAACCGAGCAGCGGAGGGGGCGGGATCGTGACTGATCTCGAAGTACGGGCGGTACCGGAGCCGGGCGGCGACGCGGAGGAGGAACTCCGCTCCCTGATGCGCTGGTTGCACGACGACGAGGAACTGCACCGCCAGGTGCGCGGCAGCCTCACCGCCTCCCGCGGGCCCCGGCCCGGCGAGATGGGCCTCGGCTTCGACCTGCTCCAGCTGGCCCTCGGCACCGCGGTGTCCGGCGGCTCGCTCGCGGTGTCGGTCCTCCAGTGGCGCGACGCGCGCCGCCGCGCCCCCGAACTCACCCTGCGCGCCGGGGAGATCGAGGTCCGCATCCCGCGCGGTGCGGCCGCCGACCCGGAGACCGTACGCCGGATCGTCGCCCTGCTCGACGAGGCCCAGGAGCCCGGGGGCGATGACCGGACTGCCTGATCCGGCCGCCTCCCGGGCCGTGCTGCTCGGCACCGCCTCCTACCGCCACCTCGACGCGCTCCCGGCCGTCGGGACCAACCTCCGCGACCTGGCCGGGACCCTCGGCGACGCCACGGTCTGGGGGCTGCCGGAGTCGCACTGCGAGGTGGTGCTCGACCCGGGGAGCGCCGATGCGATGCTCGATCCCGTCCACCGCGCGGGCGACGAGGCCACCGACACCCTCGTCGTCTACTACGCGGGCCACGGCATGCGCGACACCGAGTCGGCCGACCTCTACCTCGGCCTGACCGGCTCCCGGGACAGCGTCGGCTACACCGCGGTCGCCTACCAGCACCTGCGCGGCGCCATCCGGGCCGCCCGCGCCCGCCGCAAGGTCGTCGTCCTGGACTGCTGCTTCAGCGGCCGGGCCGTCCGCACGCTCGCCGGCCGCCAGGACGTCCTGGCCGCCCAGGCCGCGGTGGACGGCGCCTACGTGCTGACCGCCTCCCCGCGGGACCGGGTGGCGCTGGCCCCGGACGGCGAGCGGCACACCGCCTTCACCGGCGAACTGCTCGGCATCCTCCGGTACGGCATCACCGACGGCCCCGAGCTGATCGACCTCGACACCCTCTACCGGGCCCTGGAGGAGCGGCTGGGGGCCAAGAACCGGCCGCTGCCGCAGCGCGCCCAGGAGAACGGCGTGGGACGGCTGCCGCTGGCCCGCAACCGCGCGCTGGCGCAGCGCCGCGCGCCCGCCGGGCCGGTGCTCGACGCCGAGGTCCGCGCCGCCATGGTGGCGTCCGGCCTCAGCCTCGCGCGGATGCTGCGGGCGGCCGGCAACAGCCGCGATGCGCTGCCGGTGCTCCGGCTCGCCCTGAGGGAGCGCGGCCCGGACGGCGGGGGCGACCTGTTGCCCGTACAACTGGAGCTCTCCGAACTCCTCGCCGAGACCGGGCAGATCAAGGAGTCCATCGAGGTCCTGGAGCAGGCGTTCCACCGGGCCCGTCAGGTCTACGGCCCGGAGGCCGTGCTGGTCTGCCGGCGGCTGGCCGACCTGCTCCAGGAGTCCGGCAACCACATCCAGGCGTGCGAGGTGCTCAAACACGCCCTGGACCTGATGGAGACCGGCAGCCGCAGCCGGCGGTGAACCGCCCCGACCGCGCGAAACGGCCCGCCGGGAAACCCCGGCGGGCCGTCACGGACGAGCGCGGCGCCTCAGCCGCCGAACTCCTCCAGGCCCTTCAGCGCCTGGTCCAGCAGCGCCTTGCGGCCCTCCAGCTCCCGGCCGAGCTTGTCGGCCTTGGCGGTGTTGCCGGCCGCCCGGGCCGCGTCGATCTGCTTCTGGAGCTTGTCGACGGCGTCCTGGAGCTGACCGGTCAGCCCCGCGGCGCGCGCCCGCGCCTCAGGGTTGGTCCGCCGCCACTCGGTCTCCTCGGCCTCCTGGATGGCCCGCTCGACCGCGTGCATCCGGCCCTCGATCTTGGGACGGGCGTCGCGCGGCACGTGACCGATGGCCTCCCACCGCTCGTTGACCGCCCGGAACGCGGCCCGGGCCGCCTTCAGGTCGGTGACCGGGAGCAGCTTCTCCGCCTCGGCGGCCAGCTCCTCCTTGCGGGTCAGGTTCTCCTGCTGCTCGGCGTCGCGCTCCGCGAAGATCTCGCTGCGCGCCTGGAAGAAGACGTCCTGCGCGCCGCGGAAGCGGTTCCACAGGTCGTCCTCGTGCTCGCGCTGGGCACGGCCGGCGGCCTTCCAGTCCTGCATCAGCTCGCGGTAACGGGCGGCGGTGGTCCCCCAGTCCGTGGAGCCGGACAGCGCCTCGGCCTCGGCGACCAGCTTCTCCTTGGCCTTGCGGGCCTCCTCGCGCTGCGCGTCCAGCGAGGCGAAGTGCGCCTTGCGCCGCTTGGAGAACGCCGACCGGGCGTGCGAGAAGCGGTGCCACAGCTCGTCGTCGGTCTTGCGGTCCAGCCGCGGCAGGCCCTTCCAGGTGTCGACCAGCGCCCGCAGCCGCTCGCCCGCCACCCGCCACTGCTCGCTGGCGGCCAACTCCTCGGCCTCGACGACCAGCTTCTCCTTGGACTGCCGGGCCTCGTCGCTCTGCCGGGCCTTCGCCACCCGGCGCTCCTCGCGCCGCGACTCGACCGCGCTGACCAGCGTGTCCAGTCGCTTCTTCAGTGCCTCCAGATCGCCCACCGCGTGGTGCTCGTCGACCTGCTGGCGCAGGTGGTCGATCGCGGCCTGGGCGTCCTTCGCCGAGAGGTCGGTGGTCCTGACCCGTCGCTCCAGGAGGTCGATTTCCACGACCAGGCCCTCATACTTGCGCTCGAAGTAGGCGAGGGCCTCTTCGGGAGTGCCCGCCTGCCACGATCCGACGACCTGCTCGCCGTCGGCGGTACGCACGTACACGGTCCCCGTCTCATCGACGCGGCCCCATGGGTCGCTGCTCACAGCGCCTCCTCCACATGATGCCGACGCGGGCCCGTGGCCCCCCGGCATCGTCCACAGTTTCTGTCCGGCGGGGCAGCGCCCCGGCCGGTCCGACGGGCTGAATTGCGGTGAGGGTGGCAGGCCGTCGGAGCAGGCACCCTACACAACGCCAATCTAGGCGACCGGCGGTCGGCTGTCCGCATCCAGCACGACCGAAATTCCAGCGAGGACGACGGAACGCGTCCCCCACCTGCCGCCCCCGATCAGGACTTTTTGACCACCGCCTCATTGATGACGACCGTGGCGTTGGGCGCGGTGCTGCCGGTCGCCGGGTCGGGGTGCGAACCGGCGTCGGCGATCTTCTTCAGGACGTCCATCCCGCCGGTGATCCGCCCGAACGGCGTGTAGTTCGCGGGCAGCTGGCTGTCCTGGTAGACGAGGAAGAACTGACTGCCGCCGGAGTTGCGGGTCTTGGGGTTGCTGCCGTCGTAGCGGTTGGCCATGGCGACCGTGCCCGCCGGGTAGACGTCGCCCTTGAGGTGCGGGTCCTTGAGGTTCTCGTCCGGGAGGGTGTAGCCGGGCGTGCCCTCGCCGGTGCCCTTCGGGTCGCCGCACTGCAGGACGTAGATCCGCTGGTCGACCAGGCGGTGGCAGCGACTGTGGTCGAAGTAGCCCTGGCCCGCCAGGAAGGCGAACGAGTTCACGGTGTGCGGCGCCTTGGCCGCGTCCATGGTGAAGGTGATCCGCCCGCAGGTGGTGGCCAGCTCGGAGGTGTACGACGCCGAGGTGTCGACCGTCATCGCCGGCTCCTTCGGCCAGGTCTTCTTCGACGGCGTGCCCTTGACGGGCCGGGCGCACGGGTCGCCGGTCGGGGCGGCCGCGTCGTCGGTGGTCTTCCGATCGCCGCCGATCAGCGTGACCGAGGCGTATGCGGTGGCACCGGCGGCCAGCGCGACGGCCACGACGCCCGCGATGATCACGTTGCGGCGCTTGGTGCGCCGTACGGACTCGACCCGCCGCTCGTGCTGGCGCGCGTACTTCTGCCGGGCGAGCTCGCGCCGCCGCCGGTCCTTGCTGGCCACCGGTCGTCTCCTTGTCCTGAGCGTCGATCGCTGCCGCTGGGCCCTGCCGTCGGACTCCCGCCTGCCGTTCGACGTCCGGCCCGCCCTCCGGGCGGACGAGGGGAGTCTGACGGCAGGGCCCAGCCGTGGCCGTACCGTATACGGGTTCGCCCTGCCGGGAGTCCCGCCGGTAGGCTCTGGAGCTGCCGAGATGTTCCGGGCGCGGTCCCGCAGGCCGCCCCCCCCGATCTTTAAGGACGAACGTGCTGATTGCCGGGTTCCCCGCCGGGGCCTGGGGGACCAACTGCTACTTGGTCGCCCCCGCCGCCGGCGAGGAGTGCGTGATCATCGACCCGGGCCACCAGGCGGCCCCAGGAGTCGAGGACGCGCTCAGGAAGCATCGGCTCAAGCCCGTAGCGGTGATCCTGACCCACGGCCACATCGACCACGTCGCGTCGGTCGTCCCGGTGTGCGGCGCGCACGACGTCCCCGCCTGGATCCACCCCGAGGACCGCTTCATGATGAGCGATCCGGAGAAGGCGCTCGGCCGCTCCATCGGGCAGCAGCTCATGGGCGAGCTGACCGTGGGTGAGCCGGACGACGTCAAGGAGCTGGCCGACGGGAGTGCGCTGGAGCTGGCCGGGATGGAGTTCTCGGTCGCACACGCCCCGGGCCATACCAAGGGGTCGGTGACCTTCCGGATGCCCGAGCAGGCCGACGTTCCGCCGGTCTTCTTCTCGGGCGACCTGCTGTTCGCCGGCTCCATCGGACGCACCGACCTGCCGGGCGGCGACCACGCCGAGATCCTCCGGTCGCTGGCACGTGTGTGCCTGCCCCTGGAGGACTCCACCGTCGTCTTGTCCGGCCACGGCCCCCAGACCACCATCGGCCACGAGCGCGCCACCAACCCCTTCCTCCGGCAGGTGGCCGCCGGCCTCGGAGACGGCACCCCGACCGCCGCTCCGCGACGAGGAATGTGACGAGAACCTTCCGTGAGCACCTTTCAGGCACCCAAGGGCACCTACGACCTGATCCCGCCGAATTCCGCGACGTACCTCGCGGTGCGCGAGGCGATCTCCGCACCGCTGAAGAACTCCGGATACGGCTACATCGAGACGCCCGGCTTCGAGAACGTCGAGCTGTTCGCCCGCGGTGTCGGTGAGTCCACCGACATCGTCACCAAGGAGATGTACGCCTTCGAGACCAAGGGCGGCGACCAGCTCGCCCTGCGGCCCGAGGGCACCGCGTCCACGCTGCGCGCCGCGCTGGAGGCCAACCTCCACAAGGGCGGCAACCTCCCGGTCAAGCTCTGGTACTCCGGCTCGTACTACCGCTACGAGCGCCCGCAGAAGGGCCGTTACCGGCACTTCTCGCAGGTCGGCGCCGAGGCGATCGGGGTCGAGGACCCGGCGCTGGACGCCGAGCTGATCATCCTGGCCAACCAGTCCTACCGTGCGCTCGGCCTGCGGAACTTCCGCATCCTGCTCAACTCGCTGGGCGACAAGGAGTGCCGTCCGGTCTACCGCGCCGCGCTCCAGGACTTCCTGCGCGGGCTGGACCTGGACGAGGACACCCGGCGCCGGGTCGACATCAACCCGCTGCGCGTCCTGGACGACAAGCGCGAGGCGGTCCAGAAGCAGCTGGCCGGTGCGCCGATGCTGCGCGACTACCTCTGCGAGGCGTGCAAGAGCTACCACGAGCAGGTGCGCGAGCTGCTGACCGCGGCGGGTGTGGCCTTCGAGGACGACCTGAAGCTGGTCCGCGGCCTGGACTACTACACCCGCACCACCTTCGAGTTCGTCCACGACGGTCTCGGTTCGCAGTCCGCGGTGGGCGGCGGTGGCCGTTACGACGGCCTCTCGGAGATGATCGGCGGTCCCGCGCTGCCGTCCGTCGGCTGGGCGCTGGGCGTCGACCGCACGGTGCTGGCCCTGGAGGCCGAGGGCATCACCCTCGACCTGCCGGCCGCCACCTCCGTCTACGCGGTCCCGCTCGGCGAGGAGGCCCGTCGGGTGCTCTTCGGCAAGGTCACCGAACTGCGCCGGGCCGGGGTGGCCACGGACTTCGCCTACGGCGGCAAGGGCCTGAAGAACGCCATGAAGTCCGCCAACCGCTCCGGCGCGCGGCTGGCCCTGGTGGCCGGCGAGCGGGACCTGGCCGAGGGCGTGGTCCAGCTCAAGGACCTGCAGAGCGGTGAGCAGACCCCGATCGCGCTGGACGCGGTGGTCGACGAGGTCCGGCGGGCGCTGGCCTGAGCCGGGCGGCACCGACCCCGAGGGGGCCCGGACGGCAGTGCGCCGTCCGGGCCCCCTCGCGTCAACGCCGGGTGGTGCCGAATCACCCCGGATCCGCCCAGGGCACCCCTGGTTCACAGGGAGGTGCGGCACAATGAAGGACGCGGCCGGGAAGCGCCGGCCGAGCCCCACCTCCCCACGGGACCGACGGAACGGCCATATGACGACGACAGCGCTTGACGACGTGTCCACCGACGACGACCACGCGAGCGCCGCGGAAACCATCGGCTCCGGTCGAGGCTTCGCCCTGCTCCTGGTGATCACCGGCGCGCTCGGCGGACTGGCCGCCTGGATCATCACCCTGGACAAGTTCGAGCTGCTGAAGGACCCGAACTTCAAGCCGGCCTGCAGCCTGAACCCGATCATCTCCTGCGGCAGCGTCATGCAGAGCAAGCAGGCGGAGGTCTTCGGCTTCCCCAACCCGATGGCCGGGCTGATCGGTTTCGCGGTGGTCATCGCGATCGGCATGGCCCTGCTGGCAGGTGCCCGCTTCCGCCGCTGGTACTGGCTCGGTCTGAACGTGGGCACGCTGCTGGCCACGGTCTTCTGCATGTGGCTGATGACCCAGTCGCTGTACGACATCAACGCGCTCTGCCTGTGGTGCACGCTGACCTGGTGCGTGACCCTCCTGATGTTCTGGTACACCACCGTGCACAACCTCAAGCACGGCATCATCCCGGCGCCCCGAGGGCTGCGCGACGCGGTCGTGGAGTTCCACTGGGTGGTCCCGGTGCTCTGGTACGGCGTGATCGCGCTGCTGATCCTGACCCGCTGGTGGTCGTACTGGAGCAGCCTGCTCTGAGCCGTCCCCCGGAGTCGTCCCGGACGCCTCCGGAACCGCTTCCGCGCCCCGGCCCGCCGACCCCGGCGGCCGGGGCGTTGTCAGTGCGGTGGCATAGGCTCCGTAGACGTGGAGCCCGACCTGTTCACCGCCGCCGCAGAAGACCGTCAGGAGAAGGACCCCGCGGGGTCCCCTCTCGCCGTACGCATGCGCCCCCGCACCCTCGACGAAGTCGTCGGCCAGCAGCATCTGCTCAAGCCCGGTTCGCCGCTGCGGCGGCTGGTCGGCGAGGGCGCCGGCGGCCCGGCGGGGCCCTCGTCGGTGTTCCTGTGGGGGCCGCCCGGCATCGGCAAGACGACCCTGGCGTACGTCGTCAGCCAGGCGACCAACAAGCGCTTCGTCGAGCTCTCCGCGATCACGGCCGGCGTCAAGGAGGTCCGGGCGGTCATCGACGGCGCCCGCCGCGCCTCGGGCGGCTACGGCAAGGACACCGTCCTCTTCCTCGACGAGATCCACCGCTTCAGCAAGGCCCAGCAGGATTCCCTGCTGCCCGCGGTGGAGAACCGCTGGGTGACGCTGATCGCCGCCACGACCGAGAATCCGTACTTCTCGGTGATCTCCCCGCTGCTCTCCCGCTCGCTGCTGCTGACCCTGGAACCGCTCACCGACGACGACCTGCGGGGCCTGCTGCACCGCGCGTTGACCGCCGAGCGCGGGCTCGGCGGGGCGGTCACCCTCCCCGAGGACACCGCGGCCCATCTGTTGCGGATCGCGGGTGGCGACGCCCGGCGGGCGCTGACGGCGCTGGAGGCGGGTGCCGGTTCCGCGCTGGCCAAGGGGGAGCAGGAGATCACCCTCCAGACCCTGGAGGAGGCGGTGGACCGTGCGGCGGTGAAGTACGACCGGGCCGGCGACCAGCACTACGACGTCGCCAGCGCCCTGATCAAGTCCATCCGCGGCTCCGACGTCGATGCCGCGCTGCACTATCTGGCGCGGATGATCGAGGCGGGGGAGGACCCGCGGTTCATCGCCCGCCGGCTGATGATCTCGGCCAGTGAGGACATCGGTCTGGCCGATCCGTCGGCGCTGCAGACCGCGGTGGCCGCCGCCCAGGCGGTGGCGCTGATCGGCTTCCCCGAGGCCCGGATCACGCTGAGCCAGGCCACCATCGCGCTGGCCCTCGCCCCGAAGTCGAACGCCGCGTACGTGGCGATAGACGCCGCCCTGGCGGACATCCGGGCCGGCAAGGCCGGGCCGGTCCCCCCGCACCTGCGCGACAGCCACTACCAGGGCGCCCAGAAGCTCGGCCACGGCCAGGGCTACCAGTACCCGCACGATCTGCCGGGCGGTATCGCGGCCCAGCAGTACGCCCCGGACGAGGTGCACGGCACGCGCTACTACACCCCCACCCGGCACGGCGCCGAGGCGCGCTACGCCGATGTCGCCGAGCGGGTCCGGGCCCGGTTGCGCGGCGAGCACGGCGACTGACCGGGGCGCGGCCGGCGGGGCCGGGGCGGCCGGTCAGCTGGCCGCGGCCTCGAAGAGCACGTGCATCGCCCGGCGCAGCTCGGCGACGTCCCGGACCGGCTCGGGGAAGTCGAAGCGGGCGTCGAAGGTCCGCCGGTCGCCGTCGGTGAAGCGGACCCGCAGTCCGAAGCGGTCCAGGCCCACCGGAACGGCCTGGTCCCGCAGCCCGCAGACCTCCTCGCGGTCGCCGAGCAGTGCGCACAGCCCGCGCACCTGCTCGGCGTGGGCCGCGTGCAGGTGTTGGAGCAGTTCCGCCTCGTGGGTGACCAGCGGGTCGGGTGCCGCGGCGGCGAACTCCTCCGGCTCGAAGGACTCCGCGCCCCACAGGTCGTCCACCGCGCCCTCGCCGACCTCCAGGCGCAGCAGCATCCAGGCGGGGCGCCCGTAGGCGCTCGGGGCCGGGTCCGGTGCCAGTGCCTCGCCGATGCCCAGCAGCTCGCCGACCGGGTGTCGCTCGGCGAGCAGCATCGCGGCCCGGGCGCGCTGCTCGTTGCGCACGGGGGTGAGCCAACCGGCCACCCAGGCGCGACCGCGGATCCGATGGGGCACCGAAACCGGCGCCACATCCGTGATCTCCATCACGACCGGCAGGTCGTCGTCCTGGGCGTGTGCGGCCGCCCGGGCGGCCGAGGAGTCCCCAGGAGCCAGGAGCAGCACGTCTCCTTCGGGCGTCACGGTCCGGCAGACGGGCGCCGAGAGGCCGGTCTCGTCGGGATCCTCGACTCCGGGGATGTCCAGTGACGCCATACCATGGGACTCGACGAGAGTTCGTACGCGCTCAGCCGCCGAGGGCCGCTGGGCGTCTTCCACGGGACGCGGCTGACCCGTCCCGGTGCGGTCTGCGCCGGGCAGGGGGATCCCAGGTCGAAACATGCGTTCTCCTCGCGCTAAGGTAAGCCTCACCTAACTTACATGGAGGAACGTTCCACGTGAACCAGTCGCGTCCCAAGGTCAAGAAGTCCCGTGCGCTCGGCATCGCGCTGACGCCGAAGGCCGTCAAGTACTTCGAGGCCCGTCCCTACCCGCCCGGCGAGCACGGCCGCGGCCGCAAGCAGAGCAGTGACTACAAGGTCCGACTGCTGGAGAAGCAGCGTCTGCGCGCCCAGTACGACATCAGCGAGCGCCAGATGGCTCGCGCCTACGACCGCGCTCGGAAGGTCGAAGGCAAGACGGGCGAGGCCCTGATCATCGAGCTTGAGCGCCGTCTGGACGCGCTCGTCCTGCGTTCGGGCCTGGCCCGGACGATCTACCAGGCCCGCCAGATGGTGGTCCACGGCCACATCTCGGTCAACGACCGCAAGGTCGACAAGCCGTCCTTCCGCGTCCGCCCCGGCGACGTCGTGATGGTCCGCGAGCGCAGCCGTGACAAGCACCCCTTCCAGGTGGCCCGCGAGGGTGGTTACGCCCCCGACGGCGAGACCCCGCGCTACCTGGAGGTCAACCTCCAGGCCCTGGCGTTCCGCCTGGACCGGGACCCCAACCGCAAGGAGATCCCGGTGATCTGCGACGAGCAGCTCGTCGTCGAGTACTACGCTCGCTGATCCACTCGGCCGGCGCACCGCTCAGCCCGCCGACTCCCCTCCGCTCGCGGACGGGGAGGCGGCGGGCCGGTGCGGAGCCGGCGCGGCGATCCGCAGCTCCCCGCGCGGGCCCGGTACGCCGTCCGCGGGCTTGAGGATCCGCGCCACCGCCGCGTCCAGGTTCAGCCGCCCGCCGGCCCGCAGGCAGTGCTCGTAGCGCGCCGCGCCCAGTCGTTCGCGGGCCTGTCGCTCGCACAGCGCGTGCGGCTGGTTGAAATGGCGCGAGCCGAACAGCGGAAGCCCCACCGCGGGCCAGATCCGCCCCGCCGCGCCCTGGAGCACCGCCGCCTCCTCCACATCGCCCTCGCTCAGCGTGACCAGGGCCAGCAGCTCGATCGCCAGCACCGCGCCCAGCAGGTCGTGGAAGGAATGGTCGATCGCCAGCGCCTCCTCCAGCAGTGCCCGGGCCCGGCCTCCCTCCCCGCGCGACCACGCCGCGAACCCCAGCACGAACAGGGCGTACGCCAGCGTCCAGCGCTCCCCGTGGTCCCCGCACACCTCCCGGACGTCCTCGCACAGCCGCACCGCGTCGTCCAGCTCGCCCTGGAAGGCCACCGCCAGCGCCAGTTCGACCTGTCCCATCAGCACGTTGCTGTTGAGCTCGCCGATCTCGCGGTAGTGGTGCAGCGCCCCGCGCAGCAGCTTCTCGGCGCGCGGCATGTCGTCGCAGACCAGTGCCAGGCAGCCGGTGCGGTGCAGTGCGTACGCGGCGGCCGTGGCGTTACCGGTCCGCTCGGCCTCCTCGCGGCACTCCTGGAGCATCCCCAACGCCCCCACCGTGTCCCCCTGGAGCACCGCCACGTAGCCCGCCACCCACAGCGCCTTCAGTCGGGCCTCGTCGTGGCCGCCGTCCAGCTCCAGTGCCCGGTCGAGCCAGTGCCGGCCCTCCGACAGGCGTCCGCAGCCCACCCAGTAGAACCACAGCGTGCCGGCCAGGTATTGGCCGAGGTGGGTGTCCCGGGGGCTTTCCAGGCTGTGCTCCAGCGCCACCCGCAGATTGGGCAGCTCGGCGTCGATCCGGGCCGCGATCTCGGCCTGTCGGGGGCTGAACCAGTCCAGCTCGCACCAGGTCGCGAGCCCCAGGTACCAGTCGCGGTGCCGGCGCCGCAGCCGCTCGCCGTCCCCCGTCGCCGCCAGCCAGTCCGCGCCGTAGGCCCCTACGGTGTCCAGCATCCGGTAGCGCACCCCGGCCGCGGTCTCCTCCCGGACGAGCACCGATTGGGCGACCAACTCCCCGATGACGTCGAGGAGTTCCTCGATGGGCAGCTCCGGTCCCGAGCAGACGTACTCGGCCGCCTCCAGGTCGAACTGCCCGGCGAACACCGACAGTCGGGCCCACAGCAGCCGCTCCTCGGGGGTGCACAGCTCGTGGCTCCAGCCGATCGCGGTGCGCAGCGTCCGGTGGCGCACCGGCGTCCCGCGGACGGTGCCGGCCAGCAGTCGGAAACGGTCGTCGAGCCGGTGCAGCACCTGTTCCAGGGAGAGCGCCCGCAGCCGACCGGCGGCCAGTTCCAGCGCCAGCGGGATGCCGTCCAGGCGGCGGCACAGCTCGGTGACGGCCGGTTCGTTGCCGGGCCCGACGGCGAAACCGGGCAGCACGGCGGCGGCCCGGTCGGCGAACAGCGCGGCGGCGTCGACATCGCCCATCGGGGGCACCGGCAGGGTCTGCTCGCCCGGCAGGTCCAGTGGCCGGCGGCCGGCGGCCAGTACGTGCAGCCGGGGGGCGCGCCGCAGCAGTTCGGCGGTCAACTCGGCGCAGTCGTCGACCAGGTGCTCGTAGCCGTCGAGGACGAGCAGCAACTCGCGATCGGTGAGATGGTCGCCGAGCGCCGTGCGCACCGGCCGGCCGGAGTGGTCGGCCAGCGCCAGGGCCTCGGCGACCGCGTGGTCCAGCAGGTGCCCCTCGCGCAGTGCGGACACCTCGACCAGCCACACCCCGTCGCAGAAGCGATCCTGCAAGATCGCTGCGCTGTGCCGGGCGAGCCGGGACTTTCCCACGCCGCCCAGGCCGATGAGGGTGACGAGGCGGTCGGCGGACAGGTGCCGATCGAGCGCGGCGAGTTCGTCCGCGCGGCCGACGAAGCGGTTCAGCTCCGCGGGGAGGTTCCCGCGGGTCCGCGGGCGGGCGGGGGAGCGGCGGGAAGGGGGGCCAGGGCGCTTGAGGCGTCGCATGGCACACGGAGCGTACTCGCGGCGATGCGGACCGTACAATCACCCCTTCCGGTGGCCGGACGGGACCGGGAACGCGGTACGGACGGACAGTCACGGCGCGATAAGGTCAAGGTTGCCGTTCGAGCAGGACGAGACCAGACCAGAGCAGACCAGTCGGAGAGTGGTGCCAGCGTGTCCGGTGGAGAGGTGGCCGGGATCCTCGTGGCCGTCTTCTGGGCGATCCTCGTGTCCTTCCTCGCCCTCGTGCTGGTGAGGCTCGCACAGACGCTCAAGGCGACCACCAAGATGGTGACCGAGGTGTCCGAGCAGGCCGTTCCGCTCCTGGCCGACGCGTCCGCGACCGTCCGCTCCGCACACACCCAGCTCGCCCGCGTCGACGCCATCGCCGCCGACGTCCAAGAGGTCACCGCCAACGCCTCCGCGCTCTCCTCGACCGTCTCCACCGCCTTCGGCGGGCCGTTGGTCAAGGTCGCCGCGTTCGGCTACGGCGTACGGCGCGCGATCGGCAAGAAGGGCCTGCCCGAACCGGACCGCACCGTCGTCGGCCGCACCCTGCCCGGCGCCCGCCGCGGCGGGCGCCGCTCCCGTCGCTCCAAGGACTGATCACCGCGATGTTCCGCCGCGCATTCTGGTTCACCACCGGCGCCGCCGCCGGAGTGTGGGCCACCAACAAGGTCCACCAAAAGCTGCGCAAGTTGCAGCCCGACAGCCTCGCCGCGCAGGCCGCGGACAAGGCCGTCGAGACCGGACACCGGCTGCGTCAATTTGCATTGGACGTACGGGCCGGAATGGCGGACCGTGAAGAGCAACTGCACGACGCCCTTGGGCTCGCGGAGTCCACCGAGGCGCGCGAGCTGCCCGCACCGCGCCGTGCGGTGCTCGAAACGTCGTACCGAACCACGAGAACACCCGGGCTGACCGGACCGACCGGAAAAGAGGACCACTGATGGAGTCGGCTGAAATCCGCCGCCGCTGGCTGCGCTTCTTCGAGGAGCGCGGGCACACCGTCGTGCCGTCGGCGTCGCTCATCGCGGACGACCCGACGCTGCTCTTGGTTCCGGCGGGCATGGTCCCCTTCAAGCCGTACTTCCTCGGCGAGGTCAAGGCCCCGTTCAAGACCGCCACCAGCGTCCAGAAGTGCGTCCGTACGCCGGACATCGAAGAGGTCGGCAAGACCACCCGGCACGGCACGTTCTTCCAGATGTGCGGCAACTTCTCCTTCGGCGACTACTTCAAGGAAGGCGCCATCAAGTACGCCTGGGAGTTGCTGACGACTCCCATGGCGGAGGGCGGCTACGGCCTGGAGCCCGAGAAGCTCTGGATCACCGTCTACCTCGACGACGACGAGGCCGAGCGCATCTGGCACGAGGTCGTCGGGGTGCCCAAGGAGCGCATCCAGCGCCTGGGCAAGAAGGAGAACTACTGGTCCATGGGCGTCCCGGGCCCGTGCGGCCCGTGCTCGGAGATCAACTACGACCGGGGCCCCGCCTTCGGTGTCGAGGGCGGCCCGGCCGTCAACGACGAGCGCTACGTGGAGATCTGGAACCTGGTCTTCATGCAGTACGAGCGCGGCGCCGGCACCGGCAAGGAGGACTTCGAGATCCTCGGCGACCTGCCGTCGAAGAACATCGACACGGGCCTCGGTCTCGAACGCCTCGCCATGATCCTGCAAGGCGTCCAGAACATGTACGAGACCGACACCCTCCGGGTGGTCATCGACAAGGCCGGTGAGCTGACCGGCGTCCGCTACGGCGCCGCCGAGGACTCCGACGTCTCGCTGCGCGTGGTCGCCGACCACATGCGCACCTCGACGATGCTCATCGGCGACGGGGTCACCCCCGGCAACGAGGGCCGCGGCTACGTCCTGCGCCGCATCATGCGCCGCGCCATCCGCAACATGCGGCTGCTGGGCGCCACCGGCCTGGTCGTCGCCGACCTGCTCGACGTGGTCATCCGGGCGATGGGCCAGCAGTACCCGGAGCTCCTGGAGGACCGCAAGCGGATCGAGACGGTCGCCCTTGCCGAGGAGGCCGCCTTCCTCAAGACCCTCAAGGCCGGCACCAACATCCTCGACACCGCCGTCACCGACACCAAGGCCGCCGGCGGCACGGTGCTCGCCGGCGACAAGGCGTTCCTGCTCCACGACACCTGGGGCTTCCCGATCGACCTCACCCTCGAAATGGCCGCCGAGCAGGGCCTGTCGGTGGACGAGGACGGCTTCCGCCGCCTGATGAAGGAGCAGCGGGAGCGCGCCAAGGCCGACGCCCAGGCCAAGAAGCACGGCCACGCCGACATGTCGGCGTACCGCGAGATCGCCGACAAGTCCGGCTCCTCGATCTTCACCGGCTACACCGACACCGAGGGCGAGTCCACCGTCGCCGGCCTCGTGGTCAACGGCGTCTCCGCGCCGGCCGCCCACGAGGGCGACGAGGTCGAGGTCGTACTGGACCGCACCCCGTTCTACGCCGAGGGCGGCGGCCAGCTCGCCGACACCGGCCGCATCAAGCTGGACAACGGCGCCGTCATCGAGGTGCGCGACGTCCAGCAGCCGGTCCCCGGCGTCATCGTCCACAAGGGCGTGGTGCAGGTCGGCGAGGTGCTGCTCGGCTCCGCCGCGTACGCCGCCATCGACATCCAGCGCCGCCGGGCCATCGCCCGCGCTCACAGCGCCACCCACCTCACCCACCAGGCGCTGCGCGACGCGCTGGGCCCGACGGCCGCCCAGGCCGGTTCGGAGAACTCCCCGGGCCGCTTCCGCTTCGACTTCGGTTCGCCGGCCGCCGTGCCCGGCTCGGTCCTCACCGACGTCGAGCAGAAGATCAACGACGTCCTGGCCCGTGAGCTCGACGTGCACGCCGAGGTCATGAGCATGGACGAGGCCAAGAAGCAGGGCGCCATCGCCGAGTTCGGCGAGAAGTACGGCGAGCGGGTCCGGGTGGTCACCATCGGCGACTTCTCCAAGGAGCTGTGCGGCGGTACGCACGTCCACAACACCGCACAGCTGGGCTTGGTGAAGCTGCTCGGCGAGTCCTCCATCGGCTCCGGCGTGCGCCGTGTCGAGGCGCTGGTCGGCGTGGACGCCTACCGGTTCCTGGCGCGTGAGCACACCGTCGTCTCGCAGCTCACCGAGCTGGTCAAGGGGCGTCCGGAAGAGCTGCCGGAGAAGATCTCCGGTGTCCTGGCCAAGCTGAAGGACGCCGAGAAGGAGATCGAGAAGTTCCGCGCGGAGAAGGTGTTGCAGGCCGCGGCCGGGCTGGCCGGGGGCGCCAAGGACGTCCGTGGCGTGGCCCTGGTCGCCGCCCAGGTCCAGGACGGCACCGGCGCCGACGACCTGCGCAAGCTGGTCCTCGACGTGCGCGGCCGGATCCACGGTGACCGCCCCGCCGTGGTGGCCCTCTTCACTGTCGCCAACGGCCGCCCGCTGACCGTCATCGCCACCAACGAGGCTGCCCGCGAGCGCGGCATCAAGGCCGGCGACCTGGTCCGCACCGCCGCCAAGACGCTTGGCGGCGGGGGCGGCGGCAAGCCGGACGTCGCCCAGGGCGGTGGCCAGAACGCCGCTGCGGTGCCCGAGGCCATCGAGGCCGTCGAGCGCCTCGTGGTCGAGGCGGCCTGACCGACGTGAGTGAGATGCGACGCGGCCGCCGCATCGCCGTGGATGTTGGGGACGCCCGGATCGGGGTCGCCTCGTGCGACCCCGACGGGGTCCTCGCCACCCCCGTCGAGACCGTGCCGGGGCGTGACGTCCCGGCGGCGCACCGACGGCTCAAGGCGATCGTCGAGGAGTACGAGCCGCTCGAAGTCGTGGTCGGTCTGCCCCGCTCCCTCAGTGGGGGAGAGGGGCCGGCCGCGGCCAAGGTCCGGGCCTTCGCCCAGGAACTCGCCAGGAACATCGCCCCCGTTGGGGTCCGGTTGGTCGACGAGCGGATGTCGACGGTCACCGCGACCCACGGGCTGCGGGCCTCCGGAGTCCGCAGCAAGAAGGGCCGCTCGGTGGTCGATCAGGCCGCCGCGGTGGTCATCCTGCAGAGCGCGTTGGAAACCGAACGCACTTCCGGGCGGCCGCCCGGGGAGCACGTCGAAGTGGTCATCTGATCGCGGTACGGTAACGTTCCGCGCGTTGTGGCGGCGGTTCGAACAGCCGCGCGTGCAAGTAGAGGCGGATCGGTACGACAGGCGCTACCCGGATGGAGCGCCCCGCCTCTCGGCTCTAGGGGATCGATGACCGAGTATGGCCGGGGCTACGGCTCCGAACCGTGGCATCCGGACGACCCGCTCTACGGAGATCGGGGTCCTTACGGAGGCCAGGAGCAGCAGCCGCAGTGGGCCGGACAGCAGCCCACCGGGTATCCCCCACAGCACTACCCCCAGCACGAGCAGCACCCGCAGCACCCGCCGCACGAGCAGCACCTCCAGCACCCGCAGCAGCAGTACCCGGCGGGCCACGGCGGCTGGGACGGCACCCAGCCGCCGGGCGGCCAGCCGACGTACGACCCGTACGACCCCTACGGGCAGCACCAGCCGGCCGACCCGTACCTCCAGCCGGGCCAGGAATACCCGGCCCCGCACCAGACCGGCCAGAACTTCCCGGGTCACGACTACTACGGCGGGCAGGACGGCTACGGACTCCACGGGACCCAGCAGCTGCCCGCCCAGCCGCCGGCCCCGCAGTACCACGGGATGTCGGAGCAGGCGCTGGCCGACCCGCACCAGCAGCAGTACGGTCACGCCCCGCACCCTCAGCGGCCGGGCGACTACCCGCCGGGACCCGGTCCGCAGCAGCACCCGCCGGCCGGGGCGCCGTTCGAGGAGCCGGCCGCCGAGGGCGACGACTGGCGGGCGACGCCGGACGCCGACGAACCGGGGCCGCGCAAGCGGGAACCGGACCACCCGTTCTTCGCCGACGAACCGGACGCCGAGGACGACGGCTACGACGACGAGGACGACGGCCGATCGGGCCGCGAGCGCCGGGGCCGGAAGAACAAGAACAAGAAGACCAAGCGCCGCAGTGGTACCGCCTGTCTGGTCGTGACCCTGGCGCTGGCCGGTGTCGTCGGCGGCGTCGGGTACTTCGGCTACGACTTCCTCATGCGCCACTTCGGCTCGGCTCCCGACTACGAGGGCGAGGGCAGCGGGGCCGTGCAGGTCGACATCCCCGACGGCTCCACCATCTTGCAGATGGGCCTGATCCTGAAGCGCGAGGGCGTGGTCAAGAGCGCCGACGCGTTCTCCGAAGCGGCGGTCGACAGCAAGAAGGACAAGGTCCTCCAGCCCGGTTCGTACTCGCTGCGCAAGCAGATGTCCGCGGCCTCGGCCGTGGCCCTGATGTCGGATCCGCGCAGTCGCAACGGCCTGACGATCCAAGAGGGGCTACGGGCCGGCGCCGTCTACACGCTGATCGACAAGAAGCTCAAGCTCGCGGCGGGCACCACCAAGGACATCGCGCACAGCCAGGCGAAGAACCTCGGACTTCCGTCGTGGGCCGACGACTCTCAGAAGATCAAGGACCCGCTGGAAGGCTTCCTCTACCCCTCGACGTACAGCGTCGGTGATCACGCCAAACCCGCCGACGTGCTCCGGCAAATGGTCTCGCGGGCCACCCAGGAATACCAGAAGTACGATCTCGAATCGAATGCGAAGAAATTCCATCTGGATTCTCCGCTCCAGCTCATCACCGTCGCGAGCCTCACCCAGGCCGAAGGCATGACGCACGATGACTTCCGGAAGATGGCGGCCGTCGTCTACAACCGACTGGCCCCGACCAACACGGCCACGAACCAGAAGTTGGAATTCGACTCGACGTTCAACTACCTCAAGAACCAGAGCAAGATCAATATCAGTACGCAGGAGATCCGGCACTACGACGATCCCTACAACACGTACTTCTACCGGGGGCTCCCGCCCGGTCCGATCGGAAATCCCGGCGGGGACGCGCTCAAGGCCACGATCAACCCGGACAACTCCGATAAGTGGCTCTACTTCATCTCGGTGGACGGCAAGAAGACGGACTTCACCACCAATTACGCCGCCCACGAGAAGCTCGTCCAGGAATTCAACAAGCGGCAGCAAGAGCAGAAGAACGGAAACTGAAGGCCGGCCGGTGTCCCACAGTCCTGAGCACAAGAAGGCGGCGGTCCTCGGATCGCCCATCGCGCACTCCCTCTCGCCGGTGCTGCACCGCGCGGCCTACGACGAACTCGGGCTGACCGGCTGGGAATACGGCCGCCACGAGGTCGACGAGGCCGGGCTCCCCGCGTTCCTGGAGAAGCTCGGCCCCGAGTGGGCGGGACTGTCGCTGACCATGCCGCTCAAGCGCGCGGTGATCCCGCTGCTGGACGAGATCAGCCCCACCGCGTCCTCGGTCGAGGCGGTCAACACCGTCGTGTTCACCCCCGACGGGCGCCGGCGCGGCGACAACACCGACATCCCCGGCATGCTCGCCGCGCTGCGCGAGCGCGGTGTCCAGCAGGTTGAGCGGGCCGCCGTCCTGGGCGCCGGCGCCACCGCCTCCTCGGCGCTGGCCGCGCTCGCCCGGATCTGCACCGGTGAGGTCACCGCGTACGTGCGCAGCGCGGCGCGCGCCGACGAGATGCGCGGCTGGGGCGAACGGCTCGGCGTCCCGGTCCGCACCGCCCCTTGGGACGACGCCGCCGCGGCCTTCGAGGCACCACTGGTCATCGCGACCACCCCGGCGGGCAGCACCGACCCGCTCGCCGCCGCCGTACCCGACCGGCCCAGCACCCTCTTCGACGTGCTCTACGAGCCCTGGCCGACCGCGCTGGCCGGCGCCTGGGCCGACCGCGGCGGCGCCGTCGTCGGCGGGCTGGACCTCCTGGTCCACCAGGCCGTTCTCCAGGTCGAGCAGATGACCGGTCGGGCGCCGGCGCCGCTGGCCGCGATGCGCCGGGCCGGCGAGGCGGCACTCGCCGCCCGCTGAGTGGTCCCTGCGGTCCGCACCCTGGACGGCGCGCCGCGCGCCCCGCCCGACGTGGGAGGATCAGAGGAGACCGTACGCGGATGAGCAGCACATGAGCAGTAACTGAGGAGCACCGTTGAGCAGGTTGCGCTGGCTGACGGCGGGGGAGTCGCACGGCCCCGCACTCGTGGCGACGCTGGAGGGCCTTCCCGCCGGCGTGCCGATCACCACGGAGATGGTGGCGGACGCCCTGGCCCGCCGCCGGCTCGGCTATGGCCGCGGTGCCCGGATGAAGTTCGAGCAGGACGAGGTCACCTTCCTCGGCGGCGTGCGGCACGGCCGTTCGCTGGGCTCCCCCGTCGCGGTCATGGTCGGCAACACCGAGTGGCCCAAGTGGGAGCAGGTCATGGCCGCCGACCCGGTGGACGAGACCGTGCTGGCCGAGCAGGCCCGTAACGCCCCGCTGACCCGGCCCCGCCCCGGCCACGCCGACCTCGCCGGCATGCAGAAGTACGGCTTCGACGAGGCCCGCCCGATCCTGGAGCGCGCCTCCGCCCGCGAGACCGCGGCCCGGGTCGCCCTGGGCGCCGTCGCCCGCTCCTTCCTGAAGGAGACGGCCGGCATCGAGATCGTCTCGCACGTCGTCGAGCTGGCCTCGGCCAAGGCTCCCTACGGCGTCTACCCCACGCCCGCCGACGTCGAGAAGCTGGACGCCGACCCGGTGCGCTGCCTGGATGCCGACGCGTCGAAGGCGATGGTCGCCGAGATCGACCAGGCCCACAAGGACGGCGACACGCTCGGCGGCGTCGTCGAGGTGCTGGCCTACGGCGTGCCGGTCGGCCTCGGCTCGCACGTCCACTGGGACCGCCGCCTGGACGCCCGGCTGGCCGCCGCCCTGATGGGCATCCAGGCCATCAAGGGCGTCGAGGTCGGCGACGGCTTCGAGCTGGCGCGGGTGCCCGGCTCGAAGGCACACGACGAGATCCTCGCCACCGACGACGGCATCAAGCGCGCCTCCGGCCGCTCCGGCGGCACCGAGGGCGGCCTGACCACCGGTGAACTCCTGCGCGTCCGGGCCGCGATGAAGCCGATCGCGACCGTGCCGCGGGCGCTGGCGACGATCGACGTGGCCACCGGCGAGGCGGCCAAGGCGCACCACCAGCGCTCCGACGTCTGCGCGGTCCCGGCCGCCGGCATCGTCGCCGAGGCGATGGTGGCGCTGGTGCTGGCCGACGCGGTGCTGGAGAAGTTCGGCGGCGACAGCGTGCCGGAGACCCGCCGCAACGTCCGGAGCTTCCTCGACAACCTGGCGATCAAGTGACCGCGCCCGTCGTCGTACTGGTCGGTCCGCCCGGGGCCGGCAAGTCCACCGTGGGCGCGCTGCTGGCCGAGCGGCTGGGTGTCGGTTACCGCGACACCGACGCCGACATCGTCGCCACCGCCGGCAAGCCGATCGCCGAGATCTTCATCGAGGACGGCGAGCCGCACTTCCGCGAGCTGGAGCGGGCGGCGGTCCGTACCGCCCTCGACGGCCACCCCGGTGTGCTCTCCCTCGGCGGCGGCGCGATCATGGACGACGGCACCCGGAAGCTGCTGACCGGCCTGCCGGTGGTCTTCCTGGACGTCGAACTCGCCGACGCCGTCAAGCGGGTGGGACTGGACGCCCCCCGCCCGCTGCTCGCGGTCAACCCGCGCAAGCAGTGGCGCGAGCTGATGGAGCGGCGCCGCCCGCTCTACACCGAGGTCGCACAGGCCGTGATCGCCACCGGGGGCCGCACCCCCGAGGACGCCGCCGACGCGATCGTGGACGCTTTGGAGCTACGGCCGGCCGCCGACGCCGCGCGGTCCGCCGGCAGGGAGGAACAGGCATGACGGAGCACGCCACCCGCATTCAGGTCGGCGGTACCGCCGGCACCGACCCCTACGAGGTCCTCGTCGGGCGGCAGCTGCTGGGCGAACTCCCCGGCCTGATCGGCGATGCGGCCAAGCGCGTCGCCGTGCTGCACCCCGAGGCGCTGGCCACCACCGGTGAGGCGCTGCGCGAGGACCTGGCCGGGCAGGGCTACGAGGCGATCGCCATCCAGCTGCCCAACGCCGAGGAGGCCAAGACCGCCGAGGTCGCCGCCTACTGCTGGAAGGCGCTCGGCCAGACCGGCTTCACCCGCACCGACGTGATCGTCGGCGTGGGCGGCGGCGCCACCACCGACCTGGCCGGTTTCGTCGCCGCGACCTGGCTGCGCGGGGTGCGCTGGATCGCCGTACCGACCACCGTCCTGGGCATGGTGGACGCCGCGGTAGGCGGCAAGACCGGCATCAACACCGCCGAGGGCAAGAACCTCGTCGGCGCCTTCCACCCGCCGGCCGGGGTGCTCTGCGACCTGGCCGCGCTGGACAGCCTCCCGGTCCACGACTACGTCTCCGGGCTGGCCGAGGTCATCAAGGCCGGTTTCATCGCCGACCCGGCGATCCTCGACCTGATCGAGGCGGACCCGGAGGGCGCCAAGCGTCCCGACGGCCCGCACACCTCCGAGCTGATCGAGCGGGCGATCCGGGTCAAGGCCGAGGTGGTCTCCGCCGACCTCAAGGAGTCCGGTCTGCGGGAGATCCTCAACTACGGCCACACCCTGGCCCACGCCATCGAGAAGAACGAGCGCTACAACTGGCGGCACGGCGCCGCGGTCTCCGTCGGCATGGTCTTCGCCGCCGAACTCGGCCGGATCGCCGGCCGGTTGGACGACGCCACCGCCGACCGGCACCGCGCCGTCCTGGCCTCCGTCGGACTGCCCCTGACCTACCGCGGCGACCAGTGGCCCAAGCTGCTGGAGACCATGAAGGTCGACAAGAAGTCCCGCGGCGACCGGCTCCGCTTCATCGTCCTGGACGGCCTGGCCAAGCCGACCGTCCTGGAGGGCCCGGACCCAGCGATGCTGCTCGCGGCGCACGCCGAGATCGCGGCGTGAGCCCGGTGAGCCGCCGCGTGCTGGTCCTCAACGGCCCCAACCTCGGCCGGCTGGGCTCCCGCGAGCCCGACGTCTACGGCGCCACCTCCTACGCCGGGCTGGTCGCCGAGTGCGCCCGGCTCGGCAAGGAACTCGGCTTCGAGGCCGAGGTGCGGGAGACCAACGACGAGGGCGAGATGGTCCGTTGGCTGCACGAGGCCGCCGACGGTGCCGTCCCGGTCGTCATCAACCCCGGTGCGTTCACGCACTACTCGTACGCGATGCGGGACGCGGCGGCCCAGCGCACCGCCCCGCTGATCGAGGTGCACATCTCCAACCCGTACGCCCGCGAGGAGTTCCGCCACACCTCGGTCATCGCGGCCGTCGCCAGCGGCACCATCGCCGGTTTCGGCATCGGCTCGTACCGCCTGGCGCTGCGCGCCCTCGCCGAGGAACTGACCGGCTGACCGGTGCGTCGTCCATACACCCGTGCCCTCGGCCGTTCATTCGACGGACGCCGGGGGTAGGGAACCCTCCTGGCAGTTGCCGGGGGAGTACGGTTCACCGCAGCACCACCCGGCGGTGGGGCGGCAACGGCCCGTACCCGCCCCGCAGTTGCCGCCACGGCGCACCTGGCCACCCCGCCCGGTGCGCCGCCCCGCACCACGTCGACCGCACGAGACGGAGAGCCACCGGATGCAGTACGCAGTGGGGGCTCCGCTGCCACCGCCCCGCGGTCCACTTCACCCCCAAGGCGCCGGCATGACCATGAACTGGACGCCGCACCCCGGCCAGCCCCACCCGCCCGGCGTGCCGCACACCCCCGCGGCACCGCCACCCCCCGCCCCGCCGGCGCACACCGCCCCGGGTCAGGGCTGGCACGCCCCCGCGCCCCACCAGGCCCCGCCCACCCCGCACAGCAACGACATCACCGGCCACGTCCAGCTGCCCTCCGGTGCCCCCGTCCCGCTGCCCAGCACGCCGCCCGGCAACGCCGCCCCGGATGCCGCGCACGCCGCCGTGGCGGTGCTGCTGATCGGCCCGGCCGGCGCCGGCAAGACCAGCGTCGCCCGCCACTGGGCCGACACCCGGCGGGTGCCGACCGCGCACATCAGCCTGGACGACGTCCGCGAATGGGTCCGGTCCGGTTTCGCCGACCCGCAGTCCGGCTGGAACGACCACTCCGAGGCGCAGTACCGCCTCGCCCGCCGCACCTGCGGTTTCGCCGCGCGCAACTTCCTCGCCAACGGCATCTCCTGCATCCTCGACGACGCGGTCTTCCCGGACCGCCCGGTCGTCGGCCTCGGCGGCTGGAAGCGTCACGTCGGCCCCGGACTGCTGCCGATCGTGCTGCTCCCGGGCCTGGAGGTCGTCCTGGAGCGCAACGCCCGGCGCACCGGCAACCGCCGCCTCTCCGACGAGGAGGTGGCCCGCATCCACGGCCGGATGGCCGGCTGGTACGGCTCCGGGCTGCCGATCATCGACAACTCCCAGCACGACGTCGCCACCACCGTGCGGGCGCTCGACGAGGTCGTCGCCCGCAGCATCGCCAGTCCCCCCAGCTGGTAGCCGGCCGTCCCCCGGCCGGCCGTCTCGAACGGCCGGTCCGGGAGAGCGGTCGTACGCTGACGATATGTCCGAGTTGTACGCGGTCCGACGCGCGCAGCTGCGCGACCGCTGCGCCGCAACCGGAAGTACCGCCGCACTGATCTCGCGTCCCGCCAACGTCCGCTATCTCACCGGCTGCACCCCACCCGGCGCGGCCCTGCTGCTGGGCCCCGGCGACCCCGGGGACGATGTTCTGGTCTGCGGCCGGCCGCTCACCGGTGATCCCACCGAGGGGCATCCCGCCGACGACGTACGGGTCTCGGTGCTGCCCGCCCGCGGCAGTGACCCCGTGGTGGCCGCCGCCGGTCTGGCCGCCAAGGCGGGCGCGGAGATCCTCGCCGTGGAGGAGCACCACCTCACCGTCACCCGCCACCGGGCGCTGTCCCAGATCGCGCCCCGGATGCGCCTCGCCGACCTGGCCTGCGCCGTCGAGGCGCAGCGGCTGGTCAAGGACGACGACGAGATCGCCTGCCTGCGGATCGCCGCCGAGATTAGCGACCAGGCACTGGGCGAACTCCTGGAGTCGATCCTGGTCGGCCGCACCGAACGCCACCTCGCGCTCGAACTGGAGCGCCGCCTGGTCGACCACGGCGCGGACGGCCCGGCCTTCCCCACCTCCGTCGCCACCGGCCCGAACTCCGGGCGCGCCGGCCATCTGCCGACCGACCGCCGGGTCGAGGAGGGCGACTTCCTGACCGTCGGCCTGGGCGCGAACTACCGCGGCTACCGCTGCGAGATCGGCCGGACCTTCGTCATCGGCACCACCCCGGCGGACTGGCAGATCGACCTGTACGACCTGGTCTTCGCAGCCCAGAAGGCCGGTCGGGAGGCGCTGACGCCGGGCGTGGAGTGCCATGAGGTGGACCGGGTGACCCGCCAGATCCTGGAGCGGGCGGGGCACGGTGAGGGGGTCGGGCCGTGGACCGGACACGGTGTCGGACTGGAAATCGACGAGGACCCTCAATTGTCACCCGGCGCCATGGGTAAACTGGACGCTTGCGTGCCGGTCACCGTCGAGCCAGGGGTCCACATCCCGGGCCGTGGTGGTGTCCGGATCGACGACACCCTCGTCGTCCGCCCCGAGGCGGACGGCGGACCCGAGCTACTCACGATCACGACCAAGGAGCTGCTCGCCCTGTGAGCCACCGAGCTCGCTGCGGGCGGTTTCGAGGTACCCACCACCTGTAGTCCAGGAGATTCCGCAACCGTGGCTTCCACGAACGACCTCAAGAACGGCATGGTGCTCAAGCTCGAAGGCGGCCAGCTCTGGTCCGTCGTCGAGTTCCAGCACGTCAAGCCCGGTAAGGGCCCGGCCTTCGTCCGTACCAAGCTCAAGCACGTGCTCTCCGGCAAGGTGGTGGACAAGACCTTCAACGCCGGCACCAAGGTCGAGACGGCGACCGTCGACAAGCGCGGCATGCAGTTCTCGTACATGGACGGCGACTACTTCGTCTTCATGGACATGGACACCTACGACCAGCTGCACATCGACCGCAAGACCGTCGGTGAGGCCGCCAACTTCCTGTTGGAGGGCTTCGAGGCCGTCGTCGCGCAGAACGAGGGCCAGGTCCTCTACGTCGAGCTGCCGGCCGCCGTCGAGCTGGTTATCAAGGAGACCGAGCCGGGCGTCCAGGGCGACCGTTCCACCGGCGGCACCAAGCCCGCCACGCTGGAGACCGGCTACGAGATCCAGGTCCCGCTCTTCATCACCACCGGTGAGAAGATCAAGGTCGACACCCGTACCGGCGACTACCTCGGCCGGGTGAACAGCTAACCGTGGCTGCCCGCACCAAGGCCCGTAAGCGCGCCTTCCAGATCCTCTTCGAGGCCGACCAGCGCGGTGCCGATGTGCAGTCCGTGCTCGCGGACTGGATGCGCCATGCCCGGACCGACTCCCGCCAGCCGCCGGTGCACGAGTACACCCTGGAACTGGTCGAGGGGTACGCGGAGCACGTCGCCCGCATCGACGAGCTCATTTCCACCTACTCCGTGGACTGGGACCTGGACCGGATGCCGGCGGCCGACCGCTCCATCCTCCGGCTCGGTGCCTACGAACTGCTCTGGGTGGACGGCACGCCGGACGCGGTGGCGATCGACGAGGCCGTGCAGCTGGCCAAGGAGTTCTCCACCGACGACTCACCGTCGTTCGTCAACGGCCTGCTCGCCCGGCTCAAGGAGCTGAAGCCGGGGCTGCGCCGCGAGGAGACGCGCTGATCCGGCCGCGCGGCCGCTGATCGGCTGAGAACCGAGGCACGGAACGGGCCCGGAGCGATGCGACATCGCTCCGGGCCCGTCGTCGTCCCTCTGTGCGCCCGATCGCCCGTCCAACGGCCCGTAGGTCGACCCGTGGCCGCAGCCGCGCGGGAAACGCGTACCGCCGCCCTGGGAAGCCCAGGGCGGCGGTACGTTTCTGCGTGTGAAGCGCGGGGCTTCGGGCCGGTCAGATCTCGTCGTGCTGCACGGCCCGGCGGGCGTCCGCGTCCAGCACGCCCCAGCTGATCAGCTGCTCGGTGAGCACTGAGGGCGACTGGTCGTAGATCACCGCGAGGGTGCGCAGGTCGTCCTGACGGATCGAGAGGACCTTGCCGTTGTAGTCACCGCGCTGACTCTGGATCGTGGCGGCGTAGCGCTGGAGCGGGCCGGCCTTCTCCTGCGGGACGTGGGCCAGACGCTCCAGGTCCAGCACCAGCTTCGGCGGCGGCTCGGCGGCGCCGCCCGGCGTCGTGCCCGGCAGCAGCTCCTGCACCGGCACGCCGTAGAAGTCCGCCAGCTCGGCGAGGCGCTGTACGGTCACGGCACGGTCGCCGCGCTCGTACGACCCCACCACCACGGCCTTCCAGCGGCCCTGGGACTTCTCCTCGACGCCATGGAGAGAGAGGCCCTGCTGGGTACGGATGGCGCGGAGCTTGGCCCCGAGCTGTTTAGCGTATTCGCTGGACATAAAGCTCCCCAGACGGCTGTATCGACATGCGGCTCCGCCGCGTGGCTGGTAACTCACTGTGAGGTTACGCAGCGTAATCTGACTTCGTCAAGCCGAATGGGGCAGACCATCACCCGTCAGGGGGGCGTACGGGGCCGAGAGGGGCTCCTGATAGCCTGAATCTCGTAATTCCGACGTCCTTTAAAGTCCGTCCCGTGAGGCGGAGAAGGAGGTCCGTTTCGTATGGACGCACGCAGTTCCGCATCGAGAACTCAAACCCCGGCCCGGCCGGTGCTAGAGGGCCCCGACATCGCGCGGATGCTCACCCGCATCGCCCACGAAATCGTCGAGCGCGCCAAGGGCGCGGACGACGTGGTGCTGCTGGGAATCCCCACCCGCGGTGTCTTCCTCGCCCGGCGGTTGGCCGCCAAGCTCGAAGAGATCACCGGTCGTGCCATTCCGGTCGGCTCGCTCGACATCACGATGTACCGCGATGACCTGCGCCTGGGTCCGGCCCGCACGCTGGCTCGTACGGAGATCCCCACCGACGGCATCGAGGGGCGCCTCGTCCTCCTCGTCGACGACGTGCTCTTCTCCGGACGCACCATCCGCGCCGCCCTGGACGCCCTGGGTGACATCGGGCGCCCGCGCGCCGTACAGCTCGCGGTCCTGGTCGACCGCGGCCACCGCGAGCTGCCCATCCGCGCCGACTACGTGGGAAAGAACCTCCCCACGTCGCTGCGGGAGGCGGTCAAGGTCCAGCTGACCGAGGAGGACGGTCGCGACGCCGTGCTGCTCGGCCTGCGCTCGGCTCCGTCCCGCCCCGGCTCCGATGGTGAGTCCCCGGCGGCCGAGCCGACCGCCCCAGCCGGCGAGCGCTAGCGCACGCGCGTGCGGACCCGGTGACCCCGGGCCCGCACCCATGCCCGCTCAACGGACATTCCCGTACACCTCCCTCACTCCCGGAGTAAACCGGATGAAGCGCCACCTCATCTCGGCCGCCGATCTCACGCGGGACGACGCCGTACTGATCCTCGACACCGCCGAGGAAATGGCCCGGGTCGCCGACCGGCCGATCAAGAAACTCCCCGCCCTGCGCGGGCGTACCGTCTGCAACCTCTTCTTCGAGGACTCGACCCGGACCCGGATCTCCTTCGAGGCCGCCGAGAAGCGGCTCTCCGCGGACGTCATCAACTTCGCCGCCAAGGGCTCCAGCGTCTCCAAGGGCGAATCGCTCAAGGACACCGCCCAGACCCTGGAGGCGATGGGCGTCGACGCCGTCGTCATCCGGCACAGCGCCTCCGGCGCCCCGTACCGGCTGGCCACGTCCGGCTGGATCGACGCCCCCGTCATCAACGCCGGCGACGGCACCCACCAGCACCCCACCCAGGCCCTGCTGGACGCCTTCACCATGCGGCGCCGGCTCATCGGCCCGGATGCCGGGCTCGGCCGGGACCTCGACGGGAAGCGCATCACCCTCGTCGGTGACGTGCTGCACAGCCGCGTCGCCCGCTCCAACGTCGACCTCCTGCACACCCTCGGCGCCGAGGTCACCCTCGTCGCGCCGCCGACCCTGGTGCCGGTCGGCGTCGAGACCTGGCCGTGCGAGGTGTCCTACGACCTCGACAGCGTGCTGCCCAAGTCCGATGCCGTGATGATGCTGCGGGTGCAGCGCGAGCGGATGAACGCCGCCTTCTTCCCGACCGAGCGCGAGTACTCGCGGCGCTACGGCCTGGACGGCGACCGGATGGCGCGGATGCCCGAGCACGCCATCGTGATGCACCCCGGCCCGATGGTCCGCGGTATGGAGATCACCGCCGAGGTCGCCGACTCCGACCGCTGCACGGTCATCGAACAGGTCGCCAACGGCGTCTCCATCCGCATGGCCGTCCTCTACTTGCTGCTCGGCGGCAACGAGCCCGCCGTCACCCACCCCCGTTCCGAGGAGAAGTAAGACCATGAGCAAGATTCTGATCCGCGGTGCGAAGGTGCTCGGTGGCGCTCCGCAGGACGTGCTGATCGACGGGGAGTTCATCGAGGCGGTGGGCAACGGCCTGTCCGCCGAGGGCGCCGACGTCGTCGAAGCCGACGGCAAGGTCCTCCTGCCGGGCCTGGTCGACCTGCACACCCATCTACGCGAGCCCGGCCGGGAGGACTCCGAGACCGTCCTGACCGGTACCCGGGCCGCGGCCAGCGGCGGCTACACCGCGGTGTTCGCCATGGCCAACACCTTCCCGGTCGCCGACACCGCCGGCGTCGTCGAGCAGGTCTACCGGCTGGGCAAGGAGAGCGGCTACTGCGACGTACAGCCCATCGGCGCCGTCACCGTCGGGCTGGAGGGCAAGAAGCTCGCCGAGCTCGGCGCGATGCACGAGTCCGCGGCCGGCGTCACGGTCTTCTCCGACGACGGCAAGTGCGTCGACGACGCGGTGATCATGCGGCGGGCCCTGGAGTACGTGAAGGCGTTCGGCGGGGTCGTCGCCCAGCACGCCCAGGAGCCGCGGCTGACCGAGGGCGCCCAGATGAACGAGGGCATCGTCTCGGCCGAGCTGGGGCTCGGCGGCTGGCCGGCCGTCGCCGAGGAGTCGATCATCGCCCGGGACGTGCTGCTCGCCGAGCACGTGGGCTCCCGGGTCCACATCTGCCACCTCTCGACCGCCGGCAGCGTCGAGATCGTCCGGTGGGCCAAGTCCCGTGGGATCGACGTGACCGCCGAGGTCACCCCGCACCACCTGCTCCTCACCGACGAGCTGGTGCGCAGCTACAACCCGGTCTACAAGGTCAACCCGCCGCTGCGCACCGAGCGCGACGTGCTGGCCCTGCGCGAGGCCCTCGCCGACGGCACGATCGACATCGTCGCCACCGACCACGCCCCGCACCCGCACGAGGACAAGGACTGTGAGTGGGCCGCGGCCGCGATGGGCATGGTGGGCCTGGAAACCGCGCTGTCCGTCGTCCAGCACACCATGGTCGAGACCGGGCTGCTGGACTGGGCCGGCGTCGCCGACCGGATGTCCGTCACCCCGGCGCGGATCGGCCGGCAGGCCGGCCACGGACGCCCGATCTCAGCCGGTGAGCCCGCCAACCTCACCCTGGTCGATTCCGCTTACCGTGGAGAGGTGGACCCCGCGGGTTTCGCCTCCCGCAGCCGCAACACCCCCTACGAGGGCCGTGAGCTGCCGGGACGCGTCACCCACACCTTCCTGCGGGGCCGCGCAACGCTCGTCGACGGGAAGCTCGCGTGACTCCTGCACTCATCCATCTGGCCGCGGCACCGCACTCCGCCCCGGTCACCGACTGGGCCGGACGCATCGCCTGGGTGGTCGGTCTCCTGGTGTTCGTCGTCTTCGTCTACTGGCTGATGCGCCAGGGCTGGAAGTGGCGCGGCACCCTCCAGGGCGATCTGCCCGAGCTGCCGACCGCCCCGGCCGACGCCGGCGAGCCCCGGCTGACCCTCAGCGGCCGCTACCACGGCTCGACCACCGCCGGGCAGTGGCTGGACCGGATCGTCGCCCACGGCCTGGGCACCCGTAGCCGGGTCGAACTGACCTTGACCGACCAGGGTCTTGCCGTCGTACGGCCGGGCGCCACGGACTTCTTCGTACCGGTCACCGCCCTGCGTGGCGCCCGCCTTGAGGCGGGCATCGCAGGCAAGGTCCTCCCTGAGGGCGGCCTGCTGGTCGTCATCTGGGAACACGGCGGCAAGCAGATCGACTCCGGCTTCCGCTCCGACCGGGCCGGCGAGCACCCGGCCTGGGTCGAGGCCATCGACCGGCTCAGCACCGAGCACACCACCGAGCACAGTGAAACGGAAGGCGCACGATGACGACCTCCACCAAGGGGACCGCCAAAATCCCCGCCGTACTCGTCCTGGAGGACGGCCGCACCTTCCGCGGCCGCGCCTACGGGGCCGTGGGGGAGACCTTCGGTGAAGCGGTGTTCTCCACCGGCATGACCGGCTACCAGGAGACCCTGACCGACCCCTCGTACCACCGTCAGGTCGTCGTCATGACCGCCCCGCACGTCGGCAACACCGGCGTGAACGACGAGGACCCCGAGTCCGCGCGGATCTGGGTCGCCGGCTACGTCGTCCGGGACCCCGCCCGGATGCCGTCCAACTGGCGCTCCCGGCGCTCCCTGGACGACGAACTGCGTCACCAGGGCGTCGTCGGCATCCGCGGCATCGACACCCGTGCGCTCACCCGCCACCTGCGCGAGCGCGGTGCGATGCGGGTCGGCATCTTCTCCGGCAACGCGCTGCCCGACGAGGGCACGATGCTCGCCGAGGTACGCCAGCACCCCGAGATGCAGGGCGCCGACCTCTCCGCGCAGGTCGCCACCAAGGAGACGTACGTCGTCCCGGCGATCGGCACGAAGAAGTTCACCGTGGCCGCCGTCGACCTCGGCATCAAGGGCATGACCCCGCACCGGATGGCCGAGCGCGGCATCGAGGTGCACGTGCTGCCGGCCACCGCGACCGCCGAGGACATCTACGCGGTCGACCCCGACGGCGTGTTCTTCTCCAACGGGCCCGGCGACCCGGCCACCGCCGACCACGCGGTCGGCGTGATGCGCGAGGTGCTCTCCCGGAAGACCCCGCTGTTCGGCATCTGCTTCGGCAACCAGATCCTGGGCCGAGCGCTGGGCTTCGGCACGTACAAGCTCAAGTACGGGCACCGCGGCATCAACCAGCCGGTGCAGGACCGTACGACCGGCAAGGTCGAGGTCACCGCGCACAACCACGGGTTCGCCGTGGACGCGCCGCTCGACAAGGTTTCCGACACGCCCTTCGGTCGCGCCGAGGTCTCCCACGTCTGCCTGAATGACAACGTGGTGGAGGGGCTCCAGCTCCTCGACCAGCCGGCCTTCAGCGTCCAGTACCACCCCGAGGCGGCCGCCGGCCCGCACGACGCCGCGTACCTCTTCGATCGCTTCGTCGAGCTCATGCGAGACAACAATCAGCACAGCGTTTCTCTGATGGAGGGCCAGCGTGCCTAAGCGCACCGATATCCAGTCCGTCCTGGTCATCGGCTCCGGCCCGATCGTCATCGGTCAGGCCGCCGAGTTCGACTACTCCGGCACCCAGGCTTGCCGGGTCCTCAAGACCGAGGGCCTGCGCGTCATCCTGGTCAACTCCAACCCGGCCACGATCATGACCGACCCGGAGATCGCCGACGCCACGTACGTCGAGCCGATCACCCCGGAGTTCGTCGAGAAGATCATCGCCAAGGAGCGTCCGGACGCGCTGCTGCCGACCCTCGGCGGCCAGACGGCGCTCAACACCGCCATCTCGCTGCACGAGGCCGGCACCCTCGACAAGTACGGCGTCGAGCTGATCGGCGCCAACGTCGAGGCGATCAACAAGGGTGAGGACCGCGACCTCTTCAAGGACGTCGTCGAGGCGGTCAACGCCAAGATCGGTTACGGCGAGTCCGCCCGCTCGGTCATCTGCCACTCCATGGACGACGTCCTCAACGGCGTCGAGGAGCTCGGCGGCTACCCGGTCGTCGTCCGCCCGTCCTTCACCATGGGCGGCGCCGGCTCCGGCTTCGCCCACAACGAGGAGGAACTGCGCCGGATCGCCGGCCAGGGCCTGACGCTCTCCCCGACCACCGAGGTGCTCCTGGAGGAGTCCATCCTCGGCTGGAAGGAGTACGAGCTGGAGCTGATGCGCGACAAGCACGACAACGTCGTGGTCGTCTGCTCCATCGAGAACTTCGACCCGATGGGCGTGCACACCGGTGACTCGATCACCGTGGCCCCGGCGATGACGCTCACCGACCGCGAGTACCAGGTCCTGCGCGACATCGGCATCGCCGTGATCCGCGAGGTCGGGGTGGACACCGGCGGCTGCAACATCCAGTTCGCGGTCAACCCCGAGGACGGCCGGGTCATCGTCATCGAGATGAACCCCCGGGTCTCCCGCTCCTCGGCCCTGGCCTCCAAGGCCACCGGCTTCCCGATCGCGAAGATCGCCGCGAAGCTGGCCGTGGGCTACACCCTGGACGAGATCCCCAACGACATCACCCGGGAGACCCCGGCGTCGTTCGAGCCGACCCTCGACTACGTCGTCGTCAAGGTGCCGCGGTTCGCCTTCGAGAAGTTCCCGGCCGCCGACGCCACCCTCACCACCACCATGAAGTCGGTCGGCGAGGCGATGGCCATCGGCCGTAACTTCACCGAGGCGCTCAACAAGGCGCTGCGCTCGCTGGAGAAGAAGGGCAGCCAGTTCGCCTTCACGGGCGAGCCCGGCGACAAGGCTGAGCTGCTGGAGCGGGCCAAGGTCCCCACCGACGGCCGGATCAACACCGTCATGGCGGCGATCCGGGCCGGCGCCACCCCGCAGGAGGTCTTCGACGCCACGAAGATCGACCCGTGGTTCGTCGACCAGCTCTTCCTGATCAAGGAGGTCGCGGACGAGGTCCAGGCCGCCGACACGCTCGACCCGGAAATCCTTGCGGAAGCAAAGCGGCACGGCTTCTCGGACACCCAGATCGCGGACCTCCGCGGTCTGCGCGAGGACGTCGTCCGCGAGGTGCGGCACGCGCTCGGCCTCCGCCCGGTCTACAAGACGGTCGACACCTGCGCGGCCGAGTTCGCGGCACGGACCCCGTACTTCTACTCGTCCTACGACGAGGAGACCGAGGTCGCGCCCCGCGAGAAGCCCGCGGTGATCATCCTCGGCTCCGGCCCCAACCGCATCGGCCAGGGCATCGAGTTCGACTACTCCTGCGTCCACGCCTCGTTCGCGCTCAGCGACGCCGGCTACGAGACCGTGATGGTCAACTGCAACCCGGAGACCGTCTCCACCGACTACGACACCTCCGACCGGCTCTACTTCGAGCCGCTCACCCTGGAGGACGTGCTGGAGATCGTGCACGCCGAATCCCAGGCGGGCCCGGTCGCCGGGGTCATCGTTCAGCTCGGCGGGCAGACCCCGCTGGGCCTGGCGCAGGCACTCAAGGACAACGGCGTGCCGATCGTCGGCACCTCGCCCGAGGCCATCGACCTCGCCGAGGAGCGCGGCGCGTTCGGCCGGGTGCTGACCGAGGCCGGCCTGCCGGCCCCCAAGTACGGCACCGCCTTCTCCTTCGTCGAGGCCAAGGACATCGCCGCCGAGATCGGCTACCCGGTGATGGTCCGCCCCTCGTACGTGCTCGGCGGCCGCGGTATGGAGATCGTCTACGACGAGCCCTCGCTGGCCGAGTACCTGGAGCGGCACGCCGGCCTGATCGACCAGCACCCGGTCCTCATCGACCGGTTCCTCGACGACGCCATCGAGATCGACGTGGACGCGCTCTACGACGGTCACGAGCTCTACCTCGGCGGCGTCATGGAGCACATCGAGGAGGCCGGCATCCACTCCGGCGACTCCGCCTGTGCGCTGCCCCCGATCACCCTCGGCGGCTTCGACATCAAGCGGCTGCGCGCCTCCACCGAGGCCATCGCCAAGGGCGTCGGCGTCCGCGGGCTGATCAACATCCAGTTCGCGATGGCCGGGGACATCCTCTACGTCCTCGAAGCCAACCCGCGCGCCTCGCGGACCGTGCCCTTCACCTCGAAGGCCACCGCCGTCCCGCTGGCCAAGGCCGCCGCCCGGATCTCGCTGGGCGCCACCATCGCCGAGCTGCGCACCGAGGGCATGCTCCCCAAGACCGGGGACGGCGGCACGCTGCCGCTGGACGCGCCGATCTCCGTCAAGGAGGCGGTCATGCCCTGGTCGCGGTTCCGGGACGCCTCGGGCCACGGCGTGGACACCATCCTCGGCCCGGAGATGCGCTCCACCGGCGAGGTCATGGGCATCGACTCGGTCTTCGGCACGGCGTACGCCAAGTCGCAGGCCGGCGCCTACGGTGCGCTGCCCACCAAGGGCCGCGCGTTCGTCTCCGTCGCCAACCGCGACAAGCGCTCGATGATCTTCCCGGCCCGTGAGCTGGTCGCCCACGGCTTCGAGCTGCTGGCCACCTCCGGCACCGCCGAGGTGCTGCGCCGCAACGGCATCAAGGCCACCGTGGTGCGCAAGCAGTCCGAGGGCGAGGGCCCCAACGGCGAGAAGACCATCGTCCAGCTGATCCACGACGGCCAGGTCGACCTGATCGTCAACACCCCCTACGGGACCGGCGGCCGGCTCGACGGCTACGACATCCGCACCGCCTCCGTGGCCCGCGGCATCCCCTGCCTGACCACGGTCCAGGCGCTGGCCGCCGCCGTCCAGGGCATCGAGGCGATGTCCCGCGGCGACGTCGGGGTGCGCTCCCTCCAGGAGCACGCCCGACATCTGACCTCGGCCCGCGAGGAGTAGGCCCGAGAGGGGGACACCAGATGGTGTCCCCCTCTTCATGAGCCCACCGACCCTCCTCGCGAAAAGGCCCGCCCACCATGTACCGCCTGTTCTTCCAGCTGATCTTCCAGCGCATGGACCCCGAGAAGGCCCACCACCTGGCCTTCCGCTGGATCCGCCTGGCCGCGCGCCTCCCCGTGCTGCGCACCTTCGCCGCGGCCGCCCTCGCCCCCCGCTACAAGGAACTGCGCACCGAGGCCCTGGGCCGCCGGATGCACGGCCCCTTCGGCCTGGCCGCCGGCTTCGACAAGAACGCCGTGGCTATCGACGGCATGGCCATGCTCGGCTTCGACCACGTCGAGATCGGCACCGTCACCGCCCAGCCGCAGCCCGGAAACCCCAAGAAGCGACTGTTCCGGCTGGTGCCGGACCGCGCGCTGATCAACCGGATGGGCTTCAACAACGACGGCTCGGCTGCGGTCGCCGCCCGCCTGGCCGCCCGCAACCCCGTCTTCCGGACCACGGTCGGCGTCAACATCGGCAAGACCAAGATCGTTCCGGAGGCCGAGGCGGTCGCCGACTACGTCACCTCCACCGAGCGCCTGGCCCGGCACGCCGACTACCTGGTCGTCAACGTCTCCTCGCCGAACACGCCGGGGCTGCGCAACCTCCAGGCCGTCGACCACCTGCGCCCGCTGCTCACCGCGGTCCGCGAGGCCGCCGACCGCACGGTCACCGACCGCCGGGTCCCGCTGCTGGTCAAGATCGCCCCCGACCTCGCCGACGAGGACGTGGACGCGGTCGCCGACCTCGCCCTGGAACTGGGCCTGGACGGCATCATCGCCACCAACACCACCATCGCCCGTGAGGGCCTGGGACTGGCCTCCGACCCGAAGCTGATCGCCGAGACCGGTGGCCTCTCCGGCGCCCCCCTCAAGGAGCGCTCCTTGGAGGTCCTGAGCCGCCTGTACGCCCGCGTGGGCGACCGGATCACCCTGGTCGGGGTCGGCGGCATCGAGACCGCCGAGGACGCCTGGCAGCGCATCCTCGCCGGCGCCACCCTCGTCCAGGGCTACAGCGCCTTCATCTACCAGGGCCCGTTCTGGTGCCGCGCGATCCACAAGGGCCTCGCCGCGCGCCTGCGCAACAGCCCGTACGCCACCCTCGCCGACGCGGTCGGCGCCGACCACAAGAAGGTGACCGGATGAGCCTCGAACCCTTCGGTGCCCGTCTCCGCCGTGCCATGGACGAGCGCGGCCCGCTCTGCGTCGGCATCGACCCGCACGCCTCGCTGCTGGCCGACTGGGGCCTGAACGACGACGTGGCGGGCCTGGCCCGGTTCACCCGGACCGTGGTGGAGGCGCTCGGCGAGCAGGTCGCGGTCTTCAAGCCGCAGTCGGCCTTCTTCGAGCGGTTCGGCTCGCGCGGCATCGCCGTCCTGGAGACCGCCGTCGAGGAGGCGCGGGAGCGCGGTGCACTGATCCTCATGGACGCCAAGCGCGGCGACATCGGTTCCACCATGAGCGCCTACGCCGAGGCGTTCCTGCGCCCGGACTCGCCGCTGTTCTCGGACGCGCTGACGGTCTCCCCGTACCTCGGCTTCGGCTCGCTGAAGCCCGCCGTGGAGCTGGCGCGGGAGAGCGGTGCCGGCCTCTTCGTGCTCGGCCTGACCTCCAACCCGGAGGGCGCGGAGGTCCAGCGGGCGGTCCGCGAGGACGGCCGCACGGTCGCCGCCACCATGCTCGGCCACCTGGCCGCCGAGAACGCCGGGGCGGAGCCGCTGGGGTCCTTCGGCGCGGTCGTCGGTGCCACTCTCGGCGATCTCTCCACCTTCGACCTGGCGATCAACGGCCCGCTGCTGGCACCCGGCATCGGGGCGCAGGGCGCCACCCCCGCCGACCTGCCCACCGTCTTCGGCAAGGCGGTCCGCAACGTGGTGCCGAGCGTCAGCCGGGGAGTGCTGAAGCATGGCCCGGACACCGGCGCACTGCGCGCGGCGGCGACCCGCTGCGCCGACGAAGTGCGCGCGGCGGTCGCATAACGCGGTTATTTGGTCCCGAAATGTCCTGGTCAGCTGAGTCTGACCAGGACTTTTCGTCTGTTCTCGCTGACTCCAGCGCCATCGGCCGCTAGTCTCCGTCGAGAGCACTGCACGTAAGCGCGTTGCTCGTTGCTCCGCTGTTGCGGGGCGACTAGGTTCCACACCGGTCCGTATCCGACAGTTCGACATCCGAGGTGACGTAGGCGTGGCTCTTCCGCCCCTTACCCCTGAACAGCGCGCTGCCGCGCTCGAAAAGGCCGCCGCGGCTCGCCGGGAGCGCGCCGAGGTCAAGAATCGGCTCAAGCACTCCGGGGCCTCCCTGCACGAGGTCATTCAGCAGGGCCAGAAAAACGATGTCATCGGCAAGATGAAGGTCTCCGCCCTCCTGGAGTCCCTGCCGGGCGTGGGCAAGGTCCGCGCGAAGCAGATCATGGAGCGACTCGGGATCTCCGAGAGCCGCCGGGTGCGCGGTCTGGGCTCCAACCAGATCGCCTCACTGGAGCGTGAGTTCGGCAGCACGGGTTCCTGAGTTTCTCGGCACTGCCGGGTTGCTGGAATAATCGCTGCATGAGTTCAGCAGTCTCCCGGGGGTCCGCCCCCGTACCCCCGGCCAGACAACCGCGCCTGACCGTGCTCTCCGGCCCTTCGGGGGTCGGCAAGAGCACGGTCGTCGCGCATCTGCGCAAGGTCCATCCCGAAATCTGGCTCTCGGTCTCGGCCACCACCCGCAAGCCGCGCCCCGGGGAGCGCCACGGCGTCCAGTACTTCTTCGTCGAGGACGAGGAATTCGACAAGCTGATCGCCAACGGTGAGCTGCTGGAATGGGCCGCGTTCGCCGGCAACCGCTACGGGACCCCGCGCAAGGCGGTGCTGGACCGGCTGGCGGCCGGCGAGCCGGTCCTCCTGGAGATCGACCTGCAGGGCGCCCGCCAGGTGCGCGAGTCCATGTCGGACGCCGACCTGGTCTTCCTGGCACCGCCGAGCTGGGACGAGCTGGTCCGCCGGCTCACCGGCCGCGGCACGGAGGCGCCGGAGGTCATCGAGCGGCGCCTGGAGGCGGCCCGGATCGAGCTCGCGGCGGAGAAGGAGTTCGACGTGACGCTCGTCAACACCTCCGTCGAGGACGTCAGCCGTGAGCTGCTAGCCTTGATGCTGCGCCGCCCTGGAGACCGGACCACCGGCGACTGACTCCGGTCCCGCTCGCGGCGCCACGGATTTCGGCGCCTGTGCGCCATCACCTGCTTCATCCCCTTTCGGAAGGTCAGAGAGTGTCCTCTTCCATCACTGCACCCGAGGGCATCATCAACCCGCCCATTGATGAGCTTCTCGAGGCCACCGACTCGAAGTACAGCCTCGTGATCTACGCCGCCAAGCGCGCGCGCCAGATCAACGCGTACTACTCCCAGCTCGGCGAGGGCCTGCTGGAGTACGTCGGCCCGCTGGTCGACACCCACGTGCACGAGAAGCCGCTGTCGATCGCGCTCCGCGAGATCAACGCCGGTCTGCTGACCTCGGAGGCCATCGAGGGTCCGGCCGGCCAGTAGGCGGCACCGCATTCCTCAGCAAGGGCCCGGCAGGGGCCCTCTCGGCAGGTGGCCGGGGGGACCTGCCGGGCCCTTGGTGTGTCATGAGGGCATAGGTTGAGGGACATGCGTGCGGACCTAGGCTCGGGGAGCGGGGAATCGATGGACAAGCGGGAGCGGCCCAGGGTCGTCCTGGGGGTCAGTGGCGGGATCGCCGCGTACAAGGCGTGCGAGCTGCTACGCCGACTCACGGAGTCCGGTCACGACGTACGGGTGGTGCCGACCGCCTCGGCGCTGCACTTCGTCGGCGAGGCCACCTGGTCGGCACTGTCCGGCAACCCGGCCACCACCGAGGTCTGGGAGTCCGTCCACGAGGTCCCGCACGTCCGCATCGGGCAGGCCGCCGACCTCGTCGTGGTCGCCCCGGCCACCGCCGACATGCTGGCCAAGGCCGCCCACGGCCTCGCGGACGACCTATTGACCAACACCCTGCTCACCGCCCGCTGTCCGGTGATCTTCGCGCCCGCGATGCACACCGAGATGTGGGAGAACCCCGCCACCCAGGAGAACGTCGCCACGCTGCGGCGCCGCGGTGCGCTCGTCATCGAGCCCGCCGTGGGCCGGCTCACCGGCGTCGACACCGGCAAGGGCCGCTTCCCGGACCCGGTGGAGATCTTCGACCTGTGCCGCCAGGTGCTGGCCCGCGGCGCCGAGGGTCTGCCGCAGGACCTCGTGGGTCGCCACGTCGTGGTCAGCGCGGGCGGCACCCGGGAGCCGCTGGACCCGGTGCGCTACCTGGGCAACCGCTCGTCCGGCAAGCAGGGCTACGCCCTCGCCCGCACTGCCGCGGCCCGCGGTGCCCGGGTCACCCTGGTCGCCGGCAACACCGAGCTGCCCGACCCGGCCGGCGTGCACGTGATCCGGATCGGCACCGCCCGGCAGCTGCGCGAGGCCGTGCTGAAGGCCGCGGCGGACGCCGACGCGGTGGTGATGGCCGCCGCGGTGGCCGATTTCCGCCCTGCTGTTTACGCCACCGGCAAGATCAAGAAGCGGGAGGGCCAGGAGCCGGAACCCGTCACGCTGGTACGGAATCCGGACATCCTTGCCGAGCTCTCCGCCGACCGGGCCCGCCCCGGTCAGCTGGTCGTCGGCTTCGCCGCCGAGACCGACGACGTCCTCGCCAACGGTCGCGCCAAGCTCGCCCGCAAGGGCTGCGATCTCCTGGTCGTCAACGAGGTCGGCGAACACAAGACCTTCGGTTCGGCCGAGAACGAGGCCGTGATCCTGGCCACGGACGGCACCGAGACCCCCGTCCCCTACGGTCCGAAGGAAGCCCTCGCCGACACCGTTTGGGACCTGGTCATCGCCCGTCTGGCCGATCCGCGCCCCTGACGGTCACTCCTGCGGGTAACCCCCGGAGCGGGCCGTCGAGGGCCCTTATCGAGCCATGAAAATCGGCGTGTCCTCTTGACCCGACTGATTCTCAAGGTGATCGTCACTACCGTGAGTCAGTGGTGTCCCAGGTCACGGGGGTTCCATAAATCGAGACTGCGTGCCCAAGCGCCACATTCGACCGATAAACTGGCAGTGGATTTGGCCGAGCGCAGCTCTCGGCCGTTCCGCTAAATGATCAGCCAGCAGCCGCTGCAACCCCAGGGAGCGATGTGTCCCGCCGCCTGTTTACCTCGGAGTCCGTCACCGAGGGCCACCCCGACAAGATCGCTGACCAGATCAGCGACACCATTCTCGACGCGCTCCTCAAGGAGGACCCGACCTCTCGGGTCGCCGTGGAGACGTTGATCACCACCGGCCTGGTGCACGTGGCCGGCGAGGTGACGACCAAGGCGTACGCCGACATCCCCAATCTCGTCCGGAACAAGATCCTGGAGATTGGCTACGACTCGTCCAAGAAGGGCTTCGACGGCGCCTCCTGCGGCGTCTCGGTGTCCATCGGTGCGCAGTCGCCGGACATCGCCCAGGGCGTCGACACCGCCTACGAGAACCGCGTCGAAGGCGACGACGACGAGCTGGACCGGCAGGGCGCCGGCGACCAGGGCCTGATGTTCGGGTTCGCCTGCGACGAGACCCCCGAGCTCATGCCGCTCCCGATCTACCTGGCGCACCGCCTCTCGCGGCGCCTGTCGGAGGTCCGCAAGAACGGGACCATCCCCTACCTCCGCCCCGACGGCAAGACCCAGGTCACCATCGAGTACGACGGCAACAAGGCCGTCCGCCTCGACACCGTGGTGGTCTCCTCCCAGCACGCCAGCGACATCGACCTGGACTCGCTGCTCGCGCCCGACATCCGCGAGTTCGTCGTCGAGCACGTTCTCAACCAGCTCGTCGAGGACGGCATCAAGCTGGACACCGACGACTACCGCCTGCTGGTCAACCCGACCGGGCGGTTCGAGATCGGTGGCCCGATGGGCGACGCCGGCCTGACCGGCCGCAAGATCATCATCGACACCTACGGCGGTATGGCCCGCCACGGTGGCGGTGCCTTCTCCGGCAAGGACCCGTCCAAGGTCGACCGCTCCGCCGCGTACGCCATGCGCTGGGTCGCCAAGAACGTGGTCGCCGCCGGCCTCGCCTCGCGCTGCGAGGTTCAGGTCGCCTACGCGATCGGCAAGGCCGAGCCGGTCGGTCTCTTCGTCGAGACCTTCGGTACCAACACGGTCGACATCGACAAGATCGAGGCTGCCATCGGTGAGGTCTTCGACCTCCGCCCGGCCGCGATCATCCGCGACCTCGACCTGCTCCGCCCGATCTACTCCCAGACCGCCGCCTACGGCCACTTCGGCCGTGAGCTGGAGGACTTCACCTGGGAGCGCACCGATCGGGTGGACGCCCTCCGCAAGGCCGCGGGCCTCTAAAGGGCTCCGTACCACCAGGGTTTCCCCCGAGGGCCCCGGACCGCTGGACGGTCCGGGCCCTCGGCCGTTCGTGAGCTCCGGCCACTGTCGGTGGGGTCTGCTAAGACTGGTTGCTGTGAGCAGGGAGAACGGGCGGGATCCGGGGGAGCAGGGCGAGCAGCTGGCCCTGATCCGGGAGGCCGTACGGGAGACGAAGGCGGAGCGGGCCAAGCCGCGCACGTGGCGGGGGGCTGCCCTGGCGGCGGAGCTGCCGGTGGCGCGGGTGCTGGTGGACAAGGGGCTGGTGCACCTCGACCGGTTCTTCGACTACGCGGTGCCGGCCGCGCTGGACGCCGAGGCGCAGCCCGGGGTGCGGGTACGGGTGCGGTTCGGGGCGGGGGAGAAGGGCGGCCGGCGCGAGGGCGGCCGGTTGGTCAGCGGCTTCATCGTGGAGCGGGTGGCGGAGAGTGAGTTCCGCGGAGTGCTGGCGCCGATCGCCCAGGTGCTCTCGCCGGAGCGGGTGCTGACCCCGGAGCTGCTGGGGCTGTGCCGGGCGGTCGCCGACCGCTATGCCGGGTCGCTGGCGGATGTGGTGCAGCTGGCGGTGCCGCCGCGCCGGGCGCAGGTCGAGGCCGAGCCGTCGCCCGCGCCCCTGCCGCCCAACGCCCCGCCGGCTCCCGGGAGTTGGGAGCGGTACGGGGCCGGTCCGGGGTTCCTGGCGGCGCTGGCGCGAGGGGACGCGCCGCGGGCGGTGTGGACGGCACTGCCCGGACCGAGCTGGCCGGAGGAACTGGCGCGGGCGGCGGCCGCGGCGCTAGCCGGCGGGCGCGGGGCGCTGGTGGTGGTGCCCGACGGGCGGGCCGCGGCCCGGGTGGACGCGGCGCTCGGTGAGTTGATCGGGGCCGGCCGGCATGTGGTGCTGACGGCCGAGTGCGGGCCCGAGGAGCGGTACCGGCGCTGGCTGGCGGTCAGCCGGGGCTCGGTGCGCGCGGTGATCGGGACGCGCGCCGCGATGTTCGCGCCGGTCGCCGGGCTGGGGCTGGTCGCGCTCTGGGACGACGGGGACGCCAGCCACAGCGATCCGCACGCCCCCCAGCCGCACGCCCGGGAAGTGCTCCTCCAGCGTGCGGTCGGCGAGCGGGCCGGCTTCCTGGTCGGCGGGCTGAGCTGCACGGTCGAGGCGGCCCAACTGGTGGAGACCGGCTGGGCGCGGCCACTGGCCGCCGACCGGGAGCGGGTGCGGGCCGCCGCCCCCTTGGTGCGTACGGTCGGGGACGGCGACGAGGCCCGGGACTCCGCGGCGCGCGCCGCCCGGCTGCCGTCGATGGCCTGGCAGATAGTGCGGGACGGGCTCACCCGCGGTCCGGTGCTGGTGCAGGTGCCGCGGCGGGGCTATGCCCCCCGGTTGGCGTGCGAGCGGTGTCGGGAAGCAGCCCGCTGCCGGGCGTGTGCCGGCCCGTTGGAGGCGCGCGAGGCGGGCGAGTTGGCCTGCGCCTGGTGCGGCCGCGAGGAGTCGGACTGGCACTGCGCCGAGTGCGGCGGGACCCGGCTGCGGGCGCAGATCGTCGGGGCGCGGCGTACGGCGGAGGAGCTGGGCCGAGCGTTCCCGGCGGTTCCGGTGCGTACGTCGGGGCGTGATCACGTCCTGGCGTCGGTGCCCGCCGCCCCCGCGCTGGTGGTGAGCACGCCCGGCGCCGAACCGGTCGCCGAGGGCGGGGGTTACGCCGCCGCGCTGCTGCTGGACGGCTGGGCACTGCTGGGGCGGCCGGACCTGCGGGCCGGCGAGGAGGCGCTGCGCCGCTGGCTGGGTGCGGCCGCGTTGGTCCGCGGTCAGGCGGAGGGCGGCACGGTCGCGGTGATCGCGGAACCGACGCTGCGGCCGGTCCAGGCGCTGGTGCGCTGGGACCCGGTCGGCCATGCGGTGCGCGAGTTGGCCGAGCGGGCGGAGCTGGGGTTCCCGCCGGTGTCGCGGATGGCTGCGGTGGCGGGCCGTGCCGAGGACGTGGCCGGTCTGTTGCGGGCGGCCGAACTCCCCGAGGGGGCCGAGGTGCTGGGCCCGGTGCCGCTGCCGGTGCCGGATCCCGGGCGGCCGCGGCGGCCGGGCGATCCTCCGTCGGGCGAGGTCTGGGAGCGTGCGCTGGTCCGGGTCCGCCCGGGGCAGGGCGCGGCACTGGCGGCGGCGCTGAAGGCCGCGCGGGCGGCCCGGCTGGTCAAGCGGGAGGGCGAGCCGGTCCGGGTGCGGATCGATCCGCCGGATCTGGGCTGAGCCGGGTGCGCGGGTCCGGTCTCCAGGCCCCGTCTCCAGGCTCCGTTCGTGCCGCACGTCGCCCGGGACCGTGGTCGGCGGGCGGTCCCGGGTTCCGGTGCGGGGCGTCCGTGGGGGAAGTCGGAGGGGGGAGTCAGCCGTTGCGGGGGCCGGGGAAGGCGCCGGGGCGTGCCTCGTCGCGGGAGGAGGCGGAGGGCTGAGTGGGCAGGGAGCGGGCGGCCGGGCTCCCGGTCAGGCCGCCGGCCATGCTGATCGCGCGGGCCGCGGAGGCGTCGGAGGGGCGCACCGCGGTCTCGCCGCCGTCGCCGGACGGCTGGGCGGTGGCCCGTCGGGCGCCGTAACGGCGGTGCACCGCCTGCTTGGTGACGCCGAGTGCGGAGCCCACCGCGTCCCAGGAGAAGCCCAGCGAGCGGTCGAAGTCGACCGCCGCGGTGACGAGCGTTTCGATGCTGTCGCGGAGTTCCTGGGCGAGACGCACGGTGGGGGCGGGCGCCCGTCCGTAGACGACGAAGCCCGCCGAGGGGCCCGTGCGTCGCGGCCGGTAGACGTTGCCGAGCTGCGCGGTGAGCGTGCGCAGGGCGTCCACCTGCCGGCGGACCCGCTCGATGTCCCGCACCAGGAGATGCAGGCTGGCGCGCGCCTGGGCGTCGTGGGTTGCGTGGTCGGCCATGAGCAAGCCTCTCGAACCGGCGTGGAAAGGATGGGTGAAAGCGTTCGGGCCGCCAAAGCGGCCCGGAATCGGTCAATGCTGTTTGACCAACGCGCCAGGAGCGGCTCTGGTCACGGTGCAGGGGCGTATGAGCGTGTGCGCGGGGCGCGGATGACTTCGCACGCCCCCCGGCGTTCCGGCCCATGACCTGCGTCAAGGCCCCTAGACTGGTGCGTCGTTCCGCAGCGTGTGAGAGGTAGTCCGTCACCCATGAGGCTTGTCTTCGCAGGTACCCCCGAGGTTGCCGTACCCGCCCTCGATGCCCTGATCGCCTCGGACCGGCATGAGGTGGTGGCCGTCGTGACCCGGCCCGACGCGCCGGCCGGGCGGGGCCGCCGGCTGGTGGCCAGCCCGGTCGCGGAGCGCGCGGAGGAGGCCGGCATCGAGGTGCTCAAGCCCGCCAAGCCGCGCGACGAGGACTTCCTCGCCCGGCTGCGGGAGATCGCGCCGGACTGCTGCCCGGTGGTCGCCTACGGCGCGCTGCTGCCCCAGGTCGCGCTGGACATCCCGGCCCACGGCTGGGTCAACCTGCACTTCTCGCTGTTGCCCGCGTGGCGGGGGGCGGCGCCCGTACAGCACGCGGTGCTCGCCGGTGACGAGATCACCGGTGCCACCACCTTCCAGATCGAACGGGGGCTGGACTCCGGCCCGGTGTACGGGGTGCTCACCGAGGAGATCCGGCCGACCGACACCAGCGGGGATCTGCTGACCCGGCTGGCGTTCGCCGGCTCCGGTCTGCTCGTCGCCACGATGGACGGCATCGAGGACGGCACCCTCAATGCGGTGCCGCAGCCGGAGGAGGGGGTCACGCTGGCCCCGAAGATCGAGGTGGAGGACGCCCGGATCGACTGGACCGCCCCGGCGCTGCGGGTGGATCGGGTGGTGCGGGGTTGCGCGCCGGCGCCCGGTGCCTGGACGGTCTTCCGCGGGGAGCGGCTCAAGGTGATGTCGGCCGCCCCCGCCGCCGAGTACGACGGAGCGGCCCTGCCGGCGGGCGAACTGGCCGTCACCAAGAAGGCGGTGCACGTGGGCACCGGCAGCCACCCCGTCCAGCTGCTCTGGGTCCAGCCGCAGGGCAAGAAGCCGATGCAGGCGGCGGACTGGGCGCGCGGGGTCCGGATCGCGACCGGGGAGCAGTTGAGCGGCTGACCGGGGCGGGGCGCGTTCGAAGGGGCCGTCCGCGCGCCGCCGGCTTCGGGCCCGCGTAGGCTGGGGCGAACCCCCGTCTCGTAATACCGGAGCACCTTTTCTGTGAGTCAGCAGCCGCCGCGCCGCCATGGCACCCGCAAGCCCTACCGCCGCCCGAAGAAGGACCCGGTCCGGATCCTCGCGTTCGAAGCGTTGCGGGCCGTGGACGAGCGGGACGCGTACGCGAACCTGGTCCTGCCGCCGCTGCTGCGCAAGGCGCGGGACGCCGGTGACTTCGACGCCCGGGACGCGGCGTTGGCCACCGAGCTGGTCTACGGGTCGCTCCGCCGCCAGGGCACCTACGACGCGATCCTGGCCAACTGTGTCGACCGGCCGCTGCGCGAGGTCGACCCGCCGGTGCTGGACGTGCTGACGCTCGGTGCGCACCAGTTGCTCGGCACCCGGATCCCCCCGCACGCCGCGGTCAGCGCCACCGTCGAACTGGCCCGGGTGGTGTTGGGCGACGGCCGGGCGAAGTTCGTCAACGCGGTGCTGCGCAAGCTCACCGCGCACGATCTGGACGGCTGGCTGGAGCGGGTGGCCCCGGAGTACGACGAGGACCCGGAGGACCATCTGGGGATCGTGCACGCCCATCCGCGCTGGGTCGTCTCCGCGCTCTGGGACGCCCTCGGCGGCGGCCGCGCGGGCATCGAGGAGCTGCTGGCGGCGGACAACGAGCGTCCCGAGGTGACGCTGGTGGCGCGGCCGGGCCGGTCTACCGCCGAGGAACTGCTGGCGGCTACGGGCGAGGACGGCGCGGTGCCGGGCCGGTGGTCGCCGTACGCGGTCCGGCTCGCCGAGGGTGGGGAGCCGGGTGCGCTGGACGCGGTGCGCGAGGGGCGCGCCGGCGTGCAGGACGAGGGCAGTCAGCTGGTGGCGCTGGCGTTGGCCGCCGCGCCGCTGGACGGCCCGGACCGCATCTGGCTGGACGGCTGCGCGGGACCGGGCGGCAAGGCGGCGCTGCTGGGCGCGTTGGCGGCGCAGCGGGGTGCGGCACTGGTGGCGTCGGAGAAGCAGCCGCACCGGGCGCGGTTGGTGGCCCGGGCGCTGGACGGCAATCCGGGCCCGTACGCGGTGATCGCCGCCGACGGCACCCGTCCGGCGTGGCGGCCCGGGGTCTTCGACCGGGTGCTGGTGGACGTGCCGTGCACCGGCCTGGGGGCGTTGCGCCGCCGGCCCGAGGCGCGGTGGCGGCGGCGCCCCGAGGATCTGGACGGTTTCGCGCCGCTCCAGCGGGAGTTGCTGCGGCAGGCGCTGGCGGCCGTGCGGATCGGGGGCGTGGTGGGCTATGCGACCTGTTCGCCGCATCCGGCGGAGACCCGGGCCGTGGTGGAGGACGTCCTCAAGGGGCGCGGCGGCCCGGCTGCCGAGGCCGAGTGGATCGACGCCCGGCCGCTGATGCCGGGCGTGCCGGAGCTCGGTGACGGGCCGGACGTCCAGCTGTGGCCGCATCTGCACGGGACCGACGCGATGTATCTGGCGCTGCTGCGCCGGACCGCCTGACGGGTCCGCGGCCGCGGTGGCTGGTTTCCCCCTCCTCATGAGGGGAACCGGCCACCGGGGGAGCGGGTCGATGCCCGAGATATCTTGATGTCGAGCAATGTTGATATCTTGATGTCGAGCAATATTTGAGACGTGGATGGAGCGGAGTACCCGGTGACTGACTCGACCATCATTTACACCCACACTGACGAGGCCCCGGCCCTGGCGACGTACTCGTTCCTGCCGGTGGTCGAGGCGTACGCCTCGACGGCCGGGGTGACGTTGGAGACCCGCGATATCTCGCTGTCGGGTCGGATCATCGCCAGCTTCCCGGAGTACCTGAAGGAGGACCAGCGGATCGCCGACGCCCTCGCGGAGCTCGGCGAGCTGGCCAAGACGCCCGGCGCGAACATCATCAAGCTGCCGAACATCTCGGCCTCCATCCCGCAGCTGAAGGCGGCCGTCGCCGAGCTCCAGGAGCAGGGCTACGCGCTTCCGGACTACCCGGACGACCCGCAGACCGACGAGGAGCGCGAGATCCGCGCCCGCTACGACAAGGTCAAGGGCAGCGCCGTCAACCCGGTGCTGCGCGAGGGCAACTCGGACCGCCGGGCGCCCGCGTCGGTCAAGAACTACGCCAAGGCCCACCCGCACCGCATGGGTGCCTGGACCGGCGACTCCAAGACCAACGTGGCGACCATGGGCGCCGATGACTTCCGCTCCACCGAGAAGTCCGCGGTGATCGCCGAGGACGGCGCGCTCCGCATCGAGCTGGCCGGCGACGACGGCTCCACCACCGTGCTGCGCGAGTCGGTTCCGGTCTTGGCCGGTGAGGTCGTGGACGCCTCCGCGATGCGGGTCGGTCCGCTGCGGGAGTTCCTGGCCGCGCAGGTCGCCCGGGCCAAGGCCGAGGGCGTGCTGTTCTCCGTGCACCTGAAGGCCACGATGATGAAGGTCTCCGACCCGATCATCTTCGGCCACGTCGTGCGGGCCTTCTTCCCCAAGACCTTCGCCCAGTACGGCGAGGCGCTGGCGACCGCCGGGCTGACCCCGAACGACGGCCTCGGCGGCATCTACAAGGGCCTTGCGGCGCTGCCCAACGGCGCCGAGATCAAGGCGTCCTTCGACGCCGAGCTGGCCGCGGGCCCGGAGCTGGCGATGGTCGACTCCGACCGCGGCATCACCAACTTGCACGTGCCCAGCGACGTCATCGTGGACGCCTCGATGCCGGCCATGATCCGCACCTCCGGCCACATGTGGGGCCCGGACGGTCAGGAGGCCGACACCCTCGCGGTGCTCCCCGACAGCAGCTACGCCGGCATCTACCAGGCCGTCATCGACGACTGCCGGGCGCACGGCGCGCTCGACCCGGCCACCATGGGCTCGGTGCCGAACGTCGGTCTGATGGCGCAGAAGGCCGAGGAGTACGGCAGCCACGACAAGACCTTCGAGATCCCGACCACCGGTACGGTGCGGGTCCTCGACGGCGCAGGCAATGTCGTCCTGGAGCAGACCGTGGGCGCCGGCGACATCTTCCGGATGTGCCAGACCAAGGACGCGCCGATCAAGGACTGGGTCAAGCTGGCCGTCACCCGTGCCCGCGCCACCGGCGACCCGGCGGTGTTCTGGCTCGACGCGACCCGTGCGCACGACGCCCAGCTGATCGAGAAGATCAAGGCGTACCTGCCGGAGCACGACACCGAGGGCCTGGAGATCAAGATCCTGGCCCCGGTCGAGGCGATCACCTTCTCCCTGGAGCGGATCCGCCGCGGCGAGGACACCATCTCGGTCACCGGCAACGTCCTGCGTGACTACCTGACCGACCTGTTCCCGATCCTGGAGCTGGGCACCAGCGCCAAGATGCTCTCGGTCGTCCCGCTGATGAACGGCGGTGGCCTGTTCGAGACCGGTGCTGGTGGTTCCGCCCCCAAGCACGTCCAGCAGCTGGTCAAGGAGAACTACCTGCGCTGGGACAGCCTGGGCGAGTTCCTCGCGCTCGCGGTCAGCTTCGAGCACCTCGCGACGACCACCGACAACGCCCGTGCCAAGGTCCTCGCCGAGACCCTGGACCGCGCGACCGGTTCGTTCCTCAACGAGAACAAGTCGCCGAGCCGCAAGCTGGGTGGCATCGACAACCGCGGCAGCCACTTCTACCTGGCGCTCTACTGGGCCCAGGAGCTGGCCAAGCAGACCGACGACGCGCAGCTCGCGGAGGCGTTCGGGCCGCTGGCCAAGACGCTGTCCGAGCAGGAGCAGACCATCGTCGACGAACTGATCGCGGTGCAGGGCTCCCCGGTCGACATCGGTGGCTACTACCGCCCCGACCCGGCCAAGGCGTCCGCGGTGATGCGTCCGTCGCAGACGCTGAACCAGGCGCTGGCGGCCCTGAAGGGCTGATCGCCGCAGCACCACCTCGTCCGCCCCGGCCGGGCCGCGCGTCTGGCCGGGGCGGCCCGGTGCGCACCGGGCCGCGGGGTGACGGGGCTCTCCCCGCCCGGCGGGGTCCGGCCGCGCAGGGACCGCCATACTGGGGGCATGGCCTTGATCAACCCCAGCATCCTGTCCGCCGACTTCGCCCGCCTCGCCCAGGAGGCGAAGGCCGTCGAGGGCGCCGACTGGCTCCACGTCGACGTGATGGACAACCACTTCGTCCCCAACCTCACCCTCGGCGTGCCGATCGTCGAGGCGCTGAGCAAGGCGACGGACACCCCCCTCGACCTGCACCTGATGATCGAGGACCCGGACCGCTGGGCGCCGCAGTACGTGGAGGCCGGGGCCGGTTCGGTCACCTTCCACGCGGAGGCGGCCGGGGCGCCGGTGCGGCTGGCGCGGGAGATCCGGGCCAAGGGTGCGCGGGCGTCGATGGCGCTCAAGCCGGCCACCCCGATCGAGCCCTTCGAGGACCTGCTGCCCGAACTGGACATGGTGCTGATCATGACCGTCGAGCCCGGCTTCGGCGGTCAGGCGTTCCTGGACATCATGCTGCCGAAGATCCGTCGCACCCGTGAGCTGATCTCGCGGCACGGCCTTCAGATGTGGCTCCAGGTGGACGGCGGCGTCTCGGCGGAGACCATCGAGCGGTGCGCGGAGGCCGGCGCCGACGTGTTCGTCGCGGGTTCCGCGGTGTACGGGGCGGACGATCCGGCCAAGGCCGTCCGTGACCTGCGGGAGAAGGCCGAGGCGGCGACGGCCGGTAGCTGGGGCTGCGCGCATTGATCGAGTCGGCCCGGCCCGTACGGGGCCCGGAGCCGGTCCGTCCGGTGTGGTCCGCGCCATCGGTTGACCTGGTGGCAACCGAGCGTTCATGCCTGTCGTGCCGCTCGTGGTCCCCGTACACCTCGGGTTTCTGAAAGGATGAGCAAAGACTCGATCAGATGCGCAAAAGGGGAGAATTTCGTGGTAGCCAGCCGCCCACAGTCCGGAATGGGCCCCGCCGAGCTGGTGCAGGCTGCGGCCATGGCCCGCCGCTTCTATCTTGAGGGCAAGTCCAAGATCCAGATCGCGGAGGAGTTCGGCGTCAGCCGCTTCAAGGTCGCCCGCGTGCTGGAGACGGCCCTGGAGCGTGATCTCGTACGGATCGAGATCCGGGTGCCCTCCGAACTCGACGCGGAGCGCTCCGACGCCCTGCGCGCCCGCTACGGCCTGCGGCACGCGGTCGTCGTCGAATCGCCCGCGGACGCTTCCGAGGACGCCGCCGACCCGGAGAACCTCGGTGAGGTTGCCGCCGACCTGCTCGGCGAGCTCGTCGCCGAGGGCGACGTGCTGGGGCTCGCCTGGGGCCGCTCGACGATCCACATGGCGGCCGCCCTGCACCGGTTGCCGCCGTGCACGGTCGTCCAGTTGACCGGGGTCTACGACGCCGGCACCGCCGACCGCGGTTCGGTCGAGGCGGTCCGCCGCGCGGCCGACGTCTCCGGCGGCGAGGCGCACCCGATCTACGCGCCGATGCTGCTGCCCGACTCGGCCACCGCCGCCGCGCTGCGCGGCCAGACCGGCATCGCCCGCGCCTTCGAGTACTTCGACAAGGTCACCGTCGCCTGCGTCTCCATCGGTTCCTGGGAGCCGGGCGTCTCGACCGTCTACGACATGCTGTCGGAGGAGGAGCGGGAGCACTACGCCTCGCTGGGCGCGGCCGCCGAAATGTCCGCGCACCTCTTCGACGGCGAGGGGCGGCGCATCGGCCGTGACCTGGGCGAGCGGTGCATCACCGTCGAGGCGGACCGGCTGCGCCGCATCCCGGAGGTGGTGGCGATCGCCGGCGGCCGCCGCAAGGCCGCGGCCATCGGCGCGGTGCTGCGCTCCGGACTGGTGACAAGCCTGGTGACCGACACCGCGGCCGCCGACCACCTGTTGCTGGAGACCGGTCCGGGCCCGCGGCCGGCCCTGGACCGGGCGGATCCCGACGGGAAGTGAGCGGGCCCGGCGCGCCCGCCGGCGGGCAGCCGGCGCGTGGCTGTGACAGCATCGGCGCATGCTGATCCACACCGCCCCGCGCCGGGCCGCCGCCGTCGTCGGCGCGCTGCTCGCCGCGCTGCTTCTCGTCCTGACCGGCTGTTCCACCGGCGGTGACGGCAAAGGGAGTTCGGCCGGCACGCACCGGCCGGCCGCGACCGCCACGGCCGGCACCCGGTCGCCCGGCGGCGGCGCCGCACCGGGCTGGGCGAAGGGCCTGCCGACCGTGCCGGCGGACCGGCTGCCCGCGCAGGCGCAGCGCACCCTCAAGCTGATCGACGCCGGTGGGCCGTTCCCGTACCCCAAGGACGGCACCGTCTTCGGCAACTACGAGAAGCAGCTGCCCAAAGAGCCGCGCGGCTACTACCACGAGTACACGGTCGACACCCCGGGTTCCCGGACCCGCGGCGCCCGCCGCCTGATCACCGGCAAGCACCACGAGTTCTTCTACACCGACGATCACTACAAGAGCTTCAAGGCGGTGCTGCGGTGAGCGCCGAGGTGCCCCGGGCGCTGGCCGCGGTGCTCGACGGGCGGACGCCCGCCGGGGTGCTGCCCTGGCCGGCCGACCGCCCGGTCGCGGACGCCCTGGCCGCGGCCCGGGACGCGGGGTGGGACGGTGCCGCGCTGGACCTCGCCGGGGTCGCGGACAAGGCCGGGTTCCTGGACCGGTGCGCCGCCGCCCTGGAATTCCCGGCGTACTTCGGCCACAACTGGGACGCCTTGGTCGACTGCCTCACCGACCTGTCCTGGTGCCCTCCGTCGCGCGGTCGGCTGCTGGTCATCACCGGCTGGCAGGAGTACGCGGCCGCCGCGCCGGAGGACTGGAGTGTGGTGGAGGGGGTGTTGGCGGACTCCGTGGGGTACTGGCGGGACACCGACACTGGGCTTGCGGTGATCATGGCCGGCGGGCGCGGCCGGCAGGGGGCGTAGCCCGGGGAGCCGGCCCCCGTGGGCGCCGTTCCGCGACCTTACGCGTGCGTCCCGTGAGCCGGCGTCCCGGTGTGTGGACACCGGATTGGCGGATCACACACACGGCCCACGAGGCCGTAGGACTATCACATGAGTCCTGGTCAGGGCCCGTATCCTGGCAGTATGCGATTCCTCAATCCGAAGAACGGCGCCCTCGAAGAGAGTTCTTCGGTGCCCTACGACCTGACCTACGACGATGTGTTCATGGTGCCCAGCCGCTCGGCGGTGGGCTCCCGCCAGGCCGTGGACCTCGCCTCGCGCGACGGCTCCGGCACGACCATCCCGCTCGTGGTCGCCAACATGACGGCGATCGCCGGCCGCCGTATGGCCGAGACCGTGGCCCGCCGCGGTGGTCTGGTCGTCATCCCCCAGGACATCCCGAACGACGTCGTGACCGACGTCATCACCTGGGTCAAGCAGCGCCACCTGGTGCTGGACACCCCGATAGTGCTCTCCCCGGTCTCGACCGTGGCGGACGCGCTGTCGCTGCTGCCGAAGCGGGCGCACGGCGCGGGCATCGTCGTCGAGGGCGGCCGGCCGGTCGGCGTCGTCACCGAGCACGACCTGGCCGGAGTGGACCGCTTCACCCAGGTGTCCGAGGTCATGTCCAAGGACCTGCTGGTCCTGGATGCGGACATCGACCCCCGCGAGGCGTTCAACCGCCTCGACGCCGCCAACCGCAAGCTGGCCCCCGCGGTCGACGCGGACGGCAGGCTGGTCGGCATCCTGACCCGCAAGGGCGCGCTGCGCGCCACCCTGTACACCCCCGCCACGGACGCGGGCGGCAAGCTACGGATCGCGGCCGCCGTCGGCATCAACGGCGATGTGGCCGGCAAGGCCAAGGCGCTGCTGGACGCGGGTGTGGACACCCTCGTCGTGGACACCGCGCACGGCCACCAGGAGTCGATGATCAGCGCGATCAAGGCGGTCCGGGCGCTGGACCCGCACGTCCCGATCGTCGCGGGCAACATCGTCGCCGCCTCCGGTGTGCGCGACCTCATCGAGGCCGGCGCGGACATCATCAAGGTCGGTGTCGGGCCGGGCGCGATGTGCACCACCCGCATGATGACCGGTGTGGGCCGGCCGCAGTTCTCCGCGGTGCTGGAGTGCGCCGCCGAGGCGAAGAAGTACGGGAAGCACGTCTGGGCCGACGGCGGTGTCCGCCACCCCCGCGACGTGGCCATGGCGCTGGCCGCGGGCGCGTCCAACGTCATGATCGGCTCGTGGTTCGCCGGCACGCTGGAGTCGCCGGGCGACCTCCAGCACACCGCCGAGGGCCGGCCGTACAAGGAGAGCTTCGGGATGGCCTCGGCGCGTGCGGTGCGCAACCGCACCAGCGACGAGTCGGCCTACGACCGCGCCCGCAAGGCGCTGTTCGAGGAGGGCATCTCCACCTCCCGGATGTTCGTCGACCAGGCCCGTCCCGGCGTCGAGGACCTGATCGACTCGATCATCGCGGGCGTCCGCAGCTCTTGCACGTACGCCGGCGCCGCCTCCCTGGCGGAGTTCACGGAGAAGGCCGTGGTCGGCGTGCAGAGCGCCGCCGGCTACGCCGAGGGAAAGCCGCTGCACGACAGCTGGAGCTGACCTCCGGAGCCCGCTGACGGCTCCGACGCGCCGCCCACCGGCCCCGCACCGACCTGGTGCGGGGCCGGTGGCGTTCTCCGGGTACGACCGTGATTGACTGCGGTGGAGCGCAACGTTCCGCTGCCCTTCGCCGCCGTGCGCAACGAACCACCGTAGTTGCGCAAGGATCCTGCATTACGGCAGGTCAACGAGGGGCCGTAGTGTCATGCGCTGTACGTGGAGTGGCGGAGACCGCCTGCTCGGCGGTCTCCTGCTGCAGGGTGGTTCGTCCTGCCTGCCTGGCCGCTGCGGTCTAGTCACCGGAATGTGCCGGAATGTGTCAGTCTGACCGGCAGCGACGAAGGAGCCCCCAGTGTTGGAGAACGGCGCCGTCCCGCCCCCAGGGGACAGCTATTCCCCGCCGCCCGTCGGCGGCGGACTCGGCACTCGGCTGATGCGCCGCAAGCCGGTCGAGCGGTTGGTCGCCGAGGGCGGCCAGGGCGAGGGGGGCACGCTCCGCCGCTCGATGGGCGTCTGGCAGCTGACCATGATCAGCATCGGTGCCACGCTCGGCACCGGCATCTTCGTGGTCCTCGGCCAGGCCGTCCCGGTCGCCGGGCCGGCGGTCGTGCTCTCGTTCGTCATCGCCGGCGTCACGGCGCTGTTCTCCGCGCTCTCCTACGCCGAGCTGGCCGGCACCATCCCGGTCTCCGGCTCGTCGTACTCCTACGCCTACGCCACCCTCGGTGAGCTGATCGCCTGGGTCTGCGGCTGGTGCCTGATCCTGGAGTACGGCGTCTCGGTGGCGGCCGTCGCGGTCGGCTGGGGCCAGTACCTCAACGAGTTCCTCGGCGGCACGCTGGGCTTCACCATCCCCGACGCGCTCTCCGCCCCTCCGGGCCAGGGCGGCTACTTCAACCTGCCGGCCCTGCTGGTCGTGGTGCTGGCGATGGTGTTCCTGCTGGGCGGCGCCAGGGAGAGCGCCCGGGCCAACACCATCATGGTGGTCGTCAAGATCGCCACGCTGCTGCTCTTCTGCGGCGTCGCGATCCAGGGCGTGAAGTCCGGCAACTTCGCCAACTTCATGCCGATGGGTATGGCGGGGGTCAGTGCCGCCGGCGCCACCCTGTTCTTCTCCTACATCGGCTTCGACGCCGCCTCCACGGCGGGCGAGGAGGCCAAGAACCCGCAGCGCGACCTGCCCCGCGCGATCATGCTGTCGTTGGTGATCGTCACCGCCCTGTACTGCCTGGTCGCGGCCATCGCGGTGGGCGCCCTGCCGTGGCAGGAGTTCAAGGGCTCGGAGGCGGCGCTCGCCGGGATCCTCAAGACCGTCACCGGGCACGACTACTGGTCGGTGCTGCTGGCCTTCGGCGCCGTCGTCGCCATCGCCAGCGTCGTGCTGACCGTGCTCTACGGCCAGACCCGGATCCTCTTCGCGATGTCCCGGGACGGGCTGGTGCCCAAGACGTTCTCCAAGGTTCACCCCAAGAGCGGCGTGCCCCGGGTGAACACTGTGATCGTCTCCCTGTTCTGCGGGGTGCTCGCCGCCGCGGTGCCGCTCGGCGAGCTGGCCGACGCCACCAGCATCGGCACGCTCTTCGCGTTCGCGCTGGTCAACGTGGCCGTGATCGTGCTGCGCAAGACCCGGCCGGACATGCCGCGGGCGTTCCGTACCCCGTTCTCCCCGATCTTCCCCGCGATCGGTTTCCTGCTCTGCGCCTTCATGATGACCCGTCTCGGCCTGGTGACCTGGGTGGTCTTCGGTGTCTGGATGGCGGTCGGCCTTGTGATCTACTTCGGATACGGCATGCGCCGCTCCCGATTGGCCACCGCAGAGAAGTGACCCACCCGCAGTGCGACTGAACGATCTCGACGAACGCATCGTCCACGCCCTCGCCGAGGACGCCCGCCGCAGCTACGCGGACATCGGCCAGGAAGTCGGACTGTCCGCACCGGCGGTCAAACGCCGGGTGGACCGGCTGCGGGCGGACGGCGCGATCACCGGGTTCACGGTGCGCGTCGACCCGGCCGCCCTCGGCTGGGAGACCGAGGGGTTCATCGAGATCTTCTGTCGCCGCAACACCTCGCCCGAAGCGATCCACCGCGGTCTGTCGCGCTACCCGGAAGTGGCGTCCGCCTCCACCGTCACCGGTGAGGCGGACGCCCTGGTGCAGGTCTTCGCGTCCGACATGCGGCACTTCGAGCGGGTCCTGGAGCGGATCGCCGGCGAACCCTTCGTCGAGCGCACCAAGTCCGTGCTGGTCCTCTCCCCGCTGCTGCGCCGCTACGGGTCGGGCGCGCCCGGCTAGGGCCTGTCCGGGCCGGGCCGCTACGCGGCGTGCGCCGGGCCCATTCCCGCCGGCAGGTGCGGCGGGGTGCCCCCGGTCCACACGATGCGGAGCGCGGAGGCGGCGATCCGCCAGCCGTCCGGGGTCCGTACCAGCTCGGTGTCGGCGTGGCCGCCGGAGACGAAGAGCGCCTCGGACCCGTCGGCCAGCACGTGGGTGCTGAGCTGGGCCCCGCGGGCGGTGGCCCGGTCGCCGTCGATCTCGATGACGGCGTTGCCGCCCAGGTGCACGGTCCGGTCGAACAGGGCCATCCCCTCCCGGATCCGGGCCACCACGGCGTCCCGGCCGCGGACGGTGCCGAGGGGCATCTCGGCCGTGGCGTCCTCGGCGTAGAAGGCGCGGCCCCACGCCTCGTCGAACACCCCCTCGTCCAGGGAGCGCAGGTAGCGGTCCAACAGGTCGGCGATGTCGGCGCGGTCGGTGAGGTGCTGGAGCTGCCGCGCGGTCCGGAGGTGGGCGGGCTCGGCGGTCGGCGGGGTGGGGTCGGTGGCTGTGGCCTCGTGCGTGGTCATGCGGTGATCCTGCGACCTCAGGTGGACTTGAGGTCAAGGGTGGGGGAGGCGGGGGCCTCCACGGGTGTCGTGCCGGCGGGGCGCCGGGAGCGTAGACCGACCGTCACCGCGGCGCCCACCACCAGCACCACGGCCGCCGCGATCCGGTAACCCAGCGCGGCGGCGTCGGTGAACGCGGCCGCCGCGGCCGTCCCGTGCCCGGTGCCCGCGGCGTAACGGACCGACAGTGCGGTGCCGACCACCGCGATGCCCAGTGCCGCGCCCAACTCCCGTGCCGCGCCCTGGAGTCCGGAGCCCATGCCGGCCTGGTGAGCCGGCACCGACGTCACGATCGCGTGCGACAGCGTCGGCATCGCCAGGCCCGCGCCGGCCGCCATCAGCAGCAGGTACGCCAGGTAGCGCGGGTAAGGGGTTTCGACGTCGGCGGTGGAGAGCAGCAGCAGGCCGGTGGCCACCAGGAGCAGTGCGGCGCCGGACGTCTTGGCCTCGCCGATCCGCTGTGCCAGGCGCAGCCCGTACCGCGTCACCGCCAGCATCCCGAAGGCCAGCGGCACGATCGCGAAGCCCGTCCGCAGTGGCGTATAGCCCTTCACGTACTGGAGGAACTGCGCGTTGACGTAGAACAGGGCGAACATCCCGAAGAAGCCGACGGCGATCCCGGCGCTGCCGGCGCGCAGCCGCGGCAGCCGGAACAGCCGGGGGTCCAGTACCGGGTGCGCGACCCGCAGGCCGTGCCGGACGAAGAGCGCGAACAGCAGCAGGGCCAGGGCGAAGGCGCCGAGGACCGGCGTCGAGGCCCAGCCCAGGCCGGGGCCCTCGATGATGCCGAAGAGCAGGGCGAAGGACCCGAGGATCAGCAGCGCCGAGCCCGGCAGGTCCAGCGTCGCGGTCTGCCGTGGCACCGCGGGCGCGGACCGCGCCACCCAACCGAACAGGAGCAGCGCCAGCGGCACGTACCCCCAGAACAGCCCCTGCCAGGGCAGGTATTGGAGGATCAGTGCGCCGCCCGCGTTCCCCACCATTCCGCCGACGCCCATCGCGGTGCTCCACGCCGCGATCGCCGCCGCCTTGCGTCCGGGCGGGGATGCGTGGAGGAGTACGGACAGGGTGGCCGGCACCAGGAGTGCGGCCCCGGCGCCCGAGACGGCGCGGCCGCCCAGCAGTACCGGGAGGGTCGGGGCCAGCGCGCTGAGCAGCGCGCCGGTGCCGAAGACCGCGAGCCCGGTGAGCAGGGTGCCCTTCCGGCCGTAGCGGTCGCCGAGTGCGCCGGCCGGGATCAGCAGACCGGCGAAGACCAGTACGTAGGTGTCGACGATCCACAGCAGTTGGGCGGGGGTGGGGTGGAGGTCGCTCGCGGCGATCTTCGGGATGGCCAGGTTCATGGCGGCCACGAGGGACTGTGCCACCAGGACGCAGGCGCACATCACGGCGGTGACGGAGCGCCGGCCGGCGCGCGGGGGCGAGGTGCCGTCGGCCGACGGCGGTGCTGACGTGGTCATGGCGGGGACGCTAGAGTCCCGTTCAGTTGATCTCAAATGCAAGGTGTGCACGCCATGATTGCGCGAAACGCAAACATCGACTTCAACCTGCTGATCGCCCTGGATGCGCTGCTGGAAGAGGAGAGCGTGACCGCGGCCGCCGACCGGATCGGGCTCTCCGCGCCTGCCATGAGCCGGGCGCTCGGCCGGATCCGGCGGACCCTCGGCGATCCGGTGCTGGTCCGCGCCGGCCGGCACATGGTGCCGACCCCCCGCGCGCTGGAAATCAAGGCCGAGGTGCGGCGGCTGGTCGAGGCCGCGCACGGGGTGCTGGCCCCGTCCGCCCCCGCCGATCCGGCCCAGCTCACCCGGATCTTCGCCCTGAACGCCAGCGACCTGTTCGTCACCACTCTCGGGCCCGCACTGGTCGCCCGGGTCGCCCGGGAGGCGCCGGGGGTGGTGCTGCGCTTCCTCGGCGAGAGCCATGTCGATCTGCCGCTGCTCCGGGACGGGGTGGCCGACGTGGAGCTGGGCATGATCGACAGCCCGGAGCCGGAGATCCGTACGGAGCGGCTGTTCGAGGACCGCGCGGTCGCCGTCGTCCGGGAGGGCCACCCGCTGACCACCTGGCCGCTCACCGCCCGCCGGTACGCCGCCGCCCAGCACCTCAGCTTCTCCCGGCGCGGCCGGCTGGCCGGCCCCATCGACACCGCGCTGGCCGAACGCGGGCTGCGCCGCCGGGTGATCGCCACCGTGCCGACCGTCGCGGCCGCGCTGATGATGGTGCGGGACACCGACGTGGTGGGCATGGCCCCGGAGCGGACCGCGGCACCGATGGTGCGCGGGCTGGGCCTGTGCACCCTGCCCATCCCGTTCGACCTGCCGCCGATGCCGATGGCGATGGCCTGGCACCCGCGGCAGGAGGCCGACCCGGGCCACCGGTGGCTGCGCCGCGTGGTGCGCGAGACGGTGGCCGCCGCGGTGGCCTGAGTCACCCCGCCGGCACCCGCCCGACCTGGCCGCATGCCGCGTGCAACGAATCGCCGCGGTGACCCTTGAACGCGCAACGAATCGTCCGTCGCCACGCAACGGTGGCGCCTTGTCCCGGATCGTCGACGGACCGTACCGTCATTGCGTCCCACCCGAACCGCCACCGCCGAGGGGTCCCATGCCGCCGCTGCACACCGCCCTGCTCCAGAGTTCGGGACGGCCCGGCGACGTCGCGCACAACCTGACGGTGCTCGCCGACGCGGCCCGCGAGGCGGCCGCGACCGGCGCCCGGCTGCTCGCCTGCCCCGAGCTGTTCCTCACCGGCTACGCGATCGGCGGTGACGTGCACCGCCTCGCCGAGCCGGCCGACGGTGCCAGCGCCCGGGCCGTCGCCCGGATCGCCGCCGAGCACGGCATCGCGGTGCTCTACGGCTACCCGGAGCGCGCCCCCGAAGAGACCGGCGTGGTCTACAACTCCGCCCAGCTGATCGGCCCCGACGGCACGGCGCTCGCCAACTACCGCAAGACCCACCTCTTCGGCTGCTTCGAGCGCGAGTGGTTCACCCCGGGCGACCGGGCGGTCGTCCAGGCGGAGCTGGACGGGATCCGGATCGGCCTGCTGATCTGCTACGACGTGGAGTTCCCGGAGAACGTCCGGGCGCACGCGCTGGCCGGGACGGATCTGCTGCTGGTGCCCACCGCGCAGATGCACCCGTTCCAGATCGTGCCGGAGCAGATGATCCCGGTGCGCGCCTTCGAGAACCAGATGTACGTCGGGTACGTCAACCGGGTCGGCGCGGAGGGCGAGTTCGAGTTCGTCGGCCTCAGTTGCCTGGCCGGACCGGACGGCGTCGTCCGCACCCGCGCCGGACGCTCCGAGCAGCTGGTGCAGGCCGCGGTCGACCCGGCGTTCCTGAAGGAAGCCCGGGAGAACAACCCCTACCTGCACGACCGGAGGCCGGAGCTCTACACCGACCTCGCCTGACCGGCGCCCCACCGCGGCCGGTGGATCCGCCCGCCGCAGTGCCGTTCCCCGGTCCGCCGTAGCGCCCCGCCGCGCCCGCACCGCCCCACCGCGCCCGAGCGCGCCCCGCCGCGCCCGCCCGTGCCCGATACGCCCTGATCCGCCCCGCCCCGCCCCCGCCCGCAAGGAGTCCGCCCCGATGACGTCCACGGTGCCCCCCGCCGTCCCGCACACCGCCGTGCAGCCGCCGATCACCATGTTCGGCCCGGACTTCCCCTACGCGTACGACGACTACCTCGCGCACCCGGCGGGCCTCGGCCAGATCCCGGCGACCGAGCACGGCACCGAGGTGGCCATCGTCGGTGGCGGCCTCTCCGGCATCGTCACCGCGTACGAGCTGATGAAGATGGGCCTCAAGCCCGTCGTCTACGAGGCGGACCAGATAGGCGGCCGGCTGCGCACCGTCGGCTTCGACGGCTGCGACGAGTCCGTCAACTGCGAACTGGGCGCGATGCGCTTCCCGCCGTCCTCGACGGCGCTCCAGCACTACATCGACCTGGTGGGCCTGGAAACCGCGCCGTTCCCCAACCCGCTCGCCGAGGCCACCCCGTCGACCGTCGTCGACCTCAAGGGCGAGTCGCACTACGCCGAGACCGTCGACGACCTGCCCGCGGTCTACCGCCAGGTCGCCGAGGCGTGGAACGCCTGCCTGGAGGAGGGCGCCGACTTCTCCGACATGAACCAGGCGATGCGCGAGCGCGACGTGCCGCGGATCCGCGAGATCTGGGCGCAGCTCGTCGAGAAGCTCGACAACCAGACCTTCTACGGCTTCCTCTGCGACTCCAAGGCGTTCACGTCCTTCCGGCACCGCGAGATCTTCGGCCAGGTCGGCTTCGGCACCGGCGGCTGGGACACCGACTTCCCCAACTCCATCCTGGAGATCCTGCGGGTCGTCTACACCGAGGCCGACGACCACCACCGCGGCATCGTCGGCGGCTCCCAGCAGCTGCCGCTGCGCCTGTGGGAGCGCGCGCCGCAGAAGATCGTGCACTGGGCCCAGGGCACCTCGCTGTCGTCGCTGCACGACGGCGCGCCGCGGCCGGCCGTGACCCGGCTGCACCGCACCGCCGGCAACCGCATCACCGTCACCGACGCCTCCGGCGACATCCGCTCGTACAAGGCGGTGGTCTTCACCGCGCAGAGCTGGATGCTGCTGTCGAAGATCGACTGCGATGACGACCTGTTCCCGATCGACCACTGGACGGCGATCGAGCGCACCCACTACATGGAGTCCAGCAAGCTCTTCGTCCCGGTGGACCGGCCGTTCTGGCTGGACAAGGACGAGGAGACGGGCCGCGACGTGATGTCGATGACGCTCACCGACCGGATGACCCGCGGCACCTACCTGCTGGACAACGGCCCGGACCAGCCGGCCGTCATCTGCCTCTCCTACACCTGGTGCGACGACAGTCTGAAGTGGCTGCCGCTGTCGGCGAACGAGCGCATGGAGGTCATGCTCAAGTCGCTCGGCGAGATCTACCCGAAGGTCGACATCCGGAAGCACATCATCGGCAACCCGGTGACCGTGTCCTGGGAGAACGAGCCCTACTTCATGGGCGCGTTCAAGGCCAACCTCCCCGGCCACTACCGCTACCAGCGGCGCCTGTTCACCCACTTCATGCAGGAACTGCTCCCCGAGGACAAGCGCGCCATCTTCCTCGCCGGTGACGACATCTCCTGGACGGCCGGTTGGGCCGAGGGCGCCATCCAGACCGCACTGAACGCGGTGTGGGGCGTGATGCACCACCTCGGCGGCGGCACCGACGGGACCAACCCGGGCCCCGGCGACGTCTACGACGAGATCGCGCCGGTGGAGCTCCCGGAGGACTGAGTGCTTCCGCAGCGCTGCGCAGGCGCGGGCGCGTCGGGTCCTGAACGTTCCGCTCGCGTGCGCGCCAACTGACGTGCGGAGGGCCCCGGTTGATCCGGGGCCCTCCGCACGTCCGCGTACGGGCCGGGTCCGGGAGCCCGGGCGGTCCCGCCGGCGCGGTGCTACAGGCCGGCCGCCCGGACCCGGCCGTGCAGTTCGGCGGCCCGGTCGGCCAGCTCCTTGCCGTCCCGGCAGTGCACCTGGAGATCCACCAGAACCTCCTGGACCCCGGCTTCGGCGGCGCCGGCCAGATCCGCCAGCACCTGGTCGTGGCTGCCGGTGTACGGGCGGCGTTCGGCCTCCGGCAGGGGCGCCCCGGTCAGCTCGACCCCGACCCGCAGGACGACGTCCAACTCCCCGGCGTCGCGGCCGTGCCGCTCGGCCGCCCGGGCCAGCCGCGCCAGCAGCGGGGCGAGCTGCTCACCCGTCAGGTGGGCGGGCAGCCAGCCGTCGGCGCGCCGCGCCACCCGGTCCAGGGCCCGGCCGCCGCCCGCGGCCAGGTAGACCGGGATCGGACGGGCCGGCTTGGGCCCGACCGAGGCCGGTGCGATCTCCGTCCAGCGGCCCCGGTACGCGACCGGGTCGGGGCCCCAGACCGCCGCGCAGACGTCGAGCAGTTCGTCCAACTGGGCGCCGCGGTCGGCATACGCGGTGACCCCGGCCGCCCGGTACTCGTCCTGGGACCAGCCGGTGCCGAGGCCCGCCAGCACCCGCCCGCCGCTGGCCGCGTCCAGCGTCGCCAGCGTCCGGGCGAACGGGAACGGCGCGTGCAGCCCGGAGACCAGCACACTGCTGCCCAGCCGGACCCGGTCGGTGACGGCGGCGGCCAGCGCGAGGGTGACCAGCGGGTCGGCGCACCGGCGGTAGAAGTCGGGCCAGGGCAGGCCCGGCACGCCGTAGAGCCCGTCGAGGGGTTCGCGCGGGAACACCGTCCGCTCGAAGACCCAGACGCTGTCGAAACCGATCTCCTCCGCGGCGCGGGCCACGTCCCGCACCGCGCGCCGCGGGTCGTACTGCGGCATCTGGGGCAGCCCCAGTCCCAGTCGTAACGTCATGGGCGGCACCCTACGGCGGGGCGCCCGGCAGCGGAACGAAGCCGGCGGCGGCCGTGGCGCGCCGCCGTCGGCCGGCCGCCGCGCCGCGGACTATCCCAGCGGGGTCAGCAGACAGCGGCCGATCAGGCCCACGCTCGCGTCCAGGCGGTCGGCGAACTCCTCCGCGACCTCCGGGAGCCGGCGGACGCCCCACATCATGCGGGCCGCGGCCCAGGCACCGTCGCGGGCCATCTCCAGGCTCCAGGAGCCGACGAGGTGGGTGAGCGGATCGGCGATGTCCAGGAGGTCGGGGCCGGGCATCAAGGTCTCCCGGATACCCTCCTCCAGGCCGGTCAGGAGCGTGCCGATGCGGTCGAAGTCGCCCTCCAGGGCGGGCGGTTCGCAGTCCAGCGCCCGGCAGGTGTCCACGACGGCCAGCGCGAGGTCGTGGCCGATGTGCGCGTTGATGCCGGCCAGCGCGAACTGCAGCGGGCGGACCCTGGGGTGCCGGCGCAGCTGGAACAGCGGCCGCCAGCAGGCCGGCGGCCGCAGCCCGGTGGCGTCGGCGTCCACCGCGGTGAAGTAGCGGCGGGCGAACTGGACGTCCAATGCGCCGGCGGCCTCCGGGTCCTCGAAGGCGCCACTCCCTACCCGTTGGACGACGGCCTCGGTGACGGCCAGGTAGACCCGGTTGAAGACGGCCACCCCGTCGTCGGCGGGCAGCGCCCGGTCCAGCGCCCGCATCCGCGCCAGTACGTGCGTCACCTCGGCCGTCGCCGCAGGTCCGGAGCGGTCGACGGACCGGGCGGCGGGTTCTGCGACGGTGTGCTGCGGGCCGTTTCGGCCGTGCTGCTGAAGGGTCGTCATCCGCTCAGCGTGACATCGCGGTACCCCTAAATATGCCGATGACTGTGGCGAGTTGACCGGAACGGGGTAATAATCGGCGCGCCGTCTTGAGGCCCTTCCTACCGTCCCGCGCCGTTCAGCTCCCGTGGTGCCCCTACCGCGTCGATTTGTGCCGCGCATTTCCGGTCGGGCCGCAAGCAGCGGTGCACGCAAGCAGCGGTGCTGTCCCCGCGAAAGCCCGTGAGAACACCCAGGTCCATACGGACTGATCCATTCGGCATCCCAGGAAACGCCGTATGAACACGGCGCAGAATTCCGGAGGTTGATCCGTGTCCCGAAGACTTGCCGCCATGGCGGTCACGCCGCTGCTGACCGTCTCCGCACTGGCGGTGGCCGCCGCCCCGGCCCAGGCCGCCCCCGCCGACAAGCCGCAGGTGATGATGGGCTTCACGCAAACCAGCGCGGCCAGCTACGGCAACTGGCTGGCGGCCCGCAACAATCAGGGGAGATGGGCCGCCTACGCTTTCGACTGGTCCACCGACTATTGCTCCAAGTCGCCGGACAACCCCTTCGGCTTCCCGTTCAAACTCTCCTGCGCCCGACACGACTTCGGCTACCGCAACTACAAGAAAGCGGGCACTTTCTCCGCCAACAAGGCGCGTTTGGACAGTGCCCTCTATGCGGACCTGAAGCGGGTCTGCGCCCGCTATTCAGGCGCGAAGAAGACCTCCTGCAACGGGCTGGCCTGGACGTATTACGAGGCCGTCAAGAAGCTCGGTAAGTGACGCCCGACGACGGTCCGCGGCGCGGCGCGGCCACCGCCCGCACCCACGGACCGCCCGCGCCCACGGACCGTCGGCGGTGGTGGCCGTCGCTGCTTGGCGTGCGGGGGAGCCGGGGCGCGCAGCAGGTGGGGGCGGGTGCGCACCACGATGGTGCCTCGTTTGTCCTGACGCGGTGGTTCGACTATGAATCACTTCGGCTCTGTGGCGTGCAGGGCGTCGCAGAAGTGGAGAGTGATCATGGCGGGCTTCGGGTGGAAGCTTCATGGAGACGGGCGGCATCTGAAGCCGGGGGAGGTGGTCAAACCCGGTGAACGTCTGACGTGGGGCCGCACCATCGCGCTCGGAGCCCAGCACGTCGTCTCGATGATCGGCGCGTGCTTCGTCGCTCCGGTGCTGATGGGCCTGGACCCCAGCCTGGCCCTCATGGCATCCGGCGTGGCCACGGTCCTCTTCCTGGTGATGACCCGCGGGCGCATCCCCAGCTACTTGGGCTCGTCGCTCTCCTTCGTCGGCGTATCCGCCGTGATCGCAGGTCAGGGGGGTGATGCCGGCACGCTGACGGGCGCGATGCTCGTCGTGGGTGCTTGTCTGGCGGGCTGCGGGATCGTCATTCACGTTCTCGGCGCCCGCGTGATCCACGCGGTTCTGCCGCCCGTGGTGACCGGCGCGGTCGTCATGCTCATCGGCTTCAACCTCGCCCCGGTGACGGCCTCCACGTACTGGCCGCAGGATCAGTGGACGGCCCTGGCGACCATGCTGTTCACCGGCCTGGCCCTCGTCGTCCTGCGAGGCTTCTGGTCGCGGATCGCCATCTTCTTGGGTCTGGTCTTCGGGTACGTACTGTCCTGGGTTCTCGACCGCACCACGGGAATGATTCATGCGGCCGACGGCGCGGGGAAGGTGACCGACCACTGGCGCATCGACTTCTCCGCCGTCGAGAAGGCCGACTGGATCGGCCTCCCGACGTTCCACGCACCGAACTTCTCGGCCTCGGCGATCCTCGTGGCGCTTCCCGTCCTGGTGGCACTGGTCGCGGAGAACGCCGGTCACGTCAAGGCGGTCGGGGAGATGACCGGTGACCCCCTCGAAGACAAGATGGGCATGGCCATCGTCGCCGACGGCACGGCAACGGTCCTCTCGACCGCGGTCGGCGGCCCCGCCACCACGACGTACGCCGAGAACATCGGCGTGATGGCGGCGACCCGGGTCTATTCCACCGCCGCCTATTCCGCGGCAGCCGCCTTCGCGTTGCTCTTCGGACTGTGCCCGAAATTCGGCGCGGTGGTGGCCGCGATCCCCGGCGGGGTGCTGGGCGGCATCACGGTCATCCTCTACGGCATGATCGGCCTGCTGGGCGCCCAGATCTGGATTCGCAACAAGGTGGACTTCACCCTGCCGCTGAACCTCATCCCCGCCGCGGCCGGCATCATCATCGCCATCGGCGGCGTCTCGCTGAAGTTCACGGAACACTTCGAACTCAGCGGAATCGCCCTCGGGACGCTGATCGTGCTCACCGGATACCACTCCCTGCGCTGGCTCTCGCAGGCAGCCGGCCAGCGCCACATGCCGCTCCTCGACGCCGGAACCAGCGACTACGACGGATCCGCTGACCGCAACGACTGACCGCGACGAACGTCTGACCGCAACGACCGAGGCCCTCCGCTGCTCCGCGCGGTCGACACCCTGCGGCCGACGTCAGGAGCCGGTGAGGATGACCAGCTGCTGGGTCGCCCGGGTCATCGCGACGTAGCGGTCGACCGCTCCTTCGACGCCCTCGCCGAACGCCTCCGGGTCGATCAGGACGACCAGGTCGAACTCAAGCCCCTTCGACAGCCCCGGGGTCAGCGACCGGACGCGGGACGTCGCCCGGAACGTGCCCGCTCCGCTGTCACCGGTGCCGATGACGCAGGCGACCCCGTCGGCATGCGCACCGAGCCAGGCGTCGAGGACCGAGTCCAGATCCGCAACGGATCCGTGGACGACGGGGACGCCGCTGCTGCGGACGGAGGTCGGCACATTGGCGTCCGGGAGTTCGGCCCGGATGACCGGCTCGGCTTCCGCCATGACCTCCTCCGGCGTCCGGTAGTTGACGCTCAGGGAGGCCACGTCGATCCGGTCCAGCCCGATCCGCTCCAGCCGCTCCTGCCACGACTCCGTGAACCCGTACCTGGCCTGGGCGCGGTCCCCGACGATGGTGAAGCTCCGGGACGGGCAGCGGAGCAACAGCATCTGCCACTCGGCGTCGGTCAGTTCCTGGGCCTCGTCCACGACGATGTGCGCGAACGGGCCGGCCAGCGGTGCGGGGTCGGTGCCGGGCAGCGCGGTCTCGTCGACCAGGCTGTCCTGTAGATCCTTTCCGCGCAGCATCGTCACCGCACCTTCGCCGTCGTCATCGGCCGCGAGCACGGTGTCGATGACGTCGGCCATGCGCGCCCGCTCGGCGGCGACGGCGGCTCGCTGCCGACGCTTCAGCCGTGCCGCCGCGGGGTCGCCGAGCCGCTGCCGGGCCGCGTCCAGGAGCGGCAGGTCGGACACCGTCCACGCCTGGGGAGCCTCCTTGCGCTGAAGCTTTTGCACCTCGTCGCGGCTGAGCCAGGGAGCGCACATCCGCAGGTAGGCGGATACCGACCAGAGGTCTCCGACGAGGTCGGCGGCTTCGAGCAGCGGCCAGGCGCGGTTGAGGGTGGTGACCAGCTCTTCGTCGTGCTGTAGCGACCTCCGGAACAGGTCGGGCGCGACGTCACCGTCGAGTTTGTCCAGCAGGATCGCGGCCAGCTCGTCCCAGATCTGCTCGCGCGCCTCGTTGTGCGGAGTGCCCGGGTCCGGCGCCTCGAACGCCTCGGCCCAGTCGTCGGCGCTCAGCCAGACGTCGGACCAGGAGGTGGCGACCGTCATCCCCTCGGTGGGCGGCTCTTCGTAGAACCTGACGGCCTTCTCGATCGCCTTCACCATGTTCACTGACGACTTCAGGAGGGCCACGTCCGGGTCGGTCTCGTCCGCTGCGCCAGGACCCTCGGACACGAGGTCCCGCAGGGTGCAGGTCTGCACGCCCTCCTCGCCGAGGCTGGGGAGGACGTCCTCGACGTAGGCCAGGTAGGGCTGGTGCGGACCGACGAACAGCACGCCGCCCCGACGGTGACCGAGCCGGGGGTCGGAGTAGAGGAGGTGGGCGGTGCGGTGCAGCGCGACGACGGTCTTGCCCGTCCCCGGGCCGCCGTCGACGACGAGAGCGCCGCGCGATCCCGCCCGGACGATGGCGTCCTGGTCGGCCTGGATGGTGGCGAGTACGTCGCGCATCCGGGTCGACCGGGTGCTGCCCAGGCTGGCGATGAAGGCGGACTGGTCGTCGAGCGCGGCGTGCCCTTCAAGCCCGTCGGCGGTGAACACTTCGTCCCAGTAGTCGCTGATCCGGCCGCGGGTCCAGCGGTATCTGCGGCGGCTTGCCAGACCCATCGGGTTGGCGTGGGTCGCCGCGAAGAACGGCTCGGCCGCGGGGGAGCGCCAGTCGATCAGCAGCCGACGCCCCGTGCTGTCGGTGAGGCCGAGCCGTCCGATGTACACGGGCTCGGAGCCGTCCGCGCTGACGGTGTGTCCGAGGCACAAGTCCCAACCGAAGCGACGCAGGGCGCGCAGCCGACCGGTCAGCCGGTGGATCTCGGCGTCCCGCTCCATCGCCGCCCGGCCCAGGCCACCGGGTGCCCTGCGTTCGGCATCGAGGCGGTCGGACAGTTCGGCGATCGTCTGCTCCAGGCTCTCCGCGATGGCCGCGAAGTGCGCTTCGTCGCCGGCGATCAGCAGCGGGTCGGCCTTGGGCGAGAGTTGGTCGGGAAGGTCGAACGCGCTGGTGGTCAGGTGGGGGTTCATGTCATCAGCTCCGATCCGAGGTCGCGCCCGCGAAGTCCGACCACGCGCACACCGGCACGTCGGCACCGAGGGCCCGCACCCGCAGCGCGCGTTCCACCACCGGCTCGACGGCGCCGCACACCGCCTGAACTGACAACACCGCACACACCTTGTGAATCTCCTCTTTCCGCAGGTCCGGGGCTTCGGCCAGCGATTCTGCGGTACGACCGGGGCCTTGCCGCAAGCCCCCTGGTGCGCTATACGTTGAAAGTGGCGAGGAGCGGCTGTTGCCCCCTCGCCCTTCTGGTCCGCTGCGGACGGACCCGTTCTCACCCTCTTCACACCTCGGTCGCCCCGGCGTCGCCGCCGGGGCGAGTCGTGGGTGCCGTTCCGGCGGCTGGTGTCACCGGCTTACCGAGTGAAACGCCTTTTAAGCGGCCGCTTAGGATGGCTCGGGCTTGTCGCGCCGGCCCCGACCGGTGCCGCGAGCACCGGACCACCCCCTCGAATTCCCCAGGAGCACCACCCGTGAGCGTCGAACCCCTCCAGGTCGCCGACCCCGTCGCCTACGGGCAACTGGTCCCCGTCACCGTCCACTTCGACGACCTCGACGCGCTCGGCATGCTCCACAACTCCCGCTACCCGCTGCTGGCCGAGCGGGCCTGGGCCGAGTACTGGCACGGGTTCGGCTTCGGTTTCGACGGTGACTGGGCCGCCGCGGGCGACATGTGCAACGTCGTCAAGGAGATGAAGGTCTCCTACGAGCGCCCGGTCACCCGCGCCGGCGTCCCCCACGCCTGAACGGCGTGGGGGGACCCCCATCGCCGTGCACCTGTGGGTCGAACGCCTCGGCCGCACCGGCCTCACCTACGGCTTCCGGCTCTGCTCCGCCGACGGCACCGAGACCCACGCCCGCGGCCACCGCGTCCTGGTCCGCGTCGACCCGCAGACGCTGCGGCCCACCCCGTGGTCGGACCGGGGCCGGACGATCGCCGCGGACCTGCTGCGGCCGGAGCCGGCGGCCGAGGTGTCGGCCGCCGGGGTCGAAGCGGCCTGAGCCGCCGAGGTCAGGAGCGTTCCAGGCCGCTGCTGCTACTGCTGTCGGCGGCGGCCGGCGCGCCCGTCGAGGCCGTCCGGGACGGCACCCGCAGTACCCGCGCCCCCGCCACCAGGCCGAACGTCAGCACCGTGACCAGGGCGAACGAGCCGGTCAACGAGGTCGCCTGGGCGATGCCGCCGATCGCCGAGGGGGCGATCAGCCCCGAGGTGTAGGTGATCGTGGCCACCCCCGCGATGGCCTGGCTGGGCGCCGGGCCGCTGCGGCCGGCCGCGGCGAACGCCAGCGGGACCACCATCGCGATCCCCAGACCGACCAGACCGAAGCCGGCCATCGCCAGCGCCGGGTGGCCCGCGGTGACGACCAGCAGCCCGCCGACGGTGGCCAGCAGCCCGCCCGCCCGGACCGTGCGCACCGGGCCGAAGCGGGCCACCACCTTGTCCCCGGCCAGCCGGGCGGCCGCCATCGTGCAGGCGAACGCGGTGGTGGAGGCGGCCGCCAGCCCCGCGTCCGTGCCCAGCCGGTCACGGAGGTAGACCGCCGACCAGTCCAGCGAGGAGCCCTCGGCGAACACCGCGCAGAACCCTATGGCGCCGATGAGCAGCGCCGACCGGGGCGGGAGCGCGAAGCGCGGCGGCGGATGTTCCTCGGGGGCGCTGCGCAGATCCAGTACGCCCCGGCAGACGAGCGCCCCGAGCAGGGTTATCACCAGGGCGGCACCGGCGAGATGGAGTCGGGCATCGGTGCCGGTGTGCGCGGCGACGGTGCCGGCCGCCGATCCGAGGAGCGCGCCCACGCTCCACATGCCGTGCAGCCCGGACATGATCGGCCGGCCCAGGCGGTCCTCGGTCTCCACGCCCAGCGCGTTCATCGTCACGTCCGCCATGCCCGAGACGCTGCCGTAGATCAGCAGCGTGCCGCAGAGCACGAACACGTTGGGGGAGAGGGCGGGCAGGGCCAGCGACAGCGTCCACAGTGCGAGCAGGGCGCGCAGCGCGGCGCGGGCACCGAAGCGGTGGCTGATCCGGCCGGCCAGTGGCATCGCCAGCGACGCGCCGATCGCCGGGAAGGCGAGGGCCAGGCCGAGCTGGCTCGGCGGGATCTGGGTGTGGTCCTGGATCCAGGGGATGCGGGTGGCGAAGTTGCCGCTGACCGAGCCGTGGACGAGGAACACCGCGGCGATCGCCCAGCGGGCGCGGCGCAGTCGGTGGTCGGGAAGTCGGGGGAGCGGGGCACGGGGAGTGGCGTCGGGAACGCCGTTGCCAGCCATGGCCGGCAAATTATCAGGGACCCTGCCTGATAATAAGGGTGACGGTTCGTGAGGATGGAAGGATCCAGCCATGCATGCACCGCTCGCGGCAGCCGCCGGCCGTACCGCCTCGCCGGCCACCGCCCGGCTGATCAACGACCGGCTGGCCCTCGAACTCCTGCAGTCCGAGGGCTCCTTGACGGCGGGTCAGCTCAAGCAGCTGACCGGATTGTCCCGCCCCACCGTCGCGGACCTGGTCGACCGCCTCCAGGAGGCCGGACTGATCGCCGTGGTCGGCGAGAGCGGCGCCCAGCGGCGCGGACCCAACGCCCGGCTCTATGGGATCGTCGCCGACCGCGCCCATCTGCTCGGCCTCGACCTGCGCACCCACACCCTCACCGTCGCGGTCGCCGACCTCCTCGGGCAGGTACGGGCCGAACGCACCGTCCCCATCGGCCTGCCCGGCGCGCCCGGCACCGCGGGCGGGCCCGCCGCCGACCCGCCCGACACCACCGCGGCGGCCCTCACCAGCGCACTCGCCGCCGTCGACGGGACGCTCACGGAGGCCGGGGTCGCCGGCCCGCACACCCTCGCCATCGGCGCGCCCGGCCTGGTCGACCCGGCCACCGGGCGGCTCGGAGGCTCCGCCCCCACCTGGCACGACGCGCTGATCGGTGCGCTGCGCGACCGCAGGACCGGCACTCTCCTGCTGGAGAACGAGGTCAACCTCGCCGCCCTCGCCGAACAGCGGGACGGTGCCGCCCGCGACCGCGACACCTTCGTCCTGCTCTGGCTCGGTCACGGCACGGGCGCCGCCGTGGTCCTGGACGGGGCGGTGCGGCGCGGCGCCTCCGGCGGCGCCGGCGAGATCGGCTTCCTGCCGGTCCCCGGCACCGGCGGCCTGCCCTCCGCCAACGGCTGCGACGGCGGCTTCCACTCCCTCGCCGGCTCCGCCGCGATCAGCCGGCTCGCCGCGGAACACGGTCGCGCGCCGACCGCCGCCGCCGACGACACCGCCGACGGAACCGAACGCACCGAGGCGCCGCCCGCCGAGGCACTGGTCCGGGACGCGGTGGCCGCGGGCGCCGGCGGTGCCGCCTTCCTCGACGCCCTGGCCGCCCGGATCGCGCTCGGCGTGTCGGGGGTGTGCGCAGTGCTCGACCCCGGGTGTGTCGTGCTCGGCGGCGAGATCGGCCGGGCCGGCGGCGACCCGCTGGCCGAGCGCGTCGCCGGCCACCTCGCCCGGCTCTCCCCGCTGCGCACGGACGTCCGGGCCGGGACGGTCGGTGGCCGGGCGGTGCTGCGCGGCGCGGTGCTCGCCGCCCGGGACGCCGCGCAGAACGACCTGTTCGGCGCCACGGGCTGAGCCGACCCGTGGCCGACCTCGGCCTCGGCCGGGCCCGACGTGTCACCGCCCCGTACCGGCCACCGGGCTCACCCGCCCGCCCGTGCCGCCAGGAACTCCGCGTAGGTGCGCCGGCCCACCGCGTCCTCCTGGGCGAGGTTCTCCCCGCGCCGCAGCGCCGCCCCGGTCGCGCCGGGCAGCCACACCGGCAGCGGCAGTCGCCGCCGCCGGCCCGCCGTCAGCGTCATCCGGACCACCTCGTCCGCCGTCAGCACCTCGGGCCCACCCATGTCGGCGACCCGCCCGGCCGGCCGTCCGAGCGCCAACTCGGCCAGCCGGTCGGCCACTTCACCGGAGTCCACCGGCTGGAAGCGGATCCCGGCCGGTACCGGGATCACGGGCGAACGGGCGCCCGTCTTGACCAATTCGAGCAGCAGGTCGTGGAACTGCGTCGCCCGTAGCACCGTCCAGCCGATCCCGGCCCCCGCCACCAGGCGCTCCACGGCGAGCTTGGTGCGGTAGTAGCGCAGCGGGATCCGGTCCACACCGACGATCGAGATGTAGACCAGGTGCCGGACCCCGGCCCGGCGCGCCGCCTCGATCAGCCGCCCGGCCGCCTCCGTGTCGCCGCCGGCGGGCGTGGAGGCGCAGTGCACGACCGTGTCCACGCCCGCCACCGCCTCCGCCAGCCCGGTGCCGTCCCGCAGGTCGACCGCGTACGACCGGGGGCGGGGCCGCCCGGTGCCGGTGTGCGGGTGCCGGCTCAGCGACCGGACGCCGTGGCCGCCGTCCAGTAGCCGGCCGACCACCGCGTGCCCGAGGGTGCCTGTGCCGCCGGTGACGAGGATTTCCGTCTTTTCCGTCATCGCGGATCCGTCCTTGAAGTGAGGAGAGGGGTACCGCCCTATGACGGAGCACCAGGCACGGCCGTGACATGCGGCGCGCCCGCATCCTGTGAGGCAGCCCACAGGGCTTCGCTCGCATGGGCGACGAGCGGCCGTGGCAGACTGAGGCTGTACTGACATAAGCAGCAGCGCACTCCGGGGTCGGTGTAATTCCGAACCGGCGGTAATAGTCCGCGACCCGTCCGCAGCCAGCGGCCGGTTGAGCAGGTGAAATTCCTGCACCGACGGTGAAAGTCCGGATGGGAGGCAGTGCGCGGCGGGCGAGCTTGACGTACACCGCCGTCGGCGGCGCGTCCGGACGTTTTTTCCGGTCGGGTCGTGTGGTGCCGACCTGGTGTGCGGTGGCTTCAGCGTCCGCTCCTGTCGTCCAGACAGCCCCGGAGTCCGTGCCCGAAGAGGCAGGAGGACCCGGTGGCCACCCCAGCCCCCGTAGAGACCGCGGCGATGCGCCGAGCCATCGAGCTCGCCGCCCGCGGCCTCGGTCACACCAGCCCGAACCCGGTCGTCGGCTGTGTCGTCCTGGACTCCGCGGGCCGTACCGCGGGCGAGGGCTGGCACCGGCGGGCCGGCGGGCCGCACGCCGAGGTCCACGCCCTGCACGCCGCCGGCGAACGCGCCCGGGGCGGCACCGCGGTGGTCACCCTGGAACCCTGCAACCACACCGGTCGCACCGGTCCCTGCGCCCAGGCGCTGATCGACGCCGGGATCGCCCGGGTCGTCTACGCCGTCGCCGACCCCACCCCCTCCGCCACCGGCGGCGCGCTCACCCTGGCCGCGGTCGGGATCGACGTCGAGGGCGGACTGCTCGCCGATGAGGCGGCGGCCGGCAACGAAGCCTGGCTGACCTCGGTGCTGCGCGGCCGCCCGTTCGTGCTCTGGAAGTACGCCGCCACCCTGGACGGCCGGATCGCCGCCGCCGACGGCACCAGCCGCTGGATCTCCTCGCCCGAGTCCCGCGCCGACGTGCACCGGTTGCGCGCCGCAGCGGACGCCGTGATCGTCGGCTCCGGCACCGCCCGGGCCGACGACCCGCAGCTCGGCGCGCGGATCGCCGGGCTCGCCGGCGACGAGGTCAGCCAGCCGCTGCGGGTGGTCGTCGACTCCGGCGCCAGTGCCGTCAAGGCCGGTGCCCGGGTCCTGGACGGCACCGCGCCGACCCTGATCGCGGTCGCCGAGGACGCGGACGCCGCCCACCTCGAAGGGCTCGCCCCGCTCGTCCGGCTGCCCCGCGCCCCCCAAGGGCGCGGCCTGTCCATCCCCGCCCTGCTCCAGGCCCTGTACGCCCGCGACGTGCGGTCCGTCCTGCTCGAAGGCGGGCCCACGCTCGCCGGGGCCTTCCTCGCCGCCGGGGCCGTCGACAAGGTCGTCGGCTACCTCGCGCCGGTGCTGCTCGGCGCCGGCCCGGCCGCCGTCGGTGACGCCGGAATCTCCACCATCACCCAGGCGTTGCGGCTCGATGTGACCGACACCGCCCGGCTCGGCTCCGATCTGCGGATCACCGCCACCCCTGCCCACCCGTCGCCCACCACCACCCCTGCAACGAGGCACTCCGCGCCCGCCTCTGCCTCTCGTCCCGAGGAGAACTGAAGTGTTCACCGGAATCGTCGAAGAACTGGGTGAGGTCGCTGCCATCGAGGACCTCGGTGACGCCGCCCGTTTCCGGCTCCGCGGCCCCGTCGTCACCGAAGGCGCCAAGCACGGCGACTCGATCGCGGTCAACGGCGTCTGTCTGACCGTCGTGGAAACCGAGGCCGGCGAGTTCACCGCCGATGTGATGGCCGAGACCCTGCACCGCTCCAGCCTCGGCGCGCTGACCACCGGCTCCCGGGTCAACCTGGAGCGCCCGATGGCCCTCGGCGGGCGGCTCGGCGGACACCTCGTCCAGGGCCACGTCGACGGCACCGGCACGATCGTCGAGCGCACCCCCGGCGAACACTGGGAGTTGGTGAAGGTCGCGCTGCCCGCCCAACTCGCCCGCTACGTCGTCGAGAAGGGCTCCATCACGGTCGACGGCGTCAGCCTCACCGTCGTCGAGGCCGCCGACGACTACTTCACCATCAGCCTCATCCCCACCACCCTCGCCCTGACCACCCTCGGCATCAAGCAGCCCGGCGACCCGGTCAACCTGGAGGTGGACGTGCTCGCCAAGTACGTCGAGCGACTGCTCGGCCGGGGCGACAAGGACACCGACGACCTCACGGAGATCAAGGAGATGGACCGGTGAGCGTCCTGGACTGGCTCAACGGGCCGGCGTTCACGGCCTTCGGACAGCGCGTCATCTGGTCCGACATGATCGGCAACACCGTCGGCCTGGCCGCCCTGGCGCTCGGCTGGCGGCGCTCGATATGGAGCTGGCCCACCCAGTTCCTGTCCGGTGTCATCCTCGTCGCCGCCTACGCCTCCGCCCACCTCAGCGGTGGGGTCGGCAAACAACTGCTGGTCATCGGGGTGGCGCTGTGGGGCTGGCGGCAGTGGCAGCGCGGCCGCCAGCAGGCCCAGGACGGCTCGATCGCCGTCCGGTTCGCCAGCTGGCGCGAGCGTGGGCTGCTGATCGGCGGCACCGCGCTGGGCACCCTGGCCGTCGGCGGCCTGTTCACCCTGGTCCCGCAGCTGTCCTGGAACCCCTGGCCGGACGCCTACATCTTCGTCGGCACGCTCGCCGCGATGGTCGCCCAGGCTCGCGGGCTGGTCGAGTTCTGGTTCGCCTGGCTGCTGGTCGACGTGGTCGGCGTACCACTCGCCTTCAGCAGCGGCCTGGCCTTCTCCGGCCTCGTCTACGTCGTCTACCTCGCCCTGGTCGCCTGGGGCATGCGCGACTGGTGGCTCCGCTCGCGGACCGCCACCGCTGAGCGCCCCGCACTGGAAGGAGCCGCGGCATGACCGCACTACAGAGCTGGTACGGCGAGACCGAGACCGGCGACCTCACGCTGGACCCGGTCGAACGGGCCATCGCCGACATCGCCGCCGGCCGGCCGGTCGTCGTGGTGGACGACGAGAGCCGGGAGAACGAGGGCGACCTGATCATCGCGGCCGAGAAGGCCACCCCGGAGATCGTCGCGTTCATGATGAGCGAGTGCCGCGGCCTGATCTGCGCTCCTATGGAGGGCACCGACCTGGACCGGCTGGACCTCCCGCAGATGGTCGAGCGGAACACCGAGTCGATGGGCACCGCCTTCACCGTCTCGGTCGACGCCACCGCCGCGCACGGCGTCTCCACCGGCATCTCCGCCGCCGACCGCGCCGCCACCCTCCGGCTGCTGGCCGCCGGCGGCTCGGCCCCCGGCGACTTCGTCCGACCGGGCCACGTCTTCCCGCTGCGCGCCAAGCCCGGCGGCGTCCTGGTCCGCAACGGCCACACCGAGGCCGGGGTGGACCTCGCCCGGCTGGCCGGACTGCGCCCGGCCGCCGCCATCGTCGAGATCGCCGGCGAGGACGGCACCATGCTGCGGCTGCCCGAGCTGGTCCCGTTCGCCCGCAAGCACGGCCTGGCGATCATCTCCATCGAGGACCTGATCGCCTACCGCCGGTCCGCCGAACCCACCGTCCGCCGCGAGGCCACCACCCGGCTGCCCACCGCACACGGCGAGTTCACCGCGTACGGCTACCGCTCCACGGTCGACGGCGTCGAGCACATCGCACTCGTCGCCGGGGAGCTCGGCAACGGCGAGGACGTCCTGGTCCGGATCCACTCCGAGTGCCTGACCGGCGACGTCTTCCACTCGCTGCGCTGCGACTGCGGCCCCCAGCTGGAGGAGTCGCTGCGCCGGATCGCCGAGGCCGGCCGCGGGGTGGTGGTCTACCTCCGCGGCCACGAAGGACGCGGCATCGGACTGCTGTCCAAGCTCCGCGCCTACGAACTCCAGGAGCGCGGCCGGGACACCCTCGACGCCAACCTCGAACTGGGGCTGCCGGCCGACTCCCGGGACTACGGCGCCGGCGCCCAGATGCTCCGGGACCTCGGCGTCCGCTCGCTGCGCCTGATGACCAACAACCCCGAGAAGACCGCCGCCCTGGTGCGCCACGGCCTCACCGTCACCGGTCGCGAGCCGATGCCCGTCCAGGCCGGCGAGCACAACCTGCGGTACCTGCGCACCAAGCGCGACCGAATGGGGCACGACCTGCCCTGGCTGGACGGCGCGCCCACCACCTGCGGCAACCAGTAACCCCCGACCACCCCGTCAACCAGTCACCGGCACCATTCCCCGTACGAGGAGAAGCATGAGCGGCAAGGGCGCACCCGAACTGACCGTGAAGAACTGTGGCGACCTGCGGGTGGCCGTGATCGCCGCACAGTGGCACCAGCAGGTCATGGACGGCCTGGTGGAGGGCGCGCTGCGGGCCCTGGGCGAGCTGGGCATCGACGAACCGACGCTGCTGCGGGTGCCCGGCACCTTCGAGCTGCCGGTGGTCGCCAAGGTCCTGGCCGACCGCGGCTACGACGCGGTGGTCGCGCTCGGCGTGGTCATCCGGGGCGGCACCCCGCACTTCGACTACGTCTGCCAGGGCGTCACCCAGGGCCTGACCAAGGTCGCGGTGGACACCGGCGTACCGGTCGGCTTCGGCGTGTTGACCTGCGACACCGAGGCGCAGGCGCTGGACCGCGCCGGGCTGCCCGGATCCGCCGAGGACAAGGGCCACGAGGCGGTCACCGCCGCGGTCGCCACCGCCACCACGCTCCGCACCGTCGCGGAGCCCTGGCGCTGAGCCGACCCGTCGCCCACCACCGTCCTTCCTACGAGGCGCTGCACGTCGCTGTGGCATCACCGCGTAGGGTAGGCGGCATCATGTCCAAGAAGACGTTCGAGGAGCTCTTCACCGAGCTCCAGCAGAAGGCCGCCACCGGCGACCCCGCCACCTCCCGCACCGCCGAGCTGGTGCAGGCCGGTGTCCATACGATCGGCAAGAAGATCGTCGAAGAGGCCGCGGAGGTGTGGATGGCCGCGGAGCACGAGTCCCACGACGCCGCCGCCGAGGAGATCTCCCAGCTCCTCTACCACCTCCAGGTGATGATGGTCGCCAAGGGGATCTCCCTCGACGACGTCTACGCGCACCTCTGATCCAGCCCCCTCCGCACTTCCCCAACTCCCTGAGCTGCAAAGGAAATCGCTCTCATGCTGCGCATCGCTGTCCCCAACAAGGGTTCACTGTCCGAGCCTGCGTCGGCGATGCTCCATGAGGCCGGCTACCGCCAGCGCAAGGACCGCCGCGAACTGGTCCTGGTCGACGCCGACAACGAGGTCGAGTTCTTCTTCCTGCGCCCCCGCGACATCGCGGTCTACGTCGGCTCCGGGAAGCTCGACATCGGCATCACCGGCCGCGACCTGCTGCTGGACTCCGGCTCGCCGGCCGAGGAGATCCTCCAGCTCGGCTTCGCCGGCTCCACGTTCCGCTACGCCACCCGTCCCGGCACCGCCCAGGACGTCAGCGAGTTCGGTGGGATGACCATCGCCACCTCCTTCTCCGGCCTGGTCACCAAGCACCTCGCCGAGAACGGGGTGAACGCCTCCGTCGTCCACCTCGACGGTGCGGTGGAGACCGCCATCCAGCTCGGCGTCGCCGAGATCATCGCCGACGTCGTGGAGACCGGCACCACCCTGCGCAACGCCGGCCTGGAGATCATCGGCGAGCCGATCCTGAAGTCCGAGGCCGTGGTCATCCGCGGCACCGGAGCCCCGGACGACGACCCGAAGGTCCGCCAGTTCCTCCGCCGTATGCAGGGCGTCCTGGTGGCCCGCCGGTACGTGATGATGGACTACGACATCCGCGTCGACCAGGTCGAGAAGGCCGTGGCGCTCACCCCCGGCCTGGAATCCCCGACCGTCTCCCCGCTGCACCACGAAGGCTGGGTCGCGGTCCGCTCCATGGTTCCGGCCAAGGACGCCCAGCGCATCATGGACGAGCTCTACGACCTCGGCGCCCGCGCGATCCTCACCACCGGCATCCACGCCTGCCGGCTCTGACGGACACGGACCACAATCAGCACTCCCACACCCCCCCCGACGGAAGACGACACGTGTCCGCGCCCGCGTCCCCTGCTCCCTCCCTGCCCGGCCTCCCGGTGACTTTCCGGCCGACCCGCACCCGGGCCGTCCTGTACACCGTGGGCATCGCCCAGCTCGTAGCCCTCACCGCGATCGCGGTGCTGCTGCCGGAGCTGAGCGGCGGCGAGCGGATCAGCTTCGTCGGCACGGGAGTGCTGGTGGGCGCCGTCCTCCTGCTGCTCGGCCGCCCCAAGGTGGTCGCGCGGCAGGAGGGCGTCACGGTCGTCAACCTCACCACCCGGCGCGACCTGGCCTGGGCCCAGGTCCTCCGCGTCAACCTCCGTGCCGGCGACCCCTGGGTCCATCTGGACCTCGCCGACGGCACCAGCTTGCCCGCCATGGGCATCCAGCCCGGCATCGCCCGGGACCAGGCCATCCGCGATGCCCGCGCACTGCGCGACCTCGTCGAGACCCACGGTGCCGTCGACCACACGGCCCGATGAGCCTGCCCTAACGCGGGCCCCGCTGTTTACTCTGTTCTCCGGGGTGCGCCCGCGCCCCGCCCCTTGAATGGGACCCAACGACCCGAGGAGTGACTCCCTCCGGCAATGGACGGATCGTCCTGTAGTACCTGCGCCGCCCCTCCCGAACCCCCGCATACGACGGAGGCGGCGGCATGACCGGCCCCCTGCTGCTCCTCCTTGCGGCACTCGTACTGATCTTGGCCAACGGCTTCTTCGTGGCCGCCGAGTTCGGCCTCATCACCGTCGAGAAGGCGGACGCCGAACGGGCCGCCGCCGACGGCGACCACCGGGCCGGCACCGTGGTCGCCGCGCTGCGTGAACTCTCCTTCCAGCTCTCCGGCACCCAACTCGGCATCACCATCACCTCCTTGGTGGTCGGCATGCTCGCCGAGCCGGCGCTGGCCGAGCTGCTGTCCGGCCCGCTGCTCGCCCTGGGCCTGCCGCGGGGCGCCGTCCCGGGCATCGCGGTGGTCATCGGCATGCTGGTGGCCGCCGCCGTCCAGATGGTCATCGGCGAGCTGGTGCCCAAGAACTGGGCGGTCTCCAAGCCGCTCCAGGTCGCCCGCTTCGTCGCCGGCCCGCAGGACGCCTTCTCCCGCTTCTTCCGGCCGGTGATCACCCTGCTGAACACCGTCGCCAACCGGCTGGTCCGCGCCCTGGGCGTGGAACCGGCCGATGAACTGGCCTCCGCCCGCACCCCGGGCGAGCTGGTCTCGCTGGCCCGGCACTCCGCCCGGGCCGGGGCGATCGAGCAGGACACCGCGGACCTCTTCGTCCGCACCCTCTCGCTCGCCGACCTCACCGCGGAGAACGTCATGACGCCCCGCGTGCGGGTCAGCGCCCTCCAGGCGAACGCCACCGCCGAGGACGTCGTGAACCTCACCCGGGCCACCGGGCTCTCCCGCTTCCCCGTCTACCGCACCCGGCTCGACGAGGTCGTCGGCATGGTGCACCTCAAGGACGCGCTGGCGGTCCCCGCGGAGGAGCGGTTGCGCATTCCGGCGGCCCGGATCGCGGTGTCGCCGCTGCTGGTGCCCGAGACGCTGCCGGTGCAGCCGCTGCTGGAGCGGCTGCGCAGCGAGCAGCCGATCGCCGTGGTCGTCGACGAGTACGGCGGCACCGCCGGCGTGGTGACCCTGGAGGACATCATCGAGGAACTCGTCGGCGAGGTCCGCGACGAGCACGACCGGGTGGACCTGCCCGAACTGGGCCAGGCCCCGCCCGAGGACGGCCGCCCCGCGTGGGACGCCGACGGCGGTTGCCGGGTCGACACCCTGCGCCGGATCGGCCTGGACGCCCCCGAGGGCCCGTACGAGACGGTCGCGGGGCTGGTCGCCCACATACTCGGCCGGATCCCGGCACCCGGCGACACCGCGGAACTCGACGGCTGGCGGCTGCGGGTACGGCTGGTCACGCACCACCGTGCCGAGCGGATACGACTGGTCCGGCTGGCCCCCGTCGTCCCCGAGGCCGCCCGCGAGCGGGTCGCGGCCGGTGCGGAGGTGGCCCGATGACCATGGCTCAGCTCCTCTTCGCGGTCCTGCTCGTGCTCGCCAACGGCTTCTTCGTCGGCGCCGAGTTCGCCCTGGTCTCGGTCCGCCGCAGCCAGATCGAACCGCTCGCCACGATGGGCTCCAAACGGGCCCGCCGGGTCCTGCACGGCCTGGAGAACCTGCCGCAGATGATGGCCGCCGCCCAGTTCGGCATCACCATCTGCTCCCTGACCCTCGGCGCGGTCGCCGAACCGACCGTCGCCCACCTGCTGGAGCCGGTCTTCGCGGCCGTCCGGCTGCCCGCGGCCCTGGTGCACCCGCTGGGCTACGCCCTCGCCCTCGCCCTGGTGGTCTTCCTCCACCTGGTCATCGGCGAGATGGTCCCCAAGAACCTGGCGATGGCCGCACCCGAGAAGACCGCCCTGTGGTTCAGCCCCGGACTGGTCGCCTTCGCCCGACTGTGCCGCCCGGTCACCGCGCTGCTCGGCGCGCTGGCCCGTGGTGTGCTGCGGCTCTTCGGGGTCGAGCCCAAGGACGAGGTCGAGGCGGTCTTCACCAGTGAGCAGCTCACCCACCTCGTCGAGGACTCCGGCCAGGCGGGCCTGCTCGACCCGGCCGAGCAGGAGCAGCTCTCCGACGCCCTGGAGCTCGGCAGCCGCCCGGTCACCGATGTGCTCCTCGACCCCGCCGGGCTGATCACCGTCGAGCCGACGGTGACGCCCCGTCAGGTGGAGGCGATGACCGTGCGGACCGGCTACTCCCGCTTCCCGGTCTGCGCACCGGGCGGCGCCTACATGGGCTATCTGCACGTCAAGGACGTCCTGGACCTGGAGGACCGGGACCGGGCGGTGCCGCAGCGGATCTGGCACCCGATGGCCACGCTGCGCGCCGAACTGCCCCTGGACGACGCCCTGACGGCGATGCGCCGGGCCGCCTCCCACCTGGCCGCGGTCTCCGACGCCACCGGCCGGGTGCTCGGCCTGGTCGCGTTGGAGGACGTCTTGGAAATGCTGGTCGGCGAGGTCCGCGATCCGGCGCACCGGACGGAGCCGAAGGCCGGTTCGGCGCCCTGGAAGGGGACCGAACGGGTCGGCGGGCAGCACGAGGGGGCGCCGCTGGCGACCGAGGACCCCGCGCTGGCCGGCTGACCGCCGGACGATCACGCCGCCTGGGGGCGCGCCGGACCACCGGCGCGCCCCCACGCGTCTTCGGCCCTGGGGCCTGCCGGGTGGATCACGGCCGGGGCCGATCCTGATCCGCCGGGCAGGCCCTAGAAGTCGAACCCCTTCGGCGGTGTCTGCGGATCCGGTCCGCGCCCCGAGAGCACCTCGCCGTAGGCCTGCATCAGGTCCGGCAGGCGGAGGGTGGCGAGGTCGTCCCGGGTCGGGATGCCCTGCCAGGTGGACAGCCGCAGGTCGCGGTAGGCGCAGCTCTTCTCGTACAGGGTGCGTAGGAAGCGGCCGTTGCCCAGCTCGTCGATCCAGCCCTGCTCGACGACGTGGCCGTTGATGCTGCACAGTTCGTCGCGGGCCTCCTCGTCCCAGCGGTCGCCGTTCTCCGCGGCCAGCACCTCGCCGATCTTGGTGAGTTCCAGCGGCCGGTAGCTGGGGAAGTCGACCCGGCTGGTGAACCGCGAGGACAGGCCGGGGTTGGTGGCCAGCAGCCGGTCCATGCCCTCGGGGTAGCCGGCCAGGATGACCACCAGCCGGTCGCGGTTGTCCTCGGCGCGCTTGAGCAGCACCTGGAGTGCCTCGTCGCCGTATGCGTCGCCCTTGCTGTAGCCGGAGTTGGACAGGCTGTACGCCTCGTCGACGAAGAGCACCCCGCCCAGCGCCGAGTCGATCAGTTCGTTCGCCTTGACCGCGGTCTGGCCCAGGAACTCGCCGACCAGATCCGCCCGTTGGGCCTCCACGAGATGGTCGCCGCCCAGCAGCCCCAGCGCGTAGAAGACCCGGCCGAGTATCCGGGCCACCGTGGTCTTGCCGGTCCCCGAGGGGCCGGAGAAGACGAAGTGCCGCTTGGGGGGCGCCACCGGCAGGCCCTGGCTCGCGCGCAGCCTGGCCATCCGCAGCTGCGCGGAGAGTGCCCGTACGTGCCGTTTGACCGGCTCCATGCCGACCATCCGCTCCAGTTCCGCCAGTGCCTTCTCCAGCAGCACCGGGTCGGCCGGCCCGGTGGGCAGGAGTTCGCCGCCGCGCCGGCCCGGTGCGGTGGTCTTGATGCGGGCCGCGCCGCCGTCCCCGGTGGGCGGGCCCGGCGGTTCGGTGGGAGGGCCGGCCGGCTCGTCGGCCAGTAGCAGTTCCCGGCCGTCCATCGGGTCCAGCGGCGCCAGCGGGTCGAGGTCGCCGCCGGCCTCCTGGACCGGGCCCTGGGCGGAGACCGTCGCGAGGCCGGCGCCCTCGTCCAGGCCGTCCGCCTCGGCGATGGCGGCCAGCCGGGCCGCGGTGTCCATGAAAGTCGGGTCGACCCGGTGCACCGCGCGGTACAGAGGGAGCGCGGCGGCGCTGCGGCCGGTGCCCTCGTAGGCGCGGGCGAGCCAGTAGCGCAACTCCTTGCGCTGCGGTTGCTCGCTGCGGCAGCGCATCAGCGCCGCGGCCAGCAGCGGCTCGGCCTGCCCGTACATCTCCAGCCGCACCCGGGCCATCCCGCCGAACAGCCCCGCCTCGATGCCCAGCACCGGATCGCCGAGCAGCGGTTCGGTGTGCCGGACGAGCTGGTCCCAGTCCTTGACGAGATAGGAGCGGCAGGCGTGTAGGAAGCGCACCTGGGGATCGGTCTCCACCGGTGGGCAGCCGGCCAACGCCTGGTCCAGTTCGGCGACGTGGCGGCCGTCGAGCCAATGGGAGGCGTGCGCGAGCAGTAGGTCGCGGCTGGTCTCCAGGACGGGTTGGACCCACCAACCGAGCCAGTACCAGGAGTTGAGGGCGCGTCGGTGCCGGGCGCGCTGTTCACCGAAGCGGTCCCGGTGCTGGTGCATCCGCAGCAGCGCCATGGCCGTGTCGGCGCGCAGCGCGTGCAGCCCGAGCCAGGCGTCGGCCATCGACGGGTCGAGGCGTACCGCGGACCGGAACTCCTCCTCGGCCTGGGGGTAGGCCCCCATGGTGTAGGCGTCGACCGCGCGCAGCCAGGCGAGTTCGGCCGGGGCGGGCGAACCCTGAGCGCCGACATCCATCCCGTCCCCCCACAAAACGTCCCCCCGTGGTGTACCACCGGACGTGTGCCGGGCCGTGGGTCCCAGGGCCTGGCCGGCCCTGGCCGAACCGGCGTGCGGCGGGCGGGAGTTGCCCTGCCACGCACCCGGGTCCGGATCCTGCGGTGGCACAGACTCGCATCGTACCTGCGCTGTCGGTGCAGGCCGTAGAGGGCGGCACGAGGTGGAAGCGGGGGCGGGCGAGGGGGCGCATCGGCGCGAAGAAGGTGGTGACCCTGGGTGAGGGAAGTGGTGTGCGGCGAGTGCCGCGGAAGGTGCTTTCGCACAGAACGAAGCCCCCGATCACGGGGGAACAACCGGGGGCTTCGCGTCTGCGGGCGGTCCGTTGAACCGCACATTGAGAACGTAAGTCCTGTACGCCCCCTAGGTCAAGCCGAGTTGGCGCACTCGGCGGGACCCGTTCGGCAACCGTCGGCGTGTCAGCCATGGTCGGCTACGCAGGGTGAAATCCGGGCCCGGTCACGGCATGTCGGCCGGTCCCACGTGCACCTCGTACCCCATCTGCCCCTGGTGCACCAGGAGATCGGCGTGCGGACGGGACGGATCCGCCGCGAAGTGCGCGCGCTCCGCCGGAATCCAGCCATCCCAGAACGTGGAGAGCCCGGGCCCGTCCCGGAGTTGGCCCCGTTCCCATGAACGCTCGCTCGCCAGTTCCATCCACAGCAGGCACGCGGTGTACGGCCGCAGCGCGCGCCGCCCGGTGCCCACGCCCTCGACCAGCACCACCGGCGCCGGCGCCAACTCCCGTACCTCGGTGAACTTCCGACGCACCCAGTCGTACACCTCGTAGCGCGCCGTCTCGCCCCGGGTCAGCGGCGCCAGCACCTGCTCCTGGAACCGGCCGCTCCAGGCGAACAGCTCCTCATGGGTCGCGAGGTCATCGGTGTGCACCACCGGGGCGTCGCCGAGCGCCTCGGCCAGCCGCCCGGCGAACGTGCTCTTGCCGGAGCCGGCGTGCCCGTCCACCGCGATCAGCCGCACCGGGCCGCAAGAGGGCGCCAGGGTGCGCAGCCGGGCGGCCAGCGAGGTCAGTACGGGGTCCGGGGCGGGGGTCATCCCACCAGCGTACGCCAGTGGTCCACACCAATATTCGTGGCGCGACGCGCGTCGGACCGCCTTCCTAAGCCCGCCCGTAGCGGAGATAGTTGAGCCCACCCGCACCAGTTCGCACCGCCACCCATCCGCACCGACTGGGGGACCCCATATGACCAGCTCCGCGCCCCGGCGCACCGTCCTGGCCGCCGCGCTCGCCGCCGCAGCCGGTGCCGCCACCCCCTTGGCCGCGGCCGCCGGCGAGCCCGGCCGGCGCCCCGCCCCGCCGGTTCCCGCCACCCCCCGATCGAAGAGCCCCGTGGAATACCACGCCTGGACCACCGCCGCCGACTGGCGTCAGGGCACCGGCCACGGCACCCGGGTGCTGTCCGGTCCCCGCCCCGGCATCGCCCTCGCCCGCCCCGCCGGCACCACCGACTACCACGACCCGCACACCGGCAAGGCGGCCACCTGGGAGTACGCCACCTGGACCAGTCCGGCGCACCGCCTCCCGGTCCCGGCCACCGAGGCCGTCGCCTCCTGGAACGCGCACACCCCCGCCGGCACCTGGATCGCCGTCGAACTGCGCGGCACGTACTCCGACGGCGGCCACACCCCCTGGTACGTCATGGGCCGCTGGACCGCCGGCGACGGCGAGACCGACATCCGGCGGACCTCCGTCGACGACCAGAAGGACGGCCGGAGCGCCGTCTCCACCGACACCTTCGCCGTCGACGACCCGTCGAGCGGCCTCCGGCTGGCCGCCTACGAACTCCGCCTCACCCTCTACCGCCGGCCCGGCAGCACCCTCACCCCCACCGTCTGGCGCCTCGGCGCGATGGCCTCCGACCTCCCCGACCGCTTCGAGGTCCCGGCCTCCACCCCCAGCCTCGTAGGCCACGAACTGCACGTCCCGCGCTACTCGCAGGAGATCCACAAGGGCCAGTACCCCGAGTACGACAACGGGGGAGAGGCGTGGTGCAGCCCCACCTCCTCCCAGATGATCATCGAGCACTGGGGCCGCCGCCCCACCCAGCAGCAACTCTCCTGGGTCGACCCCTCCTACGCCGACCCCCAGGTCTGCCACGCCGCCCGCTACACCTTCGACTACCAGTACAACGGCTGCGGCAACTGGCCCTTCAACGCCGCCTACGCCGCCACCTACCGGGACCTGCAAGGCATCGTCACCCGTCTCGCCTCCCTCACCGACGTCGAACACCTCGTCCACGCCGGCATCCCCGTCATCACCTCCCAGTCCTTCCTCAAGTCCGAACTCGACGGCGCTGGCTACGGCACCGCCGGCCACCTGATGACCGTCATCGGCTTCACCCGGACCGGCGACGTCATCGCCAACGACCCGGCCTCCCCCGACGACCCCGCCGTCCGCCGCGTCTACAAGCGGCGCCAGTTCGAGAACATCTGGCTCAGGACGAAGCGCCACGACGACAAAGGGCAGGTCAAGAGTGGTTCCGGGGGTGTCTGCTACCTCTACTTCCCGGCTAAGCCAGCACCAACTCAGCACCGGGTACTCGCGGAGCTGGGAATCCGCTGAGCATGTGCTTCCCGAAGGTGGCCTCGATGACCTGACGGCAGCGCTCGCTGCCGTCGAGGGTGAGGTGGCCATACCGGTCCACCGTGATCTTGATCGAGCTGTGGCCCATCCACCGGGACACCTCGTGGATGGGTACGCCGTTGCTCAGGGCTACGGTGGCCCATTTGTGCCGCAGGTCGTGCGGGTTGTAGTTGGGAAGGCCGAGGCGTTTCAGTGCCCGGTCCCAGGACTTACGGACAAGGTCGGGGTAGCTCATACCTCCGGCCTGATTCTGAATGGGCAGCCTCTCGGCAATCGGCTCCAGGGCGGCGGGCGCCGGTATATCGCGCCATTCTCCCTCTCTCCGATGCTTCAACGGGGCGTAGAGGGCAACGTACTTACCTGAGGAATCCTTGATACGCACAACCTGCCGCCGGCAACGCAACGTGCCGCCGACGATGTCCTCTGGAAAGACTCCCAGCGACTCTCCGATACGCAATCCGCAGCACGCCATGAACCACACAGCAGGCTCCAGGCGTGGGCCAATCTCTTTGGCCAGGGCTGAAATCTCATCGAAGCTGGGAAGTGTCCTCTCATCCACTTGCATGATGGGGTTGGCAGGCTTCTCAGCCTGCTTGACCGGATTCTCGCGGATCCTCTTGTGGCGAACCGCGTGAGAGAACATGCCCGACAGAGCAATGCGGCGGGAATCTATGGTGTTGGGCATCGCGCCCCGCCGGCGCCAGAGCGCGTACAGCTCCTCCACGTCGGCCGCAGTGACCCGGGAGATGGTCTTCTCCCCCAGTTGTGGGAGGACGTGAAGACGCATGATGCGCTCGTAGGACTCCTCCGTGCCGGCCGCCATGGGCTTCAGAGCGAGCCAGTCGGCTGCATAGCGCCGCATCGACACCTTACCGGCAGAAGGATCGACGTAGCTGTTCTCCCGCTTATCGTTCTCCATCTTGGTGGCGAAATCCACCGCGTCCTTCTTGCGGTTGAACGACTTCTCACGCTGCCGGGCGCTACGCCCGCCGGGCTCCCGGTACCTTACGAGCCACCGCTTGCCGGGCGCACCAACACCTTTGTCTACTACCGTCGCCAACTCCGTGCCAATCCGTCCGAGCGGCACCGACGGGTCTTCCCACCAGAGTGTGTTGTTGTAGCTCGGAATTCCGGCCGCGCCAAATGCAGGCTTGGGCTGAGGTTTTGGCTACGCGGCAACTTGGGAGAGAGCCCTGAGTTACGTCATGGACGATGGGGTGCCGAAGCGTGTCATCCAAGCGCTCCCCAGCGTCGGTGAGGCCGCAGGGTGGGGGCGGTAGTGGTGTAACGGACGAGTATTGACCCGAAACTCAAAGGGTTCTATTCGAGGGTGTTGCGGATGTGTGGGGCCGCCGAAGTAGCCGCGGACCATGTGCGGCTGGCGTTGGCGGCGGTGGAAGAACATACGGGTTTCTGCCACGAGCTGGGCTTGGTCGCGGGCCCGACTGTGCATCGGAAGGCTCCGTTTGAGGGCCGATCTTCGCGGCCACCGGCTGTACCGCTCGATCATTGGCCGCTGTGCCACCGTGACGCCGACCCAGAGCGGCGAAGCCGTCACCGCCTCGCGGTCGGTGGCCGTGCCCGGGTGGAGACGGTCGCCTGACCCTCGCGCTCCGGGCCGAACCTGCGGGCATGGCTGTACCGGGCCGCCGGCAGCGGCCCGGTACGGTCGGCACATCCGCGCCGGCGCAACTACTGCTACTCGTCCCCCCCTGAAGGAGATCTCCACGTTGCCGAGGTCCGCGCCGGCGTGGCCAGCACCGATGAAGCACATGGCGGAACCGCAGTCCACAGAGCCCTCGGCGCTGCCGTCGGGCGCGGTGATCTGGAAGTCCTTGTGCACCGTCATCGTGAACGTGGCCGTGCCATGCCCATCCGGGACGAACGTGACGAGGGTGGACGGGTCGCACACCATGGTGTGGCCCCCCAGGTGCGCACACTCTGCGGCGTAGTACGTCTCGCCAGGGTGAGCGTCTTCAATCTCGATCGTCACGGTGTCACCGTTGGAGAGGTGCTCGTGCGGCGTCACAATGCCTTCGCCCACCTGAAGAACTGGCGGATCTTGACCAAGCTCCGCCTGTCACCCAGCTACGCGACCACTCTCCTGCGGGCCCCTGCTCATCCTCACGCATACCGAACGATCCCCGGGCCCCGCGTCTGGAAGACGGGCAGTTTTTCAGTGTCTTCCGGCTTTGCGACATGAAGCTCCACGGGAGTCTGGATCAGTCCTTCCAGAGGTCCGCCGCGGAAGGTGGTGCGCCCGGCGATGTCGAGGCGGCCGATCTTAAGGTCGGGCCGTTCGACCATCACGACGGTGGTCAGCGTGTGCGTCAGTGTCTGGCCGCCGGCGGTCACCGTCGCCTGGAGCATGAATCCGGTTGGGTCGGTCAGTGATTGGGGGGGCACTCGCGGACCTTCGCGACGTCCTGGGAGTTGCTGTCCCAGAACATCATGTAGGCGGCGTCCGTGCTGCCGTCCCATTTCAGGACCGCTTTCTCGCCGTTGGCGACCATGACCTTGGTCGGGCGGAGGTTGCGGAACACGAACTCCGCCGGGAACTTCGTCACTTGGGCTTCGGTCGTTTTCGGGGTGAAGGATCCGTTGGTCGGGGAGGTCTCCTCGATGATCTCGATGCCCGCCTCGCCAACCGTTTTGTTCACCTCGATCTGCGAGACGATCAGGGTGACGGCGCCCTCTGTGACCTGCACCGGGCGGTCCGGCACGAACTCGAATACCTCCCAGGTGCCTTCGGAGAATTTGGGGCGTGGGGTCCAGTTGCTCGCGTCGACGGACGAGGTGAGCTGTGCGCGGTTCTCGGTGAGCGCTGAGGCGTCCGCGCCGATCAGGATCCGGACTGTGACCTTCTGGCAGTAGGTCGGGCCTGAATTCCCGGGGCTGACCGTGATGTTCAGCCGGCCGTTCACCGGGTCCTTGGCTGTGGATACCGTCAGAGGGTCGGGATCCGGCTCGATTGCGTAGCCGAGCAGCGAGTCGGTCGCCGCCAACGGGCGACGCGGCGCGCGGTGTCCTCGGAGGGCTTCAGCGCCATCACGCACATCATGCGGGCCATGTGGCGGTCGCTGTCGTTGATGAGGTTCATGCGGCCGCCGGTGGCTCCGGTCACCGGGCGCTTGACGTACTCGACTCATCCACGCACAGCACCAGAGCCTTCTCCGGCGGGGCGAGGTAGAGGCCAACAACGTCACGGACCTTGTCGATGAACAAAGGAGCGGTGGGGAGCTTGAATGTCTGCGATGGTGCGGGGTCAGGGCAAAAGCCCGCCAGATCCGCGAGATCGCCGACTGTGACATTCCCGTTGCCGCGGCCATCGATCGCGTCGACCAGCGGGTGGCGTTCGACGGTTTCTCTTCCTGCGTCTTGACGATGACCCGCTCGACGTCGGTATCGGTGATCTTCCGCGGACCACCGGGCCGAGGTTCGTCACACAGGCCATCCAGGCCACTTTCCAGGAAACGCCGACGCCACTTGCGGACGGTATCCGCAGCGATCCGCAGCCGACGCGGCACCTCCAAGATGGACAAGTCCTCGGCGCACTCAAGCACGATCCTCGACCGCAACGACAGAGCATGCGCAGTGGCGCGGAGCATGAATTTGCGCCCAAGCAACTCAACAAGGCCAGTTGAGGGACTATCCCGTTTGGCCGATCGGGCGGGCGGCCACCGCCTTCCGGGTGCAGAATCAATAAGGCGGCTGGCCGGAGTCGCTCGCGGGACAGGCATTGTCGGCGTGCATGAGCGCGTCACTCCCCGCGCAGAATTCAAGAAAGAAAGCGACGTGCCACCTGAACCTGAACTGCGCCGCGCAAACGCAAGGGCCGCGGTGGCAGACTCCACTGAAGGCTCGGAGTCCATGGTAAGTCCGTGGTCTGTGTTGCACGCGAAGACATCGGTACGAGAAGGGTGTTCCCTCATGTACGAGACACTCTCCCGCCTGTTGGTCCAGGAGTTCGGGATATCGTCAGATCTGGTCCATCCTCAATCAACGGCCCGAGCGCTCGAAATCGACTCACTGTCGTTGGCGGAGCTAACAGTGATGATCACGGAAAGGACGGGACTACGGTTCGACGAGGATGGTGTGACGCTCGACAGTACGCTCGAAGAGATTGCCACGCACTTCGTCCCGTCCGACGAAGGGGCCGCTCCACCCGGGGATTCCATGCATTCCGTCCTGGATTAGGCGCGGCTGGGTGCCGCTGCGGCATCCTGAACACCCGGTCATTTGGGAACACTTGAGGGAGCGCCGCGGCCGGCTGATCGGGCAGACGCTCTCAGCCCTCCGGGCGCCGAATTGAACGTGAATGGCTGGCCCGACAGTCGCGGGACAGGTATTGTCGGAGTGTGTGAGTGCGCCGCTTACTGCTCGGCATTCAGTGAGAAAAGGAACGGCGACGTGGCATCCGAGCCGTGTTCTACACGGCGCAGCGGCTGTAGTGACAGACTCCATGGAAATTTCGGAGTTCGCAGTCTGTGTCCCAGTAGGAAGTTTCTTCACCGCATTCGTGGGCTGCGGGCGACCACCCGGTCCGTGAAGAGGTATCGAACCATATCGACAGGATGACCATGACTGACTGGATCGCTGATGCTCCTTTGCTCGACGAGTTCACCTCCCGTCGCGACATCTATCCCTACTACCACGTCATCGAGGACCGGCCGACGCCGGGCGAGGTCGTCGTCGACGGCATACGCGCGGTCAACGCAGCCTCGACGGATTACCTCGGGCTCACCGCCGACGCCAGCGTGCGCGCGGCGGCCTCACATGCCGCCGCTAAGTACGGTACCTGTTGGACAGGATCTCCGATGCTCGGCACTGTCGGACTCCATCATGAGCTGGAAGAGGAGCTGGCCGACTTTCTCCGCCGCCCCGCGGTCATGCTGACCGTAACGGGATTCCAGGCCAACCTGACTCTGTCCTCCCTTTTCGGCACCGGTCACATGGTGATCGCGGACCAGCACATCCACGCCTCCCTGCTGGAATCCGTCCGCCTCGGACGAGCTGAGTGTCGCCGGTTCGGGCACAATGACGTCGCCCATGCCGAAAGGCTCATGCGGATCTCTGCCGATAAGGGAAAGGTCCCCGTAATTGTCACTGAGGGCGCGTTCTCCCTCGGCGGAGACCTCTGCCCGGTTCCGGAACTCGCCGCACTCGTCAAGCGCTACGGCGGCGGCCTGATCATCGACGGTGCGCACGACATCGGTGTGCTCGGAACCAACGGGCGAGGCGTCAGCGAGCACTTCGACGTGGAGGAGGGGATCGACCTCATCACCGGTACCCTCTGCAAGGCGTTCGGCTCCGTCGGCGGGTTCGTCGCGGGCTCCGTGAAGGCCATCCGTAGCCTGCGCCACTTCGGAAATGCGGCGGTGTATTCGGCGTCGATGGCACCTGCGTCCGCGGCCGCCGCGTTGGCGGCCGTACGGACGGCTCGCGCCCGGCCCGAGCTCCGCGCCGCATTGTGGGAGTCGGCTCGACGTCTGCACCGCGGCCTGGCGCAGCAAGGGCACCGTTTGCCGTCCTGGCCGGGCCCCGCGGTCGCCCTGCCGGCGGGGAAGCCCGAACAGGGTCTAAAGACCTTGGAAGAGGGCCTGAAGACATGGCGGGCGTTGCTCGAAGCGGGTGTCTATACAGGGGCATTTCTGCCCCCCAGCGTGGCGGGGGACCGGCTCGTCGTCCGCCTTTCGGTCACGGCCGCGCACACCCCGCAGCAGGTTGACCGGATCCTTGAGGTTGTCGGACAGCTCCTGCCGCCGTGATCCGATGCGGCCGATTCCGCCGAGCTTCGCTCCGTCCGCACCACCGGCGCTGCCGCCCACCGGACCGTCAGGGAAGAAGCGGCGAAGTCCACGAAGTCCTGACCGCCGTTCCGAACCACGCGGCCCACATGCTCGCCCGGTAGCGAGCTGTCGGCACTGGTACGTGCCATCGCGGTCGCCCTAAGAGCATTGGCGACCCGCCGCTCTGCCACCACGTCGCCACGCCCTACCGAAGGGAGCGGACATGCGATGCAAGGCTGCTGTCACCGGCATAGGGATGATCACCCCCGGCGGACTCACCACGGAAGCCACCTGGGCCACGGTGTGCCAGGGACAAAGCCTGGCTCGCACCGATCCCGACCTGGCCGGGCTCCCCGTGGACATCACCTGCCGGGTCGACGGGTTCGACGCCGACGCCGTTCACGGCAGGCGGTTGGCCCGACGCCTGGACCGCTTCACCCACCTCGCTCTCGCCGCGGCCCAGCAGGCAGTCAGGGACGCCAAACTCGAACCGGGCGCCTGGAACGCTCCCCGCGTGGCCGTCGTCCTCGGCGTCGGTGGCAACAGCATGAGCACCTACTTCCGCGAGTTCGAACTCTTGAGCCAAGGTCACCCGGAACTGGTTTCCCCCCTCGCGCTGCCGCGCAGCGTTCCGAACATGGCTGCCGCCGAGGTCGCCATCGCCCTGGGGGCCCGCGGCCCGAACTTCACTGTTTCCAGCGCGTGTGCCTCCGGTGCCACCGCCCTGGCGGTCGCCGCCAGCATGGTCACCTCGGGCGCCTGCGACGTCGCTCTCGCGGGCGGCGCCGAATCCGGACTCTCGCGGATGACCGTCACTGGCTTCCACCAGATGCACGCCCTCTCACGGCGCACCGACGCTCCTCGACTCGCTTCACGTCCGTTCGACGTCGACCGCGACGGCTTCGTCCTAGCAGAGGGCGCTGCGGTCCTCGTCCTTGAGAGCCCTCAACACGCCCTACGTCGCGGTGCCGACCAGCGTGCACTGCTCTGTGGGCATGCCTGCACCTGCGATGCCTACCATCCGGTGGTCCCGCATCCTGAGGGCATTGGCGTCGAACACGCTCTGCGTACCGCGTTGAAGGAGTCGGGCCTCGATTCCCGCGACATCGGGCATGTCAATGCCCACGGCACCTCCACCTCAGTTGGCGACACAGTCGAGGCACGTGCCCTGCATCGCGTCTTCGGCCCGGTGCCGCCCCCCGTCACCGCACCGAAGAGCATTCTGGGCCACTCTCTCGGAGCGGCCGGTGCCATCGAGGCGGCCCTCACCGTCCTCACCCAGCAGCACCAGCTCATTCCCCCGACTGCCAACCTCCACCGCCAAGATCCCGACTGGGAACTGGACATCGTCACCCAGGCTCCCCGAGCCGCGGCCATCAACGCCGCCGTCAGCAACTCCTTCGGCTTCGGCGGGCACAACACCGTCTTGGTGTTTGCAGGGGAATGAGCGCATCGGACGACTCCGGTGCGGAGACGAGCGTCCCACCTGCACGTGCCGACTTGGGTCTCACGATCCCTTCTCAGACATCCGCTCGACTGGGCCAGTCTCGGTGCCAAGCAAGCGGTCACGGGACGCACCCCACCCGGGAAGCCAAGAACGGCAGGGCGACAGGGGCTCCTCCCGCCCCTGCCTCGCGCGCGACAGGCATGGCTCGATGGCGATGCTCTCGGCTGTGTGGTGGAGTGGGGACGTGACGGACCGCCGCATTCAGCGGCGGGTGCAGGGTCGAGGCCGTCCACTCTGTCCCACCCAGACGCTCGGCCTAGGCCGTTGCCACCGGGTTACCCCGGATCAACCGGCCTCCGCCGCAGGATCAGAGTGGGCGCCGATGACGACGGCACGTCGGTCACATCCGCTGGTCGGCCTTTCCGGCTCCCTGGGTGACAGGGGGAGAAGGGCTGGTGGAAGCGAGGGAGGACGCAGTACGGGACCAGCAGTAGGCGGAGCCTGGGCTTCTGATCGCGCGAAGGGAACCGAACTTCTAGTGGAACCACAGGACTTCACCGTGTCCAACGCCACCAGAACCACCACCGCCGGAAGCCCGCCCCCCGGACCCGGGCTCGGGAAGCGGGCCGACCGTTCCCGGCTCGCCGCTCTCGGACGCCTCCTGGTCCGCCGCCGCGTACTCGTACTGGTTGCCGTGCTGCTGGCCGTGGCAGCCGCCGTCCCGATCGGCGGAGGTGTCGCCGACCGGCTGTCCGGCGGTGGCTTCACCGACCCGGCGGCGGAGTCGTCGAAGGCCGCGAAGTTCCTCGCCGACCGCTTCGGATCGGGTGCGCCCAATCTCGTGTTACTGGCCCGCACCTCAGGTTCGGTCGATGACCCGCGGGCCGCGACCGACGGTCGAGACCTCAGCCGCCGGCTCGCCCAGGAGCCGGGCGTGCTGTCGGTCGCGTCGTATTGGACGACCCCGCACGAGTTGGCGTCGCCGCTGAGGGCCCGTGACGGGCGCTCAGCGCTGGTGCTCCTGCGGCTGGGAGGCGACGAGGACCGGGTACGGGACATCGCGAAGGAACTGGTCCCCCGTTTCACCGGCCGTCAGGGGGTGCTGAGGCTCTCTGCGACCGGGACTGCGCAGGTGTATGTGGAAGTCCAGAAGCAGAGCGACCAGGATCTCTTCCGGGCCGAAGCGTACGCGGCCCCGGTCATGCTGCTGATCCTGCTCTTTGTGTTCGGCAGTGCGGTGGCGGCCGTCCTGCCCCTGCTCATCGGCGTGTGTTCCATCGTGGGAACTTTCGTCGTATTGAGGGTCCTGTCCGAGCTGACCTCGGTGTCCGTATACGCCATCAACATCACCACCGCGCTGGGCCTGGGCCTGGCCATCGACTACAGCCTGTTCATCGTCACCCGTTACCGGGAGGAGAGGGCGCGTGGCCTGGACACCACTGAGGCGGTCGCACAGAGCGTCCGCACGGCCGGGCGCACCGTGCTGTTCTCCGCGCTGACAGTGGCGCTCGCGCTGTCGGCTCTGCTGGTCTTCCCGCTGTACTTCCTGCGCTCCTTCGCCTACGCGGGCGTGGCAGTGGTGGCGCTCTCGGCCATCGCAGCCCTGGTGGTACTGCCCGCGGTGCTCGGCCTGCTCGGCCCACGGATCGACGCGTTGGACGTGCGGCGGCTGTTCCGCCGCGGACCGCAACCAGGCGCCGACCATGACACGTTGGCCGGGCCGGCCGCCGGGACCGCGACAGGCGGATTCTGGCACCGGCTCGCCACTGCCGTCATGCGGCGACCGGTGCTGTGTGCGGCTGGGGTGATCACCTTGCTGGTGCTGCTCGGCCTGCCGTTCACCCGGATCTCCTTCGGCCTCATTGACGACCGGGTCCTGCCCACCAGCGCGCCCGCGCACCGTACGGCACAGTCCGTGCGGGAGGAGTTCTCCAGTCGCGAGACTTCCGCCCTGTCCGTAGTACTGCCCACCGTCAGTGGCTCCGCCGACCTCGAGCGGATCGCCGCCTACGCCGCCCGCCTGTCGACTCTGCCGGACGTGGCCCGGGTGGACACCGTCACAGGCTCCTACGCCGCAGGACGGCAGGTGGTGGCCGTGTCCGCAGCCTCCTTCGCCGCGGGTGATGCCAGCTGGCTGTCCGTGGTGCCCTCGGTCGAGCCGGACTCCTCCGCCGGCGTCAAACTGGCGGAGCGGTTGCGGGCGGACAGCGCACCGGGCCCGGTGCTCGTCGGAGGCGACGGTGCGGAACTCGCGGACACACGTGACGCGCTCGCCGCCCGGCTGCCCGAGGTAGCGCTGATCATCGGTGCCACGACGGTGGTGCTGCTGTTTCTGTTCACCGGCAGTGTGCTGGTCCCGTTCAAGGCCGTACTGCTCAACCTGCTCAGCCTGACCGCAACCTTCGGCGCGATGGTGTACGTCTTCCAGGAAGGCCATCTACGCTCCCTGGTTGGCGACTTCACGGTCACCGGCTCGGTGGATATCTCCATTCCGGTACTGATGTTCTGCGTCGCATTCGGACTTTCCATGGACTACGAAGTGTTCCTGCTCTCACGGATCAAGGAGGTGTACACCGAGACCGGGGACAACACCCGGGCCGTCGCCGCCGGGTTGGAGCGCACGGGACGCCTGGTCAGCGCTGCGGCCGTACTCTTCGCCGTCGTCATGCTCGCGCTGGCCACGTCGGGGATCACTTTCCTGAAGCTGCTGGGCGTGGGCCTGGCCCTGGCCGTGCTGCTGGATGCCACGCTGGTGCGAGGCGTGCTCGTACCGGCCGTGATGAGACTTGCCGGGCGGGCGAACTGGTGGGCGCCACCTCCTCTGCGCCGCCTCCACCGCAAGCTGGGGCTCTTGAGTTCGTAGCCGGCCACACTCGCCCCGCCACCACACCGTCCATGTCTGGGACCTCCTCGGCCTCGACGCCTCCCGCATCACTCCGGGAGGCACCCCCTCCATCGCCCAGCAGGCCCGTACCCTTGCCGAGCTCGTCGACGACTGGGGCCTTACCGCACCCGTGCTCGTCGGGCACGACATCGGCGGCGGCATCGTCTTGCGGGCCCACCTCCTCGACGGGGTACCGGCCTCCCGCCTCGCCCTCCTCGCCGCGCTCCTCGACTTCCTCGTCGTCACCGTCGAGGTCTCCGGCCCGGTCGCTCGCTGCGAACTGAACAGCCGGTCGCTCATCGGTAGCAGTCGCAGCATCGCGTCGCGTTCCACGCAGCAGCACCCTCGGTGATCACGGCGCAGAGCTCGTCAGCCCTGCCGCACCGATGCCAGCGACGGTGCCGACAGCGCATCGACCGTGGCGAATCGGCTCTGACCTGGGCGGATGAGGTTATCGCCAAGGACAGGGCCGGGACGATGAGCGGCTCTGATGAAGCCATGACTGTGTCGGTTGACGGTCATCACGGACTTTCCAACCGGGCTGCCAGAGTCTCGGGAAGGGCGTCCCGGTTCGCTCGGGTCACCTGGACGAGTTCGACGCCGGCACGCTGCTTCAGAGCGTCGGTGAACGGGTCACTCTTCGCGTGGACCGTGGCGACGATGTCGATCTCAGTCTCGAACAGGCGCCGGACCGTGTCCTGGAACGCGGTGCACGCCAGCTCCATACGCCCGAGCTCGTCGATCAGCACGAGCGTCCCAGGAACCGGTTCCGTCGCCGCTGACCTGAGCGGCGGCAGTGCGAGCCGTTCCATGACGCCCAGGTCGACGCCGTACCGGCCCACCCGGGGTGTACCTGTGAAGTCGACATGGGCGAGCACGGCTCGCAGACCGCCCGTCAGCGTCTCCAGCGCGAATCCGGTCCGGGTGCCGCCTTGCCGGATCTCCTCCGTGGTGAAGCCGACAGTCTTACGGGTGTGCAGCAGCATGGCCAATCTGCGGACAACCGTTGTCTTGCCCACGGCTGGTCGTCCCTCAAGCAGGATTCGCGTAGGCATCTCGCGCTCCGTATCAGGTCCGTTCTACGAGGTTTCCACTGCACCCGGCGGCGTACGCGGGCCAGTCAGGTGTTGTGTCCATCTGGACCGGTGCCGGCAGGTCTGTTGTGGGTAAAGCCGTGCGTATGACGGGTGTTGAACTCAGGAGCGCGGCGTTCCGTGATCACGGGGCGATCCCTCGACGCCACAGCGGGGAGGGCGACGACGTCTCGCCACCGCTGACCTGGTCGGTGGTGCCGGACAGTACGTTGGAGTTGGTCCTGCTCTGCGAGGACCCTGATGCCCCAGGCGGGTCGTTTCTGCACTGGCTGGTCACCGGTATTGATCCGCGGAGTTCTGGCGCGGCGGAGGGTGAGACGCCTCCCGGCGGGCACGAGTGGCCCAACGGATTTGGTCGGCTGGGCTGGGGCGGTCCCATGCCTCCTCCGGGGCACGGGGCGCACCGCTACTTCTTCCGCCTGTGGGCCGTGACGGAATCGCTTCCCTTGCACGGAAAACCAACAGTCGACGCGGTGCATCGCGCCGTAAAAGGCAGGGAGCTGGCGAGCGGCATGCTCGTGGGCACTTACGAACGCTGACCATTGGCGTGGACGTCGACGGAACCGCCACGGACGCTGGCGACCGCGAGCGCTGGTTGGGGCCCCTGCTCCAACACCCCGTTCGGGTGACTTTCGAGGTCTCCTCTTGTGGCTGTGGCTGTGGCTGTGGCCGAGCCGCCACGGCGCACGATCCCCTGCCTCGGGTGCGCCTCGCCTACGACAGGTATGGCGCGACAGCTATGGCAAGAGGAATCGGCCCTGCATCACCGGCATGTGAGTGAGGTTCAACTCGGACCTCGGACACACAGCGAAAAATGCCTGGCCACTGTGCTGACCAGGCACTTACGATCGGGCATGTCGGCCGGCTCCCGCACGAGGATGCGGTCGCGCAGGCGAGTGGGGATGCGGCGCAGGAGGCGATCAACGTATGGCAGCCCGAGGCGGTGACGGTCCGTGCGCGGGCCGAAGAGCGTGAAGCGCAGGTCGGGGTTGGTGCGGGCCAGCCGCAGCGCGGCGGTCAGGAACACGTCGGCGCCGCCGAGGGGATCCAGCGGGCCCGCGTACACGACATGCCGGGCGGCCGATCCGGACGCGTCTGGTGCTGGGTCGGTGGACGGAACTGGATAAGGGGCAGTCCGGACCCGGCCGTTGCGCTCGCGGGCATACGCGGTGACACGGTCCGAAGGCGCGAGCAGCAGGTCGGCATGGCGAGTGCAGTACTCCTCCGCATGCGCGGCCATCGTCCAGTCCGTGTCACCGGGGTGGTCACCCGAGAGCGGGCCGACCAGCGCGGCCGGTGCGTGCAGGCGCACCGCAAGCGCGGTGTTCTCGAACTCGCCGAGGAGCCGCTTGGCGCGAATCGCGGTCAACCCCTAGCCGTCACGGTCGGGGAACTCCACTGCATCCAGCGGGCTCTGCGCGTGGAGGGCTCGCAGTGCTGTGTACACGCGGTGCGCGTGGGCATGCGCCGGGGTCAGGAATTCGTGCCCGTCGGGGGCTCGGGCAGGGGCATAGGCTCCAAGCCGTGTCGCTGCGCGATCTCGAACTCGCCGCGCTCTGACACCAGGTGAACCCGGTGCCCGGAGCGTGCCAGTTCCTGCCCCGCGTACAGGACGTAGCGGCTGGCCTGGTCGCGGTCCGGCACGAACTCCCGTACGACGAGCGCCCCGCGAAGCCGTCCGGTCCAGCGCACCTTTCGGAAGTAGAGCATGTAGGGGTCCTCGAATCCGCCTGCGATGGGGCGGTAGCTCTCGCGCGCCTTGATGGCGTTGAGTCGTTCCCGGGTGCTGGCCCGAAACGGCTCGCGAGCAGGGAGCGGTGGCCGAGCGCGCATGGGCCGATCTCCCAGCGCCCCTGCACCCATGCGGCGACCGCGCCTTCGCCGAGAGCGCGGGCGAGCTCGGCGTGGTCCAGCCGGGTGCGCTGCCAGCGGACCGCGGACGGCTGGGCGTCGTGCGTGAACTCCAGGCCGCTGTAGACATCCCAGTCGAGGTGTGGATCGCCGGTGAGGTGCACGAGCGCGTCCGCCGCCGTGCCGACGTCCGGGCAAGGGGAAAGGCCCCTCCTTGTGGGGGAGGGGATCTTGCGTGGAGCACCTGACCTGTCTTGTACCTGCACCTCCCACCGGTCCTCACAACATCGTCACCACGCTGTGCCCAGCAACTCCGCTCGACCGATCGGACTCTGCGGCAGCCTTGCCCACCAATCGACAGGCAAATGATGCCCAACTCCCAAGAAGAGCAACACTGTTCCGGCCGTCAAGCCGGTCGGAACAGATGAAGGTAAAGCTGACGGCGCATCGCGAAATTGTGTGGATGTCTGGGGCTGCCGTTCAACACGTTCACCCAGTTACCGACAGGTAGGCAGTTCTGCTGGAGCTGAATTGCTGACTTCATGGACGGGCTGAGGTGCGAGCGCTGTCCTGCCGAGGGACTGCCCCGTGCCGAGGTCCCTGAATGCCTTGGGGACACAGGTCTCCTGAAGACTTTCCTCCGCCTGATCACCCTGCCTGGCATCCGCTGGCCGGTACAGCCCGGCATCTCACCACGACGACAACACGCAAGCCTCACCCCGCGCGCAAGCGGCGACATCGCAAGCCCTGGAGATCCCGTGCCGGACAAGAGAGATTTACACATGGAGCCCGATCCGTACACTGCGCTGCTGGACCAGGCAGCCGGGCACGCCCTGGAGTACCTGAGGGGGCTGGACGAGCGGCCGGTGCGGTTGCTCGCGGAAGACGACGAACTGCGCGAGCTGATGGGCGGGCCGCTGCCCGAGGAACCGGGCGACGCCGGCACCGTGCTGCAGGCCCTTGTCAAGGGTGTGGAGCGCGGGTTGGTTCCGTCCGGGAACGGGCGCTACTACGGCTACGTTGTGGGTGGCACACTGCCGGTGGGCATGGCCGCAGACTGGCTGACATCCGCGTGGGATCAGAACTGCATTGTGCACGACGGCTCACCGGCCACGGCGGTGGCCGAGGAGGTGTGCGCCGACTGGCTGCTGGACCTCCTCGATCTGCCCAGGGGTGCGTCGGTAGCGTACGTACCCGCCTGTACCCACGGTGAGTTGCTTTGCCTGGCCGCGGCCCGGCACCGGGAACTGGCCAAACACGGCTGGGACGTCACCACGCAGGGCCTCCAGAACGCCCCTTATGTGCGTGTGCTGGCCAACGCTGACACACATTCAGCAGTGCTGCGCTGCCTGCAGATCCTGGGCCTCGGCGGCAACATCGAGTATCTGGCCACCGACGACGAGGCAAGGATCCGACCGGAGGCGCTGCAGCGGGCCCTGGACGCCCACACCGGCGGGCCGCTGATCGTATGCGGTCAAGTCGGCGAGATCAACACTGGTGGGATCGACCGGTTGGGGAACCTGTGCGACCGCGTCCACGAGAAAGGGGGCTGGGTACACCTGGATGCGGCGATCGGCATGTGGGCGGCCTCCTCGCCCACCTTGCGCGCGGACGTGCTCAAGGGGATCGAACGCGCTGACTCGTGGGCCGCCGATGCCCACAAGTGGCTGAACACTCCTTACGACTGTGGGGTGGCCATCATCGCCGATCCGGCGGCGCACCGGGCAGCCGTGCCACTCGCCGCCGACTACCTCAACACCGACGACGGCCGTCGCCATCCAGCCCAGTGGGGTCTGGAGATCTCTCGCCGATCCCGCGTCTTCCCGCTGTGGGCGGTCCTTCGGACCCTGGGCCGGACGGGCGTGGCCGAACTGGTGGACCGCTGCTGCGCCAACGCCCGCCTGTTCGCCGAGCTTCTTGCCCAGGATTCAATGGTCGAGGTGGTCAACGAGGTGTCCCTCAACCAGGTCCTGGTCCGCTTCCGACCGCATGTGTCCTGCAACGCGGAGGAAGCCCCTGATATCGCCGCTGACGCACATACGGCCCGGGTCGCAGATCTCTTCCGTACGCAAGGCCGAAGCTGGGCTTCCAGCAGCCATTGGCGTGGGCAGACCGTACTGCGCTTCTGCCTGATCAACTGGGCCACCACGGAAGAGGACGTACGGCAGGCTGCTACCTCCCTGCTGGACTGTCACCGTCAGCTCCTGGGCTGACGACGTGAACGCTACGCGCACGCCGGTGGTGACGGTCGTGGGCGGCGGCGCCTGCGGGATCGCGACCTGCGCCGCCCTGGTCCGTGAAGCGGCTGCCACCGGTCGCACCCGCCTGGAACTGCACCTGGTGGAGAAACAGCAACGCCTCGGCGACGGCATTGCCTACGCAAGCCCCTACGACTGGCACCTTCTCAACATGCAGGCTGCCACCATGAGCATCTGCCCCAACGCCCCCGACGACTTCGTCACGTGGCTCCAGGGCAGCGACCACGCCCCCACGGCGCGGGCCGGCGGTCCCGCCACCAACAACAGCACGCCGCACCAGGCGGCCTACGCGGCGGCTCCGTACGACGCGAGAGCATCCGCCGTGCCGAGCACGACACGTACCGCAGACGACCCAACCTTGCACCACGCCTATTTCCCGCGCCACCGCTTCGCCGCCTATCTCCGGCATCGCTTCTCCGAGACCGTCCGGGCCGCGGGGCAGGCCGGCGTCCGCCTGGAGGTGCATCAGGCGGAGGTCCTCGACTGCCACCCCTGGGGCCAGCGGCTCACCCTGGAATGCGACCGGGCCCTCCAACTCCCCAGCGCCGACCGGGCGGTCCTGTGCCTGGGCGATCTTCCCGGACCCACTCATCGTGAGTTCGTCGGCCACCCCCGTTACCACCAGGACCCATGGCGACTGGACGACTCCATTCCCCACGCTGCCACAGTCGGGATACTCGGCACCTCACTGTCCGCCGTAGACGCCCTGGCCCACCTCCACGCCACTGGACACACAAGCCCCATACATTGCTTCTCCCGCACCCGTCCGTTTCCCATGGTCCAACCCCCCGACATACACCCTTACACCCTGCGCCACCTGACCGAAGAACGCATCGCCCACCTCACCGCATCGCACCTTCGCCTCACACTCGTCCAGGTCGCCGACTTGATCATCGAGGAAATCCGCGACGCCACCCGGGGCCAGATCGGCGCAGCACGGCTGGTATCCCGCGCCCGCAGACACGACGACCTCGCCACCGACATCGAAGAGGCCCAATCCCACAGCACCAACTGGTACGAAGCCCTGGACGCAACCTCGCCCCTGGCACCCAGCCTGTGGCGCGCCCTACATCCTCGGGCCAAGACCGAGTTCCTGGCACACCATCAGGGCCTGTGGGCCACCTGGCGGCACCCCATGCCCCTACCCAACGCCCGACGCCTGCACAATCTCATCAAGACCGGGCAACTCCACTGGCACCCCGGAATCAAAACCGTGAGGGCGACCCGGAACGGCGGCTTCGAAGTCCGTTGCCGCCACGAGGGACGATATTCCCAGTGGCACGTCGACCACCTCGTCAACGCCATCGGCACGGGATTCCAACCCTGGCTCGCCGCGCACCCACTGCTCGGCGCGCTCCTCGACCGCGGAGTACTGACCGCACATCCTCACGGCGGAGTCGACGTCGACTTCGACACACTGCAGGCCCACACCGCCGGCGGACAGCCCGATACCCACATCTACTTCGTCGGCCCCCTTACCCGCGGCGTCCACTTCTACACGAACGCCGTCGAGACCAACTTGGCCAACATCACCCGCATGGCCACCCACCTCATCCGCTCCCTCCCCCCGTCCGAGTAGGAAACCCAGGACGGCTTTGGTGACGGTGGTGAGCCAGGCGGTGCTGCAGCGGGCATGTCGGCAGATCCTCCAGGTCTTCAGCCGGGCGACCCCTCGCTCGACCGGGTAGCGCAGCCCGGCATGGGCCTGGTTGACAGACCGCTGATGCGCGTCGAGTTCCTGTCGCGGCTTGCGGGCACGGCGAAGGTCCCGCCCGCGCCGAGGCAGCCGAGGTCGGCAGCACCATCGCGCGCCGGAACCGCACCGAACTCGTGCTACCCCAGCGCACGATCTGCTGCAGCTTCTGCCCCTCCTGGTCGGTCAGCCTGCGCACACGAACAAGTTCAGCCACCACGCCCCAAGCATTCGGAGAGGACGTCACCGCACTCCAACCCCCGGAGCCGCCACCCCGGCGAACCTTCCCGGCCAGAGGACTGGGGGTGGGCCTGCTTGGCACGGCGTTCGGGGATGGTGTGCTTGATCTGCCGGCGCCGCAGGTACCGGTGAGTGCGGCGAGACGAGCACGCGGTGTCGCCGCTCAAGTGGTCCGGCCGGGTGCGAGGCTGGCCACCAGCCGGACGGGTCACGCGAATGCGCTCCAGGTCTGGAGTCATCTGCGACCCGTCGCCCGTCGCCCGTCGCCTGTTGTCCGGGTGTCACTAGCTGTGGGCGACCTCGCCAACCACACCGACAACGGCGAGGCGAGGGAGGTGGTACGTGCAGTCCGCAGCACGGCTCCGGGCAAGAGCGAAAATAACGCGCCGTACAGGTCTTCACCGAGTTGACGTCGGTGCGTCTGGGCCCCCGCGAGCTCTTTCCCTGCTCCAGCAGCACTCGATCACCTTCTCCGACGACCGGAGCCGGGCCATCGCCGACCTCTGCGACGCCTCGGAGGCGGCCATCGCGTCAACACCGTTGCGTTCACCTTCTGGGGCGGGTTGCAAGTCCCTTTTCGAAGTAGGTGATCTTCGTGCTGATCGTGTAGGTCTGGGCGTGCTGGGGGTGCTGTCCGGTGTTGGGACTGTATTTGCTGCCGGGGTTCTTGCGGGGGCGAGCCTTGGCGCGGAGTCGTCGTCGGGCGGGCTGGAGCGCGTTCAGGGCAACGCGGCCGATCGTTCCGACGAGGGCTGTCGGGCCTGGGGCGGGGACGATGCCCTGGGCGAGCACGGCCTGCTCGCGGGCGGTGGTGAGGAGCACGGTGAAGCTGATGCGGTCCAGGTCGAGGGCGGGCCGGTCGTGTGCGGCGTCCGCGGCGGCGTGGATGAGGGCCTGGTAGACGGTGAGGAGGGCGTAGACCTCCTGGTCCAGGCCGTCCAGGCTGCGGGAGCGCAGGACCCGGCCGTCCAGCAGCGTCGCCTTGATCGAGAAGTAGGTGGTCTCCGCCTGCCACCGCTCGTGATATAGCTCGACCAGCTCGCTCGCCGGGTAGCGGTGGTGGTCCGTCAGGCTGGTGACCAGCCGCCACTGCTCGCAGGTGGTCGAGCCGTCGGCCAGGGTGCGGGTCACCTCGGCCTCGACGACGCGGACGGTCAGCAGTTTGGGCAGGACGCCGTAGCCGATGCGGGCGAGGTAGGAGCCGTCGGCCAGGCGCTGGACGGGGTGGGGACGCGGCGGGCGGAGGAGCGTACCAGGAACTGCGCGCCGCGCTCGCGTATGCCGGCCAGGAAGCGGCCGGCGTCGAAGGCGCAGTCGGCGAGCAGCAGCATCGAGTCGTCCAGCGCGTGCAGCAGACGGCGGGTGTAGGCGAGTTCGCCCTCCTGCTCGGGGCCGAAGGCGGCCGTCAGCAGGGCACGGGTACCGCACTCGACTAGGTGGGCGGCCTTGCCTGCCGGTGCTCCGCCGGGCGTGTGAATCGCCGGGCGGCCCCGGCTCACCGGTCATGCCTGCCGCGTCGGCAGCACGATCGCCTGGCGCAGGTTCACATGGCGGGCGCGGCTCGTGGTGTAGGCGATCAGGTCCGCGATGTCGTCCGCCGACAGGCCGACCAGTGCGTCGAACATGCCGTCCAGTTGGTCGGACAGCTCCGCGTTGTCGATGTGGCCGCCCAACTCCGTGTCGGTGAGGCCCGGTTCGATGTTGGTGACGCGGACGTCGCGCGGGCCCAGCTCGGTGCGGAGGGACTGCGAGAGGTAGGTCAGCGCGGCCTTCGTCGCGCCGTACACCGCGTAGTTCGGGAACGGGATGTGTGCGCCGATGGACGAGATGTTCACCAGGTCCGCCGTCCGGCCCGCCGCGGCCACCGCGATCAGGTCCTGGGTGAAGGCGCGGATGACGTGCAGTGCGCCGGCCACGTTCGTGTCGAGCATGCGCTGCCACTCGTCGGCGCGGCCCTCGGTGACGGGGTTCGGCAGCATCACGCCGGCCGCGTTGACCACCAGGTCGACTTCGCCGTACGCCGCGTGCACCCGCTCCACCGCCGCATCCACGGAGGCCGTGTCGGTGACGTCGGTGGCGACCGCGAGGGCCTGCCCGCCGTCCGCCTCGATCGTGGCGGCCAGCCCGGTCAGCCGCTCGGCCCGGCGGGCGAGCAGCGCCACCCGCACCCCGTGCGAGGCGAGCAACCGGGCGGTGGCCTCGCCCATGCCGCTGGCGGCTCCGGTGATGACGGCGGTGCGGCCGGTGAGGGTGTCGTACGACATGGGAACTCCTGGTGCGGTGGGTGTCGTCGTCGGGCGTTTCCCGGTGACGACACCCACCTTGCGCTCTGTCGCCGGGCTTACCCAGGGTGGCCTTTTTCCTGGGTCTGGCAGTACCAGGAACGGAGGGGGCGGGGCCTAGGATCGCCGACATGGACATAGCCATCGGCCGGGAACTCGGCGACTTCCTGCGCTCCCGGCGCGCCCGTATCCAGCCCGAGGAGGTCGGACTGCCGGGTCACGGCAGGCGGCGGGTGCCGGGCCTGCGCCGCGAGGAGGTCGCCCAGCTCGCCGGCGTCAGCGTCGACTACTACATCCGCCTGGAACAGGGCCGCGGCCCCTCGGTCTCGGACGCCGTCCTCGACGCCATCGGGCGGGTGCTGCGTCTCGACGACACCGAGCAGGAATACCTGCGGCGGGTGGCCAGGCCCGCCGCCCGGCGGGCGTCCGCCGGCCGCCGCGAGTCCGCCGGCGGTCCCGCGGTCCAGAAGGTCCGCCCCGGCCTGCGGCTCCTCCTGGACACCATCGACAAGGCCCCGGCGTTCGTGCTCGGCCGCCGTATGGACGTGCTCGCGTGGAACGGCCTGGCCGACGCCGTCGTCGGCTTCTCGCAGATGGCCCCCGAGGACCGCAACATGCCGCGGCAGGTGTTCCTCGAACCGCGGGCGCGTGAGCTGTACCTGGACTGGTCGGCGGTGGCCGCGGAAACGGTTGCCCATCTGCGGCTGTACGCGGGCAACCACCCGCAGGACGAGCAACTGGGCGCATTGGTGGGTGAGTTGTCGCTGGGGAGCGAGGACTTCCGTCGTCTGTGGGCGGACCACCAGGTCAAGGAGAAGTCGTACGGCGCGAAGCGCCTGATGCACTCGGTGGTCGGCGAACTCGACATGCCGTATGAGACGTTGACGGTGCCGGGGGAGTCGGGGCAGATGCTGGTGGTCTACACGCCGGAGCCGGGCTCGCAGACGGAGGAACGCTTGAAGCTCCTGGCCAGCTGGGCGGCGCCAGCGGTGGTCTGAGTAGGGCGCGGTTCCTGGTGCGGAGCGTTCTCCGGCGGGGCGTGGCCCCCGGCGTGGCGCGGTTCCTGACTTGCCGGTGTGGTGGTCAGGGGTCGCGCCGCTGTGATTTTGGGGTGTCGTCGTGCCCCGTCTCACCCGCGGGCAATGGTCGGTGGGTCCGTAGGTCATCTGTCCATTCGTCCATCCACCCACCCACCCATCCATTCATCCACCCATCCATTCATCCACCCCCGCCGCCCTCCACCCTCACTTGAACGCGTTCAAAAACGGGGCTACAGTCGCTTTCGGTAAGAGTTTTGAACACGTTCAAGAAGGAGTCGGGGCGTGGATCTCACCGTCTGGGTGGCCCGCACCCTCAGCCGGAACGGGCGGGTCTTCCTCGCGGACGTCCTGCGCGGGAACGAGAAGTTGGCGGACGCCGTCAACCACCTGCTCGTGGTCGGCTTCTACCTCGTGAACCTCGGGTTCGTCGCGCTGTACCTCCAGGACGACGCCACTATCGCCACCTCGCGGCAGGTGTTCGAGGCGCTGTCGACGAAGCTCGGTGTCGTACTGCTGGTGCTCGGGCTGATGCACCTCGGGAACGTCTTCGCGCTCAACAAGTTCCGTCGGCGCGGGATGATGGACCGGGAGCAGACCCCGCCGGTGCTGCCGCAGGGGTACACCCAGCCCGTGGCCGCCGGGCCGGCGCAGGCGTGACGGTGACCACCGTCTTGGGGGACCGGGGTGCCGCGAGCGCCCCGGTCCGCCGACTGACCGTGCTGTACGACGCGCACTGTCCGCTGTGCGCCTTCGTGCGCGACTGGCTCGTCCGGCAGCATCAGCTGGTGCCGCTGGACCTGGTGCCGGCCGGTACGCCGGAGGCCCGGCAGCGGCTGCCGGAGCTGGACCACGCCAGCACGCTGGAGGAGATCACCGTGGTCGGGGACGGCGGGCAGGTGTACCGGGGTGCCGCCGCCTGGGTGGTGTGCCTGTGGGCCTTGGCGAAGTACCGGCCGCTGGCCCACCGGCTCAGTACCCGCTCCGGGCTCCGGTTTGCCCGCGGGGCGGTGCTCGCCGCGGCGCAGTACCGCGAGACGCACCGGCGCCCCCGGCCCGTTGAGGGGGAGGTATCCCACCCGAGGGGTGCGGCCCCGACGGGTTCGGCCGCTCCGCAGGGCTGCCGCAGCGGTTGCGCGGTGCGCGATTAGGCTCTGACCGTGCCAGCAGAGAACCAGCCCCGACCGGCCAAGAGCGAGCAGACCCGCACCCTGATCCTGGAGACGGCGATGCGGCTGTTCCAGGAGCTGGGCTACGACAAGACCACGATGCGGGCCATCGCCAAGGAGGCCGGGGTCTCCGTCGGGAACGCGTACTACTACTTCGCGGGCAAGGAGCACCTGATCCAGGGCTTCTACGACCGGATCGCCGCCGAGCACCAGGCGGCGGTCCGTGACGTACTGGACCGGGAGACGGACCTGGAGGAGCGGCTGACCGGGGTGTTGCGGGTGTGGCTGGACATTGCCGCGCCGTACCACGAGTTCGCGGCCCAGTTCTTCAAGAACGCCGCGGACCCGGAGAGCCCGCTCAGCCCCTTCTCGGCCGAGTCCGAGCACGCCCGCGAGGCGGCCATCGCCGTGCACCGCGAAGTGTTGGCGGGGTCGAAGGCGAAGGTGCCGGCCGAACTCGCCGAAATTCTGCCCGAGCTGATGTGGCTGTCCCAGATGGGCCTGGTGCTGTACTGGGTGTTCGACCGTTCCGAGGGGCGCGAGCGCAGCCGCCGGCTGGCCGGTCGTGGCGCCCGGCTGACGGCGCGCGGGGTGTCACTGGCCCGCTTCCGGGTGCTGCGGCCCCTGGTGCACGAGGTGCACGAACTGTTCACCGACTTCCTGCCCGGCATGGCCCAGACCGTGGTCTCCCGCAAGGGGACGACGGGTGCGAAGGAGGAGAAGGGGGAGAAGGGCGCGGCGGGGTCGGCGGGGGCGATGGGCTAGCGCCACGCACGCGGTCACCAACGTGCTGCGGCACTCCAACGCCGAGCAGTGCTCCATTCGACTGGACGTGACCGGGTGGAGGTCATCGACAACGGCACGGCTACCTCCGGGGCGAGGACCGGTCACGGGCTGGACGGCCCGGCCGAGCGACTGGCCGCGGTCTCGGGCACGTTGGAACACGCTGAGGCCAACGGGTGGCTGTGGGGGAGCAGTTCTCCTCTGTGGGGCGGCGTTCCGCGGGGCCCGACGTCCCTGGGCCCGGCCACCGGACGCGGCGCGAAAGGCTCTTGTGCGGGGGCGTCGGCCTGTAGTCCGCTGGGTTTCATGAGGAGCAGGAGGAAGCGGAGCATCGCCACGTTGATCGGTGCGCTGGTGGTGGGGTCCTTGTGCGCGGGCGTACCGACGCCGCGTGCGGGCGCCGCTGAAGCCGCTGGGTACCGCGGCGGCGGAGGGTCGCCGTCGGGCGGTGGGTCGGCGTTGGGCGGTGGGTCGGCGACGCCAGGCACCGACGCCGACCGCCACGCCGACCACGATGCCGACCGCTACGACCAGGATGCCGACATCGGCGTCGACCTCGACACCGTGACCATTCCGGAACTCCAGGCGCGCATGGCGCACGGTTCCCTGACCTCGTCGGCGCTGACCACTGCCTACCTGCGGCGGATCAAGGCCATCGACCCCAAGATCCGGGCCCTGTTGCGCACCGACCCGACGGCCCTGCGCCAGGCGGCCGCCAGCGATGCCCGGCACCGGCGCGGCGAACCCCGCGGCCCGCTCGACGGCATCCCCGTTCTGCTCAAGGACAACATCGACACCCGTGACCTGCCCACCACGGCCGGTTCGCTGGCGCTCGCCGGCAGCCCGCCGGACCGCGACGCCGCCCTGGTGACCCGTCTGCGCGAGGCGGGAGCGGTGATCCTCGGTAAGACCAATCTGTCCGAGTGGGCCAACTTCCGCGCGGAGAAACCGACTTCGGGGTGGTCGGCGGTGGGCGGGCAGACCCACAACCCCTACGTACTGGACCGGAATCCGTGCGGGTCCTCCGCGGGTTCGGCCGCCGCGGTCGCCGCGTCGTTGGCGCAGGTGGCGATCGGGACCGAGACGGACGGTTCCATCGTGTGCCCGGCCGGGATGAACGGGGTGGTCGGCCACAAGCCCACTCTCGGCCTGGTCAGCCAGGCCGGAGTGGTCCCGATCTCCGCCGAGCAGGACACTGCGGGGCCCATGGCGCGCAACGTGATCGACGCCGCGCTCACCTTTGCGGTGCTCAGCGGTGGGGAGGCCGCGCGCCACGGCGGATCCGGCGGCCGCCCGGCGGGGCTGCTGCGCCCGGACGGTCTGCGAGGCAAACGGATCGGCCTGTGGCGGCTGCCCGAGCTCGGGCCGGAGGTGGACGCCGTACTGACCCGGACCGCGGAGCGGCTGCGTACTGCGGGAGCCGAGGTCGTCGAGGTGACCCCGCCGTACCAGAAGCGCCTGGCGGACCTCGAATTCCCGGCGCTGTTGAGCGAGTTCCACCGGGACATCGACGCCTACCTCCCCACCCGGGGCGGGCCGCAGAACCTCGCCGCGCTCATCGCGTTCAACCGCGCCCACCCGGCCGAACGCACCTGCTTCGCGGGCCAGGAACTGTTCGAGCGGGCACTTGCCGCGCCGTCCACCACCGATCCGAAGTACCGGGCCGTACGCGCGGAGTTGACGGATCTCGCCCGGCGCTCCATCGACGAGACCATGGCCGCGCACCGGCTGGACGCCATCGCCGCGCCGACGAACCCGCCCGCCTGGACGACCGACTGCGCACGGGGCGACAACGACGTCATTCCGTCCTCCACGCCCGCGGCCGTGGCCGGATACCCGTCGTTGTCGGTGCCGGCCGGATTCGTGAACGAACTCCCCGTGGGGCTCCTGCTGATGGCCGGTGATCGCCAGGATGGCGAACTGCTGTCGCTGGGGGCCGCGGTGGAAAACCGCCTGCACGCCTGGCGGGCGCCGCGGTATCTGCCCTCGGTGGGGAGTTCGGCGGGCAACCAAGGGGGCAGCGGCGCCGCGCGATGAGTGGGGTCGGCGGCTTCCCGTTCTTCTCGGGCGCGGGTGATTCCGGTCAGCGCCCGGGGTCCTGGTCCGCCGGTGCGAACGCCCGGGCCACGGCGAGGCTGTCCTCGTAGATGTGGTGTCGGGTGACCGCGCCGTTCTCGACGGTGAGGTGGAAGGCGAAGCGGGCGCGGTAGGCGCGCCCGGTGGCCCGGGCGGTCTGGCGGATCTCGCCGAGCACGACGGCGTCCGGGCCGTCCACGAGGATCCGCTCGATCTGGGTGGCCGCGGCCCCGGCGACGTGGTGCTCGGCCAGTTCGCGGTAGTGGGCGGCGGCGTCGGCGCGGGTGGTGCGGTGGCGGATCCAGGGGGTGGCGGCGCGGCCGTGCTCGGCCTCGGGCCAGTCCAGCTTCCAGTCGGCGTGGTCGGCGTACAGCTCCGCGATGCGCTCGGGATCACCCTCGCCGATACGGCGCAGCAGCTCTTCCACGATGGTGCGGGTGGTGGCCGTCGGTGCGGTCGTGGTCATGGTGGGGGTGCCCCTTCGGCTGGTGGATCGGTCGGTCGGTTGGTCGATGCGGTGCGGCGGGGGCGGTTTGCCCGTGTTGCCGGGGTGTCCTCATCCTGGCGGGGGCGGGCGGATGCGGCGATTACCTCGGAGGTAACGGGCGCCGGTCGCGAGCCGGACGGGCCGGTGGCCCGCAGGCGGTATCCCGCGGACCGTCCCCTTCCGAAACCGTTGAAACGTTCCCGTTCCGACCCTTCCTTTCCGACCCTTCCTTTCCGACCGTTCCGTTGGTTTTTCGTTCCGCTCGGTGTCAGCCGGACTCTCCGCGGGTGCTTCGCCGTCCCTGGGTGACCAGACAGACCGCGCTGAGCAGGGCCATGGCGGCGAACGCGAGGGCGACCGGGGTCCAGGAATTGCCGGACGCGGTGAACAGCCAGGTGGTGGCGGCCGGGGCCAGGGTGCCGGCCAGGCCCGGCGGTCTGGAAGCTCATGGACAGGCCCGTGTACCGGGTGCGGGGGGCGAACCATCCGGACACCAGGGTTCCGATCGCGGCGTAGGCGATGGTGCTGGCCAGCATGGGCAGGCACATGGCGAGCCAGAGGCCGGGGACGGAACGGGTCTCGGCGAGCCAGAACATCGGGAAGGCGACCACGACGTGGAGCAGGATGCCGATCGGGGTGATCCGGCGCAGGCCGAACCGGTCGGCGGCCAGGGCGGCGAGCGGGGTGCAGACGATGACCACGAGGGAGGCGGCGGTGCCGGCGCCGGCGGTCTGCGCGTCGGTGAAGCCCAGATCGTCGACGGCGTAGGTCGACATGAAGGTGACCACGATGTAGTAGCCGCCGACGGTGATCAGGAACGCGCCGGAGGCCAACAGCCAGGTCCGCCAGGCGTTGCGCCTGAGATCACAGACGCCGGACGGGGTGCGGCAGGAAATCTACGCGCACCTGATCGTCCACCATGCCCCCCGGGGTCTGCTGGACGAGGCAGCCAGGCTGCACGAGAGCGTCGCCGAGCGGACCTCGTTCACCCGGGCCCTGCACGTCGTCCGCCGCACGGTGATCGCACCGAGCGGCTTTTCCCCCCTCCGCCCGCAGACGTGACCGCCGCCTGGGCCTCAACGAGATCGGACAGAGCCTGCTGCCCCGCCGCCGCCCCCGTGACTGCCCCCGCAAAATCCGCTCGTGCATCACCGGCTACGGCAGCAAGGCCCCCGGAGAACCCGCCAGCCACCGTCGTTCACCGGTCGTCGTCACCCTGAACCACCGGTGACACGACCACTAAAGCAACGGCATTGCCCTTAAGGCGTGGGGGAGGTCGCCGATGTGCCCGAAGGCGATCGCGCCGAGCGGGCGGCCGAGCGCGCCGACGAACAGCGTGGCGAAGGACATCAGGGTGCCCAGGGCGCGGTTCATCTCGGGGAAGAAGAGTTCGGGGAAGACCAGCGCGGCCGCCGTGGCGTAGATGCCGAAGTCGTACCACTCGACGCTGGTGCCGATCAGTGAGGCGGTGGCGATCTTCCACGGGCTGGACGGTTGCGCGGGACCGGTGCCGCTGCTGTTGCTGGTGCTCGGCTCTGGGGCGGAGCTCGGTGGGGCACCTGCGGTTGTGCTCATGATGACGCTCCTCACGGCGGTCCCACGGGACGGTGGACCGCTGCGGGGTGAGGTGGGGCGGTGCCCGGTCCGGCCGGTCAATCCAATGGGTTTACCTGGGATCCAAAAATGATGAGGTGACCGTAGGAGGGGGCTGGGCGCCTGTCAATAGGTTCCCGGGGAAGTCCAATAAGCTGGGGGTGTGAGTGAGGGCGTGCGTGACGAGGGTTCCGACGGGCCGGGCCGCGGTGGCGACGGCGAGCGGATGAACGGGGCGGGGCAGCAGTCCTCGCGGGCGGTGGTGGCCGAGGCGCTGCGGCAGCGGATCGCGCTCGGCGGCTTCGGGCCGGGCGACCGGCTGCCGCCGGAGCGGGAGTTGGCCGCCGCGTTCGGCGTGGGGCGCAACACCGTGCGGCAGGCGCTGCGCGAGCTGGCGGACGAGGGGCTGGTGCACACCACCCTCGGGCGCTCGGGCGGCACCCGGATCGCCCCGGCCCGGCCGGGCGGCGACAGTGCGCGCGCCGCGGTCACCGCCGGGATCCGGGCGTCGCTGCGCGACTACATGGAATACCGGCAGGCCATCGAGCCGTACGCGGCCCGGCTGGCCGCCGAGCGCGGGGGCGGTGCGGCGCGTCGGGAACTGGTGGCGCTGCTCGACGCCAAGGTCGCGGACCTGGGCGCGTACCACCGGATCGACACCCGCTTCCACCTCGGCCTGGCCTCCGCGGGCGGTAACGAGGTGCTGGCGGCGGCGGTGACCCGGGCGCGGGCCGAGATGTTCGTGGCCGGCAACGCGCTCTGGCTGGGCTCGGACTGGAGCCGGGTCTATCCCACGGACCGGGATTTCGGGCTGGCCATCCGCGAGGAGCACGAGGCGATCGCGTTCGCGGTACTGGCCGGGGACGGCGCGGCCGCGGAGGCGGCCATGCGGGAGCATCTGCGGGACGCGCACCGGCAGTTCCTCGCCGTGCTGGACCAGTTCGCCGCGCACGAATAGGGCCCGTCCGGTGGGTCAGGGTCGGATAGGCCGCGGACCCGGCCATGACCCACCGGACCCGCCCCAGGGTCCGGGCGGTGGGGTGAGGTCGGATGGGCCGCGGCCGACGTGATGCCGTCCCCTGTCGTCCCCTGTCGTCCCCTGTCGTTCCTCGCCGTCCTCGGCGGGCCTTGATTGACGCTCCGTACCGTGGCCGCTTACGCTCCCGAAAATGGGCCTGGTTGAGATCCATTGGATCCGGAGTGTGGGGATCCCGCTACGCGACAGGAGAGACGCCCGTGCACGCTTACGACGAGGAACTCGCCCAGCAGGTCATGGACCACCTGCGGCACCGGCTCCGGCTCGACCCGCCGCCGCTGGGCCGCCTCGGCGAGGCCGGCGAGCTCTCCGTCGCCCTCAAGGACGCGATAGGCACCGGCCCGCGCCCGGTGGCCGACGTGCTGCGCACCTACGCCGAGGACCTCGAACCCACCGTCGCCTCCTGCGACCACCCCGCCTTCCTGGCGTTCATCCCCGGTGCGCCCACCAAGGCCGCGGCCCTCTTCGACATGGTGCTCTCCGCGTCCTCGCTGCACGGCGTGTCCTGGCTGGAGGCGTCCGGCGCGGTGGCCGCATCGACGCGGCCTACGGCGGCGCCGCGCTCTTCGTCCCCGAACTGCGCGACCGGCTGCGCGGCATCGAGCACGCCGACTCGCTGGTCATGGACCCGCACAAGTGGATGTTCGCGCCCTTCGACTGCGGCGCCCTGCTCTACCGCGCACCGCACTTGGCCCGCGCGGTGCACACCCAGGACGCCTCCTACCTCGACGCCATCCACGGCGCCGACGGCGACACCCCGGGAGAGTGGAACCCCAGCGACTACGCCTACCACCTCACCCGCCGCCCGCGCGGACTGCCGCTGTGGTTCTCGCTGGCCGTCCACGGCACCGACGCCTACCGCGACGCCATCGCCCGGGGCGCCGGCATCGCCCGCTGGACCGCCGACCGGGTACGGGCGACCGACGGCTTGGAGCTGCTGCGCGAGCCGGAGTTGACCGTGGTCCTGGTGCGCCGCACCGGGTGGCGGCCCGAGGACTACTACGCCTGGTCCAAGCGGCTGCTGGCCTCCGGGGTGGCCTTCGTGACCCCCAGCGTGTGGGAGGGCGAGACCGTCGCCCGGCTGGCGTTCCTGCACCCGGGCATCAGCGAGGAGACGGTCGACGGCATCCTGAACTCCCTGGTGGTGGAGGGGAGTTAGGGCCTGTCCGGTGGATCAGGGTCGGACAGGTCCAAGGCCGGGGAGGAAGGCTGGAGGGGGGCGGAAGGCGCGGTGGGCGGGGCCTCAGGTCACCGAGAAGCCGCCGTCGACGAACACCGTCTGGCCGGTCACGTACGCCGCACCGGGGCCGGCGAGGAACACCGCGGCGCCCGCGAAGTCGGCCAGCTCGCCGTTGCGACCGGCCATCGTCCGGCGCGCCATCGCCTCGGTGCGCACCGGATCGGCGAAGACCGCCGCGTTGAGCGGGGTGCGTACGAAGCCAGGGGCGAGGGCGTTGACGCTCACCCCGTGCCGGGACCACGCCTCGGCCTGGGAGCGGGTCAGCGCCGCCAGCCCTGCCTTGGACACCCCGTAGGCGCCGCTGTTGCCGAACGCCCGGATCGACTGCTGGGAGGCGATGTGGAGGATCCGCCCCCAGCCCCGCTCCGCCATACCGGGCCCGAAGCGCTGGCCCAAGAGGAACGGGGCGTCCAAGTTGACCGCCATCGTGCGGTCCCACTCCTCGGTGTTCAACTCGTCCATGGGCGGCCGGGGGTTGACTCCGGCGGCGTTGACGAGGATGTCCGGCCCGCCGAACCGGTGTGCCACCTCGTCGGCGCCCGCCCGGACCGCCGCCCGGTCACCCAGGTCGGCGGCGACCCAGTCCGCGGTGCAGCCCGCCGCCCGCAACTCCTCGGCGGCGGACCGCAACGGGTCCGGGCGGCGCGCCATCAGGACGACGGTGGCCCCGGCACGGCCCAGCGCCTCGGCGATGGCCCGCCCGATCCCGGAACTGCCCCCGGTCACCAGGGCCCGGCGGCCGGCGAGCGAGAACAGCGCGTCGAGGTACGGGGTGGGCACGGGATCGGCCTCCTGGTCGGACGGAACGCCGCGCGTCGGTGTGGTGCGGCAGGGCGTCGGGCTCCTCGACGATCACATACCGCCCTGTGCCGCGCCACTCCTTCCGGACAGCGACGGCCTCATGCCCGCGTTTCCCCCTGCCCCGTGCCCCGTACCGCGGTGTTCCGTGGCCCGTTCCGAGGTGCCCCGTTCCGAGGTGCCCCGTGCCCGTCCGTTCAGTCGATCAGGTCCAGGACCGGGCGCAGGCCGCCGGGGCGGCGGTGGACGGGGAGGTGATCGACCGGGAAGTAGGCGCAGCCGACGGCGGTGGCGCCGCCGTCGGCGGTGCGGTCGTCGCCGACCATCAGGACCCGTGGCGGTGCCACCCCCAACTCCCGGCAGGCGAGCGCGAAGAGGCGCGGATCGGGCTTCTGCAGGGCGTGCTCGTAGGAGAGGACGCAGGCGGTGAGGTGGTGGTCGAGGCCGTGGGCCCGCAGGACCGGGCGGAGGTCCCAGCCGATGTTGCTGAGGACGCCGGTGCGGATGCCGCGGTGGTGGAGCGCGGTCAGCACCTCGGCGGCGTCGGGGTAGGGCAGCCAGGCTTCCGGGGTCCGGTGGCGCTCGTAGAGGACGTCGTAGAGCGACCGGGTGGCGCCCGGCGAGTCGTACAACTCGGGGAACGGAAGGGGGACTTGGCGGGCGAGGCCGGTGTAGAGCGCGCGGTGGTGGTGGGCGTCGCGGTCCCGGACGTCCCAGAGGGCGGTCAGCGCGTCGGGGATCGTGGCCGGCGTCGCGCCGCCGGGGAGGGCGCCGGCCTGTTCCAGGGCGGCGGCCAACTGGGCGATCTCGGCCTCGGTGAGCGGGCAGGGCGCGGTGCCGGGTGCGGCGTGGAAGGCGGCGAGGGAGGCGCGGAGCCAGGATTCGGTCGGCTCGATGCGCAGCAGAGTCCCGGAGAAGTCGAACAGCACGCCGTCGATGCCGCCGCCGGCCGTACCGCCGGGTGCGCCGTTGGTGGTCGTCATGGTGACCATGGTGACGGTTCTTCGGTGGCCGGTCAGGTGAGCGCGCTGAGTCCGGGCCCGAACGCGACCAGGAGCGGGACGGCGGGGAGCAGCAGGGCGTACGCGGTCATCCGCAGGCGGCGGCCGGGGGTGAACCGGGCGGCCGGGGCCAGTAGCCGGTCGACCCGTTGGGGTACCTGGGCGAGCTGGGGCGGGCAGGGCCCGAACACCCCGCTGTCCTCGTTGAGTTCGACCAGTGCCAGGGCGATGGTCAGGCGGCCGAAGCGGCGCGAGGCGACGTCGTCGGCGGCCATCTCGACCAGCCGGTGGACCTGGTCCCGGAACGCGGCGAAGACCGGGATCTGCGGGAAGCCGCCGGCCAACGCCGATGCGCAGTGCAGCAGGACGTCGTGGCGGGCCCGGAGGTGGCCCTGCTCGTGGGCGATCAACGCATCGACCTGACGACCCTTCAGGCGCTGCAACGCCGCAGTGGTGATGACCAGTTGCCGCGAGGGGTGGTGCAGCCAGAACGCTCCCGGCCGGTCGCCCTCCAGGACCACCAGGCGGCCGCCGCGCGGGTCCTCGCCGGGCAGCAGCGGTGAGCGGCGCCGCAGTTCGGTCCGGCGCCGCCGCCGGCGGGCCCGCGCCGCCCGCACCTCCCGGGTCAGCGCCACCGCCGTCCACGCGCCGCCGCCGGCCAGCAACAGTGCCAACACACCGGCCCACGGCCCGTACGTATTGAGCGCGTACGCCTCGACGACCACCCGCGGTGCGAAGCGGAAAACCGGGCTGCGGACCGCGTCCCAGGCGGCGGCCGCGCTCAGTGACATGGCCAGCGCACAGCACAGCAGGACGCCGGACACCACGCACTGCCACACCCACAGGGCCAGGACCGGCTCGCGGTCGGGCCAGTCCGAACGGGCCATCAGGCGCGGCGCCATCGCCGCGGCCAGCACGCCGAGGATCATCAGCGTGAGGGGGACCATCATGGCGTCAGCCTATGAGCGCCCCACTACCGGTTGGTACGGTCCTGCGGCGGAAGTGACGTACACCACGCCCCGGGCAGGTGTGGTGCGCGGGGCGGGTGCGGACCCGGGACGGATGCCGGGTCTCAGAGTGCCAGCAGCATGGCGAGCATGCCCAGCCCCATGGCCACCTGACAGGCCCGCAGGACCGTGGGCGGGCCGGCGCACGCGGAGCGGGCTCCGCCGGTAGCGGTGCCCGCCGGGGCCAGTCGGGTCCCGGCGGTGAGCACGTAGATCGCGTAGTAGGCGAGCAACAGGCCGGTCAGCAGGGGGATGCCGGCCGGGGTGGTGTGTGGTCCACCGGCTGTTTCCGTCATGCCGCTCATGCCGCTCATCCCGGCCGTCGTGTGCCCGCCGCCCGGCATGCCGTGCGTCTCGGACATCCCGGGCATGCCGACCATGACGAGCGCCATGTAGACCATCGCCAGCGCGCCCACCGCGTGGTGCAGATGGCGTCGCACCAGCCCCCACAGCGCGACCGCGCCGAACACCGCGGTGAACACCCAGGGCGCCCACGCGGGCGGCGCCACCGCGGACGCCGGCACCGCCATCACCGCCATGCCCAGCGCCATCAGGGCCTCGCCGCGGGCCGTCACCTGTTGTGCCGGGGGGCCGGTGCGGGCACGGGTCAGGCAGTAGCCGCCGGTGGCGGCGCACAGCAGTACCAGTAGCCAGCCGACCAGCGGTGGTGTGTGCACGGGGACACCTCCCGTACGGGGGGACGGTGAGCATCGGCAGGATGCCCGGCCACGGCGCGGCACACGGGAGCGCACGGACGCAATCCGGGAGCGCAGGGCGCGGGCGGCGGGAGAGTCGGACTCAAGCGGGAATCGAGAGTGCGCTGGCACAGTGGGGTACCCGAATTGCAGAGGGAGGCTGCCCGATGCCTGGCTTCGCCCACGATCCGCACGGGGCGCTGACGGTGGTCAACCGCTTCTCCGTCAAAGGGAACACGGACCGCTTCGAACGCTGCTTCCGCGGCCATGCGGAGTTCCTCGGCGCCCGTGCCGGCTTCGTCGCCTCGACCCTCGTCCGGCACACCGGCAACCCGCGCAGCTATGTGCACCTCAACTCCTGGGAGGACGACGACGCCTTCGTCAAGGTGACCCGGAACGAGGAGTTCCTGGACCAGGTGCGACGGCTGGGCGCCCTGGTGGAGACCCAGGGCGACAAGATGGCCGCGGTGTTGCGGCGCGGCGTCGGTCGGACGGCGGGCGGGGCGGGCCGCGGTGTGGTGGTGCTCGTCGACTACGAGGTGGACGACCCGGAGGAGTTCGAGCAGCGGTTGGCGGTCCGGGCGGACGCGCTGACCGGTGTCGAGGGGATCCGCGCCGTGGAGCTGCTGCGCTCCACCGTTTCGCCGGAGCGGTACCTGGAGGCGATCTGGTGGACCGATCGGGAGGTGGCGCGCACCGCGATGGACGGCGCCACCTACCTCGCCCACGAGCCGTGGCTGCCGGGGCTGGCGGGGGTCCGCACCACCGAGACGCGGCTGGTCTCCACCGTGTCGGCACCGGGGCCCCGGGAATCCGGCGGCGGGGTCGGCTGAGCCGCCGACCGGTCGGCCGCGCGGTTCAGGGGATCCAGCCGGCGTCCTCGGCGATCCGCATCGCGTCGATCCGGTTGCGGGCGTTGAGCTTGCTGACGATGGCCGTCAGATAGTTGCGGACGGTGCCCTTCGAGAGGTAGAGCAGGCCCGCGATCTCGGCGGCGTCGGCGCCCTGGGCGGCCAGCCGCAGTACCTCCAGCTCGCGCGGCGAGAGCGGACTCTCCTGGGAGTCCCAGGCGGTCAGGGCGAGTTGGGGGTCGATCACCCGACGGCCGGCGGCGACCCCGCGGACCGCCTCGGCGAGCTGGTCGGGCGGGGCGTCCTTGAGGAGGAAGCCGGAGACCCGGGCGGTCAGCGCCCGGCGCAGGGTGCCGGGTCGGCCGAGGCTGGTGAGGATCAGGGTGTGGCAGCTGGGCAGTTCCTCGTGGAGCTGGGCGGCGGCGGTGAGGCCGCTGATGCCGGGTAGGTCGATATCGATGATGGCGACGTCGGGCCGGTGTTCCAGCGCGGCGGGGAGGATGGCGTCCCCGCGGTCGACGGCGGCCACGACCGAGAGGTCAGGCTCCAGTTCGAGCAGAGCCACGAGGGCGCCGCGGATCATGTGAACGTCTTCCGCGAGCAGAACCTTGAGTTCTAACATCGCTGCGATTCCCCCTGTCCGTCCTGGTGTCCGGATTCCGCTCCGGACCGATCTGCGGGCTGCTGTCCGTGGTGCTGTCCGTGGTGCTGTTCATTGTGGGGGGAAGTTTCCTTTCCTGGGTGCGCGGCATCCGGCCGTCGAAGCGGCGTCTGCGGGGCCGTGGCGACCAGCCGGAAGCGGCCGTCGTCTTCCGGGCCGGCGGTCAGGCGGCCGCCGATCTCGGTGAGTCGGGTGGACAGATTGCCCAGTCCGCTGCCGTCGTTGAGCTCCTCGCGGGAGGAAAGTCGTTCCGGGACACCGTCGTTGACCAGCGTCAACCGCACCGTTCCGGCCGCGTCCTGCGCGTCCCCCTCGGTCCCGTCGTCCCCCACGTAGGTCACCGTGATCCAGCAGTGCTGAACCTTGCTGTGTCGGAGGATGTTGGTGATGCCCTCGCGCAGGGCGGTGGCCAGGACCGTGCCGACGACCGGGTGCAGCCGGCCGCCGCCGACCGAGACCTCCGCCTCGATGCCCGCCGCGGCCAACATCGACTCCGCGGAGGCCACTTCGGCCTCCAGGGACATCTCGCGGTAGCCGCTGGCGACGACCCGGACGTCCGACAGTGCCTGGCGGGAGATCTCCAGGATCGAGGTGATCTCCTCGCGGGCCTGAGTGGGGCGGACCAGCACCAGGCGGTGGGTCAGTTCGCTCTTGAGCGTGATCGCGGAGAGGCTGTAGCCGAGGAGGTCGTGCAGATCGCGGGCGAAGCGCAGCCGCTCGTTGGCGACGGCCAGGTGCGCGAGTTCGCTGCGGGCCGCGTGCACTTCCTGGACGAGGTCGGTGAGTCGGGTCAGCCCGAAGATGACCAGGCCCGTCAGCACGCTGGCGATGGTGAAGTAGCAGACGTCCAGGACGGACAGGCCCAGGGAGAGCGAGTAGGTCAGCATGCTGACGCAGACCAGGGCGTACAGCGACCAGCCCAGCAGCCCCGGCAGCATGAGCAGAATCGATCCTGCCAACGGACCGGCCATGCTGCCCCAGTTGATCCCGAACCAGAAGAAGGGGAGGTAGGTGAGCAGCGCCTGGAGGCCCAGGGTGAGCGCCTTGCGGCGGGGCGGCCAGTGGCGGGTGGCCGGGGCGGAGTGCACGAACTGAACGGTGAAGACGGCGGCGACCGAGGCGAGGCAGGCCAGCGTCTCCTGGGGTCGGGGGTGGCCGCGCAGCACGTTGAGCAGGGTCACCGCGCCGTAGCCGACCAGCACGGTGACGGTGACGGCCCGGGCCAGGCGGGGCGGCGGGATGTGCCGCTCGGGCAGCCGCTGGCCCGGCCGGCCGGGCGTCGCACCGGCCGGTTCCCCGTCCTGGTCCTCGTCTCCGGCGAAGGGTGTGGGCATGCGTAAATGGGCCACCCTCGGATCCCCCTTCACGGCCTGCGGCAGAGTGGTTGCCCGAATCTATCTCCTGAAGGCGCGTGAGCGGGATGCCGGTTCGTCAGGTATGTGTTCGGAGTGCCCGTTCTCGGCGACGCCGGGCGCCGATCGTGGGGCGTGCCGCCGTCCACCTGAACAGCAGGCCCTAAATGAACATCGGGATCGGGTTCAACTGCGCGTAGGCGGTGGGACGGTCGGTCCGGCCCAGCGCCGCCGGGACGTCGAAGAGCCGGCCCGGCGCGAACCGGGCCCAGAAGTGCCGCAGGCCGGGCACCAGCACCTTCGCGACCGGGAGGCCGATGTCGGGCCGGGTCTGGTCGAGGACCAGCAACTCCATGCCGTGGGCGCGGACCAGGTCCTCGATCGCGTCGAGGTCGTCGCGCAGGTCGGGGCGAGGGGTGTAGCCGTACCCGCCGGGGGTGCGCGGGGTCTGCGCCGGATCCGGCAGCAGATGCGGCTGGTTGGCGGTGGTGGCACCGGACCACCAGGCACGCAGCTCGCGTTCGGCCGCCGACGGGGTGCTGCCCGGCGCGGGGGCGTCTACGACCGTGGGCAGCAGCTGGCCCATCTCGGTCAGCGCCCGGCGCAGTGCCAGCCGCGGGTCGAAGTGCGCACCGAAACCGAACGCGATCTCCTCGGCCGGGCCGTCGGTGCGCCGGGACAGCGCGGCCATGACGGGGATGCCGAGGTCGGCGGTGAGGTCCAGGACCCAGACGCGGCGGTGCAGCCGGCCGTAGACCTCGGCCAGTGCGCTGATCCAGGGCTCGTCGAACGCGCCGAGGTCGACGGCCGGTTGACGGGTGCGGTTGTACCACCACAGGGCCACCGCATCGCGTTCGACCAGCTCCAGGAAGCCCTGGACGACCGCGTCCTCCAGGCTGGCGCCCGCCGCGTTGCCGTTGGAGTCGGCCCAGGGCAGATCGGGCACCGCCTCGGCGCAGTGCGGGGAGTAGTAGAGCATCGAGGTCGGCAGCAGGCGGTGGGTGCGTCCGGTGACCGACCAGACCGGCGTCCACTCCGTGGGACGGTCCGGATCGAAGGGCGGGCAGACCTGCTGGAAGGCGGAGTGCCGGGCGTTCCACCGCGCACGGTCCCGGAACTGGCGGGCGTCGAAGAGCTGGCAGGCGTTGGGGTGCAGCGCGGCCGGGCCGAGGCCGGTCAGGGTGTCGCGGACGGCCGGCTCATCGCCCTGGCGGGTGCCGCTGTACCGCTCGACCGCTTCGCACAACGCGCTCACCTCGGCCTCGACGCGGGTCACGCCCTTGCCGCCGCTCCGGCTGCGCAGACAGCTGCGGACCCCGGCGAGGCTGCGGCCGGTGAGCGCCAGATTGTGGCCGGACACAAAGCAGTTGATGCCGTCGGGGGCGCGCTCGTCGGGCCGGTTCTCGGCCACGATCCCGGTCACCGGGCCGATCAGGTGGCGGTGGCGGTCGAGCACCTCCTCGGGGCGCAGCGCGCGGTGGTTGGCGCCGCCGTCCACCTTGGGGCGGGAGGTGAGGGTGAGCGGGCGCCGCAGCCGCGCGCCGAGCAGCCCCGGGTCGCCGCAGTCGGGGCACTGCGGGCGGCGGGTGACCGGGTGGTGCTCGGTGCGCAGGGTCAGGGTGTCCAGCGCGCACACCGCGTGTTGGCCGTCGGTCCGCACCCCGGCCAGCCACTTCGCGGCCTCCAGCGCGGCGGTGTGCAGCGCCATCGCCCGGCTCGCCGCCAGCGACGCTTCGGGGACGGCGACCGGTCCCGCGCAGCCGAGCGCCCGTTGGACGGGGACCTCGGCGGTGCGATGGCCGCGCAGCCGGTGCGCCAGACACGACCAGCACGGGCCGTCGGGGGCGCCGAAGACCGGGCCCACCCACGGGTTCGGGCCGCACGGTTTGGCCAGCAACCAGGGGCGGCCGGCCTGCCGGTGGGCGGCGTCGATACCGCGCAGGCCCGGGTGCAGGTAGTCGTCGCACAGCACGAGGGAGAGGCCGGCGGTCCGTTCGGCCTCGGGGGCGACGAGGGTCAGCCCGGAGGCGAGGCAGGCGGCGCGGGCCGCGCCGAGGTCGGCCCGGCCCAGGGCCAGCAGGGCGACGGGGGTGCCGGCCACCCCGCGGCCCGCGGTGTCGCCGTGCAGGCCCAGCAGGTCCCAGTACGCCAACGCGGCTGCGTCGCAGGTCTCTTCGGCGGCCGGGTCGCGGTAGCCGACCAGACCCGACTGGGCGAGCCGGCCGATGACCCGGCCGGCCTCCAGCGCCGGCATCGCGGTGGACGCCTCGCGCAGCAGGTCGGGCAGGGTGCGGGTGCCGTCGAGCAGCCGGGCCAGCTCGGCCATGTGCGGGCTGTGCAGCGCCGTCACGCCCTGTTCGGAGCGGAGGTAGACGGCCTCGCCGGCGACGATGTCGGTCCGCAGGTGGCGCTTGAAGCCGACCCGGGGCCCGTCGGCGGCCGTCAACACGCGACCGGCCGGGCGGTGGCGAGCGCGACGGGGAACGGGGTGGCGTCCCCGCGGTCCCCGGCGTACCCGGCGCACTCGATGTCCCCGGTGTACCCGGCGTACTCGGTGTGCCCGGCGTACTCGGCGTACTCGGCGAAGTTGCCCGTGATGCAGACGTTGCTGGCGGTCAGGGCGCCGGCCGGGGCCGGCCGGTCCAGGTCCTCGATCACCAGGCCCGTGCAGAGCGCCGGCAGCTCCGCCGGGGCGTGCTCCGCCAGGCCGAACTCGGCCAGTACCGCCACCGGGTCGACGCCGAACCGCGCGCCCAGCTCCGCTTCTAGTCCGCTGCGCGCGGCCAGTACCGCGAAGCGCCAGTCCTGCGAGGTGTAGCCGGCCGTAGAGCTCATCGGTGGATCCCCCTGTGTCGAATGAGACGGATGCGCCGGGCGCGCCACGTGAGCCGGGCGCGCCGGACATGCGGTGACTGTGCGATGGCTGTGCGGTGGTACCGGTGCAGGTCGTGCCCGAGCCGTGGGGCGGTGGCCACGGGGCCGTTCCGGGATGCGGGTGTGCGGCCGTCGCCGTGGAGCCGTTGGGGAAGGATTCTGCGGAGGCCCCCGGGGTGCGGACAGTGCCGGGCTCACCTCTCCGGCATGAAAAATTCACGCCCGCCCTCGTGTGCCGCTCACTGGGCCCGCGACCTCCGGTAATGCGACTCTCCGGACATGCTCCGCTAAGCCCCGCGCTGCCGGGGACGACGAAGGGGGAGAGCTGGAAGTGGACATCTCATTGCTGGGGCCGCTCGCGGCCCACGAACGCGGCGCCTGCGTGGTCCCGACCGCGGGCAAACCGCGCCAGGTACTCGCGCTGCTGGCGCTGAACGCCGACCGCATGGTGACCGTGTCGACGCTGATGGAGGAGATCTGGGGCCAGGCCGTACCGCGCAGCGCGGCCACCACCCTGCAGACCTACATCCTCCAGCTCCGCCGGTTGATCAGCGCCGCGCTGGCCGGCGATCCGTCCCGGGAGGCAAAGGACGTGCTGGTCACCCAGCACGGCGGCTACCTGCTGCGGGTCCGGCCCGGCACGGTCGACACCCAGGAGTTCGGCCGGCTCGCCGCCCACGGCCGGGCCGCCTTCGAGGCCGGCGACCACACCGACGCCGCCGAGGTGCTGCGCCGGGCCCTCGACCTGTGGCGCGGGCCCGCACTGGTCGACGTCCGCGCCGGCAGCGTCCTCGAACTGGAGGTGCTGAGGATGGACGAGGACCGGCTGGCCGTCCAGGAACTGTGCATCGAGGCCAATCTGATGCTCGGCCGACATGCCGAACTCGTCCCGGAACTCCGCGTCCTGATGGCCCGTCACCCCATGCATGAGAGCTTCTGCGCGCAGCTGATGATCGCGCATTACCGCTCCGGCAGTGCCTGGCGCGCCCTGGAGGCGTACCAGCGGCTGCGCGCCGGACTGGTGGAGGAACTGGGGCTGGAGCCCTCGGCCCGGCTCCAGCGGCTGCAACGCGCGGTCCTCGCCGGGGACCCGGGGCTGGAGGCGCTTCCGGCGGGACTCAAGTCACCCTCGACGCGCGGTTTCTAGCGTGGTCGCGGACCTGAAGCCTGCGACCGGAGAGCCGTCATGCGGATACTCGTCTGCTGCACCCACGCCGTCAGTCATGTCTTCCCGACCGTGAGTCTGGCCTGGGCCCTGCGGGCCGCCGGCCATGAAGTGGCGTACGCGGCCGCGCAGGACGGCCTGGTCGCCCGTTCGGCCGGCTTCCCGGTCATCGACGTCCTGCCGCACCTGACGATGGCCGAACTGTTCGGCAAGTTCGCGCAGGAACGCCCCGACCTGATGCGGGAGATCGAGCAGGGCATCCCCGACCTCAAGGGCGCGGTGCCCGGATTCGCCTACCTCTGCTCGCAGTTGACCGACGGCACGGTCGCCGCCGCAGAGGCGTTCCGGCCGGATCTGATCCTGCACTCGGAGATGAACGGTGCCGCCCTGATCGCCGCGGCCAAGCTCGGCGTCCCCGCCGTCGAGCAGGGCTTCGGCTTCGCCGACGCCACCGGCATCCCGGAACTGCTCGCCGAGCACATGACCGACGCCGCGGACCGGCACGGCGTCACCGGGCTCCCCGAGCGCCGCGCCACGATCGAGGTGACCCCGCCCAGCATGGCGGCCGGCAGCGGCGGCTGGACGATGCGCTGCGTGCCCTACAACGGCGGTGGAGTGCTGCCGGAGTGGCTCACCCGGCGGCCCGAACGCCCCCGGATCGGCGTCACGTTCGGCACCGTGTCGTCCCTGACGAACGGGCTCGGCCCGCTCCAGCAGGTGATCGAGGCCGCGCCGGAGTTCGACGCGGAGTTCGTCTGCGCGCTCACCGAGGCCGAGATCGAGGGCCTGGGCACCCTGCCGGACAACGTCCGCACCGCGAGCTGGCTGCCGCTCAACGCCCTGCTCGACACCTGCACCGCCGCCCTCCACCACGGCGGCGCCGCCAGCACCCTGACCGCACTGCACACCGGACTCCCGCAGGTCGCCCTGCCCGGCGGCGGCTACCGCAGCATCTACGCGAACGCCATGGCGCGCCGCGGCGTCGGCCTGGTCTCGCCGGCGAGTGGCCTGGACACCGCGCTGATCGGGCGGCTCCTCACGGACCGGTCGCTGTACGAGGCGGCCGGCGAGGTGCGCGCCGAGATCGCCGCCATGCCCAGCCCCGCCGAACTCGTCCCGCGCCTGGCCGACCTGGCCGGTGCCTGACCCGGGCCGGCACCCGCACCCGCACCCGTACCCGTACCCGCCGACACCGGACCGTCCGCCGCACCACCCACCGGACGGTCCACCCGACCACCGGACGGTCCACCCGATCACCGGACGGTCCACCTGACCACCAGACCCGTCCACCCGACCACCGGACCACCCGCCGGACCATCACGGACAGAAAGAGGGGACATCGTGGCCGATCAGCGCCACCCCAAGCGGTGGTGGATTCTCGCCGTCATCTGCATCTCCGTACTCACCGCGGTACTCGACAACACCGTGCTCAACGTCGCCATCCCGTCGATGTCGTCCGAGCTCGGCGCCACCACCACCCAGCTCCAGTGGATCCTCAACGCCTACTCGCTCGTCCAGGCCGGGCTGCTGGTCGCGGCCGGTGGCCTCGGTGACCGCTACGGCCGCAAGCGGGCACTGGCCGGCGGCCTCGCGCTGTTCGGCGCCGGCTCACTGGGCGCGGCGCTGTCCGGCACCGCGGCGCAGCTGATCGCCTCCCGCGCGGCGATGGGCGTCGGCGCGGCCTTCCTGATGGCCAGCTCGCTCGCCGTCCTGGTCCGGGTCTTCGACGACGCCGAGCGGCCCAAGGCGTTCGGCGCCTGGGCGGCCACCGCCGCACTGGGCATCGCCATCGGCCCGCTGGTCGGCGGCTTCCTGCTGACCAACTTCTGGTGGGGCTCGGTCTTCCTGGTCAACGTGCCGATCGCGCTGCTGGGGGCGATCGCGGTGGCGGTGCTCGTGCCCGAGACCCGCGACCCGGAGGGCGAGCGGCCCGACCTGCTTGGCGGACTGCTGTCGATCGTGGCGACCGTCGGCCTGCTCTACGCGGTGACCGCCATCCCCGAGTACGGCTGGACCTCCGCACAGGTCCTGCTGTCCGCGCTGGTCGGCGCGGTGGCCGCGGTCGGCTTCGGCGTCTGGTCGCGCAAGGCGGCCTACCCGATGCTGGACGTGGCGCTCTTCCGCGACCCGCGGTTCAGCGGCGCGGTGGCCGGCGGGGTGCTGGCCGCGCTCGGCATGGGCGGCGCGCTCTTCCTGCTCACCCAGCACCTCCAACTGGTGCTGGGCTACAGCGCGCTGGAGGCCGGCCTGCGGGTCGCGCCGATGGCCGTTTCGGTGTTCGTGTGCAGCAGCGTGGTCAGCCCCAAGGTGGTCGCCGGGCTCGGCGCACCGCGCACCGCGGCGACCGGCCTCGCGGTCTCGGGCGTCGGGCTCGCGGTCCTCGCCTGGGTCGCCGCGGACGGCATCGGCTACGGCGGGATGCTGCTGGCCCTCGTCCTGATCGGCGCCGGCCTCGGCATCGCCATCCCGGTCACCGCCAACGCGTTGATGAGCGCCATCCCGCCGGAGCGGGCCGGCACCGGCTCGGGCGTCAACAGCGCCCTCCAGGAGCTCGGCACCGGCCTCGGTGTCGCGGTGCTCGGCGCGATCCTGATGGGCCGCTTCGTGTCCCTCGTGCCGTCCTCGGTGTCCGCCGCGGCGGACCGCTCACTGCCGGCGGCGTTGGACGCCGCACACCGCCGGGGTGACGCCGGCGTCCTGGCGAAGGTGCAGCACGCCTTCACCTCCGGGATGTCGCTGAGCCTGCTGGTCGCCTCCGCGGCGCTGCTGGTCGGAGGGGCGCTGGCCGGGGTGCTGATCGGCCGGCAACGCAGCACGGCCGAAGCGCCCGGTACGGCCGAAGTGCCCGGTACCGCCACCCTGGGCGGCCCGGCCCAGGACGCTCCCGCCTCGGCGGTCTGAGGAGGCCGACATGCTGACGACAGGCGGCCGGCTCGCGGAGCGGCCACCGGCAACGGCGCGCGCCGGCCGGGCCAAGCGCACCGTCACGGACCTGGCCGTATTCGGCGGGCCGGCCGCCTTCCGGGAGGAGCTGAGCGTCGGCCGCCCCACCATCGGCGACCGCGCCCGGCTCCTCGCCCGGATCGGCGAGGCCCTGGACCGGCGGTGGCTCAGCAACGACGGGCCGCTGGTCCGGGAGTTCGAACGACGGGTCGCCGAGGTCGCCGGCGTCCGGCACGCCGTGGCCACCAACAACGCCACCATCGGACTCCAACTCGCCATCCGGTCGGCCGAGTTGACGGGCGAGGTGATCGTTCCCGCGATGACCTTCGCGGCCACCGCGCACGCGGTCCGCTGGCTCGGCCTCGACCCGGTCTTCTGCGACGTGGACCCGGCCACCGGCAACCTCGCCCCGGCCGCCGTCGAAGCCGTCCTCACCCCGCGCACCACCGGCATCATCGGCGTGCACCTTTGGGGACGGCCCTGCCCGGTGCGGGAGCTGGAGGCGCTCGCCGCGGCCCGCGGACTGACCCTGCTGTTCGACTCGGCGCACGCCATCGGCGTCACCAGCGCCGGCCGGCCGGTCGGCGGCTTCGGCAGCGCCGAGGTCTTCAGCTTCCACGCCACCAAGGTCGTCAACGCCTTCGAGGGCGGCGCCGTCCTCACCGACGACGACGCCCTGGCCGAACGGGTCCGCAGCCTGCGCAACTTCGGCTTCGACGACGCCCGCGAGGTCCAGTGGGCGGGCACCAACGGCAAGATGGCCGAGAGCTCCGCCGCGATGGGCCTGACCTCCCTGGAGGCGATGCCCCGCACCGTGGCCCACAACCGAATGCTGCACCACGCCTACCGGGCCGGCCTGGCCGGCGTCCCCGCACTACGGCTGGCCGGCTTCGACGAGCGGGAGACCAACAACTACCAGTACGCGATCGTCGAGGCCGATCCGGCGGCCTGCGGCCTGAGCCCGGACGACCTGCTGGAGGTGCTGCGCGCCGAAGGCGTCATCGGCCGCCGCTACTTCGCCCCCGGCTGCCACCAGATGCGCCCCTACCGCACGCCCGGCACCGCGGTGCCGGTCCTCCCGCACACCGAGGCCCTGGCGGCGAAGGTCCTCGCCCTCCCCACGGGGACCCAACTCGGCCCGGACGACGCCCGGGTGATCTGCGACATCCTGCGCGTCGCGGTGGACCACGGGCCGCTGACCGCCCACCGGGTCCGCGAGCGGCGCGCGGCCGCCACCCCGGCGCACGCCCCCGACGGACACCCCCGATGAGTGAGGAACCGGACATGGCACTGGACTCGACCCGTGTGGCCGCGACGGAACTGGAGGACGCCGTCGGGGCGCGACTGCCCGAGGGAGAACGAGCCGCCGCCGGCCGGCTGGCCGCACTCGCCCAGCTCTACATCGACGACCCCTTCACCCACCTGGAGACCGCCCGCGCCCACCTCGGCCTGGACCGCGCGGAGTTCGCCCGACACCTGGAACTCTTCGACGCCGTACCGGAGTTGCGCCGGGCCGTCACCCAGGGGCCGACCGGCAAGTACTGGGACAACACCTTCCTGCCGCTGGAGGCGTCCGGCGCGATCGACGCGGTCCTCACCGGCCGCGCTGCCTTCCCGCACCGGGTCGGCCTCTACCCCGGCCCGACCTGCATGTTCCGGTGCAGCTTCTGCATCCGCGTCACAGGCGCCCGCTACCAGGCCGGGGCCGTGACGCCCGGCAACGAGATGTTCGCCGCGCTGATCGACGAGGCCCCCACCGACGACCCCTACCGCTTCTACCTCTCCGGCGGCCTGGAGCCGCTGACCAACCCCGGCCTGGGCGAACTGATCACCCACGCCGCCGGGCGCGGCTTCAAACTCTCCTGCTACAGCAACTCCTTCGCCCTCACCGAGCAGGCCCTCACCCGCCAGCCCGGCCTGTGGGACCTGCACGCCCTGCGCACCTCCCTCTACGGCACGGACGAGGCGGAATACCAGGCCACCACCACCAAGAAGGGCGCCTACGAGCGGGTCAAGAACAACATCAAGAACCTGCTCCGGATGCGACGGGAACGCGGCTCGGACCTCCGCGTCGGCTTCAACTACGTCGTCCTGCCCGGCCAGGTCGCCCGCCTGCGCCGCCTGATCGACCTGTTCGCCGAGATCAACGAGGCCGCCCCGGACCGCCCGGTCGACTTCCTCACCCTCCGCGAGGACTACAGCGGCGAGCCCGACGGACGGATCAGCCCCGCCGAGCGCGCCGAACTCCAGGACACCCTGCTCGCCTTCGAGGAGTACGCCCGCCGCCGCACCCCGACCCTCAACGTCGACTACGGCTACGCCCTCAACAGCCTCCGCCAGGGCCGGGAGACCAAGCTGCTGCGGATCACCCCGCAGACCATGCGGCCGGCCGCCCACCCACAGGTCGCCGTCCAGGTGGACGTCCTCGGCGACGTCTACCTCTACCGGGAGGCCGGCTTCCCCGGACTCCCCGGGGCGGACCGTTACATCGCCGGCCGGGTCAGCCCGCAGACCGGGCTGCGCGAGGTGATCGGCAAGTACCTCGCCGAGGACCCGCACATCGTCCCCGCCCAGGGCGACGAATTCTTCCTGGACGGCTTCGACCAGGCGGTGACCGCCCGGCTCAGCCAACTGGAGGCCGACACCGCCGCCGGCTGGGCCGCCCACCGCGGACTGCTGCACCACACCGGCCCGGTGGCCTCGGCCGAGGAACGCCGCTGACCCCACCGACGACCACGGCACAGACGAGGAGAAACACAGTGAGCCTGACCGCGACCGGGAACTTCCGCGGCGAGACCTGGGAGGAGACCCCGTACGACGAGGCCGAGGGGGCACGCCTGACCCGCACCAGCATGACCAAGAAGTTCTGGGGCGAACTGGAGGGCGCCAGCACCGGCGAGATGCTGATGGCCAAGGGGCAGGTGGAGACCTCCGCCGCCTACGTCGGCTTCGAACGCTTCACCGGCCGCGTCCACGACCGCACCGGCACCTTCGTGCTGCGGCACAGCGCCCGCGCCTCGGCCGCCGGCCGGGAGGCGCAGATCGACATCCTGCCCGACTCCGGCACCGGCGAACTGCGCGGCATCCGGGGGACCGGCCGGGTCCTCGACGCGGCCGACGGCAGCCACCCCTTCGTCCTGACCTACGACTTCGCCGGCCCCGCACCGGACGGGTCGGACGGATGACCTCCGCGCCGGTGGCCTTCGACGCGGCCGCCGAACGGTACGACACCGCGCTCGGCGGGCTGCCGCACGGCCGCCGGATCGCCGACGCGCTGGAGCCGTGGCTGGCCCCCGGCGCGGTCTTCGAACCGGGCATCGGCACCGGCCTGGTGGCCGCCGCGTTCGCCGAACGCGGCCGGACCGTCGCCGGGATCGACCTCGCGGTGCCGATGCTGGCCCGCGCCCGGCAGCGGCTCGGCGACGTGGTCGCGGTCGGTGACGCCCGGGCGCTGCCGCTGGCCGACGCCGCGGTGGACAACGTCGTCCTGGTCAACGTCCTGCACCTGACCGGGGACGTGGGCGGCACCCTCGCCGAGGCGGTGCGGGTGCTGCGCCCCGGCGGGCGGCTGGTCGCGCTGCACGGCCGCCCGGAACCGGAACCCACCGACCTGATGGCCGCGGCGGCCGGGCTCGACGTCCTCCAGCGCCGGCCCGACGGACCGGCCGAGGTCGCCGCGGCCCTGGGCGGACTGGGCGCCCCGCTCGTCGTCCAGCGCCGGGCCGTCGAGCAGTGGGCCCGGATGTCGCCCCGGGACCTGGCCCGGGCGATCACCGGGCGGCAGTTCTCGTACCTGATGGGACTGGGTGAACCGGAGTGGGAGGAGGTGGTGGAACCGGTACTGACGGCGGTGCGTGCCCTGCCCGGCCAGGACCGGGCGCGCGAACAGTGCTGGCGCTGTTGCGTGACGGTCGCCGAGAAATGACCACGGCCGGCCGGTGAATCGAGCCGGTGAATCGGGCCGGTGAAACCGAATACGGAAATACGCGCGAATTGCCCGCGGTGAGAGTGTGGGAAGTCAAGGAAACCTCCCGCCGCCAGGTATTCTGCCGGCCTGCCCAATTTCCTTCGCCGCCCGCGGGCGCGAAAAATTCGGTGCGGCTTGACACGACTTCGTCGCATCGCTGAGTATTCCCCAGGATTCCTGGGTTCCGGGATTCCTGGAGGATGGGATTCCGGAATTGCAGAATGCTTGAATTCCGGTCTGCTCCGGAACGTTGTGACAAGGAGAGCACGAATGAAGTTCGCGATCGTCATGCTGGAGAACACCGAGTCCAGGAAGCTGCTGGACGACGACCACCTCGCCTACCGCAAGCAGATCGAGGGGTGGATGGGGGAGCAGGCGCAGGCCGGTACCCTCGTCGGCGGTGAGGCGTTCGAGACCGCCACCGTGGCTCCGGTGACGGTCCGCCGGTCCGCCGACGGCACCCGCGAGGCCACCGAGGGGCCGTTCGCCGACGGCGACGAGACCCTCGGCGGATACATCCTCGTCGAGGCGGCCGACCGGGCCGCCGCCGTCGAGATCGCCAAGACCTGGCCGACGCCCGAAACGCTAGAGGTACGGCCCGTTTGGGCGGCCGAATAGCCACCGCATCGTCTGCGTCCCGCAGACGCGCCGGGTGCCGCGCCACCGCGCGGCCCCGGCCTCGCGGGCCGACCCCAGGAGAAGGACGTAACGATGACCGACAACGCAATTCTGGTGACCGGCGGCGCGGGATTCATCGGATCCCATTACGTCCGCACGCTCCTCGCCGGCCCCGAAACGGCCGACATCACCCTCACCGTGCTCGACAAGCTCACCTATGCCGGAAATCCGGCCAATCTCCGGCCGGTCGAGGACCACCCCCGTTACCGCTTCGTCCGCGGCGACATCGCCGACACCGCCCTGGTCGACGAGCTGGTCGCGGCCCACGGCACCGTCGTGCACTTCGCCGCCGAATCGCACGTGGACCGCTCCATCAGCAGCGCCGGCGACTTCGTCCGCACCAACGTGCTCGGCACCCAGGTGCTCCTCGACGCCGCACTGCGGGCCGGCGGCCGCCGCTTCGTCCACGTCTCCACCGACGAGGTCTACGGCTCGGTGCCGACCGGCTCCTCCCTGGAGACCGACCGGCTCGACCCCAACTCGCCCTACGCGGCCTCCAAGGCGTCCAGCGACCTGCTGGCCCTCGCCTACCACCGCACCCACGGCCTCGACGTGCGGGTCACCCGCTGCTCCAACAACTACGGCCCGTACCAGTTCCCCGAGAAGGTCATCCCGCTGTTCATCACCCGCCTCCTGGACGGCGGCACCGTCCCGCTCTACGGCGACGGCCTCAACGTCCGCGACTGGTTGCACGTCGACGACCACGTCCAGGGCATCGAAGCGGTCCGCACCGCCGGCCGCCCCGGCGAGATCTACAACATCGGCGGCGGCACCGAACTGACCAACAAGGAACTGACCGGACTGCTGCTGGACGCCTGCGGCGCCGGCTGGGAAAGCGTCGAGTACGTCGCCGACCGACAGGGCCACGACCGCCGCTACTCGGTCGACCACACCAAGATCGGCAAGGAGTTGGGCTACGCCCCGCGCCACGACTTCACCACCGGCCTCGCCGAAACCGTCGCCTGGTACACCGCCCACCGCGACTGGTGGCAACCGCTGCTGAAGCGCGCCGCACTGCCGTGACCGGCCGCCCCACCGGCTGGCTGGTCACCGGCGCGGGCGGCATGCTCGGCCGGGAGTGCCTGACGGTACTGCGGGCCGCCGGCCAGCACGTCACCGGCCTGGACCGCACCGCCCTCGACGTCACCGACCCCGACAGCGTGCACACCGCCGTCCAGGCCAACCGCCCCGCCGTCGTCCTCAACTGCGCCGCCTGGACGGCCGTCGACGCCGCCGAACGACACGAGGCCCGCGCCCGGCGCATCAACGGCGACGGCCCCGCCCACCTCGCCGACGCCTGCCACCACCACGGCGCCCGACTGCTCCACCTCTCCACCGACTACGTCTTCCCCGGCGACGCCACCACGCCCTACGCCGAAGACGCCCCGACCGCCCCAGTCAACGCCTACGGACGCGGCAAGCTCGCCGGGGAACGCGCCGTCCTCGAACGGCTCCCCGACACCGGCTACGTCGTCCGCACCACCTGGCTGCACGCCGGCCACGGCCACAACTTCGTCCGCACCATGCGCCGCCTCCAGGCCGAACGCGACCACGTCGACGTCGTCGACGACCAACACGGCCAGCCCACATGGGCCCGCGACCTGGCCCGGCAACTGCTCCTGCTGGGCCGAGCCGCCCGCACCGGCCGGGCGCCCGCCGGCATCTACCACGCCACCTCGGCCGGCGCCACGACCTGGTACGGACTCGCCCGCGCGGTCTTCGCCCTCACCGGCGCCGACCCCGACCGGGTCCACCCGACCGGCACCGCCCACCTCGCCCAGCCCGCACCCCGGCCCGCCTACGGCGTCCTCGGCCACGACCGCTGGCGGGCCGCCGGACTCCCCGCCCTGCCCCACTGGCACGACGCGCTGGCCCGCTCACTCCACGACACCGTCGGCTGAGCCCCGCAGGCCCGCGTACCACTCCCGGCACGCCGCGTACGACGGCAGCAGCCCGGCCCGCGCCGCCGCCGCGAGCGACGGCGCCCCGGCGTCCTTCGCCGACCGCACCGGCGCGATACCGCGCGGCCAGGCGATGCCCAGCGCCGGATCGCACGGATCCACCCCGAACTCCCGCCGCGGCGCGTACGGCGCCGAGCACAGATACATCACCGTGCTGTCCTCTGCCAGCGCCATGAACGCATGCCCCAGGCCCTCCGCCAGATACACCGCACGCCGGTTCCGGTCGTCCAACCGCACCGCCTCCCACCGCCCGAACGTCGGCGACCCGGTGCGCACATCGACCGCGACGTCCAACACCGCGCCCCGCACACACGTCACGTACTTGGCCTGACCCGGCGGGAGTTGCGCGAAATGGACACCACGCACCACCCCGCGCCGGGACACCGACACGTTCGCCTGCGCCAGGTGCAGCCCGTGCCCGACCGCACCCCGCAACCCGGCCTCCGCGAACCACTCGTGGAACGTGCCCCGCTCGTCCGGGAACACCCTCGGCTCCCACAGCCACACACCCTCGATCCCCAGCGGACGCACCCGCATCACCCCATCCCGACGGCAGTCGACCCGCCCAGCGTGCCGGCCGCCGGACGACCGCTGCTCAAGCGGAGGTCGAGCGCCCCCGCCCATCCTCGGAATCGCCCGCACATACGAAGACGGCGAGGGGGCCGGCCGTGCCACAGCACCGGAACTTCATCGAGCTCGTGACCGACCGGGCCGCCGAACGGCCCACCCAGGACGCCCTGGTCTTCCTGACCGAGGACGGCACCGCACTCACCCCGGAACGCCTCGACTACGCCCAACTCGACCGTGCGGCCCGCGCGGTGGCCTGCTGGCTGCAACGCCACGGCGCCTCCGGCCGCCCGGTCATCGTCATCCAGAGCCAGGGCCGACTGTTCGCCGCGGCCTTCCTCGGCTGCCTCTACGCCGGGGCGATGGCGGTCCCCGCACCGCTGCCCGGCGGCGCCCACCACAACGTCGACCGACTGCTCGGGATCATCAAGGACACCGCCGCGCACAGCGTGCTCACCGACAGCGCCGGCGCCCCCGACATCTCCCGGCTCCTCGCCGCCCACGGCCAGGGCAGCCTGCCCTGCCTGGCCACCGACGCCATGGACCCCGAGGACGCCGACCCGGACGCCTGGGCCCACCCCGACGTCTCCGAGGACGACATCGCCTTCCTCCAGTACACCTCCGGGTCCACCAGCGACCCCAAGGGCGTCATGGTCTCCCACCGCAACCTGATGTCCAATCAACTCGCCATCTCACGAGCCCTGGGCACCCACCAGGAGACCCGGATGGGCAGCTGGCTCCCCTTCCACCACGACATGGGCCTCATCGGCCACCTGCTGCACCCGCTCTGGCTCGGCGGCACCGGCGTCCTGATGCCCGCCGCGACCTTCGTCCGCCGCCCCGTCCGCTGGCTCCAGGCCGTCACCGACCACGGCATCACCGCCGGCGGCGGCCCCAACTTCGCCTACGACCTGTGCCTGCGCCGGATCCGCGACGACCAACTCGACGGCCTCGACCTCTCCCACTGGGAACGGGCCGTCAACGGCGCCGAACCCGTCCGCGCCGACACCCTGCGCGCCTTCGCCCACCGGTTCGGGCCCGTCGGACTCCGCCCCCAGGCGTGCTACCCCTGCTACGGCATGGCCGAGGCCACCCTCATCGTCAGCGGCGCCACCCCCGACACCGGCGCCGTCACCCGCACCGTGGACGCCGCGGCCCTGGAAGACCACCGCCTCACCGCCCCCGAGGACGACCGCCCCACCCGCGAACTCGTCAGCAGCGGACGGCCCCAGGACATCGAGGTGTGCATCGTCGACCCCGAGACCCGCCGGGAACTGCCCGACGGCCGGGTCGGCGAGATCTGGCTGCGCGGCGGCAGCGTCGCCCACGGCTACTGGAACCGGCCCGACGAGACCCAGGAGGTCTTCCGCTGCGCCCGCGCCGACGGCGAGGGCGGCTACCTCCGCACCGGCGACCTCGGCGCGCTCCACGACGGCGAGCTGTACGTCACCGGACGCCTCAAAGACATGCTGATCGTCTCCGGCCGCAACATCTACCCGCAGGACATCGAACGCACCGTCCAAAAGGTCAGCTCCCTCTTCGGCTGCTGCACCGTCTTCGGCGTCGGCGACGACCGCGACCACGTCGTGGTCGTCCAGGAACTCCGCGACCGCGGCACCTACGGCACCGACATGCCGGCCCTGGCCTCCGCCGTCCGCCACCGCGTCACCACCGAATTCGAGGTCGGCGCCGACTGCGTGCTGCTCGTCCCCCAGGGCACCGTGCGCCGCACCACCAGCGGCAAGGTCCAACGCGGCGCGATGCGCGCCCTCTTCCTCGCCGGCGAACTCCAGGCCCTGCACCGCGTCGCCGGCCCCGAACTGGACCGCCTGCTGGGCCCGCTCGCCCGCGACCCCGACCGGCCCGCCGGCCAGCCCGGACAGAACTGAAGGGACGCCGCCGATGCCGCGCACCATGAGCCACCTGTGGACCCCGCCCGACGAGGACACCACACCCCGCCGCACCCCCGCCGAGCGCCTGGAAAGCTACCTCGGCGACCCCGAGGACCCCGCGGGCATGCTGTCCTACGCCCGCGCCGCCGCCACCGACGCCACCGAGACCTTCCCCGCCGAAGCCTGCGCCCTGCTGGACCTGTGGGGCCTCCCCGACCACTACGTCCCGGCCGAACACGGCGGCCGACTCCGCAGCTACCAGGAACTGCTGGGCCTGGTCCGCACCCTCGCCCGGCGCGACCTCACCGTCGCCGTCGCACACGCCAAGACCTTCCTCGGCTCGGTCTGTGTCTGGGTCTCCGGCGACCGGGTGGCCGCCCGCCGGCTGGCCGACCGGGTGCACGCCGGCGACGCGGTCGCCCTGGGCCTGACCGAGCGCTACCACGGCAGCGATCTGATGGCCGGCGAGGTGACCGCCTGGCCGGTGGCCGCCGGCTACCTCCTCAACGGCGAGAAATGGCTGATCAACAACGCCACCAGGGCCCGACTGGTCTGCCTCCTCGCCCGCACCGGACCGGACCCCGGCCCGCGCGCCTTCAGCATCCTGCTCGCCGACAAACGCGACCTGCCCGCCCCCGCCTACCGCGAACTGCCCAAGATCCCCACCCACGGCATCCGCGGCGCCGACATCAGTGGCATCACCTTCGACGATGCGGTACTGCCCGCCCACAGCCTGGTCGGTGAGACCGGCGCCGGCGCCGAGATCGTCCTCAAGTCCCTCCAGATCTCCCGCACCCTGTGCCCCGCCCTGTCCCTCGGCGCCGCCGACCAGGCCCTCCGCCTCGCCGTCCGCTTCACCCGCGAACGCCGCCTCTACGGCCGCACCCTCGCCGAACTTCCGCTGACCCGCCGCACTTTGGGCGAGATCTACGCCGACCTGCTGGCCATGGAGGCGCTCAGCACCGTCGCCGCCCGCAGCATCCACCTGCTGCCCCAGGAACTCAGCCTGACCTCCGCCGTCGCCAAGTACCTGGTGCCCACCGTCGTCGACGACGTCCTCACCCGGCTCGGCGGCCTCCTCGGCGCCCGCTCCTACCTCACCGCCGAATTCGCCGACGGCCGCTTCCAGAAGACCGAGCGCGACCACCGCATCGTGGCCGTCTTCGACGGCAACACCATGGTCAACCTCTACGGCCTGATCTCCCAGTTCCGCGCCCTGGCCCGGCACCACCCGGCCACCCCCGACCGGCTGCCCGACCCGGACCTCTACGACCCCGACGCCCCCCTGCCGCCGGCCCGCCTGACGGACCTGGCACTGATCTCCCGCCACGGCAGCAGCATCCTCGGCGCCCTGCCCGACCACACCGCGGCACTGACCGCCGCGGCCGCCGCCGACCCCGCCCTGGCCGGCGCCGCCCGCGCCGCCCACCTGCTCACCGCCCGCGCCGCCCACCTGCTCACCGCACTCCCCAAGGCCGCCCACACCGTCACCGGCACCCCACCGGAGAGCTTCGACCGGGCCGCCGCCCTCGCCCTGTGCACGGCCGGCGCCGCCTGCCTCGGCGTCTGGCGCCACGCCCCCCGGATCGGCCGCCACTGGCCCGCCGCCACCTGGCTGGAACCCGCCCTGCGCCGCCTGCTGGCCCGGCTGGACGCCACCGGCCCCACCGGCCTCACCACCGGGGACCGGACCGCCTCCCGGGCCGCCGCGGACGACGCGGTCTTCGGCCCGCTCACCGACCGGCTGACCGACCAGTACCTCCGCGGCGAGGTCTTCTCACTGCTGCCGTCAACGACGGCCGAAGGAGCCCCCAGTTGACTTCCTCCCTTCCCTACGAGGAAGGAACCCCGACCTTCGCAGGTGAGGCTTCCTGCTTCACCGCGCGCCGCCCCGACCGGGAGGACTCCCGTTGAGGTCTTACACCCGCTCCACAGGCCGACACCGCCAGCCCGGCGGCCAGAATGTTCTTCGCTGCGTTCACGTCCCGGTCGTGGGTCGCCCCGCAGCTGCATGTCCAGGTCCGTACGTCCAGGGGCATCGCCGAAGCGAGAGCCCCACAGGCGTTGCACGACTTCGTACTGGGAAACCACCGGTCCACGATGATCAGTTCCCGCCCGTACCAGGCGCACTTGTATTCCAGTATGGCCCGCAGCTCGGACCAACCGGCATCGGAGATGGCGCGGGCCAGCCGGTGGTTCTTGACCATGGTGCGTACGGCCAAGTCCTCGATCACGAGCGTTTGGTTCTCACGCACGAGTCGAGTGGTCAATTGGTGCAGATGGTCGCGCCGGCGGTCAGCGATCCGGGCATGGATACCGGCCACCTTGCGACGGGCCTTCTCCCGGTTCTTGGACCCCTTGGCCTTGCGAGAAAGTCGGCGCTGCGCACGCACCAGGCGGCTCCGGTCCCGACGTTCGTGACGCGGGTTGGCGACCTTCTCCCCGGTGGAGAGCGTGACCAGTGCCGTGATCCCGGCGTCAATGCCCACTGCCCGCCTGCTTGCCGGCATCGGGACCGGCGTGTCCTCGCACAGGAGAGAGACGAACCATCGCCCGGCTCCGTCCCGCGACACCGTCACGGTCGTGGGGCGTGCTCCCTCGGGCAGCGGCCTCGACCACACGATCGCCAGTGGTTCGCGCATCTTCGCAAGCGTCAGCCTCCCGTCGCGGAAGCCGAATCCCGAGCGGGTGTACTCCGCACTCGCCCGGGACCTTTTACGGGACTTGAAGCGCGGATGGTTGCTGCGCCGTTCCCAGAACGAGACGAATGCGCTCTGGAGGTGCCGGAGCGCTTGCTGGAGAGGGACCGAGGACACGTCGGAGAGAAAGGCCAGTTCCTCCGTCTTCTTCCACGCTGTCAGCAGGGCCGACGTCTGCGCGTAGGTAGTGCGCTCCCGCCGTGCCCACGCCTCGGTGCGGACGGCCAGTGCCAGGTTGTAGACCTTCCGCACGCACCCGAACGTGCGCGACAACTCAGCTGCCTGCGCATCGGAGGGATAGAAGCGGTACTTGAAGGCGCGCTTCACCGGGCGGACGGACATTTTCCGCAGATTACCGTGCCGAATTCCGAGGAGCGAACTCCCCACCGTCGCAGGCTCGAAGAGCAGCACATCGCCGCGCGGTCCCGTGCCGGAGACGCTGTTCCTCCTCTGCCCGCAGGCCGGGGCATCCACGCAAGGAGATTGCGATGAACCTGTCACCGGCCCAGGGCACCCGCCCCCCTTCCGTATCGGAGGAGGGCGCCGTACGGGCCCGGATCGCCTCACTGGAGAAGCGCTTCGGCAGTCGGACCGACCTGGCCAACCCGCTGCGCGACACCGCGCTGCTGGACGCCGACGAGCGGGCCGAACTCCTGCCCGCCGCCGAGCGGATGCTCGCCGAGTACCGGCTCAACGCCGAGTTCGTGCCCACCGCCCTCGGCGGCCGGTTCGTGCAGGTCGACACCCTCGCCCGGGTGCTGCGCACGGTCTTCCGCCGGGACGGCGCGCTCGGCCTCGGCTACGGCGCCTCCTCCTTCCTCGCCGCGGTCGCCGTCTGGGCCGCCGGCACCCCCCGTCAGCAGCAGTGGACCGCCGACCTGCTGATGGGCGGCGGGCGACTGGCCGTCGCCTACCACGAACTCGCCCACGGCAACGACTTCGTGCGCAACGAGTTCCGCGCCGACCGGCACGAGGACGGCTACCTCCTCAACGGCCGCAAGGAGGTCATCAACAACGCCGAACGCGCCGAGGCCCTGGTGCTGTTCACCCGCACCAGCCCGGAGCCGGGCAGCCGCAGCCACTCCGTGCTGCTGGTCGACAAGGAACTCCTGCCGCCCAACGGACTGGCGTACCTCCCGGCCTACCCCAGCGTCGGGATGCGCGGCTGCCAGCTCGGCGGCCTGGACTTCACCGACTGCCCGGTGCCCGGGGACGCCCTGGTCGGCGGCGAGGGCGACGGCGTCGAACTGGCCCTGCGCTCCTTCCAACTCACCCGCAGCGCGGTGCCCTCCATGCTGCTCGGCGGCGCCGACTCCGCGCTGCGCACCGTCGTCGGCTTCGCCCTGGACCGGCAGTTGCACTCCCGGCCCGTCCTGGACATCCCGCACGCCCGGTCCACCCTGGCCGGCGCCTTCCTCGACCTGCTGATCTGCGACAGCCTCGCGCTGGCCGCCACCCGCGCGGTGCACGTACTGCCCGCCGAGACCAGCGTGCTGGCCGCGGTGGTGAAGTACCTGGTGCCGAAGATGCTGGGGGAGAGCACCTACGACCTGTCCACCGTGCTCGGCGCCAGCTTCTACGTGCGCGACGGGCGCTACGGGATGTTCCAGAAGCACGTCCGCGACCTGCCGGTGATCAGCCTCGGGCACGCCGGGACCGCCGCCTGCCAGGCCACCATCATCCCGCAGTTGCCCCGCCTGGCCCGCCGCTCGTGGCTGCACGACGAGCCGGCGCCGGCCACCCTGTTCCGGCCCGGCGAGGGCCTGCCACCGGTCGACTTCCAGCGCCTGGCGCTGGCCGGCCCCCGCGACTCGCTCGCCGCCTCCCTCGTCGCGCACGCCGACGCGCTCACCGCCCGCACCGACCTCGGCGCCTACCGGCCCGCCCTGACCGCCCTCGCCACCTCCCTCGTCGATGAACTCCACCGCCTCCAGGACGCCTGCGGCCGGCTCTCGCCCAAGGACCGCACCGCGCTGGCCAGTCCGCACGCCTACGCCCTCGCCGACCGCTACGCCCTGGTCCTGGCCGGCGCCGCCTGCCTGGGCGTCTGGCTGCACCACACCGTGCCCGCCGGCGGCCCCGACCAGGCGTTCCTCGGCGATCCGGGCTGGCTCGCCGGGGCGCTGCACCGGATCGCCCGGCGCCTGGGCCTGGACACCCCCGAACGCCCCGACGGCTGCGAGGCGCGGGTCGTCGAGGAGGTCCTGGCCCGCCACCGCGACGCCCGCAGCTACGACCTGTACGACACCCCGCTCGCCGGCTGAACCGGACCCGGCCGCCCCGCGCGGCCCCCGCCCGGGTCCGCGAAGGGCCCCCGCTGCAAAAGGAGTTCACCATGGAGAACCGGCCCGACGAGGCGGAGTTCCGGGCCTGGCTGCTGGCCCGCCTCGGCGAATACCTGGAGCGCCCCGTCGAAGACCTGGACACCGCGGTGCCGTTCGCCGAGAGCGGCCTGGACTCGGTGGCGGCGCTGAGCCTGTGCGGCGACATCGAGGACGCCTACGGGCTGGTCCTGGAGCCGACCGTGGTCTGGGACCACCCCACGGTCGCCGCCCTCTCCCGTCACCTGTGTGCCTGCGCCGCGGTCGCCGCCCGCCCCGCCCCCGGGGCCCACTGATGCTCGGCATCGCCGTCACCGGCCTGGACTGCGCCTTCCCCGGCGCCGCCGACCCCGAGGAGTTCTGGCGGCTGCTCGGCCACGGCCGGCAGGCGGTGGGCCCGCCGCCGCCCGCCCGCGGCGACGGCCGCCGCGGCGAGCAGCCAGCCGGCTACCTCGACGACGCGGACGCCTTCGACCACGCCTTCTTCGGGATCGACGCCGCCGAGGCCCAGGTCATGGACCCGCGTCAGCGGCTGCTGCTCCAATGCGTCTGGCGGGCCCTGGAGGACGCCGGTACGCCGCCCGCGGCCCTGGCCGGCACCCAGGTCGGCGTCTACACCGGCACCATGACCGACGACTGGGCCGCCCTCCAACTCGCCGACCCCGCCACCGTCTCGGCCCGCACCGGCACCGGCACCGGCCACGCCATGCTCGCCAACCGCCTCTCCTACCAGCTCGATCTGCGCGGCCCCAGCCTCACCGTCGACACCGCCTGCTCCTCCTCCCTGGTCGCGGTGCACCTCGCCTGCACCGCGCTGCTGGCCGGGGAGTGCGACCACGCGGTGGCCGCCGGGGTGAACGTCCTGCTCACCGCCGCGCTCGACGCGGTCTACGCGCGCTCCGGGCTGGCCGCTCCGGACGGCCGCTGCAAACCGTTCAGTTCCGCGGCCGACGGCATCGGCCGGGCGGAAGGGGTGGGCGCGGTGGTGCTGCGCCGCCTGGAGGACGCCCTGGCCGAGGGCCGCCCCGTCTACGCCGTGATCCGCGGCAGCGCCATCAACCAGGACGGCCGCAGCAACGGCATGACCGCCCCCAGCCGGGGTGCCCAGCGTGAGGTAATCACCGCGGCCTGCCACCGCGCCGGGGTCCGCCCCGCCGAGGTCGCCTTCGTCGAGGCGCACGGCACCGGCACCCGCCTGGGCGACCTCATCGAGCTGGGCGCCCTCGCGGACACCTACGGCGCCGAGGGGCGTGAACTGCCCTGTCACATCGGCTCGTTGAAGGGGAACATCGGGCACGCCGAGGGCGCGGCGGGCATCGCCGGGCTGATCAAGGCGGTGCTGGCGCTGCACCACCGGACGCTGCCGCCCGGCTACGCGGTGGGGGACGACGCCCCGGGTCCCGGGCCCGAACGGGCCGGGCTGTGCCTCCCGGACCGGCCGGTGCCGCTGCCGCCGGAGGGGCAGGTGCTGGCCGGCGTATCGAGCTTCGGGATGGGCGGCAGCAACGCCCACGTGGTGCTGGGCACCGCGCCGGAGGGGCCCTCGACGCCACCCGCTTCGGGTGCCGTCCCCAGGGTGTTCACGCTCAGTGCGGACAGTGCCGCCGGGCTCCAGCGGAACCTGCTGGTCCAGTCGGAGGCGCTGCCGGACGTCCCCCGGTCCGCCTTCGCCGCCGCCTGCTGGACCAGCAACACCGTCCGCACCCGCCTGCCGTACCGTTTCGCGGCGGTGGCCAACGACCCGGCCGCCGTTGCCCGGGAGCTGCGGGCGGCGGCGCTGGACGCGGACGTGTTCGGGCACTCCGACCGGTTCGCCCGCCCGGACGGCCCGCCGTCCGTCGCCCTCCTCTTCACCGGGCAGGGCTCCCAGTACCCCGCCATGGGCGCCGGGCTGTACGCCGCCGTACCGTCCTACCGGCGCCACTTCGACGCCGCGGCCGCCGTCCTCGACCGCCATCTGGACTATTCCATAGGGGAGTTGGTGCTCTCGGGGGACGAACGGGTGGCCCGTACGGAGTGCGCCCAGCCCGCCCTCTTCGCCGTCGGGTACGCGCTGGCCGGGATGGTCACCGACCTCGGGGTCCGCCCGGTCGCGGTGCTCGGCCACAGCAGCGGGGAGTTCGCCGCGGCCTGCGCCGCCGGGGCGCTGTCGCTGCCGGACGCGGCTCGGCTGGTCGTCCGGCGAGCCCGGCTGATGGGCGCACTGCCACCCGGCGGCGCGATGCTCGCCGCCCACTGCCGACCGGAGGACGCCCGGGAACTGGTGCGCGACACCGCGACGGTGGCGCTGGCCGCCATCAACGGCCCCCGCGCCGTGGTCCTGTCCGGCTCCCACACTGAACTCACCTTCATCCAAAGGGAGTTGACGGAGAGGAAGATTGGGAGCCGATGGCTGCCGGTCTCGCACGCCGCGCACTCGCCGCTGGTCGAGCCGATGCGGGAGCCGTTCGCGCGGGCCGCGGCGGAGGTGTCGGGCGGGGTGCCCGCCGTGCCGTTCCACTCGACCGTCCACGGCCGGCGCTGCGGCGACGGGGAAGCGCTCGACGGCGCCTACTGGGCCGATCACCTCACCGCCCCCGTACGGTTCGCGGACGCCCTGCGCGGGTTGTACCGCGAGCACCGCCCCACCCACCTCGTCGAGATCGGGCCGCGCCCGGTCCTCGCCCCGCTCGCGCACCGGCTGGTGCCGCTACCGAAGGACGCGTGCCGCACCGCCTGCCAGGGCCCGGAATCGACCGGCGGGGAGGCCGCGGAACTGGCCGCCGCGCTCTACCGCTGCGGACTCGACCCGGACTGGACGGCGCTCTACGCACCGGCCGAGCGCACCCCCCACCGCCTCCGCCCGCACGCCTTCGCCACGGCCGCCCGCTTCTGGGCCCGCCCGGAGACCACCCCCCGGCCCGTCGCGCCCACCCCGACGCCGGCCGCCGCACCGCCAAAGGGGCCCGAGGCGATGCTCGACACCGTCCTCGCGACCACCGCCGCCGTCCTGGGGCGGGAGCCCTCCGACGTACCGGTCGGTGCCCGCTTCTACGAGGACCTCGGCTTCGACTCCGTGATGATCATGGAGTTGCGGCACCGCATCGAACAGCGCTTCCCCGCCCTGGCCGCGGTGCCGCTCTCCGAACTCCTCGACGGCGTCACCGACCCGCGCGGCCTGGCGGAACACCTCTGGCTGCGCTGCTCAGGGGTACGCGCATGACCGCCCCGGTGTACGTGGCCGCCGCCGGCACCGCGCTCCCCGGGCCGCCCGTCGACAACGCCACCCTGGGGGAGCGCCTGGGCCTGCTGCCCGCATGGGTGGAGTCCTTCATCGGGACCCGCACCCGGCACTTCGCGGTGGACCTCACCGACGGCCGGATCCGGCACACCCTCGCCGACCTGTGCACCGCCGCCGCCCGACAGGCGATGGACACCGCCGGCATCGGCCCGCACGAGATCGACGCGGTGGTACTGGCCACCGCCACCCCCGACACCCTGATGCCGACCACCGCCGCCACCGTCGCCGACCGGCTCGGCATCGACGGCGTCCCCGGCTACCAGCTCCAGTCCGGCTGCGCCGGCGCCGTCCAGGCCCTGGCCCTCGCCGCCGCCCTGCTCGGGCAGACCCCACCCCCGCCGGACCGGGCCCCCGCCGTCCTGGTCCTCGGCGGCGACGTCTGCACCAAACACCTCGACCTCGGCCGCCCGCTGCACCGCCTCCCGCCCCGCGCGCTGGTCAACTACGCACTGTTCGGGGACGGCGCCGGCGCCGCCGTCCTCACCGGCGACCCACTCGGCCACGCCGTGGAACTGCGGCACGCCACCCACCGCATGCACGGCCGGGACCGCGAGCCCGGCCAGATCGTCGAATGGTTCGGCAGCGCCGACCGGGACCGCACCGCCCCCGGCGTCAGCGAGGACTACAAGGCCGTCGAGGAACACGTCCCGCCGATGGCCCGCACCGCACTGGCCGGACTGCTGGACGCCACCGGCTGGCCCCCCGCCACTGTGGACTTCCTGCTGCCGCCGCAGCTCGGCGGCAAGATGACCGCCGCCCTCGACGCCACACTGCGCGAGGCCGTCGGACTGCGGGCGGACTGCACCGCGGTCTCCTGCGTCACCGAGACCGGCAACACCGGCAACGCCCTGCCGTTCCTGCAACTGGCCCGGCTGCTGCCCAAGATGGCCCCCGGCGACCGGGCACTGGCCGTCGCCATCGAGTCGAGCAAGTGGATCGAAGCCGCATTCGCCCTGGAAGCGGCATGAGAGGGGAGGCACGACCGTGCGCACCGTCCTGGACCTGATCGAGCTGGCCAACGACGAACTCGGACTGCACCTGCGCCCGGAGGACGCCGGCACCGCCTTCGATGACCTGCCGGAGTGGGACTCCGTCCACCTGCTGCGCCTGGTGACCGCCCTGGAGGACGCGCTCGGCGGGCCCGTACCGGTCGCCGAGGTCCTCGGCGCCGCCAGCCTCACCGCCCTCTTCGACCTGGCGGTGCGCCCGTGACCGCCCGCCGCGCCCGCCGTATCCCCGGCACCGCCACCCGGCACCCCGACCGGGCCCGCCGCCACACCCGCTACTTCCTCGACTGGGCCCGCACCGCCGCCCCGGTCCACCTGGCCGCCGAGGTCGACATGTCGGCGGTCGAGGCCCACCGGGCCGCCGCCCGAGAGGCGGGCCACCGCTACTCCGTCGTCAGCTACCTGCTGTTCGCCGGGGCGCGTACGCTCGCCGCCCACCCGGAGGCCAACGCCGCGGCCCTGGGCACCGCCCGCCCCCGCCTGGCCCACTACCGCACCGTCAACGCCAAACTCGCCCTCGACCGCACCCACGAAGGCCGCCGCACCGTCCGCACCGCCGTCCTCCCGGACGCCGACCGGCTCGACCTGGACGCCCTCCAGGAGTGGGTCGCACACTGCCGCGACGACGACCCGGCGAGCCTGCCCGGCGCGGCCGGCCTGCGGCTGCTGCGCCGACTGCCACCGCCCCTGGGACGGCTCGCCTTCCGCGCCGCGGTCCGCGCCCCGGACCGGCGGGCGGCGCTCCTCGGCACGTTCGCCGTCAGCTCCCTCGGGCACCGCCGGGTGGACACCTTCCACTCCTACGGAGGCACCGCCGTCACCCTCTGCGCGGGACGCACCGCCCCGCGCCCGGTGGTCCGGGACGGCCGGATCGTCCCGGCCCCCGTCATGCGGCTGGGCCTCACCTTCGACCACCGTGTGCTGGACGGCGCCGCGGCCGCGGAACTCCTGGACGATCTGGTGCGCCGCTTGGAGGAATGGGATGCCGGTCCTTCCGGGGCTCCCGACGGTCGGCCCGGCCGGGCCGGCGGTCGCCGTCCTGCACACACCGGGACCGGACGGTCCCTGGCAGCCGGTGCGTGACGCCCTCGCGGGCAGCGGCTCGGTGGTGGTGCACGCCCGGCCCGCCGGCTGGCTGCCCGCCGACCCCGACGACCCCCGGCTGCGCCCCCTGCTCGGCCGCGACTACCCGCGCTACCGCAAGATGTCGCACCCGCAGGTCCGCGGCCGGTTCGTCGCCTCGCGACTGCTGCTCAAGTACGCCGCCTGCTCGGTCATCCACGCCGCGCCGCACTCCGTCGAACTGGCCTACAAACCCGGCGGCCGGCCCTACTTGCGCGGTCTCGACCAGATCGACATCAGCCTCAGCCACACCGACGACCTGCTGCTGGTCGGCCTCACCCGGCGCGGCTGGATCGGGGTGGACGCCGAACTCTCCGACCGCCGGATGGCCCGTACCGGCATCGAACGGCAGGTCTGCACCCCCGCCGAGCGGCGCATGCTGGACGCCGTCCCCGAAGCCGACCGCAATGCCGCACTGATCCGGCTGTGGACCCTCAAGGAGGCGTACAGCAAGGCGATCGGGCAGGGCATGCGCTTCCCGTTCACCGAGTTCGGCTTCGGGCCCGGCGACCGCCCGGTCACCGTGCTGTGCCCCGACGGCGCGCCGGGCACCGGAGAGGAGTGGTCGTTCGCCACCCACACCGTGTCCGGCGACTACACCATCAGCATCGCGCGGTACGACGCCGGCTTCGGCGACACCGGCGACACCGCCGCCGGAACCATGCTCGACGAGGGCCTGATGCAGGCCCTAATGGAGATCGCGGACACGGAACGGTGACTGGGCCGGGGGGTGACTGCGCCGGGGGGCTGTGCCGGGGGGTGACTGGGCCGGACGGTGACGACGTCGGCCGGTGCTGCGGAACGAACCCCATGAACCCCATGAACCGCATGAACCGAAGGAACCGTACGAACCGAAGGAAGCGACCCAACCGACCGAACCACACGAACCGACTCAATCGACCGAACAGGAGGGGCGATGACCGGACCGGAAGCGACGAAGCAGGCGAGGACTGGCATGACGGAGCGTCAATTGACCGCGGACGTCTGCGTCGTGGGTGGTGGTCCCGCCGGCCGGGCGCTCGCCCTCGCGCTGGCCCGGCACGGCCGCTCCACCGTCCTCCTGGAGAAGAACGGCGCCGCCCGCCGGGCCTTCCGCGGAGAGTCCGTCGCCCCCGACGCGGTACGGCTGCTGGCCGGCCTCGGCGTCCTCGACGACCTGCGCGCGGCCGCCCTGCCGGTACGCCGGCTGACCGTCGCCGACGGCGGACGCACCGTCCTCGCCGTCGACTTCGACTCCTTCCCGTACGCCTACCGCACCCCGCTGGAAATCCCCCAACCCACCCTGACCGCCGCCCTCGCCGCCGCCGCGCACCGGACCGGCACGGTCACCACCCTCGAACGGGCCACGGTCACCGCGCTGGTACGGGACGACACCGGCCGGATCCGCGGGGTGGCCGCCACCACCCCCGACGGCACCGTCGAAGTGCGCGCCGCCCTCACCGTCGGCGCCGACGGCCGGCACAGCACGGTCCGTGACCTCGCGGCGCTGCCCTGGCACAGCACCCCCCTCGACCGCGACGTCATCTGGCTCAAACTCCCCTTCCCGCACGGCAATTGGGACCGCCACGCGTACCAGGTCCGGATCCGCGGCAACCGGCACGGCCTCTTCCTCCCCAGCGCCGATGGCCGGCTCCGGGTCGGCCTCAACATCCCCAAGGGCGGCTTCAAGCAGCTGCGCGCCCAGGGCGTAGCCGCCCTCCACCGCCGTCTCGCCGAGCTGGCCCCGGAACTCGCCGACACCGCCTGCCACACCCTCACCGGCTGGTCCGGCACCGCCCTCCTGGACATCTTCTCGACCGACGTCCCGCGCTGGCACGCCCCCGGCCTGGCCCTCGTCGGCGACGCCGCCCACACCCTCTCCCCGGTCCTCGGCCAGGGCGTCAACCACGCACTGGCCGACGCCGTCGCCCTCGCCGCCCACACCGCACCCGCCCTGCACCACCGCGACCTGCCCGCCCTGGATGCGGCGCTGGCCCGTTACCAGGCCCACCGGGCACCCGTGGTGCGCCGCGCCCGCGCCCTCCAACTCCGCCAGGAGCGGATCTTCACCTTCGCCGCTCCGCTCGCCGTCGCCCTCCGCCGCGGCGCCTACCGCGTCCTGCACCACACCCCCGCCCTGCGCCGCCGCGTCCTGGAACCCGTCTACTTCCCCGGCCGGCAGCGCCTCCGCCGCCCGGCCCGCCCCCTGGAGACCCCGTGACCACCGCCGCCACCGCAAGCGCCGGTTACCTCGACGAACTGCGCGACCTGGTCATGCTGCACGCCCGCGCCCAGGGCCTGCCCCCGGACCCCTGCCGGACCCTGCTCTCCCGGATCCGCACCCCCGACGGGGACAGCGACGGGCCCGGCTCCTGGGCGGGGGAGTGGTGCGCGGCCGGCGACCGGCTCGCCGCCCGCGGCCGCCTGCTGGACGCCTGCCGGCACTACGCCCTGGGCCGCTTCCCGTACGTCGACGGGCCCGGGCGGCAGCGCGCCCAGGGCGCCTGCACCGCCGCCTTCGACCGCTGGCGCCGCGGATCCGGCGGCCGCCGGATCCACGTGGAGCGGCTCACCGTCACCCACCCCGCCGGTACCCAGACCGCCTGGGCCGCCGGACTGGGCGACCCGGCCCGGCCCCTGCTGCTGATCACCGGCGGGATCGTCAGCGTCAAGGAACAGTGGGCGCCCCTGCTGCGCCTGGCACCCGTCCTCGGCATGGCTGTGGTGGCCGCCGAACTGCCCGGCGTCGGCGAGCACACCGCCCGCTACGGACCCGACGCCCACCTCGCGTTCACCGCCCTGCTCGACACGCTCACCGGCCGTGCCGACACCACCCGCACGCACGCCCTCGCGCTCAGTTTCAGCGGCCACCTGGCGCTGCGCTGCGCCCTCGACGACCCGCGGATCCGCTCGGTCGCCACGGTCGGCGCCCCGCTCGGCCCCTTCTTCCGCGACCCGGCCTGGCGCCGCCACGTCCCGCAGACCACCCGCCGCACCCTGGACCACCTCACCGACGGCACCACCGACCACGTCCTACCCGAACTGGCCCTCACCGGCGCCCAGTTACGCAGCCTGGACGTGGACGTGGCCTACGTCGCCAGCCTCCGCGACGAGATCGTGCCGCTCACCGAGGTGGGGCTGCTCCGCCGGACCGTCGCCCGCAGCCGGGCACTGGTCCTCGACGACGTCCACGGCGCCCCCGCGCACCTGGCGGTCGTCCGCCCCTATCTGCTCGCCCACGCGGTGCGCGCCGCCCGGGCCCATCCGGCCCGGCGCGCACTGTTCGGCGGCCTGGCCGCAACCGCCCGGGCCCGCCGCGCCCTGCCCGGCGGTACCGCATGACGCCCATGACCTGGACCTGGACCGCCCCCGCCGGCCGGGCGCTGAGCGGGACCCTGGGAATCGCGGCACTCCTGGCCGGCGCCCGCATCGCCGGCCCGCGCAACAAGGTGCTGTGGACGGCCGCCCTGGCCCCCGACACCGCACTGCTCCTCGGCGCGTCCGCGGCCCCGACCTGGCGCCAACTCCCGCGGTACGCCATCGGCCCCTACAACGCCCTGCACTCCCCGGCCGTGCCCGCCGCCCTGCTCACCGCGGCCGCACTGACCCGCCACCGCTCACTGCTGGTGGCCGGCCTGGCCTGGTTCGGACACCTGGGCTGGGACCGGGCCTGGGGCTACGGACCACGGGACGCGGACGGATTCGTCGCGGGCCGCGAGCGCGCCGGTGAGGGCGGGTTCCGGGCGGACCGGGCGGGAACCGCCCGGCCGGGTCTGGCCGCCCCAGGACCTCGCCGACCCTGACCCCCAGTCGGGCCCCAGTAACGTCCACAAGACGATGACCAACCCGGCCGCGCACACGGTGCGTTGCTACGGCGACTCGCACACCCATGGGCAGCGCTCGGGCGACTTCGAGCCCACCTCGTTCGCTGGGGCGAGGCCGTGGTGATGGTCGGTGGGGCGGACGCGGGGCGTTGCTCCGGGGGTGTCACCAGGTGACCGGTAGGGCCTCCAGGCGGTTGAGCATCAATCCGGACCGCATCCGTACCCGGTCCTCGGGGACGGCGAGCCGGAGGCCGGGGAAGCGGTCGGCCAACGCGCCCAGGGCGATCCGCAGTTCGGCGCGGGCCAGCGGCGCGCCCAGGCAGAAGTGCGGGCCGTGGCCGAAGGCGAGATGGGCACCGTCCCGGCGGTCCGGGCGGTAGGCGGCGGGGTCCGGGAAGCGGGCCGGGTCGCGGTTGGCGGCGCAGACCGCGGCGATCACCGCACTGCCGGCCGGGATCCGGCACCCGGCCAGCTCCACGTCCTCCAGGGTGACGCGCAGCGGCCCGCCGTCCCCGATGGGGTTGATGCGCAGCAACTCCTCGACGGTCGCGTCCAGTTGGTCCGGCGCGGACCGCAGCGCGGCCAGCGCGCCTGGGTGGCGCAGCAGGGTGAAGACGGCGGTGCCCAGCACGGAGGCGGTGGTCTCGTAGCCGGCGACGAGCAGGGTGAGGACCATCGTCAGCAGTTCGCGCTCGGCGAGCCGGCCCCGCTCGTCACGGGCCGCGATCAACGCACTCAGCAGATCGTCACCGGGCTCCGCCCGTTTGGCGGCGACCAGCGAGCCCAGGTATTCCAGCAGGGCGGCGCGCCGGGCCAGTGCCTCCTCGCGGTCCAGTGCGGTGATCGACAGCACCGCCTCCGACCAGTCGCGGAAGTCCGCCCGGTCGGCCGGCGGCACCCCGAGCAATTCGCAGATCACCGCCACCGGCAGCGGCTGGGCCAGCGCCTCCAGGACGTCCACCGGGCCGCCGTGCCGCGCCATGGCGTCCAGTAGTCCGCCGGCGAGTTCCGCGATCCGTGGGGTGAGGGCCGCGACCCGGCGCGGAGTGAACTCCAGGGCGACCAGGGACCGCAGCCGGGTGTGTTCGGGCGGGTCCATGGTGAACAGCCCGCCCTGCTCGAACGCCACCGTGGTCAGCCGGGGCGCGCCGGGCGCCACGGTGGCCGCCCGGCTGAACCGGGGATCTCCCAGTACGGTGCGGACGTCCTCGTAACGGGAGACCACGTAGCCCTCGTCGCCGCTGGGGAACCGGGCCGGGCAGACCGGTTCCCGTTCCGTCAACTCGACGTAGACCGGGGGTACTTCGGATGCCGAGGGGCGGGTGAAGGGGTAGTCGCGCACGGGGGCGGCGGCAGGGGCGCGGTCGGTCATGGTGCCTCCGGGGCTGCGGCGGTGCACGGGAGGGAGGAGGGAGGGAGGGAGGGGCGGCCGGGAAGGGTGGGCCGGGCGGCTGCGGGCGGCCGCAGTGAGCATCGCCCGGCGGTCCACAGCGCCGGTCGAGGCCGGCTGGAGGGCCGGATCCGGGGCCGCTCACTCCTGAGCAGACGCGGCGCCGCGGCCGGCCGCATGGTGGCAGGCCGGCCCGCACCTGCGAGGGTCCGCGGGCCGGCCGGAGACGGACCGAAGGAGAGGCCGCGCACCATGACCGACGCGACATCCACCACCGAGGGCCAGCTGGCGCCCTTCCCCGAGGACTGGGCGCGGGCGCTGGCCGTCGTCGCCCACCCCGACGACCTGGAGTTCGGTTCCGCGGGCGCGATCGCCGCCTGGACCGCCGCCGGCAAGGAGGTCGTCTACCTGCTGGCCAGCCGTGGCGAGGCGGGCATCGACGGGATGGCACCGGAGGAGGCCCGGGCGGTCCGCGAGGCGGAGCAGCGCGACAGTGCCCAGATCGTCGGCGTCAAGGAGGTCGAGTTCCTCGACCACCGGGACGGCGTCATCGAGTACGGGCTGCCGCTGCGCCGGGACATCGCCGCGGCGATCCGCCGTCACCGCCCCGACCTCGTCCTCACCTACAACCACCGCGACCTCGCCTGGGTGAACCACCGCTGGAACATGCCCGACCACCGCAACACCGGGCGGGCCGCGCTGGACGCGGTGGCCGACGCCGCCAACCGCTGGGTCTTCCCCGAACTGCTGGAACAGGGCCTGGAACCCTGGAGCGGCGTCCGGCACGTAGCCATCGCCTCCTCCGCGCAACCCACCCACGCCGTCGACCTCACCGCCACCCTGGACACCGCGGTGGCCTCCCTGGAGGCACACCGGGTCTATCTGGACGGGGCCGGGATCGGGGACGTCCGCGCGCCGATCACCGGGTTCGCCCGGCAGATCGGCGAGCGGTTCGGCGGCCGGCCGGCGGCCTCCTTCGAACTCCTCAACCGCTGAGCCGGTGGACGCCGCGAACCGCCTGCGTCCGCTGCTGGACGCGGTGCACGACACCGCCGCGGAGGTCCGGGGCAAATGCCCCGACTACTTCGCCGACCAGCCACTGCGCCTCGACCGGGACCTCCTGGGGCGCTATGGCGGCATGGCCGGCGGGACCCTGGCCCGGCTCATCGGGGAGACCTACGGCCTGACCGTCGAGCCGGCCGACGGCCCGGAGGCGCTGACCGCCGTGGACCGGCTGGTCGCGGAGCGCGCGGCCGGCGGACCCCGTGCGGCCGGCGGACCCGGTGCGGCCGGCGCTCCCGCCGCCGTCCCGCCGGAACCCGAACTGGCCGCCGTTCCGCCGGAATCCGAACTGGCCGCCGTGCTGCGCTCGGTGGCCACCGCTCAGCAGCAGCGCGACCGCCTGGACCGGGCGGCGGCCGAACGGATCGCCGCCCGCCCCCCGGAGCGGACCGGCGTCATGGGCGGCGTGCTCCACTACGCCGCGGCCGGCCCCCGCCGGGAGGACGCCCCGCCCGTCGTCCTCCTCAACGCCCTCGGCATGGGCCCCGCCCTGTGGTACCCGCTGATGGGGCAACTCGCCGAGGAGCACCGGGTGGTGACGTGGGCGCCGCGGGGCACCGCCCCTGGTTCCCGGCCGCTGCGGGTGCAGGACCATGCCGCCGACCTCGAAGCGGTACTGGTCGCCGAGGGCGCCACCGCCTGCCACCTCGTCGGTTGGTGCACCGGCCCCAAGGTCGCGATGGCCTTCCACCGCCGCCGCCCGGACGCGGTGCGGTCGATGGTCTGGCTGCACGGTTCGTTCCGCCGCACCGACGACGCCGGCGGCCGGGAACCGGACACCCCCTACGAGCGCAATCTGGAGGAACTGTGCCGGGCGGTGGCGGCCCGGCCGACCATGGCCGACACCCTCCGCCGGATATTCGACGGCGGGGGCGGAACCGACCCCGCCGCCGACCCCGCCGCCAGCACCGGGGCCGGCTCCGACACCACCCCCGAGACCGACACCGCCCCCGAGACCGATCCGTACCGCTTCGCCGAAGAGGTGCTGGCCCGCCCGGCCCGCGCCCTCGACGAGGAACTGCGCCGCCCGTTCGCCACCGGCCCGGTCCTCGTCGCCTACGCCCGCCAACTCCTCGACTACTGGGCCGACGACGCCCTGGCGCACGCCCCACAGGTGCGGGTCCCGGTGCTGTGCGTGGGCGCCGCCTACGACCGGATCGCGTCGCCGGAGCGGCTGGCGGCGGCGGTGGACCGCTTCCCGGACGCCCGCTACCGGCACCTCGCCGGCGCCACCCACCACTCGATGCACGACCGGCCGCGCGAGATCGCCGGACTGCTGACCGCCTTCCTAAGGGCGGTCGAGCCCACCGGGGCGCCCCGCACCCCCGCTCAATTGTGAGCGGCACCGCGGGGCGCCCCTCCCTAGCGTCATCCGATACGGGGCCGCGCACGGCCCGTCGCACGAAGAAGGGGACTGACCGATGACCGACACGGTGAGCGCGGCAACGGGAGCGTTCCGCGCGGCGCTGACGGGACCCGCCGGGGCCGACGGCGACCTGCTGCACTCCGGCAACGCGGGATTCATCATCCACCGGGCCGGCCAGCTCGACCACGCCTACCGCACCGAGGGCCGGGCGTTCGCCGCGGACCTCGTCGAGCACCTCAACAAGGTGATGGCGGGCACCGCCACCGTCCTCGTCCACGAGGAGGTGCTCGGTGCCGTGGACCGGCTGCACTGGCTGATCCACATGAAGAAGCCCGACGACTACCGCCGGTTCCTGGAGATCGCCGACCACGACCGCTCCTTCAAGGAGATCACCGAGGCCGACCGACTGACGCAGCGACAGGGCGGCAACTGGGAGCGGATGTTCGTCGAGGGATCCTTCCGGGAGCGGGTGTACGTCCCGCAGCACGGCCTCGACGACCATGACACCGACCACGATGACCACGACACCGACCACGACGACCGTGGTGCCGCCCACGACGACCGTGGCGCCGCCCACGGTGGCCACGATGACGCCCACGGTGGCCACGGCCACGACCACGACGCGGACGCCACGACCTTCGTGCCGCCGGCCCGTCACCAGACCGGTCTCCCCGACAGCCGCCTGCGCAGCTCCGCCGACAGCGGGCTGACCGTCATCCGCACCGCCCAGACCTTCTACCGCTTCCGCAACGAGGCCCGGGAGTTCGCCTTCGCCTGGGCCTCCGAGGTCAACCGGGCGCTCGGCGGCGAGCTGACCGTCTACCTCTACGAGGAGACCTTCGGGCAGCAGGACCGGATCCACTGGATGATCCACCTCGACAACCTCGATGTGTACCGCAAGCTCACCGAGCTGAGCCGCACCGACGCCGCCTACCGGGCCCTGTTCGGGCGGGAGTTCGTGCCCGCGCACAAGGGCGGTGGGGGCTGGGAGCAGACCTTCGTCCCGGCCTCGATCCACGACACCGTACTCACCCCGCTGCACGGCGGCGCCCCGATCGGCTTCTGACGGTGGACACCCGCCGCCCGCCCAGGACCGGTACCCGCCCCGCCGACGGGCCGCCGGTCCGCCTCACCGCCGAACCGCACGTCCTGCGCGTCACGCTCAGCCGTCCGGACCGGCAGAACAGCCTCAGCGGCCCGGTGCTGGACGCCCTGGCCGCGGCGCTCGACCGGGCGGTGGCCGACCCGGAGTGCCGGGTGCTGCTCATCGAGGGCTCCGGCGGCACCTTCTGCACCGGACTCGACTTCGACGAGGCCGGTGCGGACCTGGCCGACGGCGGCCCGGCCACCGGTGCCGGCCAGGGCGGCGCCGCCTTCCTCGCCCTGATGCGAAGGTTCGGCACCGCCCCGGTCGCGGTGGTGGCGTCCGTCGACGGCCGGGTCGCCGGCGGCGGGGTGGGGCTGGCCGCCGCCGCGGACCTCGTACTGGCCACCGAGCGCAGCCAGTTCAGCCTGCCCGAGGCGCTGTGGGGGCTGCTGCCGTGCTGTGTGCTGCCCGCGCTGATGCGCCGCACCGGCTTCCAGCCCGCGTATGCGATGGCGCTGTGCACCCAGCCGGTGTCCGCCCGGCGGGCCGAGGCGTTCCGGCTGGTGGACGAGGTGGTCCCGGACCCGGACGCGGCGGTGCGCCGGCTGCTGGTCCGGCTGACCCGCCTGGACCCGCGGACCATCGGCGAACTCAAGCGGTACGCCCGGTCCTTGTGGTTCACCGACGAGGAGACCGACGCCTTCGCGCTGGCGGAGTTCACCCGGGCCGTCGCCTCCCCGGTGGCCCGGCGCCGGATCACCGACTACACCACGGCACGGCAGCTCCCCTGGGAGTAGCCCCGGACAAGTGAGGGACGACGCGATGGTGGCACTGGTTTTTCCGGGCCAGGGATCCCAACGCAAGGGCATGGGCGGGGAGTTGTTCGGCCGCTTCCCCGACCTGACCGAGCGGGCGGACGCCCTCCTCGGCTACTCCGTCGAGGAGCTGTGCCGCACCGGCGGCGACGGGAAGCTGGACCGCACCCAGTTCTCCCAGCCCGCCCTGTTCATCGTCAACGCGCTGTCCTACCTGGCCCGGGAGACCGGGCTGCCCGAGCCCAGCCACCTGGCCGGGCACAGCCTGGGGGAGTACAACGCACTGTTCGCGGCCGGCTGTTTCGACTTCGCGACCGGGGTGCGGCTGGTCCAGGCGCGCGGCGCGCTGATGGGCCGTGCCGAGGGCGGCGGGATGCTGGCGGTGCTGGGCGCGGACGGCGATGCGCTGGCCGGGCTGCTCGCCGACAACGGCGTGGCAGGTGCGGCAGGTGTGGGCGGCGTGGGCGGCGTGGACATCGCCAACTACAACGGGCCCGCACAGACCGTGCTGTCGGGGCCGTTGGACGCCCTGCGCGAGGTGGCCGCAGAGCTGTCCGGGCGGGCCGGCGTGCGGTGTGTGCCGCTGCGGGTCAGCGCCGCCTTCCACTCCCGACATATGCGCCCGGCCGCCCAGGAGTTCGCCCGGTTCCTCGAAGGGTTCGCCTTCCGCGATCCGCGGCTGCCGGTGCTCTCCAACGTCACGGCCCGGCCGTACGGCCCCGGGCAGGTCGCGGAGCTGCTCGCCCGGCAGATCGACCATCCGGTGCGCTGGACCGGCATCATGGACCGGCTCGTCGCGGACGGGGTGCGGGAGATCGAGGAGGTCGGGCCGGGGCGGGTGCTGACCGGGCTGTGGCGGCCGGTGCGGGAACGGGCCACCGCGGGCCGCCACTCGGCCACGGAGGACCGTCCGGTTACGGACGACCGCCGGGCAACGGATGACCGCCCGGCAACGGGTGACCGTCCGGCAACGGGTGACCGTCCGGTTACGTACGACCGCCGGGCACCCATCCCACCCGCGCCCGCGGCCTCGCCGGGACCCGCGGTCTCGCCAGGACCCGTGGCCTCGCCGGGACCCGCGACGGTGGCCCCATCCGCGCCACCGGCCGCCCCCGCACCCCCCGCCGCCCCGCCGCCCCGGTCCGCCCCGGTCCGTGCCGAGGACCTCGGCAGCGCCGCGTTCCGGCGCGACTACGGCATCCGCTACGCCTACCTCGCCGGTGCGATGTTCCGCGGGATCGCCTCCACCGACCTCGTCATCCGGATGGCCCGGGCCGGCCTGATGGGCTTCTTCGGCGCGGGCGGCCTCGCGCTGGAGCGGGTGGAGGAGGCGTTGACCACCCTCACCCGCGCCCTGGGCCCGGACGGCCGCTTCGGCATGAACCTCCTGCACGCGATCGACGACCCGGCCTACGAGGACGCGGTGGTCGCGTGCTGCCTCCGGCACGGCGTCCGGCACGTCGAGGCCGCCGGATTCACCCAACTGACCCCCGCCGTGGTCCAGTTCCGCTACACCGGAGCCCACCGCGACCCCGACGGCCGCCCGATCGCCGTCCGCCACGTACTCGCCAAGGTCTCCCGGCCCGAGGTCGCCACCGCGTTCATGGGCCCGGCCCCCGAGCCGATCGTGACGAAGCTCCGCGCCGCCGGCCGGCTCACCGCCGAGGAGGCCCGGATCGCCGCCGAACTGCCGGTCAGCGAGGACCTCTGCGTGGAGGCCGACTCCGGCGGGCACACCGACGGCGGCGCCGCGCTCACCCTGCTCCCCGCCATGCTCCGGCACCGCGACGCGGCGATGGCCCGGCACGGGTACCGCAAGCCGATCCGGGTCGGCGCGGCCGGCGGCATCGGCGCCCCCGAAGCCGTCGCCGCCGCCTTCGTCCTCGGCGCTGACTTCGTGCTGACCGGCACCGTCAACCAGTGCTCGCCCCAGGCCGGCACCTCCGACGCGGTCAAGGACATCCTCGCCGGGCTCGACGTCCAGGACACCGCCTACGCCCCCGCCGGCGACATGTTCGAGATCGGCGCCCGGGTCCAGGTCGTCCGCAAGGGCACCCTGTTCGCCGCCCGCGGCAACAAGCTCCACCAGCTCTACCGTGCCCACGACGGCTGGGAGTCCATCGACCCCGCCACCCGGCGCTCCGTCGAGGAGACCTACTTCAAGCGGACCTTCGACGACGTGTGGGCCGAGACCCGCGCCTACCACCTCGGCCGCGGACGCGCCGCCGAGATCGACAAGGCCGAGCGTTCGCCCAAGCACAAGATGGCCCTCGCCTTCCGCTGGTACTTCGCCCGCTCGGTCCGCTGGGCACTGGAGGGCGACCCGGCCCAGAAGGTCAACTTCCAGATCCAGTGCGGCCCGGCGATCGGCGCCTTCAACCACGTCGTCCGCGGCACCCCGCTGGAGGACTGGCGCAACCGTCACGTGGACGCCATCGCCGCCTGTCTGATGACCGGCGCCGCCGACGTCCTGGCCCGCCGCCTCCCGTCCTGAACTCGCCCTCGCACAGCCCGTCATGACGTTCCCTCACCACAGGAGCACCAGGTGACCACCCAAGCCGCCCCGGCACCCCCGGTTTTCCACTCCACCAACAGCGGTGTGATCGTGCAGCGCACCGCCCAGCTCAAGCAGGCCCACCGCACCGAAGGCCGCCGGCTCGCCCTGGAACAGGCCGCCTTCCTCAACGCCAAACACGCCGGACAGGCCACCGTCACCGTGCACGAAGAAGCCTTCGGCACCCGCGACCGACTGCACTGGCTGATCCACCTCCCCGCCCTCGGCGGCTACCGCGCCCTCGCCCCACTCCTCGACGGCGACGAGGGCCCGGCCGCCGCCGCCGACTGGCACGGCTGGTTCACCGACGGCTCGTTCCACGAGACCGCGCTGATCCCGCAGCACTGGGGCATGTACGGCACCGACGAGGCGCTGCCCGAGGGCACCGTCATCGACGCGGCCGCCCCCGACCTGCGGGTCCCGCCCGCCCAACGGCAAACCTCGATCAGCCCGGCACGGACCCAACACTCCGCCAACTCCGGCCTGATCATCCACCGCACCGCGCAGCCCAAATACGCCTTCCGCGCCGAGGCCCGGCTCTTCGCCCGCCGGATCACCGCCTCCATCACCACCCGACTGCCCGGCATCGCCTCCTCCTTCCTCTACGAGGAGGCGTTCGGCCCCGCCGACCGGGTCCACTGGCTGATCCACATGAAGAGCGTCGACGCCTACTACGACCTGATCGACATGCACATGCGGCTGGACGACGAGACCCGCGCCATCTACCTCGACGAGATCATCGCCCCCGAGAAGGGCGGCGGCACCTGGAACCGGCTCTTCGTCGAGGACACCATGACCGACATCGCCTTCGCACCCCTGGCGGAGGCCCACTAGAGCCGCACTCGCCCCCCGCCCCGACGCCCGCGGGCCTGCTCACTTCTGAGCGGGCCCGCGGGCGCGCTGTTCCTAGGGTTCACACCGGCGCCGCACACCGGCCTCGCACCCGGCACCGCGCGGCCGCTCACCTGGCCGTCCACCGGTCCCACACCTGGGGGAGCAAGCACATGGAGCCTGGAACCAGCCCTGCGGGAGCGCCGGCCACCACCGGCGACGCACTCGCCGCGCGCATCGCCCGGACGCTCACCCGCGTCCTCGCCGAGGCCCGGCCCGGCGACCCGCCGGCCGCCCCGGACACCGCACTGCGGCGGCTGGGCCTGGACTCGATGACCGCGGCCCGGCTCTGGCTCGCCGTCCAGCACGAGCACCGCCTCGACGTCCCGCTCCGCTGGCTCGCCGAGGCCCCGACCCTCGCCGACTACGCTCGGCGGGTCGCCGCCCTCGCCGCCGACGACACCCGACCGGAGCCCGGCCCCGGCGCCCCGTCCGCCACCTCCGACCCGGCCGCCCGCCACGAGCCGTTCCCCCTGACGCCCCTTCAGGAGGCGTACCTCAGCGGCAAGGAGCCCGAACTCACCGCCGACGCCATCGGCTGCCACCTCTACCGCGAGTTCGACCTCCCGGCCCTCGACGCCGAGCGGCTGCGCACCGCCTGGCAGCGCCTCGTCGACCACCACGACATGCTGCGCGCCGTCCTCACCGACGACGGCCGCCAGCAGATCCGCGCCACCGCCCCGCCCTGGACCCTGAGCGTCCACGAGGCCGCGGACCGCGCCGCGTTCACCGCCCGGGCCGCCGAGGTCCGCGGGCGACTCGCGCACCGCCACTACCCGGCCGGGCAGTGGCCCCCCTTCACCGTCGAAGCCACCCGCCGCGCCGACGGCGGCGGCCGGATCCACCTCAGCATCGACGCGCTGATCACCGACGGCCAGGGCCTGGACCTGCTCACCGCCCAGTGGCAGGCGTGCTACGACGACCCGCGGCACACCCTCCCCGCCCCCGCCACCGGACTCACCGTCCGGGACTGCGTCACCGCCCTGGACGCCGCCCGGCACACCCCCGGCCACCGCCGCGACCTCGACCACTGGGTGGACCGGATCCGCCGACTCCCCGGCGCCCCGGCCCTGTTCACCGACGCCCCGGAAGAGCGCCCCGACGGCCTGCCGTGCCTGCGCCGGACCACCCGCACCGCCGCCCTCCCGCCCGCCGTGTGGCAGGCACTCCAGGACCGCGCGGCGGCACTGGAGGTCTCGCCGACCGCCCTGGTGCTCACCGTCTTCACCGAGGCACTCGCCCGGCACGGTGCCCACCGCCCGTACGCGCTCGTCGTCACCACCAGCCGCCGGCCCCACCTCCCGCCCGAAGCGGACCAGTTGGTGGGCCCGTTCACCGGTACCGCGCTCGTCGAGGCGGTCCCGCCGTACCCGCACCCGTTCGACGAGGCGGCCCGGCTGACCCACCGCGAACTGTGGGACGCACTGGAGCACTCCGGGGCCTGCGCGGTCGCCGCCGGGCGCGAACTGCGCGCCCGCGACCGGGGCCGCGGCCCCGCGCCGCTGCCGGTCGTCTTCACCAGCATGCTCGACATCGCCGGCCGCCCGCGCGAGCGCGGCTTCGCCGCCCGCCCCGGCTACGCCGTCAGCCAGACCACCGGCATCTGGCTCGACCACCAGATGTGGGAACAGGACGGCGCGCTCCACCTGCGCTGGGACACCGCCGACGCCCGCTTCACCCCCGGCACCGCGGACGCCGCGTTCGCCGCCCTCTGCAACGGCCTGCGCGCCACCGCCCTCGCCACCGACCCCACCCCCCGTCCGCTCAACGACCTCCAACAGGCGTACTTCGTGCCCCGCGCCACCGCCGACCCCGGCCCCTGGCGCGGCTGCCAGGTCGTCACCTCCTACGACAGCGAGGAGCGGATCGACCCGGTCCGGCTGTCCGCCGCCGTGACCAAGCTGGCCGCGGCCTACGACGTCCTGCGCAGCGCGGTCACCCACGACGGCACCATCGAGGTGTGCGCCCGGGCGCCCGAGCAGTGGACGGTACCCGTCATCGGCCCCGGCCCCGACGGCGCCGCCCCCTGCCCGGACGCCGTCCGTGAGGCGATGGCCGCCGCGCCCTTCCCGCTCGGCCGCCACCCGCAGTTCGAGGTGCGCGTCACCCGCGGCGCCGCGACGCCCCCCACCGAGGCGACCGGCCCGGCCGCGACCGGCACCGGCACCGACACCGTCCACCTGGCCGTCGACCTCACCCTCGCCGACGCCCGCAGCATCCACCTCATCGGCCGCGAACTGATGCGGCTGTACGCCGACCCGGCCGCCACCCCGCGCCCCGTCGAACCCCGCCCCGAGGAGGGCACCGCACCGCCCGCCGACCCCGACCACTGGCCGCGGCGGCTGCGCGACCTCCCGCCCGGCATCCCCGCCGCCCGCACCGCCCCCGACGACACCCCGCCGCGCCGGATCCGCCTCCAGGCCGTCCCGCTGGCCTGGCAGCCGTTCGCCGACCGCTGTGCCGCCCACGGACTGTCCCCGGACGCCGTCCTGTTCACTGCCTTCTGCGAGGCGCTGGCCCGCCGCCACGGCACCGGCTTCGCACTGCCCGTCGTCCGCTGGGACCACATCGGCGACCAGCACCGGCCGGCCGAACACACCGCCCTCAGCTGGCTGCCCTGCGCCCCGCCCGCGCTGCCGTTCACCGACCGCGCCCGCCACTGCCAGCACACCCTCGACCAGGACCGGACGGTCCCCACCAGCGGCCTGCCCGAGCTACGGCGCACCGCCGCCCGCACCGGCACCGCCGGCCACCGAGTCGTCTACACCTCCCTCCTGGACCTCACCGACCGGCCACTGCCTCCCGGCAGCACCGCCGGCCCCTGGCTGAGCTGCACCCCCGACGTCACCCTGGACTGCATCACCACCGTGGACGCCGGACTGCTCCACCTCGCCTGGGACGCGGTCGAGCCGGAAGCCCCGGAGGACGGCTGGGACGAGGCGTTCGCGGCGTACACCGCGGCCGTACGGCGGTTGGCGACGGACGACGCGGCATGGGACGGGTCCGCGCCGGACGCCCCGCAGCCGCTTGCGGCGAAGGCCCCGGCCGCCGGCGCCCTCACCGACGCCGAACTCCACACCCTCCTCCACACCTGGAACGACACCGCCCACGACTTCCCCGCCGACCGCCTGATGCACCAGCCCTTCGAGGAGCAGGCCGCCCAGCGGCCGGACGCCGAGGCGCTGCGCTGGCGCGGCGGCACCATGACCTACCGGGAACTCAACCGGCGCGCCAACCGCCTCGCCCGGGAACTGCGCACCCGCGGCGTCGGCCCTGAGACCGTGGTCGCGGTCAGCGTGCCGCGCGGCCCAATGATGATCGCCGCGGTCCTCGGCGTCCTCAAGGCCGGCGGCGTCTACCTCCCGATGGAGCCGTACCTGCCCGCCGAACGCGCCGCGGTCATCCTGGAGGAGGCGGACGCCGCCCTGGTCGTTACCACCGAGGACCGCAACGGCTGGCCCGTCCCCGACGGCGTCGGCCGGCTCTGCGCCACCGCCGCGACCCGGGGCCCGCACCCCGCCGACGCCGACGACGACCCCGACCCGACGACCGGGCCCCAGCACACCGCCTACATCATCTTCACCTCCGGCAGCACCGGCCGCCCCAAAGGCGTCGCGGTCGCCCACCGCCCGGTCCTCAACCTCCTCAACTGGTGCTACCGCACCTTCGACTTCGGCCCGCACGACATGGGCCTGTGCGTCACCTCGCTCGGCTTCGACCTCTCGGTCTTCGACGTCTTCGGGCTGCTGGGCCGCGGCGCCGCCCTCTACCTCGCCGACGAGGAGCAGCAGCGCGACCCGGCGCTCCTCCTGGACGTCCTGCTCGACGAACCGGTCACCTTCTGGAACTCCGCGCCCACCACCCTCGCCCAGATCGGCCCGCTGCTCGACGGCCGGCAGGACGCCCCCGGCACCGGCGACCTGCGACTGGTCTTCCTCAGCGGCGACTACACCCCGCTGTCCCTGCCCGACGAGATCCGCGCGGTCTTCCCCCGCGCCGATCTGATCAGCCTGGGCGGTGCGACCGAGGCCACCGTCTGGTCCAACTGGTTCCGGATCGGCGCCATCGACCCGGAGTGGCGCAGCATCCCCTACGGCAAGCCCCTCGACAACTGCCGCTACCACGTGCTCGACGCCCAGCTGCGCCCCTGTCCCGTCGGCGTCGAGGGCGACCTCTACATCGGCGGTGAGTGCCTGGCGCTGGGATACGTCAACCAGCCCACGCTCACCGCCGAACGCTTCCTGCCCGACCCCTTCCGCTTCCGGGACGACCCCGACGAGCGGCTGTACAAGACCGGCGACCGCGCCTGCTACTTCCCCGACGGCAACCTCTGCTTCCTGGGCCGGGCCGACGGCCAGGTCAAGATCCGCGGCTTCCGGGTGGAACTCGCCGAGATCGAACACCGGTTGCGCGCCCACGAGGCCGTCAAGGAAGCCGTGGTACTGGCCCGCGAGGACGGCTGCGGCGACCGCAAACTGGTCGGCTACGTCGTCCCGCGCCCCGGCGCCGCGTGCACCGGACGGGACCTGCGGGCCTTCGCGGCCCAGGCCCTGCCGGAGTACATGATCCCCAACTTCCTCGGCTTCCTGACCGCCTTCCCGGCCACCGCCAACGGCAAGTTGGACCGGTCGGCGCTGCCCTGGCCGCTGACCAAGGACCAGCTGACCGGGCCGACCGCCGAGAGCGCCGGGACCCCCGAGGTCGCCGCCGCGCCGGCCGGCGGACCGGGCGAGGCTCCGGCGCCCCGGCCCACCGGGCCCTCGCACGCCGAGCTGTGCGCGGAGATCGCCCGGCTGTTCGCGGAGGCGCTGGGAGTGCCGTCGGTGGACGCCGAGGCCGACCTCTGGGACCAGGGCGCGACCTCGTTCACCATGGTCCGGGTCTCCGGTGCCCTCCAACGCGCCCACCGGCAGCGGGTACCGGTATCGGCGCTGCTGGACGAGCCGACGGTGAGCGGTATCGCGCGGTGGGTGCGGACCCATCTCCTGGGAGCGGCCGAGCCCGAACCGGAGCCCGAGCCCGGGCCCACGCCCGAACCGGCGCCCACGCCCACCCCAGCTCCCGCCCCCGCTCCCACGCCCACCCCTGCCCCCGCCTCCGTCGACTTCTTCTCCCCGGAGGACCGGGACCGCTTCAAACAGCAGCACTGGAACCGGCGCCCGGAGGAGCCGGCCACCTCCCAAACCGCCCTGGACACCGTGGAGTTCGAGGCCGAGCTGTACGCCTGGCGGGCCAGCCGCCGGGACTTCGGTGCGGGTCCCGTCCCGTACGCCGACTTCTGCCGGCTGCTGAGCCTGCTGCGCGCGGCACCGGCCGACGGGACCGCCCGCGCTCTGTACCCCTCGGCCGGCGACACCTACGCCGTCCAGGTCTACCTCCACCTCACCCCGGACGCCGTCGACGGCCTCGGCGCCGGGCTCTACTACTACGACCCGGACCGGCACGCCCTGCGGCTCCTCGACGCCGACGGCCGGCTCGACGGCCGCAGCCACTTCTACTACAACCGCCCGGTCTTCGAACGCTCGCGGTTCGGCGTCTACCTCTTCGGCCAGCGGCACGGCATCGAGCCGCTGTACGGGGACGAGAGCCTGCGCTACCTCACCCTGGAATCCGGCTACATGGGGCAGCTGCTGCTGATGGGGCAGGCCGCCTGCGGTATCGGACTGTGCCCGATCGGCGCCCTCAACACCGACCGGCTGCGCGACCGACTGGGACTGGACGAGGGACACGTCTTCCTCCAGGCGTTCCTGGGCGGCGCCGCCGCACACCCGGAGCGCTCGGCGGCCGGCACCCGTCCGGTGTTCGCCGACCCCGAGCCGACCGGCCCGGCAGCCCCGGCGGCGGAGCCCACGGCCGCCACCCCCACCGCCGTCATCGGGATGGCCGGCCGCTTCCCCGGCGCCGACGACCTGGACGCCTTCTGGGAGGACCTGCTGGCCGGCCGGGACGCGGTCCGCCCACTGCCCGCCACCCGCACCGAGGCGGCCCCGCCCGGCGCCCCCGCCACCGGCGGCTTCCTGGACGACATCGACCGCTTCGACAGCCTGCGCTTCCACGTCGCGCCGCAGGAGGCGGGCACCGTCGACCCGCAGGCCCGGCTGATGCTGCACACCGTCTGGCAGTGCCTGGAGGACGCCGGACACACCGCCCGGTCGCTGCGCGAGTCGGCCGGCCGGGTCGGGGTGTTCATCGGCGCGATGTGGCACGACCACCGGCAGCAGGGCGCCGACCACTGGGCCGACGGCGGCCCCGCGCACACCCCCGCCACCGCCTCCGACATCGCCAACCGCGTCTCGCACTTCTTCGACTTCCGCGGCCCCAGCCTCGCCGTGGACACCTCCTGCTCGTCGTCGCTGGCCGCGCTGCACCTGGCGGTGGCGAGCCTGCGCCGCGGCGAGTGCGGGGCCGCGGTGGTCGGCGCGGTCAACCTCTTCGGCCACCCGTACCACTGGGGCCTGCTTGACGGCATGGAACTGCTCGCCACCGGTGCCCCGCGCGGCGCGTACGCCGCGGACGGCAGCGGCTGGCGCCCGGGGGAGGGCGCCGGGGTGCTGCTGCTGCGGCCGGCGGCCGCCGCCGAACGCGCCCGGGACACCGTGCACGGCCTGATCGAGGGCACCCGGATCGCCCACGCCGGCCGCGCCCCGCGCTACGGTGCCCCGCGCACCGAGGCCCTCACCGACTCCCTGGCCAGGGCGCTCGCCGACGCGGGGGTGACCCCCGACGACCTCGACTACGTGGAGTGCGCGGCGGCCGGCGCGGGCATCGCGGACGCCGCGGAACTGGAGGCCCTCGGTTCCGTCCTGGCCCGCGGCGCCGACGTCCCGCCGGTGCCGATCGGCACCCTCAAGCCCAACATCGGCCACCTGGAGGCCGCTTCGGGCATCTCGCAGCTCATCAAGGTGCTGCTCCAGATGCGGCACGGCACCCTCGCCCCGACCCTGGTCGCCGCCGACCGCAGCCCGCTGGTGGACTGGCCGGGCCTCCCCGTGGAGGTGGTCGACCGGCCCCGGGCATGGCCGGTCCGGGCCGCCGACGGCCGCGCCACGGCCCTGGTCAACGCGGTCGGCGCCACCGGCTCGTACGGACACGCGCTGATCCGGGCACCCCACCGGGACGTCCCGGCCGGCGACCGCGCGGACCGGGCCCGGGAGGCCGCGCCGCACCCCGCGGCACCGCGCGGCCCCCGCACCGTCGTGCTCTCCGCCGAGTCCCCGGAAGGGCTCACCGACGCCGCTCGCCGGCTCCGCGACCACCTGGCCACCACCGGCCGCCACACCGACCCGGACGACCTGGCCTGGACGCTCCAGACCGGCCGGGTCCCGCTCGCCGCCCGGCTGACCTTGGACGCCGACGGCCTGGACGGCGTCCGTGCCGGGCTGACCGCCTTCCTCGACGGCCGGCGCCACCCCGGCCTGGCCACCGGCACCGCCGACCCGGCCCTGGCCGCCGCCCCGCCGGTCGCCGCCCCGGACCCCGCCACCGCGGCCGCGGACTGGCGGCGCGGCCACCCGGTCGACTTCGCCCGGCTGTGGACCGTCCCCGCCCGCCGCATCCCGCTGCCGGTCGGCGCCCTGGGCGGCGAACGCCACCGGCTGGCGCCCGAGCGGCCGGCGGAGCCGCAGCAGCCGACCCCGGGGGCGCCGGAGCCGGTCACCACCCCAGTCACCACCCCGGTGCCCACCCCGATCGCCGCCCCGACGCCCCCCACAGCCCCGGCCGTCCCGGCCTCCGCCGAGCGCTACCTCCTCGACCGCTACGCCGAGGCCAGCGGCATCCCGACCGACCGGCTGCACCCCCGCGTCCCGCTGGAGAACTACGGGCTCAGCTCCCACCTGGTCTCCCTGCTCAACGACCGCTTCGAGCGGGAGATCGGCGGGGTCTCACCCACCGTCCTCTACGAGTACCCGGACCTCGCCGGCGTCGCGGGCCATCTGGTCCGCCACCACCGCGGACCGTGGACGGAGCCGGAGCCCCCGACCGCCGCATCGCACCAGGAACCGGCACCCGGCACCGCGGACTCCGGCATGCAGGACCCCGGCACCGACGACCCCATCGCCGTCATCGGCCTCGCCGGCCGCTACCCCCAGGCCCCCGACCTGGACCGCTTCTGGCGCAACCTGGTCGACGGCCGGGACTGCGTCGGACCGCTGCCCGCCGAGCGGGCCCGCGAGGGCTGGCCGACCGAGTTGATGTGGGGCGGCTTCCTCGACAACGTGGACCGGTTCGACCCGCTGCTGTTCGGGATCTCCCCGCGGGACGCCCAGCTGATGGACCCTCAGGAACGGCAGTTCCTGGAGGTGGCCTGGGAGACGCTGGAGGACGCCGGCTGCACCCGGGCCAAGATCCGTGACCGACTCGACTCCCGGGTCGGGGTGTTCGTCGGGACGATGTACAACGAGTACCCGTTCTTCGGCGTGGAGCGCTCCCTGCTCGGCGAGCCGGCCGACACCGGATCCGCGGTGGCCGGCATCGCCAACCGCGTCTCGTACTTCCTCGACCTGCACGGCCCCAGCCTGGCCGTGGACACCATGTGCTCGTCGTCGCTGACCGCACTGCACCTGGCGGTGGCGAGCCTGCGCCGCGGGGAGTGCGCCGCGGCCCTGGTGGGCGGGGTCAACCTCTCGCTGCACCCGCACAAGTTCCGCCAGCAGGCCCGGCTGAAGATGGCCTCCGCCGACCACCGCTGCCGCAGCTTCGGGGCGGGCGGCGACGGCTTCGTCCCCGCCGAGGGCGTCGGCGCGGTACTGCTCAAACCGCTCTCCGCCGCCCGCGCCGACGGCGACCGGATCCACGCCGTCATCCGGGCCACCGCCGTCAACCACGGCGGCAAGACCAACGGCTACATGGTCCCCAACCCCGTCGCCCAGGGCGAGTTGGTGCGCACCGCGCTGCGAAGGGCCGGCGTCGAACCGTCCGACCTCGGCTACCTGGAGGCGCACGGCACCGGCACCGAACTCGGCGACCCGGTCGAGATCAACGGTCTGACCCGGGCCTTCGACGGGGCGATGCCGGCCCGCGGCAGCTGCGCGATCGGCTCGGTGAAGTCCAACATCGGTCACGCCGAGGCCGCCGCCGGTATGGCCGGTCTCGCCAAGGTCGTCCTCCAGCTGCGCCACCGCACCCTGGTGCCGTCACTGCACTCCCGCGACCTCAACCCGGCCGTGGACTGGGCCGGTTCGCCCTTCCACGTCCCCCAGGAGTCCCGGCCCTGGGACGCCCGCCGCGGCTCCGACGGCACCGCACTGCCGCGCCGGGCCGGGATCAGTTCCTTCGGGGCGGGCGGCGCCAACGCCCACGTGGTGGTGGAGGAGTACCTGCCGGCCCCGGCGGCCCCGGTGCCCGCCGCCTCCGGACCGCAGCTGCTCGTGCTGTCCGCCCACGACGCGGAACGGTTGCGCGCCCTGGCGGCCCGACTCCGCGACCACCTCACCCAGGACCCCGCCACCGTCCCGCCGCCCGCACTCGCCGACGTCGCCCACACGCTCCAGAGCGGCCGGGAACCGCTGCGCGAGCGCCTCGCCGTGGTCGTGCACGACCTGCCGGAACTCGTCGGGCACCTGGACCGGTTCGCGGCCGGCGCGGCGGACGGTGCGGTCCACGACCGCACCCCGGGGGCCGCGCACCCCGAGGGCCCGATCGCCGCCCCGGAACCCGGCGCCGACCCGGTCGCCGAGCTGTGGCGACTGGCCCGGCACTGGACCCGCGGCGGCGCGGTCGACTGGTCCGCCCTGCACCCGGCGCGCCCCCGGCTGATCGCCCTCCCGTCGTACCCGTTCGCCGGGCACCGCTACTGGCTGCCCGAACCCCGGCAGCCGCACGCCCCGTCGGCCGCCCCCGCCCGCCCCGGGATCCCGCTGTACGCCTGCGGCTGGGAGCCCGTACCGGGCCCGCATCCGGCCGGGGAAGTGCGCGGCCGGACCCTGTGCCTCTTCGCCGAACACAGCGAGGTACTGGCCCGCACGCTCGCCCAACTCCTCGGCCCGGAAAGGGTGTTGCTGGTCCGGGAGGGCGCCGACGCCGGCGACGGCGTGCCCGCCTTCGCCTCCGAGCGGGAGGCCGCCCGGATCATCAACCGGGCCCTGGCCCAGCACCCCGACCTCACCCACTGGCTCGACCTGACCGACCTCGGCCGACCGGCCCTCGACGGCCCCGGCCCCTGGACCTGCCGGCTCCTGATGCTCCAACGACTGGTGCGCCAACTCCGCCGCACCGGCTGCCGAATCCTCCAGGTGACCGGCGGACTGTACGGCCTGCCGGGCCCCGCACCGACCCTCGCCGGCGCGCGACTGGCCGGCTTCGTACGGATGCTGGGCGCCGAGTACGGCAAGGTCGCCGCCACCGTACTGGACCTGGACCCGGCCGCCGCCGGCCCGACCGACACCGCCCGGCAGATCCTCGCCGAACGCGCCGCACCGGACGCCCCGCACCAGGTCTGCCTCCGGGACGGCGTACGCCACCGCCCCGCCCTCACCGCACTGCCCGCCACCGACCCGGGCCCGCTGCGCTGCGCCGGCGACCGGTCCTACCTCGTCACCGGCGGCACCCGCGGCATCGGCGCCCTGGTGGCCCGGCTCCTGGTCCGGCGCGGCGCCCGACGGATCGCCCTGACCGGCGGCCGCACCCTGCCGCCGCGCACCCAATGGGCCGCTCTCGACCCCCGGACGCCCGAGGGCGCCACCGCCGCCCTGGTCACCGAGTTGGAGGCCGCGGGCACCCACGTCCTGCTGCACTCCGGGCCGCTCAGCGACCGGGACCGCACCGCGGACTTCCTGACGGAGGTGCGCCGCACCCTCGGGCCGCTCGGCGGGGTCGTGCACTGCGCCGGCCGCGGACCGCTGGGCCGCCCCTCGTTCGTCGGCAAGGACCTCGCCGACTTCGCCCCGGTCCTCGAACCCAAGACGACCGGGCTGGAGACCCTGGCCGAGCTGTGCGCCGCCGACCGGCCGGAGTTCTTCGTGCTGTTCTCCTCGCTGTCGGCGCTCGCCCCCGCCCTCGCCGCCGGCGTCAGCGACTACTCCGCCGCCAACGCCTTCCTCGACGCCTTCGCCGAACACCAGGCACGGTCCGGACGGCCGTGGTTCCGGTCGGTGCTCTGGCCGACCTGGAGCGAGGCCGGCATGGGCGCCGCCAAGCCGGACGGCTGCGCCGCGGCCGGCGTCGGACCGCTCACCGACGTGGACGGGCTGCGCGTCCTGGAACGGGTGCTGCAACTGCCGCCCGAGCACGTACGGGTGGTGCCCTGCCCACCGCTGGACGGCGTACCGGCCGACCCCCGGGCGCTCCTGGGGCACCCGGCGGAGCCGGCCCCCGCCACCGACCCCACCACCTCTGAGGAGGAGACCGCCGTGCGGACCACCCCGGACCACGGGCTGCCGTCACCTGCCGCGCCGCCCTGGCTCGCCCCCCTGTTCAGCGAGCTGCTGGCGATCCCGGAGGACGACCTCGACCCCACCGAGCTCTTCGGCGACCTGGGCGTGGAGTCCGTGATGCTGGGCGAACTCCTCGAACGCATCGAGGAGAAGATGGGCCGCCCACTGGACCCCGGAACCCTCCTGGACCACCCCACCCTCGACCAGCTCGGCCCGCACCTGGCCGCCCTCGGCGCCCCGATGACCACCGGCCCGGCCACCGACGCCGCTCCGGCCACCGACGCCGCTCCGGCCACCGACGCCGCTCCGGCCCCGTCCGGCTGGGAGGCACCCGCCACCCCCGCCCCGGCAGTCGCCCCGGCAGTCGCCCCGGCACCGGCCCCCGAGCCCCCCGCCGTGGGCCCCGACAAGATCGCCGTCATCGGTCTGGCCGGCCGCTTCCCGGGCGCCCCGGATGCGGCCGCGTACTGGGAGAACCTGCTTGCCGGGGCGTGCGCCGTCGACGAGGTGCCGGTCGCCCGCTGGGACACCGCCGCGCTCTACAGCCCCGACCACGCACCGGGCCGCAGCATCAGCAAATGGGGCGGATTCCTCGACGGCATCGAGGAGTTCGACCCGGAGTACTTCCGGATGGCCGACGACGAGGCGCGCTGCCTGGACCCCGCCGTCCGGCTCTTCCTGGAAGGCACCGCGCAGTGCCTCGCGGACGCCGGCTACCGCGAGACGGAGCTGGCCGGCCGCGACGTGGGGGTCTTCGCCGGGGCGCGGATGTCCGGCTACGGACGGCGCGCCGGCGACCGCCGGGACGCCGTGGGCATGGGCTCCGACCAGAACTTCATCGCCGCCCGGGTCGCCCACCACTACGACCTGCACGGCCCCAACCTCGTCGTCGACAGCGCCTGCTCCTCCTCGCTCGTCGCCCTCCAACTCGCCTGCCGCAGCCTGCGCGACGGCGAATCCGAACTGGCCCTGGCCGGCGGGGTGGACATCCTCCTCGACGAGGAGCCCTACCTCGACTTCAGCGCCGCCCGGGCACTCTCCCGGCGGGGCCGCTGCGCCACCTTCGACGAGCGCGCCGACGGCTTCGTACCGGGCGAGGGCTGCGGCGTCGTCCTGCTCAAACCGCTGGCCGGGGCGTTGCGCGACGGCGACCGGATCCACGCCGTCATCGACGCGGTGGCGGTCAACAACGACGGCCGCACCATGGGCCTGACCACCCCCAACCCGGCCGCCCAGGCCAAGGTCGTCCGCCGGGCGCTGGCCGCCGGCGGCCGCAGCCCCGAGGACATCGGGCTGATCGAGGCGCACGGCACCGGCACCATGATCGGCGACCCGATCGAACTGCGCGCCCTGACCGAGGTGTTCCGCGAGGCCACCGACCGCACCGGCTTCTGCGCCATCGGCAGCGTCAAGAGCAACGTCGGGCACCTGCTGAGCGCCGCCGGCATGGCCGGCTTCCTCAAGGCCGTCCTCGCGGTGCGCGAGGGCCGGATCCCGCCGACGCTCTTCTGCGACCGGCCCAACCCCCGCTTCGACTTCGCCACCTCGCCGTTCCGGCCCGCCCGCACCGTCCAGGAATGGGCCCCCGACGACGGCCGGATCCGCGCCGCCGGCGTCAGCGCGTTCGGCCTCGGCGGCACCAACGCCCATGTGATCACCAGCCAGTTGGACCCGGCGCTGGCGGCCCGGCACACCCCGCGGCCGGCACTGCCCGATCCGCACTTCCGGCGCCGCCGCCTGTGGCTGGAGAAGCCGGCGGATGCCCGGCCGGCCGGCCCGCCGCCGGAACCGGTCGCCCGGACCGCCCGGGCCACCGCGCCCCGCCGCCGCCTCAGCGCCTCCATCCTCGGCCTGAACTTCGCCCCCGCCCCGGCCGGCCCCGCACCCACCACCACCGTCCCGGCCCTCGACACCGCAGCGGCCACGCAGGAAGGACAGCCGTGTTGAACTCCCCTTCCGCACCGGACCCCGGCCACGAACTGGTCTGCCACCTGGTCCTTGCGCACTCCGACTTCATCATGCAGAACCACCGGGTGCACGGGGTGTCCGTGATGCCGGGCGTCACCTTCCTCGACATCGTCTTCCGCATCCTGCGCGACCGCGGCTTCGACACCGCCCACGCCGAACTCCGCAACGTCCTCTTCCACGAGGCCATCGCCACCGCCGAGGGCTTCGACTGCGACATCCGGGTCTCGGTGTCCGTCCCCACCGACGGCAGCCGCTGGATCACCGCCGAGAGCCGCCGCCGCGAGAACGGCGCCCCGGTCACCACCTACCGCGAGAACTTCCGCGGCGAACTGGTCTTCCGCGACGCCCCCGAACCGCCGCCGCTCGACCTCGACACCCTGCGCACCACCGCCCTGCGCGTCGTCGACCTCGACGAGATGTACGCCCGGGCCCGCGCCGAGGAGATCCGGCACGGCTCCGCGATGCGCTGTTTCGGCCGGCTCTACTACGGCGACGGGCGGCTGCTCGCCGAACTGGGCCTGGACCCCGAGGCCGCCGAACTCGACGACCACTTCCACCTGCACCCGGCCAAGATGGACTGCACCACCATCGCCGCCTTCGCCCAGGTCCCGCCGGAGAGCGACGACCCGTTCATCCCGGTCTTCATCGAGTCGTTCCGCGCCCCGCGCCCGCTCACCGGCACCGCCTACGCCTACATGCCGCACCCCGAGACGCTCGCCCAGTCCGGCGACGTGATGCACAACGACTGCGCGCTCTACGACGCCGACGGCCGCTTCCTCGCCGGCTTCACCAAGCTGATGTGCAAGCGCATCCGGCACGCCGGGCTGATCACCCGGCTGGTCACCGAGGACGGCCCGGACGGGGCCGACGACGGCTCGGTCGACGCCGTCCGCCGCCCCACCGCGGTCCGCACCGCCGGCTGCGCGGACCCCGGTATCGACGACGAGCGGACCGCCGACCCCACCGAGGTCACCGGCCACCTGCGCGGCATGATCGCCCGGATCCTCGGCAAGGACCCGGCCGTCCTCTCCACCAGCACCGGCTTCTACGAACTGGGCCTGGACTCCGGCCACATGCTCGACATCAGCCGCGAACTGGAGAAGTACGTCTGCGCCCCGCTGTACCCGACACTGCTCTTCGAGTTCTCCGACATCGACTCGCTCGCCGCGCACCTGCACACCGAGTACGCGCCCCGGCTCCGCCCGGCCCCCGACCGCGACCCGGCACCGGAGCCCGCCGCACCGGACGCCCCGCCCGCGCCCGACGACACCGCCGAACTGACCCTCCGCTGCCACCGTCCCGTCTGGTCCCCGGCGGCCACCCGCCCCCCGGCCGACGGGACGCCCGCGGACCGCGCCCTCGTCCTGATCGGCGCCGCCGCCACCACCGCCGCGGCACTGCGCACCGCCGCCGGCCCCGGCACCCGCGTCATCCGCGCCGAACGCGCCTCCGGCTACCAGCGACTGGGCCCCGACCACTACCGCCTCGACCCCACCGACCGTGACCAACTCGGCCGGATGCTGGGCTCGTTGCGGGACGAGGGCACCACTCCGGCCGGCTACGCCCGGCTCGCCCGGGTCCCGGCCCGCGCCGACGACACCGCCCCGGTGCCCGAGGCGTACCGCGAATGCTGGGCGCTGGCCGCCGCCGTCACCGACACTCGACCGCTGCACCCCACCGCCCTGCTCTTCCTCCACCCGCACGACACCACCCCCACCGGCCCGCACCCGGAGGACGCCGCGCTGGGCGCGCTGGCCCGCACCGTCGCCGTCGAGGCGCCGGTACTGCGCGCCCGCGCCGTCGGCCACCCGGCGGACCTGCCCCCCGACCGGCTGGCGCGGCTCCTCGCCGACGAAACCGCCGACCTCTCCGCCGAGTCCGAGGTCCGGTACGCCGACGACGTCCGCCAGGCGGTCCGGTACGCGTCCGGGCCCGCCCCCACCGGCGGCGACGCGCTGCGTCCGGACGGCGTGTACCTGATCACCGGAGGCGGCGGCGGGCTCGCCGCGCTGATCGCCGAGCGGCTGGTGGGCCGCGGACCGGTCCGGCTGCTCCTCACCGGCCGCAGCGCGCCCGGCCCCGACCTGACCGGACGGATCCGCGACTGGCAGGACCGCGGCGCCGCCGTGCACTACGTCCGCGGCGACATCGGCAACCTCGACGACGCCTACGCGGTCGCCGCCCGGGCCCGCGAGCTGTACGGCCGGATCGACGGGGTGTTCCACTGCGCCGGCACCGTCAAGGACGGCATGTTCTTCCGCAAGGACCCGGCGCAGACCGCGGCCGTGCTGGCCGCCAAGACCGCCGGCACCCGCCACCTGGACGCCGCCACCGCCGACGACGACCTGGCGTTCTTCGCGCTGTTCTCCTCCGTCTCGGCCTCCGTCGGCAACCCCGGCCAGGCCGACTACGCCTACGGCAACGCCTTCATGGAGCACTTCGCCGAGCGGCGCGCCGCCCGCACCGACCGCCGGGGCACCACGGTGGCCGTCGGCTGGCCGCTGTGGGCCGACGGCGGGATGCGGGTCTCCGACGACGCCCGGCACCGCTCGGCCGCCGGGACCGGACTGCACGCCCTGCCCACCGACGCCGGCCTGGACACCCTGTTCGCGCTGCTGGGCGACGACCGGGGCGCGCGGACCGTGGTCACCTACGGGGACCAGCGGCGCATCGAGGACCTGCTGCCGGCCCCCGAGTCGGCCCACGAGCCGGCCCAAGAGTCGACCCCCGAGCCGGCCCGGTCCGATGACCGGCCGATGTCCGCATCCGGCTCGGCTTCCTCCGCTACCTCGGCTTCCTCCGCCTCGTCAGGCTCTGCCGGGGACGCCCCCACCGACCAGTCGGACGCCGTCGCCATCGCCGTCATCGGCCTCGCCGGCCGCTACCCGCACGCCGACGACCTGGACGCCTTCTGGCGCAACCTCGCCGAGGGCCGCGACTGCGTCACCGAGGTCCCGGCCGACCGCTGGGACCACGAGGCGATCCACGACCCCGAACCCGGCAAGGACGGCCGCACCTACGGCCGTTGGGGCGGCTTCCTCGACGGCGTGGACCGCTTCGACGCGGCCGCGTTCGGCATCTCCCGCCGCGAGGCCGAGCGGATGGACCCGCAGGAACGCCTCTTCCTCACCATCGGCCGGCAGGCCGTCGAGCACGCCGGCTACCGGCCGGACGCCCTGGTGGGCTCCCGCGTCGGTGTCTTCGCCGGCGTGATGTGGAACCACTACCAGCTCTTCACCGACGCGGACCCCGACCCCGACCCCGACCCCGACGGCGGCGCGGATCGCGGCGTGGCACCCACCGCGCTGCACTGCGCGGTCGCCAACCGCCTCTCCTACTGCCTGGGCCTCGCGGGCCCCAGCATGGCCGTCGACACCGCCTGCTCCTCCTCACTCACCGCCCTCCACCTGGCCGTCGAGAGCCTGCGCCGCGGCGAGTGCACCATGGCCGTGGCCGGCGGCGTCAACCTCTCCGTCCACCCGCAGAAGTACCTCCAACTCGCCCAGGGCCGCTTCCTGTCCACCGACGGCCGCTGCCGCAGTTTCGGCGCCGACGGTGACGGCTACGTGCCCGGCGAGGGCGTCGGCGCCGTCCTGCTCAAACCGCTGGCGCGGGCGCAGGCCGACGGTGACACCGTGCACGGCGTGATCCGCGGCTCGTTCCTCAACCACTCCGGCCGCACCAGCGGCTTCACCGTCCCCAGCCCCGCCGCCCAGGCCGCCCTGATCGGCGAGACCCTGGCCCGCTCCGGCCTGGCGCCGGACAGCATCGGCTACATCGAGGCGCACGGCACCGGCACCTCGCTCGGCGACCCGATCGAGATCGCCGGACTCACCCAGGCATACGCCAACTCCGGTGTGCAGCCCGGTAGTTGTCCGATCGGCTCGGTGAAGTCGAACATCGGCCACCTGGAGAGCGCGGCCGGGATCGCCGCGGTGACCAAGGTGCTGCTCCAGATGCGGCACCGCGAACTCGCCCCCTCGCTCCACGCCGAACGGCTCAACCCGTACATCGACTTCGCCGCCTCGCCCTTCCGTGTCCAGCGGGACCGCGCACCCTGGCGGCCCCCGGCCGGCGGCAGCGTGCTCCGCGCCGGGATCAGCGCGTTCGGCGCGGGCGGCTCCAACGCCCATGTCCTACTGGAGAGCCCACCGCCGGAACCGGCCGACGCCACCCCCGCGGGACCCCAGCTGTTCGTGTACTCGGCGCCGGACGAGGCGCGGCTGCGCGAGGTCGTCCGGCGCCAGCTGGCCCACCTCGACCGGCTGGCCGCCGAGGGTGCCGACGGCGCCGGTACGGTCGAGGAGGCCGCGGTGGCCCTGCTCACCGAAGAGGTCGCCGCCGTCCTGGACGTGCCCCGCGCCGCGGTCGACCCCCGCGAACCCCTCGCCGACCTGGGCCTCGACCCGGTCGCGGCCACCGATCTCCGCCGCCGGCTGGAGCACCGCCGCTCCGGCGGCGCACCGGCCGTCCTCGAAGCCTCGATCGCCCTCGACGCCTCGATCGCCGAACTGGCCGCCCGGGCCGCCGCGGACCCGCGCACCGTCCCCCTGGCCGACATCGCCTACACCCTCCAGGTGGGCCGCGCCCAACTACCCGCCCGCCTGGCCGTCGTCGCCTCCGAACTCCCCACACTGCACGCCACGTTGACGGCCTTCCTGGCGGGCGGGGCGCTCGGCGACGACGTCTTCACCGGCGTCGCGGAGCCGGCCGGGGGCGCGGACCGACCGCAGGGCGCTGACGCGCGGGCCGCGGCCGGCGGGCGCGCCGTCGAGCTGTTCCGGCAGGGGCGGCTGCACGGCCTGGCCCGGCTCTGGGCCGCCGGCACCGACGTGCCCTGGGAGGAGTGCCGGCCCGCCGACGGCCCGCGTCCGCGCCGGGTCCCGCTGCCCGCCCACCCGCTCGACGAGCGGCCGTACTGGATCGGCCGCTGGCAGCGGGCCCGAGCCGAGCGCCGACACCCCGCGGTCGCCCCGGACACCGGCACCCCGGCCGCACCGACCGCACCGGTCACCGCCCGGCCGACACCGGCCCCGACGCCCTCTGCCGCCCCCGGCCGCCCCGCCCTCGACCGCGCCGAGGTCGTCCGGGCCGTCGAGGACGCCGTCTGCGCCCGCCTCTACCTCGAACGTCACGAGATCGACGCCCGGTTGAGCTTCCAGGAGATGGGCGTGGACTCGGTCGGTGCGGTGGAGATCGTCCGCGGTCTGGGCGAGCGCTTCGCCGTGGAGATCGACCCGGTCGCGCTGTTCGACCACCCGACCGTGGCCCGTCTGGCCGACCACATCAAAGACCTGTGGCAGCGCACCCCGGCCCGTACGGAGCCCACGGCGCCCGACGGGCCCCAAGGGACCGACGACGCCCCCGCGGCGGCGCCCACCACCGAAGCCCCCGCCTCCACTGCCCCAGCCAACGTCTCCGATACCTCCGACATCGCCGTCATCGGCATGTCCGCCCGCTTCCCCGGCGCCGAGGACCTCGACGCCTTCTGGGCGAACATCGCCGCCGGCCGCGACAGCTTCACCGAGGTGCCCGCCCACCGCTGGGCGGTCGACCACGTCTTCGACCCCGACCGGCTCGCGCCCGGCCGCACCTACAGCAAATGGGCCGCCATGCTGCCCGACGTCGACCGGTTCGACGCCGCGTTCTTCCACCTCTCGCCGCTGGAGGCGGAGGTCATGGACCCACAACAGCGGCTCTTCCTCCAGCAGTCGCACGCCGCCCTGGAACACGCCGGATACGCGGTCGGCGGCCCCGAACGCACCCACTGCGGGGTCTTCGTCGGCTGCGCCCCCGGCGACTACTCGCTGCTGCTCGACCGGGCGGGCAAGGCCGACACCGGCCACGCCTTCCTCGGCACCACCAGTTCCCTCCTGCCGGCCCGGATCGGCTACTTCCTCAACCTCGACGGCCCCACCATGGCCGTCGACACCGCCTGCTCGTCGTCCCTGGTCGCGGTGCACCTGGCCGCCGACAGCATCCGGCGCGGCGAATGCGCGATGGCCGTCGCCGGCGGGGTCGCCCTGATGGTCACCCCCCAACTCCACATCCGCGGCAGCAAGGTCGGCATGCTCTCCCCGCGCGGACGCTGCATACCGTTCGACGCCGCGGCCGACGGCACGGTGCTCGGCGAGGGCGTCGGCGCCGTCGTCCTCAAACGCCTCGACCGCGCCCTGGCCGACGGCGACCACATCCACGGCGTCATCAAGGCCACCGGCGTCAACGGCGACGGCCGCACCAACGGCATCACCGCGCCCAGCGCCGCGTCCCAGGCCGCCCTGATCGCCGACGTCCACGACCGGGCCGGCGTGCACCCCGCCGACATCGGCTACGTCGAGGCGCACGGCACCGGCACCGCCCTCGGCGACCCGATCGAGGTCAAGGCGCTCACCGAGGTCTTCCGCCGGCACACCGACCGGGTCGGCTACTGCGGCCTGGGCACCGTCAAGGCCAACATCGGGCACACCACGATGGCCGCCGGAATCGCCGGCCTGCTCAAGGTCCTGCTGGCCCTGCGCCACCGCGAACTCCCGCCCGCACCCGCCTTCGACACCCCCAACCCCAAGACCGACCTGCCGACCAGCCCCTTCTACGTCGTCCCGGACCGCCGGCCCTGGGAGCCCGGCCCCGGCGGCACCCGGATCGCCACCGTCAGCAGCTTCGGCTTCAGCGGCACCAACGCCCATGCGGTGCTCGCCGAGGCCCCACGGCCGACCGCCCGCCCCGAAGGGCCCGACGGGGAACGACTGTTCCCGGTCTCCGCCCGCGACCAGGCCGCGCTGGGCCGACTGCTCGGCGCCCTCGCCGACGCCATCCCGGACGACGCCCACCCCGCCGACCTCGCCTTCACCCTCGGCGTCGGCCGCGCCCACCTCCCCGTACGCGCCGCGGTCATCGCCCGAGACACCCCCGAACTCCGCCGCAAACTCCGGCTGCTGGCCGTCGGTTCGACCGCGCCCGGCTGCTACCGCACCGGATCGGACAGCCCCGCGGCCACCGCCACACCGGAGGAGACCAGCGGCCAGGACCTCACCACCCGCACCGGCGCCGCCGACCCCGACGTCCGCCGCACCGCCCTGGAAACCCTGGCCGCCGCCTACACCGCCGGCCACGACGTCGACTGGCGCACCCTGCCGCACGGGCCGCACCCGCGCCGCACACCGCTGCCGACCTATCCGTTCGCCGCGGACCGGCACTGGGTGGAACTCTCGGCAGCCACCGGCGGCACCCACCCGGAGGCCACCGGCCCGGCCCCGCACCCGTTCCTCGGCATCCCGGCCGGCTCGCCCGACGACCCCGACGGCGCCGCCCTGCCGGCCGCCGTCCCCGCCGACCACTGGGTGCTGGACCACCACCGGATCGGCGACGCCCCGGTCCTCCCCGGCGCCGCCGGACTCGACCTGGCGGTGGCCGCCGCGGCCCGCTGCGGCCTGTCCGGCCCGCTCACCCTGCACGGCGTCCAGTGGCTCCGGCTGATCGACGCCGAGGCCGCCGGTTCGCTGCGCCTGACTCTTACCCGCGACGGAACCACCGCCGGCACCTACCGCTTCACCCTCACCACCGGCGAACACGGCGAGACCCTGTGCACCCGCGGACAGCTCACCGCCGCGCCCGACGGCCCGCCCCCGACCCCCGAAACCCTCGACCTGCGCGCGCTCGCCGCCCGCTGTCCGCACACGATCCCGGCCGCCCGCTTCTACGCGGACTTCCGCGCCGGCGGCATCGCCTACGGCCCGACCTTCCAGGTCCTGGAGGCGATCGCCTTCGGCGCGGACGACGTCCTGGGCGCCCTCCGCACCCCGCCCGGCGCCGAAGGCTTCGCCCTGCACCCCGCACTGCTCGACGGCGCCCAGCAGACCATCGCGGCGCTGGAGGCCGGCAACGACGCCACCCTCGTGCCGTTCTCCGTCGAGCGGGTGGAGATCCTCGACGACCGCGCCCGGCCGGCCCACGCCCACGTGCAGCGCGCCGGACAGCACCGCTACACCGTGCGCCTCGCCGACGCCGACGGGCGGGTCTGCGTCCGCTACCACGGCCTCGCCCTGCGGGCCCGCCGCAACCCCGTCGACGCGATGATGCACCGGCCCGTCTGGCAGGACGCGACCCGCTCCGCACCCGTCCCCGCACCCGACACCGGCCGCACCGCCGTCGTGCACACCGCCGCCGCGTCCCGGCTCGCCACCGCCCTCGCGGCCCGCACCGGAGCGGCCCTGGTCCCGCTGACCGACTCCGCCGACACCGACCGGACCACCGACCGCCCCGCCCTCCAACAGCCCCTGGACACCCTCTACTTCGTGGCGACCGCGGACGACGGGGACCGGACCGCCCCCGAGTCCGACCGCTCCGCCCTGGAGCTCTTCCGGCTCGTCAAGCACCTGATCACGACCGGCCGGACCCGGGACCGGCTCGCCCTGCGCCTCGTGCTCGGCGGCGCGGTCCCGGCCGACGCCGCCGACCCGGTCCGCCCGGACGCCGCCGGGCTGCTCGGCCTGGCCCGGGCGATCGCATCCGAATGCCCCCGCTGGAGCGTCAGTTGCCTCGACGTCGGCGCCGGCCCGGACACCGACCCGGCCCGTACCGCCGAGCGGATCACCGCCGAGCCGGGCACCGAACCCGTGGTGCTGCTGCGCGGCGCCCGCCGCCTGGAGCGGGTCTTCGCGCCGGTGCGGGTGCCCGCGCCGCAGGGCGTCGAGCCGTTCCGGGAGGGCGGCGTGTACGTGATCGCCGGCGGCGCCGGCGGCATCGGCTTCGCCCTCAGCCGGCTGCTCGCCCGGATCGCCCGCGCCCGACTGGTCTGGCTCGGCCGCCGCCCGGAGGACCCCGAACACCGGGCCAAGGCCGCCGAGATCGCGGCCCTGGGCGGTCAGGTCCGCTACCTCCAGGCGGACGTCGCCGACGAGTCGGCGCTGCGGGCCGCGCTGGCCACCGTCCACACGGAGTTCGGCCCGGTCAACGGCGCCCTGCACGCCGCCCTCGACCTGCGTGACCGCACCCTCGCCCACATGGACGAGGAGACCTTCCGCGCCGGACTCGCCCCCAAGGTCGCCGGCGTCACCGCCTTCGGCCGGGTCTTCGGCGCCGAACCGCTGGACTTCCTGCTGATCTTCTCCTCGGCGGTCTCCTTCGTCGAGGCCGGCGGACAGGCCAACTACGCGGCGGCCAGCACCTTCGAGGACGCCTACGCCCAGTGGCTGGACCGGCAGCGGCCGTACCCCGTCGCGGTCGTCAACTGGGGCTTCTGGGGCAGCGTCGGCGCGGTGGCCACCGACCGGATGCGGGACGCCTTCGCCAAGCTCGGCATCGGCTCCATCGAACCCGCCGAAGGCATGGCCGTGCTGCGCCGCATCATCAGCGCCGGGCTACCGCAGACCCTCGCCATGAAGGCGGATCCGGCCGCACTGCCCGCGATGGGCATCCGAGTGGCGGGCGCCGACACCCCCACAGCGAGCCCGACGGCGCCCGCGCCGGCCCCGGAAGCCCCGGCCGGCACCACCATCCCCACCTCCACCTCCACCCCCACCACGCTCTCCGTCGACGCCGTCCGGGACTACGTCACCGGGGTCTTCGCCGAGGTGCTCAAGTACGGCGCGACCGCCCTGGACACCGCCGCGACCTTCGAGAACTTCGGCGTCGACTCCCTCGTCAGCCTCAACATCGTCAACCGCTTCGAACGCGACCTAGGCGACCTGCCGTCCACCCTGCTCTTCGAGCACATGACGATCGACCAGCTGACGGACCACTTCCGGGAGACCTACGCGGAACCACTGACCACCCTGCTGGGTAGTGGAGGTGACGCTACGTCAGCTTCAATCGCCGCCCCGTCCCCGAGCCTGACCACGAGCCCTTCCCCGTCCCCGTCTCCGACCCGGGGCACGCCCTCGACGGACGACGCCGACACCACCGCCGCCGACACCACCCCCGCCGTCTTCACCCGTGCCCAGGAGGCGTTCGCCGAGGTCGAGGCGTACAGCCGGGACCTGCTGCGGCGCACGGTCCTCGGCTGGGACGCGGTTCCGCGCCCGGGGGAGTACACGACCGTCGGTGAGCTGCGCTCCCGCCTCGGCGTGGTGGACCGGCACCGGCGGCTCTTCGACGCGGCGCTGAGCATCCTGCGCCGGTCGGGCGCGGCGACCGGCCCGGAGCCCGCCATCGGCAGCGAAGTCGGCACTGCCATCGGCACCGGCATCGGCACCGACGAACGGGCCGCCTTCGGGCTGGCCGCGGACGCCGCCTCGCCCGCCGCCCGGGTGGACGGCGCTCAGGTCGCCGCCCGCTACCCCGAGATGCGCGGCCACGTGACGCTCGTCGAACGCACCGCCGCCGCCCTCGCCGAGGTGCTGGCCGGCCGCCGCAACCCGATGGATGTGCTGTTCCCCAAGGGATCGGTGGCACTGGTCGAGCCGATCTACAAGGGCCAACCGATCGCCGACCACTACAACCAGCTGCTGGCGGAGGAGATCGCCGACGCCGCCCGCCGGATCCACGCCGAGACCGGCCGGCCGGCCCGGATCCTGGAGATCGGCGCCGGTACCGGCGCCAGCTCGCAGACCGTGCTGCCCGCCCTGGCCGCCGCCCCGGACACCGCCCACTACTGGTACACCGACATCTCCCCGGCGTTCCTGCGGCACGGTGAGCGGGAGTTCGGCGCCGGCCATCCGTTCATGTCCTTCCGGACGCTGGACATCTCGCGCGACCCGCGCGAACAGGGCTTCGACCCGGGCAGCTTCGACGTCATCTTCGGCACCCACGTCCTGCACGCCACACCGGACATGGACCGCACCCTGCGCAACATCCGCACCCTGCTCCGCCCCGGCGGCCTGCTCCTGGTCAACGAGATCACCCGGTTCTCCGACTTTCTCACCCTCACCTTCGGGCTGACCACCGGCTGGTGGATGTACGAGGACGCCACCCGACGTCTGCCGCACTCGCCGCTGCTGGCCCCGGCCCAGTGGCGGGACACCGCGGCGGCGGCCGGGCTGCGGACCGTCCGCACCCGCGGCCTACCCGGCATCCCGGTCGACGAGCTGGAGCAGTCGCTGGTGATCGCCGAGCGCCCGGCCGAGGACCCGACCGGCGGGGGCGATCCGTCCGCGGAGTCCGTCCGCGCCTATGTGAGCGGGGTGTTCGCGGAGGTACTCAAATACGGTGCGGCCGAACTGGACCCGGCGGCGACCTTCGAGAACTTCGGAGTGGACTCGCTCGTCGGCCTCAACCTCATCGACCGCTTCGAACAGGACCTTGGGGACCTGCCCGCGACCCTGCTCTTCGAGTACCCGACGATCGACCGGCTGGCGGAGTACCTGGCGGCGGAGCGGGCGGAGCGGCTGGCAACAGTGCTGGCGCCGGAGCCCCGACTCTCGACGACGGCAACCAGTCGTCCTCCGTCGACAAGGGCCGAGGAACCGACGACTCCGGCCGGGGAACCGACGAGAACAGCCGAGGGACCGACGGCGACGCCGACCCCCACGGCCGCACCCGCGCCCCCACCCGTCACCGCACCCTCGGCTGTCACCACACCCCCACCCGTCTCCGCACCCTCGGCCGTGACCGCACCCCTGCCCGTCTCCGCACCCCAGGACGTCACCGCATCCCAGGACATCGCCGTCATCGGCGTCACCGGCCGTTATCCCCAGTCACCCGACCTCGATGCCTTCTGGCGCAACCTCGCCGAGGGCCGTAGCTGCATCACCGAGATCCCCGCCGAACGCTGGGACTGGCGCGACCACTTCGACCCCGAGAAGGGCAAGAAGCACCGCAGCTACAGCCGTTGGGGCGGCTTCCTGCGCGACATCGAGATGTTCGATGCGCCGCTCTTCGGCGTCCTGCCGCGCGACGCCGCCGACCTCGACCCGCAGGAACGCCTCTTCCTGGAGACCTGTTGGGAACTGCTGGAGACCACCGGCCACCTCGGCACCCACACCCACGAGCCGGAGACCGGGGTCTTCGCCGGGCTGATGTACGGCGAGTACGGGCTGCTCTCGGCGGCCACCGACTGGCCCGAGGGCCGCTACGCCACCGGCCACTCCGCCTTCTGGTCGATGGCCAACCGGGTCTCCTACACCTTCGACCTCCAGGGCCCCAGTCTCGCCGTCGACTCCGCCTGCTCCTCCGCGCTCAGCGCCATCCAGCTGGCGTGCGAGAGCCTGCGGCGCGGCGAGTGCCGCATGGCCATCGCCGGCGGCACCAACCTGATCCTGCACCCCGCCCACTACGCCGCCCTGTGCGCCCGCACCATGCTGTCCGCCGGCGACGGGTGCCGGGTCTTCGACGCCGGCGCCGACGGCTTCGTGCCCGGCGAGGGCGCCGGTGCGGTGCTGCTCAAGCCGCTGGACCGGGCCGAGGCCGACGGCGACACCATCTGGGGCGTCATCAAGGGCGCGGTCAGCAACGCTGGCGGCAAGGTCAGCGGCTACACCGTGCCCAACCCCAACGCCCAGGCCAAGCTGGTCGCGGAGGCGCTCCGGCGCGCGGGCGTGCACCCGCGCACGGTCTCCTACGTAGAGGCGCACGGAACCGGCACCGCGCTCGGCGACCCGATCGAGATCGGCGGGCTGACCAAGGCGTTCCGGTCCGCCGAAACCGCCGAAACCCTCGAAACCGCCGGGTCCGCCGGGTCCGCCGAGACCGCCGGGTCCGCCGGGTCCGCCGAGACCGCCGGCCCGGCCGGGTCGGTCGCGGCCGCCACCGGCCACTGCGCCGTCGGTTCGGTGAAGTCCAACATCGGCCACCTGGAGGGCGCGGCCGGGATCGCCGCGGTGACCAAGGTGCTGCTCCAGCTCAAGCACCGCACCCTCGTGCCCACCATCAACCTCGACACCCTCAACCCGAAGATCGACTTCGCGGGTTCGCCGTTCCGGCCGCAGCGCACCGCGGAGCCCTGGGAGCGACCGGTCGCCGACCTCGGCACCGGCGCCCGGGTCTGGCCGCGCCGCGCCGGAATCAGCTCGTTCGGAGCGGGAGGAGCCAACGTGCACATGGTGCTGGAGGAATACCGCGGCCCCGGCCCGGACCCGGCTGCCACCCCGGTGGCGGTCGCCGAACCGACCACCGCCACCGGAGAATCGGAACTGTTCGTGCTGTCCGCCCTCGACCGTGACACCCTCGCGGTGCACGCCGGACGGGTTGCCGACTTCCTCGACGGCCCCCAGGGCGCGGCCACCCCGCTCGCCGACCTCGCGCACACCAGCCGGCTCGGCCGCCGGGAACTGCCGGAACGCCTCGCGGTGACGGCCTCGTCGCACACCCAACTCTCGGCACTGCTACGGGAGTTCACGCGGAACGGGGAAGTCTCCTCGGCGCCGGGGGCGGTGTGCGTGGGCACGGCCGTCAAGGGTGGACCCGTGGACGGCCCGGACGGCGACGCCCTCGCCGCCGCGCTGGCTGGACGTCAATGGGCCGGACCGGCCGCGTACTGGGTGCGCGGCGGCCGGGTCGACTGGCGCGAGGCGCCTGGTGCGGCGGCCCGCCGGCGGGTGGCGTTCCCGACGTACCCGTTCCGCCGCAGCCGCCACTGGGTGACCGACGACCCCCGGCACCTGGCATCGGGGGCGGTCCGAACGGTCCCGGCGACGGCAGCCGGTGACGCGACGGCGGCCGGTGATGCGACGGTGGCTCCGCATCAGGAGGCGGCTCCGCATCAGGAGCAGCCGCCGGTCCCGCGGGCGACGGCGGTCACGCACCCCGGGCACGTTCCGCCCCAAGGCATCGCCCAGGCCCCGCAGGAGGACCCCGCCCCGGAGCCACGGCCCGCGCCCGCCCCCCTCCCGCCCGGCGTCGTCGAGCGCCGCGCCAACCACCCCGCCCTCGCCTTCGCCGATCACCACCGCATCGCCGGAGCCCGCTGGGTGCCCGGAGTGGCCCTGCTGGAGGCCGCCCGCGAGGCGGGTCCGGAAGGCGGCCTCGACTTCCCCTTCCGCATCGAATCGGTGCGCTGGCTGGCGCCGGCCGACCTCGACGCCGGCACCCGTCGGATCGCCCTCGCCTACACCGACCGCGCCGGGACCGGTACGACCTTCCAGATCACCGACCCGGACGCCGGCGGCCGCACCCTCGCCCGCGGCATCCTCGCCGCGGGCGGCCCGGACGTCTCGCCGGAGCCCCCCGGGCGCCTCGACCTGGCCGCGCTCCGCCGCCGCTGCCCCACCCAGCAGGACCTCTGCGAGTTCTACGACGCCTTCGCCGACAGCGGCCTGGAGTACGGCCGTCCGCTGCGCACCGTCGCTGGGCTGTGGTCTGGTGACCGGGAGTGCCTGGCCCGGCTGAGCCTGAGCCGGGTGCTGCGCCGGATCGGCCCGGTCTTCGCCCTGCACCCCGCCCTGCTGGACGGCGCCCTCCAGGCCGTCTCGGCACTGTGTACCGGCGAACGGAGCTATCTACCGGTCGGCATGGCCGAGTTGCGGGCCTATGGGCCGCTGCCCGCGGACAGTTGGGCGTACGTGCGTGAGGTCACGCCCGACGACCGGACCACTGGACACCGCCGCTTCGACCTCCGGCTGACCGACGGGGAGGGCCGGGTGCTCCAGGCCGTCGACGGGCTGGAGATCGCCCCGCGCGACGCCGCACCCGAGCCCACCGAAACCCGCTACCTCCGGGCCACCTGGACCCCGGCCACCCTCCGTACTGCCGCGGACCGCCCGCCGCGCACCGTCCTCGTCTTCGGTGCCGACACACCGACCCGCCGCGCCCTGGCCCGCCAGCTGACGGACCACGGCAGTACCGTCCTGCACGCCACCGACGGCCCGGACTTCACGGCTCCCGAGAACGACGGACACCCGCACCCCACCTACACCCTCCGCACCGCCGACCCCACCCACCACACCCGGCTGATGACCGAACTGGCCGACCGAGGGCAACTCCCCGAGGCCATAGTCCACCTGGCCGCCCCCGACGCCGGCCACAGCCACCGCCCCACTGGCCGCAACAGTGACGCCGGCACCGGCACCGGCACCGGCAGTGATACCGGCATCGGCATCGGCATCGACACCGGCACCTACGACGCCGCGGTGGTCGGCCGTGAGCTGCCGCCCGTCCTCTGGTCCGCGGTGGCGGTCCTCGCCCGGCCCGAACGGCCCGCCCTCCGCCTGGTGTACGTCCACCCCGCAGGCCCCGACGGCCCCGGCACCGCCGACCCCCGGCACACCGCCATCGGCGGCACCCTGCGCACCCTCGCCCTGGAACACCACAAGTTCGCCGCGGTCCGAGTCGAACTATCGTCAGAACAAGGGGAGTTGGCGGCGCGGCCGATCGTGGCGGAGCTGGCCGCCGCCACCCCCGGCGTCGTCGAGACCGCCTACGCCCTCGACGGCACCCGCACCGAGAAGCACCTGGCGCCCTGCACCCCGCCGGACGTCCGGTTGTGCGACTTCCCGCTCCGGGACGGCGGCACCTATCTGATCACCGGCGGGGCCGGCGCCCTCGGGCTGCACTTCGCCGCCTTCCTCGCCGATCGCGCCCGCACCGCCACCCTCGTGCTCACCGGCCGCTCCCGGCCCGACGCGGCCACTGTCCGGCGCCTGGACGAGCTGACCGAGGACGGCGTACGGGTCGTCCACCGGCGCGCGGACCTGCGCGGCCCGGCCGCCGTAAGGGAGTTGGTGGACTCCGTCACCGCCGAGTACGGCCCGCTGAACGGGGTGATCCACGCGGCCGGTGTCACCCACGACGCCCGCGCGGTCGCCAAGACGCCGGACCAGGTCACCGCGGTGCTCGGGCCCAAGGTGCAGGGCACCCTGCACCTCGACGCGGCCACGGCGAACCAGCCGCTGGACTTCTTTGTCCTCTTCTCCTCCATGTCGGGCGAGTCCGGCAACCCGGGCCAGGCCGACTACGCCTACGCCAACGCCTTCCTCAACGCCTTCGCGGTGCGCCGCGAGGCCCTGCGCGCCACCGGCCGGCGGGCCGGCCGCAGCCTGTCGATCGGCTGGCCGCTGTGGGCCGACGGCGGCATGACCGTCGACGACGCCACCCGCGAACTCTTCGCCCGCACCTGGAACATGGTGCCGCTGCCCACCCGCGCCGGCCTGCTGGCGTTCGTCCGGGGGCTGGCGTCGGAGCTGCCGGCGCTGTGCGTGGTGGAGGGGCTGGTCCGCGACGACGCACCGGACGCGGAACCGGCCGTCGCCGCTCCGGAGCCCGCCGCCCCGGAACGGCCGGTCGCGGCACCCTCCCTCGACGGCGCGCGGCTCCGCGACCTCGTGGAGCGCGAGGCCCGGGTGCTGGCCTCCGGGTTCCTGCTCGTCGACGAGACGGACGTGGACGTCCGGGCCGAGTTGCTGGAGCTGGGCTTCGACTCGATCACGCTCACCGAACTGGTCAACAAGGTCAACGAGCGGTTCGGCCTCGATCTCCTGCCCACCGTCCTCTTCGAATGCCCCGATCTGGCCTCGTTCGCCGACTACTTGGTGGCGCAGCACGCTGCCGAGCTGTCCCGACACTACGGGGGCACCGGACTTCCGGAGACGGAGGTGACGGCAGAGACGGAGATGGAGGCGGAGGCGGAGGCGATCGCAGACGTGACGGCAGAGGCGACCGCAGAGGCGACGACAGAGACGGAGGCGGGGACGACAGCGCACGCGGCGGTAGTGACAGCGACGGCGACAGTAACCACGGCCCCGGCCGTCGGGCCCGAGCCGCCCACCGTCCCCGCCCCCACCGCCCTCCCCCTCCCCACCCCGGCACCCGCCGCCACCCCCCTTGCCGTTCCCGTTCCCGTTCCCGTTCCCGTTCCGGCCCGTACCGAGATCGCCATCATCGGCATCGCCGGCACCCTCCCCGGGTCCAACGATCCCGACGCCTTCTGGGAGCACCTGGCAGCCGGGGACGACCTGGTCGGCCCGGTGCCTGAGGACCGCACCGCGATCCGCGCCAACCCGGCCACCCGCGACCTGCGCGGCGGCTTCCTGGACTCCGTCGACGCCTTCGACGCCCGCCTCTTCGGCATCTCGCCCAACGAGGCCGCGCTGATGGACCCGCAGCAGCGGCTGTTCCTCCAGACCGCCTGGCGGGTCTTCGAGGACGCCGGGTACCGCCCGGCCGACCTGGCGGGCTCCTCGTGCGGACTGTTCGTCGGTGTCGCCACCCACGACTACGACGACCTGCTCAAGGAGAGCGGCATCCCGGTCCAGGCGCACACCGCCACCGGCATCGCGCACTCCGTCCTGGCCAACCGCGTCTCGTACCTGCTGGACCTCAACGGGCCCAGCGAGGCCGTGGACACCGCCTGCTCCAGTTCGCTGGTGGCCATCCACCGGTCGGTGCGCGCCATCCAGGACGGTGAGTGCGAACTGGCCGTCGCGGGCGGGGTGAACGTCATCCTCACCCCGGGACTGCTGGAGTCCTTCAGCCAGTCGGGGATGCTCAGCCCGGACGGCCGCTGCAAGACCTTCGACGCGTCCGCCGACGGCTACGTACGCGGCGAGGGCGTCGGTGCGGTGCTGCTCAAACCGCTGGCCCGGGCCGCGGCGGACGGCGACCACATCTACGCGGTGATCAAGGGCAGCGCGGTCAACCACGGCGGCCGCAGCAACTCCCTCACCGCGCCCAACCCCGACTCCCAGGCCCGGGTGATCGCCGCCGCGGTCCGTGCGGCGGGCATCGAGCCCGGCACCATCGGCTACGTCGAGGCGCACGGCACCGGCACCCGGCTCGGCGACCCGATCGAGACCGAGGGCCTGAAGAAGGCGTTCCGCACCCTCCACGAGGAGCGCGGCGAACCGCTGCCCGACACCGGGCGGATCGCCCTCGGCGCGGTGAAGACCAACATCGGCCACCTGGAGACCGCGGCCGGGATCGCCGGTGTCCTCAAGGTGGTGCAGTGCATGCGCCACCGCGAGCTCCCCGCCAGCCTGCACGTGCGGGAGCTCAGCCCGTACCTGCGGCTGGACGGGACGCCGTTCCGGGTCAACGACCGGCACCGCACCTGGGAGCCGGCCCACACCGCCGATGGGCGTCCGGTGTGGCGCGCCGGGATCAGCTCCTTCGGCTTCGGCGGGTCCAACGCCCACCTGGTCCTTGAGGCGTATGACGGTCAACTGCCGCCACCTGTAGACGAGTTCACGCCGCGGGTCGTCACGCTCTCCGCCGGCGACGACGACCGGTTGCGGAGTTACGCCGGACGGCTCGCCCGGCATCTGCGCCGCTTCCCGGAGGCCGATCCGGCCCGGGTCGCCTACACCCTCCAGACCGGGCGCACCGAGCACCGGCAGCGGTTCGCGGTGACGGTCCGCGACCGGACGGAGCTGGTGCGGGCACTGGAGACGTGCGCCGCCGGGGAGTTGCCGGACGGCGCACTGACCGGCACCGCCCGGCGCGGCGCCCCGGCGGCCGGCGGGGACGAGGACCGCGAGCTGCTGATGAAGCTGTGGTGCGAGGGCGCCGAGGTGCCCTGGCACCGGCTGTGGACGTCGGTGCCGGGACGGATCCCGCTGCCGGCCGCGCCGTTCGCCCGTACCCGCCACTGGTTCGCGGCACCGGCCGCCGAACCGCAGACCACCGACGCACCGGCCCAACCAGATCAACCCGACCAACCACACCGCCCGGACCAACCACACCGCCCGGACCAACTGGCCCGCCCGGCCCAACTGGCTCAACCGGACCAACTGGCCCGCCCGGCCCGCCCGCCTCGACCGGCCCTTGAGGAGACCGTGATGGAAACCCCCACCCCGATCCGCCCCCCGCACCCGGTGCGGCGCGGGCCCAAGGTCCGGCTGGCGGCCCCAGGCGGCGCCCGACCCTCCCCGGTCGCGCCCGCCCCGGTCGCGCCCGCCCAGGCCGCACCCGAGCCGGCCCCGTCCGCCCCGGCCCCGTCCACCCCGGTCGTACCTGCCTCCGCCTCCACCCCCACCCCCACCCCCGTCCACGACCCCGCTCCCGCCGTCGGTGGGCCTGACATCGCGGCCCTGCTGCGCGGCCAGCTCTCCCACCTGTTGGGCATGGGCATCGACGAGATCGACGACGACGCGCCGTTCGGCGAGCTGGGGCTGGACTCGATCTACCGGATGGACCTGGTCCGTACGCTCAACGAGACCTTCGGCCTGGAGCTGAAGGCGGCGGAACTCTACGACTACGACACGGTCGGCCTGCTGAGCAGGTTCGTCGCCCCGCTGTGCGCAGGCCCGCACGGTCAGGCCACCGCCACCGCCACCGCCACCGCCCCCACGCCCACGCCCGTGACCACTGCGGTCCCGGTCCCGGCTCACTCCCCGGCCCCCGCCCCGGCCCCCGAAGAGCGCTCTTTCGAAGACCTCCTCCAGGACGCCATCGCCGCCGAACTGGGCCGCCCCTTCGACCCCCGCGAGACCTTCACCGACAACGACTTCAGCTCGTTCGACATGCTGCGGGTGGTCGCCGCCCTGGAACGCGGCTTCGGCGCGCTCCGCAAGACCCTGCTCTTCGACCACCCCACGCTCGGCCGGCTGGCCGCCCACCTCACCGAGACCCACGGCCCGGACGCCGCCCGCCTGTTGGCGACCGCCTCGACCACCGACGCTGCAGCCCCGGCCGCGCCCGCCGCCACCGACCCGTTGCGGTACGACGACGGCGCCCTGGTCATCGCCAAGACCGACCTGCCGGACCACCCGGAACTCGCCGCCACCGTGGCCGACCTGGAGCGCCGCCACGGCCGCGAGGGCGGGCTACCGGGCCGCGACATCGCCCCGTTGATCTTCCTGGGCGCGGCCCGCAACGCCTACTTCAACTTCTCCCGCCGCGGCGACGCCATGCTCACCTGGAGCTACGTCGGGCCCACCGAGGACATGCCGGCGCTGGCCGCCGAGTACGTCCGCTACGGGCAGGCGCACGGCATCGGCCCCAACATCGTCTCCCTGATCCGCCTGGAGGAGGCGGACGGGGTGCGGTTCACCGCCACTCCCTTCGGCGCCCTGCAACGCCTCGAAGGGATCGGGGACTTCACCCTCGAAGGCGGCCGGATGCAGCGACTGCGCTACATGATCCGGAAGTTCGAGAAGGCGGGGGAGTGCCGCACGGTCGAGTACCCGGTGGGCTCCGATCCTGACACCGACCGGTCGATCACCGAGCTGATCGACCGGTGGTGCGAGGCCAAGGACATGGTCAACCCGTACGTGCACACCGTGCGGGACGAGATCGGCCGGGGCATCCTCGCCCCGCGCCACCGGATGTTCCTGACCTACGTGGACGACCGGTTGGTCAACGCGGTCATCGTCACCAAGATCCCGTCCGAGGACGGCTACCTGCTGGACCTGGAGTTCTACCCCAAGGACGCCCCGCTGGGCGGCCTCGACCACACCGTGGTGAAGATCATCGAGCAGACCGCGGCCGAGGGCTGCACGGTCTTCAGCTTCGGCGGCAGCTTCGGCGCCAAGGTCTGCGAGTCGCCGAACGCGGCACCGGAGGCCGAAGCCGCACTGGAGGAACTGCGCTCCCGCGGGATCTTCACCGGCGACGGCAACCTCCGCTTCAAGAACAAGTTCCGCACCGAGAACCTGCCGCTCTACCTCTGCCAGCCCGCCGACACGGCCCGCACGGACGTCTCCCGGCTGATCCTGATGATCGCCAACCCGGAGGTGGCGACCCAGGGGGAAGCCGCTGCCGCCGACGAAGCCGTCACTGCCGACGCAGCCGTTAGCGCGGACGGAGCCACTGCCCACGACGCAGCCGTTGCCTACGACGAAGTCGTTGCCTACGACGCAGCCGTTGCCGTAGCCGACGCCGCGCCCGCCGCCGACGGCCCCGCGCCCGCCGCCGACCGCCCCGCGCCCGCCGCCCCCCGCGACCGCCACCTCGCCGCACACGGCTGGAACCCCCTCCACCTCCCGGCCTCCGCCGTCGACTTCGACCTGCTCAGCGACTCCTGGGCCGAGCTGGACCGGCCGGACATCGCCGCCCACACCGCCGCCCTGCGCGCCGCGGCCGAGCACCGCCCCACCGGCCAGACCCTCGACGGCCTGGACCTGCTGCCGTTCTCGTGCGTGGTGCCCACCCCGTCCGGCCGGGCCGCCGAGGCCGCGCTGTGCCGCGCCTGGCCGCACCGCGGACCCGTCGTCCTGCACAACTCCCTCTTCCCCACCTGGTACTTCAGCCACCTCGACCACGGCTTCACCCCGAGCGCGGTACGCCGCGCCGCGGACCCCGACCCCGTCTTCCGCGGCGACCTCGACCTGCCCCACCTGGACGAACTGCTGGCCAAGGACGCCGGCCGGATCGCCTTCCTGTGCATCGAGGTCAGCAACAACGCCGACGGCGGCGCAGCGCTCTCCTACGAGAACCTCGCCGCGGTCCGCGAGACCGCCGACCGGCACGGCGTCCCGCTCGTCCTGGACGCCACCCGGGTCCTCGACAACGCCGTACTGATCACCGAGCACGAGGACGACCACCGCGACCGCGAAGTGCTGGACGTGGCGCGCGACCTGCTCGCGCTCGCCGACGCCGTCACGATCAGCCTCTCCAAGGACTTCGGCGTGGACACCGGCGGCATCGTCGCCACCGACGACCCGACCGTCGCCCACCACCTGCGCGAACGGATCACCCTGCGCGGTCCGGAGATCAGCCGCTCCGGCCGGGCGCTGGCCGCCGCCGCGCTCGCCGACACCGCCTGGGCGGTCCCGGCGGTCCGCGACCGGGTGCACCGGGTCGCCCGGATCCAGCGGGCGCTGGCCGCGGCCGGTGCCCCGGTGACCGCCGGCACCGCCACCCACTGCGTCCTGCTCGACACCCGGCGGATGCCCGCCCTCGACGGCCACGCCCACCCAGTTCCGGCCGCCCTCGCCTGGCTCTACCGGCACACCGGCATCCGGGCCGCCGCCCACCTCGACGACCGCACGGAGGGCCCGGCCCTGATCCGACTGGCCGTCCCGGTCGGCCTCACCGACGCCGCGACCGACGAGATCATCACCCGGCTCACCGACCTGTTCACCGGCCCAGCCGCCCACGACGTCCCCGACCTCCTGCCGGCGCCCGGCGACGGGCCCGCCGCGCTGGCCTGGTACCACCCACTCGACCGGGTCCCCGACGACATCCGGGAGGCCATGGTCGAGGGCCACCAGGCCGAGAACGACAACTGGACGGTGCTCCGCGAGCACCAGCCGGCCACCGAACGGCACCTCGTCCGGCTGCCGCAGGGCGCCGGCGGCGGCGATGTCGAGGTGTTTACCGCCGGGGACGGGCCGACGCTGCTGCTGATGCTGCCCTTCAACATCGGCGCCGGGATCTACGGGCCGCAGTTCGCGGCGCTCGCCGACCGCTACCGGGTCACCGTCGTGCACCACCCGGGCGTAGGCGCCACCACCGCCTGTGAGGACCTGACCTACGACGGCATCGCCGACCTGTGCCGCCGGACCCTGGACCGGCTCGGGGTCCGCGGCCGGGTACACGTCGCCGGGGCCTCCTTCGGTGGGCTCACCGCCCAGACCTTCGCGCTGCGCCACCCCGACGCGACCGCCTCGCTCACCCTGATCGGCAGCTCGTACAAGCTCGGCAACCGGTCCGGCGAGGTCAACCGGCTCGCGGTGGTCGCCACCGAGGACTTCGACCACGTCGTCGCGCACAGCGGATCGGACCGGCTGGTGCGCGAACGGGCCCGCTACGAGCGGCATCTGCTGCGCTGCGAAAGCATGGACCCGCAGACCGGGCTGCGCTACCTCGACGTCTTCGCGGCCGCCCCGAACCTGCTCGCCCGGCTCGGCGACATCACCGCGCCCACCCTGCTCGTCCAGGGCCGGTACGACACCGTGATCCCGTTGAAGACCGCCCATCTGCTCCACGGTGCCATCCCCGACGCCACCTACCAGGAGATCCCCGACGCCGGGCACTTCCCGAGCCTGACCAGCGCCGACGAGTTCAACGCGACCCTCGCCGCCCACCTGGAGCGGCACCCGGCATGACTGGACGGAGACCCGGCATGACCACCACACGCACAGACGAAGCGACAGCCACAGCCATAGCCACAGGCATAGCCACGGCCACGGCCACAGGCACAGCCACAGCCACAGCCACAGGCACAGGCACAGCCACAGGCATAGCCACAGACAAAGACGCAGCCACAGCCACACCCACACCCACGCTCACCACGCCGGCCCTCGACATCCGGCAGGAGGTCAAGCGGACCATCACCGTCCGCCCGGGGATGTGCGGCCCCAACTCCCTGTTCCAGGGCCAGCTCGGCGACTGGACCTGGGAGACCGTCAGCGCCCTGTGCGGCACCGACGTCTTCGCCGCCCGGGACACCGCCGGCAACCCCACCTACCTGGCGTTCTACTACTTCCGGGTGCACGGCAGCCGCACCCTGCACCAGGGCGCGCTCACCTTCGGCGACCGGCTGACCGTCACCTCCGGCTGCTACGACCAGGGCAGCGAATCGGTGCTCACCCTGCACCGGTTGGACCGTACCGGCACCCCCGGCGCCGACCGACCGCTGGACCTCGCCGAGTTCTACGCGCAGCCCCGCGAAGGCTCCCTCTACGTAGAGAACTTCAACCGCTGGGTCACCCGCAGCACCCCCGGCAGCAACCAGGACCTGGTCAAGGCGTCGCCGCCCGACTTCCGCCACGAGGGGCTGCCGGCCCTGCCGGTCCGCTACTCGCCGCGCGCCGTCTACCGCCGGGCCCGCAGTGAGCACACCTTCCGCGACCGCACCGACCGCGGCTACCGGCCACTGCCCGGCATCGGCCTGGTCGAGCACCCGGTCGACCTCACCCGGGACGTCAACGGTGTCGGACTGCTCTACTTCGCCTCGTACTTCGCCCTCGCCGACAAGGCGGCCCTCGCCCTGTGGCGACAGCGCGACCGGTCCGACGCCGCGTTCCTGCGGCGCACCGTCCTCGACCAGAAGATCTGCTACCTCGGCAACGCCGACCTCGACTCCGTGCTGGTGCTCAGCGCCACCTCGCGGGTCAGCACCACCGACCCCGGCGACGAACTCACCGACGTCGTCATCCGCGACCGCGGCACCCAACGCGTGATCGCCGTCAGCACCCTGCACACCGTCCATGACCCCGAGGGGGAAGCAGCATGACCCAGGCACCGACCGCCCACAGGGCCGCGACGGCGGAACTGGTCCGCGCGGTCGTCACCGCCATCCTGCCCGGCCTCGACCCCGAACTCGTGGGCGGACAACGTCACTTGAAGGACCTGGGAGCGGACTCCGTGGATCGGGTGGAGATCATCTCGGAGCTGATGGCGCGCACCGGCACCGACGCCCCGATGTCCGCCTTCAGCGAGCTGCCCGACATCGACAGCCTGATCGACTTCCTGAGCGGAGCGCAGCGATGACCGCCACCGCCGCCGCTGGCGCCACCGACCGAACGGCCTACGGCATCGAGGCGCTCAACGCCTGGTGCGGCCTCGCCCGGATCACCACCGCCGACCTCTTCGCCGGCCGCGGCCTCGACCCGGCCCGCCTCGACAACCTGATGATGACCGAACGCTCCATCGGCCTGCCGATCGAGGACCCGGTCACCAACGCCGTCAACGCCGCCCGCCCGCTCGTCGACGCCCTCCCACCCGAGGAACGCGACCGCATCGAACTGGTCGTCACCTCCACCGAATCCGGCGTCGACTACAGCAAATCGCTCACCTCCTACGTCCACGAACACCTCGGCCTGAACCGCCACTGCCGCCTCCTGGAGGTCAAACAGGCGTGCTTCGGCGCCACCGCCGCGCTCCAGACGGCCGTCGGCTACCTGGCGTCCGGTATCTCACCCGGCGCCAAGGCCCTGGTCATCGCCACCGACGTGGCGGTGGTCGACGAGAAGGCCGAGTACTCCGAACCGGCCGCCGGACACGGCGCCGTCGCACTCCTCCTCGGCGACGACCCGCGCGTCCTCGCCCTCGACCTGGGCGCCTTCGGCAACTACAGCTACGAAACCCTCGACTCCGCCCGCCCCTCGCCCCGCTTCGACATCGCCGACGTCGACCGCTCCCTCTTCGCCTACCTCGACTGTCTCAAGCACTCTTACGCCGACTACGCCTCCCGCGTCGTGGACGTCGACGTCGCCACCGACTTCGACCACCTCGTCATGCACACCCCGTTCGCCGGGCTGGTCAAGGCCGGCCACCGCAAGCTGATGCGGGAGCACGGCGCCGCACCGCACACCATCGACGCGGACTTCACCCGCCGGGTCGCCCCGTCCCTGGTCTACCCCAGCGTCGTCGGCAACCTCTGCTCCGGCTCGGTCTACCTCGCCCTCGCCAGCCTGCTGGACTCCGGCGCCCTCACCGGCCCGCGCCGGATCGGCCTGTTCTCCTACGGATCCGGCTGCTCCTCGGAATTCTTCAGCGGCGTCGCCGACGAGCGCTCCGCCGCCACGGTCGCCGCCCAGGGCATCAAGGCCCACCTGGACCACCGCGCCCGGATCACCTTCGACGAGTACCTGCGGATGCTCGACCACAACCTCCGCTGCCTGGAGCCGGTCCCGCACCGCACCATCGACCCCGAGCCCTGGGAGCCGATCCTCGCCCGGGTCACCGACCGCAAGGAGATCCTGACGTTCACCGGCGTCAAGGACTACCACCGCCAGTACGCCTGGCGCTGAACTCACCCTGCGCGTAAGGAGATTCACCTTGTCCGGCTCATGGATAGCGGGACGGGCCGACCCCACCGGCTCCGCCCCGCGACTCTTCTGCTTCGCCCACGCCGGCGGCGGCGGCGCCTTCTTCCACCCCTGGCGCACCGCACTGCGCCCGCACGTCGAGGTCTGCCCGGTCGTCCTGCCCGGCCGCGAGAGCCGCGGCCGGGAGACCCCCTACACCCGGATGGGACCGCTCATCGAGGACCTCGCCGACGGCCTGGCACCCCACCTGGACCGCCCCTACGCCTTCTTCGGGCACAGCCTCGGCTCGATCGTCGCCTACGAGACCGCCCGCCTGCTGCGCGACCGCGGCGCCACCGGCCCGGCCGCCCTACTGGTCTCCGGCCGCCGCGGCCCGTACGCCCCCACCGACCGGCCCGCCGTCCACCACCTGCCCGACGAGGAGTTCCTCGCCGAGGTCACCGGGCTCGGCGGCACCCCGCCGCAGGTCCTGCGCCAGCGCGAGCTGTTGCGACTGTTCCTGCCCGCCCTGCGCGCCGACTACGAACTGAACGAGACCTACCGGCCCGTCCCGCCGCCCGCGCCCGCCCTCACCTGCCCGGTCTTCGCCTACACCGGCGACGCCGACCCGCTCGCCTCGCCCCACCAGGTGGCCCGCTGGCGCGAGGTGACCAGCGGCGACTTCCTGCTACGGGTCTTCCCCGGTGACCACTTCTACCTCAAGGAGGCCCCCGACGGCCTGATGACCGCCCTCCGCACCGCCCTGTCCACGGTGCACCGGGAATCGACCACCGCTCAACGACCCCTTCGTACGGTCGGGACCTGAGCTTCGGGTCGATCGCCCTGGGGAGGCCACATGAACCCGTCGTCGCACGTCTCCGCTCCCGCCGGATTCCGCGCCCGGATGCACGGCGTGCTCTACAAGGACTCGGTGCGGGCCTCCACTGTGACGGTCGACCGCAACCAGAACGCCTACAGCTGCGGCGACCAGGACCGCAACGTCTACTACGTGGAGAGCGGCCAGATAAAGACCGTGATGTTCTCCCGCTCCGGCAAGGAATGCCTGCTGCGGATCTACACCCCCGGGGACCTCTTCGGGGAGCTGTGTTCGCTCGGCGGTGTCCGCGCGGAATCCGCCACCGCGATGCGCGACAGCATCGTCCGCAGAGTGCCCTACGGGCAGTTCCTCACCGCCCTCACCGAGGAGGGCCTGGTCGACGCGTTCATCAACCACCTCACCCGACGGCTGGCCGAACAGCAGCAGTCCATCACCCACCTCGTCACCGTCGACAGCGAACAGCGCCTGGGCGAGATCCTGCTGGACCTCGCCCGCAAGCTCGGCAAGGGCGACCGGCAGCGGCCCCGCATAGAGGAGCGGATCACCCACGAGGAGCTGTCCGGCATGGTCGGCACCACCCGCTCCCGCGTCGGCCACTTCCTCAAGCACTTCCGTGACGTCGGCCTGGTCGAGGTCACCGCCGAATCCCACCTGGTCGTCGACCAACGCCGGCTCGCCGCCTACCTGGAGACCCGGTCCGCCTAGAGACCCGGTCCGCCCAGAGATGTCGTCCGCCCAGAGACCCCGTCCGCCTAGACAGGAGCAACCATGCGCGTCCTCTTCGCCACCAACCCGCACATCGGCCACACCTTTCCGACCATCGCGCTGGCCTGGGCGCTGCGCTCCGCCGGGCACGAGGTCCTGCTCGCCACCACCGGCGACGGGCTGACCGCGGCCGGCGCCGGACTCCAGGTCGCCGACGTCGCCCCCGACTGCGACATGGCCGCACTCCGCACCACGATCGCCGCCGAATGCCCCGACATCGTCCGCCAGCTCACCGAGAACCCGCCCCGCGACCTCAGCCTGATGTCCGTGATGTGGGCCCGGATGGCCGCCGGCGAACTCGGCGACGGCACCGTCAAAGTGGCCCGGGACTGGCGGCCCGACCTCGTCGTCCACTCCCAGATGTGGAGCGCCGGCACCCTGGCCGCCGCCGCGCTGGGCGTCCCCGCGGTCAGCCACGGTTACGGCTTCGCCCGCAGCGGCGCCCTGGAGACCGCCCAGTTCACCGACCACATGGCCGACGCCCGGGAACGGCACGCCGCCGGCCGACTCCCCGCCCGCCTGGTCCTGGACGTGGCACCGCCCAGCATGGTCACCCCCGAGCCCGGCGGCCGCACCGTGCGCTACGTCCCCTACAACGGCGGCGGCGTCCTCCCGCCCTGGCTGCTGGAGAACCCCGGCCGCCCCCGCATCGCGGTCACCCTGGGCACCATGGCGCCCAAGCTCACCGGCCTCGGCCCGGTCGAGCACCTGCTCCGCCACGCCCCCGACGTCGACGCCGAGTTCGTCCTCGCCCTGGGCGACATCGACCTCAGCTCCCTCGGCGACCTCCCGCCCAACGTCCGCCCCTGCGGTTGGCTGCCGCTCGGCGCCCTGCTGCCCACCTGCGCCGGCATTGTCCACCACGGCGGCGCCGGCACCACCATGACGGCGGCCGGCGCCGGCGTCCCGCAACTGATGCTCCCCGACGGCGCCGACCGCCACATCAACGCCGACGCCGCCACCGCCCGCGGCCTGGCCCTGGCCGCGGCGCCCGAAGACCTCACCCCCGACCTGCTGCGCCGCCTGACCGAGGACGACAAGCTGGCCCACGCCGCCGCCGAGGTCCGCTCCGAGACCGAGACCCTGCCCGGCCCGGCGGACCTCGTCCCCGACCTCGTCCGGTTCGCCACCGCCTGACCCGGCGGCCCCGGCCCCGCCCCACCCACCCAGCCATCACGAGGTGACAACCCCATGTGGGACCAGCAGTTCGAGCAGCTCGTCCGGGACCGCCTGCCCGGCCTCGACCCCGGCACCCCGCTCACCGCGGACCTCTCGCTGCCCGCCTTCGGCCTCGACTCCATGGCCACCGTCGGCCTGATCGTCGCCCTGGAGGAGACCTACGGCCTCGCCCTGCCCGAGACCGTCATCGCCCCCGCCATCTTCGCCACCCCCGGCGCCATCTGGACGGCCCTGCGGCCGCTGATCACCGCCGCCGGCAGCGGAGTCGGCCGATGACCGCGGTCGCCCCGGACACCCCGGTCAAACGCCTCCACCACTGGTTCCTCGACGGCCTGGCCCGCAACCCGCACGGCACCGCACTGCGCCTCAACGACCGCCGCTGGACCTACGACGAGGCCGACCGCACCGCCCGCTCCTGGGCAGCGGCCCTGCACACCGGGCCCCGCCCGCCCCGCCGCGTCGGCATCCTCGCCGCCAAGTCCGAGGAGAGCTACCTCGGTTTCCTCGCCGCCCTGTACGCGGGCGCCACCGCCGTCCCCCTCAACCCCGAGTACCCGGTCGCCCGCAACCAGGACATCGCCGCGGCCGCCGCCCTCGACGCCCTCATCGTCGACCCGGCCGGCGCCGCGCAACTCGACGCCCTGGCCGCCGCCGTCCACCCCGCCGTCGTCCTCGCCCCCCGCCACGACCTGTGGGCCCCCGCCGCGGCCGGTACCCCCGTCCGCGTCCCCGACCCCGCCGCCGACCACCCGCCGGCCACCGGCCCCGACGACGGCCTGGCCTACATCCTGTTCACCTCCGGCTCCACCGGCCGCCCCAAGGGCGTACCGATCCGGCACGGGAACATCTCCGCCTTCCTCACCGCGACCCTGCCGCGCTTCACCTTCGGCCCCGACGACACCTTCGGCCAGGTCTACGAACTCACCTTTGACCTCTCGATGTTCGAGGTCTGGGCCGCCTGGGCGTCCGGCGCCTGCCTGACCGTCCTCAACCGCCTCCAGGCCCTCAACCCCCGCCGCTACCTCCGCGACCACGGCATCACGGTGTGGACCTCCACCCCGAGCCTGGTCGCCGCGGTGCGCACCCGCGACCTGCTCCGCCCCGGGGACCTGCCCGGCCTGCGCCACACGGTCTTCTGTGGCGAGCCACTACCGGCCGAGAACGCCGCGTACTGGTGCACGGTCGCCCCGCACACCGTCCTCGACAACCTCTACGGCCCCACCGAACTCACCGTCGCCTGCACCGGCCACCGCTGGGACCCGGCCACCGACGCGACCACCGGCACCGTCCCGATCGGCCGGCTCAACCCCGGCCTGCGCGGCCTCCTCCTCGACGAGGACGGCCGCACCGACGCCACCACCGGCGAACTCTGCGTCACCGGGCCCCAGATGTTCGACGGCTACCTCGATCCCGCCAACGACGCCGGCCGCTTCCTCGACCACGACGGCCAGCGCTGGTACCGCACCGGCGACCGGGCCCGCCGCACCGCCGACGGCGGCCTGGCCCACCTCGGCCGCAGCGACGGCCAGGTCAAGATCCAGGGCTACCGCATCGAACTCTCCGAGGTGGAACGGGCGGTGCGCACCGCCGCCCCGCAGACCGAGGCCGCCGCCTTCGCCGTCCCCGGCCCGGCCGGCCCGGTGCTGGTCGCGTTCGTCCTCGGCGAGGACACCCCGGACCTGACCGCACTCGCCAAACGGCTCGCCGAACTCCTGCCGCCGTACATGCTCCCCAAGCACCTGTGGGCGCGGCCCGACCCGCCGCTCAACCCGAACGGCAAGACCGACCGGCTCCGCCTGCGCGAGGAGGCCGCCGACCGGATCTGAGGAACGCGGCGCGGGGCGGACCGGAAGTTCCGGTCCGCCCCACTGGTGCGTACGTACAACGAATATGACGCGTCGTCAGCTCGGCAAGCAGCTCGGTTCAGTTCAATTCAATTCACTGCAATTCGGCTCGGCTCGGCTTGGCTTGGCTCAGGTCAGGGTGAGGCGGGGGGCCGCCGCCACCACCTCCCGCGTCCAGGCATGGCGGGGCGCGCCCAGCACCTCGGCCGCCGGACCGTCCTCGACCACCCCGCCCCCGTCCAGCACCAACACCCGGTCCGCCAGCCGCGCCACCACGCCCAGATCATGGCTGACCAGCAGCAGCCCCAGGCCCAGGTCCCGGCGCAGCTCCGCCAACAGCCGCAGGATCTCCGCCTGGACCCGCACGTCCAGGCTCGCCGTGATCTCGTCGCACAGCAGCACCTCGGGCCCGGCCGCCAGCGCCCGGGCCAACGCCACCCGCTGCCGCTGGCCGCCGGACAGCCCGCCCGGCAACCGGTCCGCGCACTCCGACGACAGCCCGACCAGCCCCAGCAGCCGCCGGGTCTCGTCGGCCGCCGCGTCCCGATCCAGGCCGCGCAGCACCCGCAGCGGACGGGCGAGCGCCGCAGCCACCGTGCGCCGCGGATTGAGCGAACCGGTCGCGTCCTGCGCGATCAGCTGCACCCACCGCCGCTGTGCGACCGACCGGTCCCGCAGCCGCGGGGCCACCGGCGCACCGGCCAGCTCCACCACGCCCTGATCCGGCCGGTGGTGCCCGCTCAGACACCGCACCAGCGTCGTCTTCCCGGTCCCCGAGGCCCCCAGCAGTGCCACGCACTCGCCCCGCGCGACGGCGAAGGACACTCCCTCGGCGGTGGTCACCCGGCGGGCGCCGCGGCCGTGCCCGGCCCGTAGCCCGCGGACCGCCAGCACCGGACCGGCACCCGCCGGCCCACCGGCCGTCACAGCCGGCGGCCCGCCGGTGGGGGAGCGGTCCGGCCGGTCGCGCGTCGCCTCCGTGACGTCCGGTACCGCCCGCACGAGCTCCGCCGTGTACGCCGCCCGCGGCCGGTGCAGCACCTCGCCCACCGGGCCGTCCTCCACCAACCGGCCGCCGCGCAGCACCGCCAACCGGTCGGTGAGCCGGGCCGCGGCGGGCAGGTCGTGGGTGATGAACACCAGCGTCAGACCGCGCTCCGAGGCCAGCCGGCCGATCTCGTCGAGCACCAGTCGCCGCGTCAGCACGTCCAGACCGGTGGTCGGCTCGTCGAGCACCGCCACGGCCGGCTCGGCCGCCAACAGCCGTCCCAGCGCCAGTCGTTGCTGCTGACCACCGGACAACTCGTGCGGAAAACGCCGCAGGAAGTCCCGTCCGGCAGGCAGCCCGACGCTCTCCAACGTCCCGGCCACCGCCCGTGCGGACCGATCCGGGGCCAGCTCGCCGACCAGCGCAGCCACCCGCATCGTGGGAGTGAGCGCCCCCGCCGGGTCCTGCGGCAGATACCCGACCGTGTGCCGCCGTACCGCCCGCAGCTCCCGCCCGGACAGCGCCGCCACGTCCCGCCCGGCCACCCGGACCCGGCCCGCGGTGATCCGCAGGCCGGCCGCGGCACCGCCGGCGGCCGGCCGCAGGGCGCCGAGCAGCGCCATCGCCAGCGTGGTCTTCCCAGACCCGGACTCACCCACCACGCCCAGCGCCTCCCCGGCCCGCACCCGCAGGGACAGACCGTCGAGCACGGTCCGCCCCCGGGGATCGGCGACGGTCAGCGCCTCGACGTCGAGCAGCGGTGCGTCCCGGTGGCCGTCGGGCCGGGTGCGTTCCCCGTCCACGGCGCGAACAGTGCTCGCGGCGCGAACAGTGCTCGCAGTGCTCGTGGCGCTCGTGGCGCTCGTGGTGCTCACAGTGCTCACGGTGCGATCCTCGCGGTCAGTCGGTCCAGGCCGAGGTTGACGGAGACGGTGAGGACGGCCAGCCCGGCCGCCGGGGCCGCCACGCCCCAGGGCGCCAGCGTCACGCCCTCCATGTTCTGGCTGATCATCGCGCCCCAGTTGGGACTGTCCGGTCCGAAGCCGAGGAAGCCCGCCGAGGCGGTGAGGGCCACCGCGACGGCCAGCCGGGTGCCGGCGTCGGCGAGCACCGGACGCACGATGTTCGGCACGATCTCCCGCGCCATCACCGCCACCGGCCCGTCCCCGAGGGCCACCGCCTGGTCCACGTAACCGGCGTGCAGGACCTGCGCGGTGGCGGCCCGCGCCACCCGGGACACGAACGGCACCCCGGTCACCGCCACCGCGGTCACCAGCGTCCCGGTGTGGTAGCCCCAGCCGTGCAGCAGCACCAGCAGCACCAACACCGGCGGCAGCGCCAACAGCAGCGTGTCCAGCCGCGCTACCAGCGCCGCCGGCCGGCGCCCGGCATAGGCCGCCAGCACCCCGATCGCCGTCCCCACCACCGTGGTGACCGCGGTCGCCAGCAACGGGATCAGCACCAACGGCCGCCCACCGGCCAGGAACCGCGCCCACACGTCCCGGCCCGCGCCGTCCGTCCCCAGCAGCCCCGCGCCGTGCGCCTCGTACGGGGCCGCGACGATCCGCCCGGGGTCCAGCGGCGCCAACCACGGGCCGGCCACCGCCAACACCACCACCGCCAGCAGCGGAAGGAGCGGCAGCAGCGCCCGCACCGCACCGGCCGGCCGGCGCCGCCCCGTCCGGTGCGGGCGCGCCGGGTCCGGCTTCGGCGGACCCTGCGCACCCGACCGCGATGCCTGCACCGCGCTCATCGCGCCCTCCGCAACCGCGGATCGACCGCCATCCCCACCAGGTCGGCCAGTACCAGCCCACCGACCACCGCGGCCGCCATCAGCAGCCCGACACCCTCCAGCACCGCAGTGTCATGGTGCTCCACCGACGCCACCAACTCCCTTGACAATCCCGGATAGTTGAAGACCTGCTCGACCACCGCGGTGCCGCCGACCAGGGCGCCCGCCAGCCAGCCGAAGACCTGCACACAGGGCCCCGCCGCGGTCGGCAGCAGATGCCGCCACACCACCCGCCGCTCGCTCAGCCCGGCCAGCCGCGCCGCCGCCACGTGCGGGGCCGCCGCGGCATCGGCCACCGCCGCCCGCACCATCCGGCTCGCCCACGCGGCCGAGAACAGCGTCAGCGCGGCGACCGGCAGCACCAGCACCTCCGGCCGGGCCAGCGGCGACGCCCCGAACGGCACCAGTGACACCGCGGGCAGCACCCCCAGCCACGACGCGCACACCAGCACCAGGAGCCCCGCGGTGACGAACTGGGGGAGCGACACCAGCACCACCGCCCCGCCCGACAGCACCCGGTCCAGCCGCCCGCCCGGCCGAAGCCCGGCGGCCAGTCCGACCGCCAGCGCCAGCAGCACCGTCAGCACCGCGCACACCCCCACCAGCAGCAGGGTGTCCGCCAGCGGCCCGGCGATGATCGCGCGCACCGGACGCCCGTCCGCGGTGCTCCGCCCCAGGTCCCCGCCGAGCGCCGCCCCGATCCAGTCCGCGTACCGCACCACCAGGGGGCGGTCCAGGCCCAACTGGGCATGCAATCGGGCGAGTTGGTCGGCTGTCGCGGACCCTCCGAGTGCCGCCGTCGCGGCGTCCCCAGGCAGTACCTCCGCCGCCGCGAACAGCACCGCCGACGCGGCCAGCAGGGTCACCGCGGCACCGGCCAGCCGCCGCCCGCACGCCACCGCCAGCGGCACCAGCGGCCACCGCCGCACCCCGCGCACCCACATCCCACGCACCCGCATCCCGCTCACCCGCACCCCGTCTACCCGCGCACCGTCGCCCGCGCGAACAACGGCACCGACTGGCTGACCGCCACCCCCGACAGCCCGGGCACCGCGGCGTCCACCTGCTCCTGGAACCCCCACAGCAGATCCCCGCCGGAGGCGTACAACCCCTGCTGGATCGCCGCGAACCGCGCCGCCCGCCGGTCGTCGTCCACCGTCGCCTGGGCCGCCGCGAGCCGCTTCCAATGGTCCTCGGCCAGGCCCGTGACGTTGAAGAACGCACCCTTGGCGGTGGTCGCCGACAGGTGCACCGCGGCCGGCCGGTTGGTGTAGTAGAAGGTCTGGAACGGCGCCCGGGTCAGCCCGGGAAGATCCGCGTAGTAGGTGTCCGCCGGAACCTGCTCGACGTGCAACTCGACGCCGACATCCCGTAGTTGCTGCCCGAACAGCCGGGCCGCGGTGACGAAGCCGGGCACTGTGTCCGCCGCCCGCAGGGTCAGTTCGCGCACCCCCGCTCGGGCGAACAACCGCCGCGCCTCGGCGACCTCCCGCTGCCGCGGCCCCGCCCCTGTGGCGTAACCGGGCAACTGCTTGCCCACCAGGTCGTCGCCCCGCGTGCCCCACCCCATCAACACCCGCTCGACCAGCGCGTCCCGGTCGGCCGCCAGGCGCACCGCGCGCCGCACGTCCGGATCGTCGAACGGCGCCAGTCGCGCGTTCATCGCGAACGACAGCGCATTGGAGTTGGCGGCGCCGCCACGCAGGATCCGCACCCCCGGGTTGGCCCGCTCGGCCCGCGCCCCGGTCGCCGAGATCCCCATCGCATAGTCGATCTGACCACTCTTCAGCGCGTTCAGCCGGGCCGCCGGATCGGCGATCCGCACCAGCTCGATCCGCTCGAACGACGGCCGCCCGCCCCAGTAGCCGCGATGCGCCACCAGCCGCAGGTTCTTCCCGTCGTTCTCCTCCAGCCGGTACGGGCCCGAGCCGATGCCCTTGGCGAAGTCCCGGGTCCCCTCGGGGAACACCGGCGAGAACACCACCAGTACCGACTCCCGGAAGTCCCCCCGCGGCCGGGTCAGCCCCACCCGCAGCGTGGTCGCGTCCACCACCTTGATCCGCGTCGGATCCAGATCGGCGAAGACCGAAGCCCGCTTGGACGGTGGGGCCGCCAGCGTCCGCAGTGAGTACGCCACGTCGGCGGCCCGCACCGGCGCCCCGTTGTGGAAGACCGCGTGCTCGTGCAGGCGGATGGTCCACTCGGTGGCGTCCGCGTTCGGCTCCACCGACCGGGCCAGCCCCGTCACGTACCGGCCGCCCTGGAGGTACATCAGCGAGTCGTAGACGTGGTAGAGCGCCACATAACTGGCGCCGAACCCCGCATCGCGCGGATCCAGCCCGGTGCTGCCGGTGGCGTCACCGGCCCCGACCCGCAGCAGCGCCCCGTCGGCCGCCACCGACGCCGAGCCGCCGCCCCGCGCCCCGCTGCACGCCGACAGCGCACCGGCGCCCGCGGTGGCTCCCGCGGCGGCCGCGGTCCATTGCAAGAAACGGCGTCGGGCGACGCCGGAAACCGGGGACATGGCAGTTCGGCTCCTCGGACACGGGGGACGGATCCCCCGAGACTGGGCGTCCCGCCATCGGCCGTCTGCTCAACATTGCACGCCCGACCGGCACCGACCGGCACCGACCGGCACCGACCGGCCGCCTCGGCATCCCGTACCGCCCCCATGCTCAGTTATGAGCGGAGCGCCACCGGGCGGGCCGGGAACATCGGCCCCCGGAGGTGGCTCTTGTGCGTGGAATCCTTCTGGCCGGTGGCACCGGCTCCCGGCTCTGGCCGATCACCCGGGCGGTGTCCAAACAACTCATGCCGGTCTTCGACAAACCGATGGTCTACTACCCGCTCAGCACCCTGGTGATGGCGGGCGTCAGCGAGGTGCTGGTGATCACCACACCCGAGGACCGCCCGCAGTTCCAGCGGCTGCTGGGCGACGGGCACCCCTGGGGCCTGCGCCTGGAATACGCGGTCCAGCCCGAACCCCGCGGCATCGCCCAGGCGTTCCTGATCGCCGAGGACTTCCTCGCCGGGGCGCCCGCCGCACTGATCCTGGGCGACAACATCTTCCACGGCGTCGGCCTGGGCCGCCGCCTGCGCGAGCGCGGCACGGTCACCGGCGGGCGGATCTTCGCCTACCCGGTCGCCGACCCCACCGCCTACGGCGTCGTGGAGTTCGACCCGGCCGGCCGGGTGCTCTCCATAGAGGAGAAGCCCGCCGTGCCGCGCTCCCGCTACGCCGTACCGGGCCTCTACTTCTACGACGGCGCGGTCGTCGACATCGCCCGCGGCCTGCGCCCCAGCGCCCGCGGCGAACTGGAGATCAGCGACGTCAACACCGCCTACCTGGAGCGCGGCCAACTGCACGCGACCCTCCTCGACCGCGGCACCGCCTGGCTCGACACCGGGACCTTCGACTCCCTGGTCCAGGCCGCCGAGTTCGTCCGGGTCATCGAGGAGCGGCAGAGCCTGAAGATCGGCTGTGTCGAGGAGGCCGCCTGGCGCGCCGGCCTGATCGACGAGGGGCAACTGCGGCGCCTGGCCGAACCCCTGTGCAAGAGCGGCTACGGCGACTACCTGCTGCGGCTCCTGGACTGGGAGGCGCAACGGCTCGAGCAGTTCGCCGACCGGCTGGTACCGGTGGCGGGCCGGTGAGCCACGTCCGAGGAGAACCGGTGACCCAGACCAGTCAACCCCACCACGACCGGGTCCGGCCGCGGCTGCTGGCCGTGCACGCCCACCCCGACGACGAATCCAGCAAGGGCGCGGCCACCATGGCCAAGTACGCCGCCGAGGGCACCGACGTCCTGGTGGCGACCTGCACCGGCGGCGAACGGGGCTCCGTCCTCAACCCCGCGCTGCGCGGCGCCCCGGAACTCGCCGCCCGGATGCCCGAGGTCCGCGCCCGCGAAATGGAGGCGGCACGACGGATCCTCGGCGTCCGCCAGGAATGGCTCGGCTTCGTCGACTCCGGCCTGCCCGAGGGCAACCCCGCCCCGCCGCTGCCCCTGGGCTGCTTCGCCCGCCTGGACGTCGCCGACGCGGCCAGCGAACTCCTCCGCGTCATCCGGGAGTTCCGGCCGCACGTGGTCACCACCTACGCGGCGGACGGCGGCTATCCGCACCCGGACCACGTCATGACCCACCGGGTCACGGTCGCGGCCTTCGACGCCGCCGCCGACCCGGACGTCTGCCCCGAGACCGGCCCGCCCTGGCAGCCGCTCAAGCTCTACTACAACCACGGCTCCCACCCGGCCCGCCGCGCCGCCCTGCACCGCGCCCTCCGCGACCGCGGCCTGCCCTCCCCGTACGCGCCGATCTGGCGGGACCTGCGGCACCAGCCGCCGATCACCACCCGGGTCCCGTGCGCCGCGTACTTCCCGGTGCGCGACCGGGCGCTGATCGCGCACGCCTCCCAGATCGACCCGGACGGCCCGTGGTTCGCGGTGCCGCTCGCCCTCCAGCAGGAGATCTGGCCGACCGAGGACTACGCCCTGGCGCGCTCCCTGGTCGACACCCACCTGCCGGAGACCGACCTGTTCGCCGGCATCACCCTGCCGGGCGTGCCGCGCCTGCACTACGCGCCCCGGCACACCGCCCCGGCGGACCGGCCGCACGCCGGCGCCGTCACCCCGGCCGGCCGCTGAGCGGCCCGGCGTCGAACGCCGCGGTCACCCGCAGATGGCCGGGCACCGGGGGCAGCGGGTCGAGGCCGTGCCGGAACACCGGCGCCGCCTCGTCCCCGCCCTCCCGCTCGAACCCCAGCGACGGATAGAACTCCCTGAACCGCCCGTTCTTCGCGGTCTCCCGGTACCGTCCGCGCACCGCCACCAGCCCGCACTCCCGGGCCCGCCCCAGCACGCGGCCCACCGTGGCCGCCGCGATCCCCCGGCCGAACACCCGGCAGCTCAGCAGCGCATTGTCCAGTTCCAGGACCCCGTCCGCGCACCGCGCGAAGACCGCCCCCACCACCCCGGCGTCCCCGAACCGGTCGGCGGCCGTGACCACCAGCACCGCCCGCCCGGGCGCCGCGGCGTACGCCGCCACCTCCGCCGGCCCCATCCGCAGCGTCGTCAGGTTGAACTGGTTGGTCCGTCGGGTGAGTTGGGCCACCCGCGCCAGGTCGCCGCCGGTCGCCGTCCGGATCCCGACCCGCACGTCCAGCCGCCGCAGGTACTCCGCGTACGAGTCGGTGTCCGCGCGCAGCTCCGCACGGGCCGCCTCGGTCCGGTAGTGGGCACCCCGGACCCGGTCCTCCTCGGTCAGGTCCAGCGTGTCGAACCAGCCGTCGGCGAGCAGCAGATGACCGTGCACGGCCGGTTCGTCGCCGAGCCGGACCACGGCCACCTCGGGCAGGGTCCCGGCCACCAGCCCGGTCTCGAACGCCGAGTCGTCGGCGAAGACCAGGCTGTCCACCCCCAGGTTCAACCGTGCGGCGATCTCCCGCAGGTTCCCCTCCTTGGGCGCCCAGTTGGCCCGCACGCAGGCGAAGTCGGCCTCCCGCAGCACCATGTCCGGGTGGTCCCGCAGCACCGCCGCCACCGCCGCGGCCTCGTTCTTGCTGCTGACCGCCAGCACCACGCCCTGACTCCCCAGCTGTTTGACCACCCGCTGGAACCGCCCGAACGCCTCACCCCGCAAGGTGCCGGCCGCCGCGATCCCGTCCGGCCCGTCGTCCCCCAGCACCCCGTCCCACAGGGTGTGATCGAGGTCGACCACCAGCACCTTCTTCGTCCGCCCGGACAGCGCCCGGGCCAGGTGCCCGACCTCCCGCGCGTACCGGGCCAACAGCTCCTCGCTCAGATGCGCCTTGGCGTAGACCGCCAGCCGCGGATCCTCGGCGGGCCCACCGGCGGCCACCAGCGGATCCAGGTCCAGCACCACCACCCGCGGATACCGCGCCGCCAGCCGCAGCAGTTGGGCATTGAACTCCCGCCACACCACACCGAGTTCGGCCCGGGACGCCAGATCCACCAGCTGCTGCGACCAACTCCGCGGCAACGGAACGGTGTTGAGCACTAGGGTGCCGCAGCCGTGCGCCGCGTACCGCTCCGCCAACCCCCCGATCCCGGCCAGCGCCCGGTCCGCGGCCGCCCGCACCTCGCCGACCCGCCACGCCACCGGCAGCTCGTCGAGCACCACGTACGGATCCAGGACGCACAGCACCAGCCGGTGCCCGGCGTCGTAGACCGCGCTCGACGGGTCCCGCAGGTCCCGCACGTACGCGTCGAAGTCGCTCAGCGCCACCCGCGCCCACAGGCCGTGCCGGGCGCACTCCGCGGTCAGCGACGGCACCAGCGCGGCCAGCGTGCCGTGCCCGGTGACCGCGATCCCGATCTCCTCCGGGGCGTCCGGGGCGGTGCGGGAGGGGGCGTGGCGGGCCAGCAGCCGCCCAGCCCGCGCCAGGTCCGCGAACCCGCCCGGACCGCCGGCGAGTTCGTCCAGCGCCGCCCGCACCTCGCCGTACCCGCCGCCCTCCCGCACCAGCTCCCGCAACCGCGCCAGTACCGCCGCCGCGTCCGCCGTCATCGCACAACCCCCTCGCCGCCGGGTCGGATGTCGGCGCCAGGCTAGGGCGCGGCCCGGCCGGCCGACTCGGGCGCCGGTGGAGCCCCGTACCGCGCGCCGCGGTGGGGTGCGGTCAGCCGGCCGCCGGCCGCTCCGGCCCGCACCAGGTGGTCAGCGCCGCGCGCAGCGCGTCCTCCGCCACCGGCCCGTCGGTCGCCCAGGCGAGATAGCCGTCCGGCCGCACCAGCAGGGCCGCCGCGTAGGGGCGTTGGGCGGTGGCCGGGACGACCTCGACCCGGTCGCTCCAGCCCGCCGCGGCCTTGAGGGCACCACCGGCACCCGAACCGTCCAGCCCCAACAGCAACGGCCGCCCCGGGCACAGCAGTTCCGCCAGCCGGGCCGGCCCGCCCGCCGTCGCCACCGGCAGATCACGGGCGAACGCCCCCGCCAGCGGATGCCCGCCCGGCTCGGGGAGACCCCCGGCGGCAGCGGGGGGTGCGGCGTAGCGGATGCCGGTGCCGTAGATGACGTCGCTGAGGTACTTGTTGACCTCCTCCATCGCCATCAGCCGGGTGAACAACGCCCGCAACGCGTCCACCTGCGGGCCGGGCGCCATCAGCGCCACCTGGGCCCGGGTGTTCTCCAGCACCTCCGCGGCGACCGGATGCCGCTCCGCCTGGTAGCTGTCCAACAGCCCCTCCGGCGCCCAGCCCCGGCACTGCGCGGCCAGCTTCCACCCCAGGTTGAAGGCGTCCTGAAGGCCGAGGTTGACGCCCTGCCCACCGGCCGGGAAGTGGATGTGCGCCGCGTCCCCGGCCAGCAGCACCCGGCCCGCGCGGTACCGGCTCGCCTGGCGGGCACTGTCGGTGAAGCGGCTCACGAAGTCCACGTCGGTCAGGGTGATCCGCCGCCCGGTCACCCGCTCGATGCTCCGGGCCAGTTCGTCAGCGGTCGCCGGGCTCTCCAGGTCCTCCGGCACCTCCCATTCGGTGACGGCTATCCGCCCGTCGGGCATCCGCATGAACCAGCCCCCGTCGGTGCGCCGCCAGCCGGCCGGCAGTTCCCCGCCCCCGTGGACCTCGATGGCGCCGCGCCCCATCCGGGACACCAGCGACGGGTCGGTGCCGGGGAAGTCGATCCCGGCACTCTTGCGGACCACGCTGCGCCCGCCGTCGCACCCGACCACGAAGTCGGCGCGCACCGCGGAGTCGCCGTCCGCGGTCCGCACGTGGACGGTGACGCCGTCCGCGTCCTGCGCTAGGCCGGTCACCTCCCGGTCGTAGCGGACCACCGCGCCGAGGCCGTCGGCCCGCCGCGCGAGCAGCTCCGTCAGGACGTGGTGGGGGAGGGTCAGGCCGTGCGGCTGCTCGGCCGGCTCCGCCGAGTGCTGGCCGAGCTGGTACAACCCGGCGAAGTGGCCGCGGGTGGCCTGGTCGGCGAGCAGCCGCCGGTAGTCCGCCAGGCCCGGCAGGCTCTCCTGGGCGCGGGTGAACTCCGCCAGCAGGCCCCGCCGGTCCAGGGTCTCCAGCGTCCGGGAGTGCAGCGTCAGCGTGCGCGGTTCACCCTGCCCGCGCCGCCCCTGCTCCAGGACGAGGGTCGCGACGCCGTGCAGTCGCAGTTCCGCGGCCAGCATCATGCCGACCGGCCCGCCGCCCGCGATGACGACGTCGAAGTGCTCCCCGCCGAGGGGCTGTTCAGTAGTGGTCATGCCCGCGACGCTAGCGACCGCGGGCACCCATCACCAGTTACCGCTGTGCAGGCCAGAGTTGCACCGGACGCACTCCCCGGGCGTACGGCCGGACAGCGCGGGCCGCCCCCCCGGCAGCGGGCCGCCCCCCGGCCGTACGCCGGCCCGCCAGGTCAGGGCCGGTAGCGCAACGGATGGTCGGCGGGCACCTCGGTCACCACGATCCGGTGCCCGTCCGGGTCGGCGATCCACATCTCGATCAGCCCCCACGGCTCGCGGACCGGTGGCCGCAGCACCGCCACCCCCCGGTCCACCAGCTCCTCGTGCGCCCGCGCCGCGTCGGCCACTTGGAGCCACAGTTGGAGGGTCGGCGTCGGGGCGTCCGTGGCCCGCCCGGAGACCTCCAGGAACCCGCCGCCGAGGAAGTACACCGTGCCGCGCTCCGGCCCCGTACCGAACTCCCGGTAGATCGCCAGCCCCAGTGCCTCGCCGTAGAACTTCCGCGACCGCTCCGGATCGGCCGGCCGCACCAGCACCCTGCTGCTCAGTACCTGCACCATGGCACGGACCCTACGCCGCCGGACCGCCCCGACGGGCCGGACACGGCGCACCGCCGGGCCTTCGGGCCTTCCGGGCCTTCGGGCCTCCGGGCCTTCCGGCCCTGCCGCCGGCTGCCGCCTCTTGTTAGCCTCGCTGACAGCCATCCTTACGGCCCGAGAGGATCCCGCGCACCATGCCCACCACCTCGCTGACCTTCCGCACCGCCACCGACGCCGATGTCCCCGGGCTCGTCGCACTGGTCGAATCGGCCTACCGCGGGGACGCCAGTCGGGCCGGGTGGACCACCGAGGCGGACCTGCTGGAGGGCCAGCGGACCGACCCGGACGGCGTCGCCGCGGTGGTGCGCAACGAGAGCGGCCGCCTGCTGGTCGCCGAGCGGGACGGCGAGCTGGTCGCCTGCTGCCAGCTGGAGCACCGCGGGGACCACGCCTACTTCGGGATGTTCGCGGTCCGCCCGGACCTCCAGGGCAGCGGCCTGGGCAAGGTGATCATCGCCGAGGCCGAACGCACCGCACTGACCACCTGGGGCACCCCGGAGATGCGGATGACCGTCATCCGGCAGCGCGAGGAACTGATCGCCTGGTACGAGCGCCGGGGCTACCGCCGCACCGGCGAGTTCACCCCGTTCCCGTACGGCGACGAGCGGTTCGGCATCCCGCAGCGCGCCGACCTGGAGTTCGAGCTGCTGATCAAGCCGTTGGGCTGACCGCCGGGCCGGCCGCGGCGGCCGGCCCTACAGCCGCCCGGCCTCGATGATCCGCTGGAGGAACTGCCGGGTCCGGGCGTGCCGGGGCGCGCCGAAGACCTCACCGGGCGCCCCGCGCTCCAGCACCACCCCGCCCTCCAGGAAGCACACCTGGTCGGCGACCTCCCGGGCGAAGCCCATCTCATGGGTGGCGATGACCATCGTCATACCGTCCTCCTTGAGGTCCCGGACGACCCGGAGGACCTCGCCGACCAGCTCCGGGTCGAGCGCCGCGGTGATCTCGTCGAGCAGCAGCAACCGCGGCCGCCCGGCCAGCGCCCGGGCGATCGCCACCCGCTGCTGCTGGCCCCCGCTGAGCCGGTCCGGATACTCGCCGGCCCGCCCGCCGAGCCCCAGCCGCTCCAGCAGCTCACGGGCGCGGTCCTCGGCCTCGGCGCGCGCCACCTGGTGCACCCGGCGCGGTGCCAGCGTGATGTTGTCCAGCACGCTCATGTGCGGGAAGAGGTTGTACGCCTGGAAGACCACCCCGATCCGGCGGCGTACCGCGTCCGCGTCGGCCCGCGGGTCGGTGATCTCCTCGCCGTCCAGGAAGATCGCCCCGTCGTCGATCTCCTCCAGCAGGTTGGTGCAGCGCAGCAGCGTGGACTTGCCGGACCCGGAGGCCCCGATCAGCACGGTCACGCTGTGCGGGGCGACCTCCAGGTCCACGTCCCGCAGGACGACGGTGCCACCGCGCTCGTAGGTCTTGCGCACCGACTCCATCCGCAGCACCGGCCCGCCGTCCCCGGCCGCCGCCCCCGCCGTCGCGGTCCCGTCCGTCGTGCTCATACCGTCCCTCCCTGGGCGCGCCGGCGGTCCATCCGGGCGGTGACCCAGTCCGTGAACCGGGTCATCGGGATCGTCAGCGCCACGAAGACCAGCCCGGCCACCACGTACGGCGTGTAGTTGAAGTCCTTGCTGGCGATGATCTGCGCCGCGTAGACGGCGTCCACCGCGCCCGCGATCGACACCAACCCGGTGTCCTTCTGGAGCGACACCAGGTCGTTCAGCAGCGGCGGCACCACCCGCCGCACCGCCTGCGGCAGCACCACGAAGCGCAGCGTCTGCCCGCCGGAGAGCCCCAGCGACCGGGCCGCGGCCCGCTGCGAGGGGTGCACCGACTCGATGCCGGCCCGGAAGACCTCCGCCACGTACGCCGAGTACGTCAGGACCAGCGCTGCGCCGCCGAGGGTCACCGGATCGGTGGTGACGCCCTGGAGCCGCAGCGCCGGCACCCCGAACACCACCATCAGCAGGCAGATGATCAACGGCATGCCGCGGAAGAAGTCGGTGTAAGCGGTGGCCAGCAGCCGCAGGGGGAAGAACACCGGTCCGCGCAGTGTCCGCACCACCGCCAGCAGCAGGCCGAGCACCAGCACCGCGGCCCCGCACACCACCAGCAGCCGCAGGTTCAGCAGCAGCCCCTCCAGCACCTTCGGCAGCGCGATCCGTGCGTAGGCGGCACTGAAGAACGTCTCCCGGGTGCGCGGCCAGCCGGGCGCGGCGGTGACCACGAAGTACAGCACCGCGCCGGTGACCAGCGTGCTCAGCGCCGCGAGGGCGGTGGCCCGGCGCGCCCGGGTGCGCTTGTACCGCTCCCGTTCGATCCGCCGCCGGGACGGCACGTACCCGTCGTCGTCGGCGGATCCACCCACCCCGTCCGGCACGGTCCCCTTCCCCCTCCCCTTCTTTCTCCCCGTCCCCTTCTCCGCCACCTTCGCCGTCCCGGACGTCACTTCAGCACCGGCACGTTGACGGCGTCGGCCAGCCACTGCTTCTCCAGCGCGGCCAGGGTGCCCTTGCGGCGCAGCGCGTCCACCGCCGCTGTGACGCAGCCGGTGATCGTGCTCTCCTTGTCCAGCACCAGCCCGAACTGCTCCTTGGCCGGCCCCTGTTGGGCGAACTGGCCGACGACCACGGCGTCCTTGAGCTCCGCTGCGGTGATGTAGAAGGCGGTCGGCAGATCGACCAGGATCGCGTCCACCTGACCGTTCTTCAGGGCGGACTTGGCTAGATCGTTCTTCTGGAAGACCGCGACGGCCTGGTGGGGGCGGATGGTGTCGTTGACGACGTCGAGACTGGTGCTGCCGACCTGGGCGCCGAGCTTGACGTCCTTGAGGTCGGCGATGCTCTTGGCACCGGCCGCCTTGGAGCCCTTGACCGCGACGACCGCCTGCCGCACGTCGTAGTAGCCGGAGGAGAACGCCACCGCCTGCTTGCGGGAGGCGCTGATCGACACCTGGTTGACGTCGAAGTCGAAGGACTTCGCACCGGGCGCGAAGGCGCTGTTGAACGGCACGGTCTGCCAGCGCACCGCATCCTTGCCGTACCCCAGCTCCTTGGCGACGGCATAGGCCACCGCCGACTCGTAGCCCTTGCCGTTGGCCGGGTCGTCGTCGCTGAACCAGGGTGCGTAGGCGGGTTTGTCGGTGCCGACCGTGATCTTCCCGGGCGCCACGGTGGTCAGTTTGCCGGGCGTACAGCTCTGCTTCCCCTGCTCGGCGGCCTGCGAGCCGCTGGGGGACGCGTCCTGCGGAGCGCAGCCGACCGCGGTGACGAGCAGCACGGCGGTGGCGCAGACGGTGCGACGTACGGGGCGTGGCGACAGGTACATGTCGGGAGAGTGGCAGCGCACCGGCCTCCCTGTCGAGATCACCGGGGCGAACGTCCACATGCTGGAAGTCCGTTGCGCCGCTGTGAACTGCGGGTTTCCCGCCGGGCGGCCCCCGTGTGCCAGGCTCGGCCGGCCCGCCCGTCGACTCGCCGACTCGCCGGCTACGCGGTGAAGCGCACCGCCCGCCGGATCTCCGGCTGGTCGGTCACCACCCCGTCCAGCCCCAACCCGCGCGCCAGCCGCAGCTGATCGTGGGTGTTCACCGTCCAGCCCAGCACCCTCAACTGCGCGGCGTGCGCCTGCTCGACGAGTTCGAGGGTGAGCCGCCGGATGTCGAGCGACACCAGCTCCGCGCCCACCGCCTTGGCGCGGTCGATGACATCGGCCCCGTACCGCTCGCCCACCAGCCCGGTCCGCACCTCCGGCAGCAGCGTGCGGATCGCCGCCAGTGCCTCGTCGTGGAACGAGATCACCTCCACCCGGCCGGTCAGATCGCGCGAGCGCACCACCTCGGCCAGTGCCTGGGCCGCCGCGATGTCCTTGATCTCCGCCTGGAGCGGCAGCCGCACCGCGTCCACCACCTCCTCGAACACCGGGATCCGCTCGCCCTGCCCGGCGTCCAGCTCCCGCAGTTCGGCGAGGGTGCGCTCGGCGATCGTGCCGGTGCCGTCGGTGGTCCGGTCGACGTCCGGATCGTGCATCACCACCAGCGCGCCGTCCTTGCTCAGGTGCAGGTCCAGTTCGATGACGTCGACGCCCTCACGTTCGGCCCGTACGAAGGAGCGCAGGGTGTTCTCCGGCTCCACACCCATCATTCCGCGGTGCCCGATGGTGAGAAAGGACAAGGCTGCCTCGCTTCTGTCGGCTCGGTTGCTATCGGCTCCGCGCACATGTCGGCCGCCGGCGCACTGCTGCCCGAAATGGCCCACAGCCTAATCCGCGCAACAGCGGCAGCGCCGTAGGGACAAGTGCCCTCTAGCCCGTACGAGTGCCCCCGTGCCGCGCCGTCTACGCACCGTCGGCCGAACCGGATGCCGCCATCCGCGCCAGATCCGCCAGCATCGCCTCGGCCAGCGCCAGTTCCGCGAGGTGCTGACGCTCGCTCCAGGCCAGCGCGACGCGGGGGAACGCCCATTTGGGGACCTGTTCGGCGCGCCGCAGGGCGCCGCGGACCTCGGCCAATGCGTCCCGGGTCCGCGCGAGGTGCCGCTCCACCAGGGCGCGCAGGGTCTCCGGGGCGGCGAGGTGGCCGAGCCACAGGCGCAGCACCAGCGGGTGCCTGAGGACCGGCGGACCCGGGTCGTCGGTGCCGTCCGCCCAGAAGAACCGCAGTGAGGAGTCGGCCCACTTCTTCAGCTCGTAGCCGGTGCGCGCACCGCGGAAGGAGAGCAGTCCGAGCACCGCCCACGCGGTCGGCGGGAGGTCCGGCAGTTCCGCCCCTTCCAACCTCTGACGATTAGTCATATAGCTGATTGAAATAGTGAGTTGGCCGCCGGACAAGCCAGGAGACGCCATGCAGTTCTCGATCATCTTCGAGGCCCAGCTCGCCGATCCGACCGTCGGGCACGAGCACCAGCTGTTCCACGACTGCGTCGAACAGGCCGTGCTCGCCGAGCAGATGGGCTTCGACCGGATCTGGGCCGTCGAGCACCACTGTCTGAAGTGGTACGCGCACATGAGCGCCCCGGAGGTCTTCCTGACCTGGGTCGCCGCCCGGACCCGCACCATCCGCGTCGGCCACGGCGTGGTCTGCATGCCGTTCGCCTTCAACCACCCGGCCCGGGTCGCCGAGCGCGCCGCCACCCTCGACCTGCTCTCCGGCGGCCGACTCGACCTCGGCGCCGGCCGCGGCGGCACCGCACAAGAGACCTCACTGTGCGGCGTCGACCGGGACCGCACGACCCAGGAGGTGGAGGAGGCGCTGCGCATCATCGGCCGTGCCTGGCAGGGCGAACAGCTCTCCTACCACGGCGAGTTGATCGACATCCCGCCGCACCCGATCCTGCCCCGGCCGCACCAGATGCCGCACCCGCCGCTGTTCCTCGCCTGTAGCCGCACCGAGACCCTCCGGCAGGCGGCCGAACTGGGCGTGGGCGCCCTCGTCATGGGCTTCGCCGGCCCGGAGGCGGTCGCCGAGTTGCGCACCGCGTACGACGCCGCGCGCACCGCCCGCACCGGCGACCGGCTGGTCTCCGGGCGGATCAACGACCACTTCGCGGGGTGCTCTGCCCGACCATCGTCCTGGCCGACCGCGAGCGGGCCCGCGCCGTCGGCCTGCGCGGCCAGCGTTTCTTCGCCCAGGCCATCGCGCACTGGTACGGCGGGGCGGGAATCCCCGACGAGGCCGTGGTGGACGGCGCGGACGAGGCGGCCGAACTGCGGCGGGCCGCCGAGGCGGTCGTCGCCCACCTCCAAGAGCAGCGCATCCCGGTCCGCCCGAACGCCACCGCGACGTTCCGGGCCGACCACGCCTACGGGACGGCCGAGGACGCCATCGCCTACGTGGAGCGGCTCCGGGCGGCCGGCGCCGACGAGGTGATGTGCCTGATCCAGATGGGCACCGTGCCGCAGGAAGCCTGTCTGGAGACCATCCGCCAATGGGGTGAAAGGGTCATTCCGCACTTCGCCGGGGACCGCGTCCGCCCGGCGCCCGTCACCCGCCAGGCCGGGCCGTGACTCCAACGCCTACCCCGCCGCGCTCCGGAGAAAACGCGGAATCCGGCGCCCTGTATGCCAGGAAGTGAGGCCGAACCCGTACCTCACAGGAAAAACAGTCGTGACCACGGGGGGTGGGCAGAATAATTTTCACCGACCCCACTTGAATGGGCGATCCTTGGCTGGTTACGGTGTCCTCACAGGACGATCTACCGCCGGAGGGCAGTCATGACGGAAATTCTTTCGCCTGTGGGTGTCCGGGGTGGCACCCTGTCCGACGAGTCCGTGGTTGCGCACCCCGCCTGGCTCGTACTGAAGGACGCCATCGAGACCATCCGCCCGTGGCAGGCCAAGGACGGCTCGATCGACCTCGCAGCGGACGGCGCACCGACCGCCGCGGCCGTCCGCCACGAGGTCGAGCGGGCGACGGCCGCCATCGGCGAACTCGCCCCGCTGCTTCCGCACAATGCCGCCTACCACCAGGCGCTCGCCGCCGACCTGCGCCGCTGGGCCGACGACGGCTTCGGCGTCCCCGACTTCCTCGACTCGCTGCTCGCCTTCCAGCCCGCCCAGCAGCGCGCCGACGGCCTCCAGCACCTCGTCGTGTTCCCCATGTACACGCAGAACGGCAACCCGGACCGCAACTTCGAGGCCGTCGTCCTGCGCATGGTCTGGCCGGACTGGCTCGCCGACCTGGAGCGCACCCGCTACGACAACCCCCTCTTCTGCGGGATCACCTTCGAGGACTTCACCGCCGGCTACGACACCAACTCGGCCGTCCTCTTCCCCGAGACCATCGCGGTCCGCCAGGCCCCCGAGCGGTTCAGCTGGGGCGGCATCTTCTGCGACCGCGAGGCCGCCCGCTTCCGCCGGGTCAGCGAGGCCGCCGTGGACCTCCTCGGCGTCGAACTCCCCCCGGACGTCGAGGCCATGCTCGACGACCAGCAGCGCTGCCAGCAGGCGTTCGTCCTCTGGGACATGATCCACGACCGCACCCACAGCCACGGTGACCTGCCGTTCGACCCGTTCATGATCAAGCAGCGCCAGCCGTTTTGGATGTACGGCCTGGAGGAGCTGCGCTGCGACCTCACCGCCTTCAAGGAGGCCGTGAAACTGGAGGCCGAGGGCTACCCGCAGGCCCGCGACGTACAGTTCGCGGTGATCTTCGACCGGATGTTCCGCTTCCCGGTCACCGGCGACCGGGTGCGCAATTATGACGGCCTCGGCGGCCAGCTGCTCTTCGCGTACCTCCACAAGCACGACGTCGTACGCTGGACGGACAACACACTGCACATCGACTGGGAGCGGGCGCCCAGGGTCACCAACCAGCTCTGCGGCGAGATCGAACAGCTCTACCGCGACGGCATCGACCGACCGAAGCTGGTCCACTGGTTCGCCGCCTACGACCTCGTCTCGACCTACCTCGCCCCGCACCCCGGCTCGGTCTGGGCCAAGGGTCCGGACGCCCTCAACCTGGACCAGCCGCCGCGCAAGCTCGTGGACGACGTGCTTCCCGACGAGTTCCCGCTGAGCATGTTCTACGAGGCGCTCGCCAAGAAGCTGCGTACCGTGATCGCCTCGACCAAGGGCATCACCGCCCACAGCGACGTGCCGGCGGCGGCGTGACGAACATGCGGACCGACCAGGAACAGAACGGACAGCAGAGCGTGCGAACCGACCGGAACACCCGGCCAATGGCCGTCCAGGGGCAGGACGAGGAGGCGACGGAGATGGGTACTTCGACGGGCGGCAAGGGGCCGCTGGACGGTGCGGTCATCGCGGTGGCCGGAGCGGCCGGCCCGGCAGGCCGGGCCACCCTGCTGCGACTGGCCGAGGCCGGCGCGGTCGTGGTCGGCTCCGACTCCCACCCCGAGCGGCTGGCGGAGGCCGTCGACGCGGCCCGCTACGCCCACGGCGGTGCCACCGTCATCGGAGAGACCGTCGACCTCCTCGACCTCGACCAGACCCGCGAATGGGCCGCCCGTACGGAGAAGGAATTCGGCCGGGTCGACGGTGTCGTCCACCTCGTCGGCGGCTGGCGCGGCTGCTCCACGTTCACCGAGACCGACCTGGCGGACTGGGACACCCTGCACAAACTCCTGATCCGCACCGTCCAGCACACCTCCCTCGCCTTCTACGACGCCCTCGAACGCAGCGGCAACGGCCGCTACGTCCTGATCAGCGCGGCCGGCGCGAGCAATCCCACCGCCGGCAACGCCGCCTACGCCGCGTCCAAGGCGGCCGCCGAGGCGTGGACCCTGGCCATGGCAGACGGCTTCCGCAAGTCGGGAGGCGAGGAAGGGCCGCGCGCCGCGGCTGCCATCCTGATCGTGAAGGCGCTCGTCAACGACCAGATGCGCGCCGAGCGACCCAACGCAAAGTTCGCGGGCTTCACCGACGTCACGGAGCTGGCCGAGGCCATCGCCGGAGTCTGGAACCGGCCCGCCCAGGAAGTGAATGGACAGCGTCTGTGGCTGACCCCCACGCCGTGAACCGGGCGAAGACCGACGCCCGGCAGCACCACGACCCGCAGATCCGCGGCTTCGCCAGCGACAACTACGCCGGTGCGCACCCCGAAGTGCTCGCCGCGCTCGCCCTCGCCAACGGCGGCCACCAGGTCGCCTACGGCGAGGACGACTACACCGAGCACCTCCAGCGCGTCTTCCGCAGCCACTTCGGGCAGCGCGCCCAGGCATTCCCGGTGTTCAACGGCACCGGCGCCAACGTCGTCGCGCTCCAGGCCGTCACCGACCGCTGGGGCGCGGTGATCACCGCCGAATCCGCACACATCAACGTCGACGAGTGCGGCGCCCCCGAGCGGGTCGGCGGCCTCAAACTCCTCACCGTCCCCACCCCGGACGGCAAACTCACCCCCGAACTCATCGACCGCGAGGCGTACGGCTGGGACGACGAACACCGCGCCATGCCGCAGGTCGTCTCGATCACCCAGAGCACCGAACTCGGCACCGTCTACACCCCGGACGAGATCCGCGCCATCTGCGACCACGCCCACGAACGCAACATGCTGGTGCACCTCGACGGCTCCCGCATAGCCAACGCCGCCGCCACCCTCGACGTCCCCATGCGCGCCTTCACCAACGCCGTGGGCGTCGACATCCTCTCCTACGGCGGCACCAAGAACGGCGCGGTCTTCGGCGAGGCCGTCGTCGTCCTCAACCCCGACGCGGTCCGCGCCATCAAGCACCTGCGCAAGCTCTCCATGCAGCTGGCGTCCAAAATGCGCTTCGTCTCCGTCCAACTGGAGGCGCTCCTGGCCAAGGACCTCTGGCTCCGCAACGCCCGCCACGCCAACGCCATGGCCCAACGCCTGGCCACCGGCGTCCGCGAGATCCCCGGCGTCGAGATCCTCTACCCCGTCCAATCCAACGGCGTCTTCGCCCGCCTCCCGCACGACGTCACCGAACGCCTCCAGAAGCGGTTCCGCTTCTACTTCTGGGACGAGCGCGCCGGCGTGGTCCGCTGGATGTGCGCCTTCGACACGACCGAGGACGACATCGACGCCTTCCTGAAAGCGATCCACGAGGAGATGGGGCGCTAACGGGTTCGCTGCGCTTGGCTGGCTTCCCACGTTTTTGGCTTTCCCGCCGTGGGGGTTCTTGTTGTTTCGCCTGCGGCGTTGTTTCGCCTGGCGGTGTGGGGTGTTGTCCGCTGTGCGGG